>NZ_QFYS01000030.1 GCF_003254525.1 Phenylobacterium kunshanense
CCCCGCAAGCGAAAGGGCCGCCGGGGTTTCCCCCGACGGCCCTTCGTATTCGGTCTTCAGGTAAGCGGGTGGCTTACTTGAGGATCTTGGAGACGACGCCCGAACCGACGGTCCGGCCGCCTTCGCGGATCGCGAAGCGCAGGCCCTGGTCCATGGCGATCGGCGTGATCAGTTCGACCAGCAGCTCGGCGTTGTCGCCGGGCATGATCATTTCCACGCCTTCCTTCAGCTTGATGATCCCCGTCACGTCCGTCGTCCGGAAGTAGAACTGCGGACGGTAGTTCGTGAAGAACGGGGTGTGACGGCCGCCCTCTTCCTTCGTCAGGATGTAGGCCTCGGCCATGAACTCCGTGTGCGGCGTGATCGAGCCCGGCTTGCACAGCACCTGGCCGCGCTCCACGTCCTCGCGCTTCGTGCCGCGCAGCAGAACGCCCACGTTGTCGCCAGCCTGGCCCTGGTCCAGCAGCTTGCGGAACATCTCGACGCCCGTGCAGGTCGTCTTCTGAACCGGACGGATGCCGACGATCTCGACTTCCTCGCCGACCTTCACGATCCCCTTCTCGATCCGGCCCGTCACCACCGTGCCGCGGCCAGAGATCGAGAACACGTCTTCCACCGGCATCAGGAACGGAAGGTCCACAGGACGCTCCGGCTGCGGGATGTAGGCGTCCACCGCCGCCATCAGCTCAAGGATCCGCTCCTCGCCGATCGCCGGGTCACG
>NZ_QFYS01000031.1 GCF_003254525.1 Phenylobacterium kunshanense
GACCAGTGGGCCGCCGGAGTCGCCGTTGCAGGTGGACACTTTGTTGGGGGTAGCAACGCAGATCACGTTGTTGGTGGCTACCAGAGAGCCATAAGTGTTCTGGCATTGAGAGACGGACACAACCTCGAAGACTTCGTACTGCAGAGTGTTAGCGACGCTGGTGGCGGAATCGGAGGTCTTGCCCCATCCGGAGGCAATAGCCTGCTGTCCAGTGTAAGTGGAGTAGGTACCGGCGATGGCGGGCAGCTCAACCTTGTTAATAAGGGCGGTGAAGGCAACCGTTGGGGTCTTGATCAGGGAAATGTCGTTCCTCAACACAATCGAGTTGTAGCTGGCGTGCTGAACGAAGTTATCGGCGGAAACGGTCTGGACCAGCTGGGCACTAGTACGCACGGTGGCTCCGTAGTAAATGGTCACAGCGGAGGCACCAGAAGTGCAGTGAGCAGCAGTGAGAACCCAGGTGTTGTCGATGATGGAACCACCGCACCACCAGCTGCCGCTGGTGCTGGCGAAGCTGAGTCCCACCTGGTAGGGGAACTGGCCAGAAGTGGCGGTCTTGCCATTGGTGATGCGACCCTCGATCTTGGTCACGGCGGGCAGGTCACGGGGGTGGATCGGCACCTGCTGGGGCAGCAGACCGGCGGAGGCGGTGGCCAGAGCCAGGG
>NZ_QFYS01000032.1 GCF_003254525.1 Phenylobacterium kunshanense
CGGATGCCAATGTCTGCTGCCCACCGCGGCTGCGTAGGAATGCGAAGCAGCGCAGACTTCTGACATCACGATATCGGGGCGCAGATGAGCCCCTACGTCGCGGGTGAGGATCGCAGGCAGCCGACGCCCTTGCCGAGCTATCTGGACGACGAGTTGGGCGAAGCCAATCCCGCCCGGGTGCTCGACGTCTTCGCCGATGTGCTCGATCTTGGTGAGTTGGGCTTGCGGTGACGCGGCGGCGATCGGGCGGCCGGCGATCATCCCACCACCCTGTTGAACCGCTGAGGCTCAGGCGAACGCGGCGAGCGCGGCCTTGGCCGCTGCGCCGAAGCTGGCTGCGGAGGAGAGATACCCCTCCGGTGAGGGCCGCCTTCCGGTGATTGAGGCATAGCCGCACAGCTAACAGCGTGGTTAGGAGCGGTGTTAGCAGCAGGATGGCGTATTCGACGCTGATCACGGGGCCGGAGCGGCGTCGCCGCTGGGATGAAGACCAGAAGCTGGCGTTGCTGGCCGAGGCGTTCGGGCGGGGCGGTAATGTGACGGAGACCGCGCGGCGGGCGGAGATCCACACGAGCCTGTTGTACCGGTGGCGGCGGGCGGCGTTGGCGGCGCCGTCCACGTTGATGCCGGCGGTTCTGATCGATGCGCCTGAT
>NZ_QFYS01000033.1 GCF_003254525.1 Phenylobacterium kunshanense
GGCTCCCTGGGGACCAGCTTCACCCTTAGCACCAGCTGCACCAGGGAAGCCAGGAGGGCCAGTAGGGCCGGTGGGACCGGGGGGCCCAGCTGCACCGACAGCACCATCGTTACCACGAGCACCAGCACTGCCAGGGGGTCCAGGGCGACCTCTCTCACCAGGCAGACCTCGGGGACCCATCTGGCCGGGAGCTCCATTTTCACCAGGACTGCCAGGCTCTCCCTTAGGACCAGCAGGACCAGTATCTCCTTTGGCACCATCCAAACCACTGAAACCTCTGTGTCCCTTCATTCCGGGGAGGCCAGCTGTTCCAGGCAATCCACGAGCACCCTGAGGTCCAGGAGGTCCACGCTCACCAGGGCGGCCAGGCTTACCAGCTTCCCCATCATCTCCGTTCTTGCCAGGAGGGCCAGGGGGACCTCGGGGACCCATTGGACCTGAAGCGCCAGGCTCGCCAGGTTCACCAGGGGGGCCTTGGAAACCTTGAGGACCAGGTGCACCAGGGGGGCCAGGGAGACCACGAGGACCAGAAGGACCCATGGGGCCAGG
>NZ_QFYS01000034.1 GCF_003254525.1 Phenylobacterium kunshanense
GACGTCCAACAGCGCCCACGTCAGCCTGGAGCCGGACACGCGCCGGGCCCGCATTCTTTCCTCACCCGGCGTCCGCAGCGAGGGGGTGGCCCTAGTTTCCACTTTCCAGCGACAGCAGATTCGGCAGTGGCGCTCGGTGGTCGACCAGAACCGGACTCAGGACGGCGTCTCCGGCATCAGCCCGCAGATCACCGGCAGCGCCTTCCTCATCCGCGGAGAGGCGGTCCAGCCTGTCTCGGTCACGGGCCTTGAACCTGAGGGCCTGGACGTCATCTCGCCCATCAGCAGCCGGATCGTGGCCGGAAGCGCCAGCATGGGAGCCGACGGCGTACTGGTCGGTGAGCGCCTGGCGGAGGAGCTGGGCCTCTCCGCCAACCAGCCCGTCCTGCTGCGGACGGATCGAGGTGCCGAACGGCTGCTCACCATTCGTGGCGTCTACAGGACCGGGCTGGAGAGCCTCGATTCGCGGGTGCTGTTCCTGACGCTGCAGACGGCACGGCCGCTGTTCCGCCTGCCGGAAGGAGTGACGAACA
>NZ_QFYS01000035.1 GCF_003254525.1 Phenylobacterium kunshanense
GAATGCTCCCCCTCAGGGGGAGCTGTCGCGAAGCGACTGAGGGGGTTTCAGCCCCGGCGCATCGGTGCGCCCATCGGACGTTCGCCTGCTAAGTTTGGTGTATGGACGCGCCGCGACCGACGAAGGACAGGGCCAGGTCGCTCCGGCGGACCATGAGCCTGCCGGAAGTGCTGCTGTGGCGCGTGCTGAAGGGCCGGAAGATGGAAGGGCTCCACTTCCGCAAGCAGCATCCGGTCGGTCCATATGTGCTCGACTTCTACT
The DNA here is from genome assembly GCF_003254525.1 of Phenylobacterium kunshanense. Lineage (GTDB taxonomy): Bacteria > Pseudomonadota > Alphaproteobacteria > Caulobacterales > Caulobacteraceae > Phenylobacterium > Phenylobacterium kunshanense. The sequence goes on from NZ_QFYS01000035.1 coordinate 262, forward strand.
GCGACGCGAGGAAGCTGGCGGTGGAAGTCGACGGCGGAAGCCATGGCTTCGGAGACCGCCCGGATCGGGACGATCGCCGCGACGCATGGCTGGCCGAGCGTGGGATACGCACGTGGCGGCTTCCAGCCTCGCTGGTGCTGCGCAGCGTGGACGACGCTGCGCGTACGATCTGGGCTCGGCTGGAAGAGGAAGACTGAGACGCCGCGGGCGTGAACCCCCTCCGGCCCTTTGGGCCACCTCCCCCTGTGGGGGAGGAT
>NZ_QFYS01000003.1 GCF_003254525.1 Phenylobacterium kunshanense
GCCCGCGGCGTCGAAAAGAGCTTCCGCAATGGCGAGGAGGTCACGCCAGTCCTGAACGGTATCGACCTCGATCTGGATACCGGCGAACTGGTCGCCCTCGTCGGGGCGTCCGGATCGGGCAAGTCGACGCTGCTTTCCATCCTCGGGCTGCTGCTGACGCCTTCGGCGGGCGAGATCCGGATCGGCGGAGAGCGCGTCGACGATCTCCCGGACAGAGAACGGGCCGTATTCCGCAACCGAAAGCTCGGCTTCGTCTTCCAGGCCCATCACCTGCTTCCCGATTTCAGCGCGCTCGAGAATGTGGCGTTTCCGGCGGCGGCGCGTGCCGGGGGGATCTCCCGAGAGCTGCGCCAGCGAGCCCGCGAGCTGCTTGTCCGCGTAGGGCTCGCGGATCGCGCTGATTGTCGGGCGACGCGCCTCTCCGGAGGTCAGAAACACAGCGTGGCGATCGCACGCGCACTGATCAATCGCCCGCTCCTCGTCCTGGCCGACGAGCCCACGGGAAACCTTGATCGGCAATCGGCCGAGCAGGTGCTGGAGCTGATGCGTGCGATGAACCGAGAGGATGGCGTCACCTTCCTGATCTGTACCCACGACGAGCATGTCGCGGCGCAGTGCGCCCGACGTGTCACCCTGACCGACGGTCGCGTGACTGAGGACGCGAGAAGGGAAGCGGCGAGCTGACGCGGGGAGAATCCTCGTCCCGTGCGGTTCAAGCGGAGCTCTGAATCATGGCGCAGCGGGACGCGTTGGTAGCAGTGTTGGTACGTGGCGTTCCAATAGAGCAATCACCGAGGGAAATTTGAGTCCTGCCGGGCCCACCAGCAGCCAGTTTCAGAAGAGGCATCGGGCTCATCCAGGATCGAAGTCTGAAGTGAACCCTTCCCTGAGCCCGAACCATGCGGCTTCGGCCTCCCCCTTTGCGGGGCAGGGCTTGCTTCGAAAGGTCCGCGTCGGCTGAAGTCCCAGTCCCGCTCCTGGCGGGGGCCGGGACCTGGAGCCGGCGTCCTGGTCGCACCAGTGTTCTTGCCGAGGGCAGTCAGTCGTCGAAGCCGACGAAGACGGCTGCTTCCTTGACCGACTTGCGTTCGGAGACGACGGCATTGGCGGGGAAGGTGTCGTCCGGCCATCCGAGGGCGATGCTTTTCATGATCACCTGGTCGTCGGCGACCCCGGCGTGCTCGCGGACCACGGGTGACTGCATGATGCCCTGGCTGTTGATCACCGCGCCCAGGCCGCGCGACCAGGCGGCGTTGACGAGGTTGGTCGCCACTGCGCCGCAGTCGAAGGGCGCATCGTCGCTGCCCTCCAGTTCCTTGTCGAAGGTCACGATCACGCAGACCGGCGCGTCGAACTGGCGGAAGCCGCGCAGAACCCAGTCCTGGCGCGCCTCCTTGTCGTCCCGGGCGATGCCCATGGCGCCAAAGAGCTGTTTGGCGACGCCCACCTGCCGGTCGCGGTGCTTGCCCTCGAAGGCGCCGCCGACGCGGAACTCGCGCGAGTGGGGCACCCCCGCGAGGTTGCGCTCGGTGTTGCCGGCGCGGATGCGGTCCAGCGGCTCGCCCGTGATGACGTAGAAGTTCCAGGGCTGCACGTTCATTGACGAAGGCGCCCGCATCGCCAGGGTGATGATCTCCTCGATCAACTCCCGGGGAACAGGGTCGGGCTTGTAACCGCGGATGCTCCGGCGACCGAGGATGACGTCGTCAAATTGCATGATGCCTCAGGAGGATTTGGCTCACCCAGGCCGCGGCCGGACCAGGTCTGTAGCTCCTAGCGAAAAACAGTCTACGCGACGTCATTCAAGCCGCGACTTGCGCCGGAGGCGATCACCCACCGCTGCGCCCGACCTGCCGGGCCCGCCAGCGCGGGATTTCGGTTCAGCTCATCACGCCCTCGCCGCAGGCAACTCCAGCACCGCGCGCAGGCCGCCTCGCGGGCTATCCTCGAGCCAGACCCGACCGCCGTACAGGTTGGCGAGGTCGCGCACGATCGGCAGGCCCAGGCCCGAACCCGGCGCCCGCTCGTCGAGCCGCTGACCCACATCGAACACCAGTTCCCAGCTCTCGGGCGGCAGCCCCGGGCCGTCGTCGTCGATGACGATGCGGACGACCCCTTCGCGCGAGGTCGAGACCCCGACGAACACCTCGTCGGTCGCCCACTTGCCCGCGTTGTCCAGCAGGTTGGCGACCATCTCCGCCAGGTCCTGCGTCTCGACCGCCGCTGCGACCTGGTCAGCGCACTCCATCCGGTATCGAATTCCCCGGCGCCCGTGCAGGCGGTCCATGGCTGAGAGTATGGGCGCCAGCGTCGCATTCAGATCCGCCGCCGCGCCGGGCGCGCTGCGCGAGGCCGCCGCTCTTGCCCGGGCCATCTGGTAGTCGATCTGCCGCCGCATCCGGTCGCACTGGGCCAGGATCGCCGACGCGGCCTCTGACTGGCCTGCGGCGCGCAATCGCTCGCCTTCATCCACCAGGATGGCGAGCGGGGTCTTGAGCGCATGAGCGAGGTTGCCGGCCTGGGCGCGCGCCCGGCGGATCATCTCCTCATTGGCGTCGAGCAGGGCGTTGAGGTCCTGGACGAGCGGTCTCACCTCGCTGGGGCTGTCCTCGGGCAGGCGTCGCACGCGCCCGCTGCGGACGTCGGCCAGGGCCGTGCGGACCCGGCCCAGAGGCTGCAGGCCGAAGGTCACCTGCAGGAAGGCCGCGACCACCAGCCCGAGGGCGATGACGCCCAAGGAGAGGGCCAGTGTCCGGTTGAAGTCGGCCAGCACCAGGTCGAGCTCCCGCTCATCGACGCCGATGGCGATCCGCAGGGGCTCGCCGCCCGCGCCGGCCGGCACGATGGTCCGCTCGACGAGGCGTACCGGGCCTCGCGGCCCGGTGATGAAGACATGGCGCTCCACACCGGTGGCCGGCGGCGCACCATCAAGGACGAGCGGATGTCCCGCCAGGGACCCCGACAGCACGGGCGCGCTGCCCTGCCGCTCGATCTGCCAGTAGAAGCCGGATCCCGGTGGCAGGAACCGGGGATCGCTGAGGCGCCGGTGCAGGTAGGGCCGGCCGGTCGGGTCCACCGCCGCCAGGGCGATCAGTTCTTCGGCGTGGCCATGCAGCTCCCCATCGAACTGCTCCGTCACATGCTCGCGGAACAGCTCGGACAGCGCCAAGCCGCTGAGCGCTACGCCGCCGATGATCCACACTACGGACCCGACGATCAGTCGCGCCCGAAAGCTCCGCCAACGCGCCTTCACGTCAACCCATCCGGTAGCCGAGGCCACGGATCGTGCGGATCCGCTCACGGCCTAGCTTGCGTCTGAGGCGGGCGACATAGACCTCCATGGTGTTGGACTCGCGCACCTCCTCCATCGGGTAGACGTGGTCCATCAGTTCGCCCTGCGAGACGATCCGCCCGCGCCGATGCATGAGGTATTCGAGGATCCGCAGCTCCCGCGCCGTCAGTTCGACGGTGTGGCCGTCCACCTGCGCGACGCCGGCCGCGGGGTCGAGGTCCAGTCCGTTGAGCGACAGGACTGGCGAGGCCCCGCCGCCCGAGCGGCGAACCAGCGCCCGCAGGCGCGCCACGACCTCCGCCGACTGGAACGGCTTGCCCAGATAGTCGTCGGCGCCGGCGTTCAGGCCCTCCACACGGTCGGTCCAGGCGTCGCGCGCCGTCAGCACAAGCACGGGCATATTCCGCCCCGCCCGCCGCCAGCGGCGCAGGACGTCCAGTCCGGGAAGGCGCGGCAGACCCAGATCCAGCACTACGGCGTCAAAGGTCGCCGTCTCCCCCAGCTCTGCGGCCTCCTCGCCATCGCCGGCGCGGTCGACGGCAAACCCCGCCTCCGTCAGCGCCAGCTCCAGCCGGCGCGCCAGCTCGCTGTCGTCCTCGACCAGAAGCACACGCATGCGCCTGCCTAGCACGCCTGGGCTGAAACCTGCCTGAAAGCCGGCGCGCGGACGTTCAGCTTCATTTCAGCTTCGCGTCAGGGTCATTTCAGCGAGGCCTGCCAGAGAGGGCTCGCCGTGAACTCCACGGCCAGCGAGGACCCTAAGTCTTGCCGACGCTCAACTCCCGAGTCCGTGGCGCTTTCGGCGCGCTTGCCCTCACTGTCCTTGCCGGCTCGGCCCTCGCGGCATCCCCCCCGCTCGTGAAGGTCACGCCGGCGCAGGAGCGGGCGATGGGGCTGCGCACCGCAGTCGCATCGCCCGTTTCCGAAGCGCCCGTCGCCACTCTGTCGGCCACCGCCGCCCCGGCGATGAACGGGCGTATGGTGGCCGCGGCGCCCTTCGCCGGGACGGTCCTGCGGGTGGACGTACTGGAGGGCCAGGACGTCCGCGCCGGCCAGCCGCTGGCCCTGCTGTTCAGCCAGGATGCGTTGCGCGTGGGCGCCGAGCTGGCGCAGGCGGAGGCCGAGCTGCGCGCCGCCGACGCCGCCAGCAGACGCGCCCGCACCCTGGCCGCCGAGGGGATCATCGCCGGCGCCCGTGCCGAGGAGGCTGGCGCGCGGGCAGGCCAGGCCCGGGCGCTGGTGAGCGAGAAGCGGCGGCTGCTCTCCGCCGCCGGGGGCGGCGGCCGTGCGGGCGAATACGTCCTGCGCGCGCCCATCGCGGGCCGGGTCTCCCAGCTCAACCTTCAGCCTGGGGCGGGGGTCGAGGCCATGGCGCCCGCGGTGGTCATCGACCGGGGTGGCCGGACCTGGCTAGAGGCCAGGCTGCCGGCGGCCCAGGCCGGGCGCGTGAAGGTCGGCGCTGCGGTCGATGCCGAAGGCCGCCGCGGGCGCGTGGTCGCCGTCGGATCGGCCATCGACGCCCGCACCCGGTCCGTCATCCTGCGCGCCGAACTGCCGCCAGAGGCCGAGGTGCTTCCGGGCCGTGCGGTCTGGATGACGGTCTACGCCAAGGCGCCGCCGGGCGCGGTCAGCGTGCCCCGCGCGGCGGTCGTGGCGGTGAATGGGCGCGACACCGTCTTCGCCCGCACCGCCGCCGGCTACCAGCCGGTTCCCGTCGCGCTGGTCGGCCAGTCGCCGACCACCACCGTGGTGACGGGCCTGCGCCCTGGAATCCCGGTGGCCACGGCGGGCGTCAGCCAACTCAAGGCCGCGGCGGGGCGCTGATCGATGTTCGCCCGCCTTGTCAGCCTGGCCCTCTCCCAGCGCCTCATGATCCTCGTGGCGGCGTTCGGCCTGCTGCTGGCGGGGATCGACGCCTATCGCAAGCTGCCGGTCGACGCCTTTCCGGACATCTCGCCCACCCAGGTGAAGATCATCCTGAAGGCCCCGGGCATGACGCCGGAGGAGGTGGAGAACCAGGTCATCGCGCCACTGGAGATGGAGCTCCTGGGCATTCCCAAACAGGCCATGCTGCGGTCCACTGCCAAGTACGCGATCGCCGACATTACCCTGGATTTCCAGGAAGGGACGGACGTCTACTGGGCGCGCCAGCAGACCGCCGAGCGACTGGCGAACGCCATGGACGCGCTGCCGGCCGGCGTCAGCGGCGGCCTGTCGCCGATTTCGACCCCGCTCTCCGACGTCTACATGTTCACCCTGGAAGGGCCGGGTCTCTCCCTGGAGGAGCGCCGGACGCTGCTGGACTGGACGGTCCGACCCGCCCTGCGTGGGTTGCCTGGTGTGGCGGACGTGAATGTGCTGGGCGGACGGGCCCGGGCGTTCGAGGTCGTTCCGGATCCCGCGGCGCTGGCGGCCTCTGGCCTGACGACGGCCAGCCTGCGGCAGGCCCTCGAAGCCGCCAACCGCAACGACGGCGCCGGTCGCCTGATTGAGGGCGAGGAAGCCCTGGTCGTCCGCGTCGTCGGCGCCGCCGTCACGCTGGACGACCTTCGCGCCACGCCGATCGCTTTGCCGGGCGGCGGCTCGGTGCGGCTGGGCGATATCGCCGAGGTGCGAACAGGGGCGCTTACCCGTTACGGCGCCGTCACCGAGGACGGTCGCGGCGAGGCCGTGCAGGCGATCGTGATCGCGCTGAAGGGCGCCGACGCCAAGGCCGTGGTCGCGCAGGTCAAGGCGCGGCTGGCCGAAGTCCAGACCAGCCTGCCCAAGGGCGTCACGATCAGCCCCTTCTACGACCGCTCCGAACTTGTCGAGCGCGCGACCGGCACGGTGACCAAGGCCCTGATGGAGGCGACGATCCTGGTGGTCGTGCTCCTGCTGCTGTTCCTGGGCGAGCTGCGCGCCGCGGTGGTGGTGGCCGTGACCCTGCCGTTCGCGGCGCTCACCACCTTCCTCCTCATGCGGACCTTCGGCCTGTCGGCGAACCTGATGAGCCTGGGCGGACTGGCCATCGCGATAGGCATGCTGGTCGACGCGGCCGTAGTCGTGGTGGAGAATACCGTGGAGCGGCTCAACAGCCCCGACATCAAGGGCTCGCGGAAGCTGCACCTCATCCACGAGGCCTGCCGAGAGGTGGCGACCCCGGTCGTCTCGGGCGTCATCATCATCTGCCTCGTGTTCATGCCGCTGCTGTCCCTGCAGGGGCTGGAGGGCAAGCTGTTCGCGCCGGTGGCCCTGACCATCGTGTTCGCCCTGGGATCGTCGCTGGCGCTGTCCTTCACGCTGATCCCGGTCCTCTCATCATTCCTCCTCAAGCCGCAGCCACACCACGACTCCTGGCTGATGCGGCGGGTTGGACCGGCCTATTCGCGGCTGCTGGAGCGGTCCCTCGCCCGTCCCATGCCCGTGGTGGCCGCGGCGGTCGTCGGGATGGCGGCCGCGGGCGCGGGCTATGTCTTCATCGGCAAGAGCTTCATGCCCACAATGGACGAGGGCGCGATCCTCATGCAGCTCGCAAAGCTGCCCTCCGTGAACCTGGACGAGAGCACGCGCCAGGACATGGCGGTCCAGCGCGCCGTTCTGGAGCGCGTGCCCGAGGTGAAGCGCATCGTAGCGCGCGTGGGCTCTGACGAGCTTGGGCTCGACCCCATGGGTCTGAACGAGACCGACAGCTTCCTTGTGCTGGCGCCAAAATCCGAGTGGCGGCGGCAGGATAAGGCCTGGCTGACGGACGAACTGCGCAGGGTGGTCGCGGACTTCTCCGGCGTGGACGCCGCCTTCACCCAGCCGATCGAGATGCGGGTCTCGGAGATGCTCACCGGCAGCCGCGGCGACCTGGCGGTGAAGGTCTTTGGTCCGGACCTCGCCACGCTCGGGGACTTGGCGGCCCGCATCGAGGCGGTGCTGAAGTCCACTCCGGGCGCGGCCGATGTCTACACGGTAGCTGGTGACAGCCTGGCCTATCTGCAGTTCGACATGAATCGGGCCGCGGCCGGACGAAGCGGCCTGTCGATCGAGGACGTCCAGACCGAACTGAGGGCCCAGATCGAAGGGGCGCCCGCTGGCGTCGTGTTCGAGCCGGGCCGCCGGACGCCGATCCTCGTGCGGGGGCCAGAGGCGGCCCGTGCACAGCCCGAGCAGATCGAGCAGCTTGAGATCGCCACGCCTGACGGGGGCCTCGCACGCCTTTCGGAGCTGGCGGCCGCGCGCCGGGTCGACGGTCCCCTGAAGATCGATCGGGAGAACGCCTCTCGCTTCGCCGTCATCCAGGCCTACGTCACCGGCCGCGACCTTGTCGGCTTCGTTTCCGACGCCCAGGCGCGGGTGGCGCGCGAGGTCCCGTTGCCTCAGGGCTATCGCCTGGCCTGGGGCGGTCAGTTCGAGAACCAGCGCCGCGCGGCCGCGCGGCTGGGGATCGTCGTACCGGCGGCGCTCGGCCTCATATTCCTCGTCCTGTTCGCCACCCTGCGTTCGATGCGTCAGGCGCTGCTGATCCTGGCCAACATCCCTTTCGCCCTGATCGGCGGGATGTTGGCCCTTTGGGCGTCGGGCCAGTACCTTTCTGTGCCGGCCTCGGTCGGCTTCATCGCCCTGCTTGGGATCGCCGTGCTGAACGGACTGGTCCTGGTCTCGCACTTCAACGACCTGATCCAGCGGGGGCTCAGCATCGGTGACGCGGTCGTGGAAGGGTCGCGCCGGCGGCTGCGCCCGGTGCTGATGACGGCCAGCATCACGGCCCTTGGCCTTGTTCCGCTGCTGCTCGCCACCGGTCCCGGCTCGGAGATCCAGAAGCCCCTGGCGATCGTGGTGGTCGGCGGCCTCGTCACGTCCACGCTGCTGACCCTGATCCTGCTTCCCATTCTGTACCGGCGCTTCGGGCTCGAGCGGGGCGCGGCGGCCCGCGAGGTGACTGCATGATCCGACGCATCTTCATCTGCGTTGCGGTGGCGGCCGCCACCGCCTCGGGAGGCCACGCGGCGGAGCCAGGGATTGACCGCCCTCCTTTTCTGCCGCCGGACGCGGCAGTCCTTGAGGTGCTGGACGCTTCGCCACCGGTCGCTCTGGCCCAGGGCCGCCTTTCGCAGGCGCGCGCCGAAGCCCGTCAGTTGGTCGCCGGCGAACACGAGACCACATTCACCGCCACCTTCGACGACCGGCGCGTCCGCGGCGACGGCGACTATTCGGAGTGGTCCGGCCAGCTCAGCCGCGGCCTCCGGCTGCCCGGCAAGGGCCGTCTCGACCGCGCCGCGGGGATGGCCGGGGTTCGCGCCGCCGAGGACGCCGTGGAGGACGCGCGCCACCAGGCCTCCCTCGATTTCGTCGACCGCTGGGTGCGCTGGATGGAGGCCAGTGAGCGCCATGCCATCGACGCGGCGGAAGCGGAGACCTATGCGCGGGAGGTCCAGGCGCTGAAGCGACGCGTCGAACTCAAGGACGCCGCTCTCCTTGAGCTTCAGGAAGCCCAGGGCGCCGAGGCGCGCACCCGCGCGGCCCTTGTTCAGTCGGCCGGCCTGGAGCGCCGCGCGCGCGTGGAGCTAGTGAGCGTCTTTCCCGGACTGGTCCCGCCAGCCACCGCTACGCTGCCGCCGCCGTCGGCGCCGCGGCGGGCTTTCGACCGCTGGGCGGCGCTGATCGTCGAGCGCAGCCACGAGATCAGCATGGCCCGCGCCGAAGCGGATCGCGAGGAGACCCTCGCGCGGCGGGCGCGTCTCGACCGCGCCCCCGATCCGACCATCGGCGTGCGGACGTTCAGCGAGCGGGGAGGGGACGAGACTGGCGTCGGCGTGTTCGTCTCGATCCCGTTCAGCGGCCCGCGTCGGAGTGCGGTCGCCGACCGGCAGGCAGGGATCGCCGCCCAGGCGCTGGCGCGCCACGCGCTGGTCTCGCGCGAGATCCGGGCGACGGCCGACACCGACGTTGTGGCGGCTGAGGCGGCCCTGGCGGCCTGGCATGACGCGGAGACCGCGCGGGCGGCGAGCGAGGTCGCGGCCGCGCGCATCACCCGGGCCTACCAGCTCGGCGAGCGCGACCTGTCCGACCGATTGCTGGCCGAGCGACAAGCTTTCGAGGCCCGCCGATTCGAACTGGCCGCCCGCGCCGAGGCCCATCGCACGCTGCTGCGTATGGCGCTCGACGCGCACGAACTGTGGCTCTCCGAAGAGGATTGACCGCATCACTCCATGCGCCCGCAAGCGTCCGCTTGCCGTCGGCGCCCATGTCGCCTCGTGCCGCATGGCGGTCATCAAGCAAGGATAGTCCCTAGGATCACCGCCGCTTTGGCGGGCCATCTCTCGCTGAGCATGCACGCGCCTCACCTCGGCCGTGTTGTCCGTGCCTCATCGCCTCTGCTCTAGCGGCGCGTCAGTTCCTGCCGGCGGCCTTGTCCTTGTTCGCCTGGCTGATGACGTAGTGCCAGATCGCCTCCGACTCGCCGGGCGCGAGGAGCGGCCTGAAGGACGCCATCCCATTCCCCGCCCGGGCTCCGTCGAGGACAATGGCGTTCCAGGCGGGCAGGCTGTTGAGCGTCGTCGAGTAACGGAGGTCGGGGACGGACTTGTCGGCCACGGCGCCCGCGCCATGACACCCCGAGCAGACACGGCCGTAGGAGGTCTGGCCGTCGATGACCTGCTCGTTGGTGCCAGTAAGGAGCGGCGGGTTGAGGACGCGGAGGGTGGTGGAGGCCTGAGCGGGCTTAAACTCGGCCTCGGGAAGGCGCAGGTTTCCGCCGAGCTTGTAGACCAGCAGGCGCGAGTTGTTCGCGCTGACGGGGCTGGTGCGGACCTGGGCGCCGGGAAGCCCTCGCGCCCCGACCAGGATGGCCACGTACTGTTCGCCGCCGACTTCATAGGTCATTGGCGCGGCGACCACCTTGGCCTGGGTCGGGGTGGTCCATAGCTGGCGTCCGGTGCGTGCGTCGTAGGCGGCGAAACGTCCGGCATGATCGCCGCTGAACACGAGGTCGGCGCCGGTCGCCAGGGTCCCGCTTGCGCCATAGACCGGGTTGGTCATGCGCCAGACCTCCGTCTGTCGGACGGGGTCCCAGGCCTGCAGGTAGCTCGTGATGGGCCCGGGCTTCGGCGCGCCTGGCCGGGCGTACAGCTTCATGGCAGGGCCCGCGTCGACGCCCGTGTTGAAGGCGCGATCGTTGACCTTGAGTTCGGCGGCGCTGCCGTAGGCGCCGTTGTTCACGGTCACCGGCAGGTAGACGAAACCCGTCCGCGGGCTGAACGACCAGGGGTGCCAGTTGTGCATCCCGAGCGGCCCTGGAGTGACGATGGCGGGCTGTCCGGTCCTGTCGAAGCGCGCGGCCGGATTCTCGACCGGCCGCCCCGTCTTCAGGTCCACCCGCTCGGCCCAGTCCGCGGGCGCGAACTTCTCGGCCGACAGCAAGGCCCCGGTACGGGCGTCCAGCACGTAGAAGAAGCCATTCTTCGGCGCCTGCATCACCACGCGCCGCGGGCGACCGCCGACGGGGAGGGTAGCCACCATGATCGGTTGAGCGGCGGTGTAGTCCCAGGTTTCTCCGGGCGTCGTCTGATAGTGCCAGCGGTACCGTCCGGTGTCCGGGTCCAGCGCCACGATCGAGGAGAGGAAGAGGTTGTCGCCACCGCCTGGACTGCGGAACCTCTGGTTCCAGGGCGTGCCGTTGCCGACGCCGATGAAGAGTAGGCCGGTTTCCACGTCGTAGGCCATGCCGTCCCAGACGGTGCCGCCGCCGCCCAGCTTCCACCACTCGCCGGTCCAGGTCTCGGCCGCCATCCTGAGCTCGGGGGTCTCGAAGCCCTTGGCCGGGTCCCCTGGCACGGTGAAGAACCGCCAGAGCTGGCGGCCTGTCGCTGCGTCGTAGGCGGTGATGTATCCGCGGGCGTCGTATTCCGCGCCGCCGTTGCCGATGATCACCTTGCCGCGGATGATCCGGGGTACGCCGGTGATCGTGTGGGGCTTGGCCGGGTCGGTGGTCTGGACCGACCACGCCACCTGGCCGGTTCTGGCGTCGAGCGCGATGAGGCGGCCGTCCAGCGCGCCGAGATAGATGCGCCCCTTCCACGCCGCGACGCCGCGGTTGACCACGTCGCAGCAGGCGATCTGTCCCACGGCGCGGTCGACCTTGGGATCATACTCCCAGAGCTTGCGGCCCGTGGCCGCGTCATAGGCCTTCACCATGCTCCAGGCGATGGTGACATAGAGCACGCCATCCACGACGATCGGCGTCGCCTCCTGACCGCGCTCGGTGTCGATGTCGGCGTACCAGGTCAGGCCCAGCCGGCCGATGGTCGCGCCGCTGATCTGCGTGAGGGGGCTGTAGCGCTGCTCGTCGTAGGTTCTGCTGGCGGCCAACCACTCTCCCGGGGCGGTGGCCTGGAGCCGCGCGCCATCGACGGCGCGCGCGGGCGAGAACCCTGCGACGAGCCCTCCAGCCAGCAACAGGCCGGCGGCCGCCGGCAACACAGACTTTCGCATGGTTCGTCGCCCCGTGACGGGCCGACGCTGGTCGGCCCGCTCCCCCTCGTTGGACCTGTTCTCTAAAGTCCCGCTAGCCGCCCATCATTTCCTCGAAATTGCGCCGGTAGAAGCGGTCCTTGTCATCTTCCGTGACGCCTTCGAAGGTTTTCTCGAACCGCCCGATCGGATCGGTCGTCCCTTCGGGATGAGGGTAGTCGCTCGAGAAAAGGAAAAGCTCCGGTCCGGCGTCCCGGATGAGCGCGCCGGCGTCCTCGCCGGGGAACGGCGTGAACTTGATGTGCCGGCGGATGTAGTCGGAGGGCTTCAGGGCAAGCGCCTGCAGCAGTGGATCGGTCTTGCTGAAGCTGCGGTAGCCCAGGTCCAGTTGCTGCAGGAACCCCGGGACCCAGGCGGCGCCGAACTCGATAACGCCGCCTCGCAATTCGGGGACGCGGTCGAATAGGCCGTCGTAGATCAGGGCGGCCAGGAACATCTGGGCCGAGAACGGCAGGACGACGAAGTCCTTGAAGCGGAGATTCTCACCTCCGCCATGGAGGTCGGGGGATCGCGGCTTGCCGTTGTTGGCGTACTCGGGCGGCAGCATCCGCGTGCCGGGGCCGATGTGCAGCATGAAGGGGGTCCTGGTGTCTGCCAGCAGATGCCAGAACGGATCGAGCTCGGGATGGCCGGGCGACATGCCGCCGGCGGGCGTGGACGGCACCCACACCGCGCCACAGCCCTGATCGATCGCCTCGGCCGCGATCTCCAGCGCGCGCTGCGGATCGTCGAGCGGCACGAAGGCCACGCCGATGAGGCGGGGATCGGCGCAGAAGGCCGCCATGGCGCGGTTGTGCGCCCGTGCTCCGCCGTAGAGGACATCGGGATTGCTGGAGGTGCGGAAGATCGCCAAGGACGATGTGGCGAAGACGAGCTGGCGTGCAAAGCCGAGCCGGTCCAGCGCTTCGCGCCGCTCGTCGGCGTCGAAGGCGCCATAGGCGATCCAGCCCTTGGGGCCGGCGATCAGGTTGTCCGCGGCGGCGGCGCTTGCGCCTGTATCGCCCTTGCGCGCCCGCGCCTGAGCCACCTGGCGCTCGATCCGCTCGGGTGTGGCCCTGGCCGTCAGGCGCGGAGCCAGCGCCTCATCGGCATGCGCGGCGAGCCAGTCGCCCGGCTCCATCACGTGGCTGTCGGCGTCGTGAATCACGCGGCCTGCGGCATAGGGCATGTGAACCTCCCATTTTTTCTGACGACCTCACCAAATTACCTGGTCAAGTCGGGGCGTCGCTTCGGTACGGGCCGTTGCGTCGTCGACTGGCGCGGTGAATCCCGTCCGTCCTCATATTGACGATTGAACCATTATCATCGCAATACGGCGCACGAAACAACACCAATGGGGGGATTTGATGCGCCATCTTCTGCTGGCCTCTACGTCGCTTTTCACTGTGCTCGCGGCCGCGCCGGCCTGGGCCCAGCCGGCCGACTCGTTGCTCGACGAACTGATCGTGACCGCGCAGAAGCGCGAGGAGTCAGTTCAGGACGTGCCGATCGCCGTCTCGGCTTTCAGCCAGGAGGCCCTGAAGGCCCAGGGCATCGACGGGGTGGGCAACCTCGTGCAGTCCGTGCCCAACCTGACGTTCCAGCGGCGCTCGCTGCGCACCAACTTCCAGATCCGTGGGGTGGGCGCTCAACTCATCGCCGCCACGGGTGACGACGGGGTGGGGGTCCACCACAACAACACGCCGCTCACCTCCAACCGCATCGCCGAAGCCGAGTTCTTCGACGTCGAGCGGGTCGAGGTGCTCCGCGGGCCCCAGGGCACGCTGTACGGCCGCAACGCCACGGGCGGCGTCGTCAACGTCATCACCAACAAGCCGAAGAACGCCTTCGCCGCCGGCGTCACCGCCGAGTACGGGAACTACGACAGCATCAAGGCTCAGGCGTTCGTGAACCTGCCGCTCGGCGACATGTTCGCCCTGCGTGTCGCAGCCTTCGGTCTGGACCGCGAAGGCTACACGAAGAACACCTTGAACGGTCAGCGCGTCGACGGACGCCAGATCTGGGCTGGTCGCGCCACCCTCGCCTTCGAGCCCACAGACTCGTTCCGCGCCTGGGCGCTCTGGGAGAGCTTCGCCGAGGATGACACCCGCGGCGCCCGCAAGCAGCTCTGCGCGAAGGATCCGGGCCTGAGCAGCGTGCAAGGCGTAGCGACCGGAGCAGCCCAGGCGGCCTTCAATCAAGGGTGTCTGCCCGCGTCCGTCTACGGCTCGAACGTCTACCAGACGACCAACCAGCTCGCGACGTTCCCCGGCATCCTGGGGCGTCAGATCGGCCTGCAGACGGTGGACTCGCTGGCGGGCGCGACGGTCTCCAGGAACCTGCGCGAGGTCGAGCTCGCCGGTCGCCCCGTCTATCGTCCGCGCTCGGACCTCTACGAGTTCAACGTCGAGTGGGATGTCACCGAGGCGCTGAAGGTGACGTCGCTGACGAGCTACAACGAGAATGAGAGCTACTCCCGCGGGGACTCGACCGGCGCCCGGCCGACCGTTCCGTTCGGGGTGACGCGGTACACGCCGCAGGGCACGCTCACCGACGGGCAGTTCGGCACGACGGATCGCTTCCAGGCCGAGTCCGGCGGGGCTGGACACAGCGAACAGTGGACCCAGGAGCTCCGCCTTCAGTCGAACTTCGACGGGCCGCTGAACTTCAACGTCGGCGGCATCTACATCGACTACGAATCCAGCACGACAACCTATTCGGCGTCGAACGTGACGACGCTGGCCACCAGGGTTCTCGCCCCCACGGCCTTCGTCGATCCTTCCAATCCGCCGGATTTCACCGGCCACAACTACTTCATCAGCCTGACCGAGTACGACCTGACCTCAAAGGCGCTCTTCGGAGAGGTCTACTGGAAGGCGACGGACACGCTGCGGGTGACCGGCGGCCTGCGCTACACCAACGACAAGAAGCGCACGCGCGGCTCGGGCTCGACCCTGCTGGCCCCCGGGCGCGGGCCCACCTTCAATGCGCTCCAGCGGGTAGGCTTCGAGGAGGTCACCGGCCGCCTGAACGTGGACTGGTCGCCGGACCTGTCGTTCACGGATTCGACCCTCGTCTATGCGTCGTATTCCAAGGGGTACAAGGGCGGGGGCTTCAATCCGCCGGGCGTCGTGGCCCTGGGTCTGAAGCCGAGCTTCGCGCCGGAGTTCGTCAATGCCTACGAGATCGGGACCAAGAACACCCTCCTCGACGGCACGCTGATCCTGAACCTCACGGGCTTCTACTACGACTACAAGGGCTACCAGATCGCCCGGAGCGTCAACCGCTCGATCTACAACGAGAATATCGACGCGACGATCAAGGGCGTCGAGCTCGAGAGCATCTGGGAGCCGATGCAGGGGCTGCGGCTCAACGCGAACATCGGGTACCTCGACACCCGGATCGACGAGGGACGTGTCGTCGACACCTTCAACCGTACGCGGGGCGATGCGACGTACATCTATGGAAACGCCACGACCGGCGGCTGCATCCTGAATGCCGCGGGCGTGGCGGCGGTGCTGCGGACGGCAGCCGGGCCGTCCGTGCTCTCCACGGTTGCGTGCAGCGGGCCGGCGACGCTCACGGCGCGCCTCACGGCCGCGGGCGTGCCGGCGGCTACCGCGGCGTCGCTCAGCTCGGGCGTCTATGCCTACGGGCCGGACGTGGCGCTCTATTCCAGCGGCGCGGGCGAGGGGGTGATCCAGGACCTTGAAGGCAATCGACTGCCGGCCGCCCCGAAGCTGACCGTGGCTCTGGGCGCCCAGTATCGCTGGGAAATGCCCGGCGGGTGGGACGCCACCCTGCGCGGCGACTACTACCGCCAGTCCAGCAGCTACATGCGCTACAACAACAATCCGTTCGATCGCATCCGCAGCTGGGAGAACGTCAACGCGAGCCTCACCTTCAACAAGGCTGACGCAGGGGTGAGCGTGCAGGCGTTCGTCAAGAACCTGCTCGATGACGACACCATCGTCGGCTTCGACATCAGCGACGAGAACCTCGGGGCCACGCGCAACGTGATCCTGCTCGATCCGCGGCTGTACGGCGTCTCGATCACCAAGACCTTCTGATCTGCTCAGGCCCCTCTTCCCAAGGCTGTCGCCTCCCAACTCCGGCGGCCGCGCTCCGCGGCCGCCGGCTCTTTTTCCTGCAACCCTTGGGGCTTCGCGTCCCAAGGCAAAGGCGGATACAAGGGGGCGCGATCGGGAGGGCGGATTGGCGCCGAGGCAGCGTTTGTCGGCTGAGGTGCGCCGGCGTCAGATCCTGGACGCCGCGGCGGCGCTCGTGCTCGAGCAGGGGCATCTGCCGCTGTCGCTGGAGCGGCTTGCCGGCCGCGTCGGTGTCTCCAAGGGACTGATTTACGAGTACTTTCCCACTCAGCCGGACCTCTTCAACGCGCTGCTCGCCGAGGAGCAAGCGGCGCTTCGGGCCGATGGCATGCCGGAGACGGCTGAGGACGTGGCTGGCAGTTCCGCCGCCCACCGTTGCGCCGACGTCTACCTGCGACACATCGCCAGCACCGGTCCGCTCGCGCACTTCATTCTCCGTGACGCCTATATGGCGGGCCATGTGGACCCGGCCGCAGTGCGTCTGCGTGATCGGCTCATCCGGGGCTTCGCGCGGCGGGCCAGGCTCGAACTCAGGTTGCCCGCGGCGGAGGCGATCGCGGCCGTGCTGCTTGTCCTCGCGATCCCGGAGGAAATGGGGCGGCTGGTCTGGCAGGGAGATATCCCGTTGGAGACAGCCCAGAAGCTGGTCGCTCAACTGGTGACGTCGTCGGTGACGGCGCTCACGCCGGCAGCGTCAGCGGACCCCGCTTAGGTCGTCAGTCTGGCGATACTGGCGCATAAGGTCCCGGTTGCCCGTCATGGTGATCGCCAGGGTGAGCCGCTCGGCGGCGTCGAGGTCGAGCTTGCCGTTCCCGACGAGGCGGCCGGCGCGAAGGCAGATGGCGGTGAGCACTGAGGTCATCGTCCGGGCTACGTCCCGCGGGACGCCGTAGGCGCCGGTCAGGGTGTTCATCACCTGATCCCGGTCGGCGCGCTGCGTGGCGGCGCGTTCGGCGCGCAGAGCCTCGCGGACCTCGGACGACTGGGTGAGGACCTGAATCAGGGCGCCCCGCTCGGCGGCTTCGCGCAGATAGGTGATCGTGGACAGGGCGATCTTCGTATAGCGATCATGGCCCCGATCGATCTCGGTCCGCCGCCGCGCCTCCATCGCGGCCAGCTCGCGGCGGGCGAGGGCGACGAGGAGATCCTTGCGCTGCCGGAAGTAGTTGTGGGCCTGGGCCTCGCTGATGCCGACCTTGCGGGCCACGCTCTTCATCGTCAGTGCAGGTAGTCCCGACTCGACAATCACCGCCGCTGCAGCGTCCATGAGCTGGTCCACCCGCTCGCCCGTCGATGCGCGGGTTCGCCGGCGGCGCGAAGCAGCTCGCGCAGGGCCGATCGTGATCGGGTCCTCCACGCCCGCCGGGGGCGAAGGCAGCTGGGGCGGCGGCGGCGCGCGTCCGGCCGCCACCTTCGACCAGTGGCCTCGCCCGGGGTACGGGATCAGCAGTCGGTCGCAGATCTTCGACAGGCCGTTGCTGCTCAGGCCGAGCTCCGCGGCGACAGCGCTCATCGGGCGCGACCACACGCGATCGTAGAGCGCCTGGCGGCTCACGGCGGTGGGCGGCGGAACGGACATGGCGCCAGCGTACCGCCGCGAGCGCGGCGGAGCTAGCTTGCAGGCCAGAGCGACAAGGCCGGCTGCGCGAGGCTCAACGGGTCGCGGCCGGGCGCTGGTACAGCTCGATGGCGTAGCCGTCCGGGTCGCGGATCACATTGGTCCCGTCGGCGATGCGCGGCGGCGGATAGCCGGCGGCAGCGGCTCGCTCGGCCAGCCGCCGCGCGTTCGGCGCGGTCAGGATGACGCGGCCGAAGCCCGTAGCGCCCGCCGGAGGCGCTCCCTGGCGAAGGACGATGAGCGTATCGGCCCGGACATTGCCCGTCAGGCCCATGAGATATTCCTGCGCCTGTCCCTGCGCCGGAACGCGCGCGGCGACCTTGAAGCCCAGCACGGTCTCGTAAAACTGGCGCGAACGCTCCAGGTCGGAGACGACCAGGCCCACCCCGGATGCCCGAATGGGCCGGTCCGGCTCGGCCAAGAGCGGCAGGTCGGCAGCCAGCACCGGGCCGGCGACGACGAGTGCGGACAAGGCGATGGCGCGGATCACTGGGCGCCTCCCGCGCCGGTAGTCGAAGGGGGGAGAAGCGCGCTGTCCGGCTGCGAGACCGCCTTTGCGCCGCGCGGAATGACGATGCCATCCACCACGTTGAACGGCAGGCGATCGGCGGTGGAGTCCGGCTGGCCGGAAGGCGGGGCTTGCTTCTTGTACGAAATCGGGCGGGCCGTTCCCTTGGCGTCCGGCGGGACGACGAAGGCTGGAACGGCGTCGACGCGCAGCGCGAACGAGATGTGGGTCTTCTCGCCGGTCGGTCCGGTCGGGCTATAGTCGGCGTTTCGCCTCAGCGCGTAGAAGACGTCCGGCAGCCTCACCCAGGTCAGCGCCTCGATCACCGGTCCTCGCGCCCGGACATAGCCGTCGTAGACGGGCTTCCAGGGGCGGTAGCCGCCCACATATCCGCTGAGGCTGCCGTCCGGCTTCAGGCTCAGGTCGATCCTGGCCTTGAGGAGCTGCAGGTCGCGCGCCGCGCCCGGATCGCGCAGCCAGACCTCCTCTTCCGCGCGGCTCGACTGGATCCGCCCATTCACGCTGCGAGCCTTGAACAGCGCCTCCAGTTTCCGGTCCGGACGGATCCGGAACGTGTAGTCGGCGGCGACGCCGCCCATGGCGTCCTTCACCAGCTTGTCGCCGCTCGGATAGAAGCCGACGGTGACGTCGTCGTCGTTCATCGGGTCGTCACCGCGGCCGGAAACCACCACGACCACGGTCCAGGCGCCGTCACGCATGGCGTCGTTGTTCTGCAGTGCGCCGCTCGACAGGCGAGGAGGGCCCCGGAAGGTCTTCCAGCAGCCCAGCGTCCGGTAGAACGCGTTGTCGACGCCCCGCTCTCCGGCGGGGCCTACGAAGCCGGTATTCGGATCGCCATCGAGGTCCAGCCCCTCGCCGATCGTCCCGGTGACGCCGACGAGTCCTCCATCCGGGGTGGAGGTCGGATCGATGTAGACGTTGGCGCGGCCGGCCCCGCGGAACGCCATCTGGTTCTGCCCGTGCACCGGGCTGCGTGTGGGATTGGCAGGGTTGCGCAGCCACAGCGCCTGTTCGCGCGTGTATCCGGCCTCGGTGAGCACCTTGATCCAGTCGGGCTCCGGATTGGTGCCCGCCGGACAGTCCGTCCCCGGTTCCGTCACGCCCGACTGCGCACCGTAGTACATGGCCGGCTCGTACCATTCGATGGCGAAGGCCCGGGTCCATGCCGCCATGGCGGGGGCCGGGGCCGCCAGAGAGGCGGCGGCGAGCAGCAGAAGTCTGCGAAGTGCGCTCATGTCCCTCGGTCTCACGCCATGAGTTCGATGATCGGGCGAGACGTGCGCATGCCGCCGACGCCGAATTCGCCAGCCGGCGCGCCAGCAATCATCTGGGCGGTCAGGGAGGCGCGAGTGACCGCGTCGCCCTTGCCGGCGATGTGCTGGCCGGCCTTGTGACGGCCGCCCGCACCCCCGGCCAGGAAGATCGGGATGTTCTCGATGGAATGGATCTTGGCGTAGCCGGTATCGCTGAACGCCATGATCAGGCTCCGGTCGAGGAGCGTGCCGTCGCCTTCCTTGATCGCATCGAGCTCCGCCAGGAAATCGCCCAGGCCCTGCATGACCTGCTCGGCCAGCCGGCTGGTCTCGACCTGATATCCGAGCCTGGTGTCCGTCGGCTCGTCGTGGGTGATCTGGTGATAGATCTTGCTCGCGCCGGCCATGTAGGTCTCCGACGCCCCGGGCGTATGCACGAAGTTGAAGACGCGGCTCTGATTGCAGGCCAGCGCCATCGCCAGGAGGCGCGCCATCGCCTTGGTGTTGGCGTTGACGACGTCGACGGAGGCGCCCTTGATCGAGGACTTTGGCGCGCCTGGCACGACGCAGGACTCGCACTTTTCCGGGCGCTCCAGGCCCAGCGCGAGCTGGTTCTCCATCTCCCTGACCGCCGTGAAGTACTGGTCGAGCTTCTGCTGATCGGCCCGACCCACGCTGGCCATCAACGCCTGACGCTGGTCCCCGACCGCCGAGAGCACGCTCTGCTGGAGCATGATGGACGGGTCTGGCTTCCAGTCGGCGTTGTTGGGATCCTGGAAGCCAGGCCCGAACAGCCGCGTATAGAGGCTGAGGGGAGTGGTTTCCGGCGTTGCGAAGGCCGCGCCGGTCCGCGTGGAATAGCTGACCACCTTTCCTGACGCGGAAGCGTCCAGCACCTTGAACCGTGTTCCGCCCCCGATAGCGTCGGCGATCCGCGTGTCGAACGAGGGCGCATCCATGCGGTTGTTCACCGCGGGGGCGACCCCCGACAGGATCGAGGCGTGTCCCGTCCAGTGCACGATGTTCGGCCGGCCGTCCCCGATAACGCGGAAGCCGGACAGCACGGACACCTTGTGCCGCAGCGGGCGCAGCGCCTCCAGCTCGGGTGTGATCTCGTAGCCTGGCCCGGTGGTCTTCGGCACCCAGCGCGTGCCGCCGGCCGGGGTGTCGGTCAGGCCAAGACCCCAGAAGTAGGTGCCGAAGCGCACGGGCAGGCGCGCCCCGTCGGCCCAGGCCTGGCCATGGCCGTCCAGGAAGAGGTCGAGGGTCGGGATACCCAAAGCGACGGCGCCGCCGCCAAGCACGCCGCGGAGCAGCGATCGACGATTGAACCGCAGGCTCATTGCAGCCCTCCCTCGTGTGTCGCGGCGGCGGCCACCTTGGTGGCGGGCTTGGCGCGCGCAGGCAGCTTGACCTTGAAGAACTCTGGACTGGAGGCGATCCGGACCATCATGTGCGGAACGCGGTAGCCGTCGCTGGCGAAGGCCTCGGTCTGGTCGGCCAGATAGTCCTCGTCGCGTTCATCCGGCGCCCGGCCGACGCCGTAGCCGTAGACGTTCCGCACGAGACACGCGGGTATCTTCTGCTGCTGACGCAGGTACAGGCCGAGCCCCGGCGCGGCGGAGAACTTCACCCCATTGATCTCGGCCTCGACGTCGATCCGTTGACCGTTTTCGAGGGTGCGCCGCTGACCGACCCCGTCGAAGTGCTCCAGCGCCAGGCCCACTGGATCGCTGACCCGATGGCAGGCCGCGCAGCCTTCATTCTCCATGTGGGCCAGGAGCCGCGTGCGGACCGTGCCAGTCTCCAGCGCCTGCACCTTCGAGAAATCAACGTCGGCCGGAGGATCCGGCGTCGGTTCGCACATGAAGATCTCGTGGAGCTTCACGCCCCGCCGTGTCGGCGAGGAGGCGGCGGGATGGGCGAAGAGCGACAGGAACGTCGCCTCGGTGATGATCCCCGAACGCTCGGCGTCCTTGGGGAAGGTGAAGGCCGCCCAGTCGCCCTTGGAATTGAACGGCACGCGATAGAGGGCGGCCAGGTGACGGTTGATGAAGGTGGAATTGCTGGTGAACAGCTCGCGATAGTCGCGCTTCTGCACGAACAGCATGTCCACCGTGGTCCGGAGCGTCTGCTCGCGAGCGCTGTCCGCCAGCGCCTGGTTGAATTTCGGATAGGCCTTGGAGTCCTTGGTCAGGCCGTCGAAATGCTCCAGCTGGAGCATGTCGGTGAAGAAGGCGCGCCCACCCTGCTGCAGGCGCGGCGAAGCGGCGAGGCGTGCGAGTTGCCGGCGCAGCCCCTGTGCGGTGTGGAGCTCGCCCGAGGCGGCGGCGCGGCGCAGCTCGGCGTCGGGCGGGGCGTCCCAGAACAGGAAGGACAGCCGTTCGGCCTTGGTGCTCCCTGTCAGGCGATATTGGCCCGGGGCGGCCGGATCGGGCTCGGCGCGCTCCATGCGAAACAGGAACTCGGGCGCCACGAGCAGGCTCTTCAGCGCCAAGGCGACGCCGGCATAGAAATCCCCGGTATGCTCCGCCCCGGCGGCGGCGGTCTGAACGCGAGCGGCGCTCTCGGCTTCGGTCAGTGGTCGGCGGAACAGAGCCTCGCCCACGCGGGAGACGATCTGGCGGGCGCAGGCGTCGTCGCGGGCCGTTTCCGCCGCAGGCTGACAGGCGGCGAGGCGAGCGCGCCTCTCCGGCGCCGTCACCTGTCCCGCGATGAGGTCCGCCAGGCGGAAGTATTGCTCGAAACCCGCCGGAGTAATGGAGAGCTGTGCGCTTCCGATCGCCAGCAGGCCGGCTTCCCGCCGCTCGGGCTCGAAGCGTCCTTCAATGCGGACATCCGCACCAAAAGCATCGGCGATGGCGTGGCGATATTGGCTTTCCGTCAGGCGACGTATCGCGACAATCTGCTCTGCCCCGGCGGTGCTCTGCGGTGGGTCCGCCCAAGCCGCCTGAACGGCGATGCCGGCGCTCAAAACGATGGCTGTAGCGAGCGCAGCGCTGCCGGCGATGGTGGCGAACCTTCGCATTTCCCCCTCCGTGATCTGCGCTCATGGCTAGGCAGCCTGGTTGCGACGGTCAATCGATAATTGCACCAATAAGAAATCCTAGCTAGGTCGTCATGGAAGCGTGGAGATGGAAATGACGGACATGCGGTGCAGCGGAGCCTTGTCGAATGCGGCCTGGGCGCTGGTGGTGCTGGCGTTTGCGCAGGGCGGCGCGGCCCACGCTCAGGCGCAGGCGGTCCAGGGCGACGCGGAGGCCGGCGCCGAACTCTACGCCGCCCAGTGCAAGGGCTGTCACACGGTCTCGATCGCGCCCACACTAAGAGGGGTAGCGGACAGGCCGATCGCGAGCGTGGGGGGCTTCGGTGGGTACAGCGAAGGGCTAAGGGCCAGGTCTGCGCAGAAGTGGACGGCCGAAAATCTCGACGCCTTCCTTTCGGCCCCGGTCGTGTTCGCGCCGGGCAGCCGGATGGTCATGGCAGTGCCCGACGTTCAAGCGCGTGCGGATCTGATCGCCTACATCCGTTCGCTACCGCCGCCCCGGGAAGGGCGGTAGCCGAGGGGGGCGGCCTGGCGCCATCTATGGCGACGGAACGCCACTGGGGGCGGCCCGGGACGATCCGGGCCGCCGGTCTTCGCAGGCGCCTCAGGCCATGGCGGCGAGCGGGTTCATCCGCCGATGGCGCAGCAGCGCGCCCACGCCCCCGAAGCCCAGGATCATCATGGCCCAGGTCGCCGGCTCAGGCACGGCCCCCTGCACTTCGTAGCGAATGTTGTCGATGCCGCCCACGCTGGCGTCCGGGCCCCAGCGGATCACGATGCCGTCGAGAAACGCGCTGTTGACCGCCAGGCTGCTGTGCGTGGATCCGCTGCCGGTGCTGTAGACGCCGCCGACCAGTTCGTTGCCCAGAAGATCCAGGACCTTGAGCGGCAGGGTCGGCGCGAAATTGACATAGCCGACGAAGTCGAAATCCAGCAGCGAGATCCTGTAGCCGTCGCGCGCCTTGATCGTGACCTGACCAAGGGTTCCGTCGAGGTAGCTGCCGGCGGTCAGGACTTTGCCCAGATCGCCGTAGTTGGCGTAGAACTGTTGGGCCGCGCCCACCACCGTCCCGTCAGGCCTGACGTTCTGATAGCTGACATCGACCGCCGCGGTGTCGCCGAAGGTCTGCAGCATCATGCAGCGCGACCCGTTCGCTACGCATTGATCGGCGCCGCCATCGAAGCTGATCGTGGTGGCCGCGCCGGCGGTGCTCCACATCGCAAGGCCGCACGCGAGGGCGGCTCCGAAGAGCCTGGACTTGAGCTGCACTGGAATCTCCTTTGGGGATCTGATCGGGGACCCGCGGGGGCAGGTCTCACGAGCCCCTGGCGGTCGCCGCCCTCTCACTCAGCTCCCCGGGCCCCGACAACGGCCCAATCCGCGAATGTCATTCGCGCGCCGCTGATTTGCGGCAATGCTACAGGCGGCCCGCGTCTGCCGGCGCCCTCAGGCGCTGTGCGCGTCCAGGCCTGAGCGAACGGCGGCGAGGTAGGTCCTGCCGACCGGTACGGTCAGGCCGCTCGTCAGCTCGATGAGCGTCTGATGACCGTCGCGGCGCAGTCCGGCCACTTCCTTGCGCGCGACCCACCAACGCCTGTGCGCCTGGAAGCCGAGCTGCGGGGGCAGGATCTGCACGGCTTCGCTGAGCCGCATATAGATGAGCGCAGACCCCCGGCGTGTGTGGACCATGAGGTAATGGTCCTGCGCCTCGAGGGCCAACAGGTCGCGTCCCAGTCGGTCGGGAACGCGCGCGAAGAACGGATCGGCGCTCGGGGCGTCCTCGGGAGGCGCGGGCCTGTCGGCGGCCAGGAACGGCCATAGCGCAATGCCGGCGATGACCAGCTGGACCGACACCACCGAGAGATAGAGCGATACGATCTGCCCCGGCGGGGTCGAGCGCCCGAACACCACGTCCAGCGTCCATGCCACGACGAACATGTACGGCAGAGTCGAGATCAGCCCCAGGACCACGACCGCGGCGACCTTCGGCAGGCGCGCGAACGCCGCCACGGGACGGAGGACCTGCAAGGTGGCGATCGCCAGCACGTAGCCGATCGCCACGAGGAAGAACCAGTAGGCGTAGCGCTGGAGTGGCTCCAGGGACTGGAACGAGCCGAACGGCCCTGCGAACCCCAGAAATGTCGCCAGCGCGATCGCCCCGTAGACGCTGATGAAGTGCGGGGAGGTCCAGGTCCGGGAGGAGATCAAAGGCATTCTGCGGCGTTGGCGAAAAGCGAACGCTATTCGTGCAAACCGGCGTTGTCGAGCCGACCGGATCCGAGCTTCACGGACCTATTCCGTCGCAGATTTCCGGACCCCCGATGACGTTCGCCCTTCGCATTAACGGCCAGACCCGGCCCGTCGACGCGCCGCCCGACCAACCGCTTCTGTGGGTGTTGCGGGAACAGCTCGGCCTCAAGGGATCGAAGTACGGCTGCGGCATCGGCGCGTGCGGGGCGTGCACGGTTCACGTGGACGGCCAGGCCGTTCGCGCCTGCGTCACCCCGGTCGGCGCCGTCGGCCAGGCCTCGATCACGACGATCGAGGGGCTGGCGGGGAAGGCGTCGCTTCACCCCGTCCAGCAGGCCTGGATCGAGGAGGATGTCGCCCAGTGCGGGTACTGCCAGGCCGGCCAGATCATGGCGGTCGTCAGCCTGCTCGCCGAGACGCCCAGCCCCTCCGACGACGAGATCGACGCCAGGCTCACCAACCTCTGCCGGTGCGGCACGTACACGCGCATCCGCGCCGCGATCCGCCGCGCGGCCGAACTCATGAAGCAGGGCGTCGCATGAGCGCGGCGACGTCCACCACGTCCCGGCGGGAGCTACTGAAGGCCGCATCCGGGGCCGGCGCCCTCCTGGTGTTCGCGCGCCCGCAGGCCGGCCGCGCGGCGGCCCGTTTCGTGGGCGAGATCGGTCCCTTCGTCCGCATAGACGCGGACGGCGCGGTGACGATCGGCTGTCATGTCGGAGAGATGGGCCAGGGCGTATCCACCTCCCTGCCGATGCTCATCGCAGAAGAGCTGGATGTGCCGTTCGAGCGCGTGTCGATCCAGGCGATGCCGCTGCATCTGGCGCGCAACGCGCGCGGGCAGGCGCGCTCGTATCTGGGGGCGGGCCAGAGCACCGCCGGCGGCTCGAACAGCGTCAGGACAGGGTTCATCCCCTTGCGCCAGGCCGGCGCGCGCGCCCGGCGCATGATCCTCGACGCCGCGGCCGAGCGCTGGCGTGTTCCGGCGGACGAACTCACCACCCGAGCTGGCGTCGTCCGGCATCCGTCCGGCCGCGCCGCCACCTACGGCGAGCTCGCCGCCGAGGCGGCCAAGCGCCGCGAACCCGTCGGCGACATGGTCCTCAAGACTCCGGACCAGTTCTCCATCGTCGGCAAACCGCAGCGCCATCTGGATGCGGACCGCATCGTCCGTGGCGAGCCGCTGTTCGGGATCGACGCCGAGATGCCGGGCATGCTCCACGCCGTCGTCGCCCGCTCGCCCTACCTCGGCGGCAAGGTCGCCACCCTGGATGAAGGCCATGGCCTCGGACTTCCCGGCGTCGTGGCGCTCGTCCCGATCCCTGCCGCCGACGCGCCGGCGCCGCCGCTGGAGCCGCGGAGCACGCCCCTGGCGGCCGGGGTGGCGGTGGTGGCCACGTCCTTCTGGGCGGCGATGCAGGCCCGCGATGCGCTCAGGATCACCTGGAGCCGGGGGCCGGGAGCCGCGGCCGACGAAAGCTCGGCCCGCGCCTATGCGGACACCTGGGCAAGGATGGAGACGACCCCCGGCGACGTGGTCCGCAAGGACGGCGACTTCGCCGGCCTGCCGGCGTCGCGGGCGCGCACGGTCAGCGCCCGGTACGAGGCCGCAATGGTCGCCCACGCCTGCCTGGAGCCGCCGAACGCCATCGTCTCGGTCGATCCCGACGGCAGGCGCGCCCAGGCGATCCTCGCGACCCAGGCGCCGGACGCCGCCGCGGCCACCATCGCAAGGGTGACCGGGATCGACCCGGTGCAGATCGACGTCACGCTCGTCCGCATGGGCGGGGGCTTCGGCCGGAAGTTCGACCAGGACATGGTCGCCGAGGCGGCCATCGTCGCCAAGGCGGTGAGGCGACCGGTCAAGCTCGTCTGGACCCGCGAGGACGACCTCCAGCACGACCTCTACCGGCCCGGCGCCTGCCACATCCTCGATGCCGTGGTGGCCCCACGCGGCCGCATCCTGGGCTGGCGACACCGCCTGGCGACGCATTCACGGGTGGCGGGCGCCGCCGGCGATCCGGCGCCGCGGCTGACCGAATACTATCCCGACGGCTTCCCGGCCGGCCACGTCCCGAACATGCAGGTCGAATACCACCTGCTGCCCTCGGCGGCCCCGCGCGGCGCCTGGCGCGCGCCCGGCCACGTGGTCAACGCCTTCGCGATCGAGTGCTTCCTTGATGAGATCGCGGTCGCCACGAACCGGGATCCCGTCGAGCTACGCCTGGACATGATCGGGGCCGGCGGCGTCCACAGCTACATGTACCTGCCCCAGATGCCGCGCCGGAGCTTCGACACCCGGCGCTACGCGGCGGTCATCCGACGGGCGGCCGAGGCGTCCGGATGGGGCAAGCCGCTCCCCGCGGGCCGCGGGCGCGGATTTGCGGCGCACTTCACGTTCGAGAGCTATGTCGCCCAGGTCGTCGAGGTGACGGTCGCGGAGGGCCGCCTGCGCATCGACCGGGTCACCGCGGCGGTCGACGCCGGCATGATCGTCAACCCGAACGGAGCGCGCGCCCAGATCGAAGGCAGTATCAACGATGGCCTGTCGGCAGCGCTGGGCCAGGCGATCACCGTGCAGGGCGGCCAGGTCGAGCAGCGGAACTTCAACGACTACGAGATGCTGCGGATGGACGGCGCCGCCCGGCGCATCGACGTGTCCTTCATCGAGTCCCGTGAGCCGCCCACCGGCCTCGGCGAGCCCGGCGTCCCGCCCCTCGCACCGGCGCTGGCCAACGCGATCTTCGCCGCGACCGGCGTGCGCCTGCGCCGGACACCGATGCTGCCAGATCTGCGACCCGTGCTCGCCGCAAGGACGCGCAAAATTCCGAGGCGCTAGTTCGGTTACGCACCCCGGCCTTCTTCAACCACATGCACCCCTAGCTGACCTTCGGCGGGCCCGGTGGGCGCCTGATCTGAGATGCCGCGAAATCCGCAACAGCACGCCACGGCAGCCATCGCCGGAGAGGGGTATTCGGGACCGGATCGGGGCCCGGAGGTCTCCCTCAGGGCCCCACCCGGCAGGATAGTTCCGCTTCGACGTCAGAATTTCTGTCCGAAGCGGGCGCCGAAGAACTGCGGCTTGACCGGGAACGTGCGTGATGAGCCCGAGCAGAAGGTGATCGAGCAGAACGTGTTTCGGGTCAGCTGGCCGCGGCGGTCGAAGGCGTTCTGCAGGAAGACGTTGAAGGTCCAGTTGTCCTTCTTCACCCCTCCTGAGATGTCGAAGGTGACGAAGCCCGAGGTGTTGCCCAGCAGGTCGTTGTTGAAGACGTTCAGGTCCTGGGTGGCGCCCGTCTGATAGAGCGCGGCCCCCTGCACAAAGGCGCTGTATCCGGCCACCTCGGTGTCGTAGCGGATCGAGGTCGTGCCCTTGAACTTCGGCTGACGTGGCAGGCGGGTGCCGTCGGCCGCGGCGACTTGTGGGGTCGGTGGACTCGATCCAGGCACCGTCGCGCCCAGTGCGCATGACGCCAGCTGTGTGATCGCGCGCGACGTCGGGTCGAAGGCGAAGTTGCAGAAGTTGCCGTCCAGCGCCGCATCGTTGTAGGCGCCCGACGACGAGATCGTGAACTCGCCGAGCTTCAGGTCGGCGTCGTATTCGACCCCGTAGACCCGCGCCTTGCCGGCGTTTCCTGTGATCCCCGCGCCCTGCGCGCCCGAAACCACCACCGAGTATTGGATGTTGTCCCACTGCTCGTAGTAGACGGCGGCGTTGAAGCGGAAGTTGTCGCCCCACCGGGTCTTGACGCCGAGCTCGTAGTTGGTGAGCTCCTCCGACTTGAACGGGTCCACTGTGGCGACGCCGACATTGCGGATGCGCAGCGGCCGGTTGAAGCCGCCCGGCCGGAAGCCGGTGGAGTAGTTGGCGTAGATCATCTTTGTGGGGGTGATCTGCCAATCCAGCGCCACCTTATGCGTCTCGCCGCTCTCCTTGTAGCGCCCGACCTGGTCCGGCGCGGCGAAGTTCGTGTTCAGGCACTGCAGGCGCTCGGCCGGCAGCGGCAGCGTGCACCCGAAGGTTCCCGTCGGCACGAAGAGCGACGTCGTGGTGTTCCGGGCGGACGCCATGACGCCGGCGAAGCCCTTAATCTTGTAGTCGGTCTTGAAGTAGCGGATGCCGGCCGTGAGCTTCAGGGTCGGCGTGATGTTGTAGTGCCCCTCGGCGAAGAGCGCCTTGTCGTGGTAGATTTGGTTGTTCTCGACGACGTAGAAGCCGTCCTGCTTCACCGCCGGCGTGCCGAGGACCATGGTCCCGCCGTTGGCCACCGGGATCCCGAGGCCGGCAGGATTGCTGTCCCCGCCTCCGGCCCGGGTGTAGCCGACGATCTGATCCAGGCCGCGGATGGCGTAGTAGGTGTTATTCTCCTGCTTCTGCCAGTGGTAGAAGGCGCCGGCCGTGACTTCGAACGGCCAGTCGCCGGGCGTGGTGACCCGGAGTTCCTGCGTGAACTTGTCCCGGTAGGTCAGACCGTGGAAGTACTGGGTCGGGTTGAGGAACTTCGAGCAGCGCAGCGTCGCGCCGTCGCCCGTGCAGCCGCTCTTGTCGAAGAACTGCAGGTAGTTCTCGTACCCCGGCCCGAAGCCGTCGTAGGTCACGGTGTAGTAGGTGTAGTCGTTTAGAAGCTTGGTCTTGCGCTGGTGGTAGCCGGTCGCCGAGACCACGTCCCAGTCGCCGATATGGCCGTGGACCGACAACTGCGCCTGGTACCACTTGTCGTCGTTTTCGGTGACGTCGTAGTCGTGCACTTCCAGGTCGCCCACGCGCGGGTCGAAGCCGAAGTAGCCCTTGGAGACCTGGTGCTGCGCGGTGATCTGCGGGGTGACTTCCCAGCCTGGCGCCGGCTCCCAGACCGCGACGAGACGACCGCCGTACTCGCGGACGGTGTTGTAGTCGTCCTTGGCGATCGCGGAGTTGTCGAGCGTGAAGGAGGTGGCGGGGTTGTTGTCGCCGAGCGTCAGGACCGCCGAACGACCGTCGTTCAGCAGGCCGTTGTTGGGCGTGTTGTCGATGTAGCCGCCGTCCCGACGGTAGTAAGCCATGGCGCGCACGGCGATGGTGTCATTCACCGGCGCGTTCACGTACGACTCGATCTGACCGCCGACGTCGCCCGGCCCGTACTTGTTGCCCTCGAGGTCGTAGCCCCACTCGAACACGCCGATCTTCGGCTTGTTGGTGATGAACCGGATGGTGCCCGCCAGCGAGCCGGCCCCGTAGAGCGTGCCCTGCGGGCCGGACAGCGCCTCGACGCGTTCCAGGTCGTAGACGTGGATGTCGGGGACCCCGACGCCGGTGATCGGGATGTCGTCCAGATAGTAGCCGACCGAGGCGTAGGTGCCGCCCGCCGGGACGATGCCGCGGAAGTAGGTGGTCTGCCGTCCAGGCCCGAGGCCCGCGAACGACACCGACGGCAGCAGGGTGACGAGGTCGGACAGGCCCTTGACCTGTCGTTCCGCCAACGTCTCGGTGCTTAGCGCCTGGACCGAGATCGGCACCTTCTGGATGCTTTCGGCCCGGCGGGTCGCGGTGACGATGATCTCGCCGACGGAGGTGACCTCATCGGCGTCGCCGGCGGCGTCAGCGCCTTCCGCGAAGGCGGGGCTTGCAAGGCCTAGAGGCGTCAGGACGGTCGTCGCCGCCAGCAAGCAAAGGAAACGTGTCTTCCGAGAAGGCGTTTGAGCCATCATGTAGATTATCCCCCAAGTCTTTTCCCAAGATCCTTCCTTCCTGCGTAGGATTTTGTTTTTATTGTCTATAGATGCGCCGGCATGTCCAAAGAGTGGTGTTTAACCCGACTATGGACATTTTGACGGCGTCACTAGTTCGTCGCCGAAGATAAAAATCATCGGATAAGTCAATTTCGGCCTGACACTATATTGGTGTCGTCTGAATTTATGAGACGTCGCGCGGGCGGATAACTCCGTCAGGACATTTCAATTCTGATAGACGTAACGCCGCTGGTCACTGTCAAGCGTGTTACACGGCGAAAGCCCGGGCGCCACGGGGGCGAGCACCTGCAGGCGACAATTGTCCTAAAAATTATGCGTCGGCGCCCAAGGGCTCGGCCACGTTGCGGGCCGTTGGGAGCCAAGCCGGGCCGATGGTTGCCCGCGCCGTCCGCGCGCTGCCGGATGTGACGGCGGGCCGGGCGGATCCTGAGCCCCTGACAAGGAACCACTATGCCGAGCCCGCCATGACCGTAGCCGCCGGTCCCGATGCCCTCGCAATGTCGCGCCGGGCGGCGCAGGCCGAGATCGCGGCCTTGCTGGACTCGCATCCGCAAGCGGCGCTTCTCCAGGCCGAGGCCCTGCTGCGGGAATCGCCGGGATCGCCGCCGGTGGAACTGCTTGCCTGCCAGGCCCTGCGGCGGCTGGGGAACCCGCAGGCCGCGCAGGCCCGCCTGAGTCTCCTGGCGCGCGACCATCCGCGCGTGCCCGCGGTCATCTGGGAGCTGGCGCAGGCCGCGAGCGAGGCGGGCGATGCTCTGCGGGCGATCGCGGCGCTGGAAGATCTCACTCGACAGCAGCCCGCCGTGGCCGGCGGCTGGTTCCTCCTGGCCCGGGAGCTGCGCAAAGTCGGGCGTGCAGGCCCGGCCTGGCGCGCCGACCTGTCGGGCGTGCATGCCGCGTCCCGCGACCCGGAGCTGCTGAACGCCGCAGTCGCCATGAACGATGGTCGCTTCCAGGACGCCGAGGCCATGGTGAGGGCGCGGCTGGCCGAGGATCCGGACGATCCGCCGGCGAACCGCCTGCTGGGAGAGATCCGCTGGCGGCAGGGCGATATGACCGAGGCGCTGGCGCTGGTGGAGCGGGCCGTGTGGGTCGCGCCGGGCTTCGACCTCGCCCGTGATTTCCTGGTGCGCCTCCTGATCCAGACCAACCGTCTGCCCGAGGCGCTGGAGCATGCCGAGACGCTGGCCCGTTCTCCGATCCAGAGCCCGAGCCACGATCTGCTCAGGGCCTCGGTGCTGGTGCGCCTGGGCGCCCAGGAGGAGGCCAGGATGATCTACGAGCGCCTGCTGGCGGAGCACCCCGGGCAGCCGCAGATCTGGCAGAACCTCGGCCACGTCCTGAAGACGCTGGGCAAGCAGTCCGAGGCCGTGCGCGCCTACCGCCAGGCCGTGACGCATCAGCCGACGATGGGCGAAGCCTGGTGGAGCCTGGCCAACCTCAAGACCGTGAAGCTGGGGGCCGACGACGTCGCGGCGATGGACGCGGCTTTGACGTCACTCGCCCCGCAGGCGGACGAGAGGCGGGAAGACGTGTTCCACCTGCATTTCTCGCTGGGCAAGGCCCTGGAGGACGCCCGGGACTACCCCGCCTCATTCCGTCACTACGATCTGGGCAATCGCCTGCGCCGCACGATGGTGCAGCACGATGCGGCCGCCTTCTCGGCCGAAGTATCGGCCGCGGCCAACACCTTCACCGCCGAGTTCCTGATGGACATGGGCCCCGGCGGATGCGCCGCGCCGGACCCCATCTTCATCGTCGGTCTGCCGCGCTCGGGCTCGACCCTGGTGGAGCAGATACTCGCCAGCCACAGCCAGGTGGAAGGTACGATGGAGCTGCCGGACATGATGGTGATCGCCAGTCGCCTGCAGTCGCGGGTGGACCAGGGCGAGTTCCCGGACTTTCGCACGATGATCGCCTCGCTCACGCCCGCCGACCGCACGAGGCTGGGCGAGGAATATATCGAGCGGACGCGCGTCCACCGGCAGAGCGGCCGCCCGCTGTTCATCGACAAGATGCCGAACAACTGGCAGCACGTCGGGCTGATCCGGCTGATCCTGCCGAATGCGAAGATCGTCGATGCGCGGCGCCATCCGCTGGGCTGCTGCTTCTCGGCCTGGAAGCAGCATTTCGCGCGGGGACAGGTGTTTTCGTACGACCTCGGCGACGTCGGCAGCTACTACCGCGACTACGTCGCCCTGATGACCGCCTACGACCAGGCCGCGCCCGGGGCCGTGCATCGCGTGATCTACGAGCAGATGGTCGCCGACACAGCCGACGAGGTGGATCGCCTGCTGCGCGCGCTGGGCCTGCCGTTCGAGGCGGCGTGCCTGGAGTTCTACAATAACGACCGCGCCGTGCGCACGGCGAGCTCGGAGCAGGTGCGCCAGCCGATCTTCACGGACGGCGTCGAGCACTGGAAGCACTACGCGCCGTCGCTCGGCCCCCTCATCGAAGCGCTGGGCCCCGCGGTGGACGCCTATCCGAGTCCGCCTGCCGACTGGCGGGCCTGGCTGTCGCGCGACGTGGACGCTCAGTCGAATAAATAGGCGCATGCCGATCCCCGCTGCGCCTTGCCTGCCGAATTGCGCTGCAGTCGCGCTTCCCGACGCGAGTTCCGGCTGACCACAGCTTGACCAGGCTCGGGCCGCGGTGGTCCCCTCGTGCCTGCAAGTTCGATGAGCCGGGCGTCCGGTTCGGCGAGGGGGAATGCCGCGATGAACGTCGTAAAGCACCACGTCGATGCGCCCGTTCGCCCGCGGGCGGCCTTGCTGCGCAAGGTCCTGGCTCCGGCGCTGTTGTTGCTAGGCGTCGCATCCGCCTCGGTCGTGCTGGCCCAGGCCAGCGGCAAGCCCCTGGGCCCCGATCCCGTGGACTGGGAGGAGAGCGATCCGGGCATCCCGGTGACCGACCCGCTCACCAAGGAGAAGTGCGGCGGCTGCCATGCGGCGGACGCGAAAGGCAACCTGTCGCGGATATCGTGGGTGCGCGCCACGCCGGAGGGGTGGGCGCAGACCGTCAAGCGGATGGTCAAGCTGAACGGTGCGACGGTGGAGCCCGACGAAGCGCGCCGGGTGGTCCAGTACCTGGCGACCTACCACGGCCTCGCGCCCGAGGAGGCCAAGCCGGTCATGTACTTCGCCGAGAACCGGATCATCGACGAGACCAACATTCCCAACGACACGATCCGTCAGTCCTGCGCCTCCTGCCACGCCTTCGCCCAGCCGCTGTCGTCGCGCCGCAGCAAGCGCGAGTGGGCGCTGCTGCAGAACATGCACGTCGCCCTCTATTCGCAGGCCGAGATGCAGTACTTCCGGCCTGTGCAGGGGCCGGGCGCCACGATGGGGCCGGACGGCAAGCCGCTGCTGCCCGCCCAGGTGGCGCTGAACTGGCTGGCGGAAAAGGCTCCGCTGCACACGCCGGAATGGGCGGCCTGGTCGGCGCGCATCCGGCCGCCCCGCCTCGAGGGTAAGTGGCTGGTCTCGGCCACGCTTCCGGGCAAGGGCCGCTACCTCGGCGAAATGATGATCAGCCCCGGGTCGGCGCCTGAGCGGTTCGTCACGGTCACGAAACTCCGCTCGCTGCAGACCGGCGCCGAGATCACCCGCAAGGGCCTGGGCGCCGTCTACGGCGGCTACAGCTGGCGCGGCAGCGGCGACGGCGGCGCGAGCGGGCAGCCCGACGATCCCAAGAGCGCCGGCCGCGAGGTGATGTGGTTTGCGCCGGACCTGAAGATGGCACAGGGCCGCTGGTACTGGGGCGCCTACAACGAGTTCGGGTTCAACGTCACCCTGAGCCGGGCGTCGGCCGATCCGACGGTGGCCGCCGTGACGCCGTTCGCGCTGAAGGCGGGGGCGAAGGGCGTCGAGGTGCACATTTACGGCGATGCGCTGCCCCAGAAGCTGACTCCGAAGGACGTGGACATGGGCGCGGGGGTGACCGTGACCAGGATCGTCTCGGCCAGGCCCGGCGAACTGGTCGTCAGCGTCGACGTCGCCGAGAAGGCAGTGTCCGGCCAGCGCGACGTCGGCGTGAAGGGCGCGGTGCTGGTGAACGCCCTGCCGGTCTACGACAAGGTCGACTACCTCAAGGTCACGCCCGAAACGGCGATGGCGCGCCTCGGCGGGATCAAGTTCGACAAGGGCTATGAGCAGTTCGAGGTCGTAGGCTACGCCAACGGGCTCGATGGAAAGCCCAAGACCGCCGACGACGTGGCCATTGGCCCGGTGCCGGTGAGCTGGAGCGTCGAGGAGTTCCACACCGTCACCTACGACGACGACAAGGCCTTCGTCGGCAACCTGAGCCCGACCGCGCTGTTCACGCCGGCGGTGGAGGGGCCCAATCCGCAGCGCCGCTTCAGCCGCAACAACTACGGCGAGGTGTGGGTCGTGGCGACCGCCAAGGACGCCAAGGACCGCTTCGGCAATCCGCTGGTCGGCAAGGCCTATCTCGTCGTGACGGTGCCGAGCTACCGGCGGTGGGATCATGCGGAGCTGTCCCAATGACCAGCATGACGTCGATGGCGGCGGTGAAGTACCGCCGGGGCGAACTGCACGAGTTCCAGGCCGCCGGGCAGGCGTTCATCTATCTGGTCAGCGCCGGCGCCATCTTCGCGCTGGACGACGCCGCCACGGCCGTGCTGCGCCGCCTGGGCCGGCAGGAGATGTCGCACGACGAGCTCGTCGACGCTCTGGTCGGGCATGGGCATGCGCGCGCCGATGCCGAGGAGCTGATCGGCGAGTTGCGCTATGTCCGCGGCATCGTCTCGGACGTGGTGACCCCGGCGCCCGCGGTGGGGCCGACCAGCCCGCCGGCCGACTTCCCGCTCCAGGCGCTGGTGCTGAACATCACCAACCAGTGCAACCTCGCCTGCACCTATTGCTACGAATTCGGGGCGGACAAGATCGCCACCCCCGAGGGCAAGCCCAAGTATATGACGCTGGATACGGCGACGGCGTCGGTCGACTTCCTGCTGGCGCAGTCGGCGGGCCGCGAGGCGGTGCACATCACGTTCTTCGGCGGCGAGACGCTGATGAACTTCAAGCTGCTCCGCCAGGTCGTGGAGTACGCACGCGAGCAGGTGGCGATGCAGGGGCGCGCCATCGGTTTCAGTCTCACCACCAACGCAACCCTGCTGACCGACGAGATCATCGAGTTCCTGGCGGACAACGACATCGGCGTCACCGTCAGCATGGACGGCCCGCCCGACCTGCAGGACCTGCGGCGCGTCGACAAGCGGGGGCGCGGCACCTACCGCATTATCGAGCCCAAGCTGCGCAAGCTGCTGGCCCGCAAGAGGAACCGCCTCGTCACCGCCCGCGTCACCCTGACCGAGGGCGTCACCGACGTCATCCGCATCTATCGCCATCTCAAGGACGACCTGGGCTTTGACGAAGTCGGCTTCGCGCCGGTCACCAATAGCGGCGCGCAGGCCTACGCGCTCGATGACCGCGGCATGACCGATGTCGTGGCCGAGTTCCACAAGCTGGCCGACGAATGGCTGGAGTACGCGCTGCGGGGCGAGCGCCACGGCTTCTCCAACGTCAGCGAGACGATCGGCGAGCTGATCCAGGGGGCGAACAAGTCCCATCCCTGTGGCGCCGGTATCGGCCTGCTCGGGGTCAGCCCGTCAGGCGACCTGTCGCCCTGCCACCGCTTCACCGACGCCGACACCCACACGCTGGGCCATGTCTCCAGTGGCGTCGATACGGCGAAGCGGGAAGACTTCCTCGCCCGCGGCCACGTGAGCGCGAAGTACGAGTGCCAGACGTGCTGGGCGCGGCCGCTCTGCGCCGGCGGCTGCCATCACGAGGCCTTCGTCCGCTACGGCGACACGGGCCACGCCAACCTCCACTACTGCGACTGGATCCGCCAGTGGACGGACACCTGCCTGCGCATCTACGGCGCGGTGAGTGCGCAGAACCCGCAGTTCCTGGAACGTCTCGCTGCACGGAAGGCCCCGCAATGAAGCACCTTCGGCCGATCAACAAAAAGGCGGAACGGATCGACCAGCAGGCCTCGATGACCGAGGAGGACGTGGTCGCCCTGCAGCAGCAGCCCGACCCCAAGCCCAAGACGCCGCACATCCCCATGGGGTGCAGCCTGGCGTTCTTCCCCGGCTGGGAGGTCGACGCCGGCGGCGGCACGGCGGGCCTCTGCCAACCGGTCGAGCGCGACATCTACGACTGCTACGTCACCTGCTTTTGGCCCGTGCAGGTCGCCGACCACGTCAACTACTCGCCGGACTGGGCCAGCAACTGCGCCATCGCGACCAAGGACTGGCGCAAGCTTGACCTGGTCTTCCCCTGACGCGCCGCCCGCCGTTCCAGCCCCACGTTCGAGGAAGAGTCTGTCGCATGAAGACGCTCCGGCTAGGTCTCATCGCCCTGTGCGCGGCCGCCGCCATCCAAAGCCCGGCGCAGGCGGGCACGATGTTCCTGGGCGGCTATCCGAACCAGCTCATGGTCATCGACGAGGCCAAGGGCTCGGTCACCCAGGAGATCGACCTCAAGACCGGGCTGCCGATGAGCATGCGGCTCTCGGACGACGGAAAGCTGCTCTACGTCACCACGCTCACCACCGGCGGCATCGAGGTCATTGACGTGGCGACCCGCAAGGTCGTCAACAGCTTCAGCCTGAACTCGCCGCAGGTCCGCTACCGCTTCAACGGCGGCGTCCCCGACCGGAGCGGGCGCTATTTCTACATCGTCGGCACGCGGATCGATAAAGGC
This sequence comes from Phenylobacterium kunshanense, assembly GCF_003254525.1. Classification (GTDB taxonomy): domain Bacteria; phylum Pseudomonadota; class Alphaproteobacteria; order Caulobacterales; family Caulobacteraceae; genus Phenylobacterium; species Phenylobacterium kunshanense. The sequence continues at coordinate 37,038 of NZ_QFYS01000003.1, forward strand.
CTCGACGCCTTCCGGATCAGCAAGCAGCAATTCATGGTCGTGGACCTGCAGACCAAGCAGGTCGTCCGCACCGCCGACCTGGACGCGGAGGACCAGAAGTTCGGACCTCGCGGGCCGCTGATGCTGTCGCCCGATGGCAAGACGCTCTACGCCTTCCGCGACAAGGTCCTGGTCGTGAACACGGCCGACCTGAAGACCGTCGACCGCTTCGACCTCAGCAAGCCCGACTTCCCCGGCATGCAGGACGTGAGTTTCGGCGGCGGCGTCGGCCGGCTGCAGACGCCGGGCCAGTTCGTCTCGCTGTTCGAGACGGAAGATCCCTACATCCACAACAAGATCTTCGGGATCGCGCGGCTGGACCTGGACACTCGCCAGTTCACCTTCACGCCGATCGGCCCGTCGCCCAAGGCGCTGTCGGGGCTGGAGGTCTCGCCCGACGGCAAGAACGGCTACACGGTCGCCGTGACGGGCGACCTGGGCAACCAGCGCTGCGAGTTCTGGCGCTTCGACATCGACAAGAACAAGGCGCTCGACAAGGCGGAATTCCAGTGCCGCCGCCGGTTCTACTTCGGCATCTCCGGCAACGGGCAGAAGCTCTACATCTATGGCGCTGGCTACGACGTCGCGGTCTATGACGCCAGGACCCTCAAGCCCACGGCGGACTGGGAGCTGACCCACGACATCACCATGTCGGGCATGGTCATCACCCCGTGAGCGCTGTGATCCCGGGGGCGGCCCACGTGGCCATCCACGGCGATGGGATCGCGGCGAACTGCTGCGCGCACCTGCTTTCGCGGGCTGGCCTGTCCGTCGGGCGAACCCACCGAAACCGCACGCCGGTGCCGGCGATCCTCCTGAGCGACGCCGCGCTCGCCCTGCTGCGCAGCGTTTTCGACCGCGCCGACCTGTTCATCGACCGGCCTCGCATCACCCGCCGGATCGTCGCCTGGGGGACGGCCGACCCGGTCAGCCTGCCGCACGGCGCCGTCGTCCTGTCGGAGGGCGAACTGGATGCTGCGCTCGCCGGCCCGGCCGCGCCCGCGGCGCCGGCCGCCATGACCATCCATACCGCCCCGCCGTTCCCAGAGCCGGCGATGCGCACCTTCGGGCGGCGCGGTACGGTCGTGGCGCAGGTCCGGCTGCGCCACGCTGACGACCAATCGGCCTGCTGGATCGAGGCGACGGAGACGGGCTGGCTGTTCCTCATTCCCTCCGGGTCCGCCGCGGGGTGGCTGCTGGCCGTCGGCGCGGCGCCCGAAGCCCTTCTGGACCAGAGCCGCCACGTCGCGCCGCGCCTTGAGCTGGAAGGACCGCCGTCCGCGGCCTTCGAGACCAGCCCGCGCATGCTGGCTGCGATGGCTGGGCCGGATTGGCTGGCGTGCGGGTCGGCGGCCATCGCCTTCGATCCGATCTGCGGGGACGGTACGGCGCAGGCCGTGCGCGAGGCCATCCTGGCCAGCGCGGTGATCCGAGCGATGAGGGAGGGCGACGATCCAGCCGCGCTGCGGGTCCACTTCGAGTCCCTGATGGTCGGAGCGATGCGCCGGCACCTGCGCCTCTGCGCCCAGTTCTACGCGAGCGGCGGGGACGGGTCGTGGTGGCGCGCGCAGTTGGCCGATCTCGCCGAGGGGTTCGACTGGTGCACCGCTCGCTTGGCGAAGATGCCCGAGCCCCGGTTCGAGCTGCACGGCTTCCGGCTCGTGGAACGGGTGGCGGCGTGAAGCGGGCGCCGTCCCCGCCGGCCGCCGAGCCCGGTGCGCCCACGCCAGGGCCGCCGGTGGCGAGCTGGCGGACCTACGGGCGGCTCATGCCGTTCCTGCGGCCCTACATCCGGCCCCTCGTCCTGGTGCTGGTGATCAGCCTGTTCGGGACCGCGCTCAGTCTTGCGCAGCCCTATCTGTCCAAGCTCCTGATCGACCAGGCGCTGCTGCGCGGCGATATGGACGCGCTAGTTCAGATCGCAATCCTGATGGTGGTGGTCGCCATCGTGGCCTATGCGCTCAACATCCTGGCCAGCTATCGCTACGTCTCGGCGTCCGCGGCGATGCTGTTCGACATCCGTGTCGCGCTCCTGCGGCACCTGCAGACGTTGTCGCCGCGCTTCTATGGCGGCTTCCGGCTGGGCGATCTGATGTCGCGGCTGAACAGCGACGTGAGCGACGTTCAGCGTGTGGCCGCCGACACGCTGCTGTCGGTGCTGAGCAACGTGCTGGTGCTGGTGGGCAGCATCGTGCTCATGGTGTGGCTGGACTGGCGGCTGTTCCTGCTTGGCGTGGTGCTCATCCCAGCGTGCGTGCTGACCTTCCTGCACTACCAGCGCAAGCTCACGCTCATCACCCGCGAGATGCGAGAACGCGGCGCCGACCTCGGCAGCCTGCTGGTCGATACGGTGATGGGAATGCGCGTGGTCGCCTCGCTCCGCGCCGGCGAACATGAAGTGCGGCGCTTCGAGTCGGGCAACAACGGCTTCGTCCGGGCCATGCTGCGCATGCAGATGACGTCGTTCATGGCCGGGGCGATCCCGGGCGCCCTGCTCACGGCCTCAACCTCGGCGGTGATCCTCTACGGCGGCATGAAGATCATCGACGGCCAGATGACCATCGGCACACTCGTCGCCTTCATGACCTACCAGGGACGGCTGTTCGCGCCGATCCAGACCCTGATGGGGCTGACCGCGGGCTTGGCGTCGGCGCGGGTGTCGCTGGCGCGGATATTCGAGCTGTTCGACACGCCCGCGGAGGTCACCGAGAAGCCGGACGCGACGGGGCTTGAGCGCGTGCGGCAAGGCATCCGCTTCGAGGGGGTCTCGATGCGCTACGACCGCCAGCCGGTGCTGGTGGATATCGACCTCGACATCGCCCAGGGCAGCTTCTGCGCGATCCTGGGGCCGAGCGGGGTCGGCAAGTCGACGCTGGCCGACCTCATGGTCCGCTACCAAGATCCCCAGGCCGGCCGTATTCTTGTCGACGGGCGAGACATCCGCGATCTCAAGCTCGGCGACCTGCGCCGCGAAGTCATCCTGGTCGACCAGGCCCCGCATCTCTTCAACGACACCATCGCCGCGAACATCGCCTTCGCGATGCCCGGCGCCAGCGCGGAGGATATCGAGGCGGCTGCGCGCATGGCAGGCCTCGGCGACCTGCTGACCCGTCTGCCGGAGGGGTTGGCGACCCGGACCGGAGAACGGGGCCTGGCGCTGTCCGCGGGAGAGCGGCAGCGCGTGGCCCTAGCGCGGGCGCTCCTGCGCAAGCCCAGCGTGCTCATCCTCGACGAACCCACGTCGGCGCTGGACGGCCAAACCGAGCAATTGGTGGCCAGGGGGCTGCGCGAGGCCCTGCCGCACGCGACGATCGTGCTGATCACCCACAGGCCCGTCCTGGCCGAGATGGCGGACACCGTCGTAACGCTGGATAGCGGCCGCGCCACTATGAGGCATGCGCGGGAGGCCGCCTGTGCGTGAGCCCTCCGGGGAGGCCCTGGACGTGGCGACGGCTGAGCCCTTCGCGGGGCTGACCGGCCGGGGAATCTCGATCGCCGTGATCGACAGCGGCGTCCATCCCGCTCACGGGCACATCACGGCAAGTCGCCTCGACCCGGGCGTCATGGTCCTGCCCGATGGCATGATCGTGGAGGGAGAAGGGGTCTCGCTCGACAGGCTCGGCCATGGGACGGCGGTGACGGCCGCCATCCAGGAAAAGGCGCCTGACGCGCAGTGTATCCCGGTGCGGGTCTTTCGCGATGCGCTGAAGGCGAGCGCGGCGTCCCTGATCGCCGCCATCCGATGGTCCGTGGCGCGCGACGTGGACGTCATCAACCTCAGTCTGGGCTCGGTCAACGCGGCGCATCGCGACGCCTTTGCGGCCATCGTGGACGAGGCTGCAGCCGCGGGCGTCGTGGTGGTGGCCGCCTATGAGGCCAACGGGGCGCCCTGCTATCCCGGCTCGCTCGCGGGAGTCATCGGCGTCGAGGCCGACTGGGATTGTGCGCGCACGACGTATGGCGTGGCATGGCGGGCCGGCGCTCCGGTCGTCCGGGCATCGGGCTATCCGCGGCCCATCCCGGGCGTTCCACCGCAGCGGAACCTGTACGGCGCGAGCTTTGCGGTCGCCCAGGCCAGCGGCTTCGTTGCAAGAGCCTGCGAGGGCCTCACCAGCCGGAGCAAAGGAGCCTCCCGCGTCGGCCATGTGCGCGAACTGATGTATGCGCCTCCTCCGCCCCGGGCGATGTAGCCGGCAGCACCTCCTGGTGCAGCACGGCCCATTCGCGATCGGTTCGGAATCGCGGGCACACGTAGCGCATCTTCCTGTCCGCGCGCGCTGGAGGCCGCTTCGCTGCCTCTGAGCCGTCGCTTGGAGCGCCGGCGCCCCCTCAGAACTCCCTTACCCTCCCGGGTGCAGCCCCGGCGCTTCCTGGCCAGTGCGGGCGACATATTCCGTATAGCCGCCGCCGTACTGATGGATTCCGTCGGGCGTCAGCTCCAGCACGCGGTTCGACAAGGCCGCCAGGAAATGGCGGTCGTGCGAGACGAAGAGCATGGTGCCCTCGAAATCCGCCAGGGCCGCGACCAGCATCTCCTTGGTCGCCATGTCCAGGTGGTTGGTCGGCTCGTCGAGGACCAGCAGGTTCGGCGGGTCGAACAGCATCTTGGCCATGACCAGGCGCGCCTTCTCGCCCCCGGACAGGACGCGGCAGGGCTTCTCGACGTCGTCGCCGGAGAATCCGAAGCATCCCGCCAGGGTGCGCAGCGCGCCCTGGCCCGCCTGCGGGAACGCGCCGTCCAGCGACTCGAAGATGGTCTCCTCGCCGTCCAGCAGGTCCATCGAGTGCTGGGCGAAATAGCCCATCTTCACGCTGGCCCCGATGTTGACCGTTCCCTGGTCGGGGGCGACGGCGCCGGCCACGAGTTTCAGCAGCGTCGACTTGCCCGCGCCGTTGGCGCCTAGAACGCACCAGCGTTCCTTGCGCCGCACCAGGAAGTCGAGGCCCTCATAGATCGGCTGGGCGCCGTAGCCCTTGTGGACGCCTCGCAGGCTGATCACGTCGTCGCCCGACCGCGGCGGGCTCCTGAATTCGAACTGAACCGTCTGGCGCCGGCGCGGCGCCTCGACGCGTTCGATCTTGTCGAGCTTCTTCACCCGGCTCTGGACCTGGGCGGCGTGCGACGCGCGCGCCTTGAACTTCTCGATGAACTTGATTTCCTTGGCCAGCATGGCCTGCTGGCGCTCGTACTGCGCCTGGCGCTGCTGTTCGCTGAGCGCGCGCTGCTGGTCGTAGAAGTCGAGGTCGCCCGAATAGGTGATGAGCGAGCCGGCGTCGATCTCCACCACCTTGCCGATGATGCGGTTCATGAACGCCCGGTCGTGCGAGGTCATCAGCAGGGCGCCGTCGTAGCTCTTGAGGAAGGCCTCGAGCCAGATCAGGCTTTCCAGGTCCAGGTGGTTGCTGGGTTCGTCCAGCAGCATGGCGTCGGGCCGCATCAGGAGGATGCGCGCCAGCGCCACGCGCATCTTCCAGCCGCCGGACAGCAGGCCGACGTCGCCGTCCATGCGTTCCTGGCTGAAGCTCAGGCCCGCCAGCACCTCGCGCGCCCGCGCCTCAAGCGCATAGCCGTCCAGTTCCTGGAAGCGCTCCTGCACCTCGCCGTAGCGTTCGATGATGGCGTCGAGCTGGTCCGCCTGGTCAGGATCGACCATGGCCGCTTCCAGGCTGGCCATTTCGGCCGCCAGCGCACTGACAGGCCCGACGCCGTCCATCACCGCGGCGACCGCGCTCTGGCCGGACATCTCGCCGACATCCTGGCTGAAGTAGCCGATCGTCGTACCGGGATCGATCACGACCAGTCCGTCGTCGGGCTGCTCCTGCCCTGTGATCATGCGGAAGAGCGTCGTCTTGCCGGCGCCGTTCGGGCCGACCAGCCCGACCTTCTCGCCCTTCTGGACGCCCATCGAGGCTTCGATGAACAGGATCTGGTGGCCGTTCTGCTTGGATATGTTGTCGAGGCGGATCATCGGGCGGTCTGCTAGCCCGGGGGCGGGGAGAACGCCAGCCTCAGCCCCTGGGGCGTCTGGTCCCAGTTCGGTCACGCGATCCAGGGCGGTGGCCGGGGGCCCTGTCGCTGCACAATACATTCACGCGCAAGAGAGTGAACGTTGACTCAACCCGGGCGCTTGGACATCCTCGCCTCGACAGTCCGGCGTGAATGACCGGTGCTGCGAGAGAGGGAAGGAAACGATGAGGGCGCTTCTACTTGGCTCGGCGTGCGCCGGGACCTTGGCCGTGGCTATGCCTGCCGTGGCCCAGACCGCGTCGGGGAACACGCAGGCGACCGACGTCGGCGAGGTGATCGTCACCGCCACCCGGCGCAGCGAACGGCTGCAGGACGTTCCGCTCAGCGTCACCGCCTATTCGCAGGAGACCCTGACCGCCAAAGGCATCGTCGGCTACGAAGGGCTTGCGGTGGAAACGCCCGGGGTGGTGCTGAACCGGCCCAGCGCCAACTTCAACAACTTCACCGCGCGCGGGATCGCCACCAACGGCTATGGCGCGAACCTGCAGAGCACGGTGGCCGTCTACATCGACGAGCTGCCGATCTCGACGATCGGCAACACCACGGTCCTCGACCCGAACCTCTATGACGTGGAGCGCGTGGAGTTCCTGCGCGGGCCGCAGGGGACACTGTTCGGTTCGGGCTCGTTGTCGGGTGCGCTGCGCATCCTGACGAAGAAGCCGGACCCGTCGGGCTTCGACGCTTCGGTGCTGGTCGACCTGGGTATGACCGGCTCCGACTCCCTGCGTCAGCGCTACAACGGCATGGTCAACGTCCCCCTGGTCGAGGACAAGCTGGCGGTGCGCGCCGTGGGCTTCGTCCGCAACGAAGAGGGCTACGTCGACAACATCGGCCTGGCCCGGAAATCGAACTCCAACGACCTCGACGCGTGGGGCGGCCGGATTTCGCTGCTCTGGGCGCCCACCGATCGCCTGTCGGTCAGGCTGCTCGCCTCGTACGAGGACAGCGAGCCGAGGGACTCCTCGCTCATCAACCCCAACCTCGGCCACGACACGCGCGCGACCGACCGGCTGGACCTCTTCCAGGGGCAGCTGGTCAGCTACAACGCTACGGTCGAGTACCAGTTCAACGGGGCCCAGTTCACCAGCTCGTCCACGCTGTCGGGTTTCGACCAGAAGTTCTTCGTCGATCTGGCCGGCACGTTCCTTCCGGTCGGCGCCACCCCCACCCCGACGAGCATCGCTTTCGGCCTGGACGCCACTGCTTACATGGACACCTTCGTGGAGGAGGTGCGGCTGGCGTCCGACCCCGGGGGGCGATGGGACTGGGTTGTCGGCGGCTTCTTCCTCGATCGCCGCCTGGACGTCGACTACAACTATCGCTCCCGGCCCGACTATCTGGCCTTTCGAGGCTTCACCGGCCTGCCCGGCGAGTACTACCAGCGACAGTACAACCACACGAAGTCGCAGGAGCTCGCGGGCTTCGGTGAGGTCACCTACAGGTTCAGCGACCAGCTATGGGTGACCGGCGGCCTGCGCTACGGCGGCTTCGAGGCCCAGTCCTTCGTCGAGGGCGGGTACACGAGCAACTACCTCCTGCAGGCGCTCACGCCCGGCAATGGGCGCGCGCTGACCGTCACGCAGGTGGCGCCCGTCACCGGAGTGAAGGCCAAGGAGACCGGGCCCTCGTACAAGATCAGCGTCTCATACAAGCCCGTGCCGAACATCACGACCTACGCCACCCTCGCGACCGGCTTCCGCACCCCGGTGGTGAACGGCTTCGCCGGCCGGCCCAGCGTCGTGAACCCGAGCGACATCATCATCCCGGCGGGCGCGGATTCCGACGACCTCACCAACTACGAGATCGGCCTGAAGGGCCGCTTCCTCGATGGCCGCCTGACCGCCAACCTGGCCGCCTACTGGATCGACTGGAAGAACATCCAGGTGCAGGCCAACCGCGTCTCTGACTCGGTCCAGTTCGCCACCAACATCGGCGCAGCCTTCAGCCGCGGGCTGGAGTTCGAGATCGTTGGCGCGCCCGCCGAGGGCCTGACGATCGGTGTGAACGGAGCCTTCAACGAGGCCGAGGTGAGCAAGCTCACGCCGACCGAGGCGGCCATCTCGGGGGCCGGCGAGGGCGTCCGGCTCGCCTCGCCCAGGTTCCAGGGTGCGGCCTTCTTCAACTATGCCTTCGATCTTGCGCCCGAGGCCCGGGCCAACCTGTCGGCCACGGTCCAGCGGGTGGGCAAGTTCCCGGGCATGTTCCCCTATGTCCCCGGCCGTCCCGGCGTGCTGCAGCCGACGTACGACTACACCGAGGCCTACACCAACGTGAACGCGACCTTCGCGGTGGCCTTCGACCGGTGGACGGTCGGCGCCTACGTCGAGAACCTCTTCAACAGCCGCAAGGTCACCTACGTCCACCCCGAGGCCTTCCTCGTCAGCCGATACGCCGAGCAACGGCCGCGCACCATCGGGGTCCGTGTCGGCCGAGACTTCTAGGCGTGGCCGCCGCAGATCAGGCCGCCTCCGCGGCGGCCCCCGCCAAGGCGCAGAGACCCGCCCCAGGGGCCTGGCCGGTGCTTGTGATCCTCTGCTTCGTCTATGTCCTGAACTTCCTGGATCGGCAGCTCCTCTCGATCCTGGCCAAGCCGATCCAGGACGAGCTGGGCGTCACCGACGGCCAGCTCGGCCTGATCAGCGGGCTCTATTTCGCGCTGTTCTACTGCCTGATCTCGATCCCGGTGGGCTGGCTCGCCGACCGCACCAACCGGGCGCGGGTCCTGGCCTTCGCCTGCGGGCTGTGGAGCGCGGCGACCGTCGCGTGCGGCCTCTCGGCCAACTATGCCCAGCTCGTGGCCGCCCGGATGACCGTGGGCGTGGGTGAGGCGGGCGGGGTGCCGCCGTCCTACGCCATCATCAGCGACTACTTCCCGCCCGGCCGCCGAGGAACGGCGCTGGGCCTGTTCAACCTGGGGCCTCCGATCGGCCAGGCCCTGGGCGTGGCGTTCGGGGCCGCGATCGCGGCGGCCTACAGTTGGCGGATGGCGTTCATCGTCCTCGGCGCCATAGGCGTCGTGACGGCCTTCGTCGTCCTGTTCGGCGTGCGGGAGCCCGAGCGCGGACGCCTCGATCGCGTGGCCGGGACCGCTCCGCTCCCGTCATCCGGCCAGGCCGCGTTCTGGCCGACGGTCCGGATGTTCTTCTCGACGCCCTCCCTTGTCCTCGTCGCACTGGCGAGCGCGGCGACCCAGATCATCACCTATGGCTCCGGCAACTTCACGACCCTGTTCCTGATGCGGGAGAAGGGCATGACGCTGCCGGACGTATCCCTCTGGTACGCGCTGGTCGTGCTGGTCGGAATGGGCGGCGGGATCTTCGCGTCGGGGCGGGTGATCGACCGGTACGCGCGTAAGAGCCGGACGGCCTATGCGCTGGTTCCGGCCCTTTCGCTCTCCCTCGCGGTCGCGCCCTACCTCGCCTTCGTCTGGGCGCCTTCCTGGCCGCTGGCGCTGGTGTTCCTGCTAGGGCCGACCTTCCTCAACTACTTCTACCTGTCGTGCGCGGTGACCCTGGTGCAGGAAGAGGTGGCTCCGAACCAGCGGGTGCTGTCCGGCGCGCTGCTGCTGCTGGTGATGAACCTGGTCGGCATGGGGGTCGGCCCAACGGTTGTCGGGGCGGTGAGCGATGCGTTTCGCGACAGCCACCCGACGGGCTCGCTGCAGGTCGCGTTCTACGCCCTCGCGCCGATGTACCTAGTGGCGGTGGGGCTCTTTCTCCTGCTGGCGCGGGTGCTTGCCAAAGAGCAGGCCCGGTCCTGACCGCCACCGGCGAGTCACTTGACGCTCCCCCCGCCCCGTCTGAAAGAACTCCGCGTGCCCGAAACCCCCAAACCCCGGCGATCCTCCAAGAAGGCCGAACAGCGCGCCGAGTCGATCGAGCAGATTCTGGACGCCGCCGAGCACCTCTTCTCGAAGCACGGCCTGTACGGCGTCACCCTGAAGGACGTGGCCCAGCGGGTGGGCGTGCACCACACGCTGATGAACTACTACTTCGAGGACAAGAAGACGCTGTTCGACGCCGTGTTCGCCCGGCGCGCGGTGATCACCAGCGAACTGCGGATGAAGGCGCTGGACGAGTACGAGGCCGCCGCGGGCGACACGCCGACGGTGGAGGGCGCACTGCACGCCTTTCTCGACACCGACCTCGACCTCTACATCCAGGGCGGCGAGAGCTGGAAGAACTATGGCGCGCTGGGCGCCCTGGTATCGAACACCCCGGAGTGGGGCGCCGAGCTGATGGACAAGCACTTCGATCCGGTCGTCCTGCGCCTGATCGACCTGCTGAAGAAGGCGCTGCCGGAGTGCGCCGAAGAGGACATCTTCTGGGGCTACCACTTCGTGACCGGCGCCCTGATGGTGACGCTCGCGCGGACGGGGCGGATCGACAAGCTGTCGGGCGGCCTATGCAAGTCCGAGGACTTCGTCGCCATCAAGCAGCGGATGGCCCGGTTCATGGCCGCGGGCTTCCTCGAGATCTGCGACGCTAGAGCGCGTTCCGCAAAAGTGGGAACCGGTTTTGCGGTCAGAACGCGCTCAAACCTTTGATTTAGAGCGGCGGCGACCGCCGCCGGCGCTGTCTAGAGGGCGTTCAGCGGGATCTTCAGGTACCTGACGCCATTGTCCTCGGGCTCGGGCAGATGTCCGCCGCGCATGTTCACCTGGACCGACGGCAGGATCAGCCGGGGCATGTCCAGGGTGCGGTCGCGAGCCTCGCGCAGCGCCACGAACTCGGCCTCGTTCACGCCTTCGTGGACGTGGACGTTGGAGGTGCGCTGCACGCCGATCGTCGTCTCCCAGACAAAGGCGTCGCGACCCGGGGCCTTGTAGTCGTGACAGAGGAACACCCGGGTCTCGTCGGGGAGCTCCAGCAGGCGTCGCACCGAGCGGAACAGCGTGGCCGCATCGCCGCCGGGGAAGTCGCAGCGGGCGGTGCCGTAGTCCGGCATGAACAGGGTGTCGCCCACGAACACGGCGTCGCCGATGACGTAGGACATGCACGCCGGCGTGTGGCCGGGCGTGTGCAGCGCGACGCCCTGCAGGCCGCCGATCGTGAACCGTTCGCCGTCTTGGAACAGGTGGTCGAACTGACGCCCGTCGCGCGCGAAATCGGGCCCGGCGTTGAAAAGCCTGCCGAACGTGTCCTGGACCTTCGTGATCCGCTCGCCGATGGCCAGTTGGCCGCCCAGCGCCTCCTGAAGGTAGGGCGCGGCCGAGAGATGGTCGGCGTGGGCATGGGTCTCGATCTGCCAGACGACCTCCAGCCCTTCGGCACGTACGTAGGCCATCAGTTCGTCGGCGGACCCGTGGCTGGTGCGACCCGCGGCGGGGTCGTAGTCCAGCACGCTGTCGATGATGGCGCAGGCCGTCGAAGCCGGATCGCGGACGACGTAGCTCACCGTGAAGGTGGCCTCGTCGAAGAAGGCCTTCACCTGCGGCCGCAGCGACCGTTCCGCGCGGGCCGCCTGGACGATGGCGGCAGCCGCGGCGAGGGCGTCGTCCGTCTTCGTCATCGTCGTCGTCATCACCGTCATCCTCTCTTGTCAGCGCGCCAGGATACATATATGCGAATATGCGCAGATACAAGGCCCGGTCATGCTCAGTCTCGACGTTCCAGCCATCGTCGCCGCCATCGCCAGCGGTGTGCTCGTGGGCGCGCTGCTGGGCCTGTTCGGCGGCGGTGGATCGGTCCTGGCCACGCCGCTCCTGCTGTACGTCGTGGGCGTTCGCGATCCGCACGTGGCCATCGGCACGTCGGCGGCCGCGGTCGCGGTGAACGCCGCCATGAACCTTGCCGGGCACGCCCGCGGCGGCCGGGTGAAGTGGCCCTGCGCCATCGTCTTCGCTAGCGCGGGACTTGCGGGTTCGTTCCTGGGATCCAGCCTCGCCAAGGCCGTGGACGGCCAGAAGCTGTTGCTGGCCTTCGCGTTCGCCATGGCCGCCATCGCGCTCTCGATGCTGCGCCGGCCGCGCTCCGAGGGCGACCCGGAGGTTCACATCACCGGGGCGATGACCATGAAACTCGCGCCGATCGGCGTTCTGACGGGGCTGGCGGCCGGCTTCTTCGGCATCGGCGGCGGGTTCCTGATCGTGCCCGGCCTGATGGCGGCGACGGGGATGACGCTGGCCAACGCCACCGCCTCGTCGCTGGTCTCGGTCGCCCTGTTCGGCGCGGCGACGTCGCTGAACTACGCGAGCTCGGGCCAGGTCGACTGGCCGGTCGCCGGCCTGTTCATCGCCGGCGGAGTGGCGGGCGGTGCGCTCGGCGTACGCGGCGCGGGGCTCCTGGCGAGCCAGGCCCTGCTGGCGCGGCGGCTGTTCGCCGGCCTCGTCCTCCTGGTCGCGGCCTACGTGGCCTGGCGGTCGATCACGGGGTAGGGGCTCGGCGGCTCAGCAGCCCGCGTCGGCGTCCTGGCGGTAGATCTCAGAAAGAGTCTTCAGCACCCGCACCGCCGCGGGGTCGGCGAGCGAGTAGAAGATCGTCTGGGCTTCGCGCCGGGTCTTCACCAAGCCCTCTGAGCGCATCTTCGCGAGGTGCTGGGACGTGGCGGAGGGCGCGAGGCGCGCATGCTCGGCCAGCTCGCCCACCGAGCACTCTCCCTCCAGCAGGCGGCAGAGCAGAAGCAGGCGTTGTTCGCTGGCGAGCAGCTTCAGGAGCCGGGCCGCGCTGTGGGCGCAGTCCTGCAGGTTGGCCACGTCGTGGGGCGAGGGCGCGAGGGCGGTGGTCATCGCTTTGTGACTTAGAATGTTCGCAAATACATTCAAGCGGCTCCGGCCGATGTCATGCTGTCGCAGGCCGGCCGTCGTCGCGTAGCACGACGTAGATCGCGGGGATCACCAGCACGGTCAGCAGGGTCGATGAGGCGAGACCGAACAGCAGCGAGATCGCCAGGCCCTGGAAGATCGGGTCGGTCAGGATCACGGCCGCGCCGATCATGGCCGCCAGGGCGGTCAGCAGGATCGGCTTGAAGCGGATGGCGCCGGCCTCCAGCAGAACGTCGCGCAGGGGGCGCCCCTCGGCCTGGGTGTGGCGGATGAAATCCACCAGCAGGATCGAATTGCGCACGATGATCCCGGCCAGGGCGATGAAGCCGATCATCGACGTCGCCGTGAAGGGGGCGCGGAAGAGGATGTGGCCGATCACGATCCCGACCAGCGTCAGCGGGATCGGCGTCAGGATCACCAGGGGCAGGCGGAAGCTTTTGAACTGCGCCACCACCAGGACGTAGATGCCCAGGATGGCCACGCCGAAGGCGGCGCCCATGTCGCGGAAGGTGACCCAGGTGATTTCCCACTCGCCGTCCCAGAGGACAGTGGGTTTCAACTCGCTGTCGGGCTGGCCGTTTAGGCGGATCTCGGGCTGGGGGACGCCTTTCCACTCCCCGTCGCGGATCGCCTTGTTGACCTCGAGCATGCCGTAGATCGGGGCCTCGTAGGCTCCGGCCAGTTCGGCCATGACCATGTCCACGTCGCGACCGTCGCGGCGGAAGATGTGGGTGGCGCCTGGCGCCGAGCTGGCGGTGACCACCTCGCCCAGTTCGACCAACCGGCCGTCGCGGGTCCGCGCGACGGGCAGGGTGGCGAGCCCTTCGCCCCACGTGCGGGCCGACTGCGGGAGGCGGACGGCGATCTCCAGCGGATCGCGGCTCTCGCCCCGGTGCGCATAGCCCAGCACCTGCCCGCCCAGGGCGGCGGCGATGGAGTCGTGCACCTCGCGCTCGCTGACGCCGAGCGCCTCCAGGCGATCACGATCGGGGACGAGCCGGAGGCCCGGGCGGGGCTGACCCCAGCTGTCGTCGACATCGACGATGTAGGGCACACCCTGGAAGATCGCCTTGACCCGCTCGGCGACGGCGCGCCGCGTGGGGGCGTCGGGCCCGTAGATCTCGGCCAGCAGGGTGGCCATGACGGGCGGCCCGGGCGGGGCCTCGACCACCTTGATCGCCGCGCCGGCCGGCAGGCGCAGCTTTTCCAGGCGTTTCCGCAGGTCGAGCGCGATCTGGTGGCTGTTGCGGTCGCGGTCAGCCTTGTGGGCGAGCGCCACCGAGAGGTCGCCCATCTCGGGCCGGTTGCGCAGGTAGTAGTGGCGGACGAGGCCGTTGAAATTGAACGGCGAGGCCGTGCCGGCGTAGCTGTCGATCGCCACCACCTCGGGCAGCGTGCGGGTGATAACGGCCGCCTCGGCGAGCGTGCGCTCGGTGTCCTCCAGGGACGCGCCTTCCGGCAGGTCGACGACCACCTGCAGCTCGGACTTGTTGTCGAACGGCAGCAGCTTCACCGTCACGGTCTTGGTGGCGAACATGGCGCAAGCCACGAGCGTGGCGACACCCACGCCGATCAGGAACCGCAGGGCGCTCTGCCGCGTGGCGATGACGCGGCCGGCGACGCGGCGATAGATGCGGCCGAGCTTTCCCTCGTCGTGAGCGCCGTGGCCGCCCGCGGCCAGGGTCTGGCGGGCGAAGCGGATCATCAGCCAGGGCGCGATCACCACGGCGACGAAGAACGAGAAGACCATGGCCGCCGAGGCGTTCACCGGGATCGGCGCCATGTAAGGCCCCATCAGGCCGGACACGAACAGCATCGGCAGGAGGGCGGCCACGACAGTCAGGGTGGCGACGACGGTCGGATTGCCCACCTCGGCCACCGCCTCGACGGCGGCGTCGATCCGGCTGCGGCCGTCGTTCATCGCCCAGTGCCTGGCGATGTTCTCGATCATCACGATGGCGTCGTCGACGAGGATGCCGATGGAGAAGATCAGGGCGAACAGGCTGACGCGGTTGATGGTGTAGCCCATCAGGTTCGAGGCGAAGAGCGTCAGCAGGATGGTGGTGGGGATGACGACGGCGGTCACGCCTGCCTCGCGCCAGCCGATCGTGAAGCCGATCAGCACGACGATCGACACGGTGGCGAGCGCCAGGTGGAAGAGGAGTTCGTTGGCCTTCTCGTTGGCCGTCTCGCCGTAGTCGCGGGTCACCGCCACGTCGAGGCTGGCGGGCAGCAGCGTGCCCTTCAGGCTGTCGACCCGTTGCAGCACGGCGTGCGAGACCACCACCGCATTGGCGCCCTTGCGCTTGGCGATCGCCAGGCTGACGGCCGGGCCCTCGGTCCAGGTATCGCCGGCGCGGACCTGTCGCCAAACCCGGGCCTGGTCCTCGCGCGGCGCGGTGGTCACCCGCGCGACGTCGCGCACATAGACCCGTTCGCCCTTGACGGACGGCAGGGCCAGCAGGCCGATCTCCGTGGCGCTGGCCAGGGTGCGGCCGGAGGTGACGTCGACCGCCTGGCCGCTGTTGCGCACCTGGCCGGCGGGGAAGGCGCGGTTGGCCTGGCGGACCGTGTCCATCAGCGCGCCCAGCGACACGCCGTGCAGCGCCAGCCGGGCCGGGTCGGGCTCGACGCGAATCTCCTGCGGCCGGCCGCCGACGATGAAGGTGAGCCCGACGTCGTCGACCTTGGCCACCTCGGTGCGGAGCTTGCCGGCGATCTCGTGGAGCGCCTGGTCCGACCACTGGCCGGCCGCGCCGGGCTTGGGCGACAGCGTCAGCACCAGGCTCGGCACGTCATTGATGCCGCGGGTCTGGATCAGGGGTTCGGGAATGCCGGCGGGGATGCGGTCGTAGTTGGCGCGGACCTTCTCGTGGATGCGCACCGCCGCCGCGTCCGGATCGACGCCCACCTTGAAGCGGGCCGTGACCATCACCTGGTTGTCGTCGGCGAAGGTGTAGACGTGCTCGACCTCGGTGACGCTCTTCACGATCGCTTCGAGCGGCTTGCCCACCAGCTCGACCGCGTCGGGCGCGCGCAGGCCGGGCGCGGCGACCATGATGTCGACCATCGGCACGCTGATCTGCGGCTCCTCCTCGCGGGGGATCGACATCAGGGCGAGCAGCCCGACCGCGATGGCCGCGATCAGGATGAGCGGCGTGAGCGGCGAGCGGATCGTCGCGCGCGTGAGCCGGCCGGAAATCCCGAGATTCATCGCGCCGCCGCCGGGCTCACGACGTCGCCGGCGCGGAGGCCGGACAGCACTTCGACATTGTCGGGGGCGGAGCCGGGCGCGGTCTGGATGGGCGTTTCCGACAGGGTTCCGTCGGCGCGGACGAGGCGCACGTAGTCGACGCCGAACCGCGTGGCGACATATCGACGGGGGATTACGATGGCCTTGCGCTCGCCGATCTTGACGCTGGCGCGGACGCGCTGACCGACCCGGTCCTGCGGCAGGTTCGGGGCGGTCACGTCCGCCATCACCTGTCCGCCGGTGACGGCCGGATAGACCTGGATGATCGTGCCCTGCCCACCGGCGCCCGGCAGGTCCTCGGCGCTGAGCCGCACGGTGTCTCCGACCTTGAGCGCCGCCGCGTCGGCCTCGGGCAGTTCCAGCCGCACGACCGGCGGGCCGGCAGTGATCCTGGCGATCGTCTGCCCGGGCATCACCACGGAGCCGACCGGCACGTCGGCGCCGAGCACCCGGCCCGCTGCAGGCGCGACGATGGCGCCCTGGCCCGCGAGCTCGGCGCTGGCGCCCCGCTGGGCGCGCGCGGCGGCGAGCGCCGCGCTGGCGGCCCGCGCCTGGGCCTGGACCTGCTCCAGCCGCGCCTTGGCGTAGACGCCGTGCTCGAAGAGATCCTGCGTCCGGGCGAGGTCGGCCTGGGCGCGCTCGGCCTCGGCGGCGGCGGCGCGCACCTGGGCGTCGAACGCGCTGGTCTCGAGATTGAGCCGGTCGTCCTGGATGCGGGCGATCACCTGACCCTGACGGACAACGTCGCCTTCCTTGACGTTGAGCGAGACGAGCACGCCGGGAATGCGCGCGCGGGCATCGGCCATGTCGCGCGTCGTCAGTGTGGCGGGGGCAGGCTTCAGGTCGGCCACGGTCTGGACCTGGACCGTCAGTCGGCCGGCGGCCGGGGCCGCCTGGGCCCGCGGCGTCTCAGGTTCGGAGCGGCCGCAACTCGCCAGCGCCAGGGCGGCGGCTGCGACGGCGGTCGCCAGGTGAAGCCGGCTCGGCATGACTCTCCGCCTCCCGTACGTGGTGTGTCAGCGGGGATCGCGGACGTGGCCGGTGGCGACGTCGAGGCTGACGGTCGGCAGGCCGGCCGCCTTCCAGGCGGTGATGCCGCCGGCGAGATGGGCGTCGATCTCATGCCCAGCCTTTCGGCACCGCTCCACGGCCATTCCTGAGCGCTTGCCCGTCCCGCACTGGAAGACGATCAGCTTGTCGCCGGCCTCGGGCAGCGCCCCCGGATCGAAAGTGGAGAGAGGAAAATTCAGGGCGCCGTGGATGCGCTCGGCCGCGAACTCGGCGGGCTCGCGCACGTCCACGAGCAGGATGCGGTGCTCGTCCAGGGCGGACTTCACCTCTGGGGCGGTCAGGTCTCGGGTCTTGGGGGCGCCGAACATGGGATGGCTCCTTAGGAAGCTTGTGGAAGCGAGCAGAACTGGCGCGCCAGGGTCTCGACGAGCGCGCGGGCAGGGCCGCTCTGCAGGCCGTAGAAGATCTGCTGTCCCTCGCGCCGGGCGGACACGACGCCCTCGCGGCGCAGGAGGCCCAGATGCTGCGACGCCAGGGTCTCGCGCGCGCCCAGCATCTGCGCGAGCGCGCCAACCGACTGTTCGCCCTCCGTCAGGGCGCACACGATCATCAGCCGGTGCGGATTGGCCATCGCCTTCAGCAGGGCGCAGGCGTCGTCCGCCGAGTCCTTCATCATGCGAGGGTCAAAATTCATATTTGCGTATATGCGCGATTTCACATATTTAGTCAATCGACATCACGTTACGCGGACCCAAGCCGGCGGGACGTGATGCACATCAAAGCCCTCCGGACCGGCGCGTCTCAGACTGCCGGCCGGCTGGGGCCTCCGGAGGAGATTGGCCTATGGGCAAGCCGCGCATCGTCGTCCTGGGAGCCGGGCTCGGTGGCTCCATCGCCGCCTTCGAGATCAAGGACGCCGTCGGCGACAGGGCCGAGGTTTCGGTCGTATCGAACGGCGACACCTTCCATTTCGTCCCGTCCAATCCCTGGGTCGCGGTGAACTGGCGGACCCGCAAGGCGATCGAGGTCGACCTGCCGCCCGTCTTCCAAAAGCGGAAGATCGGATTCACCGGCGTCGGGGTGAAGCGGGTCGCGCCCCAGGAAAACCGGCTCGAGCTGAATGACGGCTCCAGTCTGGCCTACGACTACCTCGTCATCGCGACCGGCCCCGAACTCGCATTCGATGAGATCGCCGGGCTCGGCCCGCACGGCGGGCATACCCAGTCCATCTGCCATGTCGATCACGCGGAACGGGCGGCGCAGGCCTTCGAGCAGTTCGTCGCGAACCCGGGCCCGATCGTCGTGGGGGCCGTGCAGGGCGCGTCCTGCTTCGGCCCGGCCTACGAATTCGCGATGATCCTCGACACCGAGCTGAAGCGCCGCAAGGTCCGCGACCGGGTGCCGATGACCTTCGTCACCTCCGAACCCTACATCGGCCATCTCGGACTGGATGGCGTAGGCGACACCAAGGGCCTGCTCGAGAGCGAGATGCGGGACCGCCACATCAAGTGGATCACAAACGCCAAGGTGGCGTCGGTCGAGGCCGGCATGATGCACGTCGAGGAGGTCGGCGAGGACGGCGCGGTGAAGGCCACGCATGACCTGCCGTTCGCCTACTCGATGATGCTGCCGGCGTTCCGGGGCGTCGAAGCGGTGCGCGGCATCGAGGGGCTGGCCAACCCTCGCGGGTTCATCGTGGTGGACAAGCACCAGCGCAACCCGACGTTCCCGAACGTCTTCGCCCTGGGCGTCTGCGTGGCCATCGCCCCCACTGGCAAGACCCCGGTGCCGGTGGGCGTGCCGAAGACGGGCTTCATGATCGAAAGCATGGTGACCGCCATCGCCGCCAATCTGCGCCAGCTCATTGCCGGCGACGAACCGACCAGCGAGGCGACCTGGAACGCCATCTGCCTGGCCGACTTCGGCGACGGGGGCGTCGCGCTCGTGGCCCAGCCGCAGATCCCGCCGCGCAACGTCAACTGGTCGGCGCACGGCAAGTGGGTCCACCTCGCCAAGGTGGGGTTCGAGAAATACTTCATCGGCAAGGTGAAGCGCGGCGAGAGCGAGCCGTTCTACGAGAAGCTGGCGCTGGACGTCATGGGCGTCCGCAAGCTGAAGGACTGAGCCGCCATGCGCCAGTTCGTCTGTCCGGACTGCGGCGCCGTGAACCGGGCGCCGGATGGGAAGGATCCTCGCGAGGCCCGCTGCGGTCGATGCAAGGCCGTCGTCTTTTCGGGCCAGCCACTCGAGGTGAACGGCGCGCAGCTGCGGAAGCATCGGGACTCCACCAAGGGCGTGGCCCTGCTGCTCGACGTCTGGGCGCCCTGGTGTGGCCCCTGCCGCGCGATGGCCCCGCAGTTCGCAGCGGCCGCCGCGAAGCTGGAGCCCCAGGTGCGGCTTCTGAAACTCAATTCCGAAGAAGAGCAGCAGGCCGCCGCCGATCTTGGCGTCACGGGCATTCCGGCGCTCTTCCTGTTTCTTGACGGGCGGATTGTCGCCCGCTCGGCCGGACTGATGAACGCCGACCAGATCACAGCCTGGACCCGCCAGGCGCTCGCGCAGGCCAAGGCCGGCGCCCAGACCGGAGCTTGAGAGATGACTGTCGACCGCGCTGTCTTCGCCTTCGCCGGCGTCGTGGTCCTCCTGGGCGTCGCGCTCGCGCACTACGTCCACCCGTGGTGGATCGCCTTGCCGGTGTTCGCGGGGCTGAACATGTTCCAGGCCGCATTCACGGGATTTTGCCCCGCGGCCATGATCTTTAAGAAGCTGGGCGTCCGGCCCGGGGCCGCGTTCCGGTGAACAGCCTTCGACGGCTGGCTGCGCTCGCCGCCTGCGCCGCGTGTCTCACGCCCGTCTCCGTTCAGGCCCTGACGCTGGACGAGGCCATCCTGCTCGCCCGACGCCACAATCCGGCCCTGGCGCAGAGCGAGGCGCAGGCGGATGCCGCAAAGGCGCGGGTGACGCAGGCCTACGCCGCTGGACTGCCGTCCGTAACGCTGAGCGGGGAGGCCGGGACGGGCGAGACCGACCTCGGCGGTTTCTTCGGCTTCGGCAAGGCCGATGTGGATCCCCGCGCCGGCGCGGTCGAGCTGCGCCAGCCGCTGTTCGCGGGCGGGGCGATCGTGGCCGGTGTCGCGCGGGCAAGGGCAGGGAAGGATGCGGCGCTGGCCCAGGCCGGCGGCGCGCGGGCGCTGCTGTCGGCCCAGGTCGCGGACGCCTATGTCGGCGTGCTGAGCGCGCGGGAACTGCTGGCGCTGAACGAGGCCCAGGTCGCCCAGATGCAGGAGGTCGCGCGCCAGGCGGATCTGCGTTTCTCGCGTGGGGAAATCCCTCGCACAGACCTCAGCCAGGCGCAGGCGCGTCTGGCCGAAGCGCGCGCGGGACTCGCGCGAGCCGAGGGGGAGGTAGAGCGCAGCCGGGCCCACTTCCTTGCGGTCGTGGGCGCGGAGCCTGACGATCTGGCGACGCTGGGCGAGGCGCCGCCGACACCCTCCAGCCTGGAGGAGGCGCTTGCGGAAGCTCGCCGCGCCAATCCCGCGCTAAGGGCTGCCGAGGCGGCCGAGCGCGCCGCGAGGGCGGGCGTCCGCGAGGCCCAGGCGGGTCGGCTGCCCACCATCGCCGCCACGGCCACCGTGTCCACGGTCCGCGACAAGTTCTTCCCGGGCTACCGGGCCGACGATGTCATGGTCGGGGTGCAGGGACGCTGGACCCTGTTTTCGAGCGGGGCGATCAGCGGGCGGGTGTCCGAGGCTCGCGCCGAGGCCCGGGCCGCGGAAGCGAGCCGACGCGGCGCCGAAGCCGGCGTGCGGGAGGCGGTGATCGGCGCATGGGCCGATGTGGTGACCGCCAGGGCGGTCCTGCAGGCGGCGACCGACCAGGCCGCCGCGGCCTCCAGCGCGCTGGAGAGCGTGCGGCACGAAGTCAGGGTCGGGCAGAAGCCGACGCTCGACCTGCTCGACGCCCAGCGTGAATCCCTCGCGGCGCGCAGCGGACTGGTGGCGGCTCGCGGTCAACTCATCGGGTCCGCCTATCGGCTCCAGGCGCTGCTTCGCGGCGAGTGAAGGCGGCGGGAATCGCTGCAGCGCTCATGGCTCGGACTGAGAAATTCTCAGTCGTCGCAGTTTCGTGGGTGAGACTGTCTTTGCCCTGTCATGTCCATGCGCCAATGCCTCCAGCGTACCGGAGGACACCCCGTGCTGCGCCTGTTGACCCTGTGCCTCGCCCTGATCGTTCCCACCTGCGCCTGGAGCGCCGCGCCTCTTGGATCGGCGCAGAACCCACTGCGCGTCGTGCTGATTCCGGCGGACGGCGGGACCGAGGACGGGACCCGGGCTGACTTCCAGCCCGTCTTCAACGCCATCACCCGGACGTCGGGCCTGCATTTCACCCTACGCGTGGGACAATCCTACAACGCGGTGGTCGAGGCGATGTGCAACGGCTCGGCCGACGTCGCCTTCTTCGGGCCGGTCGCCTATGTCCAAGCCCGGAAGCGGGGCTGCGCTGAGCTGCTGGCCGTCTCCGTCGAGAATGGCCGCTCGACCTACTACGCGGGGATCTTCGCGCGGACCAAGGGGCCGGTGCGCCGCATCGCCGACCTCAAAGGGCGGCGGGTGGCGTTCGGCGACCTGAATTCGGCCTCGTCCTTCATCGCCCAGGCTGCGATGCTGCTGGACGCGCGGATCGATCCCGTCCGCGACCTCGGCGCGGTTCGGCTGACCGGCAGCCATGCGAGCAGCCTGGCGGCCCTGGTGCAGGGGCAGGCCGACGCGGCGGCCCTGTCGTTCGACTCCTTCGAAAAGGCCGTGAACCAGGGCGTCGTGTCGCCCCGGGAGGTCTCGGTCGTCGCCCGCAGCGCGCCGATCCCGAACCCGCCGCTGGGCATGAGCACGCGCCTGCCGCCGGCGCTGAAGACCCGCCTCAAGCGCGCCTTCGCCACCGTCGCCCGCGCGCCCGGGGTGACGCCGGACATGATCCGAGGCTATGGCGGTAAGCGGGTCGACGGCTACGACACGACCTATCCTGAGCGGAACTACGCCGCCGCCGCCGCCATGCTGGCGCGGGTGGACGATCCCCTGAAGGCGGCGATCCTGAAGAAGGCGGCCGCCCGGTGAGCGGCGATCCGCACGTGGCGTTCGTCGGGGCCTCCAAGCGGTTCGCCGAGGGCGCGCAGGCCCTGGCCGATGTCACCTTCCATGTCCCGCGCGGGCAATTCTGCGCGCTGGTGGGTCCCTCTGGCAGCGGCAAGTCGACCCTGTTGCGCGCGGTGAACGGCCTGACCCAGCTCAGCGGCGGCGAGGTCCGGGTCGACGGCGTGCGGGTGGACGCGGCCAGTCTTCCGCGGATCCGCCGCAAGGTCGGCATGGTCCACCAGGACTTCGGGCTCGTCAGCCGTGCCAGCGTGGCCGAGAACATGATCGCCGGCGCGATCGCCGAGATCCCCACGTGGCGCGCGCTGCTGGGCCTCTATCCGGCCGCGCACCAGGCGAAGGCCTGCGCGCTCCTGGCCGAGGTGGGGCTGGCGCCCGAGCATCTGCCCCGCCGGGTGTCGGAGCTTTCGGGCGGCCAGCGCCAGCGCGTCGGCATCGCCCGCGCCCTGATGCTGGATCCCGAGGTCCTCGTGGCCGACGAGCCGGTCGCCAGCCTCGATCCACGCGCAAGCGAGGAGGTGCTGGACCTCATGCGCCGCGAGGCGCTGGCCCGCGGGGTGACGGTCCTTTGCAGCCTGCACCAGCTCGATCTGGCCCGGCGGTTCGCCGACCGCATCGTCGCGCTACGGGCCGGTCGGCTCATGTTCGACGGCCCGACGGACGCGTTCGATGCGGCGACCGAGATGGCGATCTACGGTCCCGTGAAGGAGAGCGCCCAATGACCCTCGCACGCGACGACGCACCCGCGCGCGCGGCCGCCGGCTGGCGCTTTCCGACGGCGATGCGGCCGCGCACGCTGTTAGCATGGCTGCTCCTTCTCGCGGCGGTACTGGTGTCGGCGCCCAGCGTCGAGGCCGGCCGGATGCTGCGGATGACGGGGGAGGCGGCCTCCGCGCTGGTGGCCGGAGGCGACTCCCAGGTGCTGGACGGCCTGGGCGCCATCGGCCGGCAGCTCGTTCCCCTGCAGATCGCGGAGCGCCGGGAGGTGTCCCGGATCGAAGGCTTCAACCGGAACCATCTGCCGCCATTTTCGCACGTCGAGGTGGCGGAGACCCGCACCGAACGGCTCGATCCCGAGACCCTGGAAATGCGCGCCGTCGTCGAGCGCACCGAGTACCTGGTCGAGCCCTTCGGTTATCTCGCCCACGTGGGCGTGAAGCTGTGGGAGACCTTGATGATCGCCTTCT
This sequence comes from Phenylobacterium kunshanense, assembly GCF_003254525.1. Classification (GTDB taxonomy): domain Bacteria; phylum Pseudomonadota; class Alphaproteobacteria; order Caulobacterales; family Caulobacteraceae; genus Phenylobacterium; species Phenylobacterium kunshanense. Next base: position 60,466 of record NZ_QFYS01000003.1, read on the forward strand.
GGGGCACGCTGCTCGCGGTGATCATGAGCGCCCCGCTCGCGTTCCTCTCGGCCCGCAACCTCACGCCGCACCCTGCCGTCTATGGCGCAGCCCGCGCGGTCGTCAGCCTGCTGCGAGCCGTGCCCGAGCTGGTCAGCGCGCTGTTCCTGGTGGTGGCCTATGGATTCGGGCCGATCGCCGGCGTCCTGGCGTTGGCGCTGCACGGCGCGGGGTTTCTCGGCAAGTTCTACGCCGAGGATGTGGAAGCGGCCGACCCGAAGCCGCAGGAGGCCCTGGCCGCCACGGGAGCCAACCGCCTCAAGGTGCTGCGCTTCGCCATCCTGCCGCAGGTGCTGCCGCAATACATCGGCTACACGCTCTACGTCCTGGACCGGAATTTCCGCATGGCCACCGTCGTCGGGCTCGTGGGCGCCGGCGGCATCGGCCAGGAGCTCAAAGGCCGCTTCGACATGTACAACTACCACCACGTCGGCACGATCCTGGTGGCCATGTTCGCAGCGGTGTTCCTGATCGACCAGGTCTCCGCCCGGTTGCGGCGGGCGCACTTCTAGCGGGGCGGGTGCGCTGTATTCATCCTGAAAACATGCATAGAATGAAGAATATTCATTGTCCCGTCACGGTGGGCACACGCGGACGTCACGGCTGAACGCGAGGATCGCCACCAACCGAGCAAGTGGGGGTGGTGATGAACGAGACGGACCGGCGGACATTCCTCAGCGCCATGGCGGGCGGCGCGGCGGTCGCGACGATGCCTGTGGCGATCCAGAGGGCGCTGGCGCTCCCGGCGCGCCAGGCGACAGGCACGATCCAGGACGTGAAGCACGTGGTGATCCTGATGCAGGAGAACCGCTCGTTCGACCACTACTTCGGCACCCTGCGCGGCGTGCGCGGATTCGGCGACCGGCATCCCATTCCGCTGGTCGGCGGCCGGGATGTGTGGCGCCAGTCCGACGGCAAGCGCGAGATCCCGCCCTTCCATCTCGACACCAGCAAGACCGACGCGCTGCGGGTGCCCGGTACGCCCCACTCCTACGCCGACGCCCAGGCCGCCTGGGGACAGGGCAAGATCGAGGAGTGGCCCAGGTTCAAGACGCCGTATTCCATGGGCTACTACCGGCGCGAGGACATCCCGTTCCAGTTCGCCCTGGCCGAGGCGTTCACCATCTGCGACGCCTACCACTGCTCGGTCACCGCGGGCACGGACCCGAACCGCATCGTCTTCTGGTCGGGGTCGAGCGCCGACCCTGAGCTGCGGGCCAAGGGCGTCAACTGCACCGACGACCACTCCGAGCCCGACAACTGGCGCTGCTGGGTCAAGGGCGCGCTGCCCGAGCCGGGCTACACCTATGCCGGCAACAGTCTGAAGTGGGACACGATCCCCGATGTCCTCGAGAAGGCCGGCGTCTCCTGGAAGATCTACCAGGACCCCAACAACAACTGGACCGGCGCCATGCATGGCGGCCTGGCGTTCGAGAGCTTCCGCACCTGCAAGCCCGGCTCGCCCCTCTACGAGAAGGGCATGAGCCACTGGTCGCTGGAGCAGCTCGCCCGCGACGTCCAGGACGGGACGCTGCCGGCCGTGAGTTGGGTGCTGCCTTCGCCGCCATACTCCGAACATCCCGGCCAATCGACCCCGCTGCAGGGCGCGGAGTTCACCGCCAAGGTGCTGGACGCCCTGACCGCCAATCCGGAGGTCTGGGGCAAGACGGTGTTCTTCCTGACCTTCGACGAGAACGACGGCCAGTTCGATCACCTGCCGCCGCCCGCGCCGCCGTCGTACGACATCGACGGGCGCCTCGCCGGCAAGTCCACCCTGGATCTCCAGGGCCACTACTTCTCGGACCCACAGCGCAAGCACATCGACCCGCGCGACGCCCAGAGCGGTCTGGTCCGGCCCTTCGGCCTGGGGCCGCGGGTGCCGATGTATGTGGTCTCGCCCTGGAGCAAGGGCGGCTGGGTGAATTCCCAGACCTTCGACCACACGTCCGTCGGCCAGTTCCTCGAGACCCGCTTCGGCGTGACCGTCCCGGGGATCAGCTCCTGGCATCGCGCCGTCTGCGGCGACATGACCTCGGCTTTCGATTTCGCCCGGCCGAACGATCCGGTGTTCCCGGACCTGCCGGACGTCAGTGGCGCCTCGGCGGTGGTGCTGCAGCATATCCAGCGCCCCCGGATCCGGCCGCCCGAGACGCCGCAGGCGGTGAAGGTCGAGATGGGCGCGCGCCCGTCACGTGCGCTGCCCTACGTGATCAACGCACGGGCGGCCGCGACGGCCGGCGAGGTGAGGCTGGAGTTCCGCAACGACGGCCGCCAGGGCGCGGTCTTCCACGTCTATGACCGCCTGCACCTCGACCGGATTCCCCGCCGCTATACCGTCGAGGCCGGCAAGACGCTGTCGGACGTCTGGTCGACCGAGGCCGACGGGGGGCGATACGACCTGATGGTCCTCAGCCACAACGGCTTCCGGCGGGACTTCCAGGGCGAGGCCGGCCGCGGGCTGGAGATGGACATCCGTTACCGTCCGCAGACCCGCGAGGTCGAGCTGGAGATCCGCAACGGGTCCGGCGAGCCGCAGACGGTGGATATCCGCCACAACGCCTACGGGCTTTCCGGAGGCGAGCTGAAGATCCCCGCCCGGGGGCGTTCGACCCGCCGCTGGTCCGTCGCCGCCGCGGGCGACTGGTACGACGTGAGCGTAACCGGGCCAGGCGTGACGCGCCGCGCCGCGGGCCGCATGGAGACCGGCGTCCACGGGATCAGCGATCCGGCGATGGGAGCCTGACGCGAGCCGCCACGGCCGCATCGCACTGATTGAGGATTCCTCACCCACGGCCGCGAGAGTGGCCGTGGGCGCACGCACGCGCTTGGCGGAACAGTCGCCGCGCTGTGCGGAAAATTCACCAGTATGACTCCTGAAGACTGAGAAATATTCATTTCACCGTCACGAGCCGGGCCTACTCATCCGCCGCGACGGGCGGCCGTACGGGCCTTCCGCGCCGAACGCGAGCCGCGCTCGCATACCCGGGGGATGGGTTGTCATGATGAACAGACACAGGACGGCGGCGGCCTTCGTCGCCGCGCTCATGGCGGGCAGCGCGCTGCCGGCGCTGGCCTGGGCCGCTGAGACCGATGCGGACTCCGCAGGCCCGAGCGTCAGCGAGGTCCAGGTCAAGGGCAAGCGCGCGGATATGGGTTCGGTCCAGGCCGTCGAGGCCGTCGAATACGGGAACGCCGTCCAGGTGATCACCGCCGCGGACGTGGCGAAGACCGGCGCGCTCAACTTCGCCGAACTGGCGCAGTTCCTGGTGAAGGGCGTGAACGTCGGCTACTCGCCGGACGAAGGCGAATACACGATCCGTCTCGATGGCGGCGGCGATCGGGACACCCTCGTCGTGCGCGACGGCGTGCCTCTCTATGACCGGGGTCCGGCCCTGGAAGACATCTGGGGCACCACGACCATCGACCCGCACATGATCGAGCGCGTCGAGGTGTTCCGGGGTGGCAACAGCCTGTTCTTCGGCAGCAACGGCGGCATCGGCGTCGTCAGCCTCGTCACCAAGAAGCCCGACGGCACGCGCAAGGGCGAACTCGGCGTCAGCTACGGCTCGTTCGAATCCCGCGAGCTCTGGGGCAACTACTCGTTCCCGCTCGATGAGGACGGCGCGCACAGCGTCATGTTCTACGGCTCGATGCAGGCCACGGACGGTCCGCGCATCTTCAACCCCGACGATTTCGTGGACAACATACGGGCCGCCGGCGGCGTCCAGGAATACCCGCTGAACCGCAACGAAGTGGGCGTGAAGTACCTCTGGAAGATCGACGACACGTCCGAGCTGCGGCTGAACGCCGAATACACCGAGTCAACCTTCCAGGACGCCTTCCCGGACCGGGAGGTGCACTCGCCCAACACCGTCCGCTACCCGATCGTCGACGGCTCGTTCCACAAGCGCTGGTCGCCGATGCTGCTGACCGAGGTCAACGGCTACTACAGCAACCCCAAGCTCTGGAACACCGAGCTCTATCCTGACATCTGCAAGGACCAGGCGGGCTGCATCAACCCGGCCACCAACGCCCGCGTGCCGTTCGGCGCCTGGTCGGGCAAGGTCTTTGCCAACGGCGCCAACCGCGGCTTCGGCTCCACCAACCAGCGCAGGGCCGGCTTCAAGGAATACGGCCTGACCGTCCGCAACACGGTCAATCTGCACGAGTACCTGGAGTTCGTGGTCGGCGGTCAGGTGGTCCGTTATCAGGACGACTCGGCGGCCGAGTACCCGGTCGACAACGACCCGGCGACCACCACGGGCGTGTTCATCGACGCCCGCCCGAGGCTCCCCTTCAGCCCGGACACGGCCATCTCGCTGGCCGTGCGGACCGACTTCCTGCCGGGTTCGGAGAAGCGCACGGTCTGGAAGTTCGGCGTGCGCCAGCCGCTGCCCTACGGCTTCTATGCCCGGGCCAACGGTGGCACCTCATACAGCCTGCCCCGGATCACCGAACTGCGGAACGACACCTCGACCGTCGTCGGGAACCCGAACCTGCAGACTGAGGAGACCGAGACCTACAACGGCGCCATCGGCTACGAACGCCGCTTCGACGGCTTCGCGGTCTCGGCCGAGGTGGGCGGCTTCAAGACCGAGATCACCAACCGGATCCGCACGACCACCGACTTCCCGGTCCCGGCCGGCAACGGCTTCCCGGCCCGCAACACCTACTACAATGACCCCGCCGTAACCCGCATCGTGGGCGTCACCGCCGACGTGAACCTCAATGTCGGCGAAAGCTGGCGGCTGAACCTCGGCTATACGGCCCAGGACGCGGCCGCCAAGACCGGCGCGTTCAAGGGCGAGCAGATCAACGAGACGCCCGCCTGGTTCATCAGCGGCATGCTGGAATGGACCTCGCCCGACCGGCGGCTGAACGTGGCGGTCATGCCGCGCGTCCAGGGTTCGGAATTCGCCAGTGGCGGCCTGAGCATCAACGGTCGGCCGCAGATCCGGAAGAACTTCGGCAAGTACACGGTGACGAACGCCACCGTGAACTACTTCCTCGGCGACGATATGCAGTACCAGCTGCAGTTCCGCGTCGTGAACGTGTTCAACGAGAAGTACGCCGAGCGCTACGGCTTCGGAAACCAGCTGTACGGGTCAGCTTTCAACCGCGGCGAATATACCAACCGCGATCCGAGGTACTTCTTCGGCTATCCGTTCGAAGGCAAGCCGCGCGCCTTCTACGGCACCTTCACGGCCCGCTTCTGACGGCCGGGAGCCGCCGCGCGTCAGCTCTGGCCCTGCGTCCCCTCCGCAGGGCCGCGGCGCGCGGCGGACATTCCTGAACCCGGAGCCGCTCCGGGCGATCTCACCCAACCTGCGCCAGCCGGCCAGATGGCGCGCGGAGTCTGCATTTGAACCGACATGATATTCGGGCGCCGCTGGTCGCGCGCGCCATCGAGGACGCCGCTGAAGCCCGTCAGGCCATCGCCGAAGCCAAGGCGCTGCTGTTCGACTGGGACGGCTGCGCAGCCATCGCCGACCGACCGGAGCCTGCCGCCCTCGCGCTCATGTCCGCGCGCCCGGACGCCTTCGCCATCGTCTCCAACAACACCAGCCATGGCCGCGGCTTCTTCACCGACCGGCTGCGGACCGGTGGAATCTTGGTGGAGCCCGAGCGGGTGATCCTGGCGGGTGTCGAGACCCTTCGCCGGGCGCGTCACCTCGCGCCGCGCCGCACCCTGTTGCTGGCCTCGCCCCGGATGGAGGAGGCCGCGCGCCGCATGGGCCTGGAACTGGGCCCTGACGATCCGGATCTCGTCGTGCTGCTCCGTGACACCCGGTTCTCCTATGCGAAGTTGACTCAGGCCGCGAACGCCCTGCGCCGGGGGGTGCGTTTGCTGGTGGGCAATCCCGACCGCACCCATCCATCGACGGAGGGGCGCGTCATGCCGGAGACCGGGGCGTTGCTTTCGGCGCTCCTGACCTGTGTGGAGCCCGTCCCAGTCCATCTGGAAGTCGTCGGAAAACCGCATCCGACCCTGTTCCGCCGGGCGTGCGAGGTCCTGGGCGTCGCGCCGCATGAGGCCGTCATGATCGGCGACAATCCCGACACCGACGTCGCCGGCGCCGCGCCGCTCGGACTGCGCTGCATCCTCGTGGACGGTCCGGGTGGCCTGACTCTGAGCGACCTCGTCGCCTGAGGTCAGAATCGCTTGCTGGACAGGGTGTCGAAGGTGCTGCGCAGCGTCTCGACCGCGCGATCGTGATCGGCCAGCGCAAGGGCCGCGATAAGGGCGTCGAGCACGCAGAGCTGGGCGATCCGGCTGGTCATGGCCTCGGTCCTGAACCGGGTCTCGCGGGCCATGGTGAAGAGCACCACGTCGGCGTGGGCCTGGATCGGCGAACGCGCATAGTTGGTGATGACCACGGTCTTCGCGCCCGCCGCCTTCGCGAGCTTCGTGGACATCACCGTCTCGTGCGTCGAGCCCGAGTGGGAGATGGTGAGCACCGCCACGCCGGGGTCCGTGCGCGAGGCGCTGATCGCCTGGATGTGGCTGTCGGTGACGGCCTTGGCGTCGAGGCCGATGCGCAGCATCCGATAGTGGGCATCGTCCGCGATCGGAGCTGACGAGCCGATCCCGTAGACTTCGATCCGCCGCGCCGAGCGCAGCGTCTCCACCGCCTCGGTGAGGGCGGCCGGGTCCAGCACCGACAGCGTGTCCTGCAGCGCCTGGATGCCCGAGTGGAAGATCTTGCGACAGGTGGTGGCGGCGTCGTCGCTGATGTCGAGGTCTTCGTGGATGAACTGGACAGGCCGGACGATGTCCTGCGCGAGGCTCAGCTTCAGCTGCTGGAAGCCTGACAGGCCCAGCCGCTGACAGAAGTTGATGACGCTGCCCTCCGAAGCCTGGGTCGCTTCCGACAATTCGGTCACGGACATCTTGAGAACGTCTTCCGGCCGCTCCAGCACATAGTCCGCGATCCGCCGGGCGCCGGGCGCCAAGGCGTCGAGCAGCGCCCGAATCCGGGCGAGCGCATTGTCGACCGGGGCGTGATCAACGATCCGTGCCCGGGGAAGAGGCCTTGGCATCGGTGAGCGCTCGGACATCGTTCTCTCTCAGGTCGGGCCCCCGTGATGCCACCGGCGCCTGTCGCGGTCCAGGCGGCCACGCCGCCGCGACGGGAATCCGGCGTCCCAGGCCTGGATGAAGACCTACCTCGCGCATGCGACAGATTTGGAATGCGCGGCGGAGGATGACGACCGCGGCTCGGGGCCGAAGCCCCATGGGCTAGAGGAAATCTCTATCTCACTGATCATTTCAATCGATTGGACTAAAGCGCCACCGCGCTGCGATCTAGCGCCTCAGTCGAGTTCAGCGTGTTCTCACACAACAGGGAGGCGTCCATGCGTTGGTCCACCGTTTCACTCATCGCGCTCATGGCGGCGGCCGGTTCGGCGGTCACGATCGCAACCCCCGCGTCAGCCAATCCTGCCGCCGCTCCGGCTGCGGCGCCCGCCAAGGTCATGTCGAACCAGGACTGGTGGCCAGAGCGCCTGGACCTGCGGCCGCTGCGCCAGCACGGCGTGGAGTCGAGCCCCATGGGCGCCGGCTACAACTATGCCAAGGAGTTCCAGTCGCTCGACATCGAGGCGGTGAAGAAGGACATCCGCGCCCTGATGACCACGTCTCAGGACTGGTGGCCGGCCGACTACGGGCACTATGGCCCCTTCTTCATCCGCATGGCCTGGCACAGCGCGGGGACCTATCGGACGCAGGACGGACGCGGCGGCGCCGCTGGCGGGCAGCAGCGGTTCGAGCCGCTCAACAGCTGGCCGGACAACGTCAGCCTCGACAAGGCGCGCCGCCTTTTGTGGCCGATCAAGCAGAAGTACGGCTCGAAGATCTCCTGGGCCGACCTGATGGTCCTGACGGGCAACGTCGCGCTGGAATCCATGGGCTTCAAGACCTTCGGATTCGCGGGCGGCCGCCAGGACGACTGGGAGGCCGACATGGTCTACTGGGGTCCCGAGAACAAGTGGCTCGCCGACGCGCGCTATCACGGCGACCGACAGCTCCAGAACCCGCTGGCCGCGGTCCAGATGGGCCTCATCTACGTCAATCCGGAAGGCCCGAACGGCAACCCCGATCCGCTGCTGGCCGCCAAGGATATCCGCGACACGTTCGGCCGCATGGCGATGAACGATGAGGAGACGGTCGCGCTGATCGCCGGCGGCCACACCTTCGGCAAGGCGCACGGCGCCCACAAGCCCGACGACTGTCTCGGCGCCGATCCGGCCGGCGCGCCTGTGGAGCAGCAGGGCCTGGGCTGGACCAACAAGTGCGGCAAGGGCAACGCCGAGGACACCATCACCAGCGGCCTGGAAGGCGCCTGGTCGGCCAACCCGATCGCCTGGACCACCCAGTACCTGGACAACCTGTTCGCCTTCGACTGGGTGCAGACGCGCAGCCCGGCGGGCGCGATCCAGTGGGTTCCCAGCGACAAGAGCGCGGCCAGCATGGTCCCCGACGCGCACGTGGCCGGCACGCGTCACGCGCCGATCATGTTCACCACCGACCTGTCGCTGAAGATGGATCCCGCGTACCGCAAGATCGCCGAGCGGTTCCGGGACAATCCGGACGCCTATGCCGACGCCTTCGCTCGCGCCTGGTTCAAGCTGACCCACCGCGACATGGGCCCGCGCGCCCGCTACCTGGGCGCTGACGCGCCGAAGGAAGAGCTGATCTGGCAGGACCCGATCCCCGCCGTCGACCACGCCCTGGTCAGCCCTGACGACGTCTCCCAGCTCAAGACCCGCATCCTCGCCAGCGGCCTTACCGGTCCGGAACTGGTGCGGACGGCCTGGGCCGCCGCGGGGAGCTATCGGGCGGCGGATAGCCGTGGCGGCGCCAACGGCGGACGCCTGCGTCTCGATCCGCAGAAGGACTGGGCGGTGAACAATCCGGCCGAGATCGCCAAGGTCCTGAAGCGCCTCGAGGCCGTCCAGAAGGACTTCAACCGCGCCCAGACCGGCGGGAAGAAGATCTCCATGGCCGACCTGATCGTGCTCGGCGGCGCCGCGGCCATCGAGGACGCCGCGCGGAAGGGCGGCTATCCGGTCCAGGTTCCCTTCACGCCGGGCCGCATGGACGCTTCCCAGGCCCAGACCGACGCCAAGTCATTTGCGGTCCTGGAGCCGACGGCGGACGGCTTCCGCAACTACTACGGGGCCAACAGCCGGCTCTCGCCGGCCGAGATGCTGGTGGACCGCGCTGGCCAGCTGAACCTGACGGTGCCCGAGATGACCGTCCTGGTCGGCGGCATGCGCGCGCTCAACGCCAACACCGGCCAGGCGGCGCACGGCGTGTTCACCGACCGGCCCGGCACGTTGAGCAACGACTTCTTCGTCAACTTGCTCGACATGTCGACCAAGTGGAGCAAGTCGGCCAAGTCGGAGGGCCTCTACGAGGGCCATGACCGCAAGAGCGGCCAGCTCAAGTGGACCGCGACGCCTGTCGACCTGGTCTTCGGCTCCAACTCCGAGCTGCGCGCCGTGTCCGAGGTCTATGCCGCCGACGACGCGAAGGAGAAGTTCGTGAAGGACTTCGTCGCCGCGTGGACGAAGGTCATGGAACTGGACCGTAGCTGACCCTCGCGCCGGCAGGGCGGCGGCGACGCTGCCCTGCCATCCGCCGCCTTGTTCGATGGGGTCAGGATCACAATGACCAAGTTCCCACGGGCGGCGGGGGCCGCCATGCTGCTCGCCCTGATCGCCCTGACGATCCCGGGCCACGGTGCGGCCGCCGAGCCTCCGTCCACGTTCGCCCAGTGCCGGGCGTGCCACGCCACGGAGCCCGGCAAGCACATCTTCGGGCCCAGCCTGGCCGGTGTCGCCGGGCGCAAGGCCGGCTCTCTGGCCGACTTCAGCTATAGCGACGCGCTGAAGGCGTCCGGGCTGACCTGGAACGAAGCCACGCTCGACCGTTGGCTGACCTCTCCGCAGAAGGCGGTTCCCGGGACCCGCATGCCCTTCGCGGGCATCCGCGATCCCGAGACGCGGCGGGAGGTGGTCGCCTACCTTCTCACCCTTCGCTGATCCGCCACAGACGCCGCCGCCGCGGGGTTGACCACGGTCAAGCCACGGTCCGGCGGCCATCATTCTCCCCCGGGTCGGCCGGGGCCAGGATGTCTGCGTCCGTTGAGACGCGCCCGCGCCTATCCCCTCGGGACGGCTCTTCAGGCGGACGACTCCCCAGGTGCTGGGGAGGCTGTAGCACCCAAAGGAGGTGAACCACGGTCTGTTGACATATGCCCCCTCCCACTCGGCCCCGCCTCAACCTGCGGGGCCGTTCCTTTTGGGGGATATGCGAGCGCTGTCGGGCCTGGCGCGACGGCTGCCCTCTACCGGCGGCGGGGCCCCGGCCGGCCCTTGTAGCGGGGCGGCGGCGCCGGGCGATGAACCGGCCGTTCCATCAGGAGGGCGTCGGCGGCGGCCGGCGAGGTGACGCTGGTCTCCAGATCCCTCAACAGGCCGTCCTCTATGGAGTAGATCCAGCCGTGGATCGCCAGGGACTGCCCCCGGCGCCAGGCGTCGCGGACAAAGGGGTTCTGGGCCACGCTGGTCACCTGAGCCCGCACATTCCGCTCGCAGACCTCGTTCACCCGCGCGTCGAAGTCGGCGATCGTGTCCAGGGACTCCGCATGCTGGCAGCACAGCGTGCGCACAGGCTGCAGCCAGTGGTCGATGAGGCCGAGGCGTGCGCCTGACAGGGCGGCCCTGACCCCGCCGCAGCCATAGTGGCCGCAAACGATGACGTGGCGGACCTTCAGCACCTCCACCGCGAACTGCAGCACCGACAGGAAGTTGGCGTCCTGAGGCGGCGCGAGGTTCGCCACATTGCGGTGGACGAACAGTTCGCCCGGGTCGAGGCCGACGATCTCGTTGGCCGGCACGCGGCTGTCGGAACAGCCGATCCAAAGGTACTCGGGCGACTGCTGGCTGGCGAGCCGCCGGAAGTATTCCGGATCGACGCGCGCCCGCGAGGCCGCCCACCGGATGTTGTTGTCCAGCAGATCGTCGATCATGCCGTCGCCGTCTCAAGCACCAGGCCGCGGCGGGCGGCGAGGCGCCGGCTCATGCCGGTGAGATCCTTGGCGGTCAGGCGCAGGCGCGCGATCGGCAGCACCACCGCATTCTCGAGCGCGAGGTGGCGGAGCTCCTGGGCGGCGAACGCCTGCAGCGCCTTGCGCGCGGCGGGCTCCATGCCAGGCGCGGTCTGCTGCTCGAGCGACGCCTCGAGAATGCGGCGCACCTCGGCGGCCTGGATGGCGTCGGCCTTGTGCTCCGCCGACAGCAGGCCGAGCACGTTCTCGACATCGTCCTCCGGCAGGGCGCGCCGGCGCAGCAGGGGGAACAGGTCCTGCTCCTCGTCGATGATGTGGAGCGGAAGATCGTAGCGCAGGAAGTTGACCAGCAGGCTCACCCGCTCGCCGTCGAAGACATGCGCCAGCGCCACCTCGTTCACCAGCCGGCAGAACTGCCGGTGCCGGTAGTGTTCCGCAAAGAACCAGTCGAGCGGCTCGGTCATGAGCTCGGTCGGCATGTCCTCGATTTCGGTGGTGCGGGGTTCGGCCATGGCGGGCCTCCTATGGCCCTCGGGTCAGTACTTGAGCTCCAGCGTCAACCAGACCTTGGTGCGGTCGGCAAAGCCGGGGCGGGCGCCGTCGAACAGGGCGGCCTTGGCCTCGGCGGTCACCATGCTGGTGATCGGCGCGGCGACCAGCAGGTCCAGTTCGCGGCCATAGCGGCGTGAGCCGTCGTCGTCGGTGAATTCGTGGGCGACGGCCATCAGGCGGAGCGGCTTGCCGCCCGGTCCCAGCTTCATGGTCGTGCCGGCCTTGAGGTTGATGTCGCGGACACCGGCGGCCGGCGTGTTCAGGAAGACGTCAGCCCAGCCCTGGAAAGCGTGCATCGTCGCCAGCGGGGTCGCAAAGCCGCGCCGGCCGTCGCCGTCCAGCCGCTCGACATTGAGGCTCGCCCAGTGCCGCGGCCCTTTCAGCCCGGCGCTCATGGCCAGATAGCCCAGGTCGAAATCGCGGGGGCTGTTCCGATAGTCGACCTGTTGGGCGTACTCGGCCTCGTAGGTCAGCGACAGGCCGGGGCGCAGCGGCTTTGCGCCGGTGAAGCGCACCCCCCACGTGGCGTTGGACTGGGTCGGCGCGTTCTCGAACGCCATGAAGTAGCCGTAGCCGGTGAGCTGGCCCGCCGGCGTCTTCAGGTCGGCCTGCACGAGATGCGTATCGCTGTCCCACTCACCCTGCGGATGGTCGTCGCCGAAGATGCGGTGCACGCGGTCGACGTAGGCATAGGTGACGGCCAGGTCCTTGGAGGGACGGAAAACGGCCTTGGCCGCGTCCATCGTCTGCTCGTTCTGGCGGAAGCCCACGTTGCCGACGAACCGCGCATTGCCGAGGACCAGGCGCTGGCGGCCGACGACCGCCTCGCCCTGCTTGCCGGTCCAGGAGACCTGGGCGCGGTTGAGTTCGGTGTCCTCCGGATCGGTCACCAGGGGGTAGCGGGCCTTGCCGTTGGTAGAGCTGTTGTAGTCGTCGACCAGGGCGGTGACGTTCTCGCCTTCCACCAGCGCCTTGAAGCCGTGCCAGGCCGGGGTCTCGTAGCCGAAGCGGGTGCGCAGGGTGAGGGCCTGGGCGTCCTCGCCGAAGCCGTCCTGGTCGACGGTCTCGTAGCGCAGGCGCATGTCGAGGATGATGTCGCCGGGCAGGGCCTGGGCCAGCGCGGCCGCCGGCGCGGCGAGGACCGAGAGGAAGGCGCCACAGGCCAGGCGCTGGCGAAGTGAGCTCACGCTGAAACTCTACGGATGAGGGTGAAGGTCTGCTTGGCCGGGACCAGCTTCGAGCGCAGGACGGCGGCGAGACAGGCCAGCGCCGGGTCTTCGGCGTCGCGGGCGGCGGAGATCAGGTTGGTCCACCGCTCGTCGTCGGCTTCGGTCACGAAGTCGGCCATGGCGGCCTGGACGAAGTCGGCCACCGGCTCGCCCGCCGCCTCGGCCGCCGCGGTCAGGCGCTGGTGCAGGGCAGGATCGACGGCTTCCAGCCAGGGCTGGAGACGGCGCGCGGCCCCGGCGTCGCTGAGAAAGTCGCCGAGGGTGGCCGAGCCCTCGCGTACGCCGCCCTCCTCGGTGAGGGTCAGGGCGACGCCTCGGCTGCGGGCGTCGGCGGCGAGGTCGGCCACGTAGTGGGCGGCGGCGGCCGTCCAGGCGCGGCTCTCGAGGTGCAGGGCGATGCGGGCCTCGACCATCTCGAACGGCAGCTCGCGGCCCTCGACGCGGCGGTCGAGGCGCAGGAGGTGCCAGCCGAAGCGGGACTGCATGGGCTCCGAGATCTCGCCCGGCTGGAGGGCGGCCAGGACGGCCTCCACCTCGGGAACGAGATCCCCGGGGCGAAGCTGGCCCAGGGAGCCGCCGACGGCGCCCGAGGAACAGTCGGAGTGGTCCTTGGCGAGCTCGCCGAAGGTGCAGGTCCCGGACGCCAGGGTTTCGGCGAGACAGAGAGCCGCTGCCCGGGCCGTGGCGACGTCCGTCTGGCTGTCGCCGCGCGGCTCGATGAGAATGTGCGAGGCCTCGATCAACGGCGGTGTGCGGAAGCGCGCACGCTCGGCGTCATAGACCCGGCGGCACTCGGCCTCGGTGGGCGTGCGGACCTCGACCTCCACGTCCAGCACGGCGCGGACGAGGGCCTCCTCGGCGGTCTCCTCCCGCCCCTGATCGTCGATCTCGGGCTGGGGCTCGAGACCCAGTTCCAGGGCGCGGTTGAGCAGGAGCGCGCGGATCGCCAGGGCGTGGCCGGCCGCGGCGCGGGCGTCGGCGGCCGAGGCGCCCGGATGGTTCTGCACCTCGCGGGCGAGGAGCGCTTCGGGGACTTCCACCCCGTCGAAGACGACTGTGCGCATGGCTATTCCGCCGCCTTGAGCTGCTGGGCCGGCGTGCTGGGCCGGACGGCGGGCGTGTTGGGGTAGACCGGCGCGGCAGGCTCCGGCCGGCGGGGCAGGACGCGCCGGGTGCGCACGAGCTGCCAGCCCCGGCGGTTCAGATACCAGACCGGCGCGGAGAGCATGTGGACGAGGCGGGTGAAGGGGAACACCAGCAGGATGGTCAGGCCCAGCGCCAGATGCGCCTTGAATACCCAGGGCACGTCGGCGACGTAGTCCGCGGCGCCGGCGCGGAAGGTGAAGATCCCCTGCGCCCAGTTCATGAACTTGACCATTTCCTCGCCGTCGCGGTGCTGCAGCGAGACCGGGATGGTGGCGAGGCCCAGGATGAGCTGGGTCACCAGGATGATCAGGATCGCGGTGTCGCCGAAGCTGGAGTTCGCGCGGATGCGCGGGTCGAACAGGCGCCGGTGCAACAGGAGCGCGCCGCCGGCCAGGGCGAACACGCCCGCGATCCCGCCGGCGACGATGGCCAGCATCTGCTTGGCCCCGTGGCTGACGCCCAGCGCGTCCCATACGGCGATCGGCGTCAGCAGGCCGACGAAGTGGCCGGCGAAGATCATTAGCACGCCCAGGTGGAAAAGCACCGAGCCGGCCATGAGCTGCTTGCGCCGCAGGAGCTGGGACGAGCCGGTGCGCCAGGTGTAGGGCTCGCGGTCGAAGCGGATCACCGAGCCCAGGGCCAGGGTGGCGAGGGCGATGTAGGGATAGACGCCGAAGACGATCTGGTTGAGGTCCATGGCAGCGTTCCTCAGGCGGTCGCGCCGGCGCGGGGGCGCGCGGGTCGCGGGTTGGCGTTCATGGCCGTGACGAGGGCCTCGGCCTTGGGGCAGCCCACGTCGGACGGCCCGAAGGAGACGGCGGTCTCGGCCCACAGCTTGTCCATGGCCTCGAGGTCGTCGGGGTTGTCGTCGGGTTCGGCCATCAGCGAGGCCAGGGCCTCGGCGTCGGCCGCATCGACGGCCAGCGCGGTGAGGGCGCCGAACACGGCCCGGTAGGGACTCTGGCGCTTGTGCAGCCGCTCGCCGATGGCGTGGAGCACGTGCGCGCCTTCGCCGAGCAGGGAGGCGGCCTCGTCGTCGGGCAGGGTCGACAGGAACTCCAGGAACACCGGCAGGTGGTCCGGCAGCTCGTTGGCCGACAGCTCCAGGCCCTTGGAGCGATAGAGCTCCAGCAGGGCCACCATGGCCTGGCCGCGGTCGCGGCTTTCGCCGTGGACGTGCTCGTAGAGGTTCAGGGACAGGGACCGCGTCCGGTCGAAGAGCCAGACATAGCGTTCCTGGGTCTCGTAGAGGTCGGCGGCGCCGATGTCCTCGGCCAGCTTGACCAGCGAGCGGCGGATCGGCGCTGGAATGCGCGCGTCATCCTCCAGCACGGCCGCGGCGGCGGGCAGCAGCGCGCGGGTGGCCTCGGTCGGATAGGTGAGCAAGAGGGCGAGCGCCCGGTAGCTGAGCGACATGGTCTTACGCCTCCATCGGGGTGTCGGCGCGCGAGCGCTTCTTGGGACCGAACAGGCCCAGTTCCGTGCGGCCGCCGGAGCAGCCGTTGCCGAAGGTGAAGCCGCAGGAGCCGCGCATGTCGTAGGCGTCCTCGACCACCTCGCGGTGCGTCGTCGGGATGACGAAGCGGTCCTCGTAGTTGGCGATGGCCATGTACCGGTACATGTCGTCGACCTGCGCGGCGGAGAGCCCGACGCGCTCGCAGATGCGGTGGTCGATGCGCCCGTCCACGGTCTTGGCCCGCATGTAGCTGCGCATGGCCAGCATCCGCTCCAGCGCCTGGACGACGGGCGGCTCGTTGCCGGCCGTGAGCAGGTTGGCGAGGTACTTCACCGGGATGCGCAGCGACTTCACGTCGGGCATCTCGCCGTCCATCTCCAGCGCGCCGGCCGAGGCGGCCGACTGGATCGGCGACAGCGGCGGCACGTACCAGACCATCGGCAGGGTCCGGTATTCCGGGTGCAGCGGGAAGGCGACCTTCCAGTCGATGGCCATCTTGTAGACGGGGCTGTGACGCGCCGCCTCGAGCCAGGCCTCCGGCACGCCGTCGGCGCGGGCCTGAGCGATCACCTTCGGGTCGAAGGGGTCGAGGAAGACGTCGAGCTGGGCCTGGTAGAGGTTCTTCTCGTCGGGCTCGGCGGCCGCCGCCTCGATCCGGTCGGCGTCATAGAGCAGGACGCCGAGGTAGCGGATCCGGCCCACGCAGGTCTCGGAGCAGACCGTCGGCTGGCCCACCTCGATGCGCGGGAAGCAGAAAGTGCACTTCTCGGACTTACCGCTCTCCCAGTTGTAGTAGATCTTCTTGTAGGGGCAGGCCGAGACGCACATCCGCCAGCCGCGGCACTTGTCCTGGTCGATCAGGACGATGCCGTCCTCCTCGCGCTTGTAGATCGCGCCCGACGGGCAGGCGGCCACGCACGCGGGGTTGAGGCAGTGCTCGCACAGCCTCGGCAGGTACATCATGAAGGTGTTCTCGAACTGGCCGTAGATGTCGGCCTCGACGCCCTCGAAGTTGTAGTCGGCCCGCCGTTTGGCGAACTCGCCGCCCAGGATCTCCTCCCAGTTCGGCCCCCACTCGATCTTCTCCATCCGCTCCCCGCTGATCTTGGAGCGCGGCCGGGCGGTGGGGAACGCCTTCATCTCCGGCGCGGTCTGCAGGTGGCCGTAGTCGAAGTCGAAAGGCTCGTAGTAGTCGTCGATCTCGGGCAGGTCGGGGTTCGCGAAGATCTTGGCGAGGATCCGCCACTTGGCCCCCATCTTGGGCTCGATCTTGCCGTTGGGCTTGCGGACCCAGCCGCCGTTCCAGCGCTTCTGGTTCTCCCACTCCTTGGGATAGCCGACGCCGGGCTTGGTCTCGACGTTGTTGAACCAGGCGTATTCGACGCCCTGGCGGTTGGTCCACACGTTCTTGCAGGTCACGGAGCAGGTGTGACACCCGATGCACTTGTCGAGGTTCAGCACCATGCCGATCTGGGCGCGGACTTTCATTATGCGGGCTCCACGGTCGAACGCGGCTGCTCGAGCCAATCGACCTTCTTCATCTTGCGGAGGACGACGAACTCGTCCCGGTTCGAGCCCACGGTTCCGTAGTAGTTGAAGCCGTAGGCGAGCTGGGCGTAGCCGCCGATCATGTGCGTGGGCTTGAGCACCGCGCGGGTGACCGAGTTGTGGATCCCACCCCGCTGGCCGGTGATCTCGGATCCGGGCGTGTTCACGATCTTTTCCTGCGCGTGGTACATGAAGGTGGTGCCCGGCCGGATGCGCTGGGACACCACCGCGCGGGCGGTGAGCGCACCGTTGGCGTTGAAGACCTCGATCCAGTCGTTGTCCTCGATCCCCGCGGCGCGGGCGTCGTCCTCGGAAATCCACACCACCGGGCCGCCGCGGTTCAGCGTCAGCATCAGGAGGTTGTCGGAGTAGGTGGAGTGGATGCCCCACTTCTGGTGCGGGGTGATGAAGTTGAGGACGATCTCCTTCTCGCCGTTGGGCTTCTGGCCCTGGACGTGGGTCGTCTTGAGGTCGATCGGCGGCTTGTAGACGCACAGCGCTTCGCCGAACGCCCGCATCCACAGGTGGTCCTGGTAGAGCTGCTGGCGGCCGGTGAGGGTCCGCCACGGGATCAGCTCGTGGACGTTGGTGTAGCCGGCGTTGTAGCAGACCTTCTCGCTCTCCAGCCCCGACCAGATCGGCGAGGAGATGATCTTCCGCGGCTGGGCGAGCAGGTCCCGGAAGCGGATCTTCTCGTCCTCCTTGGGGATCGCCAGGTGCGTGTGCTCGCGCCCCGTCTGCTTCTCCAGCGCCGCCCAGGCCTTGACCGCGACCTCGCCATTGGTCTCCGGCGCCAGCATCAGCACCGTCTCGCAGGCGTCGATGTCGGTCTCGATCCGGGGCAGACCCTGGGTCGCGCCCGGCTCGGTGACCTCGCCGTTCAGGGCGCCCAGCAGGGCGACCTCGTGCTCGGTGTTCCAGGCCAGGCCCTTGCCGCCGTTGCCGACCTTGGTCATCAGCGGGCCGAGGGAAGTGAAGCGCTTGTAGAGGTTGGGGTAGTCCCGCTCGACCACGGTGATCTGGGGCATGGTCTTGCCCGGGATCGCCTCGCATTCGCCGAGGTACCAGTCCTTCACGTCGAAGGGCTGGGCCAGCTCGGCGGCGCTGTCGTGCT
The DNA here is from genome assembly GCF_003254525.1 of Phenylobacterium kunshanense. Taxonomy (GTDB): domain Bacteria; phylum Pseudomonadota; class Alphaproteobacteria; order Caulobacterales; family Caulobacteraceae; genus Phenylobacterium; species Phenylobacterium kunshanense. The sequence goes on from NZ_QFYS01000003.1 coordinate 78,625, forward strand.
GGATCGGGGTTAGTACGACGTCCTTCTCGACGCCCAGCACCTCGGGCGCCACGTCCGAGAACTTCCGGGCGATGGCCTTGAAGATCTCCCAGTCCGACTTCGACTCCCACGCCGGGTCCACGGCCGCGCTGAGCGGGTGGATGAAGGGGTGCATGTCGGAGGTGTTGAGGTCGTTCTTCTCGTACCAGGTGGCCGTCGGCAGGACGATGTCGGAGTAGACCGCCGTGGTCGACATCCGGAAGTCGAGGGTGACCAGCAGGTCCAGCTTTCCTTCCGGCGCCTGGTCATGCCAGGCCACGTCCCGCGGCTTCTGCCGGCCGTCCTCGCCGAGGTCCTTGCCCTGCACGCCGTGGGCGGCGCCCAGCAGGTGCTTCAGGAAGTACTCGTGGCCCTTGCCCGACGAGCCCAGCAGGTTCGAGCGCCAGACGAACATGTTGCGCGGCCAATTGGCCGGGTCGTCCGGGTCCATGCAGGAGAGCTCGAGGCTCTTGGCCTTCAGCTCGCGCACGGCATAGACCTTGGGATCGACGCCTTCCGCGTCCGCCGCGCGGGCGACGTCCAGCGGGTTGGTCTTCAGGGCCGGGGCCGACGGCAGCCAGCCCATGCGCTCGGCGCGGGCGTTGAAGTCGATCAGCGAGGCGTCCCACGGCCCCTGCGGCGCCGTCGGCGACAGGATCTCGGAGGCGCTGACCGTCTCGTACCGGAACTGGTCGGTGTGGGCATAGAAGAACGAGGTGGAGTTCTGCTGCCGCGGCGGCCGCGCCCAGTCGAGGGCGAAGGCCAGGGGGGCCCAGCCGGTCTGCGGGCGCAGCTTCTCCTGCCCGACGTAGTGGCTCCAGCCGCCGCCCGACTGGCCGACGCACCCGCACATCACCAGCATGTTGATGACGCCGCGGTAGTTCATGTCCATGTGGAACCAGTGGTTCATCGCCGCGCCGATGATCACCATCGACCTGCCGTTGGTCTTTTCGGCATTGGTGGCGAAGCCGCGGGCCACGGCGATGATCTGCTCGGCAGGCACCGTTGTGATCGCCTCGGCCCAGCCCGGCGAATAGGGCTCCAGGCTCTCGAAGCTGTCGGGCATGTGCTCGCCGCCGAAGCCCTGGTCGACGCCGTAGTTGGCGAGGAACAGGTCGTAGACCGAGGCGACTAGGGTCTCGCCGTCCTTCAGCTGCAGGCGCTTGACCGGCACGTTGCGGACCAGGACGTCCGGGTGCTCGGTCGAGGCGAAACCGTTCGACGCCGTATTGGCGAAGTAGGGGAAGCGGACCCCGGCCACCTCATCGTGGACGCCCTTCAGGCCCAGGCGCAGGACCGTGTCCTGACCGGCCGCGTCCTTCTCCTCCAGGTTCCACTTCCCGTCCTCGCCCCAGCGGAAGCCGATGGAGCCGTTGGGCACGACGATCTGGCCTGTCGCGTCGTCAACGGAGACGGTCTTCCATTCCGGATTGTTCGCCTGGTCGAGGTCGCCGACGAAGTCCGAGGCGCGCAGCAGGCGCTCGGAAACGTAGCCGCCCTCCTGCGGGACCAGCCGGACCAGCATGGGCAGGTCCGAATACTTGCGGACGTAGTCGCGGAAGTAGGGGACCTGCCGGTCGACGTGGAATTCCTTGAGGATCACGTGGCCGAACGCCATGGCCAGCGCCGCGTCCGTGCCCTGCTTCACGGGCAGCCACAGGTCCGAGAACTTCGAGGCCTCGGAGTAGTCGGGGCAGATCACCACCGACTTGGCGCCGCGGTAGCGGGCCTCGGTGTAGAAGTGGGCGTCGGGCGTGCGGGTCTGGGGGACGTTGGAGCCCCACAGCATCAGGAAGCCCGAATTGTACCAGTCGGCGCTCTCGGCCACGTCGGTCTGCTCGCCCCAGGTCTGGGGGGAAGCCGGGGGCAGGTCGCAGTACCAGTCGTAGAACGAGCCGCAGACGCCGCCGAGCAGCTGCAGGTAACGTGCGCCGGCGGCGTACGAGACCATCGACATGGCGGGGATCGGCGAGAAGCCGAACACCCGGTCGGGGCCCCACTGCTTCACGGTGTAGGCGTTGGCCGCGGCGACGATCTCGGTGACCTCGTCCCACGTCGCGCGGACGAAACCACCCGACCCGCGCATCGAGGTGTAGGACTTGCGCTTCGCCGGATCGTTCTGGATCGAGGCCCAGGCGGCCACCGGCGAGCGGCTGGCCCGCGCCTCGCGCCACAGCTTCAGCAGGCGGGAGCGGACCAGCGGGTATTTCACCCGATTGGCCGAGTAGAGGTACCAGCTATAGCTGGCGCCCCGGGCGCAGCCGCGCGGCTCATGGTTGGGCAGTTCGGGCCGGGTGCGCGGATAGTCGGTCTGCTGGGTCTCCCAGGTGACGATCCCGCCCTTGACGTAGATCTTCCAGGAGCACGAGCCGGTGCAGTTCACACCGTGGGTGGAGCGCACGATCTTGTCGTGGCGCCAGCGGGACCTATAGGCCTCCTCCCAGGCGCGGTCCTCGTCGTTGGTGACACCGTGGCCGTTGGAGAACAGCTCGGTCTTGCGCGTGAAGAACGCGAGGCGGTCGAGGGTGTGGCTCATTATGCGGGGACCTTGATCGCGGGCTGCTGGGGCGCGTGGAGCATCGAGTTCCGCCGGGCGTAGAAGGCCCAGTTCACGACGACGCAGCTCAGGTAGAAGCCGAGGAAGACGAGGAGGGCGGTCTCAGGGCCGCCGGTGGCCTTCAGGGAGTCCCCGAACGCCTTGGGGATGAAGAAGCCGCCGAAGGCGCCGATGGCCGACGAGAAGCCGACGATGGCGGCCGATTCCATCTCGGCGGCCTTGAGGCGGGTGGCCGGATCGGCCGCCGGCATCAGCCGCGGCATGTCCGAGCGCATGATCGCGGGGATCATCTGGAAGGTCGAGGCGTTGCCGACGCCCGTCCAGAAGAACAGCCAGATGAAGGCGGCGAAGAAGAAGGCGAAGGACGGCGCCGCGCCGGTGGCGCCGACGCTGTAGAGCACCGCGCCCACGCCCAGCGACATGGCCAGGAACACCCAGGTGGTGACGTACTCGCCGCCGAACTTGTCCGAGACCCAGCCAGTCAGCGCGCGCGAGGCGGCCCCCACCAACGGCCCCAGGAAGGCGAACTGCAGGGCGTTCACGTCCGGGAACAGCGTCTTGGTCAGCAGCGGGAAGGCCGCCGAGAAGCCGATGAACGAGCCGAATGTGCCGAGGTAGAGGTAGCACATGACCCAGTTGTGGGTGCGCTTGAAGACCACGGACTGGGCCGCGAAGGAGGCCTTGGCCGAGGCGATATCGTTCATGCCGACCCACGCGGCGACCGCCGCGGCGACGATGAACGGGACCCAGACGAAGCCGGCGTTCTGCAGCCAGACCTGGCTCTCGACGCCCTTCTCGACGGCGATCTGCGGCGCGCCGACCACCGGGGCGAACGCGCCCAGGGTGATGACGACCGGCACCAGGAACTGCATCAGGCTGACACCCAGGTTCCCGAAGCCGGCGTTGACCGCCAGCGCGTTGCCCTTCTCGGCCTTCGGATAGAAGAACGAGATGTTCGACATCGACGAGGCGAAGTTCCCTCCGCCGAGGCCGCAGGCCAGGGCCAGGGCCACGAACACCCAGTAGGGCGTGGCGGGGTTCTGGACGGCGATGCCGATGCCGATGGCCGGGATCAGCAGCGACAGCGTCGAGACCAGGGTCCAGAGCCGCCCGCCCAGGATCGGCACCAGGAAGCTGTAGAAGATCCGCAGCGTCGCGCCGGACAGCGCGGGCAGGGCCGTCAGCCAGAAGAGCTGCTCGGTGGTGAACTTGAAGCCGATCAGCTTCAGCTTCGCCACGACCATCGACCACACCATCCAGATGGCGAAGGCCAGGGTCAGGTTGGGGACGCTGATCCAGAGGTTGCGGGTGGCCACGCGCTTGCCGCTGGCCTGCCAGAACCCGGGATCCTCGGGGCGCCAGTCGGTGAGGACGTGGCGGCCGGACCGTTCTGCGGACATCTGAGTCGTGCCTCTTGTCATTCGGCCGGCTGCAAGCCGCCGCCGACGGCGGGGCGCGCAGGTTGCGGCGGGTTGGGTTGCGTCGGCATGCCGGCCATCTCCGGCAGCTCGGGCAGGGTCCCGAGCTGCGGCGCGGCGCGGCGCTCCATCCGGCGGATCGCGAAGTGCATCCAGGCAAGCGCGGTCGCGACGAGGACGAACAGCAGCATGAAGCAGCTGGTCCAGACGCCGGTCAGGTCGTTCAGGGCGCCGAAGGCGATGGGCAGGATGAAGCCGCCCAGGCCGCCGATCATGCCGACCAGGCCGCCGACCGAGCCGATGTGGGCCGGGTAGTAGACGGGGATGTGCTTGAACACCGCCGCCTTGCCGAGGCTCATGGCGAACCCGAGGACGAAGGCGATGACGGTGAAGGTGACGAGGTCGGTGGCCAGGCGGAACTCGATTGGTCCGCGGATGCCGTCGACCACGTAGCTGGTGGCCGGGTACGAGAGCAGGAAGGTGCAGACCAGGCTGACGCTGAAGGTGACGTACATGACCTTCCGCGCGCCGATCTTGTCCGACAGCCAGCCGCCGAACACGCGGAACAGCGAGCCGGGGATCGAGTAGGCTGCGGCGATCATGCCGGCGGTCTTGATGTCGAGGCCGTAGACCCCGACCAGGTAGCGCGGCAGCCAGAGCGCCAGCGCCACGAAGGCTCCGAAGACGAAGAAGTAGTAGAGCGAGAAGCGCCAGACCTGCAGCTTCTTCAGCGGCGAGAGCTGGAGCCACGTGGCCTCGGCCTTCTCCCCCGTTGCGCGCCGGCGGATGAGGTCAGGATCGTCCCGGGTGACCAGGAAACTGATCACGGCGATGAGCGCCAGCAGACCGGCCCAGACCTGGGCGACTGTCTCCCAGCCGAACGCCACCATCACGAACGGCGCGCCGAACTTGGTGACCGCCGAGCCGACGTTCCCCGCGCCGAAGATGCCGAGCGCGGTGCCCTGCCTCTCCTTCGGGAAGAACTTCGAGACGTAGGCGACGCCGACCGCGAACGAGCCGCCGGCGATACCGACGCCCAGGGCGGCGATCAGGAACTGGAGGTAGGTCTCGGCATAGGACAAGGCATAGGTCGCAGCCGCAGCCGACAGCATGACCACCAGGTTCACCAGGCGGCCACCGTACTGGTCGGTCCAGACCCCCAGGACCACCCGGATCAGCGAGCCCGTCAGGATCGGGGTGCCGACCAGCAGTCCGAACTGGAACTCGCTGAGCCCCAGCTCCTGTTTGATCTGCACGCCGATGATCGAGAAGATCGTCCACACCGCAAAGCACGCGGTGAAGGCGAAGGTGCTCATGCCGAGCGCAATGCCGGCGCCTGGCGGGGATGGTGCGGCTTTGGCGGTCACGATGACCCTCGAAGTCCTGCGAGGGCCCTTTGCCCCCGCTGTCGCTGGTTCGTTTGCAGCAGAGACGCGTCACTAGATTTGACCGACATCAATCGATTGGTCGGCAAGTGCAAGAATTGACTCTGAAATGTCATTTGTTCAAGTCAAGCTTGCTCAAGTAACGATTGATAATAGATCGACGTCATTTCGCGGCTTGATGAAAAGCAAGTGGGAAATCCACCCGCAGCGGGCCTGATTGACGAAAATCAAGGATGGATGCGGTCGGTCGGGGCACACACCACGAGTTGGCCAGATTGGGAGGGTCCCGCCGGATGCCGATGCGAGACACTGAACTGGAGCGGGTTCGGGCGCTGCCGCTGTTCGCCGAGTGTTCGGACGAGACGTTTCGCAACGTCACGGGAGGCGCCTTCCTGCAGCGCTTCCCCGCCGGCACCACCCTGCTGCTCGAGGGCGACCAGGTCGATTTCCTCTACGTGCTGCTGGATGGCCTCGTGGAACTCGAGGGCACCTGGAACGACAAGGAGACCACGCTCTCCGTCCTCCGGCCGGTCTCCACCTTCATCCTCGCGGCCGTGGTGCTGGACGCCGACGGGCTGATGAGCGCCCGGACGATCGAGCGGTCCGACATCCTCATGCTGTCGGGCGAGGCGATCCGCCGCGCGATGCGTGAGGACGCCTCGTTCGGTATCGCCGTCGCCCAGGAGCTTGCCGGCTGCTACCGCGGCCTCGTACGCACCCTGAAGAACCAGAAGCTGCGCGGCGGCCTCGAGCGGCTGGCCAACTACCTCATCACCCAGCGGCTCCGGCTTGGCGGGGATCCAACCTTCACCCTGCCGCATGAAAAGCGGGTGCTGGCCTCGCTCCTGGGCATGACACCCGAGAACCTCTCGCGCGCCTTCGCGACCCTTGCCGACTACGGGGTGGAGGTGAATGGGCCGCAGGTGACCATTGCCCGTCCGGTGGTGCTCGAGCGTCTCGCCAAGCCGGATCCGCTGATCGACAACCACCAGCCGGTGAGCGGCGGCCCGACGGGCAAGGCGCAACGCGAACGCTGGCCGCGCCCCGCCTCCTCCAAGGTGGCCTGACCCTCAGCCTCCGAACTGGGCAAGCTGGCGGGTGTCGCCGCTGTTGGCCTCGTGCAGGCGGTGACCGGCCGGCTTTCCCGCGAGCGCGGCCACGATCCGGGCGCGCAGCGCCTCCGGCTCGTCCTTCTCCAGCAGGTCCTTCAGGTTCACGCCCAGCTCGCCGAACAGGCAAAGGCGGAGCTGGCCGCGCGCGGTCACCCGTAGCCGGTTGCAGCTGTCGCAGAAGCCGGGCGCGTAGGGCGCGATGAGGCCGATACGGCCGGCGTAGTCCGGATGCACGAACTCCACGGCCGGTCCGTCGTCCAGCTCCCGCTCGCGCCGGGTCCATCCCCGGGTCGCCAACCAGTCGGTGAGCACGGCGCCGGGCACGTGCTGGTCGGCGAAGAACTCGGCATTGTCGCCGGTCCGCATCAGCTCGATGAACCGCACCGCCACCGGCCGCTCGCGGACGAACTCGGCGAAGGCGTCGAACCCGGACGCGGCGGTGTCGCGCAGCAGCACGCCGTTGACCTTCACCGCCGGCATGCCGCGCTCCAGCGCGCGGTCGAGACCTGCGATCACCGAGCCCAGCCGATCATGACCGGTGATCCGGCGGAAGCCCTCCGGGTCGAGCGAGTCGATGCTGACGTTCAGGTTGGTGAGGCCCGCCTCATGCCACCCGTCGATCTGGCGTTGGAGGTTCCAGCCATTCGTGGTGATGCAGACCTTGTCCACGCCGGGCACGGCGCTGGTCCGCGCGATGATGTGCGTCAGGTCGCGGCGGACGCTGGGCTCGCCGCCGGTCAGCCGGACCTTCCCCACGCCCATATCGGCGAACGCGCGCACGACGCGCTCGGCCTCCAGCGGCGAGATGAAGTCGAGCGGTCCTGTCTTCCGGAAGCCGTCCGGCAGGCAGTAGGTGCAGCGGAAGTTGCAGACCTCGGTGAGCGAGAGCCGCAGATAGCGGAAACGGCGGCCGAAGCCGTCGACGAGACGTCCCAACGCGGGCTCCTTTCCAAGCGCGGGAGGCGGCGGGGTTTCCCCCGCGACCCTTGCCGGGTGGGCCGGCGCGGCGGACACGCCGTGGCGCGGGAAGGCGCTTTAGGCAGGACCGCTCGGAGCAGATGAGTTCACCGTACGGATCGGCTCGCCTCCGCGCCATGACGCCGCCCCTGGGGGCGCTTGATGGACGTCAAGCGGCGGCCGGCCGGGGCAGCAGCAGCATGCGGCCGTAGGCCACGGCGTAGCCTCCGAACGCCATGACCCACAGGCCCGCCGAGAGCATCAGCAGGGCCGGCTGCGCCTGGGGCCAGAGTGGCGCGGCCGTGCGGATGGCGGCGGCGAGGTTGACGGCGACATAGATCGCCAGGGTGGCGCTGTCGGCGGCGAGCGGGCGGCCCGTATGGCCGCGGCTGGCGCGGGTCATCACGGCCAGGGTCATGACGCCCACGGCGCCCGCCGTCAGGGCATGCACGCCGGCGGTGGCGGGGATGGTGGGATCGAGGCGCGTGGCGCCCAGGAGCAGCAGGCCTGTGGCGAGCCAGGCGTACCCCAGGTGCAGGATCCACACGAGCGGTTCGGACGCGGCCGCCCAGCCGCGCCAGCGCGCAAGGCGGATGACGTTGGCGCAGCCCGCCGTGCCCAGCACGATCCCGGTCAGCGGCTCCTGCGGTCCGGCCACCCAGGCGAGGGCGGCGAGGGCGGTGATGGCGAGCACTGTATTGTCGAGGCGCGAGGCGACCGCGGGCTCAGGCGTCAGGCGGCGCTGGCGCATCCAGTTGCGGGTGAAGCTGGGCGTGATGCGCCCGCCGATGAGCGCGATCAGCACGATCATCGCCCCGAGGGCCAGCCGCTCGCCGACGCCCGAATAGGCCAGGGCGGGGTCAAGGTGGAAGGCGATGTTGCCGGCGGCGAGCATGGTCACCAGGCCGCAGACAGGCAGGTTTCGCCAGTTCCGCCCGGCGAGCACCTCGCGCCAGACAACCGTGGCGAAGGCGACCAGGAATAGGGAGTCGATGGCCGCGGCGGCCAGTCCCAGCGTGGTCTCGAACAGCATGGCCAGGCGGCCGGCCACCCAGAGGCCGACGAGGCCCCCCAGCGGCGCGCCGATCACCGGCATCCGGCCGGTCCAGTTCGGGATGGCGGTGGTGAGGAAGCCGGCCACGACCGCCGCCAGGAAGCCGAACAGCATCTCGTGGACGTGCCAATCGCGATCGAGGGCGCCGCTCCCGAGGTAGCTCCAGACCCAGAGCGGGACCACGAGCGCGCTCCAGACGGCGCCGAACAGGAAGAACGGCCGGAAGCCGAAGCTGAACAGGGCCGGTCCCTGATAGGCGCGGCGGGCGGCTGCGGTAGGCATGCCCGCCTTCTACGCCACCTTGGTCGCGCGTCGCTTGATGGCCATCAACCAGGGGCTAGCCGCATTTCGAGTATCCGCAGGAGAGGCAGGTGTCGCAGCCTTCCTTTCGCTGCAGGTCGAAGCCGCCGCAGCGGGGGCAGGCGACGCCGGCGAACGGGCGGGTGGGCAGCGCCTGCGCCGCGGGTTCCGTGGGCGCCGGGCTCGCGCCGAGGTGCCGCTCGATGACGCCGCCGATCGCGGCCAGCAGCGAGGGCAAGTAGCGGCCGCCCAGCCAGGCCCCGCCGCGCGGGTCGAACACCGCCTTCAGCTCCTCGGCCACGAAGCTCACGTCGCCGCCGCGGCGGAACACCGCCGAGATCATCCGGGTCAGCCCGACCGTCCAGGCGTAGTGCTCCATGTTCTTGGAGTTGATGAAGATCTCGAACGGCCGCCGCACGCCCCCCTCGTTCAGGTCGTTGAGGGTCACGTAGACGGCGTGGGCGCTCTCGGGCCACGCGATCTTGTAGGTGGCGCCCTCCAGGGCCTCTGGACGGGGTAGGAGCTTAGGCTCGGGTTCGGGCGAGGGGCCGACCGACAGCACCGAGCCGGTGATCGGGTTGGGTCGGTAGGTGGTCAGGCCCTTGCAGCCCTGGGCATAGCCGTCGCGGTAGACGTTCTGGAACGCCTCGAACGGGATGTCCTCCGGGCAGTTGATGGTCTTGGAGATCGAGCTGTCCACATGGGCCTGGGCGGCGGCCTGCATGCGCACGTGCTCGGCGGGTGTCAGGGTCTGGGCGCTGACGAAGACGTCGGCCGGCGGCGGCGTCTCTCCGTGCAGGCGCTTCCAGACGGCGAGAGCGTAGTCTTCGACCGGCTCCTCGTGGGTGGAGCCATCGGGCTGGCGGACCTTGCGGGTGTAGGCGTAGGCGAACACCGGCTCGACGCCGGAGGAGACGTTGCCGGCCAGCAGCGAGGTCGTCCCCGTGGGCGCGATGGAGGTCAGGCAGCCGTTGCGCAGGCCGTGGCGCGCCACCAGCGCCCGCGTGTCGTCGTCCAGCGCCAGCAGGTTGGGGCGGTCGAGGATCGCGGGGTCATAGAGCGGGAACGGACCCCTCTCGGCGGCCAGCTCGGCCGAGGCGCGATAGGCCTCCCGCTGGATGACGGACAGCCACTGTCCGGTCAGTTCGACGGCGCGATCGCTGCCGTACGGCACGCCGCAGAAGACCAGGGCGTCGGCAAGGCCCGTGACCCCCAGGCCGATCCGCCGCTTGCTCTTGGCCTCCGCCTCCTGCGCTTCCAGCGGATAGCGCGAGAGGTCGATGACATTGTCCAGCATCCGCACGGCGGTGTGCGTCAGCTTGGCCAGTTCGGCCTCGTCCAGCCGGGCGTCGCGCTGGAAGGGCTCGGGGACGAGGCGCGCCAGGTTGATGGAGCCCAGCAGGCAGGCGCCGTAGGCCGGCAGCATCTGCTCGCCGCAGGGATTGCTGGCCAGGATGGTCTCGCAATAGCCGAGGTTGTTCCTCGCATTGACGCGGTCGATGAAGATCACGCCCGGCTCGGCCGCGTCGTAGGTCGCCTGCATGAGCCGCCCCCAGAGGTCGGCCGCGGGAACGGTGCGGAAGACCTGGCCCTCGAACACCAGCGGCCAGTCGGCCCCGGCCTCCAGCGCCGCCATGAAGGCGTCGGTGACCAGGACCGAGAGGTTGAAGTTCCGGAGCCGGCCCGGTTCGCGCTTGGCGTCGATGAACGCCTCGATGTCCGGATGATCGATGCGCAGGCATCCCATCATCGCCCCGCGCCGCTGGCCCGCCGACAGGATGGTGCGGCACATGGAGTCCCAGACGTCCATGAAGCTCAGCGGGCCCGAGGCGTCGGCGGCGACACCTCTGACCGCCGCGCCGGCCGGTCGGATGGACGAGAAATCCATGCCCACGCCGCCGCCCTGCTGGAGCGTGACGGCCGCCTCGCGCACGTGCTCGAAGATGCCGCCCAGGTCGTCGGGGATGCGCCCCATGACGAAGCAGTTGAACAGCGTGACCCGGCGCGCCGTACCCGCCCCGGCGAGGATCCGGCCGGCGGGCAGGAAGCGGAAGTCGCGCAGAGCGTCCATGAACCGCGCCCGCATCTCGGCGCGGCGCTCCGGCGCCTCGGCCTCGGCGAGGGCGGTCGCCACGCGGTCCCAGGTGGCCTCGATCGTCGCGTCGCCGGCGTCGTCGTCGGTCCGGAACCGATACTTGCTGGACCAGATCTCGCTCGCCAGCGGGTTGTCGAACGCCATGGCCGTCACTCCTTGAAGAAATCGGGGGCGTAACGCTGACCGATTCCTCGCCTGCCAGAGGTCGCAGGAGCGGCCGCGCAGCGCCTTGTCGAAGATCAAGGTCGGTCCCGCCCGGCTTCAATGCAGGGCCGACGCGCGTCTCCTAGGCTTGCCGCAAAGGAGATTTGCCATGCTCGAAGACGTCCACGTGGCGCACGCAGCGCCATGCCACCCGGAGGCCTTGTCGCTGGCGGCGGCCAACGACCGGTCCCTGGACGTGCCCGGCCTGATAGAGCTCATCCTCACCCGATTTCACGAGACCCATCGGCGGGAATTTCCCGAAGCGATCCGCCTCGCGAGGAAGGTCGAGGCTGTGCACGCGGCCGAGGCGGAATGCCCACGGGGCCTGGCGGATCACCTGGCTTTCATGGCGGACGACCTCGAAGGCCATCAGCAGCGCGAGGAACTGGTCCTGTTCCCGATGATGCTGCGCGGCGGCTCGCCGATGATCGGTATGCCGATCGGGCGGATGATGGCCGAGCACCGTGACGTGGAGGATCAACTGGCCCGGCTCAGGGCCCTGACCCACGACCACGCGGCGCCGCCGGGCGCGTGCCACACCTGGCAGGCGCTTGTCCGGGCCTGCCGCAAGCTGGACGTGGACCTGACCGAACATATGCGGCTCGAGAACGAAGTGCTGTTCCAGCACTTCCTCGACTAAGGCGCCCGGGAGCCGCGCCGGAGGGGAAGTCTCGGCGCGCTCGGTGAGACACCGGACGCCACGCCGGCGGCAGGCCGCAAGCCCGCCGCCGGCGTCACTTCATCGGCAGAGCGCGGGCCGTCAGGAGCAGACGCCGCGGTAGCGGGGTATTTGGCCGACGAGGGAACAGGGCTTGAATCGGCTGTCGAACTCTTCGGCCAGGACGAGATCCCAGGCGTCGCGGCAGGCGCCGGTGGAGCCGGGCACGCAGAAGACGAAGGTGTCGCCGATCTGGCCGGCCAGGGCGCGCGACTGCAGCGTCGAGACGCCGACCGTCCCGTAGCTGGCCTGGTGGAAAACGACCGCGAAGCCATCCATCTCCCGCCGCAACAGAGGTCGCACCGCCTCGGGCGTCACATCGCGGGGGGCGAATCCCGTGCCGCCGGTGGCGACGATCACGTCGACGGCCGGATTGTCCGCCCAGGCCTTCACCTGGGCCTGGATCGCCTCGACATCGTCGGTCACGATCGCGCGGCCGGCCAACTCATGCCCCGCGGCCGCCACGCGATCGGCCAGCAGTCCGCCGGACGTATCCGTCTCCATCGTCCGCGTGTCCGACACGGTCAGCACGGCTATGCGCAAAGGGTAGAAGGGCAGGTTGGGGTCGATCCGGGCCTTCGAGGCGGGCCGGTCGGTCGTGGCGATCTGCATGATCAGCCTCCTGAAAACGGGGAGAAGAAGGCGACCTCGTCGCCGGGCCGGACCCAGGCCGTGTCGCCCACGACCATCTGCTGGGCCACCGCGGCGCGAACGCCGGGCTCGGCCAGGGCTTCGGCGGCTCCGGGAAGGCGGGCGCAGAGTTCGGCGCGGAGCCTCGACAGCGGGCAGCCGGCGGCCGGAATCCCAAGGGTCAGCTCGCGGCCGAGGCGATCGGACACCTTCCCGAAGAACAGCACGCGGACGGAAGCGACGGACGACGCCGAAGGCGGGTCGCCCGCAAGGACAGGTGCGATGGACATGCCGAGGCTCTAACCCACGCCCCTCCGTTTTGGATTGTCCGAGATCAAGCGCGCCGGTGATCTCGGTGAGGCGACCGCCCTTGCGGCGTGGGCCTGGGCGCCGGATACCGGGACACTGAACCCCTGGGAGCGGAACCTTGAACGGACGCGTCTACGCCCGCTTCATCAGCTTCGAAATCCGGACCCTCGACCAGTGAGCGACGAGCCCCTCGCGCCGTCCCGTCGGGACGCCAGACGCCTCACGGCGCGAGAGATCTTCGCCGAGGACCTGGCCCTGGACGCGGAAAGCGCCGGCCATGTGGTGAGCCGGCTGAGGCCTGGCGTCGTGTCGCCGAACAAGGTGACGATCACCGGTCAGGACGGGCGCCTGTTCGTCGCCGACGGCGCGAGCCGCTGGGAGCAGCAGTTTCGCGGCGACCTGAAGATTCCGGACGCTTGGTTCGAGAGCTGGACCCGGGTCCTGGGCGCCCGCGCCACCATCGCCGCGGCCCTGGGCGTCACTCTGTGGAACCTCGTGATCCCCGAGAAGCAGGCCGTGCTGCCCGAGATGCGATGGCCGGCCGGGGACGTGAGCGGGGCGGAGCGGCCGCTGATGCAGTTGATCCCTCGGTTGGGCCCGGAGGTGAACCTCCTGTACGCGGCCGATGCCCTCATCGCGCGAAAGCACGACCTCGCCGTCTTCTTCCGCCACAACTCCCATTGGACAGCGACGGGCTGCTGCCTTGCGATGGAGGCGCTGGCCGAGCGCCTGGGTCTCCAGGTCGACTGGGATGACATCCGGTTCTCGTACCGGGTCCGTGACGTCGCCCACGACCTGACCGTTCACCTCTTCGATCCCGCTCCGGAAGAAGCCGTCGGTCTGCTCGAGGCCCGCGAGGCGCCATTCTTCGCGTCCGCCGGACCTGAGCCGGGGCGCAACACCGGCGCCAGCTTCGGCCTGCGGAACCCCGACGCCCCCGATCCGCGGCGGGTCATGATCTTCGGCGACAGCTACGCCCACGACATGGGCGTCGCCTTCGCGCTCGGCGAGCTTTTCGCTGAGGTGATCATGGTCTGGTCCAAGTCCATCGACTGGGCTCAGGTGCAGGCCCGCGAAGCGCAGGTCGTCGTCTGGGAGAGCGCCGAGCGGTTCCTGGCGACAGTGGCCGAGAGTTAGGTTGGGCCAGGTCCCGGGGGCGACAGCATCCGCGTCACCGCCGCGCTGAACGACGGCGCGAGATCGTCAGGATGCGCCTTCGCCAACAGGCCGGGCGTGCGGATGCCGTTGGTCACCGCCGTCACGGGAACGCCGGCGGCGCGGGCGCCCTCGATGTCGGCTTCGGTGTCACCGATCCAGCGGAGGATCGGCGGACCAGGGGGCGGCGCCTTTGATCCGGATCCCACGGCGACGACCTCTGAAAGGCTGTCGCGAACGCCGAGGTCGCGCAGTTGATCCTCCAGCGCGGCCGGGTCGCGTCGGGCCGTCAGCAGCACGGCCTGCACGCCATGATCACGAAGGCGCCGAAGCGCTCGCGCGGCCCCCGGGTGAAGCTGGTCCAGGGCCAGCATGTCGGGCGCCTCGATGCGCCGCTTCCAAACTTCGAAAAACGCGCCGAGCTGGCGTGGATCGCCCAGCAGGAGGTCCCAGCCAACGCCCCGCCGCTTGGCGCGCCAGAGGTCGCGCAGGGGCAGGGGCGCCTGCCCAAGAGCGCCGACGGCCTCGGAGTAGACGGCGTGGTGGCGCCGGCGCGTATCGAGCAGCGTGCCGTCCAGATCGACGATGACGCGACCGCCAGCCAAGGCGTCAGGGTCGGCGGCAGATGGCGGTGATCTCCGCCGCGTTCCTCGGAAAATCCTTTCCGAGTTCGAAGAAGCCTTCGATCATTTCCTCGGACCAATGCTGGTCGATCTGGCCATTGGAGAGTGGCTTGAAGAACACGCCCTCCATGCAGGCGATCTCCAGACCCGCGGCCTCGACGTCGGCGCGTAGACTGTCCCAGTCGTAGACCCGACGGTGGCCCACCTCGTGATCGCGTTCGTTCAGCGCATGGACGTCCGGCAGCAGGCCCATCTTGACCGCGGCGAGCCGGTGGAACGAGTGCGCATTGGGGACGCCGACGACGATCACGCCCTCGGGCGCCAGCCAGGGCGTCGCGAGGCGCAGGATTCCGACGGGATCCTCCACGTGTTCGAGCACGTGCTCCATGATGATCGCGTCGAACGGGCGTCCCGGCTGGAACTCCTCGAACAGGCTGTGCACCTTGGTCAGGTTCGGCCGATCCGGGATCGCGTCGAGCAGATGGCGCGAGCCCTCGACGACCGTCACATGCTCGAAGTGGTCCGCGAGCATGGCGGTCATGACCCCGTCGCCGCTGCCCAACTCCAGGACGTGGCGAGCCGTGACGTGCGGCAGCATCGCGCGGAAGCGGAAGCCCACAAGCCGCCGGTCGAAGTCGAGCTGCTTCGTCGTGTACCAGGTCGCGGACTGTTCCACGCGCGCGGTTTCCGTGGTCATGGCGCCCTCCTGAGCATTCCTGTGCGCACCAGCTCGTCGAGTTCCTCTCGCCGGTGGAGCTGCGGCGGCACGTCCATGCCGCGGATCCAGACCAGCCCCTTCGGCAGCGGATTGATCGTCGCGCCGGTCCAGATCGAGCGGCCCTGCAGTCCGAGCTCGCAGTAGATCTCGGGCATGTTCAGGCCGGCGGCGGTGAAGAAGCCGATGGTCGTGAAGAAGCGCGCGATGTTGATTTCGGTCGGTCGCGGCAAGCCGTCCCGATCGAGCGTCATGTCCACGCTGAAGATGCCGTTCGGACGGGGGTCGATCGCGCGGATGGCCGCGAGGGCGGTCTCGTCCACCCTCGGATCGGCGTCGGTCTCGCCGACGGCCGTGACGCCGGTGACGCCCGAGAGCGTCCGGTCCCCGAAGCTCCAGCTTCGCCGACGACGGGTCTGCGCCACCACGAGGTCCCCGTCCAGCCAGAGCGATGACCAGGTCACCGTGTCCGCCGTCAGCTGCTCGGCGGCCGTGAACGCGCCCCAGCCGTCGAACCGGCTGATCCACATCCGCGCGAAATCGATGTCGTCGGTCGGCACGGCGCCGCGGCCGCCGCCTCCGGTCGTGGCCCGGAGCCAGAGGCTGGGACCGAGTTCGGCGAAGGCGCTGACCAGGTCGGACTCGTCATCGACGCGGATTGTCCGCGGAACCGGCACCCCCGCCTTCTCCCAGATGGCGTAGGACGCGAACTTGTCCACGCAGTCGCGGACGGTCTGCGGCGCCGGGAGAAAGGTCTTCACGCCCAGGGCATGGATCTCGTCCCGAAGCTCCGAGATGGCGAGGACCTCGTAGTCGTGCTGCACGTGCAGGAAGTCCGGGCGCTCATCGCGCAGGATCTTGAGCAGGCGCTCGGCATAGCCCGGGGCCCGGGCGCCGGGCAGCAGGTGGCCCCGCGACACGTCGGCCAGGAACAGGTCGGTGGGGCTCGAGCATCCGCCGATGACGTCGTAGCCGCGGTCGCTCGCGCGCAGGGAACTGATGAAGTTGTTTGCGGGCGCGCCTCCGGCGCCGCCTACGTAGATCGTCGCCATCAATTCGAACCGGTTCCGCGCGGAACGCGCTTCTTAATCCGCCCATACGCCAGGATGAAGACGATTCGAGGAGCAGGTGGCGAGTTCAGGCGCCGAACTCCGCGAAGCGGACGTCGGGATCCACAGCGGGTATGGGAACCCCTGAGACATAGCTCGTGAACCGGCCCATCAGGTCGCGAACTCTGGCGATGTTGGCCGGATCCTTGGCGGCCGCGATGAGCCGATCGCGGTCCCGGATGGCCGCCGCCAGTTCCTCGGGCGTCGTGACCGCCTGCGCCTGCGGCAGGGGCCAGTGATCCGCCATCAGGGGCCCATGTCCGGTCTCCTCGGGGATGATCAGCGGCAGTCCGGCCGCGACCGCCTCGACGGCGGCGCGTCCTCCGCCCTCCGGATAGCTGGCGAGATAGATGTCCGCCTGCTGGCGAGCCAGTTCGACCATGAGGTTGTCGCATCGGCCGACGAAGCGATAGCGGTCGGGGTTCAGGCCGGCCGCGGTCAGCGCCTCGACCATCTCGGCCGCGAAGTCGTCGTCGTACGCGCCGATGTGCACGATCTCGGCGTCGGCGGCCGACAGCGCCGCGACCACGAAGTCCGCCCACCGATGGCGGGCCGGATGACGGTACTTGTGCTGGCTGCCGCAGGTGGCGATCCGCAGCCGGGTCTTGTCCGCCGCCGCAATGGCGGCGGGGGCGACGGATTCGGCATTGGCCATCATCGCCGCATAGACAGGGTCCAGCCCGGCGTCGCGGCAGGCGAGGTGGCAGGGATAGGTCAGGTCCGCATGCGCCGAGAACTTCAGGCTCGATCCGATGGCCGGCATGAAGTTGGCGTGGTGCACATAGTCGACGACGTTCCGGAACGGCCAGGCGCCGGCCACGGCGACCGCGTCCATGTGGTTGTTCATCAGGAAGATCCGGCTTGGCCGGATCGCCGACAGGATGCAGTAGAGCTCGACGACCTTCTCCACGAGCGTGGGCGCGCTGAGGATCACGTCGGCGCGCCGCTTGAGTGGATACGCCGTCGGGTTGATGTGATTGATCAGGAACTTGTACCGCATCTTTCTGTAGATGTCGGTGCAGATGATGGTCACCTTCTCGGCGCCAAGTATCTGGGTGATATCCGTCGCGACTTTGCTGTGTCCGCCGGTCGCGAAGAGCTGGGTGGCGAGGATGACGACGTTGTCCTGCCCCTTCGTCAGCGGCGTCTCGTGCAGGCCCAGGCGCCGCGGCAGTTCCGAGACCGCCTTGTCGAGACCTGAGCAGAACAGCCTGTGTCCCCGGACCTCGGGCGCCATGAGGCTTGGCACCATGCGGCTGATCTGCAGCAGGGCCTCCTCGAGCTGCTCCGGCGTGCGGGCGCGGGCCAGGGCCTGCTCGATCTCGGGCGTCTGATGGTCGAGATGCAAGAAGCTCTCCCTTGGTCGCGGCGACTCAGGCGCTGCGAACCGCTTCGATGACCCTGTCGATATCGGTCAGCGGCATCGTGGGCCACAGGGGAAGAGACAGGACTTCTTGGGCCAGGCGCTCGGCTACGGGCAGTTGGCCGGCCCGGTAGCCATGACGCGCGAACGCCGGCTGGAGGTGGCAGGGGTTCGGGTAGTGGATGAGCGTGGGAACGCCCGCGGCCTGGAGCCGGGCCTGGAGGTCGTCGCGTTCGGCCGCGCGGACCACGTACAGGTGGTAGACGTGACGCGCCCACTCGGCCTCGCCCGGAACCCGGACCGACGGGACGCCCTCGAGGCCACGGCGATAGCGATCGGCCCGTTCCCGCCGCGCCTCGGTGGCGGCGTCAAGACCCGCCAGGCCGACCCGCAGGAACGCGGCCTGGAGTTCGTCGAGTCTGGAGTTCACGCCGGGTTCTTCGTGAACGTATTTCTCCCGCGATCCATAATTCCGCAGCATCCGGAGACGCTCCGCCAACGCCGGGTCCGCGGTCGTCACGGCGCCGGCGTCGCCGAGGGCGCCCAGGTTCTTGGTCGGATAGAAGCTGAACGCGGTCGCGTGCGCCAGGCTGCCCGTCCGCCGGCCGTGGTCCAGGGCGCCATGGCTCTGGGCCGCATCTTCCAGCACGAACAGGCCGTGGCGCTCGGCCAGCGACATGATCGGCGCCATGTCGACCGGGTGCCCGTAGAGGGAGACCGGGATCACCGCCTTGGTCCGCGGCGTGATCGCGGCGCCCACCGACGCAGCGTCGACGGTAAAGGTGGCCGGGTCGCACTCGATGGCCACGGGGCGCGCGCCGACCGCGTCGACGGCCATCCAGGTCGCCGCGAACGTATGCGCCGGGACGATCACCTCGTCGCCCGGTCCCACGCCCGCCGCGCGCAGGGCGAGGGTGAGGGCGTCGAGGCCGTTGCCGACGCCGATGGCGTGAGGCACGCCGCAATAGGCGGCGAACTCGGATTCGAACGCTTCGAGCTCGGGACCGAGGATCATCCAGCCGCTGTCGAGCACCCGCCGGAAGGCGGCTTCCAGCTCGGCCCGCCGCTTCGGCTCGCCGAGGCCGAGGTCGAAGAATTTCACGAGACGCTGGCCAGGAAGTCGTCGAAGTCGCGGATGTAGTCCGCTTCGTCGTAGTGGGCGGAGGCGAGCACGAGACAGACGGAGCCGGACGAGAAGTTGTCGATGTCGCGCCAGAACATCGGGCCGATATGCAGGCCGCGATTGGGTCGGTTCAGCGTCACCCGCTCCTCGGTCCGGCCATCGTGCAGGCGGACATCGAAACTGCCCGAAACGGCGATCAGGATCTGATGGAGCGCCCGGTGGGCGTGCCCGGCGCGGGCCGACTGGCTGGGCACGTCGTAGAGGTAGTAGACCCGCTCGATCGCGAACGGCACGTCCCGGTTGGATTCGGCGACGCAGAGGTTTCCGCGCAGATCGTGGACCACGGGCAGGTCGATGAATTTCGCGAGGGATTCGGTCATGACCTACCGGTGGCTGCAGGGCGTTGCAGGTGTGGTCAGGCTGTATGGCCGATGCGTCGCCAGGGTGACAAGGCCGCGGTGGCCGACGCCTACGAACCGTCGGGAAACGCTGCCTGCCAGGACCGGACGATCGCGCGGTGAAGCTGCGCGCCGGCGTCTCGCGGGATGTTGTGGCCCGCGCCGGGGACTCGCTCGATCTCGACCAGGGGATGCTCGGACAGCCGCGCGATCGCCTGGGCGCTCACCAGGGTCGGCATGCGCTCGAAACTGCGCGGCGCGCCGAGCGGATCGTCGCCAATGAGCACGAGCGCAGGAACCATGAGGCCATCTAGCACCCACGCGTGGTCCACCGCCTCGGTCGCGTCCGGCCCTATGCCGAACATGTTGCGGACGAAAGTCTGGGCGCCCGCCGGCGCCTGGGTCCTGAAGAGCTCGAGCGGCCAGACGCCCTCGGTCAGCAGCACCGGCTCGACGACGACCAGCCGCCGAACGAGCGGGTTTCGAAGGCCCAGGGCGACAAGGCCGCCGACCGACAGGCCGACCGCCATCGCCGGACGGTCAGGCCAGCGCAAGGCCAGGGCCTCATCCACGGCGGCGGCGAACGCTCGGATCGAGGTTTCCGCCAGCTCGGGGCAGTGGTTCCCGGGGAGATGGACCCGCAGGACGTCGGCGTCCGGGAAGTGGTCCTGCATCCGCCAGAACAGGTCGGCGGCGGCGAAGGCCCCGGTGATCACGAGCAGGATCGGCCGGCCGGTGTCTCGGCCCAGAAGCCACACCGGCCCCAGCGACGTCTGCACCTCGAACCGCTCGCTCATGCCGCGCTGTTATCCCAGCCCGCGACGGGGCGCGAGAGGGGCCGACACAGGTCTGAAACCTGAGTATGGTCCGCGACCCTGGGAGGTCACATAAGAACACAATGCACACCGCACTCTTGCTTGAGATGGCCGCCGGCGCCTTTCCCGATCGCCTGGCGCTGGGCCCGCGGGCCGAGGGGATCACCTTCGAGGAACTGTCGGCGCGGGCGCGGGCCGGCGCGGCGTTCCTGGCCGCGCAGGGCGACGGCAGCATCGTATTCCTGGGCCTGAACGGGCCGGCGCTGCCGACGGCCGTGTTCGCCGCCGGCCTGCTGGCGCGGCCGTTCGCGCCGCTGAACTACCGCCTGCCGGATGCGGACCTGCGGCGCCTGCTGGCCCGAACGGCGCCGTCCGTGGCCGTCGTCGACGACGACATGCTGGGGCGCGTCGAGGGCGTGGACGGGGTGGCGCTGGTCGCTCGCAGCGCTTTCGAGGCCGCCTGCCGCGATCCCGCCCTGCGCGACGCCGCCCACGATCCGCTCGATCCCGACGTGGCGGTGCTGCTCTTCACGAGCGGCACGACGGGGGAGCCGAAGGCGGCGGTGCTCCGCCACGCCAACCTCGCCTCCTATGTGATCTCGACCGTGGAGTTCATGGGCGCGGAGGAGGGCGAGGCGGCGCTGGTCAGCGTGCCGCCCTATCACATCGCCGGCGTCTCGGCGGTGCTCACCGGCATCTATGGCGGCCGGCGGATCGTGCACCTGGAGGCCTTCACGCCCGAAGCCTGGGTCGAGGCCGCGGCGGCGGAGGAGATCACCCACGCCATGCTGGTCCCGACGATGCTGGGCCGGGTGCTGGACGTGCTGGAGGCCACGGGCGAGCGGCTGCCGGCGCTACGGGCCCTGTCCTATGGCGGCGGGCGGATGCCGGTGACGGTGATCCGGCGCGCGCTCGACCTGCTGCCGCATGTGGACTTCGTCAACGCCTACGGCCTGACCGAGACCAGCTCGACAATCTCGGTGCTGGGACCTGACGACCACCGGCTGGCGATCACCATGGATGATCCGCAGGTGCAGGCGCGCCTGGGATCGGTGGGGCGGCCGCTGCCCAGCGTCGAGATCCAGATCCGTGGTCCGGCGGGCGAGGTGCTGGGGCCCGGCGAGGCCGGCGAGGTCTACGTTCGTGGCGAGCAGGTCTCGGGCGAGTACCTGGGTCGGAAGGTCACCGACGACGACGGCTGGTTCGCCACCAAGGACTCCGGCTGGATCGACGCGGAGGGCTACCTTTTCCTGGAAGGCCGCCTCGACGATGTGATCGTGCGCGGGGGCGAGAACATCTCTCCCGGCGAGATCGAGGACGTGCTCCGCACCCATCCGGCGGTGGCCGACGTGGCTGTGGTCGGCGCACCAGACGAGCAGTGGGGCGAGCGGGTCGCGGCGGTCGTGGTGCCGCGCGGCGCCGCGCCGCCGGAAGCCGAGCTGGCCGACTGGGTCAGGGCGAAGCTGCGGTCCACCAAGACGCCCGAGACCTGGGTCTTCCGCGAGGAGCTTCCCTACAACGATACGGGCAAGCTTCTCCGTCGCGTCCTCAAGGCTGAACTCGGCTAGAGCGCGTTCCGCAAAAGTGGGAACCGGTTTTGCGGTCAGAACGCGCTCAAACCTTTGATTTAGAGCCTTTTCATCCCGTTCAAACGATTCCGTTTGAACGGGAAAGGCTCTAGGGGGCAGGCTCGGCCTTAGGAACCAATGCCCCGTCCCGAACGCTCTGCCGCCTCGACGAGGAGACAGACGTGCGCACCGACGAGACCCTGGCCAGCCTGACGCCCATCGCCGCCGGAAGCCGAGACCCCGAGGCCTTCCACCGCGCGCTTGCGCACTGGAACCACCGGCGGCTGGCCGTGCAAACCCCCGGTGGCGACTGGCTGGGCGACCTCAATGCCGATTTCCGCATGCTGCGGCTGGAGGGCGCGTTCATCGAGGCGTTCCGCGCCCGTGTGGCGCCGCTCGTGGCCGAGGTTCCCGGCGACCCGGCGGCATTCGTGGCGTGGTTCGAAGGGCTGAAGGACAGTGGTCCCGGCCAATGGGACCCGCTGTTCCCGTGGCTGGCGGCCGATGCGAGCCTGGACGACCTGAAGTGGTTCCTGACCCAGGAAGCCGCGGGCGAGGCCGGCTTCGACGATCTCGTGGCCTACACCCAGGTCAAGCTCCCCGCGCGGCCGAAGCTGGAGCTGGCCCGGAACTACTGGGACGAGATGGGCCGCGGGAACATGGGCGGGATGCACGGGCCGATGCTGGACCGCGCGGTCATCGCTCTCGACCTCAAGCCGACGATCGACGGCACGCTCTGGCAGTCGCTGTGCCTGGCCAACACCATGACCGCGCTCGCCACCACGCGGCGCTATGTCTACCAGTCGATCGGCGCCCTGGGCGTGGTGGAACTGACCGCCCCCACGCGCGTGGGGCTGGTCGCCGACGGGCTGAAACGCCTGGGCTGCCCCACCGAGGCGCGCAAGTATTTCGTCCTCCACGCCCAGCTCGACATCGAGCATT
This sequence comes from Phenylobacterium kunshanense, assembly GCF_003254525.1. Classification (GTDB taxonomy): domain Bacteria; phylum Pseudomonadota; class Alphaproteobacteria; order Caulobacterales; family Caulobacteraceae; genus Phenylobacterium; species Phenylobacterium kunshanense. The sequence goes on from NZ_QFYS01000003.1 coordinate 101,193, forward strand.
CCCGGGCCTGGAACGCCGAGGCGCTCGTGCCGCTCGTGGAGGCCGATCCGGCCTGCGCCCGCCACATCGCCGAGGGCGCCGTCATGCGGCTGATGTGCGGCGAGCAGTGCTTCGAGGCCTATCGCTCGCACCTGTGGTGTCGCGCCGGGGCCATGGCCTACGCCGCCGAGTAGGCGTCCCTCCGGCGCCATAGCTGGGGGCTATCAGGCCGCGGCGCAGGCGGCGCGTTCGGTGACAGCGGCCTTGGAAAGCTCCGCCATGGCCTTGATGAGCGGCGACCGCCATCGCTCGGCCGTGGTGAGCATCCAGCAGTCGTAGGGCACGTCGAGGGTCGTGGAGACCTGGACGAGCCGGCCGGCGGCCAGATGCTCGGCGAAAATGAACGAGGCGCCCAGCGCCACGGTATCCGTCTCAAGCGCCCGCTGGACGATCAGGCCGTAGTCGTCGCTCACGAAGGCGCGGAGGTTGTCCGCCTCCTCCCGGGTCAGATCGCCGGCCCAACGGGCGACGCCGGGGACCACGTTGGGGAGGGCGATGGCATGCTGCAGCAGCTCCCGCGGCCCGGCGTCACGCAACTCCAGGGCCGGATGGCCCGGACGCGCGACGGCGATGATCTGGTCCTCGAACAGTTTCTTGCGGATCAGGTCGCCATAGCGGGCGGCGTGCTCGGCGTAGCCGAAGGCCATGTCGACACGGCCCTCCTGGAGCGCGGTCATCACCCCCGGCCCGGTCTCCTGGAGGGTCTCCACGTGCAGCCTCGGAAAGCGCGCCGCGACGCGTCGCATCAACTCCGGCAGCGGCTTCAGGCGGGATGCGGGTCCGACCGCGATCCGCACGCGCCCCTCCTCGCCGCGGGCCAGCTGCTCCAGGTCGCGGGTGAGGGCGGCGACACCCTGCAGGAGCGTCTCGGCCCGCTGGGCGACGAAGGTTCCATAGGCGGTCGGCCGGGCGGCGCCATTGCTGCGCTCGAACAGCTTCAGCGAGAGCTGGTCTTCCAGCCGCGCGATGCTCTTCGACAGCGTCGGCTGCGAGATCTGCAGCTTGCGCGCCGCGCCGGAGAAGCCGCCCGCGCGGCAGATTTCCAGGATCTGTTCGAGATGCCGAAGCTCCATGCCCCCAGGCTATAGCATCGCGAATCCGGATTGTGCAGATCGCCGCGCCCGTTGCGGCTAGGGTCGCCCGAAACCGGGGAGGCGAGATGAAGCGCAAGATCCTGACGGCCGCCGTCCTCGTCGGCCTGGCCCTGACGCCGCTGAGTTCCGTGGGCGCCGACCGCGTGCCGACGCGGCGCCCGAACGTCATCGTCATCCTCGCCGACGACCTGGGCTATGGCGACACGGGCGTTTACGGCAGCACGATCGTGAAGACGCCGAACATCGACGCCCTCGCCGCGGACGGCGTGCGCTTCACCCAGGGCTACGTGACCCATCCGGTCTGCGCGCCCTCGCGGGCCGCGATTCTGACCGGCCGCTACCAGCAGCGGTTCGGCTGGGAGTTCAATCCCGTCGGCCGCGATCGGACGGGCGGCGTCGCCCGGACGGAGACCTTCATCGGCGATGTCATGAAGAGCGCGGGCTACCGGACCGGCATGGTGGGCAAGTGGCACCTGGGCGAGGCGGCCGGCTACCAGCCTCTGGACCGCGGCTTCGACGAATTCTTCGGCGTCACCGCCGGCGCCACGGCCTTCATCGTCGACGCTCAGCCGGGCGACGAGATGCATACGCCGCGCGGGTCGGAGGGCTCGTACCGGACGACGGTCAACGACCCGCTGCCGCCCACCGCCACCGAACAGGACCGGATGGCCTATGTCCGCGAGCGTGCGCCGGTGCGTCGGGGCCGGCAGGTGGTGCAGGTGAAGGAGTACCTGACCGACGCCTTCACCGACGAGGCGGTGCGGTTCATCGGCGCCAACAAGGACCGCCCCTTCTTTCTCTACGTGGCCCACACCGCGCCACATACGCCGTTGCAGGCGACCAAGAAGTACGTCGACCGCTACAGCCACATCCCGGACAAGGGCCAGCGCGTCTATGCCGCCATGGTCTCGTCGCTGGACGACAGCGTGGGCGCGATCCGCGCCAAGCTGAGGGCCGAGGGCCTGGAGAACAACACCCTCATCGTCTTCCTCTCCGACAACGGCTGCGCGGCCTATGTCGGCGGCGCCTGCTCGAACGCGCCGCTCTCCGGCCACAAGGGGACGCACCTGGAGGGCGGCGTGCGGGTGCCGTTCATCGTCGCCTGGCCTGGCCGCATCCCGGCGGGACGCGTCGACGGGCGTCTCGTCTCCAGCCTGGACATCGCGCCGACGGCCGCGGCGCTGGCCGGCGCGAAGCTGCCGAAGGGCGGCGACGGCGTGGACCTGATGCCCTACCTGGCCGGGGGCAATCAGCGCACGCCCAATCCGAACCTCTACTGGCGCGCCGGGCCCAACTTCGCCATCCGCGGCGGCCCCTGGAAGATGTGGATCGCCAACAAGGCCGACCCGTCGGAAGCCGCTTCCAGCGCCGCCACGATCACGCCCGACGGAACCCATGCTACGGTCTCGCCGCTCGGCCAGCATGTGATGCTCTACGACCTGTCGAAGGATCCCCAGGAGACGACCAATGTGGCCGCCGCCAATCCCGGCATCGTGCAGTCCCTGAAGGTCCGCATCGAACAGTGGGACAAGGCCAACGTCCCGCCGCAGTGGACCAGCATGCGTCAGTCGGTGAAGCGTCAGGATGGCCAGCTCCTCAAGATCTACGACTGACCCCGCATAGCCGGCGGCTATCCGGCGATGGCGTGGCCGCCGGCGCGCCGCCGTGCGAGGGTTCCGCCTCTCCAGACCCCGGATGTCCGATGCCCAAGGCCCTGGCCGCCGCGAACGATGAGCAAGTCCCCAGCGCCCGCGAGGCCGAGCGGCGCGAGGCGTTCATGCGCGTCGCCGCCGGCGTGTTCCGCGAGCACGGCCTGGCTGGCGCCACGATGGAGCAGGTCGCCGCCGCGGCCGGCGTGACCAAGGTGGTGCTCTACCGGCGGTTCCCCTCGAAGGACGCCCTGATCCTGGCGATCTTCGCCGAGGCGATCCGGCGGATGAAGGCCCAGGACGCCCGGCCCTGGCGCGGCTATGGCGGCGGAATGCGAGGGGCCCTGGCGGCCGCGCGCTCGTTCGAGGACGGCTTCATCCTGCTGGTCCGCCACGGCGATCAGCACCCGGCCTATCGCGCATCGCATGCGCAGTTGCGCCGGCGGACGGGTATGCGCCTGCGCTCGCTGCTCTGGTACCCCGACAAGCCGCCCCCGGAGGCCGAACGTCCCCCCCTGCTGGAGCTCTCCCTGGAGCCCATGATCTCGTTCTGCAACGACGCCCTGGCCTACTGGGTGGAGAAGGGTGATCCGGCCAGGGACGAGCTCTTCGTCCGCTGGTGCGGCCAGATGATCCGCGCCTGGCGGCACAACGCCGCCGAACTGCTCAATCTCGACTCGCCCGAACAGGAATGGCCCTTCGACACCGAAGGCCTGCTGCCGTGAGCGAGGACAACGAAGGAAGGAAACCCATGGTCAGCCGCCGTCAGACCCTCATCGCCGCCGGGGCCGCCATGGCCGCGGGGCCCGCCCTCGGGCAGTCCGTCGCCGCGCCGGCGGTCAAGCCGGAGCATGCGAAGTACGCCGCTGAGATCGCCGCCGCCCAGGCGTGCCTCGACGCCTTCATGACGGCGTTCAACGCGCGGGACATCGCCGCCTATGAGGCGACCTTCAACTTCCCGCACGTGCGTTTTGCGTCGGGCAAGGTCACGGTGATCAATCCTGGCTTCCACAAGCCCGAGATGTTCACGACGGGCGCGCTGAGCGACTGGGACCATTCGGCCTGGCAGCGGCGGGACGTGATCCATGCCGGGGCCGACAAGGTGCACATCGACACGCGCTTCGCCCGCTACCGCAAGGACGGCAGCGTCATCGGCGGCTTCGATTCCATCTACATCGTGACCCGCCAGGACGGCCGGTGGGGCATCCAGGGGCGGTCGAGCTTCGCGCCCTGACGTTCAGGGCGGGGGCGCCAGCAGGGTGCTGGCGGCCCAGGTGTCGCGGGTCAGCTTCTGGCGGCGCATGAACGCGGCCATCGCGGCGGTCGAGGGATCGCGCGAGGTCTCCCAGACCCCGTGATCGCCATACCGCGTCAGCAGCAGCAGTCGGGTCTGTCCCGCCTTCAGATCGGCCTCGGTCTGTGCGGCCGTGAACAGGCCGAAGATGTTGGTGTCGAAACGCGCCTCGAAATCCTTCCAGCCCTCGGTCGAGAGGGCGACGAATTCGTCCAGCGCCGGCGTGTCGATGACGAACCAGCGGTGGACGTAGATCCCGCCGGGGCGAGGACGATCGCTGGCGCCGGGGCGGGCGGTCGGCGTCAGGCGGTCACGCTGCCCGCCGAGCGCGGCGACCACGGACTCCCGCGCACTGGTCGCGCCTGACCAGCGCAGCAGGATCGCCGCCTGGCGGGCATGCCAGCCGAGTTGGGATGTGAACGCGCCCAGCACCTCGCCGCCTCCCGCCGCGATGGCGGCGGCCTCAGCCTTGAGCCGCGCTGTCAGCGCCGGTCCCGCAGGGACTGCGTCCAGGTCCAGGAACAGGTAGTCGTACATGGGCGTCCCCCTGGCGCGCGCGGCCGCGGGCAGCAGCAGGGACGCGGCGGCCCCGGAAAGCCAGCGCCGGCGGTCGACAGTGTTCATTCGTCCACGCTCCGGCCGCCTCCGTCGGGCGTCAAGGGGACAGCGCGCTATGGCTCCAGTCCCCCGGGGCATTGGCGAACACCGCTCGCCCTGCGGTAGCTTGGCCATCACTGTTACCGCCCAGTAACGGCATGCAAGAGGCGGGACGGGAGAGGGGACGCCTTGTCGGCGGCCTTCAGCATTTCTGAACACGACGCCGCAGAATCCTAATTAGTCGATCGGCAAAATAGGAATTAAGCGGCGCCCATGGATTGGCGAATGACCGCGAGGGGGATCATGAACGCGCGCAGGACCTTGAGAGACGTATCGCTGGCGGCGCTGTGCTGCGCCATCGCCGGCCCCGCCGCCGCACAGGCGGCGCCCGAACTGGAAGAGGTGCTGGTCACCGCCCGCAAGCGCGAGGAGAGCCTCCGCGAGATTCCCGCCGCCGGCACGGCGCTGGGCGCAGAGCAGATCCAGGCCATGGGCGGCATCGCCAACACCCAGGCGCTGCTGTCGAACGTACCGGCGGTGAACTTCGCCAACACCTCGAACCCAGTGACGTCGGAAGTGTCGATCCGGGGTTCGGGCACCAGCCGCGCGACGGCGGCCGACGCGGCGGTGGGCCTCTACCGGAACGGCGTCTACATCGGCGGCGGCTATGTGGGCGGGCGCACCTTCTCCAAGCCCGACTTCTTCGACGTTGGCCGGATCGAGGTGCTGCGGGGCGTGCAGGGCGCGCTGAACGGGCGCAACGCCGTGGGCGGGGCGGTCAATGTGGTGTCGGCGCGTCCGAGCCAGCGTCAGGAGGGCTTCGCGCTCGTCGAGGCCGCCAACAACAAGCGCTTTGAAGGCCAGCTGGTGGTCAACCAGCCGATCAACGAGAACTGGGCGATCCGCCTGGGCGCCAACCTGATGAAGCAGAGCGAGGGCTTCTACTACAACCCGATCCGCGACGAGTATTTCGATCGTCAGGAGAGCGAGGTCTATCGCGCCCAGGTCCGCTACGAGAACGGGCCGTTCAGCGCCAATCTCCTGCTGGAGCATGGGCGCGACCAGCTTCCCGGCCTGATGTACCAGCTCATGATCCCGGCGGGCACGAACGCGACCTATCCGCGGGGCGTCTTCCAGGACAAGTATCGCGTCGAGTGGAACCACCCGTCGTCGGCCAAGCAGCAGGTGAACTACGCCGAGCTGGTCCTTGAGTACGACCTTGGATTCGCCGCCCTGACCTCGACCACCTCGCTGCGGGAGCGGCGGTCACAGAACGCCTACGACCGCGACGCGACTTCGGCCGAGTTCCTGGCGCGGACGGCCGCGGCCGGCCTGGTCGCGCCCGGCGCCGTGCAGGGCAGCCCCGATCTGGGCGGCTCGCAGAACGACTACGCTCGCATCCTCTTCCAGGACGTCCACATCGTCGGCGAGAAGGTCGGGGGCCTGAGCTGGCTGGCGGGCTTCGAGTACTACGACCTCAACGACAAGTACCAGAACACCCTGGCCGGCCCGCCGACCGCGGCGAACGGCCGGTCGTTCGGAACGGTGGGCGTGAGCCGTCTCGATTTCGTGTCCTGGGCCGCCTACGGCTCCATCGGTTACGATTTCACCGAGACGTTCAACGTCACGGCGGAGGGTCGCTACACCCGCGACGACAAGGATCTGATCTCCACGCGCCTGGACTTCGGCACGGGGCGGTCGACGGGTACGGGGTTCAATATCGACACCGGCCGCGAGACAGACGACTTCTCGTACAACGTCACGGCCTCCTACAAGGTCGACGGCTGGCTCGCCTACGGCAAGGTCGGCGCAGCCTATCGCGCCGGCGGGTTCAACCTGGCCCTTGGCGATCCGCGCCAGCCGACCCCCATCCCGCCGACGTTCAACGACGAGAAGGCGACCTCGTACGAGGTGGGGCTGAAGGGCGCCATCGTCCCGCGGGTCTTCCTGAGCCTTGCCGCCTACAGGACCGATGTCGACGACCTCCTGGTCCAGACCGACAACGGCTGCCGCGTGGGCCTGCCCCAGTGCCCGGTTCAGGCGACGGCCTTCGTCTTCAACGCGGGCAAGGCCGAGCTGTGGGGCTTTGAGGCCGAGCTGAACGCGGTGGCCGAACTCCTGGGCGGCACGGCGCGGGTCACCCTGGGCGGTTCGCGCCAGGGCGGCGAAATCAAGTCCGGCCCGGACAAGGGCAAGAAGGGACCGCAGCGTCCCGACTGGACCGCCACGTTCTCGCTCAACTACCTGCGGCCGATCACTGACGAGTGGGACGGCTTCTTCAACCTCAAGGGCAACGGCCGCTGGGGAGGCGTGCAGGAGATCGCCCAGACGCCGGAGCTCTATGACTACCAGCTCCTGGACGTCCGCGCGGGCGTGCGGAAGGGGGGACTGGAGCTGTCCGTCTACTCGAACAACGTCGGCGACGAGTCCTACATCGTGTTCGATGCGCCGACCACGCGGCGCTGGAACATCCCGCGCACCTACGGCGCCCAGATCCGCTACGCCTGGTGAACCCATGATCCGTCGATCCGCATCGCACCGCCTCGTCGCGCTCGCCGTCTTCCTTCTCCTGGCGACCGCGGCGCCTGCTCTGGCGCAGCCGGCCGCTGCGGCCGCCCAGGGCGTGGAGGTGCGCTACGGCGCGTGGACCGACCCGGCCCGCGGCGGCCGGGTCACGCCCTACAAGCTCTACATGCCGACCGGCCCGGGGCCTTTCCCGGTGGTGATCCACTCGCACGGCCTGGGCGGCAATCGCGAAGCCTCGACCTACATCCTCCAGGCGGTGGCCGAGGCTGGCTTCGTCGTCGTGGCGCTCCAGCACGCCGGCTCGGACACCGGCCTGCTCCGGGGCGCCGGCCCCTCGGTGGACGAAGCGGCGGTGGTGGCCGCGGGGCGAGCCGGCATGACCAGCGACGCGGCCCGCGGCCGCTATGGCGACGTGCCGTTCGCCCTGGATCAGATCGCGAGGGACCCGACGCTGAGGGACAAGGTCGACCTCGGCCGCGTCGGCATGTCGGGCCACTCCTACGGCGCCCTGTCGACCCTGACGGCTGTGGGTCAGCGCCTGCCGGCCATGCCGGACTACACCGGGTTCGCCGAGCCGCGCATCAAGGCGGCCATCGCCTACAGTCCGAACAAGCCGCGGGGCGACGATGCGAGGCTCGCCTTCGCCCGGGTCAGGACGCCGATGCTGCACTTCACCGGAACGGAGGACGTAACCCCGTTCGACCTTGAGAAGAACGCCTTCGAGCGGACGACGCCTTATCAGGCGATCCAGGGCGCCGATCAGTACCTGGTCGTTCTGGACGGCGCCGACCATGGCGTCTTCGGGGGGCGCCGCGCCCTGATGGGCCGACTGAAGCCGGGCGATCCGGCGCAGATGGAGATCATCAAGGCCGAGACCGTCCGCTTCTGGAAGGCTTATCTCGGCAACGACCCGGCGGCGCTTCAGGCCCTCTGCAGCCTGCCTACGCGCATCGATCCTGACGGCGACGCCTATGTGAAGGCGCCCCGTTGCGGCCCGCCGACGCCCATCGCGCCGGTGGACGGCCTGCGGTAGCGTTCCAGCCATGTCCCGACACCTTTCAGCCTCCCGCAGAACCGTCTTGGGGCTCGGCGCCGCCATGGCGGCGGGCCCCTCGCTCGCCGTGGCCGCACCGGCGGCGTCCGCCGAGGCAGAGGCGCAGGCCATCCTCGAGCGCTACCAGGCCTTCGGCGACAAGGCCTCGGGCGGACGGGGCGACATCGCCTGCGGCGAGTGGCTGGAGGGCGAGTTGAAGGGCCTCGGCTACGCCTGCGCCCGGCAACCGTTCGACGTTCCCGCCTATGAGGGCGAGGCGCCGACGCTCTCGATGGAGGGCGCCGCCGCGACGCTCATTCCGCAGGCGATCGTCCAGCCGACGCCGGCCGCCGGCCTTGCAGGCAGGCTGTATGTTCCGGGCCGCGGCGAGGGCGACCTCGCGCTGATCGTCCTGCCCCATGCGCGCTGGTCCACCGCCAAGGGCGAGGTGGAGCGGCGCGTCCGGGCGGCGGCTGAGGCCGGCGCCAAGGCGGCGATCCTTGTCACGACGGGTCCGACGGGCGAGGCCCTCGCGCTCAATACGCCGGTGGACAAGCCGCTGTTCGACCTGCCGGCCGCGGTCCTGGCGCCGCGCGACTCCCGACCCTTCGTGGAGGGCGCGGGCAGGGGCGCCATGGCGACGTTCCGGATGACCGGTCGGTCGTTCCGACGCCCGGCCTTCAACGTGACGGCGAGGCTCGATCGCGGCGCCGGCCGTTGGCTGGTGATCTCCACCCCGCGCTCGGGCTGGTTCGGCTGCGCCGGCGAGCGCGGGTCGGGCCTCGCCGCCTGGCGCATGCTGGTGGCCTGGGCGGCCAAGGCGAAGCTGCCGGTCGATGTGGCGGTCGTCGCGACCAGCGGCCATGAATACGAGTATGCGGGCGGCGAGCACTTCATCGCCCACCTTGCCCCAAAGCCGGCTCAAACGGCGCTGTGGGTCCATCTCGGCGCCAACGTCGCTGCGCGCGACTGGCACGAACGCGGCCAGTCCCTGGCGCCGCTGCCCAGCGCGGATCCGCAGCGCTTTCTGCTGGCCAGTTCGCCGCTCGTGCAGGCCTGCCGGACCGCCTTCGCCGGCCAGCCGGGCCTGGAGCAGGCCTATCCGGTCGATCCGAAGCAGGTGGCCGGTGAACTCGCCAGCATCGTGAGCGCCGGTTACGACCCTGCCATGGGCATCTTCGGCGCCCACCGGTTCCACCACGCCCGTAGCGACGACCTGCGCTGCGTGTCTCCGGCCCTGGTCCCGCCGGTGGCGGAGGCCTTCAAGGCGGTTGTCACCAAGGCGCTGGTGGGCTGAGGCTGGGCTTCACCCCGTCGTCCGCGCTAGGCTCGGGCCCAACGAAAAGCGGGGGAAGCCAGATGACCGAGCACTACCGGATTTTGGGCGGCCTGGGGTCGCCCTATTCGATGAAGATGCGGGCGATCCTGCGGTATCGCCGGCTGCCCTACACCTGGATCCAGATCACGCCGCAACACGACGCCGAACGAGCCAACGTGAAGGTCCCGGTGATCCCGGTGATCCAGTACCCGGACGGGACCTACCACAACGACTCCACCCCGATGCTCTACGAGCTGGAGGCGCGCCATCCCGGCATGCGGAGCATCGTGCCCCCCGACGCCGGTGACGCCTTCCTGGCCTACCTGCTGGAAGATATGGCCGACGAGTGGGGCACCAAGCTGATGTTCCACTACCGCTGGTTCCGCGAGCGGGATCAGGTGCGGATGAGCGAGTGGCTGGCCTTCGACCGCGCGCAGGGCGGCGGCTATGCGGGAGTGAAGCGGTTCGCCGACGCCTTCCGGGATCGTCAGGTGGGACGCATGGCTCTGGTGGGCTGCACGCCCGAGAACGCCCCGATCATCGAAGACACCACGCGCACCCTTGCGGCCATCTTCGAAGACCATGTCCTGGACCGGTTCTACTTCTTCGGCTCGCGGCCCTCGCTGGCGGAGTTCGGCTGGTACGGCCAGTTCTCGCAGCTCATCGTCGACCCCACACCGAACGACCTGATGCGCGAGATCGCCCCCTTTACCGTCCGGTGGCTCATGCACCTGGACGACGCTTCGGGCGTCGAAGGGGAATGGCGCACGTCCGGCCAGCCGCTGGCCCCGGCGGTCGAGCGCCTGCTGGCCTTCGCCGGCGAGGTCTACTTCCCGTTCCTGGAGGCCAACGCCAAGGCGGTGGCGGCGGGCGCCGAGACCTTCACCGTGAACCTGCTGGGCCGGCCGTACACGCAAGGCGCGTTTAGGTATCAGGCCCGGTGCCTTGAAAATCTCCGGAAGGCGTTTGCGGAGTTGCCGGCCGACGCCCGGTCCCGCCTGACGCCGATGCTGGATGCGGCGGGTGCGCTGGCGCCGCTGACGTAGGGGCGCGAACGGGCCTACAAGGATGGGATGGACGATCAATCCCATCCCAGCGCCCGCCAGTTGGCGTCACCGACCTACCGGCTGGCCTCGCTCGATCACGACTTCATTCTCGGACACTCCATGCGGGGCGTCCGCTTCCTGCTGGAGTTCGCCAAGGCCGACGAGGCTCTGCGCGCCTGGGGCGTGCGCTCGACCATCGTGGTGTTCGGCAGCGCCCGCATCCGCGAGGATGGCCCCGACCCGCATCCGCGGTGGTATGCGGCCGCGCGGGCCTTCGGCGCTCTCGCCTCGAAGGAGGGCGGAGCCTATCTCTCGGCCAGCCATGAGCGGCACAACGTGATCTGCACGGGTGGCGGGCCAGGCATCATGGAGGCCGCCAACCGCGGCGCCTTCGATGTTGGCGCGCCGTCGATCGGCCTCAACATCACCCTGCCGCACGAGCAGTTCCCCAACAGCTATTCGACGCCGGAGCTGACCTTCCGCTTTCACTACTTCGCCATGCGCAAGATGCATCTGGCGATGCGAGCCTATGCGCTGGTGGTGTTCCCGGGTGGCTTCGGGACGCTGGACGAGCTGTTCGAGCTGCTGACCCTGCGCCAGACCGACAAGTCGCCGCCGATACCCATCGTGCTGTTCGACGAGGCCTACTGGCGCTCGATCATCAACTTCGAAGCGCTGATCGAGCACGGCATGATCGCGAGGTCGGACCTGGAGTATTTCCGCTTCGCCGAAACCGCCGAACAGGTCTGGCAATGCCTGCTGGACGCCGGCTTGAAGCCGCATGGCGCGCCGGACTGGGACCCCGATCCGAGCGATCCGTAAATCCTCCGGCGGGGGGCTGTCGCAAATCGTTCGTGCACAGGCGCTGGCCGGCGTTATCCTGTCCATTGCTTCGCTTCCAGGTGTTGGCGAAGCTCGTGGCCTGTGGGGGGCTGCGCCGGGGCTGGCGTCAGGGGCAGGGGCAATGGCGAAGGATATCGTGGCCGAGACGAAGCCGGCGAGCACGCCCGATGGCGTTCACTTGCTGCGCACCGCGATGACAGTCCAGTACCAGCTGAGCCAGATGGCCGATCAGAAGGCCAACATGGTGCTGGCCGCGACATTCGTGATCTTCACCATCACCGTCGCCCAGGTGCGCGAGGGCAGCGCCATGGCGGCCCCGCTGCTGATCCTCGGCGGCGCGGCGTTCATGGCGGCGCTGCTGGCGATCCTGGCCGTCCTGCCCTCCGTGAAGACGCCGCCCCGCGCCGGCGGCCCGGCCAACGTGCTGTTCTTCGGATCCTTCACCCAGCTTCCGGAGGCCGAGTTCGTGAACATGCTGACGGGCGTGGCGGCGGACCAGCGGGCGATCTACGAGGCCTTCGCCCACGACATCTACCAGAACGGCCGGGTGCTCGCGTTCAAGAAGTACCGCTACCTCGGATACGCCTATCGCATCCTGCTGGCCGGTCTCGTGGCCAGCTTCCTCACCTTCATCGCGCCGTTCGCCGTCGCGGCGTTCAGTTAGGCGACCAGCCCGGCGGGGCCAGTTCGAACCCCTCGAAGCGGAAGCCTGGCGAGACCGTGCAGGCCACCAGCGTCCAGCCGCCGCCGTCCGCCTCCGCCGATTGCCACTCATGGGCCCTGACGACGTGCTGCGGGCTCCCATCGACGATCCCCAGCCGGGTCGTGCTGATCGGTCCGCCCTCGAAGCCGGTCCGGAGCGTGAGCGGCGCGCCGGCCTGGAAGATCCACACCTCCTCGGCGTCGACGCGGTGCCAGTGCGAACGGCCGCCCGCCTCCAGCAGGAAGAGGATCGCCGTCGCCGTCGCCCGGCCGTCGGGCAGGCTCGCGGCCGCGCGCCAGGTCTCGCGATACCAGCCACCCTCCGGGTGTGGTTCGAGGCCCAGGGTCGCGATCATCTGCTCGGCGGTCATGGGCGCAGTGAAGTCCGATCCGCGATGTTCCGCCACCCCGAGCTTGACCGGAGCCGCCGGGTGCGGCGGGCTGCGGGCATGGGACGAATCCTCGCAAGCCTCGCCGCCGCGCTCGCCATCGCGACGCCCGCCGCCGCCGCGCCCGACCTCTCGAAGATGGGCGCCGCCGAACTCACGGCCTTCCTGAAGCCGTTCCCCAAGGGCGGGGAACTGCACAACCACCTGGGCGGCAGCACGCCGACCGAGGACCTGATCGACTGGGCCGTCGAGGACGGGCTCTGCATCGACATGACCGAGCTTGCCATCCGGCACACCTGTGCGGGCGAGAACATGAAGCCGGCGGCGGAGGTCGTGGCCGACGAGGCGCTGCGCTCGGCTCTCACCGACAGCCTGACCACCCGCCATCCCGGCTTCCGCGACCGCTCGGGCCACGACCAGTTCTTCACCGCCTTCAGCCGCAGGGCCACGACGCCGAAGCGTGCGGGCGACGCCCTGGCCGAGGCCATGGAGACCCTGGCCCGGCAGAACACCTGGTACATCGAGCTGATGGTCACGCCCCAGGGCGCGGCGGCGCGGGGCCTTGGCGCCCGCGTGGGCTGGAAGGGCGACATCGCCGCCACGCGCGCGGCCCTGACCGAGGCAGGGCTGGAGAAGCTCGTCCCCGCGGTGATCGCCGACACCGACCGTTTCGAGGCTCGCGCCCGAGAGGTGCTCAAGTGCGGCACGCCGCAGGCGAGGCCCGGCTGCGGGGTGACGGTCCGCTATCTCTTCCAGTCGATCCGCCAGGGGCCGCCTGAGCAGACCATGGCCCAGCTCCAGCTCGGCGTCGCCACCGTGCTCGCCGACAAGCGATGGGTGGGGCTGCAACTCGTGGCGCCTGAGGACAGCTATGACGCCACGCGCTACTACGACCTGCACATGGCGATCATCGCCGAGCTGACCGACAGGGGCCGCAAGGTTCCGGTCGCCCTGCACGCCGGCGAGCTGACCCTGAAGATCGCCCACCCGAAGCACCTCAGCTACCACGTCCGCGACGCCGTCCGGGTCGCCGGCGCCCGCCGGATCGGCCACGGGACCGACCTGCCCGAGGAAATGGGCGCCGACGCGCTCGCCGAGGAGATGGCCGCCAAGGGCGTGCTGGTCGAGGTGAACCTGCTGTCGAACGAGACGATCCTGGAGGTGAAGCCTGAGGACCACCCCTATGCCTGGCTGCGCAAGAAAGGGGTGCCGGTGAGCCTCTCCACCGACGACGCCGGCATCACCCGCTCAGAGCTCAGCGACGACTACCAGGCCGCGGTACGGAACGGCGCGACCTACGAAGACCTCAAGACCGCCGCGCGCAATGGCGTCGCCTTCAGCTTCCTGTCCGGGCCCGGCCTCTGGGAGGACCCCAACCGCTACCGCAGGCCGGTCAAGGCCTGCGCGGGCCAGGTCGGCGCGGCGGAGCCCAAGGGCGCCTGCGCCGCCTTCGTCGCCGCCAGCGACAAGGCCCGCGAACAGTGGCGGCACGAGCGGCTGCTGCGCGAGTTCGAGGCGACGCGCCGCTAGCCTTCGACCGCCATGTAGACGAACCGCGCCACGAAGAGGGCGGCGAGGGCGAACAGCAGCCAGTCGGCCTTGCCCACCCGCCGGCTGGCGACCTTCAGCACCGCATAGGCGATGACGCCGAACGCCAGGCCGTTGGCGATCGAGAACGTCAGCGGGATGGTGACGAGCGTGAGGAAGGCCGGGATCGCCACGACCGGGTCGTCCCAGTCCACCTCGGTCAGCGGCCCCATCATCATCCCGCCCACCAGGATCAGCGCGGGGGCCGTGGCGGCGGCCGGAATGACCTGGGCCCAGGGCGCGACGAACATCACCGCCAGGAACAGCAACCCCGTGACCACGGCGGTCAGGCCCGTCCGTCCGCCGGCCGAGACGCCCGAGGCGCTCTCGATGTAGCTGACGACCGTGCTGGTGCCGGCGAGCGATCCGACGACCGTCGCCCCTGCGTCGGCGAAGAGGATGCGGTTGAGGCGCGGGATCGTGCCGTCAGGCTGCATCAGTCCCGCCTTCTTCGAGACCGCGACCAGGGTGCCGACGTTGTCGAACAGGTCGACGAACAGGAAGACGAACAGGATCTCCAGCAGCGCGAGGCCCAGCCCATGCCCGCCGATCCCCAGGGCCGACGGGATGTCGAGCTGGAACGCCGTGCTGGTCATGGCCTCCACGTCGTAGGGTTGAGGCGACCATTGGGCGAGGCCGAGCGCCCAGCCGAGCAATGCCGTGGCGACGATGCCGATGAAGATCGCCCCGCGCACCTTCAGCACCATCAGCACCGACAGGATCGCGAGGCCGAGGACCGCGAGCTGGACCGTCGGCGCCTTCACGTCGCCCAGGGTCACGAGGGTGGCCGGATTGTCCGCGACCAAGCCGGCGCCGCGGAGGCCGATGAAGGCGATGAACAGGCCTATGCCCGCCGCGATCGCCGAGAACAGCGCCCGCGGGATGGCGCTGACGATCAGCTGTCGCACCCCCGCCAGGGTCAGCAGGAAGAACAGCACGCCGGAGATGAACACGAGGCCCAGGGCGGTCTGCCACGGCACGCCCATGCCCTGCACCACGGTGAAGGCGAAGTAGGCGTTCAGGCCCATGCCGGGAGCCAGGGCGATGGGATAGTTCGCGAGAAACCCCATCAGCAGGCAGCCGATCCCGGCCGCCAGGCACGTGGCCGCCGCCACCCCCGCCGCGGGCATGCCGGCCGCGCCCAGGATCGAGGGGTTGACCAGGACGATGTAGGCCATGGTCAGGAAGGTGGTCGCGCCGGCCAGGACTTCGGTCTGGACGCTGGTCCCGCGCTCGCGGAGCTGGAACGTGCGGTCGAGGAAGCTCATGGCGCGCTCGCCTGGGGCAGGGTCTCGGCATAGCGGTCCCACCCGGCGACCAGCGCCTTCACGACCGGCGAGCCCACGCGGTAGGCGGCCTCGAAGGCGGCGGCGGAGCCTCCGTCTGCGAACTCGATCCGCATCGGCTTGCCGGCCCCGGGCCACGAGTAGTTGCTCGCCGTCCTGAGCACGAGGACGCGGCGGGGATCGACCCGTCCCTCCTTGGCGTAGAGGTTCAGGGTGTCGAGCACCGCCTGGTCTTCGCCGTCCGTCATGGCCAGCACGCCGGCGCCGTCGGTCTGCAGCCGCACCCAGTCGCGGGCCCAATCGGTCCGCCGCCGCCCATGCCAGAAGCGCACGGTCGCCAGGCTGGATCCGACAAACACGCGAGGCGGCTGCTGGGCGGCCGGCTCGTCCTTGTAGCCCGCCCGCTCGGCCGCCAGCTTCGGCCCGTCGGGCAGGGCGATGTCGCGCGTGAGCCGATAGGCCCACTGGGTCAGGCCGGGATCGAGGCGCCAGGCCATGCCGCTGGCGCCTTCGCCGCTGCCCTTCTCGCCGGGGCCCTTGCTGTGGAAGGCGTAGAGGCCCCAAGGCCAGCCCGGCGTGATCTCGCGATCGTCGATCTCGTAGAGCGGATCGGCGTCCACCACCCAGTCGGACCAGGCGGCGCTGCCGATCGAGCCGATCTTCGGGTCCACGCCGGCGATGCCGGCCATCAGGAAATAGCTCTTCGAAAAGTCGAAGCGCGGGTCGAGCAGCAGGGCGGCCATCGAGCCGCGGGCGCGGCCGAACATCCCGGTGGTGATCGCCAGCACGCCATCGGGCGAGAGCCGGGCGGGTCGTTCGATGCCTGGAATCTTCACGGTCTCGGTGAGCGGATAGCGCTCGACCCAGTGCTGGAATTCACCGGGCGTGTCGCCCGTCTCCGCGCCGATCTCGAAGGCGGCGATCACCACCACCTTGATCGGGATCGGTTTGTCCTGCGCCAGCGCCGGCAGTGGCGCGAGCAGGCAGGCGATGATGGCGATGACTCGAAGCACCCGAACCCCCAGCTGAAGTGGGCGGCATAGTCGTCAGGCCCGCGGCTGCGCCGCAAGCCCCCGCTGATGCGCGAGCGCGCCCATGAGATAGGTGCGTTCCACGAGGCGGTCATCTGCCAGCACGGCGAGCACGAACAGCATCTCGGCGAGGGTGCGCGTCCTGGCCGTCCTGCGCGCGAGGAGGGGCGTGGCGCCAAGGTCCAGCACCACGAAATCGGCCTCCTTGCCCGGCGCGAGATTGCCCACCCGTCCGTCGATGTGCAGGGCGCGGGCCCCCGCCAGGGTGGCCAGGTAGAAGGCATGCAGCGGGTCCAGGCTGTCGCCCTGGAGCTGGCCCACCTTGTAGGCCTCGCCCATCATGTTGAGCAGGGAGAAACTGCCCCCGCCGCCGACGTCGGTGGCGAGCGCCACGTTGATCCCGTGGGCGCAGGCGCGTTTCAGGCCGAACAGGCCGCTGCCGAGCAGCAGGTTCGAGGAGGGGCAGAAGGCGACCGAGGCGCCGGCCTTGGCCAGTCGCTCCATCGCCTCCTCGTCGCAATGGACGCAGTGGGCGAAGACCGAGCGGCGGCCCACCAGCCCATGGCGCTCATAGACCGCCAGGTAGTCCCGATCCTGCGGGAACAGCCGTCCCACCTCGGCGATCTCGGCGGCGTTCTCCGACATGTGGGTGTGCAGCAGCACGTCGGGGTGAGCCGCTAGGACTTCCCCCGCCATGGCGAGCTGGGCGTCGCTGGAGGTCACCGCGAAGCGTGGCGTGACGGCGTATCCCAGCCGTCCCCGGCCATGCCACGCGCGGATCAGGGCCTCGGTGTCGGCGCGGCCCGTCCGGACCGTGTCGGTCAGGCCCTCGGGCGCGTTGCGGTCCATCAGCACCTTGCCGGCCATCAGCCGCATGTTGCGCGCGAGCGCGGCCTCGAACAGCGCCTCGGCCGAGGTCCTGTGCACCGTGCAGAAGGCGAGGGCGCTGGTCGTGCCGTTGGCCAGGAGCTGGTCGAGGAACACCTGCGCCACCGCGTCGGCATGGCCGCGATCCGCGAACGCCTGCTCGGTCGGGAAGGTGTGGGCCTGGAGCCAGTCGAGGAGCTGGGCGCCCCAGGCCGCGATGACGTCGACCTGCGGATAGTGGACGTGGGCGTCCACGAACCCCGGCGCGATCAGCCGCCCGGGCAGGTGCTCCACCGGCGCATCCTTCAGCGCGGGCGCGACGTCGGCATAGGCGCCGAACGCCGCCACATGCCCGTCCTCGACCACGAGCAGCCCATCGGGATGATAGGCGATCGCGTCCGGACCGGCGCGCGAGGGATCGTCCAGGGCATGCAGCAGGCCGGCGCGATAGGCTTTGCGGCTCATTCGGGGGCGGCCAGGCAGGAAGAGTTGAGGGCAAGGCCGAGCAAGGCGCCTCCGCGCGTCGGCGGCCCAGAATCCCCGCGCTTCGACGGAAATGCAACCGCGCCGGCCGGTTGCGACGCCGCCCGGGCGCCTTCAGGATATCCGCCGCTCCCCTCAAGGCTCCGAGTCCATGGATTTCCGCACCTGTTACGTCGCCTTCGAGACCCGGGCCGAGCGACCCCTGACGGTCGCCGCGCGTATGGACGTTCCTGCGGCGGCCGATGGAGCCGCCCCGCCCCGCGTCCCCGCGGTGGTGATCTGCCACGGCTCGGACGGCGTCGACGCCCGGGGGCGCTTCCATGCCCAGGCGTTGCAGGCCGCGGGGTTCGCCACGCTGGAGCTCGACATGTGGTCCGCCCGCGGGACGGTGAGGGGCGCGCCGGGCCGCCCGAAGACCGTGCCCGAGACCCTGCCGGACGCGTTCGCCGCCCTGGCCTTCCTGACGCGCCAGCCCGAGGTGGATCCCGCCCGCATCGCCATCATGGGGTTCTCCTGGGGCGGCGTGGTCAGCGTCCTGTCGGCCACCCGCCGCTATGCCGACGCTCACGCCGAGCCGGGAACCTGGTTCGTGGCGCATGCGGCCTTCTACCCGGTGCTGTGGAGCTACAATCGCGCCCCGGGGCACGAACTCCGCGACCTCACGGGCGCGCCGGTTCTCATCCATGCCGGCGGCGCCGACGCCTACGACACGCCCGAGGTCTGCGAGGCGTTCCTCGCCGGCCTTGCGCCCGCCGACCGCGCGCACGTGGAACTGGTCGTCCATCCGGGCGCGACCCATGCCTTCGACCGGGACATGCCGGCCAAGACCATCCACGACCCCTACGCCCACAACGGCAAGGGCGGGGCGGTGCGGTTCGAGTTCGATCCGGATGCCGCCCGGGCGGCGCGCGACCGCGTCGTCCAGGTCTTCGGTGAGGCGTTCGCGAGCGTCGGCGCATGACGGCTCCGTCGCCCGCGGCCGCCAACAGGATCGTCTACTACGCCTTCCCGAACGCCAAGATTCAGGGCGGGCAGAAGATGATCCTTCGCCACGTCGAAACCCTCCGGGACCTGGGGTTCAACGCCATCTACTGGACGACCAAGGCGACGACCCTGCCGACCTGGCTCTCCCACCACGTCCCGGTCGAATATTCGACGCCGATCCGGCGCGGCGATGTTGTGGTCCTGCCCGAGGATGCGGTGAACTCGATCGCGACCGTGGCGGGGCTGGACCACCCGGTCGTCATCTTCTGCCAGAACCAGTTCATCCTGGCCGCCTTCGCACTTGACGCCCTGGACCGCTTCCCGGCGTCACGATCGCCGACGTTCATGGCGGTGGGGCAGGGGCAGGCGGCCACGATCGGGCGGCTCTATCCCCACGCCCCGGTCGAGGTGGTCCCCTGCTTCGCGGACGATCGCCTGTTTCGCCCGGCGGCGGAGAAGTCGCCGGCCATCGCCTACATGCCCAAGAAGCGCGGCCTGGAACCCAAGATCATCCGGGGCCTCCTGCGCAAACTTCACGCCCGCCACGCGGGCCGCCCCTGGCTTGAGATCGACGGCAAGCCCGAGGCCGAGGTCGCGGAGGCGCTGGCGGGGGCCGAGCTCTATCTGAGCCTCAGCCGCTTCGAGTCCGTCGGCATGTCGACCCTGGAGGCCATGGCCAGCGGCTGTGTCTGCGCCGGGTTCACGGGGGTCGGCGGGCAGGACTACGCCACCCCTGCCAACGGCTTCTGGGCCCCCGACGACGACTGCGAGGCCGGCGCCGACGCCCTGGCCCGGGCGGCAGATGTGGTCCTGGCGGGTGGCCCGCCGCTCCGCCGGCTGCGCGAGGCCGGCGAGGAGACGGCGAGGGCATGGTCCTATGCCCGGTTCCGGGACGCGCTGGAGGAGACCTGGATGCGGCTCGCGCCCGGCGCGCGCCTGAAGGACGGCCCCCTCGACTGACCCGCCTTCGCAAGGCCGCGCGGATCATGGCATAGCCGGGATCAGCCTCAGGACCGTCGCCGCCCGCCATGCCCCGGATCGTCTACTACGGCTTCCCGACCGGCCGCATCCAGGGCGGCATGAAGATGATCCTGCGCCACGTGGAGACCCTGCGCGACCTGGGCTTCGACGCGGTGTTCGCCACCACGCCCGAGGCGGTGATGCCCGAGTGGCTGGATCACCGGGCGCCGGTCCACCGCGCCTTTCCCGTGCTGCGCGGCGACATCCTGGTGATCCCGGAGGACGCCTCCAACGCCCTGGGCCAGGCGATGCGGCGCGACCCGTCCCGCACGGTGGTCTTCACCCAGAACCAGTACATCTTCAGCGCCTTCGCGGTGGAGGCGCTGGCCGCATTCGCGGAAACGCCCCGGTTCATGGCCGTCGGCCGCATCCTGGCCGGCGTGGTCGGCCGGGCCTTCCCGACGGCCGAGGTCGAGCTGGTCCCCTGTTTCGCCGACGAGCGTCTGTTCGGCCCCGCGTCCGAGCGGACGCCCGCCATCGCCTATGTGCCGAAGAAGCGGGCCCTGGAGCCCAAGGTGATCTCGGCCTACTTCAAGCGGCTCTATCCGCGGCACGCCGGCCGCCCCTGGCGGGAGGTGGCGGACCTGCGCGAGCCGGAGGTGGCCGGGGTCCTCGCCGCGTCCGAGATCTACCTCAGCCTCAGCCGCTTCGAGTCGGTCGGCATGGCGACGCTGGAGGCCATGGCCAGCGGCTGCGTCTGCGCCGGCTTCACCGGCATCGGCGGCCGGGAGTACGCCACCGCGGCCAACGGGTTCTGGGTGCCGGAAGACGACTGCGAGGCCGCCGTCGACGCCCTGGCCCGCGCCGCAGACCTCGTCCTGACCGGCGGCCCGCCCCTGGCCCGCTACCGCGAAGCCGCCCAGGCCACCGCCCGCCAATGGTCCTACGCCCGCTTCCGCGAGGCCCTCGAGGAAACCTGGATGCGCCTCGCCCCCGAAGTGCGGATCAAGGACGGCCCGCTGGATTAGGGGGCGGCTCTTGCGCCTCAGCCGATGAACAGCCGCCCATCCGGAGCCTCCGGGTGGCTGCGCACAACTCCGGCGCGAGTTGGCTCGCGGTCGAGGTCGTCCAGGGCCGAGGCGGCCGCTCGGGCGACGAGGCGCAGCAGGACGGGCTCCAGTCCGGCGATCACCGAAACCGCGTCCGACCGGTCCAGGGGAAGGCTCCGTGCCGCCACATCCACCAGATGGCTGGCGAAGGCGTGAAGCCAGGCGGTCAGGGCGGGTTCGAGGGGCACTCCGGCGGCGCCGGCCGTGGCGCCGAGCGCGACGGGATAGGCCGCCTCGGCCAGCGGCGGCGGACTCCAGGCCGACACCGCCTCCAGGAAGGCCTTGCCCTGGCTCAGCATTTCGCGGCGGCGCTCGGCGTCCGGGGCGAGGGCGGCGGCCAGGTCCGAAATATCGTCGAGGGCGGTGGCGTCCTCGGCTGTCGCGGCGATCCAGGCCGCCTTGAACAGCACCGCGTCGTTCCAGGCCCCACGCTCCAGCACGATGCCGATCCAGGCCGAGAGGTTCTCTGCGTCCCGCACCTCGGCCGCACGGATCGCCGCTTCGAGGTCGCGGGCAGGGCCGGACGACCCGCCGGGAACGGCCGGCGACAGCCAGGTGAGCAGACGCAGGAGGCGGGCTTCGGTGGGCATCACGGGACGAGCCTGAGGCGGTCCCGTGGGGTGTCCAGACAACCTTGGCGGGCGCGGACCGATCGAGGCCGGGCGCCTGTTTTTTAGGCTGCCTTCCTCACGCGCCGGGGGGCTGGCCTCCGGTGTGGGCATAGGTCTTGTTGGTGATCTGCCAGCGGCCGCCGACCTTCGCGACCGAGAAGTAGTCGACGAAGTCGCAGCCCATGTAGTCGGTCTCGACCAGCACCGCGACGCCGGCGTCGCCGGCCAGGTCGATGCTGCGCACGTAGGTCTGGTAGTTCGGCCCGGCCATTCCCGGCTGCTTCTCGATCATCGCGAAGAAGTCGGTGATGGGGATGTAGGTCTCCATCGGCCCGATGTGGCCCATCATCCGGGCGTCCGGATGAAAGGCCTGCTTGAGCTTGCCGACGTCGCCGTTCGCGCCGTCGATGTAGAGCTGGATCAGGCTGCGGACCTCTTCCAGGTCCTTGATGTGGCTTTCCATGGTTCTCCCCCAGTCTTCGCTGCATGGGCCGTCCCTGAAGGCCGGGCGTCAAGCCGTCCGGCAGGGGCTGTTTCAGGAATTGTTGCCAACTCCGCGCGCCAGGATCACTCTTCGATCTCAAAGGCCCTGCGCCGGCGAGCCCGCGCGGGGCCTTTTCGACTCTGGAGGCCTGCCGATCCATGTCCGGCAACAGGACGTCGCATATCCGGCTCACATCGCACCCCGGCGCGGGCGCGGCGAGCCGCTTTCCGATCCAGTGGGACGCGCCCACGGCGCGCGAGCGGGGGCCCGTCGTCGCCACCGCCAACGCGGGGTCCGACCGCAACGCCATCGGCGCGCACGGCGGCGCCTATTCGGTCTATCGCGCGCTCGCGGTGGCGTCCGGCGCCATGGACCCGATGGTGCGGCCCGAGTTGGTCAACACCCATCCGGTCGTCCCCATCGGCCCGCACCCGCAGTGGAGCGAGGCTGGCCGGATCGTCTCGCTCGATCCCTGGGGCGCGCGCATCGCCGAGGACTTCGCCGCCGAGATCGCCGAGGGCGTGGACATCCGACCCACCATCGCCGTGACCAAGGCGCGCATCGACCTGCCCGAGATCCACGCGGCGATCCGCGCCGGCCGGCTGAAGCCTGACGGCCAGGTGCTGCACGACACCGGCGACGTGGCGGTGACCAAGGCCGCCATCGACCCGGTCTGGCATCTGCCGGGTGTCGCCGCGCGGTTCGGGGTGGATGAGCAGACGCTGCGCCGGACGCTCTTCGAGCAGACCGGCGGCATGTACCCCGAGCTGGTGACCCGGCCCGACATGCACGTCTTCCTGCCGCCGATCGGGGGGATCACGCTCTACATCTTCGGCGATGCGACCAAGCTGGGCGACCGGTCGGTCCCGCTGACCTGCCGCGTCCACGACGAGTGCAACGGCTCGGACGTGTTCGGCTCCGACATCTGCACCTGCCGGCCCTACCTGACCCACGGGATCGAGGAGGCGACGCGCCAAGCGCAGGCCGGCGGGACGGGACTGATCGTCTACAACCGCAAGGAGGGACGGGCCCTGGGCGAGGTGACCAAGTTCCTCGTCTACAACGCCCGCAAGCGGCAGCCCGGCGGCGACCAGGCGGCGACCTACTTCGAGCGCACCGAGTGCGTGGCCGGGGTGCAGGACGCCCGCTTCCAGCAGCTCATGCCCGACGTGATCCACTGGCTGGGGATCCGGCGGATCGACCGGTTCGTCTCCATGTCCAACATGAAGTACGACGCCCTGGTGGCGGGCGGCGTCGAGATCGGCGAGCGCGTGCCGATCCCGGCCGATCTGGTCCCGCCCGACGCCAGCGTCGAGATGGAGGCCAAGAAGGCCGCCGGCTACTTCACACCCGAGGGCGCGCCCAGCGAGGCCGACCTGAAGAAGGTCGTCGGCCGGGACCTGAAGGAATTCTGATGACGGCCGCCTCCGATGCCGATTGGCTCCTCACCGCCGGGGCCGTGCGCGAGACCGCGCGCCAGATGCTGCGGCTCGCCCTCGACTGGCAGCTGCCGGAATGGAGTGTCCAACCGGACCGGATGCACGCCGCCGCCGATCTGGTGGCCGACACGGTCCGGGCCAACTATCCCGACCTGAACGTGCCGTTTCACGCCCGCTGGCGCCACTTCGTCGTGGGCGGCCGCGACCTCTGGGCCGGACTCGAAACCCCGGGCGACGCCCAGGCCCGGGCCCGGGCCGCCTTCGACCTGGTGATCCCCTCGGTCCTGCTGGACGCTGGCTCCGGCCCGGGCTGGCGCTACCGCGATCCCGAGACCGGCGTGGAGCTCGCCCGGTCCGAGGGGCTGGGCGTCGCCTCGTTCCGGCTCTTCCAGTCCGGCGCGTTCTCGTCCGACCCGGCCGACCCGCTGCGGTCGGACGCCTTGGGCCGCGTCGACGCGGCGATGATCGCTGACGCTTTCCAGGTGTGCGATGACAATCTCCTGGCGGGCCTGGAGGGACGCGCCGCCCTGCTGCGACGGCTGGGATCGGTCGTCGAGCGCCCAGGCGACCTGTTCGACCTCATCAAGGCGCGCGCCAAGCGGGACTACCTCGCCGCGCCGACCATCCTCGAAGTGCTGCTGCAGACGCTTGGCCCCATCTGGCCCGGCCGGCTCAGTCTCGACGGCCGCCCGCTCGGCGACTGCTGGCGCCATCCGTCGATCGACGGCTTCGTGCCGCTGCACAAGCTGTCCCAGTGGATGGCCTATTCCCTCATCGAGCCGCTGGAAGCCGCGGGCCTGAAGATCGTCGACCTCGACGGTCTCACCGGTCTCGCCGAATACCGCAACGGCGGCCTGTTCGTGGATACGGGTGTGATCGTCCTTCGGAATCCCGACGACACGCGCATCCGGCATCCCGTGGACAGTCCCACTGTGGTGGCCTGGCGCTCGCTGACCGTGGCCCTGCTGGACGAGTTGGCGCCGATGGTGCGCGAGCGGCTTGGGGTGTCGAAGCGCGACTTCCCCCTGGCCCGGGTGCTGGAAGGCGGAACCTGGGCCGCGGGCCGGCGGATCGCGAGACAACTCCGGGCGGACGGCGGTCCGCCCCTCGCCGTCATCTCGGACGGCACGGTATTCTAGGGGAGTTCAGATGCAGGGCGTCACCGTCGTCGACCATCCGCTGGTGCAGCACAAGCTGACCCTGATGCGGAAGAGGGACACCTCCACCAAGAGCTTCCGGGAGCTGCTGCGCGAGATCGCCTCGCTGGTCTGCTACGAGGTCACCCGCGACCTGCCGCTGGAGCAGGTGGAGATCGAAACCCCGCTTGCCACCATGCAGGCGCCGATGCTCGCGGGGAAGAAGCTCGTGTTCGCGCCCATCCTGCGGTCTGGCCTCGGAATGCTGGAGGGGATGCTGGAGCTGGTCCCGGCGGCGCGCGTCGCCCACATCGGGCTCTATCGAGACCCGGCCACGCTTCACTGCGTGGAATACTACTTCAAGGCTCCCGCCGACCTCGCCGAACGGGCCGTGGTGGTGGTCGACCCCATGCTGGCCACGGGCAACACCGCCATCGCCGCCGTCGACCGGCTGCGCGAGGCGGGGGCGAAGTCGGTCCGGCTGGCCTGCCTCCTGGCCTCGCCCGAGGGGCTGTCCAAGTTCCACGGCCATCACCCCGACGTCCACGTCTGGACCGCGGCCATCGACGAACGGCTGAACGACCACGGCTACATCCTGCCGGGCCTGGGTGATGCCGGGGACCGCATGTACGGCACGCGATAGCCGCGAAACCGGGCGCCCTGGGGCGGACATGCCTCAGGTCTGGGCGTTCGTCGGCAAGTTCGTGCGGCTGGTCGCAGGTCGATTGCCGCTGCGTCGGTGAGGGCGAACAGTGGGTCAGCCCTCTCGGGGCGTTCTCCTTCCTCGCCTTGCGGCCGCGCGGTCAACCTGCGCGGCCGCTCTTGTCTCTAGAGCACCGCGGCGATCTCGTCGGGCGTCAGGCCGGCCGCCTCCAGCACCTCGCGCGTGTGCTCGCCGAGCTTCGGCGCGGGGCGGGTGACCGGGGGCGCACCTTCGGGGAAGCGGGCCGGCGAGGCGGGCAGGCGGTAGGGCGTGCCCCAGCCGTCGTCGACCATTTCGAAGCAGCCGGCGTCCTTCGCATAGTCCGCCTCCGCCAGCTCGGCCAGCGTGCCCATGGGCGCCCAGGCCAGGTCACCGGCGGTCAGCCGCTCGCCCACTTCGGCCAGAGTCATCTGGGCGAAGGCCTCGTCGACCAGGGCGCGAACTTCGCGCACCGTGTCCATGTCCTCGATGGGCCACTCGTAGCGCGGCTCGGCCAACAGTTCGGGACGGTCCAGCGCGATCATGAGCTGGGTGAAGCAGTCGTTCGTCCGCGGCAGCAGCAGCAGCCAGCGGTCGTCCTTGGTCCGGAAGAAGCCCGAGATCGGCCCAGGCCGCTCGTCGCGCGGCTGGGCGGTGACCACGTGGCCGAGGCGAAGCTGGATCGCCAGGTCCCAACTGATGGCATAGGCGCCGGCGCGGAGCAGACTGGTCTCCACCAGGCGCCCCTTGCCCGTCGAATGCCGCTCGTGCAGCGCGGCGAGGATCGCCGAGACGGTGGCCAGGGCGGTGACATGGTCACCGAAGCCCGGGCGGGAGGCGAACGGCTCCTGGTCCGGTGGGATGGTGGCGTGGGCCACGCCCGAGCGGGTCCAGAAGGCGGTCATGTCGAAGGCCGGCGTATCGGCTTCGGGGCCGACGAGGCCGTAGCCGGTGACGGCGGAGTAGATGAGCTTGGGGAATTCGACCTTCAGGCTGTCATAGTCGAGGCCGAGGCGCTTCATCGATCCGGGGCGGACGTTGGTGACGAAGATGTCCGCGTCGCGCAGCAGCGCCTTCAGCGCATGGCGCCCTTCCGGCCTGCTGATGTCGAGGACCACACCCTTCTTGCCGCGGTTCTCGTTGGTGAAAATCGGATTGCCCGGGTTTTCGGGTGTGTCCGGGAAATAGACCCGGGTGGCGTCGCCGAGCGGGCTCTCAACCTTGATCACGTCGGCGCCCCAGTCGGCCAGCACGGCGGCGGCGCTGGGCCCGGCGACCCACGTGGCCATCTCCACCACCTTCAATCCCTCGAGCAACATTCCGGCCTCCCGTACGCTTTTGCGCCAGCTAATCGCGCGCCGCGCGCCAGGACAACAGAGTGACGTCGCGGCAGGCCCCGTGGAGGGCGCACAAAAAGTCGGTTAGATACAGCGGTATGGCCATGACACTCGACGACGGCGCGGAAGGCGGATCGAGCGGGCGGCGCGCGCCCACCCGCCGCTATGAGGCCCGGCGCAGCGCCATCGTCAGTTCCGCCGTAGAGGAGATGAACCGCAAGGGTGTGCGTGGCATGACCCTGGGCGACGTGGCCGCGCGGCTCGACCTCGTGCCGACGGGGGTCATCTACTACTTCCGCAACAAGGAAGAACTGGCCGCCGCGGCGTTCCTGAAGGGGATCCAGTCCTACGAGGCGCTGATCGACAGCGCGAGCGGCGAGGCCTCGGCCGAAGGGCGGCTGAGCGCCTTTCTCGCCGGCTGGTTCGACTACGCGCGCCGCGTCCAGGCAGGCGAGGCCGATCGGCTCCCGGTCTTCAACGACGTCCGCGCGCTGAACGCGCCAGTGGTCAACGAGGCCTACATCGGCATGTTCCGCCGGTTCAGGTCGCTGCTGGATCCGGCGCTGTCCCGGCCGCACGCCAACGCCCGCGCACACATGCTGCTGAGCGAGGTGTTCTGGATCCCGGCCTGGCTGCATCAGGCCGAGGTCGCGGACTACGCCCGGTCCGCCGATCGGATGGCGCGCATCCTGGCCCGCGGGGTCGCCAGCCGCGACGCCGCCTGGCCACAACCGCGGCCGCTACCGCTTGCCGCCGCGGGGGAGCCGGTCGCATCGGAGCCCTTCCTCCGCGCCGCCACGGGCCTCATCAACGAGGAGGGCTACCACGGCGCGTCGGTGGAGAAGATCTCGGCGCGGCTCAACGTCAGCAAGGGCGCCTTCTACCACCACAACCAGACCAAGGATGAGCTGGTCCTGGCGTGTTTCGAGCGCACGTTCGAGATCATGTGGCGCGCGATCCACGCGGCGGAACAGGCCGGTGGCTCCGGACTCGAAGTACTCGTCAGCGCGGTCGCCGCCCTGATCGAGCATCAGGTGAGCGGGGAGGCTCCGCTCCTGCGCACGTCGGCCCTGACGGCGGTGCCGGAAGCCCTGCGCGCCGGTCTGATGCAGCGCTTCGACCGCCTGTCGTACCGCTTTGCATCGATCCTTTGCGACGGGATCGCCGACGGCTCCGTCGCCCCGGTGGACGTGAACATCGCCGCGCAGATCATCACCGCGGCCATCAATGCGGCGGCCGAGCTGCACTATTGGACGCCAGGTGTCGCGCCGCAGGCGGTGGTCGCGCACTACGTGCGCCCCCTGTTCGAAGGGCTTTGTTCGCCGGCTGCGAGCTGAGCCGTACTATTCGCTCAAAATCGCGGCGCACTTTACGCGATCCCGGAAGTACCGGGCGCTCAAACGCATTGACGGGGAGTGGCTGGTCACGCAGGTTCCGCCACAACGACGGCTTAGCCGCATCCCCGGAGGAAGACTTTGTCCACCGACGCCCCGGCGCCGAGCACCGCGCGCCGCCTGAATTTCCCGACCCGGTTCTTCTATGGCTTCGGCTCGGTGGCCTTCGGGGTGAAGGACAACGGCTTCTCGTACTTTCTGGCCTTCTTCTATGCCCAGGTCATGGGCCTGCCCGCCGGGACCGTGGGCCTGGCCATCGCCGGGGCGCTGATCCTCGACGCCTTCATCGACCCGATCATCGGCCAATTGTCGGACAACACACGCTCGAAGTGGGGCCGGCGGCATCCCTTCATGTATGCGGCGGCGATCCCGGTGGCGGTATCGTACCTTCTGCTCTGGAACCCACCGAAAGGCTGGGAGGACGGGGCGCTGATCGCCTACCTGATGTCGACCGCGATCCTGATCCGATCCTTCATCAGCTGCTACGAGATCCCGTCGGCGGCGCTCGCGGCGGAGCTGACCACCGAGTACGACGAGCGCACCCGGCTGCTCTCCTATCGCTACCTGTTCGCGTGGATGGGAGGCCTTGCCATGTACGGCCTGGCGCTTGCCGTCTTCCTGCGGCCGACCGAGCAGTATCCGGTCGGCCAGTTGAACCCCGAGGGCTACGCCAACTACGGGCTCTTCGCAGGGGGCCTCATGCTGCTGGCGATCCTGGTGTCGGCCATCGGGACACACCGCCAGATCCCTCACTTGCGTGAGCCGCCGAGCGAGCACCTCACCTTTGGCCGCCTGGCCCGCGAGATGGTCGGCACGCTGTCGAACCGGAACTTCCTCATGATCCTGGCGTCCAGCTTCTTCCTCTATGCGGGGATCGGGCTGGGCTTTGCGATCAATCTCTACTTCTCGACCTACTTCTGGGAGTTCACGTCGGCCGAGATCGCCGCCTTCACCTTCTCCAGCCTGACCGCGGCCATCCTGGCCTTCCTGGTCGCGCCGCAGGTGGCCAAACGCTTCGACAAGAAGCCGGCGGCCATGATCCTGATTCCCGCGGCGCTGCTGGTGGCCATCGGGCCGATCGTGCTGAGGCTCCTGGGCGCTTTCCCGGCCAACGACAGCCCGCTGATCTTCGGGGTCATCTTCGCGACCAACATCTTCGCCGTCGGGATCGGTATCGTCGCCAACATCCTCTTCTCCTCGATGATCGCCGACGTGGTCGAGGATTCCGAGCTGCAGACGGGGCGGCGCCAGGAGGGGCTGTTCTTCGCCGCGGTCGCCTTCATCAACAAGTCGGTGTCCGGCCTGGGGATCTTCGCCTCGGGCCTGATCGTCGCGGCCATCAATTTCCCGACTGGCGCAAGGCCAGGCGAGGTGCCTGAGGCGACGGTCCGGGCGCTGGGGCTCGTGTACGTGCCGACCCAGGTCGCGCTCTACGGCGTCGCGACGATCCTGCTGCTCGGCTACGGGATCACGCGCAAGAGCCACATGGAGACGCTGCGCAAGCTTGCCGCCGCCGCGGACCTGGCGCAGGAGGGCGAGCCGGCTTCGTCCATCGGCCGGCTGAGCTGACCGATCGTTCAGGAGTATCCTTAGTGACCGCCGAAGAGCTGCTTTCCCAGGATTTTGGAACCCTGGCCGACGTCATCCGCGCCCACGCGGTCGAGCAGGCGGGCAAGCCGGCGCTGGTCGATGCGCGGCGCACGCTCACCTACGGCGAGCTGGACGCCCTAATGGATCGCGTCGCGGCGGCTCTGCAGCGGGACGGCGTCGGCAAGGCCGAGGTGGTGGCCATCTGCGCGACGACGTCGGTGGAGTATGCGGCCGTGTTCCTCGGCATCCTGCGTGCGGCCGCGATCGTGGCGCCGCTGGCGCCGTCGTCGACGCCTGAGAGCCTGGTGATCCAGCTCAAGGACTCGGGCGCCAAGGTCTTCTTCCTCGACGCACAGCTCGCCCAGCACATGGCGGGGGTGATGGACGAGGTGGAGGCCATCCGCGTGTCGCTCGACGGCTCGGACGCCGGCGCGCCGCTCGAGCGGTGGCTGGCGCCCGAGGGCGCGAAGCCGCAACTGCACGAGGTCGATCCCGACCAGGGCTTCAACATCATCTACTCGTCGGGCACCACGGGCGCGCCGAAGGGGATCGTCCAGCCGCATCGGATGCGCTGGGGGCAGGTCCGGCGCGGCGTCTATCCGGCCGACGCCGTGACGATGATCTCGACGCCCCTCTACTCCAACACGACGCTGGTCTCGTTCCTGCCGACGCTGTCGAACGGCGGCGCCGCCGTGCTGATGCCCAAGTTCGACGTGAAGCAGTTCCTGGAGCTGTCCGAAAAGCACCGCGCCACCCACGCCATGCTGGTGCCGGTGCAGTACCGGCGGCTGATGGAGTATCCGGAGTTCGACCGCTACGACCTCTCCTCGTACCAGATGAAGTTCGCCACCTCGGCGCCCTTCTCGGCCGAGCTCAAGCGGCAGGTGCTGGACCGCTGGCCGGGCGGACTGACCGAGTTCTACGGCATGACCGAGGGCGGCGGTTCCTGCTACCTGCAGGCGCACCTGCATCCCGACAAGCTGCACACCGTGGGCACGCCGCTGCCGGGCCACGACATCCGGCTGATCGGCGAGGACGGCAAGGAAGTCGCCCAGGGCGAGATCGGCGAAGTGGTGGGCCGCTCAGGCGCAATGATGGTCGGCTACCACAATCAGCCGGGCAAGACGTCCGAGGCCGAGTGGTACAGCCCGGAGGGTCTTCGCTACATCCGGACGGGCGACGTGGGCCGCTTCGACGAGGACGGGTTCCTCACGCTCATGGACCGCAAGAAGGACATGATCATCTCGGGCGGTTTCAACATCTATCCGAGCGACCTGGAAGCCGAGCTGGCGCAGCATCCTGCCGTGGTGGAAGCCGCCGTGGTCGGCGTGCCGTCACAGGCCTGGGGCGAGACGCCGGTGGCGTTCGTGGCGCTGAAGGCGGGCGTTCCGGCCACGGCCGAAGAGATCAAGGCCTTCGTCAATGGCCGGGTCGGCAAGACCCAGCGGCTGGCCGATGTGCAGATCGTCGAGTCCTTGCCGCGCAGCCATATCGGCAAGGTGCTGAAGCGTGAGCTGCGCGACGGGTACAGGACGCCGGCCGGCGCCTGAGCCGGCCGGGCCAGAGTTCAGATTTCGTCGGCGCAGACGCGGACGAGTTCCACGATCTTGCGGCGGATGGACGGCTCGCTGATGCGGGGGAAGGCCTGCACCAGCTCGATGCCTTCGCTGGAGCACAGAAAGTCCTGGGCCGCGTCGCGCTGGGCCGACAGCGCCTCTTGGTCGCCGAGGCCGTCGTAGAAGTAGGCCACCGGCGTTTTCAGGGCCGCGGCGATCTCCCAGAGCTTGGAGGCGCTGACCCGATTGGCGCCGCGTTCGTACTTCTGGACCTGCTGGAACGTGATCCCCAGCGCTTCGGCGAGGCGTTCCTGGCTGACCCCCATTTCCTTGCGGCGCATGCGGATCCGCAGGCCCACGTGGCGATCGACGGGATGGGGGCCTTCGCCCCGGGCGGTCTCGGCGTCACCGTTGTACGGTACGCCGGTAATCTCTCGGTCTAACAGCTTCGTCATAGCCCCTAACCAGGTGAAGCGGGGACCGCGCCACCCCCCCGGATGGAACAGCCCCCGCACCTGTACCTCCCCCGAGGTACGTCCACAGGTTGAGGTAAGGTGGGGCCTCTGGGAAACCTGCGCATACCCATTTTGGGGGTGTGGCGCGTTCTCGTTTCGGTCAGGCCGCGCCGCGCAGGGCCTGGACCTCCCGTTCCCACTCGGAAAGCACCCCAAAATCAGCGAGTGAGGCGAACAGCCGGTGCATGTGCGACTGATTGTCCAGCATGAACTGGACGATGCCCGGGCGCGCCAGGATGCGGGCGGAGACGATGTATCCGTCCTCCTTTCGTTCGCATAGGTCCTGCTTGGCCAGACGCTGCATG
Source organism: Phenylobacterium kunshanense (assembly GCF_003254525.1). Lineage (GTDB taxonomy): Bacteria > Pseudomonadota > Alphaproteobacteria > Caulobacterales > Caulobacteraceae > Phenylobacterium > Phenylobacterium kunshanense. The sequence goes on from NZ_QFYS01000003.1 coordinate 133,079, forward strand.
TGGCGTCTCACGGTCTCCGGCGCGATGCCGAGGCGCTGGGCGATGGCGGCGGTGCGAACGGCCCGGCGCTGATCGTCCGGAACAAAGCCTTGCTCAGTCCACTCGGCGTCCGCCGCTCCCCCCTCATTGTCGGAGAGGTGCTCGGTGTTCGCGTGGAACAGATCCAGCAGGATCACCCCGGTGACGACATCGCCGATGTGGGCGCCGATGGTCTCCGCCAACCGCAGCACATAGTCCGAAGACATTCGCACCACGAGACGGACCGGCGGGGTCTCCGGATCGAAGGCCGGGACAGCCGCACGCGGCAGGTCCTCGAACATGCCGATGGCGCGAAGGCGGAAGTAGAGGGCGCGGACCAGGTTGTAGTGCCCCTCGGCGACGAAGCGATAGAATGGGGAGCTCAGCGGGGCCGTCGGGATGATGACGCCGCGCGGCGTGGTTCGGATCGCGCCGAGCTCGGCGAGCGAGGCCACCCGTCGGCGCGTGGTCTCGAAAGGCAGGCGAAGCGAATTGGCCGTGGCGCTGACGCTGACCGGCCGACGCAGCTCGTCCGGCGGCGCTTGGTCCAGGGTGGCGTAGGCAAGTTGCAGCTCGCGGCTACGGCTGATCTGGGCGACATTCGCCTGGCTGATGGCGGTGATCAGCAGGCCGTCGACCACGTCCCGTCCGAAGCCGAGCATCTTGACGAGGTCGAGGGTGAAGCCGATGGCCAGGCGCGCCGCCACCCGGATCGTCGAGTGCGAGACGGGTCCTGACATCAGCGGTCTCACCCTCGAAACTTGAGCGTTCCAGGCAGCTTAACCACGTTTCCGCGAGTCTGGGCGCCCCTCTCGCCACGTCAACGGTAGCGCTCGAACCACGCCAGGATCGCGGCCGCTTTCGATGCCGACTGGGACGGCCGCGCGGCGATGCCGCCATGGCTGGCGCCCGGAACACGGACCAGGGCCGTCGGCACGCCGCGCAGTTGGAGCGCCGCGAAATACTGATCGGCCTCGGAGGGCGGGGTGCGGTCATCGTTCTCGCCGACCACCACCAGGGTCGGGGTTTTCACATTGCCGACCAGGCTGAGCGGCGACCGGGCCCAGTACCCTTGCGGGTCTTCCCACGGCATCTTCCCGAACCAGTAGCTGGCCATGAAGGTGTAGCCGTCGGTGGTCAGCACCTGGCTGGTCCAGTTGATCACCGGCTTCTGGGTCGCCGCGGCGCGGAATCGATCGGTCTTGCCGACGATCCAGGCCGTCAGGGCGCCGCCGCCCGAACCGCCGGTCACATAGAGCCGCTTGTCGTCGACGAAGCCCTTGGCCACGGCCGCGTCCACGACGCTCATCAGATCGTCGTAGTCGTGGCTGGGATAGTTACGGTCGATCTCGTTGGCGAAGGCCTCGCCGTAGGACGTGGAGCCGCGCGGGTTGGAATAGACCACCACATAGCCAGCGGCCGCATAGAGCTGGACGTCGGTCGAAAAGAACGGGCCATAGGCGGCGAACGGGCCGCCGTGGATCTCCAGGATCAGCGGATACTTCTTCGCCGGGTCGAAATTCGGCGGATAGGCGATCCAGGCGCCGATGGGCTTCTTGTCGTGGCTGGACGTCACCGGCAGCGCCTCGACCCGAGACATCGCCTTGCCGGCGAGCAGGCCGGCATTGAGATCGGTCAGAGTGCGCGTCTTGCCGCCGCTCCAGACCGCCAGGTCCGCCGGCCGGTTGGGTACGCCGTCGGTGAAGGCGATCAGGCCGCCGCGACCCACCGAGAACTGGCCGCCGGTGTACGGTCTGTCCAGGCCGCCGCCGCCGAGGCCGGAGAACAGCATCTCGACCTTACCGTCCAGGCCGACGCGGGCGACCTTGGTCTGGCCGTCGTCCTCGACCGAGACGTAGAGGTGGCGCCCGTCCGCCGACCACTGCGGGTCGGCGACGCTGCGGTCCAGGTCGGCGGTGAGGACGCGGGCGTTCTTCCCGTCGCGGTCCATCACATGGAGGCGCACGTTCTCGTAGCCGCGCCGCCGGGCGTCGTCGAAGCCGAGGTAGGCGATCTTGCCGCCATCGGGCGAGACCACCGGGTTCACGTCGGGCCCCACGCGGTTGGTCAGGCGCGTCAGGGCGCCGTCCGCCAGAGACACGGCGTAGATCTCGGACTCCTGCGCGTCGCGCTCCCAGGTCTCGGCCCGGTTGGTGGCGAAAAGCACCGACCGGCCGTCCCGGGCGAAGCTGATCGGCCCGCCGTTGTCGAACTTGCCGAAGGTAAGCTGGCGCGGCTGGCCGCCGTCGGCCGAGACCGTGAACAGGTGGCGGTAGCCCGGCTTCAGGAATCCCTCGCCGTCGGCGCGGTAGGTGATCTTGTCGATCACCTTCAGCGGCTCGGCCCACTTGGCGCCTTCCGGCCTGCGGATCGGCGCGCCCAGCGGGCGTCCCTCGTCCCCGACCAGCATGGTGAAGGCCAGGGTCTTGCCGTCGGGTGACCAGGCGATGTCGTTGGGCGCCTGCTCCAGGGTCGCGACCCGCGCCGAACGGCCCGTGGCCATCCAGCGGACGTAGAGCTGCGCCCCGCCCGGGCCGGCGGCGATGTAGGCTAGACGCGAGCCGTCGGGGGACCAGCGCGGCGCCAGGTAGTTGGCCTCGCCGGCTTCCAGCGGGGTCTGGGCCCCCGTCTTGGCGTCGACCAGCCAGATCGAGCGCTGGGCGCGGTCGGTCATGATGTCATTGGCGGCGCGCACGTAGGCGATGCTCCCGCCGTCCGGGCGCACCTGGGGATCCGACGCCTGGGCGAGCCCGAACAGGTCGCGGGCGCTAAACACCTTGGTGGGCGCTTCGGAAACCTGAGCGGTCGCGGGCAGCCCGCCCGCAAGCGCCATAACCATCGCCATCGTCGCCAGACGCATGCCGCACTCTCCGAATTCTACCTTCGCGCGCAGATGAGGGGCGCGGCGGAGCTTTGTCTAGCCAGCGGGATGCCGGGTCGCTGCGCCCTCTCAGGTCCGACCGGCTGTCGCCTTGGTCAACGCCAGCGGTATGAGGCGATCCAGCTGCGCGATGACGGCTTCGTAGGCGGCCATGGGTTTGCCCCAGGCGTCAGGAATCTGTTCGTCGGCGCCGATCGCGTAGCTCGCGAGCGTGAAGGTCTTGGTGGCTGCATATGGCGCCAGGGCCCGTACGCCTGCCACATGATCGGTCGTCATCGTGAGAATGAGGTCGGCGTGGACGATGTCGCCGGGCTCGAGATGGCGCGCACGATGGCCGGCCACGTCGATTCCTCGATTCATCAACAGGATCTTGGCGTTGGCTTCCGCCCTTTCATCGAAGGGATCGGGGTTCAGTCCGCGTGAGATCAGCGCGACGGGCAGACTGCGCCTCGCCGCCTCGGCCCTCGCCAGGACTTCCGCCATCAGGCCGCGCCCGGTGTTGCCGGTGTCGACAAATGCGATCTTCACGGGCTCGGCGGCCCAGCAGGGGAGGGGGGCAGCCACTGCGGACAGCCCCATGAGCAGATGACGACGGTTGAGCATGGCGAGGAGCCTCGTTGGCGCGGGGTGGCGGGTCCAGCCCATTCCGCCGGTGGGCGGGTTCGTTGTGGCGCGAGCCCAGGTTTCACGCTGGCCTGACTGCGCGGCGCCTGTTCGTTCGACTTCCACTGGCGGCTATCGGCGTCCCCCACGTCAGCCCGCTTAGGCTGCGTCAGCCGCGAAACGGCGGGCAACAACGATACGGAGGGAACCCACATGAGCGACATCCTCGATCTGGGCGGGCGGGTCGCCCTGGTGACGGGCGCAGGGCAGGGCGTGGGGCGGCAGGTCGCCCTGCAGCTGGCGGACGCCAAGAACAGCGGCGGCGTGGTCGTGAACGACTATGTGCTGGAGCGGGCGGAGGCGGTGGCCGAGGAGATTCGCGCCGCGGGTGGCAAGGCGATCGCCCTGCAGTGCGACGTGTCTGACCACGCCGCGGTCAAGGAAATGGTCGCCAAGGCGGCCGCCGACCTGGGCGTCGTCGGCATCCTGGTCAACAACGCGGGCAACTCCGGCGCCAATCCCTCGCCCGAGCTGGGCAAGCCGTTCTGGGAGACCAGCCCCGAGGTCTGGAACAGCTTCATCGGCGTCAATCTCTACGGCGTGATGAACTGCACCGCAGCGGTGATCCCCGGGATGCTGCAGCGCCAGGCGCCGGGCCGGATCATCACCGTGATCTCTGACGCCAGCCGCTGGGGGGACGCGGGCCTGGAGATCTATGCCGGCGCCAAGGCCGGCGCGGCGGGCTTCATGCGTTCGGTGGCGCGGTCGCTGGGCCGCTACGGGATCACCGCGAACTCGGTGGCGATCGCGCTGACGGCCACCCCGGCGGTGCGCCGGACCCTGGAGGGCGACCCCGAGCGCCTGAAGCGGACGCTGGAAAAATACATCATCCGTCGTCCCGGGCAGCCGGACGACATCGCCAACATGGTGCAGTTCCTGGCCTCGGACGCCTCGAGCTGGATCACGGGGCAGGTCTACCCGGTGAACGGCGGCTTCTCGTTCGCGCTCTGACGCGGGCGGACCGGGGCTGGCCGATGGGCGAGGGGATCGCTACATCGGCCGGCATGGCCGAAGCTTTCAACGACCTCGCCCTGCCCGCCGAGAAGGCCGCGCGCTACGCCACCGTGGCCGAGGAGATCGCCTCGGTGCTGGACGGAGAGCCGAACGTCACCGCGCGGATGGCGACGGTGGCCTCGATGCTGGCCAACAGCTTCGACCACTTCTTCTGGACCGGGTTCTACGTGGTGGACCCGGCGAAGGGGGACGAGCTGGTGGTGGGGCCGTACCAGGGAACCCTGGGCTGCCTGCGGATCGCGTTCGGGCGCGGCGTCTGCGGCACGGCGGCGGCGCGGCGGGAGACCCAGGTGGTGGAGGACGTCCACGCCTTTCCCGGCCACATCGCCTGCGACAGCCGCTCGGCGAGCGAGATCGTCGTGCCGGTGATCGACGCGGACGGCGAGCTGATCGCCGTGTTCGACGTGGATTCCGAGCGCCCGGCGGCGTTCGATGCGGTCGACCGAAACTGGCTGGAGCGCATCCTCAGGGCGACGTTCGGATGAGCGTTCGGCGCCCCAACGTAAGGTGACGCCCGCGTCACCTCCGTTGTCTTACGCAGGGGCGCCCCGCTAAGACCCGCTGCGACGCGCCCTGCGAGGCGCAGAGAGCATGCGCTAGCAAGTCTGGGAGCTTTGAGATGGCCGAAGCCTATATCGTCGCCGCAACCCGCACCGCCGGTGGCCGCAAGGGCGGCCGCGTTCGCGGTTGGCACCCCTCCGACCTGGGCGGCGCCGTCCTGAACGAGCTGCTCGACCGGACCGGCGTCGATCCGGCCGTGATCGAGGACGTGGTCATGGGCTGCGTGATGCAGGTGGGCGAGCAGTCGACCAACATCGCGCGCAACGCGGTGCTGTCCTCGCGCCTGCCGGAAAGCGTGCCGGCGACCTCGGTCGACCGTCAGTGCGGCTCCTCGCAGCAGGCCCTTCAGTTCGCCGCCCAGGCGGTGATGGCCGGCACCATGGACGTGGTGATCGCGGCGGGCGTCGAGAGCATGACCCGCGTGCCGATGGGCCTGTCGGTCAGCCTGGCCGCCAAGGAAGGCTTCGGCGTTCCCAAGAGCCCCCGCCAGGAAGAGCGCTATCCGAACATCCAGTTCAGCCAGTTCATGGGCGCTGAGATGATCGCCGAGAAGTACGGCCTGACGAAGGACCAGCTGGACGAGTTCGGCTACCACAGCCACCAGCGCGCGATCGCGGCCACCCAGGGCGGCGCCTTCAAGGACGAGATCCTGGCCATCGACGGCCTGGACGCCGAAGGCAACACCGTGCGTCACGACAGCGACGAGGGCATCCGCTACGACGTCAGCCTCGAGGGCATGCGCGGCGTGAAGCTGCTGCGCGAGGGCGGCCGGATCACGGCGGCGACCTCCAGCCAGATCTGCGACGGCGCCTCGGGCGTGATGGTCGTGTCGGAGAAGGCGCTGAAGGAGCACAACCTGACGCCGCTGGCCCGCGTCCACCACCTGTCGGTCCTGGGCCACGACCCGGTGATCATGCTGGAAGCCCCGATCCCGGCGACCGAGCGCGCGCTGAAGAAGACCGGCCTCAACATCGACGACATCGACCTGTTCGAAGTGAACGAGGCCTTCGCCTCGGTACCGGTGGCGTGGCTGCAGAAGCTGGGCGCTGATCCCGAGCGCCTGAACGTCAACGGCGGCGCCATCGCGCTGGGCCACCCGCTTGGCGCCTCGGGCACCAAGCTGATGACCACCCTGATCTACGCCCTGAAGAACCGCGGCAAAAAGTACGGCCTGCAGACCATGTGCGAAGGCGGCGGCATGGCGAACGTGACGATCGTCGAGCGGCTCTAGGCTTCGACGGCGAATATCGAGGGGGCGCTTCGGCGCCCCCTTTTTTATTTGAACCACGGAAAACACAGAAGGACGCGGAAGCGGATCTGGGATGACCGGGCCGCCCCGGCGCCGTCTGTGTTTTCCGAATTTTCTGTGGTCTGAAAGCCTGCGGCGCTTGGTGAGGATGAGTCATGACGAGTCGGGTCATCGCGATCACGGGGGCTTTCGGGGTGCTGGGCTCGGCGGTCGCCGGGGCGGCACGCGCGCAGGGCGATGAGGTGGCGCTGATCGACTTCGCCAAGGCGCCGGCGGGCGCGGAGGGCGCGCTGGTGCTGGCGGAGGTCGACCTGGCCGACCCGGTGCAGGCGGCGGCGGCCATGGCGGCGGTCGGCGAGCGGTTCGGACGGATCGATGCGCTGCTCAACATCGCGGGCGGCTTCGTCTGGGAGACCATCGAGACTCAGGACCCCTCCACCTGGGCCCGGATGCACACCCTGAACGTGGTCACGGCCGCGAACGCCAGCCGCGCGGCGATCCCTCACCTGCGGGCCAGCGCGGCCGGCCGGATCGTCAACGTCGGCTCGGCCGCGGCGTTGAAGGCGGGCCTGGGGATGGGGGCCTATGCGGCGGCCAAGGCGGGCGTCCACGCCCTGACCCAGTCGCTGGCGGAAGAACTCAAGGGCGACGGGATCAACGTCAACGCCGTGCTGCCGTCGATCATCGACACGCCCACGAACCGGGCCGACATGCCGGATGCCGACTTCTCCGCATGGGTGGCTCCCGCCGACCTGGCCGCGGTCATGCTGTTCCTGGCGAGCGAGGCGGCGACGGCGGTGACCGGTGCGCTGATGCCCGTGACCGGCCGTGTCTGAGGCCGAGCGGCCGGGCCGCCTGACGAACAAGCCGATCTGCGTGGGGTCGGACCATCGCGGCTTTGCGCTGAAGACGCGGCTGGCGGACTGGCTGAAGACCCACGGATACGAGGTCACCGATTGCGGGGCGGACGGCGGGGCCGAGCGGGTCGACGCCATGGACCACGCGCTGCGGCTGGTGGACGAGATCAGGGCGGGGCGCTCCGACTTCGCCATCGGGATCTGCGGCAGTGGGCAGATGATGGCGATGACCGCCAACCGCTTTCCCTTCATGCGCGCGACGCTTCTGCACACACCGGCCGAGAGCGGTCCCGCGCGGGAGCATGGCGACGCCAACATGCTGGTGCTCGGCGCTGACAACACGGATGGCGCCGTCGCGGAGCAAATCCTGGAGGCCTTCCTGGCCACGCCTGCCCTGGGCGATCGCTATGCGGCCCGACGCGAGCGGCTGGCGAAGCTGGACATCCAGTCGCGCTGAGGCTTCCGACCGGTCGGCAATGCCTTATCAGATAAGGGATTGCGGCATTTATGCTGCAGTTGCGAGATAACTGGGTTGTGCGGTGCGGCGCCTTCATGCGTCCGTCACACGGCCACGCTAGGGCCGCCCCACGCGCATTCGCGTAGGGGATAGATCAATGACCAATTCACGTGCGCGGCTGCTGGCCGCGGCGAGCGCCGTGCTGATGGCCGGCGCGGCCGGGGCGGCGTTCGCCCAGGAGCCGGTGGCGATCGAGGAGATCGTCGTGACGGCGCAGAAGCAGCAGCAGCGGGCCATCGACGTGCCGCTGGCGCTGACCGCTTACGGCCAGGAGCGGCTGGACGCCCTGGGCGTCCAGGACTTCAACGACCTGTCGCTGTTCACGCCCGGCTTCGAGGTGCAGGACCAGTCGCCGAACAACCCCGGCTTCGTGATGCGCGGCATCACCTCGGACTCCACCGATCCGGCCGCCGAGGCGCGGGTGTCGGTGTTCCAGGACGGGGTCTCGATCTCCAAGGCCCAGGGCGCCTACGTCGAGCTGTTCGACCTGGAGCGGGTGGAGGTGGCCAAGGGGCCGCAATCGACGCTGTTCGGTCGCGGGGCCCTGATCGGCGGCGTGAACATCATCCAGGCCAAGGCCTCGACGGCCGGCGTGGACGGCTACGCGCGGTTCGAGGCCGGCGACTTCGACTACCGCATGGTCGAGGCGGCGGTGAACCTGCCGCTGGGCGAGCAGGCGGCTCTGCGCCTTGCGGGCCGGATGCGGGCGCGTGACGGCTATGTGGAGAACGCCCTGGGCGGCGAGGCCTTCCAGTCGGTGGACAGCAAGGCGATCCGCGGCGCGCTGCGGCTGGAGCCCGCCGACAGGATCAAGGCGGACCTGATCGTCAACTACCAGAAGGACGAGCCGACCGGCACGGCGTTCAAGTCGGGCGGGTTCTCGCCGGCCGATCCGGTCACGGGGCAGGTGCTGGGCGACCGCCGGCCGCAGAGCGCGGCCGCGCTACTGGCGCCGGCGAACTTCGGCGACGGCCGGGCGCTGGGGCTGGAGCGCGAGGTGCTGAGCTACACCGGTCTGGTGGAATTCAAGCTCACGGACTCGCTGACGCTGAACTCGATCAGCGCCTGGCGCCGCTACGACGCCGAGGAGACCTACGATCCTGACGGCCTCGGCCTGCCGATCCTGACGGGCCTCAATGATGCGCGCGGGACGCAGTGGAGCCAGGAGCTGCGGCTGAATTTCGACAACGGCGGCCGGATCCGCGGCTTCGTCGGCGGCGACATCTTCGGGGCGAAGGACAAGCAGCGCCTGCCGCTGCAGTTCGACGAGCGGATCGGGCTGGCGGTGCTGACCGGCCAGCTCAACGGCTCGGCCGCCGGCTCTGGCCTGCCGGCGACGACGGCTGCGCCCGCCGGCCTGTTCGCCAACACCGCCTTCACCGGCGCGCTGGTGCGGGGTCTGGTGGCGAGCCTGTCGGGCAACCGCATCGTCCTGACCCCGGCCCAGGCGACGGCCATCGCCGGCAACCTGCGCGCCGCTCACGTGGAGGAAGCCCGCAGCACCAGCGACCTGGATTCATTCGACGTGTTCGCCGACGTCACCGCCAAGGTCACCGAGAAGCTGGAGGTCTCGGCCGGGGTCCGCTTCACCCGCGATGAGAAGACCACGGGCTTCGGCTCGCGGGTCGTCGGCGGGCGCAGCGTGCTAGGCGGCGCCATCGGGGCGGCGCAGCTCGCCTCGGCGGGCACGCCGGCGGCCATCGCGCAGGCGCAGGCGATCCTCGGGGCGCTGCAGCTTCCGATCGTCCAGTCGATCCCTGAAAGCCAGCTTCCGCTGTTCGGCCTGACCTTCCAGCCCACCACGGGCGGACAAGCGTTCGAGCAGGATCTGACCGACGAGGGCGTCACCTGGCGCCTCGTGGGCCGCTATGCCGCCAGCGCGGACGCCAACCTCTACGCCTCGATCGCGCGGGGACGGCGGCCGGAGGTGCTGGCCGCCTCGGGCCCGGCGCTGCCCGGTTCGACCCCGCGGTTCGCCCGGGTGGAGGCCGAGACGGTCGACAGCTACGAACTCGGCGGCAAGTTCGCCCTGATGGACCGGCGCCTGCGCCTGGACCTGTCGGCCTACCGCTACGACTACGACAACTTCCAGACCGTGGAGCAGCAGGGCACGCTGTTCGTCACCACCAACGCCGGCAAGGCCAAGGCCTATGGCGTCGAGGGACAGGCGGACTGGGCGGTGACCGCCGACCTGGACCTGCTGGCCACCTACGCCTACAGCCACGCCCGCTTCGACGGCGGAGCCTATGACGGCAACCGCTTCCGCCTGTCGCCCGACCACTCGCTGTCGCTGGCGGCGGCGTGGCGGTTCCGCGGCCTGGGCGGCGAGTTCGAGGTGCGGCCCAGCTACACCTGGCAGTCGAAGGCGTTCTTCGACGACAACAACGACCTGGCGAAGTTCCAGCGGCCGCCCAGCGTCTTCGTGGCGGACACGGCTCAGGACGAGTTCAAGAAGGCGTACGGCCTCCTGAACCTGCGCGTCGCGTGGACGTCGGAGACGATGCCGGTGACGGTCGAGGCCTTCGCCACCAACCTGACGGACGAGGACTACATCATCGACGCCGGCAACACGGGCGACAGCCTGGGCCTGCCCACCTTCATCGCGGGCGCGCCGCGGATGGTGGGGATCGGGGTCACCTACCGCTACCGCTGAGGGCGGCGCCGGCGTGGCGGAGACGTCACGCCGGCGGGCTCTGTTACGTGAAAGCCGCACCCGACTTTCGAAATCCGACGGCCAACTGAACGTTGGTAGCTTAGCCCTCCAAAGCGCGCGAAAGTGCCGCTTGGGAGGGAACCCCGAAGATGGGTCCATGGGTCATGCTCGCCGCCGCGGCCGCGCCGCCGGCGGCTGTCGAGGCTTTGCCGGCTGCGCCTCAGCCCGCTGCCGCCGAGCGGGGCGTGACCGCCTATCCGCCGGCGTTCTTCGCAGACGTGCGGCCGGTCAGCGCCTACGACATGGTGGTCCGGTTGCCGGGGTTCACCTTCGACAAGGGCTCGACGGTCAGGGGCCTTGAGGGCTCGGGCGGCAATGTGCTGATCGACGGCAAGCCGCCGCTGGCCAAGAACGACACGCTGGAAGACATCCTGCGACGCATTCCCGCCGCCTCCGTGGCGCGGGTCGAGGTGATCCGCGGAGGCGCACCCGGCATCGACATGGAGGGCCGTTCGGTGGTGGCCAATGTCGTGCGCGGCCAGCAGGCCGGCTTCCGCGGCGCCGTGCAGCCCTATTTCGACGCCGTCTACGACGGGCGGTTCCTGCCGGGGGTCAGGTTCGAGGGGCAGTGGACCTTGCCGGGCGGCCGGAACGCGGAGTTCAGCCAAACCTTCAGCACGGGCCATTTCCCCAACGACGAGAACGGGGACGGCGGGCGTATCCGGTATGCTCCGGACGGCCGGCGCCTGATCGACTCCGAGGTCGACGCCGATCAGCACGGCCACCGGATCCAGTCCACGGGCGCCTTCTCCACTCCGCTGATGGGCGGACAGCTCAGTCTGACCGGCTCGATCCAGTTCAACTACGGCGCTCTGGAGCTCTATGACAACGACCGCATCGCCGGCGGGGTCGAGTACGAGAAGTCGCCGAACAAGCGCGGCCAGCACGAGGCCGGCATCCGGTTCACCCGCCGGCTAAACGAGAAGGTCGGGATGGAGGCGCTGCTCTTCCAGCAGGTGTTCATCCAGGACCTGGAGTCCATCTTCCGGGGACCGACGCTCACACGCGACTTCGCCCTGGACCGCAAGAGCTATGAGACCGTCGGGCGGCTTCAGTTCAACATCACGCCGGCGCCTGGCATGCGGATAGAGGCCGGCGGGGAGGGCGCCTACAACCGCCTCGACAGCCAGACCGCCCTCGCGGTCAACGGCCGCCCCGTGCCCCTTCCGGCCGGAGACGTCCTGGTGGAGGAGGTGCGCGGTCAGGCGATCCTGCGCGGGACCTGGCGTCTGTCGCCGCGTCTTACCCTGGAGGCCGGCGCCCGGCAGGAGTATTCGCGGGTGACCTCGGCCGGCGACGTCACGCTGGAGAAGTCGCTCACCTATCTGAAGCCGCGGGCCGCCCTAACGTGGACGCCCGGCGAGGGCGCCCAGATGCGGTTGCGCATCGAGCGGGAGGTGGGACAGCTCAACTTCGACGACTTCGTCGCCTCGCCGAACGTCGCCTCGACAGGGGTGGTAGTCGCCGGCAATCCCGACCTTACCCCGCTGCAGGCCTGGGTCTACGAAGCGACCGTCGAGCGCAGCTTCTGGAAGGATGGGTCGATCGTCCTGACCTACCGCCACTTCGATCTCTCGGATGTGGTGGACCGCGCGCCGATCCTGGGGCCGGGCGGGGTCATCCTGGCGGACGCGCCGGGGAATATCGGCAGTGGACGCAAGACCGAGGTGCAGGCCGGGCTCACGGCGCCGCTTGATCGGCTGGGGCTTCGATCGGCCCAGCTCAAGGGCCAGGTCACCTGGCGCGACACCAAGGTGCTCGACCCCCTGACCCGCTCGAACCGGCAGATCTCGACGCTGCACCCGGTCGACTGGGAGGTCCACTTCAGCCAGGCGCTGCCGCAGTGGCGCATGACCTGGGGGCTCGACCTGCTGGGCGGCTTTCGCGAGCGGGTGTTCCGGCTGACGGAGATCGAGACCAAGAAGGTCTCACCCTACCTGATCCTCTACACCGAGCACCGCCTGCGCCCCGACGTGACACTGCGCATCGAGGCCAACGGGATCAACATGCGCGACGCCAAGCGAATCCGCGAGGTCTATGCCGGTCCGCGCAGCCTGGGCCAGCTCGTCTACACCGACGTCCGTGACCTTGAGTGGGGCGGCAACCTGATGGTCCGGCTGCGCAAGACGTTCGGCCGGTGAGCCGGACCTATTTCGCCGGCGTCAGCTTCATCACCACCTCGGCGTCGCCCTCGACCGCCGCGCGGCTGAAGCGCAGGGGCACGTAGGACCCCGCCGCCCACAGGGGGAAGAGGTCGCGGTAGTGCGGGCTCATGGGGTCGGCGGACTGGCCGGGGGTGTTTATGGCCATGGAGTTGTCCCAGGCGCCGACGTCCAGGACGATCCGCACCGACGCGCCCGAGCTCTGGGCGAAGTCGTTCGGTCGCCAGGTGGCGGCGCGCGGGGTCGAGGCCGAGCCGGGGACCTGCAGCGGGCCTACCGTCATCTGGGCGGCGAGTTGCGGGTCGGCCAAGGTCGCGACGGCCGGGACGAACTTCGCGTGGTGCAGCCGGCCCCAGGTCCAGGTCGCCATGTCGGCGCCGAGGCGGCCCTTCAGCTCGGCGATCGTGTCAGCGAGGGCGGCGAGCATCAGCGGCGCGCGCGCGGCGGGTGGCTGGGCTTCCAGCCAGGCGAAGATCGGGTCGGGTGCGCCGTCCCCGATGAGCTTGGCGGCGGCGGGCGTTGTCGCCCTCACGGCCACTTGGCGGCCCAGGTGCTTGAGCGCCCAGGTCTCATAGAGGGCGGCGGCGACGCTGTCGGTGGTCTCGTTCCCATCCCAGGCCTGGAGGTAGCCGAGCGCCCTGGCCAGCGCGGGATCAGGGGATGTGACGTCCTTCAACAGGGCGACGCCCCGGCGGGCCTGCGGGCTCACGCTGTCGACCTGCAAGGCCATGGAGTCGGCCAAGGTCGACTTGGGGAGGGCGTTCAGCACCTCGTGGATGCGCTGGCTGCGGCTGGGGTCGGCCCATTCGAAGCCAAGCTGGCGCTTCTCGCGCGGGTAGGCCGGCTCGGCTGGGATGTTCATGGCGTTGGCGGTGGCGAAGAAGCCCTCCTTCGGATTCTTCACGACCGGCAGGCCGCCGTCCTCGACGAAGCCGGTCCACTCATAGCGGCCATCGCCGGGTACGGGCATCAGGCCGTCCCAACCCTTGCGCACGGGGGTCCGGGCGGCGACCGACCAGCCGATGTCGCCATGGGTGTCGGCGTAGACGAGGTTGAGCGGCGGCGCGCCCCAGCGGTTGCGGGCGAGCTGGAAATCCTCCCACGACTTCGCCCGCCACATGCGCGAGGAGCCGAAGTAGCCGGCGAGGCCCGGCTCGTTCCAGATGGTGCGGACGGCGAAGGCGCGGCCCTTGGCGGCGTCTTCCCACACGACGGGGCCGTGGCGGGTGAACTTCAGCTCCACCTCGCGGGGGGCCTCGCCCTTGACCTCGATGGTCTCGCGGATCACCCGCATCGGCTCGTGGCCGCCCTTGTAGCGGTAGGCGCCGGCGCGGGTCTGGTAGGCGTAGAGGTCCTCCTGGTCGACGTAGTTGATGGTGATGCCGAAGGCGGTGGTGCCGTTGTGGCCGAAGGAGACGCCGGGCAGGGCCGGCTCTCCCGCGCCGATGATGCTCAGCCCCGGTGCGTCCAGGTGAGCGATGTAGCGCAGCGAGGGGGCGCCGACCGGCCGGTGCGGGTCATTGGCGAGGATCGGGCGGCCGGTGGCGCTGCGGGCGGCTGAGATCGTCCAGTTGTTGGAGCCCTCGGCGGCGCGCTCGTCGATCACCTGGGCCAGCGGCTTTGGCGCCTCCGCCTCCGCCTTGGCCTTGGCGAAGGCGGCGAAGCTGACCGGCTCGGTGGCGCGGACGTAGTCGGCCAGGACATCTTCCGGCACCTCGCAGGGATCGAGGCCCTTGGGGACCGTGACCTTGTGCGCCGGCTCCAGCTTACGGCGCAGGGTGTCGGCGGCCAGGCCCCCGGCGCAGATCGTCCGGGCGCGGGCGACCTCGGAGGTGACGTTGCTGACCAGGGCGTGGCTGCGGATGCGCAGGATGTCCTCGGGGTTCCAGGTCTCGGGCTGGCTGTCGGTGAGCCGGAACTCCACGGGCAGGGGCCGCTGGCCGGCGCGGACCTCGGCCACATAGGCGTTCACGCCGGCGGCGAAGGACTCCACCGCTTCGCGGCCGATGGGGTCATACGACGCCCACTCTGCGGCCATGTCGCCCCGATAGAGGAACAGGCGCGCGGCCCGGTCCTGGGCGACATAGGCGGGCCCGAAGCTGGCGGAGAGGCGCCCCAGGCCCCGCTTTCGCCAGAGGTCGATCTGCCAGAGCCGGTCGCGGGCGGCGTTCCACCCCTGGAGGAAGAAGGCGTCCTTCGTAGAGGCAGCGTAGATGTGCGGGATGCCCCAGCGGTCGACCACGATCTCTGCCGGCGCGGACAGGCCGCGGACGGCGCCCGTCTCCTGCCGCACGGCCGTCGACACCTCGGCCCGGGCGGTCCCCGCCGCCGCCAGCGCCAACCCCAACACCACACCTGCCAGCTTCATGTGCGCCTCCCCTGCACCGAGATACTGGACCTTCGAGGGACTGTTCGTCACGCGCCGCTTGCGCTTCCGTGCGGGTCATCGGCTAGGAGTGTCAGTTCAACAGGGAGGGATTCCGAAATGATCGGCTATGTGACCATCGGGACGAACGATCTCGAGAAGGCCAAGACGTTCTACGACGCGGTGCTGGCGCCGCTCGGCGGCAAGCGCACCTTCGCCAACGGCGACCGGATGCAATTCTACGGCGGCGGCGCGACGCCCGGCATGATCGCCATCAGCAAGCCCTATGACGAGAAGCCCGCCAGCGCCGGCAACGGCAGCATGTTCGGCTTCCCGGCGACCTCGACCGAGCAGGTGGACGCCGCCCACGCCGCTGCCCTGGCTGCTGGCGGCACGTGCGACGGCCCGCCCGGCCAGCGGATGCCGACCTTCTACGGCGCCTACGTCCGCGACCTGGACGGCAACAAGCTCTGCTTCTTCAAGATGGGCTGACGATCAGGGCGCGCCTGCCCCGCCTGTGGGGCGGGCGCGACCCGCCAGATGATGTCGCCCACGTCGTCGGCGACCAGGAGGGCGCCGCGGCCGTCCACGGCGACGCCGACCGGGCGGCCCTGGATCTTGTTTTCGGCGTTGAGGAAGCCCGTCAGGAAGGCCTCGGCCGGCATCTGCGGCCGGCCGCCGGAGAAGGGCACGAAGACCACGCGATAGCCGTTCAGCGGCTTCCTGTTCCACGAGCCGTGCTGGCCGATGAAGGCGCCGGCCTGGTACTTCTCGGGGAAGGCCGTGGCGCGATAGAAGGTCAGCCCCAGCGAGGCGGTGTGCGGCCCGAGGCCGTAGTCCGGCGCCAGGGCCTTGGCCACCAGGTCGGGCCGCTGGGGTTTCACCCGCTGGTCGACGATCTTCCCCCAATAGCTGTAGGGCCAGCCGTAGAAGCCGCCATCCCTGACGCTGGTGAGGTAGTCGGGCGGCAAGTCGCTGCCGATCTCGTCACGCTCGTTGGCGACGGTCCACATCGTTCCGGTCGTCGGCTCGAAGTCGAGGCCGTTCGGGTTGCGGATGCCGGTCGCGTAGAGTCGCTTGGCGCGAGTGGCCAAGTCGTACTCCCAGATCGCCGCGCGCCCCTCTTCGGCGGCCATGCCGTTCTCGCCAATGTTCGAATTGGAGCCGACCGTGGCGTAGAGCTTGGTCCCGTCCGGGCTGGCCACGACATTCTTCGTCCAGTGGTGATTGATTGGCCCGCCCGGCAGGTCGAACACCGGCGCGCCCGGACCGGCCACCTGGGTCGCGCCGGGCTGGTAGGGGAAACTGACCACGCCGTCGGCATTGGCCACGTAAAGCGTCTCGCCCACGAGCGTCATGCCGAACGGCGACTTCAGGCCCGTGGCGAACGCGGTTCGGGTCTCTGCCACGCCGTCGCCGTCTACGTCGCGCAAGAGGGTGATGCGGTCCGCGCTCCTCACCACCGCGCCGGCGCGCTTCATCAGCATCTTGGCGAAGAACTCACGCAGTCCGCCGGACTTGCCTGTCTCCGCCTTGGGCGGGGCGGCGGACTCGGCCACCAGGACGTCGCCGTTAGGTAGCGCCAGCAGCCAGCGGGGATGATCCAGGCCTTCTGCGAAGCGCGTGACGGTGAAGCCCGGAGGCGCCTTCGGCGCGGCGCCGGCAGGCCAGCCGACGACCTCCGGCACGCCGATCGTCGGGATCAGGCTCTTCTGCGGCGGCGGCAGGTCCGGGTTCGGTCCAAAGCCGACGAACGGATCATCCGACCCGGCGGAACTGCACGAGGCCAGGAGGAACAGGGCCGCGCCCGCGGCCAACCAGCGAGACTTCATCACATCCTCCCAGGGGCGGCCCAATCGCACCAGACTGACGCCACGGCGCCGTTGCGGGCGACCGGAAAACCGGTTCACTGACGCGACAGCAGAAACGCACAAAGGGGCCGAAAGGCAAATGGACCTGACGCTGACGCCCGAGCTGGCGGCCTTCCGCGACGAGGTGCGGTCCTTCCTGAACGCGCACAAGGGCGAATACGAGGGCGGCGCGCCCAAGGACCCCAAGGCCTGGCAGAAGCTGCTGATCGCCAACGGCTACGCCGCCCGCACCATCCCGAAGGAATACGGCGGCTACGGCGCCGAGCCCAACATCCTGAAGTCGCGGATCATCGCCGAGGAGTTCATCGCCGCCGGGGCGCCTCCCGGGATGGCGGGGCAGGGCATCTCCATGCTGGTCCCGACCCTGCTGGAGGTCGGCTCCGAGGAGCAGAAGCGCCAGTGGATCCCGCCGACGTTGGCCGGGGACATCATCTGGTGCCAGGGCTATTCCGAACCGGGCGCCGGTTCCGACCTCGCCAACCTGCAGACCCGAGCCGTCGAAGACGGTGATGATTTCGTCATAAATGGTTCAAAAATTTGGACTTCTACGGCGGCCCAGGCGCAGATGATGTTCTGCCTGGTGCGCACTGAACCCGACAAGCCGAAGCACGAGGGCATCTCCTACCTCCTGTTCCCCATGAGCACGCCGGGGATCGAGGTGCGGCCGCTGAAGACCATGACCGGCCAGGCGGAATTCAACGAGGTGTTCTTCACCGACGTGCGCGTGCCGAAGGCGAGCGTCGTTGGCGGGCGCGGTCGAGGCTGGTTCGTGGCCAACGCCACCCTGAAGCACGAGCGGGGGATGCTGGGCGATCCCAATGCGACGGAAGCGCGGCTCAAGTCCCTGATCGAACTCATGAAGTCAGAGACGGTGGACGGCCAGAGGATCATCGACAACCCGATCCTCCGCGACCGGCTGATGCAGCTCCAGGCGCGGGTGCTGTCGATGAAATTCAACGGCCTGCGCACCATGACCGACCAGACGGCCGGCTTGGCGCGGCTGGTGGTCAAGCTGCAGGGCTGCGAGCTGAATCACCAGGTGGCGGCGCTGGCGATCGACGCGCTGGGCGAGCTGGGCATCCTCTATCAGGACGGTCCGCACCTGCGGGCCCAGGGGCGCTGGCAGTGGAACTACATGTTCGACCTGGGGCTGATCATTGGCGGCGGCACCGCCCAGATCCAGAAGAACATCATCTCGGAGCGCGGCCTGAACATGCCGCGCGAGCCCAAGGTCGTGGAGGCCTAAGCCATGCGTTTCGCGCTCTCTGACGACCAGGTGATGCTGCAGGACAGCCTGAACCGGGCCCTCGCCGACCTCGCGCCGCTGGAACGGGTGCGGCGGTTCGCGGACGGGGGCGAGCAGACGGCCCCGGACATCTGGAAGGGCCTCGCCGACCTTGGCCTTCCGGGCCTGCTCGTGCCCGAGGAGCATGGCGGCCTGGGCCTCGGGATGCTGGAGGCGGCGCTGGCGGCCGAGGCCCTGGGACGGCATGTGGCGCCGACTCCATTCCTGAGCACGGCGGTGCTGGCGCCGCTGGCGCTCGCCGCCGGCAGTGACGCCCAGCGCCGGGAATGGCTGCCGAAGCTGGCGGCGGGCGCGGTGCTGGCCGGTGCGGCGATCTCCGAGCCGATCGCCGGCGCGCGCGATGGCGCGGGCGTGACGGCCGGGGGCGGGCGGCTGTCCGGCAAGGCGCTGTTCGCGCTGGACGTTGCGGGCGCGGACCTGCTGGTGGTGGCCGACCGGGGCGGGGCGCTGCACCTCGCCCGCGGCGCGGCCGAAACGGCGGCGATGCCGAGTATCGACAACACGCGCCGCCTCTCTGAGCTGGTGTTCCGCGACACGCCCGCCGAGCCGCTCGCGAACGGACAGGCGCTGGAGCGTCTGCGGGACGCGGCCTGGATCGTGCTGGCCGCCGACACTCTGGGCGCGGCGCAGGCGATGCTGGACAGGGCCGTCGACTACGCCAAGGAGCGCAAGCAGTTCGGCCGCACCATCGGCTCGTTCCAGGCGGTGAAGCACCTGTGCGCCGAGATGGCCGCCGAGCTGGAGCCTGCGCGGGCGCTCGTCTGGTACGCCGCCTACGCCTTCGACCACGCGCCGGAGGAGGCCTCGCTGATGGCGGCCCACGCCAAGGCGCATCTGTCGGAGATCGGCCGTTTCGTCGCGCGCACGGCGACCGAGGTGCACGGCGGCATCGGCATGACCGATCTCCTGGGCCTGCACTACTGGTTCAAGCGCATCGGCCAGAACCGCCAGCTCCTGGGCGGTCCCGAACGGGTGCGCGAGGCGGCGGCGAGGATGCAGGGCCTGGCGGCCTGAGCCTCAGTGCTTGACGTGCTGGGGCTTACCCTTGCGCTTCGTCGAGGCCATCTTCTCGAGCTCCTTCTCGGACATCGACATCATCGACTTCGAGGCGCCCTTGAGTTCGCTCTTGGGCGTGTCTCCCCGCTTGGCCGACAGCGCGGCGCCGGCGGCCTTCTGCTGAGCGGCGGATTTGGCGGGCATGGTTGTCCTCCTCCCAATGTCGCGCGAGGGTGCGCGGCTGAGGGCATGAACCCGCAAGTCGGACGAGGGTTCTTGTGAAGCATGAGGGGATCGGCAGCTTGACCGAGGGAGCCGTCGCCGGGCGGGAAAAGGTTTCGCGGCTGCGCGCGCGCCTGCGGGCGCTCTACCATGGCAAGTCGCCGGGCGCGGTGCGATTCCGGCTCTGGGTGATCGCCATCGATTTCCTGGCGATCGGGTTCTTCATCGCGGCCCCCTTCCTGCGCGATTTTCCGGCCTACCTCTATGTCGACTACACGGTGGCCTGCATCCTGGCCGCCGACATCGCCGCCAGGGCGCTGAGCTACCGCAACCTGCGGGAATGGCTGCGCAAGCCGAACACCTGGATCGATCTCTTCGTCCTGGCCACCCTGCTGTTCCCGCTCTGGCTGTTCAACCTGGCGTTCCTGCGCGTGCTTCGCCTGTGGTCGCTGTTTCACAGCGAGTTCTTCTGGCAGACGATCGGTCGGCGCTACGACGAGACGCGATGGGAAGAGGTTGCGAAGACGCTTGCGACCCTGGTCACCTTCGTCTTCGTGGCCACTGGCTTCGTCTATGCCAGCTTTGCGCGGGAACATCCGGGCATCCAGGGCTATGTGGACGCGCTCTACTTCACGGTGACCACCCTGACCACGACCGGGTTCGGCGACATCACCCTGCCGGGGGTCTGGGGCCGGCTCCTCACCATCGTGATCATGATCAGCGGCATCACGCTGTTTGTCCGACTGGCCCAGACACTGATCCGTCCGTTCAAGGTGCGTTTCCTGTGCCCGACCTGCGGCCTCATGCGCCACGACCCGGACGCGGTGCACTGCAAGGCGTGCGGAACCCTGCTCAACATCCCCAACGAGGAATAGGCGCAGCGCTCGCGCCGCCTGTCCTTCGCAAATGCTTTAGGTTTCTGTGAGCCAACTGCAACCTGGGCGCGCGTGGGGCGTGTCGCTTCGGGGGTTGCGAGTGCCGGGGGAGGCGACTCAGACGGCGACGGATGGCGTAGGTCAGGTCGATCTGGCCGCGATCCTCGACGCATGGCCGGAGTGCGCCCGCCTGCTCAGCCCGTCGGGCGAGATCCTCTATGTGAACCCGGCGGGCAGCGCCCTGTGCGAGACCCCGGTCGAGGAGATGCGCGGGAAGCACTGGCCGCTGCTCTGGCCCGTGGACGCCCGGAGCCCCATGCAGGAGGCCATCGCCGCGGCGGCCCGCGGGGAGGTGAGGGTTTTCCGCGGCGCCTGCGTCACGGCCAGCGGCAAACATCTTCACCTCGACACCGTGATCTCGCCGGTGCGGGACCGGGCTGGCGCCGTGGTTCGCCTGCTGGCGGTGTCGCGCGACGTCTCGGAGACGGTCGAATCCGAGACCTTCCTGGAAACGCTGGTGCGGCTGCTGCCCAACCCGCTTCTGGCCAAGAACGCCCGCGACGGTCGCTACGTGCTGATCAACCGCGCGGCGGAGGACGCGTTCGGCCTCTCCAGCACCCAGTTCATTGGTAAGGACGCCTACCAGCTCTTTCCCCAGAACGAGGCGCGCGGCTTCGCGGCCGAGGACGCCGAGGTGATCGCCTCGCGCCAGACCCGGGTCTCGGAGGAGGAGCCGATCACGACGCGCGCTGGCGTCCGCTACTTCACGACCAAGAAGTTCGCGACCTACGACGGCGACCAGCCGCTGCACCTCGTGACCCTTGGCGAAGACGTCACCGAGCGGCGCGAGGCCGCGCTGGCGCTTAAGGCGGCGCTGGCCGAAGCCGAGGCGGCGAACCGGGCCAAGAGCGAGTTCCTGGCCAACATGAGCCACGAGATCCGCACGCCGCTGAACGGGATCGTGGCCGGCGCCGACATGCTGGCGCGCCAGGAGCTGGAGCCCAGGGCGCGGGAGCTGGTGCGGATCATCGCGTCATCCGGCGCGACGCTGGAGCGCCTGCTGTCCGATATCCTGGACCTGGCGCGTATCGAGGCCGGGCGTATCGCCATCGAGGCCACGGACTTCCACTTGGGCGATCTGGTTCGCTCGGCGGCCGCGCTGGCGCGGTTGCAGGCCGACGAGAAGGGCGTGGCGGTAAAGATCGACGTCCTGCCGGGCGCCGATCAGGCCTTCAAGGGCGATCCATATCGCATCCGCCAGGTGCTCCTGAACCTGCTGTCCAACGCCGTGAAGTTCACGGAACGGGGCGAGGTGCGGATCACGGCCGAGGCGCCGATGGCTGGGCGAGTACGCGTGAGCGTGGAGGACACGGGAATCGGGTTCCGACCCGAAATGAAGGCGCAGCTCTTCGGTCGGTTCGAGCAGGCGGACGGCTCGATCACGCGCCGGTTCGGCGGCACCGGCCTGGGCATGGCGATCAGCCGCGAGCTCTGCGAGCTGATGGGTGGCGTTCTCGACGCCGACGGCCGGGAGGGCCAGGGCGCGCGGTTCTGGTTCGAGCTGCCGTTGGTCGAGACCGAGACGGTGGGAGACGACCTGGAAGCGGTGGCTGTGGAGGCGCCTGTGCGCCAGCTGCGCATTCTGCTCGCCGACGACCACCCGACGAACCGCAAGGTCATCGAGCTGATGCTGGACGGCGTCGCCGAGGTGGTCAGCGTCGAGAACGGGGCGGAGGCCCTGATGGCCATGGGAGCCGACGTGTTCGACGTCGTGCTGATGGACATGCAGATGCCGGTGATGGACGGCCTGGAGGCCACGCGCCGGGTGCGGGAGACGGAGGGCGCCGCGGGACGCCCCGCGACGCCGCTGATCATGCTCACCGCCAACGCCTTGCCCGAGCACGTGGCCGCAAGTCTTGCGGCCGGCGCCGATCGCCACCTTGAGAAGCCGGTGACCTTCAGCGAACTGCTGGAGGCCATGAACGAGGTCCTCGCCGTGGGCGAGGCGCGGGCGGCCGCCGCGGTCTGAGCGCCGCCCGGCCGGGGTCAGTAATAGTCCTTCAGCACGAGGCTCATCGTCTCGCCCGAGGCGAGGGTCAGCGCCAATGCCCGGCCCGCGGGGCCGGTCCGCAGGGCGGTGAGGCCCGCGACGCCCAGCTCTGCGGCTGGGCGGCCATCGACCGCCGTGATGACCTGGCCGACCTTCAGGCCGGCGGCCTCGGCGGGCGATCCGGGCGCGACGACGCCGATGGTGAAGGCGCCGTTCCCGAAGCGGGTCAGCGCGCCGAGACGGTCCTTGGGGAACGGCGCGTCGATCACGCCGGGCCGCGGCTTCAGGAATATGCGGCTGCGCGCGTAGTCGGTGGTCAGTTCGAAGCGCCCGAGGATCGGCATGCCGATGTTGCCGGCCGTGTGGCCGTTGTTCAGCGCGCTGTTGTCCTCGTCGCCGAAGGTGGCGGGGATGTCGCGCAGGGTGACACCGGCGAGCGTCAGGCTCTTGACGGTTGCGACGTTGCGGGAGCGCATTCCGCCGATCGCCCCCGACATGCCCTTGGACGTCGGGCGGTCGGACAGCATGCCGTTCGGCTTCCAGTAGGTCGGGAAGACCAGCAGCGGCTGGCCGTTGCCGAGGTCGAAGTCCATCAGCACCGGCTTGCCCCCTTCGATCGAGGCGGGAATGGCGTGCAGGCCCGAGACATTGGTCACCGGCACGGGGACGGCGCCCGCCGGCGGCTGGAAGCGGGCCGGATCGTGGAAGGTGATGGTCTGGCCGCCGAAGTCGAGCTGCACCGTCAAGGCGTTCAGCACCTCCTTGCCGAGGATCGCGGGCAGCGGCCGGCCGATGGCGGCGGCGATGGGCTTGAGGTCCATCAGCGCCACGGTCAGGTCCCGCAGCTCCACATCGCCGATCCGTATCGTCACGCCGTTGGCCAGCTCGGCGACGTCGCGTCCGCCGGTGCCGACGGCAGCGACGATGGCCGTCGGCTTGATCCCGAGGCTCTCGGCATAGGCCTTGTCCAGCACGGTCGCCTCGGCGCCGCTGTCGAGCATCACGTTGGTCTGGGCGCCGTTGACCGCCGCGGGAATGTTGATCCGCGTGCCCATGTACAGCTCGAAGGTGAGCGGGTCGGTGTGCGCCCGCCCTTCCGGGAAGGCGTAGAGCTTCCGCGACGCCGGGCGCGCGAATGCGCCCGGGTCGGCTTTCGGATTGATGTCCACTTCTGTGAGGAGGGTGGTCATCACGATGGGGTCCTCGGCAGTCTGCTGGACCTGCCGGAAGGGCATGCGGACGCCTTCGACCATGCGCCAGTCGTCGAAGCGTGTCGTGGTCGTCGTGCCCTCCTCGGTCAGCCGCTCGGCCACGAGGGCGCCGCTCGCGGGATCGAGCAGCAGGTCGTACCGGTTGCGGCCGTCGAAGGTCACGCGCAGCACCTGAACGGTGCGCCCCTCGAATGTCTCGCCCGGTTCGAGCGTGACCTTCCCATTCTTGCCCCGAAGCGCGTCGTCGAAGGCGACCAGGCGTCGGCGGGCGGCGTCCTTTGCGGCGGGGGCGCCGGCGTCCTCGACCTGCCCGCTCAGGGTGACGGTCCAGCCGCCGTCGCCGATGAAGGCCCGGTGGATGACGGCCGAGCCAAGGCTGATGCGCTCGACGCTACGCCCGGGTTCGATGCGGCGCTCCACCTCGCCCTGGAAGCGGCCGTTGTCGGTCTTGCCGCGGACCAGGAGGCCGGTCGCCTTCTCGAAGGCGGGTCCGCCACGCCAGGCGACGTAGCGGTCGATGGCCTCGCGGGCCGGGTCGGCGAGCGCAACGGCGGGCGCGGCCAGGGCGAGAGCGGCCACGGCGGCGGCCAGGACGGATTTCATGGTCAGTCTCCGAAGGCTGGATCGGTCAGGGCGTCGAGGCCCGGAGGCCGCGAGCCGAACAGCGAAGGGTCGAAGGGGAGGGTGAGGCCGCGCGCCTGGGCCCCGAGCACGATCTCTGCGGCGAGCCCGCTGTGGTACAGGCACGCGAGGTACACGCTGTCGCTCCAGACCCCGTGACGGCAGCGCTGGCCGTCCCGGGAGAGCAGGGCGGTGAGGTGTTCGCGGCCGTCGGCGATGATCGTCACCTGGCGGCCGGGCCAGGCCGCAAGCTGGGTCTCGGCCACCGGCTGGCTGACCGCGGGGACCCGGGTGGGCCCGTCGCCGTAGACCTGGCCGACGACGCGGACGCCTCGGGCGCCGCAGCGGACCAGGTCGGGTTCGAGCGCCACATAGGGCTCGGGAAAAAGGTCGAACAGCAGGATCTCTTGGGCGGCCTCGATCATGGCCCGGGCCCGCGATATCACCTGATCGGGGGTCTTTACGGCGTAGAGACGAGCCTCGGCCGCGGGCGGTTTCAGATCCGCGAGCGCCGCAAGCGCCGACTGGCTGCGCTGCTGGAAGCGCGCTCCGAGGGCGGCGATCAGTTCGGCGGCTGGCGCCGCTCGCCAGATGCGGGTCTCACCCTCGTCGACGATCACGGCGCCCTTCTGGGCCAGGGTCTCGAGGGCCTGGTAGGTGTTGGCGCTGGCCTTTCCGATCGCCTTGGACAGCCGGTAACCGGTGGCGGGGCCCAGGCGCGTGAGCTCGCAGAAGATGCGCGCCTCGATGTCGGTGAAGCCGAGGTCCAGAAGCGCCGCGACGGGTGTAGTAGCAGTCATGGCTG
The DNA here is from genome assembly GCF_003254525.1 of Phenylobacterium kunshanense. GTDB lineage: Bacteria > Pseudomonadota > Alphaproteobacteria > Caulobacterales > Caulobacteraceae > Phenylobacterium > Phenylobacterium kunshanense. Next base: position 158,036 of record NZ_QFYS01000003.1, read on the forward strand.
CTACTAAATGTGCGCTCGCATGTTTGGTCCAGTTAAGCTCTCGTAAGGTCGGACGCGCGGGTTGACCGTGCTCAACGCGGGCGGCGTCGCGGGCCGGTTAGCTTGCAGGTTCGCGGCAAGGGAGCAGGCGAATGGGCGGTCACGTCCGATCCTTCGACGGCCTGACGCTCGACGACGTGCCGGTCGTAGGGGGTAAGACCGCCTCGCTCGGGGAGCTTCATCGGCTCCTGGATCAGGGCCCGGCTCGCGTGCCGGAGGGATTTGCGATTACCGCCGATGCCTATCGGGAAGCTATCGCTCGCGCGGGCGCCGGGCCCCGGCTGGCCGAACTGATGGCGGGGCTGGACGTCGCTGACGTCGCGGACCTGGCGCGACGCGGCGCGGAAGCCCGGAGGATCGTCTACGAGGCGACGGGGACGCCGGAGCTCGCAGCGGCGATCGTCGAGGCGTTCCGCGACCTGAAGGTCCGCACGGGCCCGGACCTCAGCGTCGCGGTTCGCAGCTCGGCCACAGCAGAGGACCTGCCCACGGCCAGCTTCGCCGGCCAGCACGAGAGCTTCCTGCACGTGCGGGACGAGGACGGTCTGATCGAGGCCTGCCGCCGCTGCTTCGCCTCGCTCTACACCGACCGGGCGATCGTCTATCGGGTGAACAACGGCTTCGCGCATGAGAAGGTCGCGCTGTCCGTGGCCGTGATGCGGATGGTGCGCTCGGACGAGGCGGCGAGCGGGGTGAGCTTCACGCTCGACACTGAAAGCGGCTTCCGGGACGTAGTCTTCATCACCGGCGCCTACGGCCTCGGCGAGAATGTGGTGCAGGGGCGGGTGGATCCCGACGAGTGGTATGTCCACAAGCCCACGTTCCTGCAGGGCGCGCGCGCGGTGCTGAAGCGGAGCCTGGGGACTAAGCACACGCGGATGACCTGGCGGCGCGGGGGCGGGCTCGCCACGCGTCCGGTCCCGAGGGCGCTGCGGGGACGGTTCTGCCTGACCGACGACGAGGTTCTCACCCTGGCCGATGTAGCGCTGCGGATCGAGACCCACTACTCGCAGCGCGCCGGTCGCCCCATGCCGATGGACATCGAGTGGGCCAAGGACGCCGTCGACGGGCGGCTCTACATCGTCCAGGCGCGACCGGAGACCGTGGCCTCGCAGCGGAGCGGCGCCGAGATCGAGAGCTTCCGGCTCAAGGGCTCGGGCAAGGTCCTGGTTGAGGGGAAGGCGGTCGGCGAACGGGTCGCCGCCGGTCCGGTCCGGATCGTGCGCGAGCCCGCTGACCTCAAGGCCTTCCAGACAGGCGAGGTGCTGGTCGCGCCGGTCACCAATCCCGACTGGGAGCCGGTGATGAAGCGGGCGGCGGCGGTGGTGACCGAGCGCGGCGGCCGCACCTGCCACGCCGCGATCATCGCGCGTGAGCTGGGCGTTCCGGCGGTGGTCGGGACCGGCGACGCGACGCGGCGCCTCGCGGATGGCGACCGTGTGACCGTCTCGTGCGCCGAGGGGGAGACCGGCCGGGTCTTTGCGGGCGACGTGCCGTTCGAAGTCCAGCGCCTGAACGTGGCCGACCTGAAGCCGCCACGGACGCACATCATGCTGAACCTGGCGCAGCCCGACCTGGCCTTCCGGTTCGCCCAGGCGCCCAGCGCCGGCGTGGGGCTCGCGCGGCTGGAGTTCATCATCGGCGAGCAGATCCGACTGCATCCGATGGCGGCGGCCCATCCGGACCGCGTGACGTCGGCCCGCGACCGGACGGCGATGGCGCGTCTGGCCAGGGCGTATCCCTCACCGCGACAGTATTTCGTGGACCGACTGGTGGAGGGCGCCGGCGTGATCGCGGCGGCCTTCTGGCCTCGCCCGGTGATCGTGCGGCTGTCCGACTTCAAGACCAACGAGTACGCACGGCTGACCGGCGGCCGTGATTTCGAGCCGACAGAGGAGAACCCGATGCTCGGGTTCCGGGGCGCCGCGCGCTACGCGCACCCGCTCTACGCCGACGGATTCGCCCTGGAATGCGAGGCGCTGGCCCGGGTGCGGGGCGAGCTTGGGCTGACGAATCTGAAGGTCATGGTCCCGTTCTGCCGTCGGGTCGACGAGGCCCGCCGGGTGCTGGACGCCATGGCGGCACACGGCCTGAAGCGTGGAGAGGGCGGGCTCGAGGTCTATGTGATGTGCGAGATCCCGAACAACGTCATCCAGATCGACGCCTTCGCCGAACTGTTCGACGGCTTCTCCATCGGCTCCAACGACCTGACCCAGCTCGTGCTGGGTGTGGACCGCGACTCCGAGACCGTCGCGTTTGATTTCGACGAGCGCGATCCAGGCGTCATGGAGATGCTGCGGCAGGCCGTGACGGGCGCCCACCGGAACGGCCGGCACGTCGGCATCTGTGGAGAGGCGCCGGCGACCTATCCCGAGATCGCGGCCTTCCTGGCCGGCCTCGGCGTGGACTCCATCAGCGTGAATCCCCAGAGCCTGCCCCGGACTCTCGCCATCGTGCGCGAGGCCGAGGCGGACGCCCGACAACCCCAGAACAAACCCGGAGCGATCCCATGACCTATCGCGACATCCTCGTCAGCATGGACGGCGGCGAAGCCCAGGCGGCGACGGCCCGGTTCGCCGCCGACGTGGCCGCCAAGTTCGGCGCGACCCTGATCGGGGCCTATGCGCGGAGCCAGGTCGGAGCGCCCTTCGTGCCGCCGGACGTGACGGCCGCGCTGTCGGCCGCGGAGATCCAGCGGATGGTCGACGCCTATGACAAGGCGGCGGCCGCGGCCGCGGAAGGCGCGCGGCGGGTGTTCGAGGCCGCCGCCGCCGAGCAGGAGGTGTCCAGCGTCTGGGACGTGGTTTCCGACTCCGAGGCGCTGGCGGCCTGCGCGCGCCGGACTGACCTCTTCATCCTGAGCGCCGCGTCCGAGACCGCGCGGGGAGGGCTGGAGCCGGCGTCGCTGGCGATGGCGAGCGGGGGCCCAGCGATCCTGCTGCCCGATGGCGCGAAGCCGTCGACCTTCCGCCGCATCCTCGTCGCCTGGAACGGCAGCCGGGAGGCTGCGCGAGCGCTGCGGAGCGCCTGGCCGCTCATCGGCCTGGCGGACGCCGTGGATGTGGTCATGGTCGCCCGCGGCGGGGCCGACGGCGCGGACGGCCTGCTTCAGCGGCATTTCGAACATCACGGGGTCGAGCCGAACGTGATCGTGGAGCGGGGCGGCGATGCGCCGGTCGGCGTCCTGCTGCAGCGCCAGGTGGAGGCGGCCAGGCCCGACCTGGTGGTCATGGGACTCTACGGCCGGCCGCGACTGCAGGAACAGGTCCTGGGAGGAGTCAGCCGGCGCATGCTCGACGGGCCTAGGGTCCCGCTGTTCGTCAGCCACTGATGTTCCGGGATCGCCGGGACGCGGGCCGCCGGCTTGCCGCGGCCCTGGCCTCGTTTGCCGGCCAGGACGTCGTGGTGCTGGCGCTCCCACGGGGCGGTGTTCCGGTCGCCGCCGAGGTGGCGCAGGCCCTGGCGGCTCCGCTGGACTTGATCCTGGTGCGCAAGATCGGCTCGCCCTTCCATGAGGAACTGGCGATGGGCGCGGTGGCCGATGGCGGCGCCACGGTTCGCAATCCGGACGTCATGGCGGCGTACGGCGTGGACGAGGCCACCTTCGAGGCGGCCCGCGCCGCTCAGCTCCGCGAGATCGAGCGGCGACGCGCGGCCTATCTCGGCAAGCGCCCGCCCGTGGACGTGGCGGGGCGCGTGGCGATCCTGGTGGACGACGGAGTCGCGACCGGCGCCACCACCCGCGCCGCGCTTCAGGCGGTGCGGGCGCGCGGCCCCCGGCGGCTGCTCCTGGCGACCCCGGTGGCGCCGTCGGATGTCCTGGTCGCACTGGAGGCGGACGCTGATGAGGTCGTCTGCCTGGAGCCGCTCGGCCCGGTGGGCGCGATTGGCGCGCACTATCTCGACTTCCGCCAGCTGGAGGACGACGAGGTCGTGAAGACGATGGCCCGCTTGCGCCAGCCTGGCCGGGATTAGGGGATCAGGTCGCCGCCTGCGTCGCGGCCCGGCTCGACAGCGCCCGGCGGCAGGGTGACCCGGCTGACGACCTCACGAACGCCCGGAAGGGTCCAGGCCAGACGGCCCATGGCGTCGCGGTCGAACCAGCTCGCCGCCCGACCAGAGAGGGTGACGACGCCGCCCTCGATCGTGACGCGAAGGTCGTCGGCCGAGATCCCGTCGCGTGCCAGCATGGCCAGGAAGCGGTCTTCCAGGCCGTCGCAGGGCGGGGTCACGTCGACGTAGCAGTGGACGTCCAGCACGTCGGGGAGGGCCAGGAGCTGCTGTTCGATCCGGCGTCGCAGTTCCTCGTCGGGGACCGTACCGCTGAGAGTGACGATCCCGTCCGCCATCTTCGCATGAAGGTCGGGAAGCGGGCCGAACTTGTCCAGTTCGGCGCGAACAGCGGCGCTCAGCGGGGCATTGTCCATGTCGGCCTCATGCGATGGTAGACGTATACCATGGCGAGGATGCGCGGAGCGGCCTTGCGATCAGTCAATCGCGTGGACGGCCGTTCCGCGTAGACGGCGGGCCGGTGATCTCGGGTGGTGAACGTGGCGTTGTGGGTGTTGACTATCGCGCGGCTGGCGGTCGCCGCGGCGCTGGCGTGGAGCGCCGGCGCGATATCCGCGCAGGCGGCCGCCCTGTCGTCGGCCGAGCGCCAGGCCATTGTCCGGACGTTGGCGGAGGCCGATCCGCAGGCGGCCAGCCGCGATGACGCGGATCTGCTGGCGGCCTTGCGTCGGCACGCCGAGACGGAGCTGGGCCAGCGGCTTCGACCGCGCGCCGTGGTCGACGAATGGGCTTTGCAGCCGCCTCGGCGGGACGTGTCGCGAGAGCTGGAGGCCGCCCGGGCCGCTGGAACGCTCGAGGCCTGGCTCGGAAACCTGTCGCCCGCTTCCGCGCAGTATCGCGCGCTCCGCGAGGCTCGGGCTCGGTATGCGTCGCTCACGACGCGGGGCTGGAGCATCCTGCCAGCCGGGCCGACCCTGCGCGAAGGCGACCGCCACGACACGATCCCCGCCCTGCGCGCGCGACTAGCGGCTGAGGGCTACGAAGTCGGTGCGGAGGCCGAGCCCACCCTGTTCGACGCCAGCCTGCGGGCGGCGTTGGAGGCGTTCCAGGTCCGGCACGGCCTGGAGGTCGACGGCGTTCTCGGCCCGGCCACCCGCGCGGCCCTGAATGTGCCGGCGGCGACCCGCCTCGCTCAGATCGACGCGAACCTGGAACGCCATCGCTGGACGCCGCGCGACCTGCCCGCTGACCGGCTGGAAGTGGACACCGGAGGGGCGACCGCGACCCTGTTCGCCGGCGGTCGGCCGAGCCTGACCATGCGGGTCATCGTGGGCGACCCGAAGCACCCGACGCCGATGTTCGCCTCGCGGATCGAAGCGGTGGTGTTCAACCCGCCTTGGCGGGTGCCCGGCTCCATCGCGACCAAGGAGATCCTGCCGCGCGCCCGGCGCGATCCCGGCTATCTCGCGCGCAACAACTTCACCTGGGTCGGCGGCCAGCTCGTCCAGCGGCCCGGGCCCAAGAACTCGCTGGGGGTGGTGAAGTTCGACCTGCCGAGCCCGTTCGGCGTCTATCTGCACGACACGCCGGGCAAGGCCGCCTTCACCCGCGCCGATCGGGCCCTGAGCCATGGGTGCATGCGGCTGGAGAAGCCGCGGGAGCTGGCGGCGATCTTGCTGTCGCCGCAGGGTGGTTCGGTGGAAGGCGTAGAGACTGCGATCGCGGCCGGCTCCACCCAGCGCGTGGCGCTGCGGACGCCCGTGCCCCTCTATGTGTTTCACTGGACCGCCGTGGCGGACGAGGATGGCAGGGTGGCGTTCCGTCGCGACGTCTATGGATGGGATCGCAAGCTGATGATCGCGCTGGGTGGCGTGAGGCCGGCCGGCGGCGCCATGGCCTCGGCGGGCTCCACGGACTGCGCAGACGCCTGATTCAGCGCTCCGCGGCGAGACCCTCGGCGAGGCGGGCGAGACCTAGCTCGACCGTTTGCACGTCGGCGCCGAAGCCGATGCGGAGGCGCCCTGGGGCGCCGAAATACTCGCCGGGCGCGACCAGCACGCCGTGGCGCTCGAACAGACGGCGAGCCAGCGCCCGCGTGTCGTCCACGCCCGGCACGCGCGGGAAATACATGCAGCCGTAGGGCTGGAGTTCGCCTTCCAGAAGCCCCCTTCGAAGCAGCGCTTCGGCGGTACGCGCGACCGGCGCGCGGGTTGCGGCGAGGGTGCGGGTCCAATGCGCCTCGAACGGCGCGGGAGCCTCCAGCACATGGGCGGCCACGGCATGGGACAGCTTCGAGATGCCGATGTCGCCGTCGGGCGCGGCGGCGCGGATCTTCGCCAGCAGGCCCGCGTCGGCGGTAAGCCAGCCGAACTTGAGTGCGAAGAGGCCGAACACCTTGGTGAGGCTGGAGACCGTGACGATGTTGGGGGCAAGGGTCGCGGCGGGCGGATCCCCGGCCTCGCGGGCGAAGTCGGCATAGACCTCGTCCACTACCAGCACCGCCCCGACCCGGTCGGCGACGGCGGCGATGGCGGCGATTTCCGCGGGCGTCAGTCGCGCGCCGCTGGGGTTGTGCAGGTTGGTGATCAGGACAGCGCGGGTTCGGGGCGTCAGTCGGTCCGCCAGATCGTCCAGGTCGACGCGGAAATCCGGCGCGGGACGCCTGACATGGCCGACCACCGCGCCGACCTCGCGCGCCTGCCGCGCCAGGACGTCGAAGCCCGGCTGTTCCACCAGCACCTGGTCGCCAGGCTCCACCAGCGCCTTCAGGGTCAGGGCGAGGGCGCCTGTCGCGCCCGTGGTCGTGAGGATCTGGCCGGTCGCGAGGCCGTATCGCTGGGCCAGCGCTTCGATCGCGAAGCGGTTGCCGTCGGCGAAGACGCTCACGTAGCGCGAGGTGACGCTTGGCGAGAAGGCGTTGCGGACCACGTCCATCAGGGCGGCGGTGGGCTCGGCGATGGTGCTGTCCCACAGCATGGCCACGTCGGCCCCGGAATCGCGCACGCGCAGAACGCCGCGGCCCCATTCTGCATAGGACGGCGCCTCGAACAGGCTCTCGCCCGCAGCCAGGGGCTGCGCGCCGGGCGCGCGGGGCGATTGGGCAGAGGTCAACGATACGTCCTTACGCGCCGCCCCCAAGTTTGGCGGGTATCCGCAAGCTTAGGCGCCGCCGCCGGACAATCTTTGCGAATTTGCCTCAGGTCGCGGGGCGTCGCGCGTGGGCTATTCGTGCCGAAAGGCCTGGGCGCATAACTCATGCGTCAATGCGGGGAGACGCAGAACCATCCCTGTCGCTGGACGTCGCCCAGGCTGCACAACGAAAGGAAAATCCGGGTGACGGCGGCTAGGGTGTCCGCAAGTCCGGGGGGTGCGCATGAAGACTTTGCGGAGCGGCGGCCTGGCCGCGCTGGGTTTGATCGTCCTTTCGTCCATGGGCGCGCCGTCGGCCGCCCAGACCCGGCCTGGCAGCCCCCCCGAGGCCACGGCTCAGGCCCCCCGGATGGCGGTGACCCGGCATGTGGGCGTCTTCGGGGGGCAGAGGTTTCGCTACACGGCGACGGTCAGCGAAGTCCGCGTCGATGACGCTGCGGGCAAGCCGGTCGGCCACGCCACGACGATCGCCTATGTGCGCGACGGCGTGAGGGAGCCGGCGAAGAGGCCAGTGGTGTTCGTGTTCAACGGGGGGCCAGGGGCCTCGTCGTCTCCGCTGCACATGAGCGCCATGGGGCCATATCGGCGAACGCCCGCAGCGCCTGGGGACCGCAGCGGCGGAGCCTGGGAGCCGAATCCCGAGAGCCCGCTGGACGTGGCGGACCTGGTGTTCATCGATCCCGTGGGGACAGGGTTTTCCCGCGCTTTGCCGGACGCCGACACAGGCGGTGTCTATTCGACCACCGGCGACGCCCTGGCGACACGGGATGTGATCGCTGGCTGGCTGAAGGCCAACGCCCGCGAGGCCTCACCCCGCTATATGGCCGGCGAGAGCTATGGCACGACGCGGGCGGCGATGCTGACGAAGGTGGCGAAGGATCTGCCGTTCGACGGCGTCCTGCTGATCGCCCTGGTGGGCGACACGCCCGGCCGTGAGATGCCGCATGTGGCGAGCCTGCCGACCATGGCTGCGGGGGCCTGGCACTTCCAGACCATCGCCCGGGCGGGGCGGACCGTGGACCAGGTCTATGCCGAGGCCCTTCAGTTCGCGCGCACCGACTATGTGGCGGCGCTTATCCAGGGCGGCAGCCTGCCGGAGGCCGAGAAGCGCCGGGTCGCCGAGCGGATGTCGGCGCTGGTGGGGCTGCCCGCGGCGCTGATCCTGGAGAAGGACCTCAGGCTCTCCAAGAACGACTGGATGTTCAACGTCCTGAAGGACCGAGGCCTGCGTACGGGTCTCCTGGACGTCCGGGTGACCGCGCCGCTGGAGCCCGGGCAGGACGGGGCGATCGACGACCCCGCGCTGGGCGTCGTGCCGAAGCGGGCGCCGGGCGCGCCGGCCGGTCCGCCGCCGAGCCCCGCCGCCATCGGCGCGGTGCCCTCGCCGGTGGTCAGGCGCTACATGACCGAGGTGCTGAAGTTCCCCGCCGGCGCCGAGCCCTACTACGGCGTGAACTTCACCGTGAACGCGGCTTGGAAGCACGAGCGCGACGCTCGGGCCATGGAGGCCCTGGGCGCGGCGATGCGGGCGGACCCGACACTGCGGCTGTTCTGGGCGGCCGGCTACTACGACCTGACCACCCCGGCCTATGCGGCGCGCTACACCCTGGACCAGGCGGGCGTGCCGGCGGGCCAGCTCACGGCGGCCTACTTCCCTGGTCCACATGGTGTGTACGAGGGGCCGGAGAACCTGGCGCGGTTCAGCGCGGCGGTGCGGGCGTTCGTGACTGCGAAGTAGCCGCGCGCCGCTACTTCTTCTTCGTCGCGTCGCGGATGAGGGTGCGGACGTCGTCGGCGAAGGCTCCGGCGGTGTCGCCCAGGTACAGCATGTGGCCCGAGGCGTAGCGGCGCAGCATGGTGCGGTCGGGCGGGAGCCTGGCCTGCTCCACCGAGAACTCCGCCGGCGCCGAGTGGGTGGAGAAGTCGTAGTAGCCTGAGGCCACCAGCACCCTGAGCGTCTCGTTGCGCCGCATGGCGACGGCGAGGTCGGTGGCGAAGCTCTGGCCCGGCGGCACGCCCTTGCGGTCCCAGTTCCAGGACGGCAGCAGGTCCTTCCAGACGATGGCGCCGTAGGGACGGTCCATCTTCACCCCGAGGTCTTCCGCGACGGTCTGGTGGAAGGCGGCTAGGAAGCCGGGGACATAGCGGCCCATGGCGGGGTCGTCGCCGACGGGATCGTTCCCACTGCCCGCGAGCGGCAGGGTGTAGCGGGAATCGTAGGTCCCCACCTGCAGGCCCTGGTCGGCCAGGAGGCGGCGGGAGAACTCGCCGTCGGACATCCTGAGCGACTTCTCCCAGGCGGCGGCGGGCAGGCCGGTGTAGCCGGCGAGCCGAGCGGCGACGGCGCCGCGCCGATCCGGCGACAGGCTGCCGGCCTTCTCGGCCTGGAGGGCGGCGAGGTAGTCGCCCTTGGCGAAGGCCAGGACCTCCTGATGGAAGGCCTCCAGGCCGCGGCCGGCGCGATCGACCTTCTGGTGATACCAGGCGGTGTCGGCCATGGCGGGCAGCATCAGGGCCTGGCGCATCTCGGCGCCCTCCGCGTCGGGCTGGCCGATGCGGGCGTTGAGGGTCGTGCCCAGCAAGACCACTCCGTTGACGGTGATCCCGCGCATCATGCCGACGTAGAGCGGCCCGCCCATCAGCGCCCGGGGCAGCACAGCGGCCCGGACCGAGCCGTAGCTCTCGCCCATCAGGAACTTCGGACTGTTCCAGCGGCCGTGTTCGGTGAGCCAGAGCTCGATGAACTGGGCCACGGTGTCGGCGTCCTCGTCGACACCCCAGAAGTCGGCGGTAGTCCCCTTGCCGACGACGCGCGACCAGCCCGTGCCGACAGGATCGATGAAGACCAGGTCGGCCACGTCGATCAGGCTGTAGGGATTGTCGGCGACGCCGAAGGGCGGGGTGTTGGACGGGTTCACCTCGCGGTCCAGCACCACGCGGCGGGGGCCGACGACGCCCATGTGGAGCCAGAGCGAGGAGGAGCCGGGGCCGCCGTTGAACACGAACAGAACCGGCCGGTTTGGATCCTTCGCGCCGTCGCGCAGGTAGCTGAACGAGAAGATCGAGCCGATCGGCTCGGCGGCACGGTTGTAGAGGTAGGTCTCGCCGGCGATGGCCGTGTAGGCGACCTTCTGGCCCTTGACGGTGATGCTGCGCTTGCTGAGGAAGCGTTTAGGCGCGGGCAGGGGCTCGACGGGGCCGGGCGCCGTGGGCCGCGACATGGGGATCGCGAAGGGGCTGGAGTTCGGCGGTGGCGGCGCTGTCTGGGCGAACGCGCCGCTTGCCGTGAGCAGCGCGGCGGCCAGGGTCGTGGCGAGCTTCATGCGGGCGGGGCCTTGGGCAGGACCGCGAGCAGGCGGTCGACGTCGTTCATGTCGTTGAACACCGAGAGCGAGACGCGGAAGCGGTTGGCGCTGACGGTCAGGCGAAGGTCGTTCCTGGCCAGCAGGTCGCTCAGCTTCGCCCGGGCGTCCTTGAGGGCGAAGGCGACCAGGGGCGTGCGGCTGCCGAGCGGTGTCATCGGCTGGTAGCCGCGGCGGCGAAGCTCGGTCTGGATCGCGTCGGCCATCGGCTGGCGGTAGGCCTGGATGCGGTCGACGCCCAGCCCGCGGATGAAGCCCAGGCTGTGCTCGAGCTGGACCACGCCGGTCCACGATGTGGTTCCCATGGCGAACTTGCCGGTGGCGCCGGGGGCGTAGCCGTAGTCGGCGACCGCCTCGCCGGGCGGGTCGAAAGGGAAGACGTGGGTGACGAACCGGCCGCCGACCTGGTGATAGCCCCACCAGGGCCGCGCGATCTTCTCCTGCACCTCGCGGCGCACGTAGAGGAAGGCGAGGCCGAAGTCGCCCATCAGCCACTTGTAGGAGGATGAGGCCGCGAAATCGACGCCGGCCGCCCGCAGGTCCAGGGGCGTGGAGCCGGCGCCGTGGACGATGTCGGCATAGACGTAGGCGCCGTGGGCGTGAGCCAGGTCGCAGACGGCCTTCAGGTCGTGCTCGAAGCCGTTGGTGGTCGAGACGTGGCTGATGGAGACCAGCTTCGTCCTGTCGTTCACGGCGGCCGCCATGGCCTGCATGTCGATGCGACCCTCGGGGGTCATCGGCAGGGTCACCACGTCGACCCCAGCCTTGCCAAGCTCGCCGTAGGTGTAGAACGAGCCGAAGAAGTGCAGGGCGTCGGTGACGATGCGTCCGCCGGCCTCAGGGAAGCCCAGGGCCTGGAGGACGAGGTTCTCGCCCATGGTGGTGGACTGGATCATGGTCAGCTCGTCGGGCGCCGCGCCGACCAGGGCGCCGAAGCCCTCCACGACCGCCTTCTCCTTGGCGTCCATGCTGTAGCCGGGCCAGAGCCCGTCGCGGGTCTTGTAGCGGAGGTATTCCTCAAGCGCGGCGCGGGCGCCCAGCGGCATGGGATGGGTCGAGCCGCTGTCGAGGTAGACGTAAGGCATCTTCGCGAAGGCGGCCTTCGCCGGCAGGGCCTGCTCGGCGGCGTGGGCCAGGGCGGGCGCCGCTGCGGCGCCGGCGACGAGGGCTCTACGGGTGAATTCCATCGGGTCTCCTGCCCCTCGACGACAAGGCTAGCTCCGCAAGGTCGGATTATCCTTTCGAACTTCGGGCGGGGCGCCGGGTCGCTTGGATGATTTATTCGTGGGCCTACCGGAACTGGCGGGCGACGAGCGGCACGGCCTGACTGCTCTTCTGGGCGCCGAGGGTGACAATGGAGCGGACGTCGACCACGCCGGGCAGCTTCAGCAGCACCGAGAAGATGAAGTCCTGGTACCAGGCGACGTCGGGGGCCAGGATCTTCATCATGGCGTCCATCTCGCCGAATACGGTCCAGCAGTCCTGGATTTCCGGGATGCTGTTGATCGCCTTGTAGAAATTCGCCCGCTCGGCCTCGGTGAGCGTGGTCATCTTCACCTGGGCGAAGATCTGCATCTTGTAGCCGAGCTTCTCGTGGTCGACGACGGCGACGATCCCCTTGATGTAGCCCTCCTCGCGCAGCCGCTGGATGCGCCGCCAGCACGGCGACTGCGACAAGCCTACCCGCTCCGCCAGCTCGCCCGTCGAGAGCGAGGCGTCCTTCTGCATCAGCTCCAGGATCTTGATGTCGATCGCGTCCAGCGGGGCGGGCATAGAAATGTCCTGTGCGGCAAGGTTGCGCGCATAGCGGATGCACGAAACGTCGCTGTCAAGGCTGGGCTGTGTCGGTTGGCGGGACCCGGCGTCACCGTCGGTTCCTGCATTGGCCATGCACGGCCGTGCTGTGGCCTGCATTATCAATCTGTGACGCGCGCGTGATGCTTCCAAGAACGAAAAGAAAAACCGAGCCTCCGACATTACCGTTCGTTCACGCAGAGCTCTGGGCGGGTCCCTAACCCTCCTGTCCGGGCCGGAACCGCGGGGGATATGATGATCGGGAATTCGGTGCGCGGGCGGCTGTTCGCCTCGACCATGGTGGCGGGCCTCGCGCTGACGGCGGCCCAGCCGGCCGCGGCCCAGGCCGTGGGCGACGCGCAGGAGCTGGGCGAGGTGGTCATCACCGGCTCGCGCATCAAGCGCGCCGAGACGACGACCGAAGCGCCGGTGGCGGTGATCGACGCCCAGGCGATCATGGACCGCGGCTTCGTGCAGGCCGGTCAGGCGCTGAACGAGCTCACCTCCAACATGCCTCAGTTCGCCATCGCGCCCGGCAACGGGGCGGCGGCTGGCAGCGGCCAGCAGTTCCCGAACATCTTCGGCCTCGGACCGGGACGCACGCTGACGCTGGTCAACGGCCGCCGGTTCGTGACCTCCTCGCAGGGCCTGGGCGACCGGGTGGTCGACACCAACATCATCCCGACAGGCCTCATCCAGCGTGTGGATGTGGTCCAGGGCGGCGGCGCCGCCGTCTACGGCTCGGACGCCATCGCCGGGGTGGTGAACTACGTCCTGAAGGACAACTTCGAGGGCCTGGAGCTGGACGCCCAGTACGGCATCAGCTCGCGCAACGACTATCCGGAGTCCAGCCTGCGGGCGACGGCCGGCCGCAACTTCCTGGACGACCGCGCGAACCTCGCGGTGAACCTGGAATGGTCGAAGACCCGGCCGCTGTACGACTACGACCGCCCCCGCTCGAACCTGGGCCGGGTGACGATCTCGAACCCGCTGAACCGCTCGAATTCCGACGGGATCCCCGCCGTCACCGAGAACCTCAACACGCGGTTCGTGAGCTTCAACGCCAACGGCGTGCTGTTCAATCCGGGCCCGCCCTTCGCCAGCTCGATCTACCGCGTCGGAGGCGTGCCGCAGCAGTTCAACGCCGCCGGCACGGCGCTGGTCCCGTACAGCATCGGCAACCTGCTCAACAACGCGGTCCCGCCCTTCACCAGCGGCGGCGACGGCAATCCGTACCAGGAACTCGCGGCGCTCTACACGGGTGTCGAGCGCTGGGCCGGCACCGTGGTGGGTCACTACGACATCACCGACCGCATCAAGCTGTCGGGCGAGCTTCTCTACGCCCGGGTCGGAAGCCGCGACCCCTATGGCAACCAGGCCAGCAATACGGTGCTGAACAACGCCGCCAGCGGCGCCGGCGCGATCTCGGTGTCCCGCACGAACCCGTATCTGTCGCCCGAGGTGCGGGCGATCCTTGGGCCGGCCGGCGCGCCGCTGACGCTCTCGAAGTGGTGGAGCGACCTGCTGCCGACCCGCGAGAACAACCTGCAGACCGACACCGTCCGGGCCCTGCTGGCCCTCGACGGTGACTTCGACGTGGGCGAGCGGAACTTCTACTGGAGCGTCTCGGCCAGCCATGCCGAGACCGACGGCGAACTGCGCGGCTGGGGCGTCTGGACCTCGCGGTTCAACAATGCGGTCAACGCGGTGCGGAACTCGGCCGGCAACATCGTCTGCGGGATCAACGCCGACGCCTCGACGGCCAATGACGACCCGGCCTGCGCGCCGCTGAACCCGTTCGGCGTGGGCAACGTCAGCCAGGAGGCGCGGCTCTACGTGACCACGCCGATCGGCCAGGACTACCTCAACACCCAAGACGACTATCTGGCGACCCTGGGCGGCGACCTGATCGCCCTGCCGGGCGGCAAGGCGAAGTTCAGCGTCGCCTACGAGCACCGCGCGGAGAAGGCCAAGTTCGTCCCACTGGCGGCAAACCAGCAGGGCCTCGTCGGCTCGCGGGTGCCGACGGTCGCCACCGGCGGCAAGTTCAACACCGACGAGTTCTCGGCCGAGCTGCTGGTCCCGGTGCTGGGCGGCGATTTCAGCCTTCCGTTCGCCCGGTCGGTCGAGCTGAACGGCGCCTACCGCTATGTGGACCATTCCATCGCCGGCAAGGAAGACGTCTGGGGCGTAGGCGGCCGCTGGGAAGTGGTCGAGGGCTTCACGCTCCGCGCCTCGCGCAGCCGCAACTTCCGGGCTCCCACCCTCGACCAGCTCTTCGCGCCGACGCGGACGGCGCTGGGCTCGATCGGGGTGGATCCATGCGACGCCGACCGGATCGCGTCCGGCCCCGCGCCGGCCACGCGCCTCGCCAACTGTCAGGCGCTGTTCCGGGCCAACCCCGGCTACGGCAATCTCGCCACCTTCCAGGACTTGGCCGAGAACTTCTCCTCGGCTCAGATCACCACGGGCGGCAACTCGGCGCTGAAGAACGAAATCGCCAAGACCTGGACCTACGGCTTCGTCTTCCAGCCGACGTTCATCCCGGGCCTGACGATCGTCGCCGACCGCGTCGAGGTGGACCTGACCAACGGCCTGTCGGCGTTCACGCCACAGAACTTCCTGGAGACCTGCTTCGACTCCTCGCCGCAGCCGGCCGACATCTGCTCGACCTTCGCGCGTGATGCGGCGGGCCAGATCATCTCGGCGCGCTCGACGACGTTCAACGCGGGCCGAACCACGTTCCGCGGTGAGGTCTACAACATCAACTACACCTTCCCGATCGGCCGGTTCTTCGAGGACCGCGATCTGGGCGAGCTGGAGCTGAACCTGGAGGCGACCCGCACCGAGAAGCTGGAAGTGTCGGTGACCGGCTTCGATGTGCTCCGCGTGGACAACACCTCCTCGACGACCGGCTACGGTCCGTCGCCGGACTTCGCAGCGAAGTTCGACGCGCGGTTCCGCAAGGGTCCGTTCCGCGCGACCTACACCATGAACTATCTGTCGCCGGTGAAATTCCAGGCCAACTCGACCATCGAGACGGTGCCGACGCCGACGATCAAGGAGAACATCCGGCACAATGTGTCGGCCTCGTACGACTTCCTGAACTACACGGTCCGGGCCGGGGTCACCAACCTGACCGACGAGGAGCCGTCGTTCCCCACCCGCACCTATGGCGACATTCTTGGCCGGCGGTACTTCGTCGGCGTGAAGGCCAGGTTCTAGTACGGCGCGAGCCAGAGTATCGGATCGCGTGGACGCGGCGGCGGACCCCACTTCGCCGCCGCGTTCGTCATTGGAGGGTCACCCATGCGGTTCATCGACCAGGACGAGGTGCGCGAGCGGCTGACCTACGAACTGTGCATCCCCCTCGTGCGGCAGGCGATGATCGCCTTTTCGCGTGGGGAGACCCGCCAGCACCTGCGCTCGATCCTCCCGCTCAGCGAGGGGCGGGTGCTGGGGATCATGCCGGGGGCCCTGGGCGAACACGCCATGTTCGGCGCCAAGCTGATCAGCGTCTTTGCCGGGAATTTCGCCAAGGGCATCCAGTCGCACCAGGGCGTGGTCGTGCTGTTCGACGGCGAGAGCGGGGCGCCCGTCTGCATCGCCCATGCCGGCGAGGTCACGGCGATCCGGACCGCCGCCGCCAGCGCCGTGGCCACCGACGCGCTGGCGCGGCCCGACGCGGCGCGCATGGCGATCCTGGGCTATGGCGAGCAGGCCCATACCCACGCACGGGCCATCTCGAAGGTGCGCAAGCTGGAGGCGATCACCGTCTGGGGCCGGGACCCCGCGCGCGCCAAGGCGTTCGCCAAGTCGGTGGAGGTCGAACTGGGCCTGCCAGTGTTCGTCGCCTCGACCGTCCGCCAGGCCGTCACCGGCGTCGACATCGTGACGACAGTGACCAATGCGCGGGAGCCGATCCTGGAGGGGGCCTGGCTGGCGCCGGGCACGCACCTGAACCTTGTGGGCTCGAGCGGCGCGGGACCGACCGAGGTGGATCACGAGGTGGTGGTCCGTTCGCGCTTCATCGCCGACAGCCGCGAGGGCGTGCTGGCTCAAGGGGCCGAGTTCCTGCGCGCCAAGGCTGCCGGGCTGGTGGACGACAGCCATGTCGTGGGCGAGATCGGCCAGGTGCTTGCCGGCGACCTGGAAGGGCGGCAGTCGCGCGACCAGATCACGGTCTACAAGTCGCTCGGACACATCGTGCAGGACCTGGCGGCCGCCAAGGCGCTCTACGAGGCCGGCTGATGCGTCGCCTGTCGTTCGTCCTTGCTGCGGCGGCCGCCGCCACCGCCGTCCACGCCCAGACACCGCCGGAGCTCCGCGTACGCCTCGCGCCGGGACCGATGGACCAGACCGCCGGCAAGGGTTTCGTGGATGTGACCCTGACCGTTCCCCAGGTTGACGCGGCAGAGGGCGCGCCGCTGCTGACCCTGCCGGTGGTGATCGCCAATACGGACACTGTGGCGAACACGCTGACCGGCCTGAAGGCGGTGGACGCCCTCGGCGAGGTCCCGCTGACCGTGAAGGACGACCCCGTCGCCATCGCCTATGCGCGGCGCTGGCTGGCCGGGCGGGCCGTGAAGGGCGATGTGACCGTCACCTATCGGGCGCCCGTGGACAACACGCCGCCGACGCGCGGTTCGGGCCCGCCCTACAGCTTGCGGACCGAGGGCGGCGGCGTATCGGGTGTCGGCAACACCTTCATCCTACTCCCTGAGGGCGGCCGCTCTTACCGGATCGCGCTGACTTGGGACCTCACGCGCCTGGGCGCCGGGGCCAAGGCCATGTCCAGCCTGGGTGAGGGTGACGTGCGGCTGGAGCCGGGCCCGGTCGAGCGCCTGCACCGCTCGCTGTTCATGGCCGGGGACATGCGCCGCGTGCCGGCGGAGGTGAAGCCGACCGGCTTCTCGGCCGCCTGGCTGGGCGACCCGCCGTTCGACCCGCGCCCGCTGATGACCTGGGCCGGCGAGCTTCACGGCTGGATGAGCGGCTTCTTCCAGGACCCGACCCAGCCGCCGTACCGGGTGATCCTGCGTTACAACCCGATCAATGCCGGCGGCGGGGCGGCGCTGGCCAACTCCTTCCTGCTGACCTGGGGCGAGACCGCCAAGGACCCCGAGGGGCTCAAGGGCACCCTGGCGCACGAGATGATCCATACCTGGACGGCCGGCGGGCTTGGCGGCCAATGGTACGGCGAGGGGATCGCGGTGCACTACCAGGCGCTGCTGCCGCTGCGCGCGGGCCTGATCAAGCCCGAGGCCTATCTCGAGGACATCAACGACACGGCGCGGCGCTACTACACCAATGCGCTCAACGACACGCCGGACGACCAGATCGCCCCGCGGTTCTGGGAGGACACCCGGATCCGCGTGCTGCCGTACGACCGCGGCGCCATGTACTTCGCGGTTCTGGACGGGAAGATCCGCCGCGCGTCTGGCGGCAAGCGGTCGCTGGACGAGCTGGTGATCGAGATGTCGCGCCGGCGCCGCGTCGGCGAGCCGGTGACGGACGCAGTGTGGCTGGAGCTGCTGGACGGCGCGCTGGGGCCGGAGGGCCGGAAGGTCCACGCCGACATGCTGGCGGGCCGCTTGATGCTGCCCGAGGCGGGGGACTTCGGCCCCTGCTTCACGCGCACGACCGCTCGGTTCCGTCGTTTCGAGCTGGGCTTCGAGCCGAAGTCTCTGGTGGGCGCCGTGAAGACGATCCGCGGCGTGCAGCCGGGATCGGAAGCCGCCAAGGCGGGGCTCCGCGACGGCGACGTGGTGACCTATGCCGCGGCTCTGGACGGGGTGCAGGGCGACCAGAAGCGCACCCTGACCTTGAACGTCACCCGCGACGGCAGGACCTTCCCGATCACCTACCTTCCGCGCGGCGAGTTGGTCGAGGCCTGGCAGTGGAGGCGTGTGCCCGGCGTGCCTGACGGCGCCTGCGGGAACTAGCGGCCAGAAACCAGGGCCCGGATATCCTGGCTGAACTGCAGACGTGTCGGCTGGTCGCGGTACATCATGTGGCCGCCGGGGTAGCACTTGAACCGCATGGAGGCCTTCAGCGGCGCGGGCAGGGTCCGGGCGATCTCCTCGTCGCCGGCGCAGTTGGCGAGGGAGTCGTAGAGGCCTGACGCGACGAGCACGCGCAGCTTCGGGTTCAGCGCGACGGCTTCCGCGGTCCCGGGCAGCGGCGGACCCAGGCGCGGCGGGCCAGCGCCGGTGCGGACGGCCTCGGCGATGGCGGCCTGGCGCTCCTCGGGCGTCACCTTGGCGGTGGCGTAGTCCCAGCGCGCGCCGACCGAGGCGGGCGGCTTGCCGTCGGGCAGGTAGGCGTCCTCCAGCGGTTCCAGGCCGACGTACGGCAGGTCCGTGGCGTAGCCGAGGTCGCGGCGCAGGTAGCGGAGGATGGCCTCGCGGGAGGACTCCCGAGGCTCGTCGGCGAGGCGCATGTCGAAGATGTTCAGCGTCTTGCCGGCCACCAGCTGCGTCCGAAACTGGCGGGGCGTGATCGCGAGGGTCCTGCGGTCGATCCGGTCGGCCGGGACACCGGTGAAGCGCGACAGGCCCGCAGCGACCTGATCTCGCTCGTCGGGGGTGAGTTGCTCAAGGCGGGCGATCGCCGGAGCGTAGGTCTCTCGGATCCACTGGGCCGCAGCGCGCTCCACAGCAGCGGACGTCGCGCCGACGTCGGGCGCGAGTTTGCCGTGGTGGAAGGCCGTCGCGGCGAAGCCGACGATCTTCAGCGGGCCGACCGGGCCGTCGTCGCCCAGGCGGGAGAGGCCCGTGCCCCCTGAGACGAGCCCGAGACCATCGACACGGACTCCGCGCTTCAGCAGCGCATGGCCGACGCCGGCCGCCCGGCCGGCGCCCCAGCTCTCGCCGATGAGGTAGAGGGGGCTCGCCTCGGCGCCGTGGGTCAGGCGCCACGCGCGGACGAACTCGGTGACCGAGGCCACGTCGCCGACCGTGCCGTAGAACTGTTCGCCGTATTCCGCCTTGGCCGGCCGGCTGAAGCCCGTGCCGATGGGATCGACGAAGACGAGGTCGGCGTCGGTGAGCCAGGTCTCGTGGTTGTCGACCAGCTTGCCGGATTCGGCGCGCTTCGGGCCGGCGACCTCGAAGTGCAGCGTCGCCGAATTGGCCCCCGGTCCGCCGTTCCACACGAAGGCCAGCGGCCGCGGCTTCGCGGAGGGGACACGGTAGGCGATGTAGCCCATCCAGCCCCGGACCTCGCCGGTCTCGGCGTCGCGGATCGCGAGACGGCCGACCTCGGCGGTGTAGGCGAGCGGCCCGCCGTTCACCGTCATCCGGTGCTGGGAGACGACCGGGGTCTCGGCCGCGGGCAGGGCGACGGCGGGGGCTGCGGCCGCGAGCGCCAGGCTGGCGGCGAGGGCGAGGCGTCTCATGCGGGCTGGCCGCCCTGGACCCAGGCGCGGATGTCGTCCGTGAAGGCTTTCAGGCTGGGTTCGTGGGTGTAGGCCATGTGGCCGCCCTCGTACTGACGCTGGATGACCCGGTCGCGCGGCCAGTCGCTCTTGGTGACCATGTAGCGGGCCGGACCGACGGTCGTGGTGAGGTCGTAGATGCCGGTGCCGATCATCAGCTGGAATTTTGGATTGGCCTTGAAGGCGGCGGTGAGGCGGGCGGGGTAGTCGTAGTCGAGGAATGGGCCGCCGGGTCCGAGCGTGCCGTTCCAGGCCCAGCCGCCGGTCTCGGGAGCCAGGCTCCGATACTCCGACGCCGGCCAGGTCACGCCGAGGGTCTGGGCGTAGTGGGCCAGCATGGCCGGCTGGATCGGGGCGGTGACCTTGGCGAAGGGGTCGACGTGGCGCTGGCCCGGCCCGGGGGCGGGGCCGGCGTAGCGGGCGTCGTACATGCCGAGCACCTGCCCCTTGTCTTTCAAGAGCTCGCGCAGGAAGGCGATCTTGGTGATCTGCAGGTCGTTGGCGAGATAGTAGTCGGCCGAGATCCCCGTGTAGGCCTGGAGCTGGACCGCGATGCGGCGTCGGCCCGCCTCGGGCAGGTCGTAGCCGCGCAGCAGCGCCTGGACGTACTCGCCCATGCCCCAGGCGTAGACCTCATCGATGAAGGTGGCCATCGAACGGCCCTTGAGATCCGCGCGGCCGTGGTAGGCGGCGATGGCGGCCAGGGCGGGCAGGTTGGTTCCGTACGAGACCACGTTCTTCGCCCGCTGGCTGGTCTCGATCATGTTGACCGCCTGGCCGAAGAGGAAGACGCCGTCGAGCGGCAGGACCGGCGCGAGCTGCCCTGCCATCAGGGCCGCGCGCAGCGTGCCGTAGCTCTCGCCCAGCACGTACTTCGGCGAGGCCTCACGGCCGTTGGCCTTGCACCAGGCGATCACGAAGTCGGACACCGACTGGGCGTCGCCCTCCACCGAGTAGAACAGCTCGCGGCGGCCGCCGGGCAGCACGCGGGAGTAGCCGGTCTCCGCCGGATCGATGAAGACGATGTCGGCGACGTCGAGGACGGTGGCTGTGTTGTCCGTGAGTTGTGGGCCGGGCGATGGCGCGGCTGGATCCTGCGCCACAACCAGCCGCCTTGGACCCAGCGCCATCATGTGCAGCGTGGCCGAGGAGGAGCTGGGACCGCCGTTGAAGGCGAAGAGCACGGGGCGCTTCGCCGGATCGCCGCCGCGGGCGACATAGGAGGTGGAGACGAACCGCGCGGTCGGACGACCGTCCGGGGTGGCGATGAGCGTCTCGCCGACGGTGGCGACGTAGTCGACCTTGCGGCCGTTGAAGACGCCCTTGTGGCGGGTGACGAAGGGGCCGCCGGACGTCGCGACGGGACCCTGGGCGGCGGCGTCCTGGGCGCGGGTGGCGCCGGCCATGGCGAACGCGCCGGCGGCCAACAGCGCTCTCTTGGTGACCTGCGGCATGGACATCCCCCTCGCGAGCTTCCCGGGGACGCTAACCCAGCGCCGACGGATTTTCCTTTCGTTGTGCCGCTGGCGCGCCGGAGCGTCGGCATAGGCTATGCCGTCCGGGCGCCGCGCCTGCATTGAAGTCGTCGCGCCGCGGGGGCGCCTGACGCAGTTCGAATAGAAAAACCCGGTCTGCGGGGTACGATGATGCCGAGCCGGTTTGGGGGTCTCGATGCGATTTCGTGCTGGTCTGCTCGCGGGCGCCGTGACGGCGCTGCTGCTCTCGTCGCCGGCCCAGGCCGAGATCCAGAAGTTCACTGTCATCGCCAACGGCGAGAAGGTCGGCCACCTGACCGCCGACGTGCAGGCCCGGTCGGCGAGCGTCGACTACGCGGTCTCGAACAACGGCCGCGGACCGAAGGCGAAGGAACAGGTGGTGTTCGACGGCGCCGGCATGCCGGTGACGTGGACCATCGAGGGCTCGTCGCTGTTCGGCAGCCCGGTGTCGGAACGCTTCGCCTGGACGCCAGGGACGGCCGAATGGACCAGCCAGGCCGACAAGGGCGCGATCCCGGCCGCCAAGCCGCTGCTCTACGTCGGCAATGACGTCAGCCCATGGATGCTGAACGTCTACGTGAAGCAGCTCCTGAAGGCGCCCAACCGGACCCTGCCGGTGGCGCCGGCCGGCAGCCTGCGCCTGACCGAGGTGAGGAAGATCACCCTGGGCGAGGGCAAGGCGGCGGTCCCGCTCACGGTCTACGAGATCTCGGGCATCGACCTCGCGCCCGACTATGTGCTGGTGGACGCCAAGGGCGAGATGTTCGCCACCGGCGGCGGCGGGGTGATCCGCGAGGGCTACGAGGCGCACTATCCGCGCCTGCAGGAACTGGCCCGCGAGATCGCGGTGGCCCGGGCCGAGGCGGCGCAGAAGAAACTGGCGCACAGGTTCGACGGGCCGATCCGCATTCGCAACGTCAGAATCTACGACCCCCACACGATGACCGTCGGCGCCCCGTCGTCGGTGGTCGTGTTCCGTGATCGCATCACGCTGGTCGAGCCGGAGGGCGGCGCCGGCGCTCCACAGCCAGGTGACACCGTGATCGACGGGCAGGGCGGGACGCTGGTCCCCGGCCTGCACGACATGCACTCGCACACCAGCTTCTCGTCGAACCTCTTCAACCTGGCGGCCGGGGTCACGGCGACGCGGGACCAGGGCAACGACAATGAAGAGCTGCTGCACATGCTGACCGAGCTGCAGGCCGGCCGGCTGGCGGGGCCCCGCATCGTGCGGAACGGGTTCCTCGAGGGGCGCAGCCCGTACTCGGCCCGCCACGGCTTCATCGCCGACAGCCTGGATGAGGCTTTGAAGGACGTGCGCTGGTACGCCGAGCACGGCTACTGGCAGGTCAAGCTCTACAACTCCTTCAACCCGGACTGGATCGCGCCGGTGGCGGCCGAGGCCAAGCGGCTGGGCATGGGCGTCACGGGTCACGTCCCGGCGTTCAGCTCGCCGGACAAGGTGATCATGGCCGGCTACGACGACATCGCGCACATCAACCAGCTCATGCTGGGCTGGATCCTGGACCCGAAGGAGGACACCCGCACGCCGCTGCGCCTGACCGGCATGGCGCGGGGCAAGGACCTGGACCTGAGGTCCGAGCGCGTGCAGGCCACCGTGCGCCTGATGAAGGAGCGCAAGGTCGCCCTGGACACGACGGCGATGATCCTGGAGCGCCTGATGCTGTCGCGCTCTGGCCAGGTGCAGGCGGGCGACGCGCCGTATCTCGACCACGTGCCGATCGGCTACCAGCGCTACCGCAAGCGCAACTTCGTCACCATCAACAGCCCGCAGGACGACGCCGACTATCAGGCCGGCTTCCGGAAGGTGCTCGAGGTGCTGAAGATGCTGGACGACGCCGGCGTCCAGCTGCTGCCCGGCACGGACGACGGCACGGGATTCTCCAACCTGCGCGAGCTGGAGGTCTACGTCATGGCCGGCATCTCCCCGGGCAAGGCGCTGCGGCTGTCGACGCTGGACGCCGAGCGGTACTTCGGGCGCGACCGCGAGCTGGGCTCGATCGAGCGCGGCAAGCTGGCGGACTTCTTCCTGGTCGAGGGCGACCCGACCGCCGACATCAGAGCCGTGCGCCGCAACCGGATGACCATGGTGGGCGGGGTCGCGTACTACCCGGCCGAGATCTACGAGCACCTGGCGATCAAGCCGTTCGCGGCGAAGCCGCCGGTGACGGTGGCGAAGTGAGGACGACTCTGGCGGGATCATTTGGGTTCAGGGAGACCGCATGACCGACCAGCTCCGCCACGGCGTCCGCCTCATCGACCTGGTCATGCTGGGCGCCGGCACCGCCATCGGCGCGGCGATCTTTTCGGTGCTCGGGCCGGCGGCGGAGGTCGGCGGCGCCGGCATCCTGATCGCCGTGGGCGTCGCGGCCCTGCCGATGGTGCTCTTCGGCCTAGTCTACGCCTTCATGGCCTCGGCCATCCCGAAAACGGCGGCCTCGTACGAGTGGCAGCGGCAGTTTACCCACCCCGTCATCGCGTTCGGGATCGTCTGGCTGCGGGTGCTGTCCAACGCCGTGGTGATGGTGATCCTGGCGCAGGTGCTGGTGAACTACCTCTCCATGGTGCTGCCTCTACCGGCAAAGCCGGTGATGCTGGCCTTCTTCGCCGCCGTCTTCGCGCTGAACTTCCTGGGCGTGGCGATCGCGGCGCGGGCGCAGACGGTGCTGATGCTGGGCTTGCTGGCGGTGTTCATGGTTCTGGTGATCGCGGGCGCGCCGAGCCTGAAGCCGCAGTTGTTCGTCGAGGCGGCCACCGGCGGCTGGCTGCCGATCGTGGCGGCGCTGCCGCTGATGATCCAGCTCTTCCTCGGCATCGAGACGGCGACCGAGGTCGGCGAGGAGGTGGACAATCCGAAGACCACGGTGCCGCTGGGCCTCGCGCTCGGCCTGCTGCTGACGGTGGTGGTCTACCTGGCGATCTCGTTCACCGCGCTCAGCCTCGTCGGGCCCGAGGCGCTCGCGGCCAGCCAGGCGCCGCTGCTGGACGCGGCCAAGGTGGCGCTGGGGCCGGTGGCGACGCCGCTGATCGTGGTGGCCGCGGTCCTGGCCCTGACCAAGTCGATGAACGCGGTGTTCCTCGTCTTCTCCCGGTTCCTGTTCGCCATGGGCCGCTCGGGTGTGCTGCCCGCCGCGCTGGGCAAGGTGCATCCGAAGTTCGGCACGCCGCACGTGGCCACGATCGTGGCCTTTGGGGCCTGCGTGGCGGGCCTGCTGTTGCCGTCCAGCCTGTTGTTCCTGCTGATCGCTGTGAACATCCCGACGATGATGAAGTACCTCGGGTCTTGCCTGGCGGCCTGGAGCGTCGCGGCCCACCACCCCGATATCCACGCCCAGGCGCGGCTGCCGTTCAGCCGGGGGCTGGTGAAGGCGCTGTCGGCGCTCGGGATGGTGGCGGCGGTCGTGATCGCGCTCTTGGGCCTCGCCTCGGACTGGCGGCCGTACGTGCTGCTGGCGGTCTGGCTCGTGGGCGGGCTGGCCTACTATGCAGTGCGGACGCGGCGGGCGCCCGCGTCAGCCTAGCAGCCGCAGGAGCCCCTTGAGGGTCGGCGTCTCGTCGTCGCGCCGCCAGGCGAGGCCCGTCTCCAGCGTCGGCGGATCGCGGATCTCGGCATAGGCGACGCCAGCGCGCGCGAGGTTGCGGAGCGAGGCGGGGACGAGCGCAAGGCCGAGACCGGCCGAGACGAGGCTGATGATCGTCTGCATCTGGATCGCCTCCTGGACGATCCGCGCGGGGCGTCCCTGGGCAGCGAAGTAGCCGGTGACAAGGTCGTGGAACGCCGGCGCGACGGCGCGCGGGAACAGGATCAGCGGTCCGCCCGCGATGGCCTCTGGCGCAATGACGCCGCCCGCCACCGACAGCCGTCCGTCCTCAATCCACGCGGCCGGGACCGCCGCGACCAGCGGCTCGGAGACCAGGCGGCGGTAGGCGAGGCTCGACGGCAGGGCCCGGTCGTGTGGTGGGATGATGATCCCGGCATGCCGCTCGCCCGCGACCAGGGCCGGAACCTGGACGTCGCTGGTCGCCTCGACCAGGCGGATCTCCACCTCCGGAAACGCCTCGGCGTAGCGGCGGACGAGGTCGGGCAGGATGCTGTAGTCGGCGGTGCTGACGAAGGAGAGCGAGAGGTGTCCGCTGAGGCCGTCGCGCAGCCGCCGGGCGCTCTCGGGCAGGGCGTCCAGCGCCGCCAGCGCCGCGCGGACCTCGGGCAGCCACTGCTCGCCGAAAGGGGTCAGGCGGACGCTGCGCCGGGTGCGGACGAAAAGCGGGGCGCCCAGCGTGCGCTCCAGCGCCATTATCGACTGGCTCAGCGGCGGCTGGGTGATGTGCAGGTGCTCGGCCGCGCGGCCGAAGTGTAGCGTGTCGGCGACCGCCGCGAAGTGCCGGAGCTGTCGGGTGTCGATAGTCATTCGCCAAGCGACCTTATAGCCGCAGAATTATATATTTCACAAAGCCTCCAGGGTGGCGCATCCGTCGGCCGCTATCCAGCCGGAGCCCTGTCCATGCCTCCCTATCGCTCGCGTACCTCCACCCACGGCCGCAACATGGCCGGCGCCCGGGGCCTGTGGCGCGCGACCGGCATGAAGGATTCCGACTTCGGCAAGCCGATCATCGCCGTCGCCAACAGCTTCACCCAGTTCGTGCCGGGCCACGTGCACCTGAAGGACCTGGGACAGCTGGTCGCGCGCGAGATCGAGGCGGCCGGCGGCGTCGCCAAGGAGTTCAACACCATCGCGGTGGATGACGGCATCGCCATGGGCCACGGCGGGATGCTCTATTCGCTGCCCAGCCGCGAGCTGATCGCCGACAGCGTCGAATACATGGTCAACGCGCACTGCGCCGACGCGATGGTGTGCATCTCGAACTGCGACAAGATCACGCCCGGGATGCTGATGGCGGCCATGCGGCTGAACATCCCGGTGGTGTTCGTTTCCGGCGGGCCGATGGAGGCCGGCAAGGTGGTGGTGAAGGGCCAGAAGCGGGCCCTGGACCTGGTCGACGCCATGGTCGTGGCCGCCGACGACAACTACAGCGACGCCGAGGTCGAGGCGATCGAGCGCTCGGCCTGCCCGACCTGCGGCTCGTGCTCGGGCATGTTCACCGCCAACTCCATGAACTGCCTGACCGAGGCGCTGGGCCTGTCGCTGCCGGGCAACGGCTCGGTGCTGGCGACTCACGCTGACCGCGAGGCCCTTTTCAAGGAGGCTGGCCGCCTGATCGTCGACCTGACGCAGCGCTGGTACGAGCAGGAGGACGCGACGGCCCTGCCGCGCGGGATCGCGACCCGCGCCGCGTTCGAGAACGCCATGAGCCTGGACATCGCCATGGGCGGCTCGACCAACACCGTCCTGCACCTGCTGGCCGCGGCCCAGGAAGGCGGGGTCGACTTCGGCATGGCGGACATCGACCGCCTGTCCCGGCGCGTGCCCTGCCTGTGCAAGGTGGCCCCGGCGAAGAGCGACGTGCACATGGAGGATGTCCACCGCGCGGGCGGGGTCATGGCCATCCTGGGCGAGCTGGAGCGTGGCGGACTGCTGGACGCCAGCCAGCCGACCGTTCACGCCGCCACCCTGGGCGAGGCGCTGGCGCGATGGGACATCGGCCGCACCAACAGCCAGATCGCTCACGAGCTGTTCCGGGCCGCGCCCGGCGGCAAGCCCACGCAGGTCGCCTTCAGCCAGGCCGAGCGGTGGGAAGAGCTGGACCTCGATCGGGAGTCCGGGGTCATCCGCTCGGTCGAGCACCCGTTCTCGAAGGACGGCGGCCTGGCCGTGCTGTTCGGCAACCTTGCGCCCGAAGGGTGCATCGTGAAGACGGCCGGGGTCGACGAGTCGATCCTGACCTTCACCGGTACGGCCCGGGTCTATGAGAGCCAGGATGCGGCGGTCAGCGGGATCCTGGGCGGGCAGGTCAAGGCCGGCGAGGTCGTGGTCATCCGCTACGAGGGGCCAAAGGGCGGCCCAGGGATGCAGGAGATGCTGTATCCGACGACCTATCTGAAATCGAAGGGCCTGGGCGCGGCCTGCGCCCTGGTGACGGACGGCCGCTTCTCGGGCGGCACCTCGGGTCTCTCCATCGGCCACGTCTCGCCGGAAGCGGGCGAGGGCGGCCTGATAGCCCTGGTCGAGACCGGCGACCCGATCGTCATCGACATCCCGAACCGCAGCATCCGGCTGGACCTGCCCGAGGCCGAGATCGCCGCGCGGCGCGAGGCCATGCTGGCCCGCGGCGCCGACGCCTGGAAGCCGCTGGGCCGCCAGCGGGAGGTCTCGCCGGCGCTGCGCGCCTACGCGGCCATGACCACCAACGCCGCGCGCGGCGCCGTGCGCGACGTCAGCCAGGTGGAGCGGAAGTAGGGCTGCGACGCCCTGCGGCTTCGAATGCCGAGCAAAACGTCGTAGAGAGCCGGCGGCCCGCAGGACGGGCCAGCCTCTGCGACCACGCGCGTTGACCCGACCCAGCCACACTCTCTCCATTGCGCCCATGATGGATGGGACGGATTATTTAATGTAATCAATATCTTCCAACATGAAGTGTGCGAAATTTGCACACTTTTGTTCGCGTGAGTTCGCGTAAAATTTCGGGTTTGTTCGTGCTCAGTCGGTAGTTCCAGAACTGGACCGACTGGGAAAATAACAGGTGTCTTATGGCCCTTCGGGGATCTGCGCGACGCCCAGAATGGGCACACCCCGATAGCCCTATTCCGCTGTGCGACACTTGAAGCGTCGTGCTAGATTCTGCGCATGAGCCGGTCGCAAAGCCGTACGTACTTCGTCGCGAAGAATGCCACGGGCAGCTGGACCGTGACCCGATCGGGAGCTTCGTCGAAGGTGTTCGAGACGAAGGACGCCGCGGTAAAGGCGGCGAGGCAGATCGTGCGTCAAGACGGCGGCGTGCTTGAGATCAAGAACAGCGACGGCCGCACCCAAAAGAGCTTCACGCTTGGTCGAGCGGCCATGACCAAGCTGAATGAGGTCGAGGGTGTCACGCTATCTGGCGCGGGCAAGCGGACCTTCAAGGAGTTTGATCGCAAGGGACTGACGCCGAGCGAGCGGCGCGCGAAGTTGCGCAAGGATCCGACTAAGCTGACGGCTGGGGTGAGGTCTCCACAGTCCCCGCGTTCCTCGCAGAGTGAACGAACGAAGGTCTAGTCCCTGACGTTCGAAGGCTACTTCGTCGATGAGGACCCCTACCGCGCGAACGGCACGGAGGTGCTTCGCAATCTTCCCGGGATCGCGGATCCTGCGGCGCTCGAGGCGTTCGAGACCTTCTCAGTCACGCAGCGGTCCGAAGAACCCTTCCCAGAGGGCGTCTTCGACGCAGATCATTTCTGCGCGATCCATCGCCATCTCTTCCAGGACGTCTACGACTGGGCCGGCGAGCCCAGGACGATCCGCACGTTTAAGGATGGCAGTCCGTTCTGCTACCCGGAGAGCTTCGACCAGGAACTTTCGAAGCTCTTTGGATGGCTGGCGGCGCGCGACCACTTGCACGGTCTGACGAGCGACGAGTTCGCAGAGGCGGCCGCGCACTTCCTGAGCGAGCTGAACGCAATTCATCTTTTCCGCGAGGGGAATGGGCGTGCTCAGTCCGCCTTCCTCGCCATGCTTGCGGCGGACGCCGGTCATCCACTTGATTTTGAGCGGCTCGACACGGCCGCGTGGATGCAGGCGATGATTGTCAGCTTCTACAATGGAACAGAACTCCTGACCGCCCAGATCCGCCGGCTCATCGACGACGGGTAGAGGGGCGGCCGGCCTAATCTCCGCAAAACCTGCGGAGAATGCCGTCTCCATTCTCCGCAGGTACCTTGCCTGCGGCTCGTGTTCTGCCATCCGGCGAAGTTCGCCTTGGAAAGCCTGAATTCAAGTCGCGTCCGGCTAGGCCAGGACCTCGGCCAGCAACCGGGCCTGGATCGCACGGACTTCGGGGGGCAGGGCCTCTAGTCGCGCCTGGCGGCCGCGCACGGCGGGCAGGTCTGCGATGATCGGCGCTGAGAGAAGGGACCAATCGGGCGCGCCGGTCTTGAACGACATCAGGAATTGGCGGTGGTCAGCGGGCATCTCGCGGACCATCACCTGAATGGTCCGCTCCCGTATCTGCTCCAGCGACCCGAGCGAGGTCGGGAGGGAGGTCATGCCGACGAACTCCTGGTCGTAGCGGGGCTGCAGCGGCCGCGTCGGAGCCTTGAGGATCCGGTGCATCGGACGCGGGCTGCTCAGGAGGTAGGCGATGAAGGCGACCCGAAGATCGTCGTCGATCCCCTCGGCGTCCAGCAGAAGGCCGGCATCGAACAGGTCACGTGGATGCTGCCGATCGAGTGCGGCGACGAGCTTCCCCGCGTACAGGTCAGCATGGGACACAACTGGCGCTTCGACGAAGCCGAAGCGGTCTTCCACCGCTGGCGTGACGGTGCGCGTGGCGGCGTCGAAGACGACGCCGCGGGACACGGGTGTGACCTCAATCTTCACAGGCGCGCCCGCCTGCACGTGGGCCTTGACCATCTGGCCCTCGGCATTGCGCGCCAGGTTCACCTGGGCGTTGGGGATGCGTTCGCGAATTCGGCCTGCGATACGCGTCAGCGCCGCCTCGATACGGGCCACGGATGTGGCCCAGTCCTCGATCGGCAGATAGGTGAGGTCAATGTCGACGGACAGTCGGGGCAGGTCGCGCACGAAGAGGTTGATGGCGGTGCCGCCCTTCAGCGCGAAGACCTCTTCCTCTGCCACGCCCGGCAGGATGCGGACGAGCAACTGGACCTGCCGCTCGTAGGCCTCATGCGTCGGCATCGAGGTCCTCGGGCAACGTGATCTGGAATTGAGGATCGAGGCGCCCGCCCCGCACGAGCACGCGCTTGCCGGACCCCAGGTCGAAGTCCTTGGGGTCGAGACGCGATAGCCAGGCGTGTCCATGGCGGGTCGCGAAATAGAAGAAGAGCCGCTTCACCTTCACGCTTCGACAGAGCCGAAGGAGGGCGGCCATGCGGCGGGGGCTGAGCGTACTCAGGCCTTCGACGAGCTTGTCTACTTGGTGGAAGCTCTCCTTGCCGGGCAGGCCGTCGATCGTTTCCAGCAGCGCACGTTCCGGCGTCGACACCACCAGGGGCCACTCGCCCTGACCGGCCGGCAGCTTGCGAGCCGAGTCTGCGAGCGGCGGGGGAACACTGCGGTCGAGGGCGTCCGCGTCCTGTACGAGGACCGGGCCTGCCGCGAGCGGGTCGTCCCGGAACAGCCGGCCGCTGTTGTGATAGCGGAAGCGTTGAGCCACGCCGAGGGCGTCGATCCATCCTGGCGGGGGGGTGGGCCCGTAGAGATGGATGTCGCGCAGGTCCGCCGCCAGGTAGTGTCCCAGGCCCTGGAGATCGAGCGACGTGCGCCCGCCGACGAGAAGGGACTTCCCCAGCATCGTCTGCAGGGAGATGACCACCTGTTCCCAGCGGACACCAATCTGTGGGCGACGATAGACGCCGTACGCGGGCTGCTCCAGCCAGCCTCCTGAGACATATTGGCTTCGGAGGGACCGGGAATAGTCATGCGCGGTCATCCACGACGCGTCGACGAACAGCCCCTGCGGCAGCTCGCGCATGAGCTGGTTTAGTTTTCCATCTCCGCGCTTAGTCATACTGTACATCATGGGCAACTCTCAAACCATATCAAGGTTTAAAATTGTGACTCAACGCTAAGTCAAACTTAGCGCTGGGGGAGATAATTAAACCAATGAGCCTTAGGCGCCTGCATGTCGCCCAAATCACGCGCGCCCAATTCGATCGAGCTCGATAAAAATTTCGAGCCATTCGGCCCGCTTGTTGCACCATAAATCGTGCGTATAGGCGCTTTAGGCACGGTTTTTGGCGTCACTAGCGTTCGGGCTCCTCGTCATCGAGCCATTCGTCGAGACAGCCCGCATCGAGCCAGTCCGCTTCCTCCGGATGCCGCGGCGGCAGATCGGGCGGTGAGCGAAGCGCCGCACCGTAGACTTGCAGGTCCTCCAGCGCCGCCGCCGATAGGGGATCGAGTTCGTCGCAGTGGGCGTGGGCCCAGGCCAGCCAGCTCCGCATTTCGGCGGTAAGCGCCGCGCCGGCGCACCGATCCTCGAGGGCGCCTAGGAACGCGCGCAGGCGCCCCACGCTGCGCCAGCGCCGAGCGGCGTCGTCCAGGAAGGCTTCCTGGCCCTTGATCAACCTGTCGTATTGCACGCGCGATGCCGCCAGCCGATAGGCGTCCTCGATCGGCAAGCCAGGGAACGCATAGGGGATGAACGGCTTGCCGCGGTCCGTCATTCCGCCGCCCACGCGCGATTGAGCACTTCGGCGGCTATGGCCGCCTTGTCCTGCGGCAGGAGCGGCCGTAGTGCTGGGCGACGGTCTCGGGTGTGTCCTGGATCGCGTAGCTCGCCTGCTCATAGGAGCCGGTCTGCTTGAGGATGTGGGTGGCCAGCACGTCGCGGATGCTGTGCGGCCCGTGCGGCAACAGCCCGGGAATGGCGCCGCGGCCCGTGTAGGGATTGTAGATCCCGTAGCGCTGGATGATCCAACGCCAGGCCTCGTAGAAGGTGTTCTGATCGTAGGCCGCCTCGGACCGGCTGGCCTTCACGGTCTTTACGAAGAAGGTCCCGGGGTCGGGCGCGCGGCCGAGCAGGCGCGGGCGATGGACTCCGACGTAGTCGTCGATCTCCCGGTACAGCCCGCCGATGTCGGGCAGCAGCAACCGGAAGGGACGTCCGTTGAAGAACGACGACTTCGCGTTTTTGAAGGCGTTCGCCGGAACGAAGACCTCCCAGCCGGCATCCCGCTCGCTCCAGCGGAGCTCGCCGCGGGCCTGGTCCCGGAGGCGTCGCTCGGTCCTGGGCGCCTGGTCCTTCGGGGAGACCAGCAGCTGGCGCAGGTTCTTCTGGCGAAAACCGAGGTGCAGCCCTAATCGGATCATCAGATAGGCCCGCGCGCTCTCCGCCGCGGCGAGCGGGTAGCGGCGGGGGCAGGGGCGGAGGGCCAGCACCTCATCGGCGATCTTGCGGTATTCCCCCACCGGGCTGTCGGCCTCGAGAACCGTCAGGATGGGCTCGAACGGATCGTGGTGGACCTGGGCGATGCGGGCGATCTCCTTCGACCGGGCCAGCGCGAAGCGATGCAGGCGTGCGCAAGCGGCCGGCCAATCTTCGCGAATGGCCTGGACGTCGTCCACGGAGACGAGGCCAGGGATCGCCTCCAGGCGGTCGGCGAGGGCAGGCGTCTGCGCTATCCAACCGGCCTCCTCGCCCGTTAGGGCGACGGCGATCGAGAGCATGTCGACCTCCCACGCCGTGTAGAAGCCGCGCCGCCGCTCGCGCCATTGCAGGTACCAGTCCCAGACCGCGGGGGCCGTCAGGAGCGCGAAGGTGAGGGAGGAGACCGGCGCGCCGAAGCCGCGGACGGGCCCCTCCGGCGGCGCGGCCAGCGCACCGAAGAGCAGGCCGAAGTGCTCGACCTTCTGCGAGGCGGTTTCGGCGCCCCAGGTGCCTCTGCGCCGATAGCCGGCGGGGCTCAGGGTGGCCGTCTTGAAGGCCAGCAGAGCCGCCATTTCCTGGGCGAGCCGGGGCGGGGCGATGATCGTGCCTCCGGATCGACGCTCCGCCAGACCGCCTTCGTCCGAGCACCTGCGGACGCCCTGCAGGGCCGGGAAACGCACGGCGAAGCGATGGCGGGCGGCGTTTGCTTGGTAGCGGCGGTAATCCGTTGCGCCCGTCACCACGACGCGCCGAACCCACTCCAGGATCTCCTCCTGGTCCTTGGGCGGAAGGCGATCGAAATCATCCGGCAGATGCCAGGCCAAGCGGCGACGCTCGGCCGAGCTAATTCCCGGCATCGACTGACCCTTCGTGGCCCGAGCTGGGTGCGGCAGCCGGCGGCGGAAGTATCCGGGCTCGAGTCCCCAGCGGCGCTCAAGGAACGCCAGCACCGCCAGACTGTCGGCGTAAACCGGCGCCTTCTGACCGATGCGCCACATGCGCAGCGTGGAGGCCTCGACGGGCAGGCCGGACGCCGCCAGCTCTCGGCACAGCGCCATGGTGCGTTCGTGGTGTCGGGTTAGCTCCCGGTCGAGGGAGACATGGAAGGGCTCCGTTCCGTCCGTGGCGCGCGTTGGCTCAGGGCGGGACGGTGGCGCGGGGGGAGGACGAGAGTTCGCCTCTGCGTGAGCCAGGGTGCGCCGCGTGGCGGTCGCCGAGGGCGCGGTCGCGAGGGTGGTGTTGCGGGCGGAATGAGGGGCGCTTTGCGGAGCTCGCGCCGCAGCGCTTCCAGCCCGGGCCGCAGGACATCGCGCCCTCTGACGAGCGCCTCGGCGTCGATGCCGCAATCGTCCGCAATCGCCCGCCAATCGAGGCCCTGGCCGCGAGCCGGAAGGCGTTCGTTGCGGTGGAGAAGCTCCACTAAGTGAAGCCTAAGTTTCTCGACGTCCCGCGGCGAGAGCACCATCGGCCCTCGCAGCTTCACGAAGTCTGAGATCATCCGCGAAAATGCGGGGTTGCGCCGCTCTCGGGCCAGGGTCGCCGTCCTTGTTGGAGGTTTCGCGTCATGCGGTAAGGACGGCAGAGACGCTGTTGACGCTGTCGCACCCTACGACCGGAAAGGCAAAGGCTGTGGATAGCTTGAAGCTCGCCAGTGCGAGACGAGCGCATCGTAGGCGCGCAACGCCTTGCACGAAGCTCTTAAGCGACGCAGACGCCTGTCCCGGAGCCAACGTTACTCAGCTCATAGCCAAGAATACAGGTTTGGATTAGCCAACAAGAAGCGGCGACGGGTGGCACGCTGCTCCTGCAAACCAGGCATCGCAATTTCCCACGCCGACACGGCGGCTACCAAGGCGCCGTTTCGTCCAAGGACCTCGTCGGCGAGCTTGACAACAACCAGGTTGGGGGTGGCCTGCGGGCGGATCGCAAGCAGGCGATCCAGCGCGGCCTGCTCTCTGCCCGGACCAGCCCGGTCCGCGAGAATGGCCAGGGCGACCGCCGCCGACCGACCCACGCCGTGGAAGCAATGCACCAGGAGTGCGCGGCCCACATGCACACGCGCGAACGCGAGAGCCTCCCTGACCTGATCCGGCGTCGCCACCCGAACGCCAAGCGTGTCGTCGTCGACATCCTCGAACGCGAGTACACGCGGGAGCTGGATGGCGATGGAAGCGAAGCCGGTTTGCTGGGCGGCATTCCGGATCCTCCAGCGTGAGCACGGCGTCGAACCGACGCTTGTGCTTCCGCGCCTGTGAAAGCCCGGCGACCGTGAGGTCGCCCGGTCGGCGTTCGATGGATGAAGACTGAAGGCGGGTCATGGTCCGTCGTTCGATGCGCTGGTTCCCCGCCATGTGGCGGCGTACGGCAGAGACGTCGTTGAGGCCGTCGCACCGGAACACGGCGTCAGCGAAAGCTGTGGATAGCTTGACGCTGACCTGCGCGGGACGACCGGCCTCGCAGGCCTACGGTCATTCAGTCCATCGCCGGGAGTACAGATGCGGATTGGCCACCAATCACCGGAGTCGTCGCGCGCTTTTCGTTGAGCCCAGCCGTCGCATCCTCCCGCGTTACCGAACTCATGGGAGCTTGACCGGTCCCTTACCGGCCGTCCCTGCAGAGGGCACGTCGAACACCACCGCAGGTCGATCGGGCGTCAGCGGCAGCACCAGCCGCCATGCCGCGGATATGATACGGGGCTCCTGGCCGTCCTTGAATGGCCGCAGCGCCCAGTCGGTCGGGTCGAGATAGCTGGCGCCCCGCGCCTTGCGCCGCGTCACCACCAGACGGACACCGCCCTTACCCAGCGCGACCTGGCCGACTTCGGCGAGCGTGAAGCCAGGTGGAGACGTGGCGCCCCCGAGGTCCCATTCGAGGGCAATCGACGGTCCGGTCACGACACCGAATCCCGTCTCGTCCTCATCGATGTCGAAGATGCAGCCGGTCGGCGCCTCCGGCCCAGGCGTGAGTTGCATGAGCCCGGCCTTGTCGCCGAGCGTCACGCGCAGGAAGAGCAACACCGCGCCGCCTTCCACCGGGGCCGGCTCCAGGACCAGGGTGCCCGGCGGGAAATTCACGAGATCGTCCTGCCGCAACAGGGGCGTGGGAATCCAGGCTGGCGGGCGGGTGATGGTCATGCGGCGGCTCCAGGTCCCGCCGCGCGGACGGGATTAATGTAGACAGGCTCGGACTGCGGGATCGTGATGCGGACGCGCCAGCCTCCGAACACCGTGTCGAGCTCGGACTCCATACCCTTGGTCCAATCGCTGAGGCGGATGGGCGTGTTGAACGGATAGCGCCCGAGCGGGTGCAGGCCGACGATGAGCGCACATCCGCTAGCTCCGCACGCCAGTTCCCCGGCGCGTGCGTCGCGAACCCCCCAACCGCGCACAGGGGCCTCAAGGTCCGCTTCTAAAGAGAACTCGAGACCGACTTGGTAGGCCCGCTCGTCGTTGCCGGTGACCTCGACCGCTCTGTGCCCGTCGAGGTTCTCCTGTCCGAGGACTGGCAGCACAAAGCGACCATCGTCGAAATCGAAGCGGATGCCGAGCTTGGCGCTCTTCTCGCCGCCGTGCGCCATCCGCAGGACAAGCCGCCCGGGCGCTATATCGCTAACCGGCCGAGACAGCAGGGCGTGGGCCGGCAGGAAGAGCCGAGACAACGCCGTCATGTATCGTCGCCCATCTCGAGCGCCTCTTGCGCGGCGATGAACACCTTCGCGTCCGTCTCCGAGAGACGCCAGTTCGGGATCGGGTCACGATCCTGCGTGACCAGGTTGCCGCGGCGAACCGTACGAAGCGCCCCGGTCCCTGAGTCCCCATCGGGGTTCTTGCCCCGCGCGGCGCAGATGGCGCGCGCGACGCGTTCGATCTTGTCCATCGGCGGTCCGCCCCTCCATCTAGGGTCAAGGTATTCGCGAATCACCTCGGAGCCACGCGTGGCCAGCGTCTTCTTCTCATACTCTCATGCCGACGAGGCCCTGCGAGACCAGCTCGAGAAGCAGCTGGCGCTCCTCAAGCGTCAGGGCGTCATCGAGACGTGGCACGACCGGCGGATCGGGGCCGGGCAGGAGCTCGACGCCGAGATCAGCGCCCACGTTGAGAGGGACGACATCATCCTGCTGCTGGTGAGCGCCGACTTCCTGACCTCGGACTACTGCTATGACCGCGAGATGAAGCGCGCGATGGAGCGGCACGACCGGGGCGAGGCCATCGTGATCCCGATCATCCTGCGCGCGTGCGACTGGCATGGCGCGCCGTTCGGCAAGCTGAATGCGACGCCCCCGGACGGAAAGCCGATCACTCAGTGGCCTGATCGCGACCAGGCAATGCTCGAGGCCGCCAAGGCCGTGCGGGGCGCCGCCCAACGGCTTGCCGCGCCCGGCCCGTCGGCGCCCGCGGCGTCGCCGAGGTCCCCGGCGGCGATGCCCTCGCCTTCAGAACCGGTGGCGCGGTCGAGCAACCTGCGCTTGGCCAAGCAGTTCACCGAACGAGACAAGGACGGCTTTCAGACGGAGGCTTTCGAATTCCTGGCGAAGTTCTTCGAGAACTCGCTGGCCGAGCTCGATCGGCGCAACCCTGGCGTTGAGGGCGCCTTCCGAAGGATCGACGCGAACCGCTTCACCGCCGTCATCTACCGGCACGGGAAGGCGGTGGCCCGCTGCACCGTGTTCATGGGCGGCGGGCGGTTCTCTCCGGGGATCGCCTACGTCGCCCAGGAGACCACCGAGAGCAATTCCTACAACGAGTGTCTGACGGTGGACGCTGACGATCAGTCGATGTTCCTTCGGAGCATGGGCATGGCCCGCTTCGGGAACAACGCCCCCGACAAGCTCACCCTCGAAGGCGCTGCGGAGTTCTACTGGGGCATCCTCATCGAGCGCCTCCAGGGCGGTTGAAGGCTGTCCCGAACGGGTCGCGCGTTCGAGCCCCCTGGGTGGCGGGGATCTTCTCCGCCCCGAGGTTCATCGTTTCTGTGGTCGCAAGCCAGATGCTGGCGGGGCCACCAGAAAGCCTGGGTCCGACGACACGTGCCAAGCTTCCCGTTCCGTAGGTCCAATCGTTCTCAGGCCCCGCCCGGTCGGCTGGTAGGACCTTGTGACTGCCGGTTCCGGTAGAGTCTGGCCATCTGGGCGCCAAGCTCTTCGCGGGGGCCGGGGCATCCCAGCGCCTGCAGCAGGAACCGCAGGCTCTCATCGGCCTCAGCCGCGCGGACAATGGGCCCGGCGTATGAACGGCCATGGCGCCGAAGGAATTCCTCGAACGGCCCCGCGGCCAGGAACACGAGTTGCAGCTCGGACAGGCGGGCCGTGCGGACGGACTTGAGAAGCATCCAGAACTGCGCGGGGTCGGTGTCGGCCATTTGGTAGATCGCGGCGTGCGCGTCATCGCGGCCATCGAAATAATTGGCCATGAGAGCCGTCAGATCGGGGCGGGGCCTCGCGCGCATGCCGTCATCGCTGCCGACACATCGCGGGCGGCGACGGCCGCTCGTAGCATTCTGCGTGCACGCCTAAGTTATTTTGGGAGGCCATTCGTGCTTTGCGCGATTTGATGGGGTCGAAATTGAAGTATACGATGTCGCGATTCGAAGTCTAACGCCAAGTGAAAATGTAGATACTAGGATGTACGCCATTTGGCTCATCATTGACTTCGAAAAACTATGGCTTGGATGGGCAATACATGGGCGGTGATCGGGTTGGGATCATTAGCGGGGATATCATTAGGGCTGCACGCGCCTTGGCCCGGCTCAGCCGGGAAGAGCTGGCAATCCTGGCGGGCGTAAGCCTTGATACGGTCAAACGTCTGGAAAAGTCTCGCGGACCTGTACGGGCGCATGCCGACACGATCGCACGGATCATCTCCGCCTTCGCCGTTCGGGGTGTTTCGCTGCGTTACGACGACGATTGCTCGGAACTGGTCGCCTTGCACGACAGCGGATTTGGTCCGGCGCGGAACCGTGGTGTCGAGCAGGAAGGGGTCGACGTTCACTGCGTAGTTTACATCAGCCAGTGCGACGCTGCCGAGGGCGAAGTCGATGGCCTGCTTGACGCGATCCGTGTAGCAGCTTCGCGGCGAAATCCCCGCTTGGCTGTAACAGGCGCGCTTTGGTTCCAGGATGGTTATTTCCTCCAGGCGCTGGAAGGCCCGAAGTCCAGCCTTGAGGCGCTTTACGGACTCATCGCGCTGGATGCGCGACACCGCCGGCCTGCTGTCCTGCAACACGGCGCGGTGGAGCAGCGGACGTTTCCTCAATGGCTGTTGTGTCGCCGTCATCGGGCGGATGGTCTGATCGGCGTCCCGTCGCTTTCGCCCGCCATCGCCCCAGGAGCGGCGCTGGTCCTGCTTCGCACTCTAGTGGAAGGAGAGTCTAAATGGACAGACAGCCGTTAGGCAATCTGGGGTAGAATAGACTCGCGCGATGCGTTATGTTGTCGCACTCCATCTAGAGCCGGTCTGAGGTTGCAAGTAAACGCCCAAACCGTGCTGGTTGTGATTTCCCTCAAATATCTAACAATACTCAAAATGGGTATCACCGTTATCGCAAATTAACCACTCGCTAGACCGCCAGCGCAAATATCCTCGCTACTGACGGGCCCGAATGGACCCAATCGCGGGGGCGGAAATGCAGGGTGGAGCAGACGAGGTAGGACCGGTGTCCGCCGTAGCCGCAGCGCGGAGCCGCGCTGTCGATGAGCCGGTTGCGGATCCTGCGTGCGACGCCAATGTGATCGCCTTCCCCCGCATGGCCCCGTCGCCGGCGCCTGCGGAGTTGGCTCCTATCGCGTGGGTTATCGTCGGATTGAGGCGGGTCGGTGAACCTGCCACCAGCGCTGAAATCGTCGAAGCGATCGTGAATGTTCCTGTCGCGGTGAAGCCGTTCGATCGGACTGCGGTCGAGGCGGCCCTGGCCTACTACGCCAGGCGTGAGAACGCAGTGGCACTTTTTCAGCAGGTTCGTCTGCGCGGCGCTGAGGCGTGGGGTTTCACGCCGGAATTTCGCTTCGCTCTCACAAGTGCGGGCTTTCATCCTATCCGGAGAGGCGAGTGATGGCCTCGTGCCGCCCGCCGCAGCCGGCGTCACCCCTCGGCACGCGCCGCCGTCGCCCGCGGAGCGCGGCTCGGGTCGTCCATATACTGCTCGCCGAGGATCACCCGATCAACCAGCGGGTGGTTCAGCTCATCCTGGCTGACGCCCCGGTCAAGCTTACCGTAACCGGGGACGGCGCGGAGGCGGTTTCCGCCATGCAACGCGAGGACTTCGATCTCGTCCTCATGGACCTGCAGATGCCCGTCATGGACGGACTGGTCGCAACCCGCATGATCCGCGAACTGGAAGTCGCCGGCGGTCGCAATCGCTGTCGCATTTGCGTGCTCACCGCCAACGCCGATCCGGACCACCGGTCGCTAGCCTTTGCGGCCGGCGCCGATGAGTTTCTCGCCAAGCCCATAGACGCCGAGACGCTGCTCTCGGTCGCACTCGCCACCAATCAGAGCCAGTCGCGTCAAGCGACGGCGCCCCAGGGGGACTAAACATGGACAATAACAACGACCTCGACCGCCGCCTCGATTTCATGAAAATGGACCCCGCCACCCGGGCCCATCTGCGCGACATAAAGGCAATTATCGCCTCGTCGCTTCCTGGCGCGCTCGAGGACTTCTATCAGCAGATTTCGACCTTTCCCGAAACCCGCAGGTTCTTCTCTGATCAGCGCCATGTCGCCAGCGCCAAGTCGCGGCAGGAGGCTCACTGGGACACGATCTCCAGCGCCCAGTTTGATGGTCAGTATGTCCGCGCGGTGACCACGGTGGGGGAGACCCACGCTCGGATCGGTCTCGAGCCGCGGTGGTACATTGGGGGATACGCCCTCGTCCTCGAGGCGTTGGTCCATGCGGTCGTAAAAGCGCGCTGGCCCAAGCATCGCTTCGGTGGCGGGCGCGGCGCCTCCGCGGACAAGGTGGCAGCCGAGCTCGGAGCTTTGGCCAAGGCCACTCTGCTCGACATGGACTTCGCGATCTCAGTTTATCTGGAGGCGGCCGAAGAGGCGCGGAAACGCGCCGAGGCTGAGGTTCTGAACTCTGAGCGGGCGAGCGTGGCGGAGTCGCTCGGCGCGGGCCTTGCGGCTCTGGCCGGCGGGGATCTCACCTACCGACTACCTGACACCCTGCCGTCCGAGTACGCGCGGCTGCGGGGCGATTTCAACAGCGCCCTCTCCACCCTCGAGCAGACCATGTCCGCCGTGGTGGGCGCGGCGACGAGTATCGGCGCAAGTTCTGAAGAGATCGCCCAGGCGTCGGATGACCTGTCTCGCCGGACCGAACAGCAGGCCGCCAGTCTGGAAGAAACCGCTGCAGCGCTCGACGAAATCACCTCTACCGTGAAGACCACCGCGGATGGCGCGACCCAGGCCGGAAAAGTCGTGGCGGAGGCGACCCAGCAAGCCAACCGCTCCGGAGAGGTCGTCCGGCAGGCCGTGGGCGCGATGGGTGAAATCGAGCAGTCGTCCCGGCAGATCGGTCAGATCATCGGTGTGATCGACGAGATCGCCTTCCAGACAAACCTTCTCGCGCTGAACGCCGGCGTCGAGGCCGCGCGGGCGGGCGACGCCGGCAAGGGCTTCGCCGTGGTCGCCTCGGAGGTGCGCGCCCTCGCGCAGCGCTCGGCTGAAGCCGCCAAGGAGATCAAGAGCCTGATCATGGCGTCCTCCAGCCAGGTCGAGTCGGGGGTCGCCCTAGTCGGCGAAACCGGAAGCGCCCTGCAGTCGATCGTCACCAAGATCGAAGAGATCGATGGCGTCATCCGCAACATCGCCGCGTCGTCGAAGGAGCAAGCCACCGGGCTGGCCGAGGTCAACACCGCCGTGAACCAGATGGACCAGGTGGTCCAGCAGAACGCGGCCATGGTCGAGCAGGCGACGGCGGCGACCCAGTCGCTCAAGGGCGAGACCCTCGAAATGGTGCAGCTTGTCCAGCAGTTCAGAACGAGCGCCGCCGGAGATGGTGGAGCGCAGGGGGATCGGGGGCAGATTCGCCGAACCCCGCTTCCTGCCAGGACTGCCAGGGCCGGGAGGGCTGGGGGCGCTGCGACGGCCCTGAGACTTGCGGAGGTTCCACAGGATAGCTGGGAGGAATTCTGAGCATCTCGGCGGGGCCGCAGCCTGAAAGCGGCCCCTGGGCGAATGCGGGGCGCGTCGACCTGACGCTCCCAATCCTGAGAGCACCCTTCACCTGATGCCGAAGACGATCAAGGCTCCGCTGCCCGACAGTCGCCCGACTTGGCGAAGGGGGCGTCGCTATGTGTCGACCCGGGCGGGTCGGGACATACCGTACGAACTGATGTCCCTACGCCTGCAACATTTCGAGCGGGCCCAGGTGGTCACCAACACCGGCAGTTGGGAGTGGGACATCCCAACGAACGGCCTGATCTGGTCCGACCAAATCTACCGGATATTCGGCTTGGAACCGCATGTGTTCGAGCCGACCTATCCGCGCTTCCTGGCTCGGGTGCATCCCGATGATCGGCCCCTGGTCGAAGGCGCTGTCCAGAAGGCGCTCGCCCGCGAAGCCGACTACGCGATAGATCACCGCATTGTGCTGCCAGACGGGTCGATACGCACGGTGCACGAACTGGGACTCGTCGAGTTCGACGAGTCTGGGGCGCCGGTGCGGATGACGGGGGCGGTCACGGATGTGACCGAACGACGGGAAGCCGAGGCTGCGCATCGCGAGACGCAGGAGATGCTCGGAAGCCTCCTGCGGGTCTCGCCGGAGGCGATCGTCGTCACAGATCAGTCGGCGAACATCATGCTGTTCAGCGCCGGCGCCGAGGCGATGTTCGGCTATGAGGGTCGCGAGGTGATCGGGCAGCCCATCGAAGTGCTTCTTCCTGACGAAGCGCGGGCGGCTCACCGCCTGCATGTGGAAGGTTTCGGCAGGGGAGCACGCGAGAGTCTGCGGATGCATCAGCGGGCCGAGATACGCGGCCGACGAAAGTCGGGGGAAGTGTTTCCCGCCGAGGCGTCTCTGGCGAAGCTCTCGACTCGCAATGGAGGGGTGTTCACTGCGATCGTTCGCGATCTGACGCAGGCCAAAGCCGCCGAGCAGCGGCTCATCCACGCCCGCGAGCAGGCGGAGCGGGCCAATCGCGCGAAGTCGACCTTCCTGGCGAACATGAGCCATGAAATCCGCACGCCGCTCAACGGCGTGCTTGGCATTGCCAGCGCGCTGGTCCGCAGCGAGCTTTCGCCGACCCAGCGGGAGATGGTCGACCTGATCGGCGTGTCCGGTCGCGCCCTGGAGGGGCTGCTCAATGACATCCTCGACTTGGCCAAGGTCGAGGCGGGCCATATCCAAATCCGCCGTGAGCCGTTCGAGCTCGGGCGGGTGGTACGCGAGACGGCTCTGCTGTTTCACGAGCGGGCCCTTGAAAAGGGGCTGGCGATCGAAGTGGACCTGCCCCTCTCCGCGGAGGGCCTCTATGAAGGCGATGAGTTGCGGCTGCGGCAGGTCCTGTCGAACCTCCTCAGCAACGCGGTGAAATTCACATCAGCAGGCGCGGTTCGGCTGAGCGTCGAGTATGTCGCGCTGGGCCCTATCGATGGGCAACTCACGTTCGCGGTGGCTGACACCGGCATCGGCTTCGAGCCTTCTATCGCGCCGTTGCTGTTCGAGCGCTTCGAACAGGCGGATGGGTCGATCACCCGCCGCTTTGGCGGGACGGGACTGGGCCTCGCCATTTCGAAGGCGCTCGTCGAACTGATGTCCGGAACGATTTCGGCGAGATCGACCCCCGGCGCGGGCTCCACATTCGAGGTTGTCTTGCCGTTGTCGCGCCGCGACGCCCCGGCAAATGGCTGCGAAAGCGCTGGTCCGCGCTCGGCCGAGGATGAAGAGGATCGCCGACTGCGCGTGCTGTTGGCGGAGGATCATCCGATCAATCGGCGCACTGTCGAACTCCTTCTCCAGGACCTGCCCGTCGACCTTACCTGTGTAGAAGATGGGCAGCAGGCCGTTGACGCGGCGGAGGCGGGCGGCTGGGACGTGATCCTTATGGACATGCAGATGCCGGTGATGGACGGGCTGACGGCCGTTCGCCGGATTCGGCAGGCGGAACTGAGCCGTGGCCTGCCCCGCACGCCCATTTGTGTCGTCACCGCCAACGCCCTCGACCGGCATCGCGCCGACTCGATTGACGCTGGCGCGGATGAAGTTTTGACCAAGCCGATCTGCGCCGAGAAGCTGATCGGGTACCTCTTCAACCTGGAAGACGACTGACCGTCTCCGGGGGGGTGATCCGGTCGGTCAACATCCGGTCTACCGCCGCCGAGTCCTCGGAGAGGTGAGCTCTTGGCGGGCGTCCCCTTTGCGGCCCGGGCGGACGTGGGCGGGCCGCTGGGGAGCGCGTTTCTTGGACCTCGGTGCGCGGAAAAGACGCACGCGGAACGTCCATCCTGGATCGCGGCCCGCCGGGCAACTCTCTAGATGAATGGGAAGATTGCGGGAATTTGTGACGGATTTGCGATGCAATATTCGGGATTGGAAAGGAAATAGATAGGTATAGATCTAAATAGTGAAATTGTAGCGTTGGAGCTATGATGCCGGACAGGGTTGCTGGTAGGGTGGAGACGGTCAACTGCAAGACTGCGCGTGGCGATTGTTAGTATAACTGAATTTCCCGTTCGAGCCCCGAACGCGCCTAGACCCATCGGCGTATGTTCATATGTACGCAAATTAAGCAGTTTCAGCACTCACCGGATTTCGGCTTTTCAGCGGGGAGGAAAGCGTTTGAGAGGGGGGGCGGATTGCGTGTCGCCGCGCGCCTTGGTGGTGTCCCGGGTTCCGGTCATGGCCGCGCATCTCAAGGCCTTGCTCGCCGACCTGATGGGGAGCGCGGAGATAATATCGGCTCGAACCGCGGAGGAGGCCTACGCCGCGCTTGAACGTTCATGCGTCGACGTCATCGCCGTCGGCGTCGATGGGCTGCGGCTGAGAGACTGGCCTTTCCTTCGCCTCGAGCTGGGAGGCGACGTTCCGACCCGCCGCATCTACTTCGGGCTCGAGTGTGACGCCGTGAAGCTGCGCGCGCTGAAGGCAGCTGGCGCGGATGGCTTCGTGCCCTGGACGATGGATCTTCACGAGATGCGGAACATCGTCGCCGAGATCATCGCCGGCCGCCGTTGGTTCGCCCCGCATTGCGGGGACTGCGCGGCGCGCGACGGGAAAGGCGCTGCGGTTACGGCGCCGAGGCTCACCCCTCGCCAGCGGGAGGTTCATCGGCTCCTGGCCCGGGGCGCCAGCAACAAGGACATCGCCGCGGCGCTCGGAACCTCGCCGGCGACGGTGAAGGTCCACGTGAACGCCATCCTCAAGACGCTCGGCGCGAAGAACCGGACGGAGGCGGCGATCTATGCGCCGGCCGCCGACCATCCCTGCCCCAGCTGCGACGTGCTGGAGGGGTGCTAAGCATGAACGATCGGCCGGAGACCATGAGCGCCCGCGGACAGCCGGTGTTCCGACTGGT
Organism: Phenylobacterium kunshanense; assembly: GCF_003254525.1. GTDB lineage: Bacteria > Pseudomonadota > Alphaproteobacteria > Caulobacterales > Caulobacteraceae > Phenylobacterium > Phenylobacterium kunshanense. The sequence goes on from NZ_QFYS01000003.1 coordinate 202,846, forward strand.
GGAGCGCTTGCCGGGGGGCAGCCAGCTGGTCGAGGACTTTCACGCCCCCGATCGTGGGCAGGCGGTGCGCCGGGTCCGCTCCGGCCGCCAAGGGCGTCTACGCGGGCGACGGCGCCCGCCTGGGGCAGATACTGCTCAATCTCCTGTCGAACGCGGCGAAGTTCACGGAGCGCAGGCGCGGCAGCTCGCGAGGTCCCAGTAGGAGTGCAGCGTCAGGCCCCGCTGCACGGTCGTCATGTGATACGGCAGCAGGGCGCCGGCCGGGCAGCGGTAGACGTCCTGGTCCGACAGGTAGGTAAAGTCCTGCTTGCCGAAGCGGCGCCCGAGGTTAGCGGCTTCGGCACATAGGGCGTCACGCCGATGGACTCGCAGGCCACGATCTCCTCGCCCGAGAAGTAGCCCCGGTGGGCCAGCATCTCGAGGCCGTCCACGCCCATCGCGGACTTGGCCTTCTCGCTCATGGCCGTGAGCTGCTGGCGGTCGCTGCCGGTCATGATCACGTCGTGGGCCACGATCAGGTGACTCAGCCTCGACGACGGACTGGACGTTGTAGCCGACGATCCCGCTGCCCCGGCCGCTGGTCGCCATGGATCGCGCGTCCGGGTCGGTCAGCGAGACCTAGCCGTCCGGCGCCTCAGCCACTTGGATTTCCATGGCCTTCAGCGCCTGCATCTGTGCGCGCAGGGTGGCGATCTTGTCCTTCAGCTTCCCGGCCCGCGCCTCGGCGGCCTCGCCCTCCTGCCGGTCGGCGGTGTCGAGGTCGACCAGATAGCCCTCGATGTGCTCAGCCACCTGCTCCATCCGCTTCTTCAGCTTCGTGGCGGTGAAGTTCTTGTCGCGCATGTTCACCGCCTGAACTTGCTGCCGTCTACCGCCGCCAGCGCCTGGGTGAAGAGCCCGATCTGGCGGCACAGCACCACGAAGTGCGCGCAGGCCGCCTGGATCGCCGGACCGTGGTCCTTGCGGAAGTTGGCGATGGTCTTGTGGTCCGGCGCCAGCTTGCCCATCAGCCACATCAGCTCGACGTTGCGCCCCGCCTCCCGCTCCAGCCGGCGGCTCGACGGCACGCGGTTCAGGTAGCCATAGACGTAGAGCTTTAGCAGCGTGGCCTGCCTGCGATCCTCACCCTCGACGAAGCGGCCCATCTGCGCCCCCGACACCGTGACGTCAGGAGCCTGAACTGCTTCGCGTTCTTACACAGCCTCAGTCGGTTGTTCGATCCCTCTGGGTTCCGCCATGGGGCGGAGACGCCGAAGACGCAGAAGGGGCGACGGCTCCCTCCGGGCGGCGCGCGAAAACCTGTGGACCGTTTCACTCGGCGGGCATCACGACCGGTCTTTCCCGGCGTGGCCGACCGGCCGTCCGCAGCGAAGTGTCCAGGCGTGGCGGGCGATAGCGTGTGCAAGCGCGTTCCCGGGAGGGGAATGCCTTCCCCTACGGCCGAGCCCGTGGTCTCGGCCGACCCCTTCTGCGGGGCCCGCGCCCCCGCAACGCCCCGCATGATGGCCTGTCCTGCGCACGGCTCCGCCGTCCGATGATGCAGATCGCTTCCCGCGCCTGCCCGCGCGGGAGGAGGAGGGAGGACGAGGCGGGGCGGCCCCGCATCGGGGGTCGCCTCCATCGCAGGGGACCGCCATGCCCCGTTCCACTTCCACCCCCGCAGAGGTCCTCGCCCGGCTCATCAGGTCCGGTCCGTCCGCTCTGGACGACCAGGAAGCGCTGGAGGTCGCCGCCGGCCTGGACGCCGGGGAGGCGGCCGCGCTGTTCGCCGAGTTCGGCTCCCTGCCGGAAGTGCTGGCGGCCTCGGTCGCCGCCCTGTCGCGGTCCGCGCCGGCCGAAGCCGCCGTGCGCCTCGCCCTCGCGAAGGACATCGCCCGGCGACTTCTCGCGTCGCCGCTTCGCCAGCGGCCCGTGCTTAGCGGTTGGGAGAGCGTCGCCGCCTACCTGCGGGGCATGCTGGCCGGGCGCTCGCGCAAACAGTTGCTCGGGCTCTTCCTCGACAAGCGCAACCGTCTGATCCGGGACGAAGTGCTGGGCGAGGGAACGGTCGATCACGTGCCCGTTTACCCGCGTGAGATCATGCGGCGAGCTTTGGAGCTCGATGCCGCGGCGGTGGTGCTCGCCCACAACCACCCTGGCGGGCTCGCGACACCCTCGACCAGCGATGTGGACTCCACGCGCCAGGTCGTCGAGGCCGGACGGTTGCTGCGCATCGCCGTGCACGATCACTTCCTGGTCGCTGACCAGGAGGTGATCAGCTTCCGCGGCCTGGGCCTCCTGTGAGCCGGGCCGCGACCCTGGCGCCGATCGTCCGCGCGCTCGGCGGCGACCTCTGGGCCGGCGGGCGACGCGCCAATGTGCCGGGCCCCGGGCATGGTCCCGATGACCGCTCAGTGTCGCTGCTCCTCTCGCGCGACCGGGTGGTGGTCCACTGCTTCGCCGGCGACGACTGGCGGACCGTGCTGGCCGAGATCGAGGACCTCGGCCTTGTGGACGGCGAGGGCCGCCTGGTCGGGGCGGGGGGCGCCCTTGTGGTCCCGCCGCCGGCGCCCGGACGGCGTGAACGATTGGCCGCGGCGCAGCAACTCTGGTCGGAAGGTCGGCCGCTCGGGCGCTCACTGTCGGCGCGGCACCTCGACCTGCGCGGCGTCGCCGCGCCCACGGAGGGTCTGCGGCACCATCCTGAGGTTCCGGCGGCGGTCTACGCCGGCGCGGGCCCGCGCCGGCCGGCGCTGCTGGCGGCGATCCGGGACGCCGCCTCCGGGGATCTCGTCGGTGTCGAGGTCACCTACCTCGCGCCGAACGGGACGCGGGCCCTGCTCCGACTGCCGCGCAAGACCGTCGGCCTCTGTCCGCCAGGCGCCGCGGTGCGTTTCGCGCCGGCCGGTCCACGCCTGCTGGTGGGCGAGGGGGTGTTCACCAGCCTGTCGGCGGCGGGGCGGTTCGGGCTGCCGGCCTGGGCGCTCCTGTCGACCCGTAACCTGCGTCGATGGCGGCCGCCGGCGGGGGTGCGCTTCGTGCTGATCGCTGCGGACCGCGGCGCCGACGGCGAGGCCTCGGCGCGGGCGCTGGCGGCGAGCCTGCGCGCGTCCGGGGTGGCGGTGGCGTTGCGATGGCCGCCACCGCCGTTCGGGGACTGGAACGAGGCGCTTGGGATGGGCCCCGGGGAGGTGGAGGGGAAGGAAGGGCGCGGACGGGCGGGCGCGGCGGACGGGAGGTCCGGGCCGTCGGCCCGGAGACCCACGCCATGACCGACACCCAACCCGACGACGACGGCCTCGTCCTGATCCCGGACGCGCTGCGGCCGCGCCTCGCCGCCAATGCGGCGGAGCCGGACGGGGATCACGTCCCCGTCCTGAAGCTGTTCAACCCCTCCGGGCCCGGGACCTGGCTGATCACCGAGCTCGATCCTGATGGCGACACGATGTTCGGACTCTGCGACCTCGACATGGGCTGTCCGGAGCTGGGCTCGGTGAGCCTGCGCGAACTTACCGGCGTGACCTTGCCGTTCGGGCTGACCATCGAGCGCGACATCCACTTTGAGGGGCGGCTGCCGATCTCGCAGTGGGCCGAGATCGCACGGCGCTGCGGCTCGATCCGCGAGGCCGAGCAGATCGTGCGCACGGTTGCGCCCGCGTCCGACACTGCGCCGGCCGTAGATCCCGACTGAACCCTTCCGCCCATCCGCCGGCGGTTGCGGCCGCCGGCGGACCTGTCCGGCCCCTTTGGCCGGGCGATCCGCGCCCTCCCGGCGCAAGCTGCCCTCGCCATTGTCCCGCCAAAGCGTGGGTGGCGAGGACCGACTCACACCCCTGACCCCCAGGAGTACGACCATGAGACTGGCCTTTGCCGATCCCCGCAACCTGACCCTCTCGCCGCTCAACATGCACTATGGGCGACCCGATCCCGACGTCTCGGACATCCTGCCCTCGGTCCGCCAGCGCGGGGTGCTGCTGACGCTGCTGGTGCTCGAGACCGTGGCCGACGGCGCTGTCGTGCCCGACCGCTTCGAGGTGGTCGCCGGTCGGCGCCGCTGGAAGGCCGCGCTCGCGGCGATCGCCGAGGGTGTCGAGATCGACCCGGTGCCGATCGGCATCCTCGAAGCCGGCGACGACGCCGCGGCCATCGAAGCCTCGCTGATCGAGAACCTGGGCCGCCTGCCGCCCGACGAGGTCACCTGCTGGGAGACTTTCACCCGGCTGGTGAAGTCCGGGCGCACGGCCGAGCAGATCGCCGCCACCTTCGGCCTGTCGGACGTGGTGGTGAAGCGGACCCTGGCGCTGGGCAACCTCCTGCCGCGAGTGCGGAGCCTCTACCGCAAGGAGGCGATCGACGTGGCGACGGTCCGCTGCCTGACGCTGGCCAGCAAGGCGCAACAGAAGGCTTGGCTCGCCATGTTCGACGATCCCGAGCAGCGGGCGCCGATGGGCGGTTCGCTGAAGGCCTGGCTGTTCGGCGGGGCCTCGGTCCCCACGAAGCACGCGCTGTTCTCGCTGGACGACTATCCGGGCCAAATCCGAGCCGACCTGTTCGGCGAGGAGAGCTACTTCGTGGAAAGCGACCTCTTCTGGCGCTGCCAGAACGAGGCGGTCGCCGCGCGGGTGGAGGCGCTTCTCGCCGACGGATGGAGCGAGGTCACGGTCCTCGAAGTGGGCGAGCCCTTCTACAGCTGGAAGCACGTCAGGACGCCGAAGGCCAGGGGAGGCAAGGTGTTCATCTCCGTCGGGATGAAGGGCGAGGTCGAGGTTCACGAGGGCTGGCTCACCGACAAGGAGGCCAAGCGGGCGCACGCGGCGGCCGAGAAGGCGGCGCGCGGCGAAAATCCCGACGCCGCCGAGGCCGCGAAGCTGGCGTGGCCCGAGGTGACCCAGGCGCAGGGGCGCTACATCGACCTGCACCGCCATGCCGCCGTTCGGGTGGCCCTCACCGAACATCCGGCGGTGGCGCTGCGCCTGCTGGTCGCCCACGCTGTCGCCGGTTCGCCCTACTGGCAGGTGAAGCCCGAGCCGCGCGCGCCCCACGACCCCGGGATTGCCGTCAGCCTGGCGGCCAGCCCGGCGGAGGCGGCGTTCGCCGAGCGGCGGCAGGCCGTGGCGGCGATCCTCGACCTGGGCAAGGAGGTCGACCAGGTGCTGGGCCGCCGCGGCCTGGGCGGGGTTGCGGCCGTCTTCGCGCGGCTGCTCAGCGTGCCCGACGAGGCTGTGCTCGCGGTGGCGGCCGTGGTCATGGCCGAGAGCCTGGAGGCCGGGGGCGAAGCGGTCGACGCGGCCGGCGTCTGGCTGAAGGTCGACATCGCCCGGTTCTGGTCGCCCGACGACGCCTTCTTCGACCTGATGCGGGACCGCGAGACGGTCAACGCCATGCTGAAGGAGGTCGGCGGCAAGAAGGTCGCGGACGGCAACCTGACGGAGAAGGTGAAGACCCAGAAGGGCATCCTGAGGGACTTCGTGGACGGGGCGAACGGGCGTGCCAAGCCCGAGGCCTGGACGCCGAAGTGGATGGCGTTCCCGGCGCAGGCCTATACGCGGCGGCCGTTCGATCCGGCGCGGCGGGCCCGCGGGGTCGCCCCGCTGCTGCGGCGGGCTGAGGCGGCCTTGACGCCCGAACCGGCCGCGATCGCCGCCGAATAGCCTCAGCAGCTTTTCTCCACGCACGCTCCCGTTTCTCGCGGGGGCGTGCGCCTTTGCAGTGGATGCGAACGCACGCCACAGCTTTGACGGGCGAACTTGGTTCGTTCATTGCAGGGGCTGACCCATGGACGAGCACCTCGCCTATTTCCTGGAGTTGCGGATTCGGCTGCGTGGCCGCGCCGAAGCGGTGGCGATCGTCGACCGTTGCATCGGAATGATCGCCCGCGCTGACGGGGCGTCGCCGGCCGAGGTGGAGGTCATCGAGCTCGAATTCGAGGCCTTGCGCCGGGACCTGATCCTGCGGTTCGGGGAGCGCAAGCCCATCACGCAGCACTGAGGACCCGCCAGCTGACGGCCGACAGCTCAGCCGATCTGGCGGTCGAAGTTGTAGGGATCCGGCGCGTCGCGGGCCGCCAGGCTCAGTGGCTGAAAGCCCGCCTCGTTGTCGGACTGCGCGAAGCAGAAGCCGGTGATCCAGCCGCGGCCGGCCAGGTCGCGGTATTCCACGAAGCCGTGGAAGTAGACGCTCGGCCGTGAATCTTCGCCGCCGGATCTCACCTTCCGGCCCGGCTTCAGCGCCGAAAACAGCGGCAGCGCGCGACCGGTTTCGATCTCCTGAGAGACATCATTCGCACCGACGGCGACGCCGTGGACGACGGGCTTGCCAGCCTCCTTGTCCGGATCGATGGGGTCCGGCATCTCGCCGCTGTTGCCAAGCTCGAAATGCCGCCGGGTGATCAGCGCCGGCACGCGGCCGAGGTTGCGGAACCGGTACTTCGTCACGTCGTAGGTGATCGAGTTGTCGCCGAAGGTGACGCCGCTCTTCACGACCTCAAGCAGCAGGAACGGCCGCTCGTAGCCGCTCAACATGCGCTCCGCCACGTCGGCGCTGCGCCGGTTCTCCCGCCACGCACGGCGGGCGTAGACGGCCGCGGCTACCGCAGCGAGGCCCGCGATCGCGGACAGTCCCAGAGCGCTGAAGCCCAGGTACGTCTGCCAGCGCGCGGCCTCGACCTGGGCGGCGATCCCTTCCTCGGCGATGCGGTTCGCGTGCTGGGCTGCGGCCAAAGTCTCGCGCTCGAAAGCGGATGGCCGGTCGATCGAAGTGGGCGCTGGCGCAGGCTCACTGGCCACCGGCGTTTGCGCGGGCGCCGCCGTTACGGCCGCGGCAGTGACGCCCGGACCCAACAGCACGGCGATCAGCGACCAGGACGCAGACGCGAGCAGCGGACGGAGGGTTGGACGCATGCGGCGAGCGTGCCGCGATTCCGGCGGGTCGCGTTGGCCGGGTGCGGCCGGCGTCACCGGCGCCGCCGAAGCGGAGGATCGCGACGGAGCGCCACCGGGCCGGCCCGCCGGCAAGGGTGCGCTGGCGCCGCCTTCGGCGCCCTGGCCTGCGGGCCGGTCCGGCGGCCGGAGGTCGCGAGCTTCGGCTCGCAGCCTCAGGAGACCGCCATGCGACCGCCATCCACCTTCTTCAACACCGCCGACCTCGACGGCTTCGATGCACGCACCGCCGCGCTGCAGGACCCGCGACCCCATCCCACCGAGCCGCAACTGGTCCAGCTGGGCCGGGCCCTTCTGGGCGAGGTGCTCGACACCGTGCTGGGCGGCGCCCTCGAGGATCACGCCGTCACCATCTGCGAGACGCTGATCGGCGGGCTGCACGCCGGTGTCCAGCGCCTCGAACGGGACGCCGACCGCGAGCGCGAGCGGCTCGCCGGCCTGCTGCGCGACTTCGACGGCTCCGAGGTCGCCGACGTGGACCTGCAGGAGGCGAAGGCGCGGGCCGACGCAATGGACGTGGCCGCCGAGGCCCTGGCCTTTGTGCGCGACGCCGCCGCCGAGAGTTATGGCATTTCGACCGGAGAAGTCTGGAGCCCCTGGCGGGGATCGGTCCGCGGCGGGGCGACTGCGGCGCAGCTCGACGCCCAGGCTGCGCTGCGTGCGATCGAAGTCCGCCGCCGCGACGCCGCCGACCCCGGCGATGCGGTGGTCGCGTTCCGCGCTTCGCCGCGCAGTGACACGCCCGAGGACGCCGGACGGATCTTCGACGCCCTGAACTGGGCTCGCACCCAGCACCCCGACATGTCCCTCGCGCTTACCGGCGCGAAGGGCGGCGAGCGCATCGCCAAGCGCTGGGCGCAGCAGAAGGGCGTCCGTCTGGTCCTGGCCCGTCCCGACTTCGAGCGCTTCGGCCGCGCCGCGCCGTTCCGCGCCAACGACCAGCTGCTGGCGCTGCAGCCGGTCTGCGTGCTGGTGCTGCCCGAAAGCCTGGGCCTGGCCGCGCAGGCCGGCGCGCCGCCGTTCGGGCCGGCGATGAACCTCGCCGAACAGGCCCAGGCGCGCGGCGTGCGTTGTGTGCGGATCGGTCCAAAGCCCGGCGCGCCCGCCGCCGCCTGAGCCCGGCCGGCGGGCTGTGTCGAATCCGGCGACCGGCCCGCCATTTCCTGGCGTGCATTGTGAATATTGGCGGGCGGCCCAGGCGGCGGCGCCCGCGAGGGGGAAATATCGCCCTTGTCACGATCCGGGGCGGCCGCGCCTCCTTGCCGCTTCGCCTGATCCAGGCCAGCGGAGTTTGTGATGGCCGAGCCCCAGGCCGAGCCCTTCCATGTCGCCCTGTCGGCGCTGCGCGAGCGCCTGCAGAACGGGACGCTCGCGCCGGGCGGCCGGGCGACCGCCGTCGACCTAGCCGACGAGCTGGGCCTCTCGACCACGCCGGTGCGCGAGGCGCTCTCGCGCCTGACCGGGGAGGGGCTGCTGGAGGACCGGCGGGGGCAGGGCTACTTCGTCCGCCTGCTCGGCCCCGTCGAGGTCGCGGACCTCTACCGGATGAGTCTGGCGCAGCTCCTCATCGCGCTGGACCCCCGGCGTGCGAACCGGGTCGCCCCGGCTTCGCCCGGCCCGCTGGACACCGAACCGGCGGGCGGTGTTGACCCGGTCGCCGGCGTCGAGTCGCTCTTCCGGCGCTGGGTGGCCGCCACCGGGAGCCGGCCGCTGTACGCCGCCTTCCGCATCGGGCAGATCCAGCTCGGGCCGGTGCGTCGGCTGGAGGCCCAGCTGTTGGCCGACCTGGACGGCGAGGCGCTGGCGCTGCTCGCGAGCGGGGCGGCGTCGCGGGCCGAGCGGCTGGCGCTGCTGCGCCAGTTCCATGCCGTGCGGATCCGGGAATCCGACCGGCTCGCGGCCCTCATCGAGGCCGGCGCGCGGGACCTGAAAAAATAGACCGAATATAGATTGAATATACACATCCCAGGTTGTCCGATTGGCTCGTCGCAATCAGCGGCGGTTACGACCCAGGGAGGTCAAGATGATGAAGCTGTTCAGCCTGCGGAGCTTCCGGCTCCTGAGCCTCGGCGGCGCCAAGGCGTCGACCTACGGCAACCCGGACGGCGACGAGGTCGAGATCGACGAGCAACTCTACTTCAAGCCGTGACGCCGAGGCGGCGCCGGCTGCGGCCGGCGCCGCTGTCGCCATGACGCTGACCCTTCGCTCCGACGTCCATGCCGCCGTGGTCGATGACGACGTCGTCGTCCTCGACATCGGCGCCGACGACTATCTCTGCCTTCCGGGCCTTGCGCCGCTCTGGCGGCTGGCGGTCGACGCCGACGGCCGCGTCGGCGACCCCGACCTGTCGGCCCAGCTGCGCGCCGCCGGGCTGCTCGGGACGGACCATACGCGTGTTTCTCGCGCGCCGCTTCCGCTGGCGCATCGCTCGGCCTGCGACCTTCCCCCCGAGCCCCTGACGTTCCGCGACCGCCTGGCCCTGACCGGCGCGCTCTGGGACGTCCTGCTGCACTATCGCGGTCGCTCGCTGACCCACATCCTTCGCCATGTGCGGCGACGCGGGGTTGGGCCGGCCGCTTCGGTGGCGGCCACCGTGCGGCTCAGCGCGACGTTTGCTCACGTGCTGCCCTGGCTGCCCTTGCCCGCCAAGTGCCTGGTCCGCAGCTTCGCCCTGCTGTGCTTCCTGCAGCGGCGGGGCCAGGACGCCCACTGGTGTTTCGGCGTGCGGACCTGGCCGTTCTCCGCGCACTGCTGGCTGCAGGTCGGCGATGTCGCCCTCGACGACCATGCCGACCAGCTCCGCGCCTACACGACGATCCATGTCGCCTGAGGCGCCGCAGATTCTGGCCTTCGCCTGGCCGCGGGAGAGCCCTGACGCCGGCGCAGAGGCGCAGGCCTGGCGCGACGCCCTGCGCGCGCGCGGCTGGAGGGTTCTCGATGCGGGCCCTGGGCTCGAAGTCTGGGGCTACGGCCGGCCGCTGGCGGTCAGGCGCCTTCACGCCGGGCTGCTGCTCGTGGGCGAAGCGCACCCCCGTACCCCCGGCGCGTCGTGTCCGCAGTTCGACCAGCCCCTGTTGCGCACCGCCCGCGCGCTCGCCGACCACCATTGGGGCGAATACCTGGCCCTTTTGCGCGAGCCGGGCGCGGACCGGGCCTGGGTCTTCCGCGATCCGTCCGGGGGCCTGGACGCCCTGACCTGGAGGGCCGGGCAGATCGTGGCGGTCGCCAACGAGATCACGCACTTGCCGTTCGGGCTGTCGCCGCACGACCTGGCGCTCGACTGGGACGCCATTACCGACTTCGTGCGCCGCCCCCTGGCGAGCCTGGACCGCTGCGGGCTCGCCGGCTTCCACACGGTGACTCCAGGCGACCTGCATCCGCTGGGCGCGTCGCCGGGGGAGGCCGTACCGATCTGGCGGCCGGCGGCGTTCGCGGGCAACGCGGCGATGGAGGACGCCGAGGCGCGGCTGCGGGCGGTCGTGGACGAGGTCGTGGACGTGCAGGCGAGGCGCGTCGGTCGGGCTGTCGCCGAAGTGTCCGGCGGGCTGGACAGCGCCATCGTGGCCATCTCGCTCGCCCGCGCCGCCGACCCAGCCGCCAACCTGATCGGCCTCAACTACTACGGTGACCGGCCCGAAGGCGACGAACGCCCCTGGGCCCGGGCCGCCTGCGCGGCCGCAGGCCTGCCGCTGGTCGAGGTCGCCAAGCCGGTGGGCGAAGTGGACCTGTCCGATTTCACCGACTTCGCGCGGGCGGCGCGCCCCGCGTTCAACGCCCTGGACGGGGACCGCGATCGCCACACCTCGCGCCTGGCCCTGGCGGAGGGGGTGGACGCCGTCTTCACCGGCAAGGGCGGCGATGCGGTCCTCTTCCAGTCGCCGACGCCGCGCGTGCTGGAGGACTACCGTCTGGCCCATGGCCGGATCCCGTGGGGCGACCCCTTTGCCCTCGACGTGGCCCGCTGGCTGCGGCGCTCGGTCTGGTCCGCCCGCCGCGCGGCCCGGCGCTCGTCCGCGCCGGCCTACGGCGCGCGGGCGGGGATCTGGGGCGCGCGGACCCGCGAGGCGGTGACGACGCCGGCGCATCGCTGGCTCACCGATCTCGACGACATGCCCCCGGCCAAGCGGATGCAGGTGGAGCTGGTCGCAGCCTCGCAGATGGCGGCGGGACCGTGCCGGCGGACGGCGGTCGCGCAGGTGCGTCATCCGCTGCTGGCGCAGCCGGTCGTCGAGCTGTGCCTCGCCATTCCGGCCTGGGCGCACGTCGCCGGTGGCCGGGACCGCGCGGTGGCCCGTCGCGCCTTCGCCGACCGTCTGCCCGCCGTCGTCGCCGAGCGGCGTTCAAAGGGCGCGCTGACGTCGCTCTACAGTCGCCGCACCGCCGCGAGCCTCGCGGTGCTGCGGCCGTTCCTGATCGAGGGCGTGCTGGCCGAGGCCGGCGTGCTCGATCGCCGCGCCCTGGACGCCGCGCTGCAGCCGGACGCCCTGATCCGCCGGCCGGATGGTGCACGGGTCATGGGGGCGGCGATGGTGGAAGCCTGGGTGCGGCACTGGCAGGGCCGGGCGCCGGACCTGCGGACCGCGTCACGCGAGCGGCTGCGGTCCCGCGCCTGAGGTGCTCGTCGAGCCAGGCGAAGGCGCGGGCGTAGTAGTCGCGGATGTTGCCCGGGCTCGCGAACGCGTGGCCTTCGCCCCAGTAGGTGACCAGCACGGCGTCCTTGTCCTGCCGCTGCAGGCTGGAGAACATCTCCTGCGCCTGGCCGATCGGGATCGTGTCCAGCTCGCCGTGCACGATCATCAGCGGGGTGCGGATGCGGTCGGCCGTCAGCACCGGGCTGTTGCGGACATAGCGGTCGGGGTCCGCCCAGGGCGGGGCGCCCATGCCGCCCTGCAGGTCCTCGGTCCAGCCGGCGGCCGCGTAGCTGCCGACTCCGCCCTGCGGCAGCACCAGGCGCTTCAGCCCATAGTCGCCGTGCATGCTGAAGAGGTCGGCGGGCGCGGCCTGCACGATGGCGGCGGCGAAGCGATCGGTCTGCCCGAGGACGGCCAGCGCCCCGTAGCCGCCGAAGCTGGCGCCCCATATCCCCAGCCGGTCCGGGTCGAAGGCGTCACGCAGCGCAGGGTCGGCCGCGGCGGCGTCGACGATGGCGAGCACCTGGTCCGCCAGGCCCGCCGCCGGGCCGTCGGGGCCCGGTGAGCGGGGTAGGCTGGGGATCAGGACGGCGTAGCCCTGGCCGACCAGCAGCGTCGGCGTCTCGATCCCGCCGCCGCGCCGGGCGTCCATGTAGTCCGGGAAGGTCGGGTAGGCGGAGCCCGGGTAGGGCCACACGACCAGCGGCGGTCGAGAGACCGATGCGGCGGGCCGCATCAGCCAGCTGGTGAGGTGCTCCCCGCGAGGTCCTCGGTGGTGGACCGCCGCGATCCGCAGCGGATCGACGTCGCTGAGGCGCCCGTTGATCGCCGAGATCGATACCTCGGGCGCGCCCGGCCGTACCCAGCTCAGCACCTCCGGACCGTCGTCGTGTGGGGTTCGGACGACGGCGCCGGAGGGCCCGGCGGCCAGGACCTGGGCGCCGGCCGCCAGCGCGACCCCCGCCCGGCCGGCGCCGAGGTGGAGCTGCGGGCCCGACGTCCCCTGCAGCGCCACCGAGACCTGATCGGCCGCGCGGGGGGAGAGCTCCGCGCGCGGGCGCAGCCCCACCGCGGCGGGGGCGACCAGGCGGATGGCGGGCGCGCTGCCGCTCCAGGCGGGATGCGCGCCCGCCCGATCCACGCGCCAGAGCCGCCCGCCACTCACCAGCCAAAGCGCCTCCCGCCACAGGATCGCCGGGTCGCCGGCCGGCGCCGGGATCGCGTGGGTCAGGTTGCGGGTGCGATCGCCGGCCAGGCGGAACCAGTCCGCCCGGCCGGCGCCGACGGCCCCGACCGGCCGGGCAAAGACGATCGGGTCGCGTCCCAGCCAGCCGGCCCGCACCACCGCGGGCCGGCCCGACACCACAGGCCTCAGATCCTGGCCGACGGGGCGGGCGGCGGCGGCGGCGGCGTCCACACGGAGCAGCGCCCCGCCTGTCCACGGTGCGTCCGCCTGTCGCGCGAAGATCAGGAGTTCGTCGGACGTCGGCGACCAGCGGAGCAGCTGGCCGAGGACGTCCCAGGCGCGGTCCAGCGCGCGGCCGTCTCCCGTGGCGAGGTCGACCAGCGTCAGCCCCGTACGCGTCGTCTCGACGCCCCAGGCGCCCTGGACCGGGCGGCCGGGGTCAAGCGGGATGTCCTCGCCTTCGGTCAGCAGGGCGGCGCGCCGACCGTCGGGAGAGACCTCGAAGTCGGCGAAGGCGCCGCTGGCCAGCCGGCGCACGTCGCCCGTCTTGAGATCGATACGGAGCAGGTCGCGGCCCGGACTGCGGGGCCGAAGGGTCCGATAGCGTCCGCTGCCCACCGCCGTGACGCTGGTCTCGCCGGTGGCGGCGCGGGCGCGTTGGGCGGCCAGCTCCAGCGGATAGCGCCGCAGGCGCAACTCCAGCGGCGCCGAGGCCGGATCGGGGAGGGCGAGAACGACCAGGGTCTGGGCGTCCTGCCAGGCGACCGCGCGGCCCGTGGCGGTGAGCAGGGGCGCGACGTTCAGCCAGCGGGTGGCGCCCGTCGCGGCCTCCGCCACGCCCAACTCCCAGCGTCCCGCCTTCAGGCGGAAGACCGCCGCGCGGTCGCCGCAGGGCGAGACCGGTCCCAGCGCATAGCCGACCCCCGGTTCGCGCGGCACGAGGGGCCGAAGCTGTGCGGGCGCGCTGAGCGGCGCGACCTGCAGCCGGGTCCGGAACAGGTCTGTGCGGCTGTCGTAGTCGAAACGCGCGGCCGAGGCGTACGGACCCTGCGCCTCCACGAACAGCCAGCGTTCGGCGAGCTCGACCCGCCCGAACGCCTCGCGCTGCAGGACGTCCTCCACGGTGAGCGCCCGGCCCAGCGCGACGTGCGCGCAGGCGAGCGCCATCAGAGCCGCCGCGGCCAGCAGGCCGCAGCGCCGACGGGGCGTGCGCATCACCAGCTCTTGGTGAGCTGGATCGAGAGGAAGCGGCCGATGACGTCGGCCGTGGCCGGGTCGAAGCCGAAGCCGGAAGGGTTGTCGTAGAAGGGGGGCTTCTGGTCGAAGGCGTTGCGCAGGCCCACGAGAACGCCGGCGCCCTCCCAGCGTGTCCCCGCCGGACCCGTCCAGCGGACCTGCAGGTCGAGGGTGGTCTGGCCGGAGATCTTCGAACCCAGGGCGTCCTCGAACCCGCTGAGCCGGTTCACCGCAACCCCGAACGCAAAGGCGTCGCGGCTCCAGTCGGCAGTGGCGCGGGCCCGGAACCGGGCCGGCACGCCAGGCTGGCCGAGCAGTTCGACGAAGTCGGCCGCCGGGGTCACCGCCTGTTGGTAGTCGAGCAGGCGCGAGGCGTTGAGGCCGAGGCTGAGGCGGCCGCCGGCGAGGTCGGCCGCATAGGTGGCCTGCAGGTCCACGCCCCGCACCGTCAGCCCGGCCGTGTTGACGAAGCGCATGTCGACGACGGCGCCGTATTCGGTGGGCGGGAAGACGCCCTGTGCGGTGGTGGTGATGGGCTCTGCGAGGAGCGCGGTGATATAGTCGAGGTCGGCGGGGTTGGTGGCGGGCGAGATCCGTCGCACGAACGGCGTCAACCGCGGATCGGTCAGCGCCACCGTGCGGTTGGTGAAGGCCGGCCGGTCGATGCGGTTCTCGAACTTGGTGCTGAACCCGTTGAGGGAGAGGCGCAGGCCCGGCATGGACGGCGGAGACCAGTCGACTCCCACCGTCACGGTCTTGGCTGTCTCGGGGCCGAGGTCGGGATTGCCGCCCTGCGGCGCCAGGGTGAGGATGCGCGCCGGCCCATCCGCGAGCCGGACGGGGCCGTTGCTGCGCGAGTCCGCCAGCTCCTGCAGGGCCGGGGCGCGGTAGGACTCGCCGTAGGTGGCGCGGACGAGGACGCCTTCGGCCGGGGTCCATTGCAGGCTGACCCGCGGGTTCACGGTGGACCCGAAGTCGCTGTAGCGCTCGGCGCGCACCGCCCCGGAGAGTTCGAGCGCCTCGATCCCGCGGACGCGGTTGCCGGCGCCGATGAGCGGCACGCGGGCTTCGGCGTAGAGCGCCGTCACCGTACGGTCGGTGGAGAGGCCCTCGATAGCGCGGGGCGCCGCCGTGGAGGTGTAACCGGAGCCCGCGCGGACGAAGGTCTCGCGGCGGACCTGGGCGCCCAGCGCCAGCTTCAGGTCGCCGGCCGGCAGCACCAGCACCGTGCCGTCGGCCTGCAGGTTCGCGGAATAGACCCGGCTGCGGAAGCGGGTCTTGTTGAAGCCCGAGCCGATCGCGGCCAGGACGGCCGGCGTGTTGGCGGGTTGGCCCGCGTAGGGATTGAAGAAGCCGTCGCGCCGGGCGCTGTAGGCCGTGCCCGGATTGTCGGCGCTGTTGCCGAGGGCCTCCGACAGGATCAGCGCGTGCAGTGCGCCGGTGGTGGTCCCTTCGATGATCTCCTGCGCGAAGGCGCCGTAGCCTCCGCCCCGCCAATCCCCGAACAGGCGACCCTCGGCGCCCACGGTTCCGGAGAGGCTCTCCGTGGTGGCGCGGATCTCCGGGTTGGGAAGCTCGGCGAAGGCGTACTGGATCTGGTTGGAGGCCGCCCCGTTCGGCGAGACGAAGAACGGGTTGTTGCGGCCGACCGACAAGGTCGAGATCAGCCCCGAACCCGTGACCTTGGCGCTGCGGAAGCTGTGGCGGAGGTCCCCGGACAGCTCGACGTCGGGGGAGACATCCTGGCGCCAGGCGAGGTAGGCGCTGGAGCGCCGCTGACTTGGGAGCAGGTCGACGCCCTGGTTCTGCTCGTAGCGATTGACGGTGCCGGCCGCGAAATCGGCGGCCTTGAGGCCGGTCCCCGGCTGTCCGGCCGGGATCGCCCAGAACGGGACGCTCGCCGCCGTCGCGGGATCGGTCCGCAGGACGTTGCCCGGGAAGCTGAAGGTGTCCCGGCGGTCCGCCCCGCCTTGGCTCCGGAAGTCCGAGGTGGCGGCGAAGCCCCGGTCGTCCGCCGACAACGCCTCGCGGCGGTAGAGTTCGAAGGCCGCCAGGATGTTGCCCGAGCCCCAGTCGCGGCCGATCACCCCGCCGACCAGACCCTCGCGCGGCTCTCCCGCGGTCCCGACCCCGCCCCGGACGCGCAGTTCGCCGCCGTCCAGGTTGCGGCGCAGGATGACGTTGACGACGCCGCCCACGGCGTCGGACCCGTAGAGCGCCGAGGCCCCGTCGAGCAGGACCTCGACGCGCTCGACGGCGATGGACGGCAGGCCTGAGAGGTCCGCGAAGTCGCCCTTGTTGCCGGATCCGGCCATGCGACGGCCGTTGAGGAGCACCAGCGTGGCGTCGCTGCCCAGGCCCCGCAGATTGACGCTCGAGCCGTAGCCCGAGTTGGTGCCGAGCGGGTCCGCGCGCGTCGTCACCGTCCCTTCGGTGGACTGGCCGGCGAAGTTCTGCGGCAGCACCTGCAGGGCGGCGGCCACCGTCGCATGTCCGGAGCGCTCGAGCGCTTCCCGATCGAGGAGGATCACCGGCGCTGCCGGGCTGCCGCCGCGTATGTGGGTGCCGGTGACGCGTACCTCCTCGAGCAGAGCCGGCGGCGGCCGCGGAGCGGGCTCGGCCGGGGCCGTGGCGAGGGCAGCCGAGGATTGCGCGGCGGGCGGCGGACCGTCGCCGTCACCGCCGAAAGCGGCGGCGGCGCGGGCTCTCGGTCCGGCCTGCGGCGGCGCCGGACGCCGCGGCTTGAGGACGACGACGCGGGGCGAAGTTCGACGGGCCTCGATCTCCTGCGTCGCCAGCAGTCGCCGCAGCGCCTCTTCGGTGGTGAAGCGCCCGGAGAGGGCCGGCGCGGTGCGGCCGGTCACGAGCTCCGGCGGGAAGAGGAGTTGGTCGCCGGTCTGGGTGGAAAGGGTCCCGAGCGCCTGCTCCAGCGGGCCGGCGGGGATGCTGATCGGCTTCGGGCCCGCCGCCAAGGCGGGCGTCGCCGCGACGGCGAGGACGCTCGTCGCCAGGGACCCCAACAGAACGCGGCGCAGACTCCGACCCAACGCAACCCGTCGCATGCAAGCTTCCCCCGCGGGCCGCGGTCGAGCCGGTCACGTCAACCGGGCTTTCTGACGTCGCAGTCCGTCAGGCGCGGGAGACGTGAAGCGGCGGGATGGACCCTACCGGGGGACGAAAAAAATCTGTCACGCGCCAGGACCGGCCTGGGGACCGGAGGTGGCCGCCGCCCCGGGGGCGAGCTTCCAGGACCCGCCCTGGCCACGGCTGAGGCTGAGGTCGAACAGCTCCGCCACGCCGCGGGCGAATGACTCGGAATCGCCGACGTCGAAGAAGCCGCTGACCGGGCGCTCCGCCAGGCCGGGGCCGGCGAGCTCGACCTTGCGGTCGCTGTAGCGGTTGACCTCGGCGACGGCGGCGGCCAGCGGCGTCTCGCGGAAGACGAGGCGGCCGGTCGTCCAGCTGGTGGTGCGGGCCGCATCCGTGGCGACCTTGCGGATCGCGCCCTTCGCGGACACCAGGGCTTCCTGGTTGGGCGCGAGCACGACGGCGCCCTGGCCCGCCTCGGGGCTGACCTGGACGGCGCCCTGCAGCAGCGTCACGCGCACGCCGCCGTCCTGGCGGCGCACGTCGAACTTGGTGCCCAGCGCGCGGATGCGGGCGCCGTCGGCCTCGACGACGAAGGGGCGCGCGGCGTCGTGGGCGACGTCGAAGAAGGCTTCGCCTTTGGCGAGGACGAGGCGGCGTTCGCCGTCGCGGAAGGCGACCTTCACCTTGCTGTCCACATTGAGGTGCACCCGGCTGCCGTCTTCCAGGCGGACCACCTTCTGCTCGACGGCGTCGGTGGCGTAGGCGGGCTCCAGCTGCTGGACCGCCAGTATCGTCCCGCCGGCCGCGGCCAGGCCGGCCAGGGTGAGGCCGCCGGCGAGGCGGGGGCCCCTCAGCCAGGCGCGCCAGCCGGACCGGCGCTTGCCGCGGTCCAGGGCGTCCTGGGTCATGCGCAGGATCTCGGGGTCGGCGGCGTGGCGGCCCGACGCATCCCAGAAGGCCTCGGCTTCCTCGTAGGCGGCGTCGTTGACGGGGTCGTCCCGCCAGTCGCGGAATTCCCGGACGGTCTGGGTGGAGATCGAATGGTTGCCGAGGCGGGCCAGCCACTCGGCGGCCTCCTCCTGGGCGCGCGTGGGCCTAGGCTTCGGTTGGGGATCGCTCATGCGTCGTCGCCTAGCCGCGGTACCGCGCCATGCAGAGCCTGAGCGCCTGGGTCATCCGCTTCTCGACGGCCTTGACCGAGATCCCGAGGTGCGTGGCGATCTCAGCATAGGTCATCCCGCCGAAGCGGCTCAAGACATATACGTCGCGCAGGTTGCGGGGGAGCTTGGCGACCACCTCGCGGTGAAGCAGTGTCTCGTGCTGGTCGGGCGGGCTGACGCCTTCCGGGAGGTCGTCGCCGGTGACCAGGCGGGGGCGCTTCTGGGCCTTCTCGCGGCGCAGATGGTCCTGGCCGACGTTGAGGGCGATGCGGGCGAGGAGCGCCTTGGGGCTGCGCCAGTCGAGCGGATGCTGGGCGAGGCGCAGGAAGGTCTCCTGGGCCAGGTCCTCGGCGATCTCGCGGCCGAAGCGGCGGGCGAGGAAGGCGGTCAGCCAGGAGGCGTAGGTGCGGTAGAGGGCGGTGACCTCGACCGACCAGCCAGTAGTCTTGCTCACTTCAGGCTTATTGGCAGGGTCCGCCTGAGACACTCGCGTTCCCACTAGGTGCTTACCGGATGGCAGGCCACGTTTTGTAGAGGATACTCCGTGGTGAAATACTCTACAATCCCATCGTCTCCGGGCGATGGAGCTCCGGCGGATCCTCGCAAGGAACGTGCTCAGGCGGCGCAAGGCGCTCGACCTGTCGCAGGAGGAGCTTGCGGACCTCGCTGGCATGGATCGAACTTGGCTGAGCCAGCTTGAGACGACGAAGGCAGCCGTATCGATCGATATCATCGAGAAGATTGCGAGAGCATTTGAAGTCGATCCGGCGGAGCTTCTTCGGGCCGAGCCGTAGCAGGCGAAGACCTCTCGTGTAGAGGATACTCCGTGGAGGAATCCTCGACGCTGACGCGCTCTGAGCCTAATGGGCGCCCGAGAGACACTTGCGACGAACCTGCGCGCCGCTCGGCGCCGGCAGGGTTTGTCGCAAGAAGAACTCGCGTATCGCGCAGATATCGACCGGACATATGTCAGTGCGCTGGAGCGCGGCGTCTATGCGGCGACTATCGACGTGATCGAGCGCATCGCGCGAGCGCTAGATATGCAGACGTGGGAACTCCTCAAACCGTGAGGCAGAAGGGACGCCCCTGGTCGGAGGCGTCCCTGAGAGGTCAAGTCTTGCTGCGGCGTGACCACCAAAGCTCATGGCCGTCCGGGGTCTCGACCAGCAGCGCGTTGATGGGGGCGGCGAAGCTCGGATCGTCGAGGCGGACGGAGAGACCATCAGGCTTGTCGGCCCTGGTGAGAGGCCAGGTCGCGCCGAGTTCGGCGGAGCCGGCGTAGACCCGGTGGCTCGGGCCGTGCTCGCCGCTGGCCTCGATCGGCCGGATGTCGACCGCCTTCAGGCTGAGGGCGAGGGTGCGAATGGCGCCGTGGAAGCTGCCGTCCGGGGTCTTCTGGAACACGCCGATGGTGGTCATGGGATCGTCTCCTGCGCTGGAGCCGCGCCTGCCGCGGCCCGATGGCGCGCCCTGGGCAGGCCCTGGAGACTGGCTGCAGCCGTAGGCCCGCAGCGTCAGCGGAGGACGGCGGAGCCGTTGCGGCCGGGTCTGGGTCTGCCGGGCTCGCCGGAGGGATGTGGCGGGGTGGCGGCGCAGGTGCGGTCCTGGCCGCCGTGAGGTTCGGTGGCTCGGCGACGGAAGCGGGCAGGGGCGGTCACGCTCGCTTCGCAGGGGTTCCTGGGCGTTGTCGTCGGCGCCGGATGATCGCAGGCGTCGGATGCGCCGCGGATGCCGGTGGCGAGGGGCGCCGGGATTCCTGAGGAGCTCGGTCGGCCTGTCGCGGCCTCTCGTGGCGTGATGGGTCAAGGTCCGGTCCGTGGCGCAACGGCGGGCCCGGCTTTCCTCCCCTGCGCTGGCGCGCATTCCTCGCGAGGCAAGAAAGCCGGTCCTGGTCGCCGTCCTCCGCTGCGCTGCGGGCCGTGGGCTGCGCCGCAAACCTGCGAACCTCGACTCCGGACGCCATCGAGGCCGCGGCAGGCGCGGTCCGAACAGATCAGGAGACTTCCAATGGCGACCATCGGCACCTTCACCAAGAGCGGCGACGGCTCCTACGCGGGCTCGATCAAGACCCTCAGCCTCAACGTCAAGCAGGCCCAGCTGCGGCCCGTCGACAAGGAGAGCGACAACGCCCCCGACTACCGGATCTTCGCCGGCGGCACCGAGTTCGGGGCGGCCTGGAAGAAAACCTCGCGCGAGACCAACCGCGACTACCTCTCGGTCAAGCTCGACGACCCCAGCTTCCCGGCGCCGATCTACGCGAACCTCGTCGACGCGGACGACGGCTACAGCCTGGTCTGGTCCCGCAACCGGATGAACAGCTAGGCCGTGCAGGCGGTGGCTCCTCAAGCAGGGGCCACCGCCCCGCACTCCCGAGGTCGGCGAGCGACGAGCGGTGAGATGGGACTCGCCAACGGTTCGAAGTTCTGCTTTCGTTCTTTTTCGCATGGAAGCGCACAACGACAATAAGCCGCCGCCGGAGGCGAGCCGCGTCCTGCCGATCCTGGGTCGCGTCGACCCGGACGGCCGCCTGCGGCTCGACCGGCCGCTGAACGCCGAGATCCTCGACTTCCCGCGCGCCCCCTGGCCCAGCGATCCCCGGGAGGCGTGACGTGGCACGCACCTTCCCCGTCGCCGACACTCCACCCGACCTGCTGGAGGAGATCGCGTGTCCATCGCCGCCGGCCGGGTTCTGGGTGGCGCCGCGCGACGCCACGCGGACGGTGGGCGACCTCGTCGCCCGCGGGCACGCGCTGGCAGCCGGCTGCGCCCGATGCGGGCACGGGCGGCAATGGCTGGCCGATGAGCTTGCGGCCGCCCCGGCCGGTCTCACGGTGGGCGCGATCGTCGCCCGCCTGGTGTGCGGGGAGGGTGGCTGCGGGTCGCGGAGCGGCACGCTCGCGGTGCTGTGGCCGCCGGACCGCCGGCCATCGGCCCGCCGCCGCCATCTCAGCCGCCGCGACATCGCACGGATCCAGGCCATGGCCGAGGAGGTGACGGAAACCCACCAGCCGCCGATCCTGGAGGACCTCGACGCGCCAATCCGCGTCGGTGCCTGCCTGCCAGGCCAAGAGACCTACTTGGCCGCCCACGTGATCGCCGCCTGGCGCGGGCGCCTGGTGCTGGGTTGGCCGCTGAGCCGCAAGGCCCGCAACGGCCGCCGCGCCATCGACGACCTGCACGCCTGATCCTATGGGTACGAAGCACCCTGACGTGGTGGTCGCGCCGCCGAGCGCGATGACGGCGCTGACCCTTGCCGAGATGCACGTGCGCCGGTGGGAGCTGAAGGCCGTCTGCAGCTGCTGCGGCATCAAGCTCCGCGTGAGCCTCCCGGCCATGATCCGCACCTATGGGCCAGACGCGGTGTGGTGGGGCCGCAAGCCCGCCTGTCCTGGATTGGAGTGCGATGGCGGGAGCCTGACCTATGCAGCCCGCGCGCTCCGGGGCGGCTCCTGGGTGTCGATGGCTCAGGCGCCCGGCGACGTGGCGATGGCTGCCTACAGCAAGCGACAGCGGACCTATCCGGGCCCACGTTGAGCGTCATGTCTTGGCCCGGCTGGGCGGCCCGCAGGGCCGGCGGGTGGACGGCGCGGGGGTAGCCTTGCGCCCTCGTGACGGCTGAGGGGAGGGGCCAATCTGCAAGGCGGTGGTCTAGGGCAGGATAGCCTTGGCGGCAGCATTGTAGACAGGAGGCCTGTCGGTGCCCGTGCTGAGTACGCGCGTGACGGACGACCTGGCGGGGCGCTTCGACGCCGCCTCGGCCGCCGTCGGCGGACGCTCCGCCATGCTCCGTCGCCTGGTGGAGGATGCGGCGGGCAGCGCCCCGGTGGCGGCCCCGCTATCGCCCGGCAGGCGCGACGCCGCGCGACTGATGGTGAGGCTCGCCGCGCCGGAGGCGCGCCACGTTGCGGACCAGGCCGCGGCGTTGGGCCTTTCGCGGGCGGCTTGGGTGGCGGCGCTGGTACGTCGCCACGCGTCCGGCGCGCCGCGCTTCGCCCGGTCAGATGAGCTGGCTCTGATTGCCGTTCACGGCGAGGTCCGGCGGATCGGCGTGAACGTCAACCAGATCGCCCGGGCGCTGAACACCGCGGTGATGGAGGGGCGGGTCCTGGACACCGAACTCGGAGCCGTCGCCGATCTCGGCCGCGAACTGCGGGCCCACGTCGCGAGCCTTGGCGAGGCGTTCGCCGGCAACCTGGCCTACTGGGCGGCGGACCTGTGAGCGAGTTCCGGACCGTCGCCGGGTTCGAGGACGTGTGGCGGCCGCCGGTACGGACCAGAGCACGCCGCCCAGAGGAGGTGCTCTCGCCCGGGTCCTCTGGCGCGACGACCCGCGCGCGGTTGCAGCGCATCGTGCGGCGCGCGCCAGAGGTGATGGTGAAGGTGACCGGCCGGACGCGGGACCCGGCCCATCTCGCGGCGCACCTCAGCTACCTCACCCGCAATGGCGAGCTTGCGGCTGAGGATCGGGACGGCTGCATGATCGAGGGGCGGCGCGAGGTTGCCGACCTGGCCCGCGACTGGTCGGCGGCGGAGATGATGGATAGTCGCCGGCGTCAGAATTCGCCGTTCGGTGTCAGCCTCATTCTATCGATGCCGGCGGGCACGGACGCGCTGAGGCTTCGCGATGCCGCGCGAGCCTTCGCGCGGGAAGCTTTCGCGGATCGGCACGACTACGTGTTCGTCCTCCACACCGATACCGCACATCCCCACGTCCATCTCACGGTGCGCGCCCGATCGGACGATGGCGTGAGGCTGAACCCCAAGAAGGCGGATCTCGAGACATGGCGTCAAAGCTTCGCCCGTGCGCTTCGGGAGCGGGGGGTCGAGGCCGAGGCGACGCCGCGCCGCGCGCGAGGGGTCACGCGCAAGGCCGAGCGGGGTGCGATCCGTCGGTTGCGACAGCGGCACGAAGGAGGACATGGCGCCGTTGGACGCGTGGCGCGCGAGAAGCTGCGCCAGGCCGGGCTGCTGGCGTTCGGCGGATCCATCGAGCTCACACCTTGGGAGCGGCAGGTCGCCGCGCGGCAGTCGCAGATCCGGCGGATCTACCTCGCCCAGGCGAAGCTGCTGCAGTCGTCTCTCGATCCCGCCGACCGGAAGCTTGGAGCCGAGGTCGAGGTCTTCGTCAGGAGCTTGCGCCCGCCGGACACGGAGCGGTTGGCGCTGGCGCGGACGCTGCGCGACGCGAATGAACGAGCTCGGTCGAAGGAACGCGGAGCGGGCAGGACGAAGGACCGGGCGTGGCGCGTTGCGGACATGAGGCGTTGTAGTGATGGTCGATGAATGCAGCACCAATCGCTCCGAGCCTTCCTTTCCGGCGAGATGAAGCCACAAGCGCTCTGGCTGGAGATCGAGCCCGAAGTCGCTGCGAGTGCTGCTGCTGTCACGAATGGCAGGACGGGTCATGTCATCATCACGGATGGCGTGCCTACCAGCATCTGTTGCGTGCACATCGACCGGCTCTTGCAGGCTCTGGAGAGCGGAGCTCTCCCACTTAGCTCTGCCGCATACATCGCGGATGCTCTGATCTTCAGCGACGACTTCGACTGGGAGGAAGATGCCGTCGCAGACGTGCTCTTTGGGCTTTCGGATGAAAGCGGTCCCTTGAGCCCGGCCGACCTGGCTGCGCTCCGGCAGCGATTGGGTGGAGCATCCGCTCACCGCCAATAGGTACCTCTGAGACGAATCCGTCGACGCCGATTGCGGATGTCGGCTTTCGGCAAAGACGCGAAGGTCAACTCCTGGCGCGTCTCGGACATGAGTCTTCGTTGAGCTGGCTTCGGGCTGCCCTCGCCTGGCGCGCGGAACGCGCCCTGGCCTCCTGTTACGCCCGTCGTTCAAGGAGGACGGCACGCGCGCCGCCGCCGATTGCGGCAGGCCGGCGCCGCCAACGCGTCCCTAATCCAGTCTCCGAGCAGCCGGGGCATCAGGGGCGCCCACCGCGACCGCGCGGTCGCCGTCTGCCAGGGTCCATCCCGGGAGCAAGCCGCGTAGGGATCCGGCCAGGGCCTGCACGAACAACGTTCAATTGTTCACGCGATTCGCACCCCGTTGGGCACGACTTGGTCGGGGCGAATGACCACGGCCTCGGTCTCGGACGGGGTAGCCGCCAGGACCAGCACCTCGGAGCGAACGCCTGCGACGTGCTTGGCCGGAAAGTTCACCACACAGATCACCTGTCGGCCGACCAGATCGGCCACGTCGTGGCGGGCGACAAGTTGGGCCGAGCTGGTACGGACACCGAGACTCGGCCCAAGGTCAATCTTCAGCACAAACGCGGGCTTGCGCGCGATCGGGTTCCGGTCGGCAGAGAGGACCGTGCCGACGCGCATCTCGACGCGGAGGAACTCGTCCCACGTCAACGGATGCGCGTCGTAGGCCGTCACTGGCCCCTCTCCGGGCTCAGGAACGTGAGGTTTTCGCACCACTCCCAGTTCAAAGCGTACGCGTCCTCGAACCACTTCAGGAAGCCCGGCGCTTCGGCGGCGCAGACGGTGTTGCTGAGGAGACGCTCGGTCATCATGACATGGTACGCTTCCGCCGGATCATCACCGCCGACATGGGTCTGGAAGTACGCCAGGGATTCCTTCTTGCAGCCCATGCCGGATTCCAGGCCGTTCCACAGGGCGTTGATCATCTGGTTTGCGTGCTTCTCGAACGCCGCCATGTGGGCGACCCTACGCAGCGGATCGGCATTGGAGAGGCCCACCCGCAGCGCGCGGAGGTAGCTGGCCGTCGGCTCGCCGAACTCGGGCGTGATCTCGCGCCCGAAGATCGTGTGCAGGTCACGGCGCAGCAGGTTGGCGTGGAAGGCCGACGTCCGGAGGATGTTGGGCAGGCCCGGCATCCCTTCTTGCATAAGGCACGCGTGCCCCCCGAACTCGTCCCACACCAGGAAGGCGCCGACCACCGCGGTTGCCTCCGCTTCGGCGTCGATGTCCCCTTGGGCGTCGACGAGGTACTGGAAGGTGTCGGCGATAGCCCCTGCCTGCAGAAAGGGGAACGAGATCGACATCGCCAGATAGTGCCTGAGGACCTGCTCGGCGTTCGCGCGGGTCAATCCGTTCTCGAACGGGTGGCGATCGAAGCGGGCTTCAACGACGGCTTCGAGGGATGCCGTGGCGTGGGGGTGGGTCATGGCTTCGCTCCTGCTGAACGCCAGCAGGATCGAGGCGCAAGTCGCGGCGGGAAACGGACTAGCGAGCGGCGCGATCAGGCGATTCGAACCCGCGCGGCGCGAATGCGGCCTTGGATCGAGCGTCGCGCCCGCACCGGGTCATGAGGTGGCCGATCCGCGTTCCGGTCGCGGCGCATCCGCGCCTTGCAGAGGTCGCCCCACAGCCCGTATGAACAACCTTAACAACTCTGACGCGTTCCGGTCACGTCCATGACACGTCCCGAACTCGTCCTCACGACCGTGCGCGAGGGGGCAGTGCGGCATGGCCAACGACGAAGCCGAGAATGCTTTCTGGAGCACCGTGGACCGGCGGCGTCAAGCGGTCGCCCGGGCCCTGGGGTCCGTTTGCAATGAGCTGAAGCTCAAACCCGCGCGGCTAGTCAGTGTCGCACGGTCAATGAGCCTTGAGGTGGACGCAAAGTCGATCCAGCGGGTGCAGACCTACGCCAGGCAGTTGGAGGCCGAGGAGGCCATCACGAAGCCGATGGGAACGAAGCTAGCGCAGGTATCGGTCCCCGGGGCGAACAGCTCGGCGCGTACGTCGCGCAAAGGGACCCTGAACCCGCCCAGCAAGTTCAGCCGGGTTGCGCGTGTCCTCCTCCACATCATCGACGACCACGACGGCTTGAACCCCGAAAGGAAGCTGGCCGAGGTGGGCGAAGGCCTGCGGGCGCTGATAAAGGACTTGGAGGCGAAGGTCGGCGCGACGCCCGCGCCCGCCAAGGCTCCGGCCAAGGACCCTGCCCGCGCCGAGCTCGAAGCGTTCGGGGCGCTCGCCATCGAGAAGCTGACAGCCGAGCTGGGCGCACCGGCCGGCGACTTCTCGTTGGTCGCGGATCGCTTCCTGACGGAGGAAGACAAGGCAGCTGGGCAAGCTCACTTCGTCTGCTACCGCTTCCATTCGCGGCCTGGGTACGTCGTCAAGAGCTTCATGGCCATCATGGCACCGACACCAGCTTTTCCGGGCTGCTCCTTCTTCCACGCCTTTGTCGATCTGGACGAGGAGGGACCGCGGTTCACTCGGGGTCTGGTCGTGCCTGCCGGAGAGTGGGTCTACTTCCTCGGCGCGATGAAGGAGTACAATGCGCTGAAGCTCATGATGGTGAAGGGGAGGCGATTCCGGCGCGCGAAGCGGTTCCACGGACTAGCGCTCTCCATGGACAGCGAAACGCCCATCGCGGCGCGGTTCGTCATGCGACGCTGTGAGGCGAAACGGCACGATCAAGCCAACATCGGCGTCTTCGAACTTGAAGATATTCGGGAAGAGATCGGAGACCTCCTCGGCTCGATCCGCAACCGCGTCGACTTCGAGTTCGACCCGCATCGTCCGGTGACCTTCGACGATCGACCCATTTCCCAGAAGGACATGGTCCACGAAGTGCAGGACCAGTTCCGGCGGGCGGACGGCACCCCGCGGTTCAAGATCCCGGACGACGATGAACTCGTCGAATTCAACCCGGCGGATGACGAGTTCTACACGTTCAACGCAGCCTTGAAGATATGGTCCTCCGAAGAGGCGGAATAACCCGTCACGACAGGCCGGCCGAAATGGCGTCGGGGCATCGGCGTCGAGGTACATTTCGAAGAGTCCCGTTGCTCGACCGACAGCCGTCCTTCGCGGCCCGAACTACTCGACCAACCACCAACGTCGGACGATGGCTCTCGCGCCAGCCGACCCGTCCCGGCGTCTGAGAGCGTGGCCTGAGAGTCGGACCGCTCCCGAGCTGAGCGTCCCGAACACCACGCGCTCGCTTGGCGGGTGACTGACGGTGAAGGCTGCCCTCCCCACTCCGCCTCATGCAATGTCCGCTTTGCGTAGCGGCCCCAACTTCCGCAACTGGCGCAGAGGCGAAGCCCTTGAAGCACCCAGGACCTCCGCGCAAGCTAGGGCCAAGGGCGGAGCGGTATGGTCGATCAGAATAAGTACGGCACGGACTGGACCGACTCTGAGCTCGATCTCATCGTTGCAGACTACTTCGCGATGTTGACCGCCGAGTTGCGCGGCGAGCGATACGTGAAGGCCCACCACTGTCGCGAAGTCATGAAGCTGACCGGCCGGACCCACAGGTCCGTCGAGTCGAAGCATATGAATATTTCGGCCGTGCTGGACCAGTTGGGGCGACCCACGATCGCCGGGTACAAGCCTTACCCGAACTACCAACGGTCCATACTCCAGGCGATTGAGAGGTACCTGGCTAAGGAGCCGGTCCTCTGGGAGCCCGCGGCAAACGATTTCGATGCGGGAGGTGTTGTTGATGGCCTACAGCTTCCCTTCCTGGAGCCGCCGCCGCTCCTGAGTCCAAGCACCGAACGGCCGGAAGGACTCCGACGATTGGTCCACAAGTTCG
This sequence comes from Phenylobacterium kunshanense, assembly GCF_003254525.1. Classification (GTDB taxonomy): domain Bacteria; phylum Pseudomonadota; class Alphaproteobacteria; order Caulobacterales; family Caulobacteraceae; genus Phenylobacterium; species Phenylobacterium kunshanense. The sequence continues at coordinate 230,592 of NZ_QFYS01000003.1, forward strand.
ATGCTGGAGAACGCGACTTCCGCAACCGCGCGTTAGGAAAGGCCGGCGAGGAAGTGGTGCTGGCGTTCGAGCGGACGCGTCTAGAAGCCGAAGAACGCCCCGATCTTGCGCGCAAGGTGCGCTGGGTCGCCCAGGAAGACGGCGACGGGGCGGGTTACGACATTCTTTCGTTCGATCATGCCGGCCGCGAGCGCTTCGTGGAGGTGAAGACCACGCTCGGCAATCGGATGACTCCCTTCTACCTGACCCGAAACGAGTGTGCGCTGTCCGAGGAGCGGCCTGATGCGTTTCGCCTCGTGCGCCTGTACGCGTTTGCGCAAGACCGGCGCGCGTTCGAACTCGAGCCGCCGTTGTCCGAAGTCGTTCGTCTCTCGCCGCTGACCTTCGAAGCTCGGTTCTCCTAGAGCCGGCGCCGAACAGTTCGCCGCTCTTTGGGCTTCGCGTCACGGCCCTGTCCATTCCTGTACCTGCTGATCCTGCCTGAGGCGGAGACGGCGCCATTCGAGGCCCGCGAAGACGTCATCGAGGTCACGCCCGCCTTGGACGGGGAGGGCGGCGTCCACCTCCCGCCAGAACCGGTCGGCGAGGGCGTCATCCGCCTCCCAGGCGAGCGACCACCACTTCTGAAACCCATCCCGCGCCTGGTTCAAGGCCGTCGCGGACGGGAGCCGGTCTCGTTTAGCGTTGCGGTTGACGCTCGGACGAGCGGGAAAGAGGTTCCAGAGATCGCCGCACGGCCAAGCCGTCCAGGGAAGGCAGTGATCGATGTCCAAACTGTCGGCGCGAAGGCGGCTGCCCGTCCAAACGCACCGCACCGTCTCGCCGCGCGCCATGAGGCGCTTTGCGACATCGCGGGCGAGGGCGGTGTCGCGCGCCGGGTCGAGCCAGAGCAGCGCACCTTCGGCTTCGCCCGGGGCCACGGTGCGGCCCATCCGCAGACCAAATCCTTGGATGAGCCGCGCCCATTCGGTGATCAGCACAGGTTCCACCCACGCGCCCAATCGCTGGAGCGTGCGCCAGACGGGACCAGGTACGCCAATCATTCCGAAGCTTCGGAGCGTCTCCGCGTCCATGGTGATTTCGCCCGCAAAGCGCGGTGCGCGCGCGGGCGCAGCCTCGAAGACCGGCTTCTGAGAATTCGGATAGCGGGTGAAGTGCGCCGGCATTCGGCTGATGTTCGAGCGAGCATCTGCCAGCGCCTGCGCCACGGTCGCGGCGCGCGAACCCGTGAACCTGGCGCCAATCCTGAGGTCCTGCCCGGCGACGCGGTCGGCGAGAAGCTGCCGGAAGGCGTCGCCCGCGAACCCAAGGCGATCGGCGCCGCGGTTGCCGGGGAGCTGCGGGAGATCGGCGGCGGCCAGCGGCAGGTACATCCGCAGCCAGTTCAGCGCCACCGCGCCGAGTGGAAGGTCGACAACGTCCTCGTCGTGACGTTCGACGGCGAGCGCCGGGGCGGTGTCCGCGATCCGCGCGACGGCGCGAAGAAGGCCGAGCTTATAGGTCGCCGACTTGTCGTCGTTGAGGATGATGCCGCGCAGCAGCGGCAGGGCGCCGGCGCCGTCGTCAGGCATCTGCAGGACGTAGGTCGTCCATTCCACCTCCGAGCGTTGCTGAAGGTCCGCGCCGGCCGCGACCTTCAGGATCATCAGGCCTTGCGCCCGGGCATGCGCCTCGAGTTCGCTGGTGGAGACGGGCCACATCGGTCGGTCGGTCGAGCAGGCGCCGTCCCGCACCGATATGAGCAGACGTCCGCCGGGCTTGAGCAAGGTTGCGATCTTCCGGAACGCTCTGGACCGTTGCTCCGGCGGAACATGCATGAAGACGCCGCTCATGAGGATGACGTCGAACGCCAGGCCGAGGCGATGAGTAGCGGCGAGGGCGGGGAGGCGGTCGTCGAGCCAGCGGATGCCTGATCCGATATGACGCGCCGCGCCTGCCTCTCTCATTCCGCGGGCGGGCTCGACGGCCACAACCTCGAACCCGAGGCTCACGAGCCAGGCGGCGTCTCGGCCGGAGCCGGCGCCTATGTCCAGAGCGAGGCGGTCGGAGCCTGGCGGCAGGAAGCCGAGGAACGCCGCGTGCACATCTTCCGCGCGCAGCTCTTCATAGCGCGCGACCAACGCCGCGCCATTTGCGTCATATCCGACAACCGGATCCTGCACGTCTCAACCAACTCCCCACCCGCGGTGGAAGCTAGGGGAGGAGGGGCGCGCCGTTCAAGCCTCGCCGGGTTGGACTTCGAACGCTTCGGCAGCCTCGGCTGCCTGTACGAGTTGCTCGGCCACACGCCCTGCGAGCGGCACAGGCTGAGCCTGAAGCACCGCGTCGGGTGGAGGCGAAGGCAACCCCCGGCTAGGCAAGCCACTACCCGCGCTGATGGTCCCTCGATTTCGCCCGTGCCGGCGTGAGAGACGCTCCCCGTTCGAGCCAGGTTGCAAGGCGGGTCCGGGCTGCGGCCAGGATGCGCTGCTGTTCGGCGGGTTCCACGATCCGCGACTTGACCACGCCTTCGACGATCCGGAGGCGGGTCTGGGCGTCGAGGGGCGAGTGCTGTCTTGAGCCTGAACGCGAGCGGTCCGGGTCGACTTGCTGGCGGTCGCGCTCCGTGGGGCGGTAGCCTCGGACTTCGAGGCCAGCGGCCTGGGCGCGGAGCCAAACTTCGCGGCGGAATTCGGTGTGGCCGCGGACGCTGATCGCGTTCCAGCCGCGGTGCTGGGCGATGGCGAGGAGGTCGCGGACCACGTGGGGATCGTTGCGGTCGGTGGTGAGGCGGCCGCCGTGGTCACGAAAGGCGGCCGCCTCGCTGCGTGCGCCGGCGTAGAAGCCCAGGCCGCGGCCCCCGCGAGCTTCGGTGAAGTAGCGGCGGCGCAGCTGCTCCGGGACGTCGCCGGGCGTGGAGGTCCGGCGGTCGCCCTCGGGGGCGACGATGTTGAGGTCTTCAGCCATGGGACGGCTCCTTGGCGGGCGCTGGCGTGGTGGCGTCGATGAACCGCTCGACCCAGGCTTCGACCTCGGCGGGCGTCGCGCCCTCGGGCGGGAGCGCCTCAAGGCCCTCGGCGGCGAGCATCGGGGCGATCGCCTCGAGCGTCAGCGGATCGGCCGAGGATGCGGCGGGGGCGTCGTCGATGGGATAGTCGTCGATGGGGGCGGCCGGGTCGATGGGCGGCGGGGGACGAAGGCGGCGCCGGAAGGCCGCCTCAGCGAAGTAGCGCAGCTTGCGGCCTCGGATCGGCGGGATGCCGGCCTTCAGCACGATGAGGTCGTCCGCCGGCATCTGGGTGAGCTCCTGGGGCAGGAGGAGCGGGCGGCGCTGCTCGGATTCGCTGACGCTGCGATGTCCGCGCGAAAGGCCGCTGGGGCGGCTGCGGGAGGGGCTGCGGACGGTGGTGTCGCCGAGGCGCTCGGAGAGTTCGCGGGCGAGGCGGAGCTCCTTTGGCGCGAAGGCGATCTCCACCGCACAGTTGGACAGGATTTCCTCTGTGACATCGGCGCCGTATTCCGCGCGCAACTGGGCGGGACTTTGCAGGACCGGGAGTAGGCGCAGGCCGTAGCCGGCGACGTACGCGAAGGCCTTGGCGAGCACCTCGGCGTGGCCCAGGCGCGCGAACTCGTCGAGCAAGACGAGCACCTGGTGCGGATGACGATCCGAGTCGGGGCGCTCGCGGCACGACAGGTCGATGAGCTGCTGGAAGAGCAAGGCGTACAGGGGCGCGAGGCGGATCAGGTTGTCCGGGGACGCGGCGAGATAGATCGAGGTGCGGCGGCTGCGAAGCGCGCCAAGGTCGAAGTCGCTGGCCGCGGTCGCGGCGCAGACGCGCGGGTTCAGCCAGAGGTTCAGCTTGGCGGTCAGGCTCTGGCGAACCGACGCGAAGGTGTTCTCCGAGGCTGAGGTGAAGTCGGTGAGCGCCCGGACGCAGCCGGTCGACAGCGGCCGGCCGTCCTCGCGGCGGCTGGCGATGAGGGCCGGGAAGCGCGTGCGGGGGTCGCCGGCGGTCAGCTCGGCGTAGAGCGAGCCCAGCGTGAGCGGGCGCTCCGGCGTCTCGGCGAGATAGGCGCCGACGCCGACAAACCCGGTTCGCGCCGACTCCGCCCAGAACGGATCGGCGTTCGGCGGGTGCGGGAAGAGCATGGCCGCGATGCGCTGCAGTTCGTCGAGGACCGCCACAGGGTCGGCGCGGTCGATGTGGCTGAGCGGATTGTAGCGCGAGGTGCGGCCCTGCGGATCGAGTGGATCGAACAGGTGGACCGCCTGGCCGTGGTGGGCGCGGAAGCCGGCGGTAGCCTCCCAGTTCTCCCGCTTCACGTCGAGGACCACGACCGAGTCCGGCCAGGTCAGCAGGTTCGGAATCACCACGCCGACGCCCTTGCCGGTGCGGGTTGGGGCATAGAGCATGACGTGCTCCTGCCCGCCGAAGACTAGCAGCCGTCCGGACTTGCGCCCGAGGAGGATGCCGGTGCGAGCGCGCAGGCCCGCCCGCCGGACCTCGGCTTCGCTCGCCCAGCGCGCTGCGCCGTACAGCGAGCGGCGGATCTGGCTGGCGGTCGCGAAGCCGAGCACGAGCACGGCTCCGCCCGCGCCGAGGACGCCGACCTTCAGCCAGCGCTGCACCTCGGGGTCGTGGCGGAAGTACCAGAACCAGGCGGGGACCGCGGCCCAGTCGATGTCGCCGGACAGGCGGCGCAGGCCGGAAAGCGCGATCACCGCCGTCAGGCCCGCAAGGAGGGCCAGGACGGCCGCCGCCGCGCCGGCGCCGAGGGCGGCCTTAAGCGGCCACGGCGCGTGGGCGAAGCGGCTCATGCCACACCTCCGCCAACCGGAACCGGCCGCCGTTCCGCTCGACGTGGACGACAACGTCCACGAGGGTCGTGAGCAGATGGCGGATGTCGTCACGGTGCAGGTCGCGGCCCGCCTCGCTCTCCTTCATCAGCAGGGTCAGCTGCTCGAAGGCCAGGCCCGCGGAATTGGCGTGCACGGTGGTGATCGACCCGGGATGGCCGGTGTTGACGTTGCGCAGGTAGAAGAAGGCCGAGGCGTCGCGCAGTTCCTGCAGCAGGATGCGGTCCGGGCGCATCCGCAGCGCGCTCTCCAGCAGTTCGCGCGGACCCACCCGGGCGAGCCCTTGTCCATCCTTGGCGTAGAGCAGGTGCACGGCGTTGCGGTGGGGGACCACGAGTTCGCGGGCGTCCTCGATCGTGATCAGCCGCTCATGTTCCGGGATCAGTCCGACGAGGGCTTTGGCGAAGGTCGTCTTGCCGGAGCCGGTGGCGCCCGAGACCAGGATGTTGCGCCGGTCCTTGACCGCCTGCCGGAAGAAGGCCGGCCAGTCGCGGGTCTCGCGCAAGCTCGCCAGAGCGGGATCGGCGCGACGCAGGGGCGTGACGGCGGAGGCGGCGTCGTCGAAGTAGCCGTCCCGGGCGAGGTCCTCGAGCGCGAAGGTGGCCGCCGACGGCTTGCGGAGGGTCAGGGAGACGTGCTCGGCGGCCGGGGGCAGGACGATCTGGCAGCGCTCACCGCTCGGCAGCACCGTCGAGCACACCGGCCGCTCCGCAGAGACGTCCTGAGCCGTGGCCGCCGCGGCCGCCACCGCGATCCGCGTCAGCACCGCGGCCGTCAGCTCCGGCGCCGCGATCCAGCGCCAGCCCTGCGGGCCTTCCACGCCGAACTCGCCGGGCCGGTTGACGACCACTTCGGTGACGCCCGGCCCGTCCAGCTCGGCCCGGATGGGGGCCAGGTAATGCGTCAGGATCGCGGGGTCGAAGGTCATGGCCGCGGCCGCAGGGCATAGACGGAGGAAAAGTCGAGATCCTGGGCCACCTGGATCGCCACCTCGCTCCCCTGGTCCTTCCGAAGGGTCGGCCGGATGTCGTCGCCCTGGCGGACGGCGAGCCCGGCCGCGTCGGACGGGAGCCGCACCGTTCCGACCGCGCCGTCGTCGGCGAGGGCGGCTGCGCCGCCGTCGATGATCGAGAGCAGGATCGCGGCGCCGAAGCGGTCCCAGAAGTGGGTGTCGACCGTCCCGCCGAACCCGGCCCGCCCCAGGGCGTCGCTGGCCGGCGAAGCGAGCGAGATCGCCACGCCGTTCGGAGTGACCGCCCGGGTCCAGAGGACGAAGACCCGGGCCTGGCCCTGGCGCATTCCCGTCCGGTACTCGCCGAGCACGCGCGCGCCCTTCTCGAGCAGCACGACCGCGCCGTTGTCGGAATAAACGTCCCGGTCGATCAAGCAGGTCACGTAGCCCGCCGTGGTGGTGTCGATCGCTGTCTGCAGCACGCAGGGGATCGTCGCGCCGGCGAGGACCAGGAAGTTGCGGTCGCCGACAGGCGCCGCAGTCGCGCGGCCGATGGTCGAGCCGCGGCGCAGGTCGTCGAGTTCGGTTGCGGCGCGGTCGGGCGCCAGCGCCGGGATGAGGGCGGGGGCGCCGCCGGCGAGCGACAGGCCCCCGCCCCGGGAGTACGCCATCAGGGGCGACCTCCGCGCCGCCTCTCGAGGAGACACGCTGCCGGTCCTGGTGGTCGGCGTGGAGGCCTCGGTGGTCGAGCCCTCGATCGCCGGCACGATGTCGCCGCCGCCGGGTTTTGTCAGGCTCGGCGAGCCGGCGCCGGGCTGCGCCAGCGTCGGGGGCGGGGATTTCGCCGGTTCGAACGCGACCACCTGGCGTGCAGGTGTTTCGCGCTTGCGCTCTGGGCGCGGCTGCTCGGCGCTCCAGGTGGCGAGCGCCACCGCGCCGCAGCCGACGAGCAGGCCCGCGAAGGCCAATGCCTTGCCGCGGCCGCCCGACGACAGGGGGCCTGCGATCGGGGAGATCGTACGATCGAGCGGCGGGTCGGTATCGGGGCTGGAGGCTGTGGGGACGTCGGTCACTTGCTGGCCTCCTCACGCAACGGGCGATCGACGTCCGGCGCCGCGGTGGCCGTGCCGGTCGGTCGGCCGGCCGGCTGGTAGGCGAGGTTGAAGATGCAGAGGACTTCGCGGCCCTTCCGAAGCCGCAGCTGCGCGGCGGTCTGGTGGACGACCAGGAATTCGCCGCGCACGTCGAACGGGACCAGCGCCTCGGAGCCGTCGGGCGAGACGGCGTAAACCGCCGGCACCGCCAGGGCTCCCGGGAAGCGCAGCACCGTAGAGCGGCCGTTGTCGGTCACCTCGGACGGCGCGATGGCGGCGGACCCCTGCAGCGCGTAGGCGAGGTTCCGCGGGCCCTCGAGCACGCCACGTTCGAGCTTGAGCTGCAGCACGCGCTGCTCGAGCGCCCGAGCCTCTTCCGACAGCGCGGCCTGGAGCTTGCGGGTTTCGGCCTCGGGATAGCGGAACTGCACGACGAAGTAGGTGTCGACGGCGCTCCGGCTGGTCCGCCCCGCCCGGGCGGCGAGTTCGAAGGTGTAGTGCCGGGTCTCGCCGGCCTCGGACCGCGTGGTGACGATGAGGTTCGTCGGCGCCCGGGGCGTGGTCGGCTTGGCGAAGAGGATGTTGGTCTCAGGCGCCACCTCCCAGCCGGAGGTGTCGCCCAGCGCCACGTGCAGGATGGTCTCATCGCCTCCGAACCGGATCTGCGTGGCCGTGCGGAACGCGCCGACGATGCGGACGACCTGTTGCGGATCGTAGTCGATGGTCTTGATGCGTGGGTCGGCTGGGCCGGGCCGAGGGACTTCGACGGCCTCGGCCGGCGCAGTCGTGGCCAGCGCCGCCAGCAGGACGAGTGCGACGGTGGGGCGGGTCATCGGACCACCTCCGGATCGGCGCGATACGAGGAGACCTGGAAGCCGAGGGGATTGCGCAGCCGGTCGCTCTCGCCCATCGGCGCCTTGGTGTAGGCGTAGGCCGCCGTGGCGATCCAGTCGGACTCCTCGACCTGGGCCCCGCGCCGGACGGTCCGGTGGAACCGGACGTTGGCGACGCCGGGCGCCACGAAGCTGATGGCGCGCACCGCGATCTGGACGTCGGCGGCGGGACCATACGTCACCTGCGGGCTGGCCGCGTTCGTCGGGCGGTAAGCCAGCGCCCAGCGCTGCTGCTCGTCCGGCGTCGACATGATCGAGACCTGGCGGAAGTTGGCTTCGGCGGCCTGCGGCAGCCAGCCTTCCCGAGCCCGGACATAGGTCGCGAGGAAGGACTTGGTGACCGCCTCGTCGTAGCGGGCCGGCCCGTCGTGCTGAAGGCCCCGCAGGACCTCGACGGCCCCGGTCGCACGGTCCACGCGGACCACATACGGTTCAACAGTCTTGAGCGGCGTCAGCGCCGCGATGGCCGCCACGGCGGCGCCGGCGAGCAGGGCCGCGACGGAGGCGATGCTCCAAGCAAGGCGGCGCGACCGGTAGGCGGCGGCTAGGCGGTCGTGGTCCCAGGTCCTCGCCTCCGCGAGATAGGCCCTGAGGTCGGGGGTTCGGACGCCGCTCATCGCGATCCGCCTTGGCATTGGCCCGCCCCGACGGTGGGGGCGGGCTGGACATTGGGCGTCAGCACCGAACCGTGCGGGTTCGCGGGGCGGCGCTGGCCCGAGCACCCGGGAGCGTCGTTCGGGGTGGAGGCGCACCCTTCCGCCAGGAGGGCGATCGCGGCGAGCCATGCGCATAGCCGGCGACGAGGGGCGGTGCGGAGCGGATTCACGGATGGCGCAAGGGGCATGACGACCTCATTGCCTGACCCTGCCAAGTCCAGCCGCGACGCGGGAGGACGTAAGGCTACCCCTCCTCGGACGTCCGGAACTGACGCGGGACTCGGCGTAGCGTCCGCCAGAGTCGCCACGAGAGGATGGCCGTTGAGCAACCAAACGAACCCGATGCAGCAGATCCTTTCGGACGAGCGCCGGCTGGCCATCCTCCGTTGCCTGTGGAAGTCGCCGGGCCATTGCGCGAACGAGGAGGTGCTCGGGAAATACCTGCGGCAGGTGGCGCTCTACGGAGGCTGCGACGCCACGCGCAGCGCACTGGATCATCTCGACCGCGTCGGTGCGGTCCATACCCGCATGCACCTATCGCTGATGGTCGCGGAGCTGACCCGGCGCGGCGCGGATGCCGCAGAGGGCTGCACGGAGCTCGAAGGTGTGCCGAAGGTGGGCGCCGACTGTCCCTACTGAGGCCGCTGCACGTCAGCGCGGGCCGCGGATCTGCCGGATCGAGCCGCCCTGCGGTGGCGCGAAGCCCCGGTTTCCGTCGGCCGACGACGCGCCATATCGCCCCCCACTGCCGCCGCGCAGGCCCGCGGCGTCGCCGAAATCGGCCAGGCCGATGCTGGCCCCGCCGGCGATACCGGCCGCGATGGCCGGCGTCTGCAGGAAGAAGATCGCGCCCAGGAGGCAGAGGGCGATGAAAATGAGCGAGCCGACGACAGGATCTTGCCCGTCGATCTTGCCCCACTGTTCCCCAACCAGAGACAGGACCAGCTGGAAGATCGCCAACATGAGGGCGAAGAGGACGAGGTAGTTCACGGCCTGGCTCAGCCAGCCGAAGAAGTAGCGCCGCGTGGCTTCGAAGAGCGAGCAGGCGACGAAGGCCGGGCCTAGCGCCACGAGTAGCGCGAGCGCCACCTTGCTCAGGACCACGATCCCGAAACCTAGCGCAGCCGCGAGCGCGCCGAAGACAAATACGGCGCCGCTCACCACGAGCGGGACCCAGTTCATTGGGGTGGTGCGGTCCGCCGTCTTCTGCCCCAGGTAGGCCGCTCGCCCGAAGAACTCGTCGAAGGCAGCGCCGGCGTCCTGGTTCGACGCCCCCGAGACGGCGCGTGCGATCGTATCCGGTAAGCCATGGAAGAGGGGTTGGCTGATCCAATCGCCGTAGGCGGCGGTGGTGGCAAGCATGATGACCAGAGCAAGCTTCACCGAGCGGATCGCGAAATCCATGATCGGTTCCGCAATCACACCGCGCAGGATGGCGAACCCGTACAGCAGCACATAGAGCACGACAGCGAGCCGCAAGGGCCCTGCCACCTCGCTCAGCATGCGACCCGCGCCAGCATCCAGGAACTGATCAAGCTTCCCGTCGATGAAGGCGTAGGCCGGAGAGAAGATTCGGAAGTCGCCGTCCATCACTCGAAACTCTTCTTGAAGAGCTTCAGTCGCTTGTCAGCCTCGATCGCGGCGAGGCCAGCTCGCGCGCTCTCGCATTCCCCGCCGCGGTGGGTTCCGTCCTTGCAGGCCGTCACCACGCGCTGTGCATCCTCGGGATGGGCCTCGAAGTACGACACTGAGCGGGGCTCGGCCTGGCATCCGGCGAGACACAGGGCTGCGGCGAATATGCGCTTCACTGGAACGTCCTCCGGAAGAGCTGCAAGCGAGCTTCCCCCTCAGCGGTCGCGCGCTCCCGCTCGCGCTGAGCCTGAAGGCGGGCCTCGGCGTCCTGGGCCATGGCGAGGCCTTGCAGCCGCATCTGGTCGTTGAGGCTGAGGGCCTGCTCGGCGCTGATCCGCGCCTGCAGGTCCATGACCGCGCGGGCGTTGGGCGCGCTGTCCAGCGCGGCCAGGAGTTCGTTCAGGCCCTTAAGCCGCTGTGCGCCGGCCGTGGCGGCCGCGCGCCCGAGCGCGAGGTCGCGGGCCGCGCGGTCGCCCTGCCGTTCCAGCTCCTGGCCGAAGGCATCGTCGGCCGGCGCCGTGTAGAGCCGGGCATCGGCGCGGATGGTGGCGGCGCGGCGACCGATCTCGCCGAGCGCAGCGAGATCGCCCTGCGCCGCGGCGACGTACTTGTCGACCTCGGGCACGAAGGCGCGGAGTTCGGGAGCCTTCAGGAGGCCGGCGAGCGCGCCAGCGCCTGAGCCGGTGTTGAACCCGTCGTACAGCCGCTTTGCCTCGCTGACCTGCGACTGCAGCTCCTTGAGCTGGTCGAGCGCGGTCGTCGCCTGGCGGATCAGGCTCGCATAGCTGGTCGGGTCGTGGACCATGAGCTGCGCGGAGGCCGGCGAGGCGAAGGCGAGCGCGCCCGCCAGCGCGAGAGGGACGAGGGATCTCATGGGAGCTGCCTCCGGGCCGTTTGGAAAGGAACCATCCAGCGGGCCGGATCGTCGCCGTGCTCGCTGCGAATATGGTCGAGGAGTTCGACGGTCTCAGCCCGTCCGGAGAGGACCGCCAGGGCATCGTCGAGGCCGCCGAGGTCCAGCTCGGCGACGACGGAGTCGAGGCCCTGCTTGACCAGGAAGCGGTGGGAGCTCGCGGAGAGCTCGTCGCGCACGAGCGCGAACTCGCGCGCGCTGAGGCCGAAGCCGTCGATGTAGTCGCGCTCTGCCGCGTACGGGTTCGGCAGGAAGATCTTCGTGGCGCATTGCTCGACTATGGTGTGCGCGATCGGGGAGCGCAGCACGTCCGCCGGGGATTGTGTCCCCAGCACCAGGAAGGCGTTCTGCTTGCGGAAGGTCTTGAGGCCGTCCTGGGCGAGGCCGCGGAAGGCCTCGTCGCCCAGCGCCTTCCAGAACTCGTCCACGTCGATGACCAGCCGGCGGCCGTCCACCAGGCGCTGCAGGCGATGGAAGAGATACATCATGAGCGGCGTCCGCACCTCGGGCGCGTCGAGCACGTGGGTCATGTCGAAGCCGACGAAGCGGGCCTCGAGCGGGAGGACGTCCTCGTCGCTGTCGAGCGCCCAGCCGAGCGCCTGGCCCGCGCGCCACCGTTCCAGCCGCGCGCCGATCCCGCCGGCGTCCCGTTGGCCCAGCAGGGAGCGGAGCGCGGCCATCGACCGGCTGGCCGGCGGCAGCGGCAGAAGGGCGGCGACGGCCTGGTCGATCGCCGCTTCCTCCTGCGGCGCGAGCGGACGCTCGCCATGCCGCACCATCTGGCGCACCAGGGCGCCCAGGAAGGCGCGCTCCGCGGGCGTGTCCGCCAGCGCCTTCAGGGGGGCGAAGCCGCTGGGCTGGCCGGGCGTGAGCGCGAGATAGGTCCCGCCGGAGGCGCGCACGAAGATCTCGGCGCCGCGGTCCTTGTCGATGAACACCTGCTGCGCGCCGAGCTTCTCGAGCTGCGCCAGCATGAAGTTCTGGACGACCGTCTTCCCCGATCCCGAAGGGCCGCAGATGAAGGTATGGCCGAGGTCGCCGACGTGGAAGTTGAAGGCGAAGGGCGAGCCCGCGGAGGTCCGCAGGGTCGTGACCGCGGCGCCCCAGTGGTTGCCGGAGGCGCGGCCGGCCGGATGGGTATGGAAGGGCGCAAAGCCCGCGAAATTGCGGCTGGTGATCGCCGCGGGCCGCAACCGGAGCCGGAAGTTGCCCGGAAACTGCGCCCAGAAGGCGGCCTCCAGGCCCAGGTCCTCGCGGGCTGCGACGAGGCCCCCGTCGGCGAGCAGGGCCCGCGCGCTGGCGAGGTGCTCGGCCAGGCTCCGGGGTGTGTCGCCATAGACGAGGACATTGGCCTGGTGCTCGCCCATCACGAAGCGGTTGGACATCAGCCCGTCCAGGCCCTGGTCAAGGTCGTCGATCTGCGAGGCGGCGCGGTCCCGCGCCGAGAGCATCTGGTTCTGCTTGCGGGTCATGATCGCCTGGGCGGCGGCCTTGGACAGGAAGCTGAAGGACTGCGACGCGACGAGCGGGTAGGGGGCTGACAAAAGGCCGTCCCAGAGGCCGGGCCGCGTCGCGGCGGGATACTCCTTCACACCTAGCATCGCTGCGTAGCGGGCGCTGGCGACGTCGCGGATCTCGAGCGCTTCGCGCCCGAAGATTAGGCGCGCCGTGTAGATCGCCTCGCCCAGGTGTCCGCGCACCAGGGGAACCCGCGCCGGCTCGCCGGTGAGGACCAGCCGCAGCATCTCCATCGGCGCCGAGAACCAGAGGCTGTCCCGCTCGTAGAGGCCGAGCGGTTCGGCGCGATAGCGCGCCAGGTGCTGCTGCAGCGCGTCGCCGGCCTCCTCGAGCCGACGTACCGCGTCGTCGGTCTCAAGGTCGACCCGGCTGGCGCGGATGAGCCGGCCCACCCAGGCCTGCGTCCGCTCGGCCGCGTCCCCGGCGGGATGCAGGACGAGGGTCAGGTAGAGCTCGTTCGCAAAGACGCGCTCGCGGCCCAGCCGGGCGCGATAGGCGGCGTCGAGGTCGCGGGCGAAGTCGGATCGGAAGGCGCCGGTCGCGGGCGGTTCGGCCTCGCGACGGACCAGATGATGCCAGACGGCGAGGCGGTCCGAGGCCAGGTTGCGCCATGCGCCGTTGAGCTTGGCGTGCCGGTCGTTGAGGTCGCGGATGTCGGCCGTCTCGAAGCTGGCGCCGTCGAGGCGGAAGGCAAGCATCAGGGCCCCGGTGTCCAGGGCCACGATCCGATCGTTGACGTGCCGCGCGTAGGGCAGGGTACGGGCCGCCAGAAACTCGCGTCCGCGTGCGCGCTCCGGCGCGGCGTGGGAGGCGAGGTCAGGCATGACGCACGACCGCGCGGCGGCGACCGAGCGACAGGGGGCTCGGCGAGCTGCCGCCCCACAGGCCGCCGTTGCGGGCCCGGCCCTTGGTCTCGACGAAGAGGTAGAGGACCCGGAAGGCGTTGGGGTCCGCGCGGCAGATCGCCTTGAAGACGACGTGGAGGACCGGGGCAATCAGGAGGTAGAGGAGCGACCCACCGCCCAGGAACGCGACCGTCGAAACGATCAGGTTCGCGCCCATGGCCTCCATCGGCACGCCCAGGATCAGGGCCGGCCGTGTGCAGGCGAGGAGCAGGACGTCTTCCTGCAGGCGTTCGGCGGAGGTCATCAGCCGGCTCCGCCGCCGGTGATCAGATCGACGATGGTCGACGCGCCGAAGATCACGATGATGCCGACGACGACCGTGCCGGCGCGACGCAGGTCGATCTGGCCGAACATCCACACGATCCCCGTGATGATCACGGCCAGGACCGCGAGGCCGCGCACGACGCCGCTGTTGAGCAGGTCGATGATGTTCTGGATGAAGCCGCCGAGGTCCCCGCCGACATCCTGGGCGAAGGCGGGACTCGCCGCGAGCGAGGTGGAGAGGGCGAGCAGGGCGATGCGACGTGCGCGGCGCGGAAGGTTCACGGCGTGGCTCCTGAGACGGAGATGACGAGACGAGGCGATGGCGAGGCGGCGCGGCCGAAGACGTCCCAGGCGGGCGGCTGGGGCTGCGGCGCCGGCGGCGGCGTCGAGTTGGCGGGAAGGCGTGTGCCAGCTTTGGCGATGACGCGGGCCACGTAGCCGTTGGCGAACCCGCGCTCGGCATGGCCGGTGTTGTAGACGCTGAGCGCGACCCGGAGGGCCGCCTGGCCAGGTCCGTGCCGGGCCCGCCCACGTGCATAGCCCTCGCGCAGGACCACTGCGGCGGCGGCGAGATTACGGCACGGGTCGAACGCAGCCTCGATGGAGAGCCCCAGCCGCGCCAGGTTGCGGACGTTGATCTGCGCGAGGCCAAGATCGATGTCGCGGCCGGCCGCGGCAAGGGATCTCGCCGCTGCGGCCGCCTCCGCGGCCGTCGACGGCTGTGGCCGCCGGGCGCGGGCGCCGTTCACGCCGATCGCGAGGGGATCGAGGTCGCTCTCGGCGCGCGCCACGGCCAGCAGGGTGGCGGGGGCGACACCGGGAGCGCACTGCACGGCGAGGTCGGCGACGATTTGGGGATCCAGCATGGGCCCGTCCTTTCGCCAGAAGGCTGGCGGGCGGGGCGGGTGGGCGCGAGGGCGTAACCTCCTCCCTGGCGAGCTGGGCCGATGCGCCAAAAAATGGCGGGCTTGGCGCCCCTATTGGCGCACGAGGCGACTTAGGTTGTCCCCTCGTGGCGAGGCGGGAACCGCGAAGACGACGGAGTAATTGCATGTCTTCGGAAGCCGGGCCGTGTTGGGCGGCCGGCATTCGAAGGAACGGCGTAATGCGTGCGTTGCATGAAGACAGCCTGGCGTCGCCGGCTGTAGATCTTGATGATGAGGTCGTGACCTTGTCGCCTCGCCAGGCGGAGTGTCTGTTCTGGGTTCAACAAGGAAAGAGCTCGCGGGATATCGGCACCATTCTTGGCGTGTCGCACCGGATCATCGAACGGCATGTCTTCCGGGCGTGCGCAAAGTTGGGCGTGCGAACGCGGCTCCAGGCCGTGTTGCGAGCCCGGTCGCTCGGCCTGATCGCCGACCCGCCCGGGCGCAACGGCACGGGCCGCGTCAGCTAGCGCTTTCCGTCCTCGGGATCGTCGTCGCCGCCGCCCAGGTCTTCGTCGAACATCCACTGCTCGAGATCGGCAGCGTACTCCTCCGCCCGCTTGATGAGCAGGTCGAAGCCGCGGGCGTAGGTGAGCAGGAGCGAGCGGGGATCGAGTTCGCGCAGCGCCTTGCCGCCCGGTCGCCGATGCAGGCGGCGCAGCGCGACGAGGAGGAGCGAGGCGGCGTTGTTTCCGGACGTGTCGATCGCGAAGTCCACGGAGCCGAACTCCACGGCGAAGATGATGCCCCAGGGATCGACGTGCACGATCTCCGCGAACCGCCGGATCGGTTCGACCTGGACGCCATAGTAGCCGGACTCCCAGCGCTGGTAGGTTCGCAGGCCCTTGCCCATCAGCTTGGCCATCTCGGCCGACCTCAGGCCGCTGCGCTTGCGGAAGTGCCTCAGGATGGTCCTCAGCGTCGCACGCCGGGCGGCCGCATCCTGGTCCTGCAAGATATCCATGCCATGCACACGAACAACCTGAACTTGTCATATGGTGTTCATGCGCGGAGGGCCTGTGTCAAAGCCAAGGTCGGGTGATGGACGGTTCTCGGCCCGCGGCGTGGGGCGGGGCGAGGGTAGGGTTACGCCCTCGGCGGTCGCGCGGCGGGCGCGCAGGATGGCGAAGATCCGTTGGAGACCGCGAGATGAGCGACGTCCTGACCGCTACGCCCCACCGACTGCTCCGGACGAACGAGGCCGCCGACTGGCTCGGCCTGTCGGGTCGGACGCTCGAGAAGCACCGCACATTCGGGACCGGCCCGGCCTATCGTAAGATCGGGGGCCGGGTCGTCTATGCAATGGTTGACCTACAGGCGTGGGCGGATCGCGGCGCGCGCACCTCCACCACCGAACCGACGGAGGCCGCCGTCAGCGCGGCCCGGGCCCGTCGCGAGGTCCGCAGCTTCCTTAGTTGAGAGGTTCGGTCGCCGACGCGGTCGGCTGCTGGTTCAGCAACTGTGCGAGGTGTTGGGCGTCCTCGGTCGACAGGGCCTGCTGCGGGATCTTTGCGATCTCCGCCACCTGGCCAAGCACCAGGTCGAAGACGCTGAATCCCCGTGTGTCGGGCCTGACCACGAACCGCTCGCTCATGCCCCGATGATGCGCTTACAAGCGGCGCCGGCCAACCGGCGGCGCTGCGATGGCTGTGGATCATTGGCTCCCGACCGCCACGTCATCGGCTCATTCCCGCAGCGATGGCGTGCAGGGACTCGGGCTTCAGGTGCGTGTAGCGCCGCAGCATCTTCCAGTCCTTGTGCCCGGTGACGAGCGCCACGTGCTGGATCGCGAACCCGGCCTCGAACAGCCGGCTGGTGCCCTCATGGCGCAGGTCGTGGAAGTGCAGATCGAACACCCCGGCCATGATGCAGGCGCGCGTGAAGGCGGTGCCTGCGGACTTGTGATGGTGCGGGAAGATCCGGTCATCCTCATTTGCGCGGATCGCGCGCTGTTCCTCGATCAGGGCGGCGGCGTCGAAGCCCGAGACCGCGAGGAGCGGAATGCGCTGGTCGTTACCCTTCTTCTCTCGCGGGTCCTTGCGGTCGCGGATCAGGAGCATCTTGGTGCGCGGGTTGTAGTCGCTCCAGGTGACCCGGAAGATCTCCTCCTGGCGCATCGCCGTGGCGATGGCGAACTTGATCACGCGCGACATGGGGATCGTGTAGCGCTCGTTCTTGTCGAAGTGCTGGAAGAGCTTCTCCAGCTCGTCGTCGGTGGGCCGCCGGTCGCGCTCGTTGCTCTTGCCGATCAGGCCCAGCCGCTTCAGCGCGATGCGGGCGAGGTTGATCGGCTCGACGCTGACATCGAGGCCGTGAACCGCGGCAGCATGCGAGACCACCAGCTTGATCACGCCGATGTCCATCGACAGGGTGACCGGCCCGGCGCCCTGCGCGGCGCGGGCGCGCCCGAATTTCAGAAGCTCGCTGCGATCCAGATCGACGACGCTTTTGGCGCCCAGCTCGCGCTTGAGCATCTCCAGGGTGGCGGCCTTTGAGCGGCCTGGCGGCTTGCCGACATCGGTCATGTCGGCGATGTGCAGGTTGATGAGGTCCTTGAACTTGGTGATACGCGAAACGCGGGACGGCAGGGGCGAACCGCCGCGGTCGATTTGCCTTTCGGCCTCAAGACCCCAGTTCTTGGCGTCCTCGCGGTTGACGAAGGTCTCCGTCAGGGACTTGCCCTTGCGGCGGACCCAGACCCGCCAGTGGCCGGACTTTTGCTTGCGGATGGAGGCCATTTTTCGCGTGCAATACGGGTGCGGTAGAGGATCGAAACCGGGCGAAACGGATCGTGGAACGTCGTAAAATGGCGGGCCAGAGCGTTCTTCCAGTCAGTTGAAATGTAAGCACAAAACATTGAAAAAACAAGCTTATTCGCTATCCGTTGCACCTATGATGGACTGGACCGACCGGCACTGCCGGGTCCTGCATCGGATGCTGACGCGCCGGAGCCTGCTCTACACCGAGATGGTCACGACGGGCGCGGTGATGCACGGCGACCGCGAGCGGCTGCTGGGGTTCTCGCCCGTGGAGCATCCTGTGGCGTTGCAGCTCGGCGGGTCCGAGCCGGCGGACCTGGCGGAGGCGGCGCGGATCGGCGAGGCCGAAGGCTATGACGAGATCAACCTGAACGTCGGCTGCCCGTCCGACCGGGTGCAGTCGGGGCGCTTCGGCGCCTGCCTCATGCGCGAGCCCGAGCTGGTGGCCGAGTGCATGGCGGCGATCTCTGCTGCGGTGAAGGTTCCGGCCACGGTGAAGTGCCGGATCGGCGTCGACGACCAGGATCCGGAGGAGAGCCTCTTCCGCCTGGTGGAGCTGTGCGCCAACGCGGGGGTGACCACCTTCGTCGTCCATGCCCGCAAGGCGTGGCTGAAAGGTCTGTCGCCGAAGGAGAACCGGGATATCCCGCCGCTGGACTATCCGCTCGTCTGGCGGCTTAAGCGCGAGCGGCCAGAGCTGACCATCGTCATCAACGGCGGGATCGCGACCCTGGAGGAGGCCGAGGCCCACCTGGCCAACGTCGACGGGGTCATGCTGGGCCGCGCGGCCTATCACACGCCACTGGTCCTGGCGGAGGCGGACGCGCGGATCTTCGGCGAGGGCGAGGCGGTCGATCCGTTCGCCGCGGTGGCGGCCTATCGGGACTACGTGGGCTCGGAGCTGGCGCGGGGAACGCACCTGGCGGCCATGACCCGGCACATGCTGGGGCTGTTCCACGGTCGGCCGGGGGCGCGAGCCTGGCGGCGGATCCTCACGGTCGAGGGTGTGAAGGCCGGGGCCGGCCTGGAGGTGATCGACCGCGCGCTGGCGGCGATCGCCGAACGCGCGGCGTCAGGGCTCGAAGCGCAGGGTGTCGCGGGTGGCCTCGAAGCGGGTGAGGCGGCCTAGGTAGCTCATCCCGAGGAGCGACACGTCGAGCCCCTCGGAGACGACCAGGGCCTGGACGTTCTCGAGCTTCGCCCCGTTCACCGAGACCGACGCCAGGGTCACGGCCGACGCGCGGGCGGAGCCGCCCACGGTCGTCACGTTGTAGCCGGGCTTCAGCGCGGCGACGTCAATGCCGAGGCGCTCGGCGTCCCTTGGCGTGAGGGCCACGGCCGTGGCGCCGGTGTCGACCAGGAAACGGACGGGCCGGCCGTTGACCTCGGCGTCGGCCCAGAAGTGGCCGTCAGGACCCTTGGCGACCGCGCCGGAGCCGGGTTTCGGCGAGCCGGCCGCGAAGCCGTCGACGCCGAACCGGGCCATCCGCAGGGGCTCGGGCGTGAGCGTGGCCACGAGGGCCGCGCTCACGATCGCCGACGCGCCCGCCACGACGGCGAGCCTGCCGAGGGAAGACACCACACATCACCCAAAAAAAAGCGGCCGTTCGGCCTGTCTTATGGATGCGACTTTGGGTGGAGTTCGGTTGGTATCCGATGAAGGATCAGGGTTTCCGAGACCTTGCCGGCCTGCTCGCTGGCGGACCTCAGAACATCGCCAGTTTCTCGGGCCGGATCAGGCCGCGGCGGCCGGGGAGTTCGGCCAGGATCGCGTCGCGCTCCGCCTCGCTGAGGCGGGACCAGGTCGCGACCTCGTTGAGCTTGCGATAGCAGCCCAGGCACAGGCCGCTCTCGCCGTCGACGACGCAGACCTTGATGCAGGGGGTCTTGATGGGGGCGGGCGGTGTCGCGGTCATCCGGGGATAGCGTAGGTGACGTTGGCCTGGGCCGCCAGCCTGTCGGGCGCCTCGGTCCAGATGCGGACGTCGCAGATCGCCAGCCGGCGACCCAGGCGCAGCATTTCGGCCTCGGCGTGCATGTCGCCCGGCTGGGCGCCACGCAGGAAGCTCATGTTGAGCTGCGAGGTGACGGCCATGAGCTGATCGCCGATATGGGCCAGCACCAGCGCATAGGCGGCAGTGTCGGCAAGCGACATCAGGGTCGGCCCCGAGATCACGCCGCCGGGCCGAAGGACGCCGGGGCGATAGGGCGAAATCACCGTCACACGCCCCGGACCGACCGTCTCGACGCGCGGGAAGCCCTCGGGCGCCGCGTCCGGGAAGGCGCGGCGGATCAGCGCGTTGACGCCGTCGGCGTCGAGCTTCGGGTTTGGTGCGGCCATGTCACTTTCTGACCGGTGTGACCGAAGAATTACAAGATGTTTATGCTCATCTGTAACGCGGCTGTATCATGACTGAATATTAATCCGGGAATACTATTCATTGCAGCTTGTTCATTTGAGTTGATGCGGGGGTGCGGGCAGCATTCGATCAGTCACCAGGGAGAAGCCCCCATGAAGTTCGCCGCCATTACGCTCATCGCCGCCTCGCTCGCCGCCGGCTCCGCCTCCGCCGCCTCCAGCAACGTCACCGACGTGGATTTCCTGAAGGCCAACCGCTGCAAGGGGCTTGCGACCTCGATCTCGGGGGTCGTCGACACCGCTTCGCTGGACAGCTTCATCAAGTCCGAGCGTGCCGGCCGCCACACTTACATCGTCGATCGCGCCGGCGAGGAGTTCAACCGCGCCCGCAAGGAGGCGAAGAGCCAGGACCGCAAGGAACGGCTGACCGCCGAACTTACCGGCCCGTGCCAAGCCTATCTCGGCGGCTCGTCCAGCGTCGCCAAGCAGTAAGTTCCCAAGCCCAACTCCAGGCCCCCCGCCGGCGTGTCGCGATCCTGATCGCAGCACGCCTCTTTTTTCTTGAGGTGGCCGTGTCGCGATCCTGATCGCGGCACGCCTCTTTTTTCTTGAGGTGGCCGTGTCACGATCCTGATCGCGGCACGCCTCTTTTTTTGTGCGGAACCCAGCTAGACCATAAGCTTTGTGCAAGCGCGGCCGCAGTGGGCCGCCGCGAGGGCCTCATGAGCGTGCTGATCCCCGGCAGGACCTGCTGGCGCAAGGAGCGCGCCGACCGGGTCGCGTTCCTGATCGACAACGAGGCCTATTTCACCGCCCTCTATGAGGCGTTCCAGAAGGCGCGCCGGTCGATCCTGATCCTGGGCTGGGGGTTCGATCCCCGCGCGCGCCTGTTCCCGGACGGCTACGACGCGCCCAACGACCCGGACGAGGTTGGGCACGTGCTGCTGCGTCTGGCCGCCGAGCGGCCCGAACTCGACATCCGGCTGCTGATCTGGCGCTCGGCCCTGCCGATCGCGGCCAGCCAGCAGTTCTTCCCGCACAAGGCGCGCCGATGGTTCCACGGCACGCGGATCAAGTTCCGCCTCGACGACCAGGTGCCCTTCGGAGCCTGCCACCACCAGAAAGTCGTCGTGATCGACGATCGCCTCGCGTTCTGCGGGGGCGGCGACATCAGCATCGACCGCTGGGACACGCCCGGCCACCTGCACCACGACCAGCGGCGGATCATGCCCGACCAGGACTATCACCCACCCCGGCACGAGGTGATGGCGATGGTCGACGGCGAGGCCGCCCGCGCGCTGGGCGACCACTTCCGGGCGCGCTGGGCGAATGGCACCAAGAACGAGCCGATCGAGCCGCCGCCCGACGCCGGGGGCGATCCCTGGCCGGATCACGTGCCGGCGCATCTGGTCCACACCCAGGTGTCGGTCCAGCGTACCCATCCCGCGTGGCGCAAGCGGACCTGCATCCAGGAGATCCGGGACCTGACCCTCGATTGCATCGCGCAGGCGAAGGACGTGATCTACCTGGAGAACCAGTACTTCACCTCGCCAGTGGTCGCCGAGGCCCTCGCAAGACGGCTGGGTGAGCCGGGCGGGCCGGAGGTGGTGCTGGTCACGACGGGCGCGTCCCCAAGCTGGTTCGACCGGATGACCATGGACCGGGCGCGCGGCGCGATCGTCTGGCGCCTGCGCGCGGCGGACATCTTCGGCCGGTTCCGGGCGTTCTATCCGCTGACGACCGGCGGCACGAAGATCATCGTGCACTCCAAGACCAGTGTCTTCGACGACCGCATCGTCCGCGTCGGCTCGGCCAACATCAACAACCGCTCGTTCGGCTTCGACACCGAGATCGAGCTGGGCGTGGAGGCCGAGG
Organism: Phenylobacterium kunshanense; assembly: GCF_003254525.1. GTDB lineage: Bacteria > Pseudomonadota > Alphaproteobacteria > Caulobacterales > Caulobacteraceae > Phenylobacterium > Phenylobacterium kunshanense. The sequence continues at coordinate 252,175 of NZ_QFYS01000003.1, forward strand.
ACGAGGAGTCGCGGCTCGCTGTGTCGGTCCTGCGGGACCGCCTGGTGGGGCACTTCCTGGGCGTGACCGGAGACGCCGTGACCAAGGCGCGAGCCCAGTATGGCGGCTTGGTCCCAGCCATCGACGACCTCAACCGCGACGGCCGGCTGGCGCAGATCGATCCGCACCCGCGCTCGGCGGTCGGGGACTTCATCTCCACCTACCACCTGGGCGATCCGGCCGATGTGGGGGATTCCTGGCTGCCGGTCCGCAGGCGTGAGCGGCTGTTCGATCAGGCCCGGAGCCTGTGCGACGAGCGGAGCGACCCGCGCGCGCGGAACTGAGGCTCAGGCGAGCTCGAAATCCATCACCAGCGGCAGGTGGTCGGACGCCACCCGGGCCAGTGGATCGTAGGGGGCGAAGATGTCCTCGACCTCGATGCCGGGGCTGACGAAGTGGTGGTCGATCCGCAGGACCGGCAGCGGCGAGGGGAACGTCGCGTTGGGCTGCTTGCGCTTGGCGACCCGCCGCGCCGGCAGCAGGCGCTGGGTCAGGGTGCGGTAGACCACCGAACTCGCCGTCGCATTGAAGTCTCCGGTAAGGATGACCGGCCACTGGCAGTCCTTGTGTTCCAGCCAGGCCGGGCCGGCGAGGTGCGAGGCCTGGATCTGCTGCTCGCGAGGGACGAGCCCCAGGTGGGTGTTGATGATCTGCAGCGGCCTGCCGCCCACGTCCACCTCGATCCAAAGGGCGCCGCGCGGCTCCAGCGCCGGCATCCGGGGATAGCCGGGCAGGGGCCCGGACTTCACCTGCCGCTCCGGGAGGGAGGTCAGGATGGCGTCGCCGTAGCGCTCCTCCTCGACCACGAAGGCTGGATGGAAATGGCACACCATCTCCAGCCGCTCGGCGATCTCGTGCGCCTGATCGACGTTGTTCGTCCGCCGGCGTCCGACGTCCAGTTCCTGAAGGGCCACGATGTCCGGGTTGAGCGCGGCCAGCACGTCGGCGATCCGCGCCACGTCGAGACGGCGGTCGTTTCCGACGCAGCGATGCACATTGTAGGTCACGATGCGGGGCATGTGATCGGCGGTTTGGAGAGGTTGTGCGGCGAACGCAAGGCGGCATTGGCTATGGCGCCGCTCTTGCTTTAACGGTTTCATAACCAAAGCGTAGGGAACCGAAATGCTCCACCTGATCGCCATGGCCGCGGCCGCCGTCTCTTCCGCCTCGACGATCCAGGCGGCGCCGGCCCCCGCGCTGACTCGGGTGGAATGGGTGGCCACGCCCACCGGCCAGGACATCGCCAACGTCTATCCGCCGACCGCCGTGGCCGCGGGCAAGAGCGGGGCGGTGCTGCTGGACTGCAAGGTCGCCACCGAGGGCTCGCTGGAAGCCTGCCAGGTGGAGATCGAGGACCCGGTCGGCCTGGAGTTCGGCCTCGCGGCGCTGGAGCTCGCGCCTCTCTTCAAGATGGCCGCCAAGGCCCCCGACGGCTCGGACGTCGCCGGCCGCACCATCCGCATCCCGATCATGTTCCAGATCGTGACGACCGGGGATTGAGGTCGGTCGGGATTCAGCTCTAGGCTTCTCCCCGGGGTTTCCGGGGGAATGGCAATGCTGTCGATGTTGCTGGCCGCGCTGCTGCAGGGCTCGCCCGAGGCCAATGAACAGGTTTCCGCCGTCGCCCCCGCCTTAGTGACCACGCAGCCTGAATGGCGCAGGCGTCCCACGTGGGCGGACATTGATCGCGCGTATCCGCGTTCAGCCAAGCGGCGCGGCCTGTCTGGAGCCGCGATTATTGCCTGCCGCGTGAAAAAGGACGGGCTACTGGCAGATTGTGCTGTGGCCGAGGAGCACCCGCCTCGAGAAGGCTTCGGCAAGGCGGCGATCAAGGTCTCGGAGGCGTTTGAGATGAGGCCGCAGACGAAGAATGGGGCTCCCGTCGATGGCGGTACCGTCCGCATCCCGATCCGCTTTCTTCATCCGAACGCGCGTTGAGCGCGGCATCCGCTTACGTTGACGTTAGCGTCATCTTTTCTCCCGGCATCCCCTTGCGTATAGGGTCGGCGCAATCCGATACGGCGTAAGCCGCGCGCAAGGGAGCCTGGCCATGAACCTCGACTTCACCCCCGAAGAAAACGCCTTCCGCGAAGAGGTCCGGGCCTTCATCCGCGACAACTATCCGGCCGAGCTGCGCAAGGCGCAGGACGAGGGTCGCCCGCTGACCAAGACCGAGTACCTGCTGTGGCACAAGGTGCTGGCGAAGAAGGGCTGGGTGGCGCCGGGCTGGCCGAAGGAGCTGGGCGGCACGGGCTGGACCCCCACCCAGAAGTACATCTGGTCGGAAGAGACCGCGAAGGCCGACTGCCTGCCGACCCTGCCGTTCGGCCTGTCGATGCTGGCGCCGGTGCTCTACACGTTCGGCACCGACGAGCAGAAGCAGAAGTTCCTGCCGGGCATCTACAACGGCGACGTCTGGTGGTGCCAGGGCTACTCCGAGCCGGGAGCCGGCTCCGACCTCGCCAGCCTGAAGACCCGCGCCGAGCGCGTGAAGGGCGACGACGGCAAGGAATACTACATCGTCAACGGCCAGAAGACGTGGACGACCCTCGGCCAGCATGCCGACTGGGGCTTCTTCCTGGTCCGCACCGACCCTGACGCCAAGCCGCAGTCGGGCATCTCGTTCCTGCTGATCGACATGAAGACGCCGGGCATCACCGTGCGCCCGATCATCACCCTGGAAGGCGGCCACGAGGTCAACGACGTCTTCCTCGACAATGTGAAGGTGCCGGTCGAGAACCGCATCTTCCACGAGAACCAGGGCTGGACCTGCGCCAAGGCGCTGCTCGCCCACGAGCGGACCGGGATCGCTGGCGTCGCCCGCTCGAAGCGCAACCTGGAAAAGCTGCGGACCATCGCGAACACCGAGCGCTCGGACACCGGCTCGGCCTTGCTGGCCGACGCCTTCTTCCGCCGCAAGGTGGCCGAGCTGGAAATCGACCTGACCGCGCTGGAGTTCACCGAGCTGCGCACCCTGGCCGGCGAGTCGAGCGGCAAGGGCCCTGGCCCGGAAAGCTCGATCCTGAAGATCAAGGGCACCGAGATCCAGCAGCGCCTGCAGGAGCTGGCGCTGGAGGCGGTGGGCCATTACGGCGCCCCGTTCCTGCGCGACATCGCCGCCTCGAACGAGACCGTCGGCCCCGACTACGCCGACGGTTCGGCGGGCGAGATGTTCAACGGCCGCAAGACGTCGATCTACGGCGGCTCGAACGAGATCCAGCGCAACATCATCTCGAAGATGGTGCTGGGCCTCTGATCGCAATAGCTGAGGGCTCCCCTCCCCCTTGCGGGGAGGGGCCGGGGGTGGGGGTGTTGGAGCGAGCGCCTGGAGCAATCCACAAGTCGGACCGCGCTGATCGCGCGGCGCGACGCATGCGGCGCGTCCCCACCTACGCCGAGCGCGATCTCTGGAAGGTCCTCCGCAAGACCGACCTCCATTTTCGCCGCCAGGTCCCCTTGGGCTCATACATCGTCGACTTCGCCTGCCATGACGCTCGACTGATCGTCGAACTCGATGGCGGCATCCACGACCTTCCATCCGTGGCTGCCCGCGACCTTGACCGTGAGGCATGGCTGACAGGCCGCGGATACAGGGTTATGCGGTTCAGCAACAACGAGCATCCCGAAGACGTCGTGCGGGTGATCCTGGAACGGATCAGCGCCGACACCCCCACCCCCGACCCCTCCCCGCAAGGGGGAGGGGAGCAGAAGGAGTAGACCCGCGTGGATTTCAGCTTCACCGAAGAACAGTCGATGCTCCGTGACACGGTCGCGGCGTACCTGGCGGACCACTACGACTTCGACAAGCGCCGGGCCGTGGTGACCAAGGAGCCGGGCTGGCGTCCCGACGTATGGAAGGCCTTCGCCGAGGAGCTGGGCATCCTGGGCGCGCCGTTCTCGGAAGATCTGGGCGGCCTGGGCGGCGGCGCCATCGAGAACATGATCGTCATGGAGGAGTTCGGTAAGGCGCTGGTCGTCGAGCCGTACCTGGGCACGGTGGTGATCGGCGGCGGCTTCCTGAAGCACTCGGGTCATGCCGGCGCGGCAGACCTGATCGGCGGCATCATCGGCGGCCAGAACATCTTCGCGTTCGCCTACGCCGAGCCCAAGGGTCGCTACAACCTGGCCGCCCTCGAGACGACGGCCAAGAAGGACGGCGCCGGCTGGGTCCTGAACGGCCACAAGGCCGTGGTGATCGGCGCGCCGTTCGCCACCCACCTGATCGTCACCGCCCGCACCTCGGGCGGTCCGCGAGATGCGAACGGCGTCTCGGTGTTCATCGTGGAGAAGGGCGCCAAGGGCGTCACGACCCGGGACTATCCGACCGTCGATGGCAACCGCGCGTCGGAAGTCTACTTCGAGAACGTGTCGCTGGGCGCCGACGCCCTGGTCGGCCCGGCCGACGGCGGCCTGCCGCTGGTCGAGAAGGTGGTGGACGAGGCGATCGTCGCCACCTGCGCCGAGGCCTGCGGCGTCCTGCGCCGCCTGCAGGAAGGCACCGTGGAGTACACCAAGCAGCGCAAGCAGTTCGGCGTGCCGATCAGCTCGTTCCAGGTGCTGCAGCACCGCATGGTCGACATGTTCATCAACCTCGAGCAGTCGATCTCCATGACCTACATGGCCACCATCAAGGTCACCGACGACGCTGAGCGCGCGAAGGCCGCCTCGGCCGCCAAGGTGCAGATCGGCAAGGCCTGCAAGTTCGTCGGCCAGAACGCCATCCAGCTGCACGGCGGCATGGGCATGACCGACGAAATGGCCATCGGCCACTACTTCAAGCGCGCGACCATGATCGAGAGCGCTTTCGGTTCGGTCGATCACCATCTGGCCCGCTACGAGGGCCTCTCGCTGGGCAAGGCGGCCTAAGCCGCCTCACCGCGTCGAATTGGGCGGCCGCCGGCAGAGATGCTGGCGGCCGTTTTCGTTTCGGGCCTCAGCGCCAGGCGGCCAGCGCCGCCGCCGGCTCCTCCATCGCCCGCCAGCTCCGCCGCAGCGCCAGGGGCCCGCGCTCCAGGACCAGGTAGCAGCCGCCGCCGGCGTGGCCGGGGCGATCCTCGGTCCCGATCGTCACATCCTGCAGATGGGCGGTAAGCAGGGCGCCGACGCCGCCGTGCGAGACCACCAGCACCACGCCGTCGGGGCTGCCCGCATCGACGCCGCCCATGGCCGAGACGATGCGGTCCTGGGCGTGTCGGGCGGTCTCCCAGCCGCGCACGCTAACCTCGGGGTTCTCGAAGAACTGGTCGACGACTTCCCAGAACTCGGGCGGGGCGATGTAGCCGGTGGCGCTGCGATCGTTCTCGGCCAGGCCCTCGTCCACGTGGTGCGGCGCGCCCAGCCGGTCGGCGAGGATCGCGGCGCCGTCCAGCGCCTTCTGTTCATCGCTGGACCAGACGGCCGCCACGGAGCGCCCGGCCAGCGCGTGAGCGAAGGTCTCCATCCGTGCTCGGCCAACCGCCGACAGGGGCCAGCGGGGCACGGGGACGGCCGGATCGATGACCACCTCCGGGTGGGTGATGAAGATGATCGCGTTCATGCGGCCTGTCGGGTTGTCCGAAACATCCGGCTGCGCCACAGCTTTGCGATGGGCAAGGAGATTCACACGACCGGCGTCTTCGCCGACGGCCCCGACGAGGGGCGGCTGCAATGGGAGGCGCCGAAGCTGGTTTTCCGTGGCCGCGAACGGCGGGTCTGGTCGGGGGAGGGGCTGAAGGGCCTCCGCGCCGATGCGGGTGACCTCGTGCTGGCCGACGGGTCGCGTGTCCATCTCGGCGAGGTTCAGGCCGCCCGTTGGGCGGACGCCATCGCCAATCCCAAGGGTCGGCTCGACAAGCTGGGCGTGAAGCCGGGCATGCGGGTGTGTGTGCTGGAGGTGGAAGACGGTGCTTTCCCGGCCGAGCTCGCTGAGCGTGACGCCGCGCCCATAGACGACCTCTCCGGACTTGACCTGCTGTTCTATGGCGCCGACAGCGTGGAGGCGCTGGGCCGGATAGAGACGCTGGTCCCCGCGCTCGCCGAGAAGGGGGCGCTCTGGGTGGTGTCGCGCAAGGGGAAGGCGGCGACGGTCAGGGACGTGGACGTCATGGCCGCGGCCAAGTCCTTTGGGCTCGTCGACAACAAGGTGGTCGGGTTCTCCGAGACGCTGACCGCCCTGCGGTTCGTTCGTCGGCGCGTCTAGCGAGCGGCGGTTTCTTCCGGTCGAAGCTTGTCGCCGACGCCGGGCCAAACTAACCGGTGTTCATGTCCCCCCGTGACTTCGCGCTGCTGTTGGCGATGTGCCTGGTCTGGGCCGTCAACAATGTGCTGTCGAAGCATGTGGTGAGCGGCCTGGACGTGCCGCCGCTGTTCTATGCGGCGGCACGGTTCGTGATCGTCGCAGCGTGCACCTTCCCGTTCCTCTGGCCTGCGCCGAAGCCCCTGTGGCGGCTGGTGGCCGTGGCCCTGCTGATGGGCGGGGGCAACTTCGCGCTGATGTTCGTGGGCCTGAAGATGTCCACCGCGTCGTCCGCGGCGGTGGTCCTGCAGCTCGGCATGCCGATGACCACCCTGCTGTCGGTGCTGATGCTCGGCGAGAAGATTCGCTGGCGTCGCGGTCTCGGCATCGCGCTGACGTTCGCCGGGGCGATGACCGTGATGTGGGATCCGCACGGCTTCTCGATTTCCACAGGGCTGCTGTTCGTCGCCGCGGCGGCCTTCATGGGCTCGATGGGCGCGGTGCTGATGAAGCAGATGGAAGGCGTGAAGCCGCTGACCTACCAGGCGTGGGTGGGCTGGACGTCGGTCTGGCCGCTGGCCGCGCTGTCGTTCTGGCTGGAGCCGGGCGCCCCGGCCAAGGCGGTGGCGGCAGGCTGGCCGTTCTGGGGGGCGGTCGTCTTCTCGGCCCTGGTCGTCAGTCTGGTGGCGCACACCGTCTACTACTGGCTGATCCAGCGCTATGAGGCGAACCTGATCTCGGCGTTGACCCTGATGACGCCGCTGGCCACCATCGGTCTGGGCGTCGCGGTGATGGGCGACCCGTTCGGGCCGCGCATGATCATCGGCAGCGCCGTCGCGCTCACGGGCGTGCTCATCATCGTGCTGCGCGGCAACCAGGTGATGCCGATGCTGCTGGCCATCCGGAACCGCGACCAATGACCTTCATCGAGGCCCCGTCTCCCAACTTCGATCCCCGGACGGCGCCCCCGAGCATCCTGGTGCTGCACTACACAGGCATGAAGACGGGGGAGGAGGCCATCGCCCGGCTGCGGGACCCCGAGGCGAAGGTGTCCTCGCATTATGTCGTTGAGGAAGACGGCCGCATCTTCCGGCTCGTGCCCGAGGAGCGCCGGGCCTGGCATGCCGGCGTCTCGTACTGGCGCGGCCGGCGCAACGTGAACGGCGACTCCATCGGCATCGAGATCGTCAATCCCGGGCACGAGTTCGGTTACCGCGCCTTTCCCGAGGCGCAGGTCGCGGCGGTGATCGCGCTGGTGGGAGATATCCGCAGCCGCTGGGACATCGAGGACCGCGACATCGTCGGCCACTCCGACGTGGCGCCGAACCGCAAGGACGACCCGGGCGAGCTGTTCCCCTGGAAGCGGCTGGCCGAGGCCGGGCATGGCCTGTGGGTCGAGGCGCCGCCGGCGCCGGGCGAGCCGATCGGGGAGGGCGAGGAAGGCGCGGCCGTGTTCGCCCTGCAGGCAGGCTTCACGCGGCTGGGTTACGACCTGCCGCCGTCTGGCAAGTTCGACGCCGACACCACGGCGGTGGTGCGGGCGTTCCAGCGGCACTGGCGGCCCGAGCGGGTTGACGGGATCGCCGACGGCGAGACTCGTGCGCGGCTGATCGCTCTGCTGCGAACTGGCGGCTGAGGGCGCACGATTACAGCTATGGCGTGCCGGGACGCCTGCGGCTCCCCAACCAGGCGAACGAGCTTGGGCGGAACCCGATCGGGTGTTGAATGTCCAGGATGGTTAAGGGGGTGGTGCTGCCCAGTTCCATCTGTGGAGGTGCTACATGAAATTTTCGAACGTGGCGCTGTGCGCCGCCCTGGCCTTGGGCGTGTCGGCGACGGCGAATGCCGGCGTCATCATCGCCCCGGTTTCCGGCGTGATCGACTCGGGCGGGCCCGGCTACGGGCCGATATCCGAGACCTTCGACCAATCCGGCCTGTCCGTGACCTACACGCCGGGCGTCACCGACTTCGACACCTACATGGCGGGCAATCCGCAGCACAGCTATGTGTTCTCCGGCAACGAGTGGTTCAGCAACCAGGGTGCGACCAGCGCCCAGGTCACCTATGACTTCGGATCGGTGGTGCAGATCGACGCGTTCGCGCTCTGGCACGAGGACGCCTCGGGCTTCACGCGCTTCGCTCTCTCGGGCGACGCCAACCCGAACTTCCTTTTCGGAAGCCCGGCCAACAGCCTGCTCAACAACGACTACGGCCCGCAGGTGTTCGCCTTCGCCCAGAGTATTTCGACTCGTTACCTGACCCTGGCCATGGACGGCTGCCCGCAAGCTGGCGACGCCAGCTTCAATGCCTGCGCCATCGGGGAGGTCGCTTTCCGGAGCGCTGGCGGCGGCGGTGTCGTGCCTGAACCGTCGACCTGGGCGATCATGATCCTCGGCTTCGGCGCTGCCGGCGCGATGCTTCGACGCCGGACGACCGTCGTCGCCTGACCCTCGAAGACTGGACGCTCCGCCGTGAGGCGGGGCGTTCCTGCGCTTGACCCCGGCGTCGCGCGCGCCCACTTTCCGCCCGGATCAGACGGCCGGGCGGTCGCGGCGCCTCCATTTCGGTGGAGGTGTCGAGGAAAGTCCGGGCTCCACGACGACATGGCGGCGGGTAACGCCCGCCGGGGGTGACCCCAGGGATAGCGCCACAGAGAGCAGACCGCCGGCGCCTCGGCGTCGGTAAGGGTGAAAGGGTGCGGTAAGAGCGCACCGGGTCGCTGGTAACAGAGGCCGCATGGCAAGCCCCGCCAGGAGCAAGACCGAATAGGGATCCCGCGCCTTCGCAAGGAGGTAGGGCCGTCGCCGGCCCGAGGGATCCGGGTAGGTCGCGAGAACCGGCCCGCGAGGGTCGGTCCAGAGGAATGACCGCCGCGTTCCCGCAAGGGGGCGGCACAGAACCCGGCTTACAGGCCGTCTGATCCCACTTCTCCCCAAAGACTGCGGCGCGCTGACGCGGCTGAAGACTGCTGAATTAACCAGTTCTCTGTACGTTCTGTGGATAACTGCTGTTTCTTAACCATAAACCTTGTCCAGCCCCCTGAATTCACGAGAAGTGCCCATTCAGTGTCATTGAAACCCATTTGGTCCCATGTTAACCCAATAACCATTCGCCAATCCGAGCGGTGGGTCGGGCGCGGGCTCGGGGATTTGGCGGAGGGAGGGCCTGGGGCGAGATGTTTCTCTCGACCTTCGAGAAGCAGCTGGACTCGAAGCGGCGCATCGTCGTGCCGCAGGAGTTCCGCGCGGCGGTCTCGGGCCCCTTTGACGGCGTCTTCTGCTTCCCCTCGATCGAGGCCGACTGCCTGGAAGGCGGCGGCAAGGCGCTGTTCGATCGCTACAACGGGGTGATCGAGGAGCTGGACTTCGGCGATCCGCTGCGGACCGCGCTGGAGACCTCGATCCTGGGCGGCATGGCCAAGCTGTCATTCGACACCGCCGGCCGGATCACCCTGCCGGAAACCCTCTGCGAGATGTTCGGTCTCAGCGACTGGGTGACGGTCGTGGGGCTGGGCGATCGGTTCCAGATCTGGGAACGCGGCGCATTCAACGCCTATCGCGCCGCCCAGCGCGACGCGGCTCGCCAGGGTCTGGCGCAACTCCGGGCGCAGCAGCGCGCGGCTCGGCTGGGAGGTGCGGCGTGAACGCGGCCTCGAATCAGTCTCATGTTTCGGTCCTGCTCGATGAAGTGATCGAGAACCTGGCCTGCGGGCCGGGCGATATCGTCATCGACGGGACCTTTGGCGCGGGGGGCTACTCCCGCGCCATTCTCGCGACGGGCGCGAAGGTCGTGGCGTTTGACCGCGACCCTACGGTGCGTCGCTTCGCTGCGGGATTTCCGGAAGACCGCTTCCGCCTTGTGGAGGCGCGATTCTCGGAAATGGACGCAGTGCTGGGCGAGGGTCACGCCGACGGCGTGGCCCTCGACCTCGGCGTTTCCTCCATGCAGATCGATCAGGCCGAGCGCGGCTTCTCGTTCATGCAGGATGGGCCGCTGGACATGCGGATGGGCAGCGACGGTCCCACGGCGGCCGACCTCGTCAACACGGCCGAGCAGGAGGAGCTGGCCCGCATCCTCTTCGTCTATGGCGAGGAGCGCGAGAGCCGCCGGGTGGCCCGGGCGATCGTGAAGCGCCGCGCCGAGCAGCCTTTCACCCGCACTCTCGAGCTGGCCGAGTTCGTCGAGCAGGCGCTGGGCGGCCGGCGTGGCGCGAAGATCCATCCAGCGACCCGGACCTTCCAGGGCCTCCGCATCGCCGTGAACGACGAACTGGGCGAGCTCGAGGCCGGGCTGGTCGCGGCCGAGCGGGTGCTGAAAGCCGGCGGTCGGCTCTGCGTCGTCACGTTCCATTCGCTCGAAGACAGAATCGTCAAAAGCTTCCTCAGCGTGCGCGCAGGCCGGACACCGGCCGGATCGCGCCATGCGCCGCCGGTCGAGCAGGGGGCCGCGCCGAGCTTCCGCCTGCTCTTCAACGGCGCCCAGGGCCCGTCCGAGGCGGAGATCCGCGCCAACCCCCGCGCCCGTTCGGCGAAGCTGAGGGCGGCCGTGCGCACCGACGCGCCGGTCTGGAGGGCGGCGGCATGAGCGTGTTCACCCGCAAGGTGCGGGGCTTCCGCCTGCTGGACCTCGTCGGCGTCGGCCTGCTGGTGACTCTCATCCTGGGTGTCTATCTCGCCAAGACCATGGCCGGCCGCGAGCGCGCGGAAATCGCCAAGGTCGAGCGGCAGATCAAGGCTGAGAAGGCGCGCATCCGCCTGCTGCAGGCCGAGGTGGCGCACCTGGAGCAGCCCGGCCGCATCGAGCGCCTGGCGGTGACCTATCTGAAGATGGAGCCGGTCTACGTTCAGCGCGAGGCCACCGTCGACCAGATCGTGGATCTTGCCCGCGCCGGTCCCCCGCCGAAATACAAGGCCCCGTCCGCCGTCGCCGCCATGGTGAGCGGCGCCGGTCATGTCCCCGGCGTGCCGCCGCCCCCGCCGGCCATCGCCAATCCCGTCCGGGTCGCGCAGGCCGAGCCTCCGCCGAAGCCCGGGGCGGCGCCATGAGCCTGGGCCAGCAGACATTCTCCCGTCTGGGCCTGCCGCGCTGGCTGATCGAGCGGATGTGGGGCCTGGAGCACGCGTTTGAACGGGCCCGTGCATCGGGGCGCGCCGAGGACGACACGCGCCTGCGCATCTTCTTCGTCCTGGCGCTGTTCTGCCTCGGCTTCCTCACCCTGGCCATCGGCGCGACCCGGGCGGCCCTCTTCTCCGACGCCAGGGGCGGGGTCGGCGGCGCGCCGCTGGGCGCCTCTCGCGCCGACCTGGTGGACCGCAATGGCCGCCTGCTGGCCGCGGACCTGCTGCACTACGGTCTCTACGTGGACCCGCGCGAGATCTGGGACACGGCGGAGACCCGCCGGGCCCTGCTGACGACGCTGCCTGATCTGGATCCGGCCCGGCTGGAGCGGGCCCTGCGCGGCAATCGGCGCATCTTCGTGCTGGGCGCCCTGACGCCGGCTGACCGCAACCGCGTCCATGCGCTGGGCCTGCCGGGCGTGACCTTCGAACCCGAACAGCGTCGGGTCTATCCGCTTGGGCCGACGGCCGCGCACGTGATCGGGTTCGCGGACGCGGGCGGCGAGGGCGTCGCCGGCGTCGAGGCGGCCTTCAACGACGAAGTCCGGGGCCTGGCCCGCAACGGGGGCGTTCTGCCGCTCTCCATCGACCTTCGGGTGCAGGGCGCCCTGGAGGACGAGCTGTGGAAGGCCGTCGCCGAGTTCAAGCCGGTAGGCGCCGTGGGTCTCGTGACCGACATCCACACGGGAGAAATCCTGGGGATGGCGAGCTGGCCGGTCTATGATCCGAACAAGCCCGGCAAGGCGGGCGTCTACGCCCAGACGAACCGCGCCGCGGCGACGGTGTTCGAGATGGGCTCGACCTTCAAGGGCTTCACGGTCGCCATCGGCCTCGATGCCGGGATCGCCACGCCCGAGACGACGTTCGACGCGCGAGAGCCGTACAAGCTCGGCTATCGGACGATCAACGACTACCACGCCGCCCGCAAGGTGCTGACGCTGGTGGAGGTGTTCCAGCATTCGTCCAACATCGGCACCGCCAAGCTTGGCGTGGGCATCGGCCCCGAGCGGATGGGCAAGTATTTCAATGGCCTGGGCCTGACTTCGCCGGCCAAGGTGGAACTCATCGAGAGCGCCCGCCCGCTGACCCCGAAGGTGTGGAACGAAGACGCGGTGGCCTCCACCTCGTTCGGGCATGGGATCAATGTCAGCCCGCTGGCCCTGGCGCGCGCCTACGGTGCGGTGCTCAACGGCGGCAAGCTGATCCCCCTCACGGTCCGCAAGCTGGAACCCGGCGCCAAGGTCGATGGTCCCCGGGTGATGAGTGAGCGCACCTCGCTGCAGATGCTGTCGATCATGCGCGCCAATGTCGCCGGCGAGGCCGGCAGCGGCCGCTCGGCGAACATCCCGGGCCTTGCGGTGGGCGGCAAGACGGGCACCGGCGAGAAGTACGACCCGGCGATCCGCGGCTACAACCACCAGCGGCAGGTCTCCTCGTTCGCGGCGGTCTTCCCGACCCATGGCCCGATCGACACCAAGCGCTACTTTGTGCTGGTCCTGCTGGACGAGCCGCGAGGCACGGCGGCCTCGGCGGGCTATGCCACCGGCGGCTGGGTCGCCGCGCCGGCCGCGGGCCGGGTGATCGAGCGCATCGCACCGTTCCTGGGCGTGAACCGGCGTCCGGAACTGGCCCAGGCCATCCCGGTGGACATGGGCGACGTCGAAGCCATGGGCGAAGGCCGATGAGCGTCCGCCTGACCCGTCTCGTGAAACGAGATTTCGGGACTGATCCCGAGATCACCGGCGTCACGGCCGACAGCCGCAAGGTGAAGCCCGGCTTCCTGTTCGCGGCCCTGCCGGGCTCGAAGGTCGACGGCGCCGTCTTCGCCCAGAAGGCCGTCGAGGCCGGAGCGGCGGCGGTGATCGCCGACCAGGACCTGAACCTCTCCGTCCCGACCGTGGTCTGCCGCGACCCCCGCCGCGGCTACGCCCTGGCCGCCGCCAACTTCTGGGGCCGACAGCCGCAGACCTGCGTGGCGGTGACGGGGACCAACGGCAAGACCTCGGTCGCCAACTTCTGCCGCCAGATGTTCGCCGGCGCGGGCCACGTCTCGGCCAGCATGGGCACCCTAGGACTGACCGTCTCGCGCCCGGACGGGACCCACGACCAGATCACGCCGCCGGGCCTCACCACGCCCGACGCGGGCGACGTGGCCGAGCTGCTGATGCGGATCAGTCAGCTCGGCGTGACCCACTTCGCCATGGAGGCGAGCTCGCACGGGATCGACCAGCGTCGGCTGGACGGGGTGCGCCTGGCGGCGGCGGGGTTCCTGAACCTCACCCAGGACCACCTCGACTACCACGGCGCCATGGACGCCTACATGCGGGCCAAGCTGCGGCTGTTCGAACAGCTCATGCCCCGCGGCGCAACGGCGGTGCTGAACGCCGACAGCGACGCCTTCCCGTTCTTCGCCGCCGCCTCGGTGGTGTCCGGCCAGCGGGTGATGAGCGTGGGCGAGACCGGCCAGGCGCTGAAGCTGGTGGAGCGTACCCTGCTGCCGGATGGCCAGCGGCTGTCGATCCGCGCCGACGATCGGATGTGGGACGTGCGCCTGCCGCTGGCGGGAGGCTTCCAGGCCTCCAACGCGCTGGTGGCCGCGGGCCTTTGCCGGGCTGCGGGCTTGAGCTGGGAGGCGACCTTTGCGGGTCTTGAGGCGCTGACCGGGGCGCCGGGCCGGCTGCAGCGCGTGGGCGTGGGCCCTCGCGGGGGTGAGGCCTATGTGGACTACGCCCACACGCCAGATGGGCTGGAGACCGTACTGCTGGCCCTGCGCCCGCACGTGCGGGGCCGGCTGATCGTGGTGTTCGGCGCGGGCGGCGATCGCGACAGGGGCAAGCGCCCGCTGATGGGGCAGGTGGCGGTCAACCTCGCGGATGTGGCTATCGTCACCGACGACAATCCGCGCTCCGAGGTTCCGGCGGCGATCCGCGCGGATGTGCTGGCCGGCGCCCCTGGCGCGAAGGAGATCGGCGATCGCCGTGAGGCGATCCGCGCCGCGGCGGACATGCTGCGGGACGGCGACATCCTGGTGGTGGCCGGCAAGGGCCACGAGCAGGGCCAGATCGTGGGCGACGTGGTCCACCCCTTCGACGACGTGCAGGAGACGGCCAAGGCGCTGGAGCTGGTCCATGGCTGATGCGACCGTCCCGCTCTGGACATCGGACGAAATCGCCAGGGCGACAGGCGGGGCGGCGAGCGGACGGTTCACGGCGGGGGGCGTGTCGATCGACACCCGCAGCCTGGAGCCTGGCGATCTGTTCGTGGCGCTGGCCGGCGTCCGGGACGGCCACGAGTTCGTCGCCCAGGCGATGGCGAACGGGGCGGCCGGTGCGCTGGTCTCGCGGGATGTCGGGACGCCGGCGGTAAAGGTCTCCGACACCCTGGCGGCCCTGGAAAAGCTCGGCCTCGCGGCCCGCGAGCGCGCGGTGAAGGCGCGGCGCGGCGCCGTAACCGGCTCGGTGGGCAAGACCTCGGTGACCCAGGCGATCATGGCTGGCCTCAAGCTGGCCGGGCCGGCGCACTCGTCGGTGAAGAGCTACAACAACCACATTGGCGTGCCGCTGACCCTGGCCCGGATGCCGGCGGCGACCGAACGGGCGGTGTTCGAGATCGGCATGAACCACGCCGATGAGATCCGGCCGCTGACGCGGATGGTCCGGCCCCACGTCGTGGTGGTGACCACCGTCGGGCCGGTGCACACCGAGAATTTCCCGGACGGGGAGACCGGCGTCGCCCGCGCCAAGGCGGAGATCTTCGAGGGGCTGGAGCCCGGCGGTGTCGCCATCCTCAACGCCGACAACCGCTGGTTCGAGCTGCTGGCCGGCGAAGCACGCAAGGCTGGCGCGAAGGTGCTGAGTTTCGGAACCGGCGAGGCGTGCGACGCCCGGTTGATCGATTTCCAGGTTCCGGCAGGCCACGCGGTGATCCAGGCGCGCCTGCACGGCAAGGCGCTGGATTTCCCGATCCTGCAGACCGGCCTGCACTGGGGCCTCAACAGCATGGCCGTGCTGCTGATGCTGGAGGCGCTGAACGTCGACCTCGACAGGTCGCTGGCGGCGCTGGGCTCATTCGAGCCCCTGGCCGGCCGTGGGGCGGAAAGCACGGTCGCGATGCCCGGCGGCGCCTACACGCTGATCGACGAGAGCTACAACGCCAACCCGATCTCCATGGCCTCGGCCATCCGCACCCTGGGCGCCCGGACGACCGCCGGACGGCGGATCGTCGCCCTGACCGACATGCTGGAGCTGGGCCCCGATGCCCTCGCCTTCCACGCCGGCCTGGCCGAGCCGCTGGAGGCTGCGTCAATCGACCTCGTCTTCTGCGCCGGTCCTCTGATGAAATCCCTCTGGGACGCCCTTCCGCCGACTCGGCGCGGCGGCTACGCCGAAACGGCGGCGGAGCTCGCGCCGCAGGTCGTCCGAGCCGCAGAGCCCGGCGACGTGGTGATGGTGAAGGGGTCGAACGGGTCGAAGGCCGGGCTGATCGCCCAGGCCCTGCTCGCGCGCGATCCCGGGGAGGCGCGCTGATGTTCTACTGGCTGTATCTGGCGTTCGCCTCGACGCACTACGTGCCCGTCCTCAACCTCTTGAAGTACCAGACGACCCGGACGGGGCTCGCGATCGTGACCGCGCAGTTCGTGGTCGTGCTCATGGGATCCCGCTTCATCCGCTGGATGCAGGCCAAGCAGGGCAAGGGCCAGCCGATCCGCGCCGAGGGCATCGAGCGCCACGTGATCGAGAAAGCCGGCACCCCCACAATGGGCGGGGTGATG
This sequence comes from Phenylobacterium kunshanense, assembly GCF_003254525.1. Taxonomy (GTDB): domain Bacteria; phylum Pseudomonadota; class Alphaproteobacteria; order Caulobacterales; family Caulobacteraceae; genus Phenylobacterium; species Phenylobacterium kunshanense. Next base: position 268,316 of record NZ_QFYS01000003.1, read on the forward strand.
ATCCTTGCCGGCCTGTTCGCCGGCACGCTGCTGTGGGCGGACCTGTCGAGCGTCTATGTCTGGGCCGTGCTGCTCGTCACCGGCGGCTATGGCCTGCTGGGCTTCACCGACGACTACGCCAAGGTCACCAAGCAATCGACGGCTGGCGTATCGGGCAAGGTGCGCCTTGTGCTGGAGGTGGCCATCGCGATGGCGGCCATCACCCTGATCATCGTCATGGCGCCCAAGCCGCCCCAGAATCCGGAACTCCTGACCTCGGTGACCTTCCCGATCTTCAAGCAGTACTTCATCGATCTCTCGTGGGGCTATCTGCTCTTCGGGGCCTTCATCATCGTCGGGGCGGCGAACGCCGTGAACTTCACCGACGGTCTCGACGGCCTGGCGACCGTGCCGGTGATGATCGCCGCCGCCGCCTATGGGCTCATCGCCTATCTGGTCGGGAACTTCGTTTTCTCGAACTACCTGCAGCTCCATTTCGTCCCCGGGGTGGGCGAACTGGCGGTGTTCTGCGGGGCGGTGCTCGGCGCCGGCCTGGGCTTCCTCTGGTACAACGCCCCGCCGGCGAAGATCTTCATGGGCGACACCGGCTCGCTGGCGCTGGGCGGCGCCGTGGGCGCGATCGCCGTGGCGACGCGGCACGAGATCGTGCTCGGGATCATCGGCGGCCTGTTCGTGGCCGAGACCCTGTCGGTGATCATCCAGGTCTTCTGGTTCAAGCGCACGGGCCGCCGGATCTTCCTGATGGCGCCGGTGCACCATCACTTCGAGAAGCTGGGCTGGTCGGAATCCACCGTGGTGATCCGGTTCTGGATCGTGGCGGTCATGCTGGCGCTGCTTGGCCTCGCCACCTTGAAACTGCGCTAGGGAGGGCGGTCGGCGCGTCATGATCCCGGTCCGCGGCTTCGAAGGGAAGACCGTCGCCGTGTTCGGTCTGGCCCGCACGGGCCTGGCCGCGGCGCGCGCCCTCCTGGCCGGCGGGGCCAAGGTGGCGCTGTGGGACGACAAGCCCGCGACGCGGGAGGCCGCGGCCGCCGAGGGGTTCCAACTCACCGATCTGACCGCCGCCGACTGGTCGCAATTCGACGCCCTGATGCTGTCCCCGGGCGTGCCGCTGACGCATCCCAAGCCGCACTGGACGGTGGAGAAGGCGAAGACCGCCGGCGTCGAGATCCTCGGTGACATCGAGCTCTTCGCCCGGACCGTGAACGCGGCCCCCGAGCACAAGCGGCCTAAGGTGGTGGCGATCACGGGCACCAACGGCAAGTCCACGACCACGGCCCTGATCGGCCACATCTGCCGCGAGGCCGGCCGTGACACCCGGGTCGGCGGCAACATCGGTCTGGGCGTCCTCAGCCTCGACGACATGCACGGCGGCGCCGTCTACGTCCTGGAGCTGTCGTCGTATCAGCTCGACCTGACCACGAGCCTGAAGGCCGACGTGGCGGTGATCCTCAACATCTCGCCCGATCATCTGGAGCGGCACGGGACGATGGAGAACTACGTCGCGGCCAAGCGGCGGATACTGCTCAACCAGGGGAAGGGCGACACCGCGGTCATCGGCGTCGACGATGCCTGCGGCCAGCGGATCTGCACCGAGATCACGGCCGCGAACTGTCGGACCATCGTGCCGATCTCGGCCAGCAAGGCCATGAGCCGCGGGATCTACGCGCTGGATGGCCTGCTCTACGACGCCTCGGGAGACCGCGCCGCCGAGGTGGCCGACCTGAAGCGCGCCCGCTCGCTGCCGGGCCGCCACAACTGGCAGAACGCCGCCGCGGCGTTCGCCGCTGCCAAGGGACTGGGCATCGATCCAGCGGTTGCGGCCCGGGCGCTGATGACCTTCCCCGGCCTTGCCCACCGCATGGAGACGGTCGCCCTGATCGGTCGGGTGCGCTTCGTGAACGACAGCAAGGCGACCAACGCGGACGCCGCGCGCCAGGCCCTGTCCAGCTATCCGCAGGTCTACTGGATCGCGGGCGGCCAGCCGAAGACCGGCGGCATCGACGACCTGGCCGACCTCTTTCCGCGCGTGACCAAGGCCTATCTGGTGGGCGAGGCGGAGGACGCGTTCGCCAGCACGCTGGAGGGCAAAGCCCCGGCGGTGAAGTGCGGAACCATCGAGGCCGCTGCCCGGGCCGCCTATGCCGACGCCGCCGCGAGCGGCAAGGACGCCATCGTCCTGCTGTCGCCCGCCTGCGCCTCGTTCGACCAGTTCGCGGATTTCGAACAGCGCGGCGAGGCCTTCCGCGCCGCCGCCCAGGCGATCGCCGCCGGCCGCACGACGGAGGGGGCCATATGAAGCCGGTCAGCCACGCTCACGCCTTCGCCCGCTCCGACCGCTCCCCGCTGGGCGTCTGGTGGTGGACGGTCGACCGCTGGATGCTGGGCGTCGTGGCCCTGCTGATCGGCATCGGCGTCCTGATGTCGTTCGCCGCCAGCCCGGCGGCTGCGGCGCGGATGAACATCGGCGATCCGTTCCACTTCGCGGTCCGGCAGTGCGTCTTCGCGGGCGCGGCCGCCTTCGTGCTGCTGACCATCTCGATGCTGGACGTGAAGGGCGTGCGCCGCGCGGCGTTCTTCATCTGGCTGTTCGCCATCGCGGTGATGATCGCCCTGCCGTTCATCGGACACAGCGCCAAGGGAGCGACCCGCTGGCTGCAGTTCGGCAGCTTCACCTTCCAGCCGTCGGAGTACATGAAACCGGCGCTGATCATCCTCGTGGCCTGGATGTTCGCCGAGGGTCAGAAGGGCCAGGGCGTTCCGGGGGTTTCGATCGCCTTCGGGCTCTATGCGATCTCCGTCGGGCTCTTGCTGATCCAGCCGGACGTGGGGCAGACGGTGCTGATTACCGTGGCCTTCGGGGCGGCCTTCTGGATGGCGGGCGTGCCGATGTCGTGGGTGATGCTGCTCGGGGCGACGGCCATTGCCGGCCTGTCCTCGACCTATTTCCTGTTCCCGCACGTGGCCAGCCGCGTCGACCGCTTCCTCAGCCCGGACAAGGCCGACACCCACCAGGTGGACCGCGCGGCCGAGGCCATCTCCGCCGGCGGCTTCTTCGGGCGCGGCCCGGGGGAGGGCGTGATGAAGCGCCACGTGCCCGATCTGCACACCGACTTCATCTATTCGGTCGGCGCGGAGGAGTATGGCCTGATCTTCAGCCTGCTGCTGGTCGCGCTGTTCGGCTTCGTCGTGGTCCGCGGCCTCTATCGCGCCATGAAGCTGAGCGATCCGTTCGAGCAGGTGGCGGCCGCGGGGCTGTTCGTGCTCGTGGGGCAGCAGGCGATCATCAACGTGGCCGTGAATCTGAACCTGATCCCGACCAAGGGGATGACGCTGCCCTTCATCAGCTATGGCGGCTCGTCGATGCTGGCCATGGGCCTGACCATGGGCCTTGCCCTGGCGCTGACGCGGCGCCGGCCGGGCGCCTACACCCCCACCGAAGGCCTCGCCAAGGCCGGCGCGTACGCTTAGAGGCGCCAGACCCATGCGCAAGATCGCCGTCGTCGCCGCCGGAGGAACCGGTGGACATCTGTTTCCCGCCCAGGCGCTGGCCGAGGCGCTGATCGCGCGCGGCTGGGGCATCCTGCTGGCCTCGGACGAGCGCGTCGCCGGCCTGGCCCAGGATTTCCCCGCCGAACGCCGCATCGGCCTTTCCGCCGCCACCTTCAAGCCTGGCGACCCGGTGGGGATGCTTCGTGCCGGTCTCGCCGTGACGCGCGGGGCGCTGCAGGCGCGGGCGGTCTTCCGCGAGGTCGGCCCGGATGTGGTGGTGGGCTTCGGCGGCTATCCGTCGGCGCCTGCGCTGGTGGCCGCGATCATGGACCGCCGTCCGACCGTCATCCACGAGCAGAACGCGGTGATGGGCCGGGCCAATCGGTTCCTCGCGCCGCATGTGAAGACGGTGGCCTGCGCGTTCCCGACGCTCGCGAAGGCGCCGAAGGGCGTGGCCGAGCGGGCGAAGGTGGTGGGCAATCCTGTGCGCCCGCCGATCCGGGCGTTGGCGGAGCTGCCCTACGTCGCGCCAGAGCCCGATGGACAGATCCGCCTGCTGGTCACCGGCGGAAGCCAGGGCGCCCGGCTGCTGTCGGAACTGGTGCCGGAAGCCATCAAGGCCCTGCCTGAAGACCTGCGCCGCCGGCTGGTGGTCCAGCAGCAGACCCGGGCCGAAAGCATGAACACCGCCCGCCGGGCCTATCGCGACGCCCTGGTGGACGCGGAGATCGCGCCCTTCTTCCGCGACATCGCCGGGCGCCTTCGCGATGCGCACCTGGTGATCGGCCGATCGGGCGCGGGCAGCGTCTGCGAGTTCGCCGTGGCGGGCAAACCGTCGATCCTGGTCCCTTTGGCCATCGCCATCGACGACGACCAGGGCCAGAACGCCAAGCTGCTCGCGGACGTGGGCGGCGCCGAGGTGGCGCGGGAGCACCAGCTCACCGTCGACAGCCTGGCCAAGGCGCTGGAGACGTTGCTGAACAACCCGGCGCGCCTGGCCCGCATGGCGGCGGCGGCCCGCTCGGTCGCCATTCCCGACGCCGCCGAGCGCCTTGCCGACGTCGTCGAGGAGACGGCGGCCAAGCGCTGAGGACGCGCCCCTTCCGCAACGCCGGGAAGCGTCCTAGGACTGCGACATGAACCGTCGTCCAGTCCCCTTCGAGATCGGCCCCGTGCACTTCATCGGCATCGGGGGCATCGGCATGAGCGGCATCGCCGAGATCATGATGCGCACCGGCTATACGGTGCAGGGCTCGGACGCAAAGGCCAGCGCCAACACCGAGCGGCTTGAAAAGCTGGGCGCGAAGATCTTCATCGGCCACGACCCGGCGAACGTCGAGGGGGCCTATGCGGTCGTCTATTCCACGGCCGTGAAGCCCGATAATCCGGAGATGGTCGCCGCTCGGGAGAAGCGGCTGCCGCTCGTTCGCCGGGCAGAGATGCTGGCCGAGCTGATGCGGCTCCAGTTTTCGGTGGCTGTGGGCGGCACGCACGGGAAGACGACCACCACCTCGATGATCGCCTCCCTTCTGGACGCCGGCGGCCTGGACCCCACGGTGGTCAACGGCGGCATCATCAACGCCTACGGGACCAATGCGAAGGTCGGCTCTGGCGACTGGATCGTGGTGGAGGCGGACGAGAGCGACGGCACCTTCCTGAAGCTGAAGTCCACCTGTGCGGTCGTCACAAACATCGACCCCGAGCACCTCGACCACTACGGCGAGTTCGAGGCCGTGAAAAAGGCCTTCCGCGACTTCGTGGAGAACATCCCGTTCTACGGCTTCGCGGCGATCTGCACCGATCACCCCGAGGTGCTGGCCATGGCCTCGCGGGTCGAGAACCGCCGCCTGGTCACCTATGGCGTCAATCCGCAGGCCGAGGTGCGGGCCGAGAACATCCGCATGGGCCCGGACGGCGCACGCTATGACGCGGTGATCCGGCCCCGTGAGGGCGAACCTCTGCGCTACGCCGACCTGCACCTCCCGATGGCCGGCCACCACAATGTGCTGAACTCCCTGGCCGCCGTGGCGGTGGCCCGTGAGCTCGGCCTGGATGAGGCTGCGATCCGCAAGGGTCTGGCCGAGTTCGGCGGCGTGAAGCGGCGCTTCACCACCACCGGCGTGGCGAACGGGGTCCGGGTCGTCGACGACTATGGCCATCACCCGGTGGAGATCGCCTCGGTGCTCAAGGCCGCCCGCGCGGTGACCGAGGGCAAGGTCGTCGCCGTGGTGCAGCCGCACCGCTACACCCGCCTGCGCGACCTGTTCGACGAGTTCAGCGCCTGTTTCGCCGACGCCGACGTGGTGCTGGTGGCCGACGTCTATGCCGCGGGCGAACAGCCGATCGAGGGCGTCAGCAAGGACAGCCTGGTGGACGGCCTGCGCCGCTACGGCCACCGCCGGGCGCTGCCGCTGGGCTCGCCGGCTGAGCTGGCGGCGCTGGTGAAGGCCGAGACCGCGCCGGGCGACCTCGTGGTGCTGCTGGGCGCCGGCGACATCACGAGCTGGGCTTACGCCCTGCCGGGAGAGCTGGAAGCCCTGGGCAAGGCGGGCGCATGACGGACTGGAGGGACAACCTCCCGCCGGTGCGCGGCAAGCTGCTGCGCGACGAGCCGCTGGGGCCGTTCACCTGGTTCCGGGTCGGTGGGGCGGCCGAGCTACTCTTCCTACCGGCCGACTCCGAGGATCTTGCCACGTTCCTGAAGGCGTTGCCGGCCGAGGTTCCGGTGACGGTCCTGGGCGTGGGCTCCAACGTCATCATTCGCGACGGCGGCGTGCCCGGGGCGGTGATCCGCCTCGTGGGGCGCGCCTTCGCGGGCGTGGAGGCGGACCCGCAGACCCAGCGCATCGTGGCCGGTTCGGCCGCCCTGGACGCCCAGGTCGCCCGCGCCGCGGCCAAGGCGGGGATCGCCGGCCTCGAGTTCTATGCCGGCATCCCGGGCACGATCGGCGGCGCCCTGACCATGAACGCCGGCTGCTACGGTTCCGAAACCAAGGATGTGCTGGTCTCCGCCTGGGGCTACGATCGCTCCGGAACGCGGCGGGAGCTGGCGTTGGCGGATTTTGGCTACACCTACCGGCATTCCGAGGCGCCGGCCGACATCATCTGGATCGAGGCCGTCTATCAGGGGCGTCCCGACGACCCTCAGGCCGTACAGGCCCGTATCGACGAGATCACCGCACGTCGCGAGACGACCCAGCCGATCCGCGAGAAGACCGGGGGCTCGACCTTCAAGAACCCGCCGGGCCATTCCTCCTGGAAGCTCGTGGACGAGGCAGGCTGGCGCGGAAAGCCTTATGGTGGAGCGATGTTCTCGCCGCTGCATTCCAACTTCATGATCAACACGGGAACCGCCACTGCCGCCGACCTGGAGGGCCTGGGCGAGGCGGTGCGTGCGGACGTGAAGGCAAGGACGGGCATCGATCTCCACTGGGAGATCAAAAGGATCGGGAAGCGCTAGATGACCCAGGCGGCCCTCATCCTTGTGCGTCACGGGCGGCCGAAGATCGATCCCGACACGCCGGCCACCGGCTGGCCGCTGTGCCCCGAGGGGCGCGAGGCGGTGGAGCGGCTGGCGGAGCGGCTCCTGGCCTACGCGCCGACCCGCATCGTCGCCAGCCCGGAGCCGAAGGCCACGGAGACCGCCGAGATCATCGCCGTCCGTCTGGGCCTCAAGGTCGAGCTCGACGCCGGCCTTCACGAACACAAGCGCCAGCACCGGGCCTTCGGCACCGAGCAGGAATTCCGCGACAGCGTGGCGGCGGTGTTCGCCCGACCGGCCGAGGCCGTCCACGGCGGTGAGACAGCGCACGAAGCCGCGGAACGGATCGCCGCCGCCTTGGCGAAGCACGACGGCCAGCCGCTGGTGGCGGTGACGCACGGCACAGTCCTCAGCCTCTACCTCGCCGAGCGCCTGGGCTGCGACGCCCACGACCTCTGGCGCAGCCTGCACATGCCCGACGCCTTCGTGCTGGACGCCGAGGGCGGGCTGATCGAACGGATCAGCTAGGCCGCCGAGGGCAGCATCCGCTCTGCGGCCACAAGGCGGGCGCTAGCCGTCCCCCGCGCGACCAGGGTCCCCGACAGATCCATCAGGCGACCTTCCAGGAAGGCGATGCTCTTGCCGGCCTGCACCACCTGCCCCTCGCCGTAGAGCGGCCCGGGTCGGGCGGGCGACAGGAAGCTCACGTGCAGGTCGATGGTGGGCGTGAAGACGCGGCCCTCGCCATAGATGAACATCGCCGGGCCCATGGTGTCGTCCAGCATGGCCGCCAGGAAGCCGCCCTGGATGAAGCCGGCGGGGTTGGCGAACTCGGGGCGCCCCTCGAAGCGGACCCGTATCCAGCCGTCGGCCGGACGGGCATCGACGACGTCCCAGCCCAACAACTCGGCGCAGGGCGGGCGGGGCAGACCGTCGAGGGCGGTTGGAACGGGCATCGAGGCCTCCTCTTCGCCTCGAACCTTGGCGCCAGACTGCTGACAGCATGCTGGCAGGAGCCGCAGCTTGACGGGACTCGGGCGGGATGGGACCGGCAAGTCATGAAGCGCCTGTCCATCGCCATCGCCGCCGCGACCCTCGCCATCGCCGCTCCCGCCGCCGCCCAGGACCTTGCGGGAGGCGCCGCCGCCGTCCGCGACAAGGCGCTCACCGACCAGACCGCCTGGAGTATCGCCGAGTCCCTGACCACCGAAGTCGGCCCGCGGATGGTCGGCTCCCAGGGCATGGAACGGGCTCGCGACTGGGCGGTGGCGAAGCTGAAGGCGCTCGGTTTCGAGAACGTCCGGGTGGAGTCGTTCACGACGCCGGCGTGGTCGCGTGGCGCGGAATCCGTGGAGGTGGTGGCCCCATGGCCGGTGAAGCTCCACGTTCTCGGCCTGGGCGGGTCGGTCTCTACCCCTGCGGGCGGGATCACCGCGCCAATCGCTGTCTTCACCAGCTACCAGACCATGCTGGACCAGCCTCCGGGCGCCCTGGCCGGCAAGATCGCCGTGGTCACCCAGCGCATGGGGCGGACCCAGGACGGCTCGGGCTATGGCGCCATCGGACCCCAGCGCTGGACCGGAGCGGCCGAGGCGGCCAAGCGGGGCGCCGTTGGCTACCTGATGCGCTCGCTCTCCACCGACGACACGCGCCTGCCGCACACGGGCGGCGGGGCGCCGGCGGGCATTCCGGCCGCCGCGCTGTCGACGCCGGACGCGGACCTCTTGGAGAACATGGCCCGTCGCGGCCAGCCGGTGACCGTGCGCATGGCCATGACGTCCAGCGTGAACCCGAAGGCCCAGGCCTGGAATATCTCGGGCGAGATCAGGGGCCGGGAGGCGCCGGACGAGGTCATCGTGATCGGCGGACACCTCGACAGCTGGGATCCGGGGACGGGCGCCGTGGACGACGCCGCCGGCATCGCCATCACCACGGCAGCGGCGAAGCTGGTCGCCCAGGCGGGCCCGCCGCGCCGGACCATCCGCGTCGTCATGTGGGGCTCGGAGGAGCAGGGCGGTTCGTCCGAAGCCTATGCCGCCGCCCACAAGGACGAGGCGGCGAAGATCGTTGTCGCGGGCGAAAGCGACTCCGGCGCCGGGCGCATCTGGAGCGTCAGTCTTCCGAAGGCTGGGGCCGACCACGCCGCCATGAAGGCGTTCCGCACGAGCCTCGCGCCACTGAAGGTCGGCGTGAGCCCAGAGCCGCCGGCGTTCGGCGGGGCCGACATCCGCGGCATCATCGGCCTCGGTGCGCCGTTCGTGGACTTCAACCAGGACGCCAGCCGCTACTTCGACCTGCACCACTCGGCCGACGATACGCTGGACAAGATCGACCCCGCCGAATTGGCCCAGAACGTGGCCGTCTGGGCGAGCTTCCTCCACACCGTGGCCAATTCGGACGTGGAGTTCCGGACAAAACCCGCGCCTTAGGACGGTGGTGCGACGAGAGAACGCGTGCAACTGGGCCGTCGTCGCACTTAAGTTTCGGCCGAGTGAGGATTTAGGGCCATGCCCGACGGAGCCGCCAAGGCGCACCTCTACAAGCCGAAGTTGGCCAGCACCCTGAAAGAGGGGTACGGCCTCGGCGACCTGCGCGCCGACGCGATGGCGGGCCTCACCGTGGCGATCCTGGCGCTGCCGCTATCGATGGCCATCGCGGTAGCGTCGGGCGTGTCGCCGGCGCAGGGGCTCTACACCGCCATCATCGGTGGCTTCCTGGTCTCCGCGCTCGGGGGCAGCCGCTTCCAGATCGGCGGGCCGGCGGGCGCCTTCATCGTGCTGGTCTCGGCCACCGTGGCCAAGTTCGGGCTATCGGGCCTTGCGCTCACGGTGATGCTGTCGGGCCTGATGCTGGCGCTGCTCGGCGCGCTGCGGCTCGGACGCTTCATCCGCTACATTCCGCACCCTGTGACGGTGGGCTTCACCGCCGGGATCGCGGTCACCATTCTCGCAAGCCAGATCAAGGACCTGGCGGGCCTGAAGCTCTCGGGCGCCGAGCCCGGCCCGGTCCTGCCCAAGATCATGGCCCTTGCCGACGCGGCGGGGACGCTGAACCCCGCGGCCCTGGCCCTTGGCCTCGGGACCGCGGCGGTGATCCTCGTCATGCGCCGCCTGCGGCCGACCTGGCCTGGAATGCTGGTGGCGGTCGTCGCGGCCACGGTGGTCGCCACCCTGATCCACATGCCGGTCGAGACCATCGGCAGCCGCTTCGGCGGCATCCCCAGCGGCCTGCCGGCTCCAAAGCTGCCGACGGTCTCTCTCGACCTGCTGGTGGCGATCTTCCCGGCCGCGCTGTCGTTTACGCTCCTGGGCGGGCTCGAGAGCCTGCTGTCGGCCAAGGTCGCCGATGGCATGACCGGCCGCGTCCACCGCTCGAACATGGAACTGGTCGCCCAGGGCCTCGCCAATGTCGCTTCGGCGATCTTCGGCGGCATCGCGGTGACCGGCACGATCGCCCGGACGGCCACCAATATCCGCGCCGGCGCCCACACCCCCATCGCCGGCATGCTGCATGCGGCGTTCCTGCTGGCGTTCATGATGCTGGCGGCGCCCCTGGCCAGCTATGTGCCGCTGGCCGCCCTCGCGGGCCTGCTCGTGGTGGTCGCCTGGAACATGGCGGAGAAGGAAGAGTTCGCCAGCCTGCTGCGGAACTGGCGCGCTGCGGTCGTCCTGCTGGCCACCTTCGGCCTGACCGTCGTGCATGACCTCATGGCCGGCATCGCCGCGGGCTGCGGATTGGCCGCGATCTTCTGGGCTGCGTCGAAGCTGCATCGAAAGCTGACTTGACCCAAGGCGGCCCGTCCGCCACCCGGCGGGGGTCGTTCTCCCCGCTGCATCGAGTCGCCCATGGCCGCCCCCCTTTCCGGACACCACATCGCCGTCCTCATGGGCGGGCTGTCTTCCGAGCGCGAGGTGAGCCTCGTATCGGGCCGCGAATGCGCCGACGCCCTGGAGCGGCTGGGGGCCCAGGTCAGCCGAGTCGACGCCGGCCGAGACATTGCCGAGGTCCTGACGCGCCTTAAGCCGGACGTCTGCTTCAACGCCCTTCATGGCGCCTGGGGTGAGGACGGCTGCGTCCAGGGCGTGCTGGAGACCCTGGGCGTGCCCTACACCCATTGCGGCGTGCTGGCCTCGGCGCTCGCCATGGACAAGGCCAAGGCCAAGGCGGTGCTGGCGGCGGCCGGCGTCGCCGTGCCGGGCGGGGGGCTCTTCAACCGGTTCGACGTGGCCCGTGACCACGTGCTGCCGCCGCCCTACGTGGTGAAGCCCAACGCGGAAGGATCGTCGGTCGGCGTGTTCCTGGTCTTCGATGGCGCGAATCGCCCGCCGCAGGAGGTCGTGGCCCCCGGCTGGACCTTCGGCGAGGAGGTCATGGTCGAGCCCTACATCGCCGGCCTGGAGCTGGCGGTGGGCGTCATGGACGGCAAGGCCATGACCGTTACCGAGATCGTGCCGAAAACCGCCTTCTACGACTACGAGGCCAAGTACGGGGAAGGCGGCTCCGAGCACATCGTGCCCGCCCGAATTCCGCTTCATGCGATTGAAAAGGCGAAGAAACTTTCCGAGATGGCGCACGCCGCCCTAGGTTGCCGAGGCGTTACCAGGTCGGACCTCCGTTATGACGATGTTAACGACGTTTTGGTCCTACTGGAGGTCAACACCCAGCCCGGCATGACGCCCACGTCTCTGGTTCCTGAGCAGGCCGCGGCGGGCGGGGTGGATTTCGACCGGTTGGTGCTCTGGATTGTGGAGGACGCTTATGCCCGCGGCGGAGCGGGGGGGATCGCGAGTCGCGGCGAAACCTCGGGCCAAGGCGCCCGCTAGTCCGGCCAGGCGCCCGAAGGCGGCGGAGGCGGGCGGCGGCGGCCTCCGGCTCTCCCCGAAACAGACTCTTCTCATCGCCGCCGGGGTCATCACCGTGGCGCTGGCCGCCGTCCTGACGACGGGCGAGCGAGGCGCTGAGCTGGCCCACGTGATCGGGTCCACGGTCGATGGCAAGTTCGGTGAAGCCGGCTTCCGGCTGACCTCGGTCCACGTGCAGGGCGCGTCGGAGATGGCGACCCCGGACATCGTCCGCGCCGCGGGCGTGTACAAGGACGCGCCTCTGCTGGGCATGGACCTGGAGGCTCTGCGCGCCCGGGTGGAGCAGGTGGGCTGGGTGGAGGAGGCGCGAGTCGTCCGCCTTCTGCCCGACACCCTGATGATCTCGGTGAAGGAGCGCCGCCAGCTCGCCGTCTGGCAGCACAACGGCCGGAGCGTGGTCATCGACGACAAGGGCCGGCGCATCCCCGAGGCCGATCCGGCGCGCTTCACCGGCCTGCCTCTCGTGGTGGGCGCGGGCGGCGACCGCCATGCCGGCGAGATCCTGCCGGTCCTGGCCCAGCGGCCGAAGTTGATGGCGCGCATGGAAGCCCTGGTGCGTGTCGACGACCGCCGCTGGGATCTGCGCCTGAAGGACGGTTCGCTGATCCAGCTTCCGGCTGTCGACGAAGAGCAGGCGCTGATCCAGCTTGAGCAACTCGACCTGCGCTCGCGGATCCTCGAGCTGGGTTTCGAGCGCATCGATCTCCGCAATCCCGACGTCGTAGCCGTCCGGCCTCGCGCGCCGGTCACTGCCGCCACCACCACTCCGCCCGGCGAGCCGCTCGCCAGCGGGGTGTAACGAACAACAAGAGTCCGCCGCATGCTCAAGACCGCCGCCCGCCCGAAGGCCGAAGCCGCGAAGAAGGACAGCCGCGAAGGGCTGAAGGCCGCCCTCGCGCCGCCGAAGGTGGTGGCCGCGGTGGACCTCGGCGCCTCGAAGGTGGCCTGCTTCATCATGAAACCGGACGGCGTCCGGCGTGGCGACCGGACCCTCACCACCTGCGGTGTCGGCTATGTGCAGTCGCGGGGCGTCCGGGGCGGCGCGATCGTGGATCTGGATGAGGCCTCCGCGGCCATAGCCCAGGCGGTCGAGCGCGCCGAGAACGTCGCCGGCGTGAACGTGCAGGGCGTGACCATCTCCACCGCCGGTGGACAGCTCACGTCCAGCCGGGTGCAGGGCCGCGTCTCCATCGGCGCCCGCCCGATCGCGGACAACGACCTCGTGCGCGCCATCCAGAACGCGCTGGCGCAGATCAAGCTGCCGGGTCGCCGTGCGATCCACATCGTGCCGATCGCCTGGGCGGTCGATGGCCAGGGCGGCGTGCGCGACCCCCGCGCGATGTTCGGCAAGACCCTGGGCGTCGAACTGCTGGTGGTCTCGGTCGCCGAGACGGTCTTCAACACCCTGGGCGCGTGTGTCGAGCGGGCCCACCTCCAGCTCGAAGGCGTCGTTGCCGCGCCGTTCGTGTCCGCGCTCGCCGCGCTGGAGGAGGACGAGATGGACCTCGGGTCCGTCTGCATCGACATGGGCGGTGGCTCGACCTCGGCCTCGGTGTTCCGGGGCGGCAGCCTGGTGCATGTGGAGACGGTGCCGGTCGGCGGCCATCACGTGACACAGGACATCGCCCGCGGCCTTTCCACCTCCATCGCCGGCGCCGAGCGGATCAAGACCCTGCACGGCTCGGCCATCGCCTCGGCCAACGAGGACCGCGAGATGATCGAGGCCCCGCCGCGCGGCGACGATCCGGGCGCCGGTCCGGTCGTGGCGCCCCGCAGCCTGCTGAAGGGGATCATCGCCCCCCGCGTGGAAGAGACGCTGGAACTGCTGCGCGATCGGCTGAAGTCGGCCGGCGCGCCCATCGAGCCGGGCGCGGGCCTGGTCCTGACCGGCGGCGCGAGCCAGCTCGCCGGCGTCCGCGAAGTGGCGGTGCGGGTGTTCGACCGTCCGGTGCGCCTGGGCCGTCCGCGCCGCGTGCCGCACCTGGCCGACGCCGCCTCGGGCCCGGCCTTCACGGCCGCGGCTGGCATCCTGCACCGTGCCGCCTTCGGCCCGCGCGAAGCCGTCTCGCCCAAGCAGCTCGCCTCGTCGAAGCTGCGCCGCGAGCCGCTCGACCCGCGCGCCAACCCGGTCGCCAAGGCGGCCGCCTGGCTGCGGGACAATCTGTAGCGGTCAGACCTGGCGACGGGGGGCCGTGGCGACGCTCGGCCCCCGTCGCAGGCCGACTCAGAACGTCGCCCTAGCGACGAGCTGGAAGACCGGCCCGGCCTCTTCCCGCTCGAGCTCGTACTCGTCGAAGTCGCGCGAGCGCTGGTCGGCGATGGTCGTGAACTTGTTGAAGGTTTCCTTCTTCTTGCTGTCGAGCAGGTTCGTGCCCGTCAGGCGGACGACGTAGCGCTCGCCGAACCGCTTCTCGACGAAGATCTCCAGGTCGGCGCCGTAGGTGGTGGTGACCTCCTCGCCGACCACGCGGCCGAAGGCCTTGCCCTGCTTGCGGTAGGTGGCGCCGAAGGCGGCGGCCCAGTCCGGCAGGTCCTGGATGAAGCCGACGTTGAAGACGTACTTGGCCTGGTCGTTGAACCGCCGCGAACCGAACTCGTCGTCCACGTCGCTGTCCAGCCACGAGTAGTTCAGGAACACGCCGGTGTCGTCCAACCCGAAGGCCGACAGCGAGGTGGAGAGGTCGAACTCGACACCCCAGACCGAGCCGTCACCGGTGTTGCGCGGCTGGAGCACGAACGTGCCGGCGCCCTCGCTGCCCACCTGGCCGGTGCTGGCGACTTCGATGAGGTCCTTCACGTCCCGGTAGAAGACGTTGACGCCCGCGACGCCGCGCGAGCCGAGGCGGCGCTCGAAGCCCACGTCGATGCCCCAGGCCGTCTCGGGCTTCAGGTTCGGATTGCCGAGCAGGTCGTTGTCGCCCAGCTCGGCCTCGAGCAGGGCGGGAGACAGGAAGTCGAAGTTCGGCCGACGGACGGTGCGCGCCACCGACACCTTGACCCGGTCGTCGGCGCTCAGGTTCCAGCGCAGGTGCGCCGAGGGCAGCAGGAAGCTGTAGTCGTTGTCGACCTTTCGCGAGGCGGCGGGGGCCGTGGCGTCCTCGATGGTGGTGTCGGTGTTTTCCCAGCGCAGGCCGGCCTCCCAGACCATCGGGCCGTCGCCGCCTGACACCATGACGAACGGGTCGATCCGGCGCTCCTCGATGGCGTTCAGGCCACCGACGACGGCGACCAGCGGGCCGTAGGCGCCAAGCGCGGGCCGGGTAGCAGGCGGGTTCGGGATGGTGACCCGGTTGCGAACCGCTGAGATGTCGGTGTCGCGGTTCTTTTCCGAAGCCTGGACGCCGAACTCCAGCTTCGCGGCGCCGATGTCCCGCTTGTGCGACAGCTCCCCGGAAACCTCCTTGTCCTTCAACCGCGTGCGGGTGAGGTCGCCCGTGAAGCGGTCGTCGTCAGGGAAGGGGCGGGTGTCGCGGAGGTATTCGTACTCCTCCTCGATCTCGTCCTGGTCATCGCTCAGCTCGGCGTAGCCCAGCTTGAACCGGGTCTTGCCGCCCGCCATGTTCCGTTCGTACTTGGCCTGAAGCGCCCAGTTGTCGGTCTGGATGTCGACGTTGTTGTCGTTGTAGGTGAGGAAGTCAGCGTCGCCGACGCGCCCGCCGCGGTACTCGTAGGAATCCTCATCCTCCAGGCGGTCGGTGCGGACGAAGTAGCCCGACAGCTTGAGCGTCGAGTCCTCCATCTGCACGTCGTAGCTGGCGTTCAGCGAGTAGTCCTCGCCGTTGCGCTTGTCCGACTGGATCTCGATGTTATCGAGCGTGCCGCCCGGCTCGTCGAAGCGTTGGCTGAACTTCTGTTTCGGGTTGCGGCGTCCCTGGTAGTTGGCCCCGATCACCATGCGGCCAGGCCCGACAGGAGCGGAGAAGACGCCACCGACAGTTTCGCGGACGCGGTCGTCGCTGAACATGAGGGCGCCGGCCCGGACGTAGCCGCCGTCAAAGGTGTAGCCGTCGCGCAGGACGATGTTGAGCGCGCCCGCCATGGCGTCGCCGCTGCGATTGGCCGAGGATGAGCGGACCACCTCGACCCGCTCGATCAGCTCGGCGGGGATGCGGTCGACGAAGAACGATCGGTCGACACCGGCGCCCGGCACCCGCTCGCCGTTGATCAGGATCTGGGTGTAGCCGGGGTCGAGGCCGCGCAGACGAGCGCCGTCCGACTCCAGGACGTCCGACAGGAACGCCACGCTGGGAACGCGCTTCATGGCGTCGCCCGCGGTCAGCGGTTCGAAGCGCTGGAAGTATTCCAGGTCGTACGAGAGCGTCGGCGCCGCCTCGTCCGTGCGGTTACGGAACGTGATCTCGCCGGTGACCACCAGTTCCTCGACCGTCTTGGTGCGGTCGGCCTCGGCGTCGGCGACCGCATCCGCGGCCCGGGCCTGAGCAGCGGCCAGCAGCGTCGCCATGGACGCCACGGCGAAGAGCGCCGTCTTTTTCATGATCTATCCCCGAGTTGGGCCGATTGACGAGAGAACTCGGCCACGCCTATTCGGGACTGCGGATTAGTTTCAGAGCACTTCGGGAGCCAGTGATGTTTCGTAGGCAGTTAAGCGACAGTTTTGTGACGCTCGCTAGCGCCGCGTTACTTCTAAGTTCCTGTGCTTCATTCGAGGCAGTTTCAGACTCGCCGAAGATGGCGGTCGGCGCGGGAACGCCGGTCGTCGCCGCCGCCGAAACCCCGCCCGTGGGGACCACTGCGGCCGACGCCGCCGATGACCCGGCCATCTGGACCGATCCCGCCGACCGGACCCGCGGCGTCATCATCGGCACCGACAAGAAGTCCGGCCTCTACGTCTATGACCTCGCCGGTCGGCAGACGCAGTATCTGCCCGGCGGTCTGCCCAACAACGTGGACCTTCGCGAAGGCTTCGCGACGCCGCAGGGCGCACGCGTCCTGGTGGCGGCGTCCGACCGTGGACGGCCCGGCGCGGGGGCGGCGCTGTTCCTGCTCGACCCGGCCACGCTGAAGCTGGAGTTCTGGGCCGCGATCCCGGTGGCTCTGGCCGAGCCCTATGGCCTGTGCATGGCGCGCCGGGGCGACGACTTTCTGGTGATCGTGAACGGGACCGACGGGCAGGTGCGGCAGCTCCGCGTCGCCATGGGGCCGGATGGAAAGCCGGCGGTCGCGGAGGAGCGCCGGTTCGCCGTGCCGACCCAGCCCGAAGGCTGTGTCGCCGACGAGGCGCGGGGCCGTCTCTACCTGGGCGAGGAGGGCGCCGGAGTCTGGCGGTTCGACCTGGGCGCGGGCCCGGCGAAGGGTGAGCTGTTCGCGAAGGCTCCGAGCGCGATGCTGACGCCCGACGTCGAAGGACTGGCGCTCATCGAGGACGCGGCCGGCGCCTGGCTCATCGCGTCCAGCCAGGGTGATTCGGCCTTCGCGGTGTGGAAGGTCGATGGCGCGGAGCCCCTCTATCGCGGCCGCTTCAGCGTGATCGCCGCCAATGGGGTCGACGCGGTCACGGGCACCGACGGCGTCGCCGCGCTCGGCGGCGTGGTCGGCGGCTTCCCCGAGGGTCTGGTCGTCATGCAGGACGACGTGGACGAGGGACCGGCCGGCGCGCGCCAGAACTTCAAGCTGGTGGACTGGCGGGAGGTCCGTCGCGCCCTGGGTCTATGAGCGGCGGGGGTTGACGACCGGCTGGCCGGAGCGTGAGTCCCGATGCCGCAGCGTTACTGTCGATTCGCTTCGCTTTCCTTGGGGACAGTCTCGAAAAACTTGTCCGGCGAAGCTCGAACCCGTCCCGACTCACAGTATGCGGTTAACCCTCGATTAACGGTGTGGGCGCGTACTTAACGCATCGTTACTCGGGCGCTTCGGGCAAGGGGACGCCAGGGGCGACAGACCGCAAATCCGGGAAGGACAGGACGTCCAATGGCCATCTCTTTGTCGGCGCCTCGCGCTACCGAACTCAAGCCTCGCATCGTTGTGTTCGGCATCGGCGGGGCCGGCGGCAACGCGGTCAACAACATGATCGAGGCCGGCCTGGAGGGCGTTGAGTTCGTCGTCGGCAACACCGACGCCCAGCAGCTCCAGTTCGCCAAGACCGATCGCCGCATCCAGCTCGGCGTACAGGTGACGCAGGGCCTCGGCGCCGGCGCCCATCCCGAGGTCGGCATGAGCGCGGCCGAGGAAAGCATCCCGGAGATCGGCGAGCACCTCGACGGCGCCCACATGGTCTTCATCACCGCCGGCATGGGCGGCGGCACCGGCACCGGCGCGGCCCCGATCATCGCCAAGTGCGCCCGCGAACGCGGCATCCTGACCGTGGGTGTGGTGACCAAGCCGTTCCACTTCGAAGGCCGTCACCGGATGCGCCTGGCGGACTCGGGCATCAGCGAGCTGCAGCGCTACGTCGACACCCTGATCGTCATCCCGAACCAGAATCTGTTCCGCGTCGCCAACGAGCGGACCACCTTCGCCGAAGCCTTCGGCATGGCCGACCAGGTCCTGCACTCGGGCGTGCGCTCGATCACCGACCTGATGGTGCTGCCGGGCCTGATCAACCTCGACTTCGCCGACGTCCGCACGGTCATGACCGAGATGGGCAAGGCGATGATGGGCACGGGCGAGGCGGCCGGCGACGACCGTGCGCTGATGGCCGCCCAGAACGCGATCCAGAACCCGCTGCTGGACGAAGTCTCGCTGAAGGGCGCCAAGGCCGTGCTGGTCAATGTGACCGGCGGCCTGGACATGACCCTGCTGGAAGTCGACGAGGCGGCCAACGCCATCGCCGAGCAGGTCGACCCGGAAGCCAACATCATCTTCGGCGCCGCCTTCGATCCCACGCTGGACGGCAAGGTCCGGGTGTCGGTCGTCGCCACCGGCATGGACGGCGCCTCGATCGCCGCCATCGAGCCGAAACTGGAGCGCCGGTCGCTCCAGGTGGAACCGCTGCGCGCCGCGGTGACGCCGCGCGCCGCCGAAGCCGCCGCGCAGCCGGTCGCCGAGCCCGTGGCCGCCGAGGCGGCGGAGCCCGAGGCCTTGGCGCGCGAGGAGGAACAGCCGGACATCTTCTCGGCCCCCGCGCCGGAACCCGTCGTTGCAGAAGCCGCGCCGGTCGCGCCTGTGGCGCGGATCGTCGACCCTGAAGTCGCCGAGGAAGGCGACGCGCCCCTGTTCGCCGAGCCGGCCTTCGAGCCGCGCAAGCCGCGGGGCGGGTTCCTCAGCATCTTCGGAGGCCGGCCGCGCTACGACTCGACGCCGGCCGCCGCGCCCGCTCCCCAGCCCGTCGCACGCGCCACGGCCGCGCCGGTCCGTGGCGGCGCCCAGCCGCTGGAGGCCCAACTCCCGGCGGACGAGGCCGACCAGAACGAGGATCTGGAGATCCCGTCGTTCCTGCGACGCCTCGCCAACTAATCGTCGCGAAATCGTCACCCTGACGGCGGGCGTCACCTGCTAGGAATCCTCCCGGAGCCATCTCCGGGAGGTTTTCCATGAGTGGTCAGCGCATCATCTGGGTCTCGCCATTGGCCGACGGCTGGGCCGTGTTCTGCGCGGGTTTCGAGCCCTTGGTGTTTCGCTCAGGCGCCCGCGCCGAAGCCCAGGCGAGGCGGCTGGCCAACTGCCTCGCTGGCCTTGGCCGCACCGTTCGTGTCCGTGTCCTGGACCGCGCTCGGAATCTCGCCGGAGACCAGCTTTATCCCGCCGTGTGAGCCGTTGGCGCCACACTGGAAAAGCACGGAAAATCAAAGGCGATCCGGCGCGTTCTGTTAACGCAGGGTGAACCGAAACATTGCGAAACACGAAGTGCTTTGCTGCGTTGCATCAAGCGGCTTAGCCAGCGCGTTGGGGGCGAGGGTCGGCAACGCGCCGCGTATCGCAGGAAGGTCTACCTTTGGCCGGGTTCCAACACACCGTCAGATCTCCGGCGCTGTTCGCCGGCGTCGGCGTCCACACGGGGGAATACACCCGCGTCTCCGTGCGCCCGGCGGGCGCGGATGCGGGGATCACCTTCGTGCGCACCGATGTCCGCGATCGCGACAATCAGATTCGGGTGACCGGCGAGGCGGTCTGCAAGACCCAGCTCGGCACCGTCATCGGCAACGCCGACGGCGTCACGGTCTCCACGATCGAACACCTGATGGCCGCCTTCGCCATGCTGGGCGTCGACAACGCGGTGGTCGAGCTCGACGGGCCCGAGATGCCGATCATGGACGGGTCGTCGGTGGCCTTCGTGCGGCTGCTGGACCGTGCCGGACTGCGGCCGCAGGAGGCGCCCCGCCGCTTCATCGAGATCCTGAAGACCGTCGAGGTCGTCGAGGGCGACAAGCGCGCGGCGCTGAAGCCGGCCGATGGGTTCGAGGTCGCGTTCGAGATCCGCTTCGACACCGCCGCGATCGGCCGCCAGGCCATCGACATGGCGATGGACGAGCAGGCGTTCCGTGACGAGCTCGCCGATTGCCGGACCTTCGGCTTCCTCCGCGAGGTCGAAGCCCTGCGCGCCATGGGGCTCGCCCGCGGCGGGTCGATGGAGAACTGCGTCGTCATCGACGGCGACCGGGTGCTGAACCCGGAAGGCCTGCGCCGTCCGGACGAGTTCGTGCGCCACAAGGCCCTGGACGCCATCGGCGACCTCTACGTGCTCGGCGCTCCGATCCTGGGCCGCTTCGAGGGCGTGCTGGCCGGCCACGGCCTGAACAACGCCCTGGTCCGCGCCCTCCTGGCCCGGCCGGACGCCTGGCGTGTGGTCACCCTCGCCGAGGACCTGCGCGAGGCCGTCTAAGTTCTTGCGAGTCGTTTGCAAGAATGAGCTAATGCGCGGCAGGGAGACCTGCTGATGCCCACTGACGCCGCCGCCCAACTGGATACGCTCTACACGCCGCCGCACCCGGTGACGGTGGCCAAGTGCCTGGACCACGTGGACCCGCACGGTCGTCGCTTCATCGCGCTCTCGCCCTTCGCGGCCCTGGCGACCGTCGGGTCGAACGGGACTGTCGACGTCTCGCCGCGGGGCGGGGGGCCGGGCTTCATCCGCGTCTCGGAAGACGGGAAGAGCCTGCTGATGCCGGACCGGCCGGGCAACAACCGCCTGGATTCGCTGCGTAACATCGCCGACGGGTCGGGAGAGGTCGGGCTGATGTTCATGATCCCCGGCGTCGACGACATCTATCGGGTGAACGGGCCGGCCGAGCTCGTGGTCGACGACGCGCTGGCGGCCACCTTCGCGGAGTTCGGCAAGGTCCCGAAGTCGCTGCTGCGGATCACGGTCCGAGAGGCCTATCTGCACTGCCCCAAGGCGCTGATGCGGGCCGACCTCTGGGGCGACAGCCACCGCGTCGACCGGTCCGAGCTGCCGACATTGACGGAAATGGTGGCTGATCAGATCGGCGTCGCCTTGCGCGCCAAGACCCACGCCGAGGAGGTCGAGGGCCTGAGGGAGACGCTCTAGCTTTCGCCGCCTGCCGTTTGCTCGCCACAGTCGGTGGTGTAGAAGCGACTCTCCCGCGTGGGGGCGCGCGCGTTGGTCTTGAGGTGAAGGTGTCTTCGGTCCGAACTGCTACCCGGGTGGTCCTTGTCGCCACCACCTGCGCTCTCGCCCTGTCCGCCTGCGCCAGCAACAAGAAGGACAAGCCGCGCCTCGCCTACGAGGAACGGCCGGTGGAGCTGCTGTACGCCACCGGCGCGGACCGGCTGGACCGGCGCCAGTGGAACCAGGCGGTGAACTACTTCCAGGAAGTGGAGCGCCAGCACCCCTATTCGGAGTGGTCGCGCCGCGCGATCCTGATGCAGGCCTACGCCCACTACCAGGGCAACGACTACGCCGAGGCGATCGGCGATGCGGACCGCTTCATTTCGCTGTATCCCGGCAATCCGACGGCCGCCTACGCCCACTACATCAAGGCCATCTGCTACTTCGAACAGATCGTCGACGTGAACCGCGACCAGGCCGCCACCGGCCAGGCGCTGGCGGCCCTGCGTGACGTGGTCCAGCGCTACCCGCGGACGGAATACGCCGCTGACGCGCGCCTGAAGATCGACATGGTCAACGACCAGCTGGCCGGCAAGGAAATGACCATCGGCCGCTGGTATCTGCGAAACGGCGACACGCTGGCCGCGGTCGGCCGGTTCAAGACGGTCATCGACCGCTATCAGACGACCAGCCACACGCCGGAGGCGTTGCACCGCCTGGTGGAGGGCTACCTGACCCTCGGCCTGGTCGAGGAGGCCAAGCGCAACGGCGCAGTGCTCGGCTACAACTATCCGGGCGATCCCTGGTATGCCGATGCCTACAGGCTGCTGACCTCGAAGGGGCTGCGGCCGGCCGTGGAGCCGAAGGCCGACGGCGGGCGCGGAATCCTGCGACTGCCGTTCACGCGCGACAAGCAGCGCACCCTTGAGCCGCCGCAGGCCGAGGATCCCAACGCGGCGGTTGCGGCCAGCAAGCGCACGAAGAAGCGCAAGCTGTTCAGCTGGCCCATGGGCGGCGGCAAGGACCCGACGCCGGCGTCCGACGCCAGCGCCACCGTTCCCGAGCCGAAGTAGGGGCGGGCGGAACAAACCCTGTCCGCGCCCCTTCAACCGCAGCCGATTCCGTACGATCTTCCAAGACGATGCTGATCGGCCTGCAGATCCGGGACATTGTGCTGATCGAGGCCCTGGACCTGTCCATCGGGCCGGGCCTTACCGCGCTCACCGGCGAGACCGGGGCCGGCAAGTCGATCATCCTTGACGCCCTTGGCTTGGCGACCGGGGCGCGCGGCGATGCGGGCCTGGTGCGCCGGGGCGCCGCCCAGGCCATGGCCACGGCGGTCTTCGCGCCGTCCCCCGACCATTCCGTGTGGGATCTCCTGGAAGAGAAGGGGCTCGCCTACGCCCGCGACGAGGATCTTGTGCTCCGTCGCACGCTCAGCGCCGACGGTCGCAGCCGGGCCTTCGTGAACGACCAGGCGACCGGCGTCGGTGTCCTGAAGGAGCTGGGCGAGGCGCTGCTGGAAGTGCACGGCCAGCATGAGACGGTCGGACTGCTCGACGCGCGCACCCACCGTCCGCTCCTCGACGCCTATGGCGATCTGGCGCGCCAGTCGGGCGTGGTGGCGGAGGCCTGGAGGGCCTGGCGGCAGGCGCGGGAACGGGCGGACGCCCTGCGGGCCGAGGCTGCGCGTTCCGCCGCGGAGATCGAGGAGCTCACGTTCCGCTTGTCCGAACTCGACCGTCTCGATCCGCGCGAGGGCGAGGAGACCGAGCTGGCGGAGCAACGGGCGATCCTGGGGGCGGCCGAGAAGGCCCTCGCCGATATCGCCAGCGCGCGGGACGTGTTCGACGGCCTTGGCGCCCGCGTAGCCTCGGCGATCCGCGCGCTCGAACGCGCCCGCGAGCGGGCGGTGACGGCAGGCGCCGCGGCCGATGGCGCCGCCGTGACCCGCCTGGCGGCGGCTTCCGAAGCGCTGGACCGCGTGCTTGTCGAGGCCGGGGAGGCCGAGGCCGCCGTCGATTCCGCCGCCTCGGCTTTCGACTTCGAGCCCGACCGGCTGGAGAAGACCGAGGAACGGCTGTTCGACCTTCGCGGCCTCGCCCGCAAGCTGAACGTCGCCGTGGAAGAGCTTCCCGTCCTTCGTGTCCGCTTCGCCGAGCGGCTTCGCGCCGTGGAGTCCGCCGAGGACTCGTTGAAGGCCGCCGAGGCTGAGGTGACTTCGGCGCGCGCCGGCTACCTGGCCGCCGCCGCCGCCCTGACCGAAGCCCGACGCGCGGCTGGCGAGCGCCTGGCGACCGCGGTGATGGCGGAGCTCGCCCCGCTCAAGCTGGAGAAGGCGCGCTTCCGCGTCGCCGTCGAGCCCCTGGGCGAAGACCGCGCCGGCTCTTCAGGGCTCGATCGTGTGGCGTTCGAGATCGCCACCAACCCCGGCGCGCCGTTCGGCGATCTGGGCGCCATCGCCTCGGGGGGCGAGCTGGCGCGTTTCGCCCTGGCGCTGAAGGCGGCCCTGGCCGGCCGCGGCTCTGGACCCCAGCCGCTGATGATCTTTGACGAGGTGGACCAGGGCGTCGGCGGCGCCGTGGCGGACGCCGTGGGCTTGCGCCTGAAGCGCCTCGCCGCGCCCAGGGACGGGCGTATGGGCGCCCAGGTGCTGGTGGTGACCCACAGTCCCCAGGTGGCCGCCCGTGCGGAGGCTCACTGGCGCATCACCAAGGCGGGCGATTCCGAACGCATCCGGACCGCGGTCGAGGTGCTGAGCCCGGCCGACCGCGAGGAAGAGATCGCGCGCATGCTCGCCGGCGCGCAGATCACCGACGCCGCCCGCGCGGCCGCCCGCGCCCTGATCGGCGCCTGAGGTGCAGGAGCCGGAAGTCGTCCTGGCGCGCCTGGGCGCTGCGTTCGGAGACCAGCCCCACGACCTGCGGCTCCATGGTCGGGTGAATGTGGCGCCCGATCGCCGCGAGTGGATCGAGGGCCTGCTCGCGGCGGGCATGGATCGGCTCTCGCCGGCGGATCTCGACATGCTGGTCTATCGCGCGATCAGCACCGTCGGCGGGACCCCCACCTTCAAGTTCGCCCTGTCGCGGTTCCTTGCGGTGATGCTGCTCGAACCGGCCTTTGGCGCCGGCGCGGTGTCGGACGCGTTCGTGATCCTGCCCAAGCTCGACCATGCCCGTTTCGAGGCCTGGCCCGAGGAGGAGCGTCGCGCGATCCTGGAGGCGCTGGAGCTGTGGGCCGAGCGGCGGCTGACCGCGGATCCCGCCGATGTTCCCGCCGCGGCGCTGCGCACGTGGGTCGAGACGCGACGCGATATCGGCTAGCTTCGTTCGGATGGATTCCCGCTCGTCCAAGCCCGTCCCGACGCTCACCGAAGCCGAGGCGCTGGAGGAGCTGACGTGGCTCGCCGACGAGCTCGCGGCGCATGACATCCGCTACTACCAGCAGGACGAGCCCTCGATCTCGGACGCGGAATACGATCGTCTCAAGCGCCGGAATACCGAGATCGAGGAGATGTTTCCGCATCTGGTGCGGGACAATTCTCCCAGCCTGCGCGTAGGGGCGGCGCGGTCCGAGCAATTCGCGCCGGTCGAGCACGGCGTGCCGATGCTGTCGCTCGACAATGCGTTCTCGGACGAGGACGCGATCGAGTTCGACGCCCGCGTTCGCCGATTCCTGAAGCTCGACGAGGCGGTCGCCTATACGGCCGAGCCGAAGATCGACGGTCTCTCGTGCTCGATCCGCTACGAGCGCGGCGTCCTGGTCCGGGCCGCCACGCGCGGCGACGGTCGGGTGGGGGAGGACGTGACCGCCAATGTCTCGACGATCCCGGAGATCCCAAAGCGCCTGAAGGGGGATGGCCATCCGGACGTGATCGAGATCCGGGGCGAGATCTATCTTGGACATGCGGAGTTCGCGGCCCTGAACGCGGCCGCAGAGGCCGCGGGGCAGAAGACCTACGCCAATCCGCGCAACGCCGCCGCCGGCTCGCTTCGCCAGATCGATCCGAAGGTCACGGCCCAGCGCCCGCTGCGCTTCTTCGCCTACGCCTGGGGCTACATCAGCGCGCCATTCGCCGAGACCCAGTGGGGCGCGCTGGAGCGCCTTCGCACCTGGGGCTTCCCGGTGACGCCGCAGTCCGAGCGGGTGGTCGGACCCGAGGGGCTGCTCGCTGTCTACGCCCGCATGGAGCAGGCCCGGCCGCACCTGGGCTTCGATATCGACGGGGTGGTCTACAAGGTCGATCGGCTGGACTGGCAGCAGCGCCTGGGCTTCGTCTCGCGCGCGCCGCGTTGGGGGATCGCGCGCAAGTTCCCGGCCGAGCAGGCGCGCACGGTGCTGGAGGCCATCGACATCCAGGTGGGCAGGACGGGCGCCCTGACGCCGGTGGCGCGGCTGAGGCCGGTCACGGTGGGCGGCGTCGTGGTCACCAACGCGACCCTGCACAACGCCGACGAGATCGCTCGCCTGGACGTGCGGATCGGCGACACCGTCGTCCTGCAACGGGCCGGCGATGTGATCCCGCAGATCCTGCGGGTGGTCCCTGAGGAACGGCCGCAGCCCGAACCCGCGCCCTACGCGTTTCCCCACCGCTGCCCTTGCCCGCTGGAGACCGAGGTAGTCCGTGAAACCACGGCCTCGGGCGCGGAGACCGTGGTGCGGCGCTGCTCGGGGGAGTTCGCCTGCCCGTTCCAGAAGCTGGCGCATCTTCGACATTTCGTCTCCCGCCGGGCGTTCGACATCGAGGGCCTGGGCGAAAAGCAGCTCACCGCCTTTTCCGAGCGCGGGTGGCTAAGGTCGCCGGCTGACATATTCCGCCTGCACGAGAAGCGCGACGATCTGCTGGCCATGGAGCGGATGGGCGAGACCAGCGTCGGCAATCTGCTCGCCGGCATCGAGGCGCGGAGGGCGATCGCGCTGGATCGATTCATCTATGGGCTCGGGATCCGTCACATCGGCGAGACCACCGCCACCGTGATGGCCCGCGGCTACGGCTCGGCGGACGCCTTCCTCGCGGCCATGGACAAGGTCGCGACCCGCGATCCCGAGGCGGTCGAGGAACTCGACGCCATGGACCAGATCGGGGACGCGGTGATCGAGGCGGCGGCCGCCTTCTTCGCCGAGGACCACAATCGGGCGATGGTCCAGGATCTGAAGGACCAGCTTACGATCCAGGACGCCGCGAAGCCCAAGACCGACACCGCCGTGGCGGGCAAGACGGTGGTCTTCACCGGCAGCCTGGAGCGCATGACCCGCGACGAGGCCAAGGCGCAGGCCGAACGGCTGGGGGCTAAGGTCTCGGGCTCGGTGTCGAAGAAGACCGACCTGGTGGTCGCCGGCCCGGGCGCGGGCTCGAAGCTGAAGACCGCGGCCGAACTCGGCATCCAGGTGCTGACCGAGGATGAGTGGCTGGCGCTGGTCGGCGGCGCATGAGCGGGCCGCAGGCGGGCGCGTCGATCGAGGCCCGGCTGCAGATCGGCTACGACCGGCTGCGCTGCCACCTGCTGAACCTCGCCGAACTGATCTTCCTCGACGTGCTGGCCGAAGCGCCCGCGAACGCGATCGCCTTGCGTCTCCTGGGGATCACGCGCTGGAAACTGGGCCGTAGCGTGGAGGCGCTGGAGCATCTGCGGGCGGCGGCGCGGCAGGCGCCAGGGCTGGAGGTGGTCTGGAACGACCTGGCGGTCGCGCTGCGCGAAGCCGGGCTGGCGGGCGAGGCCGCCGAAGCCCATGCCTCGGCCGTGCGTCTGCGGGACGTGCGCGCCTTGCCGGTGGCCCCGCTGGCGGACCTGACCTTTTCCACCGAGCGGGCCCTGCACCCCTTCAAGCTGGTGGACTACGACTACACGGCGCGGAGCCGATGGGGCGCCGGCCGGCCGGCGCACCCGGGGCTGGCGGCCAAGCTCGACGAGGGGCGCGGTCGCTATGCGGCGTTCATCGGCGAGATGGCCCAGATCCAGGGCGATTTCGCCGAAATCCCCGTGGGCGGGGCCTACGAAAGCCTCGAGCCGTTCTGGTTCAACGTCTGGTTTCCCGCCCTGGACGGGATGGCGCTTACCCAGATGCTTCGCCGGCACGACCCGGCGCGGTTCGTGGAGGTCGGGTCGGGTGTCTCGACGAAGTTCGCCCGCCGCGCGGTCGCGAAGTACGGCCTCAGGACGCGCCTGGCGTCCATCGACCCGGAGCCGCGGAACGCCGTGGACACCCTCTGCGACGAGGTGATCCGCCGGCCGCTGGAACAGTGCGATCCCGCGATGTTCGACGCACTGCAGCCGGGCGACGTCTTCTTCCTGGACAGCTCGCATCGGGCGTTCCAGGGCTCGGACGTCACGGTCTTCTTCCTGGAGATCCTGCCGCGCCTGAGGCCGGGCGTGATCGTGCATGTCCACGACATCTACCTGCCGGACGACTACATCAGCGGCCATCTTCGCCAGCTCTGGAACGAGCAGTACCTGCTCGCCACGGCCCTGCTGTTCAGCGATGCGTTCGAGGTCCTGTTCCCATGCTGGTACGTGGGCCAGGACGCTGAACTGGGCGCCCAGGCGCGCCAGGCGCTCTGCCGTGGCGCCCTGGACGGTGTCGACCTATACGGCGCGTCGTTCTGGATGACGAAGCGCGGCTAGCGCTTTTTCGGCGGCGCCTTCAGCTCGGCGCAGCCATCCGGCTCCTGGGTCCACATCAGGTGGGCGATGCGCCAGGCGCCCTCGATCTTGACCATGTCGAAGACGTCGATGCCGCAGTGTGTCGTCTTGCCGTTCAGGCGGAACTCATAGGGCGCCCAGACCACGGCCATCGGGCCCCGGCGCATGACCAGGGGATCCCATACTCGCTCATCCAGACCCGGCTGGCCACCGACGCTGTCGGCCCATTCCCTGCCGACGTAGCGCCGCAACTGTACGCCTTCAGGCCGAACCCTCTGAGCAGTCAGGGCGGCATCGTCCACCAGGATCGCCTTCAAGGTCGCCGTGTCCTGGGCGCGCATCGCGCCGAAGAAGCGCTCGATTTGCGCCACGATGGCGGCATCCTCCGCGTCCGCCGCCACCGCGGGCATTGCGCAGCCCAACGCCAGCGCCGCGCCCAGAATGAATCGCCGCATCGCGTGCCTCCTGCTGGGGCCAGGAGACACGGTCTGCGCGCCACGGTCTATCCGATCGGATAGGCGCGGACGACGCGCAGCTTCCAGGCGCCGGCCTCCCGCGCGGCCAGCGAGACGTTGTTGAAGCGGCGAACGACCTTCCAGGTCCCGTCGGCCTGGCGCGCCTCCACTCGGACCAGGACGTCCGTGAAGGCGGTGTCGGGGGAGATGAGTTGCAGGCTGCGGATCTCGCTCACATGGCGCAGGTCGCCGACGCGGCCCGCGAACGCCCGCTGGAAGTAGGCCTGCACGCTCTCGCGCCCTTGCTGCTCGCCGCCGGCGCCGCCGACCCACAGGCTCGCGTCGGTCGCGTAGTAGGTAGCCATGCGGGCCGCATCCTTGGCGTCCCAGGCCGCGTCCGCCGCAGCGCCGAGCTGGCGTAAGGCGACGTCGTCCGCGGGGGAGGGCGGCGCGGCGAGCGCGGCCGTGGCGGTCGCCATCCAGGTCAGGGCGGCAAGCAGGGGAAGTCGCATCATCTGTCTCCATGACGTCGGCGCGGTCGCCGGCGGCGGGCTGATGACGCGAGCGAGGGGCTCCACGCAAAGGCGCTTTCGCGACGTCCCGAGTCGCTTCGCGAACGGCGTTCGCGGAAATCAGGCGATCAGGCCGGCCTCACGGACGGCCAGGGCATAGGTCCGGCTGACCGGGACGCGAAGGTCGGCGCGAAGAACGAGAACATGGCGATCCCCGTCACGCTCGACCCGCTCGACCGCGTCCTTCGCCACCCACCATGACCGATGGGTCTGGACGCCGGCGTCGCCGAGTTCGCGTACGGCGTCCGAGAAGCGGTGATGGATCAGGGCGTCGCCACTCGCCGTGTGGACGCGCAGGTAGTGGTCTTCGGCGCTGAGCGCGATGATCGGGCCGGTAAGCGCCGGCGGCAGGCTGCGGGCGAAGCTGACGATCTCCACGGGCGCTGGGGTCGGCCTGCGGCGGCGATGCTGCAGCAGGATCAACGGAACGAAGAAGCCGAGCGCGATCACGGCCACACTGCCGTAGGTTTCCATCAGCGATCGCGGCGTCAGCACCCCGCCGACGCGGAGCAGCCCCTCCACATAGGCGACCTCGAAGGTCGTCGGGACGGCGGCGGCCAGCGCCGCGAGGCTCGACTGGAGCCACAGCGGGATGCGCAGGAAGGCCGGACTACGCCGCAGCGCCGCGAATACGGCGGCGGCCTGGAGCCACATCAGGACCGTCAGGCCGATCCAGTAGCCGTAGCGCTCCATTGGCGTCAGGTCGCCGTAGGTGCCGAACGGACCGAGCAGGCCGAGCGCTGCGCCGGCGACCAGGGCCGCGGCCGCGCCGGTCAGCCAGGCGCGTCCGCCCTCGTTCAAGCCGGCGCCCGCGCCGTGACGATCCAGGTCGCCGAGTCCAGCTTAACGCCGTCGGGACCTTCGTGGGCGGCGAGCGCATCACGGACGGCCGAGACCACCGCATCGCGCTGGTCCGGGTTCTCACGCAGGAGCGCGCCGAGGGGGCCGACCTTGAGCGCGACGTTCAGAGCGTCCTGCAGTCCGCCCCCACCGATCTTCTCGTTGTGGGGCGCGATCGCGATGTCGTCGAACCCGGCTGCGGCGAGGATTCCGCGAACCCGCTCGGCGTCTGCGAACGCGAAGGGGCCGGGCGCGCCCGGTTCCGGCGGAGCCGGGGGCGTGCCGACCAGGGGCAGGGCGGCCTGCATCGGCAGGACCATGATCGGGTTCTCGCTCGGCGCCTGCCAGCACACGAAGGCCAGTCGCCCACCCGGCTTCAGCGCACGGCGAAGGTTTGTGAACGCCGCAACCGGGTCGGCGAAGAACATCACCCCGAAACGCGAGAACACTGCGTCGAAAGCGCCCGGCTCGAAGGAGAAGGTCTGGGCGTCGGCCTGTTCGAAGCGCAGGTTGGCGCGCCCCTCCGCCCGCCGCCGCGCGGCGTCCAGCAGCGGCTGCGAGACGTCGACGCCGAGAACTGACCCCCGCGGGCCGACGGCGTCGGCAAGCGCCAGCGACGTCGCGCCGGCGCCGCAGCCCACGTCGAGGACCCGGGCGCCGTCCAGGGCCAACTCGCTCATCACGCGCCGGCCCAGCGGTTCGAGCTGGCGGTCGAGTGGCGTCTGGAACTCGACCCACGTGGGTCCGGCTTGCTCATTCCAATAGGTCGCCTGGGCGGCGTTGGGAGCCTCGCTCATCAGATCGGCCTCGTCACATCGTTCAGCCAGGCGCGCACCTCGGGCTCCACCTGCGGCCCGATCACCTCGCGCACGCGGGCGTGGTAGGCGTCGAGCTGCGCCCGCTCGTCGGCGGTCAGCATCTCGGCGACGATCAGGCGTCGGTCGATCGGCGCGAGGGTCAGGGTCTCGAAGCCGTGCATGGGCCGCTCGCCGCCCGGGATCGGCGTCGCCTCGGTGACCACCTGCAGGTTCTCGATGCGGATGCCGTAGCCGCCTTCCTTGTAGTAGCCGGGCTCGTTCGACAGGATCATGCCCGGCTTCAGCGCCACGCTGTTCGGCGCCTTCGAGATCCGTTGCGGACCCTCGTGGACGCCAAGGTAGCTGCCGACGCCGTGACCGGTGCCGTGGTCGTAGTCCAGCCCGCGCATCCACAGCGCCGCGCGCGCCAGGACGTCGATCGCCGAACCGGTCGTGCCGGCCGGGAAGCGGATCGCGGCCAGGGCGAGGTTGCCCTTGAGCACCAGGGTGAAGCGCTCGCGCATCTCCTGGCTCGGCTCGCCAATGGCGACCGTGCGCGTGATGTCGGTGGTGCCGTCCAGGTACTGGGCCCCGGAGTCGACCAGCAGGAGCGAGCCTTGTTCCGCCCGCTTGTTGAGGCGTTCGGTCGGCCGATAGTGGACGATGGCGCCGTTCGACGCCGCGCCGGCGATGGTGTCGAACGACAGGTCCTTCAGCGCGCCGGTGGCTTCGCGGAACGCTTCCAGCCTGGATACGGCGGTGATTTCGTCCGGCGGGTTCGTCTGCCCTTCGGTCGCCAGCCAGTGCAGGAACCGGGTCACCGCGGCGCCATCGCGGGCGTGGGCCTTGCGGCTGCCCTCGATCTCCACGGCGTTCTTGCAGGCGCGGGGCAGGGCGCAGGGGTCGTCGCCGCGGATCACCTTGGCGCCCTCGGCCTGCAGCGTATCGAAGTACCAGGCCGACGACTGGGCCGGGTCGACCAGCACCGCCTTGCCCTTCAGCTCGGCCAGGGCCTGAGGCAGGTCGTCGGGCGTCTCCAGCCGCACCTGGTTGCCTAGCCAGGCGGGCAACTCGGGCGTCACCTTCACCGGGTCGATGAACAGCCGAGCCGTCCCGTCCCTGGCCAGGATCGCCTGCGCCAGCGGCAGGGGCGAGCGGATGACGTCGCCGCCGCGGATGTTGAATAGCCAGGCGATGGACGACGGCGCCGTCAGCACGGCGGCGTCCGCGCCCTTCTCCCCCACGGCCGCGCCCACCCGCGCGCGCTTCGCGGCCGAATCTTCACCCGAGTATTCGGCGGGATGGGGAACGACCGGCGCCGTCGGTTGCGGCGGCCGCGCCTTGCCCCAGGCGCGGTCCAGCGGGTTGTCGTTCACCGGCAGGAGTTCGGCGCCCGCCTTCGCGGCGGCTTCCTTCAGGCGGGCCAGGGCGTCGGGGCTGTGCAGCCGCGGGTCGTAGCCGATCCTTTGTCCACGCCCTGCGGCCGCTTCGAGATAGGCTGGCACGCCGCCCTCCACGAGGTCGCGGATCTCGAACATCTGGCTGTCCACCTGGTCGCGGACCTGCAGGGTGTAGCGGCCGTCCACGAAGACGGCGGCCTTGTCCTTCAGGATCACGGCGGCGCCGGCCGAGCCGGTGAAGCCGGTGGCCCAGGCGAGGCGGTCGTTGGCGGCGGGCAGGTATTCGTTCTGGTGCTCGTCCTCGTGCGGCACGAGGAAGCCGTCCAGGCCCTGCTCGGCCATGGCCTGGCGGATCAGCGGCACGTGTCGCGGCCCGAAGGCGCGCTCGGTGGTCTCATCGAAGGTCTGACGCATGGGCGGCATGTAAGCCCTTCCGGCGAGCGGGGCAAAGGGGCCGGGGATACGCAATTATACCCGGGCAAAATTGACCAGGCCCGTCGCTGACGCTATGTAGCGGCATGGACAAGCAGGCCCGCCGAAACGTCGCGCGCGACTACAAGGAAAAAGCCCCTAACGCGGGCGTCTATGCGCTGGAGTGCTCGACCACGGGCCAGGTCTGGGTCGGCGGCGCGCGCAACCTCTCGGGGCAGCAGAACCGGCACCTGTTCGGCCTGCGGAACGGCGGGCACATGAACCGCGAGATGCAGGCGGCCTGGATCGCGCACGGCGAGGCGGGGTTCAGCTTCCGGGTGCTGGAGACCCTGGACACCGAGGAGATGACGCCCCTGGGCATCGCCGACCTGGTGAAGACCCGCGAGCGCCACTGGCTGGACGCGCTGGGCGCGCGGAAGGTCGCCGGCTAGGCCCGCTTCAGCACCAGGGTCGCCCAGGCGTCGCGGTGCAGGCGGCGGACGAGACGGAAGCCCTTCGACATGTAGGCCGCCAGCACGCGGCGCTCCTGCGTCCGGAGCAAGCCCGAAAGGATCGCGATCCCGCCCGGCTTCAGGGCGAGCTTGATGTCCTGCGATAGCGCGACCAGAGGCGGCGCCAGGATGTTGGCGAAGACCAGGTCGTAGGGCCCCTCGGCGCGCACCTTCTGGTCGTTCAGGCCGCTGGCGTGGACGAAGCGGGCGTCGCACTGGTTCAGCGCCGCGTTCTCGTTGGCGATGCGGACGGAGGGGGCGTCGATGTCGGTGCCGACGGCGATGCGCGAGCCCGTCCGGGCGGCGGCGATGGCCAGCACGCCCGTGCCGCAGCCGACGTCCAGCACACGCTCGAACCGCTGGGCCTTGAGCAGGTCGTGGAACGCCTGCAGGCAGCCGACGGTGGTGCCGTGGTGGCCGGTGCCGAAGGCCGCGCCGGCCTCGATCCGCAGGTTCACCGTGCTGGCGGGTGCGAGCCCCTTGTCGTGCGCCCCGTACACGAAGAAGCGGCCCGCGCGCACCGGCGGCAGGCCCGACAGCGCCATGGCCAGCCAGTCGGCGTCGGCCAGTTTTTCCACGACGGTCCGGAGCTCGGGATAGCCCTTCAGGATCTCGACGGCTGCGGCCCGTTCGTCGGGGTCGTTCGGAAAGGCGTCGATGCGCCAGACGTCGCGCTCCTCGTCCTCCTCCAGGATCGAGAAGGTGACGGCCTCGGTCGCGAGGTTGTTCTCGATCGCCTCGGCGGCGGCCTCGGCGACGGTGCGGGGACCGCGGGCGATGATCTGGACGGCTTCGTCGCTCATGGGGCGCAGCCTCTAGCGGGGCGGCGCGCGAAAGGCGAGGGCGATCAGCCGAGGTCGCTGTCTTCCGGTGCGTCGGGCGGCGGCGGCAGATCGGACTCGTAGACCACGCCGCCGGCGTCGGAGGGGTAGCGGGGCGGCGCGTGCGGCTCGTCGCGCCAGGCCGCATGGGTCACTCGGGCGGGAAGCTGCGCCGGCGAAGTGTAGACGGCGACATTCGACTCTGGCGCGGGCGAGGGTTCGTCCGCGGCCGCCATGATCCGTGGTTCCGCCGCCCGGATGTAGTCGGTTCCGATCACGTAGTCCGGTGTCCGGCCCGCGTAGCGGCCCAGGCCCGGATCTGCGATGGCCTGCGTCGGTCTCGGACCGCCGCCGGCCACGAGCTGCTGCGGGCCGAGGATCTCAGGATCGTGCAGGTTCGGCCGCAGGCCGGCGCCCATCAGCAGGCCAGCCACCGCGGCGATGGCGGCGCCAGGCAGGACGATCCTCGCGTCGTGCGACTTGAAGGGACTTTCCATCGCCGCCAAAGCGCGCGGCGCGGAAGTTGGTTTCAGCCGGCGGGGTCAGGCCTTCTCGACGAAGCTGTCGATCACCTTCTTCTCGCCCGCCTTGTCGAAGCTGACGGTGAGCTTGTTGCCTTCGACGCCCTTCACCGACCCGTAGCCGAACTTCAGGTGGAAGACCCGGTCGCCGCGCTTGTAGGCGCTGGCGGCGGAGGATTCCGACACGGCCACCAGCCGGCCGTCGCCCTCGATCACCGCCTGCCGCCCCGGATGGGTGCCGCGGTACTGGTTGGCCTGGGCCCGCCGCCAGCCGGGCGAGGAGTAGCCGCCGCCGAAGTCCGGATCGTTGTCCCACCGGCTGCCGTGCTGCTGCATCCCCGGCCCGCCGCCGTAGTAGCCCGTCTCGGAGCTGGCCTCGACGTTGGCCGGCGGCAGTTCGTCGACGAAGCGGCTGGGGAGCTGGCTGGTCCAGCGACCATAGACCTGGCGGTTGGCGGCGAAGCTGATCCGAGCCTCCTGCCGGGCGCGGGTGATGCCCACGTAGGCGAGGCGGCGTTCCTCCTCCAGGCCCTTCTCGCCCTTCTCGTCCATGCTGCGCTGGGACGGGAAGACGCCTTCCTCCCAGCCGGGCAGGAAGACCAGCGGGAACTCCAGGCCCTTGGCCTGGTGCAGGGTCATGATCTGCACCGAGTCTGCCTGCGGCCCGCGCTCCAGGTCCATGACCAGCGAGACGTGCTCCAGATAGGCCTGCAGGTCGTCGTAGCCGCCCATCGACTGGACGAGTTCCTTCAGGTTCTCCAGCCGGCCCTGCGCCTGGGGCGATTTGTCGAGCTTGAGGGCGTCGGTGTAGCCGCTCTCCTCCAGCACAGTCTCCATCAAGCGGGCGTGGTGGATGTGCTCGGCCTGGCCGCGCCAGCGATCGAGGTCGCGCAGGAAGTTGGCCAGCGCCGTGCGGGTGCGGGCCGGCAGCTCGTCGGTCAGCACGATCTGCCGCGCCGCATGGCTGGCGGGCACGCCGTTCAGCCGGGCGATCTGCAGCAGCTTCTGCACCGTGGTGTCGCCGATGCCGCGCTTGGGCGTGTTGACGATGCGCTCGAAGGCCAGGTCGTCGTCCTCGGACTGGATCAGGCGCAGGTAGGCGATCGCGTCGCGGATCTCGGCCCGTTCGAAGAAGCGCGGGCCGCCGATGACCACGTACGGGATCTGGAGCAGGACGAACCGCTCCTCGAACGCCCGCATCTGGAACGAGGCCCGCACCAGGATGGCGATGTCGCGATAGGCGCGGCCCGCTCGCTTGGCGCGCTCCACCTCGTCGGCGATCAGCCGGCTCTCGGCCTCGCCGTCCCAGACGCCGCGGACGATGACCTTCTCGCCCCCCTCGGCCTCGGTCCACAGGGTCTTGCCCAGGCGGCTCTTGTTGGTGGCGATCAGGCCCGCCGCGGCCGCCAGGATGTGGCTGGTGGAACGGTAGTTGCGTTCCAGCCGCACCACCTTGGCGCCCGGGAAATCACGCTCGAAGCGCAGGATGTTGTCCACCTCCGCGCCGCGCCAGCCATAGATCGACTGGTCGTCGTCGCCCACGCAGCAGAGGTTCTGGCTCTTCTGCGCCAGCAGGCGCAGCCACAGGTACTGGGCGACGTTGGTGTCCTGGTACTCGTCCACCAGCAGGTAGCGGAACCGGTTGTGGTACTCGGCCAGGACGTCGGGCTGGCTGGTGAAGATCGTGATGTTGTGCAGCAACAGGTCGCCGAAGTCGCAGGCGTTCAGGATGCGCAGCCGCTCCTGATAGAGGCGGTACAGCGCCTGGCCCTTGCCGTTGGCGAAGGCGCCGTTCTCGGCCGGCAGCAGCTGGTCGGGACGCCAGCCGCGGTTCTTCCAGTGGTCGATCAGCCCGGCCAGCATCTTCGCCGGCCAGCGCTTGGAATCGATGTTCTCGGCCTCGAGGATCTGTTTGAGCAGGCGCTCCTGATCGTCGGTGTCGAGGATCGTGTAGTTCGACTTCAGCCCCACCAGTTCGGCGTGGCGGCGCAGGATCTGGGCGGCGATGGAGTGGAAGGTCCCCAGCCAGCGCAGGCCCTCAGCGGACGGGCCGATGATGTGGGTGATCCGCTCGCGCATCTCGCGCGCGGCCTTGTTGGTGAAGGTGACCGCCAGCAGCTCCCACGGCCGCGCCCGGCCGCTGGCCAGGATGTGCGCCAGCCGCGTGGTCAGCACCCGCGTCTTGCCCGTGCCCGCGCCCGCCAGCACCAGCACCGGGCCTTCGATCGCCTCGACCGCCGCGCGCTGCTCGGGATTCAGCCCCTCGAGGTAGTCGGCCGGCCGCGCGTCGGCGCGGGCCAGGTCCGAAATGCGCGGGGCGGGCAGGGAGCTGTCGGATTCGAAGGACATCGGGGTTCTTTTAGCATGTGACGCCGCCCGAGGTAGTCCGATGTTCGCGCTGCGTTCCGCGTGCGGCGATTCAGCCCTGAGCGTGCTTCAGCGCCGCCACGCGGCAGGCCGAGGCGAGGGGGCGTTCGCCGCGGGCGCGGTCGATGCTCACGATGAGCTGCGCCAGGCTGGTCCCGCGCTCGGCCGCCATCCCATCGAGCACGGCCCAGAACTCCGGCTCCAGCGCGATCGAGGTCGCGTGGCCCGACAGGAGGACGGAGCGCTTCTTCAGGAGAGCCATCTGCGCGCGTGTTTACGGTGCGGTGAGGCTGGCGCGCTAGACCCTTGTCAAAAGGTGACGCATGCGTCATTTAATCTATACGCTGTTTACATAGGGTTCCTCCGCCGATGGCCATGACTGCCGACGCCGCCGATTTCCGTCCCCGGCCGGTCTCCACCAAGCTGGACTGGGCGCACGCGCTGAAGTCGCTGAAACGCCTCCTGGCCGACAAGGAGGACACCCGGCAGGTCTTCGAGATCATGCGCGCGCTGAACGGCGCCTCGACGGCGAAGGGCTACCAGCGCCTGCTCGCCACCGAGGAGGGCGGCCGGATGGCCTATGAGCGTCAGGAGTTCGCGCAGAGGCTGATGGACGACGCCTGGCTGGACAGCTTCGCGCCGGGCACCGTGGGCGCCGCCTATCGCGACTTCATCCGCGCCGAGAACCTGTCGGCCGAGGGGCTGGCGATGGTCAGCCGCGACGGCATGGAGGACGTCGACCAGAAGCACCCCTACGCCTGGTTCGGCCGCCGGACCCGCGACGTGCACGACATCTGGCACATTCTGTCAGGCTATCACCGCGACGGCCTGGGCGAAGCCTGCCTCGTGGCCTCCTCCTACGCCCAGACCCGGGGCCTCGGCTGGGCCTTGATCGCCCTGGGCGCCGCCAGCCGAGCCCGCAAGGACAGGAGCCAGCCCTACGTGAAGGCGATCTGGCAGGGCTACCAGCGTGGCAAGGCGGCCAAGTGGCTGCTGGGCGAGGACTACGAACGCCTGATGGCCGAGCCGCTTGATGCCGCGCGCAAGCGCCTCGGGATCACGCCGCCGACCATCTACGACGCCATCCCGGCGAACGTGCGCGACGAGGCGGTGCCCAAGGCTGCCTAGTCTTCGCGCTTCTTGCCGTCGAGATCGCGGCGGGCGCGCTCGGCCTCGAGCTTGGAGGTGGCGGTCTCGGCCTTCGGGCGGCCGAACCGGACCCGGTTCTGAGCCGCCCTGGTCTTGTCTTCCGCGCGGGCCTTGGCCTTGCGGGCCTTGTTGAGGTTGACGACCTCGGCCATGCGCCGGACGCCTATTTCACCGCCGCGCAGAAGCGCTGGATGCGCGTGCAGGCGTCTTCCAGCACCGCGTTCGAGGTGGCGTAGCTGATGCGGAAGAATGGCGAGAGGCCGAAGGCGGCGCCGAACACCACCGCCACGCCCTCGGCTTCCAGCAGTTCAGTGGCGAAGTCGGCGTCCGAGCCGATCACCTTGCCCGACCGCGCGGTCTTGCCGATCAGCTCCTCGCACGACGGATAGACGTAGAAGGCGCCCTCGGGCGTCGGGCACTTGATGCCCTTGGCCTGGTTCAGCATCGAGACCACCAGGTCGCGGCGCTGCTCGAACAGCTTGGCGTTCGGCTTGATGAACGCCTGGGTGCCGTTCAGCGCCTCGACCGCCGCCCACTGCGAGATGGACGAGGGGTTCGAGGTCGTCTGGCTCATCACCTTGGCCATGGCCTTGATCAGCGGCTCGGGGCCGGCGGCGTAACCGATCCGCCAGCCCGTCATGGCGTAGGCCTTGCTCACGCCGTTCATGGTCAGGGTGCGGTCGTAGAGCGCCGGCTCCACCTGGGCGATGGTCGAGAACTCGAAGTCCCCGAACACCAGGTGCTCGTACATGTCGTCCGTCAGGATCCACACGTGCGGGTGACGCAGCAGCACCTCGGCCAGCGCCTTCAGCTCGGCGCGCGTGTAGGCGGCGCCCGACGGGTTGGACGGCGAGTTCAGGAACAGCCACTTGGTCTTGGGCGTGATCGCCTTCTCCAGGTCGGCGGCCTGCAGCTTGAAGCCCGTCGCCGCGCTGGTCGGCGCGGCCACCGGCGTGCCGCCGGCGAGCAGCACGATGTCCCAGTAGCTGACCCAGTACGGGGTCGGGATCACCACCTCGTCGCCCGGGTTCAGAGTGGCGATCATGGCGTTCCAGATCACCGGCTTGCCGCCCGGCGAGACGTTCACCTGGGTGGTCTTGTAGGTGAGGCCGTTCTCGCGCTGGAACTTGGCGACGATGGCTTCCTTCAGCTCGGGGATGCCGTCGACGTTGGTGTACTTCGTCTTGCCGTCGCGGATCGCCTTGATGGCGGCTTCCTTGATGTTGTCCGGCGTGTCGAAGTCCGGCTCGCCGGCGGCCAGCCCGATCACGTCCTTGCCCTGGGCTTTCAGCTCGCGGGCTTTCGCGTCGGCCGCGAGGGTCGCGGACGGCTTCACGCGGGCGAGCGCGGCGGATTCCAGGGACATGGCGGAACTAGGCTCCCGGCAGAGTTTGAAGACCGGCGGCGGGTGTACCCCATGCTGCGCCGCATTCAAACCCGCCGGGAGCCGCTCTCCAGTAGCTTGGTGACGTAAGGGCCGGCCGCGGGGGCTAGGCGAAGTTGCTCAGGCTGATGTCGGCCAGGGTGCGGCCCACCAGGACGATGGCGATGTCGGCGCCGTCGGCCGGGTCGCCGGTGTCGGCGAAGACGTAGACGTCCGAACCGACCTGGGCCGCCACGTACACCGCGCCGGTCGCTGAGATGTGCTCGTCGGCGATCGAGAGCGCCTCGGCGTAGCTGCCGGCGACGAACTCGGAATAGCTGCGCGGCAGGATCGAACTGGCCGTCGACAGGATGCTCACGCCCGGGAAGGAGAGGGTGTCGCCGCTCTCCCAGTCGCGGATCTCGGCTTCGAGGCCGACGCTGGGCG
Source organism: Phenylobacterium kunshanense (assembly GCF_003254525.1). Taxonomy (GTDB): domain Bacteria; phylum Pseudomonadota; class Alphaproteobacteria; order Caulobacterales; family Caulobacteraceae; genus Phenylobacterium; species Phenylobacterium kunshanense. The sequence continues at coordinate 307,913 of NZ_QFYS01000003.1, forward strand.
CCGCCTTGGCCACGAACTCGAACCGGTCGCGGCCCTCGCCGCCGAAGACCACGTCGCGGCCCGCGCCGCCCGAGACGATGAGGTCCGAGCCGTCCCCGCCCGACAGGGTCGAGGCGTCCGGGCCCTGGCTGATCATGGTGTCGTCGCCCGCGCCGCCGTTCAGCACGTCGGCCCCGAAGCCGGCCTGAAGCTGGTCGGCCCCCGCGCCGCCGTTGATCGTGTCGTTCCCCAGGCCGCCGATCAGGTCGTCGTCGCCGAGGTCGCCCGACAGCCAGTCCGAGCCCTCGCCGCCGCCGATGAAGTCGTTGCCCTGGCCGCCGAGGAGGGTGTCGTTCCCCGCGCCGCCAGCGATCTGGTCGTCGCCGAGGTTGCCGTGGACCCAGTCTCCGGCCTCTCCCGCCGTGCCGCCGGTGTCGCGGCTGGCGTAGATGACGTCGTCGCCCTGGCCACCGTAGAGGCTGTCGGCGCCAAGCCCGCCCACCAGCACATCGTCGCCGCTGTTGCCCTGGATGAGGTCGCGCCCTTCGCCGCCGTTCATGGTGTCGTCGCCTGGGCCTGCGTACATCCCGTCGTCGCCGGCGCCGAAGGTGATCCGCTCGCCGCTGGTGTCGCCAATGTAGAGCTTCGAGCCGTCGGCCATCACCAGCGAGCCGGTGGAGGAGAGCTGTGTCAGGTTGGTGGAGAAGGCGACCGTCCGGCCCTCGTAGGTCACGAAGATCCGCGGCAGCTCGGGCGAAAGGGCCAGCGGGTCGTATGACTGATAGGTCACGCTGACTGTCCGGCCGGAGCCGCCATTGAAGGTCAGGGTGTCGCCCGCCTGGATGGCCAGGGCCTGCTCGGCGGTGATCGTATCGAACGCGTAGGCGGGCACGCCGCGTCTCCGGAATGTTTCAGCTTCGCCATCTCATCCGTCATGTTGCGTAAAAACGCAACTTACAAAAACGACAGCTTGGCGGTCGGCGCCCGCGCCTTGACCCGGCCGCATTGGCGGGCGACCCCTGCGCCGACGATGCGCCGGCTGTTCGACTTCCTCTCCAACATGGACGCCCAGGCGTGGCGGACGCTGGGCGTCTCGTTCGTGTTGTTCGGCGGGGTCGGTCTGGTCTTCTTCTTCGGGGCCCAGCTTCTCGGCTTCGACGGCGAGCGGACTCTGGAAAGCTGGCTGGGTGCGGCCCGAGGGCCGTGGTCACTGCCGGTGGCGGTGGCGGCCTTCGCGGCCCTGGCGTTCGTGGGCACGCCGCAGATCGTGCTAATTGCGGCGGCGGTGGTGGCCTTCGGGCCGATGTGGGGCGCGACCTACAGCTGGATCGGGACCATGGTTTCGGCCCTGGTCGGCTTCTGGCTCGGACGCACCGCCGGAGCTAGCGCCCTGGAGCGGTTCTCGGGCGAGGGCGTGCGGCGTTTCATGCAGCACGTGGGCGAGAACGGGTTCCTGGCCAGCCTGATCGTGCGGTTGGTGCCGTCCGCGCCGTTCATCGTGGTCAACATGGCGGCGGGCGTCACGCCGATGCGGGCCCGGGACTTCGTGGCTGGCACCGCCATCGGCATCGTGCCGAAGATCGCGCTCACCGCTTTCGCGGGCGCGTCCATCGTGCAGATGATGCGGGGCGAGATCGGCCGGCACGGGCTCGCGATCGCCATAGTGGCCGCGATCTGGCTGGGCCTCGGCTGGTTTGCGCGCGGCTGGCTGCGGTCCCGCACCGAACGGGGAAGGAGCGAGGGATGATCAAGCTATTCTATTCGCCGGGCTCGTGCTCGCGCGCCTCGCACATCGCGCTGGAGGAGGCGGGGGCCACCTACGAAGCGGTCCGTGTCGACACCGCCAGGGGTGATCAGCGCAAGCCTGAGTACCTGGCCGTCAATCCGAAGGGCAGGGTGCCGGCCCTGGTCACCGACCGCGGCGTGCTGACCGAGACGCCAGCGATCCTGGCCTGGATCGCCCAGGTATTCCCCGAGACGGGTCTGGCGCCGACCGACCCCTGGGAGTTTGCCCAGGCCCAGTCGTTCAACAGCTACCTCGCATCGACAGTGCACGTGGCTCACGCGCATGGCCGGCGCGGGTCTCGCTGGGCCGACGACGACGCTTCGTTCGCCGACATGCGCCGTAAGGTGCCGGAGACGATGGCCGCCTGCGCCCGGCTCATCGAGGACGAGATGCTGAAGGGGCCGTGGGTGCTGGGAGACCGGTTCTCGGTCTGTGACGGCTACCTCTTCACGGTCGCTGGCTGGCTGGAGGGCGACGGCGTCGACATCAAGCGGTTCCCGAAACTCCATGCCCACTTCGAGCTGGTCCGAGGCCGCGACGCCGTGCGCAAGGTTCTTGCCGCCGAAGCGGCGCAACGCCACGCCTGACGCAAGATACTTGCGGCGCGGGAGCCATTTCGATACAGACGCCGCCATGCGCACGCGGCTCGACAGCCTGCTTCTTCTCTCGCTGGGGCTTAGCCGCCCCTGGGCGCCTCTCTAGGCACGCGCACGTTCGCGGCCGGGCGTTCAGGGGGCTTCTCGACCTCCGCCCGCAGACTGAAATCCCGCGAAGAGACTGAAAAAATGACTGTTTCCGTATCCAACGCCGCTTCCGAGCGCGACCGCGTCATCATCTTCGACACCACCATGCGCGACGGCGAGCAGTCGCCCGGCGCCTCGATGTCGCACGAAGAGAAGCTGGAGCTGGCCAAGATCCTCGAGGACATGAAGGTCGACGTGATCGAGGCGGGCTTCCCGATCGCCTCGAACGGCGACTTCGAGGCCGTCCGCGCCATCTCGCAGATCGTCACCGAGAGCGTGGTGTGCGGCCTGGCCCGCGCCGGCGCCGCCGACATCGAACGCTGCGCCGAGGCGATCAAGCCGGCCAAGCGCGGCCGCATCCACACCTTCATCTCCACCAGCCCGGTCCACATGAAGTGGAAGCTGCAGATGGAGCCCGAGCAGGTGTTGGAGATGGTGACCCGCTCGGTCGGCCATGCCCGCAACTTCACCGACGACGTGGAATGGTCGGCCGAGGACGCCACCCGCACCGAGCGCGACTTCCTGCTGCGGTGCGTGGAGGCGGCCATCAAGGCCGGCGCCACCACGATCAACCTGCCCGACACGGTGGGCTACACCTATCCGTCGGAATACGCCGACCTGTTCCGCGACGTGATCGCCAATGTGCCGGGCGCGGACAAGGTGATCTTCTCCACCCACTGCCACAACGACCTGGGGCTGGCGGTCGCCAACTCCATCGCCGGCGTCCAGGGCGGCGCCCGCCAGATCGAGTGCGCGATCAACGGCATCGGCGAGCGGGCCGGCAACGCGGCGCTGGAAGAGATCGTCATGGCGCTGAAGGTCCGTGGCGACCGGCTGCCGTTCATGACCGGCGTCGAGACCCAGCACATCACCCGCGCCAGCCGCTACGTCTCGGCGATCACGGGCTTCCCGGTCCAGTTCAACAAGGCGATCGTCGGCAAGAACGCCTTCGCGCACGAGAGCGGCATCCACCAGGACGGGATGCTGAAGAACGCCGAGACCTACGAGATCATGAAGCCCGAGGACGTGGGCCAGATCGAGTCCAACCTGGTCATGGGCAAGCACTCGGGCCGCCACGCCTTCCGCGAGAAGCTGAAGGACCTGGGCTACGAGCTGGGCCAGAACGCCCTGAACGAGGCGTTCCAGCGCTTCAAGGACCTGGCCGACAAGAAGAAGCACGTCTTCGACGATGACATCATCGCCCTGGTCGACGACGCCCTGGCCAGCTCGGCCGACAAGGTCCAGGTCAAGCACCTGCGCGTCATCGCCGGCACCGAGGGGCCGCAGGAGGCCTTCCTGACCGTCACCATCGACGGCGAGGAGAAGAGCGCCAACGCCACTGGCGACGGTCCGGTCGACGCGGTGTTCAACGCCATCCACGCCGTGGTGCCGCACGAGGCGATCCTGCGCCTGTTCCAGGTGCACGCGGTCACCGAGGGCACCGACGCCCAGGCCCAGGTCTCGGTGCGGCTGGAGGAAGATGGCCGGATCGCCACCGGCTCGGCCGCCGACACCGACACCCTGACGGCGTCCGCCAAGGCCTATGTGAACGCCCTCAACAACCTCTTCGCCCGCAAGGAGAAGAGCGCGCCGTCGGCCAAGGTCGCCAGCGGGTTCTGACCAGACGCCGCTCATCCCCGCGAAGACGGGGACCCGAGCGGAATCTCGGCGGCCTCGGGCCTGGATCCCCGCCTGCGCGGGGATGAGCGGAAGTATACGGCATGCTCTGGATCATCCTCACCGCAGCGGCGGCGCCGCTGCAGGTGGCGCGCAATGCGCTGCAGCGCGGGCTGGTTGGCGACGCGGGTCCGTGGGGCGCGACCCTGGTGCGCTTCCTGTTCGGCCTGCCGTTCTCCATCGCCATGTTCGCGGTGGTCGCGGTCCTGACGCCGGACGCCCACCCGACGCCGACGCTCCGCTTCTGGATCGGCGTGCTCTCGGGCGCGACGGCGCAGGTTGCGGCGACCGGCGCGCTGCTGCTCGCGATGCGACGCTCGGGCTTCGCGGTGGCGACCATGATGCAGCAGTCTTCTCTGCCGCTGGGCGCGCTGCTGGGTTGGGCGGCGCTGGGAGACGTGCTCTCCGGCGCAGCCTGGCTGGGGATCGCCGTCGCGACGGCAGGCCTTGCGGTGCTGTCCTGGCCGAGGGCGGAAGACGTGAAGGGCGCGGGCGCCGGCGCGCTCCTCGGCCTGGCGTCGGGCGCGGCGTTCGCCGTGGCGCTCAACGGCTACCGGCAATCGGGGCTCGCGCTCGAGCCCGAGCATCCGATCTACGCGGCCCTGGCCGGCGTGGTCACCGCCCAGGCCTTCCAGACGGTCCTGCTGGGCGGCGCGCTGGCCCTGACCCGGCCGCAGGCGTTGAGGGCGGTCGCGGCTTCCTGGCGCGCCTCACTGGGCGCGGGCTTCTGCGGCGCGGCGGCCTCGGCCTGCTGGTTCGGCGCCCTGGCGCTGGCTCCGGCAGGTCCCGTGCGTGCGGTCGGGGTCATCGAGACGCCGATCGCCGCGGCCGTGGGTCGGCGGCTGTTCCGGGAGCGGGTGACATCGCGCCAGTGGATCGGTGGCCTGTTGACCGCCGCCGGCGTGGTGCTGACCGCGCTAGGTTGAGGACGGCTGCGCCGGCTTGGGGTCGACGCATTTCTTGTGCGTGACCTCGTGGCCGAGAATCTTCCCGACCTTCTTGACCGTGCAGACCGACGCGGGCTTGCCATCGGGCCTGGACTTGGCCCCCTGTTCAGCGCCAGGCGGCTTCGGCGGGGGCACTTCGGTCGGCTGGGTGGGCGGGGGAGCCGCCGCGATCGCGGCGATCGCGGCCAGTATCGTGAGCATGGGATCCTCCAGCCCGCACGTTGCGGCGAAACTCGGCGCCGCGCACGTTAAAGCTGTGTCACGCGCCGCCGTGCCTCAGGCCTTCTTCACGAACTCGGCGCGCAGGACGAGGCCCTTGATGCTCTCGTGGCGGCAGTCGATCTCCTGCGGATCGCCGGTGAGGCGGATCGAGCGGATCATCGTGCCGCGCTTGAGGGTCTGGCCGGCGCCCTTCACCTTCAGGTCCTTCACGAGCACCACCGCGTCGCCGTCGGCCAGCAGGTTGCCGACGGAGTCGCGCACCTCGACCTGACCCGCGGCCGCGGCGCGCTCCGCGGCCTCGGCCGCGCTGATCCATTCGCCGCTGGCCTCGTCAAAGACGAATTCGTCGCCGCTCATATTGCTCTCCGAGGCAAGTTTGGCGGCTGCCATAAGCCCCGAAACCCGCGCGGCCAAGGTTATTCCACGGCCAGGATGACGTGCGGCGCCTTCACGAGCGCCGTGACGCGGTCGCCCGGCGCGAGCTCCAGAGTCTCGGCGCTCTCGAGCGTGATGGAGGCGGCGAGAGTCTTGCCGCCGCCGATGTCCAGACGGACCTCGCTCATCACGGCGCCGTCCTCACGGCTCTGAACGACGCCCTCGATCTGGTTGCGCGCCGAGGTGCGCAGGCCCTCTCCCTTGGCCAGGACGACGAAGCTGGACTTGATGAGGGCGATCGCCGCCGCGCCCTCCGCAAGCCCCAGGTCTTCCACACTCCGGGCGGTGACCACGGCCACGATGTCGAGTCCGTCGGCGAGGCGCAGCGTCACCTCGGTGTTCACCGAGCCTGTCGCGACGCGGATGATCCGGCCGCGAAGCGCGTTGCGCGCGCTGGTCTTCATCCCGAGACTCCAGAAGACGTCCGACCCCAGCCCCTGGTCCAGTTTGGAGAGGGCGGCGTCCATCTCCGCCTGCACGCGGCGAAAGGCGGCCACGGCGGCCCGGCCCCGGCTCGTCAGCCGGGCGGCGCCTCCCGCGCGGCCGCCGGGCGCGGCCTCGACCAGCGGACTGTCGAAGAGGTTGTTGAGCGCCTGCACTGCATCCCAGGCTCCCTTGTACGAGAGATCCACGCGGCGCGCGGCCGCGCTGATCGAACCCAGTTCGTCGATGGCTTCGAGCAAGGCCATGCGAGCCAGCGCCACCCGAGGCAACCCCGGCCGCTCCAGCATGACGGTGGCGCTCAGCATGCTTTGCTCCGTTATGCAGTCGCGCTACATAACGAAACCCCGGCGGAGGAACAATGGATCGGACATGCGACGGCGGACGGCGGGCTGTCGTGCTGGGAGCGGCGGCGACCGCGCTGGCCCCGGCCGCCTGGGCGTCGTCTGTCCCGCCCCTCGTGGCGGCCGCCTCGGACCTCCAGTTCGCCCTGCCGGAAGTCGCCTCGGCGTTCCGACGTCGGACGGGGACCGAGGTCCGGCTCGTATTCGGCTCGTCGGGCAGCTTCGTGCAGCAGATCCGGAGCGGCGCCCCCTTCGAGGTCTTCCTTTCGGCCGATGAGGCCTATGTCGACAACCTTCGTGCCGCAGGCCACACCGCGGACGATGGCCGGCTCTATGCCGTGGGCCGCATCGGCATCTTCACGCCGCGCCGTTCCCCCGTGCGTGCGGACGAACGAATGGATGACCTCGCCGCGGCGCTGAGGGACGGCCGGCTCCGCAAGCTGGCCATCGCCAACCCGGCGCATGCGCCCTACGGCCGGGCCGCGCGCGTGGCGCTGACCCGGCGCGGGCTCTGGGCGGCCGTCCAGCCCAAGCTGGTGCTGGGCGACAATGCCTCGCAGGCGACCCAGTTCGCCGTGTCCGGCTCGGCTCAGGCCGGAATCATCCCGCTGTCGCTGGCCGCTGCGCCGACGGTAGCCCAGGCTGGGCGGTTCGCGCTTGTGCCTGAGGGCTGGCACAGCCCGCTGCGCCAGCGGGCCGTTGTGCTGCGGGGCGCAGGCGCTGGGGCGCGCGGCTTTTTCGACTTCCTGCAGGGGGCGGAAGCCCGCCGAATCCTGGCGCGCCACGGTTTCAGGCTTCCGGCCCCATGATGGATTGGCAGGCGCTCGGGGTATCGGTTCGCCTGGCGGCCTGGACGTCGGTCCTGCTGCTGCCCGCGGGCCTGTGGCTCGCGCGGGTGCTGGCTTTCAGCTCCTTGCGTGGCAAGCCCTGGATCGAGGCCCTGATCGCCGCACCGCTGGTTCTGCCGCCCACGGTCCTGGGCTTCTACCTGCTCAATCTCCTGGGGGCGAACTCGGTGCTGGGCGGCCTCTGGTCGGGGCTGTTCGGCCATCCGCTGGCGTTCAGCTTCGAGGGGCTGCTGATCGCCTCGCTCATCTTCAACCTCCCATTCGCCGTGCAGCCCATGCAGCGGGCGTTCGAAGCGTTGCCGCCGGATGTCCGCGAGGCGGCGTGGGTCAGCGGCCTGGATCCGTGGGAGACGTTCTGGCGGGTCGAACTGCCGCTTGCCTGGCCCGGCATCGCCTCGGCGCTGGCGCTGACCTTCGCCCACACCGTCGGGGAGTTCGGCGTCGTGCTGATGGTCGGCGGCGCTATTCCCGGCGAGACGCGGACCCTGTCGCTGGCCATCTACGACCGCGTGCATGCGTTTGACTTCGACGCCGCAGGGACGATGAGCGCAGTGCTGCTTCTCGTCTCGATCGCCGCGATCGCCGTGGTGTACGGCTTCTCCGGGCGCCGGAATCCCGTCGATGACTGACGGCCTCGTGGTGCGCCTGCGGCAACGCCGGCCGGTCGACCTCGACTTGGAGCTCGCGTGCGCTTCGGGTCGGGTGCTGGGGGTGGTGGGGCCGTCCGGCGCGGGGAAGACGACCCTGCTGCGGTTCATCGCCGGCCTGGGTCGGGCGGACGAGGGATCCATCCGGGTGGCCGGAGAGACCTGGTTCGACAGCGTGTCCGGTGTCTGGAGACCGCCACACCGGCGCGCCGTCGGGCTGGTCTTCCAGGAGCATGCCCTGTTTCCCCACCTGACCGCGCTGGACAATGTGGCTCTGGCCCTGAAGCGTCTTCCGGCCCGCGCCCGGCGGGAAGAAGCCGCGCGGCTTCTCGCGCGGGTGCACCTGGCGGGTCTCGAACAGCGTCGCCCTTCCGCACTGTCCGGCGGCCAGCGTCAGCGCGTGGCGATCGCGCGTGCGCTAGCGCGAGACCCGGCCGTGCTGCTGCTCGACGAGCCCTTCTCGGCCGTGGATAGGCGGACCAGGGCCTCGCTGCACCGGCAACTTGCGGAGTTGCGCCAGTCGCTCGACATCCCGGTGGTGCTGGTCAGCCACGACATCGAGGAGGTCGTGCGCCTGGCTGATGAGGTGGCGGTGCTGGATCGCGGCTGCATCGTCCGGCACGCCCGTGCGGACGAGCTGCTGGCCGACGCGGATATGCGCCGCCTGCTCCTCGGGGACGACGGCTGAAAGGCGGTTTTCCCGCGCTGCGCGAAGAATCTGGCGATTCCGCGGCGATCCGCCTCCTTGCGGCTCGCGCGCGACGCGAAAGCGCACACCGCTCTTTAAGCCTTGAAATGACAAATTCGTCAGGGCAGAGGGACGGTCAAGGCCGCCCGGACAAAGCGTAGCGACTCGACGCATGCTCTCGCGTCAGCCGAGCCGTTTTGGACTCTGCGGTACGCGTCTTCAGCCCCAATCCCCTCAGGGCCCTGCATGATCTCTTCCCTCTTCGGCGCCATCTCGAACGATATCGCCATCGACCTCGGCACCGCCAACACGCTGATCTACATGAAGGGCAAGGGCATCGTCCTGAATGAGCCCTCGGTGGTCGCCCTGCGCAACGTCGGCGGCCGCAAGGTGGTCCACGCCGTCGGCATAGAGGCCAAACAGATGCTGGGCCGGACGCCGGGCCACATGGAAGCCATCCGCCCGATGCGGGACGGGGTCATCGCCGACTTCGAAGTCGCCGAGGAGATGATCAAGTACTTCATCCGCAAGGTTCACAACCGGAAGGGCTTCGTGAACCCGAAGGTGATCGTGTGCGTGCCGTCCGGCGCCACCGCCGTGGAACGCCGCGCCATCAACGATTCCTGCCTCAACGCCGGCGGCCGCCGGGTGGGCCTGATCGACGAGCCGATGGCAGCCGCCATAGGGGCTGGCCTGCCGATCCACGAGCCCACCGGCTCGATGGTGGTCGATATCGGCGGCGGCACCACCGAGGTGGCCGTGCTTTCGCTCTCTGGCATCGTCTATTCGCGCTCGGTCCGCGTCGGCGGCGACAAGATGGACGAGGCGATCATCAGCTACATGCGCCGCAACCATAACCTCCTGATCGGCGAGACCACCGCCGAGCGCATCAAGAAGGAGATCGGCACCGCCCGCGCGCCGGCCGACGGCGAAGGCCTTTCCATCGAGGTGAAGGGCCGCGACCTGATGCAGGGCGTGCCGCGGGAAGTGCGGATCAGTGAGAAGCAGGCGTCGGACGCCCTGTCGGAGCCGGTCGGCCAGATCGTCGACGCGGTGAAGATGGCGCTGGAAGCCACGCCGCCGGAACTCGCCTCCGACATCGCCGACAAGGGCATCATGCTAACCGGCGGCGGCGCGCTGCTGCGCGGCCTGGACGCCGAGATCCGCGACCACACGGGCCTGCCGGTGACCGTGGCGGACGACCCGCTGTCGTGCGTGGCCCTGGGATGCGGCAAGGTGCTCGAGCATCCCAAGTGGATGAAGGGCGTCCTGGAATCCACCCTGGCCTAAGGAGCGCCCGGAAGGGGCGGGAACGCGTCGATGTCCTTGAGGGACAACCCGCTCGGTGAACTGAAGGTCCCGCTGACCTGGACGGCGGGGATCGTGTTCCTGGTCGTGCTGATCGTTTCGGTTGGCATCCTGCTTGGCGACCGTCGCGAGGCGTTCGATACGGACGAATACGGCAATCCGCGCACCCTATCGGATCGGGTGATGGCGCCGGTTGGCGACGCGCTCTCGACGCCGGGCCGGCTGACGGGCGAGGGCGTCGAGGGTATTCGCGGCTACTTCTTCGCCGTCTCGGAGAACCGTCGTCTCAAGGCCGAGCTGGAGAACATGCGCCAGTGGCGGGACGTGGCGGTCGCCCTCCGCGACACCAACGAACGCTACCGCGCCATCCTGGGCCTAAAGACCGATCCCCCGATCCCGATGGCTGCGGCCCGGATCGTCGTCGACAGCCGCGGGCCCTTCGCACATTCCCGCCTCGCCAACGTAGGCCGCGAGGCCGGCGTGAAGCCGGGGAATCCGGTGATGAGCGAGAACGGGCTGGTCGGCCGCGTCGTCGGCGTCACCGAGGGCGTCAGCCGGGTGCTGGTCCTGACCGACGTCGCCTCGCGCACCCCGGTCATGATCGACCGGACCAATGCCCGCGCGATCCTGACCGGCGACGGCGGCCCGAACCCTCGACTGGACTATCTGCGCGGCCAGAACGCCGTGCGGGCGGGGGACAAGGTGCTGACGTCCGGCGACGGTGGCGTCTTCCCCCGCGGACTGCCGGTCGGCGTGGTTGTGAAGGGGCTCGACGGTCGATGGCGTGTAGTCCTCGCCGCCGACAAGGCGCCCGTGGACTATGTCCGGATCCTGCTGTTCGAGGATTTCACCCAGGTCGCCAATCGCGCGGCGCTCGACCAGATGAACCCGCCATCGCCGACGCCGGGCGCTTCGACCTTGCCGCCGCCGGTTCCCGAACCGGTGGTTCAGCCCCCCGCCGCGGCCACGCCCCGACCGAAGGCGGCGGCCGCCGTTCCGGGACCGCCGGCGGCTACGCCTGCGCCCAAGGCGGCGGTTCCCCGGGCGACGCCGCCCGCCAAGGCCGCCCCGCCGCGGCCCTCGGAGCCGGCGCCGTGACCGCAGGCGGCATGCGCGGACTCTCGCCCTGGCGCTGGCTCGGCGCGCCGATGATGCTGGTCATGGGGGCGAGCTTCCTGTTCGCTATTCCCCTGCGCTTCTGGGGCCTGGGCCTGCCCGAACCACTGTTCGCGATGCCGGTCGTGTTCGCGTGGGCGGTGATCCGACCGTCCATGCTGGCGCCGATCTGCGTGATGATCCTGGGACTCTACCTGGATCTCCTCTGGGGAACGCCCTTCGGCCTCTGGGCCGTCTGCCTCCTTTTGCCCTATGGCGTGGTCCTGGGCGGACGCGCGATGCTGGCAGGGCAGAGCCGGCTGATGATGTGGCTCTGGTATGGCGCGGCCACGGGACTCAGCATGGGCGCAGGCTACCTCTTCACGATGCTCCACACGCAGGGCGCGCCGAGCCCGTTTCCGATCGGCTGGCAGTTTCTGGCGACGGTCGTCCTGTATCCTGTCGCCGACAGGCTGATCGAACTGTTCGAGGACGCCGACGTGAGGTTCCGCTGAGCCGCCCATGACGCAACCCGCCATCTTCTTCGAGGAGGTCAACGAACGGCAGGGGGTATTCCACCGCCGGGCGATCCTGCTCGGAGCCTTTGCGGGGTTGGGTATCGGGGCGCTGGGCGCGCGCCTGGCCTATCTCCAGCTCCTGGAGACCCAGCGCTACGAGAAGCTCGCCACGTCCAACCAGTTCAACTTCAAGCTGGCCCCGGCGCCGCGAGGCGTGATCGTCGATCGCAACGGGGCGATCCTGGCCGCCAACCGGCCGAACTTCCGTCTCATGGTGGCGCGCGACAAGGACGTCGATCCCGAGGCGACCCTCAAGACGCTGGCCAACTACGTACCGCTGGACGACGCGCGCCAGCGCCGGCTGCTGCGCGACATCAACAGCGCGCCGAAGCGCGCGCCGGTCTCCGTCATGGAGGACATGAGCTGGGAACAGTTCTCGGCCATCAGTGTCCGTTCGCCGGAACTGCCGGGGGTGACCGCCGACATGGGCGAGGTCCGGGTCTACCCCCATGGCGGAGCCTTCGCGCACGTCATTGGGTACGTGGCCAAGGTCAACAAGGAAGACATCGACAAGACGCCCAATCCCGAGCCCATCATGCTCCATCCCGGTTTCAGGATCGGCAAGCAGGGGGTCGAGAAGGCGCTCGATCTTCAATTGCGCGGGCGCCCTGGAGCCAAGAAGGTCGAGGTCGACGCCAACGGGCGCGAAGTGCGTCACGACGAGGCCGGCGACATTCCGCCCGTTCCCGGCGAGGAGGTGCAACTCACCCTCGACGTCGACATCCAGAACCGGGCCCTCGAGGTGTTTGGGGAGGAGAGCGGCGGGGCGGTCATGATGGACTGCCGGACCGGCGACATCCTGTGCATGACCTCTGCGCCGTCGTTCGACGCCAACCGCTTCGTCCGCGGCCTGACCGGCGCGGAGTATCGGGCGTTGGCCGGCTATGAGCGCAAGCCGCTGCTCGACAAGTGTCTTTCGGGCCTCTACCCGCCCGGCTCCACCTTCAAGACCATGACCGCGCTGGCGATCCTGGCGGCTGGCATCAGCCCGGAGGAACGGGTCGGCTGCGGCGGCGGCATGCAGTTCGGCGGCCGCTTCTTTCACTGTCATAAGCGCGGCGGACACGGATCGCAGAACCTGCACGAGGCGATCAAGAACTCGTGCGACACCTATTTCTACGCCATGTCGCTGCGCGTCGGTCCCGACCGGATCGCGCAGGCGGCGCGCGCCTTCGGGCTCGGCCAGACCTTCGACATCGGCATTCCCGGCCAGAAGAAGGGGACTGTCCCGGACCAGGCCTGGAAGAAGCGCTACTTCAGCAAGAACAAGGCGATGCAGCCGTGGTGGCCAGGCGAGAACCTCTCCTACGCCATCGGCCAGGGCTATCTGCAGGTGAACTGCCTGCAGCTCGCGGTGATGACCGCGCGGCTGGCGAACGCTGACTACAAGGCCCTGAACCCGCGGTTGATCAAGTCCGTGGGCGGAAAGGAATGGCCGCGTGGCTCCGATGTGCCCGACCTGCCTTTCCCGCGGGAGCACGTCGACCGCGTTCGCGCCGGCATGGCCGCGGTGACCGACCAGTCCCAGGGCGGCACCGCCTGGCGCACCAGCCAGCTCGGCTTGGGTGACATCCTGATGGCCGGCAAGACCGGCACAGCCCAGGTGCGGAACTACGACAAGGGTGGCTCGCGGGGTAAGGGGGGAACCTGGTCCCTGCGCGACCATGGCCTGTTCGTGGCCTTCGCCCCGCTCGACGCGCCACGCTATGCGCTGGCGGTGATCGTCCAGCACGGCATGGGCGGTTCGACAGCCGCCGCGCCCCGCGCGCGGGAGATCATGCGCACGGCGTTGCTCAAGGATCCGGAGCTCGTCTCCCGGATCCAGAAGCCGCTGCCGATGCCGGAGATCGAGCCGGACCTGGAGTTGGACACCGTGCCCGACACGCCCGTGATGGCGCCGCAGAATACGCCGACGCCGACGGCCGGCCCGGCGCCGCCCCGACGCGATGGAGGTCCGACTTGACCGTCTCCGCCCTTACGCGGCCCGGTGAGCGCGATCGCCTGATCGTCAAGCTGGCCGAACTGGACTGGGTATTCATCCTGGCCCTCTGCCTGATCGCGGGCGCCGGCGGGCTGATGCTGTTTTCCATCGCCGGGTCGTCGTGGACGCCCTGGGCGATCAATCACGTCAGCCGGTTCCTGATCTGCCTCCTGATGCTGATCGGGCTCGCGATGATCGACGTGCGGGTCTGGTTCGCCCTGGCCTATCCGATCTACGGCGTTGGCCTGCTGCTGCTCGTGGCGGTCGAGTTGGTCGGCGATACGCGGCTTGGCGCGCAGCGATGGCTCTCCATCGGCGGATTCAGCTTCCAGCCTTCCGAGATCATGAAACTGGGGATCGTGCTGGCTTTGGCGCGACTCTACCATGGCGTCTCGGCCGAGAAGGCGCGGCTCTCATGGTGGCTGCTGGTTCCGGCCTTGATGATCTTCCTGCCGGTGCTGCTCGTGGCCCACCAGCCGGACCTCGGCACGGCCATGCTGATCCTGATGACCGGGGCGGCGATCGTCGTGCTCGCCGGACTGTCTTGGAAGATCATCGGCGCCGCCGTGGCGGCGTTCCTGGCGATCGTGCCGCCGTTCGTGATGTTCGTGATGCACGACTACCAGCGCCAGCGCGTGCTCACCTTCCTGGATCCCGAAAGCGATCCTTCCGGCTCGGGCTACCACATCCTGCAATCGATGATCGCCCTGGGTTCGGGCGGGCTTCTCGGCAAGGGCTATGGGCTCGGCTCGCAGAGCCAGCTCAACTTCCTGCCCGAAAAGCAGACCGACTTCATCTTCGCGACCCTGGCCGAGGAGTTCGGCTTCGTGGGCTGCGTCTCGGTCCTGATCCTCTACGCGGCGGTGATCTTCATGGCCCTGCGCACGGCCTACCTCAGCCACAGCCACTTCGGCCGCCTGGCCGCCGCGGGGACGACCGCAACCTTCACGCTCTACGTGCTGATCAACGGCGCCATGGTGATGGGCCTCGCGCCGGTCGTCGGCGTGCCCATGCCCATGCTGAGCTACGGCGGCACAGTGATGCTCACCGTGATGATCGGCTTCGGCCTGGTGCAGTCCGTCCGCGTGCACCGCTACGCGGAGGTGACAAGCGGCAAGGGCAGCTTCGTCTGAGGAGTCTCAGTCTTCCAGGCGCAGCAGATTCTTGACGATCAGGCAGCCTGTCTTGCCGATCGGGGTGAGGGCCGCGTTGCTGTTAGCCGTTGTCGGATCTTCGTAGAGACTCGCCCCGCCAAAGTCAGAATAGAATTTCCAGGCCTTGAAGGTTGTGTCCCGAAGCTGCGCGCAGGTCTGGTTCGGGACGATGAAGACATGGGTAAGGGTGACATTGAAGCCGCCGCCAACCGTCTTCACGGCGGAGACGGTGGCGATGCCATGGCCGTCTGTGAAGGATTGGGACGTCATGGCGGTGGCCATCTCGGTGTTCGGTTTCGCCGCCGACCAGAGGCCGAGGTAGGCGTAGTCCTCCTCCTCGTGAACGAACTTCACGATCTCCCCCATGGCGTCCGCGCAGTCCTGGAAGCCGGCCGCGTAGATATCCTTTAGCGCCTGGACCTTTGGGGGCGCGCCATGGGCCGGCGCCGCGATCGCGGCGCCGGCGAGTGCGATGACGAATGGGCGGTACATATGAGACTCCCCGAAAGCTTAGCAATGAGAGCTAGAGCGTTCGCGATGCCCGTCAAGCGGGTAGTCGGAAAGAGATTGTTGTCGAAGTTGAGCGGCGTGGATCAGATCCGCAGCGCCTGGTCCGTCGCCCGCACCAGTGCGTCGACGATGCCGGGCTCGGTGGAGGCGTGGCCTGCGTCCCAGACCACCTCGAAGCGTGCCTGAGGCCATGCCGACTTGAGCCGCCAGGCGCTCTCCATGGGCGTCACCACGTCGAACCGGCCCTGGACGATCCAGCCCGGGATGTTCGCCAGGCGGTGGGCGTTCTTGATGATCCAGTCGTGCTCCGGGAAGAAGCCGCCGTTGACGAAGAAGTGGCACTCGATCCGGGCGAAAGCGATGGCGAAGTCGATCTCGTTGAACTTCGACGGTCGGGCCTCCGGGCCGCGGATGGAGATGGTGTCGCCCTCCCACTGGCTCCAGGCGGCGGCCGCCTCGGCCTGGACGCGCCGGTCGGGATGGACCAGCCGCTTGTGGTAGGCGGCCATCATGTCACCGCGCTCTTCCGCGGGGATCGGGGCGCAGAAGCGCTGCCACGCGTCCGGGAACAGCATCGACGCGCCGTCCTGGTAGAACCATCGCAGCTCGCGCTCGGTCAGCAGGAAGATGCCACGCAGGACGAGGCTCTCGACCCGCTCGGGATGCTTGATGGCGTAGGCGAGGGCGAGGGTTGAGCCCCAGGAGCCGCCGAACACGCACCACTTCTCGACGCCCAGGTGTTCGCGGAGGCGCTCGATGTCCTCGATCAGCGACCAGGTGGTGTTGTCGTCCAGGCTGGCGTTCGGGCGGCTCTTGCCGCATCCGCGCTGGTCGAACAGGGCCATTCGCCACTTCGCCGGGTCGAAGAAGCGACGCATCGTCGGGTTGATCGCCCCGCCAGGGCCGCCGTGCAGGATGACGCACGGCTTGCCGTTCGGATTGCCGCATTCCTCGTAGAAAATCTCATGCGGGCCCCCCGTCGACAGATAGCCGCTGGCGAACGGCTCGTTGTCGGGGAACAGGCCACGCCGATGGGAGGAGCCGGAAACGCCGGGCGGCGGGGTGTTTCTTTCCATGCGCCCTTCTACTTCGGGAAGCGCCTGTCCAGCCAGTCCAGCATGAGGCGGTTCACGTCATCCGGCTTTTCCTGCTGCGTCCAGTGGCCGGACCCTCGGACCATGTGCGTCTCCAGGTCGCCGATGAAGTGGACCATCGGCTCGGCCATCTCGGGCGAGAGCACGGCGTCCAGTTCGGCGGTGATCATCAGGCAGGGCAGGTTGTCGATGCGTGTCGGGAGCGTCTCGGCCCGCTGCCAGTTGCGGGTGAAATTGCGGTACCAGCTCACCGGTCCGAAGAAGCCGCCCTCTCGGAAGGCGTCGGCGAAGACCGCCAGCTCGTCAGGCGCCAGCAGTTGCTCGGCGCCCGTCTTGCCGTCCCACAGCCGCAGCATGTCGCGGAAGGCGAATGTGGAGCCGCCGCCTTCGCCCGACAGCCCGCCGCCCGCCGTCGCCGCTGGGGCGGCCGGTCGGCGCATGAAGAAGCGCATGGTCTTGGCGGTGTCTTCGCCCAGCACGGCCTCTGGCTCGTCCGGGTTCTGGAACCAGACGATGTACATGTCGGGGCCAAACCGATTGCGCATGATCGCTATGGGATCGGCGGGCGCGCGGGGGATGAAGGGCGTGTTGAGGCCGATGACGCCGGCGACGCGCGACGGATGTATCAGGGGCATCTGCCAGGCGACGATGCCGCCCCAGTCGTGGCCGACGAAGATCGCCTTGTGGACGCCGAGTTGATCGAGCAGCGCGGCAAGATCGCCGGTCAGATGGTCGATGTCGTAGTCGGTGACGTTCGAGGGCTTGGACGACAGGCCATAGCCCCGCTGGTCGGGCGCGATAACCCATCGGCCGGCGTCGCCAAGCGCCTTGATCTGATGACGCCAGGAGAACGCGAGTTCGGGAAAGCCGTGGCACAGCACGATCGGCACGCCTTCGCGCGGACCCGCCTCGTACCAGGCCAGCTCGATCCCGTTCACGTTCGCCCGCCGGACCGGCGGCATCATGGTCTCCAGCGCCGACATTCATCCCTCCTCGCTACGGTCGCCCGGTGGCTCGCGTTTTGGGGTTCCCCCACACCGGCGCCACCAGTAGGGCATAGGCGCCGTGACGTCCGCCAAAGAGTCTCCCGCCACACCGCCGTCGACGCCCTGGGGCATGGTCGTCCTCCTGGGCTCGCTTACGGCCATGGGGCCATTGGCGATCGACATGTACCTGCCGAGCCTGCCCGCCATCGGGGCGGACCTCAGGGCCAGCAGCGCCGCGACGCAGTCCACCGTGGCCGCGTTCCTCGCCGGAATGGCGATCGGGCAGGTCTTCTACGGGCCGGCCTCCGATCGCCTGGGCCGTCGCGGACCCGTGCTGGTGGGCGTGGCCATCTTCATCGTCGCCTCTGTCGCCTGCGCTTTGGCGCCGTCGGTGGAGTGGCTGCTGGCCTCGCGGTTCGTCCAGGCGTTGGGCGCCTGCGCCGGTGCGGTCGTGTCCCGAGCCGTGGTGCGGGATCAGTTCGACCACACCGAGACGGCGCGCATGCTCAGCCTGATGATGCTGATCATGGGGCTCGCGCCGATCCTGGCGCCGTTGCTCGGCGGGGTGCTCCTTGCGTTCGGCGGGTGGGAGCTGAACTTCTGGTTCATGGCCGCGTTCGGCGTCGCGGTGGGCTTGGCGGCTGTCCTGCGCCTGAAGGAATCCCGCTCGGAGGCGACGGCGCGGCAGGCCTCGCGGGAGAATCCGTTTCAGGCCTATTTCGCGCTGCTGCGTCAGCGTCGCCTGCTCGGCTATGCTCTGGCGGGGGCCCTGAACGGCGCGACGCTCTTCACCTACATCTCGAGCTCGCCGGGCCTGCTGATGGGGACGTATGGAATCTCCACGCAGGTGTTCCCCTGGTTGTTCGGGTTCAACGCCCTGGGGGTCATCGGAGCGGGCCAGGTCAACCGGCTCGTCCTTCGTCGCCTGACGCCAGATCAGGTGCTTGAACGCGCCAGCCTCGCGGCCCTGGCTTTCGCAACCCTGCTGGCCCTCGCGGCCGCCACCGGAATCGGCGAGCGCTGGACGGTGCTGCCGCTGCTGTTCCTGCTGCTTTCCAGCTACGGCTTCATGCAGGGCAACACCATGGCTGGAGCGCTCAGCGTCGATCCCAATCGCGCCGGCTCGACCTCAGCGCTCCTCGGCGCGGCCTCCTTCGCCGCGGGGGCGTTGGCGGCGGCGGTCTCGGGCGCCTTCCAGGATGCAAGCGCGCGGCCCATGGCGTTCACGATGCTGGTCGCCCTGGCCGGCTCGGCCCTGGCCCTTCGCACCCTGGCGCTGCCCAGGCGTGGCTAGTCCTGGGGATCGACCCCTCGCGCGGCCCAGGCCAGCACACCCCAGCCGATCAGGAACAGCACGCCGCCGATCGGCGTGATCGCCCCCAGCCAGCGCGGCGCCCCCAGCGCCATGGCATAGAGGCTGCCCGAGAAGACCACCACGCCAGACAGGAAGAACGCCGGCGCCAGCCGCGCCCGCCGCGCGCCGATGTTCATGAAGGTCGCCGAGGCGAACGTGGCCATGGTGTGCATGAAGCCATAGGTCGAACCGGTCCGCAGCCATTCCTGCGCCTTCGGGTCGGTCACTCCATGGGCGGCGAAGGCGCCGACGGCCACGGCGACGAACCCGCCGACCGCGGCCAGGGTCATCCAGTTGCGGCGGGTCCAGAACGTCATGGGATTGGGTTCGAGGCTAGGCGGCGACCGCAGCCCGTTTGGCGTCGGCTTCGCGGATCAGCGAGACGGTGCTCTCGATGTTGCCGCGGCTCGAAGCGCCGAACAGGATCGACTCGACATAGGGCTCGTTGACGACCCACTCGATGGCCTCGCGGGCCGGGATCGCGCCGGACGCCAGCACCGACATGGCGATCACGCGGGCCGGCCACTCGTCGGTGGCGCGGCGGTAGGCGTCGATGCCACCCGACATGCGGAAGGCGATCTTGTTCACGTTGGCGCAGACGATGGGGTTCTTGACCCCGACCTTGTCGAGCGCCGGCAGCAGCATAGGCAGGTTCATCGTGAAAAAGCCTGGCTCGGCGCCGTACTTCTTCTTCACGTGGTCGGCGAAAATCCGGAACGCGTCATAGTAGCCAAGGCCGAGGATCAGGTCCGTGACGACGTTCTGCAGGAAGATGATCGGGGTGTTCAGGCCCTCGAACGCCTTCATCTCGGCGTCGACGAGCAGAGTGGCCACGCTCTCCACGTCCTGGGTGAACAGCGCCTTGCTGCCGCGCATCATGGCGTCGATCAGGCCGCCGCTGGGCAGGAACTGCTTCAGCGCTTCGAACGGGCCAAGCTCGGTCATGGCGTTGGCGTATTTGTGGGCGTACGGCATCCCCGGATAGAAGCTGAAGCCGGCCCACTTCTCGGGTTCGCGCTTCACGATCTCGGTGACCTCGATCATCCGCTCATGGGTGGTGCACATGAAGCCGTGCACCCCGGCGCTGTGGGCGTAGTGCAGGACCTGCATGATCGCATCGATGTCCTGGAAGCGCATGAGCTGCTGTCGCGCCTTTTCCTCGGACATATGGTTCACGCCGAAGAACTGATTGTCGCCGAAGAAGATGCGATCCATCGGTCTCTAGTTCCTGATCGTGCGGCCGGTGCGGAGGAAGTCCGCGACCTTGGCGATGAGAGCGGGTTGGGCGTGGGGCGAGATGCCCTCGGACGGCGCGAGCGGCTCAGCGAGCAGGCGCGTCATGGCGGCGTGCAGCGCCGGTACGTCGTCGACGATCATCAGGCCCGGGGTGTGGCGGAAGCGGTCGGCCGTGTGCAACTGGTGATCGGTCGTGTGTTCCTTGAGCTCCGCCCGACGCGGCATCAGCAGCATCTGCTTGCGGATCTCGAGGCCCTGCAGGATCGATCCCATGCCGACGTGCGCGACGAAGAGCGTGCACTCTTCCAGACGGCGCCGATATTCCTGGTGCGGCATCATCCGCACGAACGGCGCATGGCGCGGCTCGTAGGCGCCTTCGCCAATCTGGATGAAGACCTCTTCCTGCGGGTTCTGGGCGGCCCACTCGTCCACGGCCTGGACGAACCGGTCGAACGGCAGCATCGAGCCGACGGACGCGAAGATCATACGACCGCCCCCCAGCACTCGACGCCTTCCCGCGCGGCCACTTCGGGCCACTGGGAGACGACGCGATGCGCCAGCTTCCGCGCCAGGCGACCCGACGTCGACATGCGTTCGGAGTTGGCGATGCTGTCCACCCACAGTGTCCGGGCGCCCATCAGGCGGCCCAGCAGGATGAACGCCAGCATCGGCGCCGAACCGGTCGTGACGATCGCGCGGGGCCGCTCCTTCAGCAGGATCGCTACGGCCTTGAAAGCCACGGGCAGGAACGACTTCAGGTCGAACCGGGACGCATCGGGAATCACGTAGTAGCGGCTGCCGGCCACCTGTTCGGCGTAGCTGTCGAACATCGAGACATAGGCGGTGTCGAACGACTCGAACGCCGGGCGCAGCCGCTGCAGCTGCACCCAGTGTCCGCCGCCGGACGCGAGCGCCAGGAGCCGGGGCTTGCGTGGGCTCATCCGGTCAGCGACCCAGCACGCGAGCCAGCAGTCCGCGTTGACGCGGCGCCGGGGCGGGCGCGCCCATGGCCGCCGCGGCCGGCGGCTCGGCGAACGCGCGGGCCCGGATCAGTTCCAGCGTGTAATCCGTCTCGGCCGCGCTGCGGAAGTCGTTGACGTAGTCGCTGCTCGAGGCGGCCGCCGCGGCCGCAAAGCCCTCCATCTGCGCCGAGTACTCCTCGCCGCGCAGGTAGTAGCCGATCGGCGGCGTCAGGTCGGTGATGTAGCGGACCGTCCAACCCTTGTTGTAGCCCGGGGGCGGGTCACCCTTGAGGTAGACCTGCAATTCCTGGCGGTCGGCAGAGATCTTGCCTTCGTCGCCCCAGACCGTGATCCGGGTGGTCATCTTGCGCATGGTCTCGTCGGACCAGTTGACCGACACTTGGCCGGTCACGCCGTCGTGGAAGCGCAGATTGGCGTACACCGCGTCCTCGACATCGGCCGAATACTGCTTGGTCAGGTCGGCGCCGATGCATTCCACGGGCCGGCCGACGTACCAGTTCATCAGGTTGATCGGGTGGGCGGCGTAGTCATAGAGGCAGCCGCCGCCTTCGCTCGATTGGCTGCGCCAGGTCTTGCCGACCGGCTTCAGCACCACCGGTCCGTAGGACTCGGCATGGACGTGGCGGATCTTGCCGATGGCGCCCGAGGCCAGCAGCCGTTTGGCTTCGGCGAACGTGCCGACGAACCGGTTATGATAGCCCGCCTGGCAGACGAGGCCGCGCCGAACGCCTTCGCCGGCGAGCTCGTCGCTGACCGCCGCCGAAAGTGTCAGCGGCTTCTCGCAGAACACGTGCAGCCCGCGGGCCAGCGCCTCGCGGATCATGCTGTCGTGGAAGCGCGTGGGGGTGGCGATGATCACGGCCTGCAGGCCGGGCTGCGCGATCGCCTCGGCGTAGTCCGGCACGTAGGTGAGGCCGCAGTGCTTCTCGACCATGTTGCCGAGCATGGCGAAGCTGTCGCAGACCGCAGTGACCTTCAGCCCCTGCGTCGCGTTCGCGATGGCCAGGTGGGAGACGCCCATCTTGCCGAGGCCGACCACAGCGACATTGATCCGATCCGCGCCGCTCATCGCACCTCCTCAAGGCTGCCGCCCACACGCACACGTCGTCAGGCTGAGCACCCGCGACGACCCGTTACTCCGGATAAGGAGGAGGTTCGTAAGGAAGGGTTATCGCAGTTTCAACCTCGCAGCCGCCGCGCGCAGGGCACGGGTCGTCTGGGGCCTGCGGAAAGCCTCGCGTCACCCCCAAACCTGCGGCCTGCGCTCCTTCCATGGCGCTTCCTTCTCGAGCTGGCCGGCCAATCGGAACAGCGTCGCCTCGTCGGCGTAGCGGGCGGTGAACATCATGCCGATGGGCAGGCCGCTGGCATCCATTTCGAGCGGCAGGCTGAGCGAGGGCTGGCCCGAGAAGTTGAAGGGCGGGGTGAACGGGAAAATGCGGCCCTGCCGGCGGTTCACTTCCTTCGGCTCCAGGTTTACCGGGTCGATGAAGCCGATCTCGGGGACCGGCGTGCCCAGCACGGGGGTCAGGTAGACGTCCACGTCCTCGAAGAAGGCGAGGGTCTGCCTGTTGAGCATGCGCGTCTCCTGCAGCGACCGGAGGGCGTCGGCGCCGGTCTGGCGGCGACCGGCCTTCAGGGTGGCCCAGGTGAGAGGCTCAAGCTCATGCTCCTCCGGCTCGCGGCCGACGCGCTCGATGAGGCGGGCCATGCCGGCGGCGAAGTTGGAGGCGGCCGCCGCGCCGCGCGAGGCGTAGAGGGCGCGGTAGTCGATGCCGAGCCCGCGTTCGATCACTTCGTGGCCCAGGCCCTTCAGCAGGGCGGCGACGCGCTCCAGCGCGGCCTGGATCTCTGGATCGATGGGGCGGCCGGACGGTGTCTCGGACGACCAGGCGATTCGCAGTCGACCAGGGCTGCGGCCGACCTCGTCCAGATAGGGGCCGGACTTGGGCGGTGGCGGGTAGGGCGCCGCCGGATCGGGAAAGCCGGTGGCGTCCAGCATGGCGGCGGAATCGCGGACCGTGCGGCTGACCACATGGTCGACGACGTTGCCCAGGGCGTAGTCGAAACCGTCGGGCAAGTTCGGATTGCGGTCGCGGGTCACCTTCAGGCCGACGAGGCCACAGCACGCGGCCGGGATGCGGATCGAACCCAGGCCGTCCGAGGCGTGCGCGAGCGGAACCATGCCGGAGGCGACCGCCGCGGCCGATCCCCCGGACGATCCGCCGGCGATGTGGCCGGGGTTCCAGGGGTTGCGGCAGGGCCCCAGATGGGCGCTCTCCGTCGTGCCGGTGATGCCGTATTCGGGCGTGTTGGTCTTGCCGAGCGGGATCACGCCTGCGGCGCGATATCGGGTCGTGAGTCCGCCGTCGGCCTCGTCCACCACCTCGCGGGCAAAGCGGCTGCCATGGCTGTTGGGCCAGCCCGCGACCGGCATTCCCAGGTCCTTGATCAGGAAAGGCACGCCCTTGAACGGCCCATCGGGCAGGTCACCCGCCGCCCGGCGCCGCGCCTCGTCGAAGGCGCTGAAAACCACGGCGTTGAGGGTCGGGTTGTGGCGCTCGATCCGGGCGATCGCGGCATCCACCAGTTCGACCGGGCTCACCTGTCCTCGGCGCACCAGGTCGGCGAGGCCGAGGCCGTCGTGTTCGGCGTAGTCGTCCATCAGTGGGCTCCGGACAGGAAGGCGAGCTTCTCGACCGGACCCAGCGCCGGCGCCTGGCGCTTGAGGACGGCGAAGGCCGCCTCGGCCGCATCCAGCGTCTGGTCGATGTCGGCCTCGGTCATGGCGGCGCACAGGAACATGTTGTGCCAGGGGTGGACGTAGACGCCCCGGCTCAGCATCTCGGACGAGAAGCAGAAGCCTTTCCTGAGGTCCGGGTCGTCGTCGAACAGGAAGAGCGGCATGGTCGCCGGCCCGGTCTGCCGGAAGCCGAAGCCGGCGGCGCGGGCGCGGGCGTCGAGGCCGGCCCGGAGGCGATCGCCGAGGGCGGTGATCCGTTCCAGGTAGTCGGTCTCGCGCACCAGCCGCAGGGTCTCCAGCGCGGCGGCCATCGTCGCCGCCTGGAACCAGAACGAGCCGGTCACATAGACCGAGGCCGCCGCCCGGCGTGCCTTCTCATTGCCCAGCATGACCGACAGCGGATGGCCGTTGGCGAGGCACTTGCCCCAGGTGGAGAGGTCGGGCGAGACGCCCAGCCGGCTCCAGGAACAGTCGCGAGACAGGCGGAAACCGGCGCGCACCTCATCGACCACCAGCAGCGCTCCGGTGCGGTCGCAGAGCTCGCGCGCCTTGCGGGCGTAGGCCGCGTCGGGCTCGGCCTGATCGATGAAGGCGTCGTGCCGGAAGGGGGCGGCGAATATGGCGGCCAGATCGTCGCCGGCCTCCGCGACGGCGGCCTCCAGGCTGGCGACGTCGTTGTAGTCGCAGAAGATCTGGTGGGCCCGGTCGCTGTCGATCACACCGGCCGGCCTTGGCGTGCACCAGGGCAGGGCGCCGTGATAGGCGCCCTTGGCGCGGACGACGATGCGGCGCTTCGTGTGGGCGCGCGCCGTCGTCAGGGCCATGGTCGTGGCGTCCGTCCCGTTCTTGCAGAAGATCGCCCAGTCGGCGTGGCTGACCATGCGGACCAGCGTCTCGGCCAACTCCACCATCAGGCCGGTGGGGCCGGTCAGGGTGTCGCCCTGCCCGAGTTGGCGCACGAAGGCCGCGTCGATTTCCGGGTGGGCGTAGCCGAACAGGTTCGGACCGTAGGCGCACATGAAGTCGAGGTAGCGGTTGCCGTCCGCGTCCCAGATGTGGGCGCCTTCGCCACGCTCGAAGAACTGGGGGTAGTCGTCAGGCAGAAGGCCCACGGACTGATGCCCGTACATCCCGCCCGGGATCACGGCCGCCGCTCGCTCCCGCAGCTCGCGGTCCCGGCTGTTCGATTGCGTCATCCCGCGCCTCCCTTATCGTTGTTCATGAGCTTAGATCGCCGAACCCGCGCCTGCACAGCCGGATGTTTGACGGGTCTCAAGGCCGTGACCACCGGGGCGGGGCATAGGAAATCATGGTCGAGACTTCTCACTTCCAACAGTTGCTGAGCGCAGCCGCCGCTCAGCCGCAGCCTCAACGTCTGCTGTTCACGTTCGCCACGGTCGAACTGCCCGACGACGCCACCGTCCAGCAGCGGGAGCGGTTCCTGGCGGGCCGCGGCGGCGCCGTGGCGCCCCTGATGTGCGTGGACAAGGCGCCGGACGAGATCGCCGACTTCGAGGCCCTGGTTGCGGAGTCCCGGCGGGCCGGTCCGCCCTGGCAGATGGTGTTCGCGGCCAGCCTCTCGGGGGTGGATGACCGACCACCCTCCAAGGCCGAGATCGAGACCGCGCTGCAGGCGATGGTGGATGCGGTGCGCCTGGGGGCGGTGGGCCGGTTCGCGGCCTACGACGCGAGCGGCGAGCACCTGCACTTCGGCTGATACGCCGGACTGCATCTGCCGGCGCCGACTCCATGTAAACGCCGAGCATGTCGCTGCCGGTGCGCCTTGGCCTGTTCTATTCGGCGATCTTCGTCGGCGCCGGAGTCAGCTCGCCCTACCTGCCGGTATGGTTCGCCCATCACGGGCTGAACGGCGCCCAGATCGGCCTCATCCTGTCGCTGCCGATGCTGGCCCGGGCGTTCACGGCGCCGCTGATCGCGGTGTGGGCCGACAGCTTCAGACTGCGGCGCACGGCCCTGATCGTCATGAGCCTCGCCGTCACCGCCGCCTATACGGCGATGGCGCTGCCGCTGGGTTTCGCCGGCTGGACCGTCGTGTGGTTCGTGGCCTCGTCGACCTTTTCGACCCTCTCGCCGCTCACCGACGTCATCGTGCTGAACAGGGCCCGGCGGGACGGATTCAACTACGGCTGGCCGCGCGGCATCGGCTCGGTGGCCTTCATCATCGCCAACATCACCATGGGCGCGATCCTCACCTGGGGCTCGCCCGACCTCGTGCTCGTCTGGATGGTTGCGGCGGTGGCGCTGACGGCGCTAGCGGCGCGGGTGCTGCTGCCGCCCGATCCGGTACATGAGGAGGGGCACGTCGCCACGGCGTCCGACCGGTTTGCGGGCCTCGGCGACCTGCTGCGCGACCCTGGCTTCATGCTCGCGGCCGTATCCGCCGGCCTGATCCAGTCGGGCCATGCCTTCTACTACAGCTTCTCGACCTTGGCCTGGAAACAGCAGGGCATCCCGGAAAGCCTGACCGGCGTCCTGTGGGGCATCGCCGTGGCCGTCGAGGTAATGTTCCTGTGGTTCATGGAGCCATGGCGGAGGCGCGTGGGGCCGCGCAACCTGCTCGCGCTGGGGGCCGTGGCCGCCATCGTCCGCTGGACCGCCCTGGCGTTCGCCCCGCCGCTCTGGCTGATCCTGCTGCTGCAGCCACTGCATGTGCTGAGCTTCGCGGCGACGTTCCTGGCCTCGCTGCAGCTCGTGGAGCGGCTCTCCACCCCGCGGAACGCCTCGGCGGCCCAGGCGATCAACTCGGCGCTTTCCGGCGGGGTCCTGATGGGGGTGGCGACGATGGCGTCGGGGCCGCTGTTCGACAGGTTCGGCGCCCAGGGCTATCTGCTCATGTCGGCCATGTGCCTTGCAGGCTTGATCGGGGCCCTTCGACTCTATGGAGTGCGCCGACTGGATCCAGCCTGAGGAACTCCGATGACCCGCCTGTTCGGCTGCGTGTGCGGCCAGTTTCACAGTCCCGGAGCCGGCATGGGCCTCGCCGCCGAGCGGGTCACCGTGCCGATCCCGTTCTACGTCATCGAGCATCCGGATGGCGTGGCGCTGTTCGACGCGGGCCTGCACGACGACATGCAGGCCGCCGAGGACCCCTATCGGCAACAGCTCCGGCGTCAGGGCATGGACGTGTCGCTGACGGCCGAGGAAACCGTGGCGCATCACCTCGAGCGGCTGGAGATTGACGCGGAGAAGGTGCGCTACGTGGTGCTTTCGCACCTGCACTTCGATCACGCGGGCGGGCTCAACCGGCTGCCGAACGCCACGTTGGTCGTCCAGTCGCGGGAGTGGGCGGCCGGAGCGGACGACGAGACGGCGCGGCGCTATTTCCTGCCGAAACGATTCTTCGACCTGGGCCATGAGGTACGGCTGGTCGATGGCGAGCACGACCTGTTCGGCGACGGGTCGGTCACCTGTCTCCCGAGTCACGGCCACACGCCGGGGCATCAGTCGCTGCGGGTGCGAAGCGCCCAGGGCGACCACATCCTCGTGGGCGACGCCTGTTACACCGCCGAAGCCGCTATGAACCGCACGTTCCCGGCCTTCGCCGACCAGGCCGCCATGAACCAGGCCCTGGACGCGCTGCTGGCGCGTCGCGATCGCGACACGGTGGTGATCTATGGCCACGATCCGGGCCAGTGGGGCGACAAGGCGCTGCTGCCCAGCGTCCGACCCTGACGTGGGGACAGACTTGCGGGCGACCTGACCCCGCCCCCAAATCCCCGGCGGGAGGATCATCATGCGCGCACTGAACGTCGCCGCCCCGTGGGGCCTGGACGCCATCAAGATTGTCGAACTGCCCGACCCCAAGCCCGGCCCGGGCGAGGTGCTGGTGCGGATGAAGGCCGCGTCGCTGAACTATCGCGACTGGCTGATGGTCAACGGCATGTACGGCCGCAGCTCGGCCACCACCACCGACGTGATCACGCCCTTTTCCGACGGCTGCGGCGTGGTGGAGGCGATCGGCGAGGGCGTCACCCGCTTCAAGCCGGGCGACCGGGTCGCGACGCTGTTCTTCCAGGGGTGGATCTCCGGGCCGCCGACCGTGGAGAAGGCCGTCACGTCGCTGGGCTTTCCGATTCCCGGCGCGGGCGCGGAACTCCAGACGTTCAGCCAGGAGGGCCTCTCCAAGGTCCCCGACTTCCTGACGGATCAGGAGGTGGCCACGCTGCCGTGCGCCGCGCTGACGGCCTGGCGCGCGCTGTTCGAGGACGCGAGCCTCCAGCCGGGCGACACCGTCGTGCTGCAGGGCACCGGCGGGGTGTCGATCTTCGGCCTGCAGTTCGCCCATGCCGCCGGGTACCGCACCCTCATCACCTCGTCCTCGGACGAGAAGCTCGAGCGGGCCAAGGCGCTCGGGGCCGATCACGTCGTCAACTACAAGGCGACGCCGGCCTGGTCGAAGCCGGTCAAGGCGGCCACGGGAGGCAAGGGCGCTGACTTCATCATGGAGGTTGGCGGCGGCGGCACGATCCAGGAGAGCATGAAGGCCATCCGGATCGGCGGGCACATCTCGATCATCGGTGTGGTCGCCGGCGCCGGCGAACCCTTCAACCCGGCCGGCCTGATCGGCAACGCGGCCAAGCTGCAGGGCGTGTTTGTCGGCTCCCGCGACATGTTCGAGGCCATGTGCCGGGCGATCGAGCTGCACCAGATCCGGCCCGTGGTCGACAAGGTGTTCGCTTGGACCGACGCCAAGGCCGCCTTCTCGGCAATGGCCGCGGGCGAGCACTTCGGGAAGATCGTCCTGGAGTTCTAGCGAGCCGCGAGCGCCGCTTCGACCGCGCTCAGCACGCTGTCCCAGTCTTCCGCCATCGGCTGCCGGAACAGCCGGGCGGACGGATACCAGCGGCATCCGTCGCGGCCGCGCTCATAGCGCCAGTCGGTGCCGACCTGGGCCAGCAGGATCCAGGTGGGTTTGCCGAGGCTGGCGGCGAGGTGGGCGATGGCCGTGTCGACGGAGATCACCAGGTCCAGGCCGGCGATGATGTCCGCCGTCTCCTGGAAGTCGCGCGCGCCGGTGGCCTCGGGCGACAGGTCGCGGCCCAGCGCGCGCAATCGGGCCGCGGCGGCCGGGGTCATTGAGCGGTTGCGATCGTTGGCCTGGCTCGGTCGCCCCTGGACGACGACCCCGACGCCTCCCCGCGATGCGGCGGCAGTCCCACGAAGCGGCGCCGGCGGCGGCAGGTTGTCGAGCGTGACGCCCAGTCGACCGGGCAGGGAGCAGAGGAAGGCCGAACAGTCCCCCGCGGGGATCGGGTCGCTGCCGTCGCCCGCCAGCACCTCGACGCCGAGGCTTTGGAACAGCCGCTTGAGGGGTGGCCCCACGACGAAGCTGACCCGCCCGCTCTGCTCCCTCAGCAACGGCAGGAACCGCGCGAACATGATCTGGTCGCCAAAGCCCTGCTCGCCAACCACCACGATGTGACGTCCCGCCAGGGGCTCGCCCATCCACTCCGGCGAAGGCAGGTCGAGCCGGGGCATCGGCGTGGCGGGGTCGCGGCGCCGCGCCTCCATCAGCGGCCAACCCTCGGCATATCGCCCCTGGGCCATCAACTGGCGGCCCAGGCTGTTCTCGGCGCTGGCGACGCCCGGCGCCAGCTCCAGCGAGCGGCGCAGCAACGCCTCGGCCTCGGCATGACGTCCGAGCGCTGCGAGCAGCACCGCCAGGTTCTGCAGGATCTTGGGATGCTCGGGCAGCGCCCGATACATCGCCTCGGCCTTGTCGAGAACACCGGCCTGATGCGCGGCCAGGGCCGCCTGGAAACGGGTGTTGAGGTCGGTCACGGCGCCGGTCTCACGCGGCGGTGGCTCTCTCCGCGGGCGCTGCACGGGCCACCAGCGAGCTCAGCGCGAAGCAGACGAAATCGCCGAGCGTGGTGACGAGCCTGAAGAGAGCCGCGAGGATGAGGGCATTGGATGGGCCGGCCAGCGGCGTGATCATCGCCACGAGCAACGCCTCGCGCGAACCGATCCCGCCGGGGGCGCCCGGCGTCGCATAGCCCACCAACCATGCCAGATTCGCTATCGCGGCCACCGCCACGACTGGTGTGGCGTCGACAGCATGGAACAGCAGGTAGAAGACCGTTCCCTGAAGTCCGAAGAACCCGAGCAGCGCAAAGGGGGACAGCACCAGCGCGGTTTGCGCAGGCACGAAGGGCTGGAGGCGGCTGATACGTCGGCCCGCGACCTGCACCAGGATGAGCACGAGCAGCAACACGGCCGCTACTGCGCTGGCCGCCAAGGACACGGTCGCGGCCGGCAGTGAGGCGATCTCGATAGGCCAGAACATGAGGAGCAGGGCGGCGACGCCGAGGGCGGTCGAGGCCATCAGCACGACCTCCCAGGCCGTCGCCGTCAGCGCCGCCCGATGCGTCACGCCCTGCTGCTTCAGCCAGACGTGCCGCCCCACATAGTGGAAGACGTTGCCGGGCAGGTACTTGGCGACCTGCGTCACCCCGAAGCTGGGCCAGGTCACGAAGCGGGAAAGCCGGCCTTCGGCGACGCCCGACAGGATCTGATGCCAGGACTCGCCGATGAACATCATGCCGACGCCATAGGCGACGGAACAGGCAAACAGGAGGCCGGCGGTTCTCGGTGTGGGGCTCCAGGTCGACAGCACCGCCCAGTGCTCACGCGCCTTCCAGGCCAGGAAGATCAGCGCGACGACAACGATCGCGCGACCACCCCAGCGGACCAGAAAACGGTAGTCTTTAGGTGCCGCCATGTCGGAGGAGCGTGGTCTCGTCGGGATAGGGCAGGCAGGCGGTGAGCCCTCCTGTCGTTTCGGCCCTCAGCCCGGAAGCTGCGATGGCCGCCCTATAGCGAGGCCGTCGGCTGTTGTCGAACACGATCATTCCGCCTGGGGCCAGGCGGTTCCTGGCCACATCCAGGCACGCGCCCCGCGCCCGACCATCCACGACAATCAGGTCGAACGATCCCTCGGTCTCATCAATGGCATGGACATAGCTATGGAACGTCCTGCCCACCCAACCCGGCTTCTCCGAGGCGTATCGCCTGTCGGCATGCGGGGTGTCGTCCGCTGGCCGGAACTTGAGCGTGGCGTTCGGAAAGTCCCGCAGCTTGGCCGCGACCACATCCGCCCACGACCCGTCGTGCTCGACGCTCGTCAGTTCGGCCACCCGCTTGGCCAACCACACCGAGCTGGCGCCGCTGCCGTACTCAAACGCCCGCGCGTTCGGACGCTGCTTGAGGAAGCCGTCGACCTTGTCCAGGGCATCGAGCGTCCACCAGGCCAGGTCGAGGCGCGTCATCTGGTCGATGTCATAGATGGCGAAAAGGCTGCGCGCCCACCGGGCGCCTCGGCTGCCGGGACCTTGCTTCTCCAGCGCCGAGAGAAGGCCGACGCTCGCGGCGACCGGCCGAACCGCTCGCACGCCGGCGACATAG
Source organism: Phenylobacterium kunshanense (assembly GCF_003254525.1). Taxonomy (GTDB): domain Bacteria; phylum Pseudomonadota; class Alphaproteobacteria; order Caulobacterales; family Caulobacteraceae; genus Phenylobacterium; species Phenylobacterium kunshanense. Next base: position 339,117 of record NZ_QFYS01000003.1, read on the forward strand.
AGGCGCTTCAACTGACTCATGTACCCGCCACCTCACACAGCCTTGGAAGTTAACCAAAAAATATAGGATTGAACGTGTAACGGTCGTGCATGCCTGCACTGGGGGAAACCGTGAAGCTCATCGTCCAAATTCCATGCTTCAACGAAGAGCACACGCTCCCTCAGACTGTCGCCGACATTCCCCGCAACATTCCGGGCGTATCTCGTGTCGAGATACTGATCATTGATGACGGTTCGACCGATCGAACCGTCGAGGTCGCCCGTGAACTCGGTGTCGACCATATCATCATAAACAAGAAGAATGTCGGCCTGGCCAGAACATTCCGCAAGGGTCTGGATGCTTGTCTTGCACTTGGTGCTGACATCATCGTCAATACGGATGGCGATAACCAGTATTTTGGGGGCGATATCCCCAAGCTAATTCAACCGATCGTTGAGGGTAAGGTCGACGTCGTCGTTGGTGACCGGCAAACCCATCTCATCAATCACTTCTCGTCGTCCAAGAAGGCGCTGCAGCGGTTCGGTAGCTGGGTCGTGCGCAATTTCTCGCAGGTGGATGTTCCGGACGCGGTCAGCGGCTTCCGCGCGATCTCCCGCGAAGCAGCGTTCCGCCTGAATATCGTCTCGCCGTTCAGCTATACGATCGAGATGCTGATCCAGGTGGGCTTCAAGGGCATGTCTTTCACCAGCGTGCCCATCCGGACCAATCCGAAGACCCGGGAATCTCGACTGTTCAAGAGCATCCCAGCCTTCATCCAGAAGTCCGGGCTGACGCTGGTTCGCATGTATTCGATGTACCAGCCCCTCCGTGTCTTCACGATGCTTGGGGTGGTTCTGACACTCATCGGGACGATCCCGATGCTTCGGTTTCTCTACTACTATCTCTTCGCCAGCGGCGAGGGGAAGATCCAGTCGCTGATCATTGGCTCGGCGCTGCTCACGTGTGGCGTTCTCTGCCTGGCGCTGGGCTTGCTGGCGGACCTGCTGGCTCAGAACCGCCAGCTCATCGAGATCTCCCTCGAGAAAATCCGCCGCATCGAAGACCGCATGGAGAGCGAGCGCCGCTCGTAGTCCGTCGGGTCTTCACGTACTTCGCGCGACCCCGGGCCGGATCCGGTCGCGGGCCCAGGTGATCAGGGTGACCGCGCCGTACGCTGCGACCAGGATGAGCAAGGTCGACACCAGGTAGCGGTAGCGAAGCAGCGGGTAGACCGCGATATAGGGCAGCGACGGCAGGACGAGCGCCGCCGTCACGTAGAGCCAGCGCCACTGTCGGGCGGCCAGAACGGCGACCAGGGTCAGAAAGCCCGCGAGGGCTGATGCGGCCACGAGCAGCCGGCGCATTTCAACGCCTGATCCGCGGTCCGAGGTGAACCGGGTCCACAGCCATGCCGGCGGCGCGTAGAACTCCACCAGGTTGCGGGCGCGGATCTTCCAGACGTCTTCGGGGTGGGCTTCGCGCCACGCGCGCGCCTCCAGGTTCAGCTCGCGATTGAACTCGACCTCGCCCACGTCGAGATAGTGGCGACGCGCGGCCTCGCCCATCAGGGGGCTCACTTCCCGGAACCGCTTGAGGTCGTCGGCCTGAATGTCGTCTGTCCGGACGCGTCCCTCATGATAGGCGAGCGCCATCGATATGCCGCTGCCGGTCCGCAACGGGACGAACTTCCCCAGTACGGCCTCGTTTCGAAGCCCCCACGGGACGAGAACCGCTGCAACGATGGCTATGGCCACCAGGACCGGCGCCGGCCAGCGGAACGGATGGACCCGGCGCAGGAACAGCAGGCCGATGACGCCGCTTGTGGCGATCGCCGCGGCGGGACTGACGAGAAAGACCAGGCCATTCAGGGCGCCGAGCCCCAGCAACGGCTTCCATCCGATCTCGTCGCGCTTGTCGAGGCGCAGGCAGATGAGCAAGGTCGTCAGCAGCAGAAGTGCTGCGAGCGCGCCTTCCCAGACCCGGAATGCCGACGACTCGAGCCCCAGTTGGATCGGCGTCAGAGAAGCCGCAGCGACCCCGCCGATCCGAGCCCAGGCCCCGACGCCGAGTTCGCGCATGACCCGCTCACCGGCGAAAATGGAGCCACCGACGCAGCCGACGGCCCATAGGGTCAGCGTCAGTTCGGCAGCCGGGGATCCAACTCCCATCAGCGTGTAGACCAGCGCCGCCGGCAGCGGCGTTGTCGGCATCAGGTGCGCCGTGGGGCCCGTGCCGAGTCCGAAGGCTTCCGCGAAGCCGCGTCCTTCCGCCAGCGCCCGGGCGATGAAGAACGCTTCGCTGTTGATAGGCGCCAGGTGACCGTTCAGGGTCCAAAGCAGGCGCAGCGCCGCGCCAGCCAGGATCAGCCCGATGACGACCCATGTCGCGGTCCGGTCCGAGAGGGCTAGCCGCCCTGCCGTCGGCGCGCCAGTCTTCTGCGGCTTGTCGCCGACCCGGTCCTCAAGTCCGCCCACGGAACGCCACCCCTCACCCCAAGGCCGCGCAGCATAGGAAGCAGGGGCCGCCCGTCAATTCACGGTGAGCCCTCAGATCCCCGGATCGAACCCGGTTTCCAGCCACTCGAAGATCTGTTCGGCGGCCTCTTCGGCGCTTCTGGCGGTGGTGTCGATGCGGAGTTCAGGGTTCTCCGGCGCTTCATAGGGGCTGTCGATGCCCGTGAAGTTCTTGAGCTGGCCGGCGCGCGCCTTGGCGTAGAGGCCCTTGACGTCGCGCTTCTCGGCCTCGGCCAGGGGCGTGTCCACGAAGACCTCGACGAACTCGCCGTCGCCCATCAGCTCGCGCGCCATCCGACGCTCGGCGCGGAACGGCGAGATGAACGAGACCAGGACGATGAGCCCCGCGTCCACCATCAGTTTCGAGACTTCCGCGACGCGGCGGATGTTCTCGACGCGGTCCTCGTCGGTGAAGCCGAGGTCCTTGTTCAGGCCGTGGCGGACGTTGTCGCCGTCCAGCAGGTAGGTGTGGCGGCCCTCGGCGGCGAGGCGCTTCTCCAGCAGGTTGGCGATGGTCGACTTGCCCGAACCGGAGAGGCCGGTGAACCAGACCACGCGCGCCTTCTGGCCCTTGGCGAGGGCGCGAGCCGCCTTGGAGACGTCGGTGGCCTGCCAGTGGATGTTCTGGCTGCGGCGCAGGGCGAAGTGCAGCATCCCGGCGCCGACCGTGCGGTTGGTCATCCGGTCGATCAGGATGAAGCCGCCCAGGTCCTTGTTCTCGGCGTAGGGGTCGAACGCGATCGGCGCCGAAAGGGCCAGGTTGCAGACGCCGATCTCGTTGAGCTCCAGCCGCGTGGCGGCCAGCTTCTCCAGCGTGTTGACGTTGACCTTGTGCTTGGGCTCGGTCACCTGAGCCGTGACCGTGCGGGCGCCCAGCTTCAGCAGATAGGGCCGACCGGGAAGCAGCGGCTCCTCGTCGAACCACACGATGGTGGATTCGAACTGATCGGCGACTTCCGGCGGCTGGCCGGCAGCCGAGATCACATCGCCTCGGCTGATATCGATCTCGTCCTTGAGGGTGATCGTCACCGACTGGCCGGCGACGGCCTCGGGCAGGTCGCCCCGGAAGGTCACGATGCGCTCGACGGTGCTCTCGCGCCCGGAGGGGAGGGCTTTGATGCGGTCACCCGGCCGGATCACGCCCGAGGCCACGAGGCCCGAGAAGCCTCGGAAGTCCAGGTTCGGCCGGTTCACCCACTGAACGGGCATGCGGAACGGCTTGCCCTGCAGCTCGTCCTCTACCGGCGCCTCTTCCAGCCAGCGCATCAGCGGCGGGCCGTCGTACCAGGGGGCGTTGGCGCTGTTCTCGGTGATGTTGTCGCCCTTGAGCGCCGACATCGGGATGGCCGTGAACTGCTTGATGCCGATCTGGGCCGCAAAGTCGTGGTACTCGGCCAGGATGGTGTCGAAGACCTCCTTCGACCAGCCGACCAGGTCCATCTTGTTGATCGCCAGCACCACGTGGCGGATGCCGAGCAGGCTGACGAGATAGCTGTGGCGGCGGGTCTGGGTCAGCACGCCCTTGCGCGCGTCGATCAGGATTATGGCCGCGTCCGCCGTCGAGGCGCCGGTGACCATGTTGCGCGTGTACTGCTCATGGCCGGGCGTGTCCGCGACGATGAACTTGCGCCTGTCGGTCGAGAAGAAGCGATAGGCGACATCGATGGTGATGCCCTGTTCCCGCTCGGCGGCGAGGCCGTCGACCAGGAGGGCGAAGTCGATGTCGCCACCCTGGGTGCCGACGCGCCGCGAGTCCGCCTCGAGGGCCGCGAGCTGGTCCTCGAAGATCATCTTGGAGTCGTAGAGCAGGCGGCCGATCAGGGTCGACTTGCCGTCGTCCACCGAACCGCAGGTCAGGAAGCGCAGCAGCGACTTGTGCTCGTGCTGGTGCAGGTAGGCGGCGATGTCCTCGGCGATGAGAGCGCTCTGGTGGGCCATCAGAAGTAGCCCTCCTGCTTCTTCTTCTCCATCGAGGCGGCCTGGTCGTGGTCGATCATCCGGCCCTGGCGCTCGGAGGTGGTGGTGAGCAGCATCTCCTGGATGATCTCGGGCAGGGTGGCGGCCGTGCTCTCGACCGCGCCGGTCAGCGGGTAGCAGCCCAGGGTCCGGAAACGGACCGACTTCATCTGCGGGGTCTCGCCCTCGCGCAGCGGGAAGCGCTCGTCGTCGACCATGATCAGCGTGCCGTCACGCTCGACCACCGGCCGCTCGGCCGAGAAGTAGAGCGGCACGATCGGGATGTTCTCCAGGTAGATGTACTGCCAGATGTCGAGCTCGGTCCAATTCGAGATCGGGAACACCCGGATGCTCTCGCCCGGGTTCTTGCGGGTGTTGTAGAGCCGCCAGAGTTCCGGCCGCTGGTTCTTGGGGTCCCAGCGGTGGCCGGCCGAGCGGAACGAGAAGATCCGCTCCTTGGCGCGGGACTTCTCCTCGTCGCGGCGCGCGCCGCCAAAGGCCGCATCGAACCCGTACTTGTCGAGCGCCTGCTTGAGGCCCTCGGTCTTCCAGATGTCGGTGTGCTTGGCGCTGCCGTGGTCGAACGGGTTGATGTCCTGGGCCACGGCTTCGGGGTTCTGGTGGACCAGCAGCTCGAAGCCCAGTTCCTTGGCCATGCGCTCGCGCATTTCGTACATGGCCCTGAACTTCCAGGTCGTGTCGACGTGCAGCAGGGGGAAGGGCGGCTTGGACGGATAGAAGGCCTTGGCCGCAAGGTGCAGCATCACCGCCGAGTCCTTGCCGATCGAGTACAGCATCACCGGGTTGTCGCACTCGGCGACCACCTCGCGCATGATGTGGATGCTCTCGGCCTCCAGCCGCTGGAGGTGGGTGAGGGTCTTGGGAGTCACGAGACCTTCTACGGCGGGCGGACGGGAAAGGACGCTGGCGTCCATGGCGGACCTTACCTCAAAGCAGTTGAATTCCCGCGCGCCTGTCGCGGCAGGGTGGCCCCGACCGGTGAGTTAGCTTTCGCCCCACGCGTGGGCAACCCGAGGCGGCCGCAGGAATTCTGGGGCGCCGGCCAGCGGAGTTGCGAACGCGTTCGCGCTTGGCGGGACGGCAACGCAATGGTGCTTGGCGCGCCGGCCCGCCCCATGCCAAAACCCAGACAACGGAAACGCGTACCCGTTCTTCGAGCCGGAAAACCGGCCGGACGGGAAGGCTGGGGGCAGAAATCCTATGGGTGTTCAAGCCGGAGCGGCGCCGACGGCGTCGGTGGGCTACCGCTACTTCGTCGTCTGGATCCTGGCGATCGTCTACACCCTCAACTTCCTGGATCGCCAGATCGTGGCGATCCTGGCCGAGCCGATCCGCACTGACCTGAACCTCACGGACACGCAGCTCGGCATGCTGGGCGGGATCGCCTTCGCCGCGTTCTATACGACGTTCGGTCTTCCGGTGGCGTGGCTCGCCGACCGCGCCAACCGCGTCTGGATCATCTCCGGGGCCTGCGCGCTGTGGAGCCTGTTCACGACCCTCTGCGGCACGGCCCAGAACTTCCTGCAGCTCGCCCTGTTCCGTATGGGCGTCGGCATCGGCGAGGCGGGAGGCTCACCGCCCTCGTACTCCCTGATCTCCGACTATTTCCCGCCCGAGCAGCGGGGCACGGGCCTCGCGATCTATTCGCTCGGCGTACCGATGGGGTCGATGATCGGGGCGTTCGCCGCGGGGCGCATCGCGGAGGCCTACGACTGGCGGACCGCGTTCTTCGCGATGGGAGTCCCCGGTCTCCTGATGGCGGTGATCCTGTTGCTGGTGGTGCGCGAGCCCAAGCGCGGCGCGCTCGACGCCCTGGCGGACGGGGCCAGCGATCATGAGCCGGCGCCGCCGCTGTTCACGGCCATCGGCGGCTTTTTCCAGCAGCGCACGCTCGTGCTGGTGTCGATCTCCAGCGCCCTTTCGGCCTTCGTCGGCTATGCGGCGCTGAACTGGAACGCCCCGTTCCTGATCCGCGTGAAGGGCATGACCCTCGGCGAGGTGGCCACCTACTACAGCCTGGTGCTCGGCATCACGGGCATGATCGGCACGTTCGGCGCCGGCTGGCTGGTCGACCGGCTGACCCGGCGCGACCGGCGCTGGTTCGCGTGGGTGCCGGCGATCGCCTTCGCGATCACCATCCCGTTCTGGGTCGGGATCATCGTGGCGCCGACCTGGCAGCTTTCGCTGGCCTGCATCGCGATCCCGGCGCTGCTCAACAACATGTACCTCGCCCCGGCGCTGACCGTCGTGCAGAACGCCGTCACGCCCGCCCGTCGCACGATCTCGGGCGCCGTGCTGCTGTTCGTCCTGAACATGGTCGGCCTGGGCGTCGGGCCCGTCTACGTGGGCCGCATCTCCGACTGGGCCAAGGCCGAGTATGGCGAGGCCTCGCTCAAGGTGGGCTTCGCGGCCCTGATCCCGGTGATCGTCGTGACGATCCTGGCGCACCTGATCGCGGCGGCCTCGATCCGGCGGGACGTGCAGCGGGTGGGCGGCGCCTGAGACGTCAGCCTGGCCGGGACGCGTGGAGCAGGGCCAGGGCGTCGCGCAGGCGCCAGAAGCGGATGCGGTAGAGCGTCACCAGGGCCTTCAACCGCTGTTCAAGGGTGTCCAGTTCCGGGCTCCGGAACACCTTAGGCGTATGGGCCACGGCCGACAGCGGCATGAGCAGGTTGCGGAGCAGCCAGCGGGTGCGCTGGCCCTTCTTCCCGTTCATGAGGCCGTAGGTCTCGGCGTTGACCCGTCGCCACTTGCCGACCAGTTCGTCCCAGGTGACGCGGGCCGGATGCCCGATCGCGGCGGTGGGCGCATAGCCCAGGCGGGCGCCGCCAGCCACGGCCCGGCGCGACCAGTCCACGTCCTCGGACATTCCGACGCCGAAGCCGCCGACCTTCTCGAACAGGTCGCGCCGGCAGAACATGTTGCCGGCGCCGGTGAAACCCTTCTTCTCGATGTAGGTCTTGAAGTCGAAGGCGAACACGCGCTCGAAAGCCTCCGCGGGCGTCATGTTCGGCGGATCGCTCACCAGCACGCGCACCCGTCCGCCGACGAGGTCGAAGCGGTCGAGCGCCTTCACTCCCTCCACGAGCCATTGCGGCTCGGCCACGCAGTCGGAGTCGATGAACGCCAGGATCTCGCCCTTCGACGCCGCGACGGCGCCGTTGCGGGCGGGGCCGGCGCCCTTGTCGGTAACGAGCACCAGCTTCGCACGGTCGCCGACCACGGCGCGGACAGCGTCGATGCCGATGGGCGAATTGTTGTCGGCAATGACGATCTCGAAGCGATCCTTCGGATACGTCTGCGCCTCGAGCGCCCTCAGGCCGATCTCCAGGCCCCTGAGGTCCTGGTAGTGGGGCATGATCACGCTGACGAAGGGCAGGGCCGTCGTGCTCGCCGTCGTCATGCTCGTCTTCCCCCGGTACGCCTGCAATCCAGACGGCTCTTAGGAGCAAACCGTGCGCCAGGAGTAAATCCGCTGTCTGCAACGGACCATTTGATGGTCCGAAAACCGCGATCGTGACGACATTTGTGTCCGAAAACCGCGAGACTTGGGTGCGACCTGCGCTCATGCTCGCGGCATGGATATGGATTTCGAAGCCTGCCGGCGCGCCTTCGCCACCCGCGATCCGCGGTTCGACGGACGGATCTTCTGCGCCGTGAAGTCGACCGGCATCTACTGCCGGCCGATCTGCCCCGCACGGACGCCCAACGCGGCGAATGTGGAGTTCTTCCCGAGCGCGGCGGCGGCGCAGGAGGCGGGCTATCGCCCCTGCCTTCGCTGTCGGCCCGAGGCCTCGCCCGACCTTGGGGCGTGGCGAGGGACGTCCAACACGGTGTCGCGGGCGCTCGCCCTGATCGAGGCCGGCGCTCTGGACGCGGGCGACGTGGATGCGCTGGCGTTGCGCCTGGGCGTCGGCGAGCGCCAGCTTCGCCGCCTGTTCCGCCAGCACCTGGGCGCCTCGCCTGTGGCCGTGGCCCAGACCCGCCGCGTGCTGCTCGCCAAGCAGCTGATCCAGGAGACTCGCCTTCCCATGGCCGAGGTCGCGCTGGCGTCGGGCTTTGGCAGCGTGCGTCGGTTCAACGAGACGTTCCAGCAGCTCTTCGGCCGTCCGCCGGGCGAGCTTCGCCGCTCGCGGCAGGCCGAAACGCCCGCCGCCGACGGCATCAGGGTGCGGCTGCCGTACAAGCCGCCCTACGACTGGGACGCGATCATTCGCTTCCTCGGCGATCGGGCGATCCCGGGCATGGAGCGCGTCGAGCCGCACCGCTATGCACGGACCCTGGCCATCGATGGCGAGACGGGCGTGGTGATCGTGACGCCCCGACCGGATGGCGCGCTGCAGGCCGAGGTTCGTTTCCCGAGCCTGAAGGCGCTTCCGGCGGTCATCGCGCGCATCCGCCGCGTGTTCGACCTTTCAGCCGATCCGACCCTGATCGGCGCCCATCTCAGCCAGGACCCGGCCCTGGCGCCGCTGGTGGCGTCCCGTCCCGGGCTTCGCGCGCCGGGCGCCTGGGACGGCTTCGAGCTGGCGGTGCGCGCCATTCTCGGCCAGCAGATCACCGTCAGCGCCGCGCGCGGGCTAGCGGCCAAGCTGGTCGCCGCCTATGGCGAGCCCGTCGACGATCCCGCGGCCGCAGAACTTGGGCTGACCCGCGTTTTCCCGTCGCCGCCCCGCCTTGTGGGACAGGATATCGCAGCCCTTGGCATGCCGCGCGCCAGGGGCGCGGCGCTGGAGGCGTTGGCCCGGACCGTGGCCGCCGACCCGGCGATCTTCACGCCGCGCGCCGACCTCGAAAGCGCGATCACGGCGCTCAAGGCGCTTCCGGGCGTCGGGGAGTGGACGGCGCAGTACATCGCGCTGCGCGAACTCCGCGAACCCGACGCCTTTCCCCAGGCCGACGTCGCCCTGATGCGGGCGATGGCGGACGAGACGGGCGTGCGGCCGACCGCCGACCAGCTCCTGGCCCGAAGCCAGGCCTGGAAGCCCTGGCGGGCCTATGCCGCCCAGCATCTCTGGGCCGCCGATCCAGGGCCGGCCCACGCCGGCCAATCCAACGCCAACAGGACCGATCCCGATGACCGCCGCGCCGCCTGAGAACCTGACCCTGACCCTGACCCTGGACCGCGTCGCGACGCCGATCGGCACGGCGCTGGTCGTGACCGACGAGGCCGGCGCCCTGCGCGCCTTCAACTGGACCGACTACGAAGACCAGATGTCGGCCTGGATCTCCAAGCGCTACCCGAGGGCGACCCGGCGCGAGGCGGCCGGTCCCCTGCGCCGCGCCCTCGACGCCTATTTCGCGGGGCAGGTCGGCGCGCTGGAGACGGTCGCCTGGGAGGGCGCGGGCACCGCCTTCCAGCGAAAGGTCTGGGAGACGCTCTGCACGATCCCCGTGGGCGAAACCTTGAGCTATGGCCAGCTGGCCGAGCGCATCGGCCGCCCGACCGCCATGCGGGCCGTGGGCCTGGCCAACGGCTCCAATCCGGTCGCCCTGATCGTGCCCTGCCACCGCGTCATCGGCGCCAACGGATCCCTCACCGGCTACGGCGGCGGCCTGCCGAGAAAGCGCTGGCTTCTTGAGCACGAAGGCGCGGCGTTTCGGGATCGCGCCGCGTGAGCCGCCGGCGGCGCGTCAACAACATTGCGAAAATTTAAGTCGCGACCGCACTCCCGTCCTGGGGCGCGGTGTGACATACCGCCGCTAGGCGGAATCCTTGGGGGTGTTCCATGGCGACTTTGACGGAAATGGTGGCGGCGGTGGTCGTGCACTCGTCTGTCGCCGCGTTCTCGCACTTTGGCGTCACGCTGGATGCGCCCAAGGCCGACGCCCGGCCCGCGGCGGTCGCTGAACCGCGCGTGGTGGCCCGCTCGCCGCGCCGTGAGGTGGAGCAGCGCGCCGAGAAGGCCAAGGCCTCGGCCGGCGAGTGCCCCGAGACGCCGAAGCTTCGTGCGCTGAAGGCCTGACGGCGCGTCTCCCGTCGGAAGCCGCCAATCCCGATCGAATCATGCCGGCCGCGGTTGGCGTCCGCGCTCGCGGCGGGTAATCCTGCGGCTGACACCCTTGGTCCTCTGACGGACCCAGGGCGGCGCCGCCGGCGCCGGTAAGCGGTGAGGTGCAGGCGTTCCATGAAGTTCTCCAAGCGGCCGCAACCGATGGATTTCGGGCGTCCCGAGGACGACGCGGACGCCGGGTCCTTGTCCTCGTCTCCGGAAGTCCTGGGCTTCAGGCCGATCGAGGCCGCACGCGGCGCGCCGGTGCCCCTGGACACGACACACGGCCCGCCCGAGCCGTACCAGCCGACCTACGCGGCGAGCGTCGGCGTCGGCGACGCCCCGCCCTCGGGCTGGCCGGTCTGGCTGATCGCCACGGTGGTGGCGGTGCTGTGGGCCCTGGCGCCCATCGCCTTCGCCCTGGGCTACCGGAGCAATGTGGCGCCGCTGACGCAGGAGCCGTTCGCGCTCGCGGTGTTCGCCCTGCTGGCGCTGGGCCCGGCGGCCTTCGTGTTCGGGGCGGCCTACATGATCCGGCAGGCGCAGAAGCTGGCCCATGAATCGCGCCGGGCCGCAGCGGCGGCGGAGGAGATGCTGTCGCCCGCCCTCATCGCGGCCGCGCGCGCCGGCGACGTCACGCAAGCCGTGCGGGACGAGATTTCCCGCGCAGGTTCGGCCGCGGACGAGGCCCGCGATGCGCTCAATGCGCTGCGCGAAGCGCTGGCCTTCGAGACGGACAAGCTGACTGGCGCGACGGCCCAGTCGGTGCGCACCGCCCAGGAGCTGGCCAGCACCCTGTCCCGCGAGCGCAGCGAGATGGGCGGCCTGGCCCAGACGCTCGACGCCCAGGCGGCGCGCGTGGTCGACGCCATCGCCCAGCAGGCCCGGATGGTCGGCGAGGCCGCCGGCGTGGCCGATATTCAGATCCGGGAGGCCGAGGGCATGTTGTCGGCGCGCGCCGCCGACCTGGCCGCGGCGGCGGGCGAGGCGAGCACGGCGGCGCGGATCGCCGGAGAGGATCTGACCCGCCACATCGCCCGCCTGGAGACCGCGGGCTCCGGCGTGGCCGATCAGGTTCGCGCGGTGGAGGCGGGCCTGGCCGAACAGCGCACCGCCCTGGTGGCCCTGAGCCAGACCCTGCGGAGCGACCAGGAGACCTTCGCCGTCCAGGCCGACGCGCATGCCGCCAGGCTGGGAGAGTTCATCGAGGCGGTAAGGGCCTCCGCGACCGAGATCGGCGAGCGCGCGACGACCGGCGGAGAGACGCTTCGCCGCCTGATGAACGATGCGGCGCTGCAGTTCCGGGACATCGCCGAGACGGCGAAGGCCGAACGCGAGGAATTCGGACAGTCAACGCTGATGGCGCTGGAGGCCGTGTCGGCCGCCGCCGCCGAGCAGCGCGCTCAGCTCGAGAACCAGACCCGCACGGCGATCGAGGCGCTGGCGCGGGCTGCCGAGGAAACGCGCGAGGCCGCCGCCCGCCATGCGATCACGGCGCGCGAGCAGGTCGATCATCTGTCCGAGGCGGCGTTCAGCGCCGGCCAGAAGGCGAACCAGGTGTTCGAAGCGCGGCTCGAGGAGGCGCGGGCCCTGATCGAGCAGTCTTCCAAGATGGTGGAGGATGCCGGGGCCTCAACGGCCCGCAAGCTCGCCGACGGGGCGGCGGCCGCCCGTGCGACGCTGGACGAACTGGCGGCGATGATGGCGGATCTGGAGCAGCGGGCGGCGCGCCTGCCTGCCGCCGCCGCGGGGCAGGCCGAGCAGGTCCGCGCTGTCGTCACCGAGGGGATGGACGAGCTCATGGCCCAGGCGCGCCGAACGGCCGCCGAGGCCGAGGCCATCGACGCCGCCTTCCAGGAGCGCGTGCGCCGCAATTTCGAGATGCTGTCGGAAGCCGTCCGGCTGATGGGCGTGGCGGCTGTGGCGCCGGCTCCCGCGGCGGTTCCTCCCGAGGCGCCGGCGGCGCCGTTGAAGCCATCCCGCGGCGCAAGGGCTTTGGCGGAGGCGCTTTCGCCGCCTCAGGAAGAGGTTGCGCGGCCGGCGGGCGAACCCGGTCTTCCCGAGACGGGAGAGGCCCTGGCCGACCGTATCGGGCTGCGCAACCGGATCCGCCTGACCCCACTCGCGACCGACCGAGAGTTCACCGCGGTCTTCGAGGCCGCCGGAGGGACGGCGCCGGCGGCGCCTCCGCCTTCGGGCGAGGAGGCGGACGATGGCGAGACCTGGACCTGGAAGGATCTGCTGGCTTCCCTCGACGGCGCCGACGGCGAGGGCGAGCGGCTGGAGGATGTGCTGGGCGCCGAGCTCGCGCACATGGGCGTCGACCCCGAGAAGCTGCTGCCGCTGACCCGTGTCGAGGAAATCGCCGCGGCGATGCAGACCGGAGACATGGAGGGCGGCCGGGAGGTGGTCCGCAGGCTCGCGCCGGCGGCCACACGCCGGATCGCGCGGCGCCTGTTCACCGACGATGCCATGAAGCGGAAGACCGAGGTCTATGTGCGGCGGTACAAGACGCTGGTGGATGACTCCGTGGCTCGCGACCCGAAGGGTCTCGTCCTCGCCAACATGCTGGCCGGGCCTGCAGGTCGCATCTTCCTGCTGCTCGACGCGGCGGCGGGAGACATGATCTGACCGCGGTGGTGGAACCCCGCAGCCCCCGTGGGACGTTAGCTCCGCCATGACCGACGACCAGCCCCGCGCTCACATCGCCTGGAGACGGGCCGAACGGATCAAGCGGCTTTCCGACCGGGTCATAGGCTTCGGGCCCTGGGGCGTGGGGGTGGACGGCGTGCTGGCGTGGGTGCCCGTCGCCGGCACGCTCTATTCGGTTGGCGCAGCAGCGCTGCTTCTGAACGAGGCCGTGCGCGCGGGCGCCTCCCGCGGCACGCTGATCCGGATGGCCGCCTACCTGGGACTGGACAGCGTGAGCTCAGGCGTCCCCGTGCTGGGCTGGGCCGTGGACACCCTGTTCACCGGCCACGCCTTCGCCGCCCGGGCCCTCCAGAGAGACATCGAGCGCCGGCACGGCCTCCCCGCCGAGCAAGATACGGTCGAGCCGGCGCCTTCGCGGCCGCGTCAGCGGTCCAGTCCGTAGCGGTACAGCACGCGTAGACCGACATCGGCGACGCCTGGGTTGTAGCGTCCGGCGAGGCGACCGTGGCTGAGGTGGATCCACGATAGTTCCAGCGAAAGGCGGGAAGTGGCCCTCCAGCCGACAGACAGCTCTGGTTCGAACAGAACGCGGGAATTCAGGTCGAGCCTGTTCCGACGCGCCTCGATCCGTCTCAATCGCTCCTCCGGTGTCAGCCCCGGCTCATCAGGGGAGGGGAGATTGACGTGTCCGTCGTGGATGGCGACGCCGAGGCCGGGCTGGATATAGAGCTGCCGATTGAGATTGAAGCGCCACGCGAGCCCGGTGGCCAAGTAGTTCACGCCATCCGAGGTGTTCGCGCCGGCAAGCAGGTGCACGCGTGGTCTTCCAATGAACCCCAGTTCGTCGAGCGCCGTCGTCCGCACGCCGGCGACGATCTGTGCGCCATCTTCGAAGCGACCGTAGGAGATGCCGTCGTCCACATCGTGGGCGTACACGCCGACGAAGGCCTCGCCGGCGAGGGCGGTGGCCGGCGCCAGGACGATGGCGAACGACAGGGGCGCGATCAGGCGAAGGTTCCTCATACGTTGCCGACTAGCCCACGACGATGCTGCTCGCCAGGAGGCTGGACATCGACACGCCGACCAGCACCACCTGTCCCGCTGTAAGCTGGATGACGGTGTCTGCGCCGACCTGACTGACTGCGTAGGTCGTGCCGGGATCGAGTTGCACACGGTCTCCATCCACGATGCTGAAGTCCAGCACGCGGTCGACGCCGGCGTCGGCAGAGGAATGGAAGATATCGGCGCCCGAGCCTCCGATCATGGTGTCGTCGCCCCGGTCGCCTGAGACGAAGTCATTTCCCGCGCCGCCTGACAGCGTGTCGTTGGCTTGGCCGCCCCGCAAGGTGTCGGCCCCTGCGCCCCCGCTGCAGGTGTCGTCGCCAAGGTTGCCATAGACGAGATCGTCGCCGTCATCGCCGAAGAGAATGTCGTTGTCCTTGCCGCCGACGACCCAGTCGTTGCCGGGCCCGCCCTCGGCCGTATCGTTTCCCATGTTACCGTTTATGTCGTCGAAGCCTGCGCCGCCGACGATCACGTCATTTCCATCCTCACCTCTGAGGTAGTTCGCGCCTCCGGGGTCGACGACGGTGTCGTTCCCGAAGCCCCCGAACACGTCGTCGTCGCCGTCCCCGCCGTCCAGAAAGTCGGCGCCACCGCCGCCGGCGAGGGTGTCGGCGCCGCCATAGGCGCGGAGACGGTCGTCGAACCCGGAGCCGGTGAAGATGTCGTCACCCGCGAACAGGCCGGACTTGGCTGAGGCGTTGTCCCCGGCCAGCACCCAGCCGCGGAACTGCGGGGCCGACTGAGCAAGTCCGGCGATGTCGTAGACCATACCCGCATCGGCAGACACGATGATCCGGCCGATCGTCCCGGTCGTGGGTGGGCCGGAAGCCGCGAACTGAAAGCCGTCGCCGTAGAGCTGGGTCGAGACGCCGCCGATGCTGAGCGCGACAGATGTGGGAGTGGCCCCCGCGGGCTGGGCCGACGCCAGGGCCGTCAGGTCGAGACTGTCAAAGTCGACGCCAACTGCGCCCGCCGTGAATATGGCCATGCCCAACCTCTTCCAGGCAGGTCGCCCGCCGTCGTGGATACCTATCAAACACGGTGCGACGGAGCCGATCCGTCGGGACGTTTAAGCCTTTGTACTGGCCGACTCGTAAACCTTCGAGGTTGATACCTTCGGCGACACAGGATCGGGGGCTCAAGGGTGGAGCTGGCAAGGCTGTTTCGAGGCCTGGGCGTGGCTGGCGCGACAGCAGCCACGCTCTTGCTCGTCGCCTGTAGCGGGGCACGCGGGACCGGGGGCAACGCCGCTCCGCCCACGGCCGCCGAGGCCTCCAGGTTTCTCGCGCAGTCCAGCTACGGCGCCACCGACGCTGCGATCAGCGAGGTGCGGGCCGCGGGCTATGGTCAATGGATCGATCAGCAGATGGTGTTGGCGAGACCGACGACCCATCAGGCTGAGGTCGAGGCGCGCCTTGCGGCAGCCAGGCAGGCCGACCCTAACGCGAGGCTCACGCCGAACGATTTTTACTATACTTGGTGGAAACAGTCGGTCACGGGCCCGGATCAGCTTCGCCAGAGAATGAAGCTGGCCTATTCCGAGATCTTCGTGATCTCCCTGACCGACACCAACGTCGATGTCCGCGGCGCCGCCAGCTACTATGACATGTTGGGCGCGAACGCCTTCGGGAATTTCCGCACTCTGCTGGAGCAGGTGACCCTGCATCCGATGGTGGGCGTCTACCTGACGTGGCTGGGTAATCAGAAGGAAGACCCGGCGACCGGCAGGAATCCCGACGAGAACTATGCCCGCGAAGTCATGCAACTCATGACCATCGGGCTCTATCAACTGAACCTCGATGGTACGGTGAAGACGGATGGCTCGGGTCGGCCGATCCCGAGCTACACGCCCGACGACATCAGCGGCCTCGCCAAGGTATTCACCGGCTACAGCTACTATTCGCCCAATCCGACCAACACGACCTTCCGGGGCGGTCAGCGGAACGCAGACTGGGCGGTGCGGCCGATGATCCCTTACGCCGCATTCCACTCGACCAGCGCCAAGGCGTTCCTCGGTGTGACCATTCCGGCATCGACCGCGGCCGATCCAGCCGGCGACCTCAAGGTCGCGCTCGACACTCTATTCAACCACGCGAATGTCGGCCCCTTCATCGGCCGCCAGCTCATCCAGCGGCTGGTGACCAGCAATCCGAGCCCCGCCTACGTCCAGCGGGTCGCTTCGGTCTTCAATGACAATGGCAAGGGCGTGCGGGGCGACATGGCGTCGGTCGTGCGTGCGATCCTGCTGGATCCCGAGGCCCGCGACGCCGTCCAGGCAGCCGGTACAAACGCCGGCAAGCTGCGCGAGCCGGTCGTGCGCATTGCCAACTGGGCGCGGGCGTTTGGGGCGACCTCCGTCAGCGGGAACTGGCTCATCGGGTCGACCTCGGCGAACACGTCGCTGGGGCAGACAGCCCTGACCTCGCCTTCAGTGTTCAATTTTTTCCGGCCTGGTTACTCCCCCCCGAACACGAGGATCGGATCGGCAGGTCTGGTGGCGCCCGAGTTCCAGATCGTGGATGAGGTCACCGTCGCCGGCTACCTCAATACGCTGCAGACAACGGTCGACAGTGGTATCGGGACGAGGTCGGGCGGGGTCAGCGACGTGCGCGCTGACTACGCCCCGCTCGTGGCGCTGGGGGGCGATGTCGACGCCCTGGTGAGCCGGGTGGATCTCCTGCTGACCCACGGCCAGATGGCGGGGGCGACCCGGAGCCGCATCGTCCAAGCCGTGGGAGGGGTGAGCGTCCCGGCCGCGACCGGTTCGAACCAGGCCGCGATCACGACGGCGCTGACGAACCGCGCCAAGCTGGCGGTCTACATGACCATGGCGTCTCCCGACTATCTGGTGCAGCGATGAGCGGCGTTATGGACCGTCGTCATCTGCTACGGCTGGGCGGCGCCTTCTCGGGCCTGGGCGTCGCGGCGCCGTTCGCCCTCCAGCTTGCCGCGGCCGGATCGGCGGCCGGGCAGTCGGCGCCCGACTACAAGGCGCTGGTCTGCGTGTTCCTCTTCGGGGGCAACGACTCCCACAACACCGTCCTGGCGACCGACCAGGACTCTTGGGGCCGGTACTTCGCCGCACGGAACACCGGCGCCGATCCCATCGCGCTGATGCCGCCCGGGACGGCGCCGACGCCGGTTGGCCAGACCAACGCCGTGACCGGGCGCGTGGCCGAGGCCGATATGCCCGAGGCCTGGGGCGGCGTACTGCCGATCACGCCCAGGACGGCGCAGCCGGTTCCGCCGGGCACGACTGCGAGCACCCGGACCTTCGCGCTGCATCCGTTCCTGGGGCCCCTCCAGACGCTGTTCAGCCAGGGCCGCCTGGCGATTCTGGCGAATGTCGGCACGCTGATTCAGCCGACGACGAAGGCCCAGTACCAGGCACGCTCCGTCTCGCTGCCGACCAGCCTCTTCTCGCACAACGACCAGCAGTCGACCTGGCAGGCGTTGTCGACCGAAGGCGCGCGAACGGGCTGGGGCGGCCGGTTCGCCGACCTCGTCGCGGGCATGAATGGTCAGAGCACGCTGTTCACTGCGGTCTCCACCGGGGGCAACGCCGTGTTCCTGTCGGGCCAGTCGGTCGTTCAGTATCAGCTCTCCACCGGCGCCCAGCCGGCGGTTGTGATATCGGGTGCGCAAGGCGCCAGCCTCTTCGGGTCGACCGCCGCACCCGGGCGGGTGCGCGACCTGATCACCGACACCAACCTCTCCAGCAGTTTTGCCGCCGACTACTCGACGGTCGTGGCGCGTTCAATTTCCGCCGCTGGCGCGGTGAACGGGGCCTTCGCTCAGCCGATCGTCACCGGGGTCGCCGCCGCGCCGGCCTACACCAATCCGATCACCGGACGGACCGAGACCAACACCCTCGCGCTGCAGCTCCAGACCGTCGCGCGTATGATCGCCGCCAGCGCCACGCTCGGCGTGCGGCGACAGGTGTTCTTCGTCAGCCTGGGGGGCTGGGATACCCACGACTTCCAGAACACCACCCAGCCCAACCTGCTCGCTAAGGTGGCTCATGCTCTGAGCTACTTCGATGGCGCTCTATCGAGCATCGGCGGCATCGACCGACGGAGCCAGGTGACGACTTTCACGGCGTCGGACTTCTCTCGCACGTTCTCGACCAACGGCGACGGCACGGACCACGCCTGGGGTGGCCACCACTTCATCATGGGCGGGGCGGTGAACGGCGGCGACATCTATGGTCAGTACCCCACCCTCGGTCTGGATGTCGGCGGCTTCAACAATCCGGACAACGTCGGCGGCGCACTGATCCCGACCACGTCGGTCGATCAGTACGGCGCGACGCTGGGGCGATGGTTCGGCGCGTCCGACGCTGAGATCGACATCATATTCCCCCGGTTGAGGAACTTCGGGACCCGGTATCTGGGGTTTGTCTGAAACGGTCATTCGCCGTTAGGGGCTGCTGGGGTTCTCTCGCCTTGAACGGGCCGCCTTTCACTGTAATGGGAGGCGGCTGCATTCATCGCCGGGGGCGTTCTTGAAGATCCTCATTACCGGCGGGGCCGGGTTCATCGGTTCCGCAGTCGTGCGCAGGGCCATCGCCGACGGACATCAGGTGGTGAACCTCGATGCCCTGACCTATTCGGCAAATCTCGAGAACGTGGACGGCGTGGCGCAGGGCTCCGCCTATGCTTTCGAGCACGTGGACGTCTGCGACCGGCCGAAGCTCGAGGCGGTGTTCGAGAAACACCGGCCGGACGCGGTGATGCATCTCGCTGCGGAGAGCCACAACGACCGGGCGATCGAGGGACCTCTGGATTTCGTGCGCTCCAATGTCCTGGGCACGGCCATCCTGCTGGAGGTCGCCCGCGCCTATTGGAACGGTCTCGATGAGGCGCGAAAGGCGGCCTTCCGCTTCCACCACATATCTACCGACGAAGTGTTCGGGGCTCTCGGCGAGGACGGCGACTTCACGGAAGAGACGCCGTATGACCCGCGATCGCCATACTCGGCGTCGAAGGCGTCGTCCGACCATCTGGTCCGCGCCTGGGGGCACACCTACGGCTTCCCCGTGGTGATCACCAACTGCTCGAACAACTACGGCCCCTACCAATTCCCGGAGAAGCTGATCCCGACGGTGATCACCCGGGCGCTGGAAGGGAAGAACATCCCCGTCTACGGCGACGGTCGTCAGGTGCGCGACTGGCTGCACGTGGACGACCACGCCGAGGCGCTGCTGCTGGTGCTGCATAAGGGCCGGCTGGGCGAGACCTACTGCATCGGCGGCGACGCCTCGAAGCGGAACCTCGAGGTGGTCAAGATGATCTGCGCCCATCTCGACAAGATGGCTCCCGCCAACACCAGTCATGCCGAGAAGATCACCTTCGTGACCGATCGGCCCGGGCACGATTTCCGCTACTCGATCGACTCCTCGAAGATCGAGGCCGAGCTGGGCTGGAAGGCGCGCATGCCGCTGGAGGCGGGGCTGGAGGACACCGTGCGCTGGTATGTCGACAACTATGGCTGGGTGGAACGGATCCGGGAACGCGGCTTCCACTCCGATCGCCTGGGCCTCGTGAAGGGTTGAGAGGCCTGAGATGAGAAGAGGCATCGTCCTGGCCGGCGGCGCCGGCACCCGGCTCCATCCCCTGACCATCGCGGTCAGCAAGCAGCTGCTGCCGGTCTACGACAAGCCGATGATCTACTATCCGCTGTCGGTCCTGTTCTTGGCCGGCATCCGGGAAATCCTGATCATCACCACCGCCGAGGACCAGGCGGGCTTCAAGCGCCTTCTGGGCGACGGGTCGCGTTTCGGCGTGAAGTTCGAGTACGTGATCCAGCCGCATCCGGGCGGCCTGGCCGAGGCCTATCTGCTGGGCGAAGACTTCGTCGGCGGCGAGCCGTCGACCCTGATCCTCGGCGACAACATCTTCTTCGGACAGAACTTCGTGCAGATGCTGAAGAACGCCGACGCGCGCACGGAAGGCGCGACGGTCTTCGGCTACCCCGTTCATGACCCGGAACGTTACGGGGTGGTCGAGCTGGCCTCCGACGGCCGCGCGCTTTCGATCGAGGAAAAGCCGGCCCAGCCGAAGTCGAACTACGCCGTGACGGGCCTCTATTTCTATGACGGCCGGGCTAGCGAGATCGCCAAGACCCTGACCCGCTCAGCCCGGGGGGAACTGGAGATCACCGCGCTGAACGACGTGTATCTGCAGGAAGCCAAGCTGCACGTAGAGCTGCTGGGCCGGGGGTTCGCGTGGGAAGACGCTGGCACCCACGACAGCCTGATCGGGGCGGGGGAGCTGATCCGCGTCTTCGAACAGCGGCAGGGCCTCAGGATCGGCTGCCTGGAGGAGATCGCCTTCGAGAACGGCTGGATCGACCGGGGCGAGCTGATGAAATCGGCCGAATTCCAGGGCAAGAGTGAGTACGGACGGTATCTGCGGGGGTTGGCGGGGGCGTAGGGGTGGCTCGACCAGTGCCTGTAGGCCGCCACTCCCGCTCGTCAGTTGGAGCGGGGGCTGGTACCCATGTGTTGAAGACCCCTGCTGTTGCTTCGATTCCGACCGATGCGTGGGGGCATTGGCTCGGCGCGGGAATTGCAGGAATGTTGCGATATCAACCGACAAGGGCCGCGGCACGCGGGCCCGATGTCATGGAGGGGCGCTTGAAGAGCACTTCAATTCTCGTGGTCGCCGCCGTGGGCGCGGGCCTGATGCTGTCCGGCTGCGATCAGGTCAAGAAGCTGGCGGGGGGCGGAAAGCCCAGCGGGCAGGTGGTCGCCACCGTGGATGGCGAGGAAATCACCACGCTCCAGCTTCGTTCCGAAATGGGAAACTTCGGGTCGCGCGATCCGGAAGTCATGAAGGCGGCCCAGCAACAGGCGCTGCAACGCATCATCATGCGAAAGCTCCTGGCCGACGAGGCCCGTAAGGAGAAGCTCGACAAGGGCACCGATTTCACCCTGCAGATGGAACGTGGCGAGGAGACGCTCCTTGCGCAGCTCTACCAGCGCAAGCTCTCCGCCAACGTGAAGCAGCCGACCCGTCAGGAAGCCGAGGCTTTCATCGCTGCCCGTCCGGACCAGTTCACGGGCCGCAAGGTGCTCTTCGTCGAACAGGTCATCGCGGCGCCCAGCAAGATCGCCCCGGAGCGCCTCCAGCCGCTCAAGACCCTGCAGGAGGTCAAGAACCTGCTGGACGCCGAAGGTGTGCCGTACCAGGAGAACGCCGTGGTGCTCGACACCTTGTCGGCGGCCCCGCAACTGGTCCAGGGCATCAAGAACCTGCCGCCGAACGAAGTCTTCGTGATCCCGCAAGGGAACGCCCTGGTCTTCAACCATGTCGCCGCCTCGCGCGACGCGCCCATGCGGCAGGACGCGGCCTTGGCCGTCGCCATGAATGCGCTTCGCAGCCAGCGCGCCCAGGAGACTGTCGGCAAGAGCATGGAGAATCTGCGGAAGTCCGCGGAATCCAAGATCGTCTACAACGCCGCCTACAAGCCGCCAGCGCCCAAGGCCAAGGCGGCGGCGCCTGCCGCTGCGCCGGCTGCCGCTCCGGCCGCCGCGCCCGCGGCCGAGACGCCGGCTACGAAGTGACGACCCGCGGGTCGGTACGCCGACCCGCGCGACTTTTCCGGCGGTCGATCATGGCCGCCAATCCTCGACGCTGTTTCAGGCCGCTCCCTTTTAGGGGGCGGCCTGTTCGGTTTTGGGCTGGCTAAAGGCTGCTGCTAGGACGCAGCGACGGCGGGCGTCCGCGCAGGCTGGGTATCGCTCTGCAGATTGTGTTGCGCCCACGTCATCCAGATCAGCGTCGGCAGACCGTCCTCGACGAAGGCGAATCGTTCGTCGCCGCCGTCCAGGTTGGGCCGAAGCAGGCCTTCGGCGACGAGGGCGTTGATGATCTCTTCGGCCTTCCGCGCCGTGATCTCGCCCGACGCCGCGATCTCGGCGGCGGACACGATGCCATCGGAGCTCAGGGCCGCGCGGGCGGCCAGGGCGAGCACCTCGGCGCGGCCCTGGTCGAAGAGGCGCCGGACGTGCGCCTGGACCGGCTTCGGCAAGCGTCCCTCGAACTCGGTCACCGCCATGTCGACGGCGCGCGCCACATCGGCTGGCTGGACGACATTGCGACCGTCATCCAGCGCGGCGTGGCCTGCATGATGGCACAGGAGGCTGGCCAGGTACGGCGACCCGCGGGCCACCGTGACCACGGAGGCGCTCGCGTCCGCGTCGAATTTCAGGTCGGTCTCGCGTTCGCCGTTGGCGACGATCTGCAGGACCTCGGTCTCCGTCATCTTCGGCACCCGGAGGGCGAAGATATTGCGTCGGATCGATGGGATATGTTCGACCAGCTCGGTGAGATCGGCGGCGACGCCCGCGAGGACGAGCTGCACGCGACCCAGGCGGTCAGAGAGATTCTTGATCAGCTCCGCGACGTCGCGGCGGAAGGCGCCGGAATCGACGCGGTCGAACTCATCCAGGATGATCAGCACACGCGTGCCGGTGAGCTTGGACGCGAGATCGCCGAACTTGCGGGGCGTCAACGGTTCGGCCGGCAACAGATCGGCCAGGGTCGCCCCCTTCTCGGCTTCCGTTGCGGTAGGCGAGTAGCCGGAATGGAACAGGAGCGGGATCTCGGCGGCGGCCGCGCGGAAAGTCTCGTCGAACTTCGAGTTCGCGCCGCACGAAGTGTAGACGACGATGTACCTCGCCTCGCTGGCGGCCTGGGTGAGGACATGCAGCAGCGAGGTCTTGCCGATACCGCGCTCGCCGTAGAGCACGACGTGGAGCCGCTGGTCCTCGATCGACCGGATCACCGCGCGCAGCACGTCCTCGCGGCCGGCGAAGAAGCGGCGGTCGGCCACGGGTTGCGAGGGCGTGAAGGCGTCGCGCAGCCGGGCCCGCACCGCGGCGAAGCGGTCGCCGCCGCGACTGCTGACCTGGTCGCTGGCCGTGCTCTTGAAGCGCGGCAGGCCACCGGTCTCGGCTGTCCGGCGATGGGATTCACGAATGAGCGGCTTCACGACGGCAGGCGGCGTGGCGTCCACCTGCGCCGCCTTCGTCGCGGTCTTCCGCTTGAACGGGTTCCAGCCAGCCAACTCGTTCTCCATGTTCCCGTCGCCCGCGCCCGCACGAAACGCATACGTATGCGGGCCGACATCAGACGCGCCATCAATGCACGGCTTCTGCCTTCTGTTTGCTTAACCGAACGTGGAAGTCGAATCTAAGGCGCCCGACGAAATCGACCTCGGTTAACAAGTGGTTCTCATGGTCTCGCGCTTCGCTGATCGGCGTGATATGAGAGTGGCGCCAAGTTTGCAGTCATTGACTAGTGTCGTCTCCAGGAGGGTCGGCTTCGGTCGGCTCGGTGGAAATGAGGCGAATTCGGGCGAGAGGATTTTTTCACTCGCCTATTAGGGGAAGCGTGGTGACAGGGGTGGGGTCGCCCCGTTAAGTGAATGGCAAGTTAACAGGGGTGCTATGAAATGAACGCTCTTACCAAGATCCTGGCGGCTTCGGCTGCCGCTCTCTCGATCGGCGCCATCGCGGCTCCGGCCAACGCGGGTGTCTATCTCGACTTCGCGGACTCCAACTCGGGCGCCACGTTCACGTGGACCCGCGACGCGGACACCATCGGTGGCGACCTGCTCGCTTCCGGTCAGGTGATGCTGAACATCTTCGACAACACGCTGACCGACGGTCCGCTGTCGATCCTCGCGAACTTCAACCTTGAAGGCCGTGACGACACGACCGGCACGCTCAACGCTCAGCTGCAGTATGAGCAGTGGGAAGTGGCTGGCCAGTTCAGCTTCACCGCTGACTCGGACTTCAGCTACAACGGCACCGACTACGCCGCCGGCACGAACCTGCTGTCGGCCGTGTTCACGGGCGCTGACTTCGGTGGCGCGGGCAACCGCGGCTTCTTCCTCGCCCAGAAGGGCCTGGCGGGTGCGCAGGTGAACTTCTCGTCCGACATCCTGTCGCAAGCCGCGCAGTACACGATGGACACGTTCAGCTTCAACCTGAGCCAAGCCATCCCGAACTTCAACATCACGGGCTGCAACACCCCGCTGTCGATCTGCGACGCTTCGATCGAATCGAACGGCGGCAACATCCGTGGCACCTTCTCGGCCGCGATCCCTGAGCCCGGCACCTGGGCTCTGATGATCCTCGGCTTCGGCGGTGCGGGCGCCATGCTCCGCAGCCGCCGTCAGTCGCTCGTCGCCGCCTAAGCGACGTCTGAACTGAAGCTAGACTGATGGGCCGCTGCCTTTCGGGGCAGCGGCCTTTTCATTGTCCGGCGCTGTCGGAGCAGCGGTCACGCGCTGTTCAGCAATCCGCGTCTAGGCTATAGGCGAGGTAGCAACGAGGAGCTGTCGGCTTCGATGAAGGCATCGTGGATTCTAAGCCTGTTGTGGGCGCGGAAGCTCATTGTCCTCATCTGCACCGTGACCTCGCTTCTTGGCGGCTTGACGGTCATGATGGTCGCGCCGCCGCGCTATAAGGCGAGCGCGAGGGTCACCCTCGACTATGTGAAGCCGGACCCGATGACCGGCATTTCTGTCAGCAACAACAGACAGGCCGAGCAGTATATTCGCGTACAGCTCCAGAAGGTGCGCGACTATCAGGTCGCGCTTCCTGCAGCCGAGGCCCTGGGCTGGCTGGATAGTCCCGACATGTTGGCTGCCTATGCCGCCCGCGCCGGTGGTGATCGCCGGCCCTTTCAGCAGTGGGCTGCGGATCAGCTGCTCTCCACGACCACGGCGACGATGGTGCCCGGCAGCAACATCATGGAAATCCAGTACCGAGGAGACTCTCCAGAACTGGCGACGGCGGCCGTGGAGGCGATTCGTCAGGGGTTCATCGCGGCGGACATTGAGGAGCGTAGGCAGAGCGCCGTCATGCGGGCCGAAGCCGTGGCCGAAACCCTGGGGCCGCTGAGGACGAAGATCGCTGAGCTGGAGGCGAAGCAGGCCGAATATGCGCGCGAAACTGGGATTGTCCTGGAGCGGGATGGCGACAATCCGGAGAACCGGACCCTGGTCAACCTGGCGCGATCCAAGGACATCGTCGTTACGCAGCGGACAGCGCCCTACGCATCGGATGCGCGCGAGGCGTTGAATGTGCTTGAGGCGCGGATTGCGGAGTCGCAGCGGAGCCTCGGGCCGAACAATCCGCGGCTTCTGCAGCTTCAGCAACAACAGCGCCTGTTGGCCGCCCAGGTGGCGGCGGAGCAGTCATCGACCGGCGCCGCAGCATCGGCACTGGCGGCGCAGGCGGCGATGCGGCAGCGAGAGTTCGAAGAGCAGAAGGTCAAGGTGCTGGGGGAACGCGAAAAGGTGCTCCAGATGCGCCTCCACTTGGACCAGATCGCACGATACAGCGCCGCGCTGACCAAGGCGTCCGAAACCCTGGCGCACCTTCGAACGCTGTCGACGTCCACAGTCTCGGGAGCCACAGCCCTGGGGGCGCCCGTGACGGAGCCCAAGCCCGTCTTCCCCAATCCCTCATTGGTCCTCTTCGGTTCGGGCGGGCTGGGCTTCTTGCTCGGTTCGCTGCTGGCGCTGCTAGCGGAACTTCTTCACCGACGAGTGAGGTCAGCTCATGACTTGGAGCTGGCCGCGGGCCAGCCGGTGCTCGGGCTGGTGCCATACAAGGCGATTGGTGGCGGTAGGACGCAGATCGGGGAGAGCCTGCCGGTCCCGGAGGACAGCCTGCCGATCACAACGATCGCGGCATGAGGCGCATATTCCCGCGCCGCGCCGGCGCCCCGCCTAAGGCGAAGCTGCCCCAGCATGCTCGAGAGGGAGCGGCCTTGGCCGTTCTTCCGGAGGGAGGCTACGAAGCATCCTCCGAGGTCGTCACCCTGATGGATCCTCACGGCCCCCAGTCGAGGGCTTTCCAGGCGATCGCCGCAGATTTGATTTCCCAACAGATCCGGGGCGGCCATCGGGCCTTGGCGGTCTGCGGCGTGTCTCACGGGGTGGGAGTCAGCTTCGTCTCAGTGAACCTCGCCGTCGCGCTGGCGCGTCGGGGAATTTCGGTCCTCCTGGTTGACGCCAACCTGCAACGCCCTGCGCTCGAACGCTTTTTCCGCCCGGCGACTGCCAGCCGAGGCCTGCGCGAACTTCTTGCCGATCCAGGACTCCGCCCCGACGACGTGATTCACCACGGGGTGATCGACAATCTGTCGCTGCTTTACGCCGGCCTGGATACGACGCTGTCGCACCAGGACCTGCTCGGACGAGAAGCGTTGGAGCGGTTCGTGGACACCGTTCTTCGCGACTACGCATACACGATCGTAGACACCTCGGCGGCGAACCAGTCGGCAGACGCTGTGCGGGTCGCTTCCGTGCTCGGCCGCGCCCTAGTCGTGGCACGGCGGCACCATACCTTTGCGGATGACATCACCGTGCTGATCCGAGAGCTTTCGAAGGATGCCGTGACGGTTGTCGGCCCGGTTCTGAATGCTTTTTGACAACGCCTGCCCCTGGGTCGCGGCTGTAAAGAACTGGTGAACTTCCGATTCAGTATGTGAAGTGGTCGTCGCTTCGATTGCGGCGCGCTCCGGAGTGTCATGCCTAGACCGTCAACCCTGTCGCCGACCATAAAACGCGTGCTCGAGGGAGAACTGTGCACGGGCTGTGGGCTCTGCGCCGGCATCTCGAACGGTTCCATCGTCATGGAGACGGTCGCACCGGGCTATGCGCGGCCGCTTCAAAGCGCCCCCATCGCCGACGAGACTGAATCGATCATCGCCAGCACGTGTCCTGGCAATGTAGTGGAGCCCTGGCCTGCAGGGGCAAATACACACCCGTACTGGGGCGGCTGGCGGCAAATCCTCACCGGCGCAGCTACAGATGATGAAGTGTGCCATGAGGGGTCGTCGGGCGGAGTCATCTCGGCGTTGCTCATCCACGCCCTGGAAACAGGCGTCGTTGACCGCGTGCTGCACATCGCCGCCGACCCCACTGATCCGACGCGCAATGTCACGGCGACGTCGCGCACCCGCGAAGATGTGCTGGCGCGCGCCGGGTCGCGCTACACGGCTTCGTCACCGCTCCAGGCGATTGAGACAGCCCTGGCGGAGGGCGGAGCGTTCGCATTCGTCGGCAAGCCCTGCGACGTCTCGGCCTTGCGCCGATTGGCGCGTTCCGACCCGCGCGTCGAGCAACACGTACCTCTGGCTATCTCCTTCTTTTGCGGCGGCATTCCCAGCCATGACGGCGTAGGCCGCATTCTCGCCGCGCTCGGGGTCGATGCAGAAGCAGTCAGGGAGTTCCGCTTCCGGGGGCGCGGCTGGCCGGGGAACTGCGTGGCCGTCACCGATGAGGGCTCCGCGAGCATGACGTACGCGGAGAGCTGGGGGGGGCATCTGTCAAAGGAGGTCCAGTTCCGCTGCAAGATCTGCCCCGACGCCGTTGGCGGGGTGGCCGACATCGCATGCGCCGACGCCTGGTACGGCGATGACGCCGGATATCCGAGCTTCGCCGAGCAAGAGGGACGGAGCCTGATCATCAGCCGGACCGAGAGCGGAGAGCGAATGCTGAATGCGGCCATACAAGCCGACGCGGTCCGCGTGGCCCCGCTGGCGGTTGGCGAGGTCGAGAAGATGCAGCCGTCACAGGCGCGCCGAAAGCGGTTGGTGCTGGCCCGAACCGCGGCGCTGCCGATCCTCCTGCAACCGCGCCCCAAAATGGCTGGCCTGAGGGTTGCAGAGGCGGCTCGGCGGTCGCCAGTGGGCGAGTCCTTGCGAAATCTTGTGGGGACGCTTCGGCGAACGCTGACGGGCGCCAGAAGCCGCCTCTGAACGAGGCGAGGAACTATGTTTTGACAATCTTAGCTGCTAGGTAGCTGGCAAGTGGGCACAATCTCTAGAGACCCGGAGCGGTTCGAAATGCGACTGAGGCCGCTGGCGCTGGGCGCCTTTGTCTGCGCTTGCGCGGGCGGAGAAGCGATCGCGCAGCAACCGCCCGGCGTGGGATCGGAGCGCCAGATTCACGGCTTCGTCAGCGTAACCGGGACTTACGATTCCAACTTTGCACGGTCCAACAAGGCGACGGCGGCTGCTCGGGCGGTAAAGCCGCGGGAGTACCTTCTCGCGCCCAAGGCGGGCCTGAACGTGGTCCAGCCCTTTGGCCGGCAGGTCGTCTACCTGAATGGCTCGGCCGGCTATGACTTCCACCGGGAGAATTCGCAGCTCGACCGGCGCCGCTATGACGTCCAGGGTGGCTACGTCACCAGCCTGGGCATGTGCCAGCTTTCCGCGGTCGAGACGTTCCGCGCGGCCCAGAGTGATCTCGCCGATCTCGATGGCGTGAACACCAGAAACGAGCTCAGAGCCATCGGCACGTCGCTCAGCACGAGTTGCGGCCGACCCACGGGGATCGCGGTTTCGGGGAGCGTATCGCGGCTTGATGCGAAGAATTCCGCGGCTCTCCAGAAGCCGGCGGACTCCACGCTGGAGAGCCTTTCCCTGCAGGTTGGCTATTCCAACGAGAATCTCGGCCGATTCAGTCTGGTCTACAGCTATGCGGATACGGAAATGCCGAACCGCATAACCCCCGGCCGCCCTGTCGGGGATGGGTTCTGGTCCGAGACCTACGCACTTTCGGTCGAACGGGACCTGGGATCGCGGCTGACCTTGTCAGCGCAGGGCGGGCGAACCCGTTTGAAGCGTGAGTTTGCCCCGCCGGGGGTGCCGCAGGAGATCAAGACAACCACCTACTCCGGCCAGGCCGCCTATCGCATCGGAAGTCGGATGAGTGTGAACCTGAGCGGCGAGCGGACCATCAAACCCGCGCAGCGCGCCGGGAAGCTCTATGACGTTACGACCGGTGCGCAGGTCAGCGGCCAATACCAGCTTGGAACACGTTACACTTTGTCGGCGGGCTATAGCATCCGCGACGTGGACTCGAACGCAGATACGCTTTCGGCCAGGCCCGTGATCACGAATTCGAGAAATAACTCCGTGTTCGGATCTGTGCGATACCAACAGAGCGAGCTGGCGTCCCTGGTCCTGGACGTGCGCTACGAGGAACGGGATACCGATCTTCCGGAATTCAACTATTCTGCGATGCGTGTCGGAATTACTGCCCAGGTCGGCTTCTGAGTGGATGAGAAATCAATGAGCCCGAAGACATTCCTCGTTTCTCTCGCTGCTGTGGCTTCCCTCCTGATCGGCGGTTCCCAAGCGGCAGCGCAGGCGCCAAGCCAACAGCCGGGCGCCCAGGCGGCCGCGCCGAGCGCGATCGCACCCGCCGAACCAGCCTCCAGCTCGTACGTCCTTGGCCGCGATGACGTGGTGGAAGTCGGCCTGCTCGGGCGGTCCGACTTCGGGGGACGAGCGCGCGTGCAAGCCGACGGCACCATCCAGTTGCCCTTCATCGGCAAGATCCCCGCGGCCGACAAGACGACGGCGGAGCTGTCCGAGACCGTTCGCACGGCGCTGCGGACGGGCGGGTTCTTCTCAGACCCTGTCGTGGTTGTCGAAGTCGTCGGCTATGCGAGCCGCTACGTGACTGTTCTGGGCGCGGTGAACAGCCCAGGCCTGATCCCACTGAACCGGCCGTTCCGCCTTTCCGAGATCCTGGCTCGGGTTGGTGGCGTCCGTGATACGGCCGCCGACCACCTTATCGTGCGTTCCGAGGACGGCAGGGAGCGCAAATTTGTGATCCGGGAGCTCGCCACGGGCGACGCCGAACAGGATCCCTACGTGTCCGCTGGCGACAAGATCTACGCGCCCGCAGCCGAGACCTTCTACATCTATGGCCAGGTCAATTCACCCGGCGTCTACCCGATCCAGTCCGGGATGACTGTGCGTATGGCGCTTGTGCGCGGTGCGGGCCTCACGCCGTCGGGTTCCGACAAGAAGGTCGAGGCCACGCGTAACGGCAAGAAGGTGAAGCTGTCCCTTTCGGACTTGGTTGAGCCCGGCGATGTCCTGTTCGTCGGCGAGCGCCTGTTCTAAGTTTAGCGAGGGCGTCTGATGAGCATCACCCAGTTTCTTCGAATTCTCTGGGCGTACCGGACGATGGTCGCTGTGCTGACAGCGGCGTGTCTCGTGGTCAGTGGCGTGGTCGTGCAGTTTCTGCCGCCCCGCTATGAGGCTCAATCCCGTGTGATGCTCGACATCATCAAGCCCGACCCCGTAACGGGGCAGGTGATGGCGACGGCTTTCCTTCGCGCGTACACCAAAACTCAGATAGAACTGGTGCGAGATCCGCAGACCGCGCGGCTTGTGGTGAGCGATCTTAACTGGGCTGCAGATCCTGTAATGCTTCGCAAGTATCGGGAGAGCCGCAGCGACGATCTCGATTTCGAACGCTGGGCGGCCCAAGAAATCTCAGAGGGTGCGAGCGCTAGGCTGATCGAAGGAAGCAACATCCTGGAGATCACCTATTCGTCGGATTCTCCGGCGAGGGCCAAGCAAGTCGCTGACAGCCTTCGCAAGGCTTACCTCGAGACCACGCTGCAATCCCGGCGGGAAGCCGCCCGTCGAAACGCCGAGTGGTACGAAGGCCAGGCTTCGAAGTCTCGCTCCATCCTCTTCCAGGCCGAGAAGACCAAGGCCGATTTCGAACGCGAGAACGGCATCCTGCTGGGCGACGACAAGGTCGACATCGACAGCGCCCGTCTTGCGGCGTTGGCCACCAGCGGTGGCGGCGCCTTCATTGCGCCCAGCTCATCGGGGGCGTCTCCCAGCGCCCTCCAACTGTCTCGAATGGACGCCGAACTTCTGGAGGCCTCCAAGGTGATGGGACCCAACCATCCCCAGCTCCAGCAGATGCGCCAGCAAAGGGAGCTTCTCGCCCGCCAAGTCGCGCAGGAGCGGGACGCGGTCAACTCGGCCTCGGCTTCGGCTTTGAGCGCGCAACGCGCCACCAGCGGGCTGCTCGAGGCGCAGAAGGCAAAGGTCCTGGCGCAGCGGGAAAAGATCGAGCGCCTTCGCCTGATGCAGGACGAAATCGATCTGCGCCGCGAGCAGTATAACAATGCGGTGGCGCGGGCTGCCCAGCTCCGACAGGAGGCCGACGTGGCCGAAGCCGGCGCGACGCCACTGGCCAGCGCGATCACGCCGCAAGCGCCGGTGTTCCCAAACAAGCCGATGATTGTCGGGGCCGCGGTCGGCGGCGGTGCGGTGATCGGTATTCTCGGCGCGCTTCTGCTGGAAATCTTTGGCCGCCGGATCCGTAGCCTCGAGGATCTCGCCGGGGCGGTGGAAGCGCCGGTCCTGGCGATCATTCGCCCGGCGTCGGTTTCCAAGTCCCGGAAATTCAAGCTGCCGAAGCTCCAGCTTGCCAATCCCCTTCGAACCCGAACGAGCCGAACGTGAGCAAAGCTGGGGCTGAATCCATGGTCGCTTCGGCGTTGGATGTGGAGGCGCCGGTCGGGGGCGAGCGATACGAACTGTCGCCCGATCTCGTGACCCTGTCCGATCAGCGGCCGTCCGAGGCGGAGTCGATCCGCACGATCCGCACCCATCTGATCGCTCGTCACATCCGCGACGGGCGGCGCGGAATCGCCGTGTGCGCGGCGACTCCGGGCGTGGGCTGCACCTTCACGGCGACGAACCTGGCGGTCTCGCTCTCGCAAGTCGGCATCTCGACGCTGCTGATCGATGCAGACATGCGGAACCCAGGCGTTGAGACGCTCATCCGTCCGCTGCATTCGACGCCTGGATTGCGCGACTGCGCCGGGTCCGAGGACATCCAGCCGGTCACGTGCATACACAGCGAAGTCCTGCCCAACCTCTCCATCATGTATGCCGGGGGGAGGGCGGAGAACGCCCAGGAGCTGCTGGCCAGCGCCCGCTTTCGGCAACTGATCGATCGTTGCCTTCGCGACTACGAGTTCACGGTCATCGATACGCCCCCGGCGAGCCTTTGCGCCGACGCGCGGCGTATAGGATCTATTATCGGTTACGCACTGATTGTGGCGCGCAGCAACGCAACCCGGATGAGCGACGTCGTCCAGATGGATCACAGGTTCCAGGAGGACGGGACTCGGGTGGTGGGCACCGTTCTCAGCGAGGTCTGACGGTAGAATGACCGCTGTCTCGGAGGGTGGGGGCGCGCCCCGTCCAAATCTCAAGCGCTTGGTCGAGTTCCTGCCGTTGATCCTGGCCGGGATCGCCCTGGGCGCGCCTACGATGGTGCGTCTGGGCCAGCAGGTCTGGTCGATGGAGATCGGCGCCCATGGCCCCATCGTGCTGGCCACGGGCGCCTGGCTTCTGTGGCGGCGGATTCCGGCGATGACGGCCGAGGGGCGTCCTGGCCATCCGGGGCTCACGTTCCTGGCGGTCGCGCTCTCGCTGCCGGTCTACATCGTCGGCCGGGCCTATGACCTGATCAGCCTCGAGACGGCGGGAGTCTACGGTTTCGGCCTCGCTGTCCTGCACGATCGCTTTGGCGTGACGGCGATGCTGAAGAACTGGTTCCCGCTGTTCTATCTGGGCCTTCTGCTTCCGATCCCGGGCTGGCTGCTGGACGAAGCCACGGCGCCGCTCAAGCTCTTCGTCTCCGCGCTGTCGGCTGGCCTCGTCGAACCCCTCGGTATCCCGATCGTACGGGAAGGGGTCACCATGACCGTCGGGCCGTACCAGCTGCTCGTGGAAGACGCGTGCTCGGGACTGAATTCCCTGATCGGCCTGATCGCCATCACGCTCTTCTACATCTACCTGCTGCGGAATGCGGGCTGGCGCTACTCGGCGTTCCTGGTGTGCCTCATCATCCCCGTCGCGATTGCGGCGAATGTTCTCCGGATCGTGACGTTGATCCTGCTCACCTACTACTTCGGGGACGCGGTGGGGCAGGGCTTCCTGCACGTGACCGCGGGCCTGTTCCTGTTCGCAGTGTCCCTCGCCCTCATGTTTGCGATCGACAGCGTGGCGTCGCGCTTCTTCAAAGTTCCGGCGGAGGCTCGCTGATGCGTCGCCGTGACCTCGTTCTGGCCGGCCTTGCCGTGGGCGCCCTGGGCGCCGCCGAAGCCCTGCGCCCCCGGCGGAAGATGAAGCTCCTCAAGTCCGGAACGGTTGCTCAGGCGATCCCCGAGGCGTTCGGACTCTGGGAAGCCCACGCCGACGAGCTTGTCAGCCCTGAGCAAGCCGGCCGCCTGGCCCGCACGCTCTACAGCGAAATCGTTGGCCGTACTTACGTGAATGCGGAGTCCGGCGCGGGCGTGATGGTGCTGGCGGCATATGGCGACACCCAGAGCGACCTGCTGCAACTCCACCGTCCGGAGAGCTGCTACCCGGCCGTTGGATTCACGCTGACGTCGGCGCGCTCGATCGCCCTGCCGCTGCGCCCGGGCGTGACCCTGCCGGCCCGCGAGGTCGTGGCGACCATGGAAGGTCGGACCGAGAACATCCTCTACTGGACCCGCATGGGTGAGACGCTGCCGCGGACAGGCGGTGAGCAGCGCGAAGCGCGGCTGCAGAACGCTATCCAGGGCGTGGTGCCCGACGGCATCCTGCTTCGCTGCTCGATGCTTGGCGAGTCCGAGAAGTCGTTCAGCACCCTATCAGCATTTGTGCCCGAGCTGCTTCGATCGGTGCCCAAGCCTCAGCTGCCGGCCTTGATCGGTACTAACCTAGCTAAGAGCATAGGCTAGGGTCTGTACTCATAACCCTTGCTGAGTGGGGCGACGCTTGATTCAAGGCTACCGAAAGGAGCCTTGGTATGGCGCGTTACGATCTGAGCGAGGCGGAGTGGCGGCTGATCGAGCCGTTGTTGCCGAACAAGCCGCGGGGCGTGGCCCGGGTCGACGACCGCAGGGTGATCAACGGCATCTTCTACGTGCTGCGGACAGGCTCGCCGTGGCGAGACCTGCCGGAGCGCTACGGGCCGTACACGACGGTCTACAACCGCTTCAACCGGTGGGCCAAGGCCGGGGTCTGGCTGAAGGTCTTCGAGACGCTGGCGGCCAAGTCGCCGCAGTCGATGCAACTGATCGACAGCTCAATCGTCCGGGCCCACCAGCGTAAGCGGCGCTCCACGGGCACCTTCCAGGCCTGAATCGAAGCAATGACAATGGCGATCTCGATCGGAGACGAGATCCGCACATGTCTAGTTTTGACCCTAGGCACGACCTTACGCACGAGCCCCAGCCGACGGTGGTCCGACGGCTGGAGGTGATCACCGACGTCGGCGGGCGGCGGAAGTGGTCGGTCGATGCGAAAGCCGAAATCATGCTGGAGGCGCTGGCGCCTGGGGCGACGGTGTCGGAGGTGGCGCGCCGTCACGATCTGCGGCCGCAGCAGGTGTTCGGCTGGCTGCGCGAAGCGCGCAAGGCCGCAGAGCCGGCGCCAGCGCCGGCGTTCGTGCCCGTGGTGGTCGAGCCGGAAGCGCCGGCGTCGCCCACCCCGAAGAAGCGCCGCAAACCGAGGACCGGCGGCGACATCGAAATCGAGATCGACGGCGTCGTGGTGCGGATCGGCCGCGGAGCGGAGGCCAAGACGGTCGCGGCCGTGATCCAGGCGCTGAAGGCCGGCCAGTGATCCCAGGATCGGGGCCGCCGGCGGGCGTGAAGGTGCTGGTGGCGACGAAGCCGGTGGACTTCCGCCGTGGCATGGACGGCCTGGCGCGGGCCGTGAAGGAGGATCTGAAAGCGGATCCCTACTCGGGCGTGATCTACGTCTTCCGAGCGAAGCGGGCCGACCGGATCAAGCTGCTCTACTGGGACGGGTCCGGCCTGGTGCTCTACGCCAAGCGCCTGGAACAAGGCGGCTTCCGCTGGCCGCAGATCACCGACGGCGTCATGCGGCTGAGCGCGGTGCAGCTGTCCGCGCTGATCGCCGGAATGGAGTGGACGCGAGTGATGGCGCCGCGGCGGACGCGGACGCCGCAGGAGGTGTCCTGACCGCTGCGGCGAGATGACTCAGGGCGCACGCGGGGGCGCCTCAGAAGGCCGGCGCTGTGGTCTACTTGGCCCGTGGAAATGCCGCGCGACATGGAAGCCGAGGCGCTCTGGGAACTGCTCCAGGCCGAGCGCGCGCGCCATGCCGCCGAGATCGCCGAGCGCGATCAGAAGATCGCCGCTCACGAGGACGCCCGGGCCGCCGACCACGAGGAGATCGCGCGGCTGAGCCGGATCATCCGGGATCTCCAGCGAACCACCTTCGGCGCCCGCTCGGAGAAGCTGGATCCCGATCAGCTCGCGCTGGCGCTGGAGGAGCTCGAGCAGGAGCTGGCCAGCGCGGAGCTGCGCCTGTCGACCCCGACCGAGAAGACGGCGAACGCCGCTAAGCGGCGCGCGAACCGCGGATCGCTGCCGGCCCATCTGCAGCGCGTCGAACAGGTGATCGACATCGACGACAAGACCTGCCCGTGCTGCGCAGGCGCCCTGCACCGGATCGGCGAGGACGTAGCCGAGCGGCTGGACGTGATCCCGGCGACCTTCCGCGCCTTGGTGGTCCGCCGGCCCAAGTACGGCTGCCGGGCTTGCGAGGAAGTGGTGGTGCAGGCCCCCGCGCCGACGCGCCTGATCGAGGGCGGGCTGCCCACCGAAGCCACCATCGCCCACGTCGTGGTGGCCAAATACGCGGACCACACCCCGCTGTATCGCCAGGCCCAGATGTACGCCCGGCGCGGCGTCGTGCTCGACCGCTCGACCCTGGCGCACTGGACCGGGACCGCGGCGGAGCTGCTGAAGCCGCTGCACGCCCGGTTGCTTGAGAAGCTGAAGGCCTCCGGAAAGCTCTTCGCGGATGAGACCCGGGCTCCGGTGCTGGATCCCGGGCGCGGACGAACCAAGCTCGGGCAGCTATGGGCCTACGCGCGCGACGACCGCCCCTGGGGCGGTCCCGCGCCGCCGGGCGTGGCCTTCGTCTATGCGGGTGATCGGGCGACGTCGTCGCCGGCGCAGCATCTGGCCGGCTACCGCGGCGTGCTGCAGACCGACGGCTACAGCGCCTACAAGGCCCTGGCCAAGGGCGGCGCTGTCGAGCTCGCCTTCTGCTGGACCCACACGCGCCGCTACTTCCACAAGCTGCTCGACGAGAAGAACCCGGCGAAGACGCCGATCGCGGCCGAGGCGATCGCCCGCATCCAACAGCTCTACGCCATCGAGGACGAGATCCGCGGCCGATCGGCGGACGAGCGCCGCGCCGCGCGCCAGGCGAAGAGCGCGCCGATCTTGGCCGACCTGAAGACCTGGCTGAGCGCGCGCCTCGAGCTGATCAGCCAGAAGAGCGACCTGGCCAAGGCGATCCGCTACGTCCAGACCCACTGGGAGGGCCTGATCCGCTTCGTCGACGACGGGCGCGTCGAGCTCGACACCCACACCGTCGAGCGCGCCATCCGGCCGCTGGCTCTGACGCGGAAAAACAGCCTCTTCGCCGGCAGCGAAGGCGGGGCGGAACACTGGGCGGTGCTGGCCTCGCTCATCGCCACCTGCAAGCTCAACCACGTCGAGCCGCAGGCCTACATCGAGGACGTCATCACCAAGCTCATCAACGGCCATCTCCAGAGCCGCCTCGACGAGCTCTTGCCCTGGGCCTACGCGCCGAGGCCTGCCGCCGTCGCGGCCTGACCTAAACCCCCGCCAAACGCGCCCCGCCCCGTGTGCTCGCGGCGCCGCTTACCCACCAGCACGCCGCCGGCGGAAAAAAGGGGGCCCGGATCACGCCATTGGCCGTTCTCGTGGGGGACTGAGCACCAAGATCCACGCCGTCGTCGATCAAGACGGCCTGCCGGTCAGGATCATGCTCACCGCCGGTCAGGCCTCCGACATGACCGCCGTGCCCGACCTACTCGCCGGACTACCCGTCCCCACGACCGTCGTCGCCGACCGTGGCTACGACTCCAACGCCGTCCTCGATCTGATCCGCCGCTCAGGCGCCGAGCCGGCCATCCCGAGCACCTCGCAACGAACCGTCCGACGTTCCGTCGACATGGCGATCTACCGCCAGCGCAACCTCGTCGAGCGCTTCTTCTGCAGCCTCAAGCACTTCCGACGCATCGCCACCCGCTTCGACAAACTAGCCAGGAACTTCCTCGCCACCGTCCTCCTCGGATCAGCACGCCTCTGGCTACAGGCTTATGAGTCCACGCCCTAGGCGGAGCCCTCACGGGCCTATGGACACCGCAGGTCAGCGCCAATCGCTCCCGGAGCCGCGTCCAGTTCGGGCGGTCCGATCGGCCGCCGTCGTATGACGTCGCAAACGTCGACTGGCGTCTGTTTCTCCGCAAATGCCGCCAAGGCCCGTTCGGCAGAGATGGACACCTTTGGCGGAGACGCCAGGCGCCTCTGCTGAAATGTGATTGAGGTCCACTCGTTGCCTTCAAGCGACCAGCCTTCGGGCAGACCGCCCGCGACGATCAGACCTGAGACCACATTGTTGGCGATCGTGACCCCAGTGTCGCTGGAGCTGAGGCGTAGGCCGGTTCGCCCGCCAAGGATCACGTTGTTGCGGATCGTCACGCCTCGCGTGTACGCGCCCCAACTGATCAGCGAGCCAAGCGCGTCCGGCGTGGCGATGAACAGGTTGTTGGCGAACAGGATATTGTTCTGGTGCGCGCCCTTGCCGCGGTCGCCGTGAAAGGTGGCGGGCTGCTTGGCGTTGACGACCGTATTGCCGACGATCCGGACGTTCCGGTTGTCCAAATAGACGGACAAGCCGTTCCCGTGGACTCCACGGATGTCATCAATGTGATTGCCCTGAACGGTCACGCCAGACGTCCCGATCAGCATGATGCCCGTCCGCCCCAGGCGGCGCATGCGATTGCCTTCGATGAGAATATCCGACCCCGTCAGGCGCATGCCCGAGCCGAGCATGATCGTGTCGAAAGTGTTCCCGACTATCCGCAGACCGTTCACCCCGCGGAGAATGATGGGGCCCTGCCCCCTCGGCATAACGAAATTGCGGAAGGTGTTGTCCCTGATTGCGATATCCGACGAGGCGCCCGTGTCTGCAAAGATGGCCACGCCGCCGGGCGCGAGTCGCCCCCCATCGGACATGTTTTCAAAGCGAAGCCCGCGTATGGCGACGTGCGAGGTGCGTCCAAGGTCGAAGGCAGGGCGTCCTGAACCCACTGACAATGCTGTAGAGCCAGGTGGCAACATGGCGACGACCGTCCGCCTGTCCTGCAGGACAGCATACTCGCCAGGCTGGTCGATCAGTGACACATGATCGATCACCGCCGCCTTCGCCATCCGCTTTGTATAGAAGCGGAGTTTCGACGGATCGAAACGCGCGGTGTCGCCTTCGAGCTGGGTGATCGGTCGATAGGTCACGCGATTTGGCATCACCCACAGTGCGAGGGAGCCGCCCGCCGAGGTCATCCTGCTGGCGATGTCGGCGGGTAACTTGATGGCGCCGGAGCCCATCAGCTGGCCGTCGGCGTCAAACATGTCGTCGACTTCGTCACGATAGAAGTCGTCGGATGGATCTGGCTCCTGTGCGGGACGGAGCGGGCCACCCTCGGAGAACACAGCCAGCGACTCTGTAGCCTGCTCTGACGTTTCGAACCGTACGAGCGCCGGCCAGTTTAAGGCCCCCCCGCAATCGGCAGCACTCCGGCAAGGTCGAACCGGCACGGGTTCGCTGCCGTCGATGATGGAGGCGCCTGTCTGAGCTGCCTGGAAGGTGATGGGGCGGTTGGGAGCGCCGCTGCTCTTGACGACGATCGAGCCACGATAGCGGACATTGGCGGCGAAGATCACCGTGTCGCCAGCCTGCAATCGGGTTCGGGCTGCCATTCCGGTCGCCTCGGGGTCGCCCGGCGCATGCTTCCAGGCCGTCGCCGGCGTGAGCCCGTCCCGCTGGTCCTGGCCCGCCTCGAAGTCCACGTGAAACGTTGAGGCCTCGGCACGACCTCCCAGGCCGAAAGCAAAGACTCCCGCACTGATCGTGGCCACGGCGCCCACGCCAGCCAACAACAGCGCGATCCGCTTCAAGGGCGAGCCTCCAGGCTGCTCATCAGCAAAAGAAAGCCCAGTGTTGCGCGCGATGGCAACCGCGTTCCATCAGCAAATTCCTGAAGGGAAGCCCGATTGAAAAGACCAGTCGCGGATAGACGATCCACCGGAAGTCCAGCGTTGAGATTGAGCCGGCGCCAGTGCTGCGTGACCGTCTGTGAGCCGAGCGTGTTGCGCGCGCGACCGCGAAGGCTGCGAAGGACGCGGCTCGATACTCGTTGAGCGTTCAGCCACAGGTCCGTGACGCGGCCTGTGGAGATGGCTCGCGCCGGCACGATTCCGCCAGCCAGGGGCCGCTTTGCGAGGTCTCCATCCAATGCCTGAAGAAGGCGATATGCGGCGCGTGAGTTCAGCTTGGCCGTGGAAGACTGCGCCATCGCCGCGGACACGAAGGCAGGGTCGAAGAACGGGTAGAGCGGCGCGTGGTCCATGAGGCGATGGCCCGTGGCGTTGCCGACCCAGTTCTGCATGCGCTGGTTGAGGTAGAATTCGTCAAGCGCTCGGCCCCACGGACCTTCGTGACTCATGAGCACGCCGACCATACGCTGCTCGGCAGCCGCCCTAAGGTCCCTCTGTGCAAGCGGTGACAGAGCCGCATCCTCGACCCGGTCATTCGCCTGCAGGCGCATAGAGATCAGATTTCGAGCCAGCGCCTCGGACGGCGCCGCGTCGAGCGGCTGGGCGGGATAGTAGAAGCCACGGAGGATTTCCCCGTTCTGGCCGCCGAACCTAGCCTCGACTCGCCTTCCTTGGCTCGCAGCTATCAGCGCCGCCTTGTCCAGCGGATTGGCCATGTGGTCATAGGCGATGGTGGCGGCGCGCAACAGTTCCGCGAGACCATCCGCATCCAGGCTGGCGATGCTGCCCGCATCCAGCAGCGACCAGTCGAGCTGTTCCGATTCCGCCAGAGCGCGCGCGACGGTGACGTCCTCCGACGGTTCTCCGGCGACCCCGATGGTGATCGCCTTGCGCCCGTGGCGCTCGTCCGGCGTCATCGCGGCGAGTATCAATCGGCTGTCGAGCCCGCCGGAGAGTTCCAGCTCCGCGTCAGGGGCAGCCTTGAGCATGGCGGCCACGGCCGCCTGAAACGCCGCGGTCAGATCTGAGCCCGCGTGACGTGCGGCCGGGCGTTCGGAGATTTCGAGCCGGCCGTCCGCGAGGTGCGCGCAGGCGCCAGCCAGAAGCTTGTCGATCCCTTCGAAGGGCGTCTCCTCGCGGATAAAGCTCCCGAACAGGGCGTAACCTGCCAGCCGCTCGGCTGATGTGGGCGCAGCAAGGACGTCGGCAAGCAACGTGGCGCTCGAGGCCGTAAGCGCGACGCCCACGCCGTTCCCGACAAAGACCTGGCCCAGTCCGAAGACGTCCGTCTCGGCCCGAAGCGCCGCTTTGGGGCGGTCTGCCCAGACGGCGCGAAATGGAGGCGCCATGTCGTAGATCGCGGCCGCGCCCTGGGCGTCCAGCGCCGTGGCGACTTCGGCCGGCGACCGGAAGGCGGCCGCGCTGCGATCGAACGTGGACCGCCGGCCGAGGCTCACCGCGATCGAAGGCGTGCTCGCGAACGCTTCGGGCTTTTCGCTGGCGAGCAGCCAGCCGGCCCCCTCGGCGATGCTCCAGCCGTCAATCGCCGAGCGCAGCCGCTTGAGCACGCGCTCGTCGGCGCCAGGGCGCCAGCTAGCGGCGATGAAGCGATTGCCGACGAAGTCGTACGCGGCCGAGGTCATTTCGAAACCGCCAGACTGAAGACTTCGGCGAGCTCACCGCGATACCGGTCGAGCAGAGCCTCGACGCCGGCGGAGCCCCGGGCGATGTCACCCTTCATCGCGTCGCGATCATCCAGTTTGCGGAGTGTGAACTCGACCGCCTCGTCGGTGTCCAGGCCCTTGACCGGTACGAGATGAGGGTAGCTGAGCACGCCCTCGAACAGGCCGGCGAACTTTCTGCTGTAGGCGACCGGCACGACCGGAACGCCGCTGGAGAAGGCGGCGATGCAAGCATGCATGCGACCCGAGACGAGGAAGTCGAGGCCCGAGATGTACGACTTCGCTTCGGAAGGGGAGGCGAACTTGGGGACCAGTATGACGCTCGGAAACGCCTCGGCGAGCTTCGCCGCCACGCGGCCATCGTCATCCTGGGGCAGCGCATCGCTGTTCACGTGGCAGAGCAGCCGGACCGCGACATCGGATCGAGCGGACAGCGCAGCAAGCAGCTTGCGGGTATAGTCCGCGTAGTCGATCTGCATGCCGAACTCGTTCGCGCCGCTGTAGCCGCCGTTGAAGAGGAGGCCCGAGACGTTCACGCCGACTTCTGTCTTTCCGCCGTCGTTGTGCGATCGTCGTTCGAAAGGCAGCGCGAAGGCCACATCCACAGCCTGCAGGACGTTCGCCCGGGGGGCCATCTTGCGGGCGACATCGAACGAGATGGGATCGCGAGCAACCACCGTGCGGGCATGGGTCATGGCGATGGACGCCAGGAACGTCTGCGGCTGGCGCGTGAAGGGGCCGATCGTCTGCGGACTGAGGATCAGCGGCTTTCCGCGCGCCGTCGCCATCATCTTGCTTAGCCACAGGAAGCCAAATCGCTTCGGGCCGTAGATGTCGGTGAAGCTGTCACCGCCGCCGATGTCGAGCACGCAGTCCAGGTCCGCGAGACTTTGCCAGAAGGCGCCGCCGGGAAGCATCGCCCTGGCGCTGAGGGGAACGATCTCGACGTCGGCGTCCCTGACGTACGGTTCGACACCCGGATCGAGAAACCCCAGGACGCGAAAGCGAGGCTTCAATCCGACCGTCGCCGCGGCCTGTCGGGCAAGGGCGATGTTGCCAACGGTCAGCGCGCCGACGCCCAGATTGCCCGAATTCACCGAATGCCAGAGCAGGCCAACGACGACTTCTCCGGACTGCTGGACTGATCTAGACGCCGTCATGGTCGATGTGCCTGTACGCGAATCGTTCGCCGGAGGTCATTCCTTCACCCAGCACACATCAACAAGATGAAAATGGCATGCGATGTGCGAAGGCCATCGCCACCACCGGGGATCCGACCAGGTTTGAGAATTGCCGGCGGACCCTTACGATCCACAGACCCGTGCGCCGGCACGGGGATATGCAGTCGGGACTGTTGAATGGCGTTTGTCGCACCGAATGAAGATGCGCCGGTAGAGCTGTCGATCGTCATCATCAGCTACAATACGAAGGACCTCACGCTGCAGGCTCTGGAGAGCCTGTTCCGGCATCCCCCGCCTGTGAACTTCGAGGTTCTCCTGCTCGACAACGCGTCGCTGGACGGCAGCTTCGCCGCGATTGACGCCAGGTTCCCGCAGATCCAGGCCATCGCCCATCCAACGAACGTGGGCTTCGCCGCGGGGAACAACATTGCCGCGGAACGGGCGCGCGGACGACGGATTCTGCTGCTCAATCCCGACACGATCACGCTCGAGAACAGCCACGCGGGCCTCTGGGCCTTTGCCGAGGCAGAGCCAGGGCGCGGCATCTGGGGCGGGCGGACGTTGTTCCCGGACATGACGCTCAACCCGACCAGCTGCTGGCGGCGGATGACGCTCTGGAGCCTGACCTGTTCGGCGTTCGGATTGACGCACTGGGGACACCGCAGCTCGCTGTTCAACCCGGAGGCCATGCCCGAGTGGAAGCGTGACTCCATCCGCGACGTCGATATCGTCACCGGCTGCTTCCTGTTGATCGATACCGCGCTGTGGCGTCGCCTGGGGGGCTTCGATCCGGCGTTCTTCATGTATGCGGAGGAAGCGGACCTGTGCCTCCGCGCGGCGGAGATCGGCGCCAATCCCGGCATCTCACCCGCTGCCGAGATTGTGCACATGGGCGGGGTTTCGGAAGCGACGGGCGTGGACAAGATCGTCAAGACGGTCCGCGGGCGCGTCACACTGATGAAGAAGCACTGGAATCCGCTGGCCGTCGCGCTCGGCCGCGGGCTGCTCCTGATGTGGTCGGGGTTGCGGCTGGTGGGCTCGCGCTTCGTCAGTGGACGTCGGGACGCGCCGGGTACGGCGCAAGAGAAGTGGAGGCTGGTCTGGAGCCGTCGGCGGGAATGGCTCGCCGGCTATGATGCGCGGCCGGCGCAATGAGCTTCACGGACGCGACCAAGCGCGCCATCGCCACGGTCTGGGACCTGGTCCCGAAGCGACCGGCGCTGACGGTGCTCTACTACCACGCGGTGAGAGCCGACCAGGCCGCCGCTTTCGAGGCCCAGATGGCGCTACTGCGCCGGACGGCGAACATCGTGCCGGCTGACCACACGGGGCCGCTCGACCGCGATCGTCCCAATGTGGCCGTGACCTTTGACGATGCGTTCCGGTCCGTGCGCGAGCACGCCCTGCCGGCCCTGATCCGGCACCGCGTTCCGGCGACCATCTATGTTCCGAGCGGCTGGCTGGGGCGAACGCCGGGCTGGGCCATGGAGACCAGCGCGGACCGCGAGGAAGTGGTGATGAGCGCCGAGGAGATCGCGCGTCTGCCGACAGACCTGATCGCCATCGGGTCGCACACCGCCGATCACCCGCGCCTTTCGACCCTTCCCGTGGATGAGGTCGACAATCAGCTTGTCGGGTCGCGCCGGGCCCTGGAGAGCCTTCTGGGCCGGCCGGTCGACACGCTGGCGTTCCCTTACGG
The DNA here is from genome assembly GCF_003254525.1 of Phenylobacterium kunshanense. Taxonomy (GTDB): domain Bacteria; phylum Pseudomonadota; class Alphaproteobacteria; order Caulobacterales; family Caulobacteraceae; genus Phenylobacterium; species Phenylobacterium kunshanense. The sequence continues at coordinate 382,828 of NZ_QFYS01000003.1, forward strand.
CGATCACAATGCGGCGGTCGTCGAGCGCGCGAAGGTGGCAGGCTATCGGCATGTGTTCACGGTGTCGCCTGAGGCGATCGCCGCCGGATCGGTGGCGCTCGTCCGCGGCAGGACTTCGGCCGACCCGTCGGATCCGCTCCCCGTCTTCGCCCTGAAGAGCCGCGGCGCCTACGCCATCATGCCGCTATTCTACCGTCTCAAGCGCTGGCTTCGCGGGCGCTGAGGCGCCTTCCACGGTCAGGAAATCGACGGCGAGGTCGCCCGGCTTGATATCCAGCCGCAGCGGGCCCTCGACATCGGTGGCGAAGCCCAGCTTCTCCAGCACCATCTCGGCTGCGCGATTGCGGTCCGTCCGCTTGAAGTTGACGATCACCGACTGCGCGGGCGGCCGGACGCCATCCTCGGCCAGGCGCCAGAACAACGCCTGTTCGATGAACTTCCCCTGCACCCGGCAGGACAGCATGAAGTCCTCGATCATGACGACCTCGCCGCCGTCGGGCGCGGTCTCTCGGCGGGACAGGCAGAAGCCGACCGTTCCGTAGCTGCCGAACTTGTCACGGCAGATGACCACATGGCGTTCGCGGTTCGGGTCGGCGAGGATCTCGGCGATTTCGTCGCGGCTGTATTTGCGGCCTGAGAAGTTCAGCTGATTGGTCCGCTGGACGAGCTCCACGACGCGCTCGAAGTCGTCGGGGGTGTCCGGGCGGATTTCGGTGTGGATGCCGCATTCGCGCAGGAACGACAGGTAGTCGTCGCCGAAGCTCTCGGCCGCCTGCTCGCGGACAATGGCCTCCCGATACATCTGACGGCGGGTCCGCGACTCCGGGGTGACGGCGCCCTGCAGGCGCGGATGATCGGCCAGCGTGGAGATCGCCGTCTCCGGCAGAACCTCCACCTCGGGCGCCGCGCCGGCCACCTCCTCGCGCTCGAACGGATTGTCGTCGATGAACAGCACTGTGTCCGAGCCGATATCGATCGCCTTGACGATCTTCTTCAGCCCTTCGGATTTCGGGCCCCAGCCGATGCGCGGGTGCAGGACATACTCAGCCAGGCCCAAAGCTTCGAGCTTGGACATGGCGTCGTCATGGGCGTTCTTGCTGGCGACGGAGATGAGGATTCCACGCTCATCCAGCGTCCTGAACAGGTCGTGGACACCGTCGCGCAGCTTCACCTCGCCTTCGAGCAGAACACCTTCCCAGAGCGTGTTGTCGAGGTCGAAGACCACCAGCTTGGCGGCCTTGGCCGGCGCGACCTTGTCCGCGCGGCCGGTCTCGGCGCCTGACGTCTTCTCGAACGCGACAAGGTCCAGCCGCCGGAAGATCAGATGTGCGTCGTCGCCGTCCGCTGGGGTGAGGGCGAGATTGAAGGGCAGCCCCGAGAGCAGGATCTCCCGCATGTCGTCGAGCGGAATCTCGTGCCGCGAGAAGCCGGGCGTGGCTTCGATGGCTACGGTCATGGTGCGGGGGAGTTGATCCGAGCGTACGGCGCGGGGAAGGCGCGCCTTGTCGATCATGGCCGTCAGGAGAAGCCGCACCGGCTGGGCGCCGGGATTGATGATCTCGGCCAGGAACGCGTCGGCGGCGGGCGCGAGGGCCTTGGCCTGCAGCCGGTTGTTGATCCGCTTGTGGAGCGCTTCCATGGCGGTCGCCCAGCGGCTCTGCCCCGTGACCTTCGCGATGGCCCGGCCGATCGGCGCGACGAGGGGGGTGGCGAGGGTGAGCAGGCGTTCGTCGCGGGCCACCTTGTCGGCGGGCATCAGCGCCGCGTTCCCCTGGGCCTCCAGCTTGCCCCAGCGACGGAAGCGGACCTCGGCGGCCGGCGCGTCCGGGGCGCTCGCGCCGGGATTGCGGACGATGCCATCCTCGAAGCGGCGGCACTTGCCGGCCGGCGTCGGGTCAAAGAGATCGCAGCTCGAATAGCAGGCCGGCGCAGCGCATTCGACGCAGTGCTCGGCCCAGGCCAGCAGGGCGCGATGGGTGATCGCCGGTGCGTCCGACCCGGCCGCCTGGGGCGCCTCGACCTTCGTCGGCGGGCGCTTGGGTTTGGCGTCTTCGAACTGGAACATGGTGTCTCTGCTTTGCCCGGGCGGCGGCCAGGCGACGTCCGGCCTGCGACCTGCCCCAATCTGTGTACGCGGCGTTCGTTACGCCAGAGGCGCTGCAAGGTTCGCGCCGGTCGACTATGCGAGGATCACACCCTTCTTCCGCTTCGTCTTCTTTTCCTTTGGAACCTCCGGCCCCTGCTCGAGCCGGGCCCGATAGACCAGAGCCGACATGGCGCCCAGCATCATGAACGCGATCGGCTGGTTCTCAGTGCCGGCGTAGATCGACTTGATGACGAAATAGACGAAGAGCGCGATGGTCAGCGGAACAATGAGCGCCAGCTCTCGGCTCTTCACGCCGCGCGCCACCGTCCGCAGGCCCGCCGCGACCGCGACCAGGAACGCGCCGTAGAAGGTGACGAAGCCTAGCACGCCATAGTCCAGCCCGATCGCCAGCCAGTAGCTGTCGATCGTGAGGGTGCCGGCCGGATTGCGGAAGCCGAGTGCGCCGGCGCCTCTGGCGGCGCCGTGGCCCCAGGGATGTTGGAAGACGAGGGGAATGCCCTCGGCCCATTGGTCGTAGCGGGCTTCGGTGCTTGCCTGGTGTTTGCCGCCGCCGATGGTCATCACGCGGAGGCGGTTGAACGAGAGCACGGCCACGATGAAGGCCATGGCTGTCGCGGGATAGGAGAGAACCACCGCGGGCCCGATCAGGCCGCGCGGGTTCTCGCGCCACCGCAGCAGTCCCCACAGGAAGATGTAGATGCCGATCGACATGATGTAGCCGACGACGCCGAGGCGAGTGTCGGTTGTGAGAATGCCGAAGAATATTACGGGGAGCAGAACCAGCCCGAGCGCGCGGATCCACAACCTGAATCCTGGGCCAGCGACCATGTGCAGGATGAAGGGCGTGCAGAGAGCGAGGTATTCGCCGAGGGCTAGCGGCGTCGCGAAGATCGCCTGACTCCGATAGATATTGGTGCCGGCGCGACCTGTTGTTCCAAACATTCTTTGAACGGACGGGTCGTCAACCGACAGCCAGCTTGGAATGCTGTTGGCCCATAGAATCTGCCCAACTTGTCGTTCGCGAATGGCGATGCCTGTCAATATGACGCCGCAGGTAACGATGATCGCAATAAAGAACCATCCGCTTTTTGGCTTTCTAAAAGCGTAGGCGGCGACAAAGAACATCGCGATCCAGCTGATGGAGTATATTATAACCTTTTGTATCGAGAATTGAGGTGTTCCCGACAGCGGAATGGTTATGATTTGGATGGCACCGAAGGCGGCGACCATCTTCCAAAGCGAAGGAATTGTTTCGAGAGACTGCATCGTGTCATCTCGAAATTGCCTGGATATTGATATGGATATCGCCAGAACAAGGACCAGGGGGAATCCGATGAGCCGCGCCATATTGATCCAGGGCAAGCCGGGAAGCGTGATGGCCAAGTAGCTCGGCCAAAGGGCTGTCGAGATCAGAAACGCGAAGAAAAGTCGCTCGAGCAGCCGCGTCGGCGCTGCGCCGAGCTCGGGCAGGGCCCAGACCATGAGCATCAGGAGAACCCCGAGCGGCGCGATGAAGTGCGTTGCGCGGATCGGGGCGGTAAGGCTGAAGCCGAAGCCGTAGAGATAGCAGGCTACGGCCAGGATGACGGCAAAGCCGACCACGAATCCGGGGCGGCCGGGGCGCGTGTACTGAGGCAGGATGACGCTCGTGCGCTGGTCGAGCTGCTGGCGCCATCCGTCGGCAATGCGCGACAAGAGGCCTGCGGGGCGGGCGCCCCCATCGGTCTTCGCGATGCGTGCGAAAGGCGTCTTCATTTCGCTCTCTTAAGCATCCGCGCCGCCAGCTCCAGTCCACTCCGGACTGTCTCCCGCTCCCGGTTGAAGGTCCAGGCTGTGAAGGCGATGGCGGCGGGAATCAATACAGCAAGTCCCCATGTCCACTGGCGTTCCAGCGTGTTGGTCAGCGCCAGGACGATCACGGATCCAGACGCGAACATGACAATGCGGTCGAAATCGTAAGCGGCGGGTTTGTTGCGTGCGCGGTTCAACAGGAGAACGCCCGTCACCAGAGCCGCCAGTTCGCCGAAGATGAAGCCTGACACCACGCCCGCCACGCCACCGATGAGCGCGTAGCCCAAGGCCGCGGCGGGAATGCCCAGCGCGCGGGCGAGAGTGTTTGCGGTCACGATGCGGCTTTGTCCGATCCCGAGCGCCAGGGTCACGGTCCAGACGCGCAGGAAGCGCCCGCCTTGCAGGACGCCGATCAAAGCGATCAGCCAGGCGGCCTGCTGGAACTCATGGCCGAAGAGCAGCGGAACGACAGGCGGCGCGACGACGGCGAAGCCGATGATCATGCCCAGCGCGAGCAGTAGTGATTGTCCCCCGAGCAAGTCGGCCGGCCCGGCTCTCGACGCATTGAGCGGGTCCTTGGCCACCAGGGGCAGGTGGATCCCCTGCACGAAGCGCGAGATGGCCATGCTGGGGTAGAGCACCAGCAACAGGATCGCCGTATACCGGCCAAGCGCCTCCAGGCCCAGGAGGCCCGAGATCATCATGCGATCGCTCTGGCTCGCCGCGAACAGCAGGACTCCGTTGATGATCAAGGGGATCGCGAAAGTGCGCAGCCGACGGACGTGCTCGGCGGGCCAGGCCCACCGGTAAGCCCGCTCCGCATAGATGTGCGAGACCACGACCAGAACGAGGGATCGTGTGATCAGGCCGTAGAGCACGGCCGTGTAGTCCCGTGTCGCGAACGCTGCGACCAGTGTCGCCGCCAGGCCCAGGAGCTCGGAGGCGACCATGCCCCGTCCCTCGATCCTGAAGTCGTTGGTGCGCTGCAGGCGGCGCAGATCCAAATGCAGCAGGCCGCCAATCAAGGGGGCGAAGCCCAGGACCGCCAACCCGACGATCAGCGCCGGCTCACCGAACCACGCGGCGATCGGCCATGCGGCCAGGGCCAGGCCGATCGCCATGAACAGGCCCCGCAGGGCGAACACCAGTTGGACGAGGCTCTGAACCTCGGGTTTGTCGCCATCGCGATCCTGCACCAGGAAGCGGTCCGCCCCCGTGTCGCTGATCATTTCGAAGAAGTTGGTGGCGAGGGTCAGCACCGCCACAAGCCCGAGCTGTTCCGGGCCAAGAAGCCGCGCGAGTATGGTGTACCGAAGAAGGGCGCAGGCTTGCGCCGTCAAGGAGCCGACCAGGAACAGCTTCGCGCCGCGACGGCCTCGGCCGGCAGTAGTTTCGGTCAACGCCTGCCCCTCGTCGAAGTTGCTGCGGGGCGGATGCCATGCCGCGACGGCAGCGCATTTCCCACGTCGCTGGCGCCCAAGCAACCTCGATTGTTAAGGCTGAATTTTGAGTAAATGAGTCGAGTTAATGCGTATTAACTGCCAAGCTTTAATCATTTGGAATGCCGTCGTCGCTAATTTGGGAAGCAACGGGATAACCCGAATAAATAGTCGATGGTGGTGCTTAAGATGGCGACGATCGCTGTATCCAGCGTGCAGGGCCTTGAAGCTGCGCTCGCAGCGGCCAAGGCCGGTGACACGATTTCTCTTTCGGGCGGTAACTATGGCGAGCTGACGGTTCGCGGGAAGGTGTTCGACACCCCCGTGAAGATCGTGGCGGCCGATGCGGCCAACCCGCCGGTGTTCGACAGCATCTACATCTACAAGTCCGAAGGCCTGACGTTCACGAACGTCAGCGTGGAGTTCAAGCCGGACCAGGACACGCTGTCCTTCAGCTCGGCGGTGAAGATCAACCTGAGCAAGGACATCAGCTTCGTCGGCGGCGAGTTCAAGGGCGGGCCGGCGGTGAACGGTGTGCCGCAGGACGCCGAGACCGGCGACAGCACGGGCAATGTGCTCGGCATGCCGGCGGGCCGGGCGGTGACGATCGAGAGCTCCCAGGGCGTGACGATCCAGGGCGTGGAGATCCACGAGTTCCACAAGGGCCTGGTGCTGGCCAAGTCCAGCGGCCTGGTCATCAAGGACAACGAGATCTACGACCTGCGCACCAGCCCGATCACCGGCGGCGGCGTGAACGACGTGGTGATCGACGGCAACCACCTGCACGATTCCAACCCCTGGCGCTGGGGCGAGGTGGACCACGCCGACTTCATCCACCTCTGGACGAGCGAGACCGTCGGCCAGAGCAAGAACATCACCATCACCAACAACGTGCTGGAGCAGGGTGACGGCGAGGCGATCCTCGGGATCTATCTCGACGACAACGCCAACAAGCTGGGCTTCACCAACGTCGACATCTCCAACAACCTGATCATGAACGGTGACCACCAGGGCATCGGGCTGGAGAACGTCGCCAACGGGCGGGTGGTGGACAACACGCTGCTGCGCTCGTCAGGAACCAGCAAGGACGCGCCGGGCATCCTGCTGACCAAGGGCTCGCACGACGTCCTGATCAGCGGGAACATCACCAAGTTCATCGGCACCCGCGAGGACAACTACAACCTCGACATCCGCGACAACATCCTCGTCCAGGCCGACAGCATCTACGAGCCGGGCTACTATTCGCTCGACGACGTGGAATCCGTGGCCGACCTGTCGGTGGGCGCGGCCCATGACTTCATCGAGACCCTCGTGTCGGCGTGGAAGCCGGTGGACATCGCCACCAAGTCGGTGACGGCGCAGGCGTACGAGACGCGCGACACCGATGTGGCCGGCAAGTTCTCGACCTCGAATTCCATCGGCGACCTGGTGGTGGGCGGCCGCGGCGACGACTCGCTGATCGGCGGCTATGGCCACGACACCCTGGTGGGCGGCGCGGGCGCCGATCTGCTGAGCGGCAGCCGCGGGCACGACGTCCTGCAGGGCGATGCGGGCGCGGACACCTTCAACTTCGCGAAGGACTACCCGACCAACGGCGGCTTCGACATCATCGTCGACTTCGACCGGACCGAAGGCGACATCATCAACCTGCACTCGATCGACGCCAACACCGCCACCACGGGGGATGACGCCTTCGCGTTCATCGGCCAGGACGCCTTCCACAAGGTCGCCGGAGAACTGCGCGTCAAGGTCAGCGACGGCAACTCGATCATCGAGGGCGATGTCGACGGCGACGGCGTCGCAGACTTCAGCATCAAGGTCATGGGCGTCACAGACCTCTCCTCAAACGATTTCAAGGGGGTGGCGACTGGTTCAACGGCGACCACGGCTGCGAAGAGCGGGACCACCTCCTCGGTCACCACCGAGACGGCCACCGCTCTGCCGCAGCAGCTCGACACGACCGCCGGCATGAAACTGTCCGCGAGCGGGAGCAAGGGTTCGGTCCTGGTCGGCGGGCGCGGCGGCGACACCCTGACGGGCCTGCACGCCAACGACACGCTCATCGGCGGCGACGGCAAGGACTATCTGAGCGGCAGCCGCGGCGACGACCTGCTCGTGGGCGGGGCCGGCGCGGACACGTTCAACTTCGCCGCCGACTACGCGAGCGTCGGCGGGACGGACGTGGTCCAGGACTTCTCGCACGCGGACGGCGACATCCTTCGCCTCTCGTCGATGGACGCCAACACGACCACCACCGCGAACGAGGCCTTCACCTTCATCGGAACCTCTTCGTTCCGGGGCGCGGCCGGGGAAGTGCGTTACGCCGTCGTGGATGGAAACGCGATCGTACAAGGGGACGTCAACGGCGATGGCGTCGCGGACTTCAGCATCAAGCTGATCGGCGTGGGTACGCTGGTTGCCGGCGACTTCGCACTCTGAATGAAACGGCCCTCGGAGCGCAACAGGCGGTCAAACGCTGTTGCGCTCCGTTACTCGGACCCGGATTCGATCAAGGGGACGGTCGAGCAGGAAGTAGGTGAGCACCGCCAAGATCACCGAGATGACCAGCGTGGCTAGCTTCGACGGCAACCCGTGCCCGTAGGCTGAAGCCATCAAGGCGATGACCGGATAGTGAACGAGGTAAAGGGGATAGCTCAGGTTGCCCAAGTGCCTGTCGAACGACGTCGAGCGGATCGTCAGAGAATGGGCGACGTAGGGCAGCAGAGGTAGCAGCCAGATCATTCCCCAGATGTCGTGATCAAAGGGGTCCGGAGTCGACTTCCTAAAGAACGGCGTCGCGGCGGTGACGGCGGTCATCGCGATGAAGGCCCCCAGCGACAGCATGGCTGACCGATTTCCGGGTTTCCACGCCGCGACGTGCGTTAAGGCGCCGAGCATGAAGACCGGGAGAAACTTCGCGACGGTGACGATGTCGTGTCGCTCATGCAGCCACCAGCCGAACGCGCCAATCACCACGCTTGCGAGCAGCGTGACCTTTGGCGCGCGCACAAGGAAGGCAAGTGCAAGCGGTAGCAGGAGGTAGAACTGAAGCTCTACGTCCAATGACCATGAGACGCCGGTCGGATCGTATCCCCAGGACGCGATGCCCAACAGCGTCAGGTTCGTCCACCCCATGTCGTCCCACTGATTGCGGGCGAGCGCGGCGGCGACCGTAATGATGAAGAAGAGCGGAGCGATACGCCAATAGCGGCTCAGGTAGTAGAGCCCGACGCGGTTGCCGCCGAATTTCTCCTGGTAGATCCGCGCGGTCCAATAGCCCGATAGGAAGAAGAACAGCAGCACCGCGAGCCGCCCTACGTCGAACCCGCTCATGTGGGACAGAACCACGGCGAAAGCGAGCATCAGGCGAAAGGCTCCGGGCGGTGCCACGAGCCCAAGTTTAGGCAGCGATAGCTGCATGACGCCGCGCGCCTCACCCATTTCGGGACGCCCCCCGCAATCCACGACCGACAGCGCAGGAATTGCACTTTCGGTCGTTCGTCGCCACCGGCTTCTGTGTGCCAGGCCCGGGGTGGCCGTCTGCCGCCGCCGCGGCTCCTGAGCGTGGGGCCGCACCTTTCGTCGAACGCCATGGACGGCTAGGATGCCGGTGGGCGGCTGCTCAACTTTCCGGTGGAGGGCCGATGGCCACGATCTACGCAGCGAACGCGGCGGAACTCTCGGTCGCGCTCCAGTATGCGGCCGCCGGTGACACGATTTCTCTTTCGGGCGGGAACTATGGCGAGCTGACGGTTCGCGGGATGGTGTTCGACACCCCCGTGAAGATCGTGGCGGCCGATGCGGCCAACCCGCCGGTGTTCGACAGCATCTACATCTACAAGTCCGAAGGCCTGACGTTCACGAATGTCAGCGTGGAGTTCAAGCCGGACCAGGACACGCTGTCCTCCAGCTCGGCGGTGAAGATCAACCTGAGCAAGGACATCAGCTTCGTCGGCGGCGAGTTCAAGGGCGGGCCGGCGGTGAACGGTGTGCCGCAGGACGCCGAGACCGGCGACAGCACGGGCAATGTGCTCGGCATGCCGGCGGGCCGGGCGGTGACGATCGAGAGCTCCCAGGGCGTGACGATCCAGGGCGTGGAGATCCACGAGTTCCACAAGGGCCTGGTGCTGGCCAAGTCCAGCGGCCTGGTGATCAAGGACAACGAGATCTACGACCTGCGCACCAGCCCGATCACCGGCGGCGGCGTGAACGACGTGGTGATCGACGGCAACCACCTGCACGATTCCAACCCCTGGCGCTGGGGCGAGGTGGACCACGCCGACTTCATCCACCTCTGGACGAGCGAGACCGTCGGCCAGAGCAAGAATATCACCATCACCAACAACGTGCTGGAGCAGGGCGACGGCGAGGCGATCCTCGGGATCTATCTCGACGACAACGCCAACAAGCTGGGCTTCACCAACGTCGACATCTCCAACAACCTGATCATGAACGGTGACCACCAGGGCATCGGGCTGGAGAACGTCGCCAACGGGCGGGTGGTGGACAACACGCTGCTGCGCTCGTCGGGAACCAGCAAGGACGCGCCGGGCATCCTGCTGACCAAGGGCTCGCACGACGTCCTGATCAGCGGGAACATCACCAAGTTCATCGGCACCCGCGAGGACAACTACAACCTCGACATCCGCGACAACATCCTCGTCCAGGCCGACAGCATCTACGAGCCGGGCTACTATTCGCTCGACGACGTGGACTCCGTGGCCGACCTGTCGGTGGGCGCGGCCCACGACTTCATCGAGACCCTCGTGTCGGCGTGGAAGCCGGTGGACATCGCCACCAAGTCGGTGACGGCGCAGGCGTACGAGACGCGGGACACCGATGTGGCCGGCAAGTTCTCGACCTCGAATTCCATCGGCGACCTGGTGGTGGGCGGCCGCGGCGACGACTCGCTGATCGGCGGCTATGGCCACGACACCCTGGTGGGCGGCGCGGGCGCCGACCTGCTGAGCGGCAGCCGCGGGCACGACGTCCTGCAGGGCGATGCGGGCGCGGACACCTTCAACTTCGCGAAGGACTACCCGACCAACGGCAGCTTCGACATCATCGTCGACTTCGACCGGACCGAAGGCGACATCATCAACCTGCACTCGATCGACGCCAACACCGCCACCACGGGGGATGACGCCTTCGCGTTCATCGGCCAGGACGCCTTCCACAAGGTCGCCGGAGAACTGCGCGTCAAGGTCAGCGACGGCAGCTCGATCATCGAGGGCGATGTCGACGGCGACGGCGTCGCAGACTTCAGCATCAAGGTCATGGGCGTCACAGACCTTACAGCCAGCGACTTCAGGGGGGTGGTCCAGGGAGCCGGATCGGGGACGATCCAGACGCCGCCAGCTTCTGGAGGAGTCGCTCCCAACCCGGGCGCCGGCGGACAGGGGGGCACGGCGGATCCGCAGCAAGGCACGGAGACGCCGCCGCTCGATCTGGAACTCGTCTACGGCGGCCTTTCGCTTGGTCAGGGGTGGGGGCTGCTGGCCTGAGGAGATGCGCGGCGTGCGCGGCAGGCGTGCGCCGATAACGTGACTTTCATCTGTTGGCGGGCCTATTCCGGCGATGAGGCCGTTGGAGTATGGCGGCCAATCGGCAGAGGCGCGAATGCGCCCGCCCGCTGGAGGAACTGAGTGACCGTGCCAAGCCCGACAGCAGCGGCGGATCGTCGGTCGGCGTCCCGATGGAGCAAATGGCTCGGCCTTCAGCGCATCGACGTCAACGACCGGGACAACAATTTCTACGCGGTGCGCCTGTTCCTCGCGGCGCGGGTGATCTTCGGCCACGCCTTCGTGCTCGGCGGCATCGCCCTCGACGCGGGCAACGCCAATTTCGGACGCCTCTACAACTCCTTGGGCGTCAATGGCTTTTTCGTGATCAGTGGCTTCCTCGTGACGCGAAGCCTGCTCTCAAGCAAGACCATGACCGACTATGTCGTGGCCCGGGTGCTGCGCATCGTGCCGGCGCTCTGGGTGATGCTGTTCGTGACCGTCGCTGCCGTGGTGCTGTTCGCATCCGACCGGTCAGCGGCCACCCTGGCGTCCGCCGGCAGGTACCTCGCCGAGAACCTGAGCATTATTTTCGTCAGCTACACGATCGACGGCGTCTTTCCCGGGATGGTCAACACGGCCATCAATGGCTCGATCTGGAGCTTGCGATGGGAGGTGTTCTGCTACGCCCTGCTAGGCGCGGTCGGATACGTCGGGCTCACGCGGAAACCCTCGATCGTCGCGGCGCTGACGGCCGTCCTGATCGTCGCCTTCTTCTTCATCGGCTACGATCCGGCAAACGACCTGCTGGCGGGCCGCCTGAAGCTGTGCAGCCTGTTCTTCTTCGGCGCCAGCCTGGCGCTCTATGCGGAGAAGATCCTGGTCGGGGTCTGGGTCGGTCTTGCGGCCGTCCTGCTAGCCGGTGTCATCGGCTACTTCACTGAGATTTTTGATCTTGTCTATTATGCATTCGGGTATCTGCTGATTTCGATCTCGTATTCGAAGGCGTCGGTGTTGCGATCTGTGTCCCGAGCCTTGGAGCTCAGATCGATCGGGAAGCCGGATTTGTCATATGGGATCTTTTTGTACTCATTTCCCATTCAGCAACTTCTGTATTACTACAAGATAACCAGCAGTCCGGTCGCGAATATCGCTCTGACCATCATGATCGCCAGCATCTGCGCCTATCTTTCATCGCAATACGTCGAGAAGCCCACCGCCGCGCTTCGCGGCCGAGTGGTCAAGGCGGTTAGGGAGCCGCTGGCTCTTCTGACGCTGAAGCGACCGAAGGCCGACTCCCCCAGCGCGCCGGGCGAATAGCCCTCTACCGCGGCTTCAGCGCCAGCCAGGCTTCGCGGACCTTGGCCAAGTGGGGCTGGACGTCGCCTTCCAGCTCGTGACGCGCTTCGAAGGCCATGCCGGCGAGGTCGGCGCGGCGCCACTTCAGCACGACCTCGAAGGCCACGCCGATGTCGAAGCGGAGCAGCACGAAGCGGGGCGGGAGCTTGTAGAAGTGCGAGAGCTCGATCTTGGCGCCGCTGGGGCTGAGGTCGCGGATCACGCAGTCGGCCCAGAGGGCCAGGTCCTTGCCGTGCATCACCCGGGCGCGGATGTTCGCCGGCTCGCGCGGCTCGGAGCGGCGCTCGATGTAGCTGGGAACCGGCGGGGTCATGGCCTGCGACCTTAGCGGGCCATGCTTAAAAGAATTTCCCCTTTTGCGCGCACCCGGTGCGGCAAAATCGCCGATCAGCCGGGCTGGAAGCGGATCTCTGTGACGCGGCGCGCCCCGTCGATGCGCTCGATCTGGACCACCACGTCGATGACCTTGCTCACATAGGTCTGCACCTTGTCCCAGCCGAGGTCGACGCCGGAGGTGAGGGCCAGCAGGGCGATCTGGTCCAGGGCGCCGCCCGGGCTGTCGGCGTGCACCGTGGTGATCGAGCCGGGGTGGCCGCTGTTGACGGCGCGCAGGAAGGCGAAGGCCTCCTTGCCGCGCAGCTCGCCCAGCATGATCCGATCGGGACGCAGCCGGAGGGAGGCGGCCAGCAGGGCGTCGGCGTCGACGCGCGCCTCGCCGAGATCGCCGCGCACCGCCACGAGGCCGACGCTGTTGGGATGGTCGAGCCGGATCTCCGGGGCGTCCTCGATGACCACCAGGCGCTCCCCGCGGTCGATCTCCTTGACCAGGGCGTTGAGCAGGGTGGTCTTGCCGCTGCCGGTGCCGCCGGAGATGACGATCGTCTTGCGACGCTTGACGGCCTGCTTGAGGAAGCCGCCGAGGTCGCCACCGTCCAGGAGAGCCTTCAATTCGTCGTCCGCGCGGGCCTCCCGCTCGGGGTCGACGCGCGCCGTCGTGCAGAACAGGCCATCGCGGTCGAGGTCGCCGATCGACAGGTCGGAGATCAGATGCTTGCGGACGGCGAGGGCGAGGCCCCCGCGCGTTGCAGGCGGGGCGACGACCTGGACGCGGGCGCCGTCGGGCAGGGTGGCCGACAGGAGCGGTTGCTCGCGGTTGACGCCCTGGTGGCTGGCGGCGGCGATCTGGCGGGCGAGGCGCTGTAGCGCGGTCTCGTCGAGCTGATCCGCTGGCTCACGGGTCATGCCGCCCCCCGTGGTCTCGACCCAGACCTCGCCGGGCCGGTTGACCAGCACGTCGGTGACGTCGGGCCGCGAGAGCCAGGGCGACAGAGGCGCCAGGTAGGCGGAGAGGTAGACGTTGGCGGTCAACGCACCACCCCCGCGAAGTCGAGGTCCCGCGCCACGAAGACCTGCACCGGCACGCCCTGGGGCACGCGGATGGTGTCGGGGATGTCCATCTGCTTCTGCAGCGCCTGGGAGGCGACCTGGCTGGCCTGGGCAGGCGAGCCGATCACCAGGGTGGTGTTGTCGCTGCCCGAGGCGGAGTTGGCGAGGGCCTGGGAGCCGGCGCTGACCACCGAGAGCAGGATCGAGCCGCCGAAGCGGCGGAAGAAGTGGGTGTCCACCTCGCCCGGCAGACCGCCGCGGCCCAGGCGGTCGGTGGCGGGCGAGCCGACCTCGATGGTCACGCCCGTGGGGGTGATGATGCGGGTCCAGACGACGAAGGCCCGGGTCTGGCCGACCGCGACGGCGCTCTTGTACTGGCCGATCAGCTTCGAGCCGCGCGGGATGAGCACCCGGCTGCCGTCGAAGCTACGCACGTCGCGACTGACGACGCCGCGGACCGAACCGGGCAGGTCGGAGTCGATGGCGGTTTCCAGCACGGCGGCGATCACCGTGCCCTGCGGAACCGTGCGGCCGAGGTTGTACATCTGGGTCGCGCGGGCCGTGTCGCCGGCGCCCCGCGTGACGCGGGCGGCGAAGCGCTCGTCGGCAGACGCGCCGGGATCGTCGGAAGGTCCGGCCGCCGCCGGGGGGGCGCCGGCCGGCGCCGTGGCGGCCTGGGCGAGCTGGACGGCCGCGGCGTCGCCCTGGGTGCTGAAGTCGACGACCATGGCCGGCGCGCGCCAATGGGCCTCCGACGGATTGGCCGTGGGCGCGGTCGGGATCAGGGCGACAGGGGCCGGCGCCGCCGCGGGCGCTGGAGCAGGCGGGGGCGCGGGCGCCGCCTGCGGCGCTGGAGCGACCACGGGGCGGGCGGTCGCCGTCTTCTGCGGCTGGGCCTGGGCTTCGCGTCCCGAACTCAGGCCGTTGAAGACGACGAAGCCGAGGATGCAGGCGCCGAGGCCGCCGGCCCAGAGGGTGATGGGGGAATTCGACTGGCGCACACGCGGCGCCGACGTCTGGCCGCGAGCGAAGACGGGGCTGGCGTCGCTGGAGATCGGGGTCTTGCGGGTCATCGCCGCCACCATGGGTCCTTCTTGCGCCTGACGAGCGCACTGGCCTCCTCCACGCGGAAGCCGTCGTTGTGGATGCGGGTCACCTCGCTGCCGCGCCGCAGCACGAAGCCCCGGGCGATGCGGTCGACCACGAAGTAGCCGTCGCGCTGGCGGATGTTGACCACCGCCTCGCCGCCGTCTGGATCGACGGCGTAGATGGCCGGCAGGTCTTCCTCCACGCGGAAAGTGAAGTAGGTGTCCTGGCCGTCGTCGAAGACCTTGAGCGGCAGGGTCTTGGTCGAGCCCTCGTAGGAGTAGGCGGCGTTCTTCTCGAGCGGCGGAGGCGGGGGCGGCGGCGGGGCGACATAGGCCACCGCCGGCTCGGCGTAGAGGAACCGCACGGCGTAGGGCGTGCTGCGCGAGGCTTGCCGCAGGACGCTGAGCTGGAAGGAATAGCGCCGCATGTTGGTGATGACCGTCATGTTGGTCGGCGGCCGCGGCGACATGGGCTTCAGGAACAGGAGGTTCGCGCGCCGATTGGGCGTCACCTGCCAGCCGAGGGAGTCGCCGATGGCGACGTTCTCGATCTTCTCGGTCGGGTCGAACTCCAGCGAGAGCTGCAGGCCGAGCGCCGTGCGCAGCTCGACGACCTCGGCAGGATCGTAGTCGACCACATGGATCCGCGGGTCGCCCGAACCCGGCCGCGGGGTCACGGCGAGGGCTGGCGTCGCGGCCAGGGCGATGGCGAAGGCGATGGCGGACGGTCGGTTCATCGGGAGGCTCCCGCGGGCCGGGAGGTGACAGTGGGACGCCGGTAGCCGTCGCCCAGACGCGAGGTCTCGGCGGCGCCGACGTGGATGGAGCGCCCCGGGGCGGCGGCGGCGGACGCCGAGGCGGCGGCGCGGGTGCGCGCGGCGGCGTGGGCCTGATCACGCTGAAGATCCAGCGCGAGCCGCTCGGCGCGCGAGGGCAGGATGCCCCCGCCGACGGATCCGGCGACGCCAGCCGGTGCGGCGCCAGCCGGTGCGCGGACTTCGGTGGCCGGCTTGCGTTCCGTCGGCATGTGGAAGCCGAGCGCCATCACGCAGGCGCCGATCACCAGGGCCGCCTGGCCCGCGGCGAACACGAAGATCAGGGCCGCCGTACTGATCGCGGTCTGCGGATCCAGTCGCATGGCCAGCCGCTGGGCGCCCAGCTCGGCGATCCATGGCTCGATGACCGTGAGCATCAGGACCAGGAGCAGCCAGCCGACGAGGGGCGTCAGGGCCGCCGCCAGCATGGCGCGCACCCAGCCGATGAAGATCCCCCGCGTCGCGACCATCAGCGCCATGGCGATGAAGATCGGGCCCACGGCGGTGAGGATGCCGATGGCCAGCGTCGCGGCCGAGATCACGCCGACGCTGGAGAAGAACAGGGCGCCGCTGGCCAGGGACACCGCTTCCGCAGCGGCGGCCTGGGGGCTGGCGTAGGCCTTGGCGTCGACGCCGGCCTGCTGGCCGAACACCGCCGAGACCTGGGTCAGCTCGTTGTAGACCGTCTCCAGCCCAGTCACCGGATCTGCGGCCAGGCTGGACCGGGTTTCCGCGGTCCAGGGCGAGGAGGCGATGGCGGCGATCTCGAGCGGGGCGCGGTCGGCCAGGTCGAACACCAGGGTCTGGAACGTCGACCAGCTTGTCACCAGGGCCAGGATCACGCCGATTCGAAGCGCGATGCCGGGCGCGTCGGACAGCCGCGTGTCGCCCTGAGCGAACAGCATCCGCCAGCCGATGAGGGCCACGTACACCGTCAGCAGGACCGTCAGCGCCGTCTGGAAGACGCCGGACCCGGTGGTCAGCGCCAGATAGCCGCCCTGGGCATAGGCGCGGGTCTGGCAGTCGATCGTCGCCAGGACGCCGCGGATGACGCCGTCGTCGACGACGGAGGCGCAGGAGCCGTTCATGCCGCGCTCCGGCCTTCCATGAAGGTCGGCAGCCAATCGGCCGGCGCGTCGCCGACCTGGGCGCGCAGGGCGTCCAGCCGGCGTACGGCGCGCTCGGTGCCGGCGAGAACCGCCAGCTCGCCGGTGAGGCCGGTCAGGTCGAGGCGCGCCACCACGCTGTGGTCGCCGCGCTTGATCAGGAAACAGCGCGAGGTGTCGGGCAGGCTCCTCACCAGCTCGAACTCGTGCTCGGAGAGGCCGAAGCCGTCGATGTAGTCCGACGCCTTGGCGCGGGCGTTGGGGAAGAAGATCTGGGTGGCGGCCTGTTCGATGATCGCGGAGGCGATCCGGCTGTCGAGGGCGTCGGAGGCGCTCTGGGTGCAGAAGCCGACGAGGCCGTTCCGCTTCCGGATCGTCTTCTCCCAGTCCTTGATGCGGCGCATGAAGACCGGGTCGTCCAGGACCTTCCAACCCTCGTCGACGACGAAGATGGCGGGGTTTCCGTCCAGCCGCTGCTCCAGCCGGTGGAACAGATACATCATGGCGGGGATGCGGATGATCGGGGAGTCCAGCAGCTTCGTCATGTCGAAGCCGAGAACCCGCGTCTCGATATCGAGCAGGTCGTCGGGGTTGTCGAACAGCCAGGCGTGGTCGCCGCCCTCGCACCAGGCCGAGAGGCGGGACGCCAGGTCGCCGGCGCTGGGCCGACGGGCGCCACGGAACAGCTCGCGCAGGTAGCGCAGCCGGCGATGGGTTGGCGGCTGGGCGAAGTTGGCGTCGATCGCGTCGGCGATCATGGCGCGGTCCTCGGCGTCCAGCACGCCGCCTTCGGCGGTGAGGAGCTGGGCGACCCACTCCACCAGGAAGGCGCGATTGAGCGGGGTGTCGGCGAGGGCCAGCGGGTTGAAGCCGGTCGGCTCCCCCGGTGACAGCACGTCATAGCGGCCGCCGATGGCGCGGATGAACGGCTCGGCGCCGCGGTCCTTGTCGAAGTAGGCGATGCGCGGCTTCAGACGCTCGGCCTGGGCCAGCAGGAACGTCAGCAGTACCGTCTTGCCCGATCCCGACGGGCCGATGCAGGTGAAGTTGCCGAGGTCGCCCTGGTGGAAGTTGAAGTGGTAGGGACCGAAAGCGGTGGTCTCGAGGACCGCGATGGCCGGCCCCCAGTGGTTGCCCTCGGCCTGCCCGGTCGGATGGTTGTGGAAGCTGGCGAGACCGGCGAAATTTCCAGCCGAAATCAGTCCCTTGCGGGCGATGAACTTGAAGTTGCCCGGGAACTGGGCCCAGAAGGCCGGCTCCAGGTTGACGTCCTCGCGCACCGCCACGGCGCCAGCCTCGGCCAGGGCCGACTGGACGTCGGCGACGACGAAGTCCAGGTCCTCCAGGCTGTCGGCTTTCGCCAGGATGGTCAGGTGATGCTCGCCGTAGGCGGCGCGGCCGGCGCCCACGTCGTCGCGAGCCTGGGCCAGTTCGGCGCGCAGGCTGAAGGCGTCGTCCTCGGCGGCCTTTAGCCGGCGCAGCGCCAGGCCCATGCGACCGAGCGCCGCCTGCCGGTCGACGAAGGCGAAGCTCTCGGTGAGCACCATCTCCATCGGCAGGCGGAGGACGCCGTCGAGCAGGCCGGGCGCCGTGCGGGCCGGATAGTCCTTGAGCGAGACCATGGCGCCGAAAGCCCCGTCGCCGCCCGCCTGCGGGCCGAACTCCATGGCGTCGAAGCCGAAGCTGAGGCGGCGGGTGGCGATGGCGTCCGACAGGTCGCCGGACGGGTTGAGCACCGGCCTCATGTCGCCGTTCAGCAACAGGCCGAGGAACTCGGCAGGTTCCGAACGCTGGACCCCGCCAGGGCCGCTGTAGAGGCCGAGGGTGCGGGCGCCGTAGGGCGCGAGGGCCGCGGCGAAGGCCTCCCGCGTCGCATGCAGCTCGCGCAGGTCGCGGCTGAGGTCGGCGTCACGGACCCGCGGGCCCTTCAGGAGACGCTCGACGAAGCCCGCGCCGCCCTGGGTGGGGCGCAGGACCAGCGTCAGGAAGATCTCGTTCACATACAGCCGGCGGCTGGCCAGCTGCTCTTGCCAGCGGCGATCGAGCTCGGCGCAGAAGGGGTCTTCGGGCGCCGGCGGGAAGGTCGGCGTCACCCGACGCCGGACCACGTGGTGGTAGAGGGCCAGCCGCGAACTGGCCGCGCCACGCAGGACGGTCTCGCGGATCGCCTTGCGATAGTTCAGTTCGTCGTCGGCCGCGGTCTCGAACGGGAAGCCGGCCAGGTGGAGGGTCTGCACCAGCAGGCCGTCTCGGGTCCGGAGGGTGACGTCGTCCAGATGGCCCAGGAATGGCAGGCGGGCCCCGACAGCGACCTCGCGGGGCGCCAGCACCTTGGCGGCGGCGGTGGTGAGGAAGGTGGCGGTCATGGCCGGTACGAGTTGCCGCCCCAGAAGCTGAAGTTCCGCACCCGGGGACAGGTCTGCAGGCGCGTGATCCAGAGGTCGAAGAAGCGCGGCTCGCGCAGGGAGCCGACGTAGCCGACGGCGTGCACCACCAGGGCGACCAGCAGCACCCAGAACGAGCGCAGGATCAGGAACGCCTCCAGCGTCACGATCAGGTTCAGCACCATGTAGGGATAGGTGACGCCCGCGATCATCTGCGGCCGGGTGAGCGCCGCGAACACCGGATCGGAGGCGAGGCGGGTCACCCTACATGCCTCCGGCCAGGCTGCGGATGCCGGCCACGATCGACACGGCGCCGAAGATGATGAAGGCGCCGACGATGACGGTCAGGCCGCGCTTCCAATCGATGCGTCCGGTGAGCATGAGGAAGCCCACGGCGGCGACGGCGATGACGGCCGCGGTCGTGGCGACGTTGCCGAGCAGGGTGCCCTGCACCCAGTTGAGCGCCGCCAGGATCGGTGAGGATCCGGCCGGGTCGGCCTGGACCTGCGCATGCGCGGGCCCGGCGACGAGAGCCGCGAGGGCGGCCAGAGTAACGAGCTTCTTCATGTCCTCACTCAGCGCCGGCGCCGACGGCCCCAACGGCCGACAGGCGCGCCAGGATCGCGCGCACGTAGTTCTGGGTCTCGGCGTACGGCGGGACGCCGCCGTAGCGGGCGACCGCCTGGGGACCGGCATTGTAGGCCGCCAGCGCCAGCCGCACGTCGCCGAAGCGTCGCATCTGCTGCGCCAGGTAGGCGACGCCGCCGTCGATGTTGCCCCTGAGGTCCGAGGGATCCACGCCGAGCTCGCTAGCGGTCTTGGGTAACAATTGCATGACACCCAGCGCGCCTTTTGGTGACACCGCGGCGGGGTTGAAGCGGGACTCCTGCCAGGCCACCGCCTCGACCAGCTGCGCCGGGACAGAATGCCGCGCCGACGATTCCTGGATCAGGCGGGCGACCTCGCCCGGCGTCGCGCGATAGGCCGGCGCAGCCACCGGTGGGGCGATGGCGCGAGCCCCATCACTGGTGTGCACAGTGGGGGCGGCATAGGTGGTGACCGCTCCGTCGTCGCCGATCTCCAGCACCTGCGCGGACACGGCGGGCGGCAGGGCAAGCGCGGCGGCGAAGGCCGCCCAGTTCGCCAATCGATGTGCTGTCCTGAACGCCATGATCGCCCCAACCCGAGGCGCGAAGACTACTCCATGGGCCGGCCACGCGGCCAGACCACTTCGTCGCGGTCTCTGTAGGCGTTCGTCCTAATCTGGCGCTGTGGTCAAACCGTCGCGAAGCCGCAACGTGTTCGTCACAGAGTTGTCCGAGCCCTGTCATGGGTGGCGCCTAGAACCGGCCCCGCGGCGGGGACGGACCCGGAGATCGGCTCCGGACGGGGATTCCCTGCCTGACCAGCGTCCGGTTGGGGAGATCTCTATGAACGGCGCCACGCTCAAAATCACTCTCGTCGCCTCGGTGGGCGCGCTCGCGCTGGCCGCCTGCAGCGGCGGCGCCGACAATGTGGCCTCGCCGGGCGAGGGCGCCTTCCCGCCGAGCGCCGGTGGCGGCACGGGCACGGGCGGCGGCACGACCACCCCGCCTGGCCAGGCCGCGTCGGACTGTCCGACAGGCTTCGCCAACGTCGGCACCGTGGCCAACGGCACGCTCCGCGCCTGCCAGCTCCCGCAGACGATCGTCGGCAACCTGGTGGTTCCGCTCCGCGCGGGCACCGTCTACGCCATCAGCGGCCGGGTCGACGTCGGCCAGGATCGCGGCGCCGATCCGAACAACCCGATCGCGGGCGCCCAGCAGGGCATCCTGACGATCGAGGCCGGCGTGCGTCTCTTCGGTTCGGGCGGCCTGGACTACATCAACGTCCAGCGCGGCTCGCAGATCTTCGCCGAAGGCACCGCCAGCAACCCGATCATCTTCACCAGCCGCTCGAACATCGAGGGCAACGCCGGCGCCGACCTGATCGGCCAGTGGGGCGGCATCGTGATCGCCGGCCGCGCGCCGATCGCGAGCTGCCCGGCCGGCACGACGCCGCCGAACGTCAACTGCGTGGCCACCTTCGAGGGCGGCGTGTCGCTCTACGGCGGCAACAGCCCGACCGACAATTCGGGTCGCCTCCGTTACGTGCAGGTGCGCTATCCGGGCTTCGAGATCCAGCCCAACCGCGAACTGAACGGCATCACCCTGCTGGGCGTGGGCTCGGGTACGACCATCGACCACGTGCAGGTCCACAACAGCTCTGACGACGGCATCGAGTTCTTCGGCGGCACGGTCAACCTGAAGCATGTGGTGGTCACCGGCGCCGACGACGACAGCCTGGACACCGATGAGGGCTGGCGCGGGGGCGTGCAGTTCCTGATCGTTCGCCAGCGGGCGAACGGCGGTGACCGCGGCTTCGAGCAGAGCTCGGCAGGCGTCCAGGCGTCGCTGAACTCCCAGCCCAAGTTCGCGAACTTCACCGTGCTCGGCACCACCCGGACCGGCGCCGGCGACCTCCAGGTGCTGAACACCGGCACGGGCGGGCGCTTCGTCAACGGGATCTTCGCGAGCGCTCATACCAGCACCGCCTGCATCGACGTCGACGACACGTCCACGGTCGCCGCGGCGCCTCGCTGGGACTCGGTGGTGCTGGCCTGCTCGAGCCCGTTCCGGAACGACACCGGGGTCGACGCCGCCCAGGCGACGACGCTGTTCAACGTCGGCGCCAACAATTCGGCGAGCCACACCTCGACGCTGTCGGGCTTCGTGAACGGCTCGAACGAGACGGGCCGCGTCGCGACCGATCCGAAGACGATCTACTCGTTCTTCGACAGCGTGACCTACATCGGCGCCGTCCGCGACGCGAACGACACCTGGTGGAGCGGCTGGACCTGCGGTCTGGCCAGCGGAAGCTCCTGCTGAGCCGGCTCCGGCGGGGCCTTCGGGCCCCGCCGCCTAGCGCGCGTCGAATCCCAAAGGCGACCTGACCCATGACCAAGATCACCCGCCCGATCACCGGGCTCCTGCTGTGCTCGACGGCGCTGCTGGCTCCGGCCCTGGCGTGGGCGGAAGAGGCGCAATCCACCGCCCCCGGACCGGAGGTGGAGGAGGTGCTGATCCGGGGCAAATACATCCCCGAGGTCATGCGCGAGACGTCGGAGGTGGCGTCCATCGTCACCGCCGAGGACCTGGTGCGCCAGGGCGACGACACCGCCGCGCAAGCGCTGACCCGCCTGGCGGGCCTGAGCGTGGTCAGCGGGCGGTTCGTCTATGTCCGTGGCCTCGGCGAGCGCTATTCCTCGGCGCTCCTGAACGGCTCCCCGCTGCCCAGCCCCGAGCCGCTGCAGCGCGTGGTGCCGCTGGACCTCTTCCCGTCGAGCGTGCTGGCCGGCGTGAACGTCCAGAAGACCTATTCGGTGAACTATCCCGGCGAGTTCGGTGGCGGCCTGATCGACCTGAAGACCGTCGACGTGCCGGACGACCCGTTCATCGCCATGTCGGTGAGCCTGGGCGGCAACAGCGAGACGACGCTGAAGCGGGGCCTGACCTACTACGGCGGCGGGACCAGCGACCGCTTCGGCGTCGACGATGGGACGCGGGAGCTGCCGTCGCTCATCCGCCGCGGGATCGAGACGGGCAAGCGGATCGACGCCAACAATTTCACCTCGGACGAGCTGACGGCCATGGGCCGCAGCTTCCAGAACGCCAACATCAACCTGCTGCAGTCGACCGACGACGTGGCCATCAACGGCAGCGTCGACATCTCGGGCGGCACGTCCTGGACCTTCGATTGGGGCAACCTCGGCGTCGTGGCCATCGTCGGGTACGACTCGGGATGGTCGACGCGCGACGCGACCCAGCAGGAGGGCGTCGTCAACCTGGACGGTCTGTCCGTGCAGGAAGACATGCGGTCGTTCTCCACCCAGAACGACGTGGTCCTGAACGGCCTGACCCAGGTGGCCCTGGAACTGGACAGCCACAGGTTCAAGTGGACCAACCTCTATGTCCGCAACGTGACCAAGGAAGCCCGCTCCGTCGAGGGCGAGAGCGCCCGGGCCAGCAACTACGTCCGGGACGACTACACAGCCTGGTACCAGCGCGAGCTGATCGACACCCAGGTCACCGGCGAGCACGAGTTCGGCGACCTGACGGTGTCCTGGCGTGGGTCCTATGCCCGCACCGAGCGCGACGTGCCCTACGAGCGCCAGGTTCGCTATCGCCGCGTGGACGGCGAGTTCCTGCACAATCCGCAGCTCGACGCGAACTTCATCCGCTTCAGCGAACTCGAGGACAAGGCGTCAGGCGCGGGGATCGATTTCGCCTACCGCTGGGAAAATCCCTGGATCGCGGACTTCACCCTGACCGGCGGCTACGCCTGGTACGACAACGAGCGGTTCTCCGACTCGCGCGTCTTCCGCTTCACGATGAATTCGACGCCGGACCTGAACTTCCAGCGCCAGCGCGTCGACTTCCTCTACTCGGACTACAACATCGGTCCGAATGGCCTGCTCCTGCGTGAGGTCACCGGGTCGGACGGCGCGGCCGCCTACTCGGCCAGCCTGATCACTCATGGCGTCTATCTGCAGGGCGAAGGCGAGATCATGCCCGCCGTCCGCGCCACGCTGGGCGTGCGCTTCGAGAGCGGCGAGCAGGACGTGCAGGCGGTGGACCTGTTCTCGACCACCCCGCTTCCGGGCCGGAAACTGAAGAACGAGTACTGGCTGCCGGCCGGAACGCTGACCTGGAACTTCGCGGAAGACCAGCAACTGCGCTTCGGGGCGTCGAAGACGATCGCGCGTCCGCAGTTCCGCGAGCAGGCGCCGCAGCTCTACCTCGACCCGGAGTCGGACCGCACATTCATCGGCAATCCGTACCTGTTCGACAGCGAGATCGTGAACCTGGACGCCCGCTACGAGCGGTACTTCGACCGCGGGCAGTTCGCGACCTTCGGCCTGTTCTACAAGAACATCGACAAGCCTATCGAGTCGGTGGTCAACGAGTCTGGCTCGGGCCTGCAGCAGAGCTTCCTGAACGCGCCGAAGGCCGTGGTCTACGGCGCCG
Organism: Phenylobacterium kunshanense; assembly: GCF_003254525.1. Classification (GTDB taxonomy): domain Bacteria; phylum Pseudomonadota; class Alphaproteobacteria; order Caulobacterales; family Caulobacteraceae; genus Phenylobacterium; species Phenylobacterium kunshanense. The sequence goes on from NZ_QFYS01000003.1 coordinate 406,849, forward strand.
AAGCCGAGTTCAAGAAGTTCTTCGAGTTCGACACCGGCCAGGTGTGGCTGGACGGCGTGCGCTGGCTCGTCGCGGCGAACTACACCTACACCAAGAGCGAGGTGAAGGTCGGCTCCGGCGACGTGGTCTTTCCGCGGACCAACCTTGGCCTACCTGCGCCGGCGGCGAACTTCGTGATCGACGGAAGCCCGCTGCAGGGACAGTCCAAGCACCTGGCCAACGGTCAGTTCGGCTTCGAGACCCTCGACGGCGCCACCCAGGCCACGTTCCTGCTCAACTATGCCAGCAAGCGCAGCACGGCGCGTGGCCAGGCGGGCGCGCCGGACTTCGAACAGGAGCCGGGGTTCCTCCTGGACTTCACCTTCCGCCACAAGTTCGACCTGTTCGGGCAGGAGTTCACCGCGGGCTTCGAGGCCCGCAACCTGCTCAACGAGAAGTTCGACGAGTTCCAGAAGCGTGGCGGCGATACGATCAAGCTCAACAACTATGAGATGGGCCGTAGCGTTTCGATCAGCCTGAGCGCCCGTCTGTAGTCATCGAGTCGTCCCGGTCGCCGAGAGGCCGCCGGGACGATCTTCGGGCGTTACGTCGCCGAAGCGCTAACGGCGTCCGCGCGCGTCAGAAATCCGCGCTGAGTTCGCTGTCGGTCTCACCGGCGGGAGGCGCCACACGCAGGAGCTGGGCCACCTCGCTGGGCGCCAGGCGGAACAGCAGGCCGATCGCGCGGATCGAATGCCCGCGCCGATGCATTTCCCGAGCGAACTTGAGCTGGTGCTGGGTCAGTGGCGAGACCTGCGCACGTGCGCGGCGCCTGACTGTCTGCGCGGTCGGCCTTCTGCTCTCGAAATCAGCGAGAAGCGCGAGCACGCGCGGCATCGGTCCCGCCGGCGACAGAGTCTCAACGCGCGCGCCACCCACGATCCGCAACGTGACACGCGCCTCGAACAGGCGACGGATCAGCCGAGCGAGCCCGCCGGTCGTCAGGTCGAAGGTCTCCAGGCTGTGGACGAGGATCTCGTCACCTGGCTCCAGACGCTCGAGCTTGCGCCGCAAGGCCTGTGGGTCGGCGACGATCGGATGGCTCTCGTCCAGCACGAGGTCGCAGCCGGCGGCCTCGATCAGGCGTCGCTGGAGGCTTGGCGGCGGCAAATCTGACGAGATGCGGACAACGCCATAGCGCATCCTGATGCGGCTCCCCCGGAGTGATCGCTCCGTTATGAGAGGGGGCGGCGACAGTTCCGTGAAGCTTGCGCGGGTCTTGGATGACAGTCGCTGAAGCGCGACGAAGGGGCGAGGTGTCGCAGACCTGTCGCGAAACTTTTATGCAGGACTGTTAAGGGTTAGGGTTTTTCCTCAGAGAGCGGCAGTCAAGCCGCCCGAGCGGAGGAAACAGAATGCGCTTGTTCATCTGCACGATTGTCGCGTCGGCCCTGACTGCCGGGGTCGCCCTCGCCGAGCAGGCGCCTGCGGCGGCTGACGCCGCGCGCGACAGCGTCGTGGCCCCATCGCGCACCGTCTACGTCTGCAACAAGGACACCCTGACCCGACGCGGCTTTTCGCGCGAGCATGGCGCCGTCGAGTTCGTGAAGGCCGAGGCCGTCCTGGCCAAAGGCGAAAGCTGGAGCGCGCCCAAGTGCGTGACCAGCAGCGAGGCGCGTCGCCTGAAGCAACTGGCGAGCCTCAAGCGGTAGCCACGGCGAAACGCTATCGCGGAAACGCGGAGCCAGGCTCGCCGACGGCTTCGCCGGTCTCGCTCGGCGGGAGCGCCGGTGGCGGCTTTCCCGCCTGCGCGGCGTCGATCATGGCGACAACGGCCTCGATCACCACCTCGGGGCGGTCGTTCATGACGAGGTGGGAGGCGTAGACGGTGCGCTGGTAGCCGGGGCTGAAACTCAGCGCCATGCGCAGGTGCTGGAGTTCCAGGATCGACTGTGGCTTGTCGTATCCGACGGTGGGCGCGGCCATGGCCGTGTCCGATGCGGTGATCACGTACGCTGGAACGTCGTTAAGCAGGCTCCCCACCCGCGCGACCGCTTCTGATGTCGGGCCAAAGATCGCATTGAGTTCGGAAAGCTGATTTCGCCACCGATCCGGCGCGCGCGCGCGCGCGGCGGCTTCTCCATCGCCTGGCGGAGCGCAACCTTGCCACCTGGCGTCTTCCGCCGGCGGCGAAACCTCGGCCACCGCAAGGCATCGGGACAGGCGCCCACGAATTCCATTCAGGCCATCCGCGCCCGGTCGCGCGAGGTGCTCGACGGTCGGATCGACGAGCACGAGCCCCTGCACCTCGCCAAGCCTCCGCGCTGCGAACAGGCGCGCGTACAGGGCGCCGGCCGAATGTCCGACCAGAATGTAGGGACCCTCGATTCCCGCCTCCGTCAGCGCCTGGTCCAGGTCGCGGGCGATCGCGGCGCCGTCCCGGGGGAGGGGGCCATCGTCGCTCAGCCCCATTCCGGCGCGGTCGTAGGCGCAGGTTCGGGTCCTTCGCGCGACAGTGGGCTGGACCTTGGCCCACGCGCCTGCGTGGGCGCCGAAGCCGGACTCGAAAATGACCGTGGGCGCGCCGTGTCCCTGGCAACGCAGATTGATCTTCCGGCCGTCGGCCAGCGTCGCCGTCTCCCCCGGTTTTGGGCCCGCCGCCTGGCCTTCGTCAGCGGCGCAGGCCGCGAGCGCCAGCACCGCCGCGAGCGCCGTCACGGCGAGGGCCCGCCGGCTGACCAGGAAGGTGCGTCGATGCGCGTGCATGATCGTGGCCTCGGACGGATCTGATGGTGGCCATTGGGGCGTGTTCGGCATAGCTCTTGCTGTAGGATTTGACCGAGCCGTTCGGCTCGCCAACAATTGCACGTTGCGGCCTACCTGCTAGGTAGGCGCGTGAAGGGAACGACGGAGCTTACTGGTGGAAACGGTCTACGATTGGATCACCGTCGCGATCTTCGGGGGGCTGGTTGTGCTTTTCCTGCACAGGTCAGTACAACCCGGCGAGCCGCAGGATACGATCCTGCACTACCTCCCGCCTTCGGTCGGGTGCGCCGTGGCGAACTGGTTCGGTAACGAGGGAAATGGCCTCGTCTCGTTCCTCATCGTGGCGGGCGTGCTGCTCTACATCGCCCTGGTGCTGAAGCCCTTCGGCCTGGATTTCAAGTTCCCGAAGCGCTGAGGGCGCGTCCAAGGCCAGCGACGCGCGGGGTCATCCGTTCGGCGGGGTCGCCCGCAAGCCCAGGTCCCAGGGGCGTGACCGAAGCCCGCTTCAGCGCTGCGCCGCCGGAGCTCCCGAAAGTCGGATGAGCGCGAAGCGGCCCTCCTGGGCCGTCAGGACGGCCGATGCGGGGAGGGGCGCGCTCAGGCGCTCCGGCGCGCAGATCAGTGCAAACTCGAACTTGCCGGCCTGGGCCATGGCCGCAATCCGCCGCTGGCCCCGGAACAGTCCGGATCTTGACCCGGAAGGAGGCGGCAGGGCGCTGATCGCCGCCTTCAGGGGGCCGACGATCGTGATCGGCTGCTGCGTTCCGAAGGCGAATATCGGGGTTGCCTGTCCGGCCAGCGGAATGAGCAGCGGGCCATACATCTCGCAGCGCGAGCTGCCATCAATCCGATGGTCGTTGGCGAGGTTCACGAAGCCGACCAGGCTGTGAGGGGGGATGTGTTCGGCCACTCTCCGGAAGGCGGCGAGGTCGTCCCGATAGGGTTGCCAGGCGACGGTGAGCGCCGCCAGCCGGACGGCCACCAGGGCGGCGAGGCCCATGGTGAGCGCCGCCGCAACGCGGTCTGTCCGCATCTCGGAGAAGCGTAGCGAAGCCACGGCGAGCATGGCGAGGAAAAGCGGCATTCGATCAGACACGTAGCCGACGCCGAACAGTGCGGGCGGCGTGATCAGGACCAGCAGCGCGCCGATCGCCAGGGCGGGCCAGACCAGCCTCGGGAGCGTGACGCTCTTCCTCATAAACAGTAGGGCGAGGGTGATCGTCACGAGGCCAGCGGCGACGAGATCGAACGCAAAGGAGGGGCCTTCGGCCACACGCACGACCGTGGTCAGCCGATACCAGATGAGCTCGAGCATCCGGTCGTTCAACGCACCCTGGCTCGCGAGCCGCCGAACGGCTTCGTCGGCGTTGGTGAGGCCCTGTGGGTTGCCGGAGGTCGGGCTGATGGCGAACAGGATCGCCGGCGCGATCGCCTGGACCGCCAGGGCGAGCATCGAGCGCATCAGGTCGGCCAACGATCGCCGTGCGGCCGTGGCGAATATGCCGAGCTCAAGTCCGCCGAGCAGCAGGCCGTAGAGTGCGAAGGCCACCCCGTGGGTGAGGAAGATCGCGATGGCGATCACACAGGCCACGGGGATAGCGATCCGGGGCTTGTCTCGCGCAAGCAGCCACCAACCTGCGCCCCAGAACACGAGTCCCAGGCCCAGCAGGAAGTTCATGAAGCCCCATGTGAAAATGAAGCTGTACAGGAGCGGGATCGACAGGACCGCAACCGCCAGCGATGCGCGTCCCGTGAGCTGCCGGTTGAAGAACAGAATTCCCGTGTACTGAACCAACGCCGACAAAATCACGATGAGTTTTGCAGCGAGCAGAGGCGGCAAGGCCTGGGATATAAAATATCCCAATATGTCCATTCCAATGTTTGGAAGTATTATCCAGTTCGAGGCGTAGTGTTCTTTAAGGTATGCTAGCTTATCGAGATGTGAGAGTGTAAAATACCTCGCGAAATGATTGTAATAATCAATCATCGGCAAGACTGGCGTGAGAAACACCGGAATCATCGCCGCGCCAAACAGGGCTGCGAATGCGACGATCCTCAATAACGGGGTCCGACTTGCAGTTTGCGCGGAGGCGACGTCGCTAACTGGCAAACTGCATTCTCCCACCCCGGAACGGACGTGTGCCGGCGCATAGTCTGTAGAGTTTCATCTTGGCAGGCGCGAGACCACGGACTCACGCTCGTGCGGCGCAGAGTTCACCATACCCAAGCCCGGATTGCCCACGATTCTGCCGGGCATGCGTGATTCGCGACACCATCCGATGCGGGGCGAAACCGGGTCAGCCCTATGCGCCGGCGCCGAGCCGCCGCTGCCAAGCGGGTCGTGGCGACGCTGATCAACGCACGGCGCCCGTATCGCCGAGCAGGCACGGCGCCGTGCGCAGGATGATCGACACGTCAAGCCAGAAGGATTGGCGCTCGACGTACTCCAGGTCGAGCTGCACGCGCCGCCGCACGTCTTCGGGCGTGTCGACGGGGCCACGGGAGCCGTTCACCGCCGCCCAGCCGGTGAGGCCGGGCTTGATCCGGTGGCGGTGGGCGTAGGTCTCCACCAGCTTTGACGCCTCGGCGCCGCCGCTCAACATGCCGATGGCGTGGGGCCGCGGGCCGACGATCGACATCTCGCCAGTGATGATGTTGAAGATCTGCGGCAGCTCGTCGAGGCTGGTCTTGCGAATGAAGCGGCCGACGCGCGTGACCCGGTCGTCGCCGGCGGTCACCTGGCGGGCGGCCTTCTGGTCGGTGGCTTCCGTTCGCATGGAGCGGAACTTCCAGACCACGATCTCCTCGTTCATGTACCCGTGGCGGCGCTGACGGAAGAAGATGGGGCCGGGGCTGTCGAGGCGGATCGCCAGGGCCACCGCGGCCATCAGCGGCGCCAGCGCGACAAGCGCCAGGATGCTCAGCGTAAGGTCCATAATGCGCTTGGCCACGAGGTAGCCGGACCTCTGCCGCGGACCGGTGAGTTGCAGGAGGTCGAAGTCGGCGATGCGCCCGACCGCCTCGGCCTCGGTCTCGTCGTCGGTGTCGTCCAGCAGAAGGGAGATCGGGTTCGGGATGGGCGCCAGACGTTCCAGGAGCTGGGCGATGCGCGCGTTCGCCTTGGGGGGAACCGTGACCACGATGCGATCGACATAGGGGAGGATGCGGTGGTCGATCAGGTCGGCGGTCTTGCCCAGCACGGGGACTCCGCAGATCTCCGGGCCGACCCGTTCGCGGCGGTCGTCGAAGACGCCAAGGATGTTGACGTCACGGGTCTTCAGCGCGCGCCGGATGAGCCTCTGGGCCGCCGGGGTGCCGCCCACGATGATCAGGTTCGGCGTGAGGTGACCCGCGCGCCGCAGGCGTCGAAGCGTGACACCCCAGGCGAGGTGGCTGGCGCAGATCGCCAGGGCCGCCGCCGCCGCCCAGGCAGCGCATCCGAGCGCAGGGAAGGCCGGGTTGAAGAGGCCCGCAAGCGTGCCGGCGCCGCCGCTCGCCGCGGACGTTGCGATCAGCAGGCGACCGAAGCGCCGACGGGTCCGTTCCCTCGCGCTCATGGCGTAGGCGCCGGTGGCGACCAGGAGAACAAGCGCCAGCGTAGGCGCCCCCAGCCACATGACGCGGGGAAGACTGGCGAGCTGCGCCACGGCGAAGGAGGCGGCGAAGAGGACGGCGGCGTCGCCGGCCTGGAACAGTCGTGCGAGCCCGGCGCCCGAGACCCGCGCGCGGACCGGCTTCAGCTGCTGAGGACGCAACGGGCCACGCATGTGACGCCTTTGGGCCTGCTGCATATCAGGGACGGCGCGGAACGCGCCGGTGTCATCCGCCATTCTGGCCCCCAGCTTCTCGGCGGGAACCTAGCGGCCGGCCCTGAGCGATCGGTTAATCGGGGGCGTTCAGTAGGCGCGGGCGTCGCCGAAGATCAGCGGCAGGGTGCGCCAGACGATCCTCATATCGAGCGCGAACGACCAGGTGTCGATGTACTCGTTGTCCGCGTTGACGCGGTCCACGATGGCCTGCAGCTCCTTGACCTCCCCGCGAAACCCGCAGACCGCCGCGTAGCCGGTCAGGCCCGGACGGGCGCGGAAGCGGCGATCGTAGTCCGGGACCGCCTGGCTCCAGGCCTCATCGTGGGCGAGGGCATGGGGCCGCGGGCCGATCAGCGACATGTCCCCGCGCAGGACGTTCAGGAACTGCGGCAGCTCGTCGATGCTGAACTTGCGTAGGATGGCCCCGAGCGCGGTGACCCGGGCGTCCCCCCGGGTGGCCTGGCGCACGGTGTCACCGTCCTCGGCGACGGTCATGGTGCGGAACTTGAAGACGGTGAACACCCGGCCGTTCAGCCCCGTGCGGCGCTGGCGGAACAGGGCGGGGCCCGGGCTTTCCAGCCGCACCATCAGGCCGATCAGAAGCAGCAGCGGCAGAAACACCACGAGGGCGGCGAGCGCCACCATCACGTCAAAGGCGCGCTTGCGTCGGCTGACGGCCACGGCCGCCGCGGCGGAGGGGCGCGGCGCCTGGTGCGGACGCGCGGGCGGAGTCGCCGTCGGCGCGGCCCAGGCGGCCGGATCATTGTGCGGACGAAACTCCGCGAGGTTATTCATAGCAGGCTCTGCGGTCGGGCCGGCCGATGTCGAGTCCGCGGAGGAAGTCGTCGAGCGCTTCGGCGCTCCAGAGGCAGACGCGCAAGCGCGATCCGCGCCCGTCGAATTCCGTTGAGATGTGGGCGGGCCCATCGACATCGGCGGCGTGTGCCCCGACGAAGCCGTAGAACGCCGCGCGGATCCGCTCCGCGTCATCTTCCGCCCCGAACCGCGTTTCAAATCCGGACATCTTCCCCGACCGTCCCGTCGATCCCGAGGGGGTAGGAGCAAAAGCCGCGCCACGGCCGCTGTCCCGATACCAACGTGATCTTCACCATATTCGGAGCGAATGGTGGTTTGGTTGCAGTCAGGGTTTACAAAATCTTCCGGGGGGCGGCTTGACCCCGATCAATAGGCCTGGGGATCGCGGAAGATGATCAGGGCCGTCTTGGCCAGGATGGCGATATCCAGGCCGAGCGACCAGCTGTCGATGTAGAGGTTGTCGGCGGCGATGCGGTTGCGCATGCACCGCACATCCTGAATTTCCCCTCGCAGCCCGTTCACCTGCGCCAGACCGGTCAGCCCCGGCTTGGCCCGGAAGCGGTCGACGTAGGCGGGGATCTGCGCACCGTAGAGGTCGTCATGGGCCAGGGCGTGAGGCCGGGGGCCGACCAGAGACATGTCGCCCTTCAGGACATTCAGGAACTGGGGGAGTTCGTCGAGGCTCAGCCTGCGGAGCAGGGCGCCCACCGCCGTGACCCGCGAGTCATTGCGAGTCGCCTGGCGAACCTCGGTCGAGTCCTCGGCCACGGTCATCGTGCGGAACTTGTAGATGGTGAAGATGCGGCCCAGATGGCCGGTCCGCCGCTGCTTGAAGATGACCGGTCCGCCGCTTTCAAGTCGCACGGCGAGGGCGATGCAGAACAGCAGGGGGAGGAAGACGAGGATCGCAAGCCCTGCGCCGAGGATGTCGATGAGGCGCTTGCCGCGGCTGGCGGCGACGTCGAGCGCCTTGGGCGCCAGGAGAGCCCGCACAGCGGGTTCTTCCGCCGTCGAAGGCCTCACCGCACTGACGATGACATCCGTCATCCGAAACAACGCCCCAATCCGCCCATCGACAACCGGCCGCGCCCCCCGCCGCCTTATGGTTGCCGTCCGTTAGCCCTTTTCCCAAACGATCTGTTCACGCTCGTCGGTACTTAATGTGACACAGCCCAGGAATTGGGCGGTGTCGGAGTAGAACCATGCCGTCCGACGTGTCCGTCGAACTCGTGACGCACACCGTTGTCGAAACCCAGTCGGCCCGTCGCCTTCCGATCGGCGTGGGCCTGACCCTCGGCGCCTGCGCATCGATCGCGCTGTGGACGTGCATAGGATTTGGCCTGCGCGCCCTGTTCGCCTGAGCCTGATTGGACCTCGCGGTCCGGAACGCCTCCACAAGCTCCTATACTTAACGGGCTTTTACCTTTCCCAGGCCCGAAGGGCAATCAACGGGAGGTTTTCCCGCTGGTGGCCAATTCCGTTTCCAGGACGGCGTCCAGCGCGCTAGAGCCTCACCTGTCCAGGTTGAACCGACCTGAGGGAGCGCGCCATTCTGGGATCCGTTTTCCCGGTGATCCTCTGCGGCGGCCGAGGCCAGCGCCTCTGGCCCGCGTCCCGTGATGCGCGCCCGAAGCCCTTTCTCCCGCTCGTTGGAGAGCACACGGGCTTGCAGGAGGCCGCCCTGCGGGCGCGACCGCTGGCCGGCGATGGGCAGGTCCTGGTCGTCGGCGCCGCAGGCCATGAGCCGCTCATCCGGGAGCAACTGGCGGAGGCAGGTGTCTCGGCCACGGTTCTGCTTGAACCGGCCGGGCGGGACACCGCCGCGGCCATCGCCGCCGCGGCGGCCTGGGTAGAGGCGCGCCATCCCGAAGGGGTGATGGTCGTGCTGCCTGCGGACCATCATATCCCCGACGGCGAAGGCTTCCGGTCCGCCGTCCAGGCCGCGCTGCCCGCGGCCCGCAACGGCGCCATCGTGACCCTGGGACTGCGCGCCCGCTCGGCCTCTACGGCGATGGGCTACATCCGACCCGCGCCCGGACCCGAGGCGGTCAAGCCGGTGGCCGCTTTTGTCGAGAAGCCGACGACGGCGGAGGCCGAGCGACTGATCGCCTGTGGGGCGCTCTGGAACAGCGGCGTCTTCATAGCGACGGCGCGGACGCTGATGGACGAGACGCGCCGCTGGGCCGGCGAAGTCGCCGCCGCCGCCGAGGCGGCGCTCCGCGCGCCGGAACTCGAGGGGGAGGTCCTCTGGCTCGGTAAGGCGTTCAACCAGGCCCCGCGCATCGCGTTCGACCGCGCGGTGATGGAGCGGACCGATCGCGCCGCGGTGCTCCCGGTCAATTTTCCCTGGTCCGACCTGGGGGCCTGGGACGCGGTGCTCGAGGCATCGATACGCGACGACGCCGGCAACAGCGTGGCGGCGGGCTCCCGTGCGGAAGGGGGGGCAGACGTGCTCGTGCGGGCCGCGCCAGGGGTGCGGGTCAGCGTCGTCGGACTGTCGAGGGTCGCCGTCGTGGCCGAGCCCGATGCCGTGCTGGTCTGTCACCTGGACCACGCCCAGGCTGTCCGCGAGGCCGCGGTCGGGGCGCAGCGCCCATTCCCAGACCTGAAGTCGGCGGCGGCCTGGTACGATGGCTGGCTCCGCACCGCGGCGCTGCCGCTGTGGGCCACGGTGGGACGCGACCCGGCCAATGGCGGATTTCGAGAGGCGCTGACCTGGACCGGCGCGCCGCATGATCCGCGTCGCCGCGCCCGCGTGCAGGCGCGGCAGGCCTTCGTGTTCGCCACCGCCGCGGCCGACGGCCTGGCGGGACCCTGGGCGCGCACGGCGCGCGAGGGCTTCGACTGGTTCTTGAGCAACGGCCGGCGGCCCGATGGTCTCCTGGCCACCACCCTGGACACCACCGGGGCCGTCACGGACAGGGAGGCGAGGCTCTATGAGCACGCCTTCGTTCTGCTGGCTCTCGCTGCGCTCCACCGCCTGGACCCGGCTAGCGGCGCCGAGTCGGAGGCGCTGGCGATCCTGGAGCGGCTGCAGGCCTTCCGGCACGGTGCGGGCGGTTTCCAGGAGAACTCGGACCACCCCTTCCAGGCCAACGCCCACATGCACCTGTTCGAGGCCGCGCTCGCCTGGGAAGCGATAGGGGGCGGACACAGATGGGCGGCGCTCGGCGACGAACTCGCCGATCTGGCGCTGAGCCGGTTCATCGACCCGGCGACCGGGGCGCTTCACGAGTTCTTCGATGCGGACTGGCGGCCGATGGAGGGAGAGGCGGATCTGATCGAGCCCGGCCATCAGTTCGAATGGGCCTGGCTGCTCGAGCCCTGGGGCGCGGCGCGGGGCGACGATCGCGCGCGGGCGGCCGCCCGGCGTCTGTTCATCGTCGGGCGCACGGCGTTCGACCCTGCCCGCAGCGTCGTCCAGAACGCCATCCACAAGGACTTCGCCATCCGCGACGCCGGCGCGCGCCTGTGGCCGCAGACCGAACATCTGAAGGCGGCGCTGGTGCTGGGCGAGCCGGCCGCGGCCCTGGAAGCGGCCAATGGGCTGGCCGCCTATCTCGACACGCCCGCCCGAGGCGTCTGGCGCGAGCGCATGCGCGAGGATGGCGGCTTCATCGACGAGCCCTCGCCGGCGACCTCGCTCTATCACCTGCACTTGGCGATCCGCGAACTGGCGCGGTTCGCGGGCGAAGCGTGCTAGAGCGCGGCGAATGGTGACCAACCCCTTCACCCGCTCGCCGGCCCGGATCGGCGTCATCGGCCTCGGCTATGTGGGTCTGCCGCTGGCCGTGGCCTTCGCGGCCGAGCACGACGTGGTCGGTTTCGATGTCGACGCCGACCGCGTGGCCGAGCTCGCACGCGCAGAAGACCGTACGCTTGAGGTGCCGCCGGAAGCCCTGCGCGCGGCGTCGCGACTGACCTTCACCGACGATCCGACGGCCCTGGCGGGCTGCAACGTCTTCATCGTGACGGTGCCCACCCCGATCGACGCTCACAAGCGCCCGGACCTTTCGGCCCTGATGGCCGCCAGCAGGACGGTCGGGCAGGCGATCGGCAAGGGCGGGGTCGTGATCTTCGAGTCCACCGTCTATCCCGGGGCGACCGAGGAAGACTGCGTGCCGGTGGTGGCGGAGGTATCGGGCCTGACCTTCAACCGGGACTTCTACGCCGGCTACAGTCCGGAGCGGGCCAATCCCGGAGACCCGGTCCATCGGCTTTCCGACATCGTGAAGGTGACGGCCGGATCGACGGCCGAGGCCGCCGATTTCGTCGATGCGCTCTACGGCTCGGTGGTGAGGGCGGGGACGCACCGGGCGAGCTCGATCAGGGTGGCCGAAGCCGCCAAGGTGATCGAGAACACCCAGCGCGACCTGAACATCGCCCTGATCAACGAGTTCGCCCTGATCTTCCATCGCATGGGCATCGACACCCATGAGGTGCTGGCGGCGGCGGCGACCAAGTGGAACTTCCTGAATTTCCGCCCCGGCCTGGTCGGAGGTCACTGCATCGGGGTCGATCCCTACTACCTGACGCACAAGGCCGAGGCGCTGGGCTACCATCCGGAAGTGATCCTTGCCGGGCGTCGGATCAACGACGGCATGGGCGGCTACGTCGCGCGCGAGCTGGTCAAGGAGATGATCCGGCGGGGCGTTCTGGTGAAGGGCGCCCGCGTGCTGGTGATGGGCCTGGCGTTCAAGGAGAACACGCCGGACCTGCGCAACACCCGGGTGATCGACATCGTCAGGGAACTGGCCGACTACGGCGCCGAGGTGGATGTCTGGGATCCCTGGATCGCCCCCGACGCTGCGCGGGAGGAGTACGGCCTGACGCTCACCGCGGCGCCGCAGACCGGGGCTTACGACGGTGTGGTGCTGGCGGTGGCCCACCGGGAGTTCGCCGAGCTGGGAGCCGAGCAGATCCGCGCGTTCGGCCGCCCGAATGCGGTGCTCTTCGACGTGAAGGCCATGCTTCCCAGCGGCGCGGCGGACCTGCGCCTATAGCCTGGCGCCCAATCGTGCGGCGCCTGATGCGAAAATGGGCGCCTGGGGAACGATCTCGCGACTTCGAAGGTTGTCCGACTTTCCCGACGCGGCCGGCACGGCCAAGGTCGGGATGCCCTTTGGGGCGTTTCCTCCCAGAACTGGCCGCGCCGCAAGGCGCGGCTTTTTTCGTTGGTGACTCCCCGAGGCTGGGGAGAGGGCCAAGAAAAAGGGGAGGCGGCCGCAAGGCCTCCTCCCCCTCGTTCTGGATTGTCGGACCTTAGAACGTCAGGCCGATCTTGGCGTAGTAGTAGCCGCCCTGCCAGTCGACGATCATGTCCGAGCGGTAGATGCGGCCGTTCGTGGCGGACTCGCCGATCTTGTCGCGGTCCGGGTAGTTGTCGAACACGTTCCGGACACCGAGGCTGAGCTTGGTGTTCTCCGTGACGTCCCACGAGCCTTCCAGGTCGAGGAAGAACTCGGGGTTCCACTTCTGCACGACGGTGTTGGTCGCGCTGAACATGTTCTTGTAGGGGCCGAAGACGCTGAGGCGGGCAAGACCCGTGAGCGGGCCCGCCTTGTGGACCGCCGTGACGGTGCCCCGCCAGCGCGGCTCGGCGTGCTTGAAGTCATAGACGTACTCGCCGTCGAAGAAGCTCCGGCGAACGCCCGTGGGATCGGTGATGACCTTCACCGACTTCACCACCGGCATGTTCCAGTTCATCGCCGCGCTGAAAGTGGTGTTCTGGCCGCCTTCCCAGTTGTGGGCGTAGGTGGCCACCACATCCACGCCCTGAACCTCGGCATCGAAGGCGTTCTGGAAGAAGTTCACCTGGCCGATGGTGTTGGCCCCGGGAACATTGGCGGCCAACAGCGCCGCCTGGATGGCCGGCGTCACGGTGATGGGCGTCACCGCGTAGAACATGTCGTCGATCTGGATGAAGTAGGCGTCGACCGAGAGGGTGAGGCCAGCCATCGGCTGGGCCGTGACGCCGATCGAATAGTTCTGCGACGTTTCCGGCTTCAGCTTCTGGGCGCCCAGGAACTGGGCGACCGGATTGGTGGCCGGGAACAGCCCCTGGGCCACCGGCTGGCCGTTGTTGACCACGGTCGAGACGATGGTGGTGGAGTTCTGGCCCACGGTCGGCGCACGGAAGCCGCTGCCGAACGAGCCGCGGACCGCGAAGATGTCGTTGATCTCGAACCGGCCGGCGACCTTGTAGTCGAGGGTCGACCCGAAGTCAGAGAAATCCTCGGCCCGCAGGGCGCCCTGGACGAACAGGCGATCGGTCAGGTCGGTGCTGAGGTCGAGGTAGGCGGCCTTGGAGTTGCGGGTCGCGCGCCCGGCGTACAGCGGGGACAGACCCGGCGCGCCGTTCGAGCCGACCCCGAGGACCGTGTAGACGGGGTTGTTGAAGGTCCGCCCGTCGATCACCTGGGTCGTGCTGTTGCAGACGATGCCTGCATTCTGCGGCGCGGTCGGTCGAAGCGTCCGCTGCGAGACGGTCGCCTCGTTCGTGCAGAAGTCGTAGGGGTCCTGTGTGGCGTAGGGACCCGCGATGTAGGAGGGCACGTCGCCTTCGACGAGTTCGTACCCTTCCTTGCGGTATTCGGCGCCGAACGCGACGGCGATCGGCTCGGGCGTGAAGCCCGAGAGCTCATAGGTGAAGTCGGCGTTCAGCGCGAGTTCGTCCGACCGCAGGTCGCCCTGGTGGAACTCGGTGGGGCTCTTCTCGCCGAGCGAGAAGTTCACCGTTTCCTTGAGGTCGTACGAGAGCTCGTCGTAGCCGTAGCGTGCGCTGAGGTCGTAGGTGAATCCGCCCAGCTCGCCCTTGTAGCCGCCGACGACGCTGTAGTCGGTGACGGTGCCGAAGTACTCGGGGGTGAAGCCCAGCGGGAAGATCTGGTTCGCGCGGAAGAGCTGGCCGTTGGCCATCCGCACGTAGTCGTCGAGATTGTTGGTCGAAGCACCGACGTCCACAGGGTTCCGGTAGTTGAAGTCCTGCTTCTGACGGCTGCGGCCATAGTTGCCGAAGACGTAGAGCTCGCCCTCGCCGAGCTTGTAGGCGCTGTTGGCGAACACGCGGATCGCCTCACCTTCGGGCTGGCCCCACTTCTGCGGGATGCGTTGGTAGAGGCCGGCGTAGTTGACGGTCTGGGCGTAGGCGGCGGTGAACGCCGAGCCAGGCGCGGTCGTCTCCGTCGGGAACAGCGGGATGCAGAAACCCGCCGACTGGTTCGGGATGTTGCGGTTGCAGAACGTCTGCACGCGGGCGGTCGGCTGCTCGGTCGAATACTCGAATGAGATGTTGAAGAAGCCGTCGTCGCCGAGGGCCAGGCCCTTGTTGCCGGTGACGATGATCGATTCACCGTCCTTCTCGTAGTACTGGCCCGCCTGCACGGAGAGGCTGCCGCCGTCCGACGCATCCTTGAGGATGAAGTTGATGACGCCGGCGATGGCGTCGGAGCCGTACTGGGCGCCCGCGCCGTCGCGGAGCACTTCCACCGACTTGATGGCGGCCGCGGGGATCTGCGCGGCGTCCTGCGCCTGCACGCCCGAGCCGCCGGTGACGACCAGGGCCGAGCGGTGCCGCCGCTTCGAGTTTACGAGCAGCAGCGTCTTGTCCGACGGCAGGCCGCGCAGCGACGCCGGCCGGATGAAGGTCGCGCCGTCCGAGATCGGTTGCCGGCTCAGCGTATAGGAGGGGATCAGCGTCTTGAGCAGATCCTGGGTGTCGGTCACCGAAATGGACTCGATGTCCTCCGCGGTGAAGGCGTCCACGGGCACAGGCGATTCCAGCACGGTGCGTGGCTTCGCACGCGAGCCCGTGACGATCAGTTCCTGGATGACGCTGCTGTCGTCATCCGCAGCCTCGGCCGCCTGGGACGCGCCCGCCATGGCGACGCCCAGAACAAGGGCGCTCACGCCCACGAATAGTCTCTTCAAGATGGACCCCCTCAGTCTCTGTGTGGGCCCTTCTCGACGCCGTCCTCCCCCGCGGTCGTGTTCTCACGTTCCGCATGGGGGTGAGCACCGCGTCTGGTCAGTCCGAAGTCAATCGTGGGAGGACGTCGGATGTATCCAATGCTTGGGTGATGACCATTTTGTCGCCATGCCAGCTCAAAGTGGGGTCATGAACATTGAATTCGACAATTGCGCCGAATTGTCGTCTTCGCCGAAATCGGTCGATCCGAGTCTTTGTCGGAGTCGTCAGTTGCGGAAAATTTGAGCGGGGGCGCCAGCGCTCACGGCGCCTGCCTGCGGCGGTGGCGGGCAAACAGAGGCGCCCTTGCCAACATCGCCGGCGCGGGCGCTTTAGGCTGGCCACGCGGCGGGCCTGGAGCGCCCGCGCTGCGTTCGGCCGAAGAGTCATAAGGGGTGCCTAATGCGAAAGATCCTGCTTCCCGCCGTCCTGCTCGGCCTCGCGTGCGCCGGAGCGGCCCAGGCCGAGAACGTGCACGTCAATCCGACGAACGGCTTCATCTCCCGCGCTGTGAAGGTCCCGGCCGGATCGGACACGCTCTACGTCAGCGGGATCACGCCCCAGACCGTGCAGGGCGCCCCCGCGGCCACGCCGTTCGGCGACACGAAGACCCAGGTCCAGAGCATCCTCAAGCAGATCGGCGACATCCTGCAGGGGCAGGGCTACGGCTGGGAGGACGTGGTGATGATGCGCGTGCTGCTGGTGGGCGATCCCGCCAAGGGCGGCGCCATGGACTTCGCGGGCATGATGGAGGCCTACAACGAAGTGTATGGCCCCCTGAAGAAGAAGCCCGCCCGGATCACGTCGCAGGTGGCGGGTCTGGTCCGTCCCGGCATGTTCGCCGAGATCGAGGTACAGGCCGCCAAGTCGGCGAAGTAGGGTCAGTCGGCCGCGGCGGCCGACCGGTCGCCGCGGTACAGCGACTCGACCACCGGCGCGCGAAGTTCGGTCAGGGCCTGTTCCATGGCTTTCGCGTAGCAGTCGGACCGCCGGACCGCGGTCTGCATCTCGCGCACGCTGGCGGTCTCGGCGCCGCAGGCCCGGGCCGCGGCCACGTCGAGCCGTCGAAGCATCTCGGCCGCCTGACGCGCATTGGTGAGGTCGAGGTCACCGACGCGGACAGCTACGGACGGCGCCGCGGCGGCTGGCGCGGCAAACACGAGCGCGGCGATCAGGGCGGGAGTGATCGTCTTCATGGGCTGGTTCCTTCCTGGTTCGACCGATCGATCGCCGGCCTTGCCACCTAGCTAGTGCATGCATTGGCGGCGACAAGCGCGGCGGGTCGCCTTTTTCATGAGCGCTGCCCCGAAACCATGGCCAGATTGCCGATCTGGGCTTGAAATTCGCGAGAGGTCCCGGCGCGCGGCCTTGAGGCCGGAACGGACTTGCGGAAGGGTCGCCTCATGGATCGACGTCGATTTCTGTCCCTAAGCGCGGCCGGCATGGCTCTGCCCGCGTCGCCCGCCTCGTCCGCAGCAACGGACCTTGCCCCGCCGCCGGGCGCGCCGCCGCCGATCAGCCGGGCCGAGCGCGAAGCGCGGATCGCCAAGGCCCAGCGCCTGATGCGGGAGCAGGGCGTCTCGGCGCTGCTGATCGAGCCGGGGTCCAGCCTCGTCTACTTCACCGGCGTCCGCTGGAGCCGTAGCGAGCGGCTGACGTGCGCGCTGATTCCCGCTGACGGCGACATCTGCATCGTCACGCCGTTCTTCGAGGAGCCTTCAGTCCGGGAAAGCCTGGCGGCGCCGGCGGAAGTGCGGACCTGGCAGGAGCACGAGGATCCGACCGCCCTGGTCGCCGGCTGGCTGCGTGACCGAAAGGCCGACAAGGTCGTGGCCATCGAGGAGACCAACCGGTTCTTCATCGTCGATGGGCTCCAGCGAAACCTGCCGGGCGCGACGCTGCGCAACGGCGCGCCAATCGTGCGCGGCTGCCGGATGATCAAGTCGCCAGCCGAGATCGCGCTGATGCAGCGGGCCGCCGACATCACCATGGCCGCCTACCGGCATACGGTTCCCAGGATCGAGGCCGGGATGCGGCCATCGGATATCGGCGCGATCATGAACGGCGCCACCGTCGCGCTGGGCGGCAGGCCTGAGTTCGCCCTGGTGCTGCTGGGGGAGGCGTCCGCCTATCCGCACGGCTCGGGCAAACCGCAGATCGTGAAGGCCGGCGAGGTCATCCTGATGGACTGCGGCTGCACCTTCGAGGGCTACCAGTCGGACGTCTCCCGGACCTTCGTGCATGGCGAGCCGACGGCGCGGCAGAGAATGGTCTGGGGCCAGGTGAAGCGCGGCCAGGAGATCGCATTCGAGGCTGCCAGCCTCGGGGCGACCTGTGGCAGCGTCGACGACGCGGCGCGGGCCCACTACGTGTCGCTGGGATACGGCCCGGACTACCGGCTGCCGGGCCTGTCGCATCGCACGGGGCACGGGATCGGCATGGATGGCCACGAGCCCGTCAACCTGGTCCGGGGCGAGGGCACGCGACTGGCCCCCGGCATGTGCTTCTCCGACGAGCCGGGCCTCTACATCCCGGGCGAGTTCGGAATTCGTCTGGAGGACTGCTTCCACATGACCGAGGCGGGGCCGAAATGGTTCTCGTCGCCGGCCGTATCGATCGAGAAGCCGGTCTAGCGGTCCAGCACCAGAACCTGGCGGCCGAGGCGCCAGGCCTCGATGGACTTGAGCCCCCGTTCAGCCAGGATCTTCCGCATCTGGCTCAGCAGGTCGATCTCGCCCGCGCAGGTGAGCGCCTCGAACGTCCGGGCGCCTTCGTCGGACTCCAGGTAGAGTTCGTAGGTGTGGCGGAGGGACAATCAGGGGCTCCGAAGCGCATAAGTCCGACCCTGATATCACTCCGCACGGTGGCGCTCGCCTCCGGTGCGCTACGTAGGCGTCAGACGCCGTAGTAGTCCCGGTACCAGTCCACGAAGCGGCCGACGCCGACCTCGACGGAGGTGGAGGGGGCGTAGTCGAGGACGGCCCTGGTCTCCTCCGTGTCGGCCTCCGTGGCCGAAACGTCGCCGGCCTGCATCGGCATGAGATTGAGCACGGCCTTGCGACCCAGCTTCTCCTCCAGGACCTGGATGTAGCGCATCAGCTCCACGCGCTGGCCGGCGCCGAGGTTGAGGATGCGCCACGGCGCGGCGCTGGTGGCGGGATCCGGGTGCGTGGCGTCCCAGGCGGGATTCGGCGCCGGCGGGCGCGAGAGCGCCGCGACCAGGCCGTCCACGATATCGCCGACGTAGGTGAAGTCGCGTTGCATGCGGCCCTCGCCATAGACGTCGATCGGCTCGCCCTTGAGGATCGCGTCCGTGAACTTGAACAGGGCCATGTCCGGGCGCCCCCATGGCCCGTACACGGTGAAGAAGCGGAAGCCGGTGGCCGGTATGCCGAACAGGTGGGCGTAGGCGTGCGCCATGGCCTCGTTGGCGAGCTTGCTGGCCGAGTAGAGCGTGATCGGGTGTGGCGCGGCCTCGTGCACGCTGAACGGCAGGTTCAGGTGGTTGCCGTAGACGGAACTGGTCGAGGCGAAGAGCAGGTGGCTGACCGGATGGGCCCGGCATCCCTCCAGGATGTTGAGGAAGCCCACGACGTTGGAGTCCACATAGGCCTCCGGGTTCTCCAGGCTGTAGCGGACGCCGGCCTGGGCCGCGAGATTGACCACCGCCGTGGGTTTGGTCTCGCCGAACAGGGCGGCCATGCCCTCACGGTCGGCCAGGTCGAGGCGCACGTGCCGGTAGCCAGGCGTCTGCTCCAGGATCGCCAGGCGCGCGGCCTTGAGCTTCGGATCATAGTAGGCGTTCAGGTTGTCGAGCCCGACCACGGACTCGCCGGCGGCCAGCAGGCGCTGCGACAGGTGAAAGCCGATGAAGCCGGCCGAGCCGGTGACCAGGATCGCCAAGGCGACACCTCATGAGATCCGCGCCGAGGTTGCGCGATCCCGATGCCTAACGAGCGTCGGCGACGAATTCTAGCGGGAGGCGACGCCGGCCACGTCGCGCAGACGGGCGACGCGGGCGGTTTCCGCCGTTTCCGTCGCCGCGCGCATGCGGAGCACATCGCCGGCGCGCATCTGGGCGAGCACGGGGTACAGCGCCGACAGCGTCGCCACGAGCAGTCCGAGACGGCCCTCGCGCCAGCCCCCGCGGTACAGGTACCCATTGAGGAATGCGCCGGCGCCCCTGAAGAGGGCGGCGACGAACGAGCCGGGGCGCGCGGAATCGGCGAGGTCTTCGGCCGCGAGCGCCGAGAGCCGATGCAGCCGCTCGACGAGCTGGCCCACGTCCGCGCCGACGGTGCGCTGGATCGCCCCCTTGAGCGAGCCTCCTGACCGACCCGCCACGACGGACGGCGCGTTCACGCGGCGGGGCTCCCAGGCCTTGAGACCACGCTTGTAGAGGCGCACTTCCGCGTGACGGCTCAGGCTGCCCGTCCAGCCGTCCCGGAGGCGGGTGTCCCCGAGATAGTTGTCGATCGGCAGTTCGTACCAGTCGGCGCTGCGCCGCGTCTGGAGCGACCAGCGGATTTCCCACGCAAGGGCGGCGTCCACGATCTCGTCGGGGTCGACCTCGAGCACCCAGTCGCCCGAACAGGCCTCGACGCCGGCCTGGCGGCGCTGGCTCTCAAGGGGAAAGATCCCGTCCACGAGGACGGCGCCGGCCCGGCGGGCGATCTCCTGCGACCGGTCGGTGCACCGATCGGCGACCACGACCACCTCGTCGCAGAAGGAGAGGCGCCGCAGGCACTCGCCCAGCCGCGCGTCCTGATTCTGAACGCAAACCAGCGCAGATAGCTTGACCACTGAACGCCCCGTCGTCCCCGTCCCATGGAACTAGACGCCGCCCCGGAGCGCGACCCCCCAGTCGAAGCTTCACCGTTTCTTCAGAAATCCGCGGCGAGCCGCAGGCCCACGGTGCGTGGGCGCTGGGGGGTGACCTGCCGGACCTCGCCGAAGCTGAAGGGGTTGCCGTAGGCGAAGGTGTCGCCGGCGTCGTCCAGGGGGTTGGTCACGAAGGCCGTCACCCGCCAGGCGTCCTTCGCCAGCTCTGCGGACATGCGGGCGCGCACGTAGTGCCCCATGCGGCGGGGGAGCGTGGCGTCGAAGCTGAGGTCGGCCCGGCCCACATATGCAGCCTCGCCGACGAGCCGCAGCATCAGGTCGTCGCCGAGCGGCCGTTCGTACACAGCCAGTATGCCGCCGGACGTCTTCGGCACGCCGGGCAGGTCACCCGTGACCGGCGCCTCGAAGTCGGGGTTGGGGTTCCGGATGTTCGAGTCCGACAGCAGGCCGTTCAACTGCAGGGACAGGCCGAAGGGAAACTCGTAGCCCATCTCGGCCTCGACCCCGACGACCCGCGCATCGCCGACATTGGCGGTGTAGGAGAGGCCGGACTGGCGGTAGCGGTCGGTCTGGATGTCGGCCCAGTCGTCATAGTAGGCCGCCGCGCGCAGGGTCAGCCGGTCATCAAGCCGGCGCAGCTTGGCGCCGACCTCGTAGTTGCGGAGACGGTCCGGCTGGAAATCCGCGCGCGCCGCGCGGATGGCGAAGAACCCGGAGGAGTTGAAGCCGCCGGGCCGGTAGCCTTCGCTGATCAGGGCGTAGACGAGATCGCCGTTGGAGAACTCGCGCTGGAGCGAGATCTTGGGCGTGAAGCCGCTGAAGGTGCGTGACTGGTCGAATGCGCGTGGCTGGAAGGGCGTGCTGACGAAGATGTCGGCCGTGGTGTGGACCCGGCTCTCGAAGACCCGGCCGCCGATGCTCGCGGACCAGCCGTGGCCGAGGTCGTAGGCGCCCTCGCCATAGACCGCGAACTCCCTGAGTGTGTCCTTCCGCCGCTCGGTGTAGACAGTGCGCGCCGAGTTCGGGCCGAGGATGGTCAGCTCGGATGGCGATCGCTCCAGGGTGCGCGCCGCATAGACGCCCAGCAGCCAGTCGAAGCGTCCCGTCGGTGTGGAGCGCAGCACCAGATCCTGTACGAGCATGTTCGAGCGGGTCGCCTCAACGAACGCGCCGAGGCTGGTGCGGGGCGCGCCGAACAGGGCTAGCGGTTCGCCCACGCCGGCGTCGTACTGGCTGGAGAAAACGTGGTGGACATAGCTTAGGGACGAGCTGACGCTGCCCCAAGGGAAGTCCCCCGCCACGGTCGCGCCGGCGTACGAGAAGTCGTTGTTGTGGGCCTCGCGGACGCGGTTGGCCCGCATGCCGCCATTGGACATGCCGGGTGTGACGTACTGGGTGTCGTTGGAGCGCAGGTGCTGGGTCGCCGCCAGGGCGTCCAGCCGCCAGTGGTCGTCGATCTGCACTCGCACGGCCAGCCGGCCGCCGTCACGCCGGGTCTGGTCGACATTGGCGATCCTGAGGTTCACGTCATCCAGGTAGCCGCCCTGGACGTCCTCGTAGGCCGCGACACGAACGGCAAGGCGGTCCGGAATGACCGGAATGCTGACATAGCCCTCGAACTCGCGGCTGAGATCGCCGCCGCGCGTCGTGGCGACCGAGGCGGAGGCGCCATAGACCGCCTGCTGAAGGTCGGGCTTGGCGGTCACGATACGGTAGATGCCGGCGAGGGAGCCGGAGCCGTAGAGCGCGCCCTGAGGGCCGCGCACGACCTCGATGCGGTCGATGTCGACGAGCCGCAGGTCTGGGTCGGGCGCGTTGTAGTTGATCGGCGCATCGTCGAGGTAGGTCGACACCGTCGAACGAGTCCGTCCCGTGAACGCGCCGTCCGACAGGCCGCGGATCAACAGCTTGTCGCGGCCGGGCCCGAGGTTGGTCGTGAGGACGCCCGCAAGCTGGCCGGTCGTCTGGCCCACGTCGGCGGATCGGGTGACCCGGACCTGTTCGCGGGAGATCGCGCTCACACCCGCCGGCAGTCGCCCGAGGGCGGCCGGGCGCTTGGTCGCCGTCACCACGAGCTCGGAGATGACTGTCGGATTTCGCGGCGCGTCGCGGGCCTCGCGCGCGGGCGCCATCGGGACGATGCGCACCGTACGCGCGTCGACGATGCGGTAGGCGCAGGGGGCGCCTGCCGTCAGCCGTTCAAGCGCCTCGCCGAGGGTATAGCGTCCCGAGAGTTGGACCCGGCCGCCGCCGCCGCAGGAGGCGGTGCCCAGGATGGAGACATTCGCCTGCAGGCCCAGGTCAATCAGGGCGTCGGCATAGCTTCGCGCGGGGATCGAAAGACGCAGCCGTGAGTCGGCGGCCTCAACGCGCCCCGCCAAGCAAGCGAGAGCGACGCCGCCCAGCAACGTCCGCAGAGTCGCGCTCCGCCTTGAAATGACGCCACGCCCTTATCAGCGGTCCGACGCACCATCGCGCCGCAGGACCACGCCCGGGCCGGAACGTACCGCGCTTACAGGAACCAGCAAGGCCAGGCGGCGAATAACCGCGGCCTGATCGTCCAGCACCAGCACGCCGGAGATCGGTGTCGCGGCCAGGGCCGGGTCTTCGATCCGGATCGGCGTCTCGAACTGCTGATTGAGATCGGCCACCACTTCGCTCAGCGGCTGACCGCGATAGACGAGCCGGCCGGCCCGCCAGGCCAGGACCTCTGCGGGATCCGCGGCCGCGACGGTGGTGGTGGTCTGGCCCTCGCGATGCTCGAGCCTCTGGCCCGGACGGAGACGGTAAGATCGTCCTTCCGCGCCGTCGGTGGGCCGAACCTCGACCGCGCCCCGCGCCACGGTGACCGACAGCTTGCCGTCGAGGCGGCGAACATCGAACTGGGTCCCGACCACGCGGACGGTCCGGTCGCCCGCGGCGACGACGAAGGGGCGGCGCGCGTCATGCGCGACATCGAATACGGCCTGCCCCTGGTCCAGCGTCACCTCCCGCGATCCGCGCCCGAGCGTGACGGTCAGTCGGGCGCCTCCGTTCAGGTCCAGGACAGAGCCGTCGGCCAGGCGCACCGTCCGATGCTCTCCCTTCGCGGTCTCGTAGGTGTCTGTCCGGGCGACCGTGAGTTCGGGCGCGATGACGACGGCCAAGGCCGCCGCCGCCGCCATGGCCCCGACGCCGACGAAAGCGCGGCGACCCACGGCGCTGCTGGCCGAAGGCGCGCGTCGCCTGGCGAGTTCGCGCGCCACCGGCAGCGCCGCCGCGGAATAGTCGTGGGACACGGCGAGGGCCGTGTCGAAGGCGGAGGCGTTGGCGGGCGAGGCCGACAGCCAGGCGTCGAACGCCGTCGCCTCGGCGTCGCCGAGGTCGCCGGCCTCAAGGCGCGCGACCCACGCCGCGGCGTCTGCGCGCCGCGCGTCGTCGTCGTATCGCCAGCTCCTGATCATCCGCCCTTCCAAAGCCGCCGGGACCGGCGCGCCGTCATTTTGCTAGACGCCGCCGCAGCGCATCGCCCCCAGGTCTCATGATTCAATTCCTGGTGGTAGTTCATCGCTCAAGTCTCGCAGTGAGCGATCTGAGTGCGGCCGAGATGTGCTTTTCGACCGACTTGACCGAGATGCCCATCGCTCGCGCGGTGTCGGCGTGGCTCTTGCCGTCGAGCTTGTGCAGCCGAAAGGCGCGCTGCATCTGCGGGGGGAGCTCGGCCACGGCCTCGACGAGCTGGCGCAGGCGCTGGCGGGCGGCGGCGGCTTCGTCGGCGGGCGCCTCCTCGGCCACGTCTTCGCCCGCCACGCTGGCGTGGGCCACCTGCCGCCAGGCCGCGTCGCGCGCGAGCGACCGCGCCTCGCCGCGCGCGCGGTCCAGCATCACGTTGGTGGCGATGCGATAGATGAGCGCCACGGGGTTCTCCGCCGTGACTGCGGGGTCGCGGGTGGCGAGCTTCAGATAGAGTTCCTGCGCCAGGTCCTCGGCGGTGGCCCGGGACCCGCAACGGGCGGCGAAGAAGCGCACCAAGTTCTCCCGCCGCTCCAGGTAGATTTCCAGCAGCGGGTCTGTCGGGCGCTGGGCGCCTGGGTCGGCGAGCAGGCTCACGCGCGCGGCGTCCCGCGCCGGGGGCGGCTGAGGATCGGGCGCGGGTGGAATCTAGCCATCGGGCCGGGGCGCTGTGGATGCTCGTCCACCAATGCCTCAATCCGGACCGACCGCCAACTTTCGGGCGCAGGCAGTGGGGGGTGGTCGCGGCCGGCGGCGTCAATGCCAGCGATGCTGCATCGGTCAGCGGCGCCAGGATCTGGCCGCCGCGCTTCGGGGCAGCGTCGCGGCGTGCGGGTCGCGGGGGAGCGACCCGCACGTCCACCTTGCCGATTCGCCGAACGGCGGGATGCAAAATGCGGCGCCTGCCCATGGGCCCCGGGCCAACCCCTTACACATCAACGATCACGCGGACTCGACGGCCCCACGACTGGCCCAAGGTATGCAGACGCGCATTCAGTCATTATGACGACTGTCACGGCGAGAGAGCGTGCGGGGGCCTCTAGCTGTGCCGGAATGGGGCAAGGAGTTGGATTTGATGAGCCAGAAGACCGTCCCGGGACTCGCGCCCGCGCCGACGAAGCACGCCAAGCTCGTACAGTGGGTGGGCGAGATCGCCGCGCTGACCGAACCCGACCGCGTCGTCTGGTGCGACGGTTCCGAAGCGGAATGGAACCGCCTCACCGAGGAACTCGTGGCCAGCGGCACGCTGAAGCGCCTCAATCCGGAGAAGCGCCCCAACTCGTTCTATGCCGCGTCGGATCCGCGGGATGTGGCGCGGGTCGAGAGCCGGACCTTCATCTGCTCCGAGAAGCCCGAGGACGCCGGTCCGACCAACAACTGGCTCGACCCCGCCGAGATGCGCTCGGACCTGAAAGACCTGTTCAAGGGCGTGATGCGCGGCCGCACCATGTATGTGGTGCCGTTCAGCATGGGGCCGCTGGGCTCGAAGATCAGCCAGATCGGCGTCGAGATCACCGACAGCGCCTATGTGGCCGTGTCCATGCGGATCATGACCCGCATGGGTCAGGCGGCCCTGGACCAGCTCGGCGAGGATGGGTTCTTCGTCCCGGCGGTTCACTCGGTGGGCATGCCGTTGGTCGACGGCGTCAAGGACGTTCCGTGGCCCTGCAACGAAATCAAGTACATCGTCCATTTCCCTGAGAGCCGGGAGATCTGGTCGTACGGCTCGGGCTACGGCGGCAACGCCCTGCTCGGGAAGAAGTGTTTCGCCCTGCGCATCGCCTCGGTCATGGCCCGAGACGAGGGCTGGTTCGCCGAGCACATGCTGATCCTGAAGCTCACGTCGCCGCAGGGCGAGGTGAAGTACATCGCCGCGGCGTTCCCCAGCGCGTGCGGCAAGACCAACATGGCGATGCTGCAGCCCACTCTGGCGGGCTGGAAGGCCGAGACCATCGGCGACGACATCTGCTGGATGCGCTTCGGCCAGGACGGCCGCCTCTACGCCATCAACCCCGAGGCCGGCTTCTTCGGCGTGGCGCCTGGCACCGGCGTCCACACCAACAAGAACGCCATCGACGCTCTGTGGGGCCACTGCATCTTCACCAACGTGGCGCTGACCGACGACGGCGACGTCTGGTGGGAAGGGATGACGGAAGAAGCCCCGGCGCACCTGATCGACTGGCGCGGCCGCGACTGGACGCCCGACAGCCCCGAGCCTGCGGCGCACCCGAACGCCCGCTTCACGGTGCCGGCGTCGCAGTGCCCGGTCGTCGCGCCGGAGTGGGAAGACCCGGCCGGCGTGCCGATCTCGGCTATCCTGTTTGGCGGCCGCCGCGCGTCGGCGGTGCCGCTCGTGACCGAAGCCCGGACCTGGCAGCACGGCGTCTTCATGGCCTCGAACGTGGCCTCCGAAGGCACCGCGGCGGCCGAGAACAAGATCGGCGAGCTGCGCCGCGACCCGTTCGCGATGCTGCCCTTCTGCGGCTACAACATGGGCGACTACTTCGGCCACTGGCTGAAGATGGGCGAGACTCACGACGCCTCGAAGCTGCCGCGCATCTACTTCGTGAACTGGTTCCGCAAGGACGAGCGCGGCAAGTTCGTCTGGCCTGGCTATGGCGACAACAGCCGCGTCCTGAAGTGGATCGTCGACCGTCTGGAAGGGCGGGGCGAGGCCGTCGAGACGCCGATCGGCCTCGTGCCGTCCAAGGCCAGCCTGGACACCTCGGGCCTGTCGCTGACCGACCAGCAGCTCGACCTGCTGCTCACCGTCGATCCGGCGATCTGGACCCAGGAAGCGGCCCTGATCCCGGAGTTCTACGAGAAGTTCGGCGAGCACACGCCGAAGGCTCTGTGGAGCGAATACGAGGCGCTGGTGGCCCGCCTGGAGGCAGCCAAGTCTCAGGCGAAGGTCGTGGCGGCCGAATAGCCGTCGGACCACCGCCGGACATGCAGAAGGCCGCGGGGCTCCCCGCGGCCTTTTCGCTGTCAGGGTCGGTCGATCAGGCGCCGGTGACGACGCGCAGGTTCGGCGCGGCGCCCGGCTTCTCGCCGCGCACCTGGGCCACCAGGTCGAACAGGGAGCGGCGGACTTCGTCCGAACCCCCGGTTTCGGCGACGTCGGCCAGCGCTTCCATGTGGCCGGGGGTGAGGCGGACGGCCGAGTTGGAGACCACTTCCATCACCTTGGGCGCCGCCGGCAGCGAGGTTTCGGTCTCGTCCAGCAGGGCCTCGGTCAGCTTCTCGCCGGGGCGAAGGCCTGTGATCTCGATGTCGATGTCCCGGCGGCCGGAGAGGGCGATCATCTGGCGGGCCAGGTCCATGATGCTGACCGGCTCCCCCATCTCCAGGAGGAACAGGCGGCTGTCGCGGCGCTCGTCCTCGTGGCAGGCCGCGGTGGCGTGCAGCACGAGCTGGGCCGCTTCGGGAATGGTCATGAAGAAGCGCGTCATCTCGGGATGGGTGACCGTGACCGGCCCGCCCCGCTCGATCTGGGACTTGAAGATCGGCACCACCGAGCCGTTTGATCCCAGGACATTGCCGAAGCGGACGGCGGAGAAGCGGGTGTCGCTGTTGGTCGCGGCCTGCTGGGCGTGGATCACGGCCTCGGCGAGGCGCTTGGTGGCGCCCATGACATTGGTCGGGTCGACGGCCTTGTCGGTGGAGATCAGCACCATCTGGCGCGCCCCGCAGGCCTTGGACGCCTCGGCCACGTTCCAGGTGCCGATCACATTGGTCAGCAGGCCCTCGGTCGGATGCCGCTCCACCATGGACACGTGCTTCAGGGCCGCGGCGTGGAACACCAGGTGCGGGCGCTCGCGCTCGAATGCGGCGGTCAGGCGCTGGGCGTTGCGGACGTCGCAGAGCACGGACTTCACCACGATGTGGGGGAAGGTCTCGCGGATCTCGCGCTCGATCTCGAACAGGGCGGTCTCGGACGCGTCCAGCACCGTGAGCTGGCCGCAGCCGAAGGTGGCCACCTGTCGGCAGAGTTCGGCGCCGATGGACCCGCCCGCGCCGGTCACGAGGATGCGGCGGCCCTGGATCAGGTGGGCGATGGCGCGGCGGTCGAGCTCGATCGGCTCGCGGGCCAGCAGTTCCTCGATATTGATGTCCCGCATCGGGAGCAGGGTGAGGCCGTCGTGCTGCGACAGTTCGACGATGGAGGGCAGACGGAGAAGCCGCACGCCGTCGCTCTTCAGCCTGCCGAGGAGGTCGGCGGTAAGACCCTTGAGCTTGCCCGGTTCTTCCAGGAACAGGACCGCGCGGGGATAGCGGTTCCAGCGGCGCAGATCGGTCAGGGCCTCGTCCAGCCGGTCGATCGCCTCGATGATGCAGACGCCGCGGACCTGGGCGCCCACGTCCCGGCGATCGGTCCCGATGATGCCGACAGGCGTATAGCTGCGGTCGTGGCTGCGGGCGGCGTCGCGCAGGTAGGTGTCGGCCAGCGAGGGCGGGCCGATCAGCAGCAGCGACGGGGCCTGGGTACGGTCGCTGATCGTCTTCAGCGGCGAGAAGCTCTCGAGGGCGTGTTCGTGCAGGGCCCGGCGCATGATGCGCACGCCCATGGCCGTCACCATCTGGAACAGCGGCGCCATGACCAGCGTCGAGCGGGGTAGCCCCGCAGCCCGGTCGAGGACGAACACGGCCAGCAGGAAGATGCCGACGGTGAGGAGCGAGCTGCGCGCCAGGACCAGGGCGTCGGGGATCGAGACATAGCGCCAGGGCGAAAGTTCGCGCCGGAAGACCAGGCTGAACACGGCCGCGATGGAGGCGTAGAGCGCCGCGAGCTGGAAGAAGTTCAGCGCACCGGCCTGGCCGAAGCCCAGTTCGGGCTGGGTGGGGGCGACGAAGAAGGCGATGGCGAAAGCGAGCGCCGCGAGCAGCGCGTCGAACACGACGGTCTGGGCTCGAACGGCCATCCGCTCCATGCGTCGAACTCCGCTCACGTTCTGATTCCCAACCTTAGACCCCCAGCCAGAGGGTGCGAGAGAAACCTGCCGAGCGGAGCTTTTTCCGCGGCCGACGCTCATTACCTATTCAAATCAGGGCGTTCGGCGAGCGAGCCCGAACCTAGGGTCAGGCGCCCCGACGCGCAACGAAAAAGCCGCCGCGAAGGCCGCGGCGGCTCCCTCTAGACCGTGTCGCGCTTAACGCGCGGGAAACGGCAGCGCTTAATTCGCGGCTACCAGGCCAGCTTGATGCCGCCGACGATCCGCTCGTCGCCCAGCGTGCCGAACTTGTTGCCGCCGGTGTCCCAGTAGCGCACGTCGAGGCCGATGTTGTCGGTCAGGGCGAAGCCGACGCCGAAGTTCCAGGTGGTGTAGTCCGGCCCGATGTCGACGGTCTGGTGGCCCAGGGCGCCGCTGACGCTGAACTTGGTCTCCGGGATCGCCGCGGAGAAGTTGGCTTCGTAGTACCAGGCGTCACCGGTGTCGCCGAAGAACTCCGGCGAATAGAAGACAGCCGCGCCCAGCGTGGCCGGGCCCGCCGGCACCGAGGCCGCGACCTTGGCTTCGACGTAGTCCTGGTTGCTGCCCGACGGGGAGTCCACGTAGCCGTAGTAGATCAGGCCGAGGTCGAAGGTGACCGCGCCGACCGTCGGCTTGATGCCCGCGTACAGGTCGTACTCCAGGTCGGTGCCGTTGCCGAAGTCCACGTTGGACACCCACACGCCAGCGTAGCCCATGCTGCCGAGCGTGGCGTCCACGCCGCCGAAGATCTGCGGATCCTCGTCGGTCTGCGTGATGCCGCGGAAGACGTATTCGGTGGCCGCGCCGACGTTGAAGGCGAAGGAGATCGGCGGATCTTCCTGGGCCTGGGCGGCGCCGGCGAAGGCGAGCGAGGCGACGGTGGCCGCCAGCGCGAGTTTGAGCGTTCTCATTTGGTATCCCCTCTTATTTCCGGCCAGCCGAAGCCAGCGGGCGTCTTCATGGTCGTCTGCGGGCGTCGCAGATCAACGTGACGCGAGGGGTGCGGCGAAGCCTGGGGGCGGCTGCTCATTCGTTGGGCGCCAGAATGACCTGGCGCCAACAAAACAGTCATAATTCCCCAGCGTCAGGTCACCGCGCGACCAGGGGAGCGAATCCCAGGTGCGAGCCCGCGTCGACCAGCAAGGTCTCGCCGGTGACGTGACGCGACGCCGGCGAGGCCAGGAACACGGCCGAGGCGGCGATGTCCTCCGGCGTGGACGCCGCCTGGAGTGGCGTGCCGGCGGCGGCGTTGGCGCGGATCTTGTCCACCGCGGCTCCGGGGAGGCCCTTGCCGAACCACGGCGTGTCGATGAAGCCCGGGCAGACCGCGTTCACCCGGATCTTCGGCGCGAGGGCCCGCGCGAGCGAAAGGGTCATGGTGTTGAGCGCGCCCTTGGACGCTGCGTAGGGCACCGAGGAGCCGATGCCGGTGACGCCCGCGATCGAGGCCGTGTTGACGACGGCGCCGGGGCGCGGGCCTGCCTCCAGCAGCGCGCGGCAGGCGCGGATCATCTGGTAGGCGCCCACGACGTTGACCGCGTAGAGGTCGAGGAAGTCCTGGCCGGTGACGGCCTCCAGGTCGGCGTGGCCGGCGAACTTCGTCGTTCCGGCGTTGTTGAAGAGCGCGTCGATCCGCCCATAAGGCTCGGCGGCCGCGGCGATCCGGCGGCAATCCTCGTCCCTGGCCACGTCGCCCTGGACGAGCGCGGCCTCGGCCCCGAGATCGCGGACCAGCCGGGCCGTCTCCTCGGCGTCTTCGCGGTTGTGGGCGTAGTTGATGACCACGGCCCTGGCGCCCTGGCGGGCCGTCTCGACGGCGATGGCGCGGCCGAGGCCGGTGGACGCTCCCGTCACCACCACCACGAAGTCCTGATAGTCGCCTTGAGCCATGATCTCCTCCCGCGCGTTGTTTGCGGCCGTACTAGCGGCTAAACGCCCGGTCATGGAAGACACCCAGCTCACCCAGCTCGGCCGTGACGTCCGGGGTTTCGACAGTCCCGAGGCCGCGATCCTTGAGTGTGTGCCGAACCCGCACCCGGGGACGACCTACCTCGTGCGGTTCACGGCGCCCGAGTTCACGTCGCTCTGCCCGGTGACGGGGCAGCCTGATTTCGCCCACCTGGTCATCGACTATGTGCCGGGCGAATGGCTGGTGGAGTCGAAATCCCTGAAGCTCTACCTCGGCGCGTTCCGCAATCACGGCGCGTTCCACGAGGACTGCACCCTGGCCATCGCCAAGCGCCTGGTCGAGACGCTGTCGCCGCCCTGGCTGCGTATCGGAGGCTACTGGTATCCGCGCGGCGGCATTCCCATCGACGTGTTCTGGCAGACCGGGGCGGCCCCAGAGGGGCTGTGGCTGCCGGACCAGGGCGTGGCGCCGTACCGGGGCAGAGGTTGAGCATCGACCTGTAGAATTGCAGCCGTTGGGAAGCTTCGAAGGCGTGGATTTACTGTAGCGCTTGAGGAATGGGTGGCTGCGTATTCTAGGTCTTGAACTGCAGCCGCAGCATATGTTCGGCGTGGTTGCGGCCGGCGGGTTCCCGCGACACGCGAATCGACCGCAGCGACTCGCGCGCAAAGCCGATCGGGCTTTCCAAAAGCTGAACATCGGCCTATACGTTAACGTGCCCAACTCTCCTCGGGCGTGTCACCTCAGGCCGGGCGGCGCGGCGCGTCGTCCGGCCGTCGTGTTTTCTGGCTGGCCCGCGCCCGTACGGCTCCATGCGAGGTTGGCGAGCGCCTAGCTCCCCTGCGGACGAGGCGCGGGGGCGGGAAGCATCCGTCGCCACGGGTGATCGTGCAGACGCTGTATAGCGTTCTGAGCCAAGCCAGCCTGCGCTTCCGAGTCCCGCGACCCTGCGATCTCCGTGAGCGCGCACTCCGCATCCGCGACGGCGCTCCGGAGCGCGCGGCCCAAGATTCGCTCGCCGTTCAGTTGCCGTTGCAGGGCCACGGTTCGGCGGGCGGCTGCGGCCAGGGCCTCCCGGAAGAGGCTGTCGCGGAACCCCGGCCTCCCGACCAGGGCGGCTATTGCGGCGATCTCCTCGCGACGCCGCTCCAGCGACCAGTCGCGGCGCATGGCCTGGGGAAAGGTCAGCGTCGTGGCGGCGAAATGGGTCGCGCACCGTATTCCGGGCAGCGCAAGGAATTTCCGCCACATGAAAAGGTCGGTCCACACGTCCGCCGGCGCGGGCGACCAGCCCACAGGCAGGGCGCGGTAGGTTTCGAGGCGGTAGGCGGCCGGCGTGGGTCCGAAGGCGTTGCCGTGGCCCTCCGCCATCTGCCGCTGAACGACCGGGTCGGCGAAATCGAAAAAGTGCAGCCGGGGCGTTCCGTCCGGCTGCAGGAACATGGGCAGGGTGGCGCCGAAGTCCGCTTCCGCCATCAGCGCCTCGACCTTTTCGAGGTGATCGGGGAACCAGAGGTCGTCGTCACCGATCTGGCAGACGATGCGTCCGCGCGCCGCCAGCAGCGCCTGATGGCGATAGGCCTCGCCGTGCCGCTCGCCCTTGGCGTGGACGCAGGCGCGGA
The DNA here is from genome assembly GCF_003254525.1 of Phenylobacterium kunshanense. Taxonomy (GTDB): domain Bacteria; phylum Pseudomonadota; class Alphaproteobacteria; order Caulobacterales; family Caulobacteraceae; genus Phenylobacterium; species Phenylobacterium kunshanense. Next base: position 439,023 of record NZ_QFYS01000003.1, read on the forward strand.
CGCGCGGATCCTGCGCCTCGAAGTCGCGCGCCACGGCCGCGGTCGCCTCGGACGCGCCATCGCAGATGATGAAGAGCTCGAAGTCCTGGCGGGTCTGGGCAAGGACCGAGCGGATGGCGAAGGGCAGGAGGTCCGGCGGCCGGTTGACGGGCGCGAGGATCGTGAAGGCTGGAGCTTCGGTCACGCCGTCGCCCCGACGGCGGCCTCAATCTCGGCCAGCCGCTCCACGATGGCCAGGCCGTCGGCGGCGGACGACAGGGGAGGTGGTCCCTCACCGCGAACATGGGCGAGGAAGGCGCGGAGTTCCGCCAGCAAGGGCATCTCGACGCCGACCGGCAGGACCTCGGCGCGCGCGGTGGCCTCGCCCGGCGGCCCGCGGCGCACGAGCAGGCGGTCGTCGTACGCGTCGGTGAGTTCGAGGGTGGCCTCGCTGCCGATCAACAGGCAGCGGCGCCGGTGCTCGGTCGAGGTGACGCCGATGTCGATGTGGACCTGAGTGGCCTGGTCGGCCAGCCGTGCCGAGACTCCGAGGTCAGGGCGGCCGGCGACGACGGGGTACGCCTCCACGAGCGGTGGAATGCGGCCCAGGATGTGGAGCGCAATGGAGATGTCGTGCGGGGCCAGGATCCAGAGGGGGTCGACGTCCCGATGCGGGCTCGACCACTGCCAGCGGGACGTTCTGATCGCGAGGACTTCGCCCACCGAGCCAGCTTGCGCTTCGCGTCGCATGGCCTCGATCGCGGGGTGGTAGCGCCACTTGTCCATCACGAAGAGGGTGGACGGCGCGGCCGACGCGAGGCGGCGGGCGCTCGCCACGTCGGCGGTCATCGGCTTCTCGACGAAGATCGGACGTCCCGCACCGACGAGCGTCTCCAGCACGGCGGCGTGGGTCGCCGTCGGTGTCGCCACGACAAAGGCGTCGCAGGCCTGAAGGTCGGGCGGCGCAGTTCCCGCCGCAATGGCGCCGCCGCGTAGAGCCTCGGCCGCCGTCGCCTCGGTCAGGCAGGTCACCTGAACCTCCGCGCCGAGGGCGACGAGGTCGCGCAGGATATGGCGCCCCCAGCGCCCGCAGCCGACCAGCCCGACGCGAAGGCTCATGCCGCCGCCTGGGCGACAAGCCGTTCGGCCAGCGCCCGGTACGATCCGGCCGCACGGTCGCGGTCAGACAGAATGGGCGCCTCGGTGGGCCAGGCGAACTTCAGTTCGGGATCGTTCCAACGGCAGGCAAAGTCGTCGGGCCCCGCATACAGTCGGGAGACGCCGTACACGTGCATGCTGGCGACGGGGAAATAGAACCCGTGGGCCACGCCGGTCGGTATCTCCACGAGGTGGGGGTCATCGCCCTGGAGGCGAAGCATGGCCGACAGGCCGGCCGTCGGCGAATCCGGGCGGAAGTCGTGAAGGCCCAGGATCATTTCGCCGATTGCCACCGTGAGATGGTCCACGTGGCTTGGGTGGACATGGACGCCGCGCAGCACGCCGGGCTTTGACCAGGCCATGTTCCACTGCATGGGAACGGGGCCCGCCGCCCAAGGCGTGCGGAAAATCTCGCGGAATACGCCCCGCTCGTCCCCATGATCCTTGAGCTCCAGGATCCGGATGTCCTTCGGAAGCGGGAGGGACCGAGAGAGCGCCTCGCGGGCCGTGGGATAGTTCATGGGGCGCCTGAGGCCTCCTCGCCGCCTGTGGTTCCGGACTCGCGCGCGAGCTGCAGATGCCGATTCTACGGCTCCCAGTAGGATACGAGCGTGTCGACGTCGGGACGATCGCGCTCCATCGGCATTTCGCGCGGCGTTCCGATGAGGACGAAGCCCGCGACCCTCTCGCCGGGGTTCAATCCAAGGATCGCGATGGCCTCGGAGTCATAGCTGTACCAGTCGGTGATCCAGTTCGCGCCGAAACCCATGGCGAGCGCCGCGTAGAGCAGGTTGGTGCAGACGACGCCGGCCGAAAGCAGTTGCTCCCATTCCGGGATCGCCCCGGGCTTCGGCGAAGAGACGACGGCCACCGCGAGGGGCGGGGTCCGGAGCTTGACGAGCTTGGCCGAGAGCGTGGGGTCGCCGCGTGACTGGCCCAGGGCATCGAGGCGGTCGGCGAAGCTGACCTTGGCTCCGCCCTCGAGGATGACGAAGCGCCACGGGGCAAGCTTGCCATGGTCGGGCGCGCGGGCGGCGAGGCGCAGCAGGTCCGCCAGCTGGCTGGCGCTGGGCGCGGGCTCGGCGAGCGTGACCGCGGACGCTGACCGTCGTGCGGTCAGGAAACGCAGCACCTCAGGCGCGGGGGTGACCGGCAGCGGCGCTCCGAAGGGCGGAGGCGGAGGAAGCGGGGGAGGAGCCAAGATGGTGTCTCGGTGCTAGCTACCGATGCGATCCCCTCTTTATGGGGGGCAGGCGGCCATCTGCAAGCGAGGCGGACGGGAATGACGGGCAAGCCGGATTGGCTGCGAGCGCACGGTCGGCCGTGGACACGGGGCGAGGGGCGTGTCGTCTACGACAACCCCTGGATCAGCGTGACGGAGTACGCGGCCATCGCGCCGACGGGGGCGCCGGCCCAGTATGGGCTGGTCAGCTTCAAGAACCTGGCGATCGCCATCCTGCCCCTGTTCGAGGATGGCACGACGGTGCTGCTCGGCCAGAGCCGGCTGCCTTTCGGCGACTACAGCTGGGAAATCCCGGAGGGCGGCGGGGCGCGCGATGTCGACCCGCTGGAGAGCGCCCGTCGCGAGCTGGCCGAGGAGACGGGCCTGGCCGCCGCAGAGTGGCGCGAGGTGTTGAGGGCGCAGCTCTCGAATTCCGTCACCGACGAACTCATGATCGGTTTCCTGGCGACGGAGCTGTCGGCCGCAGACGGCGTTCATGCCGCTGACGACACCGAGGCTATCGAGATGGTCCGCGTGCCGTTCCGCGAGGCCCTCGACGCCGCCATGGCCGGACACCTCAAGGACATGCTGACGGTGGCGATGCTGCTGAAGGCATACCATATGGCTCGTGAAGGGCTTCTGACGCCGGCCTTGGCCCGCGTTATGTTAGGGTAGGGAGAACCCTATGGGTCGGGAGGAAGCGATGAGTCAGCGCCTGGAAGTGGTGGATCCCCACACGCCGCCGCCCGTGTGGGCCGCGCTGCGGAACGAGGCCTATGCCGCCGCCAAGTCGGAGGCGGCGCTGGCCAGCCTGCTGGCGGCCGTGATCCTGAACCACGAAACCCTGGGCGACGCCCTGAGCTACCAGCTCGCGCGGAAGCTGGGCGACCAGGAGCTACGGGCCATGAGCCTGCGGGACACCATCGAGGAAGCCTACGAGGCCGAACCTTCGATCGTGGAGACGGCGGAGGCCGACCTGAAGGCGGTGTTCGAGCGCGACCCCGCCTGCAAGGGCTATGTCCAGCCGTTCCTGTTCTTCAAGGGATTCCTGGCGCTGCAGACCCACCGGGTGGCGCACTGGCTCTACAACGAGGGCCGCGAGACGCTCGCGTTCTACCTCCAGAGCCGGACCAGCGAGCTGTTCCAGGTCGACATCAACCCGGCGACCCGGATCGGGCGCGGCGTGTTCGTCGACCATGGCACGGGCATCGTCATCGGCGAGACGGCCGTTATCGGCGACGACGTCTCGATGCTGCAGGGGGTGACCCTGGGCGGTACGGGCGCCGAGCGGGGCGATCGTCACCCCAAGATCGGCAAGGGCGTGCTGCTGGGCGCCGGGGCCAAGGTGCTGGGGAACATCACCATCGGCGACTACGCCAAGATCGCCTCGGGTTCGGTGGTGTTGAAGCCGGTGCCGCCGGGCTGCACCGCGGCCGGCGTGCCGGCGAAGCTGGTCAACTGCCCCACCTGCGACGAGCCGGCCAAGAGCATGGATCACACCCTGCCGAGTTCGATCGACCCGGATTACGTGATCTGAGGTTTCGCCCGGGCGCGGCATTCTGTAGGTTCGCGCCCGCAACTGACCCCCGAGGAGCGTAGGCGTGGACGAGAAGACCATCCGCAGGATCGAAGGCTATCTGCGCGGGACCTTCGCCAACGCCCGGATCACGCTCGTGCCGCGGCCGAAGCAGAAGGATTCCGCCGAGGTCTACATCGGCGAGGAGTTCATCGGCGTCGTCTTCCAGGACGAGGACGAGGACGGCTCGTTCATGTTCGAAATGGCGATCCTGGCGGAAGACCTGCCGTAGCAGGGCGCATCTAGCGGATCTGCCTAACCCTCAGGCTGCCGGCGGGCGAGGGCCCGATCGGCGGCTGTGGATGATCCGTATCCAGCCAGGCGCCCCAGTGGTCGCGCGACAAGATCACGATCTGGCGATCGTGATACGGCGCGACGTCCGGGCCGGGCGCGCAGGTCAGCAGGGTGAACCGGTCGTCGCGGATCAGGCCGGCGATCGCCAGGAAGTCTGCGCCGTCGGGCGTGAACTCCCACTTCGACTTGGGCGATTTCGCACCCGTGAACTCGAAGAAGCCACTGGCCGGAACCAGGCAGCGGCCGCGGCTTAGCGCCCGGCCCTCCGATCGGAAATTGATGATCGGGCCGCGTGGGCCGGGGAACCCCCAGCGCAGCTGCAGGAGCCGGCCCCCGCCGCCTGGCCGGCCGGCGATGAGATAGGCCGGATCGGTGGGCCGGATCGAGGCGCGCGGCTCCAGGTTCGGCGCGCCGCCTTCCCAGTCGAGGGGGATCTGCAACGCCCGGAAGGCGCCGAGCAGGTCGGCGAGGGAATCCTCGAAACGGAATTCGTTACACATCGCCTCTTCCGCAGGTTTGATACGGAAGCGTGCCGCGCGTAGCTGTAGGTTCGTTATCGATCACGCCGCGCTCTGCAGGATGCGACGGGCCTGGAACGGCGGGATGATCGCGGTGATGTGGGCGGCCCACCGCAGGCGGGCGTCGTGGCGCGTGGGGCCGGCGACGCTTTCCAGGTCGAAGCGATCGGGGCGCGAGCCGCGCAGCAGGCGCTTGACCAGCACCTCGTCGGTGTCGGTCTCGACCACGACGACATGGCCCAGCATGTCGGGCGTCGGCGGCGTGCGCTGGTCCTCGAAATAGATGAGGGCGCCCTGGTCGGCGACGCCGCGCATGGAGTGGCCGACCACCTTCAGCGCCCGGGCCATATCGGTGCCGCCGGGCGGAATCGGCGCGAGCTCGGCGGGATCCTGCCCGTGGGCGAAGAGGACCGTGCCGTCCGGATTGGCCCCGACGTGACCGATCACCGGAACCAGCCCCGTGACGGAAGCGCCGTGCATGGGGCCCGCCGCATCGTACAGCCATTCCGCTGCGACCCCGAAGGCGGCGGCGTACTCCTTGGCCCGGCGGTACGAGAAGGGCGCGTTGCCGTTCTCGTTCGAGGCGTAGGTATTGCGGCTCCAGCCGAAGGCGTCGGCCGCGGCGGCGGCCGTGTCGAAGCCCTTGTCGATGCGGGCCTGCCGGAGCCTCTGGGCGCGACCGTCCATGGCTGTAGGTTACATATCAACATGTTTGACTCAATGGCCTGTATCTTACATACAGAACGTATGGCGAACATCGATCGAGAAACCTATTCCGTGCTCCGTCACAGCGGAGCTACCCAGGCGCGAGCTTGCGCAGAGCTTGGCGTCAGTTCCGGACGTGGGCAGGTGCTGGAGGCGCTGCTGAGGGTGGCGCGGCCGGGCGCGGGCTGCGATTCCGAGCGGCCCCGTTTCGCCCGGCACGACCGCCACGTCGCGGCGGTGCAGGCCCAGGGCGGCTATCCGGTGCTGTCGCGATGAGCGGGCGGGCCGACGCCGCAAGCCTGGTGGCGGCAGAGCTGAGCCGGCGAAAGCCGAAGGAGCGCGGCCGGTTCCTGCGCGAGCTGCTGGCCCATACGGCGGCCGGCCTGGTGGTGATCGAGGGCGAGGCCGAGGCGTCCGAGGCGGTCTATCGCCTCGCCGACGCGGTGGTGGCCCGAGGGGCGCCGCGATGAGGGATGCATCGAACGTGGCGCGGGACCGCCTGCTGCGCATCGAGCAGGAGGCAAAGGCCCAGGCCGAGGCCGCGGCGGTGAACGCCGGGGTGGCCGAAACGGTGGCCCTGTCCCGGGCGCGGGGCGAGGCGATCGCCGAGTTCCGGCCGCGGCGCAACCGCACCTGCGTCCAGCCCTACCGGCGGCAGAGCGGGCTGGACTGGCTGGCGGGCAAGGGGCGGATCGATGCGGCGGCCCGGGCCGCCGGCGAGCGCTACGGGCAGGCCTACCGGCGCGTGAAGCTGGAGGCGTCGATCCCCTCGACCCTGGGCGAGCGCGTGCGTGGCGCGTTCGTGGCGCCGGCGCTCAGCGAGGTGCTGGCGCACGGGGAGGGCACGGAGGCGGCGCGCCGACGGCTGGACGCGTTCCGCCGCCGGCTGTGCCGTCAGCCCGACCTCGTGGCCGCCTGCGACCTGATCTGCGGCGAGGAGAAGACGCCCCGCGAGGCGGCGGGCGGCGACCGGGACGCCGCGCGGCTGGAGGCGGTGCTGAAGGTGGCGCTGGATATCCTGGCCGGGGATGCGCGTTGAAGCCGGCAGGCGCGTCGGCCTTTCCGTCGGCGGCCCCAGGACCTAGATGAACGCCATGGCCGTCGCATTCACCCGAGAAGAGGACTACGAGGCGCAGGCGGCAGACCTGCCCGACCGTCCGATCTCGCCGCACCCGAACCTCGTCACCGCCACGGGCCTGGCCGCCATCGAGGCCGAGCTCGCGGCCGCCCGCGCCGCCTATGCGGCGGCCCAGGCCGAGGGCGGGTTGGCGGCGGACCGCACGGCCATGGCGCGGGCCACGCGCGACCTGCGCTACTGGTCCGCCCGCCGGGCCAGCGCCCAGCTGCTCGAGCCGGCGCCGGAGGCGGGCGTCGCCCAGTTCGGCCGCACCGTGGAGATCGAGCGCGAGGACGGCCGCCGCCAGGCCTTCCGCATCGTCGGCGAGGACGAGGCCGACCCGGCGGCGGGCAGCGTCTCCCACGTCTCGCCGCTGGCGAAGGCGGTGATGGGCAAGCGCGTCGGCGACGAGGTCGTGATCAACGGCGCGGACGCCGAGATCGTCGGCGTCCGCTGAGCGCGGGCGCCCGTCGCACCTCTCAGTCGGGCCCTCTCAGGCGTGGCCGGCGCCGGCTTCGCGGTCGAGGCGGTCGAGGGCTTCCCGCACCTCGGCCAGCGGCACCGGCTCGGGCGTGCCCAGCAGCCAGCGCAGGCGCGGTTCATCCTGCACGGCCGAGGCGTCCGACGCCCAGGAGGCGAGGACGGCCCGCTTCTCGCCGATGTCGAGGAAGGGATCCTTGAGGACGTCGCGGGGATGGAGGAAGCCCACGCCGGGGCGGAGGCAGCGGTCGAGAGCCGCGGCGAGCCCTTCGCGGCGGATGGCCTCGTCTGAAGTCGCAAGGCGCATGAGGTTGAATCTCCTGCTCGTTTCCTTTCGCCTGAGCCCGCGCACGACGGAGGCTCGCGCGCGGACGGCGAGGATTTGGGCGGCGAGGCGAAAGATTCAAGGGGTGAAATGTTGCCAATTTGTTCTTGACGGACGCGCGCGAATTTGGTAAGATTTCACTACGGTCGATTGGTGGGTGCGGGCGGAGGCCGTTCGGCGCCAGCCCGTCCCTCGTCCGCCCGTCTCTCGGTGATCGCGAAGCCGGCGGGACGATACTGTGCGGGACGATACTGTGCGGGACGATACTGTGCGGGACGATACTGTGCGGGGTGGGGAGCGGCCCCCGAGCGAGGGCCGCTCCGCTTGGTCTATTGAACGTCGAAGGCGGGGTGGAAGCGCACCTCGCCTGTTGGCCGGGAGCCGTTGAAGCTGAGGCGCTGGAAGGCTCCGGGCGGCGCGTCCGGGGTGTAGAGGTCCGGATCGCTCTCAAACCCAAACCGGTGGTAGTAGGCTGGGGCGCCGAGGAGGACACACCCGCCCGCGCCCATCGACCGGAGACGATCCAGTCCGTCGCGGATGAGGGCTTGGCCGACGCCTGCGCGCTGACGATCCGGCCAGACGGATACGGGCCCCAGGCCATACCAGTCGCCGGCGCGTCCATTGATGGTGACCGGCGAGAAGGCGACGTGGCCGATCACGTCGCCGCCCTCGGTGGCGACGAGCGATAGGGTCAGGACCCCGGCCGCCCTCAGCGCATCGACGACCTTGGCTTCGGTCTGGTCGCTGAAAGGCATGTCCTTGAACGCCGCGTCGGTGAGCGCGCGGATGAAGGTGGCGTCCCCAGGACGCTCCTGTCGGATTTGCATGATTGTGAACCTGTGGGGAATTCGAATGGCAGGCGGTCAAGGGGCGCGATCCTGCGACCCTCGCAATTGCTGCAGCGCGTCTCGCGTCTGCTCAGCAGGTTCCCACAGTCTCTGACATGGCTTCAGGCTAGCGCACGCTCCGGAGGATGCAAGCGCTCGTTGCGGGCCCCCAGCTGACACGCCGCAGGCGCAGGCGATCACTGGGGTTCGCCAGGCCGATCGCGTCTACGACACTCCGGTATGCGGACGTTCGGAACTTCGCAGAGGGGTGGGAGGCGACCGCTCACCTCCCCCGCGAAGCGGCGGGAGGGGGACCGCGCGCCGCAGAGCGCGGGGTGGAGGGGGCGAGCGGCCGCTCAGGCCTTTCGGCTGCGTTCGACCTCAGCCGCCTTCAGGGCGATTTCGTCCATGACACCGGCGAGATCGCGGTAGACGCGGGACGCAGGCAAGCGGAGGACCTGCACGCCTTGCTTGGCCAGCCATCGGTCGCGCGCGGCGTCCCTCAGCTGCGCATCGTCGTCCCAGTGTGTCGAACCGTCGATCTCGAGCGCGAGCCGCAACTTCGGGCAGTAGAAGTCGAGGATGATCGAGCCGAACGGATGCTGCCGGCGGAAGGTCGGAAGTTCGCCTGAGCGTCCGCGGAGACGGCTCCACAGAATGACCTCGGGCTCGGTCATCGCCTTGCGCATCGCGCGTGCGCGGCTGGTGATCACGGTGCGTCGCAAGGCTGTGCCGCCCGCCCGCCCCCTCCACCAGCCGCTCTTCGCCTGCGGCTCGGCGGCCGGTCCCCCTTGTTTGTTGGCTGGCTGCTACAGTGGCGACGTCTTCCGGGACGCCCGCCTGGCGTAGCCGCGCCAGGCGGGCTGTCGGTGGAGGGGCCGTGTCCCCCAGAGCCTTACGGCTGCGCGG
>NZ_QFYS01000036.1 GCF_003254525.1 Phenylobacterium kunshanense
CTGCCGATGGACGAGGACTGGGGGACCGAGCCCCGCAAGGACGCGGCCAAGGTCCGCCTGTGCGAGGTGCTCGGGCCCGGCAAGACCATCATCGACTACACCTACGACTTCGGCGACAGCTGGGAGCACAGGATCGTCGTCAGCAACATTCGTCCCGGCGCACCGGCCGTCCGCTATCCCCGCTACCTCGCCGGCGAGCGCAACGGCCCGCCGGAAGACTGCGGCGGCGTCCCCGGTTTCTACGACCTGCTCGACGCCCGCGCCGATCCCAAACACCCCAACCACGCCGACGCCACGGCCTGGCTCGACGACTACAACCCCGACACCTTCGAAGACCTGCCGATCAGGTTCGCCCTCGGCCGGATGGCCGCCCGCCGCAACTCCGCCGCGGCCCGCATCAACAAAATCCCGAAAGCCTGACCCGCGCGCCCGCGGTGCTCACCGGATGGGTACGAGGAGAGCTCGGCGTCGTCGGAGAGCTCAGGCGCGACGACGAGCGG
>NZ_QFYS01000037.1 GCF_003254525.1 Phenylobacterium kunshanense
GCGGCAGCACCGCCAGCCCCAGCAGCAAGAGCTATCCCGGAGTGCCCTACTCCTCGCTGGACTTCAACCCGACCTGCGCCATCAGCAACTACAACGACGCCAACGAGGTGCGCAACTGCGAGCTGGTCGGTCTGCGCGACCTCAACCAGGGCAACTCCTACGTGCAGGACAAGGTGGTCGAGTTCCTGGACCATCTGATTGACCTCGGCGTGGCCGGATTCCGCGTGGACGCCGCCAAGCACATGTGGCCCGCCGACCTGGCCGTCATCTATGGCCGTCTCAAGAACCTGAACACCGACCACGGCTTCGCCTCGGGATCCAAGGCCTACATCGTCCAGGAGGTCATCGACATGGGCGGCGAGGCCATCAGCAAGTCCGAGTACACCGGACTGGGAGCCATCACCGAGTTCCGCCACTCCGACTCCATCGGCAAGGTCTTCCGC
>NZ_QFYS01000038.1 GCF_003254525.1 Phenylobacterium kunshanense
GGATCGTTAATTAGGCGACTGGGGCGAAGCCAATGCGGTTGTTGCCCAAATCGAACTCGGTGTAGTACTGGCCAATGAAGACATCGCCCAGAATCCAGAAGTCGGTGCCCATGTACTCGAAGGCGGACATACAGTTGCCGTCCGACTGGATGATGTAGGCCGAGGGCTTCAGGACGAAGTTGGTGCCACCGATGTTGAAGGTGACATCGGGCAGGGAGCTGACGCTTGAGCAGTCCAGATAGCCATCCTCACCCACGTTCAGGATCTCGGAGAGGGTAATGTAAGCATTGTAGGGAGCCACGATCAGGGAGGTGCCGGTATCGGCAATAGCCTGGCAATCATCACACAGCGAGTAACCGTCAATGGAGGATCCAGCCATGGTGAACTGCCAGTAGCCCTGCTCCGAGATGGGAACGTAGGTCAGAG
>NZ_QFYS01000004.1 GCF_003254525.1 Phenylobacterium kunshanense
GCTGGTGCTGCGCAGCGTGGACGACGCTGCGCGTACGATCTGGGCTCGGCTGGAAGAGGAAGACTGAGACGCCGCGGGCGTGAACCCCCTCCGGCCCTTTGGGCCACCTCCCCCTGTGGGGGAGGATCTCAAGGTCGCCTGAGGGGGCCTTGTGCAGAACCGCATAGCCGTCAGGCGAAATCGCTGATCTGTGCAGTGTTTAGTTTCTGGTACTCAATAGGTGTCCGGAACCGGACAGCCCCGCTCCCCCGGGGTTTCCCCAGAACGATCCGCGCCCCACCCCAGGCGCGGGTCCCAACTTCAAGGTGTGTGTCATGTCTCTCGCGAACCTCGAGCGGCTGGTCCCCTCGTTCTTGCTGTTCCTCGGCTTCATCGCCGCCGGCGGCACGGCGGGCCTGGGGGTCTGACCGAAGCTCCCCACGTCCCGGTCTTACGGAGAGGGGTCCATCCGGGCCCCTTTTCTTTTGGGCGCGTCTGAGACGCCCTCCCGACCTATGCGGAGACGCATAGCGGGCTGGCAAAAACGACTATCTAGACATCGTTCAGATACGTGTTATCTAAACAGCGTCCAGATGACTCGCGGATGGCCGCGGTCCGGACGATGAGACAAGGAGATTCCAAATGGCTGTGAACCGTCTGCTCGACGTGGTCGTCACCTTCGCGGCGCTGGCCCTGACCTTCACTGTCGCCGGCGCGACCGCCGTCCTCGGCGCCTGACCCATGCGCCGCGCCTAGGCCTCGCCCCCTCGGAAACGGGGCGAGGCGAATGGCCTTTCACCTACCCAGCCGTCGTAGAGTTGTCTCCGAATCGGGCCTATAGTTTTCCCCAGTTCGTCGAATTCCGTTTCGTTGGGGGTGCGTCTTCAGTCCCAAGTCGAACGTCATAGACGCCCGCGCGCCGAGGAGGCCCTGCCATGCAGGTGCTTAAGGCTGCGCCCTCCGGCTGGCCCTGTCTGGTGCTCAACGCAGACTTCCGGCCGCTCTCCTACTATCCCCTGTCGCTGTGGCCGTGGCAGGAGGTGATCAAGGCGGTGTTCCTCGATCGGGTGGACGTGGTCTCCACCTACGACCAGGAGGTCCGCTCCCCGTCCTTCTCCATGAAGCTGCCCAGCGTCGTCTCGCTGAAGAGCTATGTGCCGCAGGATCGACCGCCGGCCTTCACCCGCTTCAACCTGTTCCTGCGCGACAGCTTCACCTGCCAGTACTGCACGACGGGCGAGGACCTGACCTTCGACCACGTGATCCCGCGCTCGCGGGGCGGGCGGACCACCTGGGAAAACATCGTCACCGCCTGCGCCCGCTGCAACCTGGCCAAGGGCGGCCGCACGCCGCACGAGGCCCATATGCACCCGCGGCTGAAGCCGCAGCGTCCCAGCGCCTTCGAGCTGCAGGAACGCGGTCGCCGCTTCCCGCCGCACCACCTGCATGAAAGCTGGCTCGACTACCTCTACTGGGACATCGAGCTGGAGGCCTAAGGCCCCGCCACCTTCAGCACGGCCGACTGCAGCACCTCGCAAGCCTTGTCCGGCGACAGGCCCTGGTCGAGGCGCAGGCGCGTCCAGGCCTCGAAGCTGGTCAGGAGGTCGAGGGCCTCCAGCTTCAGCGGATCGGCGGCGATCTCGGGCGGCAATACGGCCATCAGGAGCCCGCGGAGCGCGGTGGCGAGCTTGCCGTGGTCGCCGGCCAGGAAGCGGGAGCGGTGGCGGACGGTGTCGGACGCGCGCTTGAAGGGCGAGATCCGCTCGAACGCCTCGCCCCGCCGCTCCACCAGCTCGGCCAGGCGGCCCTGCCAGTCGGTGGCGGCGAACGGCCGCTCGACGATGGCCCGCAGCTCGGCCTCGATGAAGCCGGACATCTCCCGATAGAGGCTGTCCATGTCGTCGAAGTGCCGGAAGACGGTACGCAGCCCCACCTCGGCCCGGGCCGCCACCTGCTCGGCGCTGGGCGTCATGGCGCCCTCGCGGATCAGGTCGAGCATGGCGGCGACAATCCGGGCCCGGTTGTCCTGGCCGCGGCGCCGGCGCCCGTCGATCTCGGTGGAGAGACTCATCCCCCGCATCTCGCCCAGGCGGGCGGTCCCTGTCGAGCGCCATCCGGCTTGACGACACCAGATAGTGGCATTCATAGTGTCACTAACGAAGTCTCGAGGAAGCGACATGCAGGTTCTCCGCACGCCGGACGCGCGGTTCGAGGGGCTGGCCGACTGGCCGTATGCGCCGAAGTACGCCGAGGTGACCGACGCCGACGGCACGGTTCTGCGGATCCACTATGTGGACGAGGGGCCGCGCGACGGCGCCCCGGTGCTGCTGATGCACGGCGAGCCGTCGTGGGCCTATCTCTACCGGCACATCATCAAGGGGCTCGTCGCGAAGGGGCGGCGCGTGATTGCGCCTGACCTGATCGGCTTCGGCCGCTCGGACAAGCCGGCGGACCGGGCGGACTACACCTACGAGCGCCACGTGCACTGGATGAGCCAGTGGCTGACGGGCTTGGACCTCAAGGGGCTGACCCTGTTCTGCCAGGACTGGGGCGGGCTGATCGGCCTGCGCCTCGTGGCGGCCTACCCGGAGCGGTTCGAGGGGCTGGTGGTGGCGAACACCGGGCTGCCGACCGGCGGCGGCGCCATCACCGAGGGCTTCAAGGCCTGGCTGCAGTTCAGCCAGACGGTCCCGCAGATGCCGATCGGGATGCTGCTGAACGGCGGCAGCGCGCGCGAGCTCTCGGCGGCGGAGATGGCGGCGTACGACGCGCCGTATCCGGACGAGACCTACAAGGAGGGCGCCCGGCAGTTCCCGACCCTGGTCCCGGTCACCGACGACCACGCCTCGGTGGCCGAGAACAAGGCGGCCTGGAAGGTGCTGGAAGCGTTCGACAAGCCGGTGATCACCGCCTTCAGCGACGGCGACCCGATCACCAAGGGCGGCGAGGCCGTGTTCCAGGCCCGCGTGCCGGGAACCAAGGGCCAGCCGCACGTCACGCTGCATGGCGGCCACTTCCTGCAGGAGGACAGCCCCGCCGAGATCGTCGATCTGATCGACGGCATGATCCGGCGCCGCGGCTGAGCAGGAGGGACACGCAGATGAAGGTCGAGAACGCCGTCTTCCCCGGGCCGGAACAGATCGCCGGCTTCTTCGGAGCGCCCGAGGACGGGCCCTTCGTTATGGTCAACCTGCTGAAGTTCAAGCCCAGGGCCGAGTACGAGGACGGTTCGGACGCGCACCTGACCGGCGCGGAGGCCTATGGCCGCTACGGCGAGGCGGTGCGGGTGCTGGTGGAGAACCTGGGCGGGAATATCCGCTACAGCGGCCGGGTGACCGGTCTGCTGCTGGGCGAGGTGGAGGACCTGTGGGACGCGGTCGCGCTGGCGGAGTACCCCTCGCTGGCCGCCTTCCAGGCCATGGCCATGTCGCCCGAGATGCACGCCATCGAGCATCATCGGAAGGCGGGTCTGGCGGGCCAGCTCAACATCCGCACAAAGCCCGGCGTGGGGTTCTAGGCGGGGCGGATGTCACAACTGGCTTGGCCATGACGTCCAAGACCCGCATTCTGCCGTAGAATGCGGGCGGCCGCGGTTCGGTCGCGCCGTCACCCAATTCCAGCCAGAGAGACCTTCCGGATGCGCCTTCGGCATCTTGCCCTGATCTTCGCCCTCCTCGCCCCCTCTGCCGCCCTGGCCCAGGGCAGTTCGCAGCAGATGCTGAACCTCGCCAAACAGCTCCGCACCCAGGCCGAGCAGATGAAGGACAGCCTGCCGCCCGAGGACATCGCCTCGCTGATCAGCCAGGCCGAAGAGATCGAGAAAGGCGTGCGCGACGGGGCGTACTCCACGCCGGTCGCGGCCCAGCCGGTCAGCGTCTCCAAGCGCATCGCCGACGCGCACCAGGGGCGGCTGGACTGGCTGGACGGCGAGGCCGCCTGCGTCGGCTACGGGTGGGAGAACCACCGGACGTTCAAGTCCAACTACGGCGATCCCAAGCGGGACGAGCTCTGCCGCGCGGCCTTCGCCCGCTATGAGGAATACTTCCTGAAGGCCCGGAACGGGGCGGGATCGGCGGCTACCGACCCGCTGCTCGAGGCCTACGACCGCGCGGCGCAGGCGGCGGTCGACTACTACGCGGGCAAGTAGGGCGGCGGCCGCTCCGGTCAGTTATCCCAGAGGACATATTCGTCGCCGGGCTGCTGCTTCACGCCGCCAGGCTTGTCGACGAACACCGGCCCCTGCAGCAGCGAAGGCCAGATCGGCCTGGCGCTCTCGGCGTCTTGGGCTTTGAGCAGCCCCAGCATCGCCTGGGTGCGCGCGGGCTCGGCCTTGGAGAGGTCAGTCTTCTCGGTGGGATCGGCCGCGAGGTTGTAGAGCCAGACCTTGTTCCGGGCCTCGTTCGACTGGAGCTTCCAGTCGCCGTCGAGCACGGCCTTGTACTGGCCCGAGCGCCAGAACAGCGTCTGGTGCGGCCGGCCCTGGGCCTGGCCCTGGAGGTAAGGCAGCAGGTCGACGCCGTCGATCTTGCGGTCCGCGGGAACCTGGGCCCGGGCGGCGCCAGCGGCGGTGGCGAAGATGTCCACGTGGCCGACCGGATAGGGGTAGCGCGAGTTGGGCGCGATCATCCCGGGCCAGCGCATGAAGAACGGCGCGTGGATGCCGCCCTCGAAGAAGGTCGACTTGAAGCCGCGATAGGGCTTGTTGACGTCGGGCAGGCCGACGTAGCCCGCGCCGCCGTTGTCGGTGGTGAAGATCACCAGGGTGTTCTGGTCCAGCCCCTCGTCCTTCAGCGTCTGCAGCAGCCGGCCGATGTTGGCGTCGAGGTTGCGGATCATCGCGCCGTAGACGCGGGTGCGGTGGTCCTGGATCTGGGGCAGGGCGTCGTAGTCGGCCTTCTTGGCCTGCAGCGGCGTGTGTGGCGCGTTGGGCGCGAAATACATGAAGAAGGGCCGGTTGCGGTTGGCCTTGATCGACTTGATCGCCTCGTCGGTGAGGTAGTCGGTCATGTAGCCGCGCGGCTCGAAGAAGGCCGAGCCGTTGTACTGGACCATGTAGGGCAGGTTCGGCCACAGGAAGCGGTCGATGGCGTCCCACGGCTGCTTGGAGTTGACCACGTCCGGATGCTTCTCGGGCAGGTACATGGAGCCGCCGGCGATGAAGCCGAGGCTTTCCGCGAAGCCCTGTTGCTCGGGCCGCGAGCCCTTGGCGCCGCCCAGGTGCCATTTCCCGAAGTGCAGGGTGTGGTAGCCGCGCGCCTGCAGGACCTCGGCGATGGTGACCTCGCCGGTGGGCATGCTGAGCACGTTGACGGCTTCCGGGTTGGACGCCGTGCTGCCGGGGGGCATGTCGGCCAGCCGGTCCTTGAAGAACTTCGGCTTCACGATCGCGCCGGGCTCGGCCTCGGTGCCGACCATCCGCTCGAAGGCGACGGGGGCCGGCGTGAACTCGAAGCCGAAGCGGGTCGCGTAGCGGCCGGTCAGGATCGCCGCGCGCGAGGGGGCGCAGGTGGCGTTGCCGGCGTAGCCGTTGGCGAAGCTGACGCCCTGGCGGCCGATGGAGTCGATGTTCGGCGTCTGGACGAGGCCGTTCGCCACCCCGCCGCCATTGAAGCTGATGTCGTTGTAGCCGAGGTCGTCGACCAGGATGAACAGCACGTTCGGGGGGCGCTCGCCGGTCGGCGGCGTCGCCGGACCCTGGGCCCAGGCCACCTCGCGGTTGGGCGCCACGTCGGGCATCCGCGAGCGGGCGATCATCGACAGGATCGTCCCTCGGTTCAGGAACGCCGCGCCGGCGATCAGGGCCACGCCCAGGACGGCCACGCCCAGCCAGGTCCACAGCTTCATGTGCGTCCTCCCGCCCCGCCGCCGCGTCGGTCCGGCCGACGCGTTCCGGAGGGGCCCGGACGCAATCTAGATAATGGCAGTAAGAGTGTCGATAGTTTTCGGGCGGCCGGCGTCAGGAGGGACGGATGTGCTCCTTCAGCCGCTCGCGCGTCTCGGGATAGGTGTCGGGGTGCGAGTATTCCTCACGGGTCGCGGCCTCGGTGAGCGGGTCGTTGGCCTTGTTGCGGCGGTGGTACTGGGTGGCGGCCCAGACCATCACGGCCAGGAGGACGAGGGCGCCGACGCCCCAAAGGACTTCTGGTGTCATGGCGGATCTCCTTGCCGCTTCAAGCGCGGGGCGCCCCTGGCGGTTCCGAAGCTCAGAGGGCGGGCAGCGTGACGCGCGAAGAGGCTGCCTCCAGCCTGGATGAGCTCGACCTCGCCGCTGTGCGCCCGGTCCATCGCCTTGGCGTCGGTCGCGGTATGGACCTGGAAGCCGTGCTCGGCGAGGCGACATTGCGGCATTGTGTTGCGAGCGTGGGTGGAAGCGGGGCGAAAAGGTCACGCTTGCGCCCAACGTCCGCCGCAAGGGGCCGCGATCCTGTGATTGTCGACGACGCGGCCCTCCTCCTTCCCCCACGGGCCCGGCTGACGACAGCTCCGGCCGCCACTCCCCCCCGGGCGGTCCTCGGAACGCGGCTCCCCTGATCTTCCCCAAGCCGGGGGAGCCGCACCTTTCCGACACTCATCCTTTGGCGCCGCCCTTGCTCCTTGCCAGGCCAAACCCAGGCAGGAGCCTCGACGTGTCCCGATTCAGCGCATTCACCGACGCCACTCGCGCCCTGAAGGGCGCCGCCGTGATCGCCGCCTTCGCCTGTGGCGTGGCGCTGGCCACGCCGGGCCAGGCCGCGCAGTACTTCCTGCAATCGGCTACGATGAACACGTCGCGGACCGCCAGCATCAACGGCCCGGGCGGCTTCCACCAGAACGTCTATCTGGGGCCGATCCAGTTCACGGCGTTCGAGGGGACGGACGCCACCGGCCCGTCGGCCGACTTCCTGGGCTTCTGCGTCGACATCTTCCACAGCATCAGCCTCGGCACGCTGAACCTGAAGTACGACGACAACTACGACCTGACGACCAACTCCAAGTACCTGACGACAACGCCGTTCGTGGGCGGCACGGCCCTGACGCAGGGCCAGATCACCCAGGTCGGGCGCCTCGTGAACTACGGGACGGCCATGTTCGAGCAAGCCCCCAACACCACGGACCGGACCAATCGCCTGGCCGGTCTGCAGGGAGCGATCTGGCAGGTCATCAATCCGGGCTACACCGTGACCAGCGGCACGGCGGCGGTGAACAGCTACATCTCCGCCTACTCGGGGGCGAACTACCTGTCGAACCTGACCGGCTACGGCCCGGTCCGCAGCGATATCAACTTCATCACCGAGACGGGCAAGTACGGCACCAGCCGCGCGCGCCAGAGCTTCGCGTTCGCAGGCGCCATTCCCGAGCCCTCGACGTGGGTGATGCTCATCGCCGGCTTCGGCTTTGCCGGCGCAGCCCTGCGTCGCGCGCGCTATCAGCCGGTCCGGGTGCGCGTCTAACGGAAGACGTGGATCCCGCCGGCGCCGCCACCCGGCGCCTCGGCCAGGCCGCGGATCTCCAGGCTGGCCTGGCGCGCGCCGCAGACGCAGCGCAGCCGGTGCTCCAGGTCATGCAGCGTCTGACGGCTCAGTCCCTGGCTCAGCCAGGGGTGGGGATCGATCGCCGCCTCGCGCCCGCAGCCGCACCGCGCCCAGAGGCTGGAGCGCGCCGCCGTGGCCCAGCCCAGGCGCGCTTCGCCATAGGCCCAATCCCGTACCAGTTGTCTGCTTCCGTCCGCCATCGCCTGACTCCCTGATGTGAACAAAAGCAGAACTCCAGCCGTGTGACTACTGCATACCGGCTGTTTTTTCGAGTCGGCTCAACCCGTCGTTGGCGGCTCGTCCACAGGCTTCGCCCACTGCTCGGCGAAGTCGTAGAGCGGCATGAAGGCGGCCAGCAGTTCGCTTCCCTGATCGGTCAGGCCGTAGCCTCGCCCAGGCGCATGATCGACGAGCCCGGCGCCCCTCAGTTCGGAAAGCCGGGCCTGCAGCACCGTGGGAGAGGCCTCGTCGCAGGCCGCCCGCAGCGCGCGGGAGGTCAGCGGGCCGCCGCGCAGCTCCCACAGGATTCGCAGCGTCCAGCGCCGACCCAGCAGGTCGAGCAGCGCCATGATCGGGCGGCCGGTGCGCGAGCCGCGGACAGGAGCGCCGGTCATGGCTTGACGGGCGCTACGGAAAATGTAGCGTTCATGCTACTGAAACCGTAGCAAGGAGCTGCGCCGATGCCAAGGATCGCGCCGCTGGACCCGCCCTATCCCGCCGAGATCCAGGCGAGCTTCGACGCCGTGATGCAGGGCGCGCCGCCGTTGATGCTGTTTCGCACCCTGGCGACGAGCGAGCGGGCGTGGCGCAAGTTCCGGGCGGGATCACTGCTGGATCGCGGGCCGCTCAGCCTGCGGGAGCGGGAGCTGGTCATCGACCGCACCTGCGCCCTGGCCGGCTGCGAGTACGAGTGGGGCGTGCACGTGGCGATCTTCGCGGAACCGGCGGGGCTGACCCCGGACGAGGTCGCGGCTACCGCCGGCGCCGGCTCGCTCTCGCCGCTGTGGAGCCCGGCTGAGCGGGCGTTGTTGCAGGCGGTAGAGGCCCTGAACGCCGGCGCGAGGCTCGACGACGATCAGTTCGCGGACCTGCGCGCCCACTATGACGACGCCCAGGTGCTAGAGATCCTGTTGCTGTGCGGGTTCTACCGGATGGTGGCCTATGTGGCGAACGGGCTGGACCTGCCCCTGGAGGCGGACGCGGCCCGGTTCTCGTCGACGTCGCGCAGCGCCGCCTAGACTTTCTCGCTGATCTTGATGGCGGCGCGGCAGCCGGCTCCGATGACTGCGGAAAGCAGGCCGTAGCCCGGCGCCTCGCGTGCGCCTTCATCGACCGCGAGGTCTCGGTGCTCGAGCTCCTCGTCCCGGAACTTGGAGAGTTCGGCGGCGAGTTCGGGATCCTGCTCCGCCAGTTCGGCGATCTGGCCGGCGTAGTGGCCTTCGATCACCGTCTCGACCGCCTCGGTGCAGGCATGGGCGGCCTTCTCGCCCAGCAGGGCGGTGCCCGCGCCGAGGGCGAAGCCGGCCAGCCGCCAGAGCGGGGTGAGGGCGGTGGGCCGGACGCGATGCTGGGTCAGGAGCTTGTCGAAGCGGGCGAGATGCTCGGCCTCCTGCGCCTCCATGTGCGCGAGCTGGCCGGCGATGCGGCCCTTGCCGCGCGCGACGCCCAGGACGGCGCGCTGGCCGCGATAGATGTGCACGGCGCCAAGCTCGCCGGCGTGGTCCACGCGCAGGATCTCGGCGAGGCGGGCGGCGGAAGCGCCCCGGCCGGGGCGCGGGGGGATCGGCTTTTCGGTCATAGCTTGCGATGCTCCCGGATGGCGGCCAACGCGCTCAACGCCGCAAGGCCGAGCGAGATCAAGGCGTTCCAGCCCGCCATGGAGAGGCCGGCGAAAACCCACGGCGCCTCGTCGCAGGCCGGCGGCTTCACCTTCTCGCCCGCCAGGAAGGCCGCCATGTCGGCGGCGCTCACGCCTCCCGCCCCGGCCGAGGCGCAGGCCTGGGGCCCAGGCCAGAATTTCCACTCGGCGCCCGCGTGGTAGATCGCGATCCCCGCCCCGACCAGGAAGGCGAGGCCCAGCACCCAGCACGTCGCCGCGCGCCAGTTCGGGCCGCCGGGCATGCGCACGATCACCATGAACGCCGCGCCTAGGCCCAGGATGGTCCAGTAGACCTCGCGCTGCCGCAGGCACAGCGTACACGGCGCATAGCCGCCGAAGGTCTCGAAGGCATGCGCCGTGGCCAGCATGCCGGCGGCCACGAGAAGCGCCACGAGCCGCCAGCGATCGAGGAAGAGGTTCAGCATCGGCGCGGATATGAGCCCAAACGTCCGCCTATAAAAAGACCTTCAGTGCGACGATGCCGCCGACCAGCAGGATCAGCAGCAGCACGCTGTAGAGGTTCAGGCGCCGCTCGAACTCCTTCAGCATGGCCTCCCCGAAGTACTTCAGGACCGCCGCCACCATGAAGAAGCGCGCGCCTCGGGTGACGATCGACGCCCAGACGAAGGTGAAGAGGTCGAAGTGGGCCAGCCCCGCCGTGATGGTCACCAGCTTGTACGGGATCGGCGTCAGGCCCTTGATGAGGATGACCGCGAGGCCCCACTGGTCGAACCACTTCTCGAACTCGGCCTGGCCCTCGGGATGGCCGAACAGGCGCAGAATCGTCTGGCCCACCGGCTCCAGCCACAGGCCGATCGCGTAGCCGAGCAGCCCGCCCAGCACGGACGCGATCGTGCAGATCCCCGCATAGACGAAGGCCTTGTTGCGGTTCGCCAGGACCATGGGGCCCAGCATCACGTCGGGGGGGATCGGGAAGAATGAGCTCTCGGCGAACGAGATCACGGCGAGCGAGGCCGGCGCGTGACGCGAGCCCGCGAGCCGCATCACCCATTCGTACATCTTGCGGAACATGCACTGTCCAGTTGGGGGAAATCTGAGCCCTGCCTAGCAGGGCTCGTGCCGAAAGTCGTCCCGGTGCGTTTCACCTTTGGTCTGCACTTGCAAACTGGTTTCATGTGATACTAGTTGAGCGCGTCAACGGAGATCGACGATGAACATCCAGACCCCGGCCGCCGCCCGCGACCTGTTCGACAACCCGCTGGGCACCGACGGCTTCGAGTTCGTCGAGTTCACCTCGCCCGAGCCCGAGCGGCTGAAGGCCCTGTTCGAGATGATGGGCTTCACCGCCGTGGCGAAGCACCGCTCCAAGAACGTGCTGCGGTTCCGCCAGGGCGACATCAACTTCATCCTCAACATGGAGCCGGCCGGCCAGGCCGCCGACTTCCGCGCCGCCCACGGGCCCTCGGCCAACGCCATGGCCTTCCGCGTCCGCGACGCGGCCAAGGCCTTCAAGCTGGCGGTCGAGCGTGGCGCCAAGCCCGTGCAGGGGCCGGTCGGTCCGATGGAGCTGAACATCCCCGCCATTGAGGGCATCGGCGGGTCGAACCTTTATCTCGTCGACCGCTACGGCGCGCAGGAGATCTACGACGTCGACTTCGTGGCCATCCCGGGCGCCGAGGAGGCGATGGCGAAGAACGCCGTCGGCCTGACCTATCTCGACCACCTGACCCACAACGTCCATCGCGGCCACATGGTGACGTGGGCCGACTTCTACGAGCGCATCTTCAACTTCCGCGAGATCCGCTACTTCGACATCGAGGGGAAGCAGACGGCCCTGGTCTCAAAGGCCATGACCAGCCCCTGCGGCAAGATCCGCATCCCGCTGAACGAGAGCCAGGACGAGCACTCGCAGATCGAGGAGTTCCTCAAGGACTACAAGGGCGAGGGGATCCAGCACGTGGCCCTCGGGACCGATGACATCTTCCACGCGGTGGAGACGATGCGGCGCCGCGGCGTGAAGTTCCAGGACACCATCGACACCTACTTCGACGGCATCGACGCGCGTCTGCCGGGCCACGGCGAGGACGTGGAGCGCCTTCGCGCCAACCGCATCCTGATCGACGGCGCGCCGAGCGAGGGCCAGGGCCTGCTGCTGCAGATCTTCACCGAGAACATGATCGGACCGATCTTCTTCGAGCTGATCCAGCGCAAGGGCAACGAGGGCTTCGGCGAGGGCAACTTCAAGGCCCTGTTCGAGTCGATCGAGCTGGACCAGATCCGTCGGGGCGTCCTGCCGGCGAAGGCCTGACGGATGGCGCCGCGCTGGGCCCTGGTGGCGCATGGCGGCGCCGGCTCGATCACCCGCGAGCAGCTGACGCCTGAGCAGGAAACCGCCTATCGCGAGGCGATGGCCGCGGCGGCCGAGGCCGGCGCCGCCGTGCTGCGGGCGGGCGGCTCGGCCATGGATGCGGTCGAGGCCGCGATCCACGTGCTGGAGGACGACCCGCTGTTCAACGCCGGGCGGGGCGCGGCCTTCACCGCCGAAGGGCGCATCGAGCTGGACGCCTCGATCATGGATGGCCGGACGCTGGCCGCCGGCGCCGTGGCCGGCCTGACCACGACACGCCATCCGATTTCGGCCGCCCGCGCCGTGATCGAAGGCTCCAGTCACGTGATGCTGGGCGGGGAGGGCGCCGAGGCCTTCGCCCGCAGTCAGGGCCTGGAGCAGGTGGATCCCGCCTGGTTCTTCACCGAGCGGCGCTGGTGCTCGCTGGAGAAGGCGCTGACCCGCCAGGGCCTGCCCGTTCCGGCGCGCCCGGCCGGCGCGCCCGCGGAGGCCGCCGGCAAGGCCGCCCTGGTCCACGAGGAGGGCAAGTACGGCACCGTCGGCGTCGTGGCGCTGGACGCGCACGGCGACGTCGCGGCCGGCACCTCCACCGGCGGCACCAACGCCAAGCGCTGGGGACGGGTCGGAGATTCACCGATCATCGGCGCCGGGACCTACGCCTCCAACAAGGCCTGCGCCGTCTCCTGCACCGGGGCGGGGGAGTATTTCATCCGGCTGGGCGTCGCCCACGAGATCTGCGCCCGCGTCCAGCACGGCGGCCTGTCGCTGCAGGCGGCCGTCGATCAGGTCGTTCAGGACGAGCTGACGGCGCTGGGCGGCGACGGCGGCGTCATCGCCGTGGCGCCCGACGGCCAGATGGCGTGGAGCTTCAACACCTCGGGCATGTATCGGGCCCGCATCGCCGAGGGCGAACCGCTCGTCGTCGGCGTCTACAAGGATGATCCGTGATGGCGAAGGGCGATTGGATTCCCGTACGGGGGGCGCAGGGCGACCACTCGCGGCAGGCGCACGCCGACCTGCCCGAGGGCACCTATGAGCGCGAGATGAGCAAGGAGGGCTTCTTTGGCCCCGCCGCTTTCCTGCACCACCGCCGCCCACCGACGGGCTGGACCACATTTGAGGGGCCGCTTCGCCCCCGCGCCTTCGACCTGGCCCGGCTGAACGCCGCCGATCCGTCCCCCTGGGCTGCCGGCGTGATCCTGCGCAACAACGCCTGCGAGATGCGGTTCTGGAAGCTGGCGGAGGCCATGCCGGCTCTGGCCCGCAACGCCGACGGCGACCAGCTCCTGTTCGTGCACCAGGGCGAGGGCGACCTCTACTCGGACTTCGGGCGCATCGCCTATGAGGCCGGCGACTACCTCTATCTGCCCCGCGGGACCATGTGGCGGCTGCGGCCCGCCTCGCCCACGGCGGTCCTGATGATCGAGGCCACCAACGCCCACTACAAGCTGCCCGACAAGGGGCTGATGGGTGGGCATGCGCTGTTCGACCCGGCGCTGCTGGACACGCCGGTCATGGACGCGGCCTTCCGCGCCCACCAGGAGGAGCCGGGCGAGGTCCGGGTCGACATCAAGAAGCGGGGCCAGGTCTCCACCGTGACCTATCCCTACAACCCACTGGACGCGGTCGGCTGGCACGGCGACCTGGCGCCGGCGCGGCTGAACGTGAGGCACATCCGGCCGGTGATCAGCCATCGCTACCACCTGCCGCCCAGCGTCCATTCGACCTTCGTGTCGGACCGGTTTGTCGTCTGCACCTTCGCGCCGCGGCCCTTCGAGACCGATCCGGGCGCGCTGAAGATCCCGTTCTTCCACAACAACGACGACTACGACGAGGTGCTGTTCTACCACGCGGGCGACTTCTTCAGCCGGGACCACATCGAGGCGGGCATGATGACCTTCCACCCGTCCGGCTTCACCCACGGGCCGCACCCGAAGGCGCTGAAGAACATGCTGACGCAGCCCAAGCCGGCGACCGAC
Organism: Phenylobacterium kunshanense; assembly: GCF_003254525.1. Classification (GTDB taxonomy): domain Bacteria; phylum Pseudomonadota; class Alphaproteobacteria; order Caulobacterales; family Caulobacteraceae; genus Phenylobacterium; species Phenylobacterium kunshanense. The sequence continues at coordinate 13,657 of NZ_QFYS01000004.1, forward strand.
GAGTACGCCGTGATGATCGACACCCGCGACCCGCTCGACATCGGCGACGCCGCGTCGACCGTCGAGAACCCGGCCTACGTGGATAGCTGGAAGGGCGCGTGAGCCTGGACGAGGACCTCGCGGCCGCCGCGGAAGACGAGCTGGCCCGCGCCCTGACCCTGGGCTGGCGCCAGCTTGTCGAGGTCACGCCCTGGGGCGACACCTTCGAGGGCACTACGCCCGGCGGACGGGACGCCTGTTTCGAACGGGCCTACATGTGGGACACTGAAGCTGGCGGCGACATCCGGGTGGAGGTCACCGTCTACGAGCCGCGCGCCTACGAGTCCGGGGTGCGCAGGGCTGCAACGATAGTCAGGGATGGGAGTGCCGAATGAAGCTGGCGTCGCTGAAGGGGGGCCGTGACGGCCGCCTGGTGGTCGTCTCGAACGACCTGGCCTGGTACTCGCCGGCGGACCGCATCGCCCTGACGCTGCAGGACGCGCTGGACGACTGGGCGCGGTGCGAGCCCGAGCTGCGGGGCCTAGCCGAGAGCCTGGAGCACGGATCGGTGCCGAAGGCGCGCTTCCACGAGCACGAGGCCATGAGCCCGCTGCCGCGGGCGTACCAGTGGGCCGACGGCTCGGCCTATGTGAACCACGTGGCCCTGGTGCGTCAGGCCCGCGCCGCCGACATGCCCGAGAGCTTCTGGACCGATCCGCTGATGTACCAGGGCGGGTCCGACGGGTTCCTGGGGCCGCGCGACCCCATCCCTCTGAAGGACGAGGCCTGGGGCTGCGACATGGAGGGCGAGATCGCGGTGATCACGGGCGACGTGCCGATGGGCGCCTCCCGCGAGGAGGCGCTGGCCGCCATCCGCCTGGTGATGCTGTGCAACGACGTCAGCCTCAGGAACCTGATCCCCGCCGAGCTCGCCAAGAACTTCGGCTTCTTCCAGTCGAAACCCGCCAGCGCCTTCTCGCCGGTGGCGGTGACGCCCGACGCCCTGCCGAACTGGAAGGACGGCAAGCTGCACGGCAAGCTGGAGGTGGAACTCAACGGCAAGCCGCTCGGCGAGGCCGACGCTGGCGTCGACATGACCTTCGACTTCGGGACCTTGATCGCCCACTCGGCCAAGACCCGGGCGCTCTCGGCGGGCAGCATCATCGGCTCGGGGACCGTGTCGAACCGCGGACCCGACGGCGGTCCGGGTAAGCCGATCGCCCAGGGCGGCCTCGGCTATTCGTGCCTGGCCGAGGTGCGGACCGTCGAGACGATCCTGGACGGCAAACCCTCGACCCCGTTCCTGCGCCACGGCGATGTGGTGCGGATCCAGATGGTCGACGCGCGCCGGCATTCCATCTTCGGCGCCATCGAGCAGGAGGTGGCGCCGGCATGAGCGTGATCCGACAGGAGGGCGGGCCGGACCTGGACGCCGGCCTGCGGCTCGACAGCTACCTGCCGTACCGCCTCTCGGTGGCTTCCAACGCCGTCTCGGGGCTGATCGCGCGGGCCTACGAGGACCGCTTTGGCCTGACCGTGCCGCAGTGGCGGGTGATCTGCGTCCTCGCCGAGGACGGCGGCCTGACCCAGGTTCAGATCGTCGCCCGCACGGTGATGGACAAGGTGACGGTCAGCCGGGCCGCCCAGGGCCTCACGAAGCGCCGCCTGGTGACGCGAGCCGAGAACAAGGCCGACGGGCGCAGCCACGTACTGGACCTGACGTCCGAGGGACGGCGCCTGTACGCCGAGATCGCGCCGCTCGCCCTGGCCTATGAAGCCGCGCTGATCTCGGGCCTGTCGCCCGAGGAAGTGGCGCTGCTCAAGCGACTGCTTGGGCGTCTGCAGACCGCTGCGGGGCAACTCGCCGGAGAGGCGCCGCCCAGCCCCAGCCTGCGGTGAGCCGGTTTAGGCGAATGCCTCGCCGCGCACGCTCCAGCGGTGCGATCCCTCGCCGAACGGGAGGTGGAAGCCGTAGGCGGCACGCTTGCGCTCGTCCTTCCACGTCTCCTCGAAGGAGACGATGAGCTGCATCTGCAGCTCCTCGGGAATGAAACGGACGTCGTGGCCGAGATTGCGGGCCACTTGCTCGATCACCATCGACCGGTGCGCTTCGCCGCCGAGCGACAGGAGGGCCTCACGGACGCGCTTGCACAGGGTCTGCTTGACCCTGATGGGCCGCTTGGCGACCGGCGTGTCCTGGGCGATTTCCAGCTTGTTCTGCATGGTGAGAACAGCTTTGCGCCCGTGGGTTTATCGCCGAGTTAAGGCGCACGGAAAAAGAGCAGTTAACGCAACCGCTGGTTTTGACGGTTCAACCGGCCCCCAGGGCGACGGCTATGTGATAGGTCGCGAACGAGGCCAGATAGGCCAGGGTGACCATGTAACCGAACATCACCGCGGTCCAACCCCAAGAGTTCGTCTCGCGCTTCACGACGCCCAGGGTGGCGGCGCACTGGGGCGCGAAGATGTACCAGGCCAGGAACGACAGACCCGTGGCCAGCGACCAGCTTTCGGCCAGCCGCGCGCCCAGGGCCCCCACATTGGCTTCCGCGTCGCCCACCGCATAGACGGTGCCCAGCGCCGCCACCGCGACCTCGCGCGCCGCGAAGCCCGGGATCAGCGCCACCACCATCTGCCAGTTGAATCCGATCGGCGCGAACAGCGGCTGGATCGCCTGCCCCACCATGCCGGCGATGCTGTAGTCGATGGCGGGCTCGGTCGCGCCCTCGGGCGGCATCGGGAAGGTCGAGACCACCCACACCAGCACCATCAGCGGCAGGATGATGCGCCCCGCCCGCGACAGGAAGATCTGGGCGCGCAGCAGCAGGTTGCGAAGTACGCTCTCGGGCGACGGCAGCTTGTAGGTCGGCAGTTCCATGAGGAACGGCTCCACCGCCCCGCGCCAGAACACCTTCCGGATCACGGCCGACACGATCAGCGCGCTGAATATGCCCGCGGCGTAGAGACCGAACATCACCAGCCCCTGCAGGTTCAACCCAGGCCCGACGACCCGGTCCGGGATGAAGGCGCCGATGATCAGGGTGTAGACCGGAATCCGCGCCGAGCAGGTCATCAGCGGCGCCACGAGGATGGTCGTCATCCGGTCGCGCTTCTGGTCGATCACCCGGGCGGCCATGATGCCGGGGATGGCGCAGGCGAAACTGGACAGCAGGGGGATGAAGGCGCGGCCGTGCAGACCGGCGCCGCCCATGATCCGGTCCATCAGGAACGCGGCCCGGGCCATGTAGCCGAAATCCTCCAGCAGGATGATGAAGAAGAACAGCACCAGGATCTGCGGCAGGAAGACCAGCACCGAGCCGACGCCGGCGAACAGGCCGTCGACGATCAGGCTTTCCGGCAGCCCGCCCAGGAACCCGTCGGGGATCAGCCCGCCGATCTGCGCGCCGAGCCAGGCGACGCCAGCCTCGATGGCGTCCGCGGGCGGTCCGGCCCAGGTGAACACCGCCTGGAACATCACGAACAGCAGGGCCAGCAGGATCGCGAGGCCCGCCACCGGATGCAGCAAGACGGCGTCGACCTTGCCGGTGATCGTGTCCGGATGCTCCGGGGGGCGCACATAGGTCTTCAGGATCCGCTGCGCCTCGCGGTGGGCGCTGCGGATCTCGCCGGCCGACGGTTCGCGCCAGACGTTCTCGTGGGCCACCGCGCCCGAGGCGATCAGGGCGTCCACCTGCTCGGCCAGCTCGCGCACGCCGCGCCTGCGGGTGGCGACGGTGGTGACGATCGGACAGCCCAGTTCGGCCCGCAGGCCGTCCAGGTCGATCCTAAGGCCCTGCCGCTGGGCGATGTCGTACATGTTGAGGGCCAGCACCATCGGGCGGCCCACGGCCTTCAGTTCCAGGATCAGGCGCAGGACAAGCCGCAGGTTGGTGGCGTCGGCGACGGCCACCACCACATCGGGCTCGGCCTCGCCGGCCAGGCGGCCCAGCACCGCGTCGCGGGTCACCGCCTCGTCCGGGCTTCGCGCACGAAGGGAGTAGGTGCCCGGCAGGTCCAGCACCGACAGGCTCCGCCCGCCGGGCGTCGTCAGGAAGCCTTCCTTCCGCTCAACCGTGACCCCCGCATAGTTGGCCACCTTCTGGCGGCTGCCGGTCAGGGCGTTGAATAGGGCGGTCTTGCCGGTATTGGGATTGCCGACCAGCGCCACGCGCGCCGGACGGAGGACGGCTTCACTCATTTCGGCTCCAGGCGAACCCACACGTCCGCCGCATCGCGCCGGCGAAGGGCCACGCGCATGTCGTCCAGCTTCACCGCAATCGGATCGCCGCCGATCAGGCCCTCGTGGAGCACCTCCAGCACCGCGCCCTCGACGAAGCCGAACTCCAGCAGCCGCCGCTCCAACTCGGCGTCGTCGACGCCGTGATCCCGGTGCTGGCTCTCCCGGCGCACGTCCACGATCACGCCCCGGTCACCCGCCTTCAGGCGCGAAAGCTGGGCCGGCGGCGTCAGCGCCGTCGCGGCGTCGCCCTGCGGCGCGGCCAGCATGTCATGCATCGGCAGGATCCCGTCGTCCGCAACCGTTGCGAACGATTATCAGGTACGACCTTGGCCGCCCCGGCGCAAGGCTCGCGTTGACGCAGAAGTTCGCGGCCGTATGTTCGCGCCCCGCTGCCCCAGTGGCGAAATGGTAGACGCGGCAGACTCAAAATCTGCTTTCTGCAAGGAAGTGCTGGTTCGAGTCCGGCCTGGGGCACCAATCTGGCGGGCGGTCAGGCCTGGACTCAGCCGTCCAGGATCGCCACCGCGCGGATCCAGCCCGCAGAGGCGCCGGCGATCTTCACCGGGAAGCATGACAGGGTGAAACCGGTGGCCGGCAGGGCCTCCAGGTTGGTCAACTTCTCGATCTGGTAGTACTCGCGCAGGCGCCCGGCCTTGTGGCCTTCCCAGATGATCTTCGGATCATGGCTCTCCGCCCAGCGCCTTGCCGTGTGCGAGAACGGCGCGTCCCACGACCAGGCGTCGGTGCCGACCACCTTCACCCCGCGCTCGGTCAGGTACAGCGTCGCTTCCTCGCCCATGCCGCATCCGCGATGGATATAATCCGGGTCGCCGTAGGCCGCGCCGGCCGAGGTGTTCACCAGTACGATGTCGAGCGGCTTCAGGTCATGCCCGATACGCTTGAGCTCGGCCTCGACGTCGGCCGCCGTGGCGACGTAGCCGTCGGGGAACCGGCGGAAGTCCAGCTTCACGCCGGGCTGGAGGAAGTAGTCCAGCGGCCCTTCGTCGATGGTCGGCGCCGGGCGAGCGCCCGTCGCCTGATCGGTGGTGGAGTGGAAGTGCCACGGCGCATCCATGTGCGTCCCGTTGTGCGTGGACAGGCGCACCTGTTCCACGGCCCAGCCTTCGCCGTCGGGCAGGTCGCGCGCCTCGAGACCCGGAAAGAAGGCGGCGATCTGGCCCACCGTCTCGGCGTGCTTCGAATAGGTCACCTTCGGCCGCATCACCTCCGGATCGGATACGATGTCATTGGTGATCGGGATCGACAGGTCGATCAGCCTGCGGGCCATGGGCGTCCTCCGAATTTTCTTTGCGTCCAGCTTACGTTCGGACATGGCGGTCGGACAGAAATTCACCATGTTCGGATCGCATCGGGAACCGTATGGCAGCGCTCGGGGTTGCGCGACCAGGGACGGACGGCATCGTATCGCGGGGCAGGGGCATGACGCGGGCCGCCAAGATCGTGGAGGTTCCGGGCGGCGCGGGTGCGTCGCCTGCGCCGCCGCGCGTGGCGCGCAGCCGTCGGAAGCGAGCCTTCGATATCGTGGTCTCCGGCCTCGCCCTGCTGGCGTTCCTCCCGCTCCTCGTGGTGATCGGCACGGCCATCTGGATGGAAAGCGAGGGGCCGATCCTGTTCCGGCAACAGCGGACCGGCCTCAATGGACGACCGTTCCGGATCTACAAGTTCCGAACCATGCGGGTGACCGAGGACGGGGCCGACCTGCGCCAGGCCGTGCGCGGCGACTCCCGGGTCACGCCGCTGGGGAGCCTCCTGCGGAAGCTGAGCCTGGATGAGCTGCCGCAGCTCCTGAACGTGCTGAAGGGCGAGATGTCCATCGTCGGCCCACGCCCCCATGCCCTGGCGCACGATCAGCAATGGTCGGAACGGGTTCCCGACTACGCCGCCCGCTTCCGGGCCCGCCCGGGTCTGACCGGACAGGCCCAGGTGATGGGCTACCGCGGAGAGGTCGCCAATGACGAAGGGCTGCTGAAGCGCATCGAGGCCGACAACGCCTACATCGACGGCTGGACCTTCAGCCGCGATCTCGCGCTGGTCGCCCGGACCGTGCCCCTGCTGTTCGGGGACGCACAGGCTTTCTAGACATGTCCGCAGAGGGCGGTTGACGAAGCCGGGGCGCCGTCGGCTTAAGAGGCCCCGTGACCGCTTCCCCGCCGACCCCACAGCCCCGCGTGCTCGCGGGCATCGCCTTCCGGGTGACGGCGATGGCCTGCATGGCCCTGCTGTCGGCGCTGGTGAAATGGACCGGCTCGCGCGGGATCCCGGTCTTCGAGATCATCCTGTTCCGCAACCTCTTCGCCTTCGTCCCGCTAGGGCTCTACATCTGGCGGACCACCGGGTTCAGCGTGCTCAAGACGCGGCGGCCCTTCGGCCACCTGGTCCGCGCGACCGTCGGCTTGTCGGGGATGGTCTGCGGCTTCTCGGCGGTGCAGTACCTGCCGCTGACCGAAGCCACCGCGCTTCAGTTCACCTCGCCGCTGTTCATGACCGCGCTGTCGGCCTTGCTGCTCTCCGAGAAGGTGGGCCGCCATCGGTGGGCCGCCGTGGTCGTGGGCTTCGTCGGGGTTCTGATCATGGCGCGCCCGCTGCCGGGCCAGATGAACGTCCCGGGCGTCACCCTGGGCATTCTCAGCGCCCTCGGCGCGGCCGGGGCCATGGTGGCCATTCGCCAGATCTCGGACACCGAGAAGGGGCCGACGATCGTCTTCTACTTCACACTCGGCGGCGTCGCGATCGGTATGGTCGGGTCTGCCTTCCACTGGGTGACGCCTGACCCGCAGACCATGGGCCTGCTGGTGGTGGCGGGGCTGATCGGTGGCGTCGGCCAGCTCTTCCTCACCGAGGCGCTGCGGCAGGCGCCCATCGGGGTCATCGCGCCGTTCGACTATACCCAGCTCGTCTGGGCCAGCCTGCTGGGCCTGGTGATCTGGGGCGAGCTGCCGCATCCGCTGACCCTGATCGGCGCCTTCATCGTCGCGGCCAGCGGCGTCTACATCCTGCATCGCGAGCTGCGACGGTTCCGCGCGGAGTCGGGCGCCGGCACGTGAATTGACACACCGCCGTTACGGGCGGACGCTTTGCGCTCTCAAGGAGCCTCTCCGATGCCCAAGATCTTCACCGTCCTGGCCCTCGCCGCCGGCGCGGGCCTGCTCGCCGCCACCGGGGCCAGCGCCCAGGCTGTCACCGTCCTGGGCGGCGGGATGGCGAGGCAGTGCTCGGATGCGGCCTTGTCCGGCGAGTCCGATCTCCGCTTCGAGGAGGTCTGCACCACGGCCCTGGCGGTGGAGATGCTGGACCTGAAGGATCGGGCCGGCACCTATGTGAACCGCGGGGTGCTCAAGTTGCGCCGTCGGGAGTTCGCCTCGGCGCAATTCGACTTCAACCGCGCGGTCGAGCTCAAACCAGACCTGGGCGAGGCCTATGTGAACCGCGGCGCCGCGCTGGTCGGCGCGCGCCGGTACGCCGAAGGGCTGGCCGATATCAACAAGGCGTTGGAACTGGGCGTCCAGGAACCTGAGAAGGCCTACTACAACCGGGCCCTCGCCTACGAAGGTCTCGACAATATGAAGGCCGCCTACTTCGACTATCAGAAAGCGGTGGAGCTCAAGCCGGACTGGGAAATGCCCCGGCAGGAACTCGCCCGCTTCACCGTCGAGAGGCGCTAGCGGGGCGCACCAGGGCGCCCAGATGCTGAACTTGCGTGGCGCACTCCTGATCCTCGCCCTCCTGGCGACTCCGGCTGCGGCTCAGGTCGCGGGTCCGGTCGACCAGATGCAGCTCGAAACCCTGCGGATGCAGACGGAGAACGCCGCCCGCCGCCTGATCGATCAGCAGAACCAGCTCATGGCGACCGAAGCCCAGGCGCAGGCGGACCGCGCGGCGATGGAACTGCGTCTCCAAAGGGAGCTGCCTGTCCGAATCCCGGAGCCTGCCAGCGGACCGCGCTCCGCGTCAGCTGCGGCGCCGGCGCCGGTGTTTCCGTCCGTTCCTGCCGAGGCGCTGGCCGACTCGAACCGCAAGGTCCAGGCGGCGGCAAGGGATCGCCATTGACGGAACGGCTCCGCTCGTAGGCCATTCTGTCGGACGGGCACGGATAGCGAGGCGATACATGCGTTGGGGCGGCAAGGGCGGCGGCAACATCGAGGACCGGCGCGGCATGGGTGCGGTCGGCGTCGGCGGCATCGGTGTCGGCGGCGTGGTCCTGGCCCTCCTCGGCTATTTCGTGTTCGGGATCGACCCGTCGACGACCCTCGGCGTCGTGGGCGGTGGTCAGCAGGCTCAACAGCAGGAAGGCGTACGCGGAACGCCGGCCGACGAGGCCGGCCGATTTGTGGACGTGGTCTCGGGCAACGTCGACGCCGTCTGGACCGAGATGTTCCGGCGCTCGGGTGAAACCTACCGCAGGCCCGACGCCATTGTGCTCTACGATCGGGCCACCGGCACCGGCTGCGGCATGGGGCAGTCCGCCATGGGGCCGTTCTATTGCCCGGCTGATCGCAAGGTCTATCTCGACCTGTCCTTCTGGCAGGAGCTGGAGACCAAGTTCGGCGCCGGCGGCGAGGCGGCGCGCGCCTACGTCATCGCCCACGAGATCGGCCATCACGTCCAGAACCTGACCGGCGCCAGCGATCAGGCCCGGCGGATGGGAGCCAAGGGCGCCGAGAGCGGGTCGGTGCGGCTGGAGCTGCAGGCCGACTGCTACGCCGGCGTCTGGGCGGCGCACGCCGCGACGGCCTCGAACGGCGAGGTGGCGCTCGACCCGCGCGACATCGAGGACGGCCTGCGCGCGGCCTCCGCCGTCGGCGACGACACGTTGCAGCGCCGGTCGCAAGGCCAGGTCATGCCCGACGCCTTCACCCACGGCAGCTCGGAGCAGCGCATGCGCTGGTTCCGCAAGGGCGTGCAGACCGGCGATCCCGCCGCGTGCGATACGTTCAGCGCGCGGAACCTCTGATCACGCCGGCCGATGACTACGCCGGCCGATGACTACGCCGGGACGTGCGGCACGGGCTCCCAGCCCATGCAGACGGCCACGGCACGCCGCGCCAGCAGGTCACCGGGGTCGATGAGCTCAAGCTTCGTGTCGCCGGGCTCAAGCACCAGGGGCAATTCGGTGCAGCCGGCGATGAGCACCTCGGCGCCCAGGGCGCGCAAGGCTTCGGCGTGGCCGATCATCTCGCGTTTCACGTCGGGACCGAGATCGCCCGATTTGATGCGGTACAGGGTGATCATGAACTGCTCCTGCCGCTCGGGCGGCAGGGCGATCATCCCCATGGCATGGGCGGCCAGGTACTCGCGGTAGAGTTTCAGCGCGCCCTTCGTGCCTAGCACGCCGGCCCGCATGGCGCCCGTGCGCGCCGCGGCCTCCGCGCCCAGTTCGATGAGGTTGATCAGGGGCAGGCCTGAAGCCCGCTGGATCATGTCCGCGTGAGCGTGAGCCGTGTTGCAGGGCATGGCCAGCACCTCGGCGCCGGCTCCGCGCAGGGCGCCCGCCATCTCGGCCAGCACAGCTCCCGTGCCCGAGCCCGGCGTGTTGCGGTCGGGCACCTTCGGGTTGATGTCGGCGATCACCCTGATGTGGTCCTGGTCCCCGTCGGCCGGGGTGTAGGCCTGGATCTTGGCCAGGAACTCCACGGTGGCCGCGGGCCCCATTCCGCCGAGCACGCCGAGGATGAGCGACCGCTCAGGCATCGAGCTTGCCCTCCATCTCGGACTGATAGCCGAACAGGCCCTGGGCGCCGCCGGTGTGCAGGAACACCACCGTCTCGCCGTCGAAGGCGCCGGCGTTCGACATCGCGATAAGTCCCTTCATCGCCTTCCCCGTATAGACCGGATCTAGCAGGATCCCGTCGGTCCGCGCGATCATCGCCAGGGCGTCGATCACGCCCTGATCGATCAGGCCGTACCCCGCGCCGACGTAGTCGCAGTCGGCGACCACCATCTCGCGCGTCACGCGGTTCTCGTGCCCGAGCAGCGCCGCGGTCTCGCGGGCCAGTCGGTAGACATTGGCCTCCTGCGCATCCTTCGGCGCCCGGACGCCGACGCCCAGCACCGGGATGTCCGCGCCCATGACCGCCAGGCCGGCGACGAGCCCGGCGTGGGTTCCGGCGCTGCCGGTCGCGGTGACGATGCGGTCGATCTCCAGCCCCATCTCATTGGCCTGGGCCACCAGTTCCAGGGCGCACTCCACATAGCCGAGGGCTCCGATCGCGTTCGAGCCGCCGCCGGGGATCACGTAGGGCCGGCCGCCGGCGTCGTCGACCTCGGCCGCGACCTTCGCGAGCTCGGCGTTCATGTCGGTCCCACCGGGCACGGTGCGGATCCTGGCCCCGAGGAGCTGGTCCAGCAGGACGTTGCCGGACCGGGTGTAGTCGACCGCCTGCGAGCCGGTGCGCTCCTCCAGGATGATCTCGCACTTCATCCCGAACTTCGCCGCGGCCGCCGCGGTCTGGCGCACATGGTTCGACTGGACGGCGCCCTGGGTCACCAGGGTGTCGGCGTCGTTCGCCAGGGCGTCACCCAGCAGGTACTCCAGCTTGCGGGTCTTGTTGCCGCCGCCGGCCAGGCCCGTGCAGTCGTCGCGCTTGATCCACAGGGCGGGGCCGCCGCCCCCTGGGCGCGCCAGGCGCTCCGTCAGGCCGGGCAACGGCTCGAACGGTGTCGGCAGGTGGGCGAAGCGGACGGGATTGAAGCGGGAGAGATGCATGGCTCCCGCCTAGACCCGTTATCTCACGGCTTCAACTTCGGCGGCAGGGCGGCGACCTGTTCGGGCGTCAGCTTCACGATCGAGCGGACGATGCAGCGGCTCTCGAATCCGCCGCGCGAGATGCCGATGTCCAGGTCGATGGGCTTGCAGATGATCGGCGAGCCGGGGGGCTGGCGCGTGATGATCGGATCCGACGAAACCGCGCCCGCGAGGCAGCCGCCGTTGACGGTGATCCGGTAGGTCTCGCGACCGTTCACGTCGATCAGCAGCGTGTCGCGGTCGGCGATCGTGTGGTTGCGGATGTCGGCGGAGCGGAAGCACTGGCCGCTCGGAAGGCCAGTTCCATCGGCCGGCGCGGGGCCCAGGTCCGCCCGCGGCGCGGGGGTCATGGCGCACGCGCTCATCGTCGCCGCGCCGAGAACGATCATCGCCAGTCTCATCGGCTCACTCCATCGTCGCCCATCGCAGATGATACGTCCGGGTTGGCCATCCGTCTTCGCCGATGATCGCGGCGGCTGCGCCGAATGCAGGCCCTTTCCCCGCGCCGCCAACGGGCCTACCTTGCGCACATCCTCGGGGGGCCGCGCGGAAGCGGCTGAGAGGTGGGTGAGCCCACGACCCGTCGAACCTGATCCGGGTCATGCCGGCGAAGGGAAGGGCCCTTAGCGTTCCGACCTTACGCCTGTGATCCGTCCTGTGACTGAGGACGCGACCGATGAACAAGCCTGCCGGCAAGCTGAACGCCGCCACGATCCCCACCGGCGAACGCCCGGGGTCGAAGAAGGTCTACCAGCCCGGCGTGCTGTGGCCCGACATCCGCGTGCCGTTCCGCGAGGTGGCGGTGCACCCGTCGGCGAACGAGCCGGCGCTGACGCTCTACGATCCGTCCGGGCCCTACACCGACCCCTCGGTCGCCATCGACATCGAGAAGGGCCTGTCGAAGACCCGCGAGCCCTGGGTGGTCAGCCGCGGCGACGTCGAGATCGTCGAGCACCCGCGCGCCGTGAAGCCCGAGGACAACGGCTTCGCCAAGGGCGAACACCTGGCGCCGGAGTTCACCGCTCCCCGCCGGGTCTATCGCGCCAAGGCCGGCGCCAACGTCACCCAGCTCGAGTACGCCCGTCGAGGCGTCATCACGCCCGAGATGGAGTACGTGGCGATCCGCGAGAACCTGCGCCGGCAACAGGGCGAGGCGTTCATCCGCGACGGCGAGGATTTCGGCGCCGAGATCCCGGATTTCGTGACGCCCGAGTTCGTCCGCGACGAGATCGCCCGTGGCCGCGCCATCATCCCGGCCAACATCAACCACACCGAGCTCGAGCCGATGATCATCGGCCGGAACTTCCTGGTGAAGATCAACGCCAACATCGGTAACTCGGCGGTCCTCAGCCACGTCTCCGACGAGGTGGACAAGATGGTGTGGTCCATCCGCTGCGGCGCGGACACGGTCATGGACCTCTCGACCGGCCGCAACATCCACAACATCCGCGACTGGATCGTCCGCAACAGCCCCGTGCCGATCGGCACCGTGCCGATCTACCAGGCGCTGGAGAAGGTGAACGGCGTCGCCGAGGACCTGACCTGGGAGGTCTTCCGCGACACCCTGATCGAGCAGGCCGAGCAGGGCGTGGACTATTTCACGATCCACGCCGGCGTGCGCCTCGCCTACGTGCCGCTGACCGCTAGCCGCGTCACCGGCATCGTCAGCCGCGGCGGCTCGATCATGGCCAAGTGGTGCCTGGCGCACCACAAGGAGAACTTCCTCTACGAGCACTTCGAAGACATCTGCGAGATCATGAAGGCGTACGACGTGTCGTTCAGCCTGGGCGACGGCCTGCGCCCCGGCTCGATCGCCGACGCCAACGACGCGGCCCAGTTCGGCGAGCTGGAGACGCTGGGGGAACTCACCCAGATCGCGTGGAAGCACAATGTCCAGGTGATGATCGAGGGTCCCGGCCATGTGCCGATGCACAAGATCAAGGCCAACATGGACAAGCAGCTGAAGACCTGCGGCGAGGCGCCGTTCTACACCTTGGGCCCGCTCACCACCGACGTGGCGCCCGGCTACGACCACATCACCTCGGCCATCGGCGCGGCGATGATCGGCTGGTTCGGCACGGCGATGCTCTGCTACGTGACGCCCAAGGAGCACCTGGGCCTGCCGAACCGCGACGACGTGAAGGTCGGCGTGATGACCTACAAGCTGGCCGCCCACGCCGCCGACCTCGCCAAGGGGCATCCCGCGGCCCGGGCCTGGGACGACGCGATCAGCCGGGCGCGGTTCGAGTTCCGCTGGGAGGACCAGTTCAACCTGGGCATCGATCCCGAGACGGCGCGCGAGTACCACGACGAGAGCCTGCCGAAGGAGGCGTTCAAGACCGCCCACTTCTGCTCGATGTGCGGACCGAAGTTCTGCTCGATGAAGATCAGCCAGGACATCCGCGACGCGGCCAGGGGCCAGAACGACGCCGGCCAGACCGACGTGGAGGCGGGCATGGCCGAGATGTCGAAGAAGTTCCGCGAGACCGGCGGCGAGATCCTGGTGCCGGTGGCGCCGGCGGAGTGAGATCGTCGCTTCTTCGTCGACCTGTCGAAACTTTCACGAAACTTCGCTGAGTTTCCCCACGTAGTTCGGCTAAGGGCGGCGCCCTGAAGCGAATACCAATGGGGGACTCCATGCGCTGGATCGTTTGGATGGCCGCATCCGCGGCCGTAATGGTGTCGGCTTGCTCGAAGCCGGACGCGAAGGCGGATGCGACGGCGCCGGCCGGGCCGCGCGTCGTTGCGGCCAATGACATCGAGGCGGGTCGCTACCTGGTGCTCGTGGGCGGCTGCAACGACTGCCACACCGAGGGCTTCCCGCAATCGGGCGGCTCCATTCCCGAGGCGCAGCGACTGACGGGACGTTCCGTCGGCTACCAGGGCCCGTGGGGCGTCTCGTACGCTAGCAACCTGCGCCTCCTGGCCGCCAACATGACCGAGGACGGCTGGGTCGAGATCATGAAGACCAAGAAGCTGCTGCCGCCGATGCCGAGCCACAACCTGGCGAAGGTGAGCGATCCGGACCTGCGGGCGATGTACCGCTACATCCATTCGCTTGGCGCGGCGGGCCAGCCCGAGCCTGAGAACCTGCCGCCGGGCGTGGCGCCCAAGACGGCGGTGGAGAACATGGTCCCCGTGCCGCCGGCGGCGTGACGATCAGTCCTCGGCGCGCGCGGTCGCCTTCGGCGGCCATACGCGGACGGCGACGGCCACGGTGATCGAACCCAGGATCGCCGTGGCGGCGCCCGCCCACTGTACGGCGTTCATGCCGATCGCGGCGTAGTGGCCGGTCGCGGCGCCCGACAGGAACACGAGGCCGGCCGAACCCCAGTCGGCGAGGTCTTTCGTCGTGAAGTCGAACCGCATTCTGGCGCTCCCGGGCTGGCGATGTCGTGTCGCCGAAGATGCGGGACGGTCGATGCCAAATGCTTACCGCGGCGGCCATGCGACACTCTTGCGCAGGGCCCGCCGCTACTCCGCGCGGAGGGCCGGCGCCGGGCGTTTCGACAGCGCCTGGAACGCCGCCAGCAGCCCGCCGGCCCCGGCGACCGCCGCGGCGCCGGCCAGCAGAGCGGCCACCCCGGCCCAGTCCACGCTCCACTCCGCCTCGAACACCTCGGTGACCACCGGCCAAGCCGCCGCGTAGCCGAGCCCGACGCCGGCCGCGCCCGCGATGACGCCGACCAGCCCGTACTCCAGGACGTAGGCGGCGAGCACCTGCGCGCGGGAGGCGCCGAGGACCTTCAGCGTCGCCGCCTCGCGGGTCCGTTCCTGCGCCCGCGCGGCGATCGCCCCGGCCAGGACCAGCAGCGCGGCCAGCAGGGCCACCGCCGCCGCGCCGCGGATGGCGAGGGCTATGCGGTCGAAGAGATCGGTCGCCGCCTCGAGCTGCTCGCGGACCGAGATGATGTTCACCTCCGGAAAGTCTTTGCCCAAGGCGCGCACGATCCGCTGCTCCTCGGCTAGCGTAGCCTTGGCGATCGCCACCTGCCTGGGCTCGGCGCCCTCCAGGGCATTCGGCGTCAGCACCACGGGAAAGCTCGCGCCGAAGCTGCCGAAGTCGATGCGCCGGATCACAGCCACCTTGGCCTCGATCTCGGCGCCCAGGATCGAGAGCGTGAGGGTGTCGCCGACCTTGAGGTCGCCGCCTTCGGCCGGGTCTTCGGACAGGGCGACCAGCGGCGGGCCGGCATAGTCCGCCGGCCACCATCGGCCCTTCAGGATGCCGGCGTTGGGCGGCTCCGCGTCAATGGCCGAGACCGTGACGTCGTTGTCGTAGGCCCAGCGCGCCTCGCGCGGGATCTTCGCCATATCGACCGGCTCGCCGCGCACCGCGAGGATGCGGCCCGAAAGCAGGGGAGCCCGCAGGTACGAGTCGGCGTCAGGGCTGCGCCCCAGCGCCCGAGTCACCGCGGCGTCGAAGGCGTCGGCGCGCGCGCCGGGGATCTCCGTGAAGACCAGGGCTGGGGCCGTCTGCGGTGCAATCACCGAGATCTGCTTCAGCAGGCTGGACTGGATCAGCACCACGGCGGCGAGCAGGCCGATCCCGAGACCGATGGCCGGCGCCGCCGTCCGCGCCGCCGACCGGGGACCTGCCAGGTTCGCGAGCGCGATCCGCAAGGCGCCCCGCGCGCCGCCCCGCATCCGCCCCGCCAGCTTCGCCGCCGCCCAGCCGAAACCCCAGAGCAGGACGAAGGCGGCCGCCACGCCGCCGATCATGATCATGGCCGCCAGCGGCGTCGGCGCCGTCCAGATGGCGAGTGCGGCGAGGCCCGCGGCCGCCGCCAGCGCGCCCACAAGCTCCGGTCCGCACCGAAGCCGCCCCGACAGATCGCTGCGGAACAGGCTGGCAGGCGGCGTCGTCCGCGCCCGGGCCAGCGGGGCCAGCGAGAAGGCGGCCGCCGAGAGCAGGCCGAACGCGCCGGCCTTCACCAGCGGCCACGGGTAGATGGCGAACAGCGCCGGAACCGGGAGTTCGTCCCGGACGGCCGCGCCCAGGACCAGCGGCGTCACCGCGCCGATCACCAGGCCGATCGCCACGCCCGCCAGCGCCAGGAGACCGATCTGGGCCAGGTAGACATTCCGGATCAGCGCGCTGTCGGCGCCGAGGGCCTTCAGGGTGGCGATAGCGGGCTTGCGGCCGTCCACATAGGCGCTGACGGCCCCGAACACCCCAAGCCCTCCGGCCACCAGCGAGGCGAGGCCGATGAAACCCAGGAAGTACTCGAGCTGGTCGATGGTCCGGCTCACGCCCGGGGAGGCGTCGTTGCGGTCGCGCAGCCGGAAGAAGCCGCGCATGGCCCCGCGGGCCTGCGCCTTGGCGGCCTGCAGATCCAGCCCCGGCCGCAGCGCGACGCGGGTCGTCTCGCCGAAGGGGAGGCCGGGCTTGAGGAAGCCGCCCTGTTCCAGCGCGCCCGCCTGGGCCAGGACCCGGGGGCCGAGCGCAAAGCCGCGCGACAGGCGGTCCGGCTCTTCTTCCAGGATCGCGCCGACCCGCATGGGCACGTTGCCGGCCAGGAAGCGGTCGCCCACCTTCATGCCCAGGCGGTCCAGCAGGGCGCGCTCCACCGCCGCGCCCCATACGCCTTCGCGCCGCTCCAGCGCCGCCGCCAGCGACGGCGCGCCGGTGATCGAGACGACTCCGGCGAGCGGATAGCCGGAGTCCACGCCGCGCAGCTCGACCAGTCTCCGCTCTCCCGTGGGCCCCTCGGCCATGGCCTGGGTCGCCACCGCCACGGATACGTCGCCAAGCTTGCGCAGTTCGGCGAGTTCGATGGGGGCGAGCCGCCGGTTGCGGACCGAGATCGCCAGGTCGCCGCCCAGGATGGCGCGCGCCTCGGTGGCCAGTCCCCGCCGGAACGCCTCGGCCGTGGAGCTCGCCGCGGCGATCGCGGCGACTCCCAGCGCCAGGCAGGCCAGGAAGATGCGGAAACCCTTGATCCCGCCCCTCAACTCCCGGCCGGCGAACCGCAGCCAGAGCGGAATCACGCCGGCGCCCCGGCCGCTTCAGCCACCGGCCGGCCGTCGCGCAGGGTGACGACCCGCTGCGCGCGGGCGGCCAGCGCGGGATCGTGAGTCACCAGCAGCAGGGCGGCGCCGGCGTCGGCCACCAGGTCCAGCATCAGGTCGGCCACGTGGCGGGCGTTGGTGGAATCGAGATTTCCCGTGGGTTCGTCGGCGAAGATCAGCTTTGGCCGCGGCGCCAGGGCCCGCGCCAGGGCGACCCGCTGCTGTTCGCCGCCCGAGAGCTGGTGCGGATAGTGGCGCAGCCGTGCGGAGAGGCCCACGCGGTCCAGCCAGGTCCGCGCCTCGGCCATGGCGTTGGGCCTCCGCGCGATCTCCATCGGCGCGGCGACGTTCTCCTCGGCCGTCATGTTGGGCAGCAGGTGGAAGGACTGGAAGACCAGGCTCACCCGGCCTCGCCGCAGCTTCGCTCGCCCGTCCTCGTCCAGCTTCGCCAGATCCTGTCCGAACAGCATGACCCTGCCCGCGCTCGGCTGTTCCAGTCCCGCCGCCACGGCGATCAGCGACGACTTTCCCGACCCCGACGGCCCGACCAGCGCCACGCGCTCGCCATCGTTCAGCGTCAGGGAAAGATGGCGGAGGATCTCCACGGGTCCCGCCGCGGACGGCAAGGTCAGGCCCACGTCGTCGAGGATCAGCGGCGGCGCGTCGTTCAAGCGGAACTCCGGGAGTTGAGCGGCGTAGAGCCTCCCTTACATAGGAGCTTCATGGCCACGCCAAGTCATACCCGCCGCGCGCTTCTCGCCTGGTCGCTCGCGCTCGCCGCCGGCCCTGCCCTTGCGCAGCCCGGCCGTCCGCGGGTCATCACGATGCTGGGCGACTCCATCACCGCCGGCTACGGCCTGCCGGCGGCCGCGGCGCTTCCCAACCAACTCCGGCTCCAACTCCAGAAGCTGGGCGTGGCGGCGCTGGTGCGAGCGGCGGGTGTGTCGGGCGACACCACCGCCGGCGGCCTGGCCCGCGTCGACTTCAGCGTCCGCAAGGACACCGACCTCGTCATCGTAGCGTTGGGCGCCAACGACCTGCTGCAGGGTCAGGACCCGAAGCGGACCCGGGCGAACCTCGACGGCATCCTGAAGCGGCTGAAGGCCCGGAAGGTGGGGGTGGTCCTGGCCGGGATCGCCGCTCCGGTCGAGATCGGCGGCGGCTACGCCCGCGACTTCAACGCCATCTGGCCCGCCCTGGCGCGCGCCCATGGCGTGCCGCTGTACCCGAACCTGATCGACGGCGTCGCCCGCAACCCCTCCCTGAATCAGCCGGACGGGATCCACCCGAACGCGCGCGGGGCGGCCATCATCGCCGCACGGCTTGCGCCGGTGGTGGCGCGGGCGCTGACGCGACGCTGATTTAATCCGGCGCCCCTGCAACCGCCTGGTCCAGGCGGGGTTTTCCTCAGGTCACCTCAAAACGAGGCCAGGGAGGATTCCCATGAACGTTCGTGACTGCATGAGTTCCGACGTCCGCACCATCGCGCCCGACGCCACCGTCCAGGACGCTGCCCGCCTCATGAAGGCGCTCGACGCCGGGGCGATCCCGGTCGGCGAGAACGATCGCCTTGTCGGCATGATCACCGACCGCGACATCGCCATCCGCTGCATCGCCGACGGGCGGGGGCCCAGCACGACGGTGCGCGAGGCCATGACCACAGCCGACCTGCAGTTCATCTTCGAGGATGACGACCTTCAGGAGGCGTCGGCGCGGATGAGCGACCACAAGGTCCGACGGCTTCCCGTGCTGAACCGCGAGAAGCGCCTGGTCGGGATAATCTCGCTCGGCGACATCTCTCTGGGCGACATGTCGGTCAGCGGCGCGGCGCTCTGCCACGTGAGCGAGCCGGGCGGTCCGCACACCCAGCACTGACGCCACTCTGGCGCTACGCCCCGCGAAACCGGAGCGGCATCGCCTTCGGGCCGGAGATGAAGTTGCTGGCCAGCCACTCCACCGGCGCGGCCAGTTCGAAGTCCTTCATGCGCGTCAGCACCTCGCGCAGCATGGCGTCGATCTCGATGCGGGCGAGGTGCTGGCCGAGGCATACGTGCGGCCCGTTGCCGAAGGCCATGTGCGGGTTGTCGGCGCGTGACAGGTCCAGCACGTCGGGGCGTTCGAAGGCGGCCGGGTCGCGGTTGGCCGAGCCGAAGTACATCACGACCTTGTCGCCCTCGCGGATCTTCTGACCGCCCAGCTCGGTGTCGCGCTTCGCCGTTCGCCGCATGTAGATCACGGGGCTGGCCCAGCGCAGCAACTCCTCCCGGGCGGTGGGCAGGCGACCTTCGAGGTCCTCCATCAGCCAGCGATACTGGTCGGGGTGCTCCATCAGCGCCAGCAGGCCGCCCGAGAGCAGGTTGCGCGTCGTGTCCCCGCCGGCGTCGATCAGCAGCAGGAAGAACAGCAGGAACTCCATGTCCTCCAGCCGGCGGCCGTCCACCTCGCAGGCGAGCAGCCGCGAGGCCAGGTCGTCGCCGGGCCGCGCCCGCTTCTCGGCCATCACCTTCGAGCCGTACTCGAACATCTTCATCACCGCCTGGCCGCCGGCTCCGGGCGGCAGCGCTTCGGGCGCGGTGTGGATGATCTCGGTGAGCTTGTAGAGCTCGCGACCGTCGTCCAGCGGCAGGCCCATCAGCTCGGCGATGACGTAGCTGGGCATCTCGCCGGCGACCTCGTCGACGAAGTCGCACTCCCCCTTGTCGGCCACGGCGTCCACGATCTGCTTCGCCAGCGCCTGGATGCGTTCGCCGCGCAGCCTCGCCGACGGCTCGGTGAACTCGGAGCGGATGAGCTTGCGGAACCCCGTGTGCTCGGGCGGGTCCATCATCAGCATCATCTTGTACGGGCCGAACGACCCGGCCTCGGCCAGCGGGTCGGTGATCATGATCGTCGGCTCGGACGAATAGGTCTGGAAGTCGCGGTCCACCGCCCAGACGTCGGCGTGGCGGGTGACGGCCCAGAAGCCCTTGCCGCCCGGCTCGTCGTGCCAGGTCACCGGCTGGTGCTCGCGCAGCCACGCATACTGCCGGTGCGGCTGGCCGCCGTCGAAGCTGGCCGGCGACAGGAGGTCGATCTTCATGGCCCGGCGTCTCCCCTTGTTTTGCGGAAGAGGACGCCCGCTTCCCGCACGTCAGGCAAGTCCGGGGGCTAAGCCGATATCCGTGTCCTAACCTGCGAAGGGATGCACATCGACGCAACGCGTGGCCGGCGGCGGCCGGGACGTCGTCAGAAGACATCCAGCCAGTTCTCCTTTGCCGTGCCGGCGCTCGAGGGACTGACGCAGTAGAGGCCCGGCCGTTCGGCGCGCTGCGTTCCCTTCTTGAGCTCCCATTTGAGCTGCTTGCAGCGCCAGCCCTTGATCGGGGTCTCGCCCACGACCGTGATCGAGCCGGTGGCCGCGGCGCCGGTCCAGGTGATCGACTGCCCCATCGCCAGGCCGCCGACCTTGTTGTGGAAGGCGTTGTATTCGTAACCGACCTTCACGTGGTGCTGCGCCCAGGCGTCGTACGCATAGCCGCCTTCGCAGTCGTTGCACCGCACCTTGCTGAATTCGAGGAACGCGTCCTTGGCGGCCTTGGTCTCGGGCGAGAATTCAAGGCGCATGGGAGACGTGACGGACCGGGATCCGAGGTTCACCGGCCAGGGCGCGGGACCGGTGGCGGGCGCCTCCTCTGCGGGGGGCTGGTCTCCGCTCGCCTCGACCGGCGCACTCTCCGCATCGGGCGTTGCCCCGGCCTGCGCCGGCGCCTGCGCGGCGTTCTGAATGGCGGCCGCGGCCGCCTGGCGCGCGAGGTTCTTGAGGAAGCTGCCTTGAGCAGCCGCGGAACTGGGCGACACCGTCGCGAGCGCGCCGATGCACAGCGCCGCATTGAGAATCTTCGACATGACGGCTGCGCTAGCCACTTCGGGGCTGTCCGGCGTGGGATTTGCGGCGAAGGGGGGCGAGTTTGCGACGAGGGATCCACGGTGAACCCGCCGGCGGGTTTCGCCTGAGATGTTTTGTCGCAGGTATCGCGCGCGCCGGACGCATCGTGGTTTACCGGCTGTGCAGCTTTGCGGCGATACCGGTGCCATCTGCCTGGCGTTGACCAGGGCAGTGGATGAGGGGCTCATGCGAAAGGCATCGCCGGACGCTGTCCGTGTGACGGTCTGCACCGGCGGAAACGCGGGGCGGCTCGGATGAGCGATGAGCCCATGCTGGCCAACCTTGCGGCGCGCATCCAGCTCCGCAAGGCGTCAATTCTCCTGGTCGAGCCCAATAGCCAGGGGATGAACGTGCTCAGCCAGGTGCTGATGGGCTTCGGCGCCACGGGCTTCGTGAAGGCCGAGAACTATGAGGAAGCGCGACAGGCCGTGAGGGGCGATCCCCTGGACCTGATCGTTTGCGAGGGCGCGCTGCAGCCCGATGAGCCGGACGGCTACGACTTCGTGTCCGAGTTGCGCCGGTCGGGCCTTCCGAACGCCATGGCGCCGGTGATCATCGTCACGTCCCATACCAGCCGTCGCAACGTGGCGCGGGCTCGCGACTGTGGCGCCCATTTCGTGGTGATGAAGCCGTTGTCGCCGACGGTCCTGCTGGAACGCGTCCTGTGGATGGCCCAGGCCAATCGTCCTTTCGTAACCTGTGCGACCTACGCTGGTCCCGACCGACGCTTCCAGAATCTGGGACCGCCCATGGGAGTGACCGGTCGCCGTTCTACCGATCTGACGGGCGAAATCGGAGCCGCCGTGGACCCCAATATGAGCCAGGACGAGATCGACAACATCCTCCAGCCTCAGCGGAGAGCCTGATGAGCGCGGTCATCTACACCCGGGCTCCGAACCGCCTCGGAAAGCTGCTGTCGCAGCCAGGCGGCAAGCGCCGCGACCAGGCCATCGCCGACAGCGAGGCCGCTCTGGAGAAGATCCGTCCGGAACTTCTGGCGGAGATCGATGGCGCCCTGGCGCAGCTCGGCGATCTTGTCGGTCGGGCGGCGAAGGAGCTCGAGGTCCGGCCGGAGGTCTATACCCAGGCGCGCACGATCGTCGGGTTCGCCGGCCTGTGCGAGAAGCAGGCCCTCGGGACCGTGGCGTTCAGCCTCTGCGACCTGTGCGACCACTACATCGAGGCGGGCGTCTGGAACGCCACCGCGGTGGAAGCGCACCTCAAGACCATGATCGTCTTTCGGACTGCGCCCTGGTCGGAAACCTCGCCTGAAGCCTCCGCCGTGCTTGAAGGGCTTCGCGAGATCGTCCGCCGCGCAGAGGAGCAGGCGGCGAAGGCGGCGGGCTGAGCTTGCGGCCGCGTGCGGGGTGACGAGGTCTACGCCTGCTCCAGCTTGCTGCGGAGCGAGCGGAGCAATTCCACCAGGGCGCGGAGATCCTCGCCCTCGTAATCCTGCAGCAACTCCCGGCTCAGCGCAGCGTCGATCTCGTCCATCTGCTCGATCAGCGGCAACGCCGCCGGCCGCAGGCTGATCAGATTGATGCGGCGGTCATCCTGCGAGGCGCACCGTTCCACCAGCCCTTGGGCCTCCAAGGCGTCGATCATCCGCACCAGCGTCGCCGGTTCGATGCCGGCCTGCTCCGCCAGCGCCTTCTGGCTGAGCCCCTGGCTGGCATGCCGGATCGCGTTCAGGACCGCCCACCGCGCCTGGCTCATCTCCAGGGACCTGAGCCGCTCGTCCAGCCGCGTCCGCCATCGTCGCGCCACCACCGAGAGTTCTCGGCCCAAGGCGCGTCTTTTATCTCCGGTCATCCTGTCCACCCCCCGAATCACGCGTCGGCCGTAAGTCGGCGTCGGTCAGGGTGTCGTTGATCCTTGTCAAATAAAAACAAGGTCATAGTTAACGGCAGTAGAGATCATTAGCTCTGCAATTATTGTGCGCTTTATGGTTAGCGCGGATACTGTCCTCAATCTATTCTTGTAGATTTTCCAGCCTCTCTTCTCGCGTTAACTATTAATTATGCCCTGAGGGCGGCTACTCGTATCAGAGATTCTCGTTTTCTCTGCGTAACACTTTGGGGGCCCTTCGGGGGTGTGCGTTTACGATGTCCGCAGCCCGAGAGGCCGCGGCATCGGACGAGGAGAAATTCCATGTCTGTCGCCGACTCGCTCGCTGAGCGTCTGGAATTCATGCAGCTCGACAATGCGGCGCGTGAGCGCATCCGAGCTGCGAGGGGCCCGGTCATGGATGCGCTTCCGGGCGCCCTCGACGCCTTCTACGACCAGGTCCGGCGAACGCCGGAGACAAGGCGCTTCTTCTCCAGCGACGCCCAGTTCGCCGGCGCCAAGAGTCGCCAGATCCACCATTGGGAGTTGATCTCCACGGGCCAGTTCGACGGCCGTTACGTCCAGGGCGTCACGACGGTAGGCGAGGTGCACGCCCGCATCGGCCTGGAACCGCGCTGGTACATCGGCGGCTACGCCCTGGTCCTGGAGAAGCTGCTGACCAGCCTCATCGAGGCGCGCTGGCCCCGCCGTTTCGGCAAGGCCGCCCCGGGCGGAGCCGCCGCCGCCGCCGAGGTGGGAGCCATCGTCAAGGCGACCCTGCTCGACATGGACTACGCCATTTCGGTGTATCTCGATGCGGCCGAGGCGGCGCGCCAGAAGGCCGAGGCCGAGGTGCTGGCAGCCGAGCGCGCGACCGTGGCCGCCACGGTCGGCGCCGGACTCGCGGCCCTGGCCGAGGGCGACCTGACCTATCGGCTGCCTGCGACCATGCCGGCCGAGTACGGCAAGCTTCGCGACGATTTCAACGGCGCGGTCGCGCAGCTCCAGGAGGTCCTGCGCCTGGTGGCCGCCAACGTCGAGGGAATGCACGCCGGCGCTGGCGAGATCAGCCGCGCGGCCGACGATCTTTCCCGCCGCAGCGAGCAGCAGGCGGCCACGCTGGAGGAGACCGCCGCGGCCCTCGACGAGGTCACCGCCACGGTCACCCGCACCGCCGAGGGCGCGGCCCAGGCCAACGCCGCCGTCGCTGGCGCCCGCTCCGACGCCGAGCAGTCGGGAGTCGTCGTGCACGAAGCGGTGGACGCCATGACCGGCATCGAGGGGTCAGCCCGGGAGATCGCCCAGATCATCGGCGTGATCGACGAGATAGCCTTCCAGACCAACCTGCTGGCGCTCAACGCCGGGGTGGAGGCCGCCCGGGCTGGCGACGCCGGAAAGGGCTTCGCTGTGGTCGCCTCCGAGGTCCGGGCCCTCGCCCAGCGGTCCGCCGAGGCTGCCAAGGAGATCAAGGCGCTCATCTCGGCGTCCTCGGCGCAGGTGGAGCAGGGCGTCGACCTGGTCGGACGGGCGGGGGAGGCGCTTCAGCGCATCGTCGGCCAGGTCGCGCAGATCAACGGCCTGGTCGCCGAGATCGCCGCCTCGGCCCGGGAACAGTCCACGGCGCTGGCCGAGGTCAACACGGCCATGAACCAGATGGACCAGATGACCCAGCAGAACGCGGCCATGGTCGAGGAGTCCACCGCCGCCAGCCACACCCTCGCGCAGGAAGCGGCGGAGCTGTCGTCCCTGATCGCCCGTTTCCGGATCGAGGAGGGGCGGACCGCTGCGCCGGCTCCCGTCCGGGCGGCGGCGGCGGCCCGCCAGGCTCCCGTCCGCGCGATGGGCGGAGGCGGCGGCCAGGTCGTGCCCTTCGCGGCCGGCGCTTCAGAGTGGGAAGACTTCTAGCCGCCCCCCGCCGATCCGGAGCGCCGCATGACCCGGCGAATCCTCACCGTCGACGATTCCCCGGCTACGCGCCGGATGCTGGGGTGCGTCCTGGAGGCCGCCGGATACGGCGTACTGGAGGCGGAGGACGGCGTCGCGGGTGTCGCCGTGCTGCGCCGCCAGCCCGTCGACCTGATCATCACCGATATCAACATGCCCCGGCTCGACGGCTTCGGCCTGATCGCCCGCGTTCGCCGGGAGCTGCGCCTTCCGGCGACGCCCATACTGGTGCTGACGACCGAGGACGCGGCCGGCAAACGCCTCCGCGCCCGCAGGGCCGGCGCCAACGCCTGGATGCTGAAGCCCTTCGAGCCGGCGCGGCTGATCCACGCCCTGCATCATCTGGGCGTCTGAGGCGTCCCGATCCGACACGCCGAAACTGGCCCGCGCCTTGCACCGTGGAGCACAGGAGCGTTCCACGACCCCATCTTGGGACGTTCCCCCGCCAACGACTTCCCTTAAGGGGCCGGCCGATCACCTCCTGGATCGTCCGGCCCTTTCTTTCGTCGGCTACAGCCCCTTGGCGGGGTTGATCAGGTATTTCGCGCCCGTACCCTTGCGGTTGTAGGCCGTGATCACCTCGGGCTTCACGGCGTCGGCCAGCGAAATCTCGGCCGTGTAGTGGCTGGCGAATGTGGTCTTCAGCTCGTCGGCCACCCGCTTCCGCAGCCGCTGCGCGCCCTCGGCGCCGAGCTTAGCCAGGAACGGCGTCAGCAGCCAGCCGCCGACGCCCCACGCCATGCCGTAGTTGCGGGCCAACTCGCTGGGCCGCAGGTCCAGGCCGCCGTAAATGTAGACCTGCTTATGGGTGCTCGAGCCGTAGCGGCTGTAGGCGCCAGCCTTGCGGTTCAGCGCCGTCTCCATGGCGGTCAGGATCTGGCTGGCCAGCTTGCCGCCGCCGATGGCGTCGAACGCGAGCGTCGCGCCGGTCGCCTCGATCGCGTCGGTCAGCTCGGCCTGGAAGTTCGGCGAGGTCGAATCCACCACGTACTTCGCGCCGAGGTCGGTCAGGATCTTGGCCTGCTCGGCGCTGCGGACGATGTTCACCAGGGGCACGCCGTCCTTCAGGCAGATCTTGTTGAGCATCTGGCCGAGGTTGGACGCCGCCGCGGTGTGGACCAGGGCCGTGTGCCCCTCGGCCCGCATGGTCTCCACCATGCCCAGCGCGGTCAGCGGATTGACGAAGCAGGAGGCGCCGTCGGCCGCCGTCGCGCCCGCCGGCAACGGCAACACCTCCGCCGCTCGAACGGTGCGGTACTGGGCGTACATCGCCCCGCCCAGCAGGGCGACGGTCTTGCCCATCAGCGCCTGCGCCGCCGGGTCGCTCCCGGTCGCGATCACCACGCCGGCGCCCTCGTTGCCGACGGGCATCGCCTGGTCCAGTCGCGCCTTGAGCGCGGGGAGCACCTGCGGCGGCACACTGGCGGTGACGCTCGGCCGACCATCCTTGGTCTCTGCCTTCAGCGTCGACAGGTCGGCCGGCCCCAGCAACAGTCCCAGGTCCGAGGGATTGAGGGGGCTGGCTTCCACCCGCACCAGAACCTCGTCGGCGGCCAGCGGCGCGATCTTCACCTCGGCGAGCGAGATCTCCAGTTCGCCCGTGCTCTTGATCTCGGACCGCAGCTGCAGCCCAGACTCCGGTATTCCCGACATGCGCGCTTCCTCCAATTTACAGCGTCAGCGCTGGCACATGGCGGTTTGCGCGGGACTCGCCAAGCCTGGGGCGCCGAAAAGCGACCGCCCAAAGCAAGAAGGCGGCCCACAGGGGCCGCCTCTGCCGCTTCTTCAGTGTCCGCGCAGGATCGAGAGATCCTGGAAGCGCCGCGGGGCCCCACGCCCCGGCAGCCTCGCCCCGATACCGAGGTTTCGACCGCCGTTCACGAACGTCATCACCCAAACGGCGTTCGTCGACAAGTCTCCAGCGCAGGTGCGCGCCACGTTTTCCCGACCTTGTGACCGGCCCGCAACGCCCTGAAATGGCCCTATTCCGGACCCGCGGGGGCCACAGGCCACCCGTTCTATAGGCATCGTCGGCTGACCCGCATCCGGTCCGGATCCTGAACAGCCCCCCCAGCCCCCCAGATCGGGCGCTAGGTCAGCCGGCGACCCTTCCAGGACATCTCCGTTGGCTTCGTTTTTCCTTCGAACGGGGAAAACGCTCGCGCGCGCGTGAGCAGCCGGCTACCGCATGGCCATGCTGCGCGTCATCCTGCTCGCTGTTCTCTGTATCGCCTCGGCCTGGGGCGCCGTCGCCGTCGCCGCGGAAGTGGTGAGCCGGACGCACCGGCCGCGCGGCGAAATGATCGACATCGGAGACGGCCGACGCCTGCGCCTGGTCTGCGAGGGGCAGGCGAGCGGCCGCCCGGTCATATGGCTGGAGTCGGGAGCGTTCAGCGGCGCGGCGGACTGGGCGGCGGTGCAGCAGAAGCTGGCGGCCCAGGGCCTGCGGAGCTGCGCCTACGATAGGGCGGGCATGGGATACTCGGATCCAGGCCCCGCCCCCCGCGACGGCGACGTCATCGTCCGCGACCTGGAGGCGCTGATGGCGGCGTCAGGCGAGAAGGGGCCCTTCGTGCTGGTAGGGCATTCGATGGCCGGCCTCTACGTGCGCCAGTATGCGCTGCGCAATCCGGACCGGGTGGTGGGGCTGGTCCTGGTGGACGCCGTGACGCCCGAAATGATCGCGCTGCCCGGCGCGCAGCGGTTCGTCGACCGAATGAGCGGGATCGCGCGATTGGGCGCCGTCGCCGGCAGCCTGGGCCTGACCAAGCCGCTCTACTGGTGGGGGGACCGGATCGGGCTCCCGGCGGCCGGAAAGGCCGAGAAACGTCGCGGGTTCATCTCTGGCCGCCAGAGCCGGGCCGCCTACGCCGAGGTGAAAAGCTGGCGCGCGGCGGGCGAGCAGGCCTCGGCGGCAGGGGCGCTCAACCCCGACTGGCCGATCGCCGTGATCACCGCCGGGCCGCCGTCGCCGCAGATGGACGCCTGGAACGCCGTCCGCCACGCCCCAGGGCGCGCGGCGCGGGATGGGATGGTCGAGAACGTCGACGACGCGAGCCACACCACGGTCCTCGGGCTGACCCATGGCGATCGGGTGGTCGCCGGCATCGACTTCGTCCTGCGCGCCCGCGGATACTGAATGCGCGCGAGGCATCCACGGTGTCGCCCGACTCCGGGCGAGATCGCCGCAAATCCGGAGGTTGCGTGACCCGCCTGGTATTCGAAGACCTGACCGTCGAGCAGATGCACGGCATGGCGGATGGCCTGCTGCGCGCCGGCCAGTACGACCTGGCCCAGAAGATGTACGGGGCGCTTCAGACGGTGACCGAGGGGCGCCGGGCGGACGTCCTTGTCCGAAAGGGAATCGCGGCCTCGCCGCACAAGCGCACGCCCATGCTTCTCGATGTGCTGGACGCCCTCGAGGCTTTTCGAGGGACGGCCTACGTCTCGAACGGTCTGGCGACCTGGAACAAGATCCTGCCGTTCTTCTACGATCCGGAGTTCGTCGCGCTCGCCGCGCGCCACGCCGGCCTGCTGCCGATCCCCAACTGGCATTGGAACCTGCAGACCGTCGCCTGGGCGGTGCGCCAGGCCGAACACGTTCCCGGCGACTTCGTGGAACTGGGCGTGTTCAGGGGGCACACGACCCTGTTCACGGCGGAATACGTCGGCTTCGGCGCCTGGCCGAAGACCTGGTGGCTCTATGACACCTTCGAAGGCATCCCGCAGGATCAGCTCGATGCGGGGTGGGACAAGGTGAACCAGGGGACCTATGGGGGCGGCGCATTCTCGTTCGAGGAAGTGCGCGATCGCTTCGCGGGCTTCGGCAACATCCGGGTGATCAAGGGACGGGTCCCCGAGATCCTGACCGAGGCGGCGCCGGAACGGATCGCCTTCCTGCACATGGACCTCAACAACGCCACCGCTGAGGTCGCCGCCCTGGACGCCCTGTTCGACCGCCTGTCGCCCGGCGGCGTCATTGTCTTCGACGACTACTGCTGGATGGCGTCGCGCGCGCAGCACGAGGCGGAAAAGGCGTGGTTCGCAGCGCGGGGGCTCGAGATCCTGCCGCTGCCGACCGGCCAGGGTGTCTTCGTGAAGGGGGCCTGAAGGTTGACGGCCGCAGCGGCAGCGGGCCACTAGCCTCCGACCAGCCAAGCCCCCGAGGAGCCTCTCATGTCGGACCGCAGCCTTCGCCCCGAGACCCTGGCCCTGCACGCGGGCTGGCGGGCCGATCCGACCACGGGCTCGGTGGCGGTGCCGATCCACCAGACCACCTCGTACCAGTTCCGCGACGCCGAGCATGCGGCCTCGCTGTTCGCGCTGTCCGAGCTGGGCAACATCTACACCCGCATCATGAACCCGACGACGGATGTGCTGGAGCAGCGCATCGCGGCGTTGGAGGGCGGCGTCGGCGCGCTCGCGGTCGCCTCGGGCCAGGCCGCCTCGGCCTTCGCGGTGCAGAATCTTGCGCGGGCGGGCGACAACATCGTCAGCTCCACGGCGCTCTACGGCGGCACCTGGAACCTGTTCGCCAACACCTTGAAGGATCTCGGCATCGAGGTGCGGTTCGTCGATCCGGCCGACCCGGAGAACTTCCGCAGGGCCACCGACGAGCGCACGCGGGCCTACTACGCCGAGACCCTGCCGAACCCGAAGCTTGAGGTGTTCCCGATCGCCGAGGTGGCGGCCATCGGCCGGCCGCTGGGCATTCCGCTGATCATGGACAACACCGCCGCGCCGTTGCTGTGCAAGCCGCTGGAGCATGGGGCGGCGATCGTCGTCTACTCGGCCACCAAGTACCTGGGCGGCCACGGCACCTCGATCGGCGGCATGATCGTCGACGGCGGGACCTTCGACTGGGAAGCCAACGCCGCGCGTCAGCCGCTGCTGAACACACCCGATCCTTCGTATCACGGCGCCGTCTGGACCCAGGCCGTGAAGCCCCTCGGACCGATCGCCTACATCCTGCGGGCGCGGGTGATCCTGCTGCGCGACCTGGGCGCGGCGCTGTCGCCGTTCAACGCCTTCCAGATCATCCAGGGCGTGGAGACCGTAGCCCTGCGGATGGAGCGACATTGCGCCAACGCCGAGAAGGTCGCCGCCTGGCTGGCGGCGCGGAAGGGCGTCACCCGGGTGATCCATCCCTCGCAGCAGTCGGGCGAGGCGCGGGCCCGCGCCGACAAGTACCTCAAGGGCGGTTACGGCGGCCTGGTGGGCTTCGAACTCGCGGGCGGCGTCGACGCAGGCCGCCGCTTCATCGACTCGCTGAAGCTCCTGTACCACGTGGCCAACATCGGCGACGCGCGGAGCCTGGCCATCCATCCGGCCTCGACCACCCACTCGCAGCTCACCGCCGAGGAACAGGCCGCCACGGGCGTCTCGCCGGGCTATGTGCGCCTGTCGATCGGGATCGAGCACATCGACGACATCCTCGCCGACCTGGACCAGGCGATCGCGGCGGCGGAGGCGTAGGGCGGCCGTCTACATCCGCTCGGGGACGGCGATGCCCAGGAGGTCCAGCGCCGTCTCGAGCTGCCGCAGGACCGCGGCCGCCAGCGTCAGCCGCGAGCCGCGGACCGGCGGGGCGGCGACCAGGATCGGGCACGCGGCGTAGAACTTCGAGAACGCCTGGCTCAGCCGGTAGGCGTGCTCGGCCAGGGCGTTCGGGGCCTTCTTGTCGTAGGCCTCGGCCAGCGCGGTCTCGAAGGCGTCGAGCGTCAGCACGAGGTCGCGTTCGGCCGGCTCGGCCACGGTGACGGGACCTGCCGCCGCGCCTTCCGTCTCGGCCTTGCGCAGCAGGCTCTTCACCCGCACCGCCTGGTAGAGAAGGTAGGGCCCGGTCTTGCCCTCGAAGCTGGTGAAGCGGTCGAGGTCGAAGACATAGCTGGTGCCGCGGAAGTTCTGCAGGTCGGCGAACTTCAGGGCCGCCACGGCCACCTTGCTGGCGATCTCCTCGAACTCGGATTCGGGCAGGTTCTCGCCGAGACCCGCCTCGTGCAGGCGTTCGCGCGCCTTGCCCCGCGTCATCTCGATCAGGTCGTTCAGCTTCAGGACGCCACCTTCGCGGGTCTTGAAGGGCTTGCCGTCGGGCCCGTTCATGGTGCCGAAGCCGATATGCTCCAGCTGGCCCTCGGCGGCGTAGCCGGCCAGGTAGGCGGCGCGGAACACGATCTCGAAGTGGTCCGCCTGGCGCTGATCCACGCAGTAGATCACCAGGTCCGGACCGAACGCGCGCTTGCGGTCCAGAATGGTGGCGAGGTCGGTGGTGCCGTACATCGCCGAGCCTTCGGACGAGACCACCAGCAGCGGCGGCAGCTCGCGCTTGTCGCCTTCGCGGGCGACCCGGACGATCCGGGCGCCCTGGTCGTCGACCAGCAGGCCCTTGGCGTCCAGTTCGGCGACCATCTCCGGGATCAGCGGGTCGGCGTCGCTTTCGCCCTTCCACCAGTCGAAGTCGACGCCCAGGGCGTGGAAGTCGCGCTCCAGGGCGACCTGGGTCACCGCCCGGAACTGACGCCACAGGACGTAGCAGCCAGGCTTGTGCGCCTGCAGGTCGGCGGTGAGCTTGCGGGCGCGGTCGCGGTAGGTCAGGTCCTCCTTCCCCTTGGCGGCGGCCAGGGGATAGAGGCGGTCGAGATCGGCCAGGGTGACGGCTCGGAACGCGTCCGGGATCTCGTCGGCCACGTCGCCCGTGGCGTTGAGCTGGTCGACCAGCGCGGCGATCTCAGGGTTCTCGTCGCAGACGGCGCCGATCAGCAGGCCCATCTGGTAGCCCCAGTCGCCGAAGTGGGCGTCACCCACCACGGTGTCGCCCCGGAAGCGGTAGATGCGCTTGATGCTCTCGCCGATGATCGAGGCGCGCAGGTGCCCCACGTGCATCGGCTTGGCCACGTTCGGGCCGCCGTAGTCGACGATGACCTTGCGCGGCTCGGCGAGCGTCTCGGCCCCGGTCCTGGGATCGGCGGCCACGGCGTTCGCGCGGTCCGCCAGCGCGGCGTCGGTGAGCTTCAGGTTGATAAAGCCGGGCCCGGCGATCTCCACCGACGCCAGGCGCGGGTCGGATTTCAGCCGCTCGGCGACGGCGGTCGCGATCTCGCGCGGGTTCTTGCCCACGCGCTTCGCCGCGGCCAAGGCGCCGTTGGATTGGAAGTCGGCCAGGTCGGGCCGGTCGGAAGGGGTCACCCGGGCGAGCTCGGCGGGCACGCCTTCGGCGGCGAAGGCGGCTTCCACCGCCTCGCCCAGGACCGTCTTGAGGTCGCTCATGGGTTCGGGGTCGCGCCCGCCTGGCCGACGTTGAGGCGGAAGCGTTTGCCTTCGCGGTTGAACGTGGCCATCTGCGGCGTCACTTCGAACCCGACCAGGATCTCGAAGTTCGAGCCCGAGGTGGTCACCGCGGCGCGGGGGATGGTGATGTTGCCGATGTTTTCGGTCACGTAGACGCGGTCTTCGCCCTCGGGGAAGGTCACCGGAAGATCGAAGGTCTCCTTGGCAAGGACGCTCCGGTTCCGGTCGGTGACGGCCACCCAGTAGCGATAGGTCTTCTGGCGCCCCTCGGCCTGAGGTCCGCGGCCCATCTCGAACAGCACCTCCATCGTCACCTCGATGGGCTGGTCGTCCTTGTAGGCGCAGCCTGCCGAGATGCCCTGAATTTCGCCCGAGAAGCCGACGGCGGTGGAGGCCTCGCGGCCGTCCTTGAACTCGACATAACGGGCCGCGTCGTACAGCGACTTCACGAACGGGCAGGGCCCCGCGTTGCGCAGGGCCGGCAGGGGCGCCTGCATGTCGCCCCACTCCTCGCGCTGGCGGCGCTTCTTGGCCGCGTCTTCCTGCTGCTTGCGCTGTTCCGCCTCGGGGTCGCGGCGACCCTGCGCGAACGAGGCCGTCGGAACGGCGGTGATGGCCGCCAGGACGGCGGCGGCGAGGAGCATCTGGCGGCGCATGGAAGAGGCGTCCAATGGGATGGGGCCGCGCGAAGGCGCAGCGTCACGGCTAACTACAGCGGGACGATTGCGGCGGCAACGCGGCTGGCGGATTGCGCCCCGGGACACTAGGTTCCGCCCCATGTCGATCCGTCGTCCCCTGACTGTCCTGCTGGCCTCGCCCCGCGGCTTTTGCGCCGGCGTGGACCGGGCGATTCAGATCGTGGAGCGGGCGCTCGAGAAATACGGGGCGCCGGTCTATGTGCGCCACGAGATCGTCCACAACCGCCACGTCGTCGACCGGCTGAAGGCCCTGGGCGCGATCTTCGTCGAGGAACTGGACGAGTGCCCCGCCGACCGGCCGGTTGTGTTCTCGGCCCACGGAGTCCCCAAATCGGTGCCGGCCGAGGCGCAGGCGCGCCGGATGCTGTACCTCGACGCCACCTGCCCGCTGGTCTCGAAGGTGCACGTGGAGGCCCAGCGCCACCACGACGCCGGCCGCGAGATCGTTCTGATCGGCCATGCCGGCCACCCCGAGGTGGTGGGCACCATGGGCCAATTGCCGGAAGGCGCCGTCGCGCTGATCGAGACGGTGGAGGACGCGCGGACGTTCCTGCCGCGCGACGCGGGCAACGTGGCTTTCGTGACCCAGACGACCCTCTCGGTGGACGACACAGCCGACATCGTCGCGGCGCTGCGGGCCCGCTTCCCGGCCATCGCCGCGCCTCACAAGGAAGACATCTGCTACGCCACCACCAATCGGCAGGAGGCGGTGAAGGCGATCGCGGCCCGCTCCCAGGTGCTGCTGGTCATCGGCAGCGCCAACTCCTCGAACTCGGTCCGGCTTGCCGAGGTGGGGCGACGGAGCGGCGCCGAAGCCCATCTGATCGACGACGCCAGCAAGCTGGACCTCGCCTGGCTGGAGAGCGCGCGGACCGTGGGCGTCACCGCCGGCGCGTCGGCCCCCGAGGTTCTGGTTCAGGGCGTCATCGACAAGCTGTCGTCGAGCTTCGACGTCACCGTCGAGGAGATCGACACGGCGCGCGAGACCGTGACGTTCAAGCTGCCGCGGGCGGTGGCTTAGAGCCGCTCGCTCTTGTCCCTGAGCCAGGCCGCCGCTTGATCGATATCTCGTTCGCCGGCCGCGATGGCCAGCACACGCCGGGCGGCGTCGGCCTGTGTCGCCGTCAGCTTCCAGCCGTTCATGCGAAGAAAGACGCCGCCGGCAAGGAAAGCCGTGCGCTTGTTGCCATCCACGAAGGGATGATTGCTGGCGAATCCGATCAGGTACGTCGCCGCGAGAGCGTGCGGTTCATCGACACCTTCGTAGTGATATCGGTTCACGGGGCGCGCCAGCGCCGACTCCAGCAGGCCTGCATCCCGTAGCCCGGGCGCACCGCCATGCAAGGCGATCGAGCGGTCGTGTAGGACCAGTAGCGCCTGTTTTGTGATCCAGCGTGGTTCTCGGCTCACTTCGCCAGCGCGCGGAAGGTGTCGCGGTATTCGTCCATGAACGCTTCGCCTGCGGCGATTTCTTCGGCGACGCTCGGGTTGTAGGCGGAGATCCGCATCTCGCCGTCGGCTGCTTCCGTCAGGTAGACGACGTCGCCCTTCTGAACGCCGAGCTTCACGAGCGCTTCCTTGGGCAGGACCACACCCACCGAATTACCGACCTGTGAAACCTTCAAGGCGATCATGTCCAACGCTCCTCAGTTGAGGAATTATAACGCATGTAATACATTTTGTGCTGCAGAATGTATTGCGCGCTCGCCTCGTCACAGCTGGCTGAAGCTTCGGTTGTAGCGCTTCAGGAACGCGCGGCCTCGGGCGTGCGGATCCTCGGCCCAGCCTTCCCGCGTCTGGGCGGCGAAGGCGCCGTCGCCCGAGGGCGTCAGCAACAGGGTGTCGCCGATGTTCAGGTGCAGGGCCGCCAGGGCCTCTTCGCTCAGGACGACCGCCGCCCGGTCGCCGATCTTCTCGACCTTGAGTGCAATCATGGCTTCCTCCGCCAGACGAGGTGAACGCTAGCACAGAACTCCTGTCTTGACCGACTCCGGCCGCTCGCCCATGCGGCGGGGATGGCGGTCTATACGGACATCACCGACGACGAGCTGGCGGCGCTGCTGGCCGACTACGACCTTGGCGCGCCCCTGGCGTTCAAGGGGATCGCGGAGGGGGTGTCGAACTCCAACTTCCTGCTGGAGACGGAGGCGGGCCGCTACATCCTGACCGTCTATGAGAGCCGTACGAACCCGGACGACCTGCCGTACTTCCTCGAGCTGATGCGATGGCTGGCCCGGCACGGCTATCCGTCGTCCGAGCCGATGGCCGACCGCCAGGGCCGGCTGATCCGGCATGTGCGCGGCAAGCCCTGCGCGATCACGGGATTCCTGAATGGTCTGTCGGTGCGGCGGCCGACAGCCGCGCATTGCCGGGAGGCCGGCGGCGGCCTCGCGGCCCTGCACCTCGCCGGCGAGGGCTTTCCCATGACCCGGGCGAACGACCTCGGCCAGGCCGCATGGTCCAGCATGTTCGCGGGCCTCGAGGCGGCGGCCGAGGATCTGAAGCCGGGCCTGTCGCGAACGATCCTGTCCGACCTCGCCCTGCTGGCCGAGCGCTGGCCGCGCGGCCTGCCGACCGGCGTCTGCCACGCCGACTTCTTCCCGGACAACGTGTTCTTCACGGGCGGCAAGTTCTCCGGGGCGATCGACTTCTACTTCGCGTGCACGGAGGCGTTCGCCTACGATATCGCCGTGGCGCTCAACGCCTGGTGCTTCGAGCCGGACGGCAGCTTCAACATCACCGCGGCGCGGCAGTTCCTGGCCGGCTACGAGGCGGCCCGGCCCCTCGGTCAGGCCGAGCGCGCGGCCTTGCCGATCCTGGCGCACGGGGCGGCTATGCGGTTCTTCCTCACTCGCCTCCACGACTGGGGCGCCACCCCGGCCGGGGCGCTGGTGAAGCCCAAGGATCCGCTGGAATACGAGCGCAAGCTGGCCGTCCACCGGTCCTCGCCGGACCTGGTGCTGTTCGGGGACGGCGCGTGACGCCCCACGTGATGATCTTCACAGACGGCGCCTGCTCCGGAAATCCGGGGCCGGGCGGCTGGGGCGCGATCCTGATCCACGGCCAGACGGAGAAGGAGATCTGCGGCGGCGAGCCGGGCACCACCAACAATCGCATGGAGCTGATGGCGGCGATCCAGGCGCTGGAGGCGCTGAAGAAGCCCTGCAAGGTCGAGCTGCATACCGACAGCCAGTACGTCCAGAAGGGCATCGCCGAGTGGATCCACGGCTGGAAGCGCCGGGGCTGGAAGACCGCCGATGGCAAGCCCGTGAAGAACGATGATCTGTGGCGGCGCCTTGACGAAGCCCGGTCGCGTCACGACGTGCACTGGCGGTGGGTGAAGGGCCATGCGGGCCACGAGCTTAACGAGCGGGCCGACGGGCTCGCCCGGAAAGGCTTGCGGGACGCAGCGGCATCGGGCTGATATTTCAATACTGAACTATATAGTTCAATATTGAATGACATGCTCCTCCCGCCGACAGGTTCGGAGGAGCCGGCGCATGGCCGCAGTCATCGAGGAACATCCCGAGGTCCAGGTTTTCGATGAGATCAGTCTCATTGAGCACGGCGTGCGGACGGCGATCACGCGCTCGCTGCCCGTGGGGCTGACCTATCCGCAGTATGAGGTCCTCAACCTGATCGCCCGGCGCGGCGACGACCTGACGCCGGCGCAGATCGCAGAGGCGCTGAAGATGACGCCCGGCGCCATCACCAACACCCTGCAGCGCCTCGAGGCGACTCGGCTCGCGATCCTGGAGCCATGCCTCCGGGATCGCCGCAGCAAGCGCGTGCGCCTGACGGCCGACGGCCGCGAGGCCTACAACCGCGCCATGGCCGCCATCCGGCCCAAGGTGGAGAAGCTGCGCGAGGGGTTCACCGAGAAGGAATTCCGAGAGGCCCTGCCGTTCCTGCGCGCCTTGCGCGTCTGGATGGCCGAGCAGACTTAGCCGCTACAGCCCCTTCACCTTCGCCAGGTTGGTCTTGGGGATGGCGGAACTGAACGCGCCGCCCATCTTGGCCTTCTCGCTGGCAAGGTCGGCCCAGGCGGCGGCGAACTGCAGCGGCGTGGCGGCGGCCGGATCGCCCACGGCCAGCTTCCAGTCCTGGCCCGCCAGGGCCGCGCCGAGGGCGGCGCGCAGATCGAGGTCGGCCTCGGGCGGTTCGGCCGGCGGCTTCAGCAGGCTGTGCAGCACCAGGGCGTCAGGGCGCGGCGCGATCACGCTGAGCTGGGCGCCCGCCGGCGCATCCTTCAGGGCGGCGAGGAAGCCGGCGAGGATCATCCGCGCGCGGGTCGTCCGGCGGTCGCCGCCGGCCCAGCCCGCGGCCTCACCTCCCGAACGCACGAACGCCCAGCCGCCATTGCGATGCGCCGCGTCGTGCGCGGCGGCGATCCAGATCTTCAGGGCTCAGTCCTTCTGGTCGGCGTAGATCTTCACCAGGCGATAGAGGAACTCGCGGCTCTCCATCACCGACTGGACGCGGACGCGCTCGTTCAGCCCGTGCACGCCGCCGAGGTCCGGATCGAAGAACAGGCCCGAGACGCCATAGGCGGGAATGCCCGCCGCGTTCAGGAAGCTGGAATCCGTGGCGCCGGCCTCCATCACCGGGACGACGGCCACGCCCGGCCACATCTGGGCGGTGACCTTCTCGATGGGCGCTAGGACCGCCGGTGTCAGCGCAGGC
The DNA here is from genome assembly GCF_003254525.1 of Phenylobacterium kunshanense. Taxonomy (GTDB): domain Bacteria; phylum Pseudomonadota; class Alphaproteobacteria; order Caulobacterales; family Caulobacteraceae; genus Phenylobacterium; species Phenylobacterium kunshanense. Next base: position 51,015 of record NZ_QFYS01000004.1, read on the forward strand.
GGCTTGGACTCTGGGAAGAAGCGCGGCCCCGCGGTGATCTTGACCCCCGGGTCGGCGACCGCCCGCTCCAGCGCCGCGCGCACCTCGTCGATGGGCACGCCCGGCAGGATGCGGCAGCTCACCGTGGCCCGCGCCCGCTGCGGCAGGGCGTTCCCGGCGTGGCCGGCGTCCAGCATCGTGGCGACGCAGGTGGTGCGCAGGTAGGCGTGGTAGTTCACGTCCTTGCTGAGCACGGCGTTGGCCGCCGCATCGGTCGGGTTCGCGACGATGGCCGCCATGGCCGCGCCCGTCTCGCCGCCGACGATCTTCGACATCCGCTGGAAGAAGCCGCGGTTGCCGTCGTTGAACTGCACCGGGAACTCATGCGCCGCCAGCCGCTGCAGCGCGGCCGAGAGCTGGTAGATCGCGTTGTCGGGACGCGGGCGCGAGCTGTGCCCGCCCGGATTGGTCACCTCGAAGGTGAAGGTCACCGGCGCTTTCTCGGCCACCAGCACGGTGTTGGTCAGCCGCTTGCCGCCCGGGCCGAAGGCGCCGCCACCGCCCTCGTTCAGCGCAAGCCCCGCGTCGATCAGCTCGCGCCGATTCTTGGCGAGCCACGCCGCGCCGTTGACCTGGCCGCCGCCTTCCTCGCCGCAGGTGAGCGCCACCTTCAGCGTCCGGCGGGGCTTGAAGCCCTCCTGCCGGTAGCGGATCAGCATGTCGGTCCAGATGGCCGCCTGGGCTTTGTCGTCGGCGACTCCGCGGCCGTAGAAGTAGCCATCCTCCTCGACCATCACGAATGGATCGCGGGTCCAGTCCTCGCGCCGGGCCTCGACCACGTCGATGTGGGCCAGCAGCAGGACCGCCTTCGCCTTGGGATCCTTGCCGGGGTAGATGGCCACGAGCCCGCCGTCCTTGGGCCTGCCCTCGGGCGTGAAGAGGACGAGGTCGCTGTCGGGGAATCCCGCCGCCTTCAGGCGCGCGGCCATCCGCTCGGCCGCGAGGGTGCAGCTTCCCGCCGAGCCGGTGGTGTTGGTCTCGACCAGCTCCTTGTAGAGGCTGCGGAAGGCGGCCTCGCCGGTGTCCTTCGGCGGCGCGGCCGACGCCGCGGTTGCGAACATGGCGACGGCCGTGGCGGCTGCGGCGAACCTGAACATCGAACACTCTCCCCGAAAGCGGCCGGACGATGCACCGCCCGCCCGCCGGGGACAAGCGCAGCTAGGCCGTGGCGGCGCCCGCCATCAGATCGCGGGAAAGCTGGCCGCTCATGCCCTCGGTGGACGTGTTGGTCATGAGGACGAAGCTGGTCTTGCCCGCGGGGTCGACGAACCAGCTATGGCCGTAGACGCCGCCCCACATCCAGGAGCCGGCCGGCAGCGGCGAGGCCGCCGCGGCGGGATCCAGCAGCACCGCGCCGCCGAAACCGAAGCCCCAGCCGGGACCGCTGGTGACGATGGCGCGCTCGCCGGTCTGGTTGGTCATCATGTCCTGGGCGGTCTCGGCGCTGACCACCGGTCCGCCGCCCTGGCGGATCGTCTCCAGGAAGGTGAGGAAGTCGGGCGCCGAGCAGGCCATCCCCGCGCCGCCCGATGGGAACGAGCCCGGATCGAAGATGCGGTCGGGCGCGAAGCGGATGCCGGAGAGCCCCGCGAACGGGACCACATGTGTCTCGCCCATCGGGACCGGCGGCGGGCCATCGGCATAGGCGCGGGCCAGGCGGGCGCGGTCGGCCACGGCGAAGCCGGTGTCGGCCATGCCCAGCTTCTTCGTCACCCGCTCAGCGACCACCTCGCCCAGCGTGCGGCCGGTGGCGGCCTCGACCGCGGCGCCCAGCACGTCCATCGCGACGGAATAGAGCCAGGCCGCGCCCGGCGGGAAGGTGAGGCCCGCTTCCGTGATGCGCTTCAGGTTCTCGGCGAATGATAGGCCGGGCTGGTCCATGCCATCGGAAACGCGGAGCTTCAGGTAGGGGCCGTCCTCGGGCTGCATGAACCCGTATGAGAGTCCGGCGGTGTGGGTGAGGAGCTGGCGCAGGGTGATGGTGGGCGCCTGGCCTTCCCATTTGGGCTGGAAGTCGGGCAGCCAGCGGATGATCGGATCGTCGAGGCCGATGACACCGTCCTCGGAGAGGCTCAGCACCGCGGCCGTGACGATCGGCTTGGTGAGCGATGAGGCGCGGAAGATCGCGTCGCGCGCCATCGGGCGTCCGGCCTCGATGTCGGCCTGCCCGGCGGCGCGGGCGTAGGCCAACTTGCCGTCACGCGCGACCAGCACCACGGCGCCGGCGATACGGCCCTCGGCGAGCGCGGCGTCGAGGATCGGGTCGAGCCTTGCGGACAGGGCGGTGTCGGGACGGTCCTCGAGCGTGGCCAACGGCGTCTCCTTCGCTTTGCTTATGGTTTGCCGAAGGCCTAGCCCGGCGACGCCGCGTCATTCAACCGGGCGCGACGCAATCGCCGTTTGCCCTCCCCAGCGTCCGCGCGGGATAATGCCGCTCAAACAGTGGGGAGTGGGCGGCGTTGCGTGACGGGATCGAACAGGGCGGCTGGGAAAGCCATCGGCCGAAGCTGACCTATCCGTTCGAGCAGGCGCCGAAGACGGGCGAGGCGGTGGACATAGCCCCCGGCGTGAAGTGGCTGCGGATGCCGCTGGGCGGCTCCCTGGCCTGGATCAACGTCTGGGCGATCGCCGACGGCGACGGCTGGGCGATCGTCGACACGGGCATCTCGGGCGTGGAGACGCGCAACGCCTGGCGCGCCGCGCTGAAGGGGCCGCTGGAGGGCAAGCCGGTGACGCGGGTGTTCGTCACCCACATGCATCCCGACCACATCGGCATGTCGGGCTACCTGACGCGCAAGTTCGACGCCCGGCTGTGGATCACCCGGCTGGAGTTCGTCACCTGCCGCTCGCTGGCCGCCGACACGGGCCGCGAGGCGCCCGAGGACGCCATCGTCTTCTTCCGCGGCGCCGGCTGGGACGAGGAAGCGCTGGAGACCTACCGCGCCCGGTTCGGCGGCTTCGGGCGGGGCCTCTACGCCCTGCCCGACAGCTACCGGCGGATCGTCGACGGCGAGCGCATCCGCATCGGTGATCATGACTGGGAGGTGGTGGTCGGCTCGGGTCACAGCCCGGAGCACGGCAGCCTCTACTGCCCCGACCTGAAACTGATGATCTCAGGCGACCAGGTGCTGCCGAAGATCTCGTCCAATGTGTCTGTGTTCCCGACCGAGCCCGAGGGCGATCCGCTCACCGACTGGATGACGTCGCTCACGGCCATCAAGGGCCGCGTGCCGGACGACACCCTGGTGCTGCCGGCGCACAACGAGCCCTTCCGCGGCCTGCACGCGCGCATCGACCACCTGGTCGGCGGCCACGAGCGCGGACTGGAGCGCCTGAAGACGCTGCTTGCCGAGCCGAAGCGGGTCGTGGACGTCTTCCACGTGCTGTTCCGCCGGAAGATCGACGAGGGCCTGCTGGGGCTGGCCACCGGTGAGAGCCTCGCGCACCTCAACTGCCTCGTCGCCCGCGGCGAGGCGGTGCGGGAGCGGGATGATAACGGCGTCGACTGGTATCGCGTCGCCGCTTAACTGTAGTGTCGGGACAAACGAACGTTTGAGGCTCGGGAGGGCCCGACACTCCATGACCGATCACATCCTGTCGGAGCTCTCCGGCGGCGTCCTGACGCTGACCATCAACCGGCCCGAGAAGAAGAACGCCCTGACCCGGGCCATGTACCAGGGCCTCGGAGACGGCATCGACCGGGCCTCGAACGACCCGTCGATCCGCTGCGTGCTGATCCAGGCCAACGGCGACATCTTCACCGCCGGCAATGACCTCGGCGACTTCGCGGCGGTGAACGCCGGCGACTCGGGCGCCAACGCCGCGCGCGAGGACGGCAATCCGCTGCTCAAGGCCCTGGCCCGCGCCAAGGCGCCGATCGTGGCGGCGGTGCATGGCCGGGCGGTGGGCGTGGGCGTCACCATGCTGCTGCACTGCGACCTGGTCTTCGTGGCCGAGGACGCGCTGCTCACCACGCCGTTCGTGAACCTGGCGCTGGTGCCCGAGGCGGCCTCGTCGCTGCTGCTGCCGGCCCGTATCGGCCACGCGCGGGCGTTCTCGATGTTCGCCCTGGGCGAGGCGGTGGACGGCAAGACCGCCGCCGCCTGGGGCATCGCCAACGCGGCCGTTCCCGCGGCTGAACTCCGCGCCCGGGCTCGCGCCGCCGCCGAGGGCGTCGCGGCCAAGCCGCCGGCCGCCGTGCGCGCCACCAAGGCGCTGATGCGCGACCCGGCCGCCGTCGCCGCCCAGATGGAAGCCGAGGGCAGGATCTTCGCCGCCCAGCTCAAGTCCGCCGAGGCCAAGGAGGCGTTCGCCGCCTTCGCCGAGAAGCGCGCCCCCGACTTCTCGAAGGTGGCGTGATGGACGGGCGGATCACGTCGGAGTTCGGCGCCAGGTCGACGGCCCGCGAAGTGGCGGAAGGCCACGACCTGAACGGCGTCGCAGTCATCGTCACGGGCGGCGCCTCCGGGATCGGCGTCGAGACGGCCCGCGCCCTGGCGGAATCCGGGGCCGAGGTCATGCTCGCAGTGCGCAATCCCGCGGCCGGCGAAGCCACCGCCGCCGACATCGGCAAGACCGCGCCCGGCAAGGTCTCGGTGGGCCGGCTGGACCTGTCCGACCTCACCTCGGTGGCGGCGTTCGCCAACACCTGGGGCGACAAGCCGCTCGACATCCTGATCAACAACGCCGGGGTGATGGCCTGTCCGCTGAGCTACACGGCCCAGGACCTGGAGATGCAGATCGGCACGAACCACTTCGGCCACTTCCTGCTCTCGGTGCTGCTGGCGCGGGCGCTGATGAACGGCGGCGAGGACGGGCGGTCGAGCCGGGTCGTGTCGCTGTCGTCCATCGGCCACCGCCGGAGCGGCATCCACTTCGAGGACATCCACTACCGCCAGCGGCCCTACGACAAGTGGGAAGCCTATGGCCAGGCCAAGACCGCCAATGCGCTGTTCGCGGTGGGTTTCCACGAGCGCTTCGCCGACCTGGGGATCACCGCCAATTCGGTGATGCCGGGCGGTATCCGCACCCCGCTGCAGCGGCACCTGACCGACGAGGAAATGCGCGCCTTCGGGTGGATCGACGAGCAGGGTCGGGTCAACGAGCGCTTCAAGACGCCCGAGCAGGGCGCGGCGACCAGCGTCTGGGCCGCCCTGGCGCCCGAACTGGAGGGTGTCGGCGGGCTCTACTTGGAGCACTGCAACCAGGCCCTGCCGTGGACCGAGGCGAACCCGTTCGAAGGTGTGATGCCCCACGCGCTCGATCCAGAGGCGGCCGAACGCCTGTGGGACGTGTCGGAAGAGACCACGGGGGCGCGGCTTTGAGCGCGGCCGTCAACATCCGCGTCGCGACCATGGGCGACGCGCCCCTGATCCTGCAGTTCATTCGCGAGCTGGCCGAATACGAGCGCCTGCTGCACGAGGTCGAGGCCACCGAGGCCGATATCCGCCGCGACCTGTTCGGCGAGAACCCGCGTTGCTTCTGCGACATCGCCGAGTTCGAGGGCAAGGCGGTGGGGTTCGCCCTCTGGTTCTACAACTACTCCACCTTCCGGGGGCGGGCGGGCATCTACCTGGAAGACCTGTTCGTGCGGCCCGAGGCGCGGGGCGTGGGCGCCGGCAAGGCGCTGCTGCGCAGGCTGGCCCAGCGGTGCATGGACGCCGACCTGGGCCGGCTGGAATGGGCGGTGCTGAACTGGAACGCGCCGTCGATCGCCTTCTACGACTCGCTGGGGGCGGGGGCGATGACCGAGTGGACGGTGCGGCGGCTGGACGGAGAGGCGCTGGAGCGCCTGGCGGTTTCATGAGCGCCCCGCCCAAGACCGTCCTGCACGCCACCGAGGAAGAGGCCGAGGCCATCCGACAGGCGGTGCGTACGGTCGACGTGAGCGCCCTGGGGCCCGGGCGCGAGCGGGCGGATCTGCACCATGTGCCGGGTCTCGTGGCGCTGTTGTCCGACGAGCGGGTGTCGGGGCCCATCTACGACCTGCCGCGGCCGATCACCGAGGAGAGCATCACGCGCTGGGTGGCCGAGAACCAGGCCCAGATGCTGTCTGGCGACGCCCTGCTGATCGTCAACCTCGACGACATCGGCCAGGTGGCGGGCTACTCTCGGATCAGCGTCTGGCCCGAGCGTTCGTCGGCGGAGATCGCAGGCGCCATCCGCGCCGATCTCCAGAACATGGGGCAGGGCGGGACCGGCATGATCCGCAGCTTCTCGTGGATCTTTGAGGCCCTGGGCGTGCGCCTCATGTGCCTGACCGCCGCGCTCGACAACGTCCGCTCGCAGAAGGGCATCGACGCGGCCGGCTTCCGGCGGATGGGGGAGCGCGAGGCCGTACGTCCCGACGGCACGACCCGGCGCTCCGTCTACTGGGAGATGACCCGCGACGAGTGGCGGGCGCGGCACACCCTGTAGGCAAATCCCGCCGGGCCGATTCTGCCCGCCAGACGATCAGACCGATATGTCGATGATCATGGGTTGCGGCGGCTTGCCCTCTGCCGCTGCGGCTTCGCTCTCCGCTTTCATGGCGGCTTCGAGGATGGCGCGCATCTCCCGCGCGACGGCCTGTTCGATGGCCAGATCGGGCTTGTTCCAGGTCTCGGGATCGCCCTCGACCTCGCCCTTGCGCTTCGATGCGGCGCGGGCTTCCATCTCCTCGCGCAGCTTCTCCTTGATCTTCTCGTACTTCTGCTCCTGGGCCCAGGCGTAGATGCCCTTGTCCCGGATCGCTTCCAGGTCGGACTTCTGGCGCGCAGCCGACGCCTCGGCCTTGGCCTTGGCGATCTCGGCTGGATCCCGCGTCTTCTCGGGCTTTTCTCCCGGCTTCACTGTCTGCGGCGCGGCGATGCCCAGCATCGCGCCGATCCCACTCACTGACATGCGCACTCCTCCTTGCGTGATGTACAGTTAAGCAAGAACTGTACCAGCAGGTGGGGCTGGCTGGCGGGATGCGGAGGTCAGGCCGCCCAGGCGGCGGCGAAGCGGCGAAGGAGGGACATGGCGGCGCTGTCGGCGAGGCCGGTCGCCGCCGACAGGCGGATGAAGAGATGGCCCCGCTGTCGATCTCCGCGCGCCGGGAGTCCCTGGCATTCCACCCGGACGAGCCCACGTTCGGCGGCCTTGCGGTCGATCCAGACGCTGCGTGGCCCGAGCGGGGTGTCGACCGTGATCCGGCCGCCCTTCTTCAGCAGGCCGGGCGCGACGCGTGCGGTCATCCAGACGTCGTCGCCGCGAACAAGCACCCCGTCATGGGCGCGGATATAGACGCAGAGTTCCACGCCGCCCGCCTGGACCCGGTCGCCGGACCGCAGGCCGGGGGGCAGGGTGATGCGGATGGCCCGACCGTCCGGGAAGTGATGGTCGACCTCGCCGCCCTCGAGCGCCTGCCTTGGGCTGATCTCGAGATCGGGGTCGGGCGTCGGTCTCGGACGCGGCGGCGCCTGCGCGAGGGGCGGGCTGAGAGGGTCCTGGAGGCGCTGGTAGGCGTCGACCACCTGGCGGAAGACGCTGACATCGCCACCGGCGTCGGGGTGGGCTCGGCGCACTGCGTCGCGATAGGCGCGGCGGATCTCGGCGGGGGTCGAGTCCGCTCCCACGCCCAGCACCTCGCGGGCGTCTCGCAGCGACATCTCGGGAACCGGCCGAGTCATGACAGCCAACACTAGGGTAAACGACGTCAACGGTCGGTTAAGAGCTGGAGAGAGCGCCGCCGGCCGCGCTATAGGCGGAAACGTGACCGAAAAGCCCCCCATCCCGCCGTCCCCGACCGAGGACGACTACGTCCGCCAGGTGGCCGCCGCCGAGCCGCCGCCATTGCTCAGCGAAACCGATCCGTTCGCGCTCTTCCACGAGTGGCTGAAGGAGGCCCTCGACAAGGAGCCGAACGACGCCAACGCCATGGCTCTGGCCACGGCCGACGCCGACGGCCTGCCCGACGTGCGGATGGTCCTCCTGAAAGACGTCGATCCGGAGGGCTTCGTCTTCTACACCAACCTCGGCAGCGCCAAGGGCCGGGAGCTGGCGGCCAATCCGCAGGCCGCCCTGCTGTTTCACTGGAAGTCGTTGCGTCGTCAGGTGCGCGTGCGCGGGACCGTGAGCGCGGTGACCGACGCGGAGGCCGACGCCTATTTCGCCACCCGCGCCCGCCCCGCCCAGCTCGGCGCGTGGGCGTCGGAACAGTCGCGAACCCTGCCCGACCGCCTGGCCCTGGAGAAGCGGATCGCCGAGTTCGGCCTGAAGTTCGGCCTGGGCAAGGTTCCGCGGCCGCCGCACTGGTCGGGTTTCCGCGTGACGCCGCAGGTGATCGAGTTCTGGCGCGACCGCCCATTCCGCCTGCACGAGCGGCTGGTGTTCGACCGCGCCGAGGGCGGCTGGACGACCCGCCGGCTCTATCCTTGAGCGTTCAGTCGCTCACCGCCCTCGAGGCGGAGGTCATGGACTGGCTGGCCCCGCGCGGCGAGCGGCGGGTGGACACGGCCTGCGCCCATGTCTTCCTGGGCCCAGAGACCGCCTGGAAGATGAAGCGCCACGCCGACCTGGGCTACGCCGACTTCTCCACCCTGGGCCAGCGCAAGTGGGCCCTGGACCGGGAACTGGAGTTCAACAGGCCCGGGGCGCCGGACATCTACCGCGCCGTGCGCCGGATCACGCGCGAGCCGGGCGGCGAACTGGCGCTGGATGGCGGCGGCGAGCCCGTCGACTACGTCCTCGAAATGCGCCGCTTCGACGACCGCGGCGTGCTGGCCGCCCAGCCCGAGGCGGTCGACGGCGACCTGGCCGAGGCCCTGGGCCGGATGGTCGCCGGCTATCATGCCAGGGCGCCGCTGCGTCCGGCCGGCGGCCTGACAGCCCTCTCGTTCACCGTCGGGTCGAACGCCCAGCTCCTGCGCGAGACCTGCCAGGGGCTGGACCAGGCTCGCGTCGAGACGATGGTCGCCCTGACCGAGGCCGAGCTGGAGCGCCAGGCGCCGCTGCTGGCCCATCGTTCCGCGAGCGGTTTCGCGCGGCGCTGCCACGGGGACCTGCACCTGGGGAACATCCTGCTGGAGAACGGCCGGCCGGTGCTGTTCGACTGCATCGAGTTCAACGACCTGCTGTCGGATCTCGACGTCCTCTACGACATCGCCTTCCTGCTCATGGATCTCGACTTCCGGGGCCGGCGGGACGCCGGCGTCCGCGCGCTGTCCGGCTATCTCGACGAGGCCGCGCGCAGCTTCCCGCCCGAGATGTGGGAGGGCCTCGCCGCCCTGCCGCTGATGCTCTCCACCCGCGCCGCCGTTCGGGCGCACGTCACCGCCCACTCGAACGATCCCGCCACCGCGCGCGCCTATGTGGAGGCGGCCATCGCCCACCTGTCGCCGCAGCCGCCGATGCTGGCGGCCGTGGGCGGGCTGTCCGGCTCGGGCAAGTCGCACTTCGCCCGCGCCGCCGCGCCACTGATGGGCGCCTCGCCGGGCGCCGTGATCCTGCGGACCGACGAGGTGAGGAAGCGACTGGCGGGCATGGCGCCGACCCAGCCGCTGCCCCGCGAGGCCTATACGCCGGAGGCGCAGGGGCGCGCCTATGACGAGATGTTCGACAATGCCCGCGCCCTGCTGAGGGCCGGTCGTGCGGTGGTGCTGGACGCCACCTTCCTGGACCCCGCCCTGCGCGGCCGCGCGCATGCCCTGGCCGCCGAGTGCGGCGTGCCGTTCCGCGGCGCCTGGATGGATGCGCCGCTCGCGGTGCTGGAGGCGCGCGTCGCCGGGCGCACCGGCGACGCCTCGGATGCGACGGTGCAGGTGCTGCGCGACCAGGCCGCCCGGCTCACCGAACCGCCGGGCTGGCCGCACGTGGACGCCACGGCGCCTTCAAGTGCGACCGCGCGGGCGTGGCTGGACGCCTGAACCGCCGTGCTGCGTTGCGAAAGCGGCGCGGCCTGACTAAGCGTAATCCCAAGTAACAACTGATAACCCGGGAGACGCTCGATGCTGGGCCTCATGCAGAACTGGCCGCTGACGGTGGACAGGATCCTCGATCACGCCAAGGCCTGGCACGGGGATCGCGAAGTCGTCACGCGCTCGGTCGAGGGCCCCATCGTCCGCACCACCTGGGCCCAGATCCACGAGCGCGCCAAGCGCCTGTCGAACGCGCTGAAGGGCATGGGCATCCGCCAGGGCGACCGCGTCGCGACGCTGGCCTGGAACACCGGCCGGCACATCGAGGCCTGGTACGGGATCATGGGGATCGGGGCGGTCTGCCACACCCTGAACCCCCGGCTGTTCGCCGAGCAGCTCTGCTACATCATCAACCACGCCGAAGACCGGATCATCTTCACCGACCTGACCTTCGTGCCGCTGCTGGCCGAGAACCGGTCCAAGCTCCCGACGGTGATGCACGTCGTGGTGATGACCGATCGCGAGGGGATGAAGGGCGTGAACCTGCCGGGCGCCCTCTGCTTCGAGGACCTGGTCGAGCAGAACTCGCCGGACTGCCATTGGGGCGGCTTCGACGAGAACACCGCCGCCGGCCTCTGCTACACGTCGGGCACGACCGGCAATCCCAAGGGGGTCCTCTACTCCCACCGCTCCAACTTCCTCCACACGATCATCACGATGCAGCGCGACGTGATGGACCTGGGCGCCACCGAGACGGTGCTGCCGGTGGTGCCGATGTTCCACGCCAACGCCTGGGGCCTGGCGCTGTCGTGCCCGGCGGCGGGCGCGAAGATGGTCATGCCGGGCCAGAAGCTGGACGGCGCCTCGATCCATGAGCTGATCGAGATGGAGGGCGTCACCTTCTCGGCGGCCGTGCCGACCGTCTGGCAGATGCTGCTGACGCACCTTCGCGAGACGAAGGGCCAGCTCACCACCCTGAAGCGCGTCGTGATCGGCGGCTCGGCGGTGCCTGAGGCCATCGTTCGCGGCTTCCGCGACGAGTACGGCGTGGACGTGACCCACGCCTGGGGCATGACCGAACTGTCGCCTCTGGGCACGATCGCCGCGCCCAACGCCGCCATCGCCGCCATGGACGCCGAGGCCCAGCTCAAGTCGAAGCTGAAGCAGGGCCGTCCGCCGCTGGGCATCGAGATGAAGCTGACCGACGACGCCGGCGCCCGCCAGCCGCACGACGGGACCACCTTCGGCCGCCTCAAGGTCAAGGGGCCGTTCGTGGTCGGCGAATACTTCAAGGGCGAGGGCGGCGAGGTCCTCGACGAGGACGGCTTCTTCGACACCGGCGATGTCGCCACGATCGACGAGCACGGCTTCATGCAGATCACCGACCGGGCCAAGGACGTCATCAAGTCGGGCGGCGAGTGGATCAGCTCGATCGAGATCGAGAACATCGCCATGGGCCACCCGAAGGCGGCCAACGCGGCGGTGATCGGCGCGGCGCACCCCAAATGGGACGAGCGGCCGGTCCTGCTGGTCAAGCTCCGCGAAGGCGAGACCGGCACGAAGGAAGAGTTCCTGGCCTTCCTGGAAGGCAAGATCGCCAAGTGGTGGACGCCGGACGACGTGGTCTTCGTCGACGACATCCCGCTGGGCGCCACCGGCAAGATCGACAAGAAGCTGATCCGTGAGCGGATGAAGGACTACGTCCTGCCCACCGCGAAGGAGAAGGCGACGGCGTGATCCAGCTCGTCGAGGCGCTGCCGACGGACCACGACGCCATCATCGCGCTCACAAACCGCGCCTACCGCCAGGCCGAGGGCCAGACAGACTGGAAGGTCGAGGACCTGGTCGCCGGCCAGCGCATCGACGCCTCGCTGCTGGCCGATGACCTGGCGCAGCCCGGCGCGGTGCTGCTGATCGCCCGGGACGCCGTGGGCGAGCACGTGGGCCACGTCCGCCTGGACGCCGGCGAGGGCGGCGCCTGGTACCTCTCCATGCTGACGGTCCGTCCCGACCGCCAGGACGGGGGCCTTGGCCGGGCGGTGCTCGAGGCGGCGGAAGACTATGCCCGCGCACACGGCGCCCGACGCATGCAGATGTCGGTGCTGCACGCGCGGGAGGCGCTGATCGCCTGGTACGGCCGTCGCGGGTACGGGAAGACCGGAGAGACCAAGCCCTTTCCCTACGGCGACGCCCGCTTCGGCACGCCGACGCGGGAGGGGCTGTATTTCGAGGTGCTGGAGAAGGCGCTGTAGAGGGCGGCCTGTCCGCGCCGGCCTACGCCAGCGCGTAGACGCTGTCCGGGCCAGGCTCTCCGTCCGCCGTCAGCACGCCCTGGCGCACCAGGTGGATCATGCCCCCCAGCATCGATCGCGCCGCCGCCGGATGCAGGCGGGAGTCCACATCGGCGTAGAGCCGCGGGACCAGCTCGTTGATCCGCGCCGGCCCCGCCCTCAGCGCCTCCGTGATCTGGTCCAGCCGCTCCTGCCGGTGTTCGGCATAGGCGAGAATGAAGGCGTCGACCTCGCGGATCGGCGGGCCGTGCGTCGGCCACAACGCATCGAACCCGCGCGCGCGGATCGCCTCCAGGCTTTCCAGATAGTCGGTCATGTCGCCGTCGGGCGGCGTGATCACGGTGGTGGACCAGCCCATGATGTGGTCGCCCGAGAAGCAGGCGTTCTCCTCCGGCAGGGCGAAGCAGAGGTGATTGGACGTGTGGCCCGGCGTAGGGATCGCCTCGAGCGTCCAGCCCGGCCCCGAGATCGTCCCGCCGCCGCACAGCGACACATCGGGTTGGAACGACAGGTCGTGACCCGCCTCCATCTTCACCCCGCCGTCGTCCTCGTCGTGCGCGGCCACGGCGCAGCCGTAGATCGTCGCGCCCGTGCGCGCCTTGAGCGGGCCCGCGAGCGGCGAGTGGTCGGAGTGGTGGTGGGTGATGACGATGTGCGTCACCCGCTCGCCCGCGACGGCCTCCAGGATCGCCTCCAGGTGCGCCGGATCGTCAGGCCCTGGGTCGATCACGGCCACCTCGCCCCGGCCGACGATGTAGGTCCCCGTCCCCTTGAAGGTGAAGGGGCCCGGGTTGTTGGCCGTCACCCGCCGGATCAGCGGCGAGACCTGGTCGCAGCGGCCGTACTCGATGTCGATGTCGCGGACGTAGGGGATCATCCGAGCAGCACGCCCGAGAGGTCGTAGCCGGCCTGGCGTCCCAGGCTGACCAGCTCGCCTGGCGCGCGGGCGCCCGACTGCGACTGGACCAGCGACCAGGTGACGATCGAGCGGGTGCCCGATCGGCAGAAGGCCAGGACCGGCCCTTCGGCCTCGTCCAGGATCCGGCGGACCGCCTCCACCTGGTCGGGGCCGGGCCCGCCGACCACGGGGACATGGAAATAGGCCAGGCCCGCCGCCCGGGCCGCCGCCTCGATCTCGGCCCCGGCGGGCTGATCGGCGGCCTCGCCGTCGGGGCGGTTGTTGATGATCGTCCGGAAGCCGAGCCGGGCGGCCTCATCCACGTCGGCGAGGCTGATCTGGGGCGAGGTCGTAAAGTCGTCGGTGACGCGTCGGAAATCACTCATGGCCGGCTCCGAACTGGGGGGAGGCGCATCATTGGCGCCTGGGGCTCGGACTGCAACGGTCAGCCTGGGCTATTCCACCCGGCGAACCCGGAATGCGCCGCCCCCATCAATGCTCATCAGGAAACTGCCCATCGCCGCCTGGCGGATCTTCACCGGCATGCCGGCCTTCGGCGTGCGATGCAGCTCGCTGGCGTCGACCTGGGTCCAGACCGCGCCGTCCTTGAGCTTGACGACCCATTTGCCGGCCCCGTTCTGCCGCGCGCTGTCGACGACCCCGGTGACGTTGTCGAGTTCCTCCTTGGTCTCGCCCTTCTCGAACATGGAGATCGAGGGCAGGGCGAAGCCGAACGCCTGGCGGCGGACCTGGCGGGCCTGCTCGCGATCCACGATCACCACATCGCCCTTGGCCTCGGCCTGGTCGAGCGCGGCGGCGGCCTGGTCGAAGCAGGCCAGGCGGCCGGCGTCGTCGGCCACCTTGCGGCAGTCCATCAGCTTCCGGACGGTCTCGGCCCGCGAGTCGGCCTTGGGCTGGGCGACCGCGCCGGACGCGGCGAAGCAAGCCAGGGCAAGGCAGACGGCAGGGGCGCGGCGAATGTTCATGAACGCGATTCCGGGCTGGACCTGCGACCATTAAGCGCCGCTCGCGCGGTCGCGCAACGACGCCCAGGCTGATTCCAAACCTTAACGATGGTCCCGCCGAGCGGCGGTCCACGCCTTTGGGCGGGCCTTCGCCGGTTAACCATTGTTGACGAAACCTTGCCTGGTTTCGGCGGGGGTGCGGCAATCTGTGACCAGAATGCGACAGGTGGGCGCCCGAAACATTGCCGACTGCTAATGTTCGTTGACCGCTCGACGGCCAGCCTCGTAACTCCGCCATAACCGGAGACCACCCGTCCCCGGGACCGATCTCTTTTTGTGGGGAGCGGCCGCCCCTTGAGGCAGGACCGCTGGAGGATCTAGACCGTGAATTTCAAATCCATGCGGGAACGCCTTCTGGCGTCTTCCATGATCTGCGGCGCGGCTCTGCTGGGCGTCGCGGCGCCGGCGATGGCCCAGGAGGAAGTCTCCGAAGTCGTCGTCACCGGCACGCGCATCCCGTCGCCGAACCTCGAGAGCGTCAGCCCGGTCACCGCGGTGAGCGCGGCTGAAATCAAGGCCACGGGCGTGACCCGGGTCGAAGACATGATCAACAGCCTGCCCCAAGCCTTCGCGGCCCAGGGCGCGGCGCTCTCCAACGGCTCCACCGGTACGGCCACCGTCAGCCTCCGCGGCCTCGGCGCGACCCGCACCCAGGTCCTGATCGACGGCCGTCGCCTGATGCCCGGCACGCCGAACACCTCGGGCGGCGCTCTGGCCGCCGACATCAACTTCATCCCCTCGGCCCTGATCCAGCGCGTTGACGTGCTGACGGGCGGCGCCTCGGCCGTGTACGGCGCCGACGCCGTGGGCGGCGTCGTGAACTTCATCATGATGCGCAACTTCGAAGGCGTGCGCGTCGACGCTCAGTACGGCCTGTACCAGCACGACAACGGCAACGACGTCGCCAGCATCGTCCAACGCGCGCAGGCCTCGTCCGCGAGCCCGGAATTCTACCAGCTGCCGAAGGACAACGTTCGCGACGGCGAAATGTCCCAGGTCACCCTCGTCATGGGTGTGAACTCGCCGGACGGTAAGGGCAATGTGACGGCTTACGCCGGCTACCGCCACGTCGAGCCGATCCTGCAGGGCAACCGCGACTACAGCGCCTGCTCGTTCTTCTCGGGTTCGCCCGACTTCGGCCAGTTCGGCTGCGGCGGCTCCGGCACGGCCTTCCCGGCCCGCGTTGGCAGCCAGGTGGTGGACGTGACCGGCCCGGGCAACACGTTCCGGACCCGCGTGGGCTCGCGCGACGTCTACAACTACGGCCCGACCAACTACTATCAGCGTCCGGATGACCGCTACGTGCTGGGCGCCTTCGCCGAGTACGAGATCACCGACTGGGCCAAGGCCTACATGGACGTCATGTACATGGACGACACGTCCACGTACCAGATCGCGCCGGGCGGCATCTTCGCCGGCACCTTCTCGATCAACTGCGCCAACCCGCTGCTGTCGACTCAACAGCGTGGCCTGATGCCGGCGACCACCGCTTCGGGCGGCGGCACCTGCGCCACCAACCCGGCCGGCACCTTCACGGGGATCGTCTCGCGCCGGAACGTCGAAGGCGGCGGCCGTCAGGGCAAGACCCAGCACCAGCAGTATCGCTACGTCGTGGGCCTGCGCGGCGACCTGAACGACAACTGGAACTACGACTTCGCGATGCAATACGGTCGCGTGTCGTTCAACCAGGTCCAGACGGGCTTCTTCCGCACCACCGCGATCCAGAACGCCCTGAACGTCGTGTCGGTGAACGGCGTGCCGACCTGCGCCTCCGTGGTCAACGGCTCGGACACCGCTTGCGTCCCCTACAACATCTTCTCGCTGGGCGGCGTGACGCAAGCCGCGCTCGACTACCTGGAAACCCCCTCCTCGCAGGCGGGTAACCTGTTCGAGCGCGTCGTGAACTTCTCGCTGGGCGGTGACCTCACCGAGTACGGCGTGAAGTCGCCGTGGGCCAACGATGGCGTTGGCGTGTCGATCGGCGCGGAATACCGTCGTGAGACCCTCGACTACGCCGCCGACTACGTGGCCGCGTCGGGTGCGCTGAACGGTTCGGGCGGCGCCTCGCCGCCGGTGAACGGCTCGTTCGACGTGTACGAAATGTTCGCCGAAAGCCGCATCCCGCTGGTGCAGGACGCCGCCTTCGCGAAGAACCTGACCCTCGAGCTGGCGTTCCGTTACTCGGACTACTCCTCGATCGGCACCACCGAGACCTACAAGATCGCCGGTGACTGGGAACCGATCGACGGCCTGCGCCTCCGTGGCGGCTACAACCGCGCCGTTCGCGCGCCGCACGTCCTCGAGCTGTTCAGCCCGCAGAACGTCGTGCTCGACGGCACGCAGGACCCCTGCGCCGGTCTGGCCGCCAGCGATCCGCTGGTCGCCCGCTGCGCCCAGGCGTTCGGCCTGACCACCGCTCAGGTCCTGGCCATCGAAGCCAACCCGGCCAACCAGTACAACGGTCTGACCGGCGGCAACCCGAACCTGGATCCGGAAACGGCCGACACCTATACCCTCGGCTTCGTGTTCCAGCCCTCGTTCCTGCCGGGCTTCAACGTGTCGGTCGACTACTTCGACATCAAGGTGAAGGACTTCATCTCGGGCATCGGCGCGGATACGATCATCAACCGCTGCGTCGACACCCTTGACCCGACCTTCTGCTCGCTGGTCAACCGCGATGCGAACGGCTCGATCTGGCTCGATCCGACCGGCTACGTGATCGACACGACCCTGAACACCGGTTCGCTGTCCACCACCGGCTTCGACTTCAACCTCGGCTACCGCACCGATCTCGACGCCATCGGCCTCGAGAACATGGGCGGCATCAACGTCAACTTCGTGGGCACCTACCTCGACACCCTGAAGGTCCAGAGCCTGCCGGGTGGCGACGCCTTCGATTGCGCCGGCTACTACGGCACGATCTGCTCGGTCTCGGGCGGCCTGACGGCTCCGAACCCCGAGTGGCGCCACAAGGCCCGCCTGACCTGGACCACGCCGTTCACCTACGGCGAGTGGTTCAAGGACTTCTCGATGTCGCTGCAGTGGCGCCACATCAGCAAGGTGACGCTGGACGCCTACTCGAACGACGCGCAGCTCAACAATCCGGGCCTGCAGTACGAGTCGGACCGCACCCTCAAGGCGCGTGACTACTTCGACCTGACGGCGTCCTGGACGATGCGCGACAACCTCAACTTCCGTGCAGGCGTGAACAACCTGTTCGACAAGGATCCGCCGCTGACGGGTTCGTCGAACTGCCCGACCGGGCCCTGCAACGGCAACACCTGGCCGCAAGTCTATGACGCCTTCGGCCGTTACTTCTTCATCGGCCTGACCGCCGACTTCTAAGTCGACGACAGGACAAGAGATCGGGGCGGCGGAGCAATCCGCCGCCCCTTTTTCTTGGGCGAGTTGAAGAGGTCCGAGGGCGGTCGCGGCGGGCCGAGGAGGCTCAGTCCCGGATCAGGTCGACGCGCCAGGCCACCAGGGCGCCCCGCGCATCGGTCTCACCCCCGGACTCCAGGGGCCGCAAGCCCTTCCGCACGGCGCGGTCGAGGAAGGCATCGAGGCCCGGCCGATCCAGGGCCGCCTTCATCTGGCTCCGGTGGCGCTGACGCCAGGCGGCCACGCCGGCCTCGAAGACGTCGAGGCGGGCCAACGCGCTTCGCGGTTCGTAGCGTGCGACGCCTCTGGCCAGATCCGCCAGGTAGTCGAGGTGGTAGCGGACGGGGTCATAAGCCGCGTCATCGACGATCTTGGCCGCCGCCTTCTGTACGGCCTCCCGAAGGGCTTGCTCCTGCGCGGAGAGAACGTCACGGGGCGAGCGCCGCATATGGGCGTTGAAAGCCCGGCGCGCCTTCTGGATCAAGGCGTCGTCCGGCATGACCCGGTCGTGCGCCGCGGACTGCGCGGCCGTCGATTGGCTGACGGCGCTTTCCGTGCTGTGCACCAGCAGCCGCGCCCGTCCGCCGGACTTCAGAACCCGCGCGAGCTCGCCGAGCGCCAGGCGGGTGTCCGCATACTCGATCCCGAACTGCGACGCCGCCCCGTCGAAGGATGCGTCGTCAAAGGGCAGGCGTTCCAATGCGACGCCGCCTATCAGCCTCAGGCCGGGCGCGACGTCACCGCCGCTGGGCCCTAGGTCGGCATAGTCGACGCCGACCACGTCGAAGCCCTTGTCCGTCGCCGCGCCCACCTCATGCGCGAGCCTCGCCACCTGGCCACCGCCCGTCGCCAGGTCGATCAGACGCGCGCCCGCATCGAACGATCCGAAGAACGCCCGCCAGCTGGCGCCGGGATCGAAGACGATCTCGCCCCCCTCGGTCCCGATGGTCATGATCTCGGTCCGGCCGCTTTGCCAGTACTCGCTCCAGTGCCAGCCCGGGCGGCGACCGGTGTTCGTGGTGCGGCTCATGTGCATCCTCTGAAGCGGTCGCCGGTGCGAAGTGACGACTGAGGTACTGGAAGGCCGATCCAGCGCCAAGATCGACCGAGCGGCCGTGACGGCGCAGGGCGCCCCAGGTAACAAGAGACCAATCGCCAAGGAGCGCAGCTTGACCACCTGGAACTTCGGACGGTTCAGCGTGACTGCCGCTGCGACGCCGGGGCCGCCGCCTGCCGCGCCTGCTCCCGCCGACGCCGCGCTCGCGGCCCATTGGGCGGCCGAGGGGCAGCGATTGCGGCTGGCAGGCGACGTCGCCGGGGCGGATCTGGCTCACGCTCGGGAAATGCGGGCGACGGTCTCCGCGCCCGACCTCGTAGCGGCCGCAGAGGCGCTGATCGCGGGCCAGCCCGCGGACGCGCACGCGCTGCTTCGCGAGGCCGTCGAGCATCGTCCGGCGGACGTATACGCCCTGTGGATGTTGGGCGACGTAGTCTCCCGAGGCGGGCGGAACGGCGAGGCGGAGACCCTGCTGCGCAGGTGCCTGGACCTGGCCCCGGGCTTCACGCCGGCCCGCTATGCGCTGGCCCTCGTCCTGACCTGGCGGGAGCGGCTGCCGGAAGCACTTTCGGAGGCCGACCGCCTGCTTACCGTCGAACCCGCCAACCCCATGTTCCTCCACCTGCGCGCCTCGTCGCTGCTGCGCCTGGGGGAGGAAGCCGCCGCGGCGCAGGCCTATGCGGCGGTGCTCGCGGTCCATCCGGACCAGCCGCTCACCTGGATGAGCTATGGCCACGTGCTCAAGACCGTCGGGCGCACCGCCGAAGCCGTGGCCGCCTACCGTCGCGCCTTGGAGCTGGACCCGCGGCTCGGGGAGGCGTGGTGGAGCCTCGCGAACCTCAAGACGGTGCGTCTCGGGGAGGCGGACATCGCCGCAATGGCCGCGACCCTGGAAGGCGAGCTGGCCGAAGCCGACCGGCTGCAGCTCCATTTCGCCCTCGGCAAGGCCCTGGAGGACGCCGGCCGCCATGCGGAGGCGTTCCAGCGCTATGCGGACGGCGCGGCCATCCAGCGCCGGCGGCTGGACTACGCCCCCGAGGAGACCACCATCCAGATGCGCCGCGCCAAGGCGCTGATGGGAAAGACCTTCTTCGTCCTGCGGGCCGGCCAGGGGGACCCGCGTCCGGACCCGATCTTCATCTTGGGCCTGCCCCGGTCGGGGTCGACGCTGGTGGAACAGATCCTCGCCAGCCACAGCCAGGTGGAGGGAACCCACGAGCTGCCCTATGTCCCGAACCTGGCGGCGCGCCTCGCCGGGCGGGCGCGGCGCGAGAGCGAGGGCGCCTATCCCGACATCCTGGCGGCGCTTTCGCCCGACGAACTGGCGGCTCTCGGCGCGGAGTACCTGGAACGGGCGCGGGTTCACCGAAAGCTGGGCCGGCCGTTCTTCATCGACAAGCTGCCCAACAATTGGATTCACGCCGGTTTCATCCACCTGATCCTGCCCAACGCGAAGATCATCGACGCGCGCCGGCACCCGCTCGGTTGCTGCTTCTCGGCCTTCAAGCAGCATTTCGCCGTGGGCCAGCCCTTCAGCTACGACCTCGGCGATCTGGGCCGGTACTACCGCGACTACGTGGAACTGATGGCGCACTTCGACGAAATCCTGCCCGGCCGGATCCATCGGGTGATCTACGAGGAGATGGTGGCCGACCCCGAGGCGCAGACCCGCGCTCTGCTCACGCACTGCGGCCTGCCGTTCGAGGAGGCCTGCCTGCGCTTCTACGAGAACGACCGGGCGGTGCGGACCGCCAGTTCCGAGCAGGTGCGCCGGCCGATCTTCACCGACGCCGCCGACCACTGGCGCAACTACGAACCGTGGCTCGGCCCCCTCAAAGCGGCGTTGGGGCCGGTTCTGTCGAGCTATCCGGCCGCCCCATCGTTCTAGGCGCGCGTTGCGCCGAGCCCGCTGCTAGGCTAGCGCCGCCTGCGAAAAGCTTGGGGACGGTGCGTTGAGCCAGTGGAAGGTTGGACAGATCAAGGTGAAGGTGGGCGGGTTCACGCCCGCGAAGTCGGCCGCGCCTGCCCAGGCGGCCGTCACGCCGGTGCCTGTCTCGCCGGCTCCGGGCGCCCGGGACGCCACCGCTGACCGCGCGCGTCTGCAGGCCATCCAGGCCGCCGCCCAGGCCCGCGACTTCCCCCGCGCCGCCACGCTCGCCGACGCTGCCCTGAAGGATGGGCTGGAGCACCCGATGGTGCTGAACCTGGCGGCGCTCAAGGCCGAGCAGGAGAACCGGTTCGACGATGCGCTGAAGATCCTGGAGCGGGCGGTCCAGATCGCGCCGCAGGACATCGGTTCGCGGAACGCCATGGGGCTGATCCTGGCGCGCACCGAGCGCTACCGCGAAGCTCTGGCGGTGTTCGACGGCGTGGTGGCGATCCAGCCGGACTTCGCCGGGGCCCACTGCGCCCGCGGTGCGGCCCTCGAATCCATGGGCCGGCTCAAGGAGGCCGAGGCCGCCTACCGCCACACCCTGGACCTCCAGCCCGAGAACCTGGGCGCCACGCAGGGCCTGGCCAACCTGCTGAGCCGCCGGGGCGCGCATGCCGAGGCCAAGCCGCTGGCCGAGGCGGTGCTGGAGGCGGAGCCGAATTTCCCCGACGCGGTGATGGTCCTGGCCGCCGCGGACGCCGCCGAGGGGGCGGGCGAACGGGCCCAACGGCGGCTGGAGCTGCTGATCGGCGACGAGCGCCTGACGGTGCAGCAGCGCGCCCTGGCCCAGGGCCAGCTCGGCGACGTGCTGGACGCCCAGGACCTGCCCGCAGAGGCGTTCCAGGCCTACGCCGCCTGCAACATGGCCCTCTGGCGCGCCTACGCCCCCGCTTACGGCCAGGGCGTCAGCGCCCTGGAATTCGCCCGCGGCGTCGCCGACGCTCTTGCCGATATTGCGCCGGAGGCCTGGACCTCGGAGCCTCCGCCGGCGCCTGCGGAAAGCCCGAAGGCGCATGTGTTCCTGCTGGGCTTTCCCCGTTCGGGCACCACACTCCTGGAACAGGTGCTGGCCAGCCATCCGGACGTGGAGGCGCTCGAGGAGCGCGAGACCCTGGTCGACGCCCAGCGCGCCTTCTTCATGCAGTCCGGCGACGTGGCGCGTCTGGCCCGGGCGGGGGAGGCGGAGCTGGCGTCGCTGCGGGCGGCCTACTGGGAGCGCGTGCGGGCCGAGGGCGGCCAGCCCGAGGGCAAGGTCTTCGTGGACAAGCACCCGCTGAACACCTTCCGCCTGCCGCTGATCCTCAAGTTGTTCCCGGACGCGAAGATCCTCTTCGCCCGGCGCGATCCGCGCGACGTGGTCCTCTCCTGCTACCGGCGCCGCTTCACCATGAGCAGCTCGGCCTATCAGTTCCTGACGCTGCCGGCGGCCGCGGGCTACTACGACGTCGCCATGCGCATCGCCGAGCGGCTGGAGCCAGCGATGGCGCCGCGCACCAAGATCGTGCGGCACGAATCCCTGGTGGAGGATTTCGACGGCGTGGTTGGCGAGGTCTGCGCCTTCCTCGGCCTGCCGTTTTCGGAATCGATGCGGAACTTCGCCGACAAGGCGCGGGATCGCGCGGTGGCCACGCCGAGCGGTGTGCAACTCTCCCGCGGCCTGTCGGCGGAAGGCGTCGGCGCCTGGCGCCGCTACCGCGACCAGCTCGCGCCCGCGCTGCCGACGCTGGCGCCCTGGGTCGAGCGCTTCGGGTACGAGCCGGAATGAGCCTGTCCCGCCGCCGCGTCGCCCAGACGCTGGTCCTCGGCGGACTGGCGGCCGCCTGCGCGACGCCGCGGGCGCCCGAACCGCTGGTCTCGATCAACCTGTCCGGCGTCCAGCCGCCGCCGGCGCCGCCGGACCAGCCCACGCGCCTGGAAACGGCCTTCGACGAGGCGCGCCGGATGACCGTGCCGGTCTACCTGGGCCGGCGCGGGCCGTTCCAGTTCGTGGTGGACACCGGCGCCAACCGGACCGTCGTCGGCGCCGAGACGGCCGTGGCGTGCAGCCTGCTCGCGGATGGCTCCACCCCCGTGCACGGCATCGCCGGGGTCCAGCCCGCGTCGCTGGTGAAGGTCCCGCGCCTGAGGGTCGGGCAGGTCCAATCGCAAAATCTGAGCCTGCCGGTCCTGCCCCGCGACAGCCTCGGCGCCGACGGCCTGCTGGGGATCGACGTCCTCAAGGGGCGCCGCATCCGGCTGAACTTCGCGCGCAACACCTTCGAGGTGGGCCCCTCGGGCAAGGGCGCGGCGGTCAACATGCTCGGCGGCGGCGGGGGCACCCGCATTCCCGGCCGCGACGCGGGGATCACCGTGCCGGCGCAGTATCGCTCCGGCCAGCTCGTGATCTTCGACGCCGACGTGGATGGCGTGCCGGTCCGCGCCTTCCTCGACTCCGGCGCCCAGGTCACCTGCGGCAACGACGTGCTGCGCAAGACGCTGCTGGAGCATCGGCCCGGCCTGAAGGACAGGATGACCGAGACCCAGCTCATCAGCGCCACCGGCCAGACCTCGCCCGCCACCCTCGCGGCCCTGCCGCGCCTGCGCCTGGGCGGGATGGCGCTGAACAACATCCGCGCGGCCTTCGCGCCCCTCCACATCTTCAGCCTGTGGGACTTGGACGACCGGCCGGCCATCCTGGTCGGCGTGGACGTGCTGCGTCACTTCGAGGAGGTGAGCCTCGATTTCGGGCGCGAGGAGGTCACCTTCGTCCGCGGCCGCCGCGGGGCCGCGGCCTGACGCCCTACCTCAGCGGCGTCGGCGCCAGCACCGTGCCGCCGCCGCCTTCCCGCAGCTTCGCTTCCGAGAGCTGGTCCAGAACCGCCTCCGCGCGCGGATCGCCGAAGATCCAGGCCGCGGCGACCAGCGTGCGGGCCGACGTGGCCGAGACGCCCAGAGCCTTCTGCAGGGCCTCGAAGGCGCCCTCGGTCGGCGTCATCCGGCGCAGCGGCACGTCGCCTTCCAGCTTGGCCAGGGCCTTGGCCTTTTCCACGGCCTGATAGAAGCCGCCGACCTCGTCGACGAGCCCCAGGCTCCGCGCCTGTGCGCCCGTCCAGACCCGGCCCTTGGCGATCTCCCGCACGCGCTCCACCGGCAGGTTCCGGCCGGCCGCCACCCGGGCGATGAAGTTCGCATAGATGCGATCCATCCAGCCCGCGAAGGCGGTCCGCTGGGCGTTGGTGAAGGTCTGCCCCATGTTGAACGCCGAGGCGTAGTCGCCGCCGACACCGGTCTGGCGCAGGTCGACGCCGAAGCGCGCCGCGGCCTCGCCCAGGGCGAACTTACCGCCGAAGACGCCGATGGAGCCGGTGAGGGTGGTGGGCTGGGCGACGATGGCCGAGGCCTCGGACGCGATCCAGTAGCCACCCGACGCGGCATAGGGGCCCATGGAGACGACGACGGGCTTGCCCCGCGCCTTGGCGACCCGGATGGCGTCCAGGATCTGCTCCGAGGCGGTGTCCGAGCCGCCCGGGGAGTTGATCCTGAGGACGATCGCCTTGACCGAGTTCGCCCGCCCGGCGCGCAGGATCGCCTCCGCCAGGTCGTCTGAATAGATCGTCGACCCTCCGGTGAACGGGTTCGTCCCCTGGTCGCGGCCGGTCATGATCGGCCCCTCCGCCTCGATCACCGCGATGGAGTCGCCGGGGCGCCGTTCCCGCCAGTCCCTGGCGTTGGCGTAGTCGTCGAAGCTCACCGTCTCGGCGCCGTCGCCGGCCTTCTCCAGCAGGGCCTGCTGGGCCTCGCGCACCTGGCCCACCCGATCGATCAGCTTCAGGCGCTGGGCGTCCTCGGCGAGGTAGGGGCCGGCTTCCAGCGCCTGGCGCAGCGCACCGGGGTCGGCCTTCCGATCCGCGGCGGCGAAGGCGAGGTTGGACTGGTACACCGACCCCAGCCACGAGAGCGTCGCCTGCTTGTGCGCCGGGGTGTAGTCGCTGTTCAGGTAGCCGTTGACGGCGTTCTTGTATTCCTCGCGCTGCTCGAACTGCGGGGCGATCCCGTACTTGTCGAAGAAGCGCTTGAGGAACAGGTCCTCGGTCGCGACGCCGGTCACCTGCAGCGACGATCCGGGCTGCATCCAGAACTGGTCGCTCGCGCGCCCGAGCATGTAGGTCGAGGTCACGACGCCGCCGGGATAGACGCCCTGGCTATGGGCGTAGACCGGCTTGCCCGCGGCGCGGAGCCGGAGCACGGCCAGGCGGATCTCGTCCGCCATCGCGGGCTCCAGCCCGCCTTCCGGCAGGCGCAGCAGGAGGCCCCGCACCCGGTCGTCCGTCTCGGCATGGCGCAGCGTTTCGATGATCGACATGACCGCCGTGGAATTGCGGCCGATGTTCCACAGCGGGTTCTGCGGCGCCTGGTCGGTCAGCGGCGCGCGAAGGTCGAGCTCCAGCACGCTCTTCTGCGGCACGGCGGCCGGCGAGGCCGAGGACAGCGCCATCACCACCAGCATGATGGGCACGCCGACCAGGAAGACCATCAGGCCGGCGAAGACCCCGGCCATGGTGATGAGGAACTGTTTCATTCGTCCGTTGCGCGCCGATCGCTGCCCGTCACTGCGGCTCTCGCACACATTGCGCCCCTGCGGAAGCTGGGTGCGACGAGAGCGCCGGCCCACGGTTCCAAGGGCTGCGGAATTCGCCTACCACCACGGTGTGGAACCGCCGGTCAGGATCGAGACACGCTACGGACCCGTGCAGATGCGCGGCGCCGACACGGGCCGCCCGGTCCTGTTCACCGTCGCGGGCGCGTTCTCCCATCCGGACTACCTGTACCGCCTGCCCGGCTTCTTCCCCGAGCTCGACGTCTGGCGGGCGCAGTTGCCGGGAAACCATTGCCCCGAGCTGGTCGCGAACTCGGTCGGCGTGTTCGGCGCCGCCTACGCCGAGGCCCTTGGGCAGCGGCTGCGCGGGCGCCCGGCCGCGATCCTGGGCGTGTCGGTGGGCGCCCTGGTGGCCCTGGCGATGCGCGCGCCGGAGGCCGCGGCCCTCGTCCTGGTCGAACCGCCGCTGCGCACCGGCGAGGTATGGCCGCTCCGCGCCTATCCCGCCAGCGCGCCGCCGGGCAGCGAGGCCTTCCTCTGGAACGTGCTGGGCGTGTCGGCGACCGCGCACGAGCCGCGGGACTATTCCGGCCTTCTGTCCACGATCGCCTGCCCCACACGCGTCCTGCTGGGCGGCGTGCCGCTGGCCCCGGAGCGCAAGGCCGAGATCCTGCCGAGCTTCGTCGACGAGCCCAGCCGCGTGCTGCTGCGGGCGCACCCCGATATCGAGGTCGTCGAGTGTCCGGGCGCCGGACACAACGTCCCCAAGCTGGCGAACGCCGAGTTCGTCGACGCCATCCGCTGGGCGCGGGATCAGCTCGCCCGGTGACCTGCCTCGAGCGCGGCGAGGTCTTCGGGCGTGTTCACGTTGGCGAACGGATCGTCTTCGGGCCCGGCGTCCCAATCGACCACCGCCATGCCGCAGGCCTCGGCGAATCCCCGCAGCGACGCGCGCTGCTCCAGGTACGCGGGCAGGCGCTGGGCCATCTCCACCCGCCAGAGGGCGCAGGTCGGATGCAGCCGCCCGAGACTGGCGGCGACCGCGCAGCCCACGTCTCCGGTGAGCGCGGCGGCCAGCCGGATGGGAAGATCGGCCGGCAGTCGCGGGGCGTCGCAGGGCACGGTGAGCAGCCGGCTGGCGCCCTGCTCACGCGCGAAGGCGAAGGCCGAGGCCAGCCCGGCGGCCGGGCCACCGATCGCCGGGTGGTCCAGGATCAGGCGCGCGTCGACGTCGCCGGCCTGACCGGCCTCGCGGACCGCAATCGCCACCGATCGCGACCAGCCACGCGCGCGGGCGAGGGCATGCTCCAGCAGTGTCGCGCCGTCCAGGACGCGCAGCGGCTTGCCGCCGCCCATCCGGCGCCCCTCGCCACCGGCCAGCACGACAACGGCCAAATCCTCATTCATGCCCGCCACAACGCCGTCCTTGTCCGGGCCGGTCAAGGCGCGTCAGGCGCCGGGAGTCCTCGCGGCGAAGGACACCTCGTCTCCGGCGCAGACCCAGGCATGCTCGTCCGCCGCCTGCTGGTTCACCGCGATCCCGACGCCGGGGGCTTCCAGTGCTGACCCCGCCCCGTCAAAGCGCCTGGCGACCAGCTTCCGGAGCGCGGCGATGGTGCAGCCTCCGGGCGGAACCTGGATGTCGGCCGAACGCCCCAGCGTGTCCGCAACGGCCCCGAAGAAGAGCAGGCGGACCGGCCGCTCGCCGTTTGCCGAAGGCCACTGCGCCTGACTGGTGTGGGTGCTGGTCATCCGTTCGTTCGCCTGCGGACACGGATAGCCCAGCCGCTTCGGCGACGGATTGTCGGAGATCAAAACGGCGACCGCGACCGGGCGCCGCGGACGGGCTCAGGATCCCGACATCGCCTTGGCCACCGCCAGGATGGACTGGAGTTGCTGGATCAGTTGCTCGGCGCTCATTCGCGCCGTGCGCGGCGCCTCGGCGTCCTTCTTCCAGACCCGCATCACCAGCGACTCGCCGGGCTTCAGTTCCGACACGAACTGTCCGAACGCGGGGCCTTCGAAGACCGCGACCGCGCCATAGGGAACGGCATAGAGCATCTTCTTCTGCCAGACGCCGTCGACGCCCGCCCCGTCCTTGACGAGTTGTGGCGGCTTGCTGAGGTCGAGCGCCTGGAAGTCGCCGAACAGCACGCCATCCGCCGACAGGAGGGCCAGCGAGTAGGGGCCGGTGACGCCGGCCTTCACCTCGACCCTGCCGTCTGCATCGTGACGCGAGCCGCACACGGTGAGGGGCTGGCCGCCGGCTGTTCCGCGCTCGCAGGAGAAGCCGTCGGCCGGCGCGGGGTTGGAGAGGCGCGGGGTCCCGTTCTGGGCATAGCCCACATAGGCGTTGGGGCTGGCGTACAGGGCGATCATCGGCACGCCGTTGATCGTGAAACGCTCGCTGCGGAACGCCAGGATCTGCTTGCCGTCCGGCGTCACCGCCTCGGCGCAGCCGAGGGTTCCCCCCGCGACCGGCAGCGTCCAGCTCGTCACCGCCTGGCCGCCGCGCACGGCCTTGGCCGCGGCCGCCGCCTCGCTGTCGGGGAGCGGCGTCACGGCCGCGCACCGCTCCTGCGCCAGCGCCGATGCAGGCGCGAGGGCCAGAAGTCCGGCGAGCAGCTTCAGGCGGCCAATCCGCGCCATGGGGTCAATCCTCGTCTGGGGGTGGCGGGGCGCCGCGGCGTCCCAGGGATCCCTGCCGCAACATCTGCAGGGCGAAGGCGATGAGCGCCGCGCCGCCGGCGCCCGCCGCCGCCTGCATCGGCAGGGCGAGGGCGGGCCAACCCACGAGCTGGCCCCAGGCGGCCAGGACGGCGATCGTCAGGGCCGTGTGGCCCAGGGCGGCGTTCCGCGTCGCCCGGCGGCCGGCGGGATCGGGCGCGTCGGAAGGATCGACGAATCGAGGGGCGACGATCAGCAGCCAGGTCCACTGGCCGATGCAGGCCGCCAGGAACAGCGGGGCGGCGGCGCTCCAGCCGACCGCCGCGGCCAGGCCGCCCAGCCCGGTCAGCACCGCGCCGGCCGTCAGCCACAGACGGCGGATGTCGCTGGCCCTCTGCCCGGCCGGCTCCACGTTCGCCGACAGGGCGCCCAGGACCGCGTCCATCAGCGCGGTCTGCGCGGCGGCGCGGACGACCAGGAAGGCCGTCACGAAATAGAAGGCGCCGGCCAGGCGTACGGCGATGAGCAGGGGGTCGTTCAGGCGGAATGCCCCTGCGCGCCGGCGGTGGGTGGTTTCGAACGCATGCTTGCGAAGCTAGACCATGGAAACTGGACGACGCGCTACGACGGCGCACGTCCGCACGGCAACACCGAAATGGATCCGCCGCCTTGAGAATTCTCCGCAACGCCGCCGCCGCGGCCATTGTCGCTGCCGGCCTGCTCGGCCCAAACCTGTTCGCCGCCGGCGCGTCCGTCGCCGCCGAAGCCCCGCGTCCGCCGCCCGAGGTCGAACGCTCGGCGCTTTCCCGCCTGCGGAAGGCCGGCGCCACCGAGGACGCCCTGGCCCAGGGCGAAGGTCTCTTCCGCCCGGTCCGGCTTTCCGGCGCCGCGACGCCGGACTGGCTGGTGGACTACGCGGCGGTCCCGCTCGGCCGCCTGTGCGGCACGGGCGGCTGCCCGCTGCAGGTGTGGGCCGCGACGCCCGGCGGACGCTATCGCGTCGTCCTCGACCGCCAGGTCCTGGGGCACGCCGTCTCCGACACGCCGCCGGCGCTGCGGCTGGAGCTGCACGGCGTCCACTGCGGCGGAACCGGCTCGGATCCCTGCGTGCAGCATTTGGCCTGGCGGGACGGGCGGCTCGCGCGAACCGACGCGGCGCGCGGTCGCTAGGCGGCGCCGGGACGAAGATCGCACGCGCCGATCGGGTCGGCGGCCGACCTTGCGGGTCAATTCTCGGAAAGGAAACTCACGCCGCTTGCGCGGCGGAGAAGATGGTCGGAGTGGCAGGATTTGAACCTGCGACCCCTGCGTCCCGAACGCAGTGCTCTACCAGACTGAGCCACACTCCGACTTGGAGGCGGGCTTATAGAGGAGGGGCGGCGGCCCCGCAAGCGGCCAGAACAGGCTTTGAAAAGGGATTGCGACAGGGCGTTGCATCGGCCCGCCGGCTGCGCTATCTCCCCCGCCTCCAAGGGCTCCGCGCCCGACGAAGCCGTTCCTGCTGGGGAATGGTGTAATGGTAACACTGCGGTTTTTGGTACCGTCATTCTAGGTTCGAGTCCTAGTTCCCCAGCCACTTCCCCCCTGAGCCCCGCGGCCGGCTCAAGCCTAGGTTCATCCCGCAACCCTCACGTGCTGCGACAGCCCGTCACACGGGATTCTACTTAAGCAATCACCCCGGATTTCCAGCCCCCGAATCACTGTGGTTCTTAGTCGTTAACCATAGTGAACACCGGATGAGGGACGCCCGGATGACCACCCGCCACCTGTTCTTCGCGAGCGACGTGGCCGGGCCATCCAGCAGCCCCACGGCGTACGACTGAAGCGGGCTCGGGGGAGCAGATGCAGGGCAAGGTCCTCATCATCGACGACGATCCGGCGCTGCTGCGCCTGATGGCCATGGCCTTCCAGGCCGCGGGCTTCGGCGTCGTCTCCGCCGACAACGGCCGCAAGGGCGTGCGCATGGCCAGCGCCCATCGGCCGGACCTGGTCGTCACCGACATCGTCATGCCCGACATCGAGGGCATCGGGGCCATCCGCGCCATCAAACAGGGCGCGCGGCCGCCGAAGGTCATCGCCATTTCCGGCGCCGGCCGTTCGCGGGGCGCCGACTACCTGAGCTGGGCCAAGCACCTGGGCGCGGACGAGGTCCTCGCCAAGCCCTTCCGCATGGCCGAGCTGATGAAGATTTCGAAGTCCGTCATCGCGGGCGGACTTCCTGGCGCAACCGAACTGGGGAACTGACCGATGCACATCCTTCTCGTCGAAGACAATCCGGCCACCGCGCGCAGCGTTCAGCTCATCCTCGCGGCCGACGGGCACAACGTCTCGCTCACCGCCTCGGGCGAGGAGGCCGTGGAACTGGCCGAGATCTATGAGTACGACGCCATCCTGATGGACCTGGATCTCGAGGACATCACCGGCGCCGAGGCCCTGCGCGAGCTGCGGCTGAAGAAGATCGGCATCCCGGTGATCATGCTGACCGGGTCCGTTGACGTGGATTCCAAGGTCTCGGCCCTGGCCGCCGGCGCCGACGACTATGTGACCAAGCCGTTCCACAAGGCCGAGCTGTCGGCCCGCATCAACGCCGTCGTCCGTCGCTCCCGCGGCCACGTGGACTCGGTCATCCGCACCGGTCCGATCGCGCTCAACCTCAACACCCGCAGCGCCGAGGTGAACGGCCAGCCGATCCACCTGACCCCCAGCGAGTACAAGATGCTGGAGCTGCTCTCGCTCCGGAAGAACACGGTCCTGACCAAGGAGGCGTGCCTCAACCACCTCTACAACGGGCTGCAGGAGCCGGAGATCAAGATCATCGACGTCTTCATCTGCAAGCTGCGCAAGAAGATCGCGGCGGCGGGCGGCGAGAACCTGATCGAGACGGTCTGGGGCGGCGGCTACATGCTGCGCGACAAGCCCGGCGCGCAGGACCGCCTGGCGGCCTGAACCGGGGCGGCGCAGGGGCGGGGCCACGTGCTCAGGGAGTCTACCTAGGTAGTCGTCTCGGGGTGCGCCCCGGCCGCGCGCATGATGAAGATTTGTCTGGCCACATTCCGGCCATGATCGAGGTGCGACCCCAGTGGCGTTCGACGGTTTCGCGGAACGGAGCCCGGCGGCGCGGCCAGCCGACGAACTGGCCGTCCTGCAGCGGCAGGCCGGCGTGCTGGCCCACGATTTCAACAACCTGCTGGCCGTGATCCTGGCGGCCAACGAGGCGCTGGCCTCGCGCCTTCCGGAAGGCTCCGACGGCCGCGAGCTGGCCGAACTCAGCCAGGATGCGGCCGAGCGCGGGGCCGAGTTGCTCCAGCGCCTCGTGGACCTGACCCGGCCGGGTCCCGCGCCCTCGCTCGTGGATGGCGCCGAGGCCGTGTGCGCGGCGGCGCGCATGGCGCGACTGTCGGCGCCGCGGGGCGTGACCGTGACGGCGACGGCCAGCGAGCCTGCGTTGCTCTGCGCGGCGCCCCCGATCGACCTGGACTCGGCGCTGCTCAATCTCTGCGTCAACGCCGGCCACGCCATGCCGGATGGCGGCGACATGGTCCTCGCCGCGGATGGCGTTGAGCTGACGCCGCTCGCCGCCGCCGACCTCGGGCTTTCGCCGGGCCGCTACGTGGCTTTCTCGGTCGCGGACACCGGAGTCGGCATGTCGCCGGAGGTGCTTGCGCGCGCGACCGAGGCCCGCTTCACGACCCGCGGGGCCTGCGGTGGCTCGGGCCTGGGGCTGTCGAGCGTGCAGGACTTCGTCCACCGCGCCGGCGGCGCGCTACGGCTGGTCTCGGCCGAAGGGCGCGGGACGACGGCGATCATCTATCTGCCGAGGGCGTGACGGCGGGTGGGAGAGCTCAGGCCGCGCCGGCGGTGATCGTCGAGCGGATCAGGTCCGAGAGGCTGTCGGCGCGCATCTTCGACATGACGTTGGCGCGGTAGATTTCCACCGTGCGCGGGCTGATCGACAGCCGGGCGGCGATGATCTTGTTGCTGGCCCCTTCGATGATCAGGTCCAGCACCTGGCGCTCGCGGGCGGTCAGGCTTTCCAGGCGGCGCAGGACGCGCGTCTTGGCCGAATTGGCGTCGACGGCGGCGTCGTTGTCCTCCAGGCAGGCCCGGATCACGCGCAGGAGCTGCTCGCTCTCGAACGGCTTCTCGATGAAGTCGCTGGCGCCGGCCTTCATGGCGTCCACCGCCCGGCTGACGTCGGCGTGGCCGGTGATGACGATCACCGGAAGGATGCAGCCGACGCTCCTCAGCTCACGGATCAGTTCGATCCCGTCCATGCCGGGCATCCGCAGGTCGCTGACGATGCAGCCGCGGGCTTCGGGGTCGAAGGTCGCCAGGAAGTCGTGCGCGGAGGCGAAGCCCTTGGCGAGCAGTCCGTCCGACTTGAGAAGCATGACCAGCGAGTCCCGCGCCGCGTCGTCGTCATCGACGACGTACACCGTCCTCTCGGCCGTTGTCGCCACCATCCTCACCTGCCCGCGCCAACGCAAAACAGAACGCGGCGCCACCCAGACGGCTAGGCTCGACCCAGATCCGCCCCCTATGGTTTTCGACTATAGCACTCGAAATGGACAGGCCCAGCCCCATTCCCTCGGGCTTAGTGCTGGCCAGCGGCTGAAACAGGCGGTCGGTGACGCTGGGGTCGATGCCTGGACCACTGTCTTCTACAGATGTGATCAGCTGGTTCGCTGAATCCAGTTTGGTGGAAATGTTGAGCTGACGGTTCGGGTACTTGGTGACAGCTTCAATAGCGTTCCGCGCCAGGTTGACCACAAGCTGCTGTATCTGGATCCGGTCCGCCATGACCGTATCGTCGCCCTTGTAGAGGTCGTAGACGACGCGGACATTGGCGTCCCGGGCCATCAGGGCGATGATGAAGTCCACCTCGCGGATGATCGCCGACAGGCTCTCCGGCTTCTGCAGCGTCCCGCCCCGCGTCGCTAGGTCGCGCATCGTGCGGACGATCTCGCCGGCCCGCACGGCCTGGTCGCCGGCCCGCGCCACGGCGTCGATCAGGTCGTCGTCCTCCAGCTCCATCCGCGCGATGATGTTGCGCGCGGCGCGCAGGTAGTTCGCCACGGCGGACAGCGGCTGGTTCAGTTCGTGCGCCAGCACCGACGCCATCTCGCCCATGGAGTTGGCGCTCCAGAGCTGGGTGAGCTGGGCCCGCAGCTCCTCGGACCGGCGCTCGGCCTCCTGGGTCGAGGTCAGGTCGCGCACCACCATGGCGAGGAAGCGCGAGGCGTCGGCGCGCACCTCGGCGATCTGCAGCTCCATCGGAAAGGTCGAGCCGTCGCGGCGCAGGCCGGTGACCTGCCGGATGCTGCCGCTGACGTCCTCGCCGTCGGCGTCCGACAGCGCGGCGTCCTCGCCGGGGGGCATCAGGCGGCTGAAGCTCTGGCCGATCATGTCGTCGGCCTTCCAGCCGAACAGGCGCTCGGCGGCGTTGCTGAACATGTGGATCTGGCCGTCGGCCTCGGTGACCACCAGGGCGTCGGCCACGATGTCGAGGCCGGCCTGCAGCAGCGCCTCGCGCCGGCGCTGGCGGCGGACCAGGTCCAGGGTCCGGCGTCGCTCGTCCTCCAGCCGGCGGAAACCTTCCGACGCCAGCAGCCCGATGCCCATGAAGGTGGCGGGCTCGACCACCTGATGCGTCAGGCCCGCCGAGCCGCCCAGGTCGAGGACGAACCCTGCGCCGACGGTCAGGATGGTGACGCTGACGCCCGCCAGCCAGCCGCCGAGCCACAGGCTCGCCAGCAGCGCGGGCGCGCATAGCAGGTAAACCGAGTGGCCGAAGATCGGGCGCAGCCAGAGCTGGACCGCCAGGACGACAATGCTCGCCGCGATCGCGACAAGCTGCCCCCTCGCTGCGCTGGGGGGTGTCCTTGAATCTGCCACGTCGGTTGTGTTGTCTCCCGTCCACAACCGAAGCATGTATTGTGCATTCCGCGTCGGTCCCCGCCGACGAAACGTGTTGTGCGGAAAATTCGCCCGCTAAGCAATTACGTACATCTACATAAGGGTGTAGGCCTCTCGGCCTGCTCGCCTATTTCGCGAATTTTCGGCCGGATCTTCGCCTCTCGACGTCTATACTTGCGTCAGCTTCCCGACAGACGGGCGCCCGGGCCAACCGGCGCCGTCTGGTCTCCGCCGTTCAGCGCCTTCTGCATCCAGACGATGTCGACCCAGCGCCCGTGCTTCCAGCCGAAGCTCCTGCCGACGCCGGCGTCCATGAACCCCAGCGACCGGTGCAGTCCGATTGACGCCGCATTCCCGGAATCGCCGATCACGGCCACGAGCTGCCTTATGCCGAGCGCTTCGCAGGCCGCGATCACCGCCGATAGCACGGCCTTGCCCACGCCCCGGCCGACCGCGTCGGGGGCGATGTAGACGCTGTCCTCCAGGGTGTAGCGATAGGCCTGCCTGGGGCGGAACGGCCCGGCGTAGGCGAAGCCCAGCACCCGGCCCGCGTCCTCGGCGACCAGATAGGGCAGGCCGCGCCCGGCGATCGCCGCCCGCCGGCTCTCCATCTCGGCGGCCGACGGCGGCTCCTCCTCGAAGGTGCCGAAGCCGTGCAGCACGTGGTGACCATAGATGGCCGCCAGCGCCTCCGCATCGTCCGCCGTCGCCGCCCGGATGATCATGCCTTGGTCCAGCTCTTCTCCAGCGCCCAGATGGCGAAGGCGTAGTCCAGGGCGATCTCCTTCAGGAAGTCGAAACGCCCCGAGGCCCCGCCGTGGCCGGCCTCCATGTTGATCTTGAGCAGGATCGGGGCGTCCCCCGTCGCATGTTCGCGCAGCTTGGCCACCCACTTGGCCGGCTCCCAGTAGGTGACGCGCGGGTCCGAGAGGCCGCCGGTCGCCAGGATCGGCGGATAGGCCTTCGCGCCCACCTGGTCGTAGGGGCTGTAGCTGGCGATCAGGTCGTAGGCGGCCGCGTCCTCGATCGGGTTGCCCCACTCGGGCCACTCGGGCGGCGTCAGCGGCAGGGTGGTGTCGCTCATGGTGTTCAGCACGTCCACGAACGGCACCGCCGCGATGATCGCGCCCCAGAGGTCGGGCCTCAGGTTGGCCACCGCCCCCATCAGCATCCCGCCGGCCGAGCCGCCGTAGGCCGCGATCCGGCCCTTGGAGGCATAGCCCTCGGCCACCAGGTGCTCGGCGCAGGCGATGAAGTCGGTGAAGGTGTTGGGCTTCTTCTCCTTGCGCCCGTCGAGGAACCAGCCCCAGCCCTTGTCCGAGCCGCCGCGGATGTGCGCCGTGGCCCAGATCCAGCCGCGGTCAACGAGGCTGAGGTTGCGGATCGAGAAACTGGGCTCCATGGCGTGGCCGTAGCTGCCGTAGCCGTAGAGCAGCACCGGCGCCGAGCCGTCCTGGGCCACATCCTTCCGCATCAGCAGGGTGATCGGCACCTCGGCCCCATCGGCCGCCCTGGCGTGGAGCCGGCGGGCGACATAGCGCGACGGGTCGTGGCCCGACGGCACCTCCTGGGTCTTGCGCAGGGTGCGCGCGCGGCTCGCCATGTCGTAGTCGAACCATTGCCGCGGCGTGGTCGGCGACTGATAGACGAAGCGGGTGAGCGTGGTCTCGTACTCGTACCCGCCCTCCAGGTTCAGGGCGTAGGCCTCCTCGTCGAAGTCGACGATGTGCTCCTCGCCGCCCCGGGCCATCACCACCAGGCGGTCCAGGGCGTTCACCCGCTCGGCGCGGATCAGGTGGCCGGCATAGGCGGCGAAGCCGGTGATGTAGCGGCCCGGCTCATGGCCGATCCAGTCGCGCCACGTGCCCTTCGTCGGGACCGCCGCCTCGGAAACGCACAGCTTGAAGTCCACCGCGCCGTCGGCGTTGGTGCGGATCACCCAGCGGTCGGTCCAGTGGTCCAGGGCGTACTTCACCCCCACCTGTCGCGGCTCCGCCACCACCGGCGCGGCCGTCGGCTCGGCGGCCGGGATCAGCCACAGCTCGGTGGTCTCCTGGTTGCCCACGTGGATCAGGATGTGGCTGTCGTCCGCCGCGACGCCGACGCCCAGGAACATGCCGTCGTCGGCCTCCTCGTAGACCAGCGCGTCCTCGCCACCGCGGGCCGGCCGACGGAAGACCTTGGCCGGCCGGGCGTTCTCGTCGCGCCAGATCCAGAATATCCACTGGCTGTCGGGCGAGAAGACGAAGTCGCCATACGCGCTCTCGATCGGCGTCCCCAGCTCGGCGCCGGTGGCCAGGTCCTTCACCCGGATCTCGTAGTATTCCGAGCCCTGGTCGTCGGCGGCCCAGGCGAACAGGGCATGGTCGGGGCTGTGGCTCGCCGCGCCGACGTGGAAATAGGCCTTGCCCTTGGACAGCGCCTCCTCGTCCAGCAGCACCGTCTCCGGCCCTTCGGCGCCGCGCGGGCGGCGGGCGTGGATCGGGTGTTCCGCGCCCAGGTCGTAGCGGACGTAGTAGTCGAACGCACCGTCGGGGCTGGGGACCGAGCTGTCGTCCTCCTTGATGCGCCCCTTCATCTCGGCGAACAGCTGCGCCTGCAGCGCCTCCGTCTCGGCCAGCACGGCCTTGGTGTAGGCGTTCTCGGCCTCCAGGTGGGCGCGCACATCGGCGCGCAGGGCCTTGGGGTCGCGCAGCACCTGCTGCCACCCGTCGTCCTTCATCCAGGCATAGTCGTCGGTGCGGACGCGGCCGAGCTGTTCGATCCGCGTGGGGACCTTGGGGGCGACGGGCGGTGTGGGCAGGCTCATGCCAGCTAGATGCGACGGCGCGCCGCCGCGCTCAAGCGGCCAGACGGGAGCATGTCCAGGTTAGGAGGGCTCTCTCCACCGTCAGGGCCAGACGGACAGGCGTCCGCCCCGGTGGGGTCTCACCTCCGGGGCCGGACCAAAGTCGCTCAGCGCGCGCTGCCAATTCTGGAGTTCCCAGGAAGCTGGGGGTGGGGGCTCGGTGGACCAAATCATCCAGGGACGTTCACATATCGACCCAGTCGCGCCAGGAACCAGACCACCCAGAATCCGTCCGAACGCAGTGGCCCAGGGCGCTTCGAACACCTCGATCATTGAATCCAGGAGGCGCAGGGACGTTTCTGGTTCCGACCAGATCGCGCTGTCGAGCCGTGGTTCAACATAGGCATGGTTCAGGCTTCCGGGCCTCGAGCGCCCTATCCGTATGTATACGGCAAGCTCCTCTGCGCGCGTAGGCGGGAAACTCGCGTGGCCGCCAAACGCGATATTGTACCCCTCAGGCCCTACGGGCGCCGGCAGCCTGGGTGGATCAAACCGCCCGCGCCGCTCCATCAGACGCCCGAGATCCTCCACCGTCATGGATCTTACCGGGCCGGGGTCAGTCACTCGCGCCGCCCTCATATCGAACGCCGGCCATATGTCGAAGGCCAAGGCGGGGATCTCCAGAAGTCGACCGGACAGGTCGTGCAGCCGCTCGGCGACCTGTCGCCCGTCTTCGGGGCGCTCAGGCCACGCGCAAGCGAACACACGACGCCTGTGTCGCTTATCGGAGCAAAAGGGTGAGATCAGCTCCATGATCACCTCGCCGGGGTGTGTTGAACAGTGATCGGGGCGCCAGCCGGGAGGAGCTCCGAAAAGAAGTCATTGGCTCCAGGTTCGGCCACATGCCAGTTGATGAGCCGGCCCTGCGTGGCTGCGGCTTGCCGCCCCATCTGAGTCGCCGCCTTGCGCGTGATGCTGGGCAGGAAGCGATATCGGCTTCCGGCGTCGATCAGTGCATCGTACCCCGGCCCTTTCGCCTCCAGGAGTTCGCGTCGGGGGCTCCACACTGCGCAGCCGTCGAACTTCACGGGGCGCTCGCCCGGGTTCCGCACGACGTAATCGACGCCCGTCGCGCGAGTGATCTGAGTCTCGAACCGTTTGGTGCGCTCCGGGTACTTTGGAAAGTTCGCGTCCAGCTCCCAACCGCCGTTGGGGTGACAGGTGGGATCGTACTCTCGCTCGCGAGGCCGGAGCTGCGCCGCGACTGGGACAGAGCCATCGCGCAGGCGATCGACCCGCTTGGCGTACGGCGCCGGCTCGGCGTCTTCCTGGCCTTCCATGCGGAGCCGCTGCTCAGCGTAGAGCCGATCGACTTCCGTGCGGCTAACCACACTGCCGTCGCTCAGCCTGTAGCGATCACCGCCCTTCGGCTCGACCTGTCCGAGCGGGGCTGGAAGCCCGGTCAGATAGGCAGGTCCCAGGTTAGGATTAGGGATCGGATCGAAATCGCCGAAGAAGCCCCGCTCTGTTTTGGTCGGCGTGGATGGGTAACGCGGGATGGGGCCAGCACGCGGTGCTTCAGGCGCCCGGAGTGGCGGGCGTACGGGCCGAGGCGTGAGCCGCGCTTCCTGCCAGATCCCGCTGTCCTGATCCGCAAGATAGGCGTCAGCGACGCGCTCGGCCGCGACATCGTCGACGATTCGCGCCAGCCGGCGGGTCCGAGCATTGTAGGCGTCGAACTCCAGTTGCTCGGCAAGCCGCCGCTCTTCTCCGATCTCTTCAGGGCTGCGCTCGTACCAGCGCCGCAGCGCTTCGCCTTCCAGCCTGTCTGGGTAGTTCCGCTTCGCTTCCAAATCGCTCCCCCACCAACCTTCGCCGTAAGGTTGTCTCACGAAGGTGGGAACAAAGCAAGAACTTATGGTGGTGCTTGTTGAAGGCGCAACGTGCTGTCTGTTGGCCGCGCGCTGAACGGGGTTGGGCCTCGATTGCCCCCCCTGCGCGATCCCGCGCGCGGCGTCGGGCCGCAGCGAAAAGTGGCGACTTGTTGGCGCCGCGGATTCCGTGATTCACTACTTGTGCATCGAGATCGCGCATCAAGGACGCGAGGGGCCTAAGTAGAGTAACGGGGACCACCATGGTCATGGACCTTGCGGTCGAGCTGATCCACGCGACTGTCCAGCTCGAGCAGCCGCTCGGCGACGGGACGCGCACGGTAGGCACCGGCTTCCTCATCTCGGCGCCCGGCCCGGACGGCGCGCCGCGCACGGTCCTGGTCACCGCCAACCATGTGCTGGAAAAGATGCCGGGCGCCACGGTGCGGATCGGCTACCGGGTCTCCAACCCGGACGGGTCGTGGAGCTATGCGCCCCAGCCGTTCAAGATCCGCGACGCCGAGGGCGGGGCGCTCTGGACGCACCACCCCAGCCGCGACGTGGCGGCCATCAGCATCAAGGCGCCGCCGGAGTTCGCCAGGGCCGCCCTGCCGGTGAACTACCTGGCCGCGGACGACACCTTCGCTGAGGAGCAGGTCGGCGCCGGCGACGAGATGATGGCGCTCGGCTTCCCGCGCGGCCTGTCGGCCAATTCCGCCGGCTTCCCGATCCTGCGCTCGGGCCGCATCGCGTCCTACCCGATCGCGCCGGCCAAGGTGTTCCCCACCTTCCTGCTCGATTTCTCGGTCTTCCCCGGCAACTCGGGCGGGCCGGTGTTCGTCAGCCGCGCGACCAAGGCGCAGCCCGGCGTGACCCAGGTGTCGGACGCGCCGCGCGACCCGGGTTTCATCGCGGGTCTCCTGACCCAGCAGGTGGAGCTGAACAGCGAGCGGCTGGAGATCGGCATCGTCACCCACGCGAAATACATCCGCGAGACGATCGACCTGATGCAGAACCCGCTGGCCCCGGCCACGGTCGCCGAGACGACGACCAGCGTCGCGGGTGGGCGGACGGCCTCCGCCGAAGAGGCCGCGCGCAACTAGGAAGCGGCTCCCCCGGCGGACCGGAGGAGCCTTGCGTCCTCAGGCGCCGTACAGGACCGAGATGGTCTCGGCGACGCACGCCGGGCGATCCTCGCCCTCGATCTCGATGGTGCACTCGTTCTTGAGCTGCATGCCGCCGGCCTTGGGCTCGGCGCCGATCAGCTTCTGGCGCATGCGCACGCGCTTGCCGACGCGGACCATGTTGGTGAAGCGCACCTTGTCCGAGCCGTAGTTGATGCCGCGGGTCACGCCCTTCACCGGCAGCATGCCGGCGCCCAGCATCGGGATCAGCGACAGGGTCAGGTAGCCGTGGGCGATCGGGCCGCCGATCTCCTTGGTGGCGCGCTCGACGTCCACGTGGATCCACTGGTGGTCGCCGGTGGCCTCGGCGAACTTGTTGACCCGGTCCTGGTCGATGAGGACCCAGTCCGACACGCCCACTTCCTGGCCCACCATGCCGGGCAGGTCCTTGATTTCGACCGGGTTCATTCGTTCGCTCCCTCGTGCGGTAAAACAGGTGTTCGGCTGTAGCAGGGCTCGCCGTCCGTGCGAAGACGGAGCGGCGAGGTCCGGCTCAGACGATCTTCGAGCCTTCCTTGCCCCAGTAGGCGTCGCGGATCAGGCGCTTGTAGAGCTTGCCGGTCGGGTGGCGCGGCAGCTCCTCCATGAAGTCCAGCTTCCGGGGCGCCTTCACGTGGCTGAGGTTCGCCCGGGCGAAGGCCATCAGTTCGTCGCGCAGGGCGTCGCCCGCCTCGGCCCAGTCGGCAGGTTGGATGACCGCGACCACCTGCTCGCCCATCTCCTCGTGCGGCGCGCCGACCACGGCGGCGTCGGCGACCTTGGGGTGGCCGATCAGCAGGTTCTCGATCTCCTGCGGATAGATGTTCACCCCGCCCGAGATGATCATGAAGCTCTTGCGGTCGGTGAGGTAGAGGAAGCCCTCCTCGTCGACCCAGCCCACGTCGCCCAGGGTGGTCCAGCCGTGCTTGTTGGTGCCCTCGGCCACCTTTTCGGGGGCGTTGTGGTAGCTGAGCGGCGGGCCGCCGGCGAAGTGGACCACGCCCTCGGTGCGCGGGGGCAGGGCCTCGCCCTCTTCGTCGCAGATGCGCAGTTCGCCCAGCACGGCGCGGCCGACCGAACCCTTGTGGGTCAGCCACTCGTCGGCCTTGATGAAGCAGAAGCCGTTCCCCTCGGTGCCGGCGTAGTATTCGTAGATCACCGGGCCCCACCAGGCGATCATCTGCTCCTTCACGGGGACGGGGCAGGGCGCGGCGGCGTGCACCGCCGAGACCATCGAGCTGACGTCGTACTTCTTCCGGACTTCCTCCGGCAGCTTCAGCATCCGCACGAAGTGGGTCGGCACGAACTGGCCGACGTTGACCTTGTATTTCTCGATCAGCTGGAGGGCGACCTCGGGGTCGAACTTCTCCATGACGATGACCGTGCCGCCCAGCTTGTGCACGCTCATGCACCAGCGCAGCGGGGCCGCATGATACAGCGGCGCCGGCGAGATGTAGGTGCACCCCGGCGGGAAGCCGAACAGGGTCTGGGTCATCATGACGAGCGCGTTCGGCTCGTCGATGGCCGCGCCGGTCAGGGCCGGCTTGATGCCCTTGGGCCGGCCGGTGGTGCCGGACGAATAGAGCATGTCCGAGCCGGCGGTCTCGTCGGC
This sequence comes from Phenylobacterium kunshanense, assembly GCF_003254525.1. GTDB lineage: Bacteria > Pseudomonadota > Alphaproteobacteria > Caulobacterales > Caulobacteraceae > Phenylobacterium > Phenylobacterium kunshanense. Next base: position 92,110 of record NZ_QFYS01000004.1, read on the forward strand.
GATCGGGGTGGTCGGGAACGTCTCGCGCGCCGCCTCGAAGCTTTCGTAGGGCGGGCGGGTCTCGCCGACCATGTAGAGCTTCACGCCCTTCAGGTGCGCCGGCAGGTCGTCCACGACCGAGCCGACGCCGGCGGAGGTGATCAGCACCTTAGCGCCGCAGTCGCCCACGATGTATTCGACTTCACCGGCCGTCAGCTTCGACGAGATGCAGGTGTAGTAGAGGCCGCTGCGCTGCGCCGCCCAGGCGATCTCGAAGTAGCGCGGGTGGTTCTCCATGAAGATGGCGATCACGTCGCCAGCCTTCAGGCCCAGCGAGCGGAACAGGTGCGCTCCCTGGTTCGACCGCTCGTCGAGCTGCTTGTAGGTCACGGTCTCGCCCGAGCCCGCCATGATGTACGCGGGGCGGTCGGGATGGGTCTTCGCGTGGGTCGCCGGATGCATGCACAAGTCTCCCGGGCGCCGGTCTTTCGCCGGCCCTCTGTCAGACGCGAATTGCGGGCCTTGACCTACCGTCCGTCAACCGCCCGGTATGGCGCGCGCAAAAGAGACCAGGAGACCTCATGCCCAGCTTCGAAACGCTGCTCTATTCGGTGGAAGACGGGATCGCGACGATCACGCTGAACCGGCCGGACAAGCTGAACGCCTTCAACACCACGATGATGAAGGAGCTGATCGCCGCGTTCGACGAGACCGACGGGGACGACAATGTGAAGGCGGTGATCATCACCGGCGCCGGACGCGCCTTCTGCGCCGGGGCCGACCTCTCGGCCGGCGCCCAGACCTTCGACTACGATTCCCGCGGCGGCGCCGACCAGGCGGCCCGGCAGGAGCAGGGCGTGCACCGCGACGGCGGCGGCCTTGTCACCCTGCGGATCTACGACAGCCTGAAACCGGTGATCTCGGCCTGCAACGGCGCGGCCGTGGGCATCGGCGTCACCATGCAGCTCGCCATGGACTTCCGCCTGGCCTCGACCGACGCCCGCTACGGCTTCGTCTTCGCCCGCCGGGGCATCAATCCGGAGGCCGGCTCGTCCTGGTTCCTGCCGCATCTGGTCGGCATCCAGACCGCGCTGGAGTGGTGCTTCACCGGTCGGATCTTCCCGGCCCAGGAAGGCCTGGACAAGGGTCTGGTCCGCTCGATCCATGCGCCGGAGGACCTCCTGCCCGCGGCCCGCGCCCTGGCGCGCGAGATCATCGACAACACCGCGCCCGTATCGATCGCCATCACCCGCCAGCTCATCTGGCGCATGGCCGGCGCTTCCGGCCCGATGGAGGCCCACAAGGCCGACAGCCGCGCCATCGAGGCCCGCGGCCGCTCGGGCGACGCCAAGGAGGGCGTGACCTCGTTCCTCGAGAAGCGCCCGCCGAACTACCCGGACAAGGTCTCGAAGGACGTGCCGAATATCTGGCCGCACTGGACCAAACCGACCTTCGAATAGGTCTTCGATCCCCAGCTACGGATCCGGCGGCGCCCCTCGTGGGCGCCGTTTCGTTTTGGGGGCCGTTCTCGGACGCCGGGCCAAGTCGTTCGAAAAGGTAGAGGCGGAAGCCAATTCGACTGCGTGGTTGAAGCGTTGTTTACGTTGCACGCGACTTCTGTTCTCGGAATAGGCGTGTCCGCAATTCTGTGTTTCCCGGTTGTATAGTGTCTCGGATGCCGATAATGACGGCGAACCGAGTTTGAGAATCACAAGACGTCGTAATCCGGCGTCGAACTTCGGAACCAGAGAAATGGACGAGAAGACGGAAGTCATCGAGATGACGGCGGACATCGTTTCCGCCTATGTGGGCAACAACACTGTGGCGGCCGCCGACCTGCCGGGGCTGATCCAGAGCGTTCACCGGGCCCTGGCCGGCGTTTCGTCCGGAACCGAGACGGTCGAAGTCGCGCCGAAGGAACCGGCTGTGCCGATCCGCCGGTCGATCACGCCCGACTACCTCGTCTGCCTGGAGGACGGCCGCAAGTTCAAGTCGCTGAAGCGGCACCTGCGGACCAAGTACAACATGAGCCCTGAGGAATACCGGGCCAAGTGGGGCCTGCCGAAGGACTATCCCATGGTGGCTCCGAACTACGCCAAGGCGCGGTCCGACCTCGCCAAGCAGATGGGCCTCGGCCAGGGTGGCCGCCAGGCGCCCAAGAAGAAGCGCTGAGGCGCCGGCGCGCGCCGCGCGCCCGACGTGATGCGAAGACGCCCGCCGGACACACCGGCGGGCGTTTTTCTTTGGCGTTAACCAATTTCGGCTTGCCGCCGATTCGCGGGTCAGGCCTTATGTGATTCATCATGAATCCAAGCCGTTATTGCAGACTCATCACATGGCGGCGCAGTTAGGTCCCCCGGCCGCGGCGATCCGCGCGCATGAGGAAATGTTCGCCTACTGGAACTCGCTGAAGGCGGGGGCGCCAGCCCCGACCCGGCGCGAGATCGACCCCGGCCACATGAAGCGCCTCCTGCCCACCGTCAGCCTGGTGGACGTGCTGCGGGGCGACGGACTGGACTATCGGGTGCGCCTGGCCGGCACCGGCCTCTACAATGTGTACGGGCGCGAGATCACGGGCCGCACGCTGGCCGAGATCTACAACTCCGCCGCCGCGGAATACTGGCGGCACGAGCTCGGCAAGGTGGTCCAGGAGCGCAAGCCTGGCGTGGGCGTGCACAGCCTGGCCTGGCGCGGCGCCTCGCACCTCTCGATCGTCTGGATCCGCCTGCCGCTGGTCAGCGAGGCGGGCGACGTCAACATGATCCTCGGCTACGACGCCGTCGTGGGCATGGGCGCGATCTCCAGCGGCATCCGCCCCGCGCCCGGCGCGGCGGCCGCGGCCTAAGCCGCCAACGCGGCCTCGGCGTCCCGCCGGATCCGCTGGACCATCGACGCCAGCCCGTTGGACCGCTGTGACGACAGCGCCCCCGCCAGCCCGAGCTGATCGAAGGCGGCCTTGGCGTCGAACGCCAGGATGTCGGCGGGCGCGCGGCCGGAATAGAGCCGCAGCAGCAGGGCGATCAGGCCGCTCACGATATGGGCGTCGGAGTCGCCGCGGAACCTCAGCGTCCCGTCTTCCTGCGGCTCGGTCACCAGCCAGACCTGGCTGGCGCAGCCCCGCACCTTGTTGGCGTCGGACCGCTCGGCGTCGGTGAGGGGCGCCAGGTCCCGGCCCAGCTCGATCACATAGCGGTAGCGTTCCTCCCAGTCCCCCAGGAGGTCGAACTCGTCGCGGAGTTCGGTCAGCGCGTCGTCGATGTCGGACATGTGGCGCGCGACTTAAGGACCGAAGCCCGCGCGCGCAACCGCCATCAGCCGGCGGGGAGGCGGACGGTCGCGGTCAGGCCCTCGCCCTCGGCCGAAGTCAGCTTCAGCCGCCCGCCCATGGCCTTGCAGGTCAGGTCCGCGATCGGAAGGCCCAGGCCCGCGCCCTCGGCCTTGCGGGTCAGGGCGTTCTCCCCCTGCTCGAACGGCGCCATCAGGCGCTGCAGCTCGGCCGGATCGACCCCCTCGCCTTCGTCGCGGATGTGGATGTCGACCGCGTCGTCCACGCGTTCGGCCGAGACATGGATGCAGCCGCCCTCGGGCGAGAAGGCGACGGCGTTGTGCACGAGCTGGGTCAGCACCGAGCGCAGGCCGCGGCTGTCGGCGGTCACCGTGGGCAGGGCGCCCCGCCCGTCGACCTCCACCGTCACGCCCCGGGCCGTCAGCTCGGGCTTCAACCCCGTCAGGACGTCGTCGAGCGCCGGTTCGAGCGCCTCGTGGGCGCTGTCGAAATCGATCGTCCGGCCCTCCAGGCGCGCGATCTCCAGCACCTGGTTGACCAGCTTCAGCAGCTTCTGGCCGCTGGCGTGGATGATCTCGGCATACTCCTTGTATTGAGGAGAGCCGAGAGGACCGTAGAGTTCCGCAGTGAGAATCTCGGAGAAGCCCAGGATGGAGTTCAGCGGCGTGCGCAGCTCATGGCTCACCATCCGTAGGAATGAGCGTTTCTGCTCTTCCAGGGCCGCCTCGATGCGGCCTTGGGCGCGGGATTGCGCGCCGGGCGAGGAGTTGGCTTCGTGAGCCATGGATCGGCGATGCGCCTGCTCGGTCGGGGCCTGCAAGGTGGCGCCGCCCGCTTACGAAAGTCTTTCGGGCGTGAATACCTGCACGCTCGCCCGAATCCCTTGCGACCGGTAGTGTCCGCCCACGGCCTTCACAGGGCCAGCGAGATTTAACCATGGCCAGGGCCCGCCCGACATCGTCGAAGGCGCGCCGCCGCAGCGATGCGGCGTTCGGGATCGCTTGGCATGCCGCCTGGGCGGCCCTCGTCCTGGCGACCGCCGCCGGGCTCGCCGCCGCCGGGCGGCTGGCGGTTGGGCCGGACCTCGCGGCCCTGGCGGCCGGTGCGGGCGCCGCCGGGCTAGGGGGCCTCCTGTCGACCCTGGGACATCGAGGTCACGCGGCCGCCGTCCTGGTCTGGGGTCTCGCCGGCGCGGCTGCATGCCACCTGACCGGCGGCGTCACGGGTCCGCTGGCGGCCTGGTGCCTCGCGCCGGCCGCAGCCGCCACCGTGTTCCGCCGCCGCGAACTGCTGGCCCTCGGCGCCGCGGCCTCGGTCGCCGCCGCCGCGGTCTCGGCTATGGACACCGCCCTTCTCCCCCTCCCGCAGGCCGATCCTCAACTTGCCCCCTGGCTGAGCCTCCTGGCCCTGGCCACGATCGCCCTCGGTCTGGCCGCCGGGCTGGTCGGCTTCCAGGGGACGAGCCAGCGCGACGTGCGCCGCCGCGAGCGGGTCGATCAAGTGCTGGAGCTGCTGGAGCGCCAGCCGCTCCTCCTCGCCAGTCTCGACCGGGGTGGGCGCGTGCTCGCCGCCGCCGGCGCGACCATCGGCGGCTATTCTCCGCACGACCTGGAGGGGCGCAGCCTGGGCCACCTGGTGCCCGAGGCCGAGCTGCCTGCCCTGGCCGGCGCCCTGGCCCTGGCCGCCCGGCAGGGACGCGCCTCGGTCTATGTCGCCCAGGGCGGCGATCCCGACGGCTGGCTGGAGGTCACCCTGCGCGCCGGCGACGAGGGCCGCATCGTCGCCGCCGTCCGCGACGCCCGCGAGCAGTTCGTGCGCGAGAAGCGCCTGGAGGCCGAGCGCGTCACCGCCGAGCAGCAGAACGCCGGCAAGTCGCGCTTCCTGGCCAACATGAGCCACGAGCTCCGCACGCCGCTGAACGCCATCATGGGCTTCTCCGACATCATGCGGCAGCGCCTGTTCGGCCCGCTGGGCGACCGCTACGCCGAGTATGCCGAGCTGATCCACGAGAGCGGCACGCACCTGCTCGAGCTCATCAACGACGTCCTCGACATGTCGAAGATCGAGGCCGAGCGCTTCGAGCTGACGATCGAGACCTTCGACGCCCGCGACGCCGTCACCTCGGTCCTGCGCCTGATGCGCGGCCAGGCCGAGCGGTCGGGCGTCGCCCTGCGCGGCGTCCTGCCCATCGCGCCTCTTCCCGTCGACGCCGACCGGCGGGCCGTGAAGCAGATCGCCATCAACCTGATCTCGAATGCGCTGAAGTTCACGCCGCGCGGCGGCTCGGTGACGGTGACCGTCCAGGGCCACGGCGACACCCTGGAGCTGATCGTCGCCGACACCGGGGTCGGCATCGCCCAGGACGACCTCGACCGTCTCGGCCGCCCCTTCGAACAGGCTGGCGACGCCGAGCAGCGGGCGGCCGGCTCCGGGCTCGGCCTGTCCCTGGTCCGCGCCTTCGCCCGCCTGCATGGCGGCGAGATGACCGTGGAAAGCGCCATGGGCGAGGGGACGACTGTCGGTGTCCGCCTGCCGGTGCTGGTGGAAGAAGCCCAGCAGCCCCTGCGCCGCCAGGGCTGACGCCGCTACCGCGCCGCCATCTGCAGGAAGGCCCGGCCCGCAGCGAAGTCGCCGACCTCCACATAGGCCGTCCGCACCCGCTCGCCGGGGAACAGGAATTCCACCGCCACCGCCTCGCGCGGGTCGAGCTCGGCCAGGGCCGCCGCCGCCGCCGCCGGGAACCGGAACGCCCAGCCGCCGCTCGCGCCCTTGGGCAGCAGCTCGGCCTCGGACTCGCCGCGCGCCTCGGCGAGGAAGGCGCGGGTGGCCGCGCGTGGCGGCAGCTTGCGGCCCAGCGGCTGCTTCGACCGATTGTCGAGATAGGGGCCGAGGGTCCGGGCGCTGTCGCGCATCACCAGGCGGGCGGAGTAGGGGGCCGCGTCGTCCGTGAAGTCGGCCACGGCGATCAGGGCGTTCGCCCCTTCACGGCCCGCGAGGCCGAAGGTCATTCGATTGGACCCGAAGGTCGTGTCCTGCGCCAGCCGCCAGCGCGCCGTTCGGCCGACGCCCCGATCGGCCCGCCACCCGGCGACATCGCCGTGGTAGGTCATGCGGGTGACCCGTTGGTAGCCGGCGAAGGCGTCCCGCACCTGGCTCGCCGCGATCGCGAGGTCGCGGCTGTCACAGCTGATTCGGCCTGCCCGCGCCCGGGCGTCGGCTTCCACGGCCTTCAGCGCGCGGGCGTCCGATCCGGCGCGCAGGGCCGCGCCCCGCGCCTGCGCGGCTCCGGCGGCCAGGGCCGCCGCCACTTCGGGCGTGAACAGGCGGCAGCGGTCGCCCGCCGCACTCATCACCGTCCGCTCGAAGAACAGGTCCGCCGGCTGCGCGCCGACGCTGGAGGGCGCCGCGAGAATCGCGATGCCCAGCAACCCCATCCACCGAGACGCCGGCCCCGCGCTTCTGCGCGTGCTCGTCATGCGTCCACCATCTGGCGCGGCCTTGTTCCGGCCGTCTGAGGGCTCTCTCTAGCGGCCCGCGCCTTGCCCCGCGGTTGACGTGCATGGTTAGCGAAGCATTGTGCGCCGCATGCTGCTGTCCACCGACATCTGGGTCGGCGCCCTTATTCGTCGAGTCGAGATAGGCGGCGGCTTCGCCGTCGTCGCGCGCAAGGGCGACCCCCGCGCCGGCGCGGTGCTGGTCAAGGTCCTGAACCGGTCGACAGGCGAGGCGCGCCTGCTGGCCGAGGCGACCCGGGGCGATGGGGAGCGCATCTGGATGGAGCCGGCAGCCTCGCGCCAGGAGGCCGACCTCGACCGCTATGTCGAGCGCGCGGCGCGGATCGACCCGGACGTCTGGGTCGTGGAGATCGAGGACCGGGAAGGCCGCCATTTCCTGGTCGAGCCGGTGGAAAAGGGTTCATGAGCGACGCCATCGGCGACTTCGAGGCCGGGCGCGCCGCCTGGGAGCGCAACGACCTGCCCGCGGCCGAGGCGGCCCTCCGGCGCGCGCTGGTCGCCGCCCCGGCCGACCCCGCCATCCAGGCCGCCCTGGGCAGCGTCCTGCTGAAGACCGGCCGGCTGGTCGAGGGCTTCCCCCTGTTCGACGCCTGGCGGCGCGTGCCGGGCCGGGAAGACAAGGGCGCGCCGAAGCTGCCCTTTCCGCCGTGGCGCGGCCAGCCTGTCGCGGGCAAACGGGTCCTGATCTGGTCCGAGCATGGCTTCGGCGACCAGATCATGTACGCCCGGTTCGCCAGGCTGCTGGTCCAGAAGGGCGCCGAGGTGAGCTGGCTGTGTCCGCCGGAACTGGTGCGCCTCGTCGCCGCCCTCGGTGTGAAGGCCATGCCCTCGGACCAGCCGGTCAGCCTGTCCTGCGACTTCTACATACCCTCCAGCGCCCTGCCGCTCGGCTTCGACCTGACCTGGGAAACCCTTCCGTCCGCGCCCTATGTCGCCGCGCCGGCGCCGCGCGCGCCCGCCGCCAGGATCGGGGTGATGACCGCCGGCAACCTGAAGAACCTGGCCGGCGCCAATCGCGCCCTGGGGCCCGATCTGGGCGAGCGCCTGCTGGAACTGCCCGGCGCCATGTCCCTGGCCCCCGCGGCGACCGGCGCGCGCGACTTCCTGGACACCGCCGACATCATCGCCGGACTGGACCTCGTCATCAGTATCGACACCGCCGTCGCCCACCTCGCCGGGGCGATGGGCAAGCCTGTCTGGGTGCTGGTTCCCTTCGTCGCCGACTGGCGCTGGCCCGAGCGCGAGCCCAATCCCTGGTACCCGACGGCCCGCATCTGGCGGCAGGGCGCCGACCTCGACTGGGCGCCCGTGGTGGCGGCCGTGGAGGCCCAGGTTCGGGCCGGCGTGGCGTAAGGGCCGCTTCCGCCGGGACGGGCGGCGTGATAGCGCCCGCGGCATGAGCACCTCTCCTGCCGCCGAGGCCGCCCGGCGGCGCACCTTCGCCATCATCTCGCACCCGGACGCCGGCAAGACGACCCTGACGGAAAACCTGCTGCTGGCCGGCGGGGCGATCCGGGCGGCCGGCGCCGTGCGCGCCCGCGGCGAGAACCGCCGCACCCGGTCCGACTGGATGAAGATCGAGCGCGAGCGCGGCATCTCCGTCTCGGCCTCGGTGATGACGTTCGACCACGACGGCCTGATGTTCAACCTGCTGGACACCCCGGGCCACGAGGACTTCTCGGAGGACACCTACCGCACCCTCACCGCCGCCGACGCCGCGGTCATGGTGCTGGACGCCGCCAAGGGCATCGAGCCGCAGACCCTGAAGCTGTTCGAGGTCTGCCGGATGCGCGACATCCCGATCATCACCTTCATCAACAAGATGGACCGCGAGGCGCAGGACCCGTTCGAGCTCCTCGACGAGGTCGCTTCCAAGCTGGCCCTGGACCCGTCGCCCCTCTACTGGCCCGCCGGCTCCGGCGGGCGGTTCAAGGGCATGCTCGACCTGCGCCGCGACCGGTTCCTGCCGTTCCAGAAGAAGGGCGGCGGCGGTCCTGACGAGGACGAGGGTCATCCCCCCGCCGTCGCCTTCAAGGGCAACGCCATCGTCAGCTACCTCGAGCCCGACGAGCAGGAGGAGCTGGCCGAGAACGCCGAGCTCGCCATGGGCGGCCTCAAGGCCTTCGACCCCCAGGCGTTCCTGGAAGGCCACATGACCCCGGTCTTCTTCGGCTCGGCCCTGCGCCATTTCGGCGTGGACCAGCTCCTGGAGGGCCTCGGCGCCTATGCCCCGCCGCCGAAGGCCGTGGCCGCCCGCCGCAACGGCGAGGACATCCACGTGGCGCCCGGCGATCGCGAGGTCACCGGCTTCGTGTTCAAGGTCCAGGCCAACATGGACCCGAACCACCGCGACCGGATCGCCTTCCTGAAGCTGTGCTCGGGCCGCTTTACCCGCGGCATGAAGCTGAAGGTGCAGAACACCGGCAAGCAGCTCAGCGTGAACGCGCCGATGATGTTCTTCGCCTCCGACCGCGAGCTGGCCGAGGACGCCTACGCCGGCGACGTCATCGGCATCCCGAACCATGGCGTGCTGCGGGTGGGCGACAGCCTGTCCGAGACCGGGACCCTGCGCTTCGCCGGCCTGCCCAACTTCGCCCCGGAAATTCTCCAGCGCGTGCGCGTGAAGGACCCGCTGAAGGCCAAGCACCTGAAGCGGGCCCTGGAAAGCCTGGCCGAGGAGGGCGTCACCCAGCTCTTCCGGCCCAGCCTGGGGGCGGACTTCATCGTCGGCGCCGTGGGCCAGCTCCAGTTCGAGGTCATGGCCGACCGCCTGCGCGAGGAATATCAGCTCGACGTGATCTTCGAGCCCAGCCCCTACGCCGAAGCCCGCTGGATCACCGGCGAGAAGGCCGACGTCGAGGACTTCATCGGCAAGCACCGCAGCGCCATGGGGGCCGACATCGACGAACAGCCCGTGTTCCTGGGCAAGTCGTCGTGGGAGATCGGCTACGTCACCGAGCGCTTCCCGAAGATCGCCTTCCATCGGTCCAAGGAGCGGGCGTAAGGGTCGTGACCCGCATCCTGCTCTATGGCGCCCCCGCGCATGGCCTCGTCGAGATCCCGCCCGGCGCCGTGCAGGTCTCGCCGCTGAGCCCCGGCTCTGAGGACCTTGCGGCCCAGCCGGACGCGAGCGCCGACCGCATCCTTGTCCTCGCGCCCGGCGGCACGATCGAGCGCGACCATGTCCTGGCCCAGGCCCTCAGGGTGCTGAAGCCGGGCGCGCCGCTGCTGGCCTTCGCGCCCAAGGACAAGGGCGGCGGGCGCCTGAAGAAGGCGCTGGAGCGGTTCGGGTGCGCGGTGGTCGAGGACGCGCGCCGGCACCACCGCTTCTGCAACGTCGTCCGGCCGGACCAGCCGCGCGAGATCGACCAGGCCATCGCCGCCGGCGCCCCGCGCGTGGTCCCCGCGCTGGGGGTCTGGTCCCAGCCGGGCGTGTTCAGCTGGGACCGCCTGGACCCCGGCAGCGCCCAGCTTCTCGGCCTCCTGCCGCCGCTGGCGGGGCGTGGCGCGGACCTCGGCTGCGGCGTCGGCCTGCTGGCCGCCCGCGTCCTGGCCTCGCCGGCCGTCACGGCCCTGGCCTGCGTCGACGTCGATCGCCGCGCGGTCGAGTGCGCGCGGCACAACCTGGACGACCCGCGGGTCACGGTGCTCTGGGCAGACGTTCGCCGGATCGTGGGCGAGGCAGGGCTATCGGACCTAGACTTCGTGGTCATGAACCCGCCCTTCCACGACGGCGGAACAGAGGACCGCAACCTCGGCGTCGCCTTCGTTCAGGCCGCTGCGGCCATGCTCCGCAAGGGTGGTGTCTGCTGGCTCGTCGCCAACCGTCACCTGCCCTATGAGGCGGCTCTGGCCGAGGCATTCTCCGCCGTGACGGTGCGCAGCGACGCCGGCGGCTACAAGGTGATCGAGGCGCGCAGATGACATCCAAGCCTCCGATGGCGCGGCTCGATCGCCTGCTCGCCAACCTCGGCTACGGTTCGCGACGGGAGGTCGCCGACCTTGTCCGCCACAAGCAGGTCGAGCTGGACGGCGTGGTCCTGAAGGATGCGGGCGCCCGCATCGCCGTCACGCCGGACCTGCCCGAGCGGATGACCGTGGTCGGCAAGCCGGTCGACCCGCCGGCGCCGCTCACGCTGGTCATGCACAAGCCCCTCGGCGTCGTCTGCTCGCACAAGGAGGCGGGAGCCAGCGTCTATGAGCTCCTGCCCCGCCGATGGCGGGCGCGGATGCCGGCGCTCTCCACCATCGGCCGCCTCGACAAGGACACCTCGGGCCTCCTGCTCCTCACCGACGACGGGCCGTTCCTGCACCGGGTGATCGCGCCGAAGAGCCATGTGGCCAAGCGCTACATCGTGAGCCTGGACCGGCCGCTGGAGGGCCACGAGGCGGCGGCGTTCGCCTCGGGGACCCTGATGCTGGAGAGCGAGACCGAGCCGCTCGCGCCCGCGGTGCTGGAGCCGCGCGGGCCGAAGGAGGCCGCCCTGACCATCACCGAGGGGCGCTACCACCAGGTGCGGCGGATGTTCGCAGCCGTGGGTAACCACGTGGTCGGCCTGAAGCGCGACCGCATCGGCGCCCTGGACCTGCCGGCCGACCTGGAGCCGGGCGCCTGGCGGCGGATCACGCCTGAAGAACAGGCCGCGATCTTCGCCTGACCCTCGGGGGTGTCAGCAAAGGTTAACGGCAGGCGCAGGAGAAGCTGAGACTTCTTCGGCGTTTACACTCATTACAAGTGCGTGTTGTTAACCATACTTTCGAAGTTAACCACTTGTTAAACCCTTCGGCTCCGGCTTTGCTGTGTTCCCAGAGAGCACGCGATTGGCGTTCCACTGTGGGACGTCGGCGGGCTGGAGCCGGTCGATGTTCGAACTCGGACGGGAACTGAAGCGCTTCTTCGCCGCGGACCGGGGCAAGGCGCCGGCCGATGGCCTCACCGGCGGCGACTCCTCGCTGCTGGAGCTCCTGGACTCACAACTGCTGGCGCAGGAAGCCAAGGCGGCCGACGTCGCCGCGGGCCGTATCAGCGCCAACGACAAGCCGCGCCGCCGGCTGGAAGCCGCCATCGTCTGGCGCGAGGTCGCCCGCCGCACCGGCGATCCGGTGGCGCTGCGCAAGGCCGCCGCCGCCGCCGAGACCGCCGCCGCCGGCTTCGAAGCCGCGCACCGCAAGGACGGCTGGGCCCGCGCCCGCTGCGAACAGGCCTTCTGCGCCCTGCTGGGGGCCGAGATCTTCGGCGACCCGGGCCTCAACGCCGCCGCCGAGATCGCCTTCCAGGAAGCGCGCAACCACGTGAAGGGCGGCCTCGCCGCGCCCCTGGCCGACGTCGGCCTGCTGGCCATCGAAGGCCGCGCCTCGCTCGACCGCCTGGACGCGCCGCAGGCCCGCGAACTGGCGGCCCGCTTCAATGCGCCCATCATGGCGCTGGATGCGATCGCCAAGCGCGTCACCGCCGCCCGGGCGCTGGCTGCCGAGGCCCGCCTGATCCGCGTCGAGCTGCTGTGCGGCTGGGGCGCGCGTCTCAAGGACAGCGACCTGCTCTACGCCGCCGCGCGTGAGGCCGCCGCCGCCGGCGACCGCCTCGACGAGGCCTACGAGCCGCTCACCTTCGCCCGCGCCAGGATCGCCCATGGTCAGGCCCTCGCGATCCGTGGCGAAGCCGTCGGCGACGTGGACGCCCTGGCGGGCGGCGCATCGGCGCTGGCGCTGGCCCTGGATTCCCTCACCCGCGACCACAGCCCGCTCGACTGGGCGCGCACCCAGGTCGCCCTCGCCCAATCGCTCCAGGCGCTGGGCGAAGCGTCGCAGGACGCCCGCGCCTTCGAGCACGCCGTGAACTGCTACGACCGCGCCGGCATGGTGCTGAAGGACAATCCGACCCTTCCGCTCCGCGGCCTGGCCGCCGGCTCGCGGGCCCTCTGCCTCGCGCGTAGCGCCGAGCTCACCGGCGATGCGGCGGTGCTGGACGCCGCCGAGGCGGCCATGAAGATCGAACTGGCCGCCCTGTCGCCCCGCCGCGATCCGGTCGGCTGGGCCCTGGCCCAGCTCCACCTCGCCCGCCTCTACGAGGCCCGGGTCGGCATGACCGGCAAGGACCGGGGCGAGCGCGCCGCCGCCCTCATGGCCCTCGAGGCCGCCCTCGACGTCTTCGCCGACCACGGCCTGCGCTCGCTCAGCGTGCTGACGACCGACGCGATGGAGCGGGTGCGGGACCTCGGCAGCCGCGTCCGCTGATCTTCACACGCCCCGGCGAACCTGCTTAGGTTCGCGCGGGGGTGTTGGATGCGCGTTTCACAACTTTCGGTCCTCGGGATCGTGCTGGCTCTGGCCCTGCCCGCCGCCGCGCAGGATCGCCCGCCGGACTGGCTGAAAAAGCCGACGCCCGAGATGCTGCGGGCGCTGTACCCGACCAAGGCTGTCCGGAAGGCCGCGAACGGCAAGGCGACGATCTCCTGCACCATCACGGTCCAGGGCGCGCTTCGCGCTTGCACGGTAGTCAGCGAATCTCCAGTCGACATGGGCTTCGGCGGCGCGGCGTTGGCGCTCGCGCCGCAACTTTTGTTCAAGCCAGCCCTCCAGAACGGCAAGCCGGTCGAGGCGACGGTGTCGATCCCGATCAATTGGAAGGGCATGGAATCCATGTCGGCCGCCATGCCGGCAAGCCAGAGTAACAAGGTCTACACCAACCTGCCATGGAGCCGGGCGCCGTCCGCGGCGGACCTTCTAGCGGTCTATCCGGCCAAGGCGCGGGAGGAGCGGATCGGTGGCTTGGCGGTCATCGACTGCAAGATCGGCAAGGAGGGTGGGCTTTCCCACTGCACGACCGTGCGCGAAGCTCCGGCCAACAAGGGGTTCGGCGCGGCGGCCAAGAAGCTCGCGCCGCTGTTCCATACCCCAGTTGAAACCTCGGATGGCGGAAGCGCCGCTGGCGCGCGGGCGCATGTGAACGTCGCGTTCGCCACCGACGCACTGGATAGTGCACGCCCCGCGATCGGGAAGCCCAAGTGGGTCGGTGTCCCCCGAATCAACGACATGTCGGCCGTCATTCCCGAGGCGGCCAGGAAGGCCGGGGTCTACAAGTCCCGGGTCGTCCTCGAGTGCGGTGTGATCACCGACGGCGCGGTTGATCAGTGCCAGGTGCTCTCGCAGGAGCCGGACGGCCTGGGCTACGGCGACGCGGCTGTGGCGCTGTCCAGGTTCTTCCGTCTGGCGGTCTGGACAGAGGAGGGGTTGCCCGTGGTCGGCGGCCGCGTCCGCATTCCGCTGCGCTTCGATGCCCAGCCGCCGGCGACCGCGCCGGCCGCCGCGAAGTCGGATTGAGGGGCAACCGCTCGTCGCATCGGCCTTTTCTCGTCCGTGCGCGGGGCGCATCTTCGCGCCCAGGAGGAGTTCGCATGATCCGCACCCTGACGTTTGCGTCGCTCGCTGCAGCCGTCGGCGCGCCCGCCGCGGCCCAGGTCGTCTGGACGGTCGCGCCGACCGCCGCCGACATGGCCGCCGCCTATCCCGAGAAGGCCCGCGCCGAAGGGATCGGCGGCGGCGTCGATCTGATCTGCACCGCGCGGCGGAATGGCGGGATGACCGACTGCGACGTGATGGGCGAGGAGCCGCGCGGCTATGGCTTCGGCGCGGCGGCGCGCAGGCTGGCCGCCAGGATGCAGGCTGTGGGCGTCGTGAAGGACGCCGAGGTCCGCTTCTCCATCACCTTCGCGCCGGCGCTCGCCAAGGGCGGGACCTATGTCGCCAGGACCCCCCGCTGGGCGGCTCTGCCAAGCGTGGCCGACATGCAGGCCGCCGCGCCCAAGACCGAGGGCGGGCCCAACGACGCGCGCGTCACCCTCGTCTGCGAGGTGAAGGCCGGCGGAGTCCTCGACGGCTGCGCGGTCGACCGCGAGGAGCCCGCGGGCCAGGGCTTCGGCCCGGCGATCCTGGCCCTAGCGCCCAAGTTCAAGGTCGAGCTGATGAGCGCCGAGGGGATGCCGACCGTCGGGGCCAGGGTCCGGGTGCCGGTGCGCTTCGACCTGAAGCCCGTGGAGCAGGCGGCCAAATAGGTCTCAGCGGCCCCGCCACCACCTGAGGCCCCACCGCTCCGCCCGCGCCAGCAGGGCGTACAGCGCCACCCCCATCGCGCCCAGCACCAGCAGGGCGGCGAACATCTTCGCCGTCTGCAGCCGGTTGCCGGCGTCCAGGATCTTCCAGGCCAGCCCCTGCACCTTGCCCGAGCCCGAGACGAACTCGGCCACCACTGCGCCGACGATGGCGAGACCCGCCGCCACCTTGTGCCCCTCCAGCAGGAACGGCACGGCCGACGGCAGCCGCAGCCGGGTCAGCCGCTGGAGCCTGCCGGCGCCATAGAGGTCGAACAGCCGCACGAGGTCCGGATCCGCCGCGCGCAAGCCGGTGACCGCGCCCGAATAGATCGGGAAGAAGGCCACGATGCTGGCCAGGGCGACCAGCGCCCGCTCCGGATGGTCCACGCCGGCCCAGATGTTCACCAGCGGCGCGATGGCGATCACCGGCGTCACCTGCAGCACCACGGCGATCGGCTGCACCGTCCGCTCCAGCACGCCGCTCAGGGTCACGGCCAGCGCCAGCACCTGCGCCACCACGCTGGCGATGGCCAGGGCGATGAGCGCCTTCGACAGGGTGAACCAGGCGGCCTTCACCAGGCCCGGCCATTCCTGGACCACGGCCTCGCCGATCGCGCTGGGCGGCGGCAGGAAATAGACCGGGATCTCCAGCATCCGGCAGGCCAGTTCCCAGCCCGCCAGCAGCAGGGCGATCAGCGCCCAGGGCGCCAGCCGGATCGCGAGGCCCCTCATGCGCCGACCCCCTGCGCCAGCGCGGTCGAGACCGCCTCCGCCGTCGTGCGGAAGCCCGGCGTCGTGCGGAACTGCGGCGGCCGGGGCAGGGGGCCTTCCACGGCGAAGTCACCGACGATGGTTCCCGGGCCGCACCCCATCACCACCACGCGCGAGGCCATGTAGACCGCCTCCTCCACATTGTGCGTGACGAAGACGATCGCGCTCCTGGTGGTCGCCCAGAGCGTCAGCACGTCGTCCGCCAGCGCCCGGCGGGTGATCTCGTCCAGGGCCGCGAAGGGCTCGTCGAGCAGCAGCAGTTTCGGCTCGGTCACCAGCGCCCGGGCCAGCGAGACCCGCATGGCCATGCCCCCGGAAAGCTGCGCCGGCCGCGCGGCCTCGGCGCCGGCGAGCCCCACCCGGGCCAGGGCGGCGTCCGCGGCGGCGCAGGCCTCGGCGCGCGGCATCCCGGCCAGCTCCAGCGGCAGCGCCACATTGGCCCGCGCGCTCAGCCAGGGCGCCAGGGTCGGCGCCTGGAACACCACCGCCGTCTCGCCCCGCCCGGTCGCCCGCCGCACCGTGCCGCGCGTCGGCGTCTCCAGTCCGGCCAGCAGCCGAAGCGCCGTCGACTTGCCGCAACCCGACGGGCCCACCAGCGCCACGATCTCCTGCGCGCCGATCTCCAGGCTCACCGGCCCCAGCGCCCGGCCCCGGTCGTAGTCGACCTCGACGTCCCGCAGCGCCGCGACGGTCATATCTTGCCTCCCACGCGAAGCTCTACTTCGCCTTGGGCGCGAACTGCAGGGTGTAGGCGGTCCGGTAGTCCAGGGTCTTCGGATAGACGCCCTGGGACTGGGCCATGTCGAAGAAGGTCTTCCAGCGCGCGTCCGTCATGGCCCCGACGGGCAGGCCCTCGTCGCCCTCCACGATCCGGTACGACTTCAGCTTCTCGCGGGCCTGATCCAGGACGTCCTGGGTCATCTCCGGATTGTCCTTGCGGATCAGCGCGTCGGCCTTCGACGGGTCGCCCGTCAGGTAGTCGCGCCAGCCCTGGGCGCTGGCCTCCACGAAGGCCTGCACGGCCTTGGGGTTCTTGGCGATCAGGCTGTCGGGCGCCAGCACCATGGTCGCGTAGCCGGGGTAACCCTCGTCGGCCAGCAGGAAGACCTTGGGCTTCAGCCCCGCCGCCTTCTCGATCGTATAGGGCTCGGACGTCACATAGCCCTGCTGGGCCGAGCGCTTGTCGGCCAGGAACGGCGCGGCGTTGAAGGTGTATTTCCGCACCTGGTCGTCGGTGAACCCGTACTTCGCCTTCAGCCACACCCAGAAGGCGGTGACCGAGGCGTCGCTGAGCAGGATCGGGTGGCCCTTCAGGTCGGCGATGCTCTCCACCCCCGTGCCGGGGTGCGCGATCAGCACCTGCGGGTCCTTCTGCATGAAGGCGGCCACCGCCTTCACCGGGACCTTCTCCTGGGCGAGGTTCATGACGATGAAGCTGTTCGAGCCCATCCCCATCTCGACCGCGCCCGACGCCAGCAGTTGCGGCACGTTCGAGCCGGGTCCCCCTTGGACGATCTGCACGTCCAGGCCGCGCTTCGCGTACTCGCCCGACGCCAGCGCCTGGTAGAAGCCGCCATGCTCGGCCTGGGCCCGCCAGTCGGTGGCGAAGCGGATCGTCACCGGCGCATCCGCGGCCGGCGCGGCCTCGTCCTTCTTCTGTGGCGAACACGCGGCCAGCATCGCCGCCACCGCCAGCACCAGGCCACGCAACGCTTTCATGGGACCCCCAGACGTCAGAGCGGCGAACGTAGGGCGCTGCGGCGGCGCTTCCAAGGGCGCCGTAACGGCGCGCGCCGGCCACCCCTCCAGCGGCGAACGCTCCATAGCAAGAGGGCGGCGCTTCGGTTTCCCGGAGCGTCGCCCTCTCATCCAGACCCGTTGGGGGATCTGCGCCACCCAGGCCGTCCGGCAGTTCGGTTGCGAGGTCGCCCCCGCGGTTGTCCCTGTCGGCCGATGTTCGAACCTCTGGATCGGTCCCGGGTCGCCCCGGTTCCTGGCCTTGGCCCGGACACTCCGCTCGCCTGGTTTTCGGAGCCGCTGTCACCAGCCTTTCCGTCCGCCCGCGCCGCAGTTCCTGTCGGCAAGAGGACGGTGCGCCTGAAGCTTTTATGACGCAAGCGACGCCGCGCGCCGTCCCGCCCGCGGGCTGTCAACAAGCTGTGACAAGATGGTGGATCAGCGTTGGGCGAACGCAAAATGCGCCAGCGATTTCAATGTCCGGGCGTCATCCACAGGAAAGCGCCGAGGCGCCTATCGCCCGGCCTCCAGGGCCTCCCGGCGGGCCTCCAGCTCCAGCCACTCCTCCTCGGCCGCCGAGAGCTGGTCCTTGGCCGCCGCCAGGGCCCGGCTGAAGCGGTCGAAGGCGCCCGGATCGCGGCCATAGAGCCCCGGATCGGCCAGCGCCGTCTCCAGCGTCGCCATCTTCCCCGGCAGGTCGGCGATCAGGGTCTCCAGCTCGGCCAGCCGCCGCTGCTCCTTGTAGCTGAGCTTGGCGGCGACCTTGGGCGCGGCGGGCGCGGCCGGAGCCTTCGGCGCGGCCGGCTTGGCGGCGTGGATCTGCGGCGGCCCGCCGAAGAAGCCCGGGTTCTGGGACAGGAAGTCCTGCCAGCCACCCGGCGTCTCCACCGCCCGGCCGGTCCCGTCCAACCCGATGGTCGAGGTGGCCAGCCGGTCGACGAAGTCGCGGTCGTGGCTGACCAGGATCAGCGTGCCATCGTAGTCGGCCAGCATGTCCTCGAGCAGGTCCAGGGTGTCCATGTCGAGGTCGTTGGTGGGCTCGTCCAGCACCAGCACATTGGCCGGGCTCGCCAGCGCGCGGGCCAGCAGCAGGCGGTTCCGCTCCCCGCCCGACAGGCTGCGCACCGGCTGGCGAAGCTGGCTGTCCTTGAAGAGGAAGTCCTTGGCGTAGGCGTTCACGTGCTTGGGCGTTCCCCGCACCATCACCTGGTCGCCGCCCTGGGGCGTCAGCACGTCCTTCAGCGTCATCTCGGGCGACAGCGCCGCCCGCGCCTGGTCGATGTAGCTGACCGTGAGGTTGGTCCCCAGCTTCACCTCGCCGGCGTCGGGCTCCAGCTCGCCCAGCAGCAGCTTCACCAGCGTCGACTTGCCGGCCCCGTTCGGCCCGACGATGGCGATCCGGTCGCCGCGCAGGATGCGGGTGGAAAAGCCCTTCAGGATCACCCGCTCGCCGAACGCCTTGGAGAGGCCCTTGGCCTCGGCCACCCGCTGGCCCGAGACGCCCGAGCTGGCGAGGCCCATGTTCAGGCTGCCCCGCTGTTCCTTCAGCCACTGGGTCTTGGCCTCGCGCATGGCGATCAGCCGCCGCCGCCGGCCCTCGTTGCGCGCCCGCCGGGCGGTGACGCCCCGCGCCAGCCAGTGCTTCTCCCGCTCGATGGCCTTGTCCAGCCGCCGCGCCTCCTCGGCCTCGGCCGCCTCGATCCGCTCCACCCAGTCGTCGAAGGCGGAAAAGCCCTGCTCCAGCCGCCGCACCTGCCGGTGCTCCAGCCAGAAGCAGCGCTGGGTCACCCGCTCCAGGAACGCCCGGTCGTGGCTGACGATCAGGGCGGCGGCGCGGCTGGCGGCGATCTCGGCCTCCAGCACCTCGATGGCCAGGATGTCCAGGTGGTTGGTCGGCTCGTCCAGCAGGATGACGTCGGGGTCCTCGGCGAACGCCTTGGCCAGCGCCACCCGCCGCGTCTCCCCGCCCGACAGGCCCTGGGCGGGCTTGGCCGGGTCGATGCCGAAGTCCTGCAGCGCGGCCTCCGCCTGGTGCGCCGGCGCCCCGCCCGAGACGGCGTAGTCCAGCACCGTGGCGCCGGTGATGTCCGGCTCCTGCGGCACGAAGGCGATGGTCGTGCCGGGCGAGATCGTCCGCTCGCCCGCGTCGCCCTGGATCGTCCCGGCCAGGATCTTCAGCAGCGTCGACTTGCCGGCCCCGTTGCGCCCGACCAGGCAGGCCCGCGTCCGCGGCTCCAGCGCCAGGTCCACGCCGTCGAACAGCATGTTCGGACCATCCGCCAGGCGGACATCCTTCAGGGCCAGGACCGGAGCTCTCATGGGCGGGGTCACATAGAGGGTCCGGGGCGCGACGCAAGTTCGCGCTTCTGTCGACGCGCCGACGCGCCTACATCCGCGCCATGGCGGGTGAGCCCTTCTGGCGTCGAAAGACCCTCGAACAGATGACCGTGGCGGAGTGGGAGAGCCTCTGCGACGGCTGCGGCCTCTGCTGTCTGGTCCGCTTCGAGGACGAGGATACGGGCGAGGTCATCCCCACCCGCGTCCACTGCAAGCTGTTCGACCCGGCCGCCTGCCGCTGCTCCAACTATCCCGAGCGCCACCGCTACGTGCCCGACTGCATCAAGCTGACGCCGCACAACATCGAGGCGCTGGAGTGGATGCCCAAGAGCTGCGCCTACCGCCGCCTGCACGAAGGCCGCGACCTCGCCGACTGGCACCCCCTCCTCACCGGCGACCCGGAGAGCGTCCACCGCGCCGGCGTCTCCGTCCGCGGCCAGACCGTCAGCGAAGCCGCCCTCGCCGACCCCGAAGACGCCCTCGACTTCGCCGCCTGGGACCTCGTGATCGAACGCGGCGACGAGTAGGGCGGCGAGCACCCGCAAACCTACAGGTCATCGCGGTTTGGGCGAACGCCCAAGACCGGGACCCAACCCGGGGCCATGCGCCTGGACGGGCCGCGGAGGGCGTCGAGGCCCGAGGTCGCGCCCCCGCCATCCGGCGCTTCCGGATGGTTGGGTCCCGGTCTTCGCCTGCGGCGAAACCGGGATGACAGCCGTTGAGGAGGCGCATCACGCCCCTCAGCCCGCCCCCCACGTGTCATCCCGGTTTGGGCGAACGCCCAAGACCGGGACCCAACCTGTGGCCGTGCGCCTGGACGCGCCGCAGGGCGCGTCGAGCCCGATGGCGCGCCCCACCATCCGGCGCTCCCGGACGGTCGGGTCCCGGTCTTCGCCTGCGGCGGAACCGGGATGACGGCCGGGGGTTGTCACTTGGCCACGACATGGAACATGTTAAGAACATGCGTGACCGCACCTACTGGGTCTACATCCTCGCGAGCGACAAACTCGGCACGCTGTACGTCGGAGTCACCAATTCGCTGGAGCGCCGGATCGCCGAACATCGGGCAGGCGAAGCGGAGGGTTTCACACGCCGCCACGGAGGCCGTCGTCTGGTCTGGTCTCGCGGGTTCGGCGAAGTGACCCAGGCGATCCGCTTCGAAAAGCAGCTTAAGCGCTGGCGCCGCGACTGGAAGATCAGGCTGATCGAAGCCGATAATCCCCATTGGGCCGACCTCTACCTCGAGATGATGGCGCTGCCGCCCCTCCATCCCGATCTCGCCAGCTAATCCCCCGGTGTCATCCCGGTTTGGGCGCAAGCCCAAGACCGGGACCCAACCCGGGGCCGTGCGCCTGGACGGGCCGCAGGGGGCGTCGAGCCCGATGGCGCACCCCCGCCATCGGCGCTCCCGGCCCGTTGGGTCCCGGTCTTCGCCTGCGGCGAAACCGGGATGACAGATGTTGAGGAGGCGCACCACGCACCTCAGCCCGCCCCTCCCGGTGTCATCCCGGTTTGGGCGAACGCCCAAGACCGGGACCCAACCTGTGGCCATGCGCCTGGACGGGCCGCAGGGCGCGTCGAGCCCGATGGCGCACCCCCGCCATCGGCGTTCTCGGACGGTTGGGTCCCGGTCTTCGCCTGCGGCGAAACCGGGATGACAGATGTTGAGGAGGCGCACCACGCACCTCAGCCCGCCCCTCCCGGTGTCATCCCGGTTTGGGCGCAAGCCCAAGACCGGGACCCAACCCGGGGCCGTGCGCCTGGACGGGCCGCAGGGGGCGTCGAGCCCGATGGCGCACCCCCGCCATCGGCGCTCCCGGCCCGTTGGGTCCCGGTCTTCGCCTGCGGCGAAACCGGGATGACAGCTCATGGAAAACACCTACGTCCGCTTCTGACGCAGAGCCATGTTCTCCTCCCCCCATGGCCACCCCCGCCGCCCCGTCCGCCCCCGATCCCGACGAGCTGA
Source organism: Phenylobacterium kunshanense (assembly GCF_003254525.1). Taxonomy (GTDB): domain Bacteria; phylum Pseudomonadota; class Alphaproteobacteria; order Caulobacterales; family Caulobacteraceae; genus Phenylobacterium; species Phenylobacterium kunshanense. The sequence continues at coordinate 113,791 of NZ_QFYS01000004.1, forward strand.
TGCTCGCGCGGCTGGCCGAGATGGACATGGCCGCCGCGGTCGAGGCCCACGCGCGGATGATGGCCGCCGAGACGGCCGATGAGTTCAACGACCTCGGCCGCACCTACCAGCGGATGGCCCGCTCGGCCCGCCAGTCCATCGCCCTCAAGGCCCGGCTGAAGCGCGAGCGCGAGCAGCCCGCCCGGCCCGAGCGGCCGCCGCTCAGCCACGACTGCCTGCCCGCCCGGGTGCGCAACCACATCGACCGCGCCAGCGCCCTGGCCCTGCGCTTCACCGAGCGCGACGCCCCCGAAGGGACCGGGATCGACGAGATCGACCTCGTCGACGCCCTGATCGCCATCGCCGTCGACGACGGCGAGGCGGCCTTCCTGGGTCGCCCGACCGAGTCCCTCGCCGCCGAGGCCCTGCGCCTGGTCGGCCGCCCGCGTCGGACCGACCGTCCGCCGCCGCGACCCGACCCGAAACCAACCGTCCTCTGGCGCGGCCCCCTGCCACCGTCCCTGCGGCCTCCGCGGAACAGTTCGGCCTGACGGGCGCCCCCCCCGAGCTTCCCCCTCCACACCCGAACCCGATGTTCCCGGCCGCCGCGCGTCCCGGGGCGCCTCGGCGCGTCCCGCGTCCCCGACACACTTCCAGTGACAAAATTGCCACACCCGGCCTTGCGTGACGGAACCGTCCCGCCAATCTAGTAGTCACACCTTCGGCATGGTCTTTTCAGGATGATCGACGGCTTGGCGCGTGACCCCTACCAGGAGCTTGGCGTGGCCCGGACGGCCAGCGCGGACGAGGTCCGCAAGGCGTTCCGCAAGCTGGCCAAGGAGAACCATCCCGACACCAACCCGGGCAACAAGGCCGCCGAAGAGCGATTCAAGCGCGTCTCGGCTGCGTTCGACATCGTCGGCGATCCGGAGAAGCGCAAGAAGTTCGACGCCGGCCTGATCGACGCCGACGGCCGCGAGACGGCGGGCGGGTTCGGCGCGGGCGGCTTCGGCGGCGGCGGGTTCGGCCAGGGCCGCGGCGGCTTCCGGACCGAGAGCTTCGAGGGCGCCGACCTGGGCGATATCCTGGGCGAGATGTTCGGCGGCGGGCGCGGCGGGCGCGGCGGCGCGGGCGGCGGCTTTGGCGGCTTCTCCCAGCGCGGCGCCGACACGCGCGCCCGGCTGGAGATCGACCTCGAGGACGCGATCCGCGGCGGCAAGCGGCGCATCGCCTTCTCGGACGGCCGCACCATCGATGTGACCATCCCCAAGGGCGCCCAGGACGGCCAGACCCTGCGCCTGAAGGGCCAGGGCGCGCCTGGCCGCTCGGGTCCCGGCGACGCCTTCATCGAGATCGCCATCGCGCCCCACCCGGTGTTCAAGCGGGAAGGGGAGTCGCTGGTCATGGACCTGCCGGTGACCTTCTACGACGCCGTGCTGGGCGGGAAGGTCGAGGCGGCCACGCCCGACGGCCCGGTCATGGTCACGGTGCCCAAGGGCTCCAACACCGGCGCGCGCCTGCGCCTGAAGGGCAGGGGCCTCGCCGACGCCAAGGGCGGCCGCGGCGACCTCTTCGCCCGCCTGGTGGTGGTGCTGCCCGACGCCCCCGATCCGGCGCTGGAGGCCTTCGCCGAGGACCAGAAGGCCAAGCGGCCCTATTCGCCCAAGCGGCGCTGATGGATTAAGGAACCCCGTTCCCCGTGTTCAGCCGGGGTTCAGTCGCCTCCGCGCATAAGGGCCTGCATGAAACGCCTCTTCGCCCTTGCCGTGCTCGCCGCGGCCGTGACGGTCCCGGCCGTCGCGGATGCACAGGGCTATGGTGGTCAGGGGGGCTATGGCCGCCGCGGCTTCACGGCCGAGGCCGACCAGGTTCGCGAGGGCCGCGGGCGCCAGGTTCCGCTTTCGCGCGTTCTGGCCGCGCTGTCGTCCCGCTATCCGGGCCGTCATCTCAACACCACCATGGGGGATGCCGGCGGGCGGCCCGCCTATTTCGTGCAGTGGCAGATGGAGAACGGCCGGGTCGTGGTGTTCGTCGTGGACGCCGAGTCCGGCCAGGTGGTCGGCCGCCAGGGCGGCTGACGAGAGGTTCGAAAGGAAGAGGAACGCCAAGGTGCGCATCCTGCTTGTTGAAGACGATCCGGATCTGTCGCGGCAGCTCAAGCTGGCCCTGGCCGACGCCGGCTATGCGGTCGACCACGCCCCCGACGGCGAGGAGGCCCAGTTCCTCGGCGAGACCGAGCCCTATGACGCCGTGATCCTCGACCTGGGCCTGCCCAAGGTGGACGGCGTCTCGGTGCTGGAGCGCTGGCGGCGCGAGAGCATGACCACGCCGGTCCTGATCCTCACCGCCCGCGGCGCCTGGAGCGAGAAGGTCGCCGGCTTCGACGCCGGGGCCGACGACTACCTGACCAAGCCGTTCCACACGGAGGAGCTGCTGGCCCGCCTGCGCGCCCTCCTGCGCCGGTCGGCCGGCCACGCGGCGCCCAGTCTCTCCTGCGGCGGCCTGCGCCTCGACCCGCGCGCCGCCCGCGCCAGCGTCAACGGCGAGCCGCTGCGGCTCACCTCGCTGGAATACCGCCTGCTGCACTACCTGATGATGCACCAGGGCCGGGTGATCAGCCGGACAGAGCTGGTCGAGCACCTCTACGACCAGGACTTCGACCGCGACTCCAACACCATCGAGGTGTTCATCGGCCGGGTGCGCAAGAAGATCGGCGCCGACCGGATCGAGACGGTGCGCGGTCTCGGCTATCGCCTGACCTGCCCGGCGGACGAGATCGACGCGGAAGCCGCCCGCACGTGATGCGCGCGTGAGGCTCCCGGAGGGACTGACCCGTCCCTCGTTGGCCCGACGGCTGGTCCTGCTGGCCGTCGGCTGGAGCCTTGCGGCCCTGGTGGTCGTGGCGGTGGTTGTGGCGCTGGTGTTCCAGCAGGGCGCCCTGCGCCGCTTCGACGCCGGCCTGTCCGACCTGATCGACAACCTGATCTCGGGCTCGACCATCGAGGACGGCGAGGTCATCGCGCCGGCGCTCACCGACCAGCGCGCGCTCCGCGCCTATTCCGGCCGCTACTGGGACATCGCCGAGCCCCTGCCCGAGGGCGGGGTGCGCAGCCTGGTGCCCTCGCGCTCGCTGTGGGACAGCCAGCTCACCGTGCCCGCCGACCTGCCGGCGCGGCTCAAGGCCAATCCCCGCAAGCCCATCGCCTTCGACGCCCCCGGCGTGCAGCCGGGCGAGCGCCTGCGGGTGGTGGCGCGGTGGACCAGCCTGCCGGGCCGCGACGCGCCGCTGGTGTTCATGGCCGCGGAAGACCGGCGCCCCATCGACCGCGAGGTGCGCAGCTCGGTCACCCGCATCGCCATCGCCTTCGCTCTCCTCGGCCTGGGGCTGATCGTGGCGGTGGTCGTCCAGGTACGGGTCGGCCTGCAGCCCCTGTTCCGCCTGCGCGAGGAGGTGGCCGAGGTCCGCCGGGGCAAGGCCGACCGTCTCGCGGGCGCCTACCCCACCGAACTGACGCCGCTCACCGACGAACTCAACGCCCTGGTGGCGCACAACCAGGAGACCGTCGAGCGCCAGCGGACCCACGTCGGCAACCTGGCCCACGCCCTCAAGACTCCCATCTCGGTCATGCTCACCGAGGCCCAGCAGCGGCCAGGCCCGCTGGCCGAGGTCGTGACCCGCCAGGCCGATGTCATGCGCGAGCAGGTCGACCACCACCTCCGCCGGGCCCGGGCGGCCGCCCGCAGCCAGGGGCCGGGCGAGCGGACCAACGTAGCCGAGGTGCTCGACGAACTGTCCCGGACCCTCGAGAAGATCTTCCGCGCCAAGGGCGTCGAGATCGACTGGGACGCGCCGGACGATCTCTGGTTCGCGGGCGAGCGGCAGGACTTCATGGAGATCGCCGGCAACGCCATGGAGAACGCCGGCAAGTTCGGCCGCCGCCGGGTGCGGGTGCGCGCGGATGCCGCAGGCTCCGACGGGATGCAGCTTTCGGTTGAGGACGACGGTCCCGGCCTGCCGCCCGATCGCCGGGACGAGGTGATCCGCCGCGGCGCCCGCCTCGACGAAAGCGCGCCGGGCTCCGGACTGGGCCTCTCGATCATCGACGAACTGGCCCGCGCCTACCGGGGCTCGATCAGTCTCGGGGACTCGCCGCTGGGCGGCCTCTCCGTGGTCGTGCGGCTTCCTCGGGCCGCCGACTGAAAAGCCTTGGTTTGGTAAAGCCTTAACCTGACTGTGGCCATTGAGGTGACGAATGGCGTCCGCCTGAGGCCAGGGCTGTATGACCGCGCTGACTGAGCGCCAGATCCAAATCGTGCGAACGCTGGTCGAGTCGGCGCCGGACAAGGTGGTCGGGAGCCTGCGCCAGGCCCTGGCCGACACCTCGCCCGAAAGCGCGCTGGGCGGCGTACGCCAACTGGTTGAGGCCGAGGCCGCCGACCGGACGCTGCGGAACCTGGCGCTCCTGCCCATCGCGCCGATGTGCGTCGCCGCCAGCGAGGACAGCCAGGCGATCACCTTCCCGCCGCGGGTCCTCAACCTCATCTGGCGCGCGCTTCGCGAGACCCACGGCCACATCATCGAGCAGCTTCGCGCCGACGTGGACGACGACTCCCCGCCGCACAACATCATCGCCGCCAGCGACCAGCTCGTGGCCGCGGCGGCGGCGGGCGTGCGGGCCCGGGAGATCGCGGGCTTCCGCACCGCGGCCGAGGTCTGCGATGCGGCCAGGCCGGATGGCGCCGACCTGCTGGCCGACTGCCTGGACCTCGGCGCCATCGTGCGCCGCGCGGCCCAGCGCCTGCCGGAGTGGCTGGCGCATGCGGGCGGCGAGACGACCGCGGGCGCCCGTCTGGCCTATCGCGACGCCGTCGCCATCGCCGACGACGCCGGACCGCGTTTCTTCCACATGCTGGCCGCCCAGATGCCGCAGCCCTGGATGGTTCTGCGCGTGATCTCGGCGGTGATGGACAAACCCACCGAGCGCTATCTGGCCGACTCCGAGCTCGCCGGCTTCGGCGAGGACCTGATGGCCGACATCGACCGCGCGCTGGGCGCCATCGCGACCCTGAAGGCCGACGACGGCGTGCAGGCGGCGCGGGCGGCGGCCCAGGGCGTCGACCTGCTGGTCCAGCAGCTCATGGAGATGGAGACCAGCGTCGACCTCCAGCGCGAGCACGGCTGGGGCCTGCGCGTGCACAAGCAGCGGGCCGGCCTCGCCAGCGTCGTGGAAGGCCGCCTGCGCGACGCCGAGAAGGCCGTGCACGAGGCCCTGCCGATGAACACGCCGCGCCAACGCGCGCGCCGCCCGATGCCCGTCCTGTCCGATCCGCCGCAGGACCGGCTGACCGCGCGTGCGATGACCCTGCTCTCGTTCAACGAGCAGCTCCACGCCACGGCCAACTACGGCGGCTTCTCCGCGGCCCGGAACAAGCTGATGGAGTCTCTGGGCGAGCACATCGACCAGTACGTCGACGAGACCATCGACCAGATCCGCACCGGCGAGGTCGAGAACATCGAGCACGCCGAGGCCTTCCTGGGCGTAGCCGCGCGGCTGAACCAGCTCCTCCGTGGCGGCAAGGCCGGCGAACTCGTCCGACGCCGGACCCAGGCGGCGCTCCACCCCGAACAACCGGGGCGCAACGAGGAATGGCCGCTGCGCTGATCTGCGGCCGCACTCCGACCTAGAGCCGCGCCCGGCTTTCGGCTACATGCGCGGCATGTTGGTGTTCTGGGCCGCGGCTGGTGTGCTGACCGCCATCGCGGCAGGTCTCATCCTGATGCGCGCCGCCCGCGCCGCCGGTCAGGCCGCCGCGGCGGATCCGACGCCCATTCTCTATCGCCGCCAGCTCGCCGAGATCGCCGATCTGGCCGACCGCGGCCTGATGGGCGAGGCCGAGCGGCGCAGCGCCGAGGCCGAGGCGGCCCGCCGACTGCTGGCCGCCGCCGACGCGCCGCAGCAGGCCTGGAGCGCCGATCCGCGCGCCCGCCGCTGGGTGCTGGCCGGGGGCGTCGCCGCGCCGGCCATTGCGCTGGGCCTCTACCTCACGCTTGGCGCGCCCGGCTACGCCGACCAGCCCTATGCCGAGCGGCTGGCCAGCTGGCGCCAGGCCGACCTCGAGAGCCTGACGCCGCCCCAACTCGCCGCCGTGCTGAAGCAGGTGACCCGCGAGCGGCCGGACGACCCCGAGGGCTTCCGCTACCTGGGCCTCGTCCAGGCGGCCGCCCAGAACCCTGTCGCCGCCGTCCAGGCCCTGCGCCGCGCCGCCGCGCTCGCCCCGCAGCGGGTGGATATCTGGCAGATGCTGGGCGAGGCCGAGATCGTCGAGGCCGGAGGCAAGGTCGACGCCGACGCCCAGGCCGCCTTCCGTCGCGTGCTGGAGCTCTCGCCAAAGGATCCCGGCGCACGCTTCTACCTGGCCAACGCCAAGGCCGAGGCCGGCCAGCGGTCCGAGGCCGCAGGTGAGCTGCGCGCCCTGTTGGACGAGATGCCTGCCGAGGACGATCGCCGCCAGATCGTGGCCAAGGCGGTCGCCGAACTGGAGGGGCGTCCAGCCCCGTCGGTCGACGCGGGTCAGCTTGCCATGATCCAGGGCATGGTTTCGGGGCTCGCGGCGAGGTTGGATGCCGATCCCGACGACCCGGAGGGTTGGGTGCGGCTGGTTCGCGCGTACGCCGTCCTGGGCGAAACCGAGAAACGCGACGCCGCCTACGCGAGCGCCCGGGCGCGCTACGCCGGCGCGCCGCAGGTGCTGCAACAGTTGGACGAGGCCGCCCGCGCGGAGCCGATGCGATGAGTTTCCTTCCAAAATCCCGCAAGGCGCGCACGCGCCTGCTGCTGCTGGCCGTGATCTCGCCCGTGGTGATCCTGGCGGTGGGCCTGACCCTCTGGGGAATGCGGGACTCGATCTCGCTGTTCTACACGCCGTCACAGGCGGCCGAGGCCAAGCCGGCGCCGGGGCGGGCGATCCAGCTCGGCGGGCTGGTGGCGGCCGGCTCCGTCGTGAAGCATCCGGACGGCCGGGTCGAGTTCACGGTGCAGGACAAGATCGCCGCCGACCGGGTGGTCTATCAGGGCGACCTGCCGGACCTGTTCCGCGAGGGGCAGGGCATCGTGGCCGAGGGATCGTACCGGGCCGACGGTGTCTTCGAGGCCAAGCGCGTCCTGGCCAAGCATGATGAGACCTACATGCCGAAGGAGGTCGCCGACGCCCTGAAGGAGCAGGGCGAGTGGCGTCCGGAGGGCGCGCCTGCGCCCAGCTACGGCGGCCGGACCGGCGGTCCCACATGATCGCAGAGGCCGGCGCCTTCGCGCTGATGCTGGCGCTGGCGCTTTCGGTGGTCCAGGTCGGCCTGTCGGCGGCGGGCCGGGCCCGGCGTTCGGCGGCCCTGGCCGGAGCGGGCGAGGGCGCGGCGCTGGCCGCGTTCCTGGCCGTGGCCGTCGCCTTCGCGGCCCTGATGCACGCCTTCGTGGTCTCGGACTTCTCGGTCGCCAACGTGGCGGCGAACTCCCACTCCGAGAAGCCGCTGCTGTACCGCGTCGCCGGAACCTGGGGCAGCCACGAGGGCTCCATGCTGCTCTGGTGCCTGGCGCTTACCGGCTTCGGCGCGGCCATCGCCGGCCTGGGACGCACGCTGCCGCAGGGTCTGCGGGCCGTGACGGTGGCGACCCAGGGCCTACTGGGCGTGGTGTTCCTGGCCTACACCGTCTTCGCGTCGAATCCGCTGGCGCGCCTGGCTTCTCCGCCGGCCGAGGGACGGTCGCTGAACCCCCTGCTGCAGGACCCGGCGCTGGCGGTGCACCCGCCGTTCCTCTACGCGGGCTACGTCGGCCTTTCGGTGGTGTTCTCGCTGGCGGTCGCCGCTCTGGTCGAGGGGCGCGTCGACGCCGCCTGGTCGCGCTGGGTGCGGCCCTGGGCGCTGGCGGCGTGGAGCATGCTGACCGTCGGGATCACCCTCGGCGCCTTCTGGGCCTACTACGAGCTGGGCTGGGGCGGCTGGTGGTTCTGGGATCCGGTGGAGAACGCCAGCTTCATGCCCTGGCTGGTGGCCGCCGCCCTGCTGCATTCGGCGATCGTGACCGAGAAGCGCGGGGCCCTGGCCGGCTGGACCGTCTTCCTGGCGCTGGCGGCGTTCAGCTTCTCGATGCTGGGGGCCTTCCTGGTGCGGTCCGGGGTTCTGACCTCGGTCCACGCCTTCGCGGTGGACCCGACGCGGGGCGTGCTGCTGCTGATGATCCTGGGGGCGACCGCGGGGCTCGGGTTCAGCCTGTTCGCCTGGCGCGCGCCGAGCCTTGGGCGCGGCGGCATGTTCGCGCCGATCAGCCGCGAGAGCGCGCTTGTGATGAACAACATCCTGCTGGCCGCGGCGACGGCGACGGTGCTGCTGGGGACGCTCTACCCGCTGATCCGCGAGGCGATGACGGGGGAGGCGATCTCCGTCGGTCCGCCCTACTTCAACCTGACGTTCACGCCGCTGATGTCGGCGATGCTCGTCCTGCTGCCCGCCGGACCATTGCTGGCCTGGAAGCGAGGCGACGCGCGGGGTGTGGCCCAGCGCCTGTGGGTCGCCCTGCTGATCGCGGCGGCGTCGGGCCTCGCCACCATCGCGCTGGTCAGCCCGAAGAAGGCGTTCGGGGCCCTGGGCGTGGCGCTCGGCGCCTGGCTGATCGCCGGGGCCCTGGCCGAGATCGTCGAGCGCACGCGGGCGTTCCGCGCGCCGGCGGCAGAGACCTGGCGGCGCCTCGTCGGCCTGCCCCGCGGGGCCTGGGGGATGACCTTGGCGCACCTTGGCCTGGGCGTGTTCGTCCTCGGCGCGGTGTTCGAGACGACGTGGAAGATCGAGGCGGCCGAGGCGCTGCCGGTGGGCGGACGCCTCACCGTGGGGGCCTATGAGCTGAAGCTGGACGACGTCCACCCCGTGTCCGGTCCCAACTACGAGGCCGACGAGGGCAGGATCACGGTCACCCGCGACGGCGCGTTCGTGTGCCGCGTGACGCCGCAGCGCCGGCTCTACACCGCCGGCGGCCAGACCACGTCCGAGGTTGGGCTCTGCTACCGGGGGACCTCGCACATCTACCTGGTGCTCGGCGAGCGGCGCGAGGGCGGGACGTATCTCGTCCGCGCCTACTGGAACCCATGGGCCAGCCTGATCTTCGCCGGGCCGGCGATCATGGCGCTGGGCGGCCTGGTGTCGCTGACGGACCGACGCCTTCGCCTGGGGATCGGGCGCCGCCGGGAGGAGCGGGCATGAGACTTCGCGCGCTCCTTGCGGCTCTCGCGGGCGTGGCGTGCCTTGCGGCCGCGTCGGATCCGGCCGAACGACTGCCCGATCCGGCCCAGGAGGCGCAGGCGCGGGAGATCTTCAAGGGCGTCCGCTGCCTCGTCTGCCAGAACGAGTCGATCGACGACAGCGATGCCGAACTGGCCCAGGACCTGCGGCGGATCGTCCGGGAGCAGGTGAAGGCGGGGCGGAGCGAGACCGAGATCAAGCGGTTCCTGACCGATCGATACGGTGAGTTCGTGCTGCTGACGCCCAGCTTCTCGGCCGGGAACCTGCTGCTGTGGGGCGGACCGTTCCTGGTGGTCCTGGCCGGCGCGGCGCTGCTTCTGCTGCGCCTGCGGAGCCGGACGCCGGACGCCGAGCTCAGCGCCGCGGAGGCCGAGCGGGTCCGCCACCTGGCGGAAGAAGAACGGGCTCCCTGACAACTTCCCGCCAAACTCTCGACGTTAAGCGGAGCCAGGGTGACCTAAACGTAACTTGAGGGGCGTTGCACTTCGGTGCATCCGACCTAGGTTGTTTGGGCGCGATCCCTCCCGATCGACGGCGGGTTTCGCGCGCAGGGAAACGAAGGCTTATGAGTTCGAAGAAGAACGGGTACCTCCTGGGCGCCGTCGCCGGCGCCGGTGTCATGGCCGCGGCGGTGGCCGGCGCAGGGATGCGCCTCCCCGCGGCCCATGCCGAGCAGCCGATGGCTGGCGGCGTGATCAAGGCTTCCGCGACCCCCATCTTCGCGCCGCCTCCGGGCGCGCCGATGTCGTTCGCCGACATCGTCGACCGCGTTTCCCCCGCCGTGGTGTCGATCAACGTGACCAGCCGGGTCGATCCGGCCCAGCTGCGTCAGATCCCCGGCCTTCCGTTCGTGCTCCCTGGCCCTCGCGGTGGCGGTGACGACGATGGGGAGGACGAAGACGGCCGCAACGGGCGTGGCCAGCCGCGCCTGCCGACCCAGCAATCCTCGGGCTCGGGCTTCTTCATCTCGGCCGACGGCTACATCGTCACCAACAACCACGTGGTCGAGAACGCCGAGACCATCAAGGTCGTCCTGAAGGACGAGACCGAACTGGAGGCCGAGATCGTCGGCCGCGACGAGGCCACCGACCTGGCCGTGCTGCGGGTCAAGAGCCGCCGGGGGCCGTTCCCGTTCGTGAGCTTCGAGAACGCCGGCAAGCCGCGCGTGGGCGACTGGGTCATCACGCTGGGCAATCCGTTCGGCCTGGGCGGCACCGCCACGGCCGGCATCGTCTCGGCCTACGGCCGTGACATCGGCGAGACTTTCGTCGACTACATCCAGATCGACGCGCCCATCAACCGGGGCAACTCGGGCGGCCCGACCTTCGACATCTACGGCCGGGTCATCGGCGTGAACACGGCGATCTTCTCGCCGTCAGGCGGCTCGGTCGGCATCGGTTTCGCGATTCCCGCGGAGGTCGCCGAGACCGTAACCCGCCAGCTCATCGCCGGCGGCCGCGTGGAGCGCGGCTATATCGGCGCGACGATCCAGAACTTCACCGCCGAGATGGCCGAGGCCCAGGGCCTGGGCGACCAGAAGGGCGCGATCGTCTCGGACATCAGTCCCGGCGGTCCGTCCTCGCGCGCCGGGGTGCAGGTGGGCGATATCGTGGTGGCCGTGAACGGCGTCTCCGTGAAGAGCTCGTCCGACCTCACGCGGCAGGTGGCGCGCGTCCGCTCCGGCGATGTCCTGAAGCTGGACGTGATCCGGGAAGGCAAGAAGCGCGTCATCGAAGTCCGGTCGGGCGTGCGCCCCTCCGAGCGCGAACTGGCGGCCAACGACAACTCGGACGGCGCCGCCACGCCGCCTGGGGCTGCTCCGGGCGCGCGGGCGCCAGTGCTCGGCATGTCGCTGGCGCCGCTCGATGAGGCGACGCGCAACCGGCTCAACCTGCCGGCCGATGTCCGCGGCGCGGTGGTGGAAAGCGTGGAGCAGGGCTCTGACGCGGGCTCCAAGGGGCTGCGCCGGGGCGACATCATCACGCGGGCGAACGACCGCGCGGTGGGGGCGCCGGCCGACCTCGCGGCCGCCGTCGACGCCGCCAAGAAGGCCGGCCGCACCAGCGTGCTGGTGGGCATCCTGCGCAACGGCCGGACCGCCTTCCTGCCGCTGAAGATTTCGGGGTAGATTCCCCACTCAGCAGGGGCGGGGAATCAGATGCGGATCCTGATCGTCGAGGACGACCTCGAGGCGGCCGAGGCCATGGCGCGGGGCCTGACCGAGGTCGGCCATGAGTGCGCCCGTGGCGCCGATGGCGAGGAAGGCCTCGCTGCGGCCCGAGCGGGCGAGTTCGACGTGATGATCGTCGATCGCATGATGCCGCGGATGAACGGCGTCCAACTCGTCGAGACTCTGCGTCGCGAGGGCGACCGCACCCCGGTGCTGTTCCTTTCGGCCCTGGGCGAAGTGGGCGACCGGGTGGATGGCTTGCAGGCGGGCGCCGACGACTATCTCGTGAAGCCCTATGCCTTCGCCGAGCTGATCGCGCGCATCGAGGCCCTGGCTCGCCGTCGCGACACCGGTTCGGTCCAGACCCTGCTGAAGGTGGGCGAGCTGGAGATGGACCTCATCGCCCGCACGGTGCACCGCCAAGGCAAGGAGATCGACCTCCAGCCTCGCGAGTTCCAGCTCCTGGAATTCATGATGCGCCACGCCGGCCAGTCGGTGACCCGCACCATGCTGTTGGAGAAGGTCTGGCACTACCACTTCGACCCGCAGACCAACGTCATCGACGTCCACATTTCGCGGCTGCGGTCCAAGATCGACAAGGGCTTTGACCGCCCGATGCTGCAGACCGTGCGGGGCGCGGGCTACCGGCTGGACGCCTAAGCGCGCGCCATGGCGGTGCGCCTGCCCCGCATCTTCCGCACCACGCCGTTCCGGCTGACGCTGCTGTTCGTGATGCTGTTCGCGAGCGCCGCGTTCGCCTTCCTGGCCTACATCTACGTGGCGACGGCCGGCGAGGCGACGCGGCGGACCGAGCGCGAGATCGTTCGCGAGATGCGTTCCCTGGTGGATGTCTACGACCGTGCGGGCGTCGATGCCGTCAACCAGTCGCTGATCGAACGGGCCGCCAGCGAGAAGCCGTTCCTCTACCTGTTGCTGACCAAGGACGGCCGCCGCATCTCGGGCTCCATCGAGGAGAGTCCGGTCGAGAACTTCACCGGCGCCCCGGCCTGGGCGACGTTCCAGGTGACCGACGAGACTCCGGACGGCCGCGAGGTGAAGCACCCCGCGCGCGGCATGCAGCAGCAGCTCCACGGCGGGGAGATCCTCTTCGTCGGCGCCGACGCGGGCGAGGACGAGGCCTATGTGGCGCGCGTCTCGCGGGCGCTGTGGGCCTCGGTGGCCCTGGTGGTCCTGCTGGGACTGGGCGGCGGCCTGCTGGTCAGCCGCAACGTCTCGCGCACGATGGTCAACCTGATCGAGGTGGTGGAGCGGGTGCGCAACGGCGAACAGGGTGTGCGCGCCCGGGTTCGGGGGGCCAAGGACGAGTTCGACGAGCTGGCGCAGGGCGTGAACGAGATGTTGGATCGTCTCGAGCGATCCATGGCCGGACACAAGCACGCCGGAGACGCCATCGCCCACGACCTGCGCTCGCCGCTGACCCGCCTGCGGGCGCGGCTGGAAACGGCCTATCTGGACGTGGAGTCCGGCAAGGGCGACCCGACCCAGGCCCTGGCCCAGGCGCTGGAGGACACCGACGGGGTGCTGAAGACCTTCGGCGCCGTGCTGTCGATCGCTCGGCTGCAGGCCGCCGGCGCCGCGCCCGACCCGGTGCTGTTCGACCCCGCCGATCTGGCCGCCGACATCGCCGAACTCTACGAACCCTTCTGCGAGGAGAAGGACATCGACTTCTCGGCCGAGCTCGCCAAGGACCTGACGGTGCGCGGCAACCGCGAGTTCCTGGCCCAGGCCCTGGCCAACATCCTCGACAACGCCGTGAAGTACACGCCGGCGGGCGGGGCGATCATGCTGCGGGTGCGGCGGCGCTCCTCGGGCGAGGTGGAGTTCTCGGTGACCGACACCGGCCCCGGCGTACCCGAGGAGGACCGCGAGCGCGTCATCCAGCGGTTCGTTCGCCTGGAGAACAGCCGGAACGAGCCCGGCGCGGGCCTTGGGCTGTCACTGGTCGGCGCGGTGGCCGAGGCGCACGGTGGCCGGCTGGAACTGTCCGAGGGACCTGGCAAGGTCGGCGAGATGGGCCCGGGCCTGCGCGTGGCCTTCATTCTGCCCAGGGCCTGACGCACTCGCCGGTTCGCGTGCGCCGCGCTAAAGCTGTCGCCGCAGTTGTGGGGAACAATCGATGCGAAAGATCCTAGTGCGCCTGATGGCGGTGGCGCTTGTCCTCGCCGCGCCTTCAGCCGCGGCGTCCGAGCCGGTGAAGATCATCGATGTGATGGTTCATCCCTACTACGACGCCGGCATCCTGTCCGGTGGCCGCCGGATGGTCCAGGTCGGACGCGACTTCGACGCCTTGCTCCAGTCGGACCGGCGCGAGGATGTGGCGGCCGCGCGCGACAAGGTGCTCGCCCATCCGGAACTCATCACCCCCATGACCATGATGGTCCTGGCGATCCGCCTGTACGACGTGGGCCTGCGCGACGACTCCGTCTTCTGGTTCTACGTGGCAAAGGACCGCTGGAGCACGCTGTCCGACACCATCGATGTCTCGGGGCCGGCCTTCGGCGGCGCCGAGGAGGCGGTGAAGAACTTCGCCTATCTCGCCGGGCCGTCCATCAACGGCTACGCCTTCTGCGACGTCGGCAAGCAGCAGGCCGCCCGCGTGCGAGCGGTCGATTGGGTGGAGCAACATCCCTATCAGGTAATCTTCTCGGACAGGCTTCCGGCCCTTCGCGGCGACCGGCGGGCGAACCTGGCGCGGTCGATCGCCGGGCTCCGCAAGGAGGTGGCCGAGGAGCGTGCCTATCTCTCCGATCCGAAGAAGGTGGCGGCCCTCCGGGCGGCGCGACAGCAGAACGGCGCTGACGCCAGGTACTGCTGGTAGGCTTCAGCGGCGCTGGAGGCCCGCCCGCCGCCGCCAGACCAGTCCGTCGACGGCGAAGCGGCCCGGGCCGTGAGTCGCCAGGAGCAGGCCGATCAGCACCAGCGCCAGCGACGGGAACGAGGCCCGCAGGCCGGCATGGTGGTCCACCATGGCGATCGCCACCACGAAGTTCGCGGCGCAGAGCAGGCCGGCCCAGCGGGTCAAGGCGCCGAGGATGAACGCCAGGCCGCAGGCGAACTGAAGACCGCCGTCGAACGGCGCGAGCAGCTCGGGGTAGGGGAAGCCAAACTGCTTCAGGAAGGCGACGAACTTCTGCATATGCTCGGCGCTGGTGATGTTGTCCCAGACGCCCCAGACCAGGAACCCGCCCACGCCGATGCGCAGCGCCAGCAGCGCGGCGTCGGCGCCCCTGGCGAGACCGTCCAGCCGAACCAGTCTCGAGATGTTCACGCGTGCGCCCCCCTGGCAGATGGGCGAGGTTGAGGACGCGCACGCCATGAGGTCGACTTAAATGTCCGTAATCGCCGACGCCCTCCGCCCTTGCGGCCCGGTGCTGGACGCGCGGGCGGCCGAGCGGGCGCGGGAGATCGTCGCGGACGCCGTATGGTCTCCGGAGCTGGAGCGCGCCTGGCCCGCCCTGGAGCCGGTGTTCGGCGCCTCGGCCTATCTGGCGGGCCTCGCGCGCCGAAATCCTCAGCGGCTGGCCGACCTGCTGGCCAGCGATCCCGATCGGCGCCTGGAGGACATCCTGGCGCGTACGGCGGCGGTGGGGGAACTGCTGCCCGATCAGGCCCAGGCGCCGCTCAGGCTGCTGAAGCAGGAGCTCCACCTGCTGACCGCCGTGGCCGACCTGGGTGGCGTCTGGGACCTGGACCAGGTGACCGGCGCCCTGACCCGCTTCGCCGACGCGGCGGTGGCGGCGTCGCTGATGTCGGCGGCGCGCGGCGAGGTCGATGCCGGACGCCTGAAGCGCCTGGGCGAGGGCGAACAGGGACCCGTGCCGGGCTGGTTTTGCATCGCCATGGGCAAGCAGGGCGCGTTCGAGCTGAACTACTCCAGCGACATCGACGTCTCGGTCTTCTTCGATCCCGAAGTGCTGGTCGAGGTGATCGGCGAGGGCGTGGAACTCCAGGCTTTCGCCGTGCGGCTGACGCATCGCGTATCCGAACTGATGCAGGCCAAGACCTCGGATGGCTATGTCTTCCGCATGGACCTGCGCCTCAGGCCCGACCCCTCGTCGACGCCGCCGGCGGTGTCGACGCCGGCGGCCCTGGAGTACTACGAGACCGTGGGCCAGAACTGGGAGCGCGCGGCCTTCATCAAGGCTCGGCCGTGCGCCGGAGACCTGACAGCGGCGCGCGCCTTCCTCGGCGAACTCATCCCCTACATATGGCGCAAGAACCTCGACTTCGCGGCCATCGCCGACATCCATTCCATCAAGCGCCAGATCCACGCCCACAAGGTCGACGAGCGGGTCTCGGCCAAGGGCGTCGACCTGAAGCTGGGGCGGGGCGGCATCCGCGAGATCGAGTTCTACGTCCAGACGCAGCAGCTCATCCTGGGCGGTCGACACCCCGAGCTGCGCAGTCCGCGGACGCTGGACGCCCTTGAGGCGCTCAGGGCGGCGGGCCACGTGACGGACGCGGCCGCGCACGACCTGACGGAGAGCTACCATCTGCTCCGGGCCGTCGAGCACCGCATCCAGATGCTGGAGGACGAGCAGACGCACAAGCTGCCGGAGTCCGACAACGATCGACGGCGCGTCGCGGCCCTGACTGGCTCCGAGCCGCTGCGCAGCTTCGACGCGCGGATCACGCGGACGCTGAAGACCGTCAACGCCCGCTACGGCGAGCTGTTCGCCGAGGAAGAGCAGCTCTCGTCGCGGTTCGGCAGCCTGGTGTTCACCGGCGTCGACGACGACCCCGAGACCCTGGCCACCATCGCCCGAATGGGCTTCACCAACCCACCCTGGGTGTCGCAGACCATCCGAAGCTGGCACCACGGCCACGTGGCCGCGACGCGGACCGAGCGGGGCCGGGAGCTGTTCACCCGCCTCGCGCCGCGCCTGCTGGAGGCGGCCCATGCGACGGGCGCGCCGGACGCGGCGTTCAACCGCTTCTGCGACTTCTTCGGCGGCCTGACGACCGGCGTGCAGCTCCAGTCGCTGTTCCTGGCCCAGCCGAAGCTGTTCGAACTGGTGGTCCAGGTGCTGGCCTTCGCCCCGCGCCTCGCCAACACCCTGGCGCGGCGGCCGGCGGCGATCGACGCCATGCTCGACCCGGACTTCTTCTCGCCGATCGAGATCGAGAACGAGCGCGCCGATATGCAGCGGGCCGTGGCGCGCGCCGACGGATTCGAAGCCGCCATGGACGTGGTGCGGCGGGTGCATCGCGAGCAGGCGTTCCGCGTCGGCGTGCAGGTGATGAGCGGCGCCGCGACGGCCGAGGTCGCCGGCCGGGCGTTCGCGGACCTCGCCGACCTGTGCATCGAGGTGCTGGCGCCGGCGGCGCTGGCCGAGGCGGTGCGGATGGGCGGAGCCTTCCCCGGCGAGGTGGCGGTGGTCGCGCTGGGCAAGTGCGGATCGCGGGAGATGAGCGCCTCGTCCGACCTGGACCTCATGACGCTCTACCGGGCCGCCGACCCGGCCGCGATGTCGGAGCTCAAGGGCTGGGACGCTTCGGCCTTCTACGGCCGCTTCACCCAGCGGCTGATCGCGGCGCTGTCCAGTCCCACGGCGGAAGGGCAGCTCTACGAGGTCGACATGCAACTTCGGCCGTCGGGCACCAAGGGCCCGGTGGCGGTGAGCGCGTCGGCCTTCGACCGCTACTACGAGGGCGAGGCGGAAACCTGGGAGTTCCTGGCGCTGACCCGGGCGCGGGTCGTCTGGGCCACGTCCGACGCCTTCGCCGCCGATGCCCGGGCCGCCGTGGAGCGCGCGCTGCGCCGGCCCCGGGACCGCAAGGCCACCGTTCGCGACGTCCGTGAGATGCGCGAGCTGCTGGAGCGCGAGCGGCCGCCCAAGGGGGATTGGGACCTCAAGCTCAGTCCCGGCGGCCTTGTGGACATCGAGTTCGCCGTGCAGTTCCTGCAGCTGGCCCACGCCGCGGATGGCGGCCCGCTGGCTCCCAACACCGCCCAGGCGCTGGAGGCGGTGGGCGCGGCCGGCTTCGTCGGCGAGAAGTCGCTGGCGGCGCTCGCCGACGCCTGGCGGCTGCAGCAGAACCTGACCCAGCTTCTGAAGGTCGCCCTGGGAGACGACGCCGATCCGGCCCAGGAGCCCAAGGCGCTGCAGGCCTTGCTGGCGCGGGCCGGCGAGGTGAAGACGTTCAAGTCGCTGGGCAAGCGGCTCGCGGAGGCGCAGGCCGCCGCCCGCGCCGCCTATCTCGAGGTGGTGAAGGCCTGACGACGGAATTCCCACGTTGCTGCGTGGAAGAGGTCAGGGGGCGTTTTGACACCCGAGGCTACATGAACCGCTTTCTTCTCTTCGCCGCCGCGGCGGCGCTGATCTCGACCACCGCGCAGGCCCAGCCCGGGCCGGGGCGCGAGCGCCCGAACTTCGACCGGGACAGCGACGGCAAGGTGACGCTCGCCGAGTTCAAGGCCGCCCGCGCCGAACGCCAGGACCGGATGTTCGCGAGGCTCGACGCCGACAAGGACGGCAAGGTCACCCAGGCCGAGGCTGACGCCGCTCACAAGCAGGCGGAGTCCATGGGTCGAAAGGGCCGCGGCCACGGCCCCGGCGGCATGGTGATGCGCTTCGACGGCGACAAGGATGGCGCCGTGACCCGCGCCGAACTCTCCGCCGGCGCCGAGCGCCAGTTCCAGGCGATGGACGCCAACAAGGACGGCTGGCTCTCGAAGGAGGAGCTGCTCACAATGCGGCAGAAGATGCGTGGCGGTCCGGGGCCCCGATAGCCCGGCCGCCCTTTCGGTCGAGGCCAGGTTTGGGAGACTCCGACGACGAGCTCCTGTCGCGCGTCGCGGCCGGCGATCCGGCGGCGGCGCGCGCGCTCGTGGCGCGCAAGCTGCCGCGGCTGCTCTCGCTCGCCGGGCGGATGTTGTCCGATCCATCCGAGGCCGAGGACGTGGCGCAGGAAGCCTTTGTGCGGATCTGGAAGCAGGCGCCCAAGTGGCGCCCCGGTGCGGCGCGTTTCGACACGTGGCTGCACCGGGTGGCTCTGAATCTCTGCTACGACCGCCTCCGTCGCCGCCGCGAGGTGGCCACCGCGAATCCGCCCGAACAGGCAGACGAGGGCCCCGGGCCGGACAGGGGACTGCAGGCGCTCGACGCTGGACGCCGCGTAGCCGAGGCGCTGGGCCGGCTGCCCGATCGGCAGCGCGAGGCCATCGTGCTCTGCCACTATCAGGAGCTGGGCAACATCGAGGCGGCTGATGTGATGGGCGTCAGCGTCGAGGCGCTGGAGAGCCTGCTGGGCCGGGGGCGCCGCTCGCTGCGCGCGGCGTTGATGGATCTGAAGGAGGACGCATGACCAGGGACGGCATGACTCCGGAACGTTTTGAAACCCTGGCCGAGGCCTTCGGCGGGAATGTGGATCGCTGGCCGACCGCCGAGCGGACCGAGGCTTCGCGGCTGATCGCCGCCGATCCTGCATGGACCGGGCGGGTCCTGGCGCGCGCCGACGAACTGGACGCCATGCTGGCCTCGGCCGCCCTGCCGGTCGCGTCCGGCGCACTTGTCGACCGGATCGTCGCCGGCGCGCCCCGGGCGCGGCCGCGGTGGCCGGCTTGGCTCGCGCCCGCGGGCCTGGGAGCGGGCCTGGCCGCCGCCTGCGCCGCCGGCGTCATGCTCGGCATGCAGCTGGCTGCGCCACAGGGCGGGGGCGAGGCGCTGATGACCGCGGCCGACGATGAATTCAGTCTCTATCTCGACGAGGGCGCGGGATGAACCGGACGACGCTTCTGGCAGGCGGGCTGTTTGTCTCGCTGGCCCTCAATGTCTTCATCGGCGGCGCCTTCCTCGGCTCGCATTTGGCGGGGGGGCGAGGCGGCTCCCACGAGCCGCCGGCGCGGGGCCGCAACCCGGTGGCCCTGGCCGTTCGCGACCTGTCGCCCGAGGCCCAGTCCGCCTGGCGGGCCGGCAGTCCCGCCTACCTGCGCGAAGCCGTTCCCAAGGGGCGGGAGGCGCGCCGGCTGGCGCGCGAGACGATGCAGGGATTTGGCCACGAGCCCTTCGATCCGGACGGCGCCTTCGCCAAGCTGAAGCGGGCTCGCTCGCTTGAGTACGAGGCGCGCGTGGCGATGGACCGGAGGATCGTCGACTTTGCGGCCGGGCTGCCCGCCGAGGAACGTGCGCGTTTTGGAGAGGCGCTGGCTCGCCCGGCTCTAGGCCGCGGCGGCGCCGCTGATCGCCGACGGGCGGCTCTGCCGGACGGGTAGGGCGAAGCTGGCGGTGGTTCCCTGGCCCGGCGCGCTCTTCAGGTCCAGCAGACCGCCGTGCATCTCCACCAGGGCCTTCGTGAGCGCCAGCCCCAGGCCGGTGCCCTGGGTGGTCTTGGAATGCTGGCTCTCCACCTGTTCGAACGGGCGGGCCAGCCGCTCCAGATCGTCCGCAGAGATGCCGATGCCCGTGTCCTGCACGCTCACCTTCACCCGCTGCCCCAGGGGATCGTCGCGCAGCTCGGCGCGGACGACCACCCGACCGCCGCGCGGCGTGAACTTCACGGCGTTGGACAGCAGGTTCAGCAGGACCTGCTTCACGGCGCGGTAGTCGGCCTCCACGTCCGGCAGGTCGCCGAAGTCGACGCCGATGCTCAGCCCGGCGGCCTCGGCTCGGTTGCGCACCAGTCGCAGGGCGTCCTCGGCGATCTCCTCGACGGAGACGGGCTCGAACCGCAGGGTGAACTTGCCGGCCTCGATCTTCGACATGTCGAGGATGTCGTTGATCAGCGCCAGCAGGTGCTGGCCCGAACTCAGGATGTCACGGGCATAGTCCCGGTAGCGGGGATCGCCCAGCGGCCCGTACATCTCGGCCGACATTATCTCGGAGAAGCCGTTGATGGCGTTCAGCGGGGTCCGCAGCTCGTGGCTCATGTTGGCCAGGAACTCGCTCTTGGCGGCGCTGGCGCCCTCGGCGCGGATCTTCTCGGCCTCGTACTTGCGGGCCAGTTCGGAGAGCTGCTCCTGGCTCTGCTCCAGGTTGATGACCGCGCGGCGGAGCTCTTCCTCCTTGATCCGGCGCGCCTCCTCCTGGGTCTTCAGGACGGTGATGTCGGCGGCCGTGACCACGAGGCCGCCCTCGGCGGTGGGGCGCTCGGAGATCTGCACCCAGCGCCCGTCGGTCAGTTCCGCCTCGCGGACGCCGCGGCGTCCGCCGGGGGCCGGATACTCCTGGCGGATGGCCAGGCGGGCGGCCCGTTCCACCTGCTCGCGGCCGACGCCGGTGCGCAGCAGGTCCGCTTCGAGCTGGAAGTAGCTGCGGAAGTTCTTGTTGCACATCACCAGCCGGCCGTTGCGGTCCCACAGGACGAAGGCTTCGGACGTGCTTTCGATGGCGTCGCGCAGCCGGCCCTCGGCGGATTGGGCCCGCGCCTGAGCCAGGCGCTCCTCGGTGACGTCCAGGGCGACGCCGATGATGCGGGCGAAGCCGCCCTCCGGGCTCTCGCCGAAGCCCCGGCCGCGGAAGTCGATCCAGACCGGCCGCGCGCCGGCCAGGGGCGGCACCCGGAACGAGACGTCGAAGTCGCCATAGATGGCCGCCGTGGACAGCGCCTCGCGCATGTCGTCGCGATGGCCTGGAGCCACGCGTTCCAGGACCTGCTGGCCGTCCACGAGGCCGGTCCGCCAGCCGAACAGCGCGGCGGTGACCTCGGACATGAAGATCTTGTCGGTGGCCAGGTCCCATTCCCAGATGCCGCAGCGCGCGGCCTCGACCGCCATGCGGAACCGCTGTTCTGAATCCGTGCGCGCGGCCTGAACGCGCTCCAGGCGTCGCATCTCCAGGATCAGCAGCACCCCCAGGGCGATCGCTGCGCCAAGCGGGACGAGGAACCAGGCCACCAGTTCGACGGCCTGCGGCGCGAGGTGGACGAACCGGGGCACGCCCAGCCCGGCGATGATCGCCAGCAGGCCGATGATCACGAAGATGGCCGGCCGGGAATAGCGTCGCGCGGACGGCGCACGCCGATGGGCGCGCCGCTCGGGCGTCACCCCAGCGAGACTCTGGCCCTCGCGTCCGGCCAAGGCCGCTGCTCCCTTCCCGTTCCGCACCCCCGACGGGCGGTGCGTCACTCTAAACCGATTGAGGCCCCGCGGTCATCGCAGGGTTAATCACATCAGTTGAGGGCCCGAGTGGCCAATTCGTAAACATTCTTCGAAAGTCCCTCGACCGCGACGATGCGTTCGAGCTGAGCCTTCATCAGGGCGCCGAGTTCGGGCTTCAGCCGCCGCCATCCGCCCAGCGGATCGACGAGCCGGGCGGCGGTCATGGGATTGAAGCCGTCGACGGCGATGATCTGGTCGGCGAGGAACCGGTATCCGGCCCCGCTGGGATCGTGGAACCGGACGGGATTGAAATTGGCGAAGCTGGAGACCAGGGCCCGCAGCCGGTTGGGGTTCTTCTGGTCGAAGGCCGGGTGGGCCGTCAGGCCGAGGATGCGGCCCAGCGCGGTTTCGGAAGGGTCGCGGCCCTGGAGGGCGAACCACTTGTCGATGACCAGCGGCTCGTCCTTCCAGCGGGCGTAGAAGTCGGCCAGCGCCTCTTCGAACGCCGGCCCGCCGATCAGCATCAGGGCGTTCAGGCCCCCGATCTGGTCGGTCATGTTCACCGCGGCCCGGAAGTGGCCAAGCGCGATGTCGGCGACGTCGTTGCGCGGGTTGGCGGCCATCAGTTCCAGCGCCGCATTGCGCAGGGCCCGGCGACCCGCCCCGGCGGCGTCGGGCGAGAACTCGCCCAGGTCCTGCAGTCCGGTGTGCAGGCGGCGCAGCTCGGCGTCGAGATGGAGGGCGAGGCGCAGCCGGAGCGCCTCGCGGGCGTCGTGGAGAGCGCCGGGATCGACGGGGCTGCGCATGAGCGCGAGATCGGTCTCGGCCGGGAGGGCCAGCAGCAGCGCCTTGAAGGCGTTGTCCGATGCCTGGTCGTTCAGCGCCCGGCCGACGGCCTCGGCATAGCGCTCCTCGCCCACCTCGTTGGGCTTGCCGGCGGCGCGGCTCAGGATCAGGTCGGCGGCAAGGTCCTGCCCGGCCTCCCACCTGTTGAACAGGTCCGGATCGGCGGCGAGCTGGACGTAGCGCTCCTTGGGCTCGGCGTCGGTCTTCATGACGACCGGGGCCGAGAAGCCGCGCAGGGCCGAAACCACGGGCAGGCTGTCGACGCCGGTGAGCGTGACCTTGACCTCAGGCTGGTCCAGGACGATCACGGTCTCGTCCATCGCCTGGCCGTCCCGCTCGAAGGCCAGGGTGCGCCCCTCGTGGTCCAGCAGACCCAGCGTCACCGGGATCGGCAGCGGCCGCTTGGTTTCCTGGCCGTTGCTCGGCGGGGTCGCCTGGGTCAGGACCAGCTCCAGGGTGCGGGCGGCCTCGTCATAGGTCGCCGACAGAGTGATCCTCGGGGTGCCGGCCTGTTCGTACCAGGCGAAGAAGTCGCCGAGATCCCGGCCGGAGGCTTCGGCGAAACACTGGATGAAGGCCTCGACCGTGGTGGCCTCGCCGTCGTGGCGGTCGAAGTAGAGATCCATGCCCTTCCGGAAGGCGTCCGCCCCGATCAGGGTCTTCAGCATCCCGATCACCTCCGAGCCCTTCTCGTAGATGGTCGCGGTGTAGAAGTTGTCGATCTTCATGTAGCTGGACGGCCGCACCGGGTGGGCCAGCGGGCCCTGATCCTCGGAGAACTGGCGCATCCTCAGCACCTTCACGGCCTTGATGCGCTGTACCGCCTCGCCGCGCATGTCGGCGCAGAAGCCCTGTTCGCGGAAGACGGTGAGGCCCTCCTTCAGGCAGAGCTGGAACCAGTCGCGGCAGGTGATCCGATTGCCGGTCCAGTTGTGGAAATATTCGTGGGCGACGACCGCCTCGATCCGCTCATAGTCCACGTCCGTAGCGGTGGCCGGATCGGCCAGCAGGAGCGAGGAGTTGAAGATGTTCAGCCCCTTGTTTTCCATGGCCCCGAAGTTGAAGTCGCGGACGGCGACGATCATGAAGAGGTCGAGGTCGTACTCGCGGCCATAGGCCTCCTCGTCCCACGTCATCGAGCGCTTGAGCGCATCCATGGCGTAGGCGGCGCGGGGCGCCATGCCGGGATCGACGTAGATGCGCAGGTCGACGGTCCGGCCGCTCTTGGTGACGAGCTTATCCTCCAGCACGTCCAGCTCACCGGCCACGAGTGCGAACAGGTAGCAGGGCTTCAGGAACGGATCGTTCCACACCGCGAAGTGACGCCCGCCCGGCAGTTCCCCGGTTTCGACAAGGTTGCCGTTGGCGAGCAGGTGGCGGAACCGGCGATCGGCCTCGATGCGGACCGTGAAGCGCGAGAGGACGTCGGGCCGATCGGGCCAGAAGGTGATCTTGCGAAAGCCCTCGGCCTCGCACTGGGTGCAGAAGCGGCCGCCCGACATGTAGAGGCCTTCCAGGGCCTTGTTGTTCTCGGGGTCGATCTCGACTTCAGTCTCGAGGGTGAAGGCGGCGGGCGGGGCCGGGATCGTCAGGAGTTCGGCGTCGATCACGTACTCGCCGTCCCCCAGGACGCGGCCGTCGATCGCGACCGATACGGCTTTCAGCCGCTCGCCGTTGAACGCCAGTGGCTCGCTGTGGTCGCCGTTGCGGCGCACCGTGAGGCGGGCTTTGACGCGCGTGGTGTTCGGCTGCAGGTCGAAGGTGAGATGGACGTCGTCCACCAGGTACGCGGGCGGACGGTAGTCGGAGAGCCGGATCGGCTGGGGCGTTTCGGTGCGCATGGCCCATCTAGGCTCGCCAATCAGGCGGCGCCAAGGCTGCGAAGCCGGGCCGAACGCCAGATGTCGCCCGGAGGGGTCAGGTAGGCGACAGACGCCGCCGCCGCCGGCGCCCATGGTGCTGGTGGGGACTGTGTGTTGGGGCTGGGGCGTTTGGCGACCTATCGGATGTATCACGTCGATGGCGGCGGCCGCCTGCGCCTGGGCGACACGTTCCTGGCGGGGACCGACGCGGAAGCCGCGGCGAGGGCCCGGCCGCTGCTGCGCGATGGTCAGGGCGCCGAGCTGTGGGATGGCGGACGGATGGCCGGCCGCTTCACCAGGGACCATGAATTCTTACCCGGCGTGAGCTGACGCGAGGTCACGCTTTTCTTGCGCCGCGGAGGCGCGCAATGCTTGCGGCCCATTGAGGAAACGCCACGCCGGGAAACGCCGGCAGGACAGGGCCCAGATGAACTTCGACTATTCCGACGACCAGAAGTTCCTGAAGAACGAGGCGCGCAAGTTCCTGGAGGCGAACTGCCCCACGAGCCGCGTGCGCAAGGTGCTGGACGACGACGCCAAGGCCTATGACGAGGCACTGTGGAAGGCCGTGGCCGAGCAGGGCTGGCTGGGCGCGGCGATCCCCGAGGCTCACGGCGGGCTGGGCCTGGGCCACATCGAGCTCTGCGCCATCGCCGAGGAACTTGGCCGCGTGGTGGCCCCGATCCCGTTCGCCTCGACGGTTTATTTCCTGGCGGAGGCGGTGATGCTGGCCGGGTCCGACGTGCAGAAGGCGGCCCTGCTGCCGAAGATCGCCGCGGGTGAGGTCATCGGCTGCGTGGCGACGTCCGAAGGCCCCGGCGTCGTGACGGCGGCCAACCTGCAGGCGACGGTCTCCGGCGGCAAGCTCTCGGGGACCAAGCTGCCGGTCACCGACGGCGATATCGCCACCCACGCCCTGGTGCTGGCCAAGGAGAACGGCCAGGCCGGGCTTTTCCTCGTCGACCTGTCCAGCGGCGTCACCCGGGAGGCGCTCCAGACCCTGGATCCGACCCGCGACGCGGCGAAGCTGACGTTCTCGGGGGCCTCCGCCGAACGGCTCGGCGCGGCGGGCGAGGGTCTTGCCCTGTTGGAGCGCATCTCCGACCGCGCCGCGGTCCTGCTGGCTTTCGAACAAACCGGCGGCGCCGACCGCGCGCTGGAGATGGCCAAGGCCTATGCGCTCGAGCGCTATGCCTTCGGCCGGGTGATCGCCAGTTACCAGGCGATCAAGCACAAGCTGGCCGACATCTATGTGAAGAACGAGCTGGCCCGGTCCAACGCCTACTACGGCGCCTGGGCGCTCAATACCGACGCGCCCGAGCTGCCGGTGGCCGCGAGCGCGGCGCGGATCGCTGCTTCCGAGGCGTTCTGGTTCGCCGCCAAGGAGAACATCCAGACGCACGGCGGCATCGGCTTCACCTGGGAGGTGGACGCCCACCTCTACTATCGCCGCTCGCGCCAGCTCGCCCTCGTGGCCGGCGCGCCGCGGGTCTGGAAGGAGCGGCTGGTCAGCCAGCTCGAGCGCAGAAACATCGCCGCCTGAGGCGCACATTGAACATGGGTCCCGGCTCGGCCTGCGCGCCTTCGGCGCTCCGTTGGCCGGGATGACGGAGATTGAAGAATGGACTTCAACGACAGCCCGGAAGAAGCCGCCTATCGCGCCCAGGTCCGCGAATGGCTCGAGGCCAACGCGCCCAAGACGCCCCTGACCTTCGAGGACATGGAGGGCGGCGGCTCGATGGCCGCGTCCAAGGCCTGGCAGGCGAAGAAGGCGGCGGCGGGCTACGCCCAGATCACCTGGCCGAAGGAGTGGGGCGGGCCGGGCGGCACGCCGATCCAGCAGGTGATCTTCAACACCGAAGAGGCGAAGTATCCGATCCCGCCGAACCCGTTCCAGATCGGTCTCGGCATGTGCGTGCCGACGGTGATGACCTTCGCCGACGAGGACACCAAGAAGCGGTTCGTCGGGCCCGCCCTGCGGGGCGAGGAGATCTGGTGCCAGCTCTTCTCCGAGCCGGCCGGCGGCTCCGACGTGGCGGCTGCGCGGACCCGCGCCGTGCGCGCGCCGGACGGGTCGGGCGACTGGATCATCGACGGCCAGAAGGTGTGGACCACCGGGGCCCAGTTCTCGAGCTTCGGCATCGTCGTCACCCGCACCGACCCGGATGCGCCGAAGCACAAGGGCATGACCATGTTCTGGGTCGACATGAGCGATCCGGGCATCGAGGTGCGGCCGATCCACCAGATGTCGGGCGGCTCGGGCTTCAACGAGGTGTTCTTCACCGGGGTGCGGGTGAAGGACAGCCAGCGGCTGGGCGCGATCAACGACGGCTGGCGCGTCAGCCTGGTGACGCTGATGAACGAGCGCCTCGCCGTCGGCGGCGCCACGGGCGCCCAGTGGAACCAGTTCCTGGAGGCCGCGCGGCAGATCACCGGCCTCGACGGGGCGCCGGTCATCAAGGATCAGGCCATCCGCGAGAAGCTTGCCGACTGGTATGTCCAGGCCGAGGGACTGAAGCACACCCGCAACCGGACCATGACCGCGCTCAGCCGGGGTCAGACGCCGGGGCCGGAAAGCTCGATCGGCAAGGTGGTTTCGGCCCTGCAGATGCAGGACCTGGCCAACACAGCCGTCGAGATGCTGGATCAGTACGGGATCATCAACGACCCCGACCTTGCCCCGCTGGGCGGGGCGTTCCACGCCTCGCTGATGATGGCGCCGGGCCTGCGCATCGCCGGCGGCACCGACGAGATCCTGAAGAACATCATCGCCGAACGCGTGCTCGGCCTGCCCGGCGACATCCGGGTCGACAAGGACGTGGCGTTCAAGGACCTGCCGACGGGGCGCTGAGCCCCGTCGTCCAGGCGTTCGGATTCAGGCGCTCATCGCCAGCGGCGGTCGTGTCCGGCCGCCGATGAGCTGGCCGTAGAGCTGGGTCAGGGCCTCGAAGGTGGCGTCCCAGCCGTGGCGTGTCTCGGCCCTGCGACGCGCCGCTCTCGAGATCTCCGCGACATCTCGGGCGAACAGGGCCTCGATCGCCTCGGCGAGGCCGGCCGGCTCGACATTCTCCGCCGGTTGGCCCACGGAGGCGTCGATGAGCTCGCCCACGCCGCCCTGGCGGGAGCCGACCACCGGCAGGCCGGAGGCCATGGCTTCCAGGACGAAGAGGCCGAATATCTCGTTCTCGTTGGCGTGCAGCGCCGCGTCGCACGAGGCGAGGATGCCGGCCAGCTTCACCGGGTCACGCTCGAAGTCGAGGCTGACGACGCTGGGCGACCAGCTCTGGTCCTTGCCGGCGCCGACCAGCAGCAGCTTGTAGGGATCGCCGAGCCGCTCCACCGCGGCGACCATGGAGTCGATGTTCTTCTCCCGCGCCGGACGGCCCGCGAACACCAGCAGCCGGGTCTCGGGCGGCAGGTCCAGCCGCTTGAGCAGCCGGGCGCGGTCGCCCCGCGAGGGGTTGAACAATGCGGTGTCGACGCCGAGCTGCTGGATCGACATCCGCGTCACGCCGGCGTCGGCGAGGCGCGCGGCCATATGCCGGCTGGGCGCCACCACGTGGTCGAAGCGCTGGTAGGCCTGGGCCCAGAAGCTGAAAGTGGGCGCCTCGGCCCACTCGCCGAAGTGCAGGGCCGCCAGGGCCGCCGCGTCGGTGTGGCAGAAGCCGACCACGGGCACGCCCAGCGCCTCTCCCGCGTACAGCGCGGCATGGCCGGGCACGAAGACATCGCCAGCCTCGATCACGTCGGGCTCCAACAGGCGCAGCACGGCCTCCCACTTGGTCAGGCTGGCCGGCATCCGGTAGCCGTTGCCAAAGGGCAGGCGCGCGGCCGCTATGGTCACCACGCCGTCGGCTTCCGCGCGCGTGCGGGCGCCCGGCACCACGAGGCTGTGGCGGACGTCGGGACGCCGCCGGGCCAGCCAGGCGCGCTTGGCCGTCAGGTAGCGCTTCACGCCGCCTGACTGCGGCGCATACATCATCGTGGTGTCGACGAGGTGGAAGCCGCCGTCCGGCGGTTCGGCCACGTTGGCGGCCGCTTCCGGCTCGAGACGGATGAGTTTGGCGTACCGGGGGGCGGAGGCGTCGAACACGCGGCCAGATCTCCGTGCGAGGATGCTGTCGGCGGCGGCTGTGAACAGGCGGGCTGACTCAGGCGGCTGCACGACCTTGGCCTTGAGGGCCTTGAGGGTCGCGCGCCGAGGGGGGCGTCTCTTCCAGATCCTGGCCAGGGGTCCCGCCCTTCGTTCGATGCAGGGGCATACTAGCGGCCCCAGGCGTCATGTCATCGCCTACGGCGGCGCTTTCAAGGCCCCTCGGTCGCAATGAAGTCATGGAACCCCTCCGCGCGAGACCTCCCGCAGGCGTCTAACCCGCAGGCCCCGGCGAAGTTGCGTCAGCGCGGATCGTAAGCGCGTGCGACCTCGGGGCGGGCGGCCACGTCGGGCAGAAAGGCCGGCTCCCGCCGCGCCCGGGTCGCCTGTTCGAACGCGAAGCCCAGGGCCAGCAGCCGCGCCTCCGACCAGGCCGGGCCCAGGAACGAGAGCCCCACGGGCAGGCCGCTCACATGGCCGGCGGGGACGGTCAGGTGCGGGTAGCCCGAGACGGCCGGCAGCCGGGAGGGCGATCCGAAGAAGGGGCCGCCGTTCACCGGGTCGACGATGGACGGCGGGCCGCCGCTGGGGGCGACGATGGCGTCCAGTCGGTTCTCCGCCAGCATCCGGTCCAGCGCCTCGCGGGCGAGCCGGTTCGCCGTGGCGCGCTTCTCCTGGTAGGTCGGATCGGTGAGGGGCGGCTTGGCCGCCGTCTGGTCGAGGATCTCCTGGCCGAACAGGGCCGTCTCGCGCGGCTCGGCCTTGTTGAAGGCGATCAGGTCGTCGAGAGAGCGCGTCTTCACGGCGACAGGCGTCGACGCCAGGTAGGCGTTCAGCGCCGCCTTGAACTCCGTGCGAAGCGTGTCGCCTTCCAACTCGGCGATCTTGCCCATGACGGCGTCGTCCGGTCCCTTGATCTCCACCACCTCGGCCCCCTGGGCGCGGAGGGCGGCGACAGCCTCGTCGAACACCTTGTCCGCCCCCGGCGAGCGGCCCCGCCAATGGTGCCAGATCCCGATCCGCGCCCCCTTGAGCGCATCGCGGCTCAGGGCCTTCAGATAGTCGGCCTTCCTCGCATCGGCGTCCTTCGTCGCCGGGTCCAGCGGATCGGTCCCGGCGATGGCGGTCAGCACGGCGGCGGTGTCCGCCACGGTGCGGGTCATGGGACCGGCGGTGTCCTGGTCGGGTGAGATCGGCACGATGTAGGCGCGGGACACCAGGCCCACGGTCGGTTTCAGGCCAACGACGCCATTCATGGCGGCCGGACAGGTGACCGAGCCGTCCGTCTCGGTGCCCAACGCCGCCGCCGCAAGACCGGCGGCCACCGCCGCGCCGGATCCCGAGGAGGAGCCGCAGGCGGTTCGGTCGAGGGAGTACGGGTTGCGCACGAGGCCGCCTACGGCGCTCCAGCCGCTGATCGACCGCGTGGAGCGGAAGTTGGCCCATTCCGAGAGGTTGGTCTTGCCGAGGATCACTGCGCCGGCGTCGGTCAGGCGCTTGACGACCGGGGCGTCGCGGCCGGTGACATTGGCCGCCAGGGCCAGCGAGCCCGCCGTCGTCGCCGTCCCGTCAGCGGACTCGATATTGTCCTTCAGCAGGATCGGGACGCCGTGCAGCGGCCCGCGGACCTTGCCGGCGCGCCGTTCCGCGTCCAGCCGGCGTGCGTCGGCCAGCGCATGGCTGTTGAGGGCCAGCACGGCGTTCAACTTGGGGCCGGCGCGGTCGATGCGCTCTATGCGCTCGAGATAGGCGCGGACAAGCTGCTCGGAGGTGACGCGGCCGTCGCTCATGGCCGCCTGCTGTTCCCCGGCGGAGGCGTAGGGGCTGAGGGGTTGGGCGAGGCCGGGGCCGGCGAGCGCGAGCGCTCCGGCGAGAACAGCGGCCTTCAGCATGCGACGCTCCCAAAGAACCCATTGGCGAGCCCGGTTGTATCGTGGCTCGGGCGCGACGCCACGCGGCAATCCCGGGGCGCTCAAGCGGCGGCGGCGCGGGCGTCGTCCCACGGCGTCAGGACACCAAGCTGCCGCAGCCGGGCGAACATCCGATGAATGTTGGAGAGGTTGTCCTGGACGATGCGGGCGAGAACCCGCCGGGACTCTGCCGAAGCGGTGGCCACGAGCCCCTTTTGCCCCCGAACGCATAGGCCCGCGGCCTCGAGGCTCACAGCGTACCGGCGGCAGGTCTCGGGCGAGATGCCGAGGCGCTCGGCGAGCAGGCCGGTCCGGATCGGCGTGCCATGCGTGGCCGGCTCCAACGCCCATTGGGCCAGCGCTTCTGGATTAAGGCCTTCCGTGTTCGCGCGGGCGATCCCCCCCAGCACGAGGGCGCTGATCACGTC
The DNA here is from genome assembly GCF_003254525.1 of Phenylobacterium kunshanense. Taxonomy (GTDB): domain Bacteria; phylum Pseudomonadota; class Alphaproteobacteria; order Caulobacterales; family Caulobacteraceae; genus Phenylobacterium; species Phenylobacterium kunshanense. The sequence continues at coordinate 144,428 of NZ_QFYS01000004.1, forward strand.
TCCCGCAAAGGCGACGAGGTCGCCGATCGCACGGAGCATGTATTCGGCGAACGCCCGGTTCGTGACGCGGACCGGCGCGTCCGACACGGGGCGCGGCGCGCCGGCCTCGGGCCCCGCCAGGACACCGGCGTCCAGCAGGTCGGCGTAGAAGCGGCCGATCCGCTGGTGGCGGTCCAGCATGATGCCGATGTAGGCCGGATCGACAACGCTGGTCGGAGTCGCGAAGACGCCACGTTCCCCGTGCGCGAGGGTCCCGTTCCGGACGAGGCCACGTACGCGCCGGCGAACGGTCTCGAAGGGCATTCCAAGGGAGTGGGCTATGGCGCTCACGCTCACCGGCCGGCGCAGTTCGGGCGGCGCCGGCGCGTCGATCGTCGCATAGGCAAGCTCCAGGTCACGGTTCCGGAGCATGGGCGTCACATTGGCGGTAAGCACGGCGGTGAACAGCAGCGCGTCGATGAGGTCGTGGCTCCGCCGGCTGCGGCCGATCCTCTCGACGTCCAGGATCAGCTCCAGCGACAGGGCGGCCGCCCGCCAGGCGAGGGCGTCGTGGTCCGTGGGCGTAACGACGGCCGGCCGGGCCGGCGGATCCAGGAGCTGCATGGAACGCATACTTCAGGGTGTTACGCCGGGCCCCTTCAGACGCTCGACAACGGCGGCGTCGAGCTGGCTGTCGCGGCCGGCAGGCGTCTCAACGAGCCCGCGTTCGACGTGCATGTCCACCGGCCGGGGGTTGAGCTTGACCATTCCAAGGGCGACGCCGTCGGGAGAAGGGCGCCTATAGCAGGCCGACGCCCTGCCAGACGGCCAGGGCGACGACGAGGACGCCGACGATCCAGGTCAGCATCCTGAGCGGCAGCACCTTGGTCATCCACCCCGCCACCGGCGCGGCGATCATGCCGCCGGCGATCAGGCCCGCCAGCGACCAGAGCAGGTCGCGCAGGCCTGCCGTCTCCCAGTGGCCGGTCAGCAGGGCGCTCAGGAAGGCGGCTGAAGTCGCGGCGGCGACGAACACCTCGGCGGTGTTGGTGGTGCCGATGGCCTTTCGTGGATCGGCGCCGGCGCCCATCAGCGAACTGGTCACCACGGGACCCCAGCCGCCGCCGCCGATGGCGTCGAAGAAGCCGCCGACCAGGCCGAGGGGCAGGGGGGATCGCCAGGAGAACACCTTGGGCCGCGCCTGACGCCAGGCGCGGTAGAGGATCACGAGGCCCATCAGGAACAGCCAGGCGACCACGAACGGCTTCACCGCCTCGCCCGGTACCGACGTCAGCACATAGGCGCCGAGGATTCCGCCCGCGACGCCGCCGCCCGCCAGCAACGCCAGCAGCTTCCAGTCCACGTTTCGGTAGACGATGTGGGAGAGGCCTGACGCCAGGCCCGTGAACACCTTGGCGGCGTGGACGCTGGCGGAGGCGTTGGCCGGAGTGACCCCGAAGCTCAGCAGCACGGAGGTCGAAATGACGCCATAGGCCATGCCCAGGGCGCCATCGACGAGCTGCGCCGCGAAGCCGACGGCGGCGAAGAGCCAGAAATCCGGATCCATCGGCGCGGCCTTAGGGCCAAGCTGATGGGCGGGCCAGCCCAGAATCTCTCACGTCTGCGTCAGAAGACTTGGGCCGGCCGGCAGGAACGTCAGTCCTTGGCGCGTTCCTGGTAGCTGCCGTCCTCGGTGAGGATGACGATCTTGGTGCCCGGGCCGATGTACGGCGGGATCATGGTGCGCAGGCCGTTCGACAGCACGGCCGGCTTGTACGACGACGAGGCGGTCTGGCCCTTCACGGACGGTTCGGTCTCGACGACCTCGAACACGGCGGTCCGCGGCAGCTCGATGGCGATCGGCACGCCCTCATGGGTCGATAGCTGAACCGTGCAGCCGTCCGTGAGGTACGGCGCGGCGTCGCCCACCATCTCCTCGGACGCCACGACCTGCTCGTAGGTCTCGGGGTTCATGAAGTGGAACCCTTCGCCGTCCTGGTAGAGGAAGGTGTAGGAGCGGTCGTCGACGATGGCGCGCTCGACGGTCTCGGTGGTCCGCCAGCGTTCCGAAATCTTCACGCCGTCCGAGATGCGACGCATGTTGAGCTGGGTGACGGGCGTGCCCTTGCCGGGATGGATGTTCTCGGCGGTCAGGACGACGTAGAGCTTGCCCTCGAGATCGACGACATTGCCCTTGCGCAGCGAGCTGGCGGAGACTTTCACGGGTGGTCCTCGGTGATGCGGCGGACCGCTGGCGCGATTCCGCTGATGAAATTCTTGTGGCGCCCCTATAGCGATGTGCGCCGAAATCTCCAGCCCCCAGCGTCGTCGCAGCCGTGTCCCGATCCCCTGAAACGCCCTGGTGGAGTCCACTTCGCCGGCCCGACCGCCGCCCGTTCCTGGAGGCGCGGGGCCGGATCACCCGCGCCGCGCGCCGCTGGCTGGAGGACGAGGGGCTTACCGAGGTGGAGACGGCGGCCCTGCAGGTCTCGCCCGGCAACGAGGCCCACCTGCACGCCTTCGCGACCCAGGCCCTGACCACGGCCGGCGAGCCATCGCCCATGTATCTCCATACCTCCCCGGAGTTCGCCTGCAAGAAGCTGCTGGCCTCGGGCGAGACGGCCATCTTCACCCTGGCGAAGGTGTGGCGGAACCGCGAGCGGGGGCCGCTGCATCATCCCGAGTTCACGATGCTGGAATGGTATCGGGCGGGCGCGCCTTACGAGGTGCTGATGGATGACTGCGCCGCACTGCTGCGGCTGGCGGCCGAGGCGGCGGGGACGCGGAGCCTGAGCTGGCGGGGCTCCACCGCGGATCCTTTCGCGGATCCGGAGCGGCTGACGGTGGCGGAGGCGTTCGAGCGCCACGCGGGCGTCGATCTGTTCGGCGACCTCTACGGCCAGGCGCGGGCGATCGGGATCAGGCTTGCCGAGGACGACACCTGGGCGGACGTCTTCAGCCGGATCATCGTGGAGAAGGTGGAGCCAAACCTGGGCCACGGGCGTTGTACGATACTGTGCGAATACCCAGCCTCAGAGGCCGCCCTTGCCCGGCCCAAGCCCTCGGATCCCCGCGTCGCCGAACGCTTCGAACTCTATGCCTGCGGGGTGGAGCTGGCGAACTGCTTTGGCGAGCTGACCGATCCGGCCGAGCAGCGGCGGCGTTTCGAGATCGAGATGGCCGAGAAGCAGCGGGTCTACGGCGAGCGTTATCCGATCGACGAGGATTTCCTGGCCGCGCTGGCGCTGATGTCTCCGGCCAGCGGCGGCGCTCTCGGCTTCGACCGGCTGGTGATGCTGGCCACGGGCGCGGCCAGGATCGACCAGGTGCTGTGGACGCCGGTCGCCTGACAACCGCAGCGCGAACTTGACTTTGCGGCGCCGGTCCGGACCCCTGTCGTCCGTGGTGAGACAACGACTACCCGCAGCGTTGCCTTATTTCGTCGTCCCCAGCCTGGTGCTGCTGGTGGGCGTATGCGCCACGCTGCTGATTTCCTTCCTGTTCCTGCGGGGCGCGGATAGCCGCGACCAGGAACGCATGCGCCTTCAGGCCGACCTCGCCGTCAGCGCCCTGCAGGAACGGATGGAGGCGCACAGCGCCCTCCTGCGCGGAACTGCGGGGCTGTTCGCCGGGAGCGACGAGGTCGACGCCCGCGAATTCGACGCCTACGTGGCTCAGCTCGGACTCGGTACGCGCTATCCGGGGGTGCTGGGGATCGGGTACGCGGCGCGGGGGGCGGACGAGGCCGGCCGGGCGCAGATCGAGGCGTCGATGCGGCGCCAGGGTTTTCCGGACTTCCGCGTCTGGCCAGCCACGCCACGGGACGTCTACACCAGCATCGTCTATCTCTCCCCGATGAACGCGCGGAACGCGGCGGCGATCGGGTACGACATGTTCACCGAGCCGTATCGCCGCGAGGCGATGGCCCGGGCCGCGACGACCGGCCAGCTCGCGGCCTCGGCCCGCGTGGAGCTCGTGCAGGAGATCGACGCGGATAAGCAGCCCGGGTTCCTCATGTACCTGCCGGTCCGGCGGGACGCAGACCAGACGCCGCTTGCCGGCTTCGTCTACAGCCCGCTGCGCGCGCACGATCTCCTTGAGACCGTCTTCCCCCGGCGGCCGGACCGGCTGATGGACGTGACGATCTATGACGGGGCCGCGCGCCGCGAGAACCGGCTCTATGGAACGGACGGGCCCGACGAACCGGACGCCCGGCTGAGGACCACGCGCCAGGTCGACATCGGGGGGCGGACCTGGACCCTCGCCTTCGCCGCCCGACCTGCGTTCGAGGCGGGCAGCAACCGGTCGCTGGCCTGGTGGTCGGCGGCGGCCGGCGCGATCGTCACCCTGGCCCTGACGCTCGCCGTCCTCGCCCAGGCGCGGGGCGCCATCCATGCCGAGCATGCGCGGGCCGAGCTGCGGGACGTGAACGCCAGCCTGGAAGACCGGGTCGAGGCGCGGACCCGCGAGCTGCGCGAGGAGATGGGCCGGCGGGAGGCGGCCGAGGACCAGATCCGCCAGATGCAGAAGATGGAGGCGATCGGGCAGCTCTCGGGCGGGATCGCCCACGACTTCAACAACATGCTGGCGATCGTCATCGGCAGCCTCGACATGGCGAGGCGGCGGCTCGCCGGCGGCGAGGACCCCCGGGTCATCCGCTATCTCGACAACGCCGCCGAGGGCGCGCGGCGGGCGGCGGTGCTGACCGGCCGGCTGCTGGCCTTCGCCCGGCGGCAGCAGCTCAGCCCCGAGCCCGTGGATCCGAACCGGCTCGTGAACGGCATGGCCGAGCTTCTCCAGCGCGCCCTGGGGGAGCGGGTGGAAATCCGCACCACGCTCGCCGAAGGCCTGTGGCCGGTGCACGCCGACGCCGCCGAACTGGAGAACGCGCTGCTGAATCTGGCGGTCAACGCCCGCGACGCGATGCCCGAGGGCGGCCGGCTGTCGATCGAGACGTCCAACATTCCCGCGTCGGGTGATGGCGGGCCCGCGGGGCTGCCGCCCGGGGACTTTGTGGCGATCCGCGTGGCCGACACGGGGGTCGGGATGAGCCCGGAGGTGATGGCCCGCGCCTTCGAGCCGTTCTTCACGACGAAGGCGGTGGGCAAGGGGACCGGCCTCGGCCTGTCGCAGGTCTATGGCTTCGTGCGCCAGTCCGGAGGCGAGGTGACCTTCCATTCCGCTCCGGGGGAAGGCGCGTGCGTGACGATCCTGCTGCCACGGTGGACGGGCGAGGCGCTGGTCCGCGAGGCGCGGCCGGCGCTCGAGGGCGCGCCGCTCCGGGCCGTGGAAGGAGAGGCGGTGCTCGTCGTGGAGGACGAGGCGGACGTGCGGCGCCTCTCGGTCGAGACCCTGCGAGAGCTTGGCTATCAGGTCTTCGAGGCCGAGGACGCCGGGCAGGCGCTTGAGATGCTGCCCGGCCTCTCCCGCCTGGACCTGTTGTTCACCGATATCGTGATGCCGGGCCTGAACGGCTTCCAGCTTGCCCAGCGGGCGCGCACCCTCAGGCCCGACCTGCGGGTGCTGTTCACCACGGGGTACGCCCACGGCGCGGCGACCGACGCCCAGGCGGCGATGACGGACTCGATGACCCTCGCCAAGCCCTTCTCGCTGGACCAGCTCGCCCGCAAGGTGCGGGAGGCCCTGGACGGTGGCGTGACCGACCGCGCGCGGTAGCGGGACAAGCCGTCGCGGTTGCCGCCGGCGCGCCGGGGCGCCATACGCCCGCGGCCATGTCCACTCGAACCCTGCGAACGGCGGCGGCGCTCTGCGAGCGCCTGGACACGCCCGAGGCTCTGCCGGCGCTGGAGCGGGTGGCGGCGCGGTATGCCGTCGCCATCACCCCGGCCATGATGGCGCGGATCGGTCATGCGGAAGATTCCATCGGTCGCCAGTTCGTGCCGACGGCCGCCGAACTGATCCAGACGCCGGAAGAGCGGGCGGACCCCATCGGTGACGATGCGCACAGCCCCGTCGAGGGGATCGTGCACCGGTATCCCGACCGGGTGCTGCTGAAGGCCAACCACGCCTGCGCCGTCTACTGCCGCTTCTGCTTCCGTCGGGAGATGGTGGGACCCGAGGGCGAGCGCCCGCTATCCAGCGCGCAGCTCGACGCCGCCATGGCCTATGTGGCGGGGCGGCCGCGGATCTGGGAGGTGATCGTCACGGGCGGCGATCCGCTGATCCTGTCGCCGCGCCGCCTGGCCGATCTCATGACGCGGCTGGCGGGGATCGAGCACGTGAAGGTGGCGCGCTTCCACACCCGCGTGCCGGCGGTCGATCCGGACCGGGTGACCGCCGAGCTGGTCTCCAGTCTGAAAGCGCCTGGAAAGACCACCTGGGTCGCGCTGCACGCCAATCACCCCGACGAGCTGACGCCCGCCGCCGCCGCGGCCTGCGACCGGATCATCGACGCCGGCATCCCAATGGTCAGCCAGACCGTGCTGTTGAAGGGCGTGAACGACCGCGCCGAGGTGCTGGAGGCCCTGATGCGTCGGTTCGTTGAGCTGCGGATCAAGCCCTACTACCTGCACCACCCGGACCTGGCGCCGGGCACGGGCCATTTCCGGATGCCCCTTGCCGAGGGGCAGGCTCTGATGCGCGACCTTCGTGGTCGGGTGTCCGGGCTTTGCCAGCCGACCTATGTGCTCGACATCCCCGGCGGCCACGGAAAGTCACCCGTCGGGCCTGTCTACGTCACGGACGACGGTGTCATGGACCCGCAGGGACAGGTTCACGCCTACCCCCCGGCAAGCTGAGCCGCTGTGGCCCGCAGGTGACAGTCCGACTGTCACCGGTCAGGCCCGGATCGACAGCGGGGACCCTCGACGCCAGATGTGCGTTCATCCAAGGGACAGCTACGGACGTAGAATGTCCGCGAACAAGCATGAGAAGAGGCCGGGTAAAGACATGGGCGCGTATGGGTTGCGGGGCGGACGTTTGGGACGCTGCCTGGCCTTGGCCCTGGCCGCGCCCCTGGCCTTGGGAAGCGCCACCGCTCAGCCGACCGCGCCGGTTCTGCCGCTGCCGCCTGCCGCCTCACCGGTTCCCCCGCCGCCCCCGCCGCCCGTTGAGATCGCGGCGCTTTCCGCCGACCAGGTCCAGACGGCGCTGAAGGTCCTCGCCGTCGCCGACCAGCACGGGCTGCAGCCGAAGGATTACCTGCCCGCCGGCCTGCCGCAGGATGGCGCGCTATCGGCGGCCCAGAACGAGGCGCTGACCGAGGGGCTGCTGCGCTACGCGCACGACGTCCGGATCGGGCGGATGGACCCCGACAAGTTCCCCGAGCTCTGGCAGGTGCGTCCGGCCGCGTATGACCCGTCCGCCGATCTGGCCAAGGCGCTGGCGGACGGCCGCCTGCAGGCCTGGCTGGACAGCCTGCCGCCCCGCTACTCCGGCTACGTCGCCCTGAAGCGCGGTCTGGCCCGCTATCGCGACATCGCGGCCAAGGGCGGGTGGAAGGCGATCCCCGAGGGCGGCAAGCTCGAGCTGGGGTCCGCCGACGCGCGCGTGCCGGCCCTTCGCGCGCGTCTGGCCGCCGAGGACCCGCAGGTGGTCGCCACCGGGTCTGCGACGTTCGACAAGCCCCTGGAGGAGGCCGTGATCCGGGCCCAGCGCCGCTATGGCCTGAAGCCGGACGGCGTCGTCGGCGCCGGCACTCTGTCCTATCTGAACCAGCCGGTGGGCCAGCGGGTCCTGCAGATCATCGCCAACATGGAGCGCTGGCGCTGGCTTCCCCCCACCATGCCGGCCACGCGCGTGCAGGTGAATTCGGGCGCGGCCATCGTCACCCTGTTCCAGGACGACAAGCCGGTGCTGTCGATGAAGGCCGTGTCGGGGAAGAAGGGCGACGAGACCCCGATGCTGGTCTCCTCGATCCACAGTGTGGTGATCAATCCGCCTTGGAACGTGCCCACCCGCATCGCCAACGAGGAACTCTGGCCCAAGGAGCGGGCGAATCCCGGCTATCTGGAGCGCAACGGCTACCGGGTCATTCCGGTCGCGGGCGGTCAGCCCCGCCTCCAGCAGGCGTCCGGCGACTCCAGCGCCCTCGGGCGGTTCAAGTTCGACTTCGACAACCCCTTCGCCGTCTACCTGCACGACACCCCGTCGAAGGGCGGCTTCGACCGCTATGCCCGCCAGGCCAGCCACGGCTGCGTGCGTATCGAGAAGCCGCGCGCGCTGGCCGACGCCCTGCTTGCCGGGGATGCGACCTGGACGCCCGAGGCCGTGGACCGTCAGCTCGAAGGGGACAAGACGGTACGGGCCCGCCTGTCGAAGCAGGTGCCGGTCTACATTCTCTACTGGACCGCTTTCGCGGGCGCGGACGGGCAGATGCACTTCCGCTCCGACCCGTATAACTGGGACCGGGAGCTGCTTCAGCGCGTGGGCGCGCTGGCGAGCGGCGTTAAGGCCTGAGGGGGCGATCGATGCTGAAGAAGGTCCTGTGGATCGCGGCGGCGTGCGCCGCCGTGCTGCTCGCGCTGGCGGTCAGCCGGACTCTCAATTTCACCGGTGGCGCGCCCCCGGCGAGGCCTGTCGAGGAGGCGCCGGCCGCCGATCAGGCCGCCACGCCCGCGGTCGCCACCAATCCCGCGCCGCCCGTCCAGGAAGCTGCGCCCATAGCGGCGCCGACGCCCGACGAGCTGCAGGTGCAGGAGGACGCCGCGGCGACCGGGATGACGACGATGGAGCCGGCTGAGCCTACGCCCGCCGAAGATCCGCCGACCTGAGGTCAGGACCCTCGCCACTGGCGCACGCGGCCAGTGTCGACGTGGACGAAATTGGAGACCGGATAGAAGCCGACCCCGCCGGCCCCGACGGCGATGGCGGCATCGCGCAGGTGGGTGAGCTGTACGCCCTCCATCCGCACGTCGATGGCCTTGCCGAGGGTATGCTGGCTGTTCTGGGCCACGCCCTTTGACCGCGAGTGCAGCATCGCGTTGGTGCGCGGGGAGCGGTAGCCGGAGATGATCTGGAACGGCTTGCGGGCCTCCAGCTTTCCGCTGATGGCGTGGAGGGCGTCGAACAGGCCCGGGTCGATGAAGTGCTGGTCGCCGGTGCGCCAGTCGCGCATCACGCGGTTGGCCTCCGCCAGCGCATCGGGAATGTAGCTCCCGTTGGCGAAATAGACGTCGTTGAACGCATCGCCGGTGTGCAGGTTCTTGAGGATCGCCCGGCGCGGCTCCCAGACGTCGAGGTTCCGGGCCCACGCGGGGGCGGCGATGGTGGCGAGGCCGGCAGCCGCGCCAAAGGTCAGCAGCTCTCTGCGGCGGACGAGGTTGGGCAACGGAAAGCGCCTCCAGGCCGTCGTTAGGGAGCCCGCAGATTGGCGGGGCAATCCTTAACGTCAACCCTACCGAGGCCAGGTGCGACGAGCTGCCGCCGGCTGCCTGCCGATCGGGCAGGCGGGAAATCCCGCTCGCCCGTCGGTCCGTCCGTCAGTTCTTCAGGACGTCTCGCGCAGCGTCTTTCAGGGCCCCCACGCCCTTCTGGACCTTGCCTTCCACCCGATCGGCCGCGCCTTCGGCCTCCAACCGTTCATCGCCCGTGGCGCGGCCGGCGGCCTCCTTGATCGAGCCCTTGATGTCCTTGGCGGCGCCCTTGGCTTCGTCCTTGTGCATCGTGCTGTTCCTCTCGTGTCTTGGATCGAGAGGAGTACGCGGGGCCAGGAGTGGGGTTCCTACGCCGCAGCTTTGGCCGTGCGCTCCAGCAGGCTCACGAACGCCGAGGTGGCCGAGCGCCGGGCGTCGGTGTCGCCCATCATCCGCCGGGCGTCCATGTAGCCCATGGCGAAGCTCTTCATCTGGAAATAGGCGGCTTGGGCCTCGGTCTCGGTGAGAGGCGGCTCGCGCAGGTCGACGAACTGGTTCACCAGCGTCCGACGCCACCGTTTCAGGCTGTGCTGCAGGAGGTCCCGCACCGGGCCGGGCTGGTCGTCCAGCTCGACGCTGAAGGCGATGATCGGGCAGCCGCTCTCGCTCCAGACCATGTCCTCCCAGTCCAGCCAGCACTCGAACACCTTCTCCAGGCGCTCGCGCGCGGTGGGCAGGTCCGCCGCAGGGGTCCAGGTGTGGGCCGTGAAGCGCTCCATGACGTTCTCGACGACGGCGACCTGCATCGCCTCCTTCGAATCGAAGTGCTTGAACAGGCCGCTTTTCGACAGGCCGACGGCCTCGGCCACGTCGGCCAGACTGACGGCGGTGAGCCCTCGCTGAGCCGCCAGGCGGGCGGCCTCATCGACGATCCGCGCCCGTGTCGCTTCACCCTTGCGCAAAAGCCAAGCCTCCCCGCTTGACAAAGTGACCGATCGTGCCCTTTTTATGGCGTAAGCGACCGGTCGTGCTCTTTTCTACCCAAAGGATCACGAGAATGCAAAACTTCAAGTGTGTGCGTGCGTTCGCCGTGGCCGCGGCGGTTTTCGCGTCGGGGGCGGCCTATGCCCAGACGGCGGGCTACCGTGGCGAGGCGACGCTCAAGAGTCCTGCCGCGGCCCCTGCTGAGGCGGTCATCGCCGGCGCGGCGTGGCGCTGCGAGGGCGAGTTGTGCCAGGGCGCTGCGCCGCGCAAGGGCAACCTCGATGGCGTGGTGCGCGAGTGCAAGAAGGTGGTCGCGGTGGTCGGCACCGTCGCCAGCTATCGCAGCGGCGGCCGCGAGCTCACCGACGGCCAGCTCCGGGCCTGCAACAAGGCCGCGCCGCAGATGCTGACGGCCCAGAAGTAACCCGTTCCTCCCCTCGACGCGGCCATACGCCTTCTCCGGCCGGATTGGGGGACACTGCGCGGGAGGGGACCGGAGGCTCCTCCCGCGCCTTTTCGACCCAGAAGGCCTCGAACATTGCGCCGGGCCCGCGCCGCCGCTATCTCCGCGCCTCGAACCCCCGATACCTTGAGAGCGAGCGCGGACGCCCCATGGCGCAGCAGTACATCTTCCAGATGCAGGGCCTGACCAAGGCCTATCCCGGCGGCAAGAAGGTGTTCGAGAACATCTGGCTGTCGTTCTACTCCGACGCCAAGATCGGCGTCGTCGGCGTGAACGGCTCGGGTAAGTCGACCCTGCTGAAGATCATGGCCGGGATCGACAAGGAGTTCTCGGGCGAGGCCAAGGCCGCCGATGGCGTGAAGATGGGCTACCTCGAGCAGGAGCCCCAGCTCGACGAGCAGCTCAACGTCTGGGGCAACGTCATCTCGTGGTGCGAAGAGAAGAAGATCTTCGATCGCTACAACGAAGTCGCCACCCTGATGGGCGAGGATTACTCCGACGAGCTCATGGAGGAGATGACCGCCCTCCAGGAGAAGCTGGACGCGGGCGACCTCTGGGACATCGACAGCCGCATCGAAATGGCGATGGACGCCCTGCGCTGCCCGCCCAACGACTGGCCGGTCGACAAGCTGTCTGGCGGTGAGAAGCGCCGCGTCGCCCTGGCCCGCCTGCTGCTCAGCAAGCCCGACATGCTGCTGCTGGACGAACCGACCAACCACCTGGACGCCGAGAGCGTCGCCTGGCTGCAGCACCACCTGGAAGCCTTCCCGGGCTGCGTGATCCTCGTCACCCACGACCGCTACTTCCTGGACCAGGTGACCAAGTGGACCCTGGAGCTCGATCGCGGCAAGGGCATCCCCTACGAGGGCAACTACTCGGGCTGGCTCGAGCAGAAGACCAAGCGGATCGTCCAGGAACAGTCCGAGAGCGAAGCCCGCCAGCGCGCCATGACCCGCGAACTGGAATGGGTGCGCTCCGGCGCGAAGGCCCGCCAGGCCAAGTCCAAGGCCCGCCTGGCGCGCTACGAGGAGATGGTGCTGGAGCAGGAAAACTCCCGCCAGGCCCAGACCTTCGCCGCCATCCAGATCCCGCCAGGTCCGCGCCTGGGCAATGTGGTGCTGGAGGCCGACGGGCTGTCCAAGGCCTATGGCGACAAGGTGCTGTTCGAGAATCTCAGCTTCAAGCTGCCGCCGAACGGCATCGTCGGCGTCATCGGGCCCAACGGCGCCGGCAAGTCGACCCTGTTCAAGATCATCACCGGCCAGGAGAAGCCGGACGCCGGCACGTTCCGCGTCGGCGAGACAGTGAAGCTGTCGTACGTCGACCAGAGCCGCGACGCGCTGGATCCGACCAAGACCGTCTGGCAGGAGATCTCCGGCGGTCTCGACGTGCTGGCGGTCGGCAAGCGCGAGATCAACACGCGCAGCTATGTCGGCTCGTTCAACTTCCGCGGCGGCGACCAGCAGAAGAAGGTCGGCCAGCTCTCGGGCGGTGAGCGCAACCGCGTCCACCTGGCCAAGACGCTGACCGAGGGCGGCAACGTCATCCTGCTCGACGAACCGACCAACGACCTCGACATCGAGACGCTGCAGAACCTGGAAGAGGCGCTGGAGGAGTTCGCGGGCTGCGCCGTGGTCATCAGCCACGACCGCTGGTTTCTGGACCGCCTGGCCACCCACATCCTGGCCTTCGAGGGCGACAGCCACGTGGAGTGGTTCGAGGGCAACTTCGAAGCCTACGAAGAGGACAAGAAGCGCCGCCTGGGCGCCGACAGCCTCATCCCCCACCGGATCAAGTTCCAGAAGTTCGGACGGTAGGCGTCTGCGGTTGAGTAACGGCCCAGCTTCGCGTTAGAGACGTGCTGGGTCGCGGCGTAATTGCACTCCTGCGCCCGTTGGGCGCAGGACATGCCGTATATCTCCGGGACCGACGCCGGCGAGACGCTGGTGGGCGGCGACGATGCCGACCAGATTCTTGGGCTGGGAGGTGACGACAGCCTCGTCGGCGGCGCGGGCAACGACCAGCTGACGGGCGGACCGGGTGTCGACACGCTCCTGGGCGGCGAAGGCGATGACCGGCTCCGGGACGATGATCTCTCGGGCCAGATGCTGGGCGGTCCCGGCTTCGACATCATCACGAGCTCTCAGTCATCGACCACTAGCGGCTCGCTTTTCATCGACGGCGGAGACGGGATCGATGTCGTCAGTATCAGCCGGCGCAGCGGCTCGGGCATGGCGACGATCCTCGGCGGAACGGGATCCGACGATCTGCGCCGCTACGGGGATTTGGGCGGACTGGTCGATGCGGGGGCTGGCGACGACGTCGTCGTAGTCGGCGACTCTCAGGCCAGTCGTCTGCGGCAGATGGTGACGATTACCTTGGGAGAAGGTGCGGACAGGTTCCGATATGACCTCCCCGTCGGCCACCCGGCGATCACGGTCACCGACTTTACCCCCGGCGATGCGGGCGATCGCCTCTTGATCGATCTGAGCATCTGGCTCTCGGGCTGGGACGGACAGCAGAACCCCTTCGCAGCCGGGTTTTTTCAACTCGTGCAGAGCGGCGGCGATACGATCCTGCGCATGGACTATGACGGCGCGGCGGGCGCCAGCGGCGTTTTCACCGACATCATCCGTCTCCAGAATGTTGAAGCCGGTACGCTGACGGCCTTCAACCTCTTCGACTGGGCTTCGAGCGGCGCCGTTCCCCCGCCGGCGGCAGGCAATACGCCCACCGAAGGCACTGACGAGCTGAGGGGATCAAATGGGCCTGACTCCATCGGCGGCTTGGGCGGATACGACCTCATAACCGGCGGCGCCGGCGCCGACACACTGGATGGCGGAGCCGGCAATGACGACGTCCAGGGAGACGAGGGAAGCGACAATATCCTCGGGGGTGCAGGCGACGACTATCTCTATGGGGATACGCCGTACGCGACGATCGGCGGCCATGACACGCTCTTTGGCGGAGACGGCCGAGATTCCTTGGATGGAGGGGTGGGCGACGACCAACTCTTCGGAGGAGCGGGCGACGACAAGATCATTGATACGGCCGGCTCCAACTATCTGCGCGGCGACGATGGAAACGACTCCATCGCCGGCGGCGCGGGTTTCGACGACATCAACGGCAACATGGGCGCGGACACCGCCTCAGGCGGTCTGGGCCAGGACTGGGTGGTCGGCGGGAAGGACAATGACCTGCTGTCCGGCGATGCCGGTAACGACCTTGTCTACGGCAACCTGGGGGCCGACACCTGCGAGGGCGGGGACGGGAACGACATCGTCCGCGGCGGGCAGGACAACGACAGCCTGAGCGGCGGTTCGGGCGACGACTACGTCTCGGGCGACAAGGGCGACGACACGGTCGCCGGCGGCGCGGGCGCCGATATCTTCCACACCTTCGGCGACGCCGGGATCGACCGGGTGCTGGACTTCAACCTGGCCCAGGGTGACCGGGTGCAGGTCGATCCCGGCACGCAGTACACGGTGACCCAGGTCGGCGCAGACACGGTCATCAGCATGACGGGCGGTGGGCAGATGGTGCTGGTGGGAGTCTCGATGGGCAGCCTGACGCCGGGCTGGATCTTCGGGGGCTGATCCTGGGGCGCTTGGCCATTGCGCCACGGCCTTCGCGAGGTCGAACAGGTCAAAGGAAAATCGCGGGCGTTCGGAGCGTACAAGACGCGCCGCCGGGGCACTGCCAGCCTCATCCCTAGGCAAGAAGTTCCAGTAATTCACCTGCGGGCCGCAACCTTGACTGTGTGAAGTCTTTTTGCGCTATTTCTGCGTGGGGGATCCATGATTGACAGTGCTGATGATATTGGCCTTGAGAGGGCCACGCTTCAGGTCGCCGGCGGCTATGTTCTCCCGATTGGCTCGACGCTTAGATTCAGCAATGAGACGGGAATAGTCGTCCAAGGCCCAGCGAGTAGCGTCGTTGATGTTCTAACTATCGCCGGGACTTTGCAGGTCTCATATGATCTGACCGTGTTCCATCGCGCGGTAGGTCTATCGGCGCTGAACATATATCCTGGAAACGCCACTGAAGTGGTGACTATCGAGCGGTCGGGAACCCTTGACGTGCGCTCGACCTCGGCTGGGTCCATGGGCGCTGCCGTCGGTTTCGTTGGCGAAGACAGCTACTCCCCAGACCTCATCAATCTCGGTTCGATACAAGTTACGGCTTCAGGTCGTGCTCAGGGCGTGCTCGGCTCGTCGCAGGGCGGCTGGTTCTTCGACAACAGGGGAACGGTGACAGTGACGTCGCTTGTGGGGAGCGCCTTTGGTGTCGAATTCAGTAGCAGTGGTGACATCGACAACAGCGGCTCAATCATCGCGACCGGCGCCTTGGGTGCACAAGGCGTCAGCATCTCGTCCTTCTCAGATGTAAGGCTTACGAATTCGGGGACAATTGTCGCCAAGCATTCGAGTGACGGTGGCGGATCGACAGGGGTGGCCTGGACGATTCGCTCTACGCCGTTGATCTTCCCGCCCTCGAACGTCTTCTCGAACAGCGGCTGGATCGAAGGCGACTACGCCCTGCGCGTCTTGAGCGATTTCCCGAATCCTAGGGCCTCGCCAGCCTTTGAGAATACCGGAACACTCGTTGGGAAGGTCGATCTTGGGGCCGAGGCGATGCGGTTCGTCAATTCCGGGCGCATCCAGGGTGACGTCTTACTCGGTGCTGGGCATGACACCTATGGCGGCGCCCAGGGCGTGACTGTGGGGCAGGTGTCCGGTGGGGACGGGGATGACTCGTTGGTTGGGGGCGCCGGGTTCGACAATCTTCAAGGCAACACAGGCGCGGACACCGCCTCAGGCGGCCTCGGCGACGACTGGGTCGTGGGGGGCAAAGACAACGACAGCCTGTCTGGCGACGCTGGAAACGACCTCGTCTACGGCAACCTCGGGGCCGACACCTGCGAGGGCGGGGACGGGAACGACATCGTCCGCGGCGGGCAGGACAACGACAGCCTGAGCGGCGGGTCGGGCGACGACTACGTCTCGGGCGACAAGGGCGACGACACGGTCGCCGGCGGCGCGGGCGCCGATATCTTCCACACCTTCGGCGACGCGGGGATCGATCGGGTGATCGACTTCAGCCTGGCGGACGGCGACCGCGTCCAGCTCGACCCGGGCACGCAGTACATGGTGGCCCAGGTCGGCGCGGACACGGTCATCAGCATGACGGGCGGCGGACAGATGGTCTTGGTGGGAGTCCAGATGGGCAACCTTACGTCGGGCTGGATCTTCGGGGCCTAAGCCGCAGGGCGGCGGGCGGCTAGGGCTTGGGGGGGGGAATATGGCGATCATCACGGGTACGGACTCTGCCGACACTCTTCGCGGTACGGCAGCCGATGACCGCATTGTCGGCAACGCGGGCAACGATCGGCTGGAGGGTGGGGGCGGCAACGACTTCATCGACGCCGGAGCCGGCAATGACACGATCTTGGCCACCGACACGTCGGGCAACACTCAGGTCAGCGTCGACGGCGGCGCGGGCGATGACTGCATCTATGTGGGCGGCCCCCTGACTGGGGGCGGAACTCAGTCAGCGACCGTTATCGCGGGAGCCGGCAACGACGAGATCAACCACCTGGGGCAGTTCGCAGGTGGCATCTACGACGGCGGCGATGGCGACGACGACTTCAGGATCAGCACCACGCAGGCAGCGGTCACCCTTCGCCTGGGTTCAGGCGGCCACGACATCGTCTACTACACGTCATACGCGGTGCCCTGGACGCGGGCTGTGCTTCGGGTCGAGCAGTTCCGCAGCGGCGACGGCGGCGATGAAATTCGCTTGGGATTGATAGAGATCCTCAAAGGCTGGGATCAGTCCAACCCATTCGCTGGCGGATATCTGCGCCTTTCTGCCGACGGGTTGGATACGCTCATCCAGGTTGATGAGGACGGCGGCGGCGACGGCTTTCAGGATTTTGTACGCCTCGTCGGGGTGGCGCCGGGGGAAGTCGTCGCGGCAAACCTCAATGGCTATTCGCCTGACGGGGCGGAGACGATCGGCAGGACGTTCGTCGGAACGTCGGTTCAGATCGGAAGCTGGGTCCAGATCGATGCGACGATAGGGGCGGACACGATAACGGGACAGGGCACGGCGGATCTTATCCTCGCCTATTCGGGCAATGACCTGATCTTCACGAACGCAGGCAACGACCGTGTTCATTCGGGTTATGGGGACGACACCGTCGGAGCTGGTTCGGGCAACGACACGATCATCGACCAATTCGGCTCCAACTATCTGCGCGGCGACGATGGAAACGATTCCATCGCCGGCGGCGCGGGTTTCGACGACATCAACGGCAACATGGGCGCGGACACCGCATCAGGCGGTCTGGGCCAGGACTGGGTGGTCGGCGGGAAGGACAATGACCTGCTGTCTGGCGACGCTGGAAACGACCTCGTCTACGGCAATCTCGGGGCCGACACCTGCGACGGGGGCGATGGAAACGACATTGTCCGCGGCGGGCAGGACAACGACAGCCTGAGCGGCGGCGCCGGCGACGACTACGTCTCGGGCGACAAGGGCGACGACACGGTCGCGGGAGGGGCGGGGGCTGACCTCTTCCACACGTTCGGCGACGCGGGGATCGATCGGGTGATCGACTTCAGCCTGGCGGACGGCGACCGCGTCCAGCTCGACCCGGGCACGCAATACACGGTGGCTCAGGTCGGCGCAGACACGGTGATCAGCATGACCGGCGGCGGCCAGATGGTGTTGGTGGGGGTGCAAATGTCCGCGCTCCCCCAGGGCTGGATTTTCGGCGCCTGAGCCGACGCGCTCGCGCCATGGGCGCGAATATCTCTCCCTGCGAGAAACGGTTGTGATCTCGTCAAGCTTGGCCTTAGGCTCGAGCGGGAGAGTTTGGGGGGCGTTCACGTGACATTCGCAGCCTGGGGCGCTGGCGTCCTCGCGCTGCGCACGGCGCTGCGCGGCCCGCCATCGGCGTTCAGGAGTCGGGCGTGCCCACATATCAGTTTGCGACCATCACCACGCCCGAGGCGGCGAGCTACAACGCCGCAACTGACGACCTTCAGTTCACAGGGGTAACGGGCGCGACCGCCACCAACATCATGGTCAGCGGCGCCTACACTCTGAGGATCATTTCGACGGGCGCCAGCGTCAACCTGGGCTTTGGCGCCCACCACGAGGTGCTCACGCTTCCAGACGGCTCGAAGCTGGTCTTCCCCACCGACGGCAAGTCGACCATCAGCGGCGGCGCGGCGGGAGACCACCTCTATGGCGGGCCGGAATCGGACGAACTGAACGGCCTTGGCGGCAGCGACAAGCTGGAGGGGGGGACCTTCGCGGACACGCTGAACGGCGGGTCCGGGCAGGACACGCTCGTGGGTGAGGCCGGCATCGACGTCTTCGTCTTCGCCCCCGGCGACAGCGGGATCCTGGAAGGCAAGATCGATGTGATCACCGACTGGTCCGGCGATGAGCGGCTGGCCTTCACGACGGTGGACGGTTCGACGTACGCGGAGGCAAGCGCGGCGACCTTCGCGGATGCGCTCAGCCTGGCCAACGGACAGATCGGGACTGGGGCCACCGACGTATTCGCCGTCGCGGTGGGCAACGACGTCATCGTCTTTGCTGACACGAGGGGCGACAATGGCGCGGTCGATGACGCCATCCTGCTGGCCGGCAGAGGGTTGGGCCAGATTTCAGCCGCCAACATCGTCCGCTACTCCGCGGGTCAGTCACCGAACCAGCCGTCTGCCGGAGGGGGCACGGCGGGCGCCGACACCCTCACCAGCACTGGCGGCGGCGCCATCAACGGCCTTGGCGGCGATGACAGTCTCGCCGGCAGGTACTCAGGCTTCGACACGCTCAGCGGCGGCGACGGCAATGACACGCTGGATGGCTTGGGCGATGACAACGTCCTGTATGGCGACGCCGGCGCCGACGTCATCATTTCCAACGGCAGCGGCGACACGATCTATCTGGGCGCCGGCGCCGACCTTGTCCGCATGCGAGGTGGTGGCCAGGCCGACTTCGAAGGGGATGAAGCGCGCATCGTCGATTGGTCGCCGACCGAAGACGCCATTCGCTTCCTGGTCGAGTCGGGGAACTACACCGAGACGACCGCTGGCACTTTCGCCGCCGCGCGCAGCGCCGCCAATGCGCTGGCGTTGCAGGGCTACACGATGGTGGCGGTCCAGGTCGGCGCGGACGTCATCGTGTTCGGCAATCCGTTCAGCGGCTCGCGAATGGATTCCGCGATCCGACTCGTGGACCGGACCCTGGACGACGTATCGAAGTACAATCTCGGTGTCTTCGACCCGCCGCCGCCTGTCGCGCCCGACGGCGTGCCAGCGGCCCCGAACCGGCCGACGGAAACCAGCATCGTCGTGGTCGGAAACGTGGATTCCCTGAACGTCGACGTTCTCGACGGCGATGATGTCGATGACGTGTCGCCGACCCGGATCGTACTGGACGGTCCCGGCATCGACATGACCTTCGGTGGCGCGGACTTCGGTGTGGGCGGGGACGGCGCGCTCGTCGGCCTGGTGACCAACCTGGCCATCCGGACGGGCGCACTGCAGATCAATGCGACCACCCCGGGCGCGTTCCTGAAGAGTCTGGTGGATGCGATCGACGCCGACGCAACGTCGGCCTTCCTCGCGATCGCGTTCGGAAGGAGCGACCATATCACCGGCAGCGCCGGCCCCGATCTGATCCGGGGGTACTTCGGCAGCGACGTGATCCACGGGAACGGCGGCGGCGACACGATCTATGCCGGCGACGGCAACGACGTTGTCTACGCCAGCAATCCCTCGTCGTCTGAGAGCGGCGGCGCGTCCTACCTGCGCGGTGACGCCGGCTCAGACTGGATCCGAGGTTCGTCGGGCTTCGACGACATCAACGGCAACGAGGGTAACGACACCGGAAGCGGCGGCGGTGGCGACGATTGGGTGGTCGGCGGCAAGGACAGCGACCGCCTGTTCGGGGAGTCCGGCAACGACCTGGTCTACGGAAACCTGGGCTCCGACACCTGCGATGGCGGCGAGGGAAACGACACGCTACGAGGCGGCCAGGATCGCGATGTTCTCTGGGGCGGGGCGGGCGACGACTATGTCTCCGGCGACAAGGGCGACGACACAGTCTCCGGCGGCGCCGGGGCCGACCTCTTCCACACGTTCGGGGACGCCGGAATCGACCGGGTGCTCGACTTCAACCTGTCGGAGGGCGATCGGGTGCTACTCGATCCAGGAACCCAGTACACGGTGGCCCAGGATGGAGCCGACACGGTCATCAGCATGACCGGCGGCGGGCAGATGGTGCTGGTCGGGGTGCAACTCGGCAGCCTGACGCCTGGGTGGATCTTCGGGGCCTAGCGGACCTGCGCAAGGAACGCGGCGACTTCCCGGTCGCTCCGAAGGCGGACGACGCGGGCGTGTGCGCCGTGCGCGGCGAGCGCGGCCTCGATCCGCGGGCGAACCTTGCGGTTGAAGGTGAGGATGAAGGCGTAGAAGGCGAGGTCGAGCTTCTCGTCGCAGCCCTCGGCCATGTCCGGCCGCCCGCCACGTCGATAGGTGAGCATCCGATGGATCGCGCGCCAGAGGCACAGAAGCGGCGGCAGGTCGATCCAGACGATGGTGTCCGCCCGCGCCATGCGCAGCGGTTGCGTGCCCGTGAAGTTGCCGTCGCAGATCCAGGAGTCGCCAGCCAGCGCCTCGGCCTGACGGGCGGCGAACGCGTCGTCGTCGGACTCCCGCCAGCCGGGCTTCCAGTAGAGCACGTCGAGGTGGATCACGGGCAGGTCCAGCGCCTCGCCCAGACGGCGAGCCAGGGTGGATTTGCCGCCTCCCGAATTGCCAATGATCGCGACGCGCCGCATGGGGCCTTATAGCCCGGACGCGGATATCGGCGGAGGCTTGACGGCATCACATATAAAGATATCTTTATGCGTGATGAAGCTGTCGGCGAAACAGGCTGTGGACGTGCTGCGCGCGGCGGGCGAGCCGACCCGTCTGCGCATCCTTGCGCTGCTGGAGCGGGAGGAGCTGGCGGTCCTGGAACTCTGCCGGGTTCTCGACCAGAGCCAGCCGCGGGTCTCGCGCCACCTGAAGCTTCTGGCCGAGGCTGGCCTTGTTGAGCGGTTCCCGGACGGGGCCTGGGTGTTCTACCGGCTCGCCGCCGCGGGCCGCCAGCGCGAGGTGATCGGGGAGGTGCTGGCGCGGCTCAATCCCGACGATCCGGGGCTGGCGCGCGACCGCCGCAAGCTGGACGACGTTCAGGCCGAGCGGTCCGCGGCGGCCCAGGCCTATTTCGCCGAGAACGCCGCCCAGTGGGACCAGATTCGCTCGCTGTATGTCTCGGACGCCGATGTCGAGGCCCAGGTGCTGAAGGTGGCTGGGCCGAAGCGCTTCCGCCGGCTCGTTGACCTCGGCAGCGGAACGGGACGCATGCTGACCCTGCTGGGGCCGCATACCGAGCAGGCGCTGGGTCTCGACCTCTCGCAGCAGATGCTCAACATCGCCCGGCGCAACACCACCGAGGCGGGCCTGACCAACGTCGAGCTGCGCCATGGCGACATCTTCGACACCCGGCTGCCCGACGCCTCCGCCGACCTGGTGGTCGTGCACCAGGTGCTGCACTACCTGGGCGATCCGGCGGCCGCCGTGAAGGAGGCGGCCCGGGTGGTGGCGCCGGAGGGCAAGCTGGTGATCGTCGACTTCGCCCCGCACAAGCACGAGTTCCTGCGCGAGCAGCACCAGCACCGCCGCCTCGGCTTCTCGGACGAGGAAATAGGCCGCTGGCTGGCGGAGGCCGGGCTGCCTCAGACCGAGCACTGCGCCCTGCCGCCGACCCGGGCCGATGGACTGACTGTTAAGATCTGGGCCGCACAACGCGCCCCGACTGCCTTGAGGAGCGCCGCATGAGTCCGACCGACACAGCCCTGGGCCCGATCGCCCGCGCGGGCGTCGGCGGCCAGCCGCGTCCGAACGTCTCGTTCGAGTTCTCGCCGCCCAAGACGGCGGAGGCCGAGGAGAAGCTGTGGGAGGCGATCCGCCGCCTCGAGCCGCTGAACCCGAGCTTCGTGTCGGTGACCTACGGCGCCGGCGGCTCCACCCGCGACCGCACGCATCGCACGGTGCTGCGTATGCTGCAGGAGACGGCCCTCAAGCCGGCCGCGCACCTGACCTGCGTCGAGGCCTCCCGCGCCGAGGTGGACGAGGTGATCCGCGACTACTGGGCCTCGGGCATCCGCCACATCGTCGCCCTGCGCGGCGACCCGCCCGGCCAGATCGGCGGCGCCTATACGCCCCGGGCCGACGGCTACGCCAACGCCACCGAGCTGACGGCCGGCATCCGCGCCATCGGCGACTTCGAGGTGAGCGTCGGGCTCTATCCGCACGTCCACCCCGAGAGCCCGTCCATCGACCACGACATCGATGTGCTGAAGGCCAAGATCGACGCCGGCGCCACGCGGGCGATCACCCAGTTCTTCTTCGACGTCGACGGCTTCCTGAGGTTCATGGACCGGGTCCGCAAGGCGGGCGTCACCATTCCGATCTCGCCGGGCATCATGCCGGTGACCAACTATGCGGGCCTGAAGAAGATGTCCGGCCCCATCGGCATCCAGCTGCCCGGCTGGCTGGGGAACCTGTTCGACGGCCTCGACAAGGATCCGGAGACGCGCCGCCTGATCGCCGCCTCGGTGGCCTCGGAGATGTGCGCGCGCCTCGCCGAGGAAGGCTTCGGCGACTTCCACTTCTACACCCTCAACCGCGCCGATCTCACCTACGCCATCTGCCGAGTGCTGGGCGTGCGCGAGCCGGCGCCGGAACCCAAGGAAGCTGCGGCATGACCCGACAGGAACGCATCGCGGCGCTGAAGGCGGCCGCCAAGGAGCGCGTGCTCATCCTCGACGGCTCCTGGGGCGTGATGATCCAGAAGCGGGGCCTGGCCGAGGCCGACTACCGCGGCGAGCGGTTCAAGGACGCGCCGGGCCAGCTCAAGGGCAACAACGACCTGCTCTGCATCACGCGGCCGGACATCATCGCCGACCTCCACGACCAGTATTTCGCCGCCGGCGCCGACATCTCGGAGACGAACACCTTCTCGGCCACCACCATCGGCCAGGCCGAGTACGGGATGGAAGCCGCGGTCCGGGACATCAACCTGCAAGGGGCCCGCATCGCCCGCGAGGTCGCCGACCGCTGGACGGCGAAGGAGCCGCACAAGCCGCGCTTCGTGGCCGGCTCCATCGGTCCGCTGCCGGTGATGCTGTCCATGAGCTCGGACGTGAACGACCCGGGCGCGCGCAAGGTCACCTTCGACCAGGTCTACGAGGCCTATTCCGAGCAGGTGCGGGCGCTGCACGAGGGCGGCGTCGACATGTTCCTGGTCGAGACGATCACCGACACCCTGAACTGCAAGGCGGCGATCAAGGCGATCCTCGACCTCGAGGACGAAGGCTACGAGCCGGTGCCGATCTGGATCTCGGGCACCATCACCGACCGGTCGGGCCGTACGCTTTCCGGGCAGACGGTGGAGGCTTTCTGGAACTCGGTGCGCCACGCCAAGCCGTTCGCCATCGGCCTCAACTGCGCCCTGGGCGCCGACCTGATGCGGCCGCACATCGCCGAGCTGGCGCGCGTGGCCGACACCCTGGTCTCGGCCTATCCCAACGCGGGCCTGCCCAACGCCATGGGCGAGTACGACGAGGAACCGCACCAGACCGGCCACCAGCTGCACGAGTGGGCCGAGCACGGACTGGTCAACATCCTTGGCGGCTGTTGCGGCACCACGCCGGATCACATCCGGCACGTGGCCGAGGCGGTGAAGGGGATGAAGCCGCGCCAGGTCCCGGAGCGGCCCCGCGCCATGCGGCTGGCCGGCCTGGAGCCGTTCGAGCTCGCCTGATGAAATCGCCAGACTGGTACGACGCGTGGTGCGAGGAGGCGTTCGCCGCCTTCGACGCCAAACAGAAACGGATGGACGAGACCTACGATCTGGGCTCGTGGCTCCGCTATGATTACGACACGGCCGCCGGAACGCTGACGTTCTCCGACGCCGCGGGCCCGCGCGTGATCGCCGAGATCCAGGTGGCGGGGAGCATCACCGCCGAGGACTGGCTGTGGGGCTGGGCCAACCCGCAGTGGCCCGAGGCCAGCACCGACGCCATGCGCCGGGTCCGGGATTTCGGCGCCGAGAACGGCATCGAGGAACTGACCACCGAACTGCTGGTCAGCGACGATCTCGACCGCCTGGGCTGGATGCTCACCGTCATCGCCGCCCGCGTCCTGGACGCCGAGGGCGGCTACTGCGCGCCGTCCGCGAACGGGGCGATCTACTTCCTCATTCGATCCATCAAGTTTGTGAGCTGATGCGCCCCACCTTCATCAACGTCGGCGAGCGGACCAACGTCACCGGCTCGGCGAAATTCCGCAAGCTGGTCGCCGACGGGAACTATCCCGAGGCCCTCTCGGTGGCGCGCCAGCAGGTCGAGGCGGGCGCGGCGGTCATCGACGTCAACATGGACGAAGGCCTGCTGGATTCGGTGGCGGCCATGCGGACGTTCCTGAACCTGATGGCGGCCGAGCCTGACATCGCGCGGGTTCCGGTGATGATCGACAGCTCCAAGTGGGAGGTCATCGAGGCCGGCCTGAAGTGCGTCCAGGGCAAGGCGATCGTGAATTCGATCTCCCTCAAGGAGGGCGAGGCGAAGTTCCTGGAGCAGGCCAAGGCCTGCCTGCGCTATGGCGCGGCCGTGGTGGTGATGGCCTTCGACGAGGTGGGTCAGGCCGATACTGCAGCCCGCAAGGTGGAGATCTGCAAGCGCGCCTACGACCTGCTGGTCGACAAGGTGGGCTTCCCGCCCGAGGACATCATCTTCGACCCCAACATCTTCGCGGTGGCCACCGGGATCGAGGAGCACGACAACTACGCCCTCGACTTCATCGAGGCCACGCGGCGGATCAAGGACGTCTGTCCTTATGCGCGGATCTCGGGCGGCGTCTCGAACGTCAGCTTCTCGTTCCGTGGCAACGAGCCCGTGCGGCGGGCGATCCACTCGGTCTTCCTCTACCACGCCATCGCCGCGGGCATGGACATGGGCATCGTCAACGCCGGAGACCTGCCGGTCTATGACGACATCGAGCCGGAACTGCGCGAGGCCGTCGAGGACGTGATCCTCAATCGCCCATCGAAGGACGGCGTTTCCAACACCGAGCGGCTGGTCGACCTCGCGCCGAAGTACAAGGGGCAGAAGGGCGAGGCCAAGGTCGTGAACCTGGCCTGGCGGGAGCAGCCGGTGGCGGCGCGCCTCAGCCACGCCCTGGTTCACGGCATCACCGAGTTCATCGAGGCGGACACCGAAGAGGCCCGGCTCCAGGCCGAGCGACCGCTGCACGTGATCGAAGGCCCGCTGATGGACGGCATGAACGTCGTCGGCGACCTGTTCGGCGCGGGCAAGATGTTCCTGCCGCAGGTGGTGAAGTCGGCGCGGGTGATGAAGCAGGCCGTGGCCTACCTGATGCCGTTCATGGAGGCCGAGAAGGGCGGCGGCGAGCGCCAGAGCGCCGGCAAGGTCCTGATGGCCACCGTCAAGGGTGACGTCCACGACATCGGCAAGAACATCGTCGGCGTGGTCCTGCAGTGCAACAACTACGAGGTCATCGACCTGGGCGTCATGGTCCCGGCCGACCGCATCCTCGATGAGGCCGAGAAGAACCAGGTCGACATCGTCGGCCTGTCGGGCCTGATCACGCCCAGCCTGGACGAGATGGTCTTCGTGGCCTCCGAGATGGAGCGGCGGGGCATGAAGATGCCGCTGCTGATCGGCGGGGCGACCACGTCCAAGACCCACACGGCGGTGAAGATCTCGCCGCGCTATCCGGCCGGCTCGACGACCTATGTGCTGGACGCCAGCCGGGCCGTCGGCGTGGTCTCCAACCTGCTGTCGCCGACCGAGAAGGCGCGGTTCCTGGCCGAGACCGAGGCCGACTATGCGAAGGTGCGCGAACAGTTCGCGCGCGGTCAGGGCAATAGGGCGCGGGCCACCATCCAGGAGGCGCGCGACAACGCCTTCACGCCCGACTGGACCGCCTACGACCCGCCGAAGCCGACGTTCCTCGGGACGCGCACGTTCACGCCGTACGACCTGCCGGAACTGCGCCGCCACATCGACTGGACGCCGTTCTTCGCGAGCTGGGAGCTGGTGGGCAGGTTCCCAGCGATTCTCGAGGACGACGTGGTCGGCAAGGCTGCGACCGACCTCTATGCCGACGCCCAGCGGATGCTGGACCGGATCATCCAGGAGGGCCTGCTGGAGGCCCGTGGCGTCGTCGGCTTCTGGCCGGCCAACGCCGACGGCGACGACGTGGTCGTCTACACGGACGAGTCCCGGTCGACCGAGCTCGCCCGCCTGCACACCCTTCGCCAGCAGATGCTGAAGACCGGGCCCGGCCAGGCGAACGTGGCGCTGTCGGACTTCATCGCTCCCGTGGGCGCGCGCGCCGACTACATCGGCGGCTTCGCGGTCACCGCCGGCCACGGCGAGCTGGCCCAGGCCAAGGCGTTCAAGGACGCCGGCGACGACTACTCGGCGATCCTGTTCACGGCGCTGGCCGACCGCCTGGCCGAGGCCTTCGCCGAGGCCATGCATCGCAAGGTCCGCACCGAACTCTGGGGCTACGCGCCGGACGAGCCGTTCGACCTCGATCACCTGATCGCCGAGCAGTACCGCGGCATACGGCCCGCGGCCGGCTATCCGGCCCAACCCGACCACACCGAGAAGGCGACGCTGTTCAAGCTGCTGTCGGCGACCGACGCGGCGGGGATCGAGCTGACCGAAAGCTTCGCGATGACGCCGCCGGCCGCGGTCTCGGGTCTCTACTTCGCCCATCCGGAGGCGCACTACTTCGGCGTCGGCCGAATCGAGCGCGACCAGGTGGAGGACTATGCCCGCCGCAAGGGCTGGGATCTCGCGACCGCCGAACGCTGGCTCGCGCCGATCCTCAACTACGAGCCGGCGTGACAGGGCCGGCCTGCGCAGTCCAGGATGGGCGAGAGAGGCCGAACGGCCCGGAGGAACGCCCATGCCCGAACTCGTCCACCTGCCGGCGGACGCGCCGGCCGATCAGGTCACCGCCATACTGGAGCGGGACGGGGCCTTGATCCTCGACGGCGCGCTGTCGCCCGATGACGTCGCGGCCCTGGTCGCCGAGCTCCGGCCCTACGTCGAGGCGACGCCTCCGGGCCAGGACGCCTTCAGCGGAAACCGGACTACGCGCACCGGCGCCCTCGTGGCCCGATCGCCGCTGGCGCGCAGCCTCGTAATGGACCCGCGCATCAACGCTCAGTGCCAGGCCGTGCTGGGGCCGAACTGCCACCGCTACCAGCTCCACCTGACCCAGCTCATCCGGATCATGCCTGGCCAGGCGGGCCAGCCGATCCACCGCGACCGCTGGGCGTGGGGCCGGCACGTCCGCGAGGTCGAACCGCAGCTCAACACGATCTGGGCCCTGACCGACTTCA
Source organism: Phenylobacterium kunshanense (assembly GCF_003254525.1). Taxonomy (GTDB): domain Bacteria; phylum Pseudomonadota; class Alphaproteobacteria; order Caulobacterales; family Caulobacteraceae; genus Phenylobacterium; species Phenylobacterium kunshanense. Next base: position 171,674 of record NZ_QFYS01000004.1, read on the forward strand.
CCAAGGAGAACGGGGCCACCCAGGTCGTCCCCGGCTCGACGAAATGGGACGACGACCGCAAGGCCGAGCCGTCCGAGATCGTCCAGGCCGAGATGAAGGCGGGATCGGTGCTCGTCTACACCGGGAGTGTCTTCCACGCGGGCGGCGAGAACCGCAGCCAGGGCGACCGGTGGGGCCTCAACATCACCTACTGCCTGGGATGGCTACGGCAGGAGGAGAACCAGTATCTCTCCTGCCCGCCCGAAATCGCGCGCACGCTGGATCCGCAGCTTCAGGCGCTGCTCGGCTACGCCATGGGCAGCTATGCCCTCGGCTACTACACGCCGCCGCTGCCGCCCGGGCAGGGTCCCGAGGCGGTTCCGCCGGAGTACGCGCTGGGCGATGGCGCGCCGGTGGCGAGCCTGGGCGGCGCCGACCTGCTGGAGGCCGTCGTCGCCCGCACCCGCCCTGCCGAGGAGCCCGTCTGACGGCTCAGGCGACTGACAGCGCCACGTCCACGTTGCCGCGGGTGGCGTTGGAGTAGGGGCAGACTTCGTGCGCCCTGGCCACCAGCGACTCGGCGTCGGCGCGGTCGAGGCCGGGTAGGTCGACGTTCAGCGCCACAGTCAGGCCAAAGCCCCCCGCCGCGCGCGGGCCGATGCCGACCTCGGCGGTCACCGTGGCGTTGGCCGGGACTTTCGGGCCGCCCTGGCTGGCGACGAACTTCATGGCGCCGATGAAGCAGGCCGCGTAGCCGGCGGCGAAGAGCTGTTCAGGATTATTGCCTGCGCCGCCGCCGCCGCCGAGCTCGCGGGGCGTGGCCAGCGACACGTCGAGGCTACCGTCGAGGGTGGCGGCGCGGCCGTCGCGGCCCCCGGTGGCGCGGGCGGCGGTGCGATAGAGGACGTTCACGGACATGATGGGCTCCTGTCACTTGGTTGCGATTATATCGTGCACGATTGAAATGGTCTCTAGGCGCCACGTCGTCAACCGCTGGCGATAAAATCGTGCACGATTTATATTGGGAGAATGCCTGCCACCGATCCCCCGTCGCCCCGCCTCGACGATTTCCTGTGCTTCGCCGTCTACTCGGCCGGGCACGCCTTCAATCGCCTCTACCGGCCGCTGCTGGACCGGTTGGGCCTGACCTATCCTCAGTACCTGGCCATGGTCGCGCTGTGGGAGGCCGACGGCGTCACTGTCGGCGACTTGGGGCGGCGGCTGGGCCTAGAATCCAGCACGCTGACACCGCTGCTCAAGCGCCTGCAGGCGATGGACCTCGTCGCCCGCGACCGCGACCCGGATGACGAGCGGCAGGTGCGTATCCGGCTGACGCCCAAGGGGCGCGCGCTGGAGAAGCCGGCCTGCGCCGTGCCGGCCGAACTGGCCGCCGCCTCGGGCATCGGTCCCGAGGAGTACGGCAAGATCCGCGCGGGCCTGGATGCGCTGCGCGCAGCCCTGGATCGCGCCGGGTCCACGAACGCCTGACGCTCAGTCCTTGGGCCGGACGAAGTCCAGGCCGGCGTCGGTCACAGGGAAGGGCGCTCCGGGCAGGTAGAGCACGATCGGCCGCACTTCATAGACGGCTGAGGGATTGGCGGCCTGCAGGTCCCTGGCCGCCCGGACGGCCTTCTCCCGTGTGGCGGCCTCGATCACATAGAACCCCAGCAGATGTTCCTTCGTCTCGGCGAACGGGCCGTCCGTCACCAGGCCGCCGCGGACCGTGGCGGCAAGCGCGGTGGCCCCCAGACGGGCGGCCGGACCCAGGCGGCCGGCGGCAGTCAGTCGGCCATGGACGGCGTTGAGTTCCGCCATCAGCGCGTGGTCCTCGGGTTCGCTCCAGGCCTGGACGACCTGTTCCTCGTGATAGGCCAGAAGCGCGTAGAGCATCGGTCGTCCCCATCTCGTGCTGTCGTGTCGAGACTAGGACGGTCGCCGCTCCGGCGAGCCGACAATTTTTCTGCTCGCCATGGTGGCGCTTGTTGCGCGGCCCCCCATCTCACTGCCTCAACAGGAAGCTTGGAGTTCCCCATGGTCTCGCTCTACGACGCCGCCATCCCCGGCTATGTGCGGATGCTGAAGAATCTCGCGGCGTTCCTGGACAAGGCCGAGGCGCATGCGGCGACGACCGGCGTCGATCCCCAGACCTATCTCGATGCGCGCCTCGCACCCGACATGCATCCGCTGATGCGGCAGATCCAGATGGCGAGCGACGGCGCCAAGGGCGGCGCGGCGCGGCTCGCCGGTATCGATCCGCCGAGCTTCCCGGACACCGAGACGACCTGGGCCCAAGCCAAGGAACGGATCGCCAAGACCGTCGCGTTCCTCGAGACGATCAAGCCTGAGCAGGTGAATGGGGATGAAGACCGCGTCATCACGCTGAAGTTCCCGAACATGACGCTGAGCTTCACGGCCAGGGACTTCGTGTTCCAGTTCTCGCTGCCGAACTTCCAGTTCCACGTCGTCACCGCCTACGCGCTCCTGCGGCAGGCCGGCGTACCGCTCGGCAAGATGGACTTCCTGGCGGGTGGCACGCCCGTTCAGACCGCCTGAGCTGTCCTGGCGCCGCCCTCGGACGGGGGCGGCGCTGGGCGCCGCGCGTCCGACCGCGTAAACCGGACCCATGATGTTCAACATGGGCTGCGGGCTCCGGAAGATGCCCGGCTACGTCAACGTCGACTCGGCGCCCGAGGCCGAGCCCGACGAGGTGTGGGACCTGGAGCAGACGCCTTGGCCGTGGGCCGATGACTGCGCTGAGCAGGTGCTCTTCATCCACTCCCTGGAGCACATGGGCGGCGATCCCAAGGTGTTCCTGGCGATCATGAAGGAGCTCTACCGGATCCTCCAGCCCGGCGGGACGGCGCACATCCGCGTGCCGCATCCGCGCCACGACCATTTCCTGGGCGACCCCACCCACGTGCGGGCGGTCACGCCCGAGATGCTGAAACTGTTCGACCGTCGGAAGAACATCGCCTGGCGTGACGGTGGTTACTCCAACACGCCACTGGCGCTCTACACCGGCGTCGATTTTGAACTGACCGAGACCAGGATCATCCTGGAGGCGGCCATCGATACCGCCCTGAAGGATAGGAGCCTGAGTCGGGCCGACGTCGAGACCATGCTCCGGGAACGCAACAACATCGCCACCGAGTACCGCTTCACGCTCGTCGCGCGGAAGGACTGAGGCGCCGGTTCAGTTGTTCGCGATCCGGGCGTCCATCTGGATCTTCGTGGTGTGGTCCCGCGCTTCCTCGCGCCGACGTTCGAACTCCGCGCGGTCCATGCAGCGCCGGGTGGGGATCTTGGAGCCGAGGATCGGATCGTTGAAGCAGACGCGCTTGGACTTCAGATCGCCCTTGCCTTCCCGCAGGCCATAGCGGATCGGCGCCTCCACCTCGGCCGGCGCAACGGTGGTGGCGGGGCGGCCGGGATCGGCGCGCATGTGGATCGCCTCGCCCGGGTCCGAGAGGCTGGGCGTCGCCGTCTGCAACGCCGTCGCCAGGATGATGGCCAACATGGAACAGTCCCCGCGGGCGAATGGCGTCAGGGAGGCGCCGCGCCCGCGTGCATCCTGCGCGCGAAGCGGCGATCGGCCAAGCCGCAAAACCAGTCCACTTCCGCCCGAGCGGTGCTGTCCCGCCCAGCCGTCCGTTGCGAAAACGCAGAGCTGCCATGCGAACTCACCGATCGGAACGATTCAGCGACACTGGTATCTCATGATCGTCCCAAAGGACGGCCCCGCTCCCCACGGGGTTCCCCAGACTGAAGGCAAGACGATGCTGCTCTCTAACCTCCGCACCCTGATCCATCGCGCCACGCCCGCTGTCCTGATGACGGCGATGTTCGGCCTGGTGTGCGGGTTCGCAACGGTCGGCATGGTGGGCGTGGCTTGAGACTTTCGGCACGCCGCACAAGCCAGGGCCCTCGCGGGCCCTTTTTCGTGCGCGATGGGCTTTAGCCCTGGTTCACCCCGAGTCGGGACAGGATCGCCCGGACATAGGTGGGCCCCACGGCGACGGAGACCCCGTCGCGCACCACCAGCGAGACCAGCCCCTTGCCCAGCCGCTGCACCTCCTGCACGCGGGCAAGATTGACGAAGGCCGAGCGATGGACCCGGGTCAGCATCTGGGGGTCGAGGGTCTGTTCCAGCGCCGCCATCGTCGCCCGATGCATGTGGCTGCGGGTCGCGGTGTGCAGCAGGACATAGTCGCGAGCGGCTTCGATCCAGTCGATATCCTCGGCCGCGACGCGGACATGGCCGTGGCGCGTCTGCACCCAGAAGGCCGCGGGCTCAGATGCGGATTCCAAGGCCTCGGGCGCCTGCGCCGCCGCGGCCTTGAGGTCGCGCCGGCGCCTCGCGCGCTCCACGGCCTGGCGGAGGCGGTCGAAGCGCACGGGCTTCAGGAGATAGTCCGCCGCTTCCACCTCGAACGCGTCTGCCGCATACATCTCGAAGGCTGTGACGAAGACGATCTCCGGCCGCTGGTCGGGATCGAGCGCTGCGGCCACCGACAGGCCGCTGCGTTCCGGCATCTGGATGTCCAGGAGCACGAGGTCGGGCGCGAGCGCCTGCATCGCCTCCAGCGCATCCCGCCCGTTGGTCGCCGCGCCGACCAGTTCGACGCCAGGGATCTGCGCCAGGAGCGCCTCCAGCCGCTCCAGCGCCGCGGGCTCGTCGTCGACCAGAAGCACCCGCATATCAGGCCGCCGCCGCGACGCCTGGAGCCGTGGCCCACTGCAGCGGCATTCGGATCATGACCAGGAACCCGCGTTCCCGCGCGGTGGTCTGCAGGACGCCGCGCTCGCCGTAGAGCACCTCCAGCCGTTGGCGCACGTTGCGCAGGCCAAGCCCCGCGCCGCGGGCGGGCTCGCCGCCGCCCTCGGCGTCGTCCTCCACAAGCACCACCAGGTCGTCGCCATCCCGCGCGGCCTCGAGGCGAACTGTGACCGGCCGGGTGGTGCGCGAGACGCCGTGCTTGATCGCATTCTCGACCAGGGGCTGCAGGAGAAAGCTGGGGGCCAGGGCCTGCCGCAGCTCGGGCGGGCAGGCGAACTCCACGCCCAGGCGGTCACGGAAGCGGACGCTCTCGATCTCCAGGTAGGCCTGCAAGGTGGCGAACTCGTCCTCCAGGGGCGTGAGGCCCGCCGGATCCGCGGCCAGGGTGACCCTCAGGAACTCGGCCAGTCTCTCCAGCATCGACTCGGCCTCGGCGTTGCGGCCGGTGATGACCGCGGAGGACACCGCGTTCAGGGTGTTGAACAGGAAGTGCGGATTGAGCTGGTAGCGCAGGGCCGCCAGTCGGGCGGCGGTGGCCGCCGCCTCCGCCTCCGCCGCCTTCGCGCGCGCGTCGGCGAGCTGGCGCTCGCGGTCGCGGACCGCCGTGTTGGCGTGCAGCATCATGAACAGTCCGCCCAGCAGAGCGAACATCCAGGACAGGCCGAGAAGGTTGGTGACGCCTCGGAACCGCCGCTGCGCCGCGTCCATCATCGGCCCGTCGGGGTCGAAAAGCCGCCGGAGCAACTCGCCGAGCGTGAGGTCGGACAGAGAGGTCAGGGCGCCGCAGACGATCGAGATCCCCGCCAGCGCCAGGTATCGGGTGAGCGCCGCGCTGGCGCGCGTGCGGGCCGTTACGACGTACACCGCCGGAGTGAGGAGCGCGCCGGTCGTCGCCACCAGCACGACGCTCGCCCACGACGAGGCCGCGACCGGTCCATTCAGTGAGGACGGAAGCACGTAGAGGAAGACGTCCAGCGTCCAGACCGCGAGCGTCAGCCAGAGCGCCTGGCGCACGGTCTGACTGTCGAGGTGGCGGGCCGCAGGCGGGATCATCGCGCGACCATAGCGCACAAGTGGCGGTCGGACGCCCGGCTTCGTCGCGCCCTGCGCGGGTCCCGTCGACAAGGGGCGGCGGAGTTTGTCGTGCGACCGGCGGGTTTCGTCGCCCCGGCGCGGGCGGTCCGGCGCCGGTCTCAGCGCGGCTGACGCGGCGCCCTCGGCCGGTCAGGTTCCGCCCCGACCGCAACGACCGATATCGATGGAGCCTAGTCCCTTGAACCTGCGTCCCGCCCTTGCCGCCCTTGCCGCCGCGGCCCTCATGTCCACGTCCGCCGAGGCGGCCCAGATCTTCCGCCAGACCTTCACGAACGGCCTCGGCGCGAACGAGTCCGTCGGCGGTCGGTTCGCTGTGAAGGACGGCCAGGCCGGCAACGTGAACGGGTCCAAGAACTACGACTACTCCTGGTACCAGCTCGTGCTCGACCTGACGGACTACACCGATGCGACGATGACGTTCGACTACGACATCCTGTCCGAATATCGGTACGACGGGTTCAACGTCGTGGCGGCCACCGGCGAGGTCGATCCGCCGAACGGCCTGCTTGTGCCGACCACGCCCGGCTTCTACGGCCCCATGGGCAACAGTCTCTCGAAGCTGGGGCCGACTGCGCTTTCCGGCGATCAGCGAGGTTCGGTCGCCTTCGACCTGACGCAGTTCGCCGGGCAGGCCGTGACGCTGCGGTTCCAGTATCAGTCCGACTACTTCGCCTTCAATCGCGGGGTCATCTTCGACAACATCCTGGTGACGGGCACACGGGCCGCAGGCGCGGTGCCCGAGCCCGCGACCTGGGCGATGCTGCTCATCGGCTTCTTCGGCTCGGGCGCACTGCTGCGCCAGTCGCGGCGGCGCTACGCCCTCACGGGGCATTGACCGTGGCGCGCGGGCATCGATGGAGCTGGCGCGCCGCGGGTCTGGTTCTGGCGGCGGCGTGTCTCCTCGCCGCTCCGGCGGCGGCGGAGCAGAGCGCAGCCTCTGCCGCGGCCAGGGGGCGGGTGACGCCGTTCTCGGTCCAGGTGACGGACCCGTCGCTGCCCGCGCCCGCGCGAAAGGCGCTGGCCGGCAAGGTCGGCGCCCTGGTGGAGCGCGCGTTGGCGACGCCGGCCCTCCACGACCCCCGCGGCTTTAGCATCCGCCGCTCGGTCTCGATCCACGGCCCGCAGGATGGCTTTCCCGCCCGCCAACCTGCGCGGGCCGAGGCGGTGCTGATCCCGCAGGAGATCGACCTGGAGAGTGGGGCAAAGCCCGACGCGGCCGGGACCTACATGGGTCGGCTGGAGGGGCCCACGTTCCGCATCTTCGTCAACGACCTGATGGCGCTCTACGCAAACTCGAACGGTGGCGAGGACGCGTCCAGGACCGTTCAGCACCTGCCCCTGCAGGTGGGGACGGCTCAGGGCTTTCCGGTCTTCCGCGTCGGCATCCGGGACGTGGTTCTGGTCGCCCGGACCGGCCGGCTGCCGTGGACCTATGTCACCAAGGGTGAGCGGCTCCAGGGCCTGATCGACGAGACCCGCGCCACCATCGCCCAGATCGGCGGTGTCCCGCACCCGAAGATGCAGGCGACCCTCGACCAGCAAACCGCCGCGCTCGCCGCGCTCAGTTCACAGGAGCGCAGCGCGCCGGCCTGCGTCAGCGCCCGGCTCCGGGAGCCGTTCGGAGACTGCGCCGCCACAGGGGCGACGCACTACGTGCGGCCCAACCCGGCCTACTTCGATCCGGCCGCGCCGAAGGATGCCGTGCAGCTCGTGATGGTCGGCGCGCCGGCCGAGGGCGGTCATGGCCATCCCCGCCTGGAGCCGAAGCTGCGCGCCGCCGCCGCCGCGCTGGACTACCGGGCGATCCAGGCGAGCCTGGACTGACAGGCCTCAGCGCGAGCCCTGGCCGTCATCGACCTTGATGCAGGTGCCCGTCACGGCGTCCGAGGCAGGCGAGACCAGGTAGAGCAGGGTGCTGTCCAGCTGGGCAGGGTCGCCGATCCGCTTGCGCGGGAAGCCCTGCGAGATGTCGCCGACCCGCGAGAGCATGCCGTCCATCATCTCCGACGAGAAAGCGCCGGGCGCGATGGCGTTGACGTTGATGTTGTTGCGAGACCACTCGACGGCCAGGGCCTCGGTCATCCGGACCACGCCCATCTTCGTTACCGAATAGAGCGCCGCCCCGCCGCCGGCGTAGTTGAAGGCGGCTACGGAGGCGATGTTGACGATCCGGCCCGGCTTCTCGGCGGCCATCAGCCGGCGCGCGACCTCGCAGGATAGGATCCACGGGGCCCGAAGGTTCACGTCGATGACCCGGTCGATCAGCTCCAGCGGCATCTTGTGAGCGCGCTGGGCGTCGGGAATGCCGGCGTTGTTCACCAGGATCGTCACCGTGCCGAACGCCTGCTCGGCCTGGGCGACGGCGGAGACGAGCTGGTCGGCGTCGGTCACGTCCAGCGACACCGGCAGGGCTTCGCCGCCGGCATTGCGGATTTCCGCGGCCAGCGTCTCCAGGCGATCGGCCCGCCGCGCGGCGATAGCGACCTTGGCTCCGCAGGCCGCCAGCACGCGGGCGAAGCGCAGGCCCAGGCCCGACGATGCGCCAGTCACCAGGGCCACCTGGCCGGTGAGGTCGACGGACGCGTTCGGCAGCGGATAGGTCATGGGGCTTTCTCCTCTTAGCTGGCGAACAAAGCGCGGCTGCCGCGGCGGGAGGGAAGTCCATCGTTTCCTGACGCCGGGATGAACGCTCGCCTCCGATTGGGTTCAGGCCGGGCCGCTTAGGTTCGGCTCCAACATCGCCGGAGAGGGGCTTCCCGACCGGCGCAGAAGGAGACCAGAGCCATGACCAACAAGCTGATGAAGGCCGCGATGGCCATGACCGTGGCGGGCGCGGTGGCGCTGCCCGCGAGCCAGGCCGCCGCCGCCTCAAAGACCGAGAGCGCCCTGCTCGGCGCCGTGCTGGGCGGTGTCGCCGGCGCCGCCATCGGGGATGGCAAGACCGAGGCCGTGGCCATCGGCGCCGTCGCCGGCGCAGCCCTGGGCGCGGCGGTGAACGACGGCAAGAAGGACCGTCGCTACTACCGGAACGGCTACAGCTACCGGTCCAGCCAGCCCTACTCCCGCGACAGCCGTTACCGCAGCTACGACCGGACCTACTACGGGCGGGACTACGACAACCGCTACCGCTACGGCGGCGACCGCTACGGCTATCGCTACTGAGTTCAGCCGACTGCCGAACGGGTCGAGGCGTCCGCGAGCGCGGGCGCCTCTTCGCGTGCGTAAGAGGGCGCGCGCAGCGTCCTTACCCATTTTGTGGATTTCGAGTCATCCACGGCGAAGCTGGCCACGTATTTGCAGGTGAGAGCCCGATCTGCCTGCGCCGTTCCCCCTTTGGGGCGACATTTCCGCCGGTGGATTGTCTCTCGTTGTGACGCTCCCCCCGGCGTCGCAGCGTCGAGGTTGGTTTCCTGCGCCGTGTCCCCCGCACGGCGAACGGGTCAGGAGCGGTCTCATGATGGCGACCATGATCGCCAGTCTGGGTGGTTGGAGCCGCGGCGCCGGGTGCGCCGGCGGCCCATTTGCGCTGGCTGAAGCCTCTGTCGAGGCGAGACAAACCGTCGCGCCTGCCGCACGGTTAACGACCGTTTGGCAAAAATGTGGCACCTTCACCATAAGCGGCGGCGCGCAGCGCCAGTCGCAGCTTGGTGATCACAGCGTCGAGTCCGTCTTGCGTCTCCCTTCGAACGATATTCGCGATCGCGCCGTCGCGGGGAGCCTGGGCTCATGACCGTTGGGACCTTTGATGGCGGGCCCCGGGGCCGCAAGCGCGGCGTGGCCGCGGCGTTGCTGACCTGGCTGTGGCCGCAACCGCAACACCAGAGGGATCGCCGGCCCGCGCTGATCGGTGGGGTGCTGGGCTGGATGTGGCCCACCGCGCTGCATGACGAGCGGTTCGGACGCCGCCACGGACTGATGGCCACCGTCTTCGGTTGGGCCTGGCCCACGGGCGTTGACCGCGGGGTCAGCCGCTGGTGGCGACTGAGCTGGCTGTGGAGCTGGGCCTGGCCGGGCCGCGTGCTCGGTCCCGACGGCGAGATCTGCCCGCTGGCCCCCTGGCATCCGGCCGTTCGGCCCGAGTTCTGCCCTGGCGAGCCTTGGCACCGCCGAATGCATCGGCACGGGCCGGTGATGTTCATGATGTTCTCGGCCAGCGCCATCGCCGCGCCCAGCCTGATGGAAGGGCAGGGCGTTCTGGATGGCGGCCGGATCAGTCTGTTCCGGAGCGGCGACACGGGTGGCGCGACCGGCGGTCAGGGCGGAACGGGACCGACGGAAACGGGCGGCGGCGGTCCGCAGGGGCCCGATGGCCCGCTGACGACGCCGAGCCCTGGCGACCTCTCGGGTCCATCCGACTCGCCGGGCGACTCCGGCGACACCTCGCCTCCGGGCCAGCCCGACAATTCCGGTCCGTCCGGTTCCGACGGCGGTGACTCCGGCACGCTTCCCGGCGGTGGTACGCCTCCCGGCGGCGGGACGACGTTCCTTGACCCCGGTCCCGGAGGCGGAGACGACCTGGCCCCGCCCGAAGGCCTTGGCTTCGGCGGGGGCGGTGGTGGCGGTGGCTCTGGCGGCTCCGGCGGCGGCGGCGGCGGCGGCGGCGGCGGTGGCGGTGGCCCCGGCCCGACCGAGACCGGACCCTCCGATCCGGATCCTTTCGACCCCGGTCCGACGGGCCCCGATCCGTTCGATCCAGCGCCTCCGGGCCCTGGCCCCGGAATTCCCGGACCCGGGACTCCCGGGACCGAACCTCCGACGGGTGGCCCCCCAGGCGGCGGCGGGACCTTCCTGCCGATCGATCCTCCCGGCGGTGGCGGGCCTCGTGACGAGCCCGGCGGCGGCGGCCCTGGCGACACGGCGCTCGTCCCTGGCGGACCCGGCGCGATCCCCGAGCCTTCGAGCTGGGCGATGATGATCCTGGGCTTCGGGGCCGTCGGCTATGTGATCCGGCGCCGCCGGATCGTCGCCCGGGTGGCCTGAGGCGCCGACCGGTCAGTAGCGCTCATCGTAGCGGGGCTGATACGGGCGGGCCGGCGGCTCCCAGCGCGCCTCTGCGTCGTCATAGGCCCGCTGGCGTTCCCAGGCCCTGCGGCGTTCCTCCTCGTAGGCCCGCTGGCGCGCCTCCTGATAGGCGCGCTCGGCCTCTGCGGCCTCCAGGCGGCGCTGCCGCTCCGCAGCCTCTTCCACCTGCCGGCGCTGGGCCTCCGCAGCCTCGGTCTGGGCGCGGACGGCCGCGAGCTGGGCCTCGGTGATGGCCCTGGCCCGGGCCTCGGCTTCCGCGCGATCCCTGGCGGCCTGCTGTGCGGCGGCCCGCTCGCGATGACGGCTCGCGGCCTGCGCGCCGCAGGTCCTGAGGTCGACCAGACCCTGTTCCGATCCCGTCAGCGACGTCGTCATGGGTTCTGCGCCGAGCCAGGCGATCCCGAGGGTCCCGCCCTTTCGGAGGGCGCGCTCGGTCTCCTCCGACAGCACAAGCTCGCCCGTGTCGTCCTCGGACCGCAGCATCAGGTTGGCGTACGGGGCCTTGTCGATGCGGATCGGCAGGAAGGCCCGCGCCGGCAGATCGGCCTTGGAGAAGCGCAGGCTCAACAGTTCCCCGTCCGAGGTCAGGCTGACCGGCGCCACGGCGCCTGACCGGCCCGATAGCTCGAGTTCCACGCGACAGCCGGCTTCGGTGGGGGTGACCACCCAGGCGGGATTGGGGAGTTGGGAAGGGCGGGCGGCGACGGTCTCGCCCGAAAGAAGCGCAGCAGCCACTGCGCCCCCGATGATCGCTCTGATCACGACGGCTCCTGACTGACACGCGTCGCAAAGATACGGCCGTTCCGCGCAGACAGCTAGGGGCCGGGCGGTCGCGGGTGCTAGACCGCGTTCAGCATAACATTGGGAGGCGAGGCATGGCCCGCATATGGATGATGGCCGCAGCGGCGGCGGTGAGCCTGGGGGCGGCAGCCCCGGCCTGGTCGGCGCCCCCGGCGCATATCGCGGCGGCCCTGGCGGACGGGAGCCGGCCGGCGGAAGAGGTCGGACGCGACGCGGCGCGCAAGCCTGGCGAATTGCTGGAGTGGTCCGCCGTGCAGCCGGGTCAGAAGGTGGCCGACCTCGTCATGGGCGGCGGCTACTTCACTCGCATCCTCTCGGCCGCGGTCGGGCCGAAGGGACACGTCTATGCCTACCAGCCCGAGGAGTTCATCAAGTTCCAGGCGAGCTATGGCGAGAACCAGAAGAAGGTCGCCGGGGCGTACGCCAACGTCACGCCGATCACCTCGACGTTCGCCGATCTCGACCTGCCGGACAGTCTGGACCTCGTGCTGACGGTTCAGAACTATCACGACTTCCACCTCACACCGTTCCCGAAGGACACGGCGCAGAAGGTCAACGCCGAGGTGTTCAAATCCCTGAAGCCGGGCGGCCTCTATGTGATCGTCGACCATGTGGCCCTGCCAGGGTCCGGCCTTGGGGCGGCGATGAAGGTGCACCGGATCGATCCGTCGATCGTGAAGGCCGAGGTCGAGGCGGCGGGCTTCAAGTTCGAGGGCGAGAACGCGCTGCTGAAGGACGCAGCCGATCCGCATACCGCCAACGTCTTCGACCCGGCGATCCGCGGAAAGACCGACCAGTTCGTCTACAAGTTCCGCAAGCCGAAGTGACCGGCCGGGGCGGGCGGCGTCAGTCGCCCGCCTTCAGCTTCCGGTCGAAGAAGTCCCGGGTCATCAGGGCCCGGTGCATTCGGTTCGCCGGGGTCCAGCCGCCGCGATGGCGCAGGCCCGGATAGACCATGGTCTCGAAGGGCGTGCCTGCCGCCTGCAGGGCGAACAGCACGCGGGTCGAGTGGTCGAACGTGACGTTGTCGTCCGCCATCCCGTGCACCAACAGCAGCGAGTCGGGCTTCAGCCGCGGCAGGCGCGACACCACCTCGGTCGCCGCATAGCCCTGGGCGTTGTCGGCGGGCGTGCCCATGAACCGCTCGGTGTAGTGGGTGTCGTACAGCTTCCAGTCGGTGACCGGCGCGCCTGAGACCCCGGCCTTGAACGGGCTGTCCGGCGCGGTCAGCATCAAGAGGGTCATGTAGCCGCCGTACGACCAGCCGGTGACGCCGATCCGCGCGCCGTCGACGTAGGGCAGCGACTTCAGGTGATTGGCGCCGGCGATCTGATCGTCCACTTCGAGCTGGCCCAGCCGCCGGTCGATCGCGGTCTTGAACGCGACCGAGCGATAGCCGACGCCGCGGTTGTCGAGCCGGAAGAGGATGTAGCCGGCGTCCAGCAGGATCTGGTCCTCCGGCGTGTGCCAGTTGCTGGCGACGCGTGGGCCGGACGGGCCGCCGTACACCTGCACGATCACCGGATACTTCTTGGCCGGATCGAAGCCTGGCGGCGTGCGCAGCGACCACCACAGGTCCGAGCCGTCGGCGGCCTTGATCGTCCCGAAGCTCGGCGTCCGCAGGCGGTCGACGTAGGGCCAGTAGGGGTGCCCGTCCTTAAGCGCGTTCTCCTCGATCCACCGCACGCGCTGGCCGTCGGCCCGGTAGAGCGCGGTCTGGGGAGGGGTCTTCGGGTCCTCATAGGTCCCGGCGAAGGCGCCGCCCTTGTCGGCCACGGTCACGGTCCACCAGCCGCCGGCCGAGGTGACCGGCTTCGGCTCGGCCGGGCTCGAATACGAGACGCGCCAGATCCGGCGCTCTCCAGGGGTTTCGCGGAACGCTGAGAAGATCACCGCCCTGGCCGTCTCGTCCACGCCCTCGATCTCGTGCACGGGCCAGTCGCCGCGGGTGATCTGGCGGATCAGCCGGCCGTCGGCGGCGTAGAGATAGAGATGGCGGTAGCCCGACCGTTCCGACGACCACAGGAACGTGCCGTCGGCGAGCGGCCTGAAGTCGTCGGTGAGGTCCACCCAGTGCGGGCTGGTCTCGCTGAGGATCACCCGGCCCTTGCCGGTCGCAGGATCGACGGCGAGCAGGTCCAAGCGCTTCTGGTCGCGCGTCTGGCGCTGGACGTAGAGGGTCCGGCCGTCCTTCGCCCAGGCGACGCGAGCCAGGTAGATGTCGGGGTTCTCTCCCAGGTCCACCTTCACGCGCGGCCCGGCCAGCGGCTGGACGTGGAGTTCGACCACCGCGTTCGGCCGTCCGGGGCGCGGATAGCGCTGGGGGACCACGCGGGCGCCGGTGGCGTTCACCTCCGGGCGCTCCACGATATCGACCCCGGTCTGGTCCACGAAAGCGATGGCCACGGCCTTGTCGTCGGGGCTCCACCAGTAGCCGGTCGAGCGGTCCATCTCCTCCTGGGCGATGAATTCCGCCGTGCCCCAGCTCTTCAGTTCGGTCCCGCCCTCGGTCAGCGCCCGTTCCGCCCCGCCGCCCGCCGGCGTGATGTAGAGGTTGTCGTCGCGGACGAACGAGACGTAGCCACCCTTGGGAGAGACCTTGGCGTCGATCTCGTCCGCGGGCGTGCGAGTGAGCTGGCGAGCCTGTTTCGTGGCCAGGTCGTAGACCCAGAGGTCACCCTCCACCGGGGCCAGGATCAGCCGGCCCTGCTTGTCCCAGGCGTAGTCGACGACCCCGCGCGTCGCGACCCCGGCCCGCTCGCGGCGGGCCTTCTCGGCCTCGGACAGCTCGCGGTCGGTCGGGGCCAGCAGTTTGCCGTCGAGCAGCAGGCGGGGTGCGCCCCCGGCCACGTCGGCGATCCACAGGTCGCTGACGGTGAGGTCGTCGGCGCGGGTCTTGATGTAGGTGACGGCCTTCCCGTCGGGGGACAGCTTCACGCCCCGGGCGCGCGGGCCCGAAATGTCGGGGCTCTCGAAGATGCGCTTGGCGGGGAGTTGCTCGGCCACGGCAGGGGCGGCGACGAGGAGAGCCGCGACGGCGGCGACAGCGAACTTCATGACCGCTGTTGAACAGGGTCCGAAGCGCCTTGGCAATCTGCGCCAGGGCGATCGTAAACCTTGAACCCAGGGCCTCGCCGTGCGACCTCCCCGGCATGAGCGAAAAGACCTCCGACACGCCCCCCGATCGCCTGAGCGTGAACCCGGACAGCCCGTACTACGACGCTGACGTGCTGCAGCGGAACGTGGGCGTGCGGTTCAAGGGGCAGGACAAAACCAACGTCGAGGAATACTGCGTCAGCGAAGGCTGGGTGCGCCTGTCGGTTGGCGCGTCCAAGGACCGCCACGGCAATCCTCTGACCGTGAAGCTCCAGGGCCCTGTGGAACCCTACTTCCGCGAAGGCTGAGCCGCGAGGTGTCACCTCGCGTGTCGCGGGCGCCACAGCTTGCGGGACAATGACGGTTTGGTGACCCGGGCCAAGTCGGCGATTGCGACCTCGGCCCGGCGTTCCCGGTCCAATTTTCTATTTTTCGTCAGATGCTTGAGGCTTCATGCAGCCGGCGCGCGCCGGTTACATGAAGCATTCTCATGTAACTCCTGAAGCGAACTCCCTAAGCCGTCGCCGGCCACCTGCTTAGACGGCGGCGATGGCAGCGGCTGGGGGCGTCGCTCGGGAAAACGCCCCCCTCCAACCGTGAACGCTGTGAACCAACGCACGCCCGGCGGCCGCGCGGCTCCGGGTCATTGGAGGGATTGTGACTTGAAGTTCCATTCGACGCGCCAGCGCCTGCTGGCCACTTCGATCATCTGCGGCGCCATGGCCACCGGCTGGGCCGGCGCGGCCCAGGCGCAGGCCGCGGCCGGCGAGGGCGCCGAACTCGGCGAGATCGTCATCACCGGCTCGCGCATCCGCCGCGACACCTTCTCTTCGCCGTCGCCGATCCAGGTGGTGACGGCCGAGGCGATCCGCGAGTCGGGCAACACCTCGATCGGCGACATCCTCCTGGATACGCCCAGCATCAACCCGAACCAGAACCAGCAGACGACGTCGGGCACGCTGTTCCTGGCGGGCCAGGCCCGCGCCGACATCCGCGGCCTCGGCGCCACCCGGACGCTCGTCCTGATGGACGGCCGCCGACTGCCGTTCTCCGACGCCTCATCCCCCGCCGTGGACCTGAACACGATCCCGTCGCTGATGATCGAGCAGGTGGACATCGTCCCCGGCGGCGTCTCGGCCGTGTACGGCTCGGAAGCCATCTCGGGCGTCGTCAACTTCATCATGAAGAAGCAGCAGGACGGCCTCGAGATCGACCTGCAGGGCGGCATCTCCCAGGAAGGCGACGGCGAGGAACTGCGCGTCGGCTTCAACTGGGGAGGCAAGTTCCTCGACGACCGCCTGAACGTGCTGGTCGGGGGCGAATACGCCAGCCTCGACAAGATCATGCAAGAGGACCGGGACTGGGCCTACCCGGGCATCCGCCGCAACAACGCCGCCGGCGTGACCACGCAAACGGTGATTCCGAACTCGCGGACCAACCTCTCGCCCTACGCGACCTTCCAGCTCGTCGGCGGCAACGTGATCGGCACGGCCCGCGCCGTGACGCTCGACTACCGCAACCCGACTAACGTCGTGCGCCTGTCGAACAACTGCGCCACCGCGACGGTTCAGCCCAACTGCCAGGACGAGGCGCTGATCTACAGCGGCATCTACAACGCCCTGCAGGGCAAGGGGACCCGCGGCGTCCTGCGGACCTACGTCGACTACAAGATCACCGAGACCTTCAAGGCGTTCGTCGACGCCTCCTACGTGAAGGTGTCGGGCTACGGTATCTTCGTGCCGGCGTTCTCGAACGCCGCCGGCGGCGGCACGATGCCGGTGGTCCTGCGTGGCGACAACGCCTACCTGAATGGCGGCGGCGCGACCGCCGCGGCGCTGCGGACCGAGTGGCTCGCGGCCGGCAAGACCCTCACCCAGGGCTCGACCGCGAACGTCGGCAAGATCTGGCAGGAGTTTGGCGGCCGGGACGTGAAGACCGAGCGCGAGCAGTACCGCATCGCCGGTGGGATCAACGGCTCGTTCGAGACCTTTGGCCGCAAGGTCAACATGGACAGCTACGTCCAGTACTCGCGGCTGGATGGTTCGACGATCTCCTACAACGTGCCGAACATCGCCCGCGTCCAGCAGGCGACCGACGCGGTGCTGCTGAACGGCCAGGTCGTCTGCCGCGACGCCGCCGCCCGGGCCGCGGGCTGCGCCCCGTGGGACCTGGTCAACGGGGCCTCGCGCGAAGCCGTCCTGTGGGCCAATGCCACCTCGGTGACCGACCAGAAGATCACCCAGACGGTCGCCGGCCTGAACTTCGCCACCGACCTGTTCGAGCTTCCGGCCGGCCCTGTGGGCGCAGCCTTCGGCTTTGAATACCGCAAGGAGACCAGCTTCTTCGAGCAGGACGCCCTGGGGGCGTCGGGGGCCCTGTTCTTCAACGCCATCGGGACCCGCGAAGGCGAGTACAACGTCAAGGAAGCCTACGGCGAAGTGCGGGTGCCGATCCTGAAGGGCGTTCCGTTCGCCGAGGAGCTCACCATCGAGGCGGCCGGCCGCGTGTCGGACTACTCGACGGTCGGCGGCACCGACCAGTACCGGATCGGCCTGAACTGGTCGCCGGTGAAGGACGTCCGCTTCCGCCTGTCGGAAGCGACCGCCGTTCGCGCCCCGAACATCATCGAGCTGTTCTCGCCGCAGAGCCGCAACTTCACCACCGCCGCCACCGACCCCTGCGACGCCGCGGTCTTCCGCGGCGCCACGGCGGCCCAGCAGGCCGCCCGTCGCGTCACCTGCGCCGCCGCCATCCCGGGCTGGAATTCGGCGACCTTCCAGTCGAACTTCGGCACCGGCCGCCCGTCGCTGGCCCTGCTGCAGGGGGGTAACCCGGACCTCGGTCCCGAGACCGCCCACACCTACCAGTACGGTGTCGTGATCCAGCCCCGCTGGATCCCGAACCTTCAGATCTCCGTCGACTTCTTCAAGTACAACATCGACGGCCAGATCAGCACGATCCCGATCAACACCCTTCTGCAGCAGCTCTGCTACGACGACGCGACTGTTCCCTATGCGTCGAACCAGTACTGCGCCCAGATCCGTCGCGACCCCACCGGCAACGGCGGCAGCGGCATCGTCGGCGGGGTGTCGGAAGTCATCCTGGTCAACCAGAACGTCGCCAAGGTGAAGGTCGAGGGTTACGACTACTCGATCGCCTACGGCTTCCACACCGAGGATCTGTTCGGCAAGGACTACGGCAACATCGCCCTGCGCCTGGACGCCACCTGGATGTATGGGTTCCAGCTCCAGGGCCTGCCGGGGCAGGCGTACACCCAGCTCGCCAACAGCATCAACAACGGCCTGCCCGAGTGGAAGGCGAACGGGACGATCCGCTGGTCGAACGACAAGGCGTCGGTCACCTGGAGCACCCTGTGGATCGACTCCATGATCGCCAACAGCGCGCTGCAGCCGAACCAGCTCGACCCGTACTACACGGGCGACTACTGGCGGCACGACCTGCGGGTGACCTACAAGATCCGCGACGAGATCACGATGCGGGCCGGGGTGATCAACGTCTTCGACCGCCACCCGCCTGCGCTGCCGGAGACCTACACCGGCACGGGCATCGGGTCGTCGCAGTACGACAACCGCGGCCGGTTCTTCTTCGTCGGCGCGGGCATGCGCTTCTAGTCCGGAGAGTGATGGTCCGCCCCGCTGGCTTGCCGCGGGGCGTGGCCTGATCGGGAGGCCCTTCCGCCGGCTCGCCGCGGGAGGGCCTTTTCGCGTCCGGGAGACTATCCCCGGGCGCCCTCTTCGATGAGGAAGTCGCGAACCGCGGCGGCGTCCACGTCCTTGGCCGTGAAGGCGTCGCCAAGTGCGCGCATCAGAATGAAGGTCAGGCGGCCCGCTTCGGCCTTCTTGTCTTGCGCCATGTGCGCGACGAGGCGCGCCGCGTCGAAGGGATGACCCGGGACCTCGTCAAGCCGCGTCGGCAGGCCGCCGGCGGCGACGGCGCGCACGCCGCGCTCGGCGTCCTGGCCGCTGACGAGACCCTGGCGGGCCGAGAACCGCAGCGCCAGCGCCATGCCGGCGCCGACCGCTTCGCCGTGCAGCAGCGCCGAGCCGTATCCGGTTTCGGCCTCCAGCGCGTGACCGAAGGTATGCCCGAGGTTCAGCAGCGCCCGCCGGCCCTGCTCCCGCTCGTCCTCGGCGACGATCTCGGCCTTCATTTCTACCGAGCGCGCCACCGCCTGGGCCAGGGCCTCAGGTTCGCGCGCCAGCACCGCGGCGGCGTTCGCTTCCAGCCACTCGAAAAACCGCAAATCGCCGAGCAGGCCGTACTTGATCACCTCGGCATAGCCGGCCCGCATCTCCCGGTCGGGAAGGGTGGCGAGCACGCCGAGGTCGGCCAGCACCAGCCGCGGCTGGTGGAACGCGCCCACCAGGTTCTTGCCGCGCGGGGTGTCGATCGCCGTCTTTCCGCCGACCGAGGAGTCCACCTGGGCCAGCAGGGTCGTCGGGATCTGAACGAAATCGATGCCGCGCTTGTAGATCGCGGCTGCAAAGCCGGCCAGGTCGCCCACCACCCCGCCGCCGAACGCGGTGACGAGGTCTCCGCGATCCAGCTCGAGGGCCAGGAGCCGGTCGGACACGTCGGCCAGGCCCTCGAAGCTCTTGGTCTGCTCTCCCGGAGGCACGATCACGGGCAGGGCGGTGACGCCCGCCGACGCCAGCGCCGCGGTCAGGCGCTCGCCATGCAGCGCCCAGACCGTCTCGTCGCTGACCACAGCGGTCCGGCCGCGCTTCAGGAACGGAGCAATGAACCGGCCGGCGGTGTCCAGCAGCCCGTCGCCCACGACGACGTCATAAGCCCTGGAGCCAAGGCCGACGGGAATGGTCCGGCTCATGCGGCTGGCTCGCCAAGGTAGTCGGAAAGTGCGCTGATCACCTGGCCGACGGTGACGTGGTGCGCGGCGTCCCCCGTCTCGACGGTGATATCGGCCTCGGCATAGACCGGATAGCGGACCTCGGCCTGGGCCTTGAGGACCTCCATGGGATCCTTGCCGGCGATCAGCGGCCGGTTGTCCTTGCGCCCGACCCTTCGGGCCAGAACGTCGAGGTCGGTCTTGAGCCAGACCGAGATGGCGCGTTCCTTGATCAGCGCGCGCGTCTCGGGGTTCATGAAGGCGCCGCCACCGGTGGCCAGCACGTGTGGCGGGCCTTCCAGCAGGCGCGAGATCACTCGGCGCTCGCCGTCGCGGAACGCGGGCTCGCCCATCTCGGCGAAGATTTCGGGAATGGTGCGGCCGGCGGCGGCCTCCACCTCGGTGTCGGCGTCGCGGAAGGGCAGGCCCAGTGCGCTGGCGAGGCGCCGGCCGACACTCGACTTGCCGACGCCCATGAGGCCGACAAGCGCGATCGTGCGGCGGCGGAGGGGTTCGTAGCGGTCCATCTGAGCGCGCAGCCTTTACACGAGCCTGTGAGCTCGCGCCAACGGAAGGGCGTGGGTAAGGTGGGCCCATGTTGCGCACCGTGCTTTTCGCCGCCGTCCTCGCCGTGGCCACGCCGGCCGTCGCCCAGGTCGAGGTGGTCCCTCTGGCCGCTCCCGACGCCTTCTCGACACCGGGCCGCGACACCGGCCTGCCCGCCGATCTGTGGGCTGGAACACCGGTGGAGACGGCGCGCACGGTGCTGCCCTTGCTCGGCGCCCGGCCCTTGTCGCCCGCTGCGGCGGTGCTGGCGCGAAGACTCCTCGCCACCGGCGCGCGCGGACCTGAAGGTTCGGCGGGCGATGATACGCTGGCCGGCCAGCGAGCCTCGGCCCTGCTGGCCCTGGGCGACGTCGCGGCCGCGGCGCGCATCCTCGACCGCGCGCCGGGGCTGGAGCGCAACGCCGAACTGTCGCGGGCGGCGGCCGAGGCGGCCTTGCTGGCCGGCGACGCTCCACGCGCCTGCCGGATCGCCGAGGGTCTGGCGACCGGTCGGGGCGAGGCGTACTGGCTGCGTCTGCGGGCCTTCTGCCAGGCCGAGGCGGGGCAGCCCGCCCAGGCCCAGCTCACCTTCGACCTCGCCCAGGCGCAGGGCCGCGACGTCGTCTACGGCCGTCTGATGACGGCGAAGCTGGCGGGCGCTGCCCCCGGGGCCGCCTCCCTGCGCAATGGGCTCGACCTGGCGCTGTCCCGCTCGCTGAACCTTGACCTCGCGGCCGCAAAGCCCTCGCCGGCGGTCGCCGCCGCGCTGTCGGGCGCCGAGCCGCCCCCGCCGGTCTTCGACACCTCCGCGATCGACGCACAGATCGGCGGGCTCGGCGCCTCCGTCCTACAGGGGCTCCCACCGGAAGGGGCGCTCTCCGCCCTGATCGCCGCCGCCGCGGACGCGGACGCGAAGACCAGACCACGCCTTCAGGGCGCTGCGCTGCTGCTGGCGGCCCTCGCCAACGACCTGCCGGGCCCAGACCGCCTGCGCGTATCGGCCTTCGCGATCCCGGAGGGCAAGGCGCCTGCCGGTCGCAACCTGGCCCTGGAAGCCGCCGCCGACGCGCGGCGCGCGGGCGAGGCCGCGCTGCTGGCGCTCTGGACCAGCGCGGAGGCCGGCGTCGCGGGGCCGGCCCTGCCTGATCGCGTCCGCATCGTCCGTGTCCTGGCGCGGGCGGGGTTCGCCGACGAGGCGCGGCTGTTCGTCCTGGAAGGCCTGGCCGGCCTGAAATGAGCAGGGGGGGCGACTGGACCGAGGCCTTCCTTGAGATGATGTCCGTGGAGCGGGCCGCCGCGCGCAACACGCTGAACGCCTACGCCCGCGACCTCGCCGACGCCGGCGCCTTTCTGGCGGCCCGTGGCCCAGGTCTGGACGGCGCCTCGGCGGAGGATGTGGAAGCCTATTTCGCCGACCTTGGCGCGCGCGGGCTCTCCCCGGCCACCGCGGCCCGGCGCCGCGCCGCGGTGCGGCAGTTCTATCGCTTTGTCCTGGGGGAGGGCTGGCGGACGGACGATCCCTCGCGCCGGGTCGAGGCGCCGAAGAAGGGCCGTCCGCTCCCCAAGATCCTGAGCCGCGAAGAGATGGACCGCCTGATCGCCGCCGCGGCTGCGCGGGATGGCGCCCAGGGGCTGCGGTTCGGCTGCATGGTGGAACTGGCCTATGCGTCGGGCCTGCGCATCTCAGAACTGACGGCGCTGCCGCTCGCCGCCCTGGCGCGCGATCCCGCCTATCTGATCGTGGAGGGCAAGGGCGGCAAGGAACGGCTGGCTCCGCTCAACGACACGGCCCGGGCTACGGTGAAAGCCTATCTGGACGTTCGACCACAGTTCCTGCCGAAGGGCGACAAGGCCAACCCCTGGCTGTTTCCGTCGCGGGGAAAGGCTGGCCGCCTGACGCCGCGCCGGTTCGCCCAGGTGCTGGACGAGGCCGCCGCCGACGCCGGGATCGATCCCGTGCGTGTCAGCCCCCACGTCCTGCGGCACGCCTTCGCCACCCACCTTCTGGAGGGTGGCGCGGACCTGCGGGTCGTCCAGAAGCTGCTCGGACACGCAGACATCGGGACGACCCAGATCTATACCCACGTCGCCACCGATCGACTGCGCGAGGTGGTGGCGACCAAGCATCCGCTGGCGAAGAAGTAGGGGCCGCGCGAGGCGGCCCCAGACTTCACTCAGCCCGTGATGCGATAGCGGCCGTCGCCGTCGGGGCAGACCCGGACGTAGCGCATGTCGCGGCCGTAGGCGTCCACCGGGGCGGGGGCGAGGCGGCAGCGTTGGCGGCTGTAGTAGTCGTAGTTGTAGGCGCTGGAGTAGCGGGTGCGCCCCTCGCGGTAGGGCACGGTGTCGTCGTAGCTGAAGTACGGCCCGCGGCTGTCGCACTTGTAGCGGTCGTTGGCGTTACCCACGGCCGCGCCGACACCGGCGCCCACCAGGCCGCCGAGAACCGCGCCCTCGGTCCGGGCGTTGCGCGCGGCCACGTTGGAGCCGAGCACGGCCCCGGCCAGGGCGCCGATCAGGCCGCCGGCTACGGTCGAATTGTTGTTGTCGCAGCGCACGTTGGCCGAGACGTTGCGGCCGTAGTACCCGGCGTAGGGCGGCGTCTCGTAGCGGGTCCAATAGGTCTGGTCCCACACCGGCCGCGGATACATGCGGGCATAGGCTCCGGCGCCATAGCGACGGTCGTAGATGCCGCGGGCCCGCTCCCACTCCGCCAGTCGACGTTCATAGTCGCGGCGCGCGATGCGATAGTTGCGGCGGGACTCGCGGTAGTCCTGGCGCGCCTCCCGATAGTCGTCGCGCGTCTGGTCGTACTGCACCCGCTCGCGCTCGTACTCGCGCTGCTGGCGCAGGTATTCGTCCGTCGGCCGATAGGATTGCGCCGCGGCCGGCAGGGCGGTGGCGAGGGCCAGCGCCGAGGCCATTGCGATCTTCATATTCCGGTTCATCTGTTGCCTCCTGGTCTCCTCGATGGGCCGGGAAACGCCGGTCGACCGGCCGCGTTCCGCCGCCGCGGAACCCTGGGTAAGCCGTACCGCTTGTGACGGCGCCGGTTCGCGCCTACTTTCCGCCGCTTCCCGGGGCGGCAGCCTCTTACGGACGGACGCCTGATGGCCGCGCACTACCTCGAGTTCGAGCGCCCGATCGCCGAGCTCGAAGCCAAGATCGAGGAACTCTCCAGGCTCTCCGAGTCGAGCCCGGGCTCGCTGGACGAAGAGATCGAGGCGCTGCGGGGGCGTGCGCACGCCATGCGTCGCGAGGCCTACGCCAATCTCGACGCCTGGCAGAAGACGCAGGTCGCCCGCCACCCCGACCGCCCGCACTTCGTCGACTACGCCGCGACCCTGATCGACGACTTCGAGGAACTGCGCGGTGATCGAAAGTTCGCCGACGACCAGGCCATCATGGGCGGCATCGGCCGCTTCCGTGGCCAGCCCGTCGTGGTCATGGGGCACGAGAAGGGGCGGGACACCGTCACCCGCGTGAAGCACAACTTCGGCTATGCCCGCCCCGAGGGCTACCGCAAGGCCGTGCGGCTGTTCGAGATGGCCGAGCGGTTCAAGCTGCCGGTGATCAGCTTCGTCGACACGCCGGCCGCCTATCCCGGCATGGCCTCCGAGGAGCGCGGGGTGGCCGAGGCGATCGCCCGCTCGACCGAGAAGGCGCTGATGCTTGAAGTTCCGATGGTCGCCGTGGTCACGGGCGAAGGGGGCTCGGGCGGCGCGCTGGGCATCGCCTGCGGCAGCCGGGTGCTGATCCTGGAGCACGCGATCTACTCGGTCATCCCGCCGGAGGGCGCGAACTCGATCCTTTGGCGCGGCGCGCGCACGCCGGCCGAGGCCGCCAAGGCGATGAAGATCACCGCCCAGGATCTCCTGAAGTTGAAGATCGTCGACCGGATCATCCCCGAGCCGGCCGGCGGCGCGCATTCGGACCCCGAGGCGGCGATGACCGCAGTGGGCGACGCCGTGGAGCAGGAGCTGAAGGGGCTGGAGGGGCTGTCGGCCGACGAGCTGAAGGCGCGCCGGGCGGAACGCTTCTACGCCATCGGCCGCAGCGGCCTCCAGTAGGGTCGAGCGGCGCTCAAGGGCGGGATTGCCTGACGCCACGTCCGGGGGTTCAACTGCCTCTCGAACAATCGTTTGGGAGGATGCCAATGGCGCTCAGGACGCGCTTCACCGAGACCTTCGGGATCGAGCACCCGATCGTGCAGGGCGGGATGCAATGGGTCGGCCGCGCCGAGCTGGTGGCGGCTGTCGCCAACGCCGGAGGCCTGGGCTTCATCACGGCCCTGACCCAGCCGACGCCCGACGACCTGCGGCGCGAGATCGACCGCTGCCGCAAGCTGACCGACAAGCCGTTCGGCGTGAACCTGACGATCCTGCCCGCGATCAGCCCGCCGCCGTACGCCGAGTACCGCCAGGCGATCATCGACATGGGTGTGAAGATCGTCGAGACCGCCGGCTACAAGCCGCAGGAGCACGTCGACCACTTCAAGGCCAATGGCGTGAAGGTGATCCACAAGTGCACCGCCGTCCGACACGCGCTGTCGGCTGAACGCATGGGCGTGGACGCGATCTCCATCGACGGCCTCGAGTGCGCCGGCCATCCGGGCGAGGATGACGTCGGCGGCCTGATCCTGATCCCGGCCGCGGCCGACAAGGTGAAGATCCCGATGATCGCCTCGGGCGGCCTTGGGGATGCGCGCGGCCTCGTCGCCGCGCTGGCCTTGGGCGCGGACGGCGTGAACATGGGCACGCGCTTCATGTGCACGGTCGAGAGCCCGATCCACCAGAAGGTGAAGGAGCAGATCGTCGCCAACGACGAGCGGCAGACCAACCTGATCTTCCGGACAATGCACAACACCGCTCGGGTGGCGAAGAACGCCGTCAGCGACGAGGTGGTGGCCATCGAGCGTCGGGGCGGCGCGAAGTTCGAGGACGTGAAGGACCTCGTGGCCGGGGCTCGCGGCCGGGTCGTCTACGAGGAGGGTGACCCCGACTACGGTATCTGGTCGGCTGGCCAGGTCCAGGGGCTGATCCATGACATCCCGACCTGCGCCGAGCTGATCTCTCGGATGGTCCGGGAGGCCGAGGAGATCATCACCGGGCGTCTTGCGAACGCGGTGGTCCGGAAGGCGGCGGCGGTGGCCTGATCCACCCCGCTTCATCGCAGGCAAAAGAAAAGAGCCGCCGGGGCGACCCGGCGGCTCTTCGCATATCTGGACTGTACTTGTCTGGAGTTCGTCCGGAGCCGGCCGGCGCCCGAAGGCCCCGGCCGGCGTCGCGGCTTAGAATTCCATGTTCGCGCCGACGAAGAAGAACCGGCCGCGGTTGTCGTACTGCGACGAGCCGGTGCCCGTGCCGGTGTACACTTCCGGCAGTTCCGGCGGATACTCGTCGAACAGGTTGATGATGCCCGCGCGGACGCGGATCTGATCGTTCACCTTGTAGCTGGCGCGCAGGTCGTGCCGCCAGTAGTCGCCCGTGTAGTACGGGTCGAGCTGGTTCGGCTGGAACGCGTTGTTCGAGATCATGGAGTCGATCCAGATCGTGTTCCAGGTGACCGACAGCTTCTCGTTCGACCAGCGGATCGAACCGTTGGCTTTCCACTCCGGCGTCGCGTTGTTGATGGTGTTCGCGAGCTGGGTGAACGCCTGGCCCGGCAGGCCCTGGAGGGCGAACCGGTACATCCAGGTGGCGTCCAGGCGGAAGGCCAGGTTGCCGTAGTCCTTGCCGAACACGTCTTCGGTGCGGAAGCCGTAGGCGATCGAGTAGTCCCAGCCCTCGACCTTCACGCTGGCCACGTTCTGGTTGGTCAGCATCACTTCCGACACGCCGCCGACAACGCCCGTCAGCGAGCCGTCACGATCCCGCAGGATGTTCGAGCAGAAGCGGTTCTGGTCAACCGGCTGCGTGGCGTCGTCGTAGCAGAGCGCCTGGAACAGGGTGTTGATCGGGATCGTGCCGACCTGGTCGGTGATGTTGTATTTGAAGAAGTCCGCCGAGATCTGCAGGTTCGGAACCCAGCGGGGCTGGATCACGACGCCATACTGGTAGGTGTGGGCTTCTTCCGGCCCGAGGTTCGGGTTGCCGCCTTGCAGCAGCGCCAGCGAGGGCCGGCCGGTGCCGAAGTTCGACTGGAAGGTCGCCGAATTCCAGCCCGGGATGGCGGCGGCGCAGGTGACGCGACGGGCGGCCTGCTGGGCCGCCGTGGCGCCCCGGAACACGGCCGCGTCGCAGGGGTCCTGAGCCGCGGTGGTGAAGTTCCGGCTCTGCGGCGAGAACAGCTCGATGATGTTCGGCGCGCGGACGGCAGTGGCTTCCGACAGGCGGAAGCGAACGTCCTTCACCGGGGCCCAGTTCAGGCCGATGCGGTACTGGTCGGTGCCGCCGATCGTCGAGTAGTCCGAAACGCGGCCCGCGACTTCCACCGACAGCTCTTCGGCGAGCAGCATGTCCTTCAGCAGGGGAATGCGGACTTCGCCGTAGGCTTCCTTGACGTTGTAGGCGCCTTCACGGGTCCCGATGGCGTTGAAGAACAGCGCGCCGGAAGCGCCCAGGGCGTCCTGCTCGAAGAAGCTGGTCTCCTTGCGGTATTCGAAGCCGAAGGCCAGGCCGACAGGACCGGCCGGCAGCTCGAACAGATCGGTCGTGAAGTTCAGACCGGCGACGGTCTGGGTGACCTTCTGATCCGTGGTCGAGTTGGCGTTGGCCCACAGGACGGCTTCACGCGACGCGCCATTGACCAGGTCCCACGGGGCGCAGCCGGCGGCGCGAGCGGCCGCGTCGCGGCAGACGATCTGGCCGTTCAGCAGCACCGCGTCGGTCGCCTGCTGGACGCGGGCGACGTTCGGCACGTTGTAGGAGGTGGTCCGGCCGTCGAGGCGCGAGTACTGGACGTAGCTGTCCATGTCGACCTTGCGGCCGAAGGTCTCGAAGGAGCCCTGGATGCCGCCGGCGACGCGGTACTGTTCGCGCTCGGTCTTGACGTCCCGGCCGCCGAACTCCTGCCAGAACTTGCCGACCGCGGCGGTCGAGCCCTGTGTGAAGGTCTTGCCGGCCGCGAGCCATTCGGTCCGCAGCGCCGCGGCGGTCGCGCCGCCGCCGTTCAGGTAGGCGTTGTCCCCGCGCAGGAAGATCGGCATCGTGCCGCCGCCCGTCGCCGTGGAGAACGCGGGCTGGAACATGCCGTAGCCGCTGACCTTGACGTACGACGCATCGACGAACGCCTTGAAGGTTTCGGTGATCTTGTAGTCGACGTAGGTCCGCAGGACGCCGCGGTTCGCCTTGCCTTGCAGGGCGTTGTAGACGCCGCTGTAGAACAGGGCCTCGTCCTGACAGGTCGGCTGGACCGTAGCGGTGCCGCACGCGTTCGACAGGCGAACGACGCTCGCGGGGTTCCGATAGTCGAGGGTGACGGCACGGGCGGTGCCCACGACATTACCCGGGATGAGCTGGAAGGTGGCCGTCGGCGCGGTGTTGGAGCGGCTGGTCGGAATGACGTTCTGGACCGTCACGCCCGTGGCGTTGTTCCGACGGATACCCGGGAACAGCTCGTCCCGGTCTTCCTGCATGATCTTGTCGAGGCTGGCGTATTCGCCGCCGACCAGGACGTTCAGGCGATCGTCGAAGAACTTCTTGCCCCAGTTGAAGCCGGCGCGGAATTCCTCGCCGTCGCCTTCCTGGGAGATGCCGCCCTGGATGTCGAGCTCGAGGCCGTCCTGCTCCTTCTTCATGATGAAGTTGACGACGCCGGCGATGGCTTCAGAGCCGTAGACGGCCGAGACGCCGCCCGGCACGGTGTCGATACGATCGACCATCAGCGACGGAATGGTGTTCAGGTCGACGGCCGGCGAGGAGGCGTCGGAGAACGGCAGGCGGCGGCCGTCCATCAGGACGAGCGTGCGCGTCGGGCCCAGGCCGCGGATGTCGGCGCGCGTCTGGCCGGACAGGAACAGCGTGCCGGACGAGTTCTGCTGGTTGGTGGCCGGGTTGATCGTCGGCTGTTCCAGCAGGATGTCGCCGATCGAGGTGTTGCCCGACTCGCGGATCGCTTCCGCGGTCACGACGGCGATCGGCTGCGGCGCCGAGAAGGTGTCGCGACGGATGCGCGAGCCGGTGATGACGA
Source organism: Phenylobacterium kunshanense (assembly GCF_003254525.1). Taxonomy (GTDB): domain Bacteria; phylum Pseudomonadota; class Alphaproteobacteria; order Caulobacterales; family Caulobacteraceae; genus Phenylobacterium; species Phenylobacterium kunshanense. The sequence continues at coordinate 199,987 of NZ_QFYS01000004.1, forward strand.
TCTCGCCCACGTCGACGGACTCACCGCCCGTCTGGGCCTGGGCGTAGGAGGGGACGGCCATCAGGCCGACCGTTGCGGCGGACGCGAGCAGCGCGCCTCGGAGCATCGTGTTCATCTCAACTTTCATTCTGCGGCCCCCCGGCCTGGGAAATGAGTGGGGTGGGGCGCGCCGGTCTTTTGCCGGCGCTTGCCCCTCCGGAGACGCAGAATCCCCGATGCGCCGACGTGTTCGACGACGACGGATTCGAGGCGCGCACCCCCGGAAAGGTGGCCGGAAGCTGTCATGCACCCGACATGCGAGCAACGAAAAGCCGCCACACTCACGACGAACGGTCGGGGATCATTACGGTTTTCTGCGGATGTGCGGACTTTCCGCCACACATCGGCCAACCAGGGGCATGGCTACCCCCGGAATCTGCAACAAACCGGCAATCCTGGTCAGGCGAGCCGGCGGAGCGCTTCGGCCATTTCCTCGACCGCCGCCTCGGTGGTCGCCCACGAACACATGAACCGGACCGACCCGTCCAGGAAGCGGTAGACGAACCAGCCGCCGCGATGGAGCTGGGCGAGGCGCTCGTCGTCCATCTCGACGAAGACGGCGTTGGCCTCGACCGGATGCCGCACCTTGAAGGGCGTCAGCCCGGCCAGCTTTCCGGCCATGGCGTTGGCATGGGCGGCGTGGCGGAAGATCGCTCCGTCCTCCAGCATGCCGATGAAAGGCGCGGCGTAGAACCGGCCTTTCGACGGGAGTTGCCCCGCCTGCTTCAGGCGCGCGTCGAAACGGCGTGCGATGTCCCGGTCGAAGATGACCACGGCCTCGGTCGGCGGCATCCCCGCCTTGGTCCCGCCAACCACCAGGATGTCGACGCCCAGGCCCCGGATGGCCTTCAGGTCGAATCCCGCCGCAGCCGCGTTGGCCAGGCGGGCGCCGTCGAGATGGACGCCGTACCCCTTGGCCTTCACCGGCTGGATCAGGGCGGCCACCTCCTCGGCCGCATAGACCGTGCCGTATTCGGTGGCGTTGGTGATCGACAGCGCCGCGGGCGACTGGCGATGGGACAGGTCCGGCGCGGCGAGCGGGCCGGTGAGGGCGGCCGGATCGATCTTTCCGGAAGCTCCAGTCAGGCCCACGAGACCCAAGCCATGGCCGAAGAAGCCCGGAGCACCGGTCTCGTCGGTGCAGATGTGAGCGTGCTCGTGCGCCAGCACGGCCTCGAACGGCTGGCACAGCGCCGCCAGCGAGATGGCGTTGGCCGCCGTGCCCGACGCCACGAACCGGACCTCGGCGTCGGCGTCCAGCATCGCTCGCACCAGGTCGGCCGCCCGCGCGGTGACGGGATCGGTCCCATACCCCGACGCGAAGCCGGTGTTGGCCGCCGCCAGCGCCGCTATGGCTTCAGGCGCGGCGGGGGCGGTGTTGTCGGAAGCGAAGTCGTAGCGGGCCATGGCGGCGGTCTTAGGCGGCCCGCTTCACGCGCGCCAGCCTCAGCCGATCTCGCGCGCCCAGGTCCTCACCTCGTCCACATAGAGCTCCGGCTCTTCCATCGCCGCGAAGTGGCCGCCCGAAGGCATGTCGGACCAGCGGACGATGTTGTAGGCCCGCTCGGCGAACGAGCGGGGCGGGGCGCTGTAGAGCGGCTCGCCGGGGAAATTGGCGAAGGCGGTCGGTGTCTCCACACGCTCGCCGGGCTGGAAGGCGACGCCGCCTTCTTCCAGCAGGCCGCGGTAGTACCAGGCCCCCGTCGTGAAGCTGCCGGTCATCACATAGAGCATGATGTTGGTGAGCAGCCGGTCCTTCCCGTAGGCCTCGTCCAGCGACTTCCTCGACAGGTCGGACCAGTCGTGGAACCGCTCGAGGATCCAGGCCGCCTGGCCCACCGGGTTGCCGGCCGCCATCCAGGCGATCGACTGCGGCTTGGACGCCTGCAGTCGGAAATAGGCGCCCATCAGCTCCATCGCCCCGGCCTGCCGCTGGGCCCAGGCGACCTCGGCCTCGTCCTGCGGTCCGCCGTGCGGCCGGAAGCCCAGCATGTTGAGGTGGATGGCGCGCGCGCTGGCCCCATGATCGCGGCCCAGCCACGAGGTCACCATGGCGCCCCAGTCGCCGCCCTGGGCGAGGTAGGACGAATAGCCCAGGACCTCGGTCATCAGCGTGTTGAACAGCCGCGCCGTGGTCCGCTGGCCGATCGGTCGCGTGGGCTTCGACGAGAAGCCGAACCCGGGCAGGGACGGGACCACGACGTCGAAGGCGTCGGCCGGGTCGCCGCCGAAGCGCGACGGGAACGCCAGCTTCTCGATCGCCTGCCAGAACTCGTAGTGCGAGCCCGGCCAGCCGTGGGTCACCAGCAGCGGCCGCCTTCCGCCCGCCTCGCCGACCACGTGCAGGAAGTGAAGGTCGAAGTCCTCCACCCGCGCCGTGAACTGCGGGAAGCGGTTGAGGTCCGCCATGGCCGCGCGCCAGTCGTAACGGTCGGTCCAGTGGGCGCAGAAGTCCCTCAGGTAGCCGCCGTCGCAGCCGTAGGCCCAGCCGTCGGGGACCTGCGGCGCTGGCGGCCAGGGATAGGCCCGCACCTGGGCCAGAACGGCCTCCACCTCGGCCTCGGTCCAGCGGACCTCGAAGGGTTTGATCTCAGCCATGTGCGCCTCCCGGATGCGCGCACACTCCTGCGGCTGCCGCGAGGGCCGTCAAGCGCCGGGTCGCAGGCCTCGCGCCAGGGTCGAGCCCATGCGGTCGGCCAGGCTGCGCGCCGCGCCCTCGGGCAGCTTGCCGGACATCTCGAGCACGATCGCGCCGTGCGTCGCGGCCCAATACATCGTTCCGATCTCGTCCGCGTCGCCCTGCAGGTCGCCGCCCGTCACGAGGTCCTTCACCCAGGCCGTCATGGTCTCGTGCGCGCGTCCGGCGGCCTCGACCAGCTCGGGATAGTCGCCCCCTGTCGGCTGGTTGAGGTCGAACATCAGCTTGTAGGTGTGGGGGTGCTCGAAGGCGAAGTCGATGTAGGCCTCCCCCACCGCCGCGCCCTTCGCTCGCGGGCTCCGCGCGCCGTCCCGCGCCTTCTCCAGCGCCTCGGCGAAACGGTTGAAGCCGTTGGTCCGCACCGCCGCCAGGATGTCGTCCTTGTCGCGGAAGTAGCGGTAGGGCGTCATCGGCGACACGCCCAGCGCCGAGGCGAGCTGGCGCATGGTCACGGCGTCCGGGCCCTTCTCGGCGAACAGCCGCTCGGCCGCGGCGCAGAGCCGCTCGCGGAAATCGGCGACATCGCTTTCGGACAGGACGCGCGGCATTCGACTCGCTGGTTCGGAAAGGGGCTTGCCAAGGGCTAGCGCCTGGATAATGAATTTACAACGTAAGTTACAACAAGGCCCCACGGAAACAGGGGGCAGGGAGGATCGGTCATGGACGGCGACGCACGCATCAATCCGTATCTGGCGGGCAATTTCGCGCCCATCCGGTCCGAGGACGACTTCGACCTGACGGTGAAGGGGGAGATCCCGGCGGCCATGCGCGGGGCGCTGTTCCGCATCGGCCCGAATCCGCAGTTCGAGCCCCGCGATCCCAACCATCACTGGTTCGGCGGCGACGGCATGATCCACGGCTTCTACGTGGCGGACGGCAAGGTCGGGTACCGCAACCGCTATGTCCGCACGCCGAAGTGGGAGCTGGAGCACGAGCACGGCCGCTCGCTGTTCGGGAGCTTCGGAAATCCGATGACCACCGACCCGCTGGCGATGGGCAATGAGGGCGGCGTGGCCAACACCAACATCGTCTGGCACGCCGGCAAGCTGATGGCGCTGGAGGAGGGGCACCACCCCTTCGAGGTCGACCCGAAGACGCTGGATTCGCGCGGCTATGTGCGCCCCTACGGCGGACGGGTGACGGCCCACCCGAAGCTCGATCCCAAGACCGGCGAGATGGTCTGGTTCGCCTATGGCGTCGGCCAGATGCCGCTGTCGGCGGGCATGAGCTACGGCGTCACCGACAAGGACGGCAAGGTCGTCCGGCGCAGCGACTTCCAGGCGCCCTTCGCCTGCATGGTCCACGACTTCATGGTGACCGAGAACCACGCCCTGTTCCCGATCCTGCCGCTGACGGCCAGCCTGGAGCGGGCCATGAGCGGCAAGCCGGCCTTCGCCTGGGAGCCGGAGAAGGGCAGCTATGTGGGCGTGATGCGCCGGGACGCCGACGTCTCGACGATCCGCTGGTTCAACACCGAGGCCTGCTACGTCTTCCACCCGCTGAACTCGTGGGAGGAGGGCGACAAGATCTTCTGCGACGTGATGCGCTACGACGTGGCGCCGCTGTTCCCCAATGCCGACGGATCGCCGGGCCAGAAGGCCGCCGCGCGCCTGGTCCGCTGGACCTTCGACCTTGCGGGGAACTCGGACGCCATCAAGGAGACCCCGCTGGACGACCTGGACGGCGAGTTCCCCCGCGTGGACATGCGGGTCGAGACCCTGAAGCACCGTCACGGCTGGTACGCCGCCGACCCGACGCGCAGCGGCACGGTCAAGCAGAGCGCCCTCGCCCACATGGATTTCCAGACCGGCAAGCGTCAGGTCTACGAGCTGACGGGCGGCGATCTCACGTCCGAACCGGTCTTCGTCCCCCGCTCGGCCGACGCGCCCGAGGGTGACGGCTGGCTGACGGCCGTGATCTGGCGGGCGGCGGAGAATCGGTCGGATCTGGCGATCTTCGAGGCGCAGGATATCGCCAAGGGGCCGATCGCCGTGGCCGAGGTTCCCCGCCGGGTGCCCTTCGGCTTCCACGGCAACTGGGCCGACCTCTCGTAGGAGCCATCGGGGAGCATGGAAATGAAGGGCTGGGACCTCCTCGTCGACCGCGGCGATCTGACGAAGACACGGCTTGCGCCGATGGATCCGGACGCGCCGCTGGCGGACGGGGAGGCCCTGCTCCAGATCGAGAGCTTCGCGCTCACGGCCAACAACGTCACCTACGGCGCCGTCGGCGACCAGATCGGCTACTGGCGCTTCTTCCCCGCGCCGGAGGGCTGGGGGCGCATCCCCGTCTGGGGGTTCGCACGGGTGGTCCGCTCGGCCACCGCCGATGCGCCCGTGGGCCTGCGTCTGTTCGGCTACTGGCCGATGTCGAGCCATGTTGTGGCGCGGCTCGAGAAGCGGCCGAGCGGCTATGTGGAGGTCTCCGCCCATCGGGCGGAGCTGCCGCCCACCTACAATGCCTATCAGCAAGCGCCGCCGGCCGCAGATGACGACTGGCGCTCGCTGCTGCGACCGCTGCTCATGACGAGCTTCCTGATCGACGACCAGCTCTCAGAGGCGCCCCTGAAAAGCCTCGTGCTCTCCAGCGCGTCCAGCAAGACCGCCATGGGCCTGGCCTGGCTCGCTCGCCGGCGCGGCCTGAAGGTCATCGGCCTGACCTCGCCGGCGCATGTGGCGACGCTCCAGGCCTCAGGGCTCTACGACCAGGTCGTGACCTACGACGACGTCGCCAGCCTGCGAGCCGAGGGGCCGGCGGCCTACGTCGATTTCGCCGGTCGCGCCACGGTGACCGCGGATGTCCATGCCGCGCTCGGCGATGCCCTGGCGACCAGCCTCGGCGTCGGCCTGACCCATTGGGACGCCATGGCCGGGCCCAGGCCGACCCCGGTAGGCCCTGCGCCCGTGTTCTTCTTCGCCCCCGACCGCATCCGGCAGCGGATGAAGGACTGGGGACCCGCCGAGCTGGAGTCCCGGTTCGCGGCGGCGCTCGCCGCTTTCGTGGCGGGCAATCCCTGGCTGAGGCTCAAGCGCCACGCCGGGCCCGAGGCGCTGCAGGGGCTCTACGCCCACCTCGTGGCGGGTCAGGTCGCCCCTGACGAGGGCCATATCGTCAGGCCCGATTCATGACCGTTTTCAGTCACTAATAACTTGTTGCATAAATACTGGACTCTCGCGCGCGACTGAGGCACAGCTTCCCCAGTTCTGTTCTTGGGGAGCCCTCATGCCGACCATCGATCTGTCCGCGACAAGCTGGATCGTACCCACCGGTTCTGCGCCCGGCGCACCGCCGTCCATCGCTGTCGGCGAGCCCACACCTGGCGGACGAGTCCGCGCCGTCGTGGGCACGTCGGGGGACGACACCCTTGCCGTCGAGGGCGGCGCCACGGCCATTGGGGCCGGCGGGTCCGACGTCTTCGTCCTGGTCTCGAATGGCCTCTCCGGTGACGAGCCCGAACGCCTTGGCGTGATCCTGGACTACGACTTCAGCAACGATGCGCTAGACCTCGGCAAGCTCGGGGACGATGCGGTGATCGTCAGCCAGGACGCCATCAAGGGCGGGGCGCGGATCGGCATCGACTACGACGGTGATGGCGACGAGGACGGCTATGTCCTCGCCTATACGCCTGGCCCCAACGGCGAGCCGGCGGAGATTCTGCCGGAGGACGACGATGGCGGCTTCACCATCCTGCCGTTCCCCTTGCCGACCGACGACGGCGTGTTCACGATCCTGCCGTATCCGATGCCCACCGATGGGCAGATTATCCTGACCCACGCCTTCGACGTCGGCGCCGCCATTCGGGCTCTCGACGGCTGGTCCGTCTAGGGCGCGCTGAACTCCAGCACCTGCAGCGAGGCGGGCGCGGTGGGCGCGAGCAGCAGCCGCGCCTGCAGCGTCCCGCGCTCGCAGGGGTAGCGAACGGTGGCCGCCGTGGCCGTGTCCGTGACGATCGGCTCGGGCGCCCGGCACGTGCCGAGCTTCGCCTTCAGCGCCGCGAGCTCGGCGTTGCGGTGCGCCACGTCGCGGTCCAGCAGCAGGTTCATGGCCAGGGCCTCGCGCGCCGCCAGGACATCGCCGGCCGCATAGATCTTCGCCGCCGCGTCGGCCATGGCCCTCACGCCGGCGCTGGGCGGCGCGGTTCGCGTCGGGAAGGCGCCGGATTTCACCAGGGCGATGGCGGCCTCCCGCACCACCAGTGACGCCGGCGCATAGGTCCGGTTGGCGAAGGCGAACACGCCGACGCCGCGCTCGGGCAGCATGAGGACGTTGGAGCCATAGCCTGGCAGACCGCCTGAGTGGGTGAAGTGCGGGCCCAGTACGCAGTCGGCATAGACGATGGTTCCCATGCCGTAGGCCCGCGCCCGGTCGCAGCCGCCGGGCTCGGCCCTGGCCACCACTGAGGGGAAGTTCTGCCCCCGGACGATCTCGCGGATGCTCGACCGCTTCAGGATGCCGTCCTCTGGCCCGTCGCGCGCCGGCCAGGCCGCCAGCTCCCAGGCCATGTAACGGGCGTAGTCGTTGGCCGTCGTCATCAGCCCGCCCATCGCCCCGAAGGCGCCCGGGCCCAGGGAGGGTTCTTCCTTCCAGGCGCCGTCTTCCCAGCGATAGCCGATCGCCCGCCGGCCCGCCGGGGCCCGGGCCTGGTCGTAGGTGCTCGAGCGCATGCCCAGCGGCTTCAGGAACGCGCCCTCGATGTAGTCGGCGTAGTTGATCCCGGCGGCGTTGGTGACGACCCGCCCGGCGAGCGCGTAACCGAAGTTGGAGTATTCGAACGCCATCCCCGGCGCCCGCGAGAACGGCACGCCCGCCGCCACGAAGCGCGAGAAATCGGCCTCGGTCATGTCCAGTTGGCGGTCGCCCCAGGGGTCGTCGGTGACGAAGCCGGCGTTGTGGGTAAGGAGGTCGCGGACCGTGACCTCCGGGCTGTCCGTCGTGGGGTACGCGAGCCCGGCCAGCTCGGGCACGATCGTCTCGGCCGGGGCGTCCAGGGTGAGTTTCCCTTGGTCCCGCAGCTTCAAGGCCGCCAGGGCGGTGAAGTTCTTGGACATCGAGGCGATGCGGAAAACGCTGTCGGGCGTCACCGGCGCCTTCGACGTCACGTCCTGCACGCCAAGGGCGCGGACGTAGGCGAGCTTGCCGTCCATGACGACGCCATAGACCAGCCCCGGGACGTGCTGCTCGCGCATCCAGGTCTCGAACAGCGGGTCGACCCCGGCGAAGGCGGCCTTTTGGGCCTCGGTCTGGGCGGCTGCGGGTGTGGCCAGGCACACGAGGCCGAGGGCGAGGGCGGCCAGGCGCAGGAACTTGAACATGGGGGCTTCCGGCTGGAGGAGGCGCCGATGCCAGCCGGGCGGGGCGTCGAAGTCAAGGCGCGCGGAATGGGTAATCCGTGACAATCTCAAAGTCGCTGTCCCACTAGTCAGGACAGAGGCGCCGGCGCATGACCGGCGGGGGAGGAGACGTCATGAAGAACGCCCTGATCGGAGCTGTCGCCACGCTGGTGCTTGCGGGGAGCGCCCAGGCCGCGCCCGACTTCGCCGACCGCCAGGACTACGCCTTCGCCGAGAAGGGCTTCGTCGGCACGCGGACCGATCCGAAGATCCTCGCCGCCGACGGCCGCGTCGTGTGGGACCTCGCCGCCTACGACTTCCTGAAGGCCCCGGCTCCGGCCAGCGCCAACCCCAGCCTGTGGCGCCAGTCCGGCCTGCTGGCGAAGCACGGCCTGTTCGAGGTCACCAAGGGCGTGTGGCAGGTGCGCGGCTTCGACATCTCGAACGCCACCTTCATCGCCGGCAAGACGGGCTGGATCGTCATCGATCCGCTGACCTCGGCCGAGGCGGCCAAGGCGGCGCTGGACCTCGCGAACGAGAAGCTCGGCGCCCGGCCGGTGGTGGCGCTGATCTACACCCACAGCCACGCCGACCACTTCGGCGGCGCCCGGGGCATGGTCGCCCAGGCCGACGTCGACGCCGGCAAGGTGCAGGTGATCGCGCCGCACGGGTTCCTGGAGCATGCGGTCAGCGAGAACATCATCGCCGGCCCGGCCATGGCGCGCCGCGCGACCTACCAGTTCGGCAGCTTCCTGCCCAAAGGCCCGACCGGCCAGCTCAGCTCGGGCATCGGCCCCGCGGTCAGCGCGGGGACGCAGACCCTGGTCCCACCGACCGTCGACATCGTCCGGACCGGACAGGAGCTGGTCGTCGACGGGGTGCGGTTGCAGTTCCAGATCACGCCCGGCACGGAAGCGCCGGCCGAGATGAACATCTACCTGCCTGACCTGAAGGCCCTGTGCCTGGCCGAGAACGCCAACGCCACCCTGCACAACGTGCTCACCCCTCGCGGGGCGCTGGTCCGGGACGCGAAGGCCTGGGCCGACTACCTGTCGGAATCCATTCGCCTCTATGGCGACAAGTCCGACGTGGTGTTCACCAGCCACGCCTGGCCGCGCTGGGGTCGGCCGGTGATCGCCGAGTACCTGGAAAAGCACCGCGACCTCTACAAGTACCTGCACGACCAGTCGGTCCGGCTGATGAACGACGGCTATCTGCCGAACGAGATCGCCAACCGTCTGAAGCTGCCCGAGGCGCTGGACAGCGAATGGTACAATCGCGGCTACTACGGCACGCTCAGCTTCAATTCGCGCGCGGTCTATCAGCGCTACATGGGCTGGTACGACGCCAACCCGGTCCACCTCGCGCCGCTGGAGCCGGCCGACGAGGCGGCCCGCTACGTCGCCCTGATGGGCGGCCCTGAAAAGGTCCTCACTGCGGCCCAGGAGGCCTACGCCAAGGGCGACGACCGCTGGGCCGGCGAGCTCGCCAACCGGCTGGTCATGGCCGACGCCGCCAACACCGCCGCCCGCCAGCTCCTGGCCCAGGTCTACGAGCGCCAGGGCGCGGGGGCCGAGAGCGCCATCTGGCGGAACATGTATCTCGCCGGCGCGCAGGAATTGCGGGAGGGCGTGAAGCCGTCGCCCGCCGGTGCCGCGGCGCTGGAGATGGTGCGCAACACGCCCACGCCGATGCTGCTGGAGCTGCTCGCCGTGCGCCTCGATCCGGAGAAGGCCAAGGACGCGGCGCTGACCGTCGACCTCGTCTTCCCGGACCGCAAGGAGCGCTTCCGCGTCCGCCTGAAGCACGCGGTGCTGACGCACGAGTCCAACCCCACGGGCCCGGCCGACGCCGTCTACACCCTGCCGCGGGCGCAGTTCCTCGGCGGGGCGCTGATGGGCGCCGACCTCTCGAAGGCGGCGACGTCGGGCGACGCCGGCGCCCTCAATCGCCTGCTCGGCTACCTGAGCCCGCCCCGCGCCAACTTCCCGATCGTGACGCGGTAACGGCTACTCCGCGGCCATCGCGGGCGCGCCGGCGGCTTCCGCCCGCGCCGGGACGGGCAGGGTGTTGCCCGCCGCCTTGGCCCGCTTCTCGCCCTTCTCGATCTCCTTCAGGAGGTCGTGAACGTAGATGCCGAAGTCCACCTGGATCGTGTGCCGGGCCGACTTGTAGTAGGGGCCGAGGTGCAGCGCCTCATCGGCGGCGGTCACCTGGCGCATCTCGTCCGGCGCGGGCGGGCGGTACTTTCCGACCAGGTAGGCGCCGGCCAGCTTCGCCTGCTGCTCCGCGAAGTTCACCAGGGTCGGCAGCGGCTGGGCGAGGCCCATGAAGAACAGGTTCGGCACGCCCGGCTGCATCATCCGCTTGAACAGCGGAAAGCGGTGTTCGGCGTCGGGCAGCAGAGCCGGGTCGGTGAAGAAGGGGAAGCTGATCTTGTAGCCGGTGGCGTAGACGATCACGTCCACGTCCTCGACGCTGCCGTCCTCGAACTTCACCTGCCTGCCCATCAACTCGGCGATGTTCGGCTTGAATTTCACGTCGCCGCAGCCGGCCCGGGTCAGGAACTCGCCCGAGACCGAGGGGTGCGCCTCCAGCGGCTCATGGTCGGGCTTGGGCAGGCCGTAGTCCTCCATCCGCCCGACCGCGCGCTTGATCTTCTTCCGCGCCAGGGCCAGGCCCAGCTTGCGCGGCATCCAGTGGGGCATGGACGCCTTGTCCGCCACCTTGCCGTCCATGTACTTCGGCAGCACCCAGACGCCCCGCCGGGCGGCGACCCAGAGGTTCCTGGCGATCGGCTTCTGCGACAGCTCGGAGGCCACATCCATGGCCGAGTTGCCCATGCCGACGACGACCACGCTCTTGCCGCGCATGTCCACCGGGTCGAACGGCGTGCGGTAGCTGTGGACGTGGAAGTGTGGCCCGTCGAAGTGGCCGGGATATTCCGGCGTCCGCGGGTCCCAGTGGTGGCCGTTGCAGACGAACAGCACGTCGTAGAGGCGCGTCTCGCCGGTCGACAGCTTCACCCGCCACAGCCCGTCGGCCGTCCGCTCGGCGTGCTCGACGGCGGTGTTGAAGGTAATCCGTTTCCTGAGGTCGAAGTGGTCCACGTAGTCGTGGAAATACTGCAGCAGCTGGCGGTGGTGCGGAAAGTCGGGCCAGTCGGCCGGCACGGGATAGTCCTCGAACGCGAGGCGCCACTTCGAGGTGTCGATGTGCAGGCTCTCGTAACAGGCCGACTTGCCGTTCGGGTTGTTGAAGTACCAGTTGCCGCCGATGTCGTCCGACATCTCGAAGCAGTCGAACGGCACGCCCAGATCCTGCAGCCGCTTGGCCGTGGTGAAGCCGGAACACCCGGCGCCGATAATGCAGGCCTTGGGCAAGGCGGCCATGACGCTTCCTCCTGAACTCGTTGCCCAGCAGCCTGACGCCTTGCCGTCACGTCCGCCAAGGGATGAGGCCACTGCGACGCCAGTGGCCCGTGACAGCGGCGCCGTGAGCCGCTATGCATCGGACATCATGAGCCGCCGGTCGCCCCAAGCCCTTGAGGTAGCCGCCCCCCGCGCGGGGGTTTGCGAGGCCATGCGCGGCTGATCCGCCGCCGGCCCCGACGATCCCCCGCAGTCCCTGCGGATGGATCGGCCAGGCTCTTTCTCCATCCGCGCCCCAAGCCCGATGGAGACTTCTATGACCACCCCCTGGAACGATCGCTTCAGTCATCGGATGGCGCGGGTGCGCGCGTCCGAGATCCGGGAGCTGCTCAAGCTCCTGGACCAGCCCGACATCATCTCGTTCGCCGGCGGCATCCCCGATCCGGCGCTGTTCCCGGCCGGGCGCATCGCCTCCACCTATGCCGAGGTGTTGGCCGAGGCCGCGCCCCAGGCGCTGCAGTATTCGGTGAGCGAGGGCCTGCCCGAACTGCGCCGCTGGATCGCCGCGCGCATGACCGCCGCCGGGGCGCCGTGCGACGAGGGCAACATCCTGATCACCGCCGGCTCGCAGCAGGCGCTGGACTTGATCGGCAAGCTGTTCCTGAGCCCCGGCGACACGGTGCTGGCCGAGCGGCCGACCTACCTGGGCGCGCTGGGCGCCTTCAACGCCTACGAGCCGTCGTACGCGGACCTCGCGCAGCCGCCGCCGGCCTGGACGAAGCTGGCCTACATCGTCCCCGACTTCGCCAATCCCTCGGGCCGCACCCTGACCCGCGCCGAGCGCACGGCCCTGCTCGACATGGCCCATGAGCGCGACGTCGTGGTGATCGAGGACGCGGCCTACCGCGACCTGCGCTTCGCCGGGGGCGCCGAGCCGTCGATCCTGGCGCTCGACATCGCCCGGACGGGCTCGATCGAGGACGCGCGGACCCTCTACTGCGGCACCTTCTCCAAGACCCTGTCGCCGGCGCTGCGGCTCGGCTGGGTCTGCGCGCCGCGGGCGGTGATCGACAAGCTGGTGCTGCTGAAGCAGGGCGGCGACCTGCACGTCTCGACGATCAACCAGATGGTCGCCGCCCGCGTCGTCGCCGAGGGCTGGGACTCGCACCTGGAGCGCCTGCGCGCCGCCGGCCGCGAGCGGGCGGCCGCCATGCAGACCGCGCTCGCCCGGCACATGCCCATGGGCGTCACCTGGACCCGGCCCCAGGGCGGGATGTTCGTCTGGGTGGAGCTGCCGCACGGCTTCGACGGGGCGGCGCTGCTGGAGGCGGCCCTGGCCGAGGAGCGGGTGGCCTTCGTGCCCGGCGCGCCGTTCTTCGCCGTGGAGCCCGACGCGGCGACCCTTCGCCTCAGCTATTCGCTGCCGCCGCCCGACGCGATCGACGAGGGGATCCGCCGCCTGGCCCGCGCCATCGACGCGCGCATGGCCCACGGCTCCCCGAGGGCCAGGGCCAGCTAGCGGTCTGCGCCGACTTGCCCCATGGAGTAGCCATGGCGAAGCCTGCGGACACCCTGGACGGCGCGTACGACTACATCGTGGTCGGGGCGGGCTCGGCCGGCTGCGTGCTGGCCAACCGCCTCTCCGCGAACCCCGCCAATCGGGTGCTGGTGCTGGAGGCGGGGGGCAAGGACGACTGGGTCTGGTTCCACGTGCCGGTCGGCTACCTCTTCGCCATCGGCAATCCGCGCTCGGACTGGATGTTCGAGACCGAGGCCGAGCCGGGCCTAAATGGCCGGGCTCTGAAGTATCCGCGGGGCAAGGTGGTCGGCGGCTCGTCGGCCATCAACGCCATGATCTCCATGCGCGGCCAGGCGGCCGACTACGACCACTGGCGCCAGCTCGGCGTCGCCGGCTGGGGCTGGGACGACGTGCGGCCGGTGTTCCGCCGCCTCGACGACCACTTCCTGGGCGAGGGCGAGCACCATGGCGTGGGCGGCGAGTGGCGGGTCGAGGCGCCGCGCGTGCGCTGGGCTGTCCTCGACGCCATCGCCAAGGCGGCCAACGAGATGGGCGTGCCCTCGACGCCCGACTTCAACACCGGCGACAACACCGGGGTCGGCCCCTTCCACGTGAACCAGCGCCGGGGCCTGCGCTGGTCGGCGGCCCGGGCCTTTCTCACCCCCGCGCTGAGGCGGCCGAACCTGCGGCTCGAGACCGGCGTGACCGTCGAGCGCGTCCTGTTCGAGGGCCGCCGGGCGGTCGGCGTCCGCTTCCGCCGGGGCGGTCAGGTGATGGAGGCGCGGTCGCAGGGCGAGGTGATCCTGTCGGCCGGCTCGCTGGGCTCCACCCAGATCCTCCAGCTTTCGGGCGTGGGGCCCGGGGAGCTGCTGTCCGGCCACGGCGTGCCGGTGGTGCTGGAGAAGCCCGGCGTCGGCCGCAACCTGCAGGACCACCTGCAGCAGCGGGCGATCTACAGGGTCACCGGCGTGCCGACCCTCAACGTCATGTACCGCTCGCTGGTCCGGCGTGGGCTGATGGGGCTGGAGTATGCGCTCTTCCGGACCGGCCCGCTGACCATGGCGCCCAGCCAGCTCGGCATCTTCACCACCTCGTCGCCCGAGCACGAGCGGCCGAACATCCAGTTCCACGTCCAGCCCCTGTCCCTGGACCGCTTCGGCGAGCCGTTGCACCCGTTCCCGGCGGTGACGGTGGCGGCCTGCAACCTGCGCCCCACGTCGCGCGGGGAGGTGCGGTTGCGCTCGGCGGACCCGGCCGCCGCGCCGGTGATCGCGCCGAACTACCTGGCCACCGAGGAAGACCGCCGCGTCGCCGCCGACGCCATCCGCGTCACCCGCCGTCTGATGCGCCAGCCGGCGCTCGCGGCCTACCGCCCGGAGGAATATCTGCCGGGGCCGGCGGTCGGCGACGACGACGCAGCGCTCGCCAGGGCCGCCGGCGACATCGGCACGACGATCTTCCACCCCGTCGGCACGGCGAAGATGGGCCTGGCCTCCGATCCCCTGGCGGTGACGGACGCGCGCCTGCGGGTGATGGGCCTGGAGGCCCTGCGCGTCATCGACGCCTCGGTGATGCCGACCATCACCTCAGGCAACACCAACACGCCCACGATCATGATCGCGGAGCGCGGCGCGGGCTTCGTGCTGGAAGACTCGGCGTAGCGGCGCGCCTTCAGGCGCCGGTCAGACCAGCGCCCCGTGGCAGTGCTTGAACTTCTTGCCCGAGCCGCAAGGGCAGGGGGCGTTGCGGCCGGTGTCTTCCCAACCGTCGGGCAGCGAGGTGACCGGCATCGCCTGGCGCTGTTCCGACGAGATGCCGTCGGGCACGAAGCCGTGCTCGGCCTCGTTCTCGCCCGTGAACGGGTCGAGGTGCACCTCGAACGTCGGCTGCGAGGGCGGGGGCGGCGGCGCCTCGAACTGGAACTCCACCGTCATCAGCCAGCGGGTCACGTTCTGGCGCAGGTCCACCAGCAGCTTCTCGAACAGCGAGAAGGCCTCGGTCTTGAACTCGTTCAGCGGGTCGCGCTGGCCGTAGCCGCGCAGGCCGATCACCGTACGCAGGTGGTCGATGTGCATCAGGTGCTCGCGCCACTGGGCGTCGATGGTCTGGAGCAGGAAGCTCTTCTCGACGTTGCGCATGTGGTCGCCGACCAGGGCGTTGCGCTCGGCGGCGCGGGCGTCGGCCGCCTGGACGATCCGCTCCTCCATCTCCTCGTTGGCGATGCCTTCCTCGGCCGCCCACTCGGCGAGCGGAAGCTCAAGGCCCAGCATGTGCTGAACCTGGGCGTCCAGGCCCTCGATGTCCCATTGCTCGGCGTAGGCCTTCGGCGGCAGGTGCCGGTTCACCAGGTCGCTGATGGTGTCGACGCGGAACTCGCGGATGATCTCCTGGAGGTCCTGGGTCTCCATGAACTCCTGGCGCTGCTCGAAGACGGCCTTGCGCTGGTCGTTGATGACGTCGTCGTACTTCAGCAGGTTCTTGCGGATTTCGTAGTTGCGCTGCTCGACGCGCTTCTGAGCCGTGGCGATGGCGCTGTTCAGCCACTTGTGGGTGATCGCCTCGCCTTCCTGGACGCCGAAGGTGCGCATGATCGAGTCCAGCCGGTCGCCGGCGAAGATGCGCAGCAGGTCGTCCTCGCAGGAGAGGAAGAACTTGGAGTGGCCGGGGTCGCCCTGGCGGCCCGTCCGGCCGCGGAGCTGGTTGTCGATCCGGCGGCTCTCGTGGCGCTCCGTGCCCAGGACGAAGAGGCCGCCGGCGGCCAGCGCCTGCTCCTTCAGGTCCTTGATGTCGGCCTCGATCTCGGCCTTCTTGTCCAGCGCCTGCTGGGGCGTGACCTCTATGCCCAGGCCGCGCTGCTCGTCGCGCCACTTGGCCAGGCGCATGTCGACGTTCCCGCCCAGCTGGATGTCGGTGCCGCGGCCGGCCATGTTGGTGGCGATGGTCACCGCGCCCGGCACACCGGCGTCGGCCACGATCCCGGCTTCCTGTTCGTGGAAGCGGGCGTTGAGCACGTTGTGCGGAATGCCCCGGATCGTCTTGCCGTCCTTCTCGAAGGTGTGCGCCTTCAGCAGGTCGGATAGCTGCTCGGACTTCTCGATCGTCACGGTGCCGACCAGGATCGGCTGGCCGCGCGTGTAGCAATCGACGATCTGCTTGATGATCGCCTCGTTCTTTTCCCGCGCCGTCCGATAGACCTCGTCGTCGTCGTCGATGCGCTGGACGGGCCGGTTCGTCGGGATCTCGGCCACGTCCATCTTGTAGATGTCCATGAACTCCTGCGCCTCGGTGGAGGCGGTGCCGGTCATGCCCGAGAGCTTGGAGTAGAGGCGGAAGTAGTTCTGGATGGTGACCGAGGCCAGGGTCTGGTTCTCGGGTTGGACGGTGGCGCCTTCCTTGGCCTCGATGGCCTGGTGGAGGCCTTCGGACAGGCGGCGGCCGTGCATCATGCGGCCGGTGAACTCGTCGATCAGGATCACTTCGCCGGCGCGGACGATGTAGTCCTTGTCGCGCACATAGATCACGTTGGCGCGCAGCGCCTGGTTCACGTGGTGAACGACCGAGATGTTGGCCGGGTCGTACAGGCCCGCGGAGTCCTCGGCCAGGTGCCCGGCTTCGGCGAGCATCTCCTCGACCTTCTCCGAGCCATATTCGGTCAGGATCACCTGCCGCTGCTTCTCGTCGAAGTCGTAGGTGGCCTTGTCCTGGACCAGCTCTTTGATGACCAGGTCGATGGTCCGGTAGAAATCCGAACGGTCCTCGGTCGGGCCCGAGATGATCAGCGGCGTGCGCGCCTCGTCGATCAGGATCGAGTCCACCTCGTCGACGATCGCGAAGTTGTGGCCCCGCTGGACCATCTCGGAAGCGTCGTAGACCAGGTTGTCGCGCAGGTAGTCGAAGCCGAACTCGTTGTTCGTGCCGTAGGTGATGTCGCTCTGGTAGGCCGCCTGCCGCTGGCCCTGCGACAGGCCGTGGACGATCACCCCCACCGACAGGCCGAGGAAGCGATAGACCTGGCCCATCCACTCGCTGTCGCGCTGGGCCAGGTAGTCGTTCACGGTGATGACGTGCACGCCCTTGCCCGAGAGCGCGTTCAGATAGGTCGGCGCCGTGGCGACCAGGGTCTTGCCTTCGCCGGTCCGCATCTCGGCGATGCCGCCCTTGTGCAGGATCATGCCGCCCACGAGCTGCACGTCGTAGTGCCGCTGGCCAAGGACCCGTCGGGCGGCTTCGCGCACGACGGCGAAGGCCTCGTCCATCAGGTCGTCAAGGCTCGCGCCCTTGGCGATCCGGTCCTTGAACTCCTGGGTCTTGGCCCGGAGCTGGTCGTCGGACAGCGCCTGCATCTGCGGCTCGAGGGCCGTGATCTTGCCGACGCGGGCAATGAAGGCCTTGACCTTACGGTCGTTGGAGGAGCCGAAAAACCGTTGGAAAATGCTCAAGGGAAGTGTCCGTAAGGCGGCGATGGGCCCTTCGCCCGCCAATCAGAAGGCGCTCTTTTGGGGCGTGGCTGACTTAAGGACTGGCCCCCTTCAAGTCAACGCGCGGCCCACCCTGGGCGGCAGCGTACGCGAAATGCGCCGACAAACCGATCGATCCCCCCGTCGGTGTCGGGGCGCCGTCGCGTGTCGCGCTTCCGGAACGGCCGGGTCTTGCCACCCGCCTCGACGCGGTCTTTGTAGGGACGCAAGCCAGGGAGCCGCCCGCCCGTGCTGTCGTCGACGACACTTTCCGAAGCCGAAGCGCTGCTGCGCGCGCTGTTCGACTCCTCGGATGTGCTGTCCGGCGTGTTCGAGCTGGAAGCGGACGACTATCGCTATGCGGCGGTCAATGGCGCGACCGCGGCGTTCTACCGGCGCACGCCCGAGCAGATGATCGGGCGCAGCGGGCGCGACATGGGCCTCACGCCCGAGCAGATCGACCAGCGCATGGGCGTGCTCTGGGAGTGCTGGCGGACGCGGACGCCGCAGCGCCGCGAGTACGCGTTCGAGCACGACGGCATGTCGGGCTGGTTTCTCAGCAGCCTCGCGCCGCTGAAGGGCGACAATCCGCGCATCGGCTTCGTCCTCATCGACGTGACCCGCCAGAAGTTGGCCGAGGAGGCCGCCGACGACCATCGCCGCAAGCTGGAGATGGCGCTGGACGCGACTGAGCTCGGGCTCTGGGAATACGATATCCGCAATGATCGGATTTTCTGGGACGCCCGGATGCGGGCCCTGTTCGGTGTCGGCGCGGACACCCCCATCGATTTCGTCCTCTACGACAGTCTCCTCTATCCGGATGACCGGCCGGAGGTCCTGGCCGCCTATACGGCCGCGCTTCAGGGCGCCGAGCAGGGGCGCTATCAGGTGACCCATCGCAGCGCCGACGGCAGCCGTTGGCTGCGCGGCTCGTGCCAGGTGGTGTTTGACGAGCGGGGCGAGCCCGAGCGCGTGCTCGGCACTTGCCGCGACATCACCGCCGAGGTGGCGGCCCGCGAGCAGGAGCGCCTGCTGATCGCCGAACTGAACCACCGGGTGAAGAACAACCTGGCCACGGTGCAGTCGATCGCGGTGCAGACCGCCCGCGCCGCGCCCAGCCTGCGCAGCTTCATCGACACCTTCGAGGGGCGCATCGTGGCCCTGGCGCGCACGCACGACGTGCTCACGGCCCGCTCGTGGAGCGACGCCGACCTCAGCGAGGTGATCGCCCGCGAGACCCTGGCCTACGGCGACCGGGTTCGGCTGGACGGGCCGACGTTCCCGCTGGCGTCGCACCAGGCCCTGGCGCTGGGCCTGATCGTCCATGAACTTTCGACCAATGCCGCGAAATACGGCGCGCTCAGCGCGGCCGGCGGGACGGTTGATGTGCTCTGGCGCGCCGCGGACGACGGCGCCGAGATCGCGTGGATCGAGGCCGGCGGGCCGCCTTGCTCGCCGCCATCGGCGCCGGGATTCGGCACGCGCCTGATGACCAAGCTGGCCCGCGGCGATCTGGGCGGCGACATCACCTTCGACTACCCGCCATCGGGCCTGTCGGTGCGCCTGCGGTGCGGAACGCAAGGCCCCAGGATGTCGTCCTAGAACGGCGGCCAGAAGAATCTCCACCCACGCCCCCGCTCTGCGTCCGCTTCTGACGTACCGGCATGTTTTGCTGTCCGGTGAATGCTGGACGCGCTCGACATCACCGAGGCCGAGACGGCGGGGCTCTCCGAGCTCGCCGCCCTGGACCTCTCCATGGCCCGGCTGTTCGCCGCCCGGGCCGAGGCTGCGGAGGACCCGCAGGTCCAGAACGAGTTCGCCCGCAGCTACCAGCGCATGGCCCGGTCCTATCGCCAGACCCTGGCCCTGAAGATCAAGCTGAAGCGCGACCTCGCGCAGGCCCGTCGCGACCAAGCCCGCGCCCAAGAGTCAGACCGAGACAGCGGCCCCTCACCGGACACCTACGACGCCGCCCGCGTCGAGGTGCGCAAGCAGCAGGTCCGCCAGGCGATCGAGCGCGTGGCCTGGGACGAGTACGAGCCCTACGACAAGATCGACGCCTTCATCGAACTGGAGCGGTACATGGACGAGGAGGCCCGCGAGCCGGGCTTCGTGGCCCATCCCCTGCCGCTGGTCGTCGCCCGGCTCTGCCTCGCCCTCAATGTCGATCCGCCGCCGCTTGAGACCGAGCCGCCGCAGCCGTCGCTGCCGCCCGCCGAAGCCGACTGGCGCGGCTCCGGCTGAGCGCCCGTTCCGCCGCTACGCAACGATCAAAGACATACCCATCACGAAAAAGGGCGACGCCGAAGCGCCGCCCTCCAAAATCGCATGGGTGGACGAGGTCAGTAGACCTCGAACAGGCCCGCGCCGCCGCGCCGAAATCGCGGTGAGCGATTTCGGCCACTCTTAGTGATGGGCGGCGTGACCGGTCCTGTTTGAGGTCAGTAGACCTCGAACAGGCCCGCGCCGCCCATGCCGCCGCCGATGCACATGGAGACCACCACGTGCTTGGCGCCGCGACGCTTGCCTTCCTGCAGCACGTGGCCCGCGAGGCGGGCGCCGGTCATGCCGAAGGGGTGGCCGATGGCGATGGAGCCGCCGTTGACGTTGTACTTGGCCGGGTCGATGCCCAGCTTGTCGCGGCTGTAGAGGCACTGGCTGGCGAAGGCTTCGTTCAGCTCCCACAGATCGATGTCGTCGACCTTCAGGCCGTGACGCTCGAGCAGGCGCGGGATCGCGAAGACCGGGCCGATGCCCATCTCGTCAGGTTCGCAGCCGGCGACGGCCCAACCCTTGAACACGCCCAGCGGCTTCAGGCCGCGACGCTCGGCTTCCTTGCCTTCCATCAGCACCACGGCGGCGGCGCCGTCCGAGAGCTGGCTGGCGTTGCCGGCGGTGATGAACTTGCCCGGGCCCTTCACCGGCTCCAGCTTCTGGAGGCCTTCCAGGGTGGTGTCGGGGCGATTGCACTCGTCCTTGGTGACCGTGTAGTCGACGATGGATTCTTCCTTCGTCTCCTTGTTCACGACCTTCATCTTGGTCTGCATCGGGACGATCTCGTCCGCGAACTTGTTGGCCTGCTGGGCGGCGGCCATGCGGCGCTGGCTTTCCAGCGAATACTCGTCCTGGGACTCGCGGCTGACCTTGTAGCGCTCGGCCACGATGTCGGCGGTGTCGATCATCGGCATGAAGATCGCCGGGTACATCTCGGTCAGGCGCGGGTCGAAGTTGCCCTGGCCCTGGCCCGGGTTGGGGATCGAGATCGACTCGACGCCGCCGGCCACGGCGACCGAGGCGCCGTCGTTGCGGATGAAGTTGGCGGCCATGGCGATCGTCTGCAGGCCCGACGAGCAGAAGCGGTTGACCGTCACGCCCGAGGTGGTGATCGGCAGGCCGGCCAGCAGGGCCGCCTGACGGCCCACGTTGCCGCCGCCGTGCGCCACGTTGCCCATGAACACGTCCTCGACGTCGGCCGGGTCGATGCCCGACCGGCCGACCGCATGCTTCACCGCGTGGGCGGCCATCGAGACGGTGGGGGTCATGTTGAACCCGCCCCGGCCCGACTTGGCCAGGCCCGTGCGGGCGTAGGAGACGACAACGGCTTCGCGCATTTGAAATGATCCTCCAGGCAATGCTTTTTTGAGGGTCCGGTCGGCCCCTGAACTCTCGACGGCATTCTTTTGCATCCCGTGAGGGAAATGGCTAGGGACGGTCGGCGCCGCCCGGCGCTTTCGTCTCTCCCTCGGAGAACCGCTCTTGGCCGCAGGGCTCTTCCGCATCGCAGGCGCCGTCGCCGCCCTGAGCCTCGGCCTGGCCGCCTGCGACCGCGGCGGTGGAGGCGACGCGCCGCCCGAACGCGGCGACCGGGCGGTGGCCAAGGTCGACGGCAAGACCGTCTGGGTCTCGGACGTCAAACGCGAGGCGGTGGCCCAGGGCCTCATCGGGGAGGGGGAGCCGCTGGACCCGACCTCCGACCTGTTCCGCCAGATGACGGACGAGGTCATCGACCAGAAGCTGCTGGCCGCCGAGGCCGTGCGCCGCAAGCTGGACAAGGACCCCGTGGCCGAACGCCGGCTGGCCGCCGCCCGCGACCGCGTACTGGGCGACATGCTGGTCGAGCGCACGGTCGCGGACGCCGTGACCGAGGAGAATATCAGGGGCCTCTACGAAGAGCAGCAGAAGCTGGCCCGCACCACCCTGGAGATCCGCGCGCGGCAGATCGTGCTCGCCACGCCCGCCGAGGCCGAGCAGGTGAAGAAACTGCTGGCGGCCGGCGCTTCCTTCGAAGCCCTCGCGATGGAGCGTTCCCGCGACGCCGCCACTCGCTTCAACGGCGGCGACCTCGGCTACTTCACCACCGACGTCATGCCCGAGGCCTATGAGACCGCGCTGAACGGCGCGCGCGCTGGCCAGCTCGTGGGGCCGATCCCCGTGGAGGGCGGCGTCGCGCTTGTGCGGGTCGAGGATGTGCGCCAGGAGCAGCCGATTTCGCTGGAGGCGGCGCGGCCGCAGATCGTGCGGTTCCTGACCTACGACCGCATCCGCGACCTCCTGGAACGCCTGCGCGCCAAGGCGAAGCTCGAAACCCTGCTCAAGCCGGAAGCCGGCGCGCCCAAGGCCGTTCCGCCCGCCGACGCGCCGAAAGCCGCGCCCAAGCCCACCAACGCCCCGCCCCAGACCAAGGGAGCCTCCTCATGAGCCGCAAGCCGACCAAGACCGCGGCCCCGAAGGCCGCGCAGAAAGCCGCCAAGCCGGTCGAGGTGGTGGGCCAGACGATCGAGCGCGCGCTCGATCCGCTGGCGAGCGCCCTGAAGCGCGCGGCGCTCAAGCGCGCCGACAAGTCCGCCCGGGCCTTCGACGGCGCCGCCTCGAGCGCGGCGGCGGCCACCGCCAAGGTCGACAAGGCCGCCATGCCTGTGTCGCCGCTGGCCGTGCCGTTCCCCCGCATGAAGCCGATCAAGGGTCTCGTCATGGCGACGGGACGCGCCGGCTTCTACAAGCACGAGCGCGACGACCTGCTGGTGATGAGCTTCCCGGAAGGGGCCAGCTGCGCAGGCGTCTTCACCCGCCACGGCGTCGGCTCGGCGCCGGTCGACTGGTGCAAACGCCACCTGGAAGCCACGAAGGGCGAGGGTGTGAAGGCCCTGGTCGTCAACGCCGGCTGCGCCAACTCCTTCACCGGCCGCCCGGGCGCCGACGCGGTCCGCCGGGTCGCCTCCGCCGTGGGCAAGCGCTTCGACTGCCGCCAGCGCGACGTCATGGTCGCCTCCACGGGGGTGATCGGCGTGCTGCTGGACGACGCCAAGATCGTCGCCCGCCTGCCAGAGCTGGAGAGCCGCCTGGCCGAGGACAACTGGGGCGGCGCGGCCCGGTCGATCATGACCACCGACACCTTCCCGAAAGGCGCCTACGCCGAGGCGAAGATCGATGGCGTGACCGTCCGCATCGGCGGCATCTGCAAGGGCTCGGGCATGATCGCGCCCGACATGGCGACCATGCTGGCCTTCGTGGTCACCGACGCTGCGATCTCGCCCGGCGCGCTGCAGGCGCTGTGCAACCTCTACACCCGCAACACCTTCAACGCGGTGACCGTGGACGGCGACCGCTCGACGAACGACACCCTCCTGCTGTTCGCCACCGGGCAGTCGGGCGCCCCGAAGATCAGCCGCGCGGGCGACAGGCGCCTGGCGGATTTCCGCGACAAGCTGGAACAGGTTCTGCTGAACCTCGCGCACCAGCTCGTCCGCGACGGCGAAGGCGCGACCAAGTTCATCAAGATCACTGTGACGGGCGCCGAGACCGCCGCCTCGGCGCGCAGGATCGCCAAGTCCATCGCCGACAGCCCGCTGGTGAAGACCGCCTTCGCCGGCGAGGACGCCAACTGGGGCCGCATCGTCATGGCCGTGGGCAAGGCCGACGAGCCGGTGGACCGGGACTCCATGAGCGTGAAGTTCGGGCCCCATTGGGCGGCCCAGGACGGCCTCATCGCCAAGAGCTACGACGAGGCCAAGATGAGCGCCTACATGAAGAAGCAGGAGCTGGAAGTGTCGGTGGACGTGGGCGTCGGCCGGGCCAGCTCCACCGTCTGGACCTGCGATCTCACCAAGCGGTACGTCGAGATCAACGGCGACTATCGGTCCTGAGCCACGGCGCGACCCGGTGGGGCGGATCGCCCAGCCGGTAGTTGGTGAAGCGCTTGTCGAACACCGGCCCATAGAACGGGTCGGCGTCCAGCACGGGGCCCCAGCGGTCGCGCATCACCTGGACCTCGTGCTGGAACCGCGCGGCCGCCTCGGGCGCCAGATCCGAGCCCCGGCTGGCGCTCTCGTGGTGATAGAGGGCGGCGTGGGGCGTCCAGACGATGTCGTAGCCGGCGGCCCGAACCTTCAGGCAGAGGTCGACGTCGTTGAACGCCACGGCCAGATGCTCGGCGTCCATCCCGCCGACCGACAGATAGACGTCCTTGCGGATGGCGAGGCACGCGGCCGTCACGGCTGACACGTTCCGCGCAAGCGCCAGGTGCCCCTGATAGCCGACATGGTTCGCCCCGGCGCCGGCGTAGAGGTGTCCGGCCACCCGCTGCGGGACGTCGCCCACGCCCAGGACGACGCCGGCGTGCTGCAGGCTGCCGTCCGGATAGAACAGCTTGGCGCCCACCGCGCCCACGTTCGGCCGCATGGCCTGGGCGACCAGCTCGTCCAGCCAGTCGTCGCCGATCATCGAGATGTCGTTGTTCAGCAGGACCAGCACGTCGCCCCGCGCCTCGGCGGCCGCCAGGTTGTTGAGACCCGAGAAGTTGAACGGCCCGGGCGCCGGCAGGACGCGCACCCGCGCATCGCGCCTCAGGGTCTCGAACAGCGCCAGCGTCTTGGGCTCGACGCTGCCGTTGTCGACGATGATCAGTTCGAGCGGCGCATAGGCGGTGCGGTTCAGTACGCCGTCCGCGCACTGGGCGACCAGTTCGGCCCGGTCGCGCGTGGGGACGATGATGCTGACGAGCGGCCGCGGCTCGGAGACCGGCCGGCGGACCCGCAGCCAGCGCGCGGCTCCGGCCATCTCCTGCACGTCCGCCGGCTGGCCCGTCCGCGAGAGATGTTCACCGACAGCGCGCGCCGCGGCGGCCGCACACTCGGCGGCCCGCGCCCGCGAGAATGAGCCCTGCTTGCCCTGCCAGCGCCAGTGGTACAGCACCCAGGGAATGTGCCGGATGCGCGCCGGCGTCGCCCGCTCGGCGGCGCGGAGCACCAGGTCGTGGTCCTGGGCGCCGTCGAAGCCCTCCCGCAGTCCACCGAGGTCGGCGAGCAGGTCGCGGCGGATGACGGTCAGGTGGTTCACCGCGTTCACGCCCAGCATCAGCTCGGCGTTCCAGTCGGTCTTGTGATGGGGTTGGGAGCGCCGGCCGCGCTCGTCGATCTTGTCCTCGTCCGAGAAGATCAGCGCCGCGTCGGGATGCGTCTCCAGCTCGGCCGCGACTTCGTAGAGGGCTCGCTCGGCCAGCAGGTCGTCATGGTCCAGGAAGGCCACGAACTCGCCGGTGGCCAGCGCCAGCGCGGAATTGGTGGCTGCGGCGATGCCGCCGTTCACGTCCCGCCGCACGATCCTGATCCGATCGTCCTCGGCGGACAGCTCGCTGAGCAGACGCCAGGTTTCCTCGCCGGGCGAGCGGTCCTCGGCGATGCAGAGTTCCCAATGCGGGTAGAGCTGCGTCCGCACCGAGGCCACCGCCTCGCGCAGCAGGTAGGGATCGGACCTGTAGGCCGTCATGACCACTGAGATCAGCGGCGGCTCCGGCATCCGGTCGATGTGCCGCCGGATCGCGTCGCGATCCTCGTCGCTCAGGGTGTCATGGGCGGCGACCCAGGCGCGATACTCGGCGTCGGTCTGGGCTTCAGGGCCCACGACGCCGCGGACGAACCGCTCGCCCCAGCGGGTCTTGATGATCTGTAGCGCCAGGGCGTGCACGACAGCGTGCACAGGCGGCCACCGGCGGACGACCCTGAGGGTGGCGGCGGCGGTGGCGCGGAGGCTGGGCGGCATGACTCACGGGATCGGCGGACGGCTCACGCGCCGTCCGCCTCCGTGAATAGTCGGACGCTAGAAGTTCGACCAGACGCTGCGGCCCGATCCGCCGCCGCCTTCCGACTTCCCGCCGCCTCCGCCCCCACGACGGCGACGGCTCGGCCCCTTGAAGCCTGGCTTCGCCGCATCCTGCGCGGGACGGCCGCCGCCCTCGGGCCGGTGACCCGGCTTGGCGTCGGCATGGTTGCGGTTGCGCTTGGGCGCATGGCCGCCGCGGTGCGGCTGGGCCTTGCCCTGACCCTGCTTCTGCCCCTGCGGACGAGCGGCGCGTTCGGACTTCTCGCGGGTCGGTTCCGGCATCGCCGCGGTCGCGGCGCCGAGGTGGCGGTCGTTGCGGCGGTCGAACGAGGGGATCCGCTGGCGCGTCACCTTCTCGATGTCCTTCAGCAGGTTCCGCTCGTCGTCGGCGCAGAACGCCACGGCCGAGCCGTCGGCGCCGGCGCGGGCCGTGCGGCCGATCCGGTGGACGTAGGCTTCGGGCACGTTCGGCAGTTCGTACTGGACCACGTGGCTGACCGCGTCGATGTCGATGCCGCGGGCGGCGATGTCGGTGGCCACCAGGGCCCGGACCTCGCCGGCCTTGAAGGCGGCGAGCGCGCGCTCGCGCTGGCCCTGGCTCTTGTCGCCGTGGATCGAGACGGCCTCGACGCCCACCTGCTCAAGCCCGCGGGCCACGCGGTCGGCGCCGCGCTTGGTGCGGGTGAACACGATCACGCGCTTGAAGCCGGCGTCGTCGAACAGTTCCGCCAGCAGGGCGCGCTTGCGCTGCTGCTCGACGAACAGGACCCGCTGGTTGATCCGCTCCACCGTCGTCGCCTGCGGCGTCACCGACACCTTGAGCGGATTGGGGTTCAGGATCTCGGCCGACAGCTTCTCGATCTCGGCCGGCATGGTGGCGGAGAAGAACAGGTTCTGCCGCATCTTGGGCACGTATTTCACGATCTTCCGGATCGGGACGATGAAGCCCATGTCGAGCATCTGGTCGGCCTCGTCGAGCACCAGGATCTCGACGCCGTCGAGGGTGATCGACTTCTCGCCCAGGTGGTCCAGCAGGCGGCCGGGGGTGGCCACCAGCACGTCGACGCCGGGCGCCAGGGCGCGCATCTGGCCACCGTACTTCACGCCGCCGAAGACGACCGCGACGGTGACGCCCATATGCTTGCCGTAGGCCTTGAAGCTCTCGCCGATCTGGGTGGCGAGCTCGCGGGTCGGCGCCAGCACCAGGACCCGCGCGCTGCGGCGCGGGGCGGGCTTCTTGTCTTCCGCCAGGCGGTGGAGGATCGGCAGGGCGAAGGCGGCGGTCTTGCCGGTGCCGGTCTGGGCGATGCCCAGCAGGTCGCGGCCGGACATGACGCCGGGAATGGCCTGCGCCTGGATCGGCGTCGGCTGGGTGTAGCCCTCGTCGGCCAGCGCCTTGAGGAGCGGCTTGGCCAGGCCAAGGTCGGTGAATTGAGTCAAAGGGTATTCTTTCACGTATGCGCCGAACACGACCTCACGGTTCATCCGCGGGTCGCAAAGCGCCGGTCTTTGGAGAGACGCCCCGCGTGATGGGCGCATCGGGTGAGAAAGCCTCACGGCGCTCGACAGGCTGAGCCTCGAAAGGAGGCCCCACGCGGCTGGAGCGCAGATAGCGTCCCGAAGAACGCAAGGAGCACATCGGGGTTCGCGCCGTTAAAGTCAACCCATCGGCTCGGAATAGTCAGGGTAGTTGCACTTCGACCGCAGGCCGTGAAACACCGCGAGCATGACCAAATCGATCGTTCTCGTGGCCGCCGCGGCCCTGGTGGATCCCGACGGGCGGGTGCTGATCTGCCAGCGCCCCGAGGGCA
The DNA here is from genome assembly GCF_003254525.1 of Phenylobacterium kunshanense. Lineage (GTDB taxonomy): Bacteria > Pseudomonadota > Alphaproteobacteria > Caulobacterales > Caulobacteraceae > Phenylobacterium > Phenylobacterium kunshanense. The sequence continues at coordinate 227,309 of NZ_QFYS01000004.1, forward strand.
AGCAACTGGCCGGCCTTTGGGAGTTTCCCGGCGGCAAGGTCGAGCCGGGCGAGACACCCGAAGCCTGCCTGATCCGCGAGTTGGAGGAGGAGCTGGGGATCCGGGTCAGCCACGCCTGCCTCGCGCCCTTCGTGTTCGCCAGCCACGAATACGAGAGCTTCCACCTGCTGATGCCGCTCTATCTCGTGCGACGCTGGGAAGGGATCGTCACCAACCGCGAGCACAAGGCCATGGCCTGGGTGAAGCCCAACGGTATGGACCGCTATCCGATGCCGCCGGCGGATGCGCCGCTGGTGGCCTGGCTCCGCGATCTCGTCTGACTGTACGCGCCGATTGAGCCGTGTGCATCTGAGGTCGTGACGGGTTAACCCTCCTGTGCCTTCATGGGGCGAGTGGCAGACCCATGAGCGCCTTGAGCCAGTCGAACACCCGCCTGCAGGATGACAGCCGCCTCGCGGCCGTGGTCGCCGGGATCGGCGACGTCTACTACGTGCTCGATCGGGACTGGCGCGTCGCCCTGCTCAACGACGAGGCGGCGGAAACCTATTTCGAACGACCGGCCTCGGAAGTGCTGGGGCGCTCGCTGTGGGATCTGTTCCCGGGCGCCGAGCGCTCTCCGTTCACGGTCGTGCTGCGGCGGGGGATGGATGACCGGGTGGCGGGCCGGCTGACCCGGCCATCCGAGAACCGACCGGGCCACTATCAGGAATACCGGGTCGCGCCCCTAGGCGACGAGGGCCTGGGCGTCTGCGTAATCGACGTGACGGAGCGGGTGCTGGCCGAACAGGCGACGCGTGAGGCGCGCGAGCGCCTGGGGCTCGCGGTGGGCGCGCACGCCATCGGCATCTTCGACTGGGACATCCCCAGCGGCGCGGCCACCTGGACCGGCGAGATGGAGGACATCTTCGGCCTCGCGCGCGGGACCTTCGAGGGCCATACCAGCCACTTCCGTCGGCGCGTCCTCCCGGAGGACCTCGCCCGCATCGACGCCGAGACGGCCGACGCCATCGCCGCCGGACGGGACCTCGTTAACTACGAGTTCCGGATTGTCCGCGACGACGGGGCGGTCCGCTGGATCGAGGGCGCCGCCCGCTTCGTCTTCGGCGCCGACGGCGCGCCGGTGCGGATGGTCGGCACGAACGTCGACATCACCGAGCGGAAGGCGGCGGAACAGCACCAGCGGCTGCTGGTCAACGAACTGAACCACCGGGTGAAGAACACCCTGGCCATCGTCCAGGCCATCGCCTGGCAGTCGTTCCGGACGAGCGGCGCCTCGCGGCTGGCGCGCGAGGCGTTCGAGGGGCGGCTCGCGGCGCTGGCCTCGGCGCACGATGTCCTCACCCGCCAGGACTGGGATGGTGGTTCGATCAGCCAGATCCTGGGAAGCGCCGTGGCGCCTCACGACCCCGGCGAGGGACGCCTGACGGCCAGCGGCCCGCTGGTGATGCTGGAACCCAAGGCGGCCGTGGCTCTGGCCCTCGCGATGCACGAGCTGGCCACGAACGCAGTCAAGCACGGGGCGCTCTCCACGCCCGAAGGGCGGGTCGAGGTCCGCTGGACCGTCGACGGCGAGACGCTGGCTCTCACCTGGCGGGAAACGGGCGGCCCTCCTGTAAGGGCGGGTATCAAACGGGGCTTCGGCACTCGGCTGCTGGAGCAGGGGCTTTCCGAGGAGTTGAAGGGCGCCGTGCGGCTGGAGTTCCGCCCTGAGGGCCTGGTCTGTTCGATGAAGGCGCGTCTCGCCTGATGCGCCAGGCCGTGCATCTGCTGGAGGTGCGCACACCCGGCCAAGGGCTGCTGGAGATCACTCGCCAGGTGGCTGACTGGACGCTGGCGCAACGGATGGACGCTGGCCTCCTGACCCTCTTCTGCCGCCATACCTCGGCATCGCTGGTCATCCAGGAGAACGCCGATCCAGACGTCCGGCGCGACCTCGAGGACTGGGTCGCCCGGGTCGCCCCCGAGAGCTCCGCCTACCGCCACCAGGACGAAGGCCCGGACGACATGCCGGCGCACCTGCGCGCGGTGCTGACCGGCGTGCAGCTCTCGATCCCGCTGATCGGCGGTCGCCTCGCCCTGGGGACCTGGCAGGGGGTCTATCTCTTCGAACACCGCCAGCGGCCGCATCGGCGCGAGCTGGCGCTGCATCTCTTGGGGGACTGATGATGCGGAGCTGGGGTCTTGGCGCTCTGATCGCGCTGGCGCTTGCTCCCAGCGCCTGGAGCGCGGGGTGGCGCGTCTCGACGCTGGACCGCACCGACGTCACGCTCCGCGCCGCCGCGGTGTCACCGGACGGGACGCTGCATGTCTCGGGCTCGAAGGGAACCTACGCGGTCAGTCGCGACGGTGGTGTCAGCTGGCGACGGCTCCCGACGCCTGGCGGCGAGAGCTACGACTTCCGCGGGGTGGCCACGCCCGACGCCCGGACGCAGGTGCTGATGAGCGCCGGGGAGGCGGCGAAGGGCCTGGCGCGCCTGTTCCGCTCGACCGACGGCGGCCGCACCTGGATTGCCGTGCATGAGGTCGTCGAGCCCGGGGCCTTCTTCGACACCATCGTGTTCCGCGACCGGCGGACCGGCTACGTCCTCGGCGATCCAGTGGATGGCCGGTGGTTCCTGCTGCGGACGCGCGACGGCGGACGGAAGTGGGTCCGTATTCCCGGGCCCCCGGTGGCTCCCGGCGAAGCCGCCTTCGCCGCCAGCAACTCGGCGCTGTTCGTCGGCGGGCGCTCGGACCTCTGGATCGTCTCGGGCGGTCTTGCAAAGGGGCGGGTTCACCGCTCGACCGACGACGGCGTCACCTGGAGCGTGTCTGAGACGCCGATGGTGGCGAGCGGCACGGCCGGGCTGTTCGGAGGCCTCGCCCTGGGGCCGGGGCGAGCGGTGGTGGTCGGCGGCGACTACAAAGACGAACTCCGGCCGGGACCCGGCATCGCGGTCACCGCCGACGGCGCGGGCTGGAGCTTGCCGCCGCATGCCGGGACACCGCGCTTGATGGAAGGCGTCGGCCGACTCGACGGTCGCACCCTGATCGCCGTCGGCCCGCGCGGGACTTCCGTCAGCGAAGATGCGGGACGGACCTGGCGGCAGGTCGATGACGAGGCGTTCCACGCCATCGCCTGCGGCCAAGGAACCTGCGTCGCCGCCGGCGGCAAGGGCCGGGTCGGCGTCTGGCGACCCTAGTCCAGGCTGGCCCGCCGCACTGGCCGGGTGGCGTCGACGACGCACTGACCGGGGTCCGCCATGGCATGGACCCCCAGGCAATAGATGTCCTCGTAATGTGTGCCGGCCGCTGCGAGGCATTGGTGGAAGTTGAGCTTGGCCGTGCGCAGGCACTGGCCGCTCCGACGCTCGCTCATCAGACTGCGCGCGGGGCCGTCCTGGCCAAGGATGGTGAGTGCGGCGACGGCCACCGCCCGGTTGACCACCGGGCTGCCACCACCCCGCCGACCGCCGTCCGCCAGCGCCGACGTCAGGCGGGTCCTGTCGCCAGGGTCTGCGCGGTAACCCGCCGCCGACTTCACGGCCGCCAGCCGCTGCGGTCCGTTCGGCACCCGGGCACGCGACCACGCCTGATGCTGGATCGAGTACGACGTCTTCTTCACCCGCGCGCCGGCGCTGGCCAGGGCCTGGCCACGTTGGACGAGGGCGGCATTGGCGCGGGCGGCTGCGGCCGTCCCGCCGGGCAGGGCCAGGGCGCTGTCGGGATCGTTGACCAGCCGTCGGCCGAGGTCGCGGCTGGCCGCGCGGACGCCCCTCACGAATTGTGGCTCCTGCATCGCCGCCAGGGCGGCATAGGCGATCATGCTGGCCTCGAGCTGGCGTGGCTCGTACCCGGCGGCGGTGCGCAATCGCGCGCCGATCTCGTCGGGGCCGGAGAAGGCCGGGTCGATGGCCGCCGCCCTGCGGGTGTAGGCCTCGAAGGCGCCGGCCTGGGTTGCGAGGCCGACGTCCAGATAGGCCAGACTGCCGCTGCTCCCGCCACCGCTGTGCTTCACAGGCGGAGCGGAGCTCGTCGCGCAGCCGGCGAGCGTGATGGCGATGGCGCCGACCAGCAGACGGCGCAGATTCCTTGGACGCACGCCAGACACTCCCCCTGACGACCGCCCCCCATTGCCGGCCTGGCCCTCATCGACCGCGGCTGGCCCCGCGCCGACTGTCGCGAGGCATGGTGAACAAAGGCTTATGGCGCAGCTTGCGCCGGCGCCCAGCCGGTCAGGGTGACGATCTCGAAGGTGGCCGGGATGCGCCCATCGTCTGTGCCGAACCGCTCGAAGTAGATCTCGGACGCCCGTTCCAGCAGCCGGCGGGTCAGGGGCTTGGGGTGGCGGTCGGCGAGCACGCTGGTCTCGCCCATCTGGCGCAGGTCGAGGATCAGCTTCAGCGGGTGATCGTAAGTGACGGTCACGGTGTCGACGTCGGCCACGGGCTGCGAGAATCCCGCGCGCTGCAGCAGGCCCGCAGCGTCCGCTACGTCGGCGAACGGCGAGACGCGGCTGCCGGCGCCGCCCAGGATCTCGCTCTCGGCCGCCACCAGCGATTGGCGCAGCTCGGTCAGGGTCACGCCGCCGAGGAACGCCCCGATGAAGAGACCGTCCGGCTTCAGCGCCAGGCGCGCCTGGACCAGCGCGCCGACCACGTCGTTCGTCCAGTGCAGGCCCAGCGTCGAGACGATCAGGTCGAGGCTCGCGTCGACGAAAGGCAGGCGTTCCTCGTCAGCCACGACCTGGACCCCGCCCCGGCCGGAGAGCATCCGGTGCGAGAGGTCGGCCTCGATCAGCACATCGACCTTGTTGGGCGCCTCCATAGCTAGCGCTTCGCGGAACGCGCCCCCGCGCGCCGAGAGGTCGACGGCCAGGGGGAAGGTGCGCATGATGGGCGCCAGGCGCTCGGCGACGTCAAAGGCCGCCCGGCGCTGGAGGAAGTCGGCGTTCGCATAGTCCCGGGCCGCGCGGTCCAGACGCTTGCGGTGCAGGGCGCGGTCGAAGAGCCTGGGCGGGCTCGCGGGGGATGAGGCCGACATGGACGCGGAACATGGCGAATTCGCCGCGACTTGGAAGCCCCGGTTTCAGGCCGCCTGGCGCGGGGCGCTCGACATGCTGTTCCCGCCCCAGACCCTGGACGGCGGCCCGCGGCCGCTGGCGGGCGGGTTCTCTGCGGAGAGCTGGAGCCGCATCCACTTTCTGGACGGGCCTGTGTGCGACGGTTGCGGAACGCCTTTCGAGTATGACACCGGAGCTCGTTGCGCCGCCTGCCTGGCCAAGCCGCGCGCATTCGATGCGGCGCGCGCGGCGTGCCTCTATGACGAGACCTCGCGGGAGCCGATCCTGCAGCTCAAGCATGCCGACCGGCTGGACCTAGCGCCCTTGTTCGCCCGTTGGCTGTCCCGCAGCGCCCACGACCTGATCGAAGGCGCCGACGCGATCGTGCCGGTCCCATTGCACCCGCTCCGCCTGCTTCGGCGACGTTACAACCAGGCTGCCGAGATCGCGCGTCCGCTGGCGGCGTTGAGCGGTACGACCTACCTGCCGGACGCCTTGGTGCGCCGGAGAGCGACGGCGACCCAGGGCGGCAAGTCGGGATCCGGCCGCCGGCGGAATGTCGCCGGGGCGTTCGATGTGCCCGCCCGTCGGCAGGGGCAGGTGGAGGGGCTGCGGATCCTGCTGATCGACGATGTCCTCACCACCGGCGCCACTGCCGAGGGCTGCGCGCGGGCCCTCAAGGCCGCCGGCGCGGCCCGCGTCGATTTGGCCGTGGTGGCCAGGGTTCAGGCCGCCGCCGGACTCACCATATGAAGCTTTGCTGACACCCTGCCCGTTGGAGCGCCATGCCCAAGGTCACCATCTACACCAAGCCCTTTTGCCCCTACTGCATCCGCGCCGTGAGCCTGCTGGAGCAGAAGGGCGTCGAGTTCACCGAGATCGAGGCCGCCTTCGATCCCGAGAAGAAGCAGGAGATGGTCCAGCGGTCGGGCCGCATGACCTTCCCGCAGATCTTCATCGGTGAACGCCACATCGGCGGCTGCGACGACATGATGGCGCTGGAGCGCGACGGAAAGCTCGACCCGCTGCTCCAGGCGGCCTGATCGCGCTATAGGGGCGGCCATGAAGGTCGCCCTCGTCCAAACCCGCACGCCCGCCACCCATGCGGCGGCGCTGGAGCATGTGCTGCCGCTGGTCCGTGAGGCGGCCGCAGGCGGCGCCCGCTTCATCCTGACCCCCGAAGGCACGAACATCCTGCAGAAGGACCGCGAGGCCCTGCTGCCGCAGCTCACCCTCCTGGCGGACGACCCGGTGGTGAACGGGCTGCGCGAGGCGGCGCGGGACCTGGGCGTCTGGATCGACGTCGGCTCGGCTCTGGTGCTCCGCGAGGACGGCAAGGCGGCGAACCGGCAGGTGCTGATCGCGCCCGACGGCGGGATCGCCGCCACCTACGACAAGCTGCACATGTTCGACGTGGACCTGCCGACCGGCGAGACGGCCAGGGAGTCGGCCACCTACGAGCCCGGCGACCGGGCGGTGGTCGCGGACGTCGACGGCGTGAAGATGGGCCTCACCATCTGCTACGACCTGCGCTTCCCGGCGCTGCACCGCGCCCTGGCCCTGGCGGGCGCTGAGGTGATCACCATTCCCGCCGCGTTCACCCGGCCAACGGGAGAGGCCCATTGGGAGGTGCTGATGCGCGCCCGCGCTATCGAGACCGGAGCCTGGGTGCTGGCCGCCGCGCAGGGCGGCTACCACGAGGACGGACGGGGCACGTACGGCCGCTCGCTGGTCGTCGAGCCCTGGGGCGAGGTCATTGCAAAGCTTGACCATGACGAGCCGGGCGTGCTTCTGGCCGACATCGACCCGGCCGCGGCCGCTAAGGCTCGGGCGGCTATACCGAATTTGATCAATGCCCGGGCCTTCGCCGGCCCCTAGACGAACCAGATGATCCGCTACGCTCTCACCTGCGAACACGAACACGAATTCGAGGGCTGGTTCTCGTCGTCGGCCGACTTTGACGACCAGCAGGGGCGCGGCCTGATCGAGTGCCCGATGTGCGCCTCCAAGATGGTCCGCAAACAGATCATGGCCCCGGCGGTCACGGGCACGAAGAGGACCGTCCGCGAGGCGAGTCCCGCCAAGCTGCAGGCCATGATGATGGAGGCCGCCGGCCGCGTGCGCCGTCACGTGGAAGAGAACTTTGACGACGTCGGCGACGCCTTCGCCTCGGAAGCCCGCGCGATCCACGAAGGCCGCGCCGAGGACCGCGGCATCTATGGCCAGGCGACGCCGAAGGAGGTCCGCGAGCTGGTCGAGGATGGCGTTCCGGTCGCCCCGCTGCCGGCAGAGCCCCTGAAGAAGGAAGAGCTGAACTAGCTCCGCCTTAGCGTATTGCGGAGCGCCAGCCGTCACGGCAATCTGTGATTGCGTAGGGGCGGGGGCTTTATCGATATGCGTTTTGTGCGTTGGGCGGCGGGCCTTGTGGCGGCGCTCGGGTTGTTTACGTGCGCCACGGCGGCGCCTCTGGAGGCGTACGGCGGTCTCCCCTCGATCGAACGCATCGAGATATCCCCGGACGGGACGTTGCTGGCGGTCGCGATCTCGAACGGCGAGCAGCGGCTGCTCGGCGTGCGACCGATTGCAGGCGGTGAGATGACGCTGCGCGCGGTGGGCGCGGCCAAGGTCCGTCGCCTCGATTGGGTGGGCAACGACAACCTGATCGTCTCCACCTCCCGCACGGCGCAGATCCTGGGCATGACGGGCGACCGCAGCGAATACATGATGGGCTATCGGTACAATCTGCCGAGCCAGAAGGTGTTTCCATTGCTGCAGGGCTCGATCAGCCAGGGCGGCTCGGGCACCAACATTCGCGACCGGAATGAAAACCTGGGGGCGTCGCTCAATGTGCTGGCGGGGCCGCCCAGGGTGCACATGATCAACGGCGCGCCGACGCTGTTCCTGCCGGGCATCACCTTTCCCCAGAACTGGGGCACGCTGACGTACTTCAGGATGAACCTGAAGACCGACCGGCCCGAGCTGCTTGAGGTGGGTACGCGGCACACTGTGCGCATGGTCCTGGACGAAGGCGGCCAGGTGATCGCCAAGGCGGATTGGGAGACAGAGAGCGGGCGCTGGACCCTGCGCCTCCGCGACGGAGCCGGATGGCCGGTCGCGCATGCTGTCGTCGCCAAGATCTCGCCACCGTTCCTGGCCGGACTGGGCCGGGACGGAAAATCGGTCGTCGTCGGCGAGGACGGCGAGAAGGGCATGACGTTCCGCGAGATTTCGACCGCGGGGTGGGGCGAGACGCTGCCCATCGACAATGCCGACGGCTTGATTGTCGACCCGGCGACCAGCCGCCTGATCGGATACCACGCCCTGGTCGGCGACGAGGATCGCTACACCTTCTTCGATCCCCGCGATCAGGCGGCCTGGAACGGCGTCCGGAACGCCTTCAAGGGGGATCGTGTGACGCTCGAATCCTGGTCCCAGGATCGCAAGAAGATCGTCGTGCTGGCCGATTCGCCGACCGAGGGGCCCGCCTATGCCCTGGTCGACCTGACAACGAAGCGGGCCGAATGGCTGGGCGGTCGCTACCAGAAGCTGTCAGCGGAGGACATCGCGCCGGTCCAGGCGATCCGGTTCAAGGCCGCGGACGGCCTGGACCTGAGCGGATACCTCACCACGCCCCAAGGGCGCGCGCCGAAGGGCCTCCCCCTGATCGTCTTCCCGCATGGCGGTCCAGCCGCGCGCGACGAGCCGGGATTCGACTGGTGGGCCCAGGCCATGGCGTCCCGCGGCTATGCGGTGCTGCAGGTGAACTTCCGTGGTTCAGACGGCCTGGGACTGAGCCACCTCGAAGCCGGCTATGGCCAATGGGGCAAGAAGATGCAGACCGACCTGTCGGACGGTGTCCGCCACCTGATCGGGCAGGGAGTCGTCGATCCCAAACGCGTCTGCATCGTCGGCGCCAGCTACGGGGGCTATGCCGCGTTGGCGGGCGCGGCGTTGGACCGTGGGATCTATCGCTGCGCCGTTTCGGTCGCGGGCGTATCAGATCTGCGTCGCATGGTGGATGACGAGGGCAAGGCGGCGCAGCGGTACTGGAAACGCTTCATGGGCGTGACAAGCCTGAACGATCCGGCGCTCGCAGAGGTCTCGCCCGCCCTTCAGGCCAGCAAGATCGACATCCCCATCCTCATCATCCACGGCCGCGACGACACGGTCGTGCCGCTGGAGCAGAGCCAGATCATGGCGGATGCGCTCAAGAAGGCCGGCAAGCCCTACGAACTGATCGTCCAGAAGGGCGAGGATCACTGGCTGTCGCGTGGCGAAACCCGCTCGGAAATGCTCGCGGCGACCATGGCCTTCGTCGAGAAGCACAATCCTCCGAACTGACGGCGCTTGATCCTGCGCAAGGCGCCTTGTGTGGCGCCGGGGCCACACTACATCCGTTGAGCCGGGCGGTCGTGCTTCCAGGAGGCGGCCGTCTGAGTTTCCGCCTGAGTGGGGACCTGAATGAACATCGACATCTATTCCGACCGCGCCAAGCAGGCGATCCAGTCGGCGCAGAGCCTGGCGCTCGCGCGGCGACATCAGCAGCTTGCGCCGGAGCACATCCTCAAAGTCCTGCTGGAGGAGCGCGACGGGCTGACGCGAACCCTGATCCAGAGCGCCGGTGGTCGGCCGGATGAAGTGGACAAGGCTGCCGAGGCCGCCCTGGGCAAGCTGCCCAAGGTGGAGGGCGGCTCTGGCCAGCTCTACATGAAGCCCGAAACGGCGCGCGTGTTCGCGGAGGCCGAACAGGGCGCCAAGGCGGCGGGCGACGCCTTCGTCACCACCGAGCGCCTACTGGTGGCCATCGCCAAGGAAGGCGGCGAGGCGGCCAATGTGCTGAAGGCCGCCGGCGTCACGGCCAAGGGCCTGGAGGACGCCGCGACCGCGGTCCGCAAGGGTCGCACGGCCGACTCCGCCTCGGCCGAGGAGGGTTATGACGCCCTGAAGCGCTATGCGCGCGACCTGACCCAGGCCGCGAAGGACGGCAAGCTCGACCCGGTCATCGGCCGGGACGAGGAGATCCGCCGCACGATCCAGGTGCTGTCGCGCCGGACCAAGAACAATCCTGTCCTCATCGGCGAGCCGGGCGTCGGCAAGACGGCCATCGTCGAAGGCCTCGCCCTGCGCATCATCAACGGTGACGTGCCCGAGGGGCTGAAGGACAAGAAGCTTCTGTCCCTCGACATGGGCTCCCTGATCGCCGGCGCGAAGTATCGCGGCGAGTTCGAGGAGCGGCTGAAGGCGGTGCTGAACGAGGTGACCGCGGCCGAGGGCTCGATCATCCTGTTCATCGACGAGATGCACACCCTGGTGGGCGCCGGGAAGAGCGACGGGGCGATGGACGCCTCGAACCTCCTCAAGCCGGCCCTGGCCCGCGGAGAGCTGCACTGCGTCGGCGCCACGACGCTCGATGAGTATCGCAAGCATGTGGAGAAGGACGCCGCGCTGGCCCGCCGCTTCCAGCCCGTGTTCGTGGAGGAGCCGACGGTGGAGGACACCGTCTCGATCCTGCGCGGCCTGAAGGAGAAGTACGAAGTCCACCACGGGGTGCGCATCTCGGACAGCGCCATCGTGGCCGCGGCGACGCTCTCGAACCGCTACATCACGGACCGCTTCCTGCCGGACAAGGCCATCGACCTGGTGGACGAGGCGGCCAGCCGCGTGCGGATGGCGGTGGACTCAAAGCCCGAGGAACTGGACGAGATCGACCGGCGGGTCGTGCAGCTGAAGATCGAGCGCGAGGCCCTGTCGAAGGAGACCGATGCGGCCTCCAAGGCACGTCTCGAGAAGCTTGAGGAAGAGCTGGACGACCTCGAAGGGCAGTCGGCCGAGATGACCGCCCGCTGGAAGGCGGAAAAGGAGAAGGTCAGCTCGGCGGCCCAAGCGCGCGAGGCGCTGGATCGTCTGCGCGCAGAGCTTTCCGCCGCCCAGCGGCGGGGCGACCTGCAACGGGCGTCGGAGATCGCCTATGGCGAGATCCCGCAGCTCGAGAAGCGGCTGGCCGAGGCTGAGGCCGCGGAGGGCCAGGCCGACGCCATGACCCCCGAGGTCGTGGACGCCGAGCAGATCGCCGCCGTGGTCAGCCGCTGGACCGGCGTGCCGGTCGAGAAGATGCTGGAGGGCGAGCGCGAGAAGCTGCTGCGCATGGAAGACAGCCTGCGCGGCCGCGTGGTGGGCCAGGAGGAGGCGCTGGTCGCCGTCTCCGACGCCGTGCGCCGGGCGCGCGCCGGGCTGCAGGACCCGAACCGGCCGATCGGCTCGTTCCTGTTCCTGGGCCCCACGGGCGTCGGCAAGACCGAACTCACCAAGGCGCTGGCCGAGTTCATGTTCTCGGACGAGCAGGCGATCACCCGCCTCGACATGAGCGAGTACATGGAGAAGCACTCGGTCAGCCGCATGATCGGCGCGCCTCCCGGCTACGTCGGCTACGACGAGGGCGGGGCGCTGACCGAGGCGGTGCGCCGGCGGCCTTACCAGGTGGTGCTGTTCGATGAGGTCGAGAAGGCTCACCCGGACGTCTTCAACGTGCTGCTGCAGGTGCTGGACGACGGTCGCCTGACCGATGGCCAGGGCCGGACGGTCGACTTCCGCAACACCCTGATCATCATGACCTCGAACATGGGCTCGCAGCACTTGGCCGCCCTTGATGACGGCGAGGATGTCGAGAAGGCCCGGCCGGCTGTCATGGAGGATGTCCGCAGGCATTTCCGCCCCGAGTTCCTGAACCGGATCGACGAGATCATCCTCTTCAAGCGGCTGGGCCGCTCGGAGATGGACGGCATCGTGAAGATCCAGCTCCAGCGGGTGGAGAAGCTGCTCGCCGACCGGCGCATGTCGCTGGCCCTCGACGACGCAGCGCTGCACTGGCTGGGCGAGCGCGGCTACGATCCGGTCTATGGCGCCCGGCCGCTGAAGCGGGTGATCCAGAAGGACCTGATCGATCCCATCGCCCGCAAGCTCCTTCAGGGCGACCTGGAAGACGGGACGGTCATCGACGTCCGGGTGGGCGAGGGTGGCGGCCTGGAGATCGGCCGCGCCCGCGTGCACTAGAATTTCTGGACAGCCTGTTAGCCTAAGCCTATCGACTAAGTAGGAATAAATGCAGAAGGTCCGCGCCTCGCGGAGCGGACCCGATGCACGACTTCCTGATCTTTGCCTTCGTGGGCTTCCTGGCCCAGATCGTGGATGGCGCCCTGGGCATGGCCTATGGCGTCATCTCGTCCACCGTCCTGCTGAGCTTCGGCGTGCCACCGGCGACAGCCTCCGCCACGGTCCATGCAGCCGAGGTGTTCACGACGGCCGCCTCGGCCGGCTCCCACGCGGTCAATCGCAACGTGAACTGGAAGCTGTTCGCGCCGCTTGCGCTGGGCGGCTGCATCGGCGGCGCGATCGGCGCCTTCGTGCTGACTTCCATCGATGGGGGCGTACTGAAGCCCTTCATCACCGGCTACCTCGCGCTCATGGGCGTGCTGATCATCTACCGCGCCTGGCGGGCCACCACGCCGCGGCCGTTCCCGGCCCGCTGGAGCGGTCCGCTGGGCGGCGTCGGCGGGTTCCTGGACGCGGTGGGCGGGGGCGGCTGGGGCCCCACGGTCAGCAGCGCGCTGGTCGGCTCGGGCGCCGAGCCCAGGGAGAGCATCGGCACGGCGAACGCCGCGGAATTCTTCGTCACCGCCACCATTTCGGCGGCCTTCCTGGCGGCGCTTCTGAGCGGCCACTGGAAGGAGGCGGAAGGCCTCGGCCAACACCTCTCGGCCGTGGGCGGCCTGATCCTGGGCGGGCTGCTGGCCGCCCCGCTGGCGGGCCTCGTCGTCCGCATCGCGCCGATCCGGACGCTGACCTTTGCGGTCGGCGGCCTCGTCCTGGCGCTGGCGGGATATCAGACCGCGCGGCTGGTCGGCTGGCTCTGACCGATCAGAGCGTCACGTTCACCAGCCGTCCGCCCCGCACCACGACACGGCGCATCAGGGCCACCGTCTCGCCCTTGCCGACGGCCGGACGGGCCACTGTGATGGCGTACCAGGCGCCGTCGGCCAGGCCGCCGAAGGCGAACTGGTCGGCGTCGTCGCACGTGGTGCGCTTCACGAACGGACCGGCGTCGCCGGGGGGCGCATTGGGCGTGCGGGCCCGGACCTCGTCGGCCGGCAGGGCGGCGCGTTCGGTGGAGCCGTAGAGGGCCGCCATACGCCGGGTCGACCAGCGCGTTTCCGGGGTTAGAACCACAGTGGCGCCGGCGCAGGTGAAGCGAACCGACCCCTGGCGATAGGTCACGCGGCCCGCGATCACGTTCTGCCCGGGGCGTTGCGACCAGGCGAAATCACTGGCCGAGAACTCCGCGCCGCCGACCATCGGCGGCGGCCGCGTCGGCGTCGGCCGGGGCGGGGGACCGCCGGGCGGGGGCGGGCCGAGGGAGGGCGTGCAGGCGGCCAGGCCGGCGGCAAGGCCAAGGCTGGCGATCAGGGGCGCTCGGAACATGGGGCCACCTTATAGGCGATTGCGGCCAAAGGTTGCCAGCGCCGTGGGCGCCTTGACCGTATGCGCCTGCGCAGGCCTATCCTGACGCCTCGGGGGTTCTGTTTCCAAGGAGGCGCCAGATGGCCCACAAGTTCGAGATCTACAAGGACAAGGCCGGCGAGTTCCGCGTCCGGTTCAAGTACAATAGCGAGACCATCTTCTCGACCGAGGGCTACGCTTCGAAGTCCGGCGCGAAGGACGCGATCGAGAGCATCAAGAAGTACGTGCCGGCGGCCGAGGTCACCGAGGTCGAGTAGGGCTCAGTCGTCCCCCCGCGGACGCCCCCGCATCGCCTTCACGCTCGATCGCTTCGACTTGCCCTCCAGCCGCTTCAGCTTCGAGGCGTAGGTAGGCCTGGTCTTCTTGCGCGGCGGGGGCGGGGGCTTGGCCGCCTCGCGGACCAGGTCCAGCAGCCGCTCGACGGCGGCCTGGCGGTTCATCTCCTGGCTCCGGTGCTCCTGGGCGACCAGCACCAGGACGCCGTCCATGGTCAGCCGGTTTCCGGACAACTTGTAGAGTCGCGCGCGCACCGGCTCGGGCAGGGACGGCGAGGCGCGCACGTCGAACCTGAGCTCGATCGCCGTCGAAACCTTGTTGACGTGCTGACCGCCAGGCCCCGAGGCGCGGACCGCCCGCACCTGGACCTCGTCGTCCGCGAGGGTGATGTGAGGCGTGACCTCGATCATGGACCGTCTTTGCCAAGCTTCGCGCGCCAAGGTAAGCATGTCGCATGCGCGCGCCCCTTTCGCAGCTCGTAAGCCTTACTCGGACCGCTCCCCGTGGGCCGGTGAGGGATGTTGCGCGCTAGTCTAGAGACGCAAGCACAGACCGCACACCAGCCCCGCCGGGATCCGGACGGGGCTTCTTTTTGGCCCGCTCTCCAGTGTCTATGAGGATCATGAACCGCTTCCTCCTCGCCGTCATCCTCCTGGGCTGCGCCGCGTTCCAGCGTGCGCCGGCCGACCCGTCGCCGTCGGACGCCTTCTTCGAGCGCCTGCGCGCGCTGTGCGGCCAGAGCTTCGAGGGGCGCCTCGCCTCGCCGCCCACGGCCGCCGACGCGGCCTTCGCGGGGCCGATCAGCGTCCGCGTGCAGGACTGCACCACCGACCAGGTCCGCATGCCGGTGGCGGTGGGCGCCGATCGCTCCCGCACCTGGGTCGTCACCCGCACCGGCCAGGGCCTGGTCCTGAAGCACGACCACCGCCACGCCGACGGGACCGAGGACGCGGTCAGCCAATATGGCGGGGCGACCGCCGGGCCCGGCACCGCCTCGCGCCAGGAGTTCCCGGCGGACGCCTTCTCGAAGGCGCTGTTCGAGCGCCAGAACCTCACCGCCTCGCTGACCAACGTCTGGGCCCTGGAGATCCAGCCCGGCGCCACCCTGGCCTACGAGCTCAATCGGCCGGGCCGGCATTTCCGGATCGCCTTCGACCTGACCCGGCCGGCGCCCCGCGACGGCGGGCTCCCTTGACCTCCTCGCAAAAAAACGCTTCACACCCCCGGCTTTGCTGCGCCGCCGTTGCGCGGATGCGGCAGGTTTCATTGTCCTAGGAGAACAAACATGCGCGTCTACTACGACCGCGACGCCGACATTTCCCGCATCCTGGACAAGAAGATCGCCATCGTAGGCTATGGCAGCCAGGGTCGCGCCCACGCGCTGAACCTGTTCGACTCCGGCGCGAAGAACGTGGCCGTGGCGCTGAAGCCCGGCTCGGCGACCGCCAAGAAGGTCGAGGCCGACGGCCTGAAGGTCATGAGCGTGGCCGAAGCCGCCAAGTGGGCGGACGTGCTGATGGTGCTGGCGCCCGACGAGCTGCAGCGCGGCATCTACACGAACGAGATCGAGCCCAACATCCGCGACGGCGCCGCCCTGCTGTTCGCCCACGGCCTGAACGTGCACTTCGGCCTCATCGAGCCGAAGGCCAGCGTCGACGTGCTGATGGTCGCGCCCAAGGGCCCGGGCCACACCGTGCGCGGCGAGTACCAGAAGGGCGGCGGCGTGCCGTGCCTGATCGCGGTGCACCAGAACGCCACGGGCAATGCCATGGACCTGGGCCTGGCCTACGCCTCCGCCATCGGCGGCGGTCGCTCGGGCATCATCGAGACCAACTTCCGCGAGGAATGCGAGACCGACCTGTTCGGCGAGCAGGCCGTGCTGTGCGGCGGCCTCGTGGAACTGATCCGCGCCGGCTTCGAGACGCTGGTCGAGGCGGGCTACGCCCCCGAGATGGCCTACTTCGAGTGCCTGCACGAGGTGAAGCTGATCGTGGACCTGATCTACGAAGGTGGCATCGCCAACATGAACTACTCGATCTCGAACACCGCCGAGTACGGCGAGTACGTCACCGGCCCGCGCATCGTCACGGCCGAGACGAAGGCCGAGATGAAGCGCGTGCTGGAGGACATCCAGTCGGGCCGTTTCGTCCGCGACTTCATGCAGGAGAACGCGGTCGGCGCGCCCAGCTTCAAGGCCACCCGCCGTCGCGGCGCCGAGCACCAGATCGAGGAAGTCGGCCAGCGCCTGCGCGCCATGATGCCCTGGATCACCAAGAACAAGCTGGTGGATACCGCCCGCAACTAGTTGCGGCGACATTCAGCGAGACAACGGCGCGGCCCGGGAGCAATCCCGGGCCGCTCTGTTTTTCGGGCTGACATCGTCTCGTCATCGACTCCGTGCAACCGGAAGCCTTGCTGATCGTTGCGGGATCGATCAGGAGGGCTCCATGCAGACGTTGCGGATCATGTTCCGGTTCCTGGGGCTGGGCCTTCTGGTGGGGCTCGACATCCTGCGGCCCACGCGGCCCGAGTATCGTCTCCCGGCCCGCTGGCTGGCGCGCTGACGGTCAGGCCGCGGCCGCTTCGCCCACGATCGCCCGGGCCACCGCCTCGGCGACCTTGATGCCGTCTACGCCGGCCGAAAGGATGCCACCCGCGTAGCCCGCGCCTTCGCCGGCCGGGAACAGGCCCCTCACGTTCAGGCTCTGGAGATCCGGCCCGCGCGTGATCCGGATGGGCGACGACGTCCGGGTCTCGACGCCCGTGAGTACGGCCTCCGGGTCGTCGTAGCGCGGGATCTTCCGGCCAAAGACGGGCAGGGCCTCGCGCATCGCCTCGATCACATAGTCCGGCATCACCGACGCCAGGTCTGTGGGACGGACGCCCGGCCGATAGCTGGGGATCACGCTGCCCAGGGCCGTCGAGGCCCTGCCCGCCAGGAAGTCGCCCACGAGCTGACCCGGGGCGTAGTAGTCGCCGCCGCCCGCCACGAAGGCGCGGCTCTCCAGGTCGCGCTGCAGGTCGATGCCCGCCAACGGATGGCCGCTGGGATAGTCGGCGGGCGTGATGCCGACGACGAAGCCGGAGTTGGCGTTCCGCTCGTTGCGCGAATACTGGCTCATGCCGTTCGTGACGACCCGGTTGGGCTCCGATGTCGCGGCGACCACCGTGCCGCCCGGACACATGCAGAAGCTGTAGACCGTCCGACCGTTCGAGCAGTGGTGGGAGAGGGAATAGGCGGCCGCGCCGAGGTCCGGATGGCCCGCGCACGGGCCGAACAGCGCCCGGTCGATCCAGGACTGCGGATGCTCGATCCGGAAGCCGATCGAGAACGGCTTGGCCTCGATGTGGACGCCCCGGTCGTGGAGGATCTGGAACGTGTCGCGCGACGAATGGCCGACGGCGAGGACGACCTGATCCGCCTCAAGGAACTCGCCGGTGTGCAGATGGACCCCGCGCACCCGCCGGGCTCCGTCGCTCGCCCGGTCCAGCTCGATGTCGGTGACACGGTGCTGGAAGCGGTACTCGCCTCCCAGAGCCTCGATCTTGGCGCGCAGGCTCTCCACCATCGTCACCAGCCGGAACGTGCCGATGTGGGGGTGCGCCTCGGTCAGGATTTCGGAAGGCGCGCCGGCCTGGACGAACTCGGTCAGCACCTTTCGCCCCAGGAACCGCGGGTCCTTGATCTGGCTGTAGAGCTTGCCGTCCGAGAAGGTGCCCGCCCCGCCCTCGCCGAACTGGACATTGGACTCCGAGTTCAGCTCGCTGCGGCGCCAGAGGCCCCAAGTGTCCTTGGTCCGCTCGCGGACGACCTTGCCGCGGTCGAGGATGATCGGACGGAAGCCCATCTCGGCCAGGATCAACCCGGCGAACAGGCCACACGGCCCGGCGCCTATGACCACCGGCCGCAGGGGCAGCGCGTCCGGCGCCTTGGCCACGGGCCTGTAGCTGGTGTCCGGCGTCGGACGCACGTGCGGATCGCCCGCCAGCCGCTTCAGGACCGCGCTCTCGTCCCGCACCTCGGCGTCGACGATGTAGACCTTGAGGATCGACGTCTTCTTCCGCGCATCGTGCGCCCGCTTCCAGACCGCCCAGTGCAGGAGATCGGACGGCCTCACGCCCAGGCGGGCGGCGATGGCCGCGGGCAGGTCTTCCGCCGCGTGGTCGAGGGGCAGCTTGAGTTCGGAGATCCGCAGCATCGCGCGCCTATGTAGCGTCTCGTTCGCCCCTGTGCATCGTGCGCAGTCCGCAAGGATGGAACCTTGGCCGCGGCAAATGGGCTATTCAGCCTCGTCCGAGCCGATTCAGGAGAAGGCATGTCCGCCGAGAAGGCCCCCGCCGTCGCGCTGCCGAAGGTGTCCGTATCGCCAGAGCAGGTGTGGCGCGATCTTCACGCCTGGGTCGTGGCTCATGGGACGGAGATCATCATCGCGCTTCTGGCGGGGCTGACCGTCTATGTGGTGCTGGGCGTGGCCCGCAGCCTCGTGGCGCGGCTGAAGGATCGTCCTGGCGACAGCCTAGGGTTTCGGGCGCTGATCGGCCGGGCGGGCAGCCGCACCACCCAGGCGTTCATGATCATGGCGTCGGCCAAGCTGGTGGCGGGCTATGCGAACCCGCCAGCGCCGGTGGCCCACACCATCGACTTCCTCTTCACGGTCGTGGCGGCGTTCCAGGCGGCGATCTGGATCCGGGAGGTCGTCCTCGGCCTGATCGAGCGACGCACTGGCGAGGACGGGCAGGGCGAGACCCTGGCCAACGCCATGAGCATCATCCGGCTGCTCGTCAGCGTCGCCCTGTTCGCGGTGGCGACGATCGTGGTGCTGGACAATGTCGGGGTGAATGTCGCCGGCCTGGTGGCCGGCCTTGGTATCGGCGGCATCGCCATCGGCCTGGCGGCGCAGGGCATCTTCTCGGACCTGTTCGCGGCGCTGTCGATCATCTTCGACAAGCCGTTCCGGATGGGGGAGACGATCCACTACGACACCACGACGGCGACCGTTGAGAAGATCGGGCTGAAGAGCACCCGCCTGCGGGCGATCACCGGCGAGAAGAAGGTGATCTCCAACGCCAACCTTCTGCAGAAGGAGATCAGCAGCTACCAGACCCTCACCCACCGGCGGCTCAAGTTCGCGATCGGCGTGATCTACCAGACCGACCCGGACCTGGCGGCGCGCATCCCCGAGATCCTTCGCGGCATCGTGGAGGCCGAGGGCGGAACCTTCGTTCGGTCGGGCTTCGTGGCGTTCGGCCCCAGTTCGCTCGATTTCGAGGTGGAGTTCGACGTCTTCGACCCGGAGTGGGACGAGATCTACATGGTGCGGCACAGGATCGGCCTGGCGATCCTGAAAAGCTTTGCGCGGGAAGGGCTGGAGTTCGCCTATCCGACCCAGACCACCTTCACCGCGGCTCCGGACGGCCGGATGATCATGCCGTACGCCACGGACGTGCATCATCGGCGCGACGACGCTCGCTGAGCCCGCGCCCCGAGCCGTTCATCCGACCTCCGGGATGACGACGACGCCGGCCAGCAGCCTGTTGATGGCCCGGCCGGCGGCCAGGGCCCTGTTGTACGTGGCGGCGCACGCCGCGCGCCCCTCCGTCCGGTAGGCGCGACAGCTCGCCAAGGCCGCCGCCCGGCCGGCGCTGGGACTCTCCGCCAAGACGGCCGGCCCGTCGCGGACCGCCGCCGAGAGACCCGCGAAGAGGCCTGGCGGCAAGGGCGGGGCGGACAGCGCGTCCTCGGCCGGGGTGAAGGTCTTGGAAAGGGTGAGGCCCAGCATGTAGCGGTTGAACGCCCCGAGGCGCAGCCGCCCCGTCGGCAGCACCTCGATGAGGGGCAGGTAGGGCGAGAGCTCGGGGACCAGATGGTTCGGAAGGGTTCGCGTGCGCCAATAGCGCCCCGCGATCCGGGCATAGTGGGCATAGTCGGCGATGGGGCGGAATCCCGCCTGGTCGAACGGCAGGATCTCCACCGGCGGCTTGGTGACGACCACGGTGTCGTTCGAGACGTCCACGTAGAGCGTGCCGACGATCAGCGCGTTCTGGAAGTACTGGTCCCGCAGATCGCCCCATGCGCGTCTCATCTGGCCGCCGGCGGCGAGGAACGCCCTGAGTGCGGCGAGACCTTCCGCGGCCCGCGCGGAGACCTCCGAGGCCTCCACGTTCAAGAGGCGCGCGTGGACGGCCTCGGTGATCTGCAGGCATTGGCCCAGAGGATAGGGCTTGCCGGCGAACGTCGGGTCGCGGTCGCGCAACGCCGGGTCGAGCCCGGCGCGGAGCTCCAGCATCAGGGTCTCGATGACGGCGAGCGCGGGGGCCAGGAACTGGTCGGTGAGCGCCTGCTGACGGGCGCGGTCGCGCGGTTCAGGAGTCTCGGAGAGAAGCTCGACGATGTAGTCTTCCATCGTCGCCGCAACCACGACCCGTGCGCCGGCGCTTTCGCGGGGCTGGGACGGCGGCGATCGGGCCGAGACGTGCGAGGGCGATTCCCGAACTGTGGACATCGCGCCTCTGTAGTCGCTCGCGACGCTGTCCGCACGTCGCCCGACGGCGGACAGTTTGACGCGTGCGCCCAAGGCCGGTCAGTCGTCCGGCCCCTTCCGCTTCTGCTTGATCCAGGCCCGCGCCGTCTTGTGGCGCGACGCCCACAGCTTGCGGTTTTCCCGCTCGGCCCGCGCGTCGCCCCGGCGGTGTTCGAAGGCGAGTTCGGCCTGAAGCTTCCGGTACGCGGCCAGACGCTCGGTCGAGAGCTCCCCGGTGGCGATGGCCGCGCGGATCGCGCATCCGGGCTCGCCCTCATGGCTGCAGTCGCTGAACCGACACTCACCGGCCAGCGCCTCCACGTCTTCGAAGGCCGTGGCGACACCCGCTTCGGCGTCCCAGAGTCCGAGCTCGCGCATCCCTGGCGTGTCCAGGATGAGCCCTCCGGAGGGGAGCAGGACGAGCTCCCGGTGGGTCGTCGTGTGTCGGCCCCGCGCGTCGTCCTCTCGGATCTCGCCTGTGGCCATCCGTTCCGTTCCGGCCAGCGCGTTCAGCAGAGTGGACTTCCCCGCCCCTGAGGAGCCGAGCAGCACGCCCGTGCGCCCCGGAGGCAGGTGCGCCGCGACGGCGTCCAGGCCTCGCCCCGTACGTGCGGAGATCGCCAGCACCGGCGCGCCGAAGGCGATGGCTTCCACCTGCTCGACCGCCGCGTCGATGTCGTCGACGAGGTCCGCCTTGGTGAGCACGATGAGGGGGTCGGCCCCGCTTTCGTACGCCGTGGCGAGATAGCGCTCGAGCCGCCGCAGGTTCAGATCGGCATTCATCGAGGTGACCAGGAACGCCACGTCGGCGTTCGCCGCGACGACCTGGGCGCCGCCGACGCGGCCGGACGCCTTGCGGATGAAGGCCGTCCGGCGCGGCAGCACATGCCGGACGAGGGCGGTCGTTTCGCCCGGGCGAGGTTCGAAAGCGACCCAGTCACCCGCGGCGGGGCGGTCTTCGTCGCGGGCGGCCTTCATCAAGCTGCCGGACGCGCGGGCCTCGATCTCGCCTTCCTCGGTGACGAGGCGGTAGCCGCCGCGCTGCTGGACGACGATCCGCCCAGGGGCGAGGCCCTGGGCTGCATAGGGAGCAAAAGCCTGCCGGAGCTCGTCGCTCCAGCCATAGGAAGTCAGCAATTGAATTGTCCTTGAGGTCGGGAGCCGATCAGGCGTCGGCCGCCGAAATCCCCGAAGGACCCGAAGCCCCGGAGACTCTCGCGCTTCAGGCGCAGAGGACGGCGACGCAGCGAGGGGCTGCGCGGACAATGGGCGACATGTCACAACCTCCCTTGCTGGCGGGTTCCAAGGACGGGCGGACCTTGGCGGCGGGCGGGCGCTGCGTCAAGGATGCGGCGGAATTGGAGAGTGCGATGGCCGACGTCCAGGTGGCGAACAACACGATCGAGCATCGCTTCGAGGTGGCCCTCGACGGCCAGGTCGCGTTCGCGGAGTACCAGCTTGTCGACCAGGGCATCATCCTGCCTCACACCGTGGTTCCCGAAGCCTTCGAGGGCAAGGGCGTCGGTAGCGCGCTGGCGAAGGCGGCCCTTGGCTATGCCCGCGAGCACCAGCTCAAGGTGATCCCCCTCTGTCCATTCATTGCGGGCTACATCCGCAAGCACCCGGAATGGAACGATATCGTGCACGAGACCTACAAGACCAAGCTGGGTATCGGCTGAGAGGCCGCCGCCGCTAGGCGCCCGTCATCGACGATCAGGCGTCGCTGCCGTTGCGCCCAGACGCCTCCCCCGGCGTCGCTGTGCACCCTATGCGTGCCAGTCCAGGCTGGCCTTGCCCCGCAGGATCGCCTCCACCTCCGGCCTGTGTTTGGGGCCTTCGCGATCGTGCAGAACCAGGGGCGGAAGCAGCTGCAATGGCGCCTTGCCGGTTTTCACCGCGCGCAGCAGGACCCGCTTGGCGGGGGCGTCCGCGAAGGGGTGGATCGGGCGGATCTGGAAGGATCCGGCCTTGGGCGCCAGGAGACCGAGGAGATCGGCCAGGCGATCGGCGCGGTGGATGATCGTGATCGTCCCGCCTTCGCGTACAGCCTTCAGGAGGAATTCGGTCCAGCCGAGCAGGCCCTCGTCGGCGATCCAGGCCGCCGCCTTCTCGGGGGCAGGGGCGCGAAGAGCCGCCGGATTGTCGAAGAACGGCGGATTGGCCAGCGCCGCGTCGAAGGGGGGAAGGCCGAGAACCGAGAAGCGCTGCCCCACGTCTCCGGCCAGGGCCTCCACCCGTCCGGCCAGGTCGTTCGATCCGATGTTCGCCTGCGCCAAGGCCAAGGCCCGCGGATCGCGTTCCACGCCGGTGAAGTGGGCCCCCGGGCGTCGAACCGCGGCCGCCAGCAAAGCCGCCCCGGGGCCGCATCCGGCCTCTATGACGCGCTGGCCTGGGGTGGCGTCGCAGGCGGCCGCCAGGAGGGCCGCGTCCATTCCCGCCCGATAGCCGCGGGCGGGCTGGCGCAGCCGCACGGCGCCGTCCAGCAGGCGATCTTCGGTCACGGCATCCATCGGGGCGCGCCTTGGTGTAGAAGGGGGCGAAAGCGGCTATTGCGTCGTCGCTTGACCGTGCCCTATCGCGTCACCATTGTCCCGGCAAACGGCGGCTGGTGGGGCCCGGACGCTACAGGTTGATATAGGAACTGTCCGTCTTGGAAGCCGCCCAGGCCGTCGCCGCGCCACCCTCGCTGGACACGCTGCTGAAGCTTGCTGCGCCCGACATGCGCGCGGTTGACGCGCTGATACGCGAGCACATGGACAGTCCCGTCCCGGTGATCCCGGCCCTGGCCGATCACCTGATCGCGGGCTCGGCCAAGCGTCTGCGCCCGCTGCTGACCATCGCGGCCGCGCGTCTCGCCGGCGCCCGGGACGACGCCTGCCTCAAGCTCGCCGCGGCCGTCGAGTTCATCCATACCGCGACGCTGCTTCACGACGACGTAGTGGACTCCTCGGAACTGCGCCGGGGGCGGGTGGCCGCGCACCTGATCTGGGGCGCTCCGGCCAGCGTCCTGGTGGGCGATTTCCTGTTTGCCCGGGCCTTCGAGCTGATGGTCGACGCGGGCTCCATGCCGGCGCTTGAGGTGCTGGCCCGCGCGAGCCGCGTGATCTCCGAGGGCGAGGTGCTGCAGCTCACCCGGAGCCACGACCTGGACCTCAGCCAGGACGTCTACATCGAGATCATCAAGGCCAAGACCGCCGAGCTGTTCGCCGCCGCCGCCGAAGCCGGCGCCATCTCCGCCGGCGCCTCGCCCGAGCGTTGCCGCGCGCTGCGCAGGTTCGGACAGGACCTGGGCCTCGCGTTCCAGCTCGTGGACGACGCACTGGACTACTCCGGCGATGCCGGGACCCTGGGCAAGAACCCGGGCGACGACTTCCGCGAAGGCAAGGTCACCCTGCCGCTGCTGCTGGCTATGGGCCGCACCGGCGCAGCCGAACGCGACTTCTGGGTTCGCACCGTCGACCGTCGGGAACAGACGGACGCCGACCTCGAACGGGCCATCGTGCTGATGACCGAGACCCGCGCCCTTGAGGACACCCTGAACCTGGCGTCGCGGTACGCCGACAGCGCGAAGGCCGCCATCGCGGACTTCGCGTCCAACAGCTGGCGGCCGGCGTTGCAGGATCTGGCCGATTTCGCCGTGGCCCGGCGCGCATAGAGGGCGCTGGCCGCCGTGTGGCTTCTGACTGGGTCGACAGGTCCAGGTTAGGCGGAACTGGCGGAGCGCGCTCCCCGACCACCGTCAGCCGGCGAAGAACTGGTGGCTCCAACGGCGCCCTTCGACGCGCTCGAACCCTAGGACTTCCCAGAACCGCGCGGCGTCCGGGTTGCCCGCATGGACGGTCACGAGGCGAGTAAGGGTCAAGGCCTCGGACAGGAGCGCGTTGGCGATCGTACGGGCGACGCCGCATCGGCGGGCGCGCTGTCTCACATAGAGCCGGCGCATGCGCCAGGCCTCGCCGGGACGCGCCTCGGGTTCCGGCGTCAGGCCGCCGATGCCGACGAGTACGCCGTCGTCGAACGCAGCAAGCAGAGCGGTGAACATCCCCGGAGTCTCGGCCAGCTCGGTCGCGAGGCGGCTCAAGTGGCGATGCCCCTCGGCGTCGGCCTCGGCGCGCAAGGCGCCGAAGCCTTCTGGCAGGTCGTCCGTTATTCGGACGAGCTGGACCATCAGCCCGGGCTGATCATCTTCTCCGGGCGCACCCACTCGTCGAACTCCTCGTTCGTGAGGTACCCACCGCCGACGGCCTCCTCGCGCAGGGTGGTGCCGTTCTTGTGGGCCGCCTTGGCGATCTTGGCGCAGTTGTCGTAGCCGAGCTTGCCGTTGAGGGCCGTGACCAGCATCAGCGAGCGCTCGAGGTTGGCCTTGATGTTGTCCTCGCGGGCCTCGGTCCCGACCACCATGTTGTCGGTGAACGAGATCGCGGCGTCGGAGAGCAGCCGGCACGACTGCAGGAAGTTGTAGGCCATCACCGGGTTGAAGACGTTCAGCTCGAAATGGCCCTGGCTGCCGGCGAAGGCCATGGCGGTCTGGTTGCCCATGATGTGGGCGCAGACCATGGTCAGGGCCTCGGCCTGGGTGGGGTTCACCTTGCCGGGCATGATCGACGAGCCGGGCTCGTTTTCGGGCAGGGCCAGTTCGCCCAGGCCGGCGCGCGGGCCGGAACCCAGGAAGCGCAAGTCGTTGGCGATCTTGAACAGGGAGCCCGCCGCGGCGGTCAGGGCGCCGTGGCTGAACACCATGGCGTCATGGGCGGCCAGGGCCTCGAACTTGTTGGGGGCGGTGACGAAGGGCAGGCCGGTGATGGCCGCGATCTTCTCAGCGACCTTCTCGGCGAACCCGATCGGCGCGTTGAGGCCGGTGCCGACGGCGGTGCCGCCTTGGGCCAACTCGTAGAGCCCGTAGAGGGTCTCCTTCACGCGGCGGACCGACATCTTCACCTGGTGGGCGTAGCCGCCGAATTCCTGGCCGAGCGTAAGCGGGGTGGCGTCCTGGGTGTGGGTGCGGCCGATCTTGATGATGTGGTCGAACGCGGCCGCCTTGGCCTTGAGGGCGGCGTGCAGGTGCTCCAGCGCCGGCATCACCGAGCGCGCGACCTCTTCCGCCGAGGCGATGTGCATCGCCGTCGGATAGGTGTCGTTCGACGACTGGCTCATGTTGACGTGGTCGTTCGGATGGACCGGCTTCTTGGAGCCCATGGTCCCGCCCATCATCTCGATCGCGCGGTTCGAGATGACCTCGTTGGCGTTCATGTTCGACTGGGTGCCCGAGCCGGTCTGCCAGACCACCAGCGGGAAGTGGTCGTCCAGCTTGCCGTCGATCACCTCCTGGGCGGCGGCGATGACGTATTTCGCGATTTCGGGATCGAGCTTGCCGAGCTCCATGTTGGCTTCGGCGGCGGCGCGCTTGACGATGCCCAGCGCCCGGATGACCGGCTTCGGCTGCTTTTCCCAGCCGATCTTGAAGTTCCCCAGCGAGCGCTGCGTCTGCGCGCCCCAGTACCGGTCGGCGGCGACCTCGATCGGGCCGAAGGTGTCGGTTTCGGTGCGGGTCGCGCTCATCGGTATCCCTCTGGTTCAGCGGGCGTACCGTTTACCTCCGCCGCGCGAGACTGCAAGGCGCCGGACGGGTATGCAGGGCCCATGAGTGAATCCTGGACCCAGCACGGAAAGGTGCGCGCCCGCGAGGCCGAAGGGTTCCTGGAACTCACCGTTGATGGCCTGACCACCCAGGCGAAGTACTACAAGCCGCTGATCTACGAGTTCTTCCGTAAGGCCTGGCGGGGCTCCCGGCCGGCCTGGGGAGATTATGCGGTCGAGATCGGGATGGAGTATGTGGGCGAGCCGCCCTGGCTCGACCTCGACAACCTCGCCAAGGCGATCCTCGACGCCATCAAGGGCTACGCCTTCCACGATGACGCCCAGGTGGCGCGACTGCTGGTGGAGCGAAAGCCAGGCGATCGAGAGCGGATCACGGTGACGGTGCGAAAGCTGGCCTGAAACGCGAACCGGCCGCGCCCGGGGTGAGGAAGGCGCGGCCGGCGATGTGCGAACTCGTCTCTAGGGGAGACGGTTCAGCGATACTGCTGCAGACGGGTGGTCCGGAGGCCGGCCATTCCGTGCCGCTCGATCGAACGCTGCCAGGACAGGAACTCGTCGTTGGTCAGCGAATAACGCTCCAGCGCTTCCTCGAGGGTGATCAGTCCACCGCGGACAGCGGCGACCACCTCCGCCTTGCGGCGGATCACCCAACGGCCGGTGTTCGGCGGCGGCAGGTCGTTCTTCGTCAGGGGCGCGCCCGTCGGCCCGATCACGTAGGTCTCGCCGCGGCTGTTCGTGCGCGTCTGTTGTTGCAACATGGGCTTTCTACCGCCTCACCATCACTGATTGACGCGCAGCATATCCAGCGGCCCCTAACAGCCGCTGAATCGC
This sequence comes from Phenylobacterium kunshanense, assembly GCF_003254525.1. Classification (GTDB taxonomy): domain Bacteria; phylum Pseudomonadota; class Alphaproteobacteria; order Caulobacterales; family Caulobacteraceae; genus Phenylobacterium; species Phenylobacterium kunshanense. The sequence goes on from NZ_QFYS01000004.1 coordinate 254,090, forward strand.
CTTGGTAAAGAAACGCCTGATCATGCGCGCCTCCGTGTACCATTTTAATACAGCTAAAACGGACTCGAGAATTCAGGCTTGGTTAAGGCTCAATATTACCGCTTGATGTTGATTAGTTCTTCCAACATCTGATCAGCAGTCGTGATGATCTTCGATGATGCTGAGTAAGCTTTCTGCGTCTGGATCAGTCCGGTGAACTCTGCGGACAAGTCTACGGTGGAAGCTTCGAGGCTTGAGGGCGAGACGCGGCCCGCGCCGCCGACCCCGGCTTCCTTGATGGTCATTTCGCCGGCGATCAGCGTGGCGCGGTAGGCGTTACCGCTCGCCTGGGCGAGGCCGTCGGAGTTGGGGAAGGTGGCGATACCGATCTTGGCCACGTCGCGGATCTGGTCGTTGTCGTAGATCGCCGAGACGATCCCTTCCTCGCTGACCTCGATGGCGACGATGTTGCCGACGCCCGCGCCGTTGTTGATGATCGAGTTCACCGTCGAGGTGTCGTCGTATTGGGTCAGCTTGGTGAAATCGACGGCGATGTCCTGGTTCGGCAGGCCGAGGGCGGCATCCCAAACCGTGTTCAGCGTGAAGGCGTCGGGCGCCACGCCGCCCACGGTGTTGATGGTGCCGTCGGTGTTGAACGTCACCGGAATGGGGTTGGCCGGCGTGAAGGTCGCGTCGGTGGCCGTCGGAACGGTCTCGATGTCGAGATCCCAGTCGTTCACCGCGTTCTGGGTGAAGGTCATCCGCAGGGTGTGACGGCCGCCGGCGGCGTCGATGATATCGATGTCGATCGGCGTGGGGTCCGTCGCGTTGACCTTGTCGATGTTGGCGCTGACGCCGAGCTGGGTGGTCGGCGTGACCGCCGCGCCCAGGTTCTTCACGTTGATGGACTGCAGGTTGTTCAGCTGCGACGGGTTGACGTTGTAGGTCCCGTCGGATTGGCGCGGCCAGCCTTGCAGGTAGAGGCCGGCGTCGTTCTTGAGGTAGCCGTCGGCGTCGACGCTGAACGAGCCCTGGCGGGTGAACACCCGCTGGTCCGCAGCGGTGAGGCCGGCGCCCTTGTTCGTCGCGATGAAGAAGCCGTCGCCCGAGATGGCGAGGTCCGTCGCCGAACCCGACGACTGGATCAGGCCCTGCTGGCTGACGAACTGCCGGGTGACGCCCTGGACGCCGCCGGCCGAGTAGCGCCCCTTCACCGCCTGTGCGGTGACGACGTTGGCGAAGTTCACCTGGTTGCGCTTGTAGGCGACCGTGTTGACGTTGGAGATGTTGTCCGAGATCGCGGCCAGGGCCGACGAGTTGGCCACCAGGCCCGACACGCCCGCGAGAAGGGCAGAATTGATGGACATGACTTAGTTCCGTTCTCCTGAAGCGGATCCGCGTGCTGCGAAGGACCGGCCCATCAGGCCGCCGCTGGAGACGGCGTTTTGCCGTCCGTGGTGTTGGTGGGATCGCCGGTGGTCGCGGCCGTTTGGGTCGCGGCTTCAGCCGGCTGGCGAATGCGGACGATCTTGTCCCAGGGGACTTGAGCGCCCTTGATGGTGATGAGGGTCGATCCGTCGCTCTGCTCCACGCCGGTGACGAGACCATCGGCGTAGATCGTGGAGGTGACGGTAGAGCCCTGGGAGTCCTTGGCGGTGACGCGCAGGGTGTAGGTCCCTTCGGCCGAGTCGCTGCCGGCGGCGTTCTTGCCGTCCCAGGTGAAGGTGTGGTCGCCGGCCTTGTTGTCGGTCGGAGCGACCGACCGCACGACGCGGCCTTTCTCGTCGAGGACCTCGAGCTTCACGTCCGTGGCGTCGCGATCGAGGGCGTAGGTCCACTCGGCCTTCTTGTTCTTGAGCGCCGCGACATCGGCCTCGGCCCGGACTTCCTTGCCGATCAGGCTGACGGCGGTCGAAACGCCGGAGCCGGTGTTGGTCACCAGCTTCTCGAGCAGATCGTTCGTCAGGAGCTGCTGCTCGACGCCCGTCATCTGAACCAGCTGCTGGGTGAACTGGGTCGAGTCCATCGGGGACAGCGGATCCTGGTTCTTGAGCTGCGTGGTCAGCAGGTTGAGGAAGGTGTCGAAGTTTTCCGCCAGGCGGGTGCGGCCCGTGGCGCTGGCGGCTGTTGCGGAGTTGACGGCGTCGACGGCCATGGCGGTCAGATCCTGAGGTCCAGGCCGGAGTTCACGCCCCGGCGGAGGCGCAAGGCGCCCGGGTTAGCGGCCTGGTCGGCCTCGCCAGCCGTCTCGAGAGCCGCGCGGAACGCTTGCCCGCGGAAGGTCGAACCCGCGTCGCTCTGCTCCTGCCAGGCGCGTCCCTGTCCGCGTCCCTGGTCCTGGGCGACGTCGAACGACAGGGCCGATCCTGAAAGATCAAAGCCGGCCTGTTCGAGCGCGCGCTGCAGTTCGGCGGAGCGGGCCTTCACATCGTGGGCGGCCTGCGGGTTCTCGAAGGTCATGGCCGCGGTGATCCGGCCGTGGGCGCCGATCTCGACGCGTACGTCCACCTTGCCCAGTCCCTGGGGATCGAGCTCGACGTCGAAGCGGGTGGTCCGGGACTCCAGCTTCTTGACGATCTGCGCGGCGAGGTTGGCCACCGTCTCGGGCGCGCCGCGCACCTGGCGGGATGTCGTCTCCTCCACGGGAGCCGACTGGGCTTCAGTCGCGCGCGCCTCGGCCTGAACGGCTGCGTCCGGCGCATCCGGGGTGGCCGCCGCCTCTGGAGGTTTCGGTTCCGGGGCAGGGGCCGCCGATGGGCCAGCAGCCTTCGCCACCGCGTCGGCCGCCTTGCCCTGGGCCGGGGTCTCGATGTTGTCGCGACCTCGCAGGTCGCCGCCTTCCACGGCGGACGGCGCGGAGGCCTTTGTCCGCTCCCCCCGCCCGGTGCGAGGTGGGCTTGTCGCCGGCGGCGCCGCCTCGGCCCGTTGGGGCAGGGCGAACGTGGCGGGGGCCTTGGTCTGCTCGCTCGCAGAGGCAGCGGGTTCGCTCGTCTCCGCGACCTCGGGCTGAACGTCGGCGGCCGGCGCTTCGGCCTTTTCAGTCAGGCCGGCGTTCGTGTTGGCGTTCGCCAGGGCGGGAGCTGCAGGCGAACCCGCGATCTTGTGCGTTCCCCAGGCCGGCGGCTCCGCCGGCTTGGCGGCGGTCTCAGGGATGCGGGGCAGGGTGGAGGGGGGCGTCGTGGCGGCCGGGTCCGCTGCGGCGTCGACGTCGCCCTCGGCCACCTCCGTGGCCACGGCCTGCGAGGCCACCGCGGGGCTACCCTGCGGCGCCTGGGCATGTTCCGGTCGGCCAGGGCGCGCCTTGGCGCCGAGCGGACGCTCCAGCGGGTCAGGGTTCGTAGCGTCCGCCTTGCCTCCCGGCGCAAGCGCGGCGCCCCCGTCGGCGGGGAAGGTCTCCTGGTCCACAGCCACCGTGACGGCCGCCGGGATCGCAACGTACTCGGCGCCAACGGCGATGGTGGGGTCGGCGGTCGCGACTGCGTCGGCTTCCAGTCCGGGAGCCTGGTCCGCGGCGACGGTGTCGGCTTCCTCTTCAGTCGAAGCGAGCGCGGCAATGCCGGGCTGGGGCGCCATCGCGGAGGCCGCCATGCCTTGCGGCGTCGGCGTGGCTTCGGTCTGCGCGACGGGGAAGAGTGCGGCCATGAGGGCCTCGAAGCCCGCCTGCGGGCCGGCGGCCTGCTTGGCGGCGCCGTTCGCCGGGGCCGTGAGGCCGCTCGGCATGAACTGGGCAGGATTGAGCGCTGGCGCGGTCATGGCGGTGAGGCGAGGGCTTCTGATCTTGAGGGAAGCGCGTCCTGCGCCGGGCTCATTCGGTTGTCCCTGAGCAACCTCCGCGCCAGTTCCGCAAGATGTTGAAATAAAAAGATAAAGAGGTTTTCTGAGGGCGTGGTTGCTGGTCGGCGAGGGAGGAATTTGCCGGGCCGGAGCCGCCCTGGTGGGACATTACCTGCCGCCCTTCCGAGCCGGTTGTCCCGACTGGCGCCGGTCTTGCGCTGTCATTCCTGAACCGATCGGGTCCAAGGAAGGACCATGCTGAAATTATTGAAAATTTTCCGGCCTGACGTGCGGGTGTTCACCCTTCTCCCGGCAGAATTCGCCGGGTTGAACGTCAGCCTTTGCCGGGCGGAGCCTTAACAGATGTCGCTCAGCGCCACCCTCCTGACCGCCTCGTCGGGCCTACAGGTCGCCCAGGCCTCCCTGCGCGCGGTCTCGGACAACATCGCCAACGTCAACACGCCCGGCTACGTGCGCAAGGCGGTCGATCAGCAGCCCCTCGTCGTCGACGGGCGGGGCATGGGCGTGAAGATCAATGGCGTCAAGCGCATCACGGACCAGTACCTGCAGCTGGCGTCCCTGACGGCGGCGTCGGAGTCCGAACGCTGGGGCGCCATCTCCCAGTACCTCGACAATGCCCAGAGCCTGTTCGGCGATCCGGGTGGCGAAGGCTTCTTCTTCAACCGCCTGGACAAGGTGTTCGCGGCGTTCGCGTCGGTGTCCGATGATCCGTCATCGACCCTCCAGCGCTCCCAGGCTCTGTCCGGCATCCAGGACTTCCTGACCGAGGCGGGGCGCATCAACAGCCAGATCGTGTCGCTTGGCGATACGGTGGAGACCCAGGTCAAGGCCGGCGTCGAACGCGCCAACTCCTTGCTCGAAGAGATCAGCAAGCTCAACAAGGACATCCAGCGCGCGCGGCTGGGCGGCGCCGACCCCACCGGCTCCGAGAATATCCAGAGCAAGCTGCTCGATGAGCTGGCCGGGCTGATGAACGTGCGCGTGAGCGCCCGCGCGGGCGGCGGCGTGGATATCCGTTCCGTCGAGGGTGTCCTGCTGGCGGGAGATCGGGCGGCCAAGCTCAGCTACAACTCGAGTGACGCCACGCCCGGCTATATCAGCGCACAGCCCGACGGCAGTCCGACCAGCCAGCCCATCCTGGTTTCCAGCGGCGAGCTGCGCGGCCTGATGGAGCTTCGCGACGTGGAGCTTCCCAAGCTCTACGATCAGATGGGCGAGTTTGTGAGCCGCGCGGTCGACCAGCTCAACGCCGCCCACAATGCCGCGGCCGCCTACCCTGCGCCGGCCTCGCTGTCGGGGCGCAACACCGGGCTCGACCTGCCCACCGCGGTCAACGGCTTCACCGGGACCTCCACCATCGGTGTCGTGAACGCCGCGGGGGCCCTGCAGCGGTCGGTGGCGATCGATTTCGACGCCGGTACGATGTCCGTCAACGGCGGCCCGGGTGTGGCCTTCACGCCGGCGACCTTCCTGGCGGACCTGAACGGAGCGCTTGGTGGAGCGGGCACGGCCAGCTTTTCCGGCGGCGCTCTGACCCTCAATGCCGGCGCCGGCAACGGCCTGGTCATCGACGAGGGCACGTCGCAGAAGACCGGGCGCGGCTTCTCGCACTTCTTCGGTCTCAACGACCTCGTGAAGACGACCGGCTTCACCAACTACGCCACGGGCCTGAAGACGACCGATCCTCACGGCTTCACGGCGGGCGACCCGATCACCCTGCGCCTGTCGTATTCGGACGGCCGCCCGATCCAGGAGGTCACGGTCAACGTGCCTGCGGCGCCCAACATGAGCGACCTGCTGGCCTCGTTGAACAACGCCGGGACCGGCGTGGGCCTCTACGGTTCGTTCGGCCTCGACGCCAACGGCGTCATGTCGTTCACCCCGGCCTCGGGGCTGGACGCTCAGCTCTCGGTGGTCACCGACAACACCGAACGGGGCGCTGGCGGACCGTCGATCAGCGAGCTGTTCGGACTGGGTACGCAGGAACGCTCGATGCGCGCGGGCCGGTTCGAGATTTCGTCGGCGATCTACGGTGATCCGACGAAGATGGCTGTGGGCAAGGCCGACCTCAGCGTCGCCGTCGGTCAGGTCGCCATCCGGGCCGGCGACGGCCGAGGGGCCCAGGGCATCGCGGAATCCGGCGAGACGCCTATCCTGTTCCAGGCGGCCGGCTCGCTGGGGCAGGTCACCATGTCGGTGGCCCGCTATGCCGCCGAATTCGGGGGCGCGATCGGCCGTGGGGCCGCCGCCGCCGAGACGCGCCAAGCCAGCGCCGAGGCCGTCGCCACCGAAGCCAACAACCGCCGTCAGTCCGTGGAGGGGGTCAACCTCGACGAGGAGCTCGTCAACATGACCACCTATCAACAGGCTTTCAACGCTTCCGCACGAATGATCCAGGCTGCCAGCGACCTCTTCGAGGTGCTGGTGAACATGGTCTGAGGAGTCCGCCATGGTCACCCGCGTCACCACTTCCGGAAACTATTCCAACATCCTGGCAAACCTGCTCATCGCCCAGCAGCGGCAGGCGGAGGCGGGCAACAAGGTCGCCACCCAGAAGAACGGCCAGAACCTCAAGGACTACGCCAAGTCCTCCGAGCTCATCACGGCCATGCGGACTGTGCAGACCCGGCTCGAGGCCTACCAGGACCAGAACAAGCTGCTGACCGACAAGCTCGCGACGCAGGATACGGCCCTGGTCCGCGTCGCCGACGCCGCCCAGCAGGTGCGCCAGCTCTTCAACGAAGCCCTCGCGTCGGGTCGGGTCGACACGCTCGTGGAAGACGTGCAGGCGCAGCTCCGGAACGCCGCCGAGGCGATGAACGCGCGGTACGGGGGCAAGTACCTCTTCGCCGGGGGGCAGGTCGACACCCGGCCGGTGACCGTGACCGCGCTCAGCGACCTCACGGCTGGGCCGCCGATTTCCAGCTTCTTCCAGAACGACAACTTCAAGGTCACCGCCAAGCTGGACGAGTCCACCACGATCACCACCGGCCTTCTCGCCGACGATATCGGCACGGCGATGATGACCGCGTTCCAGACGTTCCAGTCCTTCAACGAAGGCGCCGGCGGGCCGTTCAACGGCGCCATGACCAATGCCCAGCGCACCTTCATCGAGGGGCAGCTGGCGTCCTGGGAGCAGATCCGGTCCGACGTCACCATCCAGGCAGCGCAGAACGGCACCAACCAGAAGCGGCTGGAGACCATCGCCGAGGATCTGGAGATCCGCCAGAACTCGCTGGCGGGCATGCTCGGCGACATCACCGACGCCGACATGGCCGAGGCCGCGACCCAGCTGCAGCAGGCCCAGTTCTCGGTCCAGTCCGCCGCCTATGTCCTGCAGGCGCTTCAGGATTCCTCGCTGCTCAACTTCCTGCGCTGACGCGGACCCTCCCGTTGAGGGGGCTGGGACGCTATATGGGCCCCGATGAACGCGCCCGTGCTCCTGCCTGACCGCCTGAGTGACGGCCTCGTGGAGGCCGCGCGCGCGGCTGTGCGCCTGCCGGCCGGGACGCGGATCGTGGCCGCCATGTCCGGTGGCGTCGATTCCACGGTGACCGCCGCCGTTCTCGCCAGGGCCGGCTATGATGTCGTCGGCGTGACGCTCCAACTCTACGACCACGGCGCGGCGATCCAGAAGAAGGGCGCCTGCTGCGCCGGCCAGGACATCCACGACGCCCGGACGGCCGCCGAGGCCATCGGCATTCCGCACTACGTCCTCGACTACGAAAGCCGCTTCCGCGAGCAGGTGATCGAGGACTTCGCCGACGCCTATCTGCGCGGTGAGACGCCGATCCCGTGCGTGCGCTGCAACCAGACGGTCAAGTTCCGCGACCTGCTGGACGTGGCGCGCGAACTGGGCGCCGAGGCCATGGCCACCGGCCACTATGTGCGCCGCGAGGTCGGACCCGCGGGGCCGGAGCTGCACCGTGCGGTCGATCCGGCGCGCGACCAGTCCTACTTCCTGTTCGCCACCACGGCCGAGCAGCTCGACTACCTGCGCTTCCCGCTGGGCGCTCTGCCGAAGCCGGCGGTGCGGGCGGCGGCGGCCGAGCTGGGGCTGGCGGTGGCCGACAAGCCCGACAGCCAGGATATCTGCTTCGTCCCCGAGGGCCGGTACACCACCGTCATCGACCGGCTGCGGCCGCACGGCGCGGAGCCGGGCGATATCGTGCATCTGGACGGCCGGGTGCTGGGCCGTCACGAGGGCGTCACCCGCTACACCATCGGCCAGCGGCGCGGGCTGAATGTCGCCGTCGGCGATCCCCTGTTCGTGGTCCGGATCGACGCGGATCGGCGCCAGGTCGTGGTCGGGCCGCGCGAGGCGCTGCTGACGCGGACGCTGACGCTCAAGGAGACCAACTGGATCGGCGACGCCGCCTCGATGGAGGCGGCCTGCGAGGCCGGCCGGCCGGTGCTGGCCCGCGTGCGGTCGACCCGAGAGCCGGTGGCGGGGCGGCTGGCCCTGGTGGATGGCGTTCCCGGTCTCGCCTTCGACACGGCGGAAGAGGGCGTCGCGCCCGGCCAGGCCTGCGTGCTCTACGCGCCGGAAGCGCCGACGCGCGTGCTCGGCGGCGGGTTCATCGCCGGGACCGTCCGGAACGCTGATCGACCCTGACCTAGCGGAAAGCTGGTTCTCAGCGGTTGGTGAATTTATATCTCCGCCATGACCCAGACCTCAGACCCCGTCGTCATCGCCGCCTATGCCCGCACGCCGATGGGCGGTTTCCAAGGCGTGCTTTCGGGCGCGAAGGCCACCGAGCTCGGCGCCGCCGCCGTGAAGGCCGCCGTCGAGCGCTCGGGCGCCGCGCCCGAAGCCATTGAGCAGATCCTGATGGGCTGCGTCCTGCCGGCCGGGCTCGGCCAGGCGCCGGCGCGCCAGGCGGCGCTGGGCGCGGGGCTTCCGAAGTCGGTGGAGGCCACGACGGTCAACAAGATGTGCGGCTCGGGGATGCAGGCCGCGATCCTGGCGCACGACGCGCTTGCGGCCGGATCGGTCGACGTGATCGTCGCGGGCGGCATGGAGAGCATGACCAACGCGCCGTACCTGATGACCAAGCACCGCGGCGGGGCGCGGATCGGCCACGACACCATGTACGACCACATGTACCTGGACGGACTGGAAGACGCCTACGAGCCGGGCCGCCTGATGGGCAGCTTCGCCGAGGAGACCGCGCGCACCTACCAGTTCACCCGGGAGGCTCAGGACGAGTACGCCATCGCCAGCCTGGCCAAGGCGAAGGCGGCCACCGAGAGCGGCGCATTCGCCCGCGAGATCGTTCCCGTAACCGTCACCGACCGCAAGGGCGCGACCGTCGTCGACAAGGACGAGCAGCCGCTGAAGGCCGACCCGGCCAAGATCCCGACCCTGAAGCCCGCCTTCGCCAAGGACGGCACCATCACCGCCGCCAACGCCAGCTCGATCAGCGACGGCGCCGCGGCCCTGGTGATGACCCGCGAGAGCGTGGCGCGGAAGCTGGGGATGAAGATCGTCGCCCGCATCGCCGGCCACGCCGCCCACGCCCACGAGCCGGGCCTGTTCACCACCGCCCCGGTGCCGGCCATGCAGAAGGCCCTGAAGCGGGCCGGCTGGAGCGTGGACGACGTCGACCTCTTCGAGGTCAACGAGGCCTTCGCCGTGGTGGCCATGATCGCCGAGCGGGAGCTGAGGATCGACCGGGCGAAGCTGAACGTCAACGGCGGCGCCTGCGCCCTCGGCCACCCGATCGGGGCGTCGGGCGCGCGGATCCTCGCCACCCTGCTGTCCGCGCTGGAAGCGCGGGGCGGCAAGCGCGGCGTGGCCAGCCTCTGCATCGGCGGCGGCGAGGCGACGGCGATGGCGGTGGAGTTGGCCTGAGGCCTCACATCGTCCGGGCGACGGCCTCGCACTGGTCGGCGACGACGCCCCAGCCTTCGTGGAAGCCCATCTGCGCGTGCTGGGCCTTCTTCTCGACGGTCGGGTGGCCGCAACGGGCGAGATAGAGGGTCTTGCCGTCGGGCCGGCGCTCGAAGGTGAGGACGCAGGTCATCATGCCGCCGCCGTCGGCCGGGACCCAGCCCTCGGTGAAGGCGTCGGTGAAGACGATCTTCTCGTTGGGCACGACTTCCAGGTAGACGCCGCGGTTCGGGAAGACCTCGCCGTCGGGGCCGTACATGGTCGTCTCGGACGCCCCACCCGGCCGCAGGTCCATCTTCGTCACCTCGGCGCGCCACGGCTTCGGACAGAACCACTCCGGAAATCGCTCCGGCGTCGTCCACACCTTGTAGAGCTGCTCCGGCGACGCCTCCATGATGCGAGCGAGCACCAGCTCGTTGTCGTGGTTGGGGGCGATGTCGATCGGGATGGCCATCTGACGTCTCTCCTTGGGGGTCAGGCGGGTGGGTTCCTGCTCCCGAGGACGCAGGAGGCGCGCCGGTTCCGACAACGCCCCCGCGCTTTTGCCGGTCGGGCTATTTCGGGCCGGGCATGCTGGCGATGTTCATCTTCATGCCGCCGGGCAGCAGCATGTCGCCGGGCTTCATGTCGGCCGGGCAGGCGCCCTGCCAGGCGCCGGTCATTTCCATGGTCTGGGTCCCGTTGGCCTGGATCATCTTGGCCCCGGTGGTCGTGGTGGTCAGCTTCATCACGTACTTCGTATTGAAGTCGCCGGTGACCGTGCCGCTGGTGACGTTCCTGCCGGCCTCGCCGAAGTCGCACTCGGACTCCACCTTCCAGCCACCGGCGGCGGGGGTGATCTCGTTCTTCGCGCAGACCTGTTCGCCCATCTGCTGGCCCCAGAGGGTCATCTTCTTTTCGACCGTCTCGTCGAGGCAGAGCTTCGTCTCCTGGGTCATGCCCTCGGCGTTGATGGTCTGGACCCAGAGCCCCGGCTTGCGGCGCGGCGGTCCCGCGGGCGCCGCGGCCGGCGCGGCGGCGGACGCCTGGGTCTCCTCGCCGGTCTTCGCCGCCTCGTCCGTCTTCTTCTGGCAGGCGGCGAGGGCCAGGGCCCCCACGCACACGATCGCCACAGCACGCATCTTGATCCCTCCGATGACGTTCCCCAACGTGGCGAACCTGACGCGCCCGAGGAGACTGATCAATGGCCGACCTTCGTGACACCGGCGCCCGCTACGAGATGGACGAGCAGGGCGAGACCTCCTACGCGGACTACCGCCTGTCGGGCGGGCGCCTCTACATCGACTACGTCTTCGCCCCGCCGGCCCTGCGCGGCACAGGCGCCTCGGGCCGGCTGATGGAGGCCGTGGCCCAGAAGGCCAAGGACCAGGGCCTGAAGATCACCCCCATCTGCGGATACGCCGCGGCCTGGCTCCAGCGGAGCAAGGCGTTCCGGGAGCTGGTGGGGTAGGCAGGTACGGGGGGCGGGGAGCGGACTTCCCGGACTGCCGGGAGGGGGCGACCTATGCTGCGATTGACCTCACTGCGAGTACGCAGGCCAGTCCGACGATGGCGGGGGTCCAGCTTAGTGTAGCGGCTGCCGCAGAGGAGACGCGGACGCCACTTTGCTGGCGTGATCCAACAGGCGCCATCCCATGCGGCCACGTTGGCGAGGAGCCTCAAGTTCCGCAACGGTTCGACCCCTGAGACTGCCTCGGACGCCAGGAGGAGAACTTTGCGACAGACCTCGTGCCTGCTCAGGTCCGGGCGGAGATGGCTTCCAGGGTCTGGACGCGGCTTTCCAGGTCCTCGACCAGGCGGCGGGCCACGTCGCGCACGCCGGGGGCGTAGGCGTCGCCGCCTTCCGCGATCTCGGCGGCGAGCTGCTCCAGGTCGACCATGGCGGCCGTCAGGGCCTTCACATGATCCTTCGCGAGCTGGCGCGCCTCGGCCTGGAGCCGGCGCACGCGCTCGGCCACGGTCTCGGTCTTCGGCGAAACGGTCTTCAGGTCGTTGGTGGCGACCACGGCGAGAGACGGCGACATCCTTACGTACCTCATCGATCCCCAAGGTCTTGAACGGTCGCCAACCCGGGATGGTTTGGCCGCCGATCATGCCTTGCTGCTCAAGAGAGCTTACGTCCTGAGACAGCACAGGTTCCCTGTCGGTCGCATGAACGGCGCCAGTTAACCCTGGTACAGGATCGGGTGAGGACTCGGCGCCACGGTGTTTGGTTAGCGACGATGGTCGGCCGAGGTCTGGGGCCGTCGAGTATTCGCCGCTCGCGCTACTCTGCTGGCGCTCTGGCGACCGGGACCTTCCGGCCTGCGGTCTCGACGCGATAGGCTTGGCCCGGGGCGACCTGGCCGGCGGCGTTGGTGACCGAGAGGGTCTGCTTCTCCTGCGCCTGCGACAAACGGTCGGCGCGTCGAACGCCATCCCTCCGACGACGGACGCGCAGGATTTGCGGGCTCGCCTGGAGTATGCTGCGCGGGTGAACAGGCGAGACTTCGACGTGAAGGATGGGCCGCTGGCGGTGGCGGCGCTGCGGGCCGTTTTGGGACAGCCGGCGGGCGCGTGGGCGGCGTGGGCCGCGCTGATGGCCGCCGGCGCCGCGCTGGATCTGGCCGCGCGGGCGGCGGGCGTCGATATCGATGGGACGCGCGCCGACGCGGGCTTCTGGGCCTACCAGGGGCTGGAAGCGCTGCTCACGGCGACCGCCTCGGGCTGGGCGCTGGCGTTGCTGCTGACCGGTCAGGCGCCGCGGGTGCGAGCGCTCGCGGCGTTCGTGGTGCTGCTTGCCGCGGTGGAGCTCTATTGGGACGGCGCCGCACAGGTGGTCCCGGCGGCGGAGAGCGGCGATGGCGCCCCGGTGGCGGCGCGGTACCTGGCCCTGATGGCGGTCATGGGGCTTGGGGTCTTTGTCTTCGCGCGGCTGATGCTGTGGCCGATCGGACGCCTCACCGGGTCCGGGGGGCCTTCGCCGGCTGGGTCGTGGGCGCGGATGGAGGGGCAGGTCTGGCCGTACTTCAGCACTGCGGTCCTGCTGACTTTCCCTATCTTCCTGGAAAACTACCTGCTGTTCACGACCCCCGCCGGCGACCTGGGCGTGGAGGGCACGACGCCGACGCTCATCAAAGCGCGCTTGGAAGCGACCCTCGAAACCGCCCTGATGACCGGCCTCGGCGCAGCCGTGTGGCGACGCCGGCAGGGGGTGACGAGCGAGCGGCTGTCGGACGTGTTCGCGTAGGCGCCGGATGACCCCGCTCGAAGCGCTTCTTCCGTTCGTCGTGATGGCCGTCGCCATCATTGTGGTCGCCGTGTTCGTGGTGCGCCGGGACCGGGACCTGTAGGCGGGCCCCTACTTCCGCCGCCCCTTCCGGAACGCCTCGGCCTTCTCGGCCCGCACCTCGGCCTTCACGCGCTTCACGGCGCCCTTGTCGACGGCCTCGCCCTCGCCGGTGAGCATCTCGTTGGCGAACTCGAGGTCCAGCATCTTCAGGCGCTTGATCTCGTCGCGCAGGCGGGCGGCGGTCTCGAACTCCAGGTTGGCGGCGGCCTCGCGCATCCGGGCTTCCAGATCCTTGAGGGTGGCCTTGAAGTTGTCGCCGAAGAACGGCTTCTCCCCCTCGGCCACGCCGGCCTGGACGGTGACGTGGTCCTTCTCGTAGGGGCTGGCGAGGATGTCCTTGATCTGGCTCTTCACGCTCTCGGGCGTGATGCCGTGCTCGAGGTTGTAGGCCTCCTGCTTCTCACGGCGGCGCTTCGTCTCGGCCATGGCGCGTTCCATGGAGCCGGTCACGTGGTCGGCGTAGAGGATCACCCGGCCGTCGACGTTCCGCGCGGCGCGGCCAATCGTCTGGATCAGTGAGGTCTCCGAGCGGAGGAAGCCCTCCTTGTCGGCGTCGAGGATGGCGACGAGGCCGCACTCGGGGATGTCGAGGCCCTCGCGCAGCAGGTTGATGCCCACCAGCACGTCGAAGGCGCCGAGCCGCAGGTCGCGGATGATCTCGATCCGCTCCAGGGTGTCGACGTCGGAGTGCATGTAGCGCACGCGCAGGCCTTGCTCGTGCATGTACTCGGTGAGGTCCTCGGCCATCTTCTTGGTGAGGACGGTGATCAGGGACCGGTAGCCGCGGGCGACCGTCTGGCGGACCTGGTCGATGACGTCGTCCACCTGGCTGAAGCCGTCCTTCGACACCGGCTTCACCTCGACCGGCGGGTCGATCAGGCCGGTGGGGCGGATCACCTGCTCGGCGAAGACGCCGCCCGTCTTCTCCATCTCCCACGGGCCCGGGGTGGCGGAGACGAAGACGCTGTCCGGCCGCATGGCGTCCCACTCCTCGAACTTGAGGGGGCGGTTGTCCATGCAGGAGGGCAGGCGGAAACCGTATTCGGCGAGGGTGAACTTGCGGCGGTAGTCGCCCCGGTACATGGCGCCGATCTGGGGCACCGTCTGGTGGCTCTCGTCGACAAAGAGCAGAGCGTTGTCGGGGATGTATTCGAAGAAGGTCGGCGGCGGCTCGCCCGGCCGGCGGCCGGTGAGGTAGCGGCTGTAGTTCTCGATGCCGGCGCAGGAGCCGGTGGCCTCGATCATCTCGATGTCGAAGGTGGTGCGCTGCTCCAGCCGCTGGGCCTCCAGCAGCTTGCCGTTGGCGACCAGCCAGTCGAGGCGCTCCTTCAGCTCGGCCTTGATGTAGTTGATCGCTTGGCGGAGCGTCGGGCGCGGCGTGACGTAGTGGCTGTTGGCGTAGATCTTCACGCCGGCCAGGTCGGCGGTCTTCTTGCCGGTGAGCGGATCGAACTCGGTGATGGATTCGATCTCGTCGCCGAAGAGGCTGATGCGCCAGGCGCGGTCCTCATAGTGGGCGGGGAAGATCTCGATGGTGTCGCCGCGGCGGCGGAAGGCGCCGCGCTCGAACGCCTGGTCGTTGCGCTTGTATTGCAGGGCCACCAGGTCGGCCATCAGCTTCTTCTCGTCGATCCGGTCCCCGGGCTGGATCTGGAAGGTCATGGCCGAATAGGTCTCGACCGAGCCGATGCCGTAGATGCAGGAGACGGAGGCCACGACGATGACGTCGTCACGCTCCAGGATCGCGCGGGTGGCCGAGTGGCGCATCCGGTCGATCTGCTCGTTAATCGAGCTGTCCTTCTCGATGTAGGTGTCGGTCCGGGGGACGTACGCCTCGGGCTGGTAGTAGTCGTAGTAGCTGACGAAGAACTCGACCGCGTTGTCGGGGAAGAAGCTCTTGAACTCGCTGTAGAGCTGGGCCGCCAAGGTCTTGTTGGGCGCGAGGATCAGCGCCGGACGCTGGGTCTCCTCGATGATCTTGGCCATGGTGAAGGTCTTGCCCGAGCCGGTGACACCGAGCAGGACCTGGTCTCGCTCGTCGGCCTCGATCCCCGCCACCAGCTCGCGGATCGCCTGCGGCTGGTCGCCGGCGGGCTGGTAGGCGGAGGCCAGCTTGAACTTCCGCCCACCCTCGCTCTTCTCCGGGCGCACCGGGCGGTGCGGCTTCCAGAGCATGGGCATGGTGTTCTCGTCGTAGTCGAAGGCGGCCGACATATCGGCGACGCCCCCGGCCGGGGCGGCGGTGCGGGGCATGGCGCGAAAGTAAGGTCTCCGGGCGGCGGACGCCACCGGAACGCGCGGCGCGTCTGCAGGCTGCTGACAGGAGGGTGGCGGCAGCCCCTCAGTTCGGCGGGCTCACCGCGTGGGCCAGAGCATCCGCTTCAGCGTGGCGTCGCGGTCGATGACCACGTGCTTGAGCGCGCCCAGGACGTGCAGGGCCAGCAGCGGCCAGAGCACGTTCGGCGCGACCTTGTGGGCGACCTCGGCCGCCTCGTGCAGCCAGGGGACCTTGGCCGGGAAGGGGCTGGGGATCATGCCCCAGTCGAAGATCGCGATACCCCGGGCGTTGGACCAGATCACCAGCGGGCCAGTGACGATCTGGACCAGGATCATCAGCAGGAACAGGCCCTGGATCGCCTTGGCCGCGATCTGCAGGGGCCGCTTGCGCTCCAGGGGGGCCGGGGCCGGCTGGGTGGCGGTCCAGATCAGCCGGGCGGCCAGGAAGGTGAAGAGCAGCATCCCCACCGACACGTGGTTGGTCATGGCGACCAGTTTGGCCGCGCGGTCCTCGGCTTCCTCAAGCCGTTCGCCCAAGAGGTAGAGCGCGATCACGCCGACGGCCGAGATCCAGTGCAGGGCGATGGCCACCCAGCCGTAGCTGGTACGGGTGTTGGTGAGGGACATGGCGAACTCCGGACTTCGGCGGGGCTTAACCGTAGGCCGGCGCGGCCGCGTTGATCGAGATCAGATGGCTACCGCCGCGCGTCGAGCCAGTCGCGGACCGTCCGATTGACCAGAGCCTCGGCGTCGTGCTGCACGAAGTGGCCGGCGGCGGGGGCCATGACGATGGTGGTGTCGGCGTCGATGAAGTCCCAGGTCCCCGAATGGCCGGCGGCGTTGAGGGCGGTGTCCTTCATGCCGTGGATCACCAGGGTCGGGACCTTCACGCGCATGCTGGCCACGGGCGGCTGCGGGTCGGCCGGCGGGGCGCCGCCGGCGCGCGGGTAGTTGGCGCGGTAGTAGTTCATCATCGCCGCGAAGTCGGATCGCTTGAGGGCTTCGACCTGTGCGGCGCGCTTCGCCGGGTCCTTCACCCAGGCGGCGAGCGCTTCGGCGTTCAGGGCCTTCTCCGACCCCTCCTGCTGGAAGACGCGGGCATAGTTCGAGCCTTCCTGCTGCGCCTTGTTGGTCGCCAGTTCGCGGCCCATGCCGGCAGGGTGGGGGACGCTCATGATCACCAGACGCCTCACCAGCTCCGGCCGCTGGAAGGCCACGCGCCAGGCGATCGCCGCGCCCCAGTCGTGGCCGATGACGATGGCGTCCTTCCGGCCCTCGGCGGCGATGACCGCCGCCACGTCGCCCACCAGGTTCGGCATGGCGTAGGCCTCGACGCCCATGGGCTTGTCCGAGAGGTTGTAGCCGCGCAGGTCGAGGGCGGCGGTCCGGTAGCCGGCCTTGTTCAGCTCGGCCATCAGCGGCGTCCAGGTGCCCCAGTAGTCTGGGAAGCCGTGAATCAGCACCACGAGCGGACCCTCGCCCTCCACGGCGTAGTGGATATTCACGTCGCCGTTCGTGGCGGTCCGGTCCCGCGGCGCGGCGTCGGCCGCAGGAGCGGCGGCCAACAGCAGGGTGGCGGCGGCGAGAGCGGCGCGGAGCATTGGGCGGTTCCTCTTGGATTTACGGCGTAGGCTAACACGCTCACCACAACCCGCGAGTGCTGTGTCGCGCACAGTATATCTAGACACTGTGCGCCGCACAGTGTATGCCGCACAGCACGATGCCAAGCGACGCCGACATCTTCGAGACACTCCGGCAGGAGCTGCGCCGCGGGTCGCTGATTCTGGCGGTCCTGGGGCAGCTCCGGTCCGAGCACTACGGCTACACGCTGCGACGGGCGCTGGGGGATGCGGGCGTCGAGATCGACGAGGGGGCGCTCTATCCGATGCTGCGACGGCTGGAGGCCCAGGGCCTCCTCACCAGCGAGTGGCGGGAGGAGGAGCGCCGCAACAAACGCTTCTACCGACTTTCTGACGAGGGGGGCGCCGTACTCGGCCGGCTCGTCAAGGAATGGGCGTCGCTGAACGCCTCGGTGGACGCGATCCTGAAGGGGAACACGCGATGAGCGACCTGATCGAACGGTACCTGGCGGCGGTCGGCCGCGCGCTGCCGGAGGGCCAGCGCGCCGATATCGTCGCCGAGTTGCGGGACGAGCTGTTGTCGGCCGTCGAGGCGCGGGAGGCCGAGCTGGGCCGGCCGCTCACCGTGGGCGAGGCGGAGGCCCTGCTTCTGGAGCGGGGCAATCCGCTGGTCGTCGCAGGGCGGTTCCGGCAGGTCCAGTATCTGGTCGGGCCCGAGATGTTCCCGATGTGGTGGGCGGTGCTGAAAGTTGTGCTGGGCGTGGTGGCGGCGGTCTATGTGGTGGCCATCGCGCTGGAGATCGCCTTCCAGAACAGCGACGGCGCCATAAGGGTGGCGCTGCCGGGGGTGTTCACGACACTGATGACCGCGTTCGGCTCCGTGACTCTGGCGGCGGTGGCGGCCGAGCGACTGGGCTGGGCCCGAGCGCTCTATCGCTGGACGCCTCGCGACCTGCCGCCGCCCAGGGCCAAGGCGCGGTCGACGTTCGAGATTGTCACTGAGATCGGCCTGGAGATCGTCTTCCTGCTGTGGTGGTTCGGGCTGATCCGGTTCAGCAACCTCGTCCCCTGGGGCGAGCTGGAGGTGGAGCTGTCGGCCGCCTGGGCGACGTTCTTCTGGCCGGTCGCGCTCTACAGCGTCGTCGAGCTGGCGATCAATCTGCTGGCCTTGGCGAGGCCCGGCTGGACCGGCGTCCATGCCGCGCTGTCGGTGGGGCGAGGGTTGCTGGGCGCCGCGATCCTGATCCCGCTGCTGCGGGCGGGGAACTGGGTCAGCGTGTCGTCGGCCAAGTTGTCGGCCGAACGGGCGCTGGAGGTGCAGGCGAACATCGACCTGGTGGTGCGGGTATCACTGGGGGTCGCCCTGATCGCGGTGCTGGTGAAGCTGGCGTTGGACGCGTCGGCGGCCTGGCGGGCATTCCGGACCGGAGGCGGCGTGGCTCACCTGGCCTAGTAGCCGCCCCGCGCCACGCTGGTTGCGACCAGGATGACGCCGACCAGCGTCAGGACCGCGATGATGAGGTTGCGCATCCCGCGCCTCCCGCTGCCTGCGGGAGGTACGGGAGAGGGCGCGCAACGGATGCGGTGCGAGGAAGTGGCGCGCCCTAGTTGTCCACCGTCTTGCTGATGACGGTCCCCGCGGCGGCGCCCGCCGCGGCGCCGACCGGCCCCCCGACCACGGCCCCGGCCACCGCGCCGGTGGCGGCGCGCTGCTCGGTGTTGTGGCCACAGGCGCCCAGTGCGAGGGCGGCCGACGCCGAGATCAGGATGAGGGGCAGGCGCATGGCGGTCTCCTAGGAACTTCGGAGGCAGAACAGCCACGCGACCGATGGGTTCCGCCCAAGCTTGCCGGACGGTCGCCCTAAGGTTAACGCGCGCGGTTTCAGAAGAATTGAGTGTTAAGAGAAGAACAGATCGCGCCTCGCGGGAACAATTCGAAATTCCCCAGGGTTCTCAGGCTTGTGCGCGATCGGACGCATCTCAGCCAGCGCCTGGCGGCGGGGCGCCGTTAATGCTGCGGTGCAAAAAATTCTTGCCAGACGGCCCTTCCGCATTCATAGGTCCTTCATCATTTGCCGTCGCCTGCCCCATCACGGAACTCGGGGCCAGGCTGGCCGCGGCCGCCGCCAGCAAGAGCAGGGGCGCCCGGGGCGACATCTGAGTTGGGGGGCGCGCTGGCCCTCGTCGCTGAGGACCGTCAGTTTTGCAGTATGGAATGAAGGCGCGCGCCGAAGGGCGTACGCTGTTCAGCGCCGCTTTGGCGGGCGCAGGCATGGGCCTGGGCCTGGGCGCGATCTACCTGGCCGCCGGCATGGGCGGCCACGCGGCCGAATACGCACATGCGCGCCAGATGGCTGATGCGGCAACGCGCGGCTATGCGGGTTCGCACCTCGAAGCCAACGCGCAAGGCCTGCGCACCGGCCTTGTTCAATACGGCTTCCTGCCCGGCGCGGATGCGCAGGCGGTGGCTAGCCGTTTCGACGCCGATCGCGGTGCGGCCAAGGCCCGCCAGCGCGCGGATCTCGAATGCCTTACCCAGGCCGTCTACTATGAAGCCCGCGGCGAGAGCGTCCGCGGCCAGGCCGCCGTGGCGCAGGTCGTGCTGAACCGGGTGAAGCATCCGGCCTTCCCGAAGACGGTCTGCGGCGTGGTGTTCCAGGGCGCCGGGCGCTCCGGCTGCCAGTTCAGCTTCGCCTGTGACGGCTCGATGCGCCGCCGCCGCGAGCCGGGCGCTTGGGAGGCGGCTCGCGACGTCGCCACGCGCGCCCTGACCGGCGCCATCCGGGCCGAAGTCGGCGCGGCCACGCACTTCCACACGACGCACGTCTCCCCGATCTGGGCGCCGCACATGGCCCGCGTGACGCAGGTGGGCCTGCACGTGTTCTACAAGTTCTCGCCGCGCCGGAAGGGCAGCCCGGCCGCGCCGGTGGCCGAGGCGATCACACTGGTGTCGGCGCCGGCCGCCCAGGTCGGCGACCTGCGGGTCACGCCGGCGCTCGAGGCCGCGGTGGAGGCGTCGTTGGACGTTTCTCCGAACGCCACCCCGGCCCCCAAGCCCGCGGCGCCGGCGGCCGACGACGCCGCCAGGCCGGCCGCCGTCGAGGCGCGCCTCACATCTCCTCAACCTGTCGCCGCAGGCGGTTCCTGACCAGAGCTGGCGCGAGCCGGTTCAGGAACCCGATCCGCCGCGCCTGGCCGCCCACCAGGTGGTGCAGCCCCTTGCCGTGGACGGATCTCCAGATGGCCTCGGCGACCTCCTCCACGGGATAGACCGGCACCTTCTGGTGGCGGAGCGAGACGCGCAGGTCCTCGTTGCCTGAGAACCGCGCCTTGTCGAGCAGCGGCGTGTCGATGAACCAGGGCAGGATGCAGCGGACGCCCACGCCCACGCGCGCGTACTCGGCCTCCAGCGCCTCGGACAGGCCGCGGACGGCGAACTTCGTGGCCGCGTAGACCGCCATCCGGGGCGGCGCGACGACCCCCGCCACGGACGCGACATTCACGACCATCGCCCCCGGCGTGGCGCACAGCAGGTCGAACGCGGCCTGGCAGCCGTTCAGCACGCCCTTCAGATTGACGTCGATCTGAAGGTCCACCTCTTCGGCCGACTGGGCCTCCAGGTAGCCACCCCTGGCAAGGCCGGCGTTGTTCAGCAGGACATCCAGCCGACCGTCGGTCAGCTTGGCGAAGGCGGCGAGTTCGGCTCTCCACGCGCTGCGGTGGCGCACGTCGAGCCGGTGGGTGGAACCGTTGGCGGCGCCGATCGCTTCCAGCGCCGCCATGAGCCCCTTGGCGTCGATATCGGCGAAACCCACGAACCAGCCCTCCCGCGAAAAGCGCTTGGCGGTCGCCAGGCCGATCCCGCTGGCGCCGCCGGTGATGAAGATCGTGCGTCGGCCGTCCGCCCGCGCCCTTCCGCTTGCCGCCATCGGTGAGTCCCCCTGAAGGTTGGCGAGGCTACATCGGCACGGCGCATGTGAGGAGGAATCCGATGGCGGTCGACGCCCGAGAACAGCTTTCCAGAGACCTGCTCGGATGCCCGTGGGACGATCTGACCGACGTCCAGCGGAGCGTGATCAACCTCATCGCCACCGAGGCGCCCACGGGCATCAGTGAAAAGCTGAAGATCGATGACCGCAAGCCCGGCGAGAAGCTGGCCGACAGGGTGGCCTCAGTGGGCGGATCGTGGGGGTTCATCCTCGGCTTTGCGGCGGCGCTGGTCGTGTGGATGGGGTGGAACGTCGCGACCCGTGGTGTCGGCCTGGCCTTCGATCCCTATCCCTTCATCTTCCTGAACCTGATGCTGTCGACCCTGGCGGCGGTGCAGGCGCCGATCATCATGATGAGCCAGAACCGCGCGGCGAAGCGGGACCGCGAGGCGGCCGAGCACGACTATGTCGTCAACTTGCGGGCCGAGCTGGAGATCATGCACCTGCACGACAAGGTGGACGCCCTGCGCCAGCGCGAGCTGCTGGGGATCATCAAGCGCCAGAACGAGAGCCTGCGGATCCTGCGGGCGCAGGGGATCAGCGACTAATGTCTCGCGGCCCGCCGCAGGGCCTGCGCCGGCTGGCCGAAAGCACGCAGGAAGGCGCGGCGCATCCGTTCCGGATCGCCAAATCCCGTGGCTTCGGCGACCCGGTCGATGGGATCGTGGCCCGTCTCCACGGCAGTACGCGCCGCCTCCAGGCGCAGGCGCTCGACCGCCTTGGCCGGTGTCGTGCCAGTCTCGGCGGTGAAGGCGCGGGCGAAATTGCGGGGGCTCATGGCCGCCTGCTCGGCCAGGCGCTCCACCGGCAGCGGCTCGCTGAGGTGGTCGCGGATCCAGTCCATCAAGTCTGAGAAGCGCCCGGTGCGACCGCCCAGCTCGACCAGCGCCGAGAACTGCGACTGGCCGCCCGGCCGGCGTTGATGGACCACGAGCTGCTGTGCGGTGCTACGCGCCACTCCCGTCCCGAGATCCTCCTCGATGAGCGCCAGCGACAGGTCGATCCCCGCCGTGATGCCGCCCGAGGTCCAGACGTCGCCGTCGCGGATGAAGATGCGGTCGGCGTCCAGCTTCACCTTCGGATATCGGCGGGCGAAGTCGTCGGTGCGGCTCCAGTGGGTGGTGGCGCGGCGACCGTCCAGCAGGCCGGCCTCAGCCAGCACATAGGCGCCCGAGCAGACGCTCGCCGGGCGCCGGACCTCCACGTGACGGATCCAGCGGATGATCTCGCGCAGCTCGTCGAGCGACCGGGTCCCGTCGCCACCGGAGATCAGGATCGTGTCGAACGGTCCGTCCGACAGCGGTTCGGCCGCCATGCGGGCCCCGGACGAGCTGGCGACGTCGCCGCCTCCGGGCGCCAGGACCGAGATCGCGTAGGCGCCGGGCCGATGGCGCTCGGCGATCTCGAAGGCCGAGAGCGGGCCTGCCGCGTCCAGGAGCTGGAAGCCCGGGAAGATCACGACCGCGATGCGGCGTGTCATGGCAGATTCCGTGGGAACAATGTCATTTCGGCCAAACCATGCCGCGCCTACGATCTCCACGTCAACCGCACGGAGGCGCCCATGGCCCGCACCCAGATCGTCATCGCCCTCTATCCGGGCGTCACGCACCTCGATTTCACCGGGCCGCATCAGGTGCTGACCCGCACGCCGGACGCGGACCTGACCGTGGCCTCGGTCGGCGGGAGGGACATCGAGGCCGAGGGGCTCACCTTCACGAAGCTGGCCGACCTTTCGAAGATCGAGCGTTGCGACGTGCTCATCGTGCCGGGCGGGTTCGGAACCGCTGACGCCATGCTGGACGAGGCGTTCATGCGCGACATCCGGCGGCTGGGCGCCGGTGCGAAGTACCTCACCTCCGTCTGCACGGGCTCGCTGATCCTGGGCGCGGCCGGCTTCCTCAAGGGCAAGCGCGCGGCCTGTCACTGGGCCTGGCGGCCGCTGCTGGAGCCCTTCGGCGCCACCGTGAGCGAGGAGCGCGTCTGCCGGGACGGCAATCTCATCACCGGGGGTGGCGTCACCGCCGGGATCGACTTCGCGCTGGTGCTGCTGGCCGAGCTGGCCGGCGAGGACTACGCCCAGTCGATCCAGCTTGGCCTCGAATACGCGCCCGACCCGCCCTTCAACGCCGGCCGTCCCGAGCTGGCGAGGCCTGAGATCCTGGCCGAGGTGAAGGCGCGCATGGCCGCCCTGGCCGACACCCGCTTCGCCGCCGCGACCGAGGCGGCCAGCCGGATGGAGCCGGCCTGAGCCCTACTTCCGAGGGGCGTAGGCGATCATCTGGATCTCGACGACCCCGTCGTCCGCCAGCAGGCCCGTCGTGCCGACCGCCGTCCAGGCGGGGTGCGGCGGGCCCATGAACTCGTCCTTCACGGCGCTGAGGGCGGCGAACTGCTCGTCGCGCGTGCCCTTGAAGCCTGGACCGTCCCAGACGTGGAAGGTGTTGACCATCACCACGTCCGCGAAGGTCAGGCCGTGGGCCTTGAGGTTGGCCTCGATGGCCTTGAAGGCGCGGCGCGCGTAGCCCTTGAAGGCCTCCGGACCGCGGTCGGCCGCGCCGTTGGGGCCGGCGACCACGCCAGAGATGTAGACGAAGTCGCCGGCGCGCCGGGAGGGCGCGTACCTGTAGTCGTCATAGGCGCGCTGGAAACCCGGAACCGGAATGACCACCTCGCCGCCCGGCGCCGGAATCCGCTTGGGGTAGTCCGTGGGGGCGGGCGACTGGGCCTGGGCGGCGGCCGGGGTGAGCAGGGCGATGGCGAGGGCGGCGAGCTTGAACATGCCTGCCCCTTACGCGCCGATCGAAGGCGCCGCAAAATGAAGCCTCGGCAATGCGACGAAGGCCGACCCGGGAGCGACCAACGCAGGTTCGGGCTATGCCGTGACCGCGTCCAGCCCGATGTCGACCACCCGCGCCGAATGGGTGAGGGCGCCAATGCTGATCACGTCCACGCCGGTCTCGGCGATCTCCCGGACCGTCTCCAGCGACACGCCGCCCGAGGCTTCGAGCGTCACCCGGCCATTCACCAGCGTCACCGCTTCGCGCATGTCCTCCAGGCCGAAGTTATCGAGCATGATGACGTCGGGATCGTGGGCCAGCGCTTCGCGGAGCTGCAGCAGGCTGTCGACCTCGACCTCCACTTTCACCAGATGGCCGGCGTAGGCCTTCGCCCGGCGCACCGCCTCGCCGACCGAGCCGCAGGCGGCCACGTGGTTGTCCTTGATGAGGATGGCGTCGTCGAGGCCGAAGCGATGGTTCACGCCACCGCCGCAGCGCACGGCGTACTTCTCCAGCGCGCGCAGGCCCGGCGTGGTCTTGCGCGTGTCGGTGATCTTGGCGCGGGTCCCGGAGATGGCGTCGACGAAGTCCTGGGTCAGAGTCGCCACGCCGCACAGGCGCCCCAGGATGTTCAGCGCGGTGCGCTCGGCGGCGAGGATGGCGCGGGCGTTGCCGCTGACGCGGGCGAGGGCGGTGCCGGCGGGGACGGCCTGGCCGTCGGCCGATAGCGGCTCGACGGTGGCGGTGGGATCGAGCTCGGCAAGGGTCAGACGGATGACCGACAGGCCCGCCACCACGCCGCCGCGCCGGCAGACGAAGTCGGCGGTCAGCGTCGCGTCGGCCGGCACGCAGGCCCGGGCGGTGATGTCGCCCGCGCGGCCGAGGTCTTCGGCGAGCGCCGCCCGGATCACCGGGGAGAGCAGGAGGTCGGGAAGGGGCTCGATCGTCATGGGGTCTCCACGGCCGCCAGAGTGATGCGCCGGCCGGACGGCTGGATCAAGGTGATGCTCAGGCGGCCTTGCAGGCGGCGCTCTGCGGCAGGGTGACGAAGGTGCGCTCTGGCGCAGCCGCAGTCGGGAAGTCGGACCGGAAGTGGCCGCCCCGGCTCTCGCGCCGCGCCAGGGCGCTCGCGGCGACGAGACGGGCGGCCACGAGGGCGGGAACCTCCCCGTGCACGGCGCGCAGGGCGTCGATGTGCGTCAGCAGGCGGCCGAGGCCGACGCCGTCGCGCACCACCCCAGCATCCTGGCTCATCGCCGTCCGCAGGCTGGCCAGGGCCTCGGCCGGCAGTTCGGGCGCGGCTTGGGCGCGGAGCAATGGCGCGACGCCGGGCGTCTCGTCGCGGGCGGCCTGGCCGGCGCGCGCGCCGAACACCGCAGCTTCCAATAGCGAGTTGGACGCCAGACGGTTGGCCCCATGCACGCCCGTCGAGGCGCATTCGCCGGCGGCGTAGAGGCCGGGCAGGTTGGTTCGCCCCTCATCGTCCGTGGCTATGCCGCCCATGTGGTAGTGGCAGGCCGGCGCCACGGGGATCGGCTGGACGCGCGGGTCGACGCCACCGCCCAGGCAGGCCGCGAAGACCGCGGGAAACTCTTCGGGGAAATGCGCGCCGACCGCCTCGCGAGCGTCGAGGAAGGCGCCGCGGCCGGCCTCGCGCTCGGCATGGATCGCCCGGGCCACGACGTCGCGCGGCGCCAGCTCGGCGTCGGGGTGGTAGCGGGCCATGAACGGCCGCCCGTCAACGCCGACCAGCTTCGCCCCTTCGCCGCGCAGGGCTTCGGTGGCCAGCGGCGCGGGGTCGCGGCCGATGTCGATGGCCGTGGGGTGGAACTGCACGAACTCGGGGTCGGCGATGGTCGCGCCCGCCAGGGCGGCCAGGCCCAGGCCGTCGCCGGTTAGCTCGGCCGGGGTGGTTGTGACGGCATAGAGGCCGCCGATGCCGCCGGTGGCGAGGATCACCGCATTGGCCAGGATCTCCACCGGCTGCCCGTCGATCCGGGCCACCACGCCGCGCACGCGGCCCGTGGCGTCCTGGATCAGGCCCGCTAGCTTCGCGCCCGTCCGGACCTGAACGTGCGGGGCGGAGAGGGTGGCGACGACGACCGCGTCCATGATGGCCCGGCCGGCCTGGTCGCCCTTCACGCGGGCGACGCGTGCCCGGCTGTGGGCGGCTTCCAGGCTCTGGGCGAAGCCGCCGTCCGGCGTCCGGTCGAAGGGCGCGCCGAGGTCGGCCAGCCGACGCACCGCGGCGGGGCCCTCCTCGGCCAGCAGCCCGGCGACCTCGGGGACGACCAGGCCCGCGCCGGCGGTCACCGTGTCGGCGGCGTGCAGGGCAGGGGCGTCGTCGGCCGACAGCGCGGCCGCCACCCCGCCTTGGGCCCAGGCCGATGAGCACCCGAAGCTGAGCGGGGCCCCTGTCAGGACGAGAACCTTGGCGGGCGCGGCGGCCAGGGCGGCGGTAAGGCCCGCCAGCCCCGCGCCGACCACCACCACGCCATCGTGGCGGATGCGCTCCATCAGATCAGTTCCACGTCCACGTGGTGGCGGGCCTTCACGAGGTCGTAGCGGGCCGGCTGGGCCGGCGGCGGCAGGTCGACCATCCGCTGGACCGCCAGCCGTGCGCGATCAGCGATCGCCGGATCCACGGTGACTTCGTAGCGCTCGTGCAGCAGGGCCTCGTAGATGTTCTCGAGGCTGATCATCTTCATGTGCGGGCACAGGTTGCAGGGGCGCACGAACTCGGTGCCCACCGCATCGGCGGCCACGTTGTCGGCCATCGAGCACTCGGTGATCAGCACGACGCGCTTCGGCTTCCGCTGCAGCACGTAGTCGTTCATCGCCGCGGTCGAGCCGGCGAAATCCGAGACCTCCAGCACCTCGGCCGGGCACTCCGGGTGCGCGAGCACCTCGGCGTCCGGATAGGCGGCCTTGATCTCCAGGATGTCGGCGGCCGTGAAGCGCTCGTGCACCTCGCAGCGGCCCTTCCAGGCGATGATGCCGATATCGGTCTGGCGGGCGACGTTGCGGGCCAGGAACTCGTCCGGGATCAGGATCACCCGGTCGACGCCCCATTGGCGCGCGGCTTCCTCCACCACCTGCACGGCGTTGGCGCTGGTGCAGCAGATGTCGGTCTCGGCCTTCACGTCCGCTGTGGTGTTCACATAGGTGACCACCGGCAGGCCGGGGTAGCGCTGCTTGATCAGGCGCACGTCCGCGCCCGTGATCGAGCTGGCCAGCGAGCAACCCGCGCGCAGGTCCGGGATCAGGACGCGCTTTTCGGGGCTCAGGATCTTGGAGGTCTCGGCCATGAAGTGCACGCCGGCCTGGACGATGATCTTCGCGTCCGAGCGGGCGGCCTCCTTGGCCAGGCCCAGGCTGTCGCCCACGTAGTCGCCGACCCCGTGGAAGATCTCGGGCGTCATGTAGTTGTGGGCGAGGATGACGGCGTCCTTCTCGCGCTTCAGCCGGTTGATCTCGGCGATGAGCGGAGCGTGGAGACGCCACTCCATGGGCGTGACGTGGCGCTTCACCTTCTCCCACATGGGAGAGGTCTGAGCTTCGATCTCAGGGGTGAACGCGAACTGGAAACCGTCGGCGGCCATGGAACCCTCCTTATGCTCAAAGTGAGCATTTCTCAGGCCTATAAAAACGCGCCAGGGCGACCCGGGCGCCTCAGGCTTTTGCTCAATTCGAGCATAACCTGCCAGACACATATAGCGCTGATGTCGGCGCGCGCAAGGGTGATTCCGTGACGGCCGTGGATCGGATGACCCCGGGGCAGGGGGTGCGGTGCGACCGCCAGACGCTCAGCGAACTGCGATGCAGTATCGAAGTTCGTCGAAAATATATCTTCGATGCGGTGTGAATAGTTAGCTGCGCAACTCTAGCGATAACTGGGCGACGTTGTGCTGCATAATTCTCGGTTAACTGTTGTAGATGCTCGCTTGAATGAGATTCGCAATATTCGGATAGATCGTGCGCCCATCGGAGACGCCAGCCCTGACGACCGGGAAGATCGAGGTGGAGCCCGAGCTTCTCGAGCGACTGAAGCTCCAGTCCGCGATCCTCGACAGCGCCGGCTACGCGATCATCGCCACGGATCCCTCTGGCGTGATCACCGAATTCAACCGAGCCGCCGAGCGGATGCTGGGCTACGCGGCCGAGGAGATGATTGGCCGCTACACGCCGGAAGTCCTTCACGTTGAAGCGGAGGTGATCGCGCGGGCCACGCAGTTCGGCGCCGAGGTGGGCCTGCCGGTCACGCCCGATTTCGACACTTTCGTGGTCAAGGCCCGACTGGGCCTGCCCAACGAGCACGAATGGACCTACGTCCGGAAGGACGGCTGCCGGTTGTCGGTGCTGCTGAACATAACGGGGCTGAAGGGCGCGACCGGCGAGATCACCGGCTACCTCGGCATAGCCTCCGACATCACCCGCCGGAAGCAGGCGGATGATGATCTGCGGGCCAGCGAGGAGAAGCTGCGCAAGCTGTTCGAGCTGTCGTCGTTGGGCATCGTCCTGACGACATTCGACGGGCGGTACGTGGAGTTCAACGACGCCTTCTGCCAGCTCACCGGCTACGCCCGCGAAGAGCTCCTGACGCTCGACTACTGGACCCTCACGCCGGAGGAATATGCGGCGGACGAGGAGGCCCAGCTTGCGTCGCTCGAGCGACATGGCCGCTACGGTCCCTACTACAAGGACTATGTGACGAAGTCGGGCGTCCGCACGCCCCTTCGACTCAACGGCATGACGCTGACCGGCCCGGATGGTCAGCGTTACATCTGGTCGATCGTGGAGGATATCTCGGCGGATCTCGAAGCGCGCGCCGAGCTGGTGGAGGCGCGGGCGGAGGCGGCGAACCTCGCCAAGTCCGAGTTCCTGGCCAACATGAGCCACGAGATCCGCACGCCGCTGAATGGGGTCGCGGGCGTGGCGGGCGCCCTGGCGCGGACGCCGCTGACCGGTCCGCAGCGGGAGATGGTCTCGATCATCGAGAGCTCGGCGCGCACGCTGGAGACCCTGCTGAGCGACATTCTCGACCTGGCACGGGTCGAGGCGGGCAAGTTCGAGCTGCGGCCCGAGCCGTTCGACCTGGCCTCGTCGGTGACGGCCTGCGCGGCGCTCTTCGACGCAGCCGCCCAGGCCAAGGGGCTGGACCTTGAGGTGGAGATCACGCCGGAGGCCACGGGGTGCTACGTCGGCGACGCCGCCCGCCTACGCCAGATCTTGTCGAACCTGCTCGGCAACGCGCTGAAGTTCACGACGCACGGCGGGGTTCGCCTGCATGTCGGCGCAGCGGCGTCTGGCCGGGGGCTCGAGTTCCGGGTTTCCGACACCGGGATGGGCTTCGACGCGGAGGCCAAGAGCCGCCTGTTCGCGCGATTCGAGCAGGCCGACGGATCGATCACGCGGCGCTTCGGCGGCAGTGGGCTGGGACTGGCGATCTCGCGGGCCCTGGCGGACGCCATGGGCGGGGCGCTGGACGCCGAGGCCGAACCCGGGCGCGGGGCGACATTCACGCTGACGCTGGATCTGCCGAGGTCGGCGACGCCGTCGCCCCAACGGGTGGAAGCCGAGTTCGAAGACGATGTGTCGGTCGGCGGCCTGCGGGTGCTGTTGGCCGAGGACCACCCGACGAACCGCCGTGTGGTGGAACTGATCCTCGGTTCGGCCGGCGTGGATCTCGCCTGCGTCGAGAACGGCGCCGAGGCTGTGGAGGCCTTCGCCGGAGGGGGCTTCGACATGGTCCTGATGGACGTCCAGATGCCCGTGATGGACGGGCTGACGGCCGTTCGCGAGATCCGGGCGCGGGAGGCGGCCGCCGGCGCCCTGCGCACGCCGATCTTCGTGCTCACGGCCAACGCCATGCCCGAGCACGTCAGCGCCTCCCGAGCGGCCGGCGCCGACGGCCATATCTCAAAGCCCATCAACGCCGACGAACTGCTCAGGGTGGTCGCGTCCGCTGCGGCGGGCGCCAGACAGTCTGGCTCCGCGGTCTGAAATCGTCGGCTGAAATGGGCGGCCGCGGAGGCTAGGCTTGGTCCATGCCGTCTCAGAGTCCGCCCGATCGAGCGACGCGCGCCGCGCGGCTGGCCGGTGTGTTCGAGGTGCAGCTCAGGCTGGCGCGGCGGATGGCTGAGCTGACCGGCGCGCCACTGGGCGATATGGTCTTGCGACACACCAATCTGCACAGGCGTTTCGGCCTGGGCCGAATCAGCGCCGGGGTTGCGCCGGCCTGGGCGCCGTTCGCCGAGGCGCTGGAGCGGGCCGCCGACCTGTCGGAGCAGGTTGCGATCGTCCAGGCGACGTTCGTCGCGGCTCAACCGGAAACGTATCCGGGCCCGGGCCGGACGGGCTTCGGCTGTTTCGCCTGCGACGACGCGGCCTCGGCGGATGGAGCGGTGCACATCCACTTCCGCAACGCCGACACCTGCGAGGCGGGCGGGCCGCTCTCGGCCGCGAAGCTGGCCCGACGCAAGGCCGAGATGGCGGCGCTGGTGGCGCATGTCCGGGTCAGGCTGCCCCAGGCCAGCCACATCCGCGGGCGATCCTGGCTCTACAATCTCGAAGCCTATCGCCGGGTCTTTCCTCCGGACTATGGGGCATCGCGCCGGTCGGTCGGAGACGAGCCTGTGCGGCTGGACGGCAACTCGCTCTGGGGCCAGCTGATCGGCAGCGATGAGGGCGTGCGGCCTGGGGTGCGGGACGCGGTCGTGTCGGCCTTGCCGGGCCTGGACCCGTCGGCGCCCTGGAAGGTCTTTCCGCTGAGCGTCCTCGCCACCGGCGCGCCACTGGAGAGCTTCGAGGCCTTCTACCGATCCTGACGTCGCGCCTCAGGCGCCTGCCGACGACGCCATCACGTCGGCGATCATCCGGGCGAGCTGGTCCTGGCCATAGGGCTTGCGCAGCAGCGGCCAGGACGACTCCTCCGCGGCCGATAGCACCTCGCCCGTGTACCCGGACGACAGGATCACTGGCAGATCGGGACGTCGCGCAACGGCCTCGCGGGCGAGGTCCACGCCCGACAGCGCGCCGGGCATGATCAGGTCGGTCAGCATT
Organism: Phenylobacterium kunshanense; assembly: GCF_003254525.1. GTDB lineage: Bacteria > Pseudomonadota > Alphaproteobacteria > Caulobacterales > Caulobacteraceae > Phenylobacterium > Phenylobacterium kunshanense. Next base: position 284,773 of record NZ_QFYS01000004.1, read on the forward strand.
AGGTCGAAGGGCTCTCCGGAGTCGAGGACCTCCAGCGCGGCCGCGGCGTGCCCGCAGAGCGTCACCTTGTGGCCGAGTTCACGCAGCATGGCTTCAGCCAGCTCCGCCACCTGCGGGTCGTCCTCCACCAGCAGCACCTTTAGGGCCGGGCCGACGGCGGCGGTCGCGCCGGCCTCGGCCTCGGGCCGCGCAGCGGCGTCGACCGGCGCCCGGGGCAGGTAGAGGCAGACGCGGGTTCCCTCGCCCCGCACCGAGTGGAGGGTGACCGCCCCGCCGCTCTGGTGGGCGAACCCGTAGACCTGCGAGAGGCCGAGGCCGGTGCCATGCCCCGCCGCCTTGGTCGTAAAGAAGGGTTCGAAGGCCCGGGCGATGGTGGCTTCGTCCATCCCCGCGCCCGTGTCCTGGACGGCTACGGTGACATAGTCGCCTGCGTCCAGGGGGTCGATCTGCCGCGCGGCCAGGCGCACCGCCGCCGTCTCGATGCGGATGGCTCCACCGGGGGGCGTCGCGTCCCGGGCGTTGACCACCAGGTTCATGACCGCCGCCTCGAACTGGCTCGGGTCGACGTTGGCCACGACGCCCGGCGCCTGCAGGTCCAGACACAGGCTGGCGGTCTCGCCCACCGCGCGACGGAGCAGCGGCTCACCCTCCAGGAGCAGCGCGTCGACGGCCACCGGCTCGGGTTTCAGCGCCTGGCGACGGGAGAAGGCCAGAAGTTGCTGGGTCAGCCGCTCGCCGCGCCGCGCCGCGCCGAGCGCCGCTTCGATCATGCGCTCGCGGCGAACCGCGTCGTCGGGCCGGCGCTGCATGAGGTCGAGCGCGCCGATCACCACGGTGAGGAGGTTGTTGAAGTCATGGGCCACACCGCCGGTCAGCCGGCCGACCGCTTCGAGTTTCTGCGCGCGCTGGAGCGCAGCCTCGGCCTCGTCCCGCTCGGCCAGCGCGGCGTCCACGCGCTCGGCCAGCAGATCGTTGATGCGGGTGAGGTCGCCCTGGACCCGATGAGCCTCGGTGGTGTCATAGGCGACGCCGATATAGCCGTGCAGTTCTCCGTCAGGACCCAGCCGGGGCTTCGAGATGGTGCGCAGCCAGCGCCACTCGCCGTCGGCCCGGCGGAACCTTGCCTCGACGGTGATCGATCCTCCCTCGGCGCCTTGGCGGGCGGCGTCGCGACGGAGGGGCTGGGCGTCCTCGGGATGAACCTTCTCGAAGAGGCGGCCCGAGGTCGCCGTGGCGAAATCCACGCCGAGGAAATCGAGGTAGGTCTGATTGACGAACTCGCGTCGGTTATCTGGGCCCGAGATCCACATCATGATCGGCGCGCTGTCGGCCAGGGTGCGGAAGCGGTGCTCGCTTTCGCGCAGCAGGTCCTCGGCGCGGCGCTGCTCGGTGACGTCGTAGCCGACACCGACGAAGCCGGCGAACGCCCCGTCGGCCCCCCAGCGCGGCTGCGAGACCGATCGCACCCAGCGGTACTGCCCATCGTGGCGCAGGTAGCGCGCCTCCAGCGTGAAGAGGCTGCGCGAAGCTTCGCCCTCGGCCTGCTCCCGTAGAACGCGCGCGATGTCGTCGGGGTGCAGCACGTTGCGCCAGTCGAACTCGATCGCGTCCTGGTAGCCCACGCCCAGGAAGTCGACATACGCGCGGTTCGCGAACTCCCGGCGGCCGTCCACCCGGGTCACCCACATCAGGATAGGCGCGCTGTCGGCCAGGGCGCGGAACCGGTCTTCGGTGGCGATGACGGTCTGCTGCGCCGCCGCCTCGGCCTCGGCGGCCTCGTCCAGGCGGACCAGCGCCTCGCGGAACCCTGCGGCCACCAGGACCGTGATAGCTCCCGAGAGGACGAAGAGGCCCAGCAGGGCGAGGGCGTCGCTGGGGATCGCGAAGGCGCTCGGGGAGATGAGGTGCAGGCCGACCGCCGCGGCCAGCGCAGCCCAGCCCCACCGGGCGCCGGCGGCGAGGGTCACCACGATCAGGGCCGGGAAGTAGGTGACGGACAGGCCAAGTCCTCGGTCGAAACCCAGGACCAGCACGCGGACAGCGACGGCCGCGCCAAGGGCGACGACGCTGATCCCCAGGCTCGCCAGGATCCCGGGCGAGCGCCTCGGGATCAACCGCAGCGGCCATAGCGGCGGCGTCATTGGATAATCAGGCCCCCTTCAAGCCCTTCAGCATGGGCCGGGGCCATTAGGGTTGCAACCATCAGCCGTTGACCCGCCCGCGTCGTGACGCTTGCACGAATTTTGCCTGTCACGAGTCCAAATATCGCCGGTTTGGGCCTATATGCGACGCCTTGGACGCACCGTGGGGAAGACCCTGAAGACATTCTCGCGCCATCCCCTCCGTGCTTCGCGGGTGAAGATCGGGGCCGCCCTGGCTCTGACGGTGCTGGCCGCCGGGCCTGCCTGTGCGCCCGCCGATGGCGGGTTGAGCCAGGCGGAGACGGTGCGCCTCGTATCGCGGGACCTGTCGGACGGCGCTCTGCTGAGACTGGCGTCCGGCATGGATCCGGCCATGCGGGCTCTGGCGCTGCGGCACGATCCGGGTTCGCGGGCGCCGGACTTCTGGGCCCGTCCCAAGGGCTGGGGCAGCCTCGACCTCGATCAGGCGCCGTCGCTGGGGTTCGCCACGGCGGACGGGCAGACGGCGGAGGAGCTGAACGCCCTGCGCCCATTCGCGGAGCTGCCGATCCGGCCGATGAAGCCCTTCGTGCTCAAGGCTTCGGGCGAGGATCGGGCGCGGGCGGTCGAGTGCCTGGCGCAGGCCGTCTATTACGAAGCGGCGCGGGAACCCCAGGTCGGCCAGGAAGCGGTCGCCCAGGTCGTGCTGAATCGGATGCGGCATCCGGCGTATCCAAAGACGGTCTGCGGCGTGGTCTATCAAGGCTCGGCCCGCGCCACCGGTTGCCAGTTCACCTTCACCTGCGACGGCTCCCTGGCCTATGCGCCGGTTCCGGCGCTGTGGAAGCGGGCGCGCGCCGTCGCGGAGCGGGCGCTGAACGGCCATGTCGACAAGACGGTGGGGTCGGCGACGCACTATCACGCACAGTACGTGGCGCCATACTGGGCTCCGACGCTGGTCAAGATGGCCCAGGTGGGTCAGCACATCTTCTACCGCTGGACGGGGCCGTGGGGCGAGCCGCCCGCCTTCACAGGCCGCTATGCCGGGGGCGAGGCCTATCTGTCGCCGGCGATCCTGGGCGGCATCGACGGACGGACGCAGGGCGGGCTCTTCTCGCCCGAGACGCAGGGCGTGCCCGGCGAGCGGAAGATCACCCTGGCCGTGGCGGGGGAGGTGCGGACCTACACGGTCTCGGACCCCACGGCGCCGGGCGGCGACCGCACCCGCGTGCGCGGGACTCTGCTGTCGACGCGCCGCCCTCCGACCCCCGACGAGGTGCGGCGGATCAACCAGAGCCTGGAGGCGCTCGAGCGCGACATGGACGCGAAGTCCGCGACCGCCGCCGGTGCGCCTGCGGCCGCCACGATCGCCCAGCCGGGCAGCTAAGCCTCAGCGAAAGGCGAAGCTGAGCCGGGCGCCGACGAAGCGGCCGGTGGGATCGTAGCCATGGGCGGCCGCCGAGCCGCTCCTCTCCGCGCCCGGCTTCAAGCCGCACATGAAGCCAAAGGAACTCGTCACGTCGTCGTCGAGCCGGCGATCGATGGCCGTGCGCGCGACCCCGGGTATCCGCGGGGGCGGCGCGTGGGCGTAGGCCGGCACGAAATCGGTGGCGGGCCTGGCAAGTCGCACGACCGGAGCCGGCTCAGGTTTCGGCGCGATGACCGGCTGAATGGGAACGGCGACAAGCGCTGAAAGAAGGAAAGCGGCCTGCATCCTGGCACTACATCACGACGCGGAGGCAGTGGCGAGCCTAGCCTGAGAAGGCGTCCGGATAGGCCACGTGCATGGGCGCGTCGAAGGCTCCCGGCTCCAGCGCAAGGCCCATGAAGCTCGGACTCCCACTGTAGGGCGCCCTTACGTGCGCCGTCGTCTCCGCCGCGAACCCGAAGCGCGGATAGTAGGCCGGGTGGCCCAGTACGAGGACGCCATGGGCTCCAAATTCGCGCGCCTGCTCGAGGCCCCGCCGCACGAGATCCGAGCCGACGCCCCCGCGCTGCAGGCCCGGGCGCACGGCCAGCGGAGCCAGGGCGGCGAACAGTTCGGCCCGGTCGACCCACAGGCGGCTGAACAGGACGTGGCCGGTCACCGCGCCGGCCTCCTCGGCCACCAGCTCGAAGAGGACGTCGCCGGCGTCACGTAGCCGTTCCACCAGCCGCGCCTCGTCCGCTTGCCCGAACGCCGCCTCGACCACGTCGGCGATGGCGGGTCGGTCGAGGGCGCGGGCAAAGCGGATCATGGCCGTCCTACCAGGCCCCGATCTTCTGGGCTTCGCCGTGGCTGATCGGCTGGTGGGCTTTCTTGTGATCCTCTTCGGCCAGGAACCGGACGGCCTCGAGCGCGGCCATGCAGCCCATGCCGGCGGCGGTGACCGCCTGGCGATAGACGTCGTCCGTGACGTCGCCGGCGGCATAGACACCGGGGATCGCCGTGGAGGCAGTCCCGGGCTTCACCTTCAGATAGCCGGACGCGTCCGTCTCAAGCTGTCCCTGGAAGAGCTGGCTGGCCGGGGCGTGGCCGATGGCGATGAACACGCCGTCCGCCTGGACCACCTGGGTGGAGCCGGTCTTCACGTTTTTCAGGCGCACGCCCGTGACGCCCATCGGTTCGGTGTCGCCCAGGACCTCATCGATGGCGTGGTCCCAGATCACCTCGACCTTCGGATGGTTGAACAGGCGTTCCTGCAGGATCCGCTCTGCGCGGAACTCGTCGCGGCGGTGCACGACCGTCACCTTGGCGGCGAAATTGGTGAGGAACAGGGCCTCCTCCACCGCGGTGTTGCCACCGCCGACCACCACCACGTTCTTGCCGCGGTAGAAGAAGCCGTCGCAGGTCGCGCAGGCCGAGACGCCGAAGCCCTGGAACTTCTGCTCGGTCTCCAGGCCCAGCCACTTGGCCTGGGCGCCCGTAGCGATGATCAGGGTCTCGGCCAGCCAGACCTGGCCGCTGTCGGTCTCCAGCCGGAAGGGGCGCTGGGACAGGTCGGCCTTCGTCACGATGTCGCTGACGATCTCGGTCCCCACGTGGGCGGCCTGGGCCTGCATCTGCTCCATCAGCCAGGGGCCCTGAATCACGTCGGCGAAGCCCGGATAGTTCTCCACATCGGTGGTGATGGTGAGTTGGCCCCCGGGCTGGATGCCCTGGATCAGCACGGGCTTCAGCAGTGCGCGCGCGGCGTAGATGGCGGCCGTGTAGCCGGCGGGGCCGGCGCCCACGATCAGGCAGCGGACGGAGCGGGGTTCGGGTCGAGCTTCGGACATGCCTGCAATGTAGTGACGATTCCGAGCCTGTGCGACGGCCGAACGAATCCGGCTTCACGGCGGCGCGATTTATATTATCGTTGATAACCTATCTTGATCTCGATCAAGGTGGCGGCGCGCGCGGTCTCGACACTGCGCGCCCAACGACATGAACCGGGAGGTGGATGTGACGACTGCGACGAACGTGGCGCCAAGGGCGTCCGCGACGACTGAACATTTCGACGTGCTGATCGTCGGCGCCGGCATTTCCGGCATCGGGGGCGCCTACCATCTGGCGCAGCAATGCCCGGGCAAGAGCTTCGTCGTCCTGGAGACGCTGGAGAGCTTCGGCGGCACCTGGCTGACGCACAAGTATCCCGGCATCCGGTCCGACAGCGACCTCTACACCTTCGGCTATCGGTTCAAGCCGTGGGTCGGCCCGCCGATCGCGACGGCGGACGAGATCCTCAAGTACATGGGCGAGGTGATCGAGGAGAACGACCTCGACCAGCACATCCGCTATCGCCACCGCATCACGACCGCGACCTGGTCGAGCCGCGACAATCTCTGGACCATCGAGGCCGAGCGGCTCGACACGGGAGAATCCGTGGCCTTCACCGCGAACTTCCTGTGGATGTGCCAGGGCTACTATCGCCAGTCCGAAGGCTACACGCCCGAGTGGGCGGGCATGAAGGACTTCAAGGGCCGGATCGTCCATCCGCAGACCTGGCCGCAGGACCTGTCGCTGAAGGACAAGAAGGTCGTCATCATCGGGTCCGGCGCCACCGCGGCGACTCTCCTGCCGAACATTGCGGACGACTGTGGGCACGTCACCCTGCTGCAGCGCTCGCCGACCTATTTCATCCCGGGCCGCAACGCCAACGAACTGGCCGACATCCTGCGCGAGCTCAAGATCGACGAGACGTGGATTCACGAGATCGTCCGCCGCAAGCTGCTGCACGATCAGGACCAGTTCACCCGCCGCGCGTTCGAAGAGTCGGAGACGGTGAAACAGGAACTGCTCGCCGGCGTCTCGGCCTTCGTCGGCCCGGAAGTGACCGCCAAGCACTTCACGCCGAGCTATCGCCCCTGGCGCCAGCGGATCGCCTTCGTCCCCGACGGCGACATCTTCCAGGCGGTCAATCAGGGCAAGGCGTCGGTCGTCACCGACGAGATCGAGCGGTTCGTCGAAGGCGGCATCCAGCTCAAGTCGGGTGAGCTGCTCGAGGCCGACGTGGTCATCACCGCCACGGGCTTCAACCTGAACGTCCTGGGCGACATCAACTTCGTCGTCGACGGCAAGCCGCTGAACTTCGCCGACACGGTCACCTACCGGGGCATGATGTTCACCGGCGTGCCCAACATGGTCTGGGTGTTCGGCTACTTCCGCGCCAGCTGGACCCTGCGGGCGGACCTGATCGCCGACTTCGTCTGCCGGCTGCTGAACCATATGGACGCGAAGGGCGTGAAGAAGGTCTCGGTCGCGCTGCGGCCGGAAGACAAGGACATGCCGCTCTCCACCTGGATCGATCCGGAGAACTTCAACCCCGGCTATCTGATGCGCGGCATGCACCTCCTGCCCAGGCGTGGCGACAAGCCCGAGTGGCAGCACAGCCAGGACTACTGGCGTGAGAAGGACGAACTCCCGCTCATCGACCTCGACGACGCGGCCTTCGTCTACGCGGGCGGCCCGGCGGCGTCCAAGGCGGCCTGAGCCATCATTCGCTCGATGAGGTCGTGGGTCCCGGCAAAGCCGAGATTCATGACCGCATCGAGGAAGGCCATGTACGGGGTGAACGGCGTCCGCCCCTGAGGGTAGGGGATCTCCACGAACCCCTGGAAGCGGACCGGAACGGCGGCGGCGGCGAACACGCCATCGTCTTCCATGTAGTCCTGCGAGCCCATCGGCGAGAGGTATTCGTCGGCCGCGACGGCGCGGCAGATCGCCAGCAGGTGGTCCGACCGCTGACCCGAGGTGGCCAGCGCGCTGGCCCGCACGAACTGGGTCTGTAAGCCGAGACGTTCGGCGGCCGCCTCGATCAAACCGCAGTTGAGATCGGCCAGCCGCGTGGCGGGGGCGCCAAGCTGCGCCTCGAGAAAATCCATGCCCTCCTGAAAGTACGGCCGCTTCGCATAGGCGTGGCGGGCCGAGGCCAGGTGCTTCTCGCGCCAGGGCTCGGCGTCGGAGATGACGATGTCGCTGATCGGCGCGTCTCGCTCGGCCTTCGCGACCGGCACGGTCAGCATCACCTCGCCGGCGGCGCCGAGGATGCGGTTGCGCTGCTGCCAGGATCGGCGCGCGAACTGGACGTCGTCCAGGAAGACGAAGACGTCGCTGGCGGCGATCAGGTGGAAATAGCCGAGATAGGGCAGGTAGGTCGGCTGCATGATCGCCGCGATCCGGCGCGGGCCGGGGGCGCTCATGCGGCGGCGACCTGCTCCGTCGCCAGGCCCAGCGCGGCGGCGAGGCGTGCGTTAACCAGGGCGAATTTCTCGGCCTTGGCGTAGGGCTCCCAGGCCGCCGGGACGAAGGCGGAACCGAACCTGTCAGCCAGCGCCGCGCGGAGCTGGGTGAGCCGCTGCATGGCGTCGATCGAATGGTAGATCCAGCGCGGCTTGATCGAGGTGGCGAGCATCTGGCCCAGCTGCAGCTCACCTTCGAACCCGGCAAGCAATCGCGAGATCTCCGCCCTGAGATCGGCGTCGCCGGCCTCAGCCACGCACTCGGCCGTGATCAGCGTCTGGCCGGCGCTCTCGTAGACGTAGATCCGGAAACAGGCGCCCTCGGCGGTGAAGTTCTGGACGTAGAACGGGCAGGCGCCGCTCCACCGCGCGGCGAAGGTGTAGGTGGCGAAGCTCTTGGGCAGCAGCTTGGGCGTCGGCACGCCCATGGCCTTGAACAGCGGGGTCGGATTGCCCGCCCAGACAAGGACCTCGTCATCCGACATGGCCGCCAGGGCCTGGCGCGGCGGTACGAGGCTTTCAGGGTGGATCGACACGCCGAGCGCCGCGAGGCGCTGTTCGCAGTTGCGCAGCATGGCGGGAAAGCCGCCCTCGGGGAGGCTGCAGACGAGATTGGCCGTGCGGCCCCACTGCCGGCGCGGGATGGCCAGGAGTTCGTTGGTCAGCGGGTCGTTGTGCTTCGCCTCGGCGAGGGCCGCGAAATCGACGCCTAGGGGCACGACGCGGTTGATCGCCATGGGGATCGCCGCGTCGCCGTGGGCTTCTTCGAGATCGAAGCCCAGGTGCCAGCGCGCATAGCGCATCAGGGGCCAGGCGATCTCGGAAGGGTAGGCGGCGATGCGATCGGCCAGGCTGTCGCCTGCCGGCGGCGTCACCTGGAAGCTGTCGGCCGGCAGCGCGGGGCCACCGAAGTCCTCTGTGTAGACGAGACCGTCTTCCCCAGGGCTGACCGATCCGAAGCGGTTCTCGAACTCCACGAAGCGCTGGCCTTGGGTCTCCAGAAGGCGGCGCAGCGGATCGTCGGCGCCGCCGAAGTAGATGCAGCCCTCCCGGATCTCCAGGCCGTTCCGTTCGTCCGAGAGCGAGATGCCGCCAAGTCGGTCGAAGCGTTCGTGGATCGAGATCCGCCGCGCGCCCAGGCGATGGGCTTCGAACGCCGCGAGGATGCCCGTCAGGCCGCCGCCGATGATCTTCACGCTCTTCATGGGACAGATCCCCACACGACGAGGTCGCTGTTGCCGGGCACCCGACGACCCGACTGGATGTTGTCGAACCGGCACGCCAGTTCCGTCCGATCGGTCAGCGCGAGGGTCTCGACGAGCAGCTCCACCAGGCCGGCCGGCGTGTAGAAGCGGTTGAACAGGCCATCTTCGCCGGTTTCGGGGGTGGCCAGACGGAAGCCGTCGGCCTCCTCCTCCACGCCCCGGCCATAGCGATAGTCGTCGACGAGCCGGGTCCGCACGAAGAGCTCCGCGCCCGGCGCCATGGCCGTCTTCAGGCCCGTCAGAACTGCTCGCGCCTGCGCGAGAGTGAGATAGCAGAGCAGGTTCGGGATGATCACCGCGTCGAACCGGCCGTCCAGCGGCGGCAGTCCGGCGGACAGGTCGGCCTGCACCCATGCCGGCGCATCGCCCAGATTGAAGCGGGCGTCGGCGAGAGCTCCAGCGTCCAGGTCTACGCCGGTGCAATCCCAGCCATAGGTGAGATAGAGGGAGAGGTTGTTGCCGACGCCGCAGCCCAGCTCCAGCACGCGACCCTTGCGAGTGTGCAGGCCACGCTTGAAGAAGTGCCGGACGACGAACTCGTCGGGATACTTCAGGCCGCGAATCTCAGGTAGCGCGCGCATGATCCATCTCTGGACCGGGGAAGCGAACACTCCGTTAAGGCTATTTGGTTTTCCGCGTCCCGATCAGGTTCAGGAAGGCTTCGCCGGTGCGGCCGGCGCCCAGGCCGTCGCACAGGGCGGCGCTGGACGTGGCGAGGTTTCGGCGCAGGGCCGGGTCGCGCAGCAGGCGCATGAAGGCCCGGTCGAACGCGGCCTCGAAGTCGGGATCGGCGACATCCAGCACCAGGGCGGCGCCACGCTCGGCCACCGCCTGGGCGGCGGCCCGCTGGTTGTCGGCCAGCACGATCAGCAGCGACGGCAGGCCCAGGGTGCAGCGCTCCCAGGTCGACGATCCGGGCGCGCCGATCCCGATATCGGCCTCGGCGGTCAGTCGGGCCATGTGCGGCGTGTCGACGTGGAGCAGCAGGCGCTGATCGCGCCGGGCCACCTTGGCCAACCCGGCCATGGAGGGCGCCGCGCCGCCCAGCACGATGTCGAGCCCGACGTCGGTCACCCGCGGGCGCACCCGCTCGACGATCCGCGCGGTGATCCCGCCGACGTCGGTCAGTCCCATGGCGATCAGGATGCGCTGAACCGGCTCCCCGCGCCAGGCGAGCGCGGGCTCGCGAAGCGCCGCGAATTCCGGGCGGACGGGCGCGAAGGTCGGGCCGAGCAGCAGCCTGGCGTGGGCGCGGATCAGGCCGTTGTAGTCCTCGGCCCGCCGGCCGGGACCCGCGTCGAGTACGATGTCCGCCCCGAGCGGGCGGTTGGCGAGGTCGTCGATGACCAGGACCGGCCGGCCCTGGGCCATCGCGCGGTGGTCGGGCTCCGAAAGGCCATAGTGATCGAAAACGATCGCATCGAAGGATTCCCGCACGGCGGCGGCCGCCAGGTCCTCGGCCGCGATGCGGGCCGCGTCGGGCGCGAAGGCGTCCAGGAGTTCGCTGACGGCCGGCGGGCCGACGAAGGTGAAGCTGGCCCCCTGCGCCTCCAGCGCCCGGGCGAGGGTGAGCGAGCGCATGACGTGACCGCCGCCCACGCTGGGGCCGGCGTCGACGACGAACAGGATTCGCGGGCCGGTCATGGCTGTCCATCGCCCTCGAACGGGGCGGCATCACGGCAGGCCGGGCGCACCGCGTCACGGGAAAGCGCGCTCATGCCGGTGCATTTGCGCTGATGCGGCCCAAAAGCAAAGGGCCGCCCCAAAGGGCGGCCCCGCTCCTGACGGTTGAGACGCCGCCTAGATGATGTTCGCCGAGCTGATGTCCGTGTTGGCCGTGCCCGACAGGTAGACGGCGCCATCGGCCGTCCCGTCTCCATTGAAGTCGATGAAGACGTAGACGTCAGCGCCGACCTCGACCGAGTGGTAGAGGATCGTGCCGTTCATGGCTGCATTGGCGGCCGTGAGGGCGTCGGTGAAGTTCGCAGCCGAGCTTTCCGAGTAGTTCGTGCCGCTGCCGGCCGCGAGACCGAACTCGAACACGTCGGTGCTCTCGAAGTCGGTGATCTCGTCGGCGGTGGCCGCGGTGATCCCCGTTTCGCCGCTGCCGATATTGAACTGATCGGCTCCCGTACCGCCGGCGATCTCATCGACCCCGGCGCCAGCCGTGATCGTATCGGCCACCGTGCCGCCGGTGATGGTGTCGGCCCCTCCGCCGGAATTCACCGAATTCGATCCGTTGCCCGTGACGATCGTGTCGTCGTTCGCTCCGCTGGTGATGGTGTCGGCTCCGGCGCCGGCCGTGATGTTGTTGGCGCCGTCGCCCGCGGAGATCAGGTTGGCGCCGTCGCCGGCGCTGATCGTATCGGCGCCCGAGCCGGTCGTGATCGTATCGTTGCCGGCAGCCGCGGTGATGTTGTCGGCGCCGCCGCCGCCGATCACCGAGTTGTTGCCGCCACCCGCATTGATCGTGTCGTTGCCGGTCGACGTGGTGATGGTGTCCGCGCCCGAGCCGGCGGTGATGTCGTCGTTGCCGCCGCCGCCCGTGATGGAGTTGGCGCCGCCGGCGTCAGTGATGTCGTCGTCGCCCGTGCCGCCTGCCACGGTGTCGTTGCCGGTCCCGGCCGCGATCGTGTCGTCGCCCGTCCCGCCGTCGATGATGCTGTCGTCGTCGCTGGTGCTGCCGTTGATGTCGTCGTTCCCGGCGTCGCCGATGACCGAGCCGCGGCCGACGAAGGTGATGTCGTCGTCGCCGGCCCCGCCGTTGATGATGTCGAGACCGTCCTCCGCGGCGATCGTGTCGTTACCCGCGGCGCCCGTCAGGGTGTCGTTGTCGGTCCCGCCACGGATCGAGTCCTCGCCCGTGCCGCCGGTGATGCTGTTGTTGCCTTCGCCGCCGTCGGCCGAGTTGTTCGTGCCGTCACCGAGGTTGATGACGTCGGCGCCCGTTCCGGTCGTGACCGTGTCGTTGCCCAGGCCGGCGTTGACCGTGTCGTTGCCAGCCGTGCTCGTGTACTCGTCGTTGCCGTCCCCAAGGTCAACGCTGTCGGCGCCCGTGCCGCCGGTCACGTCGTCATTGCCGCCGCCGGTGGAATAGCTGCCCGTCCCAGCTCCGCTAGCGGTGATCGTATCGTTCCCGCTGCCCGTGGTGACCGAGCCGCCCGACAGGGTGATGTTGTTGGCTCCTGCGCCAGCGGTGATCGTGTCGGAGCCCGTGCCCGAATTGATCGTGTCGTCGCTGTCGCCGGTCGTGATCACGTCACCACCGGACCCGGAGGTGATCGAGTTGGCGCCCGATCCGCCCGCGATGGTGTTGTCGCCATTGCCTGCCGCGATCGTGTCGTCACCGTCGCTGCCGCTGATGCTGTCCGAGCCATCGGTCGTGGTGATGTTGTCGTTGCCGGAACCGGCCGAGACGGTGTTGTCGCCATTGCCGGCGTCGACCGTGTCGTGTCCGTCGCCGGAGTCGACGATGTCGTTGCCGCCGTCGGCGTCGATGTTGTCGTCGCCGGCGCCGCCGACGATCGAGTTCACGCCCGCCAGGGCGCGGATGACGTCATTGCCGCCCCCGCCGATGATGGTGTCGTTGGCCGCGCCGCCCTCGATGGTGTCGGCGCCTTCGCCGCCGTCCAGGCTGTCGGAGCCGCCGCCGCCCTGGATGGAGTCCACGCCGTCCTGGCCGCCGAGCGTGTCCGCCGAGCTGCCCGCCACCAGCGTGTCGTCGCCGAGGTTGCCGAGCAGGAAGTCGCCGCCGCCGGAGGACGCGTCGATGCTGTCGTTGCCCTGGCCGCCCAGCAGGAGGTCGGCAGTGGCCCCGCCGGTGATCGAGTCATCCCCGAGGTTGCCCTGGCCGAACTGCAGGATGCCCGGAGCGCCCGTGCCGGCACCCACGGTAATCTGGTCGTTGTCCTTGCCGCCGTAGATGACGTCGTCGCCGGCGCCGCCGACCAGGGAGTCGTTGCCCTGGTTGCCTTGCAGCACATCGTTGCCCGCGTCGCCGTTGAGCGTGTCGTCTCCGGCTCCACCGTAGAGGCCGTCGTTACCGGCGCCGCCCGTGAAGGAATCATCGACCGTGCGGCCGACGAAGAGCTTGGAGCCATCGGCGAACAGGAAGTCGGACTCGTTGCGAAGGCCGGAGTCAGAGAAGGTGATGCTCCGGAACGGCGCCTGCAGGATCACATAGTCCGGCGTGTTGATCGTGAACGGGACGAAAACAACCGCGACCTGGGAGGCGGAGACCGTCTGCGTCGTGAAGATGAGCTGGTCAGCTGGCGTATAAGCGAGCGCCTGAGCATCCGTGATGGTTTCGAAGAAGTACGTCGCCACTGTGCGGCCCCCGCGGTTCGAATCAGATTGCGTCCCTTGCCGGGAGGCTATCCACAAATCCTTAGCTAAAGTTACCGAGCCAGGCGAGCCGGGCAAGAATCCATTGCCGGAGGTTGAGTCCGGGAAAGGTCGTCACGCCGATCCGTCGTATCGGCGCAACAGTTCGCGGGCCAAGCGGTCCGTCTCGGCGAGCGGCTCATACGCATCGACGGGTGTCAGGGCGCCGGCGAACGGGCGGGCGATCCCCCGCCGCTCGAGTTCGGCATGAAAGCGGGCGAGCTTGGCGCTGTGTCCGGGCATGGGAAGGATGAACAGCGGTTTTCCCGTGGCGGCGGCGTCCGTGGCCAGGTTCGTAGAGTCCTCGGTGACCAGGATCGCATCGGCCGCCGCCAGGAAGGCGAAGTAGGGGTTCTCGCCCGTTCCATCCCAGACCACGCCCGGCAGGCTCGACAGTTCGCCTGACATCGCCGCGCGCGCGGGCGCCGGCGTACGGCGCGTGAAGCTCAGCATGAGCGAGCCGCCAGACTCATCGATCATCCGGGCGATGTCGCCGGCCAGCCGCCGGGCATGATCGGCGGGCAGGCGGTGAGCCTTCGAGCGCCCTCCGACGACCACGGCGACTCGCGGATGAGGCAGCGGCGCCAGGCGCTCCTGAAACCGGGCGAACTCGAGGGCCAGGGCCTCGGGAGTGATCCGGTTCGGCGCGCCGAGTATTGGGAACACGTTCGGTCCCGTCAGGCCGTCGTGCTGCGGAGGCGCAACCAGGTCGAACCTGGCCAGCGGAGCCTTCGGGTCCTGGGTCTGGACGACGAAGGTTCGCCCGTCCGCCCAGTCCAGCATTCGTGTCGAGAGCGGCAGGGTGGCTCGCCCGGCCGCGATCCAGATGTCGGGCCAGGGCGGCGCGATGGCGTCGCCCGTGCGGGCCGCGGGGGGGATCATCCGCCAGGGCAGACGGCCAAGCCCGCCCCGCCAGCCGATCCGCTTGCGGGTGATCAGGGCAGGGCGAAGGCGCGCGACCGCCTCGGCGAGGCCAAGGGCCTGGGCTTCAATGCCGGCCCGGCCGTCGGAGACGGCCCAGATCCGCAAGGGGCGGCCGGCCGTCACGGCGTCGGCCTCAGACCCACTCCACCTTGGTGATCTCGTAGGCCTTCACGCCGCCGGGGGTGTTCACCTCGACGACGTCGCCGGTCTCCTTGCCGATGATCGCCCGGGCGATCGGCGAGGTGACCGAGACGCGGCCGCGCTTCACGTCGGCCTCATGCTCGCCGACGATCTGGTAGCGGGCCTCCTCCTCGGTGTCCTCGTCCACCACCGAGACGGTGGCGCCGAACTTCACCTGGCTTCCCGACAGCTTGGAGACGTCGATCACCTGGGCGCGCGCCATCTTGTCCTCGATCTCGGCGATCTGGCCTTCGATCCAGCCCTGGCGCTCCTTGGCGGCGTGGTACTCGGCGTTCTCGGAGAGGTCGCCGTGCGAACGCGCTTCTGCGATGGCGGCGATCACCGCCGGCCGCTCCACCGTCTTCAAACGCTTCAGTTCTTCGTCGAGGGCCTTGTAGCCCTCCACGGTCATCGGAACTTTTTCCATCGTGACTCGAGGTTCGCCGTGGTGATCCCCAACCCGGCCGCTGGCGCACGCGACCCGGGGGCAGAAATGCTAGGATTGTGCGCCGCAAAAATCAAGGGCGCAGGTCCCCGCTCTGCGGCGGTCTGGGAATCCGGGCGGCGTCGGCGAGCCGAAACCTCTGCCGATCCCTTGGGGGGGAGCGCTACTCGCTCTCGCTGACGATGGCGCCCGCGAGTTCCTCGGGGCTGGGGTGTTCGAACACCCCCTCGGCGAAGTCGAACATGGCGGGCGAGACCTCGATGGCGAAGTTGTCGCCCTTGACCACATTGCGCTCGGCGACCCGCGCCCGGCGAACCTCCACGTCGGCGGTCACGAAGTGGAACTGAAGCGGCAGGTCGGCGGCGGCCGCGATCTCCCGCACGCGGGCCCGATCGGCCCGACGGAGCAGGCCGATATCGAGGATCACCGGCGTTCCCGTGGCCAGGACGCCGGCCGCCGTCGACCAGATCTGCGCCTCGCAGCGCTGCACCCGCTCGATCATCCAGTCGTATTCGATGGGATCCGGCATGTCGGGCGCAAACAGCTTCGCCATCCACTCGTCGAGGATGAAGGCGACCGCCTTCTCGCGGCGGGCGAAGGCGTGAGCGTAGGTCGTCTTGCCGGCGCCCGAGGGGCCGAAGATCACGTGCAGGGTGGCGGACATGAGGGCCGTCTAGAGGATGGACGGCCCCCCGTCGACAGTCGACGTTCGAACCGGCTCAGCGAACGCTCAGCCCGCCGTCGATCACCAGTTCGGCGCCGGTCACGTAGCGGCTCTCGTCGGAAGCCAGCCACAGGATGCCGTTGGCGATGTCCTCGGGCACGCCCTTCACGCCCAGGGGGACGGCCAACTCGGACATGGCGTCCAGATCCGGCGGGGCGTTCACGCCCGGCTGGCCGCCGAGGACGGTGGTCCAGATGGGAGTCTCGATGATCCCCGGGTGCACCGAGTTTACGCGGATGCCGTCCTTGGCCCCAGCGCATTCCATGGCCACGGACTTCGTGAAGAGCCGGACGCCGCCCTTGGTGGCGCAGTAGCCGGCGAGGTTTGGCGCGCCCTTCAGGCCGGCTACCGACGAGATGTTGATGATGCTGCCGCCGCGGCCGCCCTCGCGGATCAGCGGGATGGAATGCTTCACGCCCAGGAAGACGCCGTCGAGGTTGACTGCATTCTGCTTCTTCCAGTCGGCCAGCGTCATCTCGAGCACCGATCCGCCGAGGCCGATGCCCGCGTTGTTGACCAGGATGTCGAGCCGGCCGTGGCGCGCCTTCACCTGCGCGACCACTTCGATCCAGGCGTCTTCGCTGGTCACGTCGTGATGGATGAATTCAGCCTTGCCGCCGGCCTTCTGAATTCCGGCCGCGACCTCTGCGCCAAGGTGGTCCTGCACATCGGTGACCACCACCGTCGCGCCTTCCGACGCCAGCTTCTCGGCCGCGCTGCGTCCGATCCCGCTCGCGCCGCCGGTGACCAGCGCCACCTTCCCGCTCACACGGCCCGCCATCTTCGCCTCCTCCCTTATCGTTGATAAGTTGGAGTGGTAGCGCGGCTGACCTCGCGGCGCCAATGCACTTCCATCACCGCGGCCGACTTGGCGCGGCGCCGGGCCGCCGCCGCGGCCAGAAAAACCCCTCCGCCGGCCGGGCGGCGCCGGGCCGGCGGTCTCAGGGGCCTAGGAGCGCGCCGGCGTCCAGTCTCGATCCGGCGCGCGGGCGATCAGCGACCTATTGCATCCACTTCGGCGTCGTGTCGCCGGCCGTCAGGATGCCGAAGATCAGGCCGACCCCCAGCAGGACGATGGCGGCGACCATGATGACGCCCACCATGCCCTCGAACTTCTCGGCCAGGTGCTTCGGCTTGTGGTGACGTACTTCGCCGGTATGCGGCTCGGTATGCATGACTCTTCCTCGCAATCCGTTGTGGAGTTCTGTCGCTCCACGCCAGTCTGCGGCAGACGCCGAGGGCGTCCCCCGGAAGTTCGGCGCTTCAGCGAGGGCCGAAGCGGAGACGGGCCACCGGGGTGCGCCCTTGCCGCCTGTCTCAGTCAGGCGATGCAGAGAGTCTGCGCCCACGAAGAACGATGGTCAATGGACAAGCGGTGGTGTGGCGACGCCCCAGCGCCTACCACCGCTGGCCGCGCGTGGCGGCTGCGGCGTAGATGTCGGGCGGGCCGGGCCAGTCGTTCATCGCGCCCACCACCGGGCGGCCGTCGCACTCGCCAGTGACGAAGCTGCCCTGCCAATTCCGGTCGTAGATCGGGATCTCGTAGCGGATGAGGGCGCGTAGCCGGCCGGGCAGCACGCGCCCGTCCTTCAGACGCCACGCCGCGCGGCGTTCGCTGCCTGGCGGGTCGAGGGTCATGTCGGCCAGGGGAGCCTCGACGCCATCGAACCGCCAGCCGCCGGTGGCGCCTGGCGGGATGAGGAGGGTGGTCGCGGCGGCGGTCGGACCGGCCAGCCAGGCGTAGCAGAACGGTGTCTCGAAGCGCGGCGCGGTCTGGCGCTGCTCGTGGAACTTGGCGGGGCCTTCGTGAACGAACCGGCGGCCGGCGATCTCGACCTGGGCGCGGAAGGCGCCGTAGACCTCGTCGCGCCCCTCCAGCACCTGGGTATCCAGGGCGTCGACCGGGTAGAACCGACCCATGAAGCGTCCGTGGACGGCGCCGGGCCCATGGGGCGCGTTCCGGCTGCGGTGGAAGCGCAGGTCCGCGTGAAGCTGGACGTCGGAAAGGTCGCGCCCCCGACCCGTACGCGCGAGTCCAGCCTTCAGCGGCGCCGCGCCATAGGCGGCCGCGGGGGTGTCGGCCAGGCGCTCGCCCGTGCACGGCAGGTCATGGCGGGTGAAGGCGTAGAGCTGGCCATCGACCAGGATGTGACACCAGAGCCAGGTCAGCCCCTCGACCGGGAACCTGCAGAACCGCAGGGTCATGGCGCTGGAGCCGTCGGCGGCCACCGACATCACCATCGCCGACTCCGAATAGGCCTTGCCGCCACGCACCCGGACGTCCGGGGGCGATGAGGCGAGGGCCTGGCCGGCGGCCAGGGCCGGGCCCGCCGCCAGCAGGGTGCGGCGCGCGATCTTCCGCCCGTGGTCGAAAGCTCTGGTCATCGGTGAAAGGCTAGCACCCTCCGCCGGTCCGCAAATCCGCCCGGCGCATAGCTCCAGGGCATGAGCGTAGTCAGGCGGCGACGCCGAACAGGGCGCCGACCCCGGCAGTGGCGGCCAGCGCGAGCGCGCCCCAGAAGGTGACCCGCGCCACCGGCTTCCAGAGTCCCGCTCCGCCAGCGCGGCCGCCGATCGCGCCGAGGACCGCCAGGAACAGGATCGCGGCGACCGACACGACCATGACGATGCGCCCCTCTGGCGCCAGCATCGCCGCCGCCAGGGGGAGGGCAGCCCCCACCGCGAAGGTAAGCGCCGATGTGATCGCCGCCTGAATGGGGCGGGCCGCCGTGATCTCGGAGATGCCGAGTTCGTCGCGGGCGTGGGCGCCCAGGGCGTCCTTGGCCATGAGCTGATCGGCGACCTTGAACGCCAGCTCCCGTTCCAGGCCCCGGGCCACGTAGATGTTCGCCAGCTCTTCGCGCTCGAAGGCCGGTTGGCTGGCGAGTTCGCCGCGCTCCCGCGCCAGGTCCGCGTTCTCCGTGTCGGCCTGGGAGCTCACCGAGACATACTCGCCGGCGGCCATCGAGAAGGCGCCGGCCACGAGGCCCGCGACGCCGGCGATCAGCACCTCCGAACGTCCCTGCGAGGCCGCGGCGACACCCACCACGAGACTGGCCGTCGAGACGATGCCGTCATTCGCGCCCAGCACGGCGGCGCGCAGCCAGCCGATCCGCGCGATGGCGTGTCGTTCCATGTGCCGCGGCGCCATGTGCGTGACTCTCATGATTGCCCGTCGAAGCGGACGAGCACTTCACCCCATAGGCGCGGCCGACGCCAGCCGCCTTGATCTGGATCGTCGGGGCATGGACATCCGGCGCAGGCCGCTTCACATCGGGCCCGAACTTTCGGAGGCGTGCATGGTCCATCTCGACGACTTCATCGACGACGGCGACGAGGGGCCGGATGTGGCGGCCGACTTCGCCGCGCTGAAGGGGTGCCTCAAGGCTCTGGCCGACGCCATCGCCAGCACGAACCTCGCCGTGATCAACGGCGCTCAGGGCGATGTGCAGGCCGCGACCCAGCGGGTCCAGGCCTCGGTCGGCGCGTTGAAGCGCTTCCACGACGCGATGAAGATCCTGGAGGCCGGAACCGAGGACGAGCCCGACGCTCCAGAGGAGGAATAGCGTCTACGCGTAGCTCTGTAGCGGCCGGACCTCGAGGGGCGCCTCGGCCGTGGCCGCGATGGCGCGGGCGGCCGCCACCGCGGCCGGGGCCGTGGTGAAGTACGGGATCTTGCCCATCAGCGCCGTCCGCCGGATCTCGAAGCTGTCCAGCAGCGACTGCTTGCCTTCGGTGGTGTTGAAGACGAGTTGGACCTCGCCGTTCTTCATGGCGTCGACGATGTGCGGGCGGCCTTCCAGCACCTTCTTCACCACCTCGACCTTCAGGCCCTGTTCGGCCAGGTAGGCCGCGGTGCCGGAGGTCGCGAGGACGCGGAAACCCTGGTCCAGCACGAGGCGGACCGCTTCCTTGATGAACGGCTTGTCCGAGTCCTTCACCGAGACGAACACGCATCCGCTGGTCGGCAGGGTGGTCCCGCCACCCAACTGACTCTTGGCGAAGGCGCGGGCGAATGCGGGGCCGGGGCCCTCCCCGGGGCGGATCCAGTCCAGGCCCATGACCTCGCCGGTCGAGCGCATCTCGGGGCCCAGGATCGTGTCCACCTTCGGGAACTTGGCGAACGGGAAGACCGCCTCCTTCACCGCGATGTGGTCATAGGGCTTGTCGGTCAGGCCGAACTCCGAGAGCGGCTTGCCGGCCATCACCTTGGCGGCGATTGCGGCCACGGGTTCGCCGATGGTCTTGGCCACGAAGGGCACCGTGCGGCTGGCGCGCGGGTTCACCTCCAGGACGTAGATGCGCGGGCTGGCGCTCTCCGGCTCCTCAATGGCGAACTGCACGTTCATCAGGCCGCGCACGTTCAGCGCCCTGGCCATGGCCACCGTCTGGCGCTTCAGCTCGGTGATGGTCTCGTCGCGGAGGGAGAACGGCGGCAGCGAGCAGGCGCTGTCGCCGGAGTGCACGCCGGCTTCCTCGATGTGCTCCATGACGCCGGCCACGAAGACCTCGCCGTTCGCGTCGCAGATGGCGTCCACGTCCACCTCGGTGGCGCGCGAGAGGTACTGGTCGATCAGCACCGGGCTGTCGCCCGACACCTGCACGGCGGTGTTGATGTAGCGCTCGAGCTGTTCGTCGTCGCGGACGATCTCCATGCCGCGGCCGCCCAGGACGTAGGACGGGCGGATCACGACCGGGTAGCCGACCTTATGCGCCGCCTCGAAGGCCTCGTCGCGGCTCCGGGCCAGGGCGTTCACCGGCTGGGCGATCTTCAGCTTGTGCAGGAGCTGCTGGAAGCGCTCGCGGTCCTCGGCCAGGTCGATGGCGTCGGGGCTGGTGCCCAGGATCGGGATGCCGGCGTCTTCCAGCGCCTTGGCCAGCTTCAGCGGGGTCTGGCCGCCGAACTGCACGATCACCCCGATCAGCTCGCCACGGGCCCGTTCGGTCTCGATCAGCTCCAGCACGTCCTCGGCCGTCAGCGGCTCGAAGTAGAGGCGGTCGGAAGTGTCGTAGTCGGTCGAGACGGTCTCGGGGTTGCAGTTCACCATGATCGACTCGACCTCGATCTCGTCGAGGGCGAAGGCGGCGTGGCAGCAGCAGTAGTCGAACTCGATCCCCTGGCCGATCCGGTTCGGGCCGCCGCCGAGGATAATGGCCTTCTTGCGGTCCGACGGCTCGCTCTCGCAGTCGGGAGTCTGGCCGAGGGCGCCGGTCTCGTAGGTCGAATACATGTAGGGCGTGTCGGCGCGGAACTCGCCGGCGCAGGTGTCGATGCGCTTGAAGACGGGCCGCACGCCGAGGGCCCGGCGCTGCTCGCGCACCTCCTTCTCGGTGGTGTGGGTCAGGCGGGCGAGCCGGGCGTCGGAGAAGCCCTGGGCCTTGAGCCGGCGGAATTCGGCGGCGCTGGTGGGCAGGCCGTTGGCGCGGACCTGCTCCTCGGTCCGGACCAGGGTTTCGATCTGGCGCAGGAACCAGGGCTCATAGCTGCAGGCGCCGTGGATCTCGTCGCAGGTCAGGCCAGCGCGGAAGGCCTGGGCGATGACGCGCAGGCGGTCGGGCGTCGGCGTGGCCAGGGCGCGCAGGACGGCCGCGTGGCCCATCTCGGGGTCCTCGCCGCCCTCGATGGCGATCTCGTCGAGGCCAGACAGGCCGGTCTCCAGGCCGCGCAGGGCTTTCTGCAGGCTCTCGGCGAAGGTGCGGCCGATGGCCATGACCTCGCCCACCGACTTCATCTGGGTGGTGAGGTAGGGCTCGGAACCCGGGAACTTCTCGAAGGCGAAGCGCGGGATCTTGGTGACCACGTAGTCGATGCTGGGCTCGAACGAGGCGGGCGTGGCGCCGGTGATGTCGTTCATCAGCTCGTCGAGCGTGTAGCCGACGGCCAGGCGGGCGGCGACCTTGGCGATCGGGAAGCCCGTCGCCTTCGAAGCCAGCGCCGACGAGCGGCTGACCCGCGGGTTCATCTCGATGACGACCATGCGGCCGTCCTTGGGGTTCACCGCCCACTGGACGTTGGAGCCGCCGGTCTCGACCCCGATCTCGCGCAGGACGTCGATCGAGGCCTTGCGCATCCGCTGATATTCCTTGTCGGTCAGCGTCAGCGCGGGGGCGACCGTGATGGAGTCGCCGGTGTGCACGCCCATCGGGTCGATGTTCTCGATGGAGCAGACGATGATGCAGTTGTCCGCCTTGTCGCGGACGACCTCCATCTCGTACTCCTTCCAGCCCAGGACGCTCTCCTCGATGAGCACCTCGGTGGTCGGGGACAGGTCGAGGCCGCGCTCGACGATCTCCTTGAACTCCTCGACGTTGTAGGCGATGCCGCCGCCGGTCCCGGCCAGGGTGAACGACGGGCGGATGATCGCCGGCAGGCCGACGAACTCCAGGCCTTCCATGGCCTCTTCCATCGTGTGCGCGGCCTTGGACTTGGGGCTCTCGAGGCCCAGCTTGTCCATGGCGTCACGGAATTTTTGGCGATCCTCGGCCTTGTCGATCACCTCGGCCTTGGCGCCGATCATCTCGACCCCGAACTTCTTCAGGACGCCGCGTTCCTCGAGCGCGAGGGCGGTGTTCAGCGCCGTCTGGCCGCCCATGGTCGGCAGCAGGGCGTCGGGCCGTTCCTTCTCGATGATCTTCTCGACCATCTCCGGCGTGATCGGCTCGATGTAGGTGGCGTCGGCGACGTTCGGATCGGTCATGATCGTCGCCGGGTTCGAGTTCACCAGGATGATCCGGTAGCCCTCGGCCCTGAGCGCCTTACACGCCTGCACGCCCGAATAGTCGAACTCGCACGCCTGGCCGATGACGATGGGCCCCGCGCCGATGATGAGGATCGAGGAGATGTCGGTGCGTTTGGGCATCTTTTTTCGCGCGAAAGGACGGCCGCGCCAGGATGGGACGCGCCGTCACCGGTTAGACATGCAGGTTAAGGCGCCCATTTATCGAGGGAGCCCCCCTGGCGCAAGCACGTGGGGCGGCAAGTCGCGGGCGCGAAAATTGTTCCCGGATTTTTCTGTTTTGAATCATGAAACTAAGCCGCCGTTCGCGCTCTATCGATTCAGAGCGCCCAGGATTGGGCGCAGATGGATGGAGTTCCCATGAGCCTGCTGGAGAGAATCCCGACCCTCAGCGACGAGGAAGTCGTGAACCTGCTGGCCAACGCGCGGCGGCTCTCGGAGGCCGGCGGAGACAAGCAGAAGGCGGCCGCCGCCGAGCTGCTGCCCGCGCTGGAGGCCGAGGCGGAGCAGCGGCGCGAGGCGCGGATGGAGCGGGCGAAGGAAAAGCGCGCCGCCACCCGCAAGGCCACTCTGCGCAGCGCGGCGGCTTAGGCTTCCCTCCCGCTGAGGTCTGCGCCACGCTGGCGGGATGATCCGCGCCACCCCTGTCGTCGCCGCCTTCGCCGTCGCCGCGCCTGCCATGGCGCAATCGCCACCCCCTGTCGGCCAGCCGGTCGTGGTCGAGCAGACCCTGAGCGGCCAGCCGATCCGGGCGCCGGGCGGCGACCTGAGAATCACGGTCGGCCAGACGGTGATCGCCGCTGGGGCCGGCCTGCCGCCGCACAAGCACCCCTATCCGCGGCTGGTGCAGGTGCTTGCCGGGCGGCTGAAAGTCACCAACCTCGACACCGGCCAGGTGCGCGAGCTCGCGGCCGGTGAGTGGGTCGTGGATGCGGTGGACCAGTGGCACAGCGCCGAGGCGCTCGGGGGCGAGCCTGTCCGCCTCCTGACCATCGACCAGGCGCCGCCCGGCGCGGCGGTCACGATCCTGCGGCGCCCGTAGCGCGGGAATGCTTGCGTCTTTTCGCGTTGAAGGGCAGCTTCCGGCGTGACCGTTCGCCGCAGGCGACGCAACCATAGGGTCTGACTTGGCCAGCGCCGCCACCTCCGCCGACGTGCTGAATCCGCTGATGGCGCGCATCGCCGCGGGCGAGCGCGACGCCCTGCGACAATTGTACGACGCCACCTCCGCGAAGCTTTTTGGGGTTTGCCTCCGTATCCTCTCCGACCGCGAGGAGAGTGAGGACGTTTTGCAGGACGTGTACGTCACCATCTGGCGACGCGCAGATCGGTTCGATTCTGGGCGTGCGAGCGTGATGACCTGGTTGTCCACGATTGCGCGTAACCGGGCCATCGACCGCCTGCGGGCGCGTGGACCGATGGCCTATGCCGAGCCCGTCGACGAACTGGAGATCGCCGATGGATCGGACAGCGCCGAGACGCTGCTGTCCGCGGCGGATGACCGCAATCGCCTGTCCGCCTGCCTCGGCGAACTGGACGATCGCACGGAAAAAGTCATCCGCACGGCGTTTTTCGAGGGCGTGACTTACGAAGCCTTAGCCAAGCGGATGGATGCTCCGCTCGGCACCGTGAAGAGTTGGATCCGTCGGGGACTGGCGAAGCTGAAGGGGTGCCTCCAGTCATGAGCGAAGCCCCTGACCTGACAGAAGACGAAGCCCTCGCGGCCGAACACGCGCTCGGCGTGCTGAACGCCCGCGAACGCGCCGACGCCGAACAGCGGATGGCCCGCGATCCTGCCTTCGCCGCCGATGTGGAGGCCTGGCGCGGGCGCCTGGCGCCCATGCTCGACTCCGTCGAGCCGGTGACGGCTCCGGCTGGCCTCTGGCCGCGGATCGAACGCCTGCTGCCGGCCAACGACAACGGCCAGATCCTGAGCCGTCTCCGCTTCTGGCGGAACGCGGCGGTGGGTGGCTTCGCCCTGGCCGCGGCCAGCCTCGCGGCCGTGGTCGTGCAGGTGAACCAGCCCCCGGTCACCGTGGATCGCCCAGTCCCCGTGGCGCCGCAGGGCCAGCTCCTGAGCGCCAGCATGGTGAGCCAGGAAGGCCGCGCACAGCCGCTGTTCGTGGCCTCGTACGATCCCGATCGGAAGGCCCTGATCGTCACCTCGCTGCTGCCGGAACAGTCCGACCGCGACAAGGTGCACGAGCTGTGGCTGATCGCCGGCCAGGACAATCCGAAGTCCCTGGGCCTGGTGGAGTCCGGCAAGGCCAAGGTCATCGCCCTGCCGACCGAGGTCATGCAGAAGATGTCCGAAGGCGCGGCCCTGGCCGTGTCGGTCGAACCGCCCGGCGGCTCGAAGAACCCCGACGGGCCCAGCGGTCCGGTCATCGGCGTCGGCAAGCTGTCGAGGCTCTAACGGAAAGGCCGGCTGCGAAGCCGGCCTTTTTCGTTCTTGGAACCACGAAAGGTACGAACGGCAGGAGTCGATCTCTGCTTGGTTCCTACTTTCCCAGTCCTGCGATCCAGCCCGGCAGCTCGGAGATGCTCGCCAGCTCGGCGAAGCGGGGATGCCCGTTGGGCGCGTCGGCCATCTCGTGCGCCCAGGTGATCGGGTAGGGGATGTGGGCGCCCCAGGCGCCGGCTTCCAGCGCCGGCAGGACGTCCGACTTCAGCGAGTTGCCCGCCATCACGGCCTCGGCCGCGCCGCTGCCGTAGCGATCGAACACGCGGGCGTAGGTGGTCGCGTCCTTTTCGCTGACGATCTCCACGGCCGCGAACAGGTCGCCGAGGCCTGAAGCGGCGAGCTTCTGCTCCTGATGGAGGAGGTCGCCCTTGGTGATCAGGACCAGCCGGTAGCCCGCCTCCGAAAGGTCCGCCAACGCCTGGTCGACGCCGGGCAGGGGCTCCACGGGTTCGGACAGCATCTCGCGGCCCGCGGCCAGGATGTCGGCGATCAGGCGGCCGGGCGGATTGCCGCCGGTCAGCTCCATAGCGGTCTCGATCATCGAGAGGGTGAAGCCCTTCACCCCGTATCCGTAGAGCCGCAGGTTCCGCTTCTCGACCTCGGCCAGGCGGGCGTTGATGGTCGAATGGTCCGCAAAACCGGACAGCATCTCCCGCAGCCGATCCTGGGTCAGGCGGAAGATGGTCTCGTTGTGCCAAAGCGTGTCGTCGGCATCGAGGCCGACCGTCGTGATGCGCATGCGCCGCTAATACGGCCGCGCCCGCTGGTTGTGCAATCGCCTGCCTGGGCTGTGCGGAGAAAGGGCGCCCAGGGCGGATTTCCGGTCTCGCGTGGGGGCTTTCGCGCCTCCGCGAACGTCCACGCCCAGGCTCGTCCTCGATCGATTCGGAGACTGAGTATGGGCCTGGGCCGGTTTGGCGCGTGGGTGGCGCGGCTGCTGGGCGGACACGCCCTGGCCCAAGCGCGTGCGCACGCCGCTCAGGCCGAGGCCCGCCTGCGCGACGTGATCGACGCCATTCCGGAGGGTGTGGTCTTCCTGGACGCCCAGGGGCGCTACGTCCTCTGGAACCGGCGCTACGCCGAGATCTACCATCGCTCGGCGGATCTCTTCCGTCCCGGTGCGCGGCTGCTCGACACTTTGCGCGAAGGGGTGCGGCGCGGCGACTATCCCGACGCCATCGGACGCGAGGAGGCCTGGCTCGCGGCGCGAGAAGCGAAGCTGGCCACGGCCACCGGGGAGCGCCACGAGCAGCAGGTGGCCGATGGGCGCTGGCTGATGATCGAGGAGCGGCGCACCTCGGACGGCGGGGTGATCGGCCTGAGGGTGGACATCACCGAGATGAAGCGTCAGGCCGAGGCGCTGGAGCAGGCGCTGGCCCACGCCGAGGCGGCGCACCGGGCCAAGGCCGAGTTCCTGGCCGACATGAGTCACGAGTTGCGCACGCCGCTGAATGGTGTGGCGGGTCTGGCCCAGGCGCTGGACGCCACAGACCTTTGCCCGTCCCAGCGGGCCCTCGTCGCCGACATCCGCGCGGCCGCGCGCCAGCTCGATCGGCTGGTGAACGGCTTGCTGGACTACGGCGACGCCGACCTTGCCCCGGACGAGCGCCCGCCTGCCGCGCCCGACCGGCCGCTGCGCGTGCTGGCGGCCGACGACAATCCGACCAACCGCAAGGTCATCGAGCTGATGCTGGAAGCGGCCGGCATGCAGGTGGTGACGGTGGAGAACGGCTTCGAGGCGGTGGAGGCCTGGCGCACCGGTGGGTTCGACGTCGTGTTGATGGACCTCAGGATGCCGGTCGTCGACGGCCTGGCGGCGATCCGCGCCATCCGGGCGGAGGAGGCCCAGGCGGGACGGGCGAGGACCCCCATGATCGTCCTGTCCGCCAACACCTCGCCACACGACCGGAACGCCAGCGCGGCGGCGGGCGCCGACGGGCACATCGCCAAACCCATCCGGGTGGAGGCGCTGTTCGCCGCCCTGCAACAAGCCCTGCCGGCGCAGGCCGCCTGACCTTCAGGTGGCGCAGGCTGCGTGCGCTTTCAGGACCCGCTCGGTCGAGGCCGGGAATTTCGCAAGCGCCGCGGGCGGACGAACCGCCCGTCCAACGAGATTGCCACCACAGTTGGGGCAGCGGCCGCCCAGCCGTGTATCGGCGCAGACGGCGCAGAAGGTGCATTCGAATGAGCAGATGCGGGCCTCCGTGCTCTCCGGCGGGAGGTCGCGGTCGCAGCATTCGCAGTTGGGGCGCAGAGCGAGCATGGCCTCAATCTGCCAGAAGGCTTGCCTGGCAGATATGACGAGTTTCCCTCGTTTTCTGCCGCCTACTCCCCGAAGCCTTCGCCGGGTTCCACCGGCGCCAGCCGAAGCAGGCGGGAATCCGCCACGCCGGCCGTCCGGTGCTGCACAAGTTCGCGGTACTCGGGATCGCGCACCATGGCGATGAAGGCGTCCGAGTTCGGATATTCGGCGATGAAGGCGAGGTCCCAGGCCTCGGCCGCCGGACCGGTGACCATCACCTGCGGCTTACCCGCCCAGACCTGCCGTCCGCCCAGGCGCTTGAAGATATGAGCCGTCGTGCGGCCGTAGGCGCGGTAGGCGTCGAGACCGGTGAGGTCCTTGCCGTGGTCAGGGTGGCCTGGGGGATACTCGGCCTTGGGCTTGAGCCGGATCAGGTTGAGCATCTGGATCGGCTCGTCCCGCGGCAGGGACTTGAAGACTTCCCAGGCCTGGCGGTCGGGGTCGATGTAGCTGTCAGCCATGTGAGGGTCCTCAGGTCGCGGGGCGCAACGCGGCCTTACCATGGCGCACGGCTACGGTCTGCGGACTTGGCCGGGCCGCCGCGGCGCGCGGCAGGGTGAAGTAGAAGGCCGCGCCGCCGCCCGCCGCGCGCTGGGCCCAGATGCGCCCGCCGTGCGCCTCGACGATGGCCCGTGAGATCGACAGGCCGACACCCATGCCCTGCGGCTTGTCCGTGACGAACGGCTCGAACAGCCGGTCGGCCAGCTCGCGCGGGATGCCGGCGCCGCTGTCGATCACATGGATGCGGACGTGGTGCTCGCCCTCCGGCGCGGCCCCGATCCGCAACTCGCGCCAGGAGGCGTCCGCCATCGCCTCGAAGGCGTTGCGGAGCAGGTTGAGCACCACCTGCTGCACCTGCACCCGGTCGGCCAGGACCAGTTCCGCGTCGGGGTCGAACTCGTACCGAAGGATCACGCTTTCCTTCGCCACGTCGGCCATGGCCACGTCGATGATCTCGGCGAACAGGTCGGGCAGGGCCTCGGGCGAGGCGGTCAGCTCGCCCTGGCCCGCGCCCTGCCGGATGCGCGCGACGATGCGGGCGGCGCGGTCCGCCTGGTCGGTGACGCGCGCCAGCAGATCGGCGAGATCGCCGTCGGCGCGACCCTCGGGGGCCAGGCGGTGGGCGGCGGCGGCATAGTTCGAAATCGCCGCCAGCGGCTGGCTGAGCTCGTGCGCGAGGGTGGCGGCCATCTCGCCCATGGCGTTGAGGCGCGCCGCCCGAGCGACCTGCAGCGGACTGCCCACGCGCGCGGCGGGCGGCTCAGGCGAGGCCGTGGGATGGGGATCCAGCCGCTCCGCGGCCGATTGGGACAGGCGGGCCAAAGCTTCCAGCCCGCGCGCCAGGATGACGCCTGGAACCCTGGCGGCCGCGGCGGCCCAGTCCGTGGTGCTCGTCGCCGTACGCTTCACATCAGGCGCCCACTGCCCCTACTGCGACGACGGTACAATTAGAAATAGAATTCGCAATATAATTCCTACCAAGGCGGGCGCTGTCCCGAAGTCGCATTGACCCGGCTCCGCCGACTCACTAGGTACGCGGCCGTTTGCCCGGAACGTGTCGAGGGAACCGGTCCCGCGTCCGCCCGATGACGACCCTAAAAAGGAGCCCTCCATGAGCCGTGACCTTCTGCCTGGCGTCACCGGCGTTCTGGTGCTGGCCGACGGGACCGTCCTGCAAGGCGTGGGCGTCGGCGCGGTCGGCGATGCGGTCGGCGAGGTGTGCTTCAACACCGCCATGACCGGCTATCAGGAGATCCTGACCGACCCGTCGTACATGGCGCAGATCGTGGCCTTCACCTTCCCGCACGTGGGCAATGTCGGCACGAACGTCGAGGACATCGAGCAGATGTCGGGCTCGGCCGAGACGGCGGCCCGCGGCGCCATCTTCCGGGACGTGCCGACCCGGCCGGCCAACTGGCGGGCCGACGCCGACCTCGAGACCTGGATGACCCGGCGCGGCGTGATCGGCCTGGCCGGCGTGGACACCCGGGCCCTGACCCGGCGCATCCGCGAGCAGGGGATGCCGCACGCGGTCATCGCCCACAATCCCGACGGCCAGTTCGACCTGGACGCCCTGCAGGCCAAGGCGCGGGCCTGGAACGGCCTCGTCGGCCTGGACCTCGCCAAGGACGCCTCCTGCCTGCAGCCCTTCACCTACGACGAGGGCCTGTGGGACTGGAACGGCGGCTACGCCAAGGCGGGCGACAAGCCGAAGTACGAGGTCGTGGTCGTGGACTACGGCGTCAAGCGCAACATCCTGCGGGGTCTGGTCTCGGTGGGCGCGCGAGTGACGGTGGTGCCGGCCAAGACGACCGCCGAGGAGATCCTGGCGCGCAACCCCGACGGCGTGCTGCTGTCGAACGGCCCGGGCGACCCGGCCGCGACGGGCGAGTACGCGGTTCCGGAAATCCGCAAGCTGGTGGAGAGCGGCAAGCCGGTGTTCGGCATCTGCCTCGGCCACCAGATGCTGTCGCTGGCGCTGGGCGCGAAGACCGTGAAGATGGAGCAGGGCCACCACGGGGCGAACCACCCGGTGAAGGACCTGACGACCGGCAAGGTCGAGATCGTGTCGATGAACCACGGCTTCACCGTGGACCGCGACAGCCTGCCCGAGCCGGTGGTGGAGACCCACGTGTCCCTGTTCGACGGCACCAACGCCGGCCTGGCGCTGAAGGACCGGCCCGTGTTCTCGGTCCAGCACCACCCCGAAGCCTCGCCGGGCCCGACCGACAGCCTCTACCTCTTCGAACGCTTCGCCGGCCTGATGGACCAGGCGAAGTAGAGCTACGGGCTCTGTTGGATAGCTGACCACGGACCAGCACCGAACATCACGGACATGGCGACCGCGCCGAAGGCGCCTTCGAAACGGATCTGGCTGATCGGGACTGTCCGTGATGGTCGGCGCTGGTCCGTGGTCCTCAATGGACAATTCGCTCAAGCTTCGGCCTGATGGACAGGCGAAGTAGAGCTGCGGGCGCTGTTGGATAGTTGACCACGGACCAGCACTGACCATCACGGACGACAGCTGCACACACCCGGATCTGGTTGGAATGCGCCTTCGGCGCGGTCGCCACGTCCGTGATGGTCAGTGCTGGTCGGTGGCCGCTAGTGGACAATGCGCTCGATTGTCGCCGGGCCTGATCCTCCGAAGTTCACGAGCAATCCGGTCCGAAGCCCAGTGGCCTTGAGGTAGTTGTGGAGCTGGGCGCGGTGTTCGGGCGCGATCTCTCGTGCGACCTTCAACTCCACGACGACCAGCTCGAAGCAAATGAAATCCGGCTGGTAGGTCTGCTGAAGCTGCGTCCCCTTGTAGTCCAAACGAAGCTTCGGCATTGCCCGAAACGGAATGCCGCGCTTCGCGAATTCCAGGCCCAGGCATTCCTGGTAGACGGCCTCCAGAAACCCTCGTCCCATCACGCGGTTCACTTCGAAGACCGCGCCGCGGATCTGGAATGTCTGCTGTTCGCAGAGCAGCGCGGACTTCGGGTCAGTCTGATCGTCGGACATGTCCGAGGCATATCAGTCGGCCCTCAAGGGAACAATGCAAGAACATTTATCGCCTCCGATGTTTCGTTTGGTTTCTATGTCACAGCCGCGCCGGTTGCCGCGTCCTGGGTTTCGAATGGTTCGGGAGCGGGTGATGCGGAGTTGGGACCGGTGGGTTTCGGGGGGGCTGGGTGCGGGGTTCCTCGCCAACGGCGCGATGATGCTGCTGGCGCCGCTGGGCTGGTACGACGCGGTGCCGGGCGTTCCGGCGACGGGGCCGTTCAACCCGCACTTCGTGCGCGACATCGGGGCGATCTACGTCATGTGCGCCGGTGCGCTCGGCTGGTTCGCCTGGCGGCCGGCGCAGGGCTGGCCCGCGCTGAGCGTAGCGGCGGCGTGGCTGACGATGCACGCGGCGATCCATGTCTATGACGCCACCTGCGGGGCCGACCCGCTGGCCGACATCCGCCAGGACCTGATCGGCGTCTACCTGTTCGCGGCCATCCCCCTGGCGCTGGCCCTTCTCCGCAAACCGAAAGGAGCCTGACCATGATCAGGATGATGCTCGCCCGCTGGATCGACGGGTTCGAGAAGAGCTTCGGCTATGACGCCAGCTACATGCGCCACGTGCTGCGCGTGAGCCCGGCCAGCCTCGTGAAGTTCATGCTGGGAACGCGGGCGGCGGACGTGAAGGCCGCCCCGCACGAGGCCCTCATCGCGGCCGGGCTGGTGGGTACGCTGTCGGAGGACTGCGGGCCGTGCACCCAGGTCTCGGTGGACATCGCGACGGCGAACGGCGTCGATCCGAAGGTGCTCCGCGCCATCCTGGCCGGGGACGAGACGGCCATGGGCGAGACGGCGGCCCTGGCCTACCGCTTCGCCAAGGCCAGCCTGGCGCGCGACATGGAGGCGTGCGATCCGCTGCGCGACGAGATCGTCCGCCGCTGGGGCGACAAGGCGCTGGTGGCCATCGGCCTGGCCCTGGTAGGGGCGCGGATGTACCCGACGCTGAAATACGCCCTGGGCTACGGCAAGGCCTGCTCGAAGGTGACCGTGGCCGGCGAGGCGGTGGCGCCGCACATGGCTCCGGCGGCCCTGGCGGCGTAGGGTGGCGGCCATGGACGCAGGCCTGACCGACGCCTTCGAGGCCAACCGGGGCCGGCTGAAGCGGCTGGCCTACCGGATGCTGGGGTCGGTCTCCGAGGCCGAGGACGCGGTGCAGGACGCCTGGATCCGCTGGCGGCGCGCGCCGGCCGACGTGGCCGATCCGGCGGCCTGGCTGGTGCGCGCAACGACCCGGCTCTGCATCGACCGGCTGCGCGCCGCCAAGGCCGAGCGGGCGGCCTACAAGGGCCCCTGGCTGCCCGAGCCGCTGATCGAGCCCCTGATGGAGGATCCGGTGGAGAAGGCCGAGGAGGTCTCGGTGGCCTTCCTGCTGGCGCTGGAGCGGCTGTCGCCGCTGGAGCGGGCGGTGTTCCTGCTGCACGACGTGTTCGACCAGGACTACGCCGAAGTCGCCCGGACTCTGGAGCGCAGCGAGGCGGCGGTGCGCCAGCTTGCCAGCCGCGCGCGGGAGCACGTGCGGGATGCGCGGCCGAGGTTCGCGGTGGATCGGGAACGCGCGCTGCAGCTTGCGGGCGCCTTCATGGCCGCCGCTGCGCGCGCGGACATGAGCGGCCTGACGGACCTGCTGGCGCAGGATGCGATCATGGTCACCGACGGCGGGGGCAAGCGGAAGGCCGCCCTCCGGGTGCTGGTGGGGCGGGATGACATTCTCGACCTGCTCCAAGGGCTGCACTGGCGCCATGCGCTGCCCACGCTGGAGCGCCTGGCCCCCGCGCGGATCAATGGCCTGATGGGCTTCGTCATCCACTACGACGACGGTCCGGCCACCATGGCGTTCGAGATGGATGGGGAGGGCAGGATCTCCGCCATCTATCAGGTGAGAAATCCAGAGAAGCTGCGCCACGTGGCGTGACTGTCCGCTCGCACGGCGGGGCCAGCGGTGATAGCGGTTCCGTCTGATGGTCGGGCGGTTCGACGAGCGGTTCCTGGAGGAGATCAAGTCGCGGCTTCGGCCGTCCGACGTGATCGGCCGCACCGTGAAGCTGCGCAAGCAGGGCCGCGAGTACGTCGGCCTGTCGCCCTTCAACAAGGAGAAGACCCCCTCGTTCTACGTGAACGACGAGAAAGGGCAGTTCTTCGACTTTTCGTCCGGCAAGACCGGCGACCTCATCACCTTCCTGCAGGAGACCGAGCGGCTGAGCTTCGCCGAGGCGGTGGAGCGGCTGGCGGCGGAGGCGGGGGTGCCGCTGCCGGCGGTCGACCCGCGCGGCGCCGAACAGGAGAAGAAGCGCCAGGGCCTCGCCGACTGGCTGGAGCTGGCCGCCCAGTGGTTCGAGGCCGAGCTGCGCCGCCCGCCGGGGCGCGAGGCGCGGGCCTATCTCGAGCGGCGCGGCCTGCCGGAAGGCGAGTGGGGGCGGTTCCGGCTGGGGTTCTCGCCCTCGGGGCGGACAGCCCTGAAGGACTACCTGGTCACCAAGGGGGCGCGGCCGGCCGAACTGGTCGAGGCCGGCCTGCTGATCGCGCCGGAGGACGGCGGGGCGCCCTACGACCGCTTCCGCGACCGGATCATCTTCCCGATCCTGGACGCCCGGGGCCGGGTGGTCTCGTTCGGCGGCCGGGCGATGGATCCGCAGGCGCGGGCCAAGTACCTGAACGGTCCCGAGACGCCGGTCTTCCACAAGGGCCACCAGCTCTACGGCCTGTCGGAGGCGCGCAAGATCCTGGCGGCGGCCAAGGCGGACGAGGACCCGCCGCTGGTGGTGGTGGAAGGCTACATGGACGTCATCGCCTGCCACCGGGCGGGCGTGGCGGCGGTGGCCGCCATGGGCACGGCGCTGGGCGAGGACCAGATGGAGGTGCTGTGGCGCCACCACCCGGAGCCGACGCTGTGCTTCGACGGCGACCGGGCCGGCCGGCAGGCGGCGTCGCGGGCGATCGACCGGGCGCTGCCGCTGCTGAAGGCCGGGCGCAGCTTCCGCTTCGCCATCGTCGAGGGCGGCAAGGACCCTGACGACGTGCTGCGCGAGCAGGGGGCGGCGGCGCTGAAGGCGCAGCTATCGAAGACCACGCCCTTCGCCGAGGCGCTGTTTGTCCGCGAGCGCGACGAGGCCGAGCCGCTGGACACGCCCGAGCGGAAGACGGCGCTGAAGGTGCGGCTGCGCAAGCTGGCGGCCTCGATCCCCGACGCGGACCTCGCGGGCGCCTACAAGGAGGACCTGCTGGCCCGCTACGAGGCCCTGTGGCCGACGCGGGAGCCGGTCTACACGGTGGGCGCGGCGGCGCGGGAGATGTCGCGCGCCGGCTGGGACAAGCGCCGGCGGGCCGCGCCGTCGGGCGCCATCGCCGAGACCAAGCAGGCGACCGAGCGGCTGCGGGCCGCGCCGCGGGCCCTGTCGGCGGCCCTGGCCATCGCGGCGGTGAAGGACCCGGCCGTCCTGGACGATTCCATCGAGCTGGTGGGCTCGCGTGGCTTTGGCGACGAGAAGCTGGACCGGCTCGCCCATGAGCTCGTTCGTCTGCGCTACGAGACCGATCACCTGGAGATGGAGGCGCTGCAGCGTCGCCTTCTGGCCAGCGGCTTTACGCCAGAAGACCTGGCCCGGGTGGAGCGCGAGGCGGCGCGGGCCGGGGTGGCTGCGCCCTTCCTGAAGGAGAGTGGGGAGCGGGCGCGCGAACTGTGGCGGCAAGCTTTCGACTTGCTCATGCAGCTGGAGAGCCTGGAGCGGGCCGTGGAGTCCGCAGCGCGGGACCTGTCCCGCGACCAGGACGCCAGCACCCTGATCAGCCTGAAGGCCGAGCGCGACCATCTGCGCCGGCTGATCAACAGCGACTGGGCGCACGGCGGAGAGGACGCCCGCCCCGTTCTACCGCACTGACGACATCCTGCGACGGAATGATCCAAGTCGGCCGTTTGTGAGTTAGTGCGCCACGGGACGTCGGGTCGAGGAGTATCGCTTGCATTGTCGTGAGTTCGCGCGAGGGCTGGGTCTTGGCCTCGCGACCCTGATGTTCGGCGCTGGCATGGCGCACGCCCAGGCCGGAGCTTCAGCCCGCAGTCCGGATCCCGAACTGGACGCCGAGTACGAAGTCGATGAGCTGGTGATCGAGGCCGCCGCCCAGCCGCGCGGGTCTGTCATCGGCGACATTCCGCCTGAGATCACCCTCGGCCCGCGCGAGATCCGCAGCCTCGGCGCAAGTTCGGTCGCCGACCTGCTGGCCGCCCTGGAGCCGCAACTGGCCAGCGGCCGGGGGCGGGGTGGCGGGCGACCGATCACGCTGGTGAACGGCGCCCGGGTCTCCAGCTTCGCCGAGATCCGCGACCTGCCCCCGGAAGCCATCGTCCGCGTCGAGATCCTGCCCGAAGAAGTGGCCCTTCGCTACGGCTACCGGGCTGACCAGCGGGTGGTGAACTTCGTCCTGCGCCGCCGCTTCAACGCCGTGACCACCGAGGTGGGGCTGCGCGTTCCCACGGAGGGCGGCCGCGCCGCCGTCGACGCGGACGTCAACAGCCTGAGGATCCAGCGCGACACCCGCCTGCAGGTCGACGTGAAGGCAGCCCGCGCCACCTCGTTGCTCGAGAGCGAGCGCGACCTCATCGACAATTCCGCCGCGACGGCCGGCGCCGACCTGCGGCCCTATCGGACCCTGCTGCCTGAAACATCGAGCCTGGCGCTCAACACCGTGCTCGCCCGGACTCTGGGCGAAGGCGTGTCCATGAGCCTGAACGGCAGCCTCGAGAGCACCGAGAGCCGCGGGATGCTGGGGCTGGGAAGTACCCGCGTGTCTGTGCCGGCCGGCAGCCCATACTCGCCTACCGGCGAGGCCCTGGACGTGGTCCGATACGATCTCGCCCGCGGCGCCCTCCAGCGGATCGGTGACGGACTCAGCGCCCATGTCGGCGGCTCGGCCAACGGGGCCGTATCGGGGTGGCGCTGGACCCTCACCGCCAACGCCGACCTTGGCCGCACGCGCAGCCTCACCGAGCGCGGCCTCGGCAGCGACGCATTGCAGGCGGCGGTGAACGCGGGACAGGCCGATCCGTTCGCGCCGACACCAGCGAGCCTGCTGGTCTATCGCGCGCCTGACAGGGCCCGCTCCACAGTGACGTCCGCCGACGCCGAGCTGTTGCTGAACGGGACGCTGGCCGAACTGCCGGCAGGGCCGCTGTCCGCAGCCTTCACGATCGGGGCGGAAACGCTCAAGTCCGACAGCTGGTCGGTGCGCAGCGGCGTCCGGCGCGATGCCGACCTGTCGCGCGACGTCGGCCGAGCTAAGGCGAACCTGGACCTGCCACTCGCGCGCCGCGGCGGGGTGCTGGGCAGGATCGGCGACCTTTCGCTGAATGCGAACGTCGCCGTCGATGAGCTGTCGGACTTCGGAACGCTGACGACCTTCGGCGGGGGCGTGAACTGGTCCCCGATTGAACCGGTGCGCATCATCGCCTCGTTCACGGAGGAGGACGGCGCGCCCACGGTGCAGCAGTTGGGCGATCCCGAGATCGCTACGCCGCTCGTGCGCGTCTTCGATTTCACCCGTGGCGAAACGGTGGAGGTGACGCAGGTCTCGGGCGGCAATCCATTCCTGGTCGCCGACAGCCGGCAGGTGATGAAGTTGGGGCTGACCCTGCGCCCCCTGAAGGACACGGACCTGGTGTTCCGGGCCGACTACAACCGCTCGCGCACGGAAGACCTGATCTCGGCCTTCCCCGCGGCGACAGCCGAGATCGAGGCGGCCTTCCCCGAGCGGTTCGTGCGCGGCGCGGACGGGCGGCTGTTGCAGGTCGACGTGCGTCCGGTGAACTTCGCGCGCCGCGATCAGGAGGAGCTGCGCTGGGGCTTCAACTATAGCCGCCCCTTGCGGAGCACGCGCGGGCCGGGCGCCAGCCAGGGGCCACAGCAGCCCGCCGGCGACCCGGCGCCGCCCCGCCCGGGCGGCCAGGCTCCGACGGAAGGCGCCGAACGCCGCGCGCCCGGTGGTGGCCCCGTCGGCCGCGGCTTCGGTGGTGGTCGGTTTGGCGGCGGGGCGATCCAGTTCGCGGCGTTTCACACCTGGCGGCTGGAGGATGAGATCCTCATCCGTCCGGGCGTGCCGGCGCTCGACCTGCTGGACGGCTCCGCCCTGGGCCAGTCCGGTGGCGAGCCGCGGCATCAGGTCGACGTTCAGGCCGGCGTGTCCCGCAATGGGCTGGGCGCGCGCCTGACGGCGCGCTGGCAGGAGGGGACGAAGGTCAATGGCGCGGCCTTTGGCGGCCAGGACCTGACCTTCTCGGACCTGACCACGGTGAACCTGCGGCTGTTCGCGGACCTGGGGATGCAGCCTTTCGCCCGCGGGAACCGCTTCCTGCGGGGCGCCCGGGTTTCCCTGTCGGTCGACAACCTGTTCGACGAGCGGATCCGGGTGCGCGATGCTGTCGGAGCGACGCCTGTAAGCTACCAGCCGGACCTGGTGGATCCACTGGGGCGGACGGTGCGTCTCAGCTTCCGCAAAGTCTTCTTCTGAACCGGCCGACCTTGACTCCTGGCGACTCGCGCGCCATCTGCGGGATGCGGATTTAGCGCGCTTACGACAGACATCGACGGGCCGTTGCGAACTCGGACGCGCCCCCTTCGCGGATGATGATGTCTCCCTCGATGTGCGGAAATCCCAGCGGTCGCGCCGTTTCTCCCCCTTGGGGAGCCTGCGGACACGGCCACGGGTCGCGGCGGAGAGTGCTCCGCGGCGCAATTTCCTGTGGCGTGTCCAGTTGGGTTCAGGCGTCTCCGCTGGCGTGCGCACGATCAGAACGGGAACGATTTTGGCGGATGGCGGGTCGTAACGTCGCGGCCCCTTCAGCCTTTTCCGCCGGCCACCATTTTCGGCCTGTCTCTTGCACGGGGCGGTCGCCGATTTCGGAGAATTAGATGAGCGCAAACACGGCCGAAGCCGAAACCCCGGAAACCACGGGCGGCGATGGTCCGCTGCTCGACCTGACGGATGCGGCGGTCAAGAAGTTCATCAAGCAGGCCAAGACCCGCGGCTACGTCACGATGGACGAGCTGAACAAGGTTCTGCCGAGCGAAGAAGTCACTTCGGAGCAGATCGAAGACACCCTCGCCATGCTGAGCGAGATGGGCGTCAACGTCGTCGAGTCCGAGGACGACGCGGAGGGCGGCGAAGTCGCGGTCCGCGAGGAGAGCGCCGTCGTCGAGACGACGAAGGAGCCCGCCTACGACCGTACCGACGACCCGGTGCGCATGTACCTGCGCGAAATGGGCTCGGTGGAGCTGCTGTCGCGCGAGGGCGAAATCGCCATCGCGAAGCGCATCGAGGCCGGCC
The DNA here is from genome assembly GCF_003254525.1 of Phenylobacterium kunshanense. Lineage (GTDB taxonomy): Bacteria > Pseudomonadota > Alphaproteobacteria > Caulobacterales > Caulobacteraceae > Phenylobacterium > Phenylobacterium kunshanense. The sequence continues at coordinate 322,883 of NZ_QFYS01000004.1, forward strand.
GCGACACCATGATCCGCGGGCTGTGCGAAAGCGCCTTGACCTTCGAAGCCATCATGGTGTGGCGCGAGGAGCTGGAAGGCGGCCGCATCCTGTTGCGCGAGGTGATCGACCTCGAGCAGACCTACGGTGGCCAGAACCCCGCCGTTGAAGCCACGCCGGCCGAGGCCGCGGAGGAGAGCGAAGAAGCCGAAGGCGAGGAAAAGGCCGAGGGCGAAGGCGAGAGCGACGACGACTTCGACGACGGCGCCGGCCCGACCATCAGCGCGATGGAGGCCGAGCTGCGCGAGGGCGTGATGGCGACCCTGGACGCCATCGCGGCCGAGTTCGAAGCCTTCCGCCTGCTGCAGGAGAAGCTGGTCGGCCAAAAGCTGAAGGGCGAGGACCTCTCGGAAAAGGACCGCGCCGCCTACCAGGCCGCGGCCGGCACCATCGTCCAGCACCTGAAGACGCTGAAGCTGAACAACAACCGCATCGAGGCGCTGGTCGAGCAGCTCTATGCGATCAACAAGCGCCTGATGGTCCTGGAAGGCCGCCTGCTGCGCCTGGCCGACAGCTACGGCATCAGCCGGACCGAGTTCCTGAAGGCCTACTTCGGCAACGAGATGCGCCCCGACTGGACCGACATGGTCAAGCAGCTGGGCGTGCGCTGGACCAAGTTCGCCGAGAACGACGGCGGCCAGATCGGCGACATCCGCAATGAGATCGCGGCCCTGGCCCAGGAGACGGGCGTTCCGATCGACGACTACCGCCGCATCGTCCAGACGGTGCAGAAGGGTGAGCGCGAGGCCCGTCAGGCGAAGAAGGAAATGGTCGAGGCGAACCTGCGCCTCGTGATCTCCATCGCCAAGAAGTACACGAACCGCGGCCTGCAGTTCCTGGACCTGATCCAGGAGGGCAACATCGGTCTGATGAAGGCGGTGGACAAGTTCGAGTACCGCCGCGGCTACAAGTTCTCCACCTATGCCACCTGGTGGATCCGGCAGGCGATCACCCGCTCGATCGCCGACCAGGCGCGGACCATCCGCATCCCGGTGCACATGATCGAGACGATCAACAAGATCGTCCGCACCAGCCGCCAGATGCTGCACGAGATCGGCCGCGAGCCGACCCCGGAGGAACTGGCCGAGAAGCTGGCCATGCCGCTGGAGAAGGTGCGCAAGGTCCTGAAGATCGCCAAGGAGCCGATCAGCCTCGAGACGCCGATCGGTGACGAGGAAGACAGCCACCTGGGCGACTTCATCGAGGACAAGAACGCGGTCCTGCCGATCGACGCGGCCATCCAGAGCAACCTTCGTGAGACCACGACGCGCGTGCTCGCGTCGTTGACCCCGCGCGAAGAACGGGTGCTGCGGATGCGCTTCGGCATCGGCATGAACACCGACCACACCCTGGAAGAGGTCGGCCAGCAGTTCTCGGTGACCCGCGAACGGATCCGTCAGATCGAGGCCAAGGCCCTGCGCAAGCTGAAGCACCCCAGCCGGTCCAGGAAGCTGAGAAGCTTCCTGGATTCCTAAGAACTGTTGGGAAGCTGCGGAGCTTCCTGGACAGCTAGGACTGGCGCCCCGCGCGCGATGCTCTAAGACTCCCCGGCCGCAAGTCCGGGGAGTTCTTTCTTATGCGTCTTCCGAAGCTTCTGACCGCCACCGCTGTGGCGCTGGCCCTCGCTGCGCCCGCCGCGGCGCAAACCGCTCCGGACCTTGAACGCTCGGCCGCCAATGTGAAGGCGCACGTGGAATTCCTGGCGTCCGACCTGCTGCAGGGACGGGAGACCGGCTCCCCCGGCTACGACATCGCGGCGAACTATGTGGCCTCGCAGTTCGCGCTGCTGGGCCTGAAGCCGGCGGGCGACAAGGGGAGCTATTTCCAGCAGGTGCCGATGGTGGCCTTCCGCGCCGCCGACAAGGGCGAGTTCGTGGTTCGGGCCAAGGACGGTTCGGCCAGCCCCCTGGCCTTCGGCGAAGAGGTCCTGCTCGGCCGCAATGCCGGGGCGGCCGACCACAAGGTCTCCGCCCCGCTGGTGTTCGCCGGCTATGGCGTGGTCGCGCCGGAGAAGAAGCACGACGACTACAAGGGCCTGAACGCCAAGGGGAAAATCGTCGTCGTCCTGTCCGGCGGCCCGCCCGGGTTTCAGACCGAGGAGCGCGCCTACTACGGCAACGCCCGCACCAAGCGGATGGCGGCGGCCAAGGCGGGCGCGGTAGGGGTGATCTTCCTCTCGACGCCCAAGGACGAGCTGCGGCGGCCGTTCGCCGAAGGCGCACGCTCGTGGCAGGCCTGGGCGATGACCTGGCGCAAGCCGGATGGGACGGCTTTCGACGTGGCGCCCGGGACGCCCGGCCTGGGCTCGATCAGCGTCAAGGGCGCCGAGAAGTTGTTTGCCGGCGCGCCCAAGACCTTCGCCCAGGTGATCGCCGAAGCCGACAAGCCGAAGGGCGTCGTGCCCCGCTTCCCGCTGGCGACCGCCATGGATGTGACGCTGCGCACCGAGATGAAGGTCATCCAGAGCGCCAATGTCGCCGGCCTGCTGGAAGGCTCCGATCCGAAGCTGAAGGACGAGGTGATCGTCCTGTCGGCCCACCTGGACCACATCGGGATCACGCCGCCCCTCAACGGCGACGAGATCAACAACGGCGCCCTGGATAACGCCGGCGGCATCGCCACGACCCTGGAGGTCGCGCGGGCCTTCCAGGAATCCGGTCAGAAGCCGAAGCGCTCGCTGCTGTTCCTGGCGGTGACGGCCGAGGAGAAGGGGCTGCTGGGCGCCGAGTACTTCGCCCGCAATCCCACGGTGGCCGGGCCGATGGTGGCCAACGTCAACCTCGACATGCCGATCCTGACCTACGACTTCCTGGACGTGGTGGCCTTCGGCGCCGAGCGGTCCAGCCTGGGTCCCGCAGTGCAGCGCGCGGCGCAACGGATGGGTGTGTCGCTGTCGGCCGACCCCATGCCGGAGGAGGGGCTGTTCACCCGTTCGGACCACTTCCGCTTCGTTGAGGTGGGCGTGCCGTCGACCTTCCTGATGACCGGCTTCCAGAACGGCGGCGAGGCCAAGTTCCGGGGCTTCCTGAAGGACTGCTACCACAAGCCCTGCGACGACCTGGGCCAGGGGATCGACTACGCCGCCGGCGCCAAGTTCGCCCGCATCAACTACGAGATCGCCCGCGAACTGGCCGACGCGGACCAGCGGCCGCTGTGGAACAAGGGCGACTTCTTCGCGGGCAAGTTCGCGCCGAAGCAGACGATCGCCGACTGATCCGAACGGTGGGTCAGCGCCAGCCGTAGTTGAAGCTGACGCTGACCCGCGCCGTCTTCGCGCGGTTGGTCGTCACTTCGTGGCGGAGCCAGCTTTCCCACATGTAGATCGTGCCGGGCCGGGGCTGCAGATAGACGAAGGGCTGGACCGCCTCGGGGGCGTCCTTCCGGCGCGGCGGCGCCGCCATCATCATCGGCAGCCGCGGATCCTCTATCTTCAGCGCGCTCGCGCCGGGTGGGATGTCCACATAGACCGTGCCCGAGAGCACGCTGTGCGGGTGGATGTGGCTGGTATGGCCCGCGCCCGGCTTCAGGACGTTGACCCACAGGCTGTCCAGCCGCAGGCGGCCGCCGCCGAGATCGAAGTCCAGCGCCTCGGCGAAGGCCTTGGCGTGGCGGTCGAGCTTCGCCTTCAACTCGCCGAAGACGCTCATCCGCTGGGGCAGGTCGTTCAGGGAGGCATAGGAGGTATAGCCGCCGTAGCTGTGCTCCCGACACCACCGACGGCCGGCCTGGTCCTCGGCCTCCAGCAGGCGGCAGGCATCCAAAATCTCGGCATTGAAATTTTCGAAGGACCGGTCTGTTGTAAGGGTCGCTTCGTAGATCGGCGTGGCGAAGAGCGGGCGCAGAGGCATGCGGGCGGCTTAGCGCAGCCCGGGCCGGGCGCAAAGCTCCCGCGCTGGCGAACCGCCCGATCCGCGACTAGGCTCGGGTGAAACACAGGTGGCCGACCAACAAGGCCGCCGTTGGGGGAACGAGGGCATGAAGAGCATCGTGACGGCGCTGGCTGTGGCGGGCCTGCTGGCGGGCGCGCCGGCGGCGGTCCAGGCGCAGGGCAAGGCCAAGGCCGCCGCGGCCTACAAGGCGCCCCGCATCCCGGGAACCAGCCAGCCCGACCTCAATGGCGTCTGGCAGGTGATGAACACCGCCGGCTGGGACATCGAGCCCCATGGCGCCCGGGCGGCGCTGCAGCTACGGCCTGGCCCCTTCGTGCCGGTTCCGGCCAAGGCCGTGGTCGCGCTGGGCGCGGTCGGCGCGGTTCCCGCGGGTCCCGGCATCGTCGAAGGCGGCGAGATCCCCTACAAGCCCGAGGCCAAGGCGCTGCGCGACGAGAACCGCGCCAACTACCTGGAGCGCGACCCGGAGGTGAAATGCTACCTGCCCGGCGTGCCGCGGGCGAATTACATGCATCTGCCGTTCCAGATCTTCCAGTCCGAGAAGTCGATGCTGGTCGCCTACGAATACGCGGGCGCGGTCCGGAACATGCTGTTCACCGATCCCGGCCCGGCGCCGGTGGATACGTGGATGGGCCAGTCGGTCGCCAAGTGGGAAGGCGACACCCTGGTCGTCACCGTGACGGGCATGAACGACCGCTCCTGGTTCGACCGGGCCGGCAACCACCATTCCGACCAGATGACGGTGGTCGAGCGCTGGACGCCGACCGGTCCCATGACCATGCGATACGAGGCCACCATCACGGATCCGGCCACCTTCACCCGGCCGTGGAAGATGAGCTTCAACCTCTACAAGCGGCAGGGCGAGGACGCCCGGCTCGGCCAGTTCAAATGCGTCGAGTTCGTGGAGGAGCTGATGTACGGCGATCTCCGCAAGGAGCCGCTGAAATAATCCGGGCTCGTCGCCCGGCCTGACAAAGACGATCATCCGGCGTTGGAGGCGCAAGATGGACAACAAGAAACTGATCATCGCGGGGGCGCTCGGCGCGGCCCTCGCCGCCGCCGCGGTGGGCGGCGCCGCATGGGCCCACCATGCCTTCGCCGCCGAGTTCGATGGCAAGGCCCCCGTGCTCCTGCGCGGCAAGGTGACCCGCGTGGAGTGGATCAACCCGCACGCCTGGGTGCACATCAACGCGGTCGACCCGAAGACCGGCCAGACGACGGCGTGGATGGTGGAGGGCGGCACGCCCAACACCCTGATGCGGTCGGGGATCACCAAGGCGTCGCTGCCGCCGGGCACCGAGATCATCGTTCGCGGCTATCAGTCCAAGGACAAGCTCTGCCGTCCGGCTTGCAAGGCCAACGGCCGCGACGTGACCTTCCCGGATGGCCGCAAGCTGTTCATGGGCTCGTCGGGCACGGGCGCCCCGAAGGACGGCTCGGACCCCAACGACAAGTAGGGCCGCCGCCTGCCGGATACGGAAAGGGGAGCCGCGAGGCTCCCCTTTTTCGTCGCCGAGAGCGATCGGTTCAGCGCTGCAGGTCGAGCAGCGAGTCCCACATGTCCTGGGCGAACTTGATGACCGAGATATTGGCCGAGAAGGCGGTCTTGGCTTCGATCATGCCGACCATCTCCTGGCCGACGTCCACGTCCGAGCCCTCGACGCCCTGGGTGGCGACGCGCACCGCCGAGCTCTCGAAGCGCTGGGTGGCGGCCATCAGGCCGTAGCGGGCGGTTGCGATCGGGTCCATTCCGCCACGCTGCCATGGCGGCGGTTAACCCCAGGCTCGCAGACGTGGTGAACGCAGTTTTTCGAAGCCGAGGGTGTGGAGCCGGCGTATCCTCGAAATGCCCCAGGAGCCTCCCATGCGACGTCACATCCTTACAGCCGTCTTCGCCATGGCCGCGGGCGCGGCGGGCGCCCAGCCGGTGACGGAAAATCCGCCCACCTGGACGATCCAGTGCATCGAGGTCGGCGGTCAGCTGATCCCGGCCGTCTGCAAGGTCCCCGGCAGCCGGCTCGACCCGCGCGAGGACATCTGCACCTGCCCCGACGGCGGCCAGCGGGTCCGGGTCTCCATCTGCGCCAAGGAGCAGACGCCGCCGCCCGAGGGCAGGGCGCTGAACATCGCCCGCCGCGAGGCCGCCCGCGACGGCAGCCTCATCGGCGACAAGGTGGGAGATCGGCCGATCTGCGCAGCGCCGCGGACGCCGCCGCGCTGAGCGATCAACTCAGGGCGGCGTAGGTCATCTTCTGGAAGACGGGCAGGGCGATGCGGCCGGTGGGTCGCTGCCCTTGCATGGCCGTGACCGCCTCGGGGCCCAGCGGCATGGAGTCCTGGATCAGGTAGACCAGGATCATGTCGTTCTTCGGATCGGCCTGCCACCAGGTGCCGAAGGCGCCCGGCCAGCCGAACGCCCCTTCCGCGCCCGCGCCCATCCACTCGTGCTTCTGGGCGTCGAGGATCATCGAGACGCCGAGGCCGAAGCCCTGACTCATCCAGAACGGCATTCCCAGGAAGTCGTGGGTGCGCTGCACGTCCGTCAGGCGGTTGGCGCACATCAGGTCGATGGTCTCGGCCTTCACCAGCCGCACGCCGTCCACCTCGCCGCGGCCCAGCATCATGCGGGCGAACTTCAGATAGTCGTCGGCGGTGGAGATCAGGCCGCCGCCGCCCGCCTCGAAGGCCATCGGCGTCTCGGAGTGGGGGATCGACACGTCCTTCAGCGGGCTGCCGTCCGCCTTGGCCTCGTACAGCTTGGCCAGGCGGCCGTGCTTCTCGGGCGCCAGCCAGAAGCCGGTGTCGGACATGCCCAGCGGATCGAAGATCCGCGCCTTCAGCACCTCGCCCAGGGGCTTGCCCTCGATGCGGGCGACCAGGAAGCCCAGCACGTCGGTCGAGTGGCTGTAGTGGAAGCGCTCGCCCGGCTGGTAGCTGAGCGGCAGCTCGCTCAGCGCCTGCAGCCAGGCGTCGGGCGACAGGGCGTTGATCAGCGGCGAGCCGAGCTGCTTGTCATAGGCGTGGGCGATCGGGCCCATGGAGGTGAAGCCGTAGGCGAGGCCCGAGCGGTGGGTGAAGAGGTCCTCCACCGTGATCTCGCGCGCCGCCGGCACGGTCTCGTCCAGCGGGCCGGCGGCGTTCTTCAGAACCCGCATGTCCTTGAACTCGGGCATCCAGCGGGTGATCGGGTCGTCCAGCTTCAGCTTGCCTTCCTCGATCAGCATCATGGCGGCGATCGAGGTGACCGGCTTGGTCATCGAGGCGATGCGGAAGAGGGTGTCGCGCTCCATCGGCAGGCCGGCGGCGATGTCGCGGTGGCCGATCGTATTGACCTGCGCCACCTCGCCGCGGCGCCAGGTCAGGGTCACGATCCCCGACAGCGCCCCCTGGTCCACGATACCCTTCAGCGCCGGACCCACCTGGGCCAGAGCATCCCGATTGAAACCAGCCGGGGCCTGAGCACCGTCCATGGATCGCCTCCCTTATCACTGTTCAGTTCATTGCGCCGGTCGCGGGGGGTGACGTCAAGGCTGACCGCGGGGAAATTCGGCTGCATCTGTGGGCGACCGGGCCGCGTAGACCCCGGCAAGGGCCGCGGACGTTGCGCGCCCGCGATCGTCTCCGTACGTGAGTGGAGCCCATGCCGCCCCCGCTCTCCAAACGCTCAGCCCTGGCCGCCGCGCTCGCGACCCTGACCTCGGCCTGTTCGCCGCTGACGATGTTCGCGACGCTGTCGCCGAAGGATCCGGCCTCGCATGTCGTGCGCGGGGCGGCCTATGGGGCCGGACCACGGCAGATGCTGGACGTCTACGCGCCACGCGGTGCGCGGGGGCAGGCGCCCGTCGCGGTGTTCTTCTATGGCGGGTCGTGGGACAGCGGCCGGCGGCAGGACTATAACTGGGTGGGTCGGGCCCTGGCTTCGAAGGGCTTCGTCGCCGTGGTCGCCGACTACCGGCTCTATCCCGAGGTCAAGTACCCGGGCTTCCTCGAGGATGGCGCGCAGGCGGTGCGCTGGAGCGTCGAGAACGCGCCCCGCTTCGGCGGCGACCCCGACCGCATCGTCCTCGTCGGGCACTCGGCCGGCGCCTACAACGCGGTGATGCTGGGCCTGGACCGCCGGTACCTTTCCGCCGCCGGCGTCGATCCGGCGCGGGTGAGGGCGATCGCCGGGCTGTCGGGGCCTTACGATTTCCTGCCGATCCGCAGCGACATCACCGAGCGCATCTTCGGTGGCGCGCCCGACCTGCCGTCCACCCAGCCGCTGGCCTTCGTCGGCCCGCAGTCGCCGCCCGCATTCCTGGCGACCGGGGAGGCCGACAGCATGGTCTGGCCGAAGAATACGATCGCGCTGGCCCGGAGCCTCCGCGCGGCGGGCGTGCCGGTCGAGGAGCGGCACTATCCTGGCGTGGATCACGTCCGCATGGTGCTGGCCCTTTCGCGCCCGCTGAGAGGGCGTGCGCCGGTGCTGGAGGAGATGACCGACTTCCTGCGCCGGCACGCGGCGGCCGCGGACTGATCCGTGCTGCGGCGCGGCAGCGGGAACGGGTTCGCGGGGCTCGCATTGGCCGCGATCCTGTACGTCGTAAGGGAAAGCCGGCGTGATTGCCCCAGCGTTACGGCTGCTGCGATGCCGCATTGAATGCGGCGCTTCACGTGCGTATATGCCCGCTCGCCGACGAAGTCCGGCATGCAGGAGGACGCTACGCCTATGCTGCTCACCCTGATGAAGGCCAAGCTGCATCGCGCCACGGTCACCCAGGCCGACCTCGACTACGAGGGCTCGATCGCCATCGACCGGGATCTGCTCGACGCTTCCGGCATTCTGCCGCACGAGCAGGTGGACGTCCTCAACATCACCAACGGCGCCCGCTTCACCACCTACGCCATCGAGGCCCCGCGCGGCTCGCGTGTGATCGGCGTCAATGGCGCCGCCGCCCGCCTGGTGCAGAAGGGCGACAAGGTCATCGTAGTGACCTATGGCATGCTGCCGGCCGAGGAAGCGCGGAACTATGCCCCGACTGTGGTCCTGCTGGACGACGACAACGAGATCAAGAAGGCCGCCTGAGGTCCTCGCGGCCGCCGCACTGGCGGCCGTCAGCCTCGCCGCCTGCTCGCCGACCGCGCCTCCGGGCGTGGACAAGGGCGAGCTGGACGCCGCCGTCTCGCGGGCGATCGGCGACCCCAACAGCTGCGTGCTGATCGCCGAGGCTGGATCCGGGCGTCTGCTCTACCGCTACAACACCGCCACCACCTGCGCGAAGACCTTCCCGGCCTGCGACGCCCCCGGGGCGCGACAGGTGGAGGATCTCTTGAAGGCGACTGCGAAGGATCGCCAGCCGCGAGCGCTCTCCTGCAATACCACCGCCGACGCCTCGCGCGGGGTCGGCTGGGCCGCGGGGCCCATCGCCGGTACGGATCTGGTCTACGCCGCCATGATGGAGGGCGACCGCGCCTTCCCGGGCCGGATGATGGCCGACCGCCTGGAAGGCGCCTTCCGCCGGGCGAAGGTCTCGAAGCCGGCGCCTTAGCGCGCCAGCTCGTAGAGCCCGGTGATGTCGATCCGCACCTTCAGCTCTCCACCGGCGATCGAGGTCCCGGCGTCCATCGCTTCGCGCTTGGCGGCGTAGGCCACCATCGGCATCGGCGGCTGGGGCGCATAGCCGCCGCCTTCGCTCAGGCTGACCAGCCGGCTCACCCTGTGGCCCGTCGCCCGGGCGTAGAGGTCCGCCTTGGCGGCCAGCGCCTTCACGGCGGCCTCGCGCGCCGCGTTCTCGGCCGCCGTGGAGTCCTGCAGGCCGAAGCTGATCCCGTGCACCTGGTTGGCCCCAGATGCCACCGAGGCGTCGACCGCCGGACCCAGCCGCTTCAGGTCGTTCACCGTGATCGTGACGTTGTTCGAGGCCTGGTAGCCGACCAGCAGCGGCGGCTGGTTCTCCTGGTACCGGTACTGCGGGTTCAGGTTGAGGTTCGAGGTCTGGATGTCCTTGTCGGGGATGCCGGCCTTGCGCAGGCTGGCCATCACCGCGTTCATCCGGGTCGCATTGGCCTGCATGGCCTCGGCGGCGGTCTTGCCCTCGGTCATCACGCCCAGGGTGATGGTCGCCATGTCGGGCGCCACCTTCGTCTCGCCATAGGCCGACAGGTTGAGCGTCGTGGCGCGGAACATGCTTTCCGCGGCCGGGGGCGTCGCCTGGGCCAGCGCGGCGGGCGCGGCGGCGGCGGTCGAGAGCACGAGGCCCAGCGTGGCGGCGCGCATCAGGGTCTTCATCGGGGTCTCCGGTCCGTGTAGGGGAGGAATTGTCGGCAAGCGTCGCAGTTCCAACCTGAACGCAAGCTTTAAGCGACGTGCAGCCCGTGGTAACGCCCCGGCCTGCGCTGCAGGGGCCTGTAGCTCAATGGTTAGAGCCGGCCGCTCATAACGGTCTGGTTGCAGGTTCGAGTCCTGCCGGGCCCACCAGCAGCCGGTTTCAGCCGGTCTCGGAAGATCCGGTTAAGCCCCGTTAACGCATTGTTATACATGCAAAATTCGGAATTTGTCGGTGGCTACGGTTTCGCGCCGTTTCACCCGTGGCCGTGAACATTGTTGGTACGAAAAGTGCTTGATACCAACACTTCTCGCCGCGATACCAACAGCCATGTCCCTCTCAGACGCCAAGCTCCGGACCCTGAAGTCCGAATCGAAACCACGAAAAATCGCCGACCGCGACGGCCTCTTCGTGCTCGTGAATCCGAACGGCTCCAGGCTCTGGCGCCTCGCGTACCGGTTCGGCGGGAAGCAAAAGTTGCTGGCGTTGGGTGCGTACCCGACCGTCTCGCTGCGCGACGCGCGCAAGGCCACTGAAGCCGCCCGAGACCTGTTGGCCGAAGGCATCGATCCTTCGCACGAGCGCAAGGTCACCAAGGTGAAGGCGAAGATCGCGGCCGGTCACACGTTCGAAGCCGTCGCGAACGACTGGTTCGACGCGCGTCGCGAAGGTTGGGTCGACAGCTACTCAGAGCGGCTCAGAGCCCGGCTTGATGCCGACTTGATGCCCGCGTTGGGGAAGCGGCCGATCGCCGAGATCGAGCCCGTGGAACTGCTGGAAGCGGTTCGACGGATCGAGGCCCGCGACGCGCCGGAAATGGCGCGTCGCGTCCTGCAGATGGCGAGCGGCATCTTCCGCTTCGGCGTGGCGACGGGCCGTTGCCGGCGCGATCCCGCGGCGGACTTGCGAGGCGCCCTGAGGAGTCCAGGCGCGCCGAAGCGGCGCGCGTCGCTGCGTCCCAACGAACTGCCGGAGTTCATGCAGCGCCTGGCGGCGTACGACGGCGCCGCGCAGACAACCCTCGCACTCCAACTGGTCATCCACACCTTCGTCCGCACCTCCGAGGTCCGCTTTGCCGTCTGGAGCGAGTTCGAGGATCTGGATGGAGACCGGCCGCTGTGGCGGATTCCGGCCGAGCGCATGAAGATGCGTCGGGACCACCTGGTGCCGCTCTCGCCGCAGGTTGTGCGGATCCTGCGCGACATCAAGGAGACGTCGGGCAGGTCGGCGTTCCTGTTCCCGGCGCCCACCCGCAGCAAGGTGCTCTCCGAGAACACCATGATCTACGCGCTCTACCGGATGGGCTATCACGGCCGGGCCACGGTGCATGGCTTCCGCTCCACGGCGTCAACGTTGCTCAACGAGCGCGAGTTTAATCGTGACTGGATTGAGATGCAGCTCGCCCACTGCGAGGGCGACGTGCGCTCGATCTATAACGCCGCCGAATGGCTGTCCGGCCGGCGCGAGATGATGAACTGGTGGTCCTCCCATCTGGAGCGGATAGCGTCGCCGCAGCGGCGAAGCGGCGGATTGAAGGTGGTGTGAGGGCAGGGCGGGACGCCGCAGTGCCAATGCGAACTCGTGGCGCAAAGCTGTCGATCGGGATCGTCGCGCCAATGTGCCCTAACCGCCCCATCCCGATATCTCGACCGTCCGCAGCTTGGCCGCTGGCCATTGGCTCCGAGCCCCGAGACGGAGGCGCCTCTGGAGCGCATCCACCGGCTCATGCATCAACCGGCAAACGCAAGGGTCGCGGGAGGCCCACCTCATCGCCCCCAGGCAGCTCAAACCCGATGGGCCGCCGCGCTTCCCCCGCGACGGCCCCTTTGGCGGATCAGAAGCGCGTCTCGAAGCTCGCTCCCACCCGCCGGACCGAGTCCGGGCTGAAGTATTGCAAGTAGCCGCCCGGGTTCAGGGTGGTCACCGGCGAGGGCGTGATCTGGGCCGCCCAGCGCTTGTCGAACAGGTTCGAGGCGTAGATGGCGAAGGTCCACTTATCGTCCGGCCCGCTCACGCCCACGCGGCCGCCCACCAGGCTGTAGGCCTTCTGGATCGTGCCCGGATCGCCGTTGGCGGAATAGTTGGTGTCGCTCTGCCAGTTCCAGTTCGCCTGGGCGAAGCCGCGGATGTTCTCGCTGAGCTGGCGCTCGTACGACACGGTCGAGCCCAAAACCCAGGTCGGAACTGCGGCCAGGCGCAGGCCCTTGGCGTTGAAGAAGCCGTCGATCGAGGTGGGGTTGGCCGGCGGGGCCGTGCAGGGGCCGCCCTGCGCCACCTTGGGCTGGCCGAAGTAGCACTGCACGCCATTGAAATCGAGGTAGCGGGCATGGGTGTAGGCCCCGCCCAAGGTCACGTTCAGGTCGGCCATCGGCCGCGCGACGACATTGACCTCGACGCCCTTGGTCTTGATCGAGCCGGCGTTGGTGATGCGGCTGGAATAGGTGGGGCTGGAGAGGTCCGACACCTGGGCCTGGAAGTTTTTCACCTTGGTGTCGTAGGCCGAGATGTTCACCTGCAGGCGACGGTCGAAGAACGTCGACTTCATGCCGATCTCGTAGCTGGTCGGGATCTCCGGCAGCACCCGCTGGTTCGAGCCCGCAACGGTGGCGCCCAGGCCGCTGAAGCCGGGGCCCTTGTAGCCCTTCGACACCGTCCCGTAGATCATGATGTCGTCGGTGACGTTGTAGCGCGGCCCGATGCGCCACGAGAGGTTGTCGTTCTTGATGTCCTGGTCGAAGCGCAGGGCGACCGAACCCGGAATGAACACCGTGCCTGTCACCGGGTCGCGGCGGTAGTTCAGCTTCACCACGTCATGCGTTCCGCGCAGGCCGCCGATGATGTCCAGCTTGTCGGTGACGTGGAACGTGCCCTGGCCGAACGCCGCGTAGCTGTCCGAGCCGATGGTGTTGAAGGTCGAGGTCTGGAAGACCGTGCCCGCCGGCTGGGTCGGGACGACCCGCAACACCTGGCCGTTCGAGGCGGGCAGGATCCAGGTGAGCTGGCCCCGCTGGGTGATCTCCGAGTCCGCCGTCGAGTTGTAGTAGTAGAGGCCCAACACGTAGTCGAAGCGCTCACCGATCGGCGAGGTCAGGCGCAGTTCCTGGGTGAACCACTTGGTGTCGCCGGCGCCGCCGTTGAGGTCGATGTAGCTGACCGGCGTCAGGTCGCCGTCGTAGAAGCCGACCCGGCGTGCCTCGCGATAGGCCGAGATCGAGCTGAGCGTGAAGCCTGAGACGTCATAGTCCATATGCAGCGCCAGGCCCTGGGCGCGGCTGCTGCCGAAGAAGTCGCCGTTGGCCGCAACGGCCAGATTCTTCGGCCCGGCGACGATGCCGTACTGAGCGTTCGTGACCGCCGGCGCATAGCCGGGCGTGACCTTCCGCCAGGTGGAGGCGCAGCAGAAAGTGTCGCTCTGCGACCGGTCGGCCTGGGCGAAGACGGTCAGGTTCTCGGTAGGCTTCCACTGGAACTTGAGCGCCACGCCGGTGACCTTGCGCGGGTCGGTATCGTCGCCGCCGCGCGCCACGTTCTTGATGATCCCGTCGCGCTCGTTGTGGACCACCACCAGGCGCAGGGCCGCGGTGTCGCCGACGGCAACGTTGCCGATGGCCTCGAAGTTGCGCTCGCCGCGCTCGCCGACTTCGACCCGGACCTTGCCGGAATTGTCGTCCAGCACGGGACGTTTGGTGATGAAGTGGACCAGGCCGGCCGAGGCGTTCTTGCCGAAGAGCATGCCCTGCGGTCCGCGCAGGATCTCGACGCGCTCGACGTCGGCCAGGGTGGACAGGCTACCGGGGTCGGCCAGGACCACGCCGTCCACCACAGTGGAGATGCTCTGCTCGATGCCGGCCGAGAAGCTGCTGGTCCCGATGCCGCGGATCAGGAAGCCCGAGGCGCTGTTGCTGAGGCTCTGCTTGAAGCGAACGGACGGGTCGATCAGCGTCAGCTGCTGGGCCTGGGTGACGTGCAGCGCCTCCAGCGCCTCGCCCTTCACCGCGGTGATCGACAGCGGAACGTCCTGGACATTCTCGGCGCGCTTCTGGGCGGTCACCACCAGTTCGTCGATGGTGGCCGTCGCCTGTGCCGAGGCCGATCCGGCCAGGGCGGACGCCAGCGCCGCGACGGCGGCGCCGGCCAGAAGCGCCCGTTGCGGACGCGTGCTCGTGCGAGCGGTCATCTCTCGTTCCTTCCCCTCATCGCCTCGGGCGGCGTTGTTATGTTAAGTCACGTTACCGTCACTTAATGGCGACGGCAAGGTTGGCCGGATGGTGGTTCGACTAGGCGCTGGCGCTCGGGCGGGCCGAGACGCGGCCGTGCCAGGCGAGGACGTTCGCGCAGTCCGCCGGGATCGGGACGCCGATGAAGAGGCCGAAGTCGACGGTGGTCAGGGCGATGATGTCCGCCATGGAGTAGGCCTCACCAGCGATGAACGCCTTCCCGGCCAGCTCGCTGTCCAGCCAGTGATAGATCTGTTCGATGCGCGGCCGGTTCGACTCGCCGAAGTCCTTGAACTGGGTCAGCAACGCGGCAGTCAGCGGATGGGTGTGGCGCCAGATCTGGCCGATCGGGTTCATGAGTTGGAACTCGATCCGCCGGATCCACATGTCGACCTCGGCGCGCTCGCGGGCGGTCGAGCCGAACAGCGATGGACCGGGCAGAGTCTCGTCCAGATAGCGGCAGATGCTGACGCTCTCGCTGAGGAACGTGCCGTCATCCAGTTCCAGCGTCGGAAGCTGGCCCAGCGAGTTCTTGGCCAGGAAGTCGGCCGCCTTGTGGCCGCGCTCGCGCATCGGCACGCGGACGTGTTCGACGCTCCCGCCCTTTTCGGCCAGGAAGATGCGGACGCGCCGCGGATTGGGCGCCGGATTGTCTTCGCCGTAGAGCTTCATCGTTTCCCTCCCGGCCGCCTCCTGAGCAGCTCTATAAGAGTAACGGTACCGTTACTTAAGGCGTGTGCGCAAGCCTTCTTTGCCCGGCGCAGGGCAGGATCAGTTCACTTTCTGGCGTGCTTCGCCTTGAGCGCCTCGGCGCCGGCGACCACTGCCACGGTGATCGTCTCGATCAGCGCCTCGTCGTCGCCGTTCCGCGCGGCGAGGAAGCCGGTGACGCCGGTCACCATGAACCAGGCGTACTGCAGGGCCACGTCGTCCGGCAGGCCATAGGCGCGCTTGAGGCCGAGCGCCCAGCCCTTAGCGTTGGCCTCCTGCATCTCCCGCGCCCGCTCGCGCAACCGGCCGCTGTCGGTGACCAGGCGCAGGAAGAGCTCGCCGCTCTCGTCCGACCGGACGCACCAGTGGCGCAGCGCCGCCCGGACCGCCGCGTCGAAGGTGGCGTCCTGCGGCAGTTCCTGCGTCCAGCGGGCGGCGTAGTTGGCCTGCTCGCGGTCGAACAGCGCCGCCAGCACGGCGTCACGGTCGGCGAAGTAGCGGTAGGGCAGGGACTTGTTCACCCCGCACCGCTGGGCCACGCCCTCCATCGTCACCGACGCCACGCCCTGCTCGAGCACAATCGCGGCGGCGGCGTCCAGGAACACGTCGCGGCGCTCCGAGCCTTTCAGACGCTTCTGCACGATCTTGGCGCCGTCAGGCCCGGTTCGATTGGATGTGGTCACAAGCCCCCGCCCGTTCAGTCGGCCAACCCTGTCATCATCCCGAGCGGAGGCCTGCGCGTCCAGCGTGCGATCAGTCGGCAACGCGGATCAGCATCTTGCCGCTGTTGAGTCCGGAAAACAGGCCGATCAACCCCTCGGGCGCGCGCTCGAAGCCGTCCAGGATAGTCTCCTGGTACTTCATGCGGCCGTCCTTCAGCCAGCCGGTCATGTCCTCCACGAACTTGGTCTGCAGGTGCGGGAAGTCGCTAGCCACGAACCCTTCCATCCGCACGCGGCTGTAGATGATGGCCGACAGGTTGCGCACGCCCTCGCCGCCGCCGTTGTAGGTCGAGATCATGCCGCAGACCGGGATCCGGCCCCGCACGTTCATCCGCGGTAGCACGGCGTCTAGGTGCGAGCCGCCGACGTTCTCGAAGTAGACGTCGATGCCCTTGGGCATGGCCTCGGCCAGGGCCGTCTTCAGCGGTTGGACTTTGTAGTTGATGACGGCGTCCAGCCCGACCTCGTCCCTCAACCAGGCGGCCTTGTCGTCCGCGCCGGTGGAGCCCACCACATAGCAGCCCTTGATCTTGGCGATCTGGGCCACGACCGAACCCACGGCGCCGCCAGCCGTCGAGACGAACACCTGCTCGCCGACCTTCAGCGCGCCCACCTCCAGCAGGCCGCCGTAGGCGGTGATGCCCGTGCCGCCCAGGGCGTGCATGTAGACGCTGAGCGACAGCGCTGGGTCGGGGTTCAGGGCCTGCAGGCCCTTGCCGTCCGAGATGAAGCGCTCCTGCATCCCCACGCCGTGGCGGACCAGCGTTCCTTCGGCGAACTTCGGGTTGCGGGACTGTACGACCCGGCCGATGCCGCCGCCGATCATGGCGACGTTCAGCGGCTGGTCCGCCGTGAGGCGTGGCCGCATGTAGGGGTCGACCGACATCAGCAGGTTCTGGACCTGTACCTCGCCGTCGCCGGCGTCGGGGACATCGACCGAGACCACCGCGAAGTCGTCGGCGACCGGGACGCCGTTCGGACGGCGGACGAGGTGGACCTGGCGTGCTGCGGTCATCTCAGCTCATCTCCAAAGTGGGTTAGCGGGTCGGGCCGGGCGACCGGGGACCGGACGGGGCGTGCTGGGGCAGGGCGCGCAGCATGCCGATCATCCCGTCCGGGCGCGCCTTGGCAAGCATGCGCTGGTAGGCCGGGCGGGCCTCGACCCGCGCCTTCCACGCCGCCACCTTAGGAAATTGCACCGCATCGACGATGTTGAGCTCGGTCGCCACCCGAAGCGGAAACAGCATCATGATGTCGGCCGCCGAGAAAGCCGCGCCGCCGAACCATTCGTGCGCCTTCAAGAACTCTTCCGCGAACTCGACGACCGCCTCGGAGTCCACCAGCCGCGAGCGCTCCTTCGGCGGTTGCTGCATCCAGGCGCGATAGTCTGAGAACAGCTTCGCGGCCAGCGAACCCTCCGCATAGTGCATCCACATCAGGTAGTGGGGATAGTCCGCGCTCCCGAGATCGGGCTGCAGCTTGCCGGGCGCGTGGCGGTTGAGGATCAGTTCCATGATCGCGCCGGACTCGACCAGCACCTGGTCGCCGTACTTCACGGTGGGCGCCATCGGCACGATTGGGCTGAACGCCTTGATCAGCGCCATCGATCCCATCAGGTCGCCGCGCTTGAACTCCAGCTTGTAGGGGAAGCCCAGCTCTTCCATCAGCCAGACCACCCGCTCCGAGCGGCGGCCCTCGAGGTGGTAGATGCTGATGGGCGGCAGAGGCGAGCCCTTGCCCTGTGTCGCAGCGGCGGCCGCCACCGGCGCAGCCGCCAAGCTGGCCAATGCCGCGAGACCGGCGCGCCGGTTGAGTTCGATTGTCATGTGCGTCCCCTGCCTTGTCATTCCGGTTGGCCGACCGGTCGCGTGATTAAGTAACGGTATCGTCACTAACGGGTCGGCGCAAGTCGGGCGCCACTTGCAAAGCGCCGAACCTCCGGCACCACCGCGGGTAACCGGTATGGCGGCGACGGCGATGATCGCTATCGTGGCCGTGGCTTGGCGGGTCGCCTACGCCCACCAACGCCCAGAGCGAAGAAAGAGCGCCGACATGACCGGCGCCCTCGTTGAAGTCCGGCGCGCCGAAGGGCTACTCTTTAAGTCATAGACCGGCGAAATCGAATGCAGTGACCAAACCCAAGGTCGGCCGGGGGGACGGCTCCGTGCCTTCGGTCACAGCCGCGAAGGTCCTGTTTCCGGAGCGATGCCAACGACCGCAACTGGCGCTTCTCAGAAGCCCGGACTGTCTGCTTCCAGCGCAGATCGCCGCTCCACGCCCCCTTACCGATGGCGACGGGATGTTCAGCCGTCCAGCTTTGCCAGGACGAGCCAGTGCCAGATCATGTCACAGCCGGTCGGCAAGTGGGATCCGCGCCGCTCGTTGCATTGCTGGTGCTTGAGCAAGCCATTCCGAACGGTCCGCCGGCCGCCGAGATGCGCGGGATCGTAGTGATCGAACGACGGCCGAAGCGGACTGTCGGGTGGCAGTGCGACGCCCAGGTCCATGAGCTGTCCGCAGCCGGCGCAGTATCCGGACTGCGCCCGGTGCAGGACGCGGAGGTGTTTGCGCCGACGGCGTCCCTGACGGCGTGCCCTCACGACGCATTGCCATCAGGCCGCGGGAAGTAGCCGCTGAGTCCGACCGCGCAGGCCCCCGTCAAGAGGCCACCGGCGCCCAGCCATGCCCAGCGCCAGTCGGTAGGCTGGTAGAGTAGGAGGGTCACGATCGACGTCCCCGTCGCCGCGCCGCCGAGAAGGCATATCCCGTAAAGGAACCAGCGGATAAGGCGCGCCGTCGCCGGGCCGAAGGGCGAGCCGACGCTCTGAGCATCATCGCCCGTGTGGTTGCATTGCGGGGTGTCGGTGGTCCGAGGGGGCTGCACGGATGCACTCCTTTGTTGCGCGTTCTCGCGCCCCTTCACGCCCGTCCTTCCTCTTTCGCTTCCGGAGCAGGTTTGCTGGTCTCCTCGGCTTCGCGACGAGCCGCCGCCTCCGCCAATCGCCGCTCAGCCTTGAGCGCCCGCTGTTCGAGCCGATATGCCTCCAACCGCTCACGCCCCGGCCGTGCGCGGCAGAGGGGCGGCAATCTGGCAAGGTCGGGCTCGATGAGGATCAACCGGTCTAGGGCGTAGTCCTCGGGCGCGAAGGTCATGTACGGGTCGCCGTATACGATCCACACCGGGTAATGGGTCGCCGCCATATGAAGCAGCTTCACAATCGACCTGCGCCGCCAACTGGCGTCGAGTTCGAAGGCTACGCCACGGCGTCCATCCCGGGCGGTCCAAACCACATCGAGCTGGCCCCGCCGGCCATCCAGGATCGCGGGCGTCCAGTACTCAAGCTTGGAGATGTAGCCGAGACGCTCACCTAGGGCCTGGAGCCGGTCTTGAAGTTCGTAGTGATACTGGGTCGGGTGGGTGGCTACCCGCTCGCAGGCGTAGATCTCGGCGTCGATCAAGGCGGCGAGGTCCGGGGGCAGGCCATCATCCTGGCGGGTGGCGTGGAGGGTGTTCGGGGTCGGCGGCACGTGGTGCTCCTCTGATGCGCGTTTCGCGCCCCTTCAGACCCTTCCTCCTCCTCCTGCTGACGGCGGAGATGCGGACTTCGGCATCACCGCTCCATCTCCCAATCGCCTGCGGGCTTAGACACGCGCTCTCTTTGCCAGTCGCCGCCGGCCTTCGATGGGCGATCGATCTGCCGCTGCAAGTCGAGCGCCGCCGACTTCTGGAACTCCCGATCGATCGCGCGCGGCAGACCTTGTGCGTCATCGGTGTAGACGTGCGCCTCAAGCCGGGCCCGTGAGATCGCGACATAGAAGGTGTCACCGGAGGTAGTCTTGCGGTTGGTTTCGGCCTCGATCAGCACCCGGTCCACGGTAAGGCCCTGGCTGCTGTGGACTGTAGTCGCGTAGGCGCAGTCGATGTGCATGGGCCGATCACGGGGCAGACTGACTTCCCGCTTGCCTGACTCCAGGAAGACGTTTTGCGAGCCGACGTATGTCACCGTGAAGCGGTCGCCGTTTGCCAGGTCCTTGGCCGCATCGTTGCGCGTGATCCGTACGACGTCGCCGCGCGCCAGTTCCTGGCGGACCGTCTCGTAAACCGAGACATTCCGCAGTTCAGCCGGATCGATGCGCAGCTGACGACCCGTGGGGCTCCGGAGCGTCAGCTTGTCGGCGATCGTGTCCTCGACCGTGTAGAGCTCGCCCCTCTTCAGGCCCAGGGCGCGATGGTCCTGCTCCGGCTGCACCCGGTCGCCGACGTGATAGTTCCTGGCGAACAGCCGTTCCTCTTGGGTGGTGTCGCGCCGCACGAGACACTCCAGCACCTTGCCCTGGCCAGCGAGCCCCAGCGCTTCGCGTACCCGGGTCTTGATCTCGCGCCGGCCTTCATTGGTGCCCGAGAGGATAAGTGTCTCCTTGCGCGCTTCAGGTGAGAGGCGAGCATAGTCCTTTGCGATCGTTCGCCGGCGCGCCCCGGCGTCGCGGATTTCTATCACGTCGCCGAGCTTCTCCAGCGCAGCCTTCGCCGCCCCCTCGGCCGCTAATCCCACGGCTTCACGCAGGAGGGAATTGGACTGCCGCTGGATCTCCTTCATGCCAGCCGTGGGCATGCCCGCCCGGATCAGCTGGTCGAAGGGCCGGCCGGCCTCGATCGCCTTGGTCTGGGCGCGGTCTCCGATCAGCACCACGCGCGAGCCTGCCGCCTCGGCGGCCTCGAGCACCTTGGCCATCTGGCGAGCGGGCATGACGCCGGCTTCGTCGATCACCAGCACGGACTTGCTGTCTAGGCTGTTGCGCTGTGAGTTCAGGAACGAGGCGACGGTCCTGGCTTCGAGTCCGAACTCCCGAAGTGCTTTCACCTGGCCGCCATAGGGCGCGAGCATCTGCACCTTGTGGCCCGCCTGTTCGACCTCGGCGGCCGCTGCCTTCAACATGAAGCTCTTGCCCGTGCCCGCGAGCCCCTCGATGCCGACCACGCGGTTCGGGGTGGTCAGCATGACCCTGACCGCATCCAACTGTCCTGCATTCAGCTTTGTCCGCAGGAGGCGCTCCAGGGCACTTTCGTCCTTCGCGAGTGGGATGAGGGCGCCGCGGCCCTCCCGCTCGATCCGCAGCACCTTCTCTTCGCGTGCTATGGCTTCGGGGGTGGCGTAGCGGCGAGGGGCCTCGATGAGCCTTCCCGTCACGATGGCGTCTTGCACCAGCGCGAGGGCCACAGGCTCGCGCTGGCCCTCGGTCATCAGGTCACGCACCAGATCATCGACCGTGCGGGCAGCCTCGCCCCGCTCGCCTGCGGCGAAGAAGCGGGGCGCTTCGGCGACGATCTCACCCTCCGCAACAGCCTCACGGATGGCAGTGAAGATCGCCCCGGACCGAACGCCATCCATGCCGTATTCCAACGCCTTGGCGATCAGGCGCTCATGGGAGACGGCCGCCTCGCGTTCGCCGATGTGCCGCATGGCCGATTCCACGGCGAGGCGCGCCTTGACGTGCTCGGCCACCTTGGCCGGCGACCAGAACTTCTGGAGCATCTTGAAGAGGCCCCTCGGCCGGGGGGCAGCCTGCAGGTCCAACTGGGCTTCGCGCGCGCGCTCCACCCACTGGGCATGGAGCTGGGCCCGGTCAAGGTGGGGTTCCTTGCGCCCGCGGGTCTTCATAGTCGCTGCCTGGCGCTCGGCTCGCGAGGCGCTCCCACGGGTTCGCCCCTTAAGCGCCAGTTCCGCCTCGATCTCCCGGCTACGTACGCTGAAGGCCTCGATCTGCTCCCGAGAAAAGCGCGCCAGCTCGAACGTGCCTTGAGGCCCATACCGAAGCTCATGGCCTAGGGTCTCGAGCTCGCGCGCCAGGTGGGCGCGGTACTCCGCGCCCATGTAGGCGGTGGCGCGGATGATCTCGTCATTGTGCAGCGCTCGCCACTCGCCGTCGGCACGCCGGGTCAAGTTCATCGCCACCGCATGGGTGTGCAGGGCCGGATCGTAGGCCCGTGTGGTTTCGTGGCGGAACTTGGCGATGATCAGGTTGCCGGTCTTCTCGATCCGCGAAACTCCATCGATCTTTTGCCGAGCCTCCGCGCGTCGCTCGACATCCTCCAGCGTGAGCGTCACCGCCCGGTCGTGCGCGGCGACCACAGCAGCGTCCCCGCCGATCAGCGCCAGCAACGAAACGCTCTTGGGCGCCGAGAACGTCAGGTCGATGCCGATCCGGGTCTTGGCGTCGTCCCGGGTGGAGCGGCGCGAGGCCGGTCCGCCAGGCTCGACTTGGCCCGCCAGGAGCTGGCGGAAACGGTCCGCATCGACCTCGCCGACCAGACCGAGCAACTCGGCGCCCGTGCCCTGCCAGACCTGCGCCTCGCCCTCCTTGGCGTAGTAGTCGTCGGCGCCGTCACCGTAATAGCTGGCCACGTCGCCGACGTCCTGCCGGGTGAGAACCTTGTGCGTCAGCATCAGCGGTCCTCCCGTCGGCGAGCCCAGACGGGAAGCTTGTGGCGTTCCACCTCCCGCTGGGCCGCCTCGATGTCGACGGGACGACTGCGGCGCAGGAAGCTCAGCACCTCCGCGACCATGCCCAGCAGTTGAAGCAGGCGGTGGAGGATGCGATCCTCGGGCCGAGGATCGACGGCGCCCTGAAGGGCGAGCTCGGCTCTGAGGCCCTGGATCTGAAGGTCGAATTTGTCGACCCGCTCAAGCCGATCCCGGATTTCGTCGTGGAGGCTGCGACCGTGGGCCTGGGCCGCGGTCCGGAGCGAAAGCACCATGACCGGGCTGAGGCGCAGCTGGATGGGGTCGGAAAGCGCGCCGCTCTTCGTAGTAGAATTGTGATACATCTAACACCTTGAAGTCATGAGGGTTTGGGCGGCGGAAGCGCCGCTTCTGTAGTTCGCGAGCACTACGACTGTCGTGAGCTTGAGTTGGAGAAAGTCCAGCTAGATCAATTGGCTAGCGGCACCGCGAGGGTGCGTATGGTGTATCAGCCAATTTAAGGGCTGAGAGAGGCGGAATTCGCTGGGCGGCAGGAGGGCAAATGCGGGCCGACGTCGAGCGTAACGCCCGAAGGGGCCGTATTCGACACGCATACGACGCTCATTCGACGCCCATTCGACGCCAATACATCGCCGTACGACAGAAACGCGCTCATAGCGCGAGCGGCGGAAGCCGAAATGCGCGCGGAAGTAGATTTCCGGCCACAACCGATCTACAAGTGGCAACACGCGATCTACAGTCGGCGACAGCTGATCTACAAACGGCCACGCACGATGCCGGAAGCTAGGCGCAGACTGGGGCGCCATCGCTACAATGTGCCCCCGGCGACATGCGACGCCACGGTGCGAAGGTACGAAGTACCTACGCTGAAGGTACGCATCACCTACGATGAAGTTAGCGGGTTCGGTGGATAGGGCCCGGCCAGATGAGGCCGTAGCCGCAAGATGCACATGCATGGTTGCGCTCACAGATTGGGGTTTTCGGAAATGCCGGAGGCAGCAGTCGCTGCCGCCCCCGGCGTTGTGCGTCAGGCCGCCGTGCGTCAGCGGGACGCGATCCAGTCGAGGATGTCAGTCAAGCGCCAGGCGACGCGGCCTGGCGAAATCCGGATGGGAGCCGGGGCCTCCCCCGCTCGAACAAGCCGCCACCAAGTGGTGCGGCCCAGGTTGCCCACCATGGGGCGCAGGGTCTTCCAACCGATCAGGGTATTTGCGTTCATCAACGCTCCTATGTGCGAAGCCCGAGATGGGCCGCCAGCGGCGTGCTGGCCCACGTAGGATGGGTCGGAAAGTCGGGAACAAGCGAGGAACAAAAGTTGCGGTTAACGAGCATTTTCAATTGACTAGATGCTCGGAATCTCGCATCCCCTTCGGGGGGCTTAAGTAGCCTTCTGCAAGAGCTAAGACTTATAGGCGCCGGCAATTTTGCGGCGCGCAAAGTCCGACTAGCCGGCATGGCTGCGACAGCCTGCCGCACCTCATGTCACGTGTCTCAACTATGACTGGGCCGCTTCGCCCTGTTTCTGGGCGGACTATTGCCGGCTTGCCGGAAGCGAAGTTGAGTCGACGGCACAGGAGCGGAGGGCGCGACCTGATCGCCCTAGTGGCCGTGTCGCGGCGTGGGAGATGGCCCGCCCGTCAAGGGCGGGCCACTAATGAATCTAGGCGTTCAGTTCGACGTGCTCGGTTGGAGGCGACGAGCGGTTGGGGTTCGCTGGCGGGTGCTCGGCTTGGGTGGGCGATTTCGATCATGGGGACGGCTACCCAGGATCCGGACTTGGCCACCAGCGCGAGGCTGCACGACCACTTCGGTTGAGGTGCGCTCGGCGCCGTTGGCATCGGTCCACCTGCGGGCGCAGAGCCGGCCCTCGATCAAAACCATGGCGCCCTTTCGCGCATGCGACAGGTAGTTTGCGGAGCCGTCACCCCACACCGTCACACGATGCCACTCAGTGCGCTCCTTGCGCTCACCGGTCTCGCGATCCTTCCAGGTCTCGGTGGTGGCGAGGCGCAGGTTGGTGACCTTGGCGCCGTCGTTGAGGCTGCGGACTTCCGGGTCGGCGCCCAGGCGGCCGATGAGTTGGGTCTTGTTCAACATCGTCTTGTCTCCGTTCCGAAGGCCGGGAGGAGCCCGGCCGCTCGCGGGGCCATCCCGCGATCACGGAGCCGTTCGACGTGGGGCAGGGCGGCGCGCGAAATCCGGGCCCGGGGGAACCGGTCTGCAGGCGCTAGCCGAAGATGGGTGGGACCCGAGCAGGCCCGCCTGCAAGGCAGGTCGATTTCGCGCGACGAACGCATACGTCAGGTTTCCGAGATCGATCGCGGGGGCCGCCAGCGGACCGGTTCGTTCAAGCCAGAACTGAGACCAGGTGTATGAACTGGCCTCGTGAGTGCGCTGGGCGTCCCCGGGAAGGCGGCCAACGCCGGTGGCGTCGCGACCTCTGCGCTTGAAATGCAGCAGAATGCGTCCCGCGACAGTTGGACCTTTGAACAGACGGAGGCCCGGCTTGCTGCAATCATGCGAGGGATCCACGACCGCTGCGCGGAAACGGCTGAGGCCTACGGCGCTCCTGGCGACTACGTCCTAGGGGCGAACATCGTAGGCTTCATCCGGGTAGCCGAGGCTATGCGCGCGCTTGGGATCGTCTGACGGGCTCCATCAGGCGCGGAGCTCAACAGGACCTTCGCAGGTCAGCCCGGTGGGAATCTTGCTCTCCGCGCTGGCGGGAATTGAGCTGGCCGCCCCCGCGAGAAGACTGATCTTGCCATCATGGCGTTTGCCATGTCGGGCCAAGACGGGGTTGATGATGAACGGGGCCGAGCTAGGCGCGGCGACAGCCCCAGCGTTGCCGCTGGGGCTGGAGACTGCGGCTTGCGTTGGAACTAGGCAGCGGCAGCGGCAGCGCTGCGACGGCGGAGCATCGCTCCCGCGCCACCAAATCCCATGATCAGCAGCGCCCAGGTCGCAGGCTCAGGCACCGCGCCACCGCCGGGCGCCGCCGGCGCGAGGCCTCCAATGCCAACCGTGATTCCGTGCCAGTCTTCGGAGTTGTCGGTGAACGAGACGCTGCTGAAGTTGCCGGCGAACTTGAGTATGCCGTGGAGTTCGCCCTGACTCGTGAAGCTGTAGTCGGTCACATTCGTGAAATCGCCGCACCCAAAGAAGCCACATCCAGCGCTCACGGGCGTAATCGGCTGATTAAAGGTGCCGGAGTTGTTGTTCCAACTCACAAGCGCCAAATAGACGTTAGAAACGGCTTTCGAAAACGATATTGTTTTCAAGCTTCCAGATTGGATCGCGATGATATCTGGCGTTTCGGGG
>NZ_QFYS01000005.1 GCF_003254525.1 Phenylobacterium kunshanense
AGAGTCCGGCCGGCACGCTGCGATACCTGATGTCTCCGCGCGCCGGCCTCTTGCAACCCCCGCCGAGCACGGCTCAGATCAACCCAGGACTCTCGTTACGACTGGATGAGAAACGGGGGTCACGTCAGTGGACATCAATGTCTTTCAGGAAATCGAGGACCGCATCGACGAAGATGTCGTTGCGATCGCCCACCAGCATGTGGCCTGCGTTTTCGACATCGGTGAAGTGAGCGTGTGGAACGGCCGCCAGGAAGGCGTCGGCCGCCTCGCGCGAGACAAGCTCGCTGATGCTCCCGCGTATCAAATGGATCGGAGTGTCGATAGCGCCGAGCTGTTCCTGGAAGGAGCCGGTAGCGTACGAGGCTCGACTCTCCGCCACGCTCGTGACGAACCGAGGATCCCAATGCCAGCGATAGCGGCCGTCGGGATGCAGTCGAAGGTTCTTGGCAAGGCCGGATAGATCTCTCGGGCGAGGCCGATGAGGCAGGTAGTTGGCGATGAAATCAGCGGCGTCTTCGAGATCGGAAAATCCGATACTCGCGCGCTCGCCCATGAAGCCCATAACCTTGGCTATCCCTGCCGGCTCCATCTGCGGAGTGACATCGACGAGTGTCAGCGACGAGAAGGTTCCGGGTGCAGCCATGGCTTCCACAACCATCCCCGCGATGCCGCCCAGCGATGCGCCCACCAAAGCCGGGCGGCCCCCCAGCTGTTCGGCGACTTGGACGAGGTCTCCCGCAAAACGCTGGATGCGATAGTCGCCCGAGGGCGACCACTGACTTTGCCCATGCCCTCGAAGGTCCATCGCGACCGCGCGCCAGCCGGATGCGGAGAGGCTCGCACAGGCCCTGGCCCAAGCATGCCGGGTCTGGCCGCCGCCGTGCGCCAGGAGCACTGTACCGCGAACAGGATCACCATAGGTGTCGGCCTCAAGCGTAAGGCCCTCATCGCCGCGGAAGGTGACGGTCACCGGTTTGACCATGGTGCGCTCCGTTTCCACAAAAACAGTGATGAGAGTTACATAAGGCGGGCCGTGGCGATAGGTCAGCAGCTCGGCCGAGAGAGCGTTCGGCCTGAGCGTGGCCCCACAGCGTGGAGAGGATGTCTCCAGGCCGCGACGGGCTTATTCCCGCGACGGAACCTTGGAGTCGTCAGTCCATCAGGTAGGCGCCGCGACCGCTCGCGAGCAGGACGCGATCTTCATCAAGGACCTCAGTGTCCGCCACGCTGATACGGGAGCCGGTCTTGACGATCCAGCTCCGTGCGCGGAGGTTTCCAGGCGCCGCGGGGCGATGGTAGTCGACCCGCAGGTCCGCCGTGGCTCGCACCACCAAGCCGGCGGCGAGGAGCGCATAAAAGCCTGAAAGATCAACGAGAGAAGCTAGTATCCCGCCGTGGGCGGTCCGGCGCTTAGGGTTCGAGATGAGCTCCTCGCGCCACGGCATGGCGAGTTCGATGCCATCCGCATCGATGCGCACGACCTTCAGGCTCAGCCAGCGGTGGAACGGTGCGGCGGCGACCGCCGCTTGCAGGTACGCGGCGTCGGGTAAGTCGGGTTGGGCCGGTGTCGTCAACATGCGCTCCTCATCCGGGATATCCGCATCCTTTCCCGGCGCCCCGGCGGAAGCCAACCCGCATCGTGTCGTCGGCCAACGGGGCAGCGCCCCTTGACTAGTAACGTCTAATACAGCTTCATTCGCGTCTCCCCTCAGCAGAGATTCTGCTTGAGCACCTGGACGCGCTCCGGCGCGTCCTTCTCTTTTTGGGCCTGCGACGCCGCGCGGCAGCATGACGCAGTCTAGGATGAATTGACGCCGGCTCTGTCGTAATGGCCATTTCCGATACGGGGATAAGGACGCAAATGCGTACTGGCGACGCAGCGAGCGCGACGCCGAGGCGGCGGTCCGGCGCTTCGACACAGGCTTGCTGTTCGTCGAAATGACCCTTCTCATTCGCGAGCTCTTCGACGCGCGAATACGCCCTTTGCGGCTGACGGGCTCGACGCGACGGGTGGTGTCGTGCCTAGGCAGCAGGACGACCAGACCCAAATCGAGCTTCCGCGCAGGCTCAAAATCAGCCCTCTCGCGCTTTGGAAGGCGGTGGACTGCCCGGCGCTTAGCGGCCCGGCCGCGCTGCCACCCGATCCGGCCGATCGACGCAGGTGGCGCGCGCGCCCCGACGGGCGCCGCGCGCGCGCCTTTTGCCGACGATGTTGGCCGCGGCCGACGCCTTGCAGGCGGAGTGCTGCCGGGACATCTCGGCTCAGGACCTGGCGACGCTGCAACCTTCCTTTGCGGCCTCGCGGCCGGACATCTTGGCCGCCGGGGCAGATCTTCACGCAGCCACCGCAGCCGTGGGGGTCGCCCGGGCCAACCAGTTCCCGAACGTCGTGCTCAGCGCCGACTTCACCCAGACCGCCATCCGTCAGGGCGACCTCTTCGCCTCATCGGCTTCGGGCTGGAGCCTCAGTCCTTCCCTTGCCGCGCCGCTCTTCGACGGCGGCGTTCTGAAGGCCCGCCGCCACGCCGCGGAGGCGGACCTGCGGATCGCCGAGAGCCGCTATCAACAGACGGTGCTGCGCGCGTTCGTCCAGGTCTCAGACGCGCTAGCTGCGCTTGCGAGCGACGAGGGCGGCATCGAGAGCCTGCAACGGGCGATCGCGGCCGGGGAATCTGGGCTGCGCGACGCCGAGACGGCGTACCGGCTTGGCGGCGGGCCCTCGATCGACGTCGCGCGGGCGCAGCGGACGCTGAGCCGGGCCCGGCGGGCCATGATCCAGATCCAGGGCCAGAGGTACCTGGATCTCGTCGAACTCCATGTCGCGACAGCCGCCGATTGGCGCGCCTCGCCATGAGGTGTCGAGCGGACAGGCTTGGGGGAGCGAAGGGGCATGTGCGACGAGTATCGGCTGAACGCGGACATGCGGCTCGCCCTGGGTCCCCAGTCGGCGGGTCTCGGACCGGCCGAGCAGAGCCTTCTGGCCGGTGGTGAGATCGCGGTGCGACACGGCGATCCCGCGCCACTCCTCGTCCCGCGCGATCCGGCCGCGCCAGAGGCGGGTCTGCGGCTGCTCATCGCCCGCTGGTGGCTGGTCCCTTCCTTTCATCATGGGGCGCTCTCCGAATGGCGGGTCGTAAGCGCGCTCGCGCGCCTGGAATCCTTGGAGTCCCGGCACGCCTACCTTGACGCCTACCGGTGGCGGCGCGCCTTGGCCCCGTTCACCAGCTTCATCGTCTACGGGCCCGGCGCGGAGGGCGGCCGGCGCACGCCAACACAGGGCTGGGCGGTCAAGTGGCGACCGACCGGCCCAACCGACACCCTGCGGTTCTTCCCGGCGATCTGGGAGACCACCACGCTTCCGGGGGACGAGGGCGACCTCACCAGCTTTGCCATCGTCGTGGGCCAACCCGCGAAAGAATTTGCGGTCGGCGACAGACCAGGGCCGTTGGCGCGGCGGCAGGCCCGACTCCTCGACCTCGAGCAGGGCCTGGAATGGCTGCGACTCGACGGACCGGGCAACCTTGGCCTGCTCGATCCTCGCCCACGAGGGGGTTCGACATTGAGCCGTGGCGGCCTGCGTCGCCGCCGACCTTCCAGATGTGGCATGGCGGACGTGCCTGTTGACGCGGGAACGGGGATGGATTGGCTGAAGCACGAGGGGAAGCGAGTGTTGATCGACCCCGCGCCCAGCGCGGGTCTAGATCAGGCCCTGGTCGCACAACGTTCCAGATTAGGGAGCTACTGTTGACCCAACAGCCTGTAAATGTTCCGGCCTCGTTCCGTCATGCCGGGACCTTCTAGCGTGCTTGGCGCTATCCCTCCGTCGCTTCGAATCTACGAAGCGCTACGTGGCCGCATTGCGCGCTTGGGGCCGGTTGAGGAGCTGGTCGAGGCGAATTCCATCCACCTCGTCCGCCGCTCGGCCTTCGCAGGCGTTCATCCCCGTCAAGGCGGTTTGCTCCTCGTGATCCGAACGGCCACTCCGATCGAGAGCAACCGCATTCGTAAAGTGGAGCGTGTCTCGGCGAACCGGTGGCACAATGAACTCCTCATACAAGACTTGGCGGACGTCGATGACCAAGTCCTCGAATGGGTCGCTACGGCTTATGAGCTGGGTGGTTGATGGCACTCCACCAAGGGGCACTTGTCGGTGAGCCTGAATTCGCACTTCCAGGGTCGCAAGGCTTCAGTGGCCACGTCGGCATTCCATGTGCTCGCGCAAAGTGGACTCGAGGGATTCACGTTTCGAGCTGTCGCCGCCGCGTCGCGATGCAGCCTTGGTCGCATCGTCCATTACTATCCCACGAAGCAGGAGCTTCTCCTGGATGCGATCCAAGAGACGGGCGGCGCCATACTCGAGGAGATGGATGAGATCGAGCGTAGGCTGCCGGCGCGCGACGCGTTGGAGGCTGTCCTCTCCTGTGCGCTGCCGATCTCCGAGGCGGGCCGGGAGCATTGGCGCGTGTGGACAAGCTGTTGGACCCTCGCTTCGCGCGATCGCGAGGTCGGTCGGTTCGTCGATCGTCGAAGTCGGGCGTGGCGAGCACGGCTCACACGGTTGGTGACGAGCGCGACAACGCGTGAGGACGTGCGGGACGCCGACGCCGTCTCGGGTCTGGTTACGGCCGGCGTCACCGGCGTCGCGATGATGGCGCTTCGGGATGGTCTCGCGCCTGACGCGCAGATTGCGCTGCTGAAGGGGTGTCTGCGACCCTTCGAGAAAGAGGCTCGAGCCGTTAGCCTCTGACCAGGCGTCTACCCGCGCGAGGCGGGGTTCGGGGAAGCCCGGCCTGCAAACGTCTAGGACCCGACCAAGTCGGTCCAAAGGCGATCTGCGGGTTCCGCTGGCGAGCGCGGGTCGTATTCGCCTTCGACCAAGTCCGTCCACAACCGCTCGGGGCCGAGCGCGGTGGCGGGCGGCCGCGGCGCGGCGTCGCTCTGTTTGGGGCCGGGCGCCTGGTCACGCATTTCGAGAAGCGCACACAGGTGCGCGCTCCAGCGGTCGATCGCATCGCGCTTTTCAGCCACATAGGCGTAGAGGTTGTAATGGCGCGCGGTGATCGCTGCGCCGCCCCCGCCATCCTTGTGCGCGAGGATCTTGGAAACGACATGGGGCGCAACGCCGATCGCCGCGATCCCCGTCGCCCCGGTGCGACGCAGATCGTGGAGGCGAACGTCGTCGAGCCCGAGCGCGGTCGTCATGTCCGCCATTGCATGGCTGAGTGCGGCGGGTTCGATGGGCGCGTCGTTTGACTGCGGAGATGGGAAAACGAATGGGCTCGCCCCCTTCCGCCGCTTGTCCTGAAGCCCGATCGCTGCCTCGATCAAGGCCACGGAGCGATCGCAGAGCGGCGCCAAGTGTTCCACGCGACCCTTGGCGCGCTCGGCCGGGACAAGCCAGGTCTTGCGGACCAGATCCACTTCGTTGCGGCGCATGCCCGAAATCTCCCCGCGACGCTGCAGGGTGAACATCGCAAGCTCGATCGCGATGCGCACGGGCCGGCTGATCAGCACCTTCTCCCCGGCCTTCCTGTCCCTGATCACCAACCCTTCGCTGTCCTGCAGTCCGCTCCAGAGGCGTTTCAGCTCGTCGTCGGTCAGGGTGCGTGTACGCGCCTCGACCTGCGAGACACGAGCCACGTGCGTGACCGGATTCACCGCGACGCGCTCCTCGGCGATCGCATAGTTGAAGAGCTGCGAGAGCAGGCCCCGAACACGGTTGGCCTGTCCGCCGGAGGCTTCATAGATCTCCTTCACGACGTCCCGCACACGGCCGCGCGTGACCTCGTCCACGCCGTCGGCGCCCAACTTCGGCGCGACATGCTTGGTCCAGAGCCACCGTTCGGCCGAGATGGTGCTGTCCGCCTTCCTGCGCCCGCGTCCGCTGCGGTGTGTGCCGAGCTCGCAGGCGCTGAAGTAGGCGCTCGCCAAGTCGGACATCGTCTTGAGCGGCTGGGCTTTGGCGGCGCGGCGGGCCACCTTCTTTGCGACGGCCGGGCTTTCGCCGTGGTCGACCTTGGCGCGAAGGAGGCGAGCGGCCACACGGGCGCCCTGCAGCGTCAGCCGTCGGACCTCGCCCTCGGCGTCAGCCGTGTCGTCGATGGTGGGGTCGAAGACGCCGATCGTGACCCGGCACTGCTTGTCGGTGCGTCTGTCGCGGTAACGGAACGACCAGGATTTCTCGCCTGCGGCCGAGACCCGCAGCTCCAGCCCGCGCACGTCGCCGTCCGGGTAGGCCACGCGCTGAGCCTCGGCGCCATCGGGCGTGGTCCTCACGCCCGGCTTGGCGCTGCGGCAGAAGGCTGAGGTGAGGTTTCGGTCCGAACGCCTGGGCACTTTTCCTACCCCGCTCGTTTTGTGACCCCGGGTTCCGGGTCACACTGGGGTCACAAAATGGAGCATTTCCATGGGAAAATCTGAACCCGCTCGAACCCGAGATCAAGTCACAAGTCATTGGTTATATTGTGATTTGTCGTTTCACCCGGTTTCTGCTTGTTTCATCAGAACCGAACTACGAATCTGAGGGTCGGACGTTCGAATCGTTCCGGGCGCGCCATTTCTTCCTATTGATTACGCTGAATTTTTTCCTTTACCGCCGGGCCTATAGCCTGAAAATTGGTCCGCGGTTTACAGGCAGTTTACAGCGTAGTCTGGGGCTCAGTCGTGCTCTGACGACCGCCGAGCCAGCCGACGGCCAGTCGAAGGGCCACTTCGCGAGCCTAAGAAAATGGGCCCAAAAATTTCGTATCCCGAAGGTTCCGGGTTATGATCTTGCAGGTGGAAGCCTTGGCCTTCTCCCGATCGGCGTTAACCTAAGATTTAGCTGATCGTGAGTCCCTCGCCTTAGGTTGGGCCAGGGGAACCGGACCACGGTGGCGGAGTTTTGCAGCCCCGCAACGTTTGACCGGCGAGTCGCGATCATGATACGGCGAAGCAAGCCTTCAACCAGCCAGCGAGCACCTACTATGGCCGACCATGAGTCCCTGCTCCGTGACATGGGCGTCGCCCTGGGCGGCGTCGGCGGCGACATCGGCTCGGCGAACCGAGTGCTGGAAAACTTGGCAAATCACACGCTTTCCGGGTACGGCGAATACACACCGATCACGGTGAGGTCGTATTCGATGCCGGAACATGCCCACCTGGAACGAAATCAATAAAGAGATCGACGGACTGGGCGGGACGCCTCAAGCGTGTGACAGTACCCGTCAGAAGTACCTGAAGAACCTGGAGGCCCGGCTCGGGCGGCCAGTGATCGCGTACTACTCAGGCTTCCTTCAAAAACAACAACATCCCGAGACCGCGATCAGCGATCTCGACATGAACGGCCTCATGGCGGTCGTTCATGGCCTCGACCGTTCCAAGGGACTGGAATTCATTCTCCATACGCCCGGCGGAGGCATCGAGGCGGCGCGGGCAATGGTTGAATACCTCTACCAGATGTTCGGCAAGGACATCCGTGTGATTGTTCCCCATATGGCGATGTCCGCGGGAACGATGATCGCGTGTGCCGCGCGCGAGATCATGATGGGGAAGCATTCCTGCCTGGGACCCACAGATCCTCAAGTCCGAGGCTATCCAGCTATGGGGGTGTTGGCTGAGGCCGAGCGTGCGGTGCAGGAGATCAAGAAGGAACCGCTCAAACAGATCGTTTGGCAACAGGTCTTCGCAAAGTACCCGCCCGGCTTCATCACGGACTGCGAGCGTCAGGTCCTTGGCGCGAAGGCTATGGTCACGCAATGGCTGCGCGAGAACATGGTTTCGGGCGAAGCTGATCCGGGGAAGCAGGCTGACGCTATCGTCGACGAACTGATGAACTACGCTGGCCAATCCGGCCACGGCCAGCACTACGTCGCGGGTGTCTGCAAGCAGATGGGTCTCAAGATCGTGGACATCGAGGCAGATCAAGCTGTCCAGGAGGACGTTCTGAGCGTGCACCACACGTTCGTGGCCACGTTTGCGCGCACCGGAGCCATCAAGCTGATCGAGAACGCCAGCGGGGGCAGTTGGGATATCTCGACCTAAGCGCTGTAAAACACACCTGCCAAAACCCTGCCTGAGCGGGGCAGTTTACAGCGCTCCGCGCAATTGCCTTTGAAACTTAAGCGTTTCCTCCCAAACTACGAATCTGAGGGTCGGACGTTCGAATCGTTCCGGGCGCGCCATTTCCTCCCCACCGTTGAAGACATTGCGCTTTCACCGTCTGGGGAACCGTCTTCGGACGATCTTGGCGAAATCCCAATATCCCGCCTTTGGCCGTTACACTGTACCGGTTGGGCGAACTTGACGAGGCGTTGGCGCTCTTCGACGCCCCTGTCTCAAAGACGGCGATTCCGAACTTGGTCGCCAAGTGCAAGTGTGTGCAGCGTTGGCTTCAGGAACAGAAGTCGAGGACGCCGCAGCCGCGCCTCAGCAATTTCTAAGGCGGCGTTTGGGACGAGGCTGACGGTGGTCAAGTCGATCCGCGCTGGCGCCGTGTGTTCCCGCCTCTCCCGTCCGCCTGGCTGACCTCGACGCGCACTCGCGCGCCGGGCGATCCGGCGTGCGCCGAATCTCAACCTATGCTTGGGTGATTCTGCGGGAACGGGACAACGGCGGGGAGATGGTCGAAATTGCGGCGGATGTGACCCACCCCCAGGGTTACATCCGGTATTCGCGCACCGTAGCGGTGACGCGGCTCGTCCTCGTGGGCGGGCTCGTGGGATTGCTGGCGTTCTACACCACCCCGCGGATCGCCGCGCTGGGGCTCGTGGAGTTCGTCCTGTACCTGGCGCTTCTGGCGGCCAGCGAGCTCGCCCGGCGCAGCCAGGACGGGCCCGCCGCGGTGCGCCGGCTGCGCCGGCAGGCGGATGCGCTGATGGTGCTGCTGGTGGCGAACGCCTGCGCCCTCGCCGCCGCCATCAGCCTCCACGACGGTGGTCGGCTGCGTGTGGAAGCAGCGCTGCTCGCGATCTGCGTCCTGTTGTTCGCCGCCCTCCGCGCCCACCAGGGACGGCTCAGCTACGTGGTCGGCGTGGCGCCGCCCGCGGCGACCCTGATCTGGCTCGCCCTCGAGGAGAGCGGGGTCGCCACGCTGGGTGTGGACGCGCTGGCCATGTGCCTTTTCGTCGGCGCGGTCCTGGTCGTCACCTGGCGCCAGCAGGCGTCGGACACCGCGCTCGGGCGCGTGGCGCAGGACCTGCGGCGCAAGACCCTGGCGCTGACCCATGCGGCGGATGAGGCGCGCGAGGCCATCGGCGCGAGGTCGCGGCTGCTGGCGGCGACAAGCCATGAGGTGCGAACGCCGCTGAACGCCGTCCTCGGGTTCGCCCAGGCGCTGCGCCGCCAGCCTCTCGCGCCAACCCAGGACGACCTCGCCCGCGGCATCGTGGACGGCGGGGAACAGCTGAGCCGACTGCTCGATGGCATCCTCGCGGCCGCCGAGGGCGAGAAGGGCGCTGCCCGGCTGGATCTGGCGCCTTTCGACCTGCGGCAGCGAGTGCAGGGCGTGGCGCGGATCTGGCGGGAGGCCGCGGCCGCAATGGGCGTAGAGCTTCTGCTGGTCGATGACACGCCTGAGGTGTCTTTCGACATCGTCGCCGATGGCGCGAAGATCGAGCTGGCTCTGGTCACCCTGGTCGCCGGCGCGCTCAAGGTCACGCCGTCGGGCGGGCGGGTGCGGATCCGCCTGGCGGGGCTCGCGCGGGGCGGGCGGCTCGGCGTGCTCCTGGAAGTGGCCGACACCGGTCCGGCGATGTCGTTTCTCGATCGCGCGCGCGCCTTCGAGGCCTTCGGCGAGACCGAGCGTGGCCGACAGTCCGGCGACAGCGGCCTGGCCCTGGCCCGCTCCTCCGCGAACGTCGTGCTTATGGACGGTGAGATGGGCGTAGAGACCCCGCCTGAGGGGACCGGCGCCGTCTTCTGGTTCGCCTTCAACGCTCCTGCCCATATGGCGCCATCCTCGCTTCACCCGACCGTCGCGCGCCGCCTCCGCGTGCTGGCGGCGGAGGACAATGCGGCGAACCGCCGGGTGCTCGAGGCGCTGCTGGGCCATCTGCCCGTGGACCTGGTCTTTGCCGAGGATGGCGCGCAGGCGGTGTCCGTGTGGCGCGGCGGTTGCTTCGACCTCATCCTGATGGACGCCAACATGCCGGTTATGAGCGGCGTGGACGCCGTGCGGACGATCCGGGCGGAATCCGGCGGCACGGGGCGTCCGCCGATCTGGATGCTCACCGCCAACGTCTCCGACGAGGACGTGGCCGCCTACCATGACGCGGGCGCGGACGGCATCCTGCGCAAGCCGATCGATTCCGTCGCCCTGTTCGATCTGCTGGCCGAGGTCTCGAACGCCCTGGATCCCAGGTAAGGAGCGATCCTCCGGCCCGGCGGGCTCGGTCGCTACGAGCCGGTTCCGTTGTTTGAACTCAGTCGTGCGGAACGGGTGTCCTCCCGTGCGAATTGCCCTCTAGAAAGAGGACATGACCCCCGACGCACAAAGTCCTCGCGGCCGTCTCGCCATCCTGCACCCGCCCGGCCGAATGAGCCTGGAGCGCAACCCGTTCGGAAAGGACGTGGCCAATCTCCAGCTCTGGCAGGCGCTGGCGCGCCATGGGGGCTATGCCAGGATCGATGTCCTCGCGACCCGGCCGGTGGACGCCGCCGAAATCGCGTCGGACCTGTTCGGCGACGGGCCGCGACCAACGGAGATCGGATCCGACCTGGCGTCATTTTCGACGGCGCCGCGCGACGCCGGCATACTTTTGCGGGGGCAGCCGGACCTGCGCGACCTCGCCTGGTGGCGACGTCGGCGCTGGAGCGACCGGGCGTTCAGCCTCGCTGGCCTGATTCACACCTTGGCGCCGCCCGCGATGCGCCAGATCATCGCCGAGACCGCCGTGGCGCCCATGCATCCCTGGGACGCCCTGATCTGTACGTCGCCGAGCGTGCGCGAAAACCTCGAAGCCATGTTCGACGGGTGGGGGCGACACCTCGCCGAGCGCACCGGCGGCGTTCCGCCGCCCCGGCCCGCCTTGCCCGTCATCCCGCTCGGCGTGGAGGGCGCCGCCTTTGCCGAGCTGGCGGACCGTTCCGATGCGCGCGCTCGCCTGAGGGTCCGATACGGGCTCTCCGAGGACGACGTGCTGGTGCTTTGGGTTGGGCGGCTGTCCTACTACGAGAAGGCGTTTCCGCAACCGATGTTCAAGGCGCTGCAGCGGGCCGCCGAGGATACCGGCGTACGTGTGACGTTCGCCCTGGCGGGATGGTTTCCGGGGGCCAACGATCGCGGCTACTACGAGGAAGCGGCTCGGGCGCACGCGCCGTCGGTCGATGTGCGGTTCGAGGACGGCAACGACCGCGAATTGCTGGGCGACCTCTGGGCCGCGTCGGACATCTTCCTTTCGCTGGTGGACAACATCCAGGAGACGTTCGGAATAACGCCGCTGGAGGCGATGGCTTGCGGGCTTCCCGTGGTGGTCAGCGACTGGGACGGCTACCGGTCCACGGTCCGCGACGGGGTCGAGGGGTTCCTGGTCCCGACGCTGATGGGGCCCGCGGGCGGCGGCATGGGCGCGGCCATGGTCGAACGGCACACGATCGACAGCGCTTCGTATCAATCCTACGTCGGCTCGGTCGCACAGCACACGGCCGTTCATATCGGGCGGGCGGCCGGCGGGCTGGCCGAACTCATCGGCAATCGAGACCTGCGTCGGCGCATGGGCGCGGCCGGGCGGGCGCGGGTGGCGGCGGCCTTCGACTGGACCGTGGTCGCGCGGCAGATCCACGCCCTGACCGACGAACTCGCCGCGATCCGGGCGTCCAGCGCCGACCCCCTGGTCAGCCTCGCGGCTGATCCCGTGAAGGGCGATCCGTTCCGCGACTTCGCCGGCTTCGCCACGAGCGGGCTGGCGTTGGAAAGCCGCCTGTGGCCGGTCAAAGGCGTGTCGCCGGATTCGGTGCGCGGCGCGGCGATGGTGGCTCTCGACGCGGCTTTTTCCGGCTTCCGGGCGGCGCCGGAGATTTGCGCCCAGGCCTTCCTGAGGCTGGAAGCGAGCGGCGGCGCGACGGTCCGAGAGGTGCTGGCCGCCTTTCCCGCGCCTCAAAGGCGGGCCGTGGAGCTTGGCTTGGCCTGGATGGCGAAGATGGGCTTCGTCGACTGGCTGACCTGACCCGAGGGATCAGTCCGCGAGCAACTGGTCCAGCTTGCGGATGTCCACTACCTCAGACGCCACGCCGCCCTCCATCCGCATGACCTTGTTGCAGTAGAGCTTCAGCAGCGGGACCTCGTGGGTCGCCAGGACCAGGATGCCCGCGCGCTCGACCAGCTTGAGCAGGCGCTTGTGAGCCAGCTTCTGGAAGTCCTGGTCGCCCACCGCGATCCATTCGTCCATCAGCAGGACGTCGGCCTCGACGGCGGTGGCGGCGGCGAAGGCGAGGCGGCCCTGCATGCCGGCCGAATAGGTCTTCACCGGCATGGCGAGAAACGGGCCGAGGCCGGTGAAGTCGGCGATCTCGTCCATCCGCTCCTCGATCTCGCGGGAGGAGAGGCCAGCGATACGACCGCGCAGGCGGATGTTCTCATAGCCCGTCGCCGAGGGATCGATCCCCAGGCTGAGGTCGAGAAGGGCGGCGATCCGGCCCTGAACCTCGATCGTGCCTTCGTCAGGCTCGTAGGCGCCTGAAAGGGCGCGCAGCAGGGTGGTCTTGCCGGACCCGTTGTGGCCGATCAGACCTAGGCGGTCGCCGGCCTTGAGTTGCAGGTTGACGTGCGAGAGCGCGGTCACGTCGGTGACGCCGGCGTGGCGGCCGAGGACGCCCCCGACGGACACGGCGCGCGCCAGCGCCTTCTTCAGCGACTTGGCGTCGGCGCCATAGACCGGGAACCGGATCGTCAGGTCGGTGCAGGTGATCGAGGCCGTGGTCATAGGTAGTGGACGATCCGGCGGCGGGTGCGGGCGAAGATGGTGAAGGTGACGAGCCAGCCGAAGATCGCCATCAGCACCAGCACCACATAGGTCTGGGGCGCGACGGCCTGGCCGAGCAGCGGCGCCCGAACCGCCTGGAGCAGGTGGTAGAACGGGTTCCAGTCGAGAAAGACCTGGTGCTTGCCGAACCGGTCGGGCAACCAGAACACCGGCGTCATGAAGATGGCGAACTGCATGACAGAAACCACGATCGGCGGGATGTCGCGGTACCGCGCCGAGGCGATGCCCGCCAGCAGCGAAGCCCAGCCGGCGTTCAGCAGCATCAGCAGGACGCCGGCGGCGGCCTGAAGCGGGTTGGCGTCTCGCCAGGCGTCGAAATAGACCAGCATGCCCACCACGATGACCAGGTGGTGCAGCAGGTTGATCAGGTTCCGGAAGATCGTGCGCCAGACAAAGGTGAACATCGGCAGGCTAGTCTGGGACAGCATGCCTGCCGCCTGGACGAAGGTATCGCATCCCTCGTTGATCGTGCCGGTCATGACGCCGAAAAAGACGATGCCCAGCGCCACGTAAGGCAGGAACTCGTTGAGCGGCAGATTGAAGAGGCTGGCGTAGAGCACGCCGATGCCCAGAACCATCAGGCCCATGGACAAGGTGATCCAGAACGGCCCGAGGATCGAGCCGCGGTATCGGGAACCCACGTCATGCGTCGCGAGCGACCAGGCCAGGCCGAGGCGCTGGAAAGAGTTCGTCAGGTCCCGGAACGCCATCTGCAGTTGGAACAGCGCGCCGCGCCGTCCGGTCCGCAGCATGTGGGTGGCGGTGTCCATGGCCTCTCCCGGCAGAAGGCGAGCGAGGTATCAGCCGGGGTACCCGCGCGCAAGGACGGCGCCGGTCGCGCTTTGATTGTTCCTCGAGTTCCATGCTAGCCGAGGCCGTGGCCCGACCCGCGACCGTTCCTTCCCCTGACCGCCCCGCCCGTCCGGCGCCGGGCGTGCCGGCCGTATCGCTCGAGGGCGCCGGCGTCTGGCTGGTGGTGCCCTGCTACAAGGTCAGGGCTCACATCCTGCAGGTTATCCGTCGCACCCCCGCGTGGTTCGAGGGGATCGTCTGCGTGGACGACGCCTGTCCCGATGGCTCCGGGGACTTCATCGAGGCCGAGAACACCGACCCTCGGGTGGTGGTGGTACGCCTGCCGAAGAATCAGGGCGTGGGCGGCGCGACCCTCGCCGGCTACGCCGAGGCGGCGCGGCGCGGCGCCCGCGTCATGGTCAAGGTCGACGGCGACGATCAGATGGACCTCGGCTATGCGGCGCAACTGGTCGCCCCGATCCTGCTGGGCGAGGCCGACTACGCCAAGGGCAACCGGTTCACCTCGATCAGCCATCTGACGACGATGCCTACCGTCCGGGTGCTCGGAAACGCGATGCTGAGCTTCCTGGCCAAGCTCTCGACCGGCTACTGGAACATCTTCGATCCGACCAACGGGTACACGGCCATCGAGGCCAATGTGGCGAAGCTGGTGATGCAGAAGCGGGTGTCGCGCCGGTTCTTCTTCGAGACCGACCTGCTCTACCATCTCGGCACCCTTCGGGCCGTGGTCCGCGATGTCCCGATGCCGGCCCGGTACGCGGACGAAGTCTCCAACATCCGCATCGGCGCTATCGTGGGGCCCTTTGCCCTCAGGCATGTCCGGAACTTCGCCCAGCGGATCGTGGGCCAGTATTTCGTTCGCGATTTCAATGCGGCCAGTCTGGAGCTGGTCTTCGGCGCCTGCTTCTCGCTGTTCGGCGTCGCCTACGCCCTGAGCTACCTGGCGAACCGCGTCCCGGGCCAGGCGGCCTCGGCGGGCATCGTCATGCTGGCGGCGTTGCCGGTGATCCTGGGCGTGCAGTTCCTGCTCCAGGCCGTGAACTTCGACGTGCTGAACGTGCCGAGCCGGCCGATCCACCCCTACCTGGCCGTCCTCCGCGAGCTGGAGAGCGAGGAGGCGCCGGCGTGAGCCCCAAGGACATCGCGCTCTGCAGCGTCTTCGCCGTGGCCCTGCCCCTGGGGCAGATGCTGTTCAAGTGGGGCGCGGTCTACAACGAGCGGCTGTCGGGGCCCTTTCTCGCCCGGGTCGTCGTCAACTATCCGCTGATCGGCGCCTTCGCCTGGTACGGGCTGACGGCGCTCCTGTGGTTCTACGTCCTGACGCGCGTCCCCCTGTCGCTCGCCTACGCCTTCTCGCTGGTCGGCTCGTGCCTGGTGCCGCTGGCCGGCTGGCTGGTGTTCAAGGAACAGGCCTCCTGGACCATGATCGCCGGATACGCGCTGATGGTGGCGGGGCTCTTCCTCATCGTGCGCCCCGCATGAGGGGTTCGGCGTCCGCGGGATCGGCGGCGCGCTGGACGCTGTGGCTCGTCCTGCTGGGCGGCTATGTGCTGATGCTGCGCCTCAACCTGCCGGGGCATCTGTCGGTGGACTCCGTTCTGGCCCTGCACGAAGGCCGGTTCGGCGTGCGGACCACGTGGAACCCGGCGATCTTCGGCTGGCTGCTGGGGGTGTTCGACCGCATCCATACCGGGACCGCCGTGGCGGTGGCGGCCAGCGGGGCGTTGCTGTTCGGAAGCTGGGCCCTACTGCCCGTCGTGCGGGCGCGGACGAGCTGGCTTGCGCCCGCCGCAGCCCTGGGGCTCATCGCCCTGCCGCAGGCGCTGATCTATCCGGCCATCGTCTGGAAGGACGTATGGTTCGCGGAGGCGGCGATCGCCGGATTCGTGGTCCTCGCGCTGGGTCTGCGCCGATCGGACCAGCGGGCGCCCTGGCCCCACCTAGCCTTTGCGGCGCTGCTGTTCGCAGTGGCGGGCCTGTTGCGTCAGAACGGCCTTATCATGGTGTTCCCTGCCGCGCTCGCCATCGCCTGGGCGCGGTCCGGCCGGGGATGGTTGCGAAGCCTCTCCCTCGCCGCCGGCTGGATCGTCGCGGTGGCGGCCCTGACGCTGCTGCTCAGCGCCACCGCCAAGCCGCAGGGCGCCGGCGCGCCGGACGGGGCGGGAGAAAAGGGCCTGCGCCTGCTGGCGACCTACGACATCGCCGCGGCGGCCGCACTGCAGCCAGGCCGGCCCACCCCGCGGATCGACGCTGTCGCCCCTGACGTCGGCGCCTACCTCCGGGCCAACGCCCAGCGTCTCTATGCGCCCGAGCGCGTGGACGTGCTGACCGCCGACCGGACCCTGGCCCTGGGGCTGAAGCGCGTCCCCAGGCGGGTGATCCGGGCTGAGTGGCTGGACCTCATCACGAACGATCCCGGCCTGTGGCTCCGCGCCCGGATGCTGGCCTTCCACCAGGTCGCCGGCACGCCAGTGATCGACCGGTGCCTGCCGGTGACCCTGGGCGTCGAGGGGCCGGCCGGCACGCTGCAGGCGCTGGAGATGTCCCCTCGCCGGACCGCCGCCGACGGGCGGCTCTACAACTACGTCACCTGGTTCCTGGACACGCCGGCCATGTCGCACCTCGCCTATGCGGCGCTCGCCCTGGCGCTGCTCGGCGTCCTGCTCGTTCGCCGCGATCCGGCCGATCTTGCGATCGCGGCGATGCTGGGGGGCGCGCTGGCGTTCGCGGCGAGCTTCCTGGCGATCTCGATCGCCTGCGACTACCGCTACCTGTATGTGCTCGACGTCGCGGCCCTGACCGGCCTGCTGTACCTGGCGGTCGATCCGCGGATCAGTCGTCGGCCAGAGCGGCGTCGAGCTCGACGTTGATCTGGGCCAGCAGGCCCTGGGCCGTCTCCAGCCGTCGCAGGTCGGCGCGCCAGCCGTCCTCCAGGATCTGCCGCTGACGGGCCATCTCCTCGCGCAGCTCGGCCTGGAAGGCCTCGGCGGCGGTCAACCGTTCGCGCAGGTCCAGCGCCTCGGCCCGCGCCGTGGCGAGATCGCGGACGAGCGCCAGGGGCGTCACATCGGCCGCCCGCGCCGCCAGCTTGCCAGCGGCCAGCTCCAGCGCCGCCGGATCGGGCTCCCCACCGGCCGCTCGCGCCGAGAACCAGCCATAGACCCCGGCGGCGATCTCGCCGGCCCACCCCAGGGCTGAGAGGCCGTCGTCGCCGGCGTTGTGGCGAAGCTCGGGCGTCAGGAAGGTGTCGATTTCACGCGCCGCCGAGTCGGTCAGGCCAGGCAGCGGCGCGCCATGCGCCGCCTCGATCCGCGCCACCTCGCCCCGCCAGTCCGACAGCAGCGCGTCGTAGCCGACGAAAGCCCGCGGCAGGTCCCGCGTATAGGCCTCGGCCGCCAGCATGTAGGCGCTCCAGACCAGCACCGACTTCTGCTCGGCAAAGCCGTCACGGCGCTTCAGGGAGCCGGCCACCGCCAACGGGTGCCGCACGGGGATCACGCAGCGCGCCGCAACCCCACGCTCCGCCAGCACGGCCCGCCAGAACGGCAGCAGCACGGTGGCTCGGGGATCCTTCATCAGCGGCCAGTTCGCGTCCGGGAACTCCTCGTCGAACAGGGCCAGCGCACGGTCGAGCCAGCCGCGCTCCTCGTCGGGCGACAGCGGCCGGAACGGGTACGCGAAGGGATCGTCCCAGGCCGAACCCGCCGCGCGTAGCCGCTCGTCGTTGAAGATCGCGATCTTCCAGGGTTCGAAGTAGCCCTTCTGGTTGTGTTCGTCCCCCGGCATGACGTTGGTCGGAAGCTGGGCGCCGGCCAGGGCCAGGAGCTGCGTCACCGCCGAGGTGCCCGAACGGTGCATGCCCAGCACGAGGTAGGCCGTGCGGCCGCCCTTGGCGGCGGCCTTGCGGGTTCGGCCGGTCTTCGGCGCGGACGTGGATCTCAGGCTCATCTCTGCTCGGGGTGGTACGGGCGTCGGCCCGCGGCCGCAAGCGGTTGATCGTCGGGGGCAACTGTTGCACACCAGCCGCCGGCGCCTCCGCAGGAACACCGTACCGCCATGCCGGCCCGGGCCACAGCCCACTCCGAATATGATCCGAACGAGGCGGGCCGGGTGATCTCGGCGGCGTTCGACGCCGACTTCTACCGGACCACCTACGCCGACGTGCCGTCCGGGATGAGCCCTCTGTGGCACTACCGCATGCAAGGCTGGCGCGAGGGGAGGGACCCGGC
This sequence comes from Phenylobacterium kunshanense, assembly GCF_003254525.1. Classification (GTDB taxonomy): domain Bacteria; phylum Pseudomonadota; class Alphaproteobacteria; order Caulobacterales; family Caulobacteraceae; genus Phenylobacterium; species Phenylobacterium kunshanense. The sequence goes on from NZ_QFYS01000005.1 coordinate 18,002, forward strand.
GCCCTGGTTCTCGACCGAGGCCTATCTGGCGGACAACCCGGACCTGGCAGGAGCGGGCGCCGAGCCCTTCAGCCATTACCTGCTGCATGGCGCCTACGAGGGGCGCACGGTCAGGCCGTCCCTCCACGCCGCAGACTTCCTGGGGCAGCGGGACTGGGGGGAGACCTGGAGTTTCGAGGCGTTCGGCGCCGCCCCGACGGACAGCGCGCCTCCCGCCGTCGCCGCGCCGCCGGCGATGCCGATCGAGGACCAGGTCGCCATCGTCGGCGAGGCCTTCGACGCCGAATTCTACGCCGTGGTGAACCCCGACGTCGCCGCGGCGGGGATGGACCTGCTGCGTCACTTCCTGGTCACCGGCTGGCTGGAAGGCCGCGATCCGACGCCGACGTTCTCGGTCCGGGATTACCAGGACCTGCACCCCGATGTGGCTGCGGCGGGCCTCAATCCCTTCGTCCACTACGTGATGGCGGGCCGGGCCGAGGGACGCGCGGCGAAGAACGATCTCGGCTTCCGGTTTGACCTTGTTTCGCGCCTGCAGCCCGTCGAAGACCGCATTGCCGCGGCGGTGACGGCCTCGGCGAAGCTGAAGACGGATCCGCCTGAGCTGCTGTCGACCGCCCTGGGCAAGCCGAGGCGGCTGCATGTGACCTTCAGCCACGACGACTACGTCGCCCATTTCGGCGGGCTTCAACTCTGCCTGCGCCGGGAGGGCGCGGCATTCGCGGCCATGGGCGTCGAACACCTGCACCTGTTCCCGGCCTCTCCATGGCCGGCCGTGCGAAAGGCCGAAGAACCCGGCCCGCTTGGCGTGCTGCTGAACGGGCGCCGGCTGGGAACCTATGCGCCCGAGGCGGTGCGGACGGCGCTGGCGAACGCCGCGACGAGAGGAGCCCAGCGAAGCTTCGCGATCCACAGCCTGCTTGGACATTGCCCGGAGCAGAGCGCCGACATCCTGGCGGCCGGCGGGATGAGCGAGGGCTACTTCTGGCTCCACGACTTCGCCAGCGTCTGCGTGGGTTTCCACCTGCTTCGGAACGACGTCGAAGACTGCGCCGCGCCCCCTGCTGAAAGTGCTGCCTGCGGGATCTGCGCCTACAGTCCGGAGCGGTCGCGACACACGCAGGCCCACCGACGCCTGTTCGAACGCCTGGCGATCACCGTCGTCGCGCCCTCGCAGACCACCCTCGACTTCTGGCGGCGGAGCAGCGACCTGCCGGCCCGCGACACCAAGGTGCTTCCCCATGCCCACCTGCGTCTCCGTGGTCCCGCTCCGGCGGTCCCCGACGGACGTCCCTTCCGTCTGGCGTTCGTGGGCATGCCGGCGCCGCTCAAGGGCTGGCCGGTCTTCCGGGATCTCGCCCAGGCCCTGGCCGGGGATCCCCGGTACGAGTTCCTGCACCTGGGTGGCCGATCGGACCCCACGGCGCCGGCGGCGTTCCATCCCGTCGTCGTCACCGCCGAGCGGCCCCTCGCGATGCAGCAGGCGATCGAGGCGCTGGAGATAGACGCCGCGCTGATCTGGCCGCTCTGCCGCGAAACCTTCTCGTTCACCGCCTACGAGGCGGCGGCGGCGGGGGCGGCGGTCATCACAGGCCCCGACAGCGGCAATGTGGCGGCGTTCGCCTCGGACCCGGAAATCGGCCAGGTGCTGGCGGACGAGGGGGCGCTGATGGAGGCTTTCCTGTCGGGGCGGATACTCACTCTCTCGCGCAATGTCCGGCGGGCCCGCCTGTTCGATCTGGCCTACAGCGGAATGACCGGTGACCTCGTCAGGGAAACCGCAGGATGAAGAAGCTCCTGGCCGCTGTCGTGCCTCTGCGCCTGCGCGGACGCCTCCGGCGCCTGCACGGGGACCACGCCATCGCGGCGGGCGCGTTCGACGCGGCCTTCTACCTGCGGACCTATCCCGACGTCGCCGAGGTCGGTGTCGATCCCCTCGACCACTTCATGACGTACGGTTGGCGGGAGGGGCGCGATCCGTCGCCGGACTTTTCGGTCGCGGCCTATCTCGACGCCTTCCCGGAGGTGGCCAGTTCGGGCGTCAACCCGTTCGTGCACTACCTCACCTCCGGCCGGCCCACGGCGGCGCGCCGGGAATCCCCCTACGGCTTTCGCTACGACGTCATCGAGCGGCTGAAGCCCGTCGACGACCGCATCCGCCGCGAGCCGGATCCCGTCGACCCTGACGCGGAACTGGCGGCGGCGCTGCTGCAGTCGCGCGGCCGCCTGGCGCACCTCCACGTCACGTTCAGCCACGACGACTACTCGGCCAACGTCGGCGGTCTCCAGTTCGCCATCGGGCGCGAGGCGGCCCGGCAGGCGCAGCTCGGCCGCGACCATCTGCATCTGTTTCCATCCCACCCGTGGCCGGTCGTCCGGACGGCGGGCGAGCCGGGCGTGCTGGGCGTGGTCTGGAATGGCCAGCACGTCGGCTGCTTCGAGGCGGCCACCATCGCCCGGGTTCTGGGCGATGTGGCCGGGACCGAAGGTGGCGCGCGGACCTTCGCCATCCACAGCCTGCTCGGCCATTCCGCGGACGAGACGGCGGACATCCTGGCCGCCGTGGGCCTGAACCAGGGCGTGTTCTGGCTGCACGACTTCGCAAGTCTCTGCGCCGGCTTCCACCTCCTGAGGAACGACGTCGAGGATTGCGGCGCGCCGCCGCCGGACAGCGCCGCCTGCGATGTCTGCGTCTATGGCCCCTGGCGGCAGCGCCATCTCGCCGAGCATGCGCGCCTGTTCGAGCGGTTGGGGCTCACCGTGGCCGCGCCCTCTCGGGTCACACTCGACTTCTGGGTCAGGTCGACACACCTGCCGGCGCGCGGAACAGTCGTCCTGCCGCACGCCACCCTGGCGCCCCGCGAGCCGGCGGCGGCTGTCCCGGAGGATCGCCCCCTTCGCATCGCCTATGCTGGGCTGCCGGTCACGCACAAGGGCTGGCCGCTCTTCGCCAGGCTCGCTTCCCGATTCGGGGAGGACGCCCGCTATCAGTTCCACCATCTCGGCGCCCGGGGGGACGCCACACTGCCGGCGACCTTCACCCCCGTGAGCGCGGGGGCCGCCAATCCGCTCGCCATGCGGGATGCGCTGCACGCCGCCGAGATCGACATCACGCTGGTCTGGCCGCTCTGCCGGGAGACCTTCTCCTTCGTCGCCCATGAGGCCGTCTCGGCCGGATCCGCGGTGGTCACCGGACCCGACAGCGGCAACGTCCAGGCTTTCGTGCGGGAGACAGGTCACGGCCTGGTGCTGGACGAAGCGGCGCTGATGGCGGCGTTCGAGACCGGGACTATCCTCGAACTCGGCCGCGCGCGCCGGCGGCCGATGCTCTATGACCTCGCCTACAGCGCGCTTACCCTCGACCTGCCAGCCGTGGCGGACGCATGAAGATCCTCTGCTATTCCAGCTTCACCTTCTCGTACCTGAACCGCGCCCGCGTGCTGTTCCAGACCTTGCGCCGGCATCACCCGGACTGGGAACTGGCGGCGCTGATCACCGACAGGCCGCCGGAGGGATTCGCCTTCGACCCCGCCAATGAGCCGTTCGACCGGCTGGTCTGGGCCGAGGACCTGGGCGTCCCGAACTTCAGGAGTTGGCTCTTCAAGCACGACATCGTCGAGATCTGCACGGCGGTGAAAGGGCCCTTCCTGCATCAGGCCTGCGGCTGGGGCTTCGACGCGGTGATCTACATGGATCCCGACACCGCCGCCCTCGCGTCGCTGGAGCCCCTGGAGCGGTGGCTGGAGGATCACGACATCCTCCTGACGCCGCACCTGATCGACCCCAACGACGAACCGGCGGCCATCCTCGACAACGACATCTCGGCGTCGAAGACCGGCATTTTCAACTTGGGCTTCGTGGCGATCAGGACCACCGGCGAGGGCGCCCGCTTCGCCAAGTGGTGGAACGACCGCCTGCTATCGTACTGCTACGACGACATCCCGAACGGGCTGTTCGTGGATCAGCGGTGGTGCGACCACGCGCCGGCCCTGTTCGACAGGCTGAAGGTGATCCGTGACCCCGGGTACAACGTCGCGAGCTGGAACCTGTCGACCCGCAAGATCGACATCGGCAAGGACGGGGCGATCACCGTCAACGGCGCGCCGCTCCGCTTCTGGCACTTCACCAAGCTGGGCGCTGTCGGCGACGCCATGACCAAGCGGTACGCCGGCCGCAACTATCAGGTCTATGAGATCTGGGCCTGGTACAAGCGCCAGATCGCCGCCGCGACCGACCCGGCCATTCCCGAGCGCTGGTGGGCCTACGGCGCCTATGACGACGGCAAGCCCATCGCCAAGGCCGAGCGGGTGCTCTATCGGGAGCGCACCGACCTGCAGCAGGCCTTCCCCAACCCCTACGCCTCCGGGCGCGGCAGCTTCCAAGAATGGCTCGAACACGAAGGGGCGTGACGCCCGCGGCTGAGGCGGCTCCGGACCTCGCCATGCTCGAAAAAGCCCGGACCGTCGCGACGCGGATGCGCGCCCTCAAGCGCGACTTCGCGGGCGCCCACCGCCTGGCGCATGACGCCCAGGTCCGGGAAGCGCTGGCCCGTAACGAGCTCGGCCTGGCGCTCCACGCGGCCCTGACGGCTCAGGCGGATGTGCAGGCGAAGCTCCGCCGCCAGGCCCTTGCCGCATTCCAGACGCGCGGCGAGGCGCCGCTGCGTCGCCGCAACCGGATCAGTCGGCGCATCGACCGCATGCTGATGCGGCTGGGCTCGCTGGGGCAGGCGCTGGTGATCGCGCGCAGCGGGGTCTGGCGCGGCTCAGGGCAGGCGGCCCACGATCTCAGACATATGGCCGCCTACGCACGTCGCGGCGCCCGTGCCGACGTCACGCCTTTGGCGCCGTTCGACCAGGCCTGGTACCTCGCCGCCCATCCGGACGTGGCCAGCGCCCGGCAGGCGCCGCTGGTCCACTACCTGGCGGTGGGCCATGCCGAGGGGCGCTCGCCCAGCCCACTCTTTGACGAAGCCTGGTATCGCCAGCAGAACGCGAGCGACATCGCCGCCACCGGCCTGAGCGGCCTGGAGCACTATCTGCGGGTCGGCGCCGTGCGCGGCGCCAGCCCCCATCCGCTGTTCGACGTCGGATACTACCTGGCCCAGGCGCCGGTCCTGGCCGCCGGCGACGATCCGCTGTCCCACTACCTGCGGGAAGGCGGGCATCTGTGGCTCAGCCCGCATCCGGCGTTCGATCCGGATTTCTACGGCACGCGGGCCGGCGACCTGTCGGGCCGGCCGGCGCTGCTGCACTACCTCGACGAGGGATGGCGGCGGGGGCTGTCTCCGCACCCCCTGGTCGATCCGGCCTGGTACCGCCAGCAGTACCCCGAAGTGGCCGAAGCGGACATCGAGCCCCTCACGCATTTCCTGGCGTTCGGCGGCTTCGAGGGGCGTGATCCGAGCCCGTGGTTCAGCACCGCCCACTACCGGGACGCCCGGGGCGAGGCTCTGCCGCCCGGCGTCAATCCGCTGACGGACTACCTGCTGGGCGGCGCCTGGGCGGTGGCCGAGGCGCGGCCGGGATTCCCCACCGTCGCCTATCTCGCCGCCCGGCCGGACGCGGCCAGGTCAGGCGTCACGCCGCTGGAGCACTGGGCCAGGCGTCAGGGGCGGTGAAGGCGTCGTCGAGACCGGCGTCCGCCAGCTGGCGGCGCACCTCGTCATAGTATTCGGGAACGTAATGGAAGGGGCTGAGGCCCCACCGGTGCTCCGTCTCGGCCAGGCGGAAAGCGCTCGCGTCGATCACCGTCATGGCCGGCATCAGGGCCATGAACGCGGCCTCCTGGCGTTCCAGCAACGCATTGTAGTCGGCGATGTCGACGGGATCGCCCCCCAGGATTTCGACATTGCGAATGGGGGCGATGCGCCCCTCGCGATCCCGATGATCGCTCGCCCAGCGCGCGGAGTGCAGGATGAGCTGGGCGTCCGCCAGCGGGGTGGACCGCACGAGCTCGGAGAATTCGGCCGCGGCAGAGATCCACAGCCGCTCGCAGGCGCTTGAGAGCCGCGGGATCGTCCGGTGCGCGCGCAGCTCGGGCCGCAGAAGGTAGCCGCTGCGGATCAGTTCCCCGCTGCGGGTGGCGATGGAGTCGCCGACGGCGAGCAGGTCGAACCGATCGTCGATGAAGTCGAAGATCACGTGGGTCGGCCGGAAGGCGAGCAGTCGGGTAAGCGCAGTCTTCCGCAGATCCGCGATCAGCGCGTTGTGCTCATGCTGGTGCAGGTCGCCCGGCAGCCGGTCGTCGGGGGCGAACCCTCTCACCGGCTGCGACAGCAGGCTGGGGAAGCTCGTTCGGCAGACGTAGAGCAGCCGCTCCGCGCCGCCGCCACGGATCGGCCACAGGTCCCGGGTAATGCAGCTGCCGAGAATCGCGATCCGCGACATCAACGCTCCTGGCGTCCGAACGTGAGGCCTGCGAATCGTACCATGCGGGGAGCCCTTCGGTTGCGCCATTGACACGATCGGGGCCCCTGCGCATCTACGCGCGCTTTCCGCACATAGGGCTCGCCTCCCGCGAGAACGTCCTATGTTCGGCGATGTTCACCATTTTCGCCGCGGACTAGTGTATCAGGCCGCAAGGTCTGTAGGGACGGCTTAGGCAAGATGAAATTCCTGACGTTCCTCTCGAACCTGCCCGACAACGTGCTCGGGCGGGCGTTGCGGGAGGGCTACAAGCCGGCTGGGGTGGCCTTCGCCTTCAGCCTGGTGTCGAACCTGCTCTACATGGCCCTGCCGCTCTACACCTACCAGGTGTACGGGCGGGTGATGGTCAGCCAGAGCCAGGCGACGCTTCTGATGCTGACCCTGGTCACCCTGTTCGTCTTCGCCATCTCCAGCGCGATCGACGACTTCCGGGCGCGGATCCTCATCAACTACGGCGTCGTGCTCGATCAGCGGTTGTCGGGCCGGGTGTTCACGAGCCTGTTCGACGCCGCCGTGCGGGGCGAGCCCGGCGCCCGGGCGCAGGCGCTGCGCGACCTCGACCAGTTCCGCCAGTCCCTCACGGGCATCGCCGCGGCGGCGTTCTTCGACGTGCCGTGGATTCCCGTCTTCCTGGTGACCCTGTTCATCATCGACCCGCTGGTGGGCGCGGTGACGCTGGCGGGCGCGGCCCTCCTGGTCTTCCTGGCGATCGCGCAGACAAAAGCGACCCAGGCGGCGCTGAAGGACGCCAACGAGGCGGCGCTGAAGAGCTATGGCTTCACCGACGCGGCCCTGCGCAACGGCGAGGTCGTGCGGGCGATGGGGATGCTGCCCACCCTGGGCAAGGCGTGGGCGCACTACCGTCGGATCACGATCGAGCGCGGCGCGGCGGCGGCCGAGGCCTCGAACATGTACACCGACATGATCAAGGCGGTGCGCATGGGGATCCAGGTGCTGATCATCGCGATCGGCGCCTATCTGATCCTGAAGGGCAACATCCATTCCGGGATGCTGTTCGCCAACATGATCCTGGCCAGCCGGGCCCTGCAGCCCATCGAGAAGATCGTGGGCTCGTGGGAGCCGCTGAACAACATGTTCCGCGCCTATGAGCGGCTGAACAAGCTGCTGTCCGTTACCGAGCCGCCGACAGCGGTGACGACCTTGCCGCGGCCGCTGGGCAAGCTCTCGGTCGAGGGTGTGAACTTCGCGCCCCCCCGGCGCCCAGCGCCTGGTGCTGACGAACGTGAACTTCGCCGTCGAGCCGAACGAGGTGCTCGGCGTCATCGGTCCGTCCGGGGCCGGCAAGTCGACGCTCGCCCGGCTTCTGGTGGGCATCTGGAAGCCGATGAACGGCGTGGTCCGGCTGGACGGCGCCGACGTCTTCAGCTGGGACAGGGCGGACTTCGGCCGCCATGTCGGATACCTGCCGCAGGACACCGAGCTCTTCGCCGGGACGGTCCGCAACAACATCGCCCGCTTCCGCGAAGGCGTGACGGACGAGGAGGTGGTCGCGGCGGCCCAGCTCGCAGGCGTCCACGAACTGATCCTGCGCATGCCCAAGGGCTACGACACCGATGTCGGCGAGGGCGGCGTCGTCCTGTCGGCCGGCCAGCGGCAGCGGGTCGGCCTGGCGCGCACGCTGCTGGGGAATCCCGCCTTCGTCGTGCTCGACGAGCCCAACGCCAATCTCGACGCCGAGGGTGAGGACGCCCTGATGCGGGCCATCGACGCCATGAAGGCGAACGGCGCGACGGTGGTGATCATTTCGCATAAGCCTGGCGTGTTCCGGGCGGCCGACAAGATGCTGGTGCTGCGGGATGGGCGGATCGAACTGTTCGGGCCGCGGGACCAGGTGATGGCGCGGCTGGTCAAGCCGGCTCAGCCGCCCGTCCAGGCTCCGCCTTCGGACGAGCCGCGCGCCGTGGAGGGCGGTCGATGAAGCTGGATCTCGGACCTGTCCGCACGAACTATGTCGCGCCGACCTTCGGCGGCGATGAGGCGCCGCTGCCGCCGGAGCTGGAGACTCGTCTCCGGCGTCCCATGATCGTCGGCGCTGGCGTGATCGGCGCCTGCGTGGTCGGGCTCGGACTCTGGGCCTCCGTCACGCCCGTCGCCACCGGGATCACCGCCCAGGCCGAGGTCCGGGCGGACGCGATGCGCAAGACCCTGCGCCACAAGGACGTGGGGGTCGTGAAGCAGATCCTGGCCAAGGAAGGTCAGTTCGTCCGCGCGCAGCAGCCGCTGCTGCTGTTCAACGACGTCGAGGCGCGCGCCGCCGTCGATGTCATGCAGAACCAGTACGACACCCTGCTGGCCCAGAACGCCCGCTTCACCGCCGAAGCGATGGGACGGACCGCGCTGGAGTTCCCCGCGGAGCTGACGGCGCGGATGTCGGAGCCCGCGGTGGCGGCCCTGATCCGCGACCAGCAGTTCCTGTTCACCTCGCGCCAGCAGCTGTTCCAGAGCCAGTCTGCGGTGCTGATGCAGCGCGTCGACCAGCAGCAGAGCCAGGTCCAGGGGCTCCAGGCCCAGCTCGATTCTGTCAGCGAGCAGGTGCGCCTCACCCAGGAGGAGCTCGACGGCTACCGGAAGCTGAACGAGCAGGGCTTCGCGCCCAAGACGCTGATCCTGCGATACGAGCGCACGCTGGCCGAACTGGGGGGGCGCCGCGGCCAGCTCGCCGCCGAGATGGCGCGCATCCGCCAGCAGATGGGCGAGACCCGCCTGCAGCTCAGCTCGCTCCGCAACGAGCGGCAGAGTCAGGCGGCCGAAGGACTGCGCGACAGCCAGGCCAAGCTTTCCGATGTGATACCCCGGCTCACCACGGCCCGGCAGAACCTCGCCGCCACCGTCGTGCGCTCGCCGGTCGACGGCTACGTCTTCAATCTCACCCAGTTCACCGTGGGCGGCGTGGTCGGCGCCGGCGAGGTCATGATGGACGTGGTGCCCGCGGGTGTTCCCCTTACGCTGACGGCCTCGATCAAGCCCGAGGACGTGGATTCGGTTCACGAGGGGATGCCCGCGAAAGTCCGCCTCACGGGGCTGAATCAGCGGTTCAACGACGCTCTCGATGCGAAGGTGGCGGTCGTTTCCAAGGACCGGATCGTCAACGAGAAGGCTGGCACGGCGTCCTATCGGGTCGATCTCAAGATCGCGCCGACAGAGCTGACGAAGCTGAAGAAGGGCGTCCAGCTCACCCCGGGCATGCCCGCCAGCGCGCTGATCGTGACCGGCGAGCGGACCGTGATGGGCTTCCTGATTTCGCCCATCACAGAGACGTTGCAGGACGCCTTCCGCGAGGAGTAGAGGCGCCTTTGCAACACCCCGGAATGCACTGTTCCGGCGGGCTTTTTGGAGTTGCGTATTTGACGGGCTTCCGATACGTCTGCCCTTGGGCTCGTCTAACCTGCGCCGCAGCCCTGCTATGGCGTTTGGGATAATGGACCGCTGGGACTGCTCCATCGGGGATGGGGGTCAAGCGTGCCAGGGGTCCGTGTGACACTGACTGGAGAGATCTATGGCGAACTACATTTTTGAGACCATTACGGACGCGCAAGCCGCCGCGTTCACCGGCGCTGACCAGCTGATCTTCACCACGGCGGGCGAGACCGCCCAGCGTACGACGGTCATCTTCAACCCGGCGACGGCGACCTCGGCTGCGACCGTGACGGTCATCTCGGGCCTGACCGGCAAGACCGTGACCTTCCCGGTCGCGTTCCTTGACGAGACCCCGATCTTCCCGGACGGCTCGGTGCTGGCCGTCGGCACGACGGGCGACGACAGCGACGCGGGTAGCGCTCTGGGTGACGCCCTGTACGGTAACGCCGGTGCGGACACGCTGAACGGCGCTGGCGGCGCCGACCTGCTGCAGGGCAACACGGGCGCCGACAGCCTGATGGGCGGGGCCGGCAACGACACCATCTATGGTGGCCGTGACGACGACCGCATCAACGTGGAAGGCGGCAACAACTTCGCTCAAGGCAACCTCGGCAACGACACGATCGAAGCCACGGGCGCCGGCGCGTCGACCCTGCTGGGCGGCCAAGGTGGCGACTCGATCTCCGGCGCCACCGGGGCCGACTTCCTGAACGGCAACCTGGGTGATGACCGTATCGCCTCGGGCGCCGGCAACGACGTCGTGCTCGGCGAAGACGGCAACGACACCCTGGGCTCCACGGGCGCCGACGGCCAGACCGTCAGCCTCGACGGCGGCGCGGGCAACGACTCGATCACGACCACCGACGCCAGCGCCTCGCTGGTCGGCGGCGACGGCAACGACCAGATTACCGTCGATGTCACCGCGAACACCGTTGCAGGTCGTACGGGCGTCATCTCCGGCAATGGCGGTGATGACACGATCACCTCCGACAATGACGGTAGGGATACGATCCTGGGTGGCCAGGGCAATGACTCGATCACGGCCACCTCGATTGCCGCGCCGGCTGGCGACGTGCTGAACGGCAACCTCGGCAATGACTACATCGTGGCCGGCGCGGGTTCTGACAACCTGCTCGGTGAGGATGGTAACGACACCCTCGACGGCGCCAAAGGTACGGACACCATCAACGGCGGAGCTGGCAACGACAGCATCGTGAGCAATGATGGCAATGACGTTATCAGCGGCGGTGATGGCAACGACACCATTACGAATGCCGCTGGCGCCGACACCAACGTGAACCCCGGCGGCGGTAACGACGTCATTGACGGCGGTGCAGGCAACGACGTGGTCACCGGCGGTGCCAACAACGACAGCGTGACGCTGGGCGATGGCGACGACTCGGCCACCGGCGGCGCCCTGAACGACGTCCTCTCGGGCGGCGCGGGCAACGACACCATCGATGGTGAAGACGACAACGACACCATCACCGGTGGCGAAGGTAACGACACGCTGGAAGGCGGCCTGGGCACCGACAACATCGATGCTGGCGGCGGCAATGACAGCGTTCTCGGCGAAGGCGGCAACGACACGCTGAACGGCGGCGACGGCAACGACGCCATCACCGGCGGCGCGGCCACCGACTTCATGCGCGGCGGCAACGGCAACGACACGTTCAACTTCGCCAATGGCGACTCGGGCGTGACGGCTGGCGCTCTCGACCAGATCCTGGACTGGGAAGCTGGCGACAAGCTCGACTTCAACCGCGGCCTCGCGACGGAAGGCTCAAACTATCTTGAGCTTACCGCCTCGAGCTTCGATGCGGCGAAGTCGCTGGCTGACGCGCAGATCGACGGTGGTGTCGTCGACTACGTGGTGGTTCAGGTCGGCACCGACGTGGTGGTGTTCGTTGATGTCAACAACAACGACACCAATGCCACGGACGCCGTCGTGCTAGTTGGCCGTACGCTCGCGGACATCAGCACGAGCAACTTCCTCGCCTAAGCTTCGGCTTAGACCATGGGTTGAGGGCCGCCCTTCGGGGCGGCCCTTTTCTTTTGCGCACTTCGGCGCCGCCGCGCTATGAGCCCACGCGCATGTCGAACGCGGCGATCTTCCTTCACCCCAACGGCTTCGACACCTCGGGCCAGACGCTGCTCGGCCGCCACTCGGCGGGGGAGAGCTTCCTCCGCGGCCTGATCCGCCACGCCGACGTCGACCGCTTCCATTTCTGGAACGTCGCGGGACGGCCCCAGGCGGAGCTCGACGCCCTTGTCCAGCGCATCGAAGCGCCGCGCCAGCCTATCAACTGGATCCCCCAGGCTGGGAGGGGCCAACTGGCCGAGCCTGGCGTCCTGAACGTCCCCTCGCCGGCGATCGACGCCGAAGCCTGGCAGCGCCGCCCCTTCGGCTCGCGCCGCTACGCGCTCTGCGGCATCACCCACACGACGGCCACGGCGCGGGTCATGCAGATTCTCGCCAATCTCCTGATCGCGCCCGTCGAGGACTACGACGCCCTCATCTGCACCTCCACCGCCGTCCGGCAGGCGGTGGAAGCCCAGCTCGACATGTTCCGCAGCTACATGGGCCGCGAGTATGGCCCTCGCCGACGTCCCGAACTCCAGCGCACGACTATCCCTCTCGGCGTCAACGTCGAGGATTTCGCGCCCTCCGCGGCGCACCGGGCGGCCTGGCGCGCGCGCCTGGACATTCCGGAAGACGCCGTCGTCGCCCTCTATGTCGGACGCTTCAGCGTCAAGACGAAGATGAACCCTGCGCTGATGGCCATGGCGCTGGAACGCGCCGCTCGCGCCACGGGCAAGCCGCTCTACTGGATCGGCTCAGGCTGGACCGAGCCCCAATCGACCGCCGAGCAACTCCACGCCGACATCCGCGCGCTGTGCCCGTCCGTCGAGTATCGCCAGGTCGATGGCCGCCCGGCGGATGTCCGCTTCTCGATCTGGTCCGCAGCGGACTTCTTCATCAGCTTCCCGGACAATATCCAGGAGACCTTCGGCCTCACGCCGATCGAGGCGATGGCCGCAGGCCTGCCCTGCGTGGTCTCAGACTGGAACGGCTACAAGGATACGGTCCGGCATGGCCTGGACGGCTTCCGCATCCCAACCCTCGCTCCTCGGCCGGGCTACGGCGGCGACATCGCCTACTGGTTCGCCAACGAGTGGATCACCTACGACAACTATGCGGCCATCACGGCCCAGAACGTGGCGATCGATCTCGCGGAGGCGGAGGCGGCCATCGTGCGCCTCATCGAAGATCCGGAACTCCGCCGGACGCTCGGCGCCCAGGCTCAGGCGCAGGCGCGGTCGGTCTTCGACTGGGCGGCGATCATCCCCCAGTACCAGGCGCTCTGGGCCGAGCAGAACGCCCGCCGCCGTGCGGCGGCGCCCGACCCGTCGCCCAAGGACAATCCCCTGCGGCCCGATCCCTACACCCTCTTCGCCGGCTACCCGACGCGTCACCTGCAGCCATCCGACCTGGTCTGCCCGATCCCAGGCGTGGACTGGGCGTGGGCGCAGGCCCGCCTGAATGGCCCGCTCGCGATGTACGGCCGCTTCAATCGCCCCACGGGCCCGGAGCTGCACCAGGTGTTCACCCACGTGCTCGAGAACGGCCCGACACCCGTCGCCCGGCTGCTCGAACTGCTGCCCGCGGCGCGTCGGAACTATATGGAACGGGCGCTGATCTGGATGGCCCGGCACGACGTCCTGACCATCACAGCGACTGCCTGAGCGATCCTCGGGAGGGCCATCGATTGCCCGGAAACGCAAAAGCCGAACGGTGGAGTATGGCGATCCACCGCCCGGCCAATGCGACACAGCCTTGGAGAGCTAGGCTGACAAAGGGACCCTAGCCCAATCAAGCGTCGCCGGAAAGCCGGGCCGGGATCACGTCTCGTTCATCTCCGATTGTCCCTGAAAACTCAGAGCCGCACCTCCAGGCGTCGGCTCAGCGCGACCTTGCCATCACGCCAGACGCGGTAGTCCGCGGTATAGGTCCCTCGCGCCCAGCCGGTCGGGGGCCGCCGCTTGCCGACGAGCTGTAGATCCTGCGCGCGCCAGCGGGCGAGGGGCGGCCGGCGTACCTGGGCCAGCACGGTCCCGTCCGCGCCCTTCAGCACCAGCTCCGTCTCGTCGCCTGGCAGGAGCGTGATCGCGCGCACGTAGACGATCAGCCAGGGCGAGGCGGCGCTGAACGGCTTCACGGCGCCGTTCTCCACGTCGACCATCGTCGGCTGCGCCTCGGCAAAGCCGGCGTTGAGGATCGCGCCGGCCTTGTAGGCGAGCTTGGCGGCCGTCGCGGCGTTCCACAGGCCGGCCTGGGCGCTGCAGGCGGCCGGGTTGCTCATGTCGGGCGCGAAGGGGTCCACGACCTTGCCGCCTCGCCGCACCTCCACGTGCACGTGGGGAAACTCGGTCAGGCCAGAGAGTCCGACCTTGCCCAGGGGCTGGCCGGCGGCCACCGGGTCGCCCGGCTTCACCGTCACGCTGCCCTGCGCCATGTGGCAGTAGCTGGTGAGCCAGCCCCCGCCATGGTCGATCACCACCGCGTTGCCGCAGCCCTGGGGATCCTTCGGGTCGAGCCCGCCCTGGCCAACGACGCGGTCGAGCACGCCGTCACGCGTGCGGAGCACCTTCCCGGCCGCCGCCGCCAGCACGGCGACGCCGCGCCTCTGGGCCGCCATGTCGGGCACGCGGATGTCGAGACCGGTGTGGCCGTCATAGGTCTTGGACCCGCACCGATAGTCCCGGGCGCCGGGGCCCGGGTCGCGATCCATGTGGTGCTGCACCTCGCAGGTCCGGCCCGGCTCGCAGGCGATGGGCAGGCCGAGGCTAGGCGGCGGGACCTGAGCGCCGGCGACCGGGGTCAGGGCCGTGGCCAGCAGGAACGCCGGAATGGCGAGGAGGGGGACCTTCATGGGCGGCAGACTCCCGGCGTTCAGGGACGAAACTGTGGCCTCAAGTGAAGCAGACACCGGTCAGCGCCTTGAGCCGCTCGGCGTCGTGGGCATAGATCCGCCGCAGGTGATCGATGTCGGCGGCCGTGAGGTCGGAGGGATAGTCCATCTCGCGTCCGACATGCACCTCGCGCGAGGGCGGCGGAGGGGCCGGCGGCAGGCCGAGGAAGTCCCGAACCCCCGCCAGGGCCGGCGCCGGATCTGCTCGCAGCTCGTCCGAGCGGAGCACCAGCACCTGGTCCCGCGCGAACAGACCCAAGAGGCGTTCCATCTGCTCGCCGTAGAAGCCGCGCTCGACGTAGCTGAACTCGCGATGGTGGCCCCAAGGGTCGGCCTCGAACAGGCGCTGGCGCCCCTCCCGGATGCACCAGGCGAAGGGCCGGGTCTCGACGCCGCGGGCGTACTCCATCCGCCAGTGCGACCACGCGCGCTGCACAGGATCGCGCAGCACGACGATGAGCTTCATGGCGGGGTTGTACGCCTGGATGCGCTCCAGGCTGTTCGGCCAGTAGGTGTAGATGGGCGTAGCTTCACCGCACGGCCGTCCCGCCACCTCGGGGAAGGCGGCGTGGTAGACGTCATAGTCCGGACACGTCCAATCCTGGCCCTCGTCATCGAAGAAGTGCAGTTCCTTCGTCCCGGGCAGGGCCAGGTCGGGATAGTCCTGGAGATAGTCGAACAGGGCCGTGGTGCCGCCCTTCTGGACGCCGGCGATGAGGAAGGTGACGCGGGGCGGGGTGGCCATGGCTTCCCATCCCGCGCCGCGCCGCATCGCGCAAGGCTTCGGAATCAGCGGGCGAACGGCTAAGACGACGCAACGCGCGGGCGACCCGCGCCGAGAAGGTTTTCGAATGAAGACAGTGATCCTGGCGGGCGGCCTCGGCACGCGCATCTCGGAGGAGAGCCAGTTCAAGCCCAAGCCCATGATCGAGGTCGGTGGGCGGCCGATCCTCTGGCACATCATGCGGCTGTATTCGCACTATGGATTCAACGACTTCGTCGTCTGCCTGGGCTACCGCGGCTATGTGGTGAAGGAGTATTTCGCCAACTACGTGCTGCACAACGCGGACTTCACGGTCGACCTGGCGAAGGGCGAGATCGAGTACCACGCCCGCAACCATGAGCCGTGGCGCGTGACCCTCGTCGAGACGGGCGAGGCCACCATGACCGGCGGGCGCCTGAAGCGGGTGGCGGGGCACCTCGATTCGAACGAGCCGTTCTTCATGACCTATGGCGACGGGGTCTCCGATGTCGACCTCGGCGCGCTGCTCGACTTCCACAAGGCCCACGGCAAGGAGGCGACGATCACCGCCGTCGCGCCGCCGGGGCGGTTCGGGGCGCTGGAGATCAACGACGGTCGGGTGGACCGGTTCGTCGAGAAGCCGCCGGGCGACCAAGGCCTGATCAACGGGGGCTTCTTCGTGCTGAACCCCTCGGTCATCGGTCGGATCGACGGCGATCCGACGATCTGGGAGCGTGAGCCGCTGGAGAGCCTCGCCGCCGATGGCGAGCTCATGGCCTACCGTCACGACGGCTTCTGGGCCGCCATGGACACCCTGCGCGACAAGAACATCCTGGAAGGGCTGTGGGCCTCGGGCGAGGCGCCGTGGCGGCGGTGAACCCCGGCTTCTGGGCCGGCAAGCGCGTCCTGCTGACCGGCCACACCGGCTTCAAGGGCTCATGGGCCGCAATCTGGCTGACCCGCATGGACGCCGAGGTCACAGGCGTCGCGCTCGCGCCCGACCAGACGCCGGCGCTGTTCGACCTGGCGAAGGTGGCCGACCGCACGCGGTCGAATTTCGTGGACCTGCGCGATCCTGCGGCCCTGGACGCGGCGCTGGGAGACACGGCGTTCGACCTCGTCCTGCACATGGCCGCGCAGCCGATCGTCCGGACCTCGGTGGAGGATCCGATCGGGACCTTCGCCACCAACGTCATGGGCGCGGCCCACCTGCTGCAGGCGCTGCGCCGCCAGCCGGCGCTGATGGCCGTGCTCGCGATCACCTCGGACAAGGTCTACGCCAACAACGACAGCGGTCGCGCTTTCACCGAGGGCGACAACCTGGGCGGCAAGGATCCGTATTCGGCGTCGA
Source organism: Phenylobacterium kunshanense (assembly GCF_003254525.1). Classification (GTDB taxonomy): domain Bacteria; phylum Pseudomonadota; class Alphaproteobacteria; order Caulobacterales; family Caulobacteraceae; genus Phenylobacterium; species Phenylobacterium kunshanense. Next base: position 34,874 of record NZ_QFYS01000005.1, read on the forward strand.
AGGCGGCCACGGAGATCGTGGTGCAGAGCTTCGCCAGGAGCTTCTTCCCGTCCGTCCCGGTCGGCACGTCGCGGGGCGGCAACGTCATAGGGGGCGGAGACTTCTCCCGCGACCGGCTGGTGGCCGACATCGTGCGTGCGGTCCGCGCGGGCGAGAGCGTTGTCCTGCGTCATCCCGAGGCCACGCGGCCCTGGCAGCATGTGCTTGACTGCCTGGCCGGCTACTTCGCCCATCTCGAGGCTCTGGCGACCCGGCCCGACGCCCCTCGCGCGCTCAATTTCGGTCCGAAGCCCGGCGGCGCCGAGGTCACCGTCGGTGAACTGGCCACGCTCGGCGTCGAGGCGCTCGGCGGCCAACCGTGGCGCCATGAGCCGGACCCGAACTCCCTGGAGGCGAAGTCGTTGGCCATCGACGCCGGTCTCGCCAAGTCCGCGCTCGGCTTCGAAAGCCGCATCGAAGCGCCGGAGGCAGTGGGCCTGACCATGGACTGGTACCGCCGCCAGGCCGCCGGCGAGGACGCGCTCGCCTTGTGCCTGGAGCAGATCGAAGGCTACGAAGCGCGCCCATGAGTTCGACGCCCCACTGCCGCTTCTGCCGCGCGCCGCTGTCGCGCACCTTCCTGGACCTGGGGCTGCAGCCCCTGGCCAACAGCTATCTGACGCCGGAGCAGCTGGCCGCCGGGAACGAGCCGGTGTTTCCGCTGCACACCCGCGTCTGCGACCAGTGCTTCCTGGTCCAGGCCGACCACGAGGTCCCCGCCGAGGCGATCTTCGACGCCGAGTACGCCTATTTCTCCTCCTTCTCGCCGGGTTGGGTGGCGCACGCGAAGCGCTATGCAGATGCGATGATCGAGCGGTTCGGCCTTGGCCCGGATTCGCTCGTGGTCGAGGTGGCCAGCAACGACGGCTATCTTCTGCAGCACTTCCTGGCGCGGGGCGTGCCGGTCCTGGGAATCGAGCCGACCGCGAACACCGCCGAAGCCGCGCGCGCCAAGGGCGTCCGGACCGACGTGGTGTTCTTCAACGCCGAGACGGGCCAGGCGCTGGCCGAACGGGGTGATCGGGCCGACCTGATGGCCGCCAACAACGTGCTGGCCCATGTGCCGGACCTGAACGCCTTCGTCGGCGGCTTCCGCCATGTGCTGAAGCCCGAAGGCGTGCTGACCTTCGAGTTTCCGCACCTTCTCAACCTGATCCAGCTCGTGCAGTTCGATACGATCTATCACGAGCACTATTCCTATCTGTCGCTGCTGAGCGTGGAGCAGGTGCTGGCCGCCCACGGCCTGCGCGTGTTCGACGTGGAGAAGCTGCCGACCCACGGCGGCTCGCTGCGGCTCTTCTGCTGCCATCGCGCGGCGGGACATGATGAGACCGAAGCGCTCCGCGCCCTGCGCCACGAGGAGGAGCTCGCGGGCTTGCACAATCCCATGACCTACGACGGGTTCACGGCCCGGGTGCAGGCCGTGCGCGACAGCTTCCGCGCCTTCCTCTCCGAGGCGAAGGACGAGGCCAAGGTGATCGCCGCCTACGGGGCGGCGGCGAAGGGCAACACCTTCCTCAACTACTGCGGGACGACGTCCGCCGACATCGTCTGCGCCTACGACGCCAACCCGGCCAAGCAGGGCCGCTACCTGCCCGGCAGCCATATCCCGGTCTTCGCGCCCGACAAGGTGGCCGAGACCCGTCCCGACTACGTCCTCATCCTGCCCTGGAACCTGAAGGATGAGATCATGACCCAGCTTGCCTATATCGCCGACTGGGGCGGCCGTTTCGTGGTGGCTTCGCCCGAGACGAGGGTGGTGAGCTGATGCGTTTCCAGAGGACCAAGATCGCGGGCGTGTTTCGCGTCGCCGCGGAACCGCACAAGGATGAGCGTGGCGCGTTTGCGAGGCTGCACTGCCCGGACGAGTTCGCGGCGGCGGGCATTCCCTTCGCGCCGGTCCAGACCAGCATCTCGTGCAATCCGCATGTCGGGACGCTGCGTGGCATGCACTACCAGGCCGCGCCGCACGCCGAAGCCAAGCTGGTGCGGGTGACTCGTGGCCGGATCTTCGACGTGGCGGTGGATCTGCGGCCGGGGAGCCCCACCCACCGGCAGTGGGTCGCCGAGGAACTGAGCGCCGACAACCTGCTGGCGCTCTACATCCCCGAGGGCGTGGCTCACGGCTTCCTTACCCTGGAGGCCGATACCGACGTGCTCTACCAGATTTCTCCCGGCTACCGTCCGGGTCACGATGCGGGCGTGCGGTGGGATGATCCGGCGTTCGGCATCGCCTGGCCGGAGCCGCCGCAACTCATCTCGCCCCGTGACGCGGGCTATCCCGACTACCGGGGCTGAGGCCCCCCGGCATTCTCTGCTAGAGATGCCGGCCAATCAGACGGACTTCGATTTCATGGCTCAGGACAAGGCGCTCGAAGCGCTCTCGCGTATCGGTGGCAAGGACGACTGGCGGACAGCGTTCATCCGTCAGTTGGTCTCCTTCGAGGGACAGATCCAGGCGCCGGGCGTGGACGTCCGGGAGGACCTGACGGGCCCGCTTGTCGACGCGCTGTTCGACGACGACCAGGTGGTCCGCAAGACCCTCTCCACCGGCGTAACCTTCGAGTTCCTGTACCGCTCGAAGATCGCCCGCGACTTCGTGATGTCGACGCCCGAGGCGCCGGACCACGCCTGGGAGCCGCAGACCAGCCGCATCCTGGTGGACCTCGCCAAGGGGGCGAAGAACGTCGTCATCGGCGGCGCCTATTTCGGCGATCATGCCGTCCTGATCGCGCGGGCGATCGCCGGCGACGGCGGCGTCGTGCATGCCTTCGAGCCGAACACCCAGCAGCGCGGCATGCTGATGCGGAACGCCGAGCTGAACGGCCTCTCCAACATCAAGCCGCGGCCGGAGGGGCTGTGGCACGACTCCACCACGAACCTGAAGCTGGTCGGCTATGACAGCTTCGCCAACGCCGAGGTGGCGGAAGCGGGCGACGACACGTTCAAGACCGTGACGATCGCCGACTATCTGAAGGCCGCGGGGGTGGATCGCCTGGACCTCATCGTTCTCGACATCGAGGGCGCCGAGCTGGGGGCTCTGAAGGGTGCGGAGGCGTTCCTATCGGCGCCGAAGGGCGAAGCGCCGGCGATCCTGTTCGAAGTGCATCGGCACTACGTCGACTGGTCGAACGGGCTTGAGAATACCGAGATCGTGAAGCTGCTGACCGACCGCGGCTACACCGTCTTCGCCCTGCGCGACTTCAACTCGAACTACGATCTCGCGGGCAGGCCGGTGGAGCTGATCCCGGTGGACGCCGTCTACCTCGAAGGGCCGCCGCACGGCTTCAACATGGTGGCGGTGAAGGACCCTTCGGTGTTCGACGGCCCCGGATACAGCATCGTCCGGGACGTCAGCCCCAAGTACCTTCGCCACAAGGATCCGAAGCTGCATCATCCCGTCGGGGGGCTCTGAGGCTTGGGGCGCAAGGCCACCGTCGTCGGCGCTGCCGGCTTCGTCGGCGCCCGCCTTGCGGCGCGTCTGCGCGAGACCGGCTGGGACGTCTGGGCGCCAGCCAAGGGGGATCCCGAGCTTCTGACCCGGGATCTGGGCGTGGTCTTCTACTGCGCGGGCCTCACCGCCGACTATGACCGCCGGCCGTTCGACACCGTGGAGGCGCACGCCAGCCTGGTCAGCGAGGTGATCCGCGCTGGGCGCTTCGAGCGGCTGGTCTATTGCTCTTCAACGCGGCTCTACGACGGGCAGCGGAAAGCCGAGGCCCACGAGGCCGAGCCGCTGGTGTTCGATCCCGCGGATCCTCGACGGGTCTATGACCTATCCAAGGCCCTCGGCGAGAACCTGACCCTGGCGCGCACGGGCGGACGCGGCGCGGTGGCGCGGCTCTCCAACGTCTTCGATTGGAGCGACAGCGCGCCGGGGTTCCTGTCGGAGTGGCTGATCGCGGCGCGCGGCGGCCGCGAGCTGACCCTGGAGTCCAGCCCGAACATCGCCCGCGACTACATCCACCTCGACGACACCGTCACGGCCCTAGTCGCGATCGCCGACGGACGGTCGCAGGCCTACAACGTGGCCAGCGGCGAGCTGGTCACCAATGCCGACATAGCGCGCGTCTTCGAGGCCGCCGGCTGGAGCGTCCGCTTCACCGGGACCGCCGACCCGCCGCCGCCGCCGAACGCCAGCGTCGAGCGGCTGGCCGCGCTTGGCGTCCGGGCCCGGCCGGTGAAGGATGTGGTGCGTGTGTATCTGGAGGGGCTGACCCGGTGAAGCTGCTGGACCACACCCGCGACAGCCTCGTCGCCTACCTCACCGCCCAGTGCGCGCACATTGTGCCCGATGGGCGCGAGGACGCGTTCCGCAAGGCCGTCGACGCCCACCTCGACGAGGCGCTGGAGCGGATGCACGTCTGCATCAACGCCTGCGCGCCCTGGCGGCCCGACCAGTTCAACGTGCTGCAGTCCTCGCAGCACTGCATCTTCCTCTACTACCTCTCGAACACGATCTATGCCCGCTCGGGCGACACGGCGGCGGCCACGCGCCTGTTCCTGATGAACAAGGCCTTCAACGGCATCGACCTGTTCTACGAGATCCAGATGCCGCCGGTGTTCTACATCGGCCACTCGGTGGGGATCGTCCTGGCCAAGGCCACCTACGGCAACTACCTGGTGCTCTACCAGAACTCGACGGTGGGCCGGCACAAGGACCAGATCCCGGTCATCGGCGACCGGGTGGTCCTCTATCCCAACACGGCTGTGATCGGCCGCTCGGTGATCGGGAACGACGCGGTGCTCAGTCAGGGCGTCAGCGCCGTGAACAAGACGGTGCCGGAGGGAAAGATCGCCTTCCGGGCTGGAGGTTCGGACCTAGCCTTCCAGCCCAGGCCAGACGACCTGCTCAAGGAATATTTCCGGCTCTAGGCCTGAGGCTCGCCGGGGCAGTCGATGCCATGCGTTTCGCGCCTCAATTAGATTGCGCACAATAGAATTTTGCGCGATCTAGCTCGCGAACAGGAGCTCAGCCGCCATGAAGGTCTTCGCCATCGCGCTTGCCGCGACGTTTGTCGCCACCACCGCACAGGCGGCCCCGCCCGCCGCCCCGGCCCCCGAGCCGATCCGCGGGACGGTGACCAGCATCGACGCCCGCAAGATCGTCGTGAAGACGAAGGCAGGTCCACGCGCCGTGGACCTCACTCCGGACTGGACCGTCCAGGTGACGAAGCCGATCGCCGTGACCGAGATCCGGGAGGGCAGCTTCATCGGCACCGCCGAGATGCCGCAGGAGGATGGGTCCGGACGGTCCCTGGAGGTTCACGTCTTCCCCCCGGGCGTGAAGGTGGGCGAGGGCCACTACGCCTGGAACCTCCGCAAGGGCTCGATGATGACCAACGGCACGGTCGGCAAGGTGACCGCCGGCGCCAAGGGACGCGAACTGCAGGTCAGCTATTCGACCGGCACGCGGCGCATCGTGGTGCCCGCCAAGGTCCCGGTCGTGCAGATCAACAACGGAGAGCGCGGCCTCGTCCGGAAGGGCGTGCCGGTCTTCCTGGTCGCCTTTCCGAAGCCGGCCGGCGGCCAGATCGCGGGCAGCGTCGCCGTGGGCGTGAACGGCTCCAAGCCCCCGATGTGATCCGATGGCGGGTTTGCCCGAACGGCGAAGGGCGGGGGCGCTGGAAGTCTACCGCCACCCCTGGGTCGTGCGCATCGCCCACGTCCTGAACGCGGCGTGCCTGCTGGTCCTGCTGACCAGCGGGTTGCAGATCTTCAACGCCCATCCCGCCCTGTACTGGGGGGAAACCTCGCACTTCGAGAGCCCGGTGGCGGCCATCCGCTCGGACCTGAACGCCGATGGGACGATGACGGGCCGGCTTCAGGCGCTGGGGGGCAGCTTCGATACCACGGGCGTCCTCGGCGCCTCGCGGGGGGCTGACGGATCGTGGGAGGCGCGCGCGATGCCGGCCTGGCTCACTCTGCCGCCTTACGCGGACCTGGGCGCGGGGCGCGCCTGGCATTTCGCATTCGCCTGGCTGCTCGTGGCGAACGGGGCCGTCTATCTTACGCACGGGATGCTCAGCGGTCGATTGCGTGCGCAGCTTCTTCCGACCAGGGAGGACCTGGGCGGCCTGGGACGGTCGATCGTCGAGCATCTGCGCCTGCGGTTTCCCCACGGCGAGGCCGCGCGCCACTACAACGGGCTGCAGAAGTTGGCCTACCTCGGCGTCATCGCCGGCGCGCTTCCGATCATGCTGGCGTCCGGCCTCGCCATGTCGCCGACAGTCCATGCCGCTGCGCCCTGGCTTGGCGACATGTTCGGCGGCCGCCAGTCGGCGCGCACCGTCCACTTCCTCACCATGCTGGCGCTGGTCGGCTTCGTGGTGGTCCATCTCGCCATGGTGCTGGCCGCGGGACCCGTTCGCGAGCTGCGCGCGATCATCACCGGCTGGTATCGCATCGAGAAGAAGCAGGAGTCGGCATGATGCGCCGGGACGACCTGAACCGCCGGGGCCTCATCGGCGGTGCGGCCACCGGGGCGCTGGGCGTCGGTCTGGCCGGATGCGAGCGCATCAGCGCCTCGCCCCAGGTGAACCGCGCCCTGGCGGTGGGCGAAGGCGTGACCCGCAGGGCCCAACGGCTGCTCGTCGACCGCATGGCCTTGGCCCGGGAGTATCCGCCCCAGGCCATCTCCCGGGACTTCCGCCCGAACGGCACGACGGCCCCGGACAGCGACGAGTATCAGGCGCTCGTCACGACCGGATTCCAGGACTGGCGGCTCGACATCGGGGGCCTGGTCGAGCGGCCGCTGTCGCTCTCTCTGGCGGATCTGCGGGCGGCGCCGACCCGGACCCAGATCACCCGCCATGACTGCGTGGAAGGGTGGAGCTGTATCGCCAAGTGGCGCGGGGCGAGGCTGGGGCCGTTGCTCGACCGGGCGAAGGTGAAGCGGGAGGCGCGCTACGTCGCCTTCTTCTGCGCCGACACCCTGGAGCTGACCCTGGACGGCTCGGGCGACTACTACGAGACCATCGATCTGGTGGACGCTTATCACCCGCAGACGATCCTCGCCTACGACATGAACGACGCGCCCCTGCCGGTGGCGCACGGCGCCCCGATCCGACTGAGGCTCGAGCGGCAGCTCGGCTACAAGATGGCCAAGTACGTCATGCGCATCGAGCTCATCGACAGCTTCGAGGGTCTGGGCCGTGGCCGCGGCGGCTACTGGGAGGACCGCGGGTACCAGTGGTACGCCGGCATCTAGCCGTCGCGGATGTCCGCCCGGAGCGCGCCGACCAGGCGGTCAACGGCGGCCTTGAGATCCACGAGATCTTCCAGTGGGCCGGGCAGCTGGCAGAAGATTGCGCCTGGGACCTCTGCCGCCCTGGCCTTCAAGGCGAGCCCAGCGTCCGTGAGGGCGACGATCACCCGTCGCTCGTCGGCCGGATCGCGGGTGCGGCTGATCAAGCCGGCCTGCTCCATCCGTTTGAAGAGCGGGGTCAGGGTGCCCGAGTCGAGCCCGAGCCGATGGCCCAGATCGCCAACCGTCTGCGGCGACTGTTCCCAGAGGACCAGCATCGCCAGGTACTGGAGATAGGTCAGGCCGAGTGGCTGCAGCAGCGGCCGGTACAGCCGGGTCATCAGATTGGATGCGGTATAGAGCGAGAAGCAGAGCTGCAGATCGAGGGCGAGCGGATTCGGTCGCGCCAGTTCGCCGCTCTCGGGCGCGCCTTCCGTCATGCGATCGCTCTCCTGCCCCCCGACGTCGACGTTTCCTTGTGGAGCCGGAACGGGGCGGCGCGCAAGCCGGCGATCACCCGCCCGGCGTACCGTTGGCGAACACCTTCACCAGGCGGGCGGCGGCGGGCAACATCAGCGCGCCCAGCAGCGCGGGGAAGATGAACAGGATCAGGGGCACGGTCAGCTTGGCCGAGAGTCCCAGAGCCTTTTCCTCGGCGCGGAGCATCCGCTTGGCGCGCATGTCCGTGGAGAAGACCGAGAGCGTCTCCCCGAGGCTGGTGCCCATTTCCTCCGCCTGGCGGAGCATCGTGGCCAGGGCGCGGGCGTCGTCGATCCCCAGGCGGTCGGCGAAGGCGGACCACGCGTCTTTCCGCGCGCGGCCGGCGCGAAGCTCGAGCACCAGGAAGCGCAGATGGACCGTCAGGTTCGGGTAGCGACGCTCCAGCTCCTCGGTGACGCGCGTGACGGCGGCGTCGAGCGACAGGCCCGCCTCGACCGAAGCAACCAGCAGGTCGAGGAGGTCAGGAAAGCCTTCGGCGTACTCGCGCTCGCGAGTGGTCTTGCGGTTCTTGAGCACCACGTCGGGGCCGTAGAGGGCGGCCAGCGAGACGCCTACCGCAAGCGCCAGCGCGCCGAGGTTGCCGCCCTTCTGCCCGATCATCATCGGCAGGATGAGGATGATCGCCAACGTCGCCGTAGCGAGGGCGGCGGCCTTGACGCCCAGGAAGATGACGGGCGCCTCGCGGTTGTAGAAGCCGGCCTGCATCAACCGCGATCGAAGCAGAGAGACCTTGGCCGGGTCCCGTACGGCGCTCTGCTGGCCAAGCCGCCGCACGGCGGACAGCACCTGGTCGGTCAGCGCCCCACCCGGCTTGTCGACCAGGCCCGGGGAGCGCCCGCCGATACCGCCCGCCATCCCGGCCCCGGCCAGGCGGCTGCGCCGCAGCGCGCGGACGCGTAGCTCGCCGACGGCCAGCCAGGCAAGGCCTCCGAGGGCGCCGAGCGTCAGGACGAGTCCCGCGATGTAGATGATGGTCTCGATGGGCATGGCGTCAGAGCCGCATGTCGATCATGCGCCGCATGATCATGTTGCCGAGGAAAATCCAGAAGCCGAGGCCGGCAAGGCCGTACTTCACCATCGGCTCGTCGATGACGTCGCCGTAGAATTTGGGAGAGATCAGCACGATCATGCCGATCGCCAGGAACGGCGCTGCGGTCAGGATCATGGCCGAGGCGCGCCCCTCGGACGAGGCGGCCTTGATCTTCAGCCGCATCTTGTGCCGCTCGCGGACGGTGTTGGCGTTGAGCTTCAGCAGGCCCGTCAGGTTGCCGCCCGTTCGCTCCTGTAGGCGGACCGTAGCGGCGAAAAGGTCCACGTCGGGATGCTGGCAGCGTTCGGCCATGCGCTCGACCGCCTGCTCCAGGGTGGCGCCATAGGCGATCTCGTCGGCCGACATGCCGAACTCGGTGCCGATAGGGTCGGACATCTCACGCCCCACCAGGGCCACCGCGGCCGGCACCGGGTGCCCGGCCTCCAGCGATCGGACGATGATGTCCAGCGCCTGGGGAAGCTGGAAGCCGAGCGCGGTGGCGCGCTGCTTGGCCTTCCACTTCAGCACGCCCAGCGGAACGATCACGCCGCCCAGCACGGCGCCGCCGAGAAGGCCGAGGGGATTCTTCAGGAGGAAGAAGACGCCCACCGCACCGATCGCCGCGGCGAGTCCGATGTAGGTGAGCCACTTTCTCTGATCGTAGGGCAGCCCTGAGGCCACGATCATGTCCGACAGCCAGCGCAGCCTTTCCGACCGTCCGCCAGCGGCCGTGAGCCCCCGCTGTTTGCGCAGCTCGACGACCAGGGCGGAGATGCCTTCCACCTTCTCGCCCACCTTCAGGCGGCGATTTACCTGCCGCTTCTGGGTCGCGACCGACAAGACGCCCACCAGGCCCTGCACGCCGGCGAAGACGGCGGCCCCGATCATCACCATGACGATCAGCTTGGCGTCGATCTCCATGGTCAGAGCACCTTGTTCGGATCGAAGTTGGAGGTGTCGTAGGGGATGCCCCGCCGCAGCATCTCGTCGAGGCAGCGCGGGCGAAGGCCCGTCGCGCGATGCTCGCCGTGCACCGTGCCGTCGGGATCGGTGTGGGTGCGGTTGAACAGGAAGATGTCCTGCATCTGCACGACATTGCCTTCCATCCCGACGATCTCGGTCACGTGGGTGACCTTGCGCTTGCCGTCAGACAGGCGGTTGACCTGCACGACCAGGCCCACGGCGGCCGCGATCTGGTAGCGCACCGCTTCAGGGCCGATGTTCATGCCGCCCATGGCGACCATCTGCTCCAGACGGCTGATGGCTTCGCGCGGATTGTTGGAGTGGATGGTGGCCATGGAGCCTTCGTGGCCCGTGTTCATGGCCTGCAGCATGTCGAAGGCTTCTTCCGAACGGACCTCGCCCAGGATCACGCGGTCGGGACGCATCCGCAGGGCGTTTTTCACCAGCTCCCGCTGGCGGATTTCGCCCTTGCCCTCGATGTTCGGCGGGCGGGTCTCCATCCGCACCACGTGGGGCTGCTGGAGCTGCAGCTCGGCGGCGTCCTCGATGGTGATCAGGCGCTCGCCCTCGCTGATGGCGGAGGAGAGCGCGTTGAGAAGGGTCGTCTTGCCCGAGCCCGTGCCGCCCGAGATCACCGTCGACACCCGGGCGCGAGAGGCGCCCCACAGGAAATCGGCCATCGACTGGGTCATGGCGCCGAACTCGACCAGCTTCTCCAGCGTCAGCGGCTTCTTGGAGAACTTGCGGATGGAGACCGAGCAGCCGTCGATGGCGATCGGCGGGATCGCGGCGTTCACCCGGCTGCCGTCCGGCAGGCGGGCGTCGACCATGGGCTGGCTCTCGTCGATCCGGCGGCCGACGCCGGCGACGATCCGCTGGACGATCCGCAGCAGGTGGTCGTTGTCGCGGAAACGGATTGGCGTCAGCTCGAGTTCGCCGCGGCGCTCCACATAGACCTGGAACGGGCCGTTGATCAGGATGTCGTTGATCGACTCGTCCTTGAGGAGAGGCTCAATGGGGCCGAGGCCGACCATTTCGTCGTAGATCGAGGCGCCGAGCTCGGCGAGCTCCTTGGTGTTGAGCGCCATGCGCTCGGCCTGGGCGAACTGGGTCACCTGGCCCAGGACCTGACGGCGCAGCTCACTCTCTTCCAGCTTGTCGAGCTTGGAGAGGTCGAGTTCGTCGATCAGCCGCGCGTGGAGCCGCAGGCGCAGGTCGAGGTTCGCGTCCCGCGGCGGTCCCTTGGCCTTGGGCTCGGGTTTCGGTGCGGGGGCGGCAGGCGCGGGTGCGGCGGCCTGGGGCTGAGGCGCTGGCTGCGGGGCCGGGGCGGGAGCCGAACGCGCGAGACTGAACCGGGCCATCAGGCGGCCTTCGGCGGGGCGTCTCGGCGCGCCGGCTGGGCGGCGAGCCGCTCGACCAGGGTTTGCACGTCCTTGACGATCTTGGACTTTGGACGGTGCTGGGCGATGGGGCCGCCCAGGTTCGCCGACGCTGCGGCGGCCTCCCAATCGGAGCTGACGCCAGCCTCGGCCTTGCGTTGCAGGGCCTTCTCGGCCTCGGTCATCGAGGGCGCCGGGCCGAACATCCGGCTGGCGAGCCGGTTCAGCACGATCCGCGGGCGGAGGCTGGCGCCCAGGGCGTCCTCGATCTCGTCGGCATGCGAGCGGGCGGCCAGGAGGGCGGGGACGGTGAGCTCGGAGATGACAAGCACCTCGTCGCAGCCGGCCAGAGCTTCCAGCGTCCAGGACCGGCGATGCCGCGGAATGTCGAGGATCACCCAGTCGTAGCTCTCGCAGGCGACCTCGAGCATCCGCAGGACGGCTTCGCGGCTGACGGCGTCGAACGCCGTGGGATCGCGCACGCCGGCGATCAGGTCGAGCCCCTTGGAAACCGGGGTGACGAAGGCGTTCAGCATGGCCGCGTCGATACGATCGGCCGCCTGGCCGAGGTCGGCGAGCCGGGCGGTCGGCTGGGCGCCCAGGTAGGCGGCGGCCGCGCCGTCGGCGAGGTTCAGGTCCACGAAGCAGACCGCGCGGTCCTTGCCGGAGCGGACGGCCAGGGCGTGGGCGATCTCGATGGCGATGGTGGTCGCGCCCGATCCGCCGACGGCGCCGGTGACGCCCCAGCAGCGGGAATCACCGCTGGCCTGTGCTGGCGCAGGCTGCGCCTCGGCGAGCAGGGTGAGCAGGGCGGCGGCCAGCTGTTCGGGCGAGTAAGGCGCCTCGAGGATGTCCGTGGCCGGAAGGCGCAGGACGTTCCTGACGAGGCCAGCGGGGAGCGTTTCTCCCACCAGAAGCACTGGCGGGCAGGCCTTCAGCGACGACAGCGCCTTGACGGCGACCGCCAGCGCTGAGGCGTCCCAGGCGTCGGCGTCGATCACGACGAGATCGGTCGCCCCGGGCGCGAGTCCGCCGAGCTGGTCGATCGAGCCGGGTTGCACGATCGCGCCGGCGAGCGGCCCGTCGGTCAGGGGCGCGAGGTCCGCGCCGAGGGCCAGGATGCGGCGGCCGCGGAGAACTTCAGAGCTGGCCATCAGCGTCCATCCTCGCGGGTCAGGGGGCGGTCGAGCGACTGGCCGTTGAAGATCAGGGCGGCGGCCGAGGGTTCCTTGCCCGGCGGCGATACCGTCGCCGCGGCCTTGACCTTGTCGTCCGGCGTCGTGAACCGCGGCGTGACGACGACGATCAGTTCGGTTTCCGCCTGCTTCCAGCGGCTGGACCGGAAGAGGGCGCCCAGGATCGGCACGCTGCCGGCGCCGGGGATCTGGCGGAGGGCGTTGGAGTAGTCGCGCTGGAACAGACCGCCCACCGACAGCGACTCGCCGCCCCGCAGCTCCACCGTCGTTTTCGTCTGGCGGATGATGAGGCCCGGAACGGTGAAACCCGAGACCCGCAGCGAGTTGGTGAAATCGAGCTGGCTGACCTTCGGCTCCACCTCCAGGCGGATCATGCCGTTGTCCAGCACCAGTGGCGTGAAGATGAGTTCGACGCCGTACTTACGGAACTCCAGGCTGACCAGGCCATCGCGCTGGGGCACCGGATAGGGATACTCGCCGCCGGCATGGAAGTTGGCCTTCTGGCCGGAAATGGCCACGAGGTTCGGCCGCGCCAGGGTGCGGATCACGCCCTTTTCCTCCAGCGCGCCCAGGGCCGTGTCGATGGCCGTGTTGCCGGAGCCGCCGAAGAGCTGGAGCAGGCCGCTCGGCGGGCTGGCGCCGATGAGGCCGTTACCGGTGGCGAAACTGAACGAGTTGTTCGCGATGATCGCGGAGAACCCGACGTCCTGGAGCGCCGAGCGGGTGGCCTCGAGAACGCGCACCTCCAGAACGACCTGCTGGGCGTCGCGGACCGACAGGCGGGAGATCACCGAGTCGGGGGCATAGCGCTGGGCGATCTCCTCGGCGCGGCGCTGCACCCCGCTGTTGGAGACCTCGCCGCTCAGCATCAGGGATTCCCCGAGGTTCCGCACGACGATGGGTTCGCCCGGATAGGCGTTGGAGAGATCGTGCTGCAGGCTGGCGGCGTCGAAACCCACGCGGATGTCGATCACTTCCTGGAGCCGCCCGCCCGCGCCGTAGACCAGCAGGTTTGTGGAGCCGAACTCGATCCCCTGTACGTAGAAGCTGGAGTCCGAGGTGGCCGTCACCTTGGCGATCTCGGGCTGGGCGACGACGATCTTTGAGGCCTGCTGACCAAGGCGGTACGACAGTGACTTGTCGCGCGGCACGTAGATGGTCCGGCGAAGGGCCTGTTCGCTGGCGAGGGTCTGGGCCGTCGCCGGAGCGGCGGTCGCGAAGCCTGCGGTGACGACGGACGCGCACAGGAGCGCGCTCACCAGGGTGCGGGACATGATGGTCATGGGTCTGGGCCTGGAGATGCTTTGCACGGGCCTCACGCGGCGTCCGCGGCGGGCTTGCTTGAAACGGTGACCTTCGCGGCCCTGGAGGCACGTTCCCGCTTCACGGATTCGCCCTCGATGATCAGGATGCCGGAGCTGGCGGCGGGGCCGCGCGAGACGGCGCGCGGGCCGCCTCGTGCAGCGCCGCCACCGGACAGGAAATCCCCCGTCCGCACCGGCGGGGCCGAGGCGATGTCGGCCTGGCCGTTCCGGCGAAGGGCGAGCGAGACCTGGCCCAGGGTCGTGGCCACCGAGAGCTTCTGAGCGTCCTCCACCGATACCTCCAGGGTGGCGGTGTTGGGGCTGGACGGCTTCTCGGACGTGGGGTCGGCGTTGAGGTCGACACCCAGCACGCGCGCGTTCTGGACGACGACATAGGAGATGAAGTTCCGCTGCGGCCCGTCGGGCGTGAGGTCGCGCATGAGCACCACGTCCACACGGTCGCCCGGCAGGGCGTGGCCGCCCACGCCGCTCGCATCGTCGACCTTCAGGGTGTAGGCGCGCATGCCCTCTGCGATCTCGGCGGCGACGGTCGGGCGAGCGCCGGGACCAGAGATCTTGGTCGGCAGCAGGGCTTCGTGCTGGGCGATCGGGGTCAGCGCCACGGGCGGCGCGCCCTCGTCCGCGGCCAGGGCCTGCGGAACGGTCGTGAAGGCGCCTGCCGGCACCGCGCTCTTCGGAACCTTGATCACCTTCAGCATGCCGGCGTTCAGCTTCTCGCCGTACTTGATGGCGCGGGAGGCCACGACGAGAGGTTCGCCCTGGGCCTCGATCGTCGCTGGGGCCTTCGCCGAGGCGGCGTTCGGCAGCGCGATCTTGGCGACGAAGAGCGCTCCGAGACCGAGGACGGCTGAGGCCGCCAGGCTGACGATAGTAACGAGCCGCATGGTGTCACCCGACCAACAGTTCTCTTGTTATCGGGCGACGTTAACGATGGCCGGCTTGAGATATCCCGAACGAACGAGGTGAACGCCGCGCCAACCTTTCTGAAGATCGCGGTTACGTGCTGGCATGGCGCGAGGTCGTGCGGTTAGGCTTCCGCCTCAAGAACACAAAGTGGGAGATCGCCGGATGAAGGTGCGCAGGCTGGGGAATTCGGGCCTGAAGGTCAGTGTCGTTGGCCTGGGCTGCAACAACTTCGGCATGCGGATCGACGCGGGCCAGACCGACGCCGTGGTAAACGCGGCCATCGATGCGGGCGTCACGCTGTTCGACACTGCCGACATCTATGGGGGAACGCAGTCGGAGGTGTTCCTCGGCAAGGCCCTGGGCAAGCGTCGGCACGAGGTGGTGCTGGCCACCAAGTTCGGCATGCGCGTCCAGGAGGATCCGAAGCGGAGCGGCGGCTCCCGCCGCTGGATCATGCAGGCGGTCGAGGACAGCCTGCGCCGGCTGGGCACCGACTACATCGACCTCTACCAGCACCACCGCCCAGACCCGGACACGCCGGTCGATGAGACCCTGCGCGCCCTCGACGACCTCGTGACCCAGGGCAAGGTCCGCTACATCGGCTGCTCGAACTACGAGGGCTGGCAGATCGCCGATGCCGACTGGACCGCCGCGGGGCAGAGCCGGTTCGTCTCGGCGCAGAATCTTTACTCGCTGCTGGAGCGCGACGTGGAGCGCGAGATCCTGCCGGCCTGCGAGCACTTCGGTCTCGGCTTCCTGCCGTTCTTCCCGCTGGCTTCGGGCCTGCTGTCGGGCAAGTACCGCCGGGGCGAGCCGCCGCCGAACGACTCCCGCCTCGCCGCCTGGGGCGCGCGGGGGCAGGCGGCCATGAACGACGCCAACTTCGACAGGGTCGAGGCCCTGGACGCCTGGGCGCGGGAGCGCGGCCACACGATCCTGGACCTCGCCTTCGCCTGGCTGCTGGGCCACCGCGTCGTCTCGTCGGTGATCGCGGGCGCCACCACGCCGGATCAGGTTCGGGCCAACGCCGCCACGGCGAGCTGGGTGCTGACGGCTGACGAGGTGGCGGAGGTGACCGCTCTCGTCCGCTGACCTTGGCGGACGGAGCGTAAGCCTGCGATGAGGCGCCATCCGAGCCGGTTGGAGGACCCATGTACGATCTGTTGAAGGGCCTGCGGGTCGTGGAAGGCTCGGCCTTCGTGGCTGCGCCCACATGCGGCCTCTACCTCGCCCAGTTCGGGGCCGAGGTGATCCGGTTCGACAACATCGGCGGCGGCCCGGACTTCCGCCGGTGGCCGCTCGCCGAGAATGGCATGAGCCTCTACTGGGAGGGGCTGAACAAGGCCAAGAAGTCGGTCGCCCTCGACCTGGGCCGGCCCGAGGGGCGCGAGATCGCCCAGCGGCTGGCGGCGGCGCCCGGCGAGGACGGTGGCCTCTTCGTCACGAACTTCCCGGTCGACGGCTTCCTCTCGTACGACAAGCTGAAGGCGCTGCGCGACGACCTGATCTGCGTCCGCGTGATGGGGTGGGCCGACGGCTCCCAGGGCATGGACTACACGATCAATTCGGCGCTGGGCCTGCCGCTGATGACGGGCCCGGTCGGCGACGAGCGGCCGGTGAACCATGTGCTGGCGGCCTGGGACCTGTTGACCGGCGCCTACTGCGCCTTCTCGCTGGTGTCGGCGCTGATCGCCCGGATGCGCGGCCAGGGCGGGCGCGAGATCCGCGCCCCGCTCAGCGACATCGGCGCGGCGACCATGGCCAACCTGGGCTTCACCGCCGAAACCATGCTCACCGGCCACCAACGGCCTCGGATGGGCAACGACGTCTTCGGCGCCTTCGGCCGCGACTTCACGACCAAGGACGGCGTGAAGCTGATGTTGCTCTGCATCACGCCCAAGCAGTGGGAGAAGGCGCTGGACGTGCTGGGCATCGGCGCCGGCGTGGCGGCCGTGGAGGCCGAACTGGGCGTCTCGTTCGTCAAGGACGAGGGCCTGCGGTTCACGCACCGCGAGCGGCTCTATCCGCTGTTCGAGCGCGCTTTCGCGGCCAAGACGGCGGCCGAGCTGACCCCGGCGTTCGACGCGGGCGGCGTCACCTGGGGCAGCTACCAGACGCTCGACGCGGCGCTGAACGACACGCGGCTCTTCAAGGACAACCCGCTGTTCGAGACCGTGAAGCACCCCAGCGGCCTGTCGTATCCGGCCCCCGGCGCCATGGGCACCATCCCGCAGGACGTGCGTCGGCCGGTGGCTCCCGCACCGCGCCTGGGCCAGCACACCGACGAGGTTCTGGCCGAGGTGCTCGGGATGTCGGGCGGTGAGATCGCGCGCCTGCACGACGCCAAGGTGGTCGCCGGCCCTGCGTGAGGCCGGCGCTCAGGCGACGTCCAGGATCTTCCCGGGGTTGAGGATGCCCTTCGGGTCCAGTGCACGCTTGAGCGTCCGCATCAGCGCGATCTCGGCCTCGCTGCGGGACAGCGGGAGGTACGCCTTCTTGTGCAGGCCGATGCCGTGCTCGGCGCTGACCGAGCCGCCGATCGCCTCCAGCGGGCCGTAGACAATCGCCTCGACGGCCTTCTTCACCTCAGGCCCCGTCTCGCCCGTCCAGACGAGGACGTGGAGATTGCCGTCGCCGAGGTGGCCGAAGACGTAGTTGTCCACGTCCGGCCAACGGGCCCGCAGCTTGCCGTCGATCTCGGCCACATAGGCGGGCATGTCGGCGATCCGCAGGGAGACGTCGAAGGTGATCGCCGGCCCCTTGCGGTTCACCTGGCCCACGTCGTCGCGCAAGGCCCACATCTTCGCCCGCTCGGCCTGGCTCTTGGCGATGACGGCGTCGACGATCAGGCCGTCCTCCAGGGCCTTCCCCAGCACCCGCTCGAACCGTTCGGCGTCGGCCGCCTCGTCGCCGCCCAGGGCTTCCACCAGCACATAGTAGGGATGGCCGTGCGGCAGCGGCGGCGTGCCGTTAGCCGGCGGCGTGGTCACGAGCGTGTAGAAGGCCGGCCACATCACCTCGAACGCCGAAAGGCCGCCGCCGAGGGCGCTCTCCAGCATTCGCAGCAGGCGGGGGATGGAGTCGAAATCCTCGGTGGCGACGTAGGCGGTGTTCTGGCTGAGCGGTGCGCTGCGCAGGCGCAGCACCGCACGGGTGATGACCCCCAGCGTGCCTTCGGCGCCGATGAACAGCTGCTTCAGGTCGTAGCCGGTGTTGTTCTTCATCAGCCGGTTCATGGACGAGACGATGGTCCCGTCCGCGAGCACCGCCTCCAGCCCCAGCACCATGTCGCGCATCATGCCGTAGCGGACCACCCGGTTGCCGCCGGCGTTGGTGGAGATGTTGCCGCCGATCGTCGCCGAGCCCCGCGCGCCGAGGTCGAGGGGCAGCAGCAGGCCCTGCGCCTCCGCGGCCTCGCAGGCGACCTGCAGGATGCAGCCGGCCTCGACGGTCATGGTCGCGGAGGCGACGTCGATCTCCTCGATCCGGTTCATCTTCTCGAGGCTCAGCGCGATTGCGGCGTCGGCGGTGGCGCCGCCCGCCAGGCCGGTCTTGCCGCCCCAGGGCACGACCGGGACGCCCAGGCGGTGCGCCACCTTGAGGACCGCCGAGACCTCCTCGGTGCTCCGGGGAAAGACCACCGCGCGCGGCGAGCCAAGCCGCATCCAGGCGCCCTGCGCCTTTTCAAGCGCGGCCTCGCCGGTGAAGACGGCCTCGGGCCCCAGCGCCTCGATCAGCGCGTCGGCGAGCGGGTCGCTGGCAAGGGTCTCGGACATGGGGCGAGCTTACGCCCGCCTCAGGCCTCCGCCAATCGCGCGAGCAGGGTTCCCTCACTCACCTGCGCGCCAAGCTCGGCGCTGAGCTCGGCCACCACCCCGTCGAACGCCGCCGTGAGGGTGTGCTCCATCTTCATGGCTTCCAGGGTCAGCAGGGCCTGGCCCTTGGCCACCCTATCGCCGACCTTCACCAGGACCTGGGTGACCTTGCCGGGCATCGGCGCGCGGACCTGGCCGTCGCCGGCGGCGCCGTCGGCGTCGGCGGCAGGCGGGTGGTCGCGGAACACGAAGGATTCGCCGCCCTCGAACACCACCACCTCCTCGTCGCCCAGCACGTGGACCGAACGCGAGGGCTGGTCGCCCATCTCGACCTCGATGGCGCGGCCGTCGACGAAGAGCCGGGTGGTCGCGGCCGCGGGGCCGTTCAGGCGGAAGCCGGTCAGCGCCACCCAGGGCGTGGCGGCCTGGCCCTCGATCTCCCGCTCGACCATCTCCCGGAAGGCCCAGCCGGCGGTGGCCAGGGCCTCAGGCGACGGCTCCGCGGGCGTCGCCAGGGTCTCGAGCTCGCGGCCGATCAACCCGGTGTCGACACTGCCGACGATGAAGTCGGGGCTCTCCAGGCAGCGGACCAGGAAGCCGGCGTTGGTCTTCAGCGGATGGACCTCGACCTCGGCGCAGGCCTCGGCCAGTTCGGCCACGGCCTGGTCCCGGGTCGGGGCATGCGAGATCAGCTTGGCGATCATCGGGTCGTAGAAGGGGGTCACGGCGTCGCCCTCCTCAACGCCAGCGTCGACGCGCACGCCGGTGGGCAGGCTGAAGCTGTCCAGCCGGCCGATCGACGGCAGGAAGCCGGTGGCCGGGTTCTCGGCGTAGAGGCGCGCCTCGACCGCGTGGCCGTTGAGGCGTATTTCGTCCTGCTTGAGCGGCAGCGGCTCGCCGGCGGCGACGCGGAACTGCCACTCCACGAGGTCCAGGCCGGTGACCATCTCGGTGACGGGATGCTCCACCTGCAGCCGGGTGTTCATCTCCATGAACCAGATGCGGTCGCCCTTGAGGCCCTGGCTGGCGTCGGCGATGAACTCGACGGTGCCGGCGCCGACGTAGCCCACGGCCTGGGCGGCTTTGACCGCGGCGGCCGTCACGGCGGCGCGGGCCTCTTCGGACATGCCGGGCGCTGGCGCCTCCTCGATCACCTTCTGGTGTCGGCGTTGCAGCGAGCAGTCGCGCTCGAAGAGGTGGACGACGTCGCCATGGCTGTCGCCGAACACCTGCACCTCGATGTGGCGCGGGCGGGTGACATAGGTTTCCAGCAGCACCCGGTCGTCGCCGAAGCTGGCCGCGGCCTCGCGCTGGCACGAGGCGAGGGCGGCGTCGAATGTCTCGGCGCTCTCGACCAGGCGCATGCCCTTGCCACCCCCGCCCGCCACGGCCTTGATCAGCACGGGGAAGCCGATGGCCTCGGCTTCCGCCTTCAGCCGCTTCGCCGACTGGTCCTCGCCGAGGTAGCCGGGCGTCACGGGCACGCCGGCCTTCTGCATCAGGTCCTTGGCGGCGTCCTTCAGGCCCATGGCGCGGATGGCCGATGGCGGCGGGCCGATCCAGGCCAGTCCGGCGGCGGTCACCGCCTCGGCGAAGTCGGCGTTCTCGGAGAGGAAACCGTAGCCGGGATGGATGGCCTCGGCGCCGGCGGCCCTGGCGGCCTCGATGATCCGCTCGCCGACGAGGTAGCTCTCGCGCGCCGCGGCCGGCCCGATCAGCACCGCCCGGTCGGCGTCGCGGACGTGTGCGGCCTGGGTGTCCGCCTCGGAATAGACGGCCACGGTCTCGATCCCGAGCCGGCGGGCCGTGGCGAAGACGCGCCGGGCGATCTCGCCCCTGTTGGCGACCAGAACGGACTTGAACATCAGACGCCCCACGCGCCGCAGGCGCAGTCATTTTGGAACCGCAGACCATCACGGACCAACACGGACAACGCCGGCCCCTGGTCCGTGATGGTCTGTGATGGTCCGTGGTGGAGTTGAGGGCGCTGACGCGCCACGAGGCTCGCCATTTCGCGCCTCACATCCGGAACACGCCGAAGCGCGTCTCGGGGATGGGGGCGTTCAGGGACGCGGAGATGGAGAGGCCCAGGACGTCGCGGGTCTGGGCCGGGTCGATGACGCCGTCGTCCCACAGGCGGGCGGTGGCGTAGTAGGGGTTGCCCTCGTCTTCGTAACGCTGGCGGACCGGGGCCTTGAAGGCCTCCTCCTCGTCCTTCGTCCACTTGTCGGCGTCGCGGTGGACGGTGGCCAGGACGCTGGCCGCCTGTTCGCCGCCCATCACGCTGATGCGGCTGTTGGGCCACGTCCAGAGAAAGCGCGGGGAATAGGCCCGGCCGCACATGCCGTAGTTGCCGGCGCCGAACGAGCCGCCGATCAGGACGGTGAACTTCGGGACCTCGGCCGAGGCGACGGCGGTGACCAGCTTGGCGCCGTCCTTGGCGATGCCGCCGGCCTCGTACTTTCCGCCGACCATGAAGCCCGAGATGTTCTGCAGGAACACCAACGGGATCTTCCGCTTGCAGGCCAACTCGATGAAGTGGGCGCCCTTCAATGCGCTTTCCGAGAACAGCACGCCGTTGTTGGCGAGGATCGCGACTGGATAGCCCCAGATGCGGGCGAAGCCGCAGACCAGGGTCGTGCCGTAGAGCGCCTTGAACTCGTCGAAGCGGCTGCCGTCGACGATGCGGGCGATCACCTCGCGCACGTCGTAGGGCGCGCGCACGTCGGGTGGGATGACGCCGTACAGCTCCTCGGGGTCGTATGCGGGCGGCTCGGGCTCGGCGAGGGTGAGGTCGACGGCCTTGGTGGTGTTGAGGTTGGCGACGATGCGGCGCACAATGGCGAGGGCGTGCTCGTCATTCTCGGCCACGTGGTCGACCACGCCCGAGCGGCGGCCGTGGGTGTCGGCGCCGCCGAGCTCCTCGGCGCTGATGATCTCGCCCGTGGCGGCCTTCACCAGCGGCGGCCCGCCGAGGAAGATGGTGCCCTGATTGCGGACGATGACCGTCTCGTCGCTCATGGCCGGGACATAGGCGCCGCCGGCGGTGCACGAGCCCATGACGCAGGCGATCTGGGCGATGCCCTCGGCGCTCATCCGGGCCTGGTTGAAGAAGATGCGGCCGAAGTGATCGCGGTCTGGGAAGACCTCCGCCTGGTGCGGCAGGTTCGCGCCGCCGGAGTCCACCAGATAGACGCAGGGCAGGCGGTTCTGCATGGCGATCTCCTGGGCGCGGAGATGCTTTTTCACAGTGATGGGGTAGTAGGCCCCGCCCTTCACCGTGGCGTCGTTGGCGACGATCATCACCTCGCGGCCCGAGACGCGGCCGATGCCGGTGATGACCCCGGCGGCCGGCGCCTCGTCGTCGTACATGCCGCCCGCGGCCAGCCCGCCGACCTCCAGGAACGGAGAGCCCGGGTCCAGCAGGCGCAGGACGCGATCGCGGGGCAGCAGCTTACCGCGAGAGGTATGCCGCTCGCGGCTCTGCGCCGAGCCGCCCAGGGCCGCTTGCGCCGAGCGGGCGCGAAGTTCCTCCGCCAGCCCCCGGTTCAGCGCGGCGTTGGCGGCGAAGGCGGCCGAGCCGATGTCCAGGCCCGAGTTCAGTTTCCTCATCACAGTCCTTCAGCGGCTTCTCGCGATCCGCCGGACGTGGGCCGGAATGCGAACCGGCGCGCCTCAGACGGGACTGCCGCACCTAGACCGCCTTTTGGCCTTGGTGGTCAAGATTGTCTGCGCGAGGTCGAAACTTCCAGTCCAGCGGAGAAGTGTGGCAGCTCAGACCCAGATTTGTCAGTTTGACTACGTTCTCGTCTCGCCACTCCCCATTTTGCGGAAAGAGCGTGCCCAACGCGACGATCTATTCCTCCCCTGCGCCCTCCGTATGCGGTTGGAAGAGATGATCACAGACCAGGAGGTCGCCGGGGAACGCCTCCGGCTGGATATCTCCGGTCGCGAGCCCGGCCAGGAAGTCGGTGAGGTCGCAGTCGAGGGCCTCGAAAGTCTGGAGCCCTCGGTCCCAGATCACGACACGCCAGGTGTCCGGGTGTCCCTGGGCGCGCCAGAACAGCATGTCGCCGTTGTCGGTCGCGCCGAAGGAGATCAGGCCGCTGGGCGTAGGCCAGAATGGGTAGGTGAGCTCTTCATCGTCTTCCTCGGCCGCTTCCAGGAACATGCGGCTGATCAGCGGGGCGTTCCGCTCGAACCGCGTGTTCGGGTTGCTGGTCCGGGGAACGTAGATCCCCAGGAACTCCATGAAATAGCCGTTGCCGTAGAGGCGGACGAAGTCCTTGTAGTCCTGGGGCAGCGGCGTACGGAGCTCTGCCTCTATCGGTTCCCACGGTCCTTCAAAGGCCTCGAAGGGAGCGTCGGGAGCGGCGACTTGCTGCTTCAGGTTCTCGATCGTCATTTGTCTCGCCCCAGATCCGTCGCCGTACCCGATCCTGGCGCGCGCGCGGATGCACAACCTCAGCGCGAATGCAGTGCAATGTAAAGAACTAAAAGGGAACGGGAGCGCGGTGCGCACATGACGTCCCTCTAGGCTCACGCAGCGTTCCCGTGGCAGAGAGCGCGGCGTGACCCAGGAAAGCTTCCCCGAAATCCGCGAGGCCGTGCGCAAGCTGTGCGCGCGCTTCCCCGGCGCCTACTGGCGCGAGCTCGACCGCGACCGGGCCTATCCGACCGCGTTCGTCCAGGCCCTGACCGAGGCCGGCTTCCTCTCGGTGCTGATCCCCGAGGAGTACGGCGGCTCGGGGCTCGGCCTGCGGGCCGCGACGGCGGTGCTGGAGGAGATCCACCGCTCGGGCTGCAACGGCGGCGCCTGCCACGCCCAGATGTACACGATGGGCACGGTGCTGCGGCACGGCACGCCGGCGCAGAAGGAGGCCTACCTCCCGAAGATCGCCACCGGTGAGCTGCGCCTGCAGGCCTTCGGGGTCACCGAGCCGGACGCCGGCACCGACACCACCCGCATCACCACCTTCGCGAAGAAGGTCGGCGACAAGTATGTCGTGTCGGGCCGGAAGATCTGGATCAGCCGGGCCGAGCACTCGGACCTGATGGTCCTGCTGTGCCGGACGACGCCGCGCGACCAGGTCTCCAAGCCGTCGGACGGTATGAGCGTGCTGCTGGTCGACATGAACCAGGCGGTGGGCAATGGCCTGACGATCCGGCCGGTCCGCACCATGCTGAACCACGCCACCACCGAGCTCTTCTTCGAGGACCTGGAGGTGCCGGCCGAGAACCTGGTCGGCCAGGAGGGCAAGGGCTTCAAATATATCCTCGACGGCATGAACGCCGAGCGCATCCTCATCGCCTCGGAGTGCATCGGCGACGCGCGGTTCTTCATCGACCGGGCCAGCCAGTACGCCAAGGACCGCGTCGTGTTCGGCCGGCCCATCGGGGAGAACCAGGGCGTGCAGTTCCCGCTGGCCCGCGCCTACGTCCAGATGACCTCGGCGAGCCTGATGGTCGATCGCGCGGCCGAGCTGTTCGAGGCCGGCGAGCCCTGCGGGACCGAGGCCAACATGGCCAAGCTGGTGGCCTCGGAAGCGAGCTGGTTCGCCGCCGACATGGCCCTGCAGACCCACGGCGGCTTCGGCTTCGCCGAGGAGTACGACATCGAGCGGAAGTTCCGCGAGACGCGCCTCTACCAGGTGGCCCCGATCTCGACGAACCTCATCCTCAGCCACGTGGCCACCCACGTCCTGGGCCAGCCCAAGAGCTTCTGACCGACTCCATGGCGCGTCGGCGCCGAAAAGATTGGCCACAGACCATCACAGACCAACACGGACACTGTCCGCCAACCGTCCGCGGTGGTCTGTGATGGTCCGTGGTTGAATAAGACAGCGCCTGCGGCGCGCGGGGGATGAGATGACCTACGAAACCATCAAGGTCGATGAGACTGCGCCGGGCGTGAAGGTGATCGCCTTCAACCGCCCCGACGTGGCCAATGCGCTCTCCACCCAGATGGGCCGCGAACTGCTGGACGTCTGGTCGAACCTGCGCGCCGACGAGGGCCTGCGCTGCGTGATCCTGCGCGGCGAGGGCAAGCACTTCCAGGCCGGGGCTGACCTCAAGGAACGCAACGGCATGACCGACGAGGCCTGGGCCGAGCAGCATCGGCTGTTCGAGGCCATGATCCGCGCCCAGCTCGCCTGTCCGGTCCCGGTGATCGCCGCGGTGCAGGGCGCGGCCATGGGCGGCGGCTGCGAGATGACCCTGGCCTGCGACTTCGCCTATGCGGCCGAGGGCGCGAGGTTCGGCCTGCCCGAGGCGGGGCTGGGCATCATCCCGGGCCTGGGCGGGACACAGTTGCTGACCCGCGCCGTCGGGCCACGCCGGGCCGTGGAGATCCTGACGACGGCCTCGCCATTCACTGCGGAAAAGGCGCAGGCCTGGGGTCTGGTCAGCGATGTCGTTCCGGCGGACAGGCTGATGGAGACGGTGCTGGGCGTTGCGACGCTGATCGCCAGCAAGGCGCCGCTCTCGGTGCGCGGCGCCAAGCGCGTCGTGCATGGCGGCCTGGACCTGGAGTTGAAGCAGGCGATGGACCTGGAGCTCACGGTCTACAACCACCTCTTCACGACCGCCGACCGGCGCGAAGGCGTGGCCGCGTTCAACGAGAAGCGCACCGCGCAGTTCGAAGGGAAGTAGCTGGAGCGGCGGTGAGTCTGCGCCTACGGTTCCGCTCGTGAAGATGCCCGTCCCCGACCCCGCGCTGCTCGCCCGCAAGGCCGAGATCGTGCGCGCGCTGCAACGGATCGTGCCGGGCGAGGGCGTGGTGTCTGAGCCCGCAGGCCTGGTTCCCTTCGAGAGCGACGGTCTCTCGGCCTATCGGCAGACCCCGCTGGCGGTGGTGCTGCCGGAGACGACGGCCCAGGTCTCGCAGGTGCTGGCCTGGTGCCAGGCGAACGGCGTGAAGGTGGTGCCGCGGGGGGCGGGCACATCGCTGTCGGGCGGAGCGCTGCCGCTGGCGGACGGCGTGGTCCTGGGCCTGTCGAAGTTCAACCGGGTGCTGGAGGTCGACTACGCCAACCGCTGCGCCGTGGTTCAACCGGGCGTGACCAACCTCGGGATCACCGCGGCCGTGGAGGCTGCGGGATTCTACTATGCCCCCGATCCGTCCAGCCAGATCGCCTGCACCATCGGCGGCAACGTGGCGGAGAACTCTGGCGGCGTGCACTGCCTGAAGTACGGCCTGACCACCAACAACCTTCTGGGCTGCGAACTCGTGCTGATGAGCGGCGAGATTGTCCGGCTGGGCGGCAAGGCGATGGACGCTGACGGCTATGACCTGCTGGGACTGGTGACAGGCTCGGAGGGACTGTTGGGTGTGGTCACGGAGGTGACGGTCCGCATCCTGCCCAAGCCGCAGACGGCTCAGGCGCTGCTGCTGGGATTCCCGACGGTCGAGGCGGCCGGCGCGACGGTCGGCGACATCATCGCCGCGGGCGTGATCCCGGCGGGGCTGGAAATGATGGACAACCCGGCCATCCGGGCGGCCGAGGCGTTTGTGGGCGCGGGCTATCCGGTGGACGCCGCGGCCCTGCTCATCGTCGAGCTGGACGGGCCCGAGGCCGAGTGCGCCGAACTGACCGGCCATGTCCGCGCCCTGGCGTCGGCGCGCGGGGCGGACTTCGTGCGCGTGTCGCAGAACGAGGCCGAGCGGCTGGCCTTCTGGGCTGGCCGGAAGGCCGCCTTCCCGGCGGTGGGGCGGATCGCGCCGGACTACTTCTGCATGGACGGCACCATCCCGCGCGGGAAGCTGCCGCAGGTGCTGACGCGGATCACCGAGCTCTCGGCGCACTACGGGCTGGGCGTCGCCAACGTCTTCCACGCCGGCGACGGCAACCTGCACCCCCTGATCCTCTACGACGCCGACAGGCCGGGGGAGCTGGAGCGGGCCGAGGCGTTCGGCGCCGACATCCTGAAGCTGTGCGTCGCCGTCGGCGGCGTGCTCACAGGCGAGCATGGGGTGGGGGTGGAGAAGCGGGACCTGATGAGCGAGATGTTCGACGCCACCGACCTCGCCTGCCAGCAGCGCGTGAAATGCGCCTTCGACCCGGGCCTGCTGCTGAACCCCGGTAAGGTGTTCCCGACCCTGCACCGCTGCGCCGAGCTGGGACGGATGCACGTCCACAGGGGCAAGCTGGCGTTCCCGGAGCTGCCGCGCTTCTGATGCCCGACACGATGCTCCGCGCCCTGAAGCCGACCAGCGCCGAGGAGGTGCAGGCCATCGTCGCCGAAGCGGGCGCCGGGGCGCGGCGGCTGGCGGTGACCGGCGGCGGCACCAAGCGTTCGGTGGGCTCGATGGAGCCGGTGGACGCGGTGCTGTCCACCGCGCGGCTGGATCGGATCGTAGACTATTCGCCGGAGGAGCTGACGCTCACCTGCGAACCGGGCGTGCGGATCGAGGACCTGGAGCGGCTGACCGCGGCCAAGGGACAGATGCTGGCCTTCGAACCGCCGCGCTGGACGCGTCTCCTGGCCTCGCGTGGCGAGCCGACGTTGGGCGGCGTGCTGTCGGCGAACCTTTCCGGACCCCGGCGCATCCGCGCCGGCGCGGCCCGCGACCATTTCCTGGGCTTCGAGGCCGTGTCGGGCCGCGGCGAGATGTTCAAGGCCGGCGGACGGGTGGTGAAGAACGTCACCGGCTACGACCTCATGAAGCTGCTCGCCGGCTCGTGGGGGACTCTGGCAGTGCTGACGCAGGTGACGGTGAAGGTGCTGCCCGCGCCGCGCACCGAGACCACCCTTTTGCTGTTCGGCCTGCCGGACGTGCGCGCCAGCGAGGCGATGACCGTGGCGCTGAACGGCCCGTTCGAGGTGTCTGGGGCGGCGCACTTGCCGAGCTTCGCGGCGCGCGCCCGGCCCCTGAAGGCCGAGATGGCGGTGACGGCGCTGAGGCTGGAAGGGTTCGACGCCTCGGTCGCGGCGCGGGCCGAGGCCCTCTCCGCCGTGCTGAAGGGGTTCGGACGCATCGAAATGCTGGATGCTGGGCACTCGCGGGATTTCTGGACGCAGGTGCGCGAGGTCGAGGCCATCGCCAGCGATCCGCGGCCCCTCTGGCGGCTGTCGCTGCCGCCGGCGCAGGGTTGGCGCGGGCCGCACGGACTGCCGGGGGACGCCCTCTACGACTGGGGCGGCGGGCTCGTCTGGCTGGCCACCGAGGAGCCGCCGGCCAAGGTCCATGCCGTGGCGCGGGAACTGGGCGGCCACGCGCTCGGGCTGCGCGGGCACGAGGCTTTCGGCCCGCGGTACGGGGCCCTGGCGGCGCTGCAGGCGCGGGTGAAGGCCGCATTTGATCCCCTAGGCGTCCTCAATCCCGGACGGATGGAGGCGACGTCGTGAAGACGGCTTTCACGCCCGAGCAACTGGCCGACCCGGAGATCGCCGCCTCCGCCGGCGCGATCCGAAAATGCGTCCACTGCGGCTTCTGCACCGCGACCTGTCCGACCTACGTGCTTCTGGGCGACGAGCGCGACAGTCCGCGTGGACGGATCGAGCTGATCCGGCGGATGCTGGAAGATGGCGGGCCGCCGTCGCCGGAAGCCGTGAAGCACGTGGATCGGTGCCTGTCGTGCCTGGCCTGCACCACGACCTGTCCGTCGGGCGTGGACTATGCCCAGCTCATCGATCACGCTCGGGCGCACATCGAGGCCCACAGGGTGCGGCCCCTGCCTGAGCGGGTGCTGCGGGCGCTGATCCCCGCGGTGATGACGCGGCCGGCGCGCCTGCGGTCGGCGCTGCGCCTGGGGCGTCTGGCCCGGCCTCTTGAGCCGCTCCTGGCGCGCCTAGGGCTGGCCCCGCTCGCGGCGCTCCTGCGCCTCGTGCCGTCCCCTGCCAGGATGCCGAAGGTGTCGACCTCGGCCCATGGCGAGCGGCGGGGGCGGGTCATCCTGCTGCAGGGCTGCGTCGAGCCAGAGATGACGCCGCAGGTGCGCGCCGCCGCGATCCGCCTGCTGACGCGCGCCGGTTACGAGGTGGTGCTGGCGGAGGGCGAGGGCTGCTGCGGCGCCTTGTCGGAACACCTGGGTCGGGCCGGGGAAGCGCGCAGCATGGCGCGCAGCAACCTGGCGGCCTGGGCGGCGGTCGGCCCGGTCGATGCGATCATCGCCACGGCCGCCGGCTGCGGGACCATGCTGAAGAGCTACCGCCGCCTTGTCGGCGAGGCCGTTCCCGCCCGGGACGTCCTGGAGTTCATCGACGAAGTGGGCCTGCCGCCAGTGGTGAAACAGCGGCGGCCCAGCGTCGCCTATCATGCGGCTTGCTCGCTGCAGCACGGTCAGCAGATCAAGGCGCAGCCACCGCGCCTCCTGGCTGAGGCGGGCTTTGACGTCCGCAGCGTCCCAGAGGGCCACCTCTGCTGCGGTTCGGCCGGCGTCTACAACATCCTGCAGCCGGAACTGGCGGGCCGCCTGCGCGATCGCAAGGCGGCCAACATCGCGGCCACTGGCGCGGCGGTGGTGGCGGCCGGCAACGTCGGATGCATGGCCCAGCTCTCGCCGGCCCTGGCGGCGCCGGTTGTCCATCCGGTCGAGCTTCTGGACTGGGCGACCGGCGGGCCCATGCCGGCCGCACTCGCGCCTATGGAGAGCTCCCTACGGGTTGCTACCTAGGGAGCGCTGCGAAATTTCCACGGCGCCACCGTCGGCGCACACTCCCTCTCCAATTGAGAGGATGTCCGGCATGTCGCTGGAATTGCACCCCGAAGTCTTCGCCCTGGCCTGCGTGGCCTATGCCATCGTCGCGCTTGGCGTCCTGTTCTGGAACGCGCGGGCGCGACGGGAGGGCCTACGCGGCCTGGACGAAGCCTGGCCAGGTCGACATGTACTTCACGAAGGCGGGGCCCAGGCCCTCGTTCGCCAGGTATTCGGCCGTGACGGGCAGGGCGACGGGCGTGAAGGCCGGATCGCGGGACCGCTCGGGGAAATCGTGATGCAGGATGGCCGCGCGCCCGATCAGGACGTAGTCCGCTCCGTCGGTCAGCATCCGTGAAGCGATGGCCGGCGAGGCTATCTTGCCGGCGACGCCCAGGCGCACCTGACCGCGATCCAGCTCGGTGAAGTAGCTCATCAGGCTCCGGCCCTGGAAGGCCTCCTCGACCGGCTCCTTGAAGACATCCCACAGCGACATGTCGAGGTAGTCGATCCGGCCGTCCTTGAGGATCGCCTGGGCCGTGTCCCGGATTTCCGCCAGCTTCAGGCCGAACCGCTCCGGAGACAGGCGTAGGCCGATCTGGAAGTCCGGGCCGGTGCGGCTCCGCACGCCTTCGATGATCTCGAAGATGATGCGCGCGCGGTTCTCGAGCGAGCCGCCGTAGCGGTCCTCGCGCTTGTTGATTTCCGGCGAGAGGAACTGGGC
Source organism: Phenylobacterium kunshanense (assembly GCF_003254525.1). Lineage (GTDB taxonomy): Bacteria > Pseudomonadota > Alphaproteobacteria > Caulobacterales > Caulobacteraceae > Phenylobacterium > Phenylobacterium kunshanense. The sequence continues at coordinate 64,635 of NZ_QFYS01000005.1, forward strand.
CAGGATGTAGCCGTGGGCGCCATGGATCTCGACGCCCTCGAAGCCCGCCCGCTCGGCCCTGACGGCGGCGACGATGAAGTCTTCGACGAGCTGTTCCACCTCGTGCAGCGAGAGGCCCCGCGCGCCGGTCTCTGGATCGTCGGAAGGGCAGACCGGCTGGCCCACGAGTTCCTTCGGCGAGCGGTTTCCGGCGTGGTGGAGCTGGACCGAAGAGACCGAGCCGGCAGCCTTGATCGCCGCGGCGAGGCGCGAAAGTCCGGGGAGGTGCTGATCGCCGAAGATGCCGAGCTGACCCGGAAAGCCCTGTCCCACCGCCTGCACATGGGCCGCGCAGGTCATGGTGAGGCCGAACCCGCCCTTGGCTCGCAGGGTGAGCCAGTTGAACTCGTCGTCCGACAGCGTGCCGTCCGGATGGCTCTGCAGATTGGTCAGCGGGGCCAGCATGAAGCGGTTCTTCATGGCCGGGCCGTGGGCGAAGCTCATCGGGGCGAAGAGGTCAGACAAGGCGCGTCTCCGGACGGGATCTGACCCAGCGATAGCGGCCTTACCCCGCGTCCGGCAAACCAGCCTTTCTGAAGGCGGCGCCAGGCGGTCGGCGGGCAGGCGCGCGCTACCCCGGCCGCAACTAGGCCTGGGTGGCGAGGAAGATGGGGCCGCCGATCACGTCGAAGCGGCCGACGTCGGTCCGGCGCAGGGCCGTGAGCTGCATGACGGGCGGGGTTCCCTCCACCTTGCCGAGGCGCGCGCCCTGCGGGACAGCCAGCCGGAGCCGCAGGTCGTTCGGAAGGCTGCGCAGCGCACGAGCGATGTCGGGGCCCTGGGCCTGGAAGGGCAGCGGCTCGGGGAGCGCCGCCAGGGGTTGCGCGTAGAGTCCGACCAGCCAGGCGCTTCGCGGGCCACGGACCAGGGCGTACGCGGCATGGGTGTGGCTGGCGCGCAGGAGGTTGGCCCAGTGGCCCGGGCTCTTCCGCAGCCTTCCGATCAGGTGCGCGGCCGAGGCAGGCGGGCCGTCGCCGTGGTGATAGGCGATGTTCTCCGAGGGAGAGCCGATGGTCGTGCGGCCCAGTAGCCACAGCCGGTGGCTGGGATCGAACCCTTCTGGGGACAGATGCTCCACATAGGCGCGCCGGGCGAGGTCACCCGCATGGGCGCGGGCGGCTGCGGAGAGTTCGTCGTGCCAGGCCAGCACCGGCGCGCCCGCGGCCCGACGCGCGGCATTGGTGGCGTCGAGCGCCGCGCGAGCGCCGTCCTCGTCGAAACGTCCGCCGCCGGCATCCTCGATCCGCGCGCGAAGCAGGGCCTCGTAGCCACGCCAGGCGAACGCATCGGAGGCGGGCGGTGCGGCGTCGCGCACCGGCTCGGCGAGCGCCGGCGCGGCCAGGGCGGCGAAGCCGCTGGCCAGGGCGCTGCGTCGGGACAGACTCACTGCGGCGGCATCCGACGGATGTAGTCCTCGATCAGCGCCAAGCCCTCCTCGTGCACCATCGACCGGCCCAGTTCCGGCATCATCACCCCCGGCTCGGTCGAGGCCATCCGGTAGGCGAGGATCGAGGCCTCGGGATGGCCGGGCTCGATGCTGACCTTGAGGTTCCCCGCGCCGCGGCCGGCGGCCACCGGCCCCTTGCCCACGCCAAGCGCCGCCCGGCGCGTCTCGCCGAGGTCGAGGAACAGGCCGGAGTTCGAGGCGATGCCGCGCGGGTTGTGGCAGTGGGCGCAGTTGGCGTCGAGGTAGGCGCGGGCGCGCGCCTCCAGCGGCTCGGCCGGATCGTCCCATCGGGCCGCGCGCGGCGCCGCGCCAGGAGGCGGCGCGCCTGCGAGCAGACCCGCCTTGGTCCAGTGGGCGAGCTGGTTACGCTGGCCGTCCGGATAGGCGAAATCCCCGTTGAGGTTCTGGGCCTTCGGTCCGATCGGGGCGACCTGCTTGTCGAGCTGGTGGCACTCCTTGCACTGGTTCTGGTTCGGGACGGCGTAGTCGACCTGGCGCGGCTGTCCCTGGGCATCGATGAACCGGACGTCGAGACGGGCGCCTGCGCGCTTGAGCACCGCGTCGGTCTGCTCGGCGTTCCAGACGTAGGCGAGGGCGATCCAGCCGTTCGCCTTGCGGATCAGCAGTCGCGTTTCGAGATAGCGGACGTCCTCGGCGGGGCGACGCAGGTCGGCCGGATAGGCGAAGGTCTTCACGAGCACCGCGCCGACGGGAAACTCCAGGGCCCCCTGTGCCCGGTACCGCGCCTTGGTCCCCGGCGGCAGATAGAGGTATCGGAACTTCTCGGCGTAGTCGGTGAACAGCGGCGTGTTCAGCGCATAGGGCGTCAGGCCAGCGTTCGGCCGTCGCCCGGCGGCGTCGAGGAACAGCCGGTAGTCTGCGAGCCGGGGCGCCGGCGTCTCGGCCAGCACCACGTCTTGGGCCACCGGCCGTGGTCCAGGCGCCGCCCCCAGGCACAGCAGCGCGGCGAGAGCGGCGATCCAGGACCTCAACACCGCCTCCTAGGCGCCCAGGTCCGCCTGCGGCTTGGGGAGGCTCACGGGCTTGGGCTCGGCCAGCACCGCATCGCCCAGGCGGTCGACGACGGCCGGCTTGGCGCTCATCAGCGCCCCGGGCGCGGCGAGATTGAGGTTCAGCACGGGCCCGTCGATGAGCCGCACGCGCACGGGGTCTGCATTCTGGGCGTGCTGGGTGACCCCGTCCCACATGATCGGCGGGATGACCCCGCCCAGTTCCTTCGCCAGGATCTCGGCGCCGGCGAACTTGGCGTCGTAGCCGTTCTTTCCGATCCGGTTGTTCCGAACGACGATGTCCCGGGGCAGGGGATTGTAGGTCTTGTCGTCGAACGTCTGGGTGTAGCTGACCAGCATCACCGCCGCGGACTGGTTGCCGTCGATCTCGTTTTCGAAGACGTGGACGTTGCGGTTGGCCATCACCATGATCCCGGTGCCCACCGGGACGCCCGCCACGATGTTGCCCTTCGGCGCGAAGTTGGCCGTGTCGTTCTGCACCACCTTGTTGCGGAAGAGGCGGGTGGAGTGGCCGCCCATCTGAGGCAGGTTGGGCAGGTCGAACACCAGGATGCCGCCGGTGTTGCGGGTGGCGACGTTGTCGAACACGTCGGCGTTCATCGAGTTCTCGATCTCGATCCCGGCGACGTTGAACTCGGCGCGGCTGTTCTTCACCACGATGTTCTTCGACTGCCCGACATAGATGCCGGCGTCCGAGGCTCCGCGGACGGTCACCTTGTCGATCAGCACATTGGTGGACGAGACCGGGTAGACGCCGTAGGCGCCGTTCTTCTCGTTCGGCCCATTCGTCCACTCGACCCGCAGGTTCAGGAAGCTGATCTGGTCCGAGCCCTTGGACTTCACCCCGTCGCCGCGGGTGTCCTCCACCGCGAAGTCGCGCAGGGTCACGCGGTCGGATGTGACCAGCAGCCCCTCGCCGGCGCCCTTCTGGCCCTTGAAGGACAGGATGGTGGCGTCGGGCCCGGCGCCTTTGACCGTAACCTGATCGACGTCGAGCGAGAGGCCGTCGGAGAGTTCGTACCGGCCGGCGGCCAGCTTCACGATGTCGCCGGGCTTGGCGTCCAGGAGGGCGGTCTGAATCCGCTCCTGCGCGTCGGGCCCGGGGCTGACGCTGAGCGTGCGGGCCTCGGCGGCGCCGACGAGCGCCGAAGCGGCCAGAAGTGCGGTGGCGAACCTGATCATATGTCTCGTCCCTGCCGGCATCATGACGCGCCGTTCAACTTCGAGACTGCCGCTGTTCACGCCTCGTGCGCAACCCTTCAGCCGCCGGCGGCCACATAGGCGTCGATGTCCGCCAGGTGGCGTCGGACGACCGCCGGCGGCAGGAACGAGCCGGTGAAGCTGTTCTTCGCCAGCATCACCAGGTCGGCGCGGGTGAGCGAGAGGGCCTCTGCGACCTCGATCCAGTTCTGGCCGAGGTAGCCGCCGAAATAGGCCGGATCGTCCGAATTGATGGTGGCGCGCAGGCCGAGGTCCAGCATCCGCTTGAGCGGATGGGCCTTCAGGTCGTCCACCACGCAGAGCTTGAGGTTCGAGAGCGGGCAGACGGTGAGCGTCATTCCTTCGGCAGCGAGGCGTTTCACGAGGGCCGCGTCCTCGAGGGCGCGGTTGCCGTGGTCGATCCGGTCCACGTGCAGGACGTCCAGCGCCTCCCACACGTACTCGGGCGGGCCCTCCTCGCCGGCGTGGGCCACCAGCTTCAGGCCCCGCTCGCGCGCGGCCTTGAACACCCGCGCGAACTTGGATGGCGGATGGCCGACTTCCGAAGAATCCAGGCCGACGCCCTGGATCCGGTCGAGATAGGGCTCGGCGGCCTTCAGGGTGGCGATCGCGGCGTCCTCGTCCAGGTGGCGCAGGAAGCAGAGGATGAGGCTGGAGGTCACGCCCAGGGTCCGCTCGGCCTCCGATATCCCGGCGAGCAGCCCCTCGGCCACCACCGAGAACGGGATGCCGCGGTCCGTGTGGGTCTGGGGGTCGAAGAACAGCTCCACATGGCGGCAGCCGTCGGCGGCCACGCGCCGGAAGTAGGCCAGAGCCAAGTCCCTGAAATCGTCCTCGACCAGCAGGACCCCGGCGCCCTGGTAGTAGATGTCCAGGAAGTCCTGGAGATTGGAGAAGGCGTAGGCGGCGCGAACCTCCTCCACGGTGTTGAAGGGCAGGGCGACCCGGTTCCGCCGGGCGAACTCGAACATCTGTTCCGGCTCGAGGCTGCCCTCGATGTGCAGATGCAGTTCAGCCTTGGGCAGGCCGCGAATGAACGGTGCAAGGTCGGTCATGGGAACGTGGTCGACCCAACCTGGCTATCGGTCAAGGGTTGCGGGCCGCGCCACGTGCTCTAGGTTCGGCCTGCAACTCGGGAGTGTGCGTGGCGGGGGCAGGTGAGGCGTCAGGCGGGCAGGCGGCTGAGCAGCAGCTCGCGGCGGCGCACGCGGCCTTGCGCGAGACGCCGGGGCTCCAATTCGATTTCAATGTCGCCAAGGCGGAAGCGCCGCCGGCCTGGGCGGAAGCGCTGGTCCGCTTCCTTGAACAGATCGGCCCTTTCCTGAAGTACGTGTTCTGGGGCGGCCTGGCCGTGGGCGCGGCTCTGATCCTCTATTTCATCCTGCGCGAACTCGTACCCGAGCGATGGTTCCGCAAGGCGACGGACAAGACGGTCACCGACTGGCGACCGGAGCCCGCCAAGGCCCGGGCGCTGCTGGAGGACGCCGACGGACTTGCCGCCGCCGGACGGTTCGACGAGGCGATCCACCTCCTGCTGTTCCGCTCGATCGACGACCTGGTCGCGCGGCGACCCGGGGTGGTGAAGCCCGCGCTCACCAGCCGCGACATCGCCGCGCTCGCCGTGTTGCCCGCCGACGCCCGGTCGGCGTTCGCCCGTCTGGCGGAAGCGGTGGAACGCACCTTCTTCGGCGGACGTCCGGCAGGGGCTGAGGCGTTCCAGTCGGCCCGCGCGGACTACGAGGCCTTCGCCTTCGCGGAGGGCTGGCGATGAGCGCGGAGCCGGCCTCGCAACCCCAGGCCTTCTCGCCCAGGGTCATCCTCATTCTGGTGATCGTGGGCGTCGTGTCCCTGGCTGGCCTGGCCGTCCTCTCGGCCTATGCGCCCGACCTGCGCGGCGGCCAGGACGGGCGGGCCCACGCCCTGTCGAAGTCGGCGGTGGGCTATGCGGGCGCGCCGATCTTCATGAAGGCGGCGGGCGCGCCAGTGGTGGTCAGCCGGATACGGCCGAGCCAGCCGGCGGATTCCGTCGTCATCCTCACGCCCGAGATGGGCCTCAGCCCCAAGGAGCTACAGGCCTATCCCAAGGGCGCGCTGACCCTCATCGTGCTGCCGAAATGGCTGGCGGCGCCCGACCCCATCCGGCGGGGGTTCGTCCGCAAGGTGGGGGTGATGCCGGGCGACCGGGGTCTGACGGCGCTCCTTGCCTCGTATGCGCCGAAGACCGAGGTGACCTATCGCAAGGGCCGTTCGCGCCCGGTGCTCCGCGGCGCCGATGGGCCGTTCGCGGATGTCCCGGCGATGCGGACCGGAGAGATCGACAGCCTGGCGACCATCGGAGGCCAGGGCTGGACCCCCCTGCTGGTGGACGATCAAGGTCGGGCCGTCCTCGTGCGTTCCACCAAGACGCCGAGTATCTGGGTGCTGGCCGAGCCGGACCTCCTGAACAACCAGGGCCTCGCCAGCCGGGATACGGCGCGGGCGGCGCTGTCGATCCTGCAGACCGCGCGCGGTGAGCGGTCCCTGCTCTTCGACGTGACGCTGAACGGATATGAGCGTGGGCGAGGCCTGGGCCGGCTGATGCTGGAGCCACCGTGGCTGGCGGCGACCCTGATCGCGGTGGCGGCCGGCCTGCTGATGGGGCTGCACGCCCTGGCGCGCTTCGGCCAGCCGCGGCGGCGCGGACGCGCCTTCGCACTTGGCGCGCGGGCCCTGGTCGACAACTCGGCTGACCTGATACGCGCGGCGCGCAAGGAGCACGAGCTGGCGCCCGCCTATGCGGCCCTGACCCGCGCGGCGGTCACGCGCGGCGCCGGCGGTCACGTGGCTGAGGAAGGCTGGCTGGACGAGCTGGCGGCCCGCCGAGGCGTATCTTCGCCGGCCGAGCTGGCGGCCGAGGCCGACGCCGCCGCCAACCGGGACGACCTGCTGGCTGTGGCCAGGAAACTGCATGAGTGGCGAGGGGAGATGACGCGTGAACGTCGCTGAGGTGAAGGCGCTGGCGGACCAGGTCCGCGCCGAGATCGGCAAGGCCATCGTGGGCCAGCAGGAGACCATCGACCTGCTCCTCACGGCGCTCTTCGCCCGCGGGCACGTCCTGCTGGAGGGGCCGCCCGGGGTGGCCAAGACCTATCTGGCGCAGTGTTTCGCGCGCACCCTGGGGCTGGACTTCGGGCGCATCCAGTTCACGCCCGACCTGATGCCGGCCGACATCATCGGGGCCAATGTCTTCAACTTCCAGACCTCGTCCTTCTCCCTCACCGAGGGGCCGCTGTTCTGCGAGCTGCTGCTGGCCGACGAGATCAACCGCACGCCGCCCAAGACCCAGGCCGCTCTGCTGGAGGCGATGCAGGAGCGACGGGTGACCATCGACGGCAAGTCGCGCCAGCTCTCGGATCGGTTCATGGTGGTCGCGACCCAGAACCCGCTGGAACAGCAGGGCACATATCCGCTGCCCGAGGCCCAGCTCGACAGGTTCCTGTTCAAGCAGACTCTCGGCTATCCCAATCGCGAGGAGGAACGCCGGATCGTCGCTGAATATGGCATGCAGTCCGGACACTCCGACCCGGCTGAGCGGGGGGTCGCCCGGGTGGCGACGGCGAAGCAGCTCGCCGAAGCGCACAAGGCGGTCGCCGCGGTGCGGCTGACCGATGAGATCGTCGACTATGTGCTGGATCTCGTGCGGGCCACGCGCGAGACGCCCGACCTGTCCAGCGGCGCCTCGCCCCGCAGCGCCGCGCAACTGGCTCTGGCGGCGCGGGCGCGGGCCGCGCTCGACGGGCGCGACTATGTGATCCCCGACGATGTGAAGGCCCTGGCGCTGCCGCTGCTGCGCCACAGGGTGATCCTGTCGCCGGCCGCCGAGATCGATGGGCGGCGGGCCGACCAGATCATCGCGGCCCTGGTCGACCTGGCCGCCGCGCCGCGCTGACCCCCTTGCGCCTCTATCCCACTCGCAGGGCGATCGCGCTGATGGCCGCCGGCGCCGCGCCGGCCCTGGCCGTGGCCATGATCGCGCCGGGTCTCTGGACGGCGGCGGCGGCATGGATCGTCCTGGCCGTGGGGCTGATGCTGGCCGACGCGCTGCTGGCGACGCCCCCGCGCCGAGTGACCCTGGAGGCCGTGGCGCCCCGGGTCATGGGCGTGGGGCGGGCCGACGCGATGCGCCTGGTCGCCGCCTTCGAGGGGCGGGCGCCGGGCGAGGTGGAGCTGGCGGTGGGCGTGGACGCCCGCCTGAACGCCGACCCCGAGCGGGCCATCGTCCGAACGGCCGCGGGGCGCGCGGAGCGCGAGGTTCGGCTATCTCCGCTGCGGCGGGGTGAGGGGCGGATCGAGGGCGTCTGGGCGCGCTGGCGCGGCCCCCTTGGTCTGGTCTGGGTTCAGCGACAGTCGTCGGACGGGCCGTCTGTCGCGGTGACGCCGGATGTGGCGGGCGTGAAGGAACAGGCCCTGCGGCTGTTCGCCCCCGATGCGCCGCTGGGCGCCAAGCCGCTGCTGGATGTCGGCGAAGGCTCGGACTTCCACGCCCTGAAGGAATTCCAGACCGGAATGGACCTGGGCGACATCGACTGGAAGCAGTCGGCCCGCCACGGAAAGCTGGTCGGCCGGGAGTACCGCACCGAGCGGAACCACCACGTCCTGATCGCCCTCGACACCGGCCGGCTGATGAGCGCGCCGACGGCCGGCCTGCCGCGGATCGACCGGGCGATCAACGCCGCGCTGCTGCTGGCCTTCGCATCCTTGCGCATGGGCGATCGCGTGGGCCTGTTCGCCTTCGACTCCCGGCCAAGACTGGCCAGCGGCCTCGCCTCCGGGCCGGCGGCGTTTCCCCTGCTGCAGAAGCTGGCGGCGTCGATCGACTATTCCACCGAGGAGACCAATTTCACCCTTGGCCTGACCGCCCTTGCCGGCCGGCTGGACCGCCGGGCGATGGTGGTGATCTTCACCGACTTCGCGGACGCCACCAGCGCAGAGCTGATGGTCGAGAACGTGGCCCGGCTGATGCGCACCCATCTCGTCCTGTTCGTCGTGTTCCGGGACGAGGAGCTGGAGACGCTGGTCGCGAAGCGGCCGGAGAGCCCGGAAGACGTTTCCCGCGCCGTCGTGGCCGACCGGTTGTTGAAGCAACGCGAGGCGGTGAGCGCGCGCCTGCGCCGGTTGGGCGCCCAGATCGTCGACGCGCCGGCCGAGGCGCTGCCGACGGCCTTGCTGAACGGCTACCTGGACGTGAAGCGCCGGGGGCTCATCTGATGGCAGAGCTGCATCTCAAGAGCTGGCGGTTCCGGGCCGAGCGCGAGGCTGACTGGCGGCGGCTGGAGTCCCTGTTGACCAAGGCGGAAGCCGGCGGGGTCGGCAAGCTGAAGCGGGAGGAGCTGCTGGAGCTGCCGGTGCTGTACCGCCAGGCGCTGTCCTCCCTTTCGGTGGCGCGCTCGATCTCGCTGGACCAGAGCCTGGTGGCCTACCTGGAGAGCCTCTGCACGCGATCCTATTTCTTCGTCTACGGCGCCCGCGCGCGACTTCCGGAGCGGCTGGCCCGGTTCTTCCGTCGGGACTGGCCTGCGGCCGTCCAGGCGCTCTGGCGCGAGACCCTCGCTTCCCTGGCGATCACGGTGGTGGCCACGGTCGTCGCGTTCGTCCTGGTGCGCGGCGATCCCGACTGGTTCTACAGCTTCGTCGATCCGGGCCTGGCGTCGGGCCGCGATCCCATGGCGACGACCGCCTCGCTGCGCGCGACGCTGTACCAGGAGACGACGGCGATGGAGGGCCTGTCGGGCCTGGCCGCCTTCCTCTTCACCCACAACGCCCAGATCGCCTTGTTCGCGTTCGCCCTGGGGTTCGCGTTCTGCCTGCCGACGGCGGCCTTGCTCGTACTGAACGGCGGGATGCTGGGCGCCTTCCTGGCGCTGTTCTTCTCCCGGAATCTGGGCGTCGAGGCCACCGGCTGGCTGATGATCCATGGAGCGACCGAGCTGTTCGCGATCGTCCTCGCCGGCGCCGCAGGGTTCTCCATCGGCTGGGCCGTGGCCTTCCCGGGCGCGCGCAGCCGTGTCGACGCCGCGGCCGAGGCCGGTCGGCGCGCGGCGACGGCTATGGCGGGCGTTGTCGTCATGCTGTTCGTCGCCGGCTTGATTGAGGGCTTCGGGCGCCAGCTCATCCAGCTCGACGCCGCCCGCTACACGATCGCGGCCGTCACCCTCGCCGGCTGGCTCGTCTACTTCTACTGGCCACGGAGACCCGCGCCATGACGGCCGGCGGCGTGACCCAGCGGCTCAGGGGCCTCAAGGTCCGGCGCGAGCCAGACTCCGGCTGGCGCGAATTCGTGACGCCCGAGGGGGTCGATCTGCGCCTGAAGGTCGGCGCCTACGTCGAACGGTTCTCGGCGATGGCGCTGGACTTCCTGATCCTGTTCGGGGGCATGGGCGTGTTCAGCCTCGCCGTCCTCGCCGTATTGTGGGCCACGCGCGCCGCCTGGCTTCTGGAAGCGCTCGGCGTGGTCTGGCTTCTCGTCACCTTCGTCGGGCGGAACTTCTACTTCTTCCTGTTCGAGGCCCAGCCACGGGCGGCGACCCCGGGCAAGCGCATCATGGGGTTGAGAGTCGTCGCTGCCGACGGAGGGCGGCTCACCGCCGACGCCGTCTTCGCCCGCAACGCCATGCGAGAGGTGGAGGTCTTCCTGCCGCTGGCCTTCTTCCTGGCGCGGGGCGAGGGAGTGGACGCGGCCCTGATCACGCTGGGCGCCATCTGGAGCGGGGTGTTCGTGCTGTTCCCGCTGTTCAACCGTGACCGTCGGCGACTAGGCGACCTGGCCGCCGGCACGCTGGTGGTGAAGGCGCCGAAGAAGGTGCTCCAGCCGGACCTCGCCGACACGGAACGCACCGCCTCGCAGGGGCTGGCCTTCACCCCCGCCCAGCTCGACGCCTATGGCGTCAAGGAACTGCACGTCCTGGAGGATGTGATCCGGGCCGGTGATCGCCGGGCGATGAAGGAGGTCGCCGAGCGCATCCGCACGAAGATCGCCTGGGATGGCGCGAGCGACATCCCCGATCGGACCTTCCTCAACGCCTACTACGCCGCCCTGCGCGGCCGGCTGGAGAGCCGGATGCTCTTCGGCCACCGCCGCAAGGACAAGTTCGACGTCAGCTGAAGATGTCGGCGAGCGCGTGGGCGCCGAACCCTTCGCGCGCCCGGCGAAGCTCCACGTAGAGCACCGCCACGCCGGTGGCGCTGACCACCGAGGTCAAGGTGTTGGTCACGAGGTTCCCGACGATCTGCACCGGGCTGCGCAGCAGTGCGGCCGGGTCGCCCGAGGCAAAGGACGCTCCGCTGGTGATGAGCCCGACCACGGTCCCGATCGCGAGGGCGATGATCCATACCAGGACCAGCAGGCCGAAGATCCGCCACCGGTTTCCGCGGGTGAGATCGGCGCTGCGCCGGAAGGCGCCAAGAATACTCGTGCGATCCGCCACCAGGGCCGGCACGGCGACACACCAGGCGCAGATGATCATCAGGCCGGGAACGACCAGGAACATGAAACCGAACACGACGGCGATGGCGAACAGCACGCTGACGATGATCAGGGGAAGGAAGGCCCGCAGCCCGGTGGCCAGGCTGTCGCCGACGCCGGCCCGCGCGCCATTCATGTCCTGCACGGCGCCGTAGACCAGTGCGCCCTGCAGGATGGCGGATGTGACGATTGCGGCAAGCCCGCCGACGGCAACGGTTGTGAAATAGGCGGGGCCCAGGCTGAAGTTCCCGCTCTGCACGGCGGCGATGTTGCCGGCCTGCAGATAGCTGATGATCGCGGTCGGAATTCCCGACAGCAGGAGCGCCAGGACGATGTACGTCGTGAAGTTGCGGCCCAGCACCGCAAAGGTTTGCTGGATCACTCGCGCGATGTCGATCTTGCCAGGCTCAAGGGCCGTCGCCGCCGTCATTTCACTCCCCCAGGTTGCTGACGCAAGGGCAGGCTAATCATGGGGCGATACATCTGTCGATGGGCCGGGGCGGCGCCGTGGAAGGCGACTCCATGATGCGGGTTCATACCCGGGTCGAACGGCTCCCTCTCCGCGCGCCGTTCCGCATCTCGCGCGGCGTGAAGACCCACGCCGAGGTCGTCTTGGCCGAGTTGGGCGACGGCTCCTTCACCGGTCTTGGCGAGTGCGTGCCCTATGCCCGGTATGGTGAGACGCCGGCCTCGGTCAGCGCACAGCTGGAGGCCGCCGCGATGCGGCTCGCGGCCGGCGAACCGGCGCGGGTCGTGGCGGCCTCGATGCCCGCCGGCGCCGCGCGCAACGCACTGGACTGCGCGCTCTGGGACCTGGAGGCGCGGCGGGACGGACGTTCCGTGGCCGAAAGCCTTGGGCGACACTTGCCGCAGACGCTGACGACGGCCGTCACCATCAGTCTCGCCGAACCTGAGGCGATGCGCGACGCGGCCGCGGCGGCGGCGGACGCGCCGCTCCTGAAGGTGAAGCTCGACGCCGACCGGCCCGCCGAGCGCCTGCTGGCCGTGGCGGAGGCCGCGCCGGACGCCCGCCTGATCGTCGATCCCAACGAGAGCTGGACCCTCGCGGTGCTGCAGGCCATGGCCGGGCCAATCTCGCGCCTGCGGGTCGCGGTGGTGGAGCAGCCCCTGCCCGCCGGCGAGGACGCAGTCTTGGCGGGGCTCACCTATCCCGCGCCGATCTGCGCCGACGAGTCGGTGCACACGGCGGCCGACGTGGAGCAGGCCGCGCGGCGCTACCAGATGGTCAATGTGAAGCTCGACAAGGCCGGCGGCCTGACCGAGGCCCTGGCGATGGCCGACCGGGCGCGTGCCCTTGGCTTGGGGGTCATGGCCGGCTGCATGGTCTCAAGTTCCCTGGCCATCGCGCCGGCGCTCTTCGTGGGCGGGGTGGCCGACCTCGTCGATCTGGACGGACCCTGGTGGCTGCGCGAGGACCGCCCCGGCGGATGCCGTCTGCAGGGCGGAATGCTCCTTTCGCCGCAGCCGGGCTTTTGGGGCGAGCCAGGCTCGCGCCCCTGAGTTGACAGCGTACGCGCATCAGCGGTTCATCTGGCCGTCACATTTTGGGGAGGCCGCGTGGCGAACGCTGCGGCAGAGACAGTCGGCACGCTCGAGGTCGCCCTCGACCACGCCGCGCGTCTTCTCCCCCATGACGCCGCCGCCGCGGAAGCGCAGGCGCGCGAGATCCTGAAAGCCGTTGGCGAGCACCCCCAGGCGCTGCGCCTGCTGGGCGCGGCCCTGCGCCGTCAGGGCGACATGCAGGGGGCCGAGGCGGCCTACCTCCGCTCGGTGAAGGCCTCGGTGGGCGACCCGGCCCTGGTGGCCGCCGCGACGGCGCTGTCCGAGAATCGCCTGGCCGCCGCCGAGCAGACCCTCCGCGCCGTGCTGCGCGAGCGCCCGACGGACGTGGCCGCCATCCGGATGCTGGCCGAGACGGGCATGAGGCTGGGTCGCTACGACGACGCCGAGAAGCTGCTGGCGCGCTGCGTCGAGCTGGCGCCCGGGTTCGCGGCCGCGCGGCACAACTATGCGACGGTGCTCTACCGGCACAACAAGCCCGAGGCGGCGATCGCGGAGCTTGATCGGCTGCTGGCGGAAGATCCGGAGAACCCCGCCTATCTGAACCTGAAGGCCGCCGCGCTCGGGCGGATCGGCGAGTATGAACAGGCCATCGCGCACTATGCGCGGGTTCTTCGCCGCCATTCGGGCCACCCCAAGACGTGGATGAGTTACGGCCATGCGCTCAAGACGGTCGGGCGGCAGGCCGAAGCCGTTGAGGCCTACCGCAAGAGCCTGACCCTGGCGCCGGAGTTGGGCGAGGCGTGGTGGAGTCTGGCCAATCTCAAGACCGTCCGGTTCTCGGAGGCGGACGTAGGGGCGATGGTCGGCCAGCTCGTCCGGACCGATCTTGGCCGCGAGGATCGGTTCCACCTCCATTTCGCGCTCGGTAAGGCGCTGGAGGACGCAGGCCGCTGGGCGGAGTCGTTCGACCACTATGCTCGAGGCAACGCCCTCCGGCGGGAGGATTTGGCCTACGAGGCGGAGGAGACGTCGCTCCATGTCCGCCGCTCGCGGGCCTTGTTCGCGAGCGACTTCTTCAAGGCGCGCGCGGGACGGGGCTGCCAGGCGCCCGATCCGATCTTCGTCATCGGCCTGCCGCGATCCGGCTCGACGCTGGTGGAGCAGATCCTCTCCAGCCACAGCCAGGTAGAAGGCACTCAGGAACTGCCCGACATCGTCGCCATGGCTCGGCGACTCGGCGGGAGGGCGCGGAAGTCGTCGGGCGGGGTCTACCCGGACATGCTGTCGGGCCTCGAGGCGAAGGAGCTCGAGGCGTTGGGCGAAGAGTACCTGGCGCGCGCGCAGGTGCACCGAAAGCTCGGCCGTCCGTACTTCATCGACAAGATGCCGAACAACTGGGCGCACGTCGGCCTGATCTGCCTGATCCTGCCGAACGCGAAGATCATCGACGCGCGCCGCCATCCGCTGGGTTGCGGGTTCTCGGGGTTCAAGCAGCACTTCGCCCGCGGGCAGGGGTTCACCTACGACCTGACCGATCTTGGCCGGTACTACGCCGACTATGTCGCGCTCATGGCGCACTTCGACGAAATCCTGCCGGGCCGGGTCCACCGGGTGATCTACGAGGAAATGGTGGCCGATCCCGAGGGGCAGACCCGCGCGCTGCTGGCGCACTGCGGTCTGCCCTTCGAGGAGGCGTGCCTGCGCTTCTACGAGAACGACCGCGCGGTGCGGACCGCGAGCTCCGAGCAGGTGCGCCGGCCGATCTTCACCGACGCCGCCGACCACTGGCGGAACTACGAACCCTGGCTGGGTCCCCTCAAAGCCGCGCTGGGGCCCGTGCTGGATAGCTACCCAAACCCGCCCGCGTAGAGGGCGTCCAAGTCTGTTTGTTCGGGGGATTGAGATGAAGAGAGACCATAGATTGAAGGCTGCACGCTGGTCTGCGGGCCTGCTGGCTACCAGCATGCTGACCGCCACCGCCGGCCCGGCTCTGGCCCAGTCAGCCGGCACCGAGCTCGAGGAGCTGATGATCACCGCCCAGAAGCGGGCGGAAAACCTGCAGGACGTCCCGATCAGCGTGTCCGCGCTCAGCACCGAACGGCTGGATCAGCTGCAGGTGTCGGACATGAACGACTTCATCAAGTTCCTGCCGAATGTCACGATCAACACCTCTGCGCCGGGCTTCGCCAAGATCTACATGCGGGGCGTCGCGTCCGGGGAGAACGGCAACCATTCCGGCCCGCTGCCGAGCGTGGGCATCTACCTGGACGAACAGCCCGTCACGACCATCACCGGGCCGCTGGACGTTCACGTCTATGACATCGCGCGCGTCGAGGTGCTGGCCGGGCCTCAGGGCACGCTCTACGGCGCCAGTTCGCAGGCGGGCACCATCCGGATCATCACCAACAAGCCCAGCACCCAGGGCTTCGAGGCGGCGTACGACCTGGAGGTGAACTCGGTCGCTCACGGCGACATCGGCTACGGCGTCGAAGGCTACGTCAACCAGCCGCTGGGCGATCGGGCCGCGATCAGGCTCGTGGGCTGGGCGGTGCACGACGCCGGCTTCATCGACAACGAACAGGATTCACTGACCTATCCGACCGGGCCGGTGACCATAAACAACACCGCCCTCGCCGAGAACGACTTCAACGAAGTCGATGTCTATGGCGCTCGCGCCGCGCTGAAGATCGACCTGGACGAGGACTGGTCGATCACGCCGTCGCTGAACGTGCAGCGCACCGAGGCTGACGGCTTCTTTGGCTACGATCCTGGGCGCGGCCACCTGAACGTCGCGCGCTTCCGCCCCGACCGTTCCGACGACAAGTGGTTCCAGGCCGCCGCCACGATTGAGGGCAAGGTCTCCAACCTCGATCTCGTCTACGCTGGCGCGTACATGCGGCGGTGGCTCGATGGCGAGTCCGACTACTCCGACTACGCCTTCTTCTACGACACCCTCTATGGTTACGGCGCGTACTGGACGGACGACGCCGGGCAGCCGAACGACATCACCCAGTACATCCAGAGCAAGGACTACTTCACCAAGCAGTCCCACGAGTTCCGGGTGGCCTCGCCGGCCGAGAACCGGTTCCGCGTCACTGCGGGCCTGTTCTACCAGCGTCAGACCCACAACATTCAGCAGCGCTACAAGATCGACCGCCTTGCGGCGGCGACCGAGGTTTCCGGGTGGCCCGACACGATCTGGCTCACCAAGCAGCTTCGCGTCGACCGTGACTATGCGGCCTTCGCAGATGCAGGGTTCGACGTCACCGACAAGCTGACCCTCAACGCGGGAATCCGCTTCTTCAAGGCCAAGAACGGCCTCGAAGGTTTCTTCGGCTATGGGCGTGGCTATTCCTCGCGCACCGGGGAGGCGGCCTGCTTCGCACCAGCCGTCGTCGAGGGCAGCCCCTGCACCAATCTGGACCGGGTGACCAAGGACAACGGCGAAACCTACCGCCTCAACGCCCAGTACAAGTTCGACGATGACCGGATGGTCTATTTGACCTACTCGACCGGCTATCGTCCTGGCGGCGTCAACCGACGCGGAGGCGATGCCTACGACCCGGACTACCTGAAGAACCTGGAGTTCGGCTGGAAGACCACATGGCTCTCTAACCGGCTCCGCTGGAACGGCGCCGCCTTCCACGGCAAGTGGGACGACTATCAGTTCTCGTTCCTGGGGCAGAACGGCCTGACCATCATCGCCAACGGCGGCAAGGCCAAGATCAAGGGGGTCGAAACCGACCTCGACTGGCTTGCCGCGCCTGGCCTGACCCTGTCGGGCTCAGCGTCCTACATCGACGCCGAACTGGACGAGGACTACCGGAACACGCCCGGCGGCCCGATCCTGGCCCCGAAGGGTCAGTCGCTGCCGGTGACGCCGAAGTTCAAGTACAACCTGAACGCCCGCTACGAGTGGCAGGTCGGCGACTATGACGCCCACGTCCAGAGCTCCCTGGTGCACTCCGGCTCGGCTTTCCCTGATCTGCGATCGGCGGACCGGGCGATCGTCGGCAAGGTTCCGGCATACACGGTCGTCGACCTGACGGCCGGGATCACCAACGGTTCTTGGCGGATCGAGGCCTTCGCAAAGAACCTGCTGGACGAGAAGTACCAGGTGGACAGGGGCGTAGCCTGTACGGTCTGCACCCGGGTCTTCGTCGACCCTGGCCGGCCACGGATCCTCGGTCTTCGCTTCGGCCAGAGCTTCTAGCGACGGCTACCCAGCCTCGTCCCACCAGGGATAGAGGCTGGGCATGTCCTGAGAGACCCGCCCCGGGAAACGGGGCGGGCGCTTCTCGAGGAAGGCGCCCACGCCTTCTTTTACGTCGGGGCCCGCGCCCAGCTCCATGCTGAGACGGCCGTCGATGGCCAGCAGGCCGGACGGGTCGGGCGCGCCCGCGAACCGCCAGAGCATCTGACGCGCCAGGGCCACCGACACCGGCGCCGTGTTCTCTGCGATCTCCATCGCGATCTCGCGCGCCCGCGCCAGCAGCCGCTCGGGTTCGACCACCTCGCTGATGAGCTCGGCCTCGCGCGCCTCCTCGGCCGAAACCATCGCGCCCGTCATGCACCAGCGCAGCGCCCTGGGCAGGCCGACGAGCTTCGGCAGGAACCACGCGCTGCCGGCTTCCGGCACCAGGCCCCGCCGGGCGAAGATGAAGCCGATCTTGGCCGTCTTGGCGGCGAGGCGGATATCCATGGGCAGGGTCAGGGTGGCGCCGACGCCCACGGCCGCGCCGTTGATCGCCGCGATGGAGGGCTTGCGGCAGTTGAAGATCGCCTCGACGAAGCCGCCGCCGGCTTTACGCGGCTGTCCCGGCGCGGCGAACGCCACCGATCCTTCGGCCTTGGTGTCGAAGGCGTCGGCTCCGCCCGAGATGTCGGCCCCTGCGCAGAAGCCACGGCCGGCGCCCGTGACGATCACCACCCGCACCGCATCGTCCTGGTCGGCCCGCTCGAAGGCGTCGGTCAGCTCCGCGCCCATGACGCCGGTGTAGGCATTGAGCTTCTCGGGCCGGTTCAGCGTGATCGTCAGCACCGGGCCGTCGACCTCGTACAGGATCGTCTCGTAGGCCATCCGCATCCTCCCATTCGTCTTTTCCCGCATCACGGCGCATTGACGAGGCGGCAGGCAACAGCGCGCCGATGCGCTATAGGCCGCCCGTGAGGAGCCGTCCCGCCACCCGACCGACCTTGCCCCCGGGCGACCTCGCCTGCGTCGCCGTCCGCGCCACCGCCTGGGCCGATCCCGTGGAGGTCGCCTCCGCCTTCGCGGACGAAGTCCACGCCTGCGTCCTGCTATCGGACGCCGAGGGGTGGTCCTACGTGATGCGACACCCCGACCGCGTGGCGCAGGACCCGGACGACCTGGCGACGATGGTCGGCGTGGGCGAGATCTCGGCCGACGGGCCGCCGTTCCAGGGCGGGGTCGTGGGCCTGGCCGGCTATGAACTCTCGGCGCGGCTCGAGCCCACGGCGCCCCAGCCGCGCGGCCAGTGGCCCGACCTCGTGCTGCTCCGCTACCCCGCGATCCTGGCCTTCCACGCGGGCCAACGGCGCGGGCTGGCCATCGGCCGGGGGAGCGACCCTCGCGCCGCCGCCGCCAACGCCGATTTCGCGCTCACATGGCTGGACGCGCCTCGGGCGGAAGAACGCCGGGGCGTCCTGGCGGCCGACGTCAACCTCGCCACCTCCGACGCGCGCCACGCCGCCGCCGTCGCCGAGACGGTCGGGCGGATCGCCGCCGGCGAGATCTTCCAGGCCAACCTTGCCCGGCCGTGGCGCGGAACGCTGGCGCCCGAGGCCGGTCCGTTCGACCTCTTCCGGCGGCTCGCCGGACAGAGTGCGGCGGGCTATGCGGCCTTCCTGAACCTACCGGGCTGGGCGCTGGTGTCCAACTCCCCGGAACGGTTCCTGTCGGTCCGGACCGGGGCCGACGGACTATGGGCGGAGTCGCATCCCATCAAGGGCACCCGGCCGCGCGGCGGCGACCCCGCCGAGGATGCGCGCCTCGCCGCGGAACTCCAGGCCAGCGAAAAGGACCGGGCCGAGAACCTGATGATCGTGGACCTGATGCGTAACGACCTGGCGCGGGTCTGCGTCCCCGGCACCGTGCGGGTCCCCGAACTATGGGCGCTGAAGAGCTACGCCAACGTCCACCACCTGGTGAGCTGCGTCAGGGGACGCCTTCAGCCGGGCCGCACGGGCTGGGACGCCTTCCTCGCCGCCTTCCCGCCGGGCTCGGTAACGGGAGCGCCGAAGCTGCAGGCGATGAGCGTCATCGCCCGGCACGAGCCGCCGCGCGGGCCCTATTGCGGCAGCCTCTTCTGGGCTGGCGTCGACGGGGCGCTGGAAGCCAGCGTGCTGATCCGGACCGTGGCCCTGACCGAAAATGCGGCGGGTTGGGCGTTCGAAGCCCGGGCGGGCGGCGGGATCGTCGCCGACAGCGATCCAGCGGCGGAGGTCGCCGAGACCACGGCCAAGATCGGCGCCATCCTCAAGGCCCTGACCGGGGAGCCTTGAGATGACGGACATCCGGATCGACGACCGCGGCTTCACCCTCGGACACGGCCTGTTCGAGACGGTGCTGTGGGCCCCGGCCGGACCGGCGCACTGGGACGCCCACCGCGAGCGGCTGGAACGCGGGTGCCGGACGATCGGCCTGCCCCTGCCGGACCGGGGCGAACTCCTCGCCGCCGCGGAGGGCGCCGCCGCGCGGCTGGGCGGCGCCGAGCGGGGGGCGGTGCGGATCAACTGGAGCGCGGGGCCGGGCGCGCGGGGGCTCGACCCTCCCGACGTCTTCGCGCCGGTCCTGACCGCCAGCGCGTCGCCCCTGGGCCCGCCGCCCGGCCCGGTGACCCTGGCCACCGCCAAGGTGCGCCGCAACGACCGCTCGCCGGCGTCGCGGGTGAAGAGCCTCTCCTACCTCGACAATGTCCTGGCCCGCGCCGAGGCGCGCGCCGCCGGCGCCGAGGAGGCGCTGATGCTGAACACGGCGGGCGAGGTCGCCTGTGCCGCCGCCGCCAATATCTTCTGGATCCGGCACGAGGAGGTGTTCACCCCCGATCTCGACTGCGGGGTCCTCGATGGGATCATGCGTCGCGAGGTGATCGCCGCCTGCCACCGGCTGGGCGTGCCGGTGCAGGAGGTGTTCGCCAATCCAGGCAGGATCGCCGGCGCGCCGATGTTCATCACCAACAGTCTCGTCGGCCTGCGGTCGGTCTCGTCGCTCGACGGCGCGCCCCTGCCGGCCTCGCCGCTCGTCAAGGCGATCGTAAAGGTGCTCAGTCCAGGTACGTGAGGACGCCGCGCAGGATCTCGGCCACGCGGCCGACCTGCTCGGCATTGATGATCAGCGGCGGCGACAGGCAGACGATGTCGCCGGCCACCCGGACAGTGAGGCCCGCCTCGAACGTCTTCACCAGGGCCTGGTAGCCGCGGGCGGCCGGCGCGCCGGGCCGCGGCGCGAGCTCGATGGCCGCCATCAGGCCGACGTTGCGGATATCCACGACGTTCGGCGCGTCCTTCAGGCCGTGCAGCGCCTCTTCCCACAGCGGCGCCATGGCGGCGGCGTTGGCGAACAGGCCCTCGCGCTCGTAGATGTCCAGGGTCGCCAAGCCGGCCGCGCAGGCGGCGGGATGGCCCGAATAGGTGTAGCCGTGGAAGAACTCCACCGCCCCCTCCGCGCCGCCCCCGACCACCGCGTCGTGGACCTTGCGGCTGGCGAACACCGCGCCCATCGGGACGGTCGCGTTGGTGATCCCCTTGGCGGTGGTCATCAGGTCGGGCGTCACGCCGAAGAACTGCGCGGCGAAGGGCGTTCCCAGGCGCCCGAAGCCGGTGATCACTTCATCGAAGATCAGCAGGATGCCGTGCTTGTCGCAGATGGCGCGCAGCCGTTCCAGGTAGCCCTGCGGCGGCGGCAGCACGCCGCCCGCGCCGGCCACCGGCTCCACGATCACCGCGGCGATGGTCTCGGCGCCGTGCAGGGCGACGAGTTGCTCCAGGTCGTCGGCCCGCTCGGCGCCGTGCAGGGGCAGGCCCCGGGCGAAGGCGTTGCGCGGATCCTGGGTGTGGCGGATGTGGTCCGAGGTCAGCAGCGGGTAGCTCCGCCGATTGTTCACCAGCCCGCCCACCGAGATGCCGCCGAAGCCCACGCCATGATAGGCGCGCTCGCGCCCGACGAGGCGCACGCGCTGCCCCTCGCCGCGGGCGCGGTGGTAGGCGATCGCCATCTTGAGCGCGGTGTCGACCGCCTCTGACCCCGAGTTGACATAGAAGATGCGGTCCAGGCCGGGCGGGGCGATCCTGGCCAGGCGCGCGGCGAAGTCGAAGGCGATGGGGTGGCCCATCTGGAACGACGGGGCGTAGTCCAGGGTCATGAGCTGGTGTTGCACAGCCGCCGCGATCTCGGACCGGCCGTGGCCGGCGTTGACGCACCAGAGGCCGGCGGTTCCGTCCAGGATCTCCCGCCCGTCGTCGCTGCGATAGTACATGCCGCTGGCGGAGACGAGCATTCGCGGCGCCGCCTTGAACTGGCGGTTGGCGGTGAACGGCATCCAGTAGGCCGTCATGTCGGTCCGGTTGGTCAGGTCCTGCGCGGCGTCGTCCATGGCGTCCCCCGGTGCGGCTTGCGGCTACGAAACCAGCTTCCGGGCCGGGCCGCCACCCCGCCTCGTCGGATCAGGACGGCTTGAATCCCGGACCGAGCGTGCGGGATGGCCGGCTCAGGGCCCCGGCGAGGCCGCCCGCGGCGGCGAGTAGTCCGCAGCCGATCGTCGTCGTCGCGGGCCCCAGGGCCCGCAGGAACAGAGGCCCCATGGCGCTGGCGGCCATCATCGCGCTGATCACGAGCACGAGGCGCAGCCGAAGCACCGCCGCATGGTCGTCGCTGGCCAGTCGCGCCGCGAAGAAGGTCATCATCTGCAGGCCGGCCACGGCATTGGCGACCCCCATCAGCGCCGCCGCCGCGACCATGGCGGGCAGGCGCGACGAATGGGGCAGGGCGGCCGCCGCGCCGACGAGGGCCAGGCTCAGCCCGATCATGACATAGCCTTCGAACTGCCGTCGGAGCGGTCGGCGCGGCTCGCCGAGGACCAGGACAGGTCCCGCCAGCAGTTCGGCCGCGGCCGCCGCTCCGAACACCAGCGCGACGGCGCCCAGCCCGCCTGCGCCTTCGGACTGGGCGAACAGGAGCGGCACGGCGACGGTGAAGCCGAGCGCATAGGCGCCGCCCCGAACCGCCGTCGCCAGCAGCGCCGCCCACACACCGGGGCAGGCGTTCGCCGCGTGGACGCCGCGCGCCAGCCGGCGCAGCAGGTCCGGGCGCGAGGCCGACGGCGCGACGGCGGTTGGCTCAAGCCTGCGGCCCAGGGTGAGGATCGCCGCGGCCGAGACCAGGAAGCTCGCCGCATTGGCGCTGAGCAGGTGGACGGCCGGGATGGCCGCGAGCGCCGCTGCCGCGAGGAAGGGACCGGCCGCCTGAGCCACGCGGACCACGCCGTCAAACAGGCCGTTCACCGCGCGGATGCGCTCGGGACCGACCAGGGCCGGGAGGCTGGACAGGAACACCGGCCGGGCCAACCCGCCGAAGGCCGACAACAGCACGCTGGCGACGACCAGGGTGGGCAAATCGAGGCCGCCGCTCAGGGCGCTGACGACCACGGCCAGGCAGGCCGCGGCCGAAGCGAGGTCTGTGGCGATCAGGAACGGGCCACGGGGAAAGCGTTCGGCCAGCGGTCCGCCAAACAGGCTCACCACGAGGATCGCCGCCGACTGGGCGGTGACCAAGAGGGCGGCGTTGGCGCCTGCGGCCTCCGTCGCCAGCCAGATCGCGCCGACGCGGTAGAGTTCTCCACCCACGGCCGAGAGCGCCAGGCCCGCCCACAGAACGCGGACGTGCCGGTCCCGCAGGAGATCCGCGTAGGGGTGCGCCATGGCCTGATCTCGCGCCCGAGTCGCACGAACGACCAACCCACGTTCTGCGGGAGATTCCTAGGAGTAACGGGCCTCGAGCTTCTGCGTTGTGGCGCCGGCCTTCAGGTTTTCCACCGCCCACTCGAGATCCGCCAGGTACTGGTCGGCGACGGTGGCGTGGAAAGGCGACAGCATCAGATGCAGGGCGTGCGGCTCGGTGGTGATGCTGGTGAACCAGCCCCGCTCGCGCATCTTCGCCCACAGCGCCAGGCCGTCGACGTCGGGCCGGGTGAACGCCACGATGCCGAGCTGCGGCCGCCCGAGGATCGTGAAGCCCAGGCGCCGCGCGCCGGCCTCGATCCTCTCCCGGGCGGAGGTGACTTCGCCATGCTTGCGCCGATAGCCCTCGACGCCCAGGAAGTTCATCACCGCCCAGGCGGCCGAGATGGCGCCCCCGGGTCGCGTCCCGGCCAGGGTCGGGGTCACCATCCGTCCCCCCGGCCAGTCGCGGAAGTCGAAGGTCATGAACTTCATCAGCTCGGCCGATCGGAAGAAGACCGTGGAGGCGCCCTTGGCGCAGTAGCCGTACTTGTGCAGGTCGGCGGACATCGAGCGCACGCCCGGCAGCTCGAAGTCGAATGGCGGGACGTCGCCGCCGTTCATCCGCACGAAGGGCGCGATGTAGCCGCCGACGCAGGCGTCCACGTGCAGCCACAGGTCCCGCGCCACGGCCAGCTCCGATAGCGCCCCGATCGGGTCGATCAGGCCGTAGGGGAAATTGGGCGCCGAACCCACGATCATCACCGTGGCCGCGTCGGTGGCGGCCGCCATGGCTGCGGGATCGGCCAGGTAGTCCACGAGCGGCGTGCGCCGCACCTCGATCTCCATCACCGCGCAGGCTTTGTCGAAGGCCGGATGGGCCGACCGGGGCAGCACGATATTGAGCGGGCCGGTCACGCCGCGCACCTTGCGGGCATAGTCGCGCGCCGCCTTCACCGCCATGGTGATCGAGTCCGTGCCGCCGGAGGTGATGACGCCTGCTGCGTCTTCCGGCCCGTGGAGCAGGGAGAGACCGAAGCCGACGACCTCCTCCTCCATGCGCTTCAGGCTGGGGAAGGCGGCGGGGCCCAGCCCGTTCTCGGACATGAAGAGCGCGTAGGCCTCCTTCTGGACCTGTTCCACCTCAGGGCCGGCGTTGAAGACGTAGACGGCGGTCTTGCCGTCGCGCCAGCGAACGTCGCCGGTCGCATAGTCGGCCATCCGGGCCTTGAGGTCGGCCCAGGGCGTGCCGGCGTCGGGAAGCGGGTGTCTCATGGCGCCATCCTGGACCCCTGCCGGGACCGTCGCCAAGCCTCTTAGCGCTTGCCAACGGCCGTCGCGTGGCCGGAGAGTTCAAGAGGCCAGGGCGCGACAGACGCCCGGCGGGAGGGACCACCATGCGCTTCGGCATCTTCTACGAGCATCAGCTTCCGCGCCCCTGGAACGAAGGCGACGAGGCGCGGCTGTTCCACGAGGCGCTGGAGCAGGTCCAGCTCGCCGATCGCCTGGGCTACGACTACGCCTGGGAGGTGGAGCACCATTTCCTGGAGGAGTATTCGCACTCCTCGGCGCCCGAGGTGTTCCTGGCGGCCTGCGCGGCCCTGACCAAGACCATCCGGCTGGGCCATGGCATCCGGCAGGTGATCCCGAACTACAACCACCCGGCCCGCACGGCGGAAGGGCTGGCGACCCTCGACATCATCTCCAACGGCCGCCTCGACTTCGGCATCGGCGAGGGCGCGACCCGGCTGGAGTTGGGCGGCTTCGGCATCCCGGCGAAGGACAAGCGGGCCCTGGCGCTGGAGGCCGCCGAGCAGATCGCCAACATGCTGGTGATGAACCCCTATCCGGGGTTCGAAGGGCAGGGCTTCTCGTTCCCCTGCCGCAACATCGTGCCCAAGCCGATGCAGAAGCCGCACCCGCCCATGTGGATGGCCTGCACCAACCGCGACACCATCAAGGTCGCCGCCTCGATCGGCGTGGGCGCCCTGGCGTTCTCGTTCCTCGATCCCGAGGAGGCCAAGACCTGGGCCGAGATCTACTACGGCATCATCAAGTCGGACGCCTGCGTCCCCATCGGCCACAGCGTGAACGCCAACCTTGCCATGGTGTCGAACTTCTCGGTCCATCCCGACCGGGCGGAGGCGATCCGGCGCGGACAGGAGGGGTTCGAGTTCTTCTCCTATGCGGTGAATGCGCTCGTGGCCCACGACGTGCTGCCTGGCCGCTCGACGCTGTTCGCCGACTTCCAGAAGAGCCGCGCCGCCAGCGACGACGAGATCATCGCCGCGCGCAAGGCCGCCGCGGTCAACGCCAACGGCATCGGTACGCCCGAGGATATCCGCGAGCATATCAAGGGCTTCCAGGCGGCCGGCGTCGACCAGGTGATCTTCATGCAGCAGGCCGGCCGCAACCGGCATGAGCACATCTGCGAGTCGCTGGAGCTGTTCGCCGCCGAGGTCATGCCGGCGTTCAAGGCCGAGGCTGCCGCCCGCGAGGCCCGGAAGCAGGCCGAGCTCGCGCCGTACATCGACGCCGCGATGAAGCGGAAGCGCTGGATGAAGCCGCTCGAGGACCACGAGATCCCCGTCGTGCCGGCGTCCCGCGCCAAGGCCCAGATCAACGAGGCGGTGCGGTAGTCAGCGCGCCGTCCAGCCCGGCTGGCCGATGGCGTCGGTCCGGCACGGACGGCCGTGCAGGCAGACCTCGCGGAACTGGTAGAGCCAGGCGGCAGTTGGCGGGTTCAACCAGCTCCCGCGCGCAAACATCCGGAGGATCGGCGGCCCGCCGTCGGGATGCCGGCTGCGGCGCGGCGCGCGCGGGTGGTCGAGGTCGGCCAGGGGCACCAGCCAGGCGGCGTGAACCTCCTCAGGGTTCGGGGCCAGCGTCACGGGTTCGGGCGTCCAGAAAACCACCGGCGTCACCACGTGGCCGCCGAGGGTAAGGAAGTCGTCCAGCAGGCCGAGGGCGCCCTCGCGCGCCAGCTCCACGCCGAGTTCCTCGTAG
This sequence comes from Phenylobacterium kunshanense, assembly GCF_003254525.1. Classification (GTDB taxonomy): domain Bacteria; phylum Pseudomonadota; class Alphaproteobacteria; order Caulobacterales; family Caulobacteraceae; genus Phenylobacterium; species Phenylobacterium kunshanense. The sequence goes on from NZ_QFYS01000005.1 coordinate 90,361, forward strand.
GTCTCGCGCCGCGCGGCGTCGATCGGATCCTCACCGGGATCGATGTTGCCGCCCGGCAGGGCGTAGTTGCCAGCGCCCCGGCGCATGTGCAGGGCGCGACGGGTGAGTATCCAGGCCGGACCCTGGGCGGTAGGCGACACGACGATCGCCACGGCCGCCTGCCGCCGCCCGGTCGGGTCCAGGCTGACCCGTTCGAAGCTGGCGAGGTGGGTCTCGATGCGGGCGCGGAGGTGTTGCACCCCCACACCATAGCCGTGCTTGGCGAATTTGGGCCACGGGCGCATGATCCGACCACGAGACCGAGCCCACGCAGGCGACGTCCAAAACGGGAGGACCACGATGGCCGACGGCAATGCGCTGAAGGACGAAGCCCGCGCTCGCGCCTATTCCACGCCGCTGGAGGATTTCCATCCCGGCGACCCGGAGCTCTTCCGCAACGACGCGCACTGGCCCTGGTTCGAGCGCCTGCGGAAAGAGGCGCCGGTCCACTGGTGCCGCGACAGCGAGTTCGGCCCCTACTGGTCGGTGACCCGCTACAACGACATCATGGCTGTGGACACGAACCACGCCGTCTTCTCATCGGACGCGGCCCTGGGCGGCATCACCATCCGCGACGCGCGACCCGACCTGCGCCGGCCCAGCTTCATCGCCATGGACCCGCCGCGGCACGACGTGCAGCGCAAGACGGTGAGCCCGATCGTCGCGCCGGCGAACCTGGCGATCATGGAGCCGATCATCCGCGAGCGGGCCGGCCGCATCCTCGACGAACTGCCGGTGGGCGAGACCTTCAACTGGGTCGACCGGGTCTCGATCGAACTGACCACGCAGATGCTGGCGACCCTGTTCGACTTTCCGTTCGAGGACCGGCGCAAGCTCACCCGCTGGTCGGACGTGGCGACGACCATCCCGATGCCGGGCGCCCTGGTCGAGACCGAGGAGGCCCGCCAAGCCGAGCTGATGGAGTGCCTGGCCTACTTCACTCGCCTGTGGAACGAGAGGGTCAACGCTCCGCCGAAGGGCGACCTCGTCTCGATGCTGGCCCACGGCGAAGCCACGCGGGACATGACCCCGGACGAGTACCTGGGCAACATCATCCTGCTGATCGTCGGCGGCAACGACACCACCCGCAACTCCATCAGTGGGGGCCTCCTGGCGCTGAACCAGAACCCCGCCGAATACGAAAAGCTGCGCGCCAATCCCGACCTGATCCCCAACATGGTGCCCGAGATCATCCGCTGGCAGACGCCGCTGGCGCATATGCGGCGCACGGCGCTGGAGGACGTCGAGCTGGCCGGCCAGCAGATCAGGAAGGGCGACAAGGTCGTCATGTGGTACGTCTCGGGCAATCGCGACGAGACGGTGATCGAGAACCCCGACGCCTTCCTGATCGACCGCGAACGTCCGCGCCAGCACCTGTCGTTCGGCTTCGGCATCCACCGGTGCGTCGGCAACCGCCTCGCCGAGCTACAGCTCAAGATCGTCTGGGAAGAGATCCTGAAGCGGTTCCGCCATATCGAGGTGGTCGGCGAGCCGAAGCGGGTGCGGTCCAGCTTCGTGAAGGGCTACGAGGAGCTGCCGGTCCGCATCCTGAACTAGCCGGGCGAGGCGCCTTTCGACATTCTGCGACCCGCAGATTCGAGAGGCTCCCATGAAGACCCGCGCCGCCGTCGCCTTCGAGGCGAAGAAGCCCCTGGAGATCGTCGAGGTCGACCTGGAGGGCCCGCGCGCCGGCGAGGTGCTGGTGGAGATCAAGGCCACCGGCGTCTGCCACACCGACGCCTACACCCTGGATGGTCTCGACTCGGAGGGCATCTTCCCCTCGATCCTGGGCCACGAGGGCGCGGGCGTGGTGGTCGAGGTGGGGCCGGGCGTGACCTCGGTGGCGGTTGGCGACCACGTGATCCCGCTCTACACGCCCGAATGCCGGCAGTGCAAAAGCTGCCTTTCCCGCAAGACCAACCTCTGCACGGCCATCCGTGGCACCCAGGGCAAGGGCCTGATGCCCGACGGGACCAGCCGGTTCTCATACAAGGGCCAGCAGATCTTCCACTACATGGGCTGCTCCACCTTCTCGAACTACACGGTCCTGCCCGAGATCGCGGTGGCGAAGATCCGCAAGGACGCGCCGTTCGACACCGCCTGCTACGTCGGCTGCGGCGTCACGACGGGGGTCGGCGCAGTGGTCAACACGGCCCAGGTCGAGCCGGGCGCCAACTGCGTGGTCTTCGGCCTCGGCGGCATCGGCCTCAACGTGATCCAGGGCCTGAAGCTGGTCGGCGCCGGTATGATCGTCGGCGTCGACATCAACCCCGACCGCGAGGCATGGGGCCGCAAGTTCGGCATGACGCACTTCGTCAACCCGAAGACCATCGACGGCGACCTCGTCGCCCACCTAGTGGCTCTGACGGACGGCGGCGCGGACTACACCTTCGACGCCACCGGCAACACCACGGTCATGCGCCAGGCGCTCGAGGCCTGCCATCGCGGCTGGGGCGAGAGCATCATCATCGGCGTGGCCGAGGCGGGCAGGGAGATCGCCACGCGGCCCTTCCAGCTGGTCACCGGCCGGGTGTGGAAGGGCACGGCCTTCGGCGGCGCCCGCGGGCGCACCGACACGCCGAAGATCGTCGACTGGTACATGGACGGGAAGATCCAGATCGACCCGATGATCACCCACCGGCTGCCGCTGGAGCGCATCAACGAAGCCTTCGACCTGATGCATGCGGGCGAGAGCATCCGCAGCGTCGTCGTCTATTGAGGGGCCTCACGAAGCTGCCACCGAAGGGTCGGCACACTGTCATCCGGCCCGCGTAGCTTCCGGCCCTGATCGAGGGGCGGGGGCCCGCGACGCGGGAGGACGACATGGACCGGCAGGTCAGGCCGCTGAAGCTGACGGCGGCCCAGCGCGAGCTGCGCGTACTGTTCATCGCCAAGCACGCCCGGTGGTGCGGCGGCCTCCACCCGGAGGACGGCAACCACGCGCTCTATCACCGCGAGATGCGTCAGACGCTGGAAGCCACGGGCGTCAACCTGCTGGTCGCCGACGACTACAGGGTGCTGTTCGATCCGCCGCAGATCGACTTCGTGTTCCCGCTGCTGAACCGTGGCGGCTTCCTGAACTCCGAGATGCTGCTGCCGCTGCTCTGCAACCGGCTGGGCGTTCCGTACCTGGGCGCCAGCCCGATCGTTCGGGGTCTGTCCGACGACAAGCACCTCTCGAAGCGCGCCGCCGTGGCGCGGGGCGTGGCGACGGCGCCTTGGGCGATCTACCGGCGCGGCGCGGCGCTGGACGCCGCCCAATGCCCGCCGGCCGCGCGGTACGTCGTGAAGCCCAACGCCTCGTCCGCGAGCTGGGGCGTCGGCGAAGCCTCGGACTGGGCTGGAGTTCGCGCCGCCGTCCTTCGGCTTCATGAAGAGGGCCACGACGCGATCGTCGAGCCCTTCATCGAGGGGCACGACATCGAGGTTCCGGTCATCACCGTGGGCGGCGAGCCCTTCATCCTGCCCCCCCAGATCGTCGAGCAGGACCAGCCCGACCAGCTCCGGACCTACGAGGAAAAACGCAGCCTCGCCGCCGAGAGCTACCGCATGTATCCGATCGACGACGCCGGCCTGGTCGCGGACGTCGGCGTGCTGTCGCGGCGGCTGATGGGGGAGTTCTTTCCGTTCGACTATGGCCGCTTCGAGTTCCGGATGGACACGAAGACCGGTCGGCTGTGGTTCCTGGAGGTCAACCTCAACTGCAACCTCTGGTCCCATAAGTCGATCAGCCTCGGGGCCGGCCTTATGGGCTGGACCCATGGCGAGCTGATCGAAACCATCCTGGCCGAGAGCCTGACCCGGCAGGGCTTCGTGGGGCGACGCATCGATGTCGCGGCCTGACGCCGGCTTCACCGCCATCATTCTCGCGGGCCAGCGCCCAGGCGCGGTCGACGTTCTGGCCGCCGAGGCGGGCGTACCGAACAAGAGCCTCGTCTCAATCTGCGGCGCGCCGCTGATCCGCCATGTGGCGGAGGCCCTGGCGGCGACCTCGGGACTGACCCAGCTCAAGATCGTGATCGAGCCGCGGACGGCTCCCGCGGTCCGCGCGCTGCTTGACGACCTGCGCTGCCCGCTCGCCTTCGTCGAGGCGGCGGACAATCTGGCCGACAGCGTCCATGCGGCGGCGGGCGGGGTCGAGGGCCCGATGGTGATCACCACATCGGACAATGTGCTGCTGACTCCCGGCGCGGTGCGAGACGTGCTGGCGGCCGTCACCGGCGGCGCCGATGCGGCGGTCGCCATGGCGACGGAACGCGCCGTGCTGGCCGCGCACCCGGAGGGGCAGCGGCGCTTCTACCGGTTTGCCGACAATAGCTACTCCAACTGCAACCTCTACGCCCTGGCCGGCCCGCGCGCGGCGGCTGCGGCCGAAGGCTTCCGCAGCGGCGGACAGTTCGCCAAGAAACCGCTGCGGATGATCATGGCGCTGGGGCCCATCAACCTGCTGCTGTTGCTGGCGGGCCGGCTCACGCTGCGTGGCGCGCTTGCCCGGGTCTCACGCCGCTTCCGGCTGCGGGTCGAACCGGTGATCCTGGCCGACGGCGCCCACGCCATCGATGTGGACAATCCGCGCACCTACGCCTGCGCCGAGGCGCTGCTGGCCGCTCGACGACTGAAGGCCGCCTGAAGGAGGCAGCCGGTCGATCCGGGCGCGACAAGCCGCGCGGCATTTCCTATTCTGTGGCCAAACGTGCGGCGGAACGCGCGGGGAGTCTGGGGGAAGCGTTGGCGCCGTCGGGGCCGTCCTTGAGGCCGGAAGAAGGTAACGCGCTGATGCGCGCCTTCTTCGAGAAGCGCGAGAACCTGCTGCTGTTCCTGGCGGCCCGCACCCGCGACATGGCCACGGCGGAAGACCTCGTTCAGGACCTCTATCTGAAGATCTCGGCGCTGGATCGGGACGCGGACGTTCGTGCGCCGGCCGCCCTTCTCTATCGGATGGCATCGAACCTCCTGGTGGATCACGTCCGCAGCGCCCAGCGCGGCGCCCGGCGGGATGCGGCCTGGCGGCGGGAGGCGGTCGGCGGCGACGGCACGCACGAGCCCGTCAGCGGGGCGGCGGCCGAGGAGGCGGTGATCGCGCGCGAGCGGATCCGCCAGCTCGCCGCGGCGGTCGCGGACCTGCCGCCGCAGATGCAGCGCGCCTTCCGCCTGCACAAGCTGGAGGGGCGCAGCCAGGCGGAGACTGCCCAGGCCATGGGCGTGTCGGTCAAGATGATCGAGCAGCACATCCAGGCCGCAATCCGCCACCTCGCGCAGAGGCTCCGGACATGAAGCTTCGAGTTTTTGCTGGCCAACCTAGGGGTGGAGGGAAGCGGCGCCGTCTCAACCCCAGCTTCGCGCGTCCTGCGCGGGTCAGGCAGGTGGGCCGATGTTGAGCATTGTGGCGGATGAGGAAGGGACGATGGCGCAAGCCAGCGCCTGGCTCGCGCGCCTGCAACGCGACGACCTCACCGAGGCCGACGGTCTTGAGTTCGAGGCTTGGCTGGAGGCCGATCCGACCCATCGCGCGGCCTATCGCGACGCGCTTGCCGCCTGGCAGGCGTTCGACACCTGCGCGGACGACGTGCTGGAAGAGCTTGCGGCGCAGGAGCGGCGCGGGGCGCGTCGTCCCGCTCCGTCGAGGCGGTGGTTGGTGAGCGCCGGTGGCTTCGCGGCCGCCGCGGCCCTGGCTCTGGCGCTCCTTCCGCCCATGCTGACATCGTCCGCGGCCCAGACCTACGCCACTGGCAAGGGGGAGCACGAGCGGATCACTCTGGCCGATGGGTCCGTTGTGGATCTGAACGCCGAGACGCGGCTCACCGTCTCGTACGAGCGGTCCGCCCGTCGGGTTGTGCTGGAGGACGGCGAGGCCATCTTCGATGTCGCCCACGACGCGAAGCGGCCGTTCACCGTCGCCGCGTCGCAACGGGTCGTCCGCGTGCTGGGCACCCAGTTCGACGTGCGCAATCGGCAGGGCGAGCTGACGGTGACGGTCGCGCGCGGCAAGGTGCAGGTGGAACCCGCCGACGCCGCCGCCACGGACCGGGCCTTCGTGCTGCGTCCCGGCCAGCGGCTTGCGATCGCCCAGACGGGCCGGGCCCAGCTCCAGTCCGTCGATCCGCAGGAGACCTTCGGCTGGCGCGTTGGTCGGCTTGTCTATCGCGGCGAGCCGCTCGAGAACGTCGTGGCGGACCTCAACCGCCAATTCGTGGACCAGATCGAGATCGCCGATCCCGAGCTCGGCCGCATGCCGATCACCGGCGTGATCGTCGTGGATGACCAGGACGCGGTTGTTCAGCGTCTCAGCTTGATGCTGCCTATAAGATCGGTACCTTCGGAGCGGGGGCTGCTTCTTCTTCGGAAGTGAGGCCGAAGGAATCCGCGGAGCTGACCATCCTCGTGCGTCGGGATCTTGTGGCCGCCATCACGGGCCTCGTGGTGGTGTGGGGCGGCGGTAGTTCCGCCGTCGCCGCGCCCGCGCGCATCCAGTTCGACGTTCCCGTCCAGAGCTATACCGAGGCCCTGCTCGACGTCGCCCAACAGGCCAACGTCACCCTGATCGGCGCGGGCGTCTGCGGCGGCGCTTCGCGGACCCGCCTCGCCGGTTCGATGTCGCTCGAGGCCGCGCTCGACCGGCTGCTGACCGATGCGCCTTGCACGTGGAAGCTGATTGCGCCGGGGGCCGTGGAAATCAGGCCTCTGCCGCGCGCGGAGCCGGCGCGGGCCACCTCTCCCGTGACCGTGTCGGAACTGCTCGTGACGGCGACGCGGCGGGTGCGCGATCCGCGCCAGCTCGCCGTGGCGGTGACGGCGGTCCCGGGCGCTCAGCTTAGGGCCACGGGCGGCGTGGACGCGGGCGAAGCCGCCGGCCAGCTCGCGGGCGTGCTCGCGACCAATCTTGGGCCGGGCCGAAACAAGCTGCTGCTTCGCGGCCTGTCCGACGGCGCCTACACCGGTCGCGCCCGATCCACGGTGGCCACCTATCTGGACGAAATCCCCCTCAACTACAACGCGCCGGACCCAGACCTGCGGGTCGTCGACGCCGAGCGGGTGGAGGTCGCGCGCGGCCCCCAGGGCGCACTCTACGGCGCGGGCGCCATGAGCGGCGTCTACCGCATCGTGACCCGCAAGCCGGACCTGGGCGGCCTGGGGGCCGAGGTGCGCGGCACGGCGGCCACCACGAAGGGTGGAGGACCCAGCGGCGCCGTCGAGGGATGGGTGAATGTGCCGATCTGGCGGGATGTCGCCGGGATCCGGATCTCCGGCTACCAGGAAGTACAGGGCGGCTATCTCGACGACATCGTGCAGAACCGCAGCAACGTCGACCGGACCGAGCGCCAGGGCGCGCGCGTCATCGTTCTCGTGCAGCCGACGGACGACTGGATGGTCAGCCTCACGGCCGCGGGCCAGAGCCTGCGATCCGAGGACACCCACTACACGAACCCCGGACTGGGGCGGAAGCGCGCCGTCCTGATCCCAGAGCCGCACGCCAACGACATCGAGCTGGTGACGGCCACGGTCCGCTACTCGTGGGGCGGGGCCGAGCTGACCTCCTCGTCGGGCTATGTGCGCCACGCCTACACCAGCCTCTATGACGCGACGGCCACCCAGGGGAATTACACCGACGTCGCCCGGACATCGGCCTACTCGGAGCGGACCGAGACGAAGATGTACGTGCAGGACCTGATCCTCACGTCGCGCGGGGCCGGACGACTCGAGTGGCTGGCCGGCCTCTATGGCGCGGACATGTCGGTTCACGCCCCGACGGAGTTCCTGGCCCAGTTCCCCTTCGCGCCCAATGCGCCGGTCTATGGCGACGATCGGCGGGACGCGATCCGCGAGGTGGCGGCCTATGGCGAGATCTCCTACGAGCTCGCGCCGAGCTGGACGTTCGCGGTCGGCGGCCGCCTGTTCAGCATCCGGGCGCGCACCCGTTCGGAGGTCGTTTCCGAGCGGTTCGCGCCGCGCAGCCTGGACAGGACCGCCCGTTTCACCAGCTTCGCGCCCAAGATCTCGCTGCAGAAGGCCTTCGCTTCGGGGGATCTGGCCTATGTGGTGGTCTCGGAGGGCTATCGGGGCGGGGGGACGAATTCGGGCGGCGCCGTGCCCCTGCCGGTCCAGCGCGAGACCTTCGGCCCCGATCGGCTCCGCAATCACGAAGCCGGGCTGAAGCTGCGCCGGCTCGATGGGCGGCTGGCGGTGAACGCGGCCGTCTTCTACGACGTCTGGAAGGACCTCCAGACCGACCAGTTCCGGCCCTCCGGCATTGCCTACACGACCAATGTGGGCGACGCCCACGTGCTCGGCGCCGAGGCGGAGGTGGCGTATCGGACGGACAATGGCTTCACGGCTCAGCTCAACGGCCGGCTGGCGCGGACCCGGACGCAGGATGCGAACACCGACTTCACCGCGCAGCTGGTCGACAGCCTGCCAGGCGCTCCGGCGATCTCCGCGGGGGCCCTGCTGAGCTACGAGCGTCCGCTCGGCGACTGGACGGTCCGCCTCGTCGGCCAGGCGACCTACATCGGGCCTGCGCGCGTGACCTTCGATGCGTCGGCGCCGAAGAGCGAGGGCTACGCCAGCGCCAAGCTGCTGGCCGAGCTTAGCTCCAGGGGGCGCGGACTGCAGGTCTATGTGACCAATCCGCTGGACTCCTCGAACGACACCTTCGCCTTCGGCAATCCATTCAATCCCCTGCAGGCGCGGCAGATCACGCCCCAGCGGCCGATCACGGTCGGGGTGACCCTCTTCGCCGGCCTCTAGAACTTTTTTGTTTGGGCCGACCTAGGGGGCGCGCGTCCGGGCGCCGTCTCCACCGCGATCTTCGGCTTTTGACCGGGCCGGGGTTCTGAGATGCGCCGACGACTTGGCGCAACCGTCGGACGTGGCGCGCGTCCCGAGCCTACTTCGCGCCACGGCTGGCCGAGCGCGGCCCTGACGAGGAGAGCGTCCAGGGCCGCGCCTCCCTGCGCGCTGCGACAGCGTGCCATTTGGTCGAAACGGTTATTGGTGTTAATCTGTATTTGTTGAGCGCGGTCGGCTCGGGCCGCGTCCGGCGCACTACGCGCCACTCAACCCGCGTCGGCTCTCCAGTCGCTGGCACGAGACCCATGGCCCCGGTTCGAGGACGTCACACCTCGGCCGGGGCTTCTTGGTTTCTGGGGTTGGACTTCACATGGGGAATTTGGGTAGCTGAGCGGGGCTCACAGCTTCGCGGGCGGTCATCGCCGGCTTGGCGAGGGCAGAGACGGACAGTCGTTCCGGCCGATGCTCGGCCCGCAATGCCTGGCCCATCAGGATGGTGCGGGGGCGCCGGTGATCGAGGTCGAGGACATTTACGAGGCGGCGTTCAGCCGCGAGCGCTTTCCGGGGCTGCTCAGCAATATCCTTGGGGCCATGCGGGCGCAGTCGGGCTTCCTCGGCTGGATCGACGTGGCCAATCAAACGCGATTTGAGGTGGAGGTCGGCAACGACCCGGCGTTTCTCCAGAGCTACATGGAGACCTATGCCGCCCACGACGTGATGAGGCCCACGCTGCTGGCGGCCGACGAGGGCGTGGTGATGCCCGCCTATGACGTCCTGCAGTCGCCAGAGGTGCAGGGCAGTATCTTCTACCGGGAATGGCTCGCCCCCCAGCGTGTGGTGGATAACCTGGCGACCAATCTCATCAAGCAGGCGCAGATGTCGGCGACGCTGTCGGTCGTCCGAACCGGGGAGGCGCCGCCCTTCTCGGCCGCGGAGATCGAGGCGTTCCGGGAACTCGTCCCGCACCTGCGGCGGGCGGTCATGGTCCAGGCCCGGCTGGTCCGGCAGGAAAACCTCCTGGCCGGTTACCGGCGCATCTGTGCGGGCGCCCGCAACGGCCTGATCCTTCTGGATGCCGACCTGCGGATCCTCGATGTCGACCCGCGGACCGAGGCGCTCACCGGGATCCAGGCCGGACAGGCGCTGGGGCAGGCGGGAGGCGCGCGCGCATTCGGGGCGGCCGTTCGGGAAGCGGTTCGCGGCGGATCGCCGGTCGCCGTCGAGCTTTCGCGTGAGGGTGACGGGCCGCTGACGCTGCTCTGCGTGGCCCAGCCTCTCCCGCGCGATCCGTTCGGAGATCTCGATGCCGGGCCCAGCGTGGCCGATGCTGTCTATGTGCTGCGGGTGGACGAGCCGGCGCAGGTCGCCTTTGCCAGCTTCGGGCGGCTCTACGGACTGACGCCGACCGAACTTCGGGTGATGTCGGACGCCTTCGCCCATGCCGACCTCACCAACCTTGGGGCGCGTCTCGGCATGGCTCAGGCCACGGCGCGGACGCACCTTCACCGAATCTATGAAAAGACGGGCGCTCAGGGCTTTCCGGCGCTCTGCCTCCTGGCCCATCGCTTCACCCTGCCCGGCTAGGTCCATCGTCGGCGGCCGCGCGTCTCCACGGGTAAACGGATGGTGGACGCGGGACCTCGCGCCGACATCTAGGGATGGGCCCGAGTGTCTGGAGGGGCGTATGAGGTTCAGAATTCCCGCGGTCGCCGCCGCGTTCCTGGCGGTATCCGCCTTCGCCATGCCTGCGTCGGCCGCGACCGTGGTCAAGGCCTTCGAGTTCACGGCGAACACCCCCGGGGCGTTGACGCCGCAGCACGCGGGCAGCTTCCGGTTCTCGTTCGACGACGTGAGCCTTGCGGCGACGCTGGAGGCGGTGGATTTCGCCATCGGCTCGACGACGTTCACCACCGCCAACACCGGCATCCGCAGCGCGACCATCGGCCCGTTCGTCGTCTTCGAGCTGGGTGGGCTCGCCAACGGGATCGATGGACTCAACGCCGCGACCAACGACTTCTACCTTCTTTTCGACCTGGCGCTCGGCAACCCCTTCTTCGACCACACCCAGACGGGGTTCGCCGGCCGTGTGCTGGCTACCGGCGAGAATGGCCGCCTTGCGATGCGCGAGGTCACGGTCGCGGCAGCCGCCGTGCCAGAGCCGGGCGCCTGGGCGCTGATGATCCTCGGCTTCGGCGGCGCCGGCGCCATGCTGCGGCGCAAGGGTGGTCGCCTGACGCGGGGTTGGCTGAGATCGGGGTCTCCGGCCTGAATCGATCATGACCACCAGCGGCCTGCCACGGAGGGCGGAATGAAGAAAATTCAGGCGAGCGTGGTTGGCGCGGCCATGTCCATCGCGGCTACTCAGGCCTTCGCGGCGACGGTCGTGCACGAGACCGATTTCGCCGGCGACATCTCCAGCTTCACGATGACTGGCTTCTGGTCCATCGGGCCTGCCTGGCCGTCGGACATTCCTCAGGCGCCGGCCATCGGGAATCCCGATCCGACCGAGGATCACACGCCCACGGACGACAACATGCTGGCGGGGGTTGGGAACGGGCTCGGCTATCTCGTCTATGTGCAGGGGGCCGAACCCGGATATCTCACCAGCGGAGTGATCGATCTGTCGGGCTATTCCGACGTCACGTTCTCATTCTGGCGTTTTCTGAATACCGACTACCTTCCCTACATCCGGGACACGGTCGAGGTGTTCGACGGCGCGGTCTGGCGTGGTCTTGTGGATATGAACGTGCCGGGTGAACAGCCGCGAGACAGCGAGTGGACCCTTCAGTCCTTCGATGTCTCCGCCTATGCGAATGCGGATTTCCGCTACCGCTTCGGATACGAGGTGCTGTCCCCCGCCGCCTATGTCGTGACGAGCTGGAACGTCGATGATGTCGTGATCGAAGGCGTTCGCGCCGTCCCGGAACCGGGCGTCTGGGCGCTGATGATCCTGGGGTTCGCCGCAGCGGGCGCGATGCTGCGGCGGGCTGGCCGGGCGGTCTGCGCCTGACCGGGCCGAACGGGGCGCGCGCCGCCACCAGCCGATAGCGCGCCTTCCGCCATCTGAGCGAAGGGCCAGTCGCGGCGCGCACGACGGCTGCGCGGCGCCATCGACCGTGCGGCGCGGGAATTCGACTAGATTCAGCAGGAATGAATGGCGGAGAGAGAGGGATTCGAACCCTCGATAGGCTTTCACCTATACACGCGTTCCAGGCGTGCGCCTTCAACCACTCGGCCACCTCTCCACGCCGCGCGGGACGAGTGGGGTCCCGGCGGAAGGCGCGCAATATAGTCAGGACGTCCCCCGGAGCAAGCGCTGGATGGTCGCGCTTCGAACGCGGCGCGTCGGCGGGTGCGCAGGCGCGCATCTGCGCCTATCTTCAGGGGCCGTCCGATCCGGAGATCGCCATGCTGTTCGCCAAGAAGCCCCTCGACCTGCCGACCGCCGAGACCGCCCTGCCGGGTCGCGCGCACGCGATCCCGACCGCCGAGACGCACTTCGTCAACGGCCGGCCGCTGAAGGGACCGTATCCGGAAGGCCTGGAGGTCGCCTACCTCGCCATGGGCTGCTTCTGGGGCGTGGAGCGGGTCTTCTGGCAGGTTCCCGGCGTGTGGGTGACCGCGGTCGGCTACCAGCAGGGGCTGACGCCCAACGCCACCTATGAGGAAGTCTGCTCGGGCCGCACCGGCCACACCGAGTCGGTGCTGGTGGTCTTCGATCCCAAGGTCGTCACCTACGCCGACCTGTTGAGGGTGTTCTGGGAGAACCACGACCCGACCCAGGGGATGCGCCAGGGGAACGACATCGGCACCCAGTACCGGTCGGGCCTCTATCCCACGCACGACGCCCAGGCCGCCGCGGCCGAGGCGTCGCGCGAGGCCTATCAGGCGGAACTGGCCAAGCGCGGCTTCGGCCGGATCACCACCGAGATCCAGCCTGCGGCGCCCTTCTACTTCGCCGAGGACTATCACCAGCAGTACCTGGCCAAGAACCCGCAGGGCTACTGCGGGATCGGCGGCACGGGCGTGACCTGTCCGATCGGCGTCGGCGTCCAAGCCTAGCCCCGGGATGACGCGCGAGGAGATCGAGGCCTGCGCGCTGGCGCTGCCCGCGGCCACCAAGGTCGTCCAGTGGGGCGGCTCGGACGTCTACAAGGTGGGCGGGAAGGTGTTCGCCGTGTGCGGCCTCCAGGGCGGGCTGGCCTTCAAGGTCAGCGAGATCGGCTTTGTCGTGCTGACAGAGGACGGCGGCCCCGCCCGCCAGGCGCCCTATTTCGCCAAGGGGCAGTGGGTGCTGGTCGACCTGGACGACCTTGACCGTGAGGACGCCAGCGGCTGGCTCGCCACCGCGCACAGCCTGATCGCGGCCAAGCTGACCCGCAAGGTGCGTGCGGAGCTGGGCCTGTAAAAGAGGGCGCTAACCCGCCTGCCGGCCTGGAGGCGGCCGATCGGCCGGGACCGACGGCGCGCGGGCTTCGATCAGCTTGCGGAACTCATGGATCGCCGTGGCGGCCGGCGATTGTCGCTGACGCCAGAGCAGCAGGCCCACGGCGCCGACGGTGGTCGCCATGAAAGCCCAGGGGCCAAACAGCCAGGCGGCCGCGGCCAGGGCGAAGTAGTAGCCGCGGATACCGGAATTGAACGAGCCCAGCGCCGGGTTGAGCAGCCGGGCCAGCACCGCGCCGAACACCGGCCGTTCGGCCTCGGCCAGCGGCTCCGGCGTCGCGCCCATGGCGGCCAGGCAGTAGTTGAGCTGGCGGATCGACCAGATGAAATCGAGCAGCCCGCGCGCCAGCGTCAGGAGGACCAGGGCGAGTTGGATCTCGAACAGCAGGCGGGAGGAGGTTTCCACGACCTGTAGCGCCGAGACCGAGCGAAAGGTGCTTTCCCCGCCGAAGAGCGCCCCGGTCGTGGCGGCGATGAGCACCAGGTTGGATGAGGCGAAGAACGACGCCGAGTTGAGGGCGTGGCCCAGGAGCTGGCCATCCATCAGCCGTGACTCGCGCCCGGTCATCACGGTCATCCAGCCGCCCCGGATGACCGTCATGTCCGTGTTGAGTACGCCGCCCCGGCGCTTTCCAACCGCCGTGAGCAGCGGCTCGTAGAAGACCCAGGCGACGGCGAAGACGGCCAGGGCGATGAGGTCGGCGGGCTCCACTCAGTCCTCGAGGATCAGGCTGTGCTTACGGGTGTCGGGCAAGAGGAAGACGATCAGGAACGCGATCGCCATGGCGCCGGCCACATAGATGTAGAAGCCGCTCTCGGCGCCGATGCTCTTGAACCAGAGCGCCATCGCCTCCGCCGTGCCGCCGAAGATGGCGGCGCTGAGGCCATAGGGCAGGGCCACGCCCAGCGCCCGGATGTTGGCGGGGAACAGCTCGGCCTTCACCACCGCGCTCACGGCGTTGTAGCCCGACATCAGGAAGATCATCAGCGAGACGAGGGCGAAGGCGAGCCAGGCGTTGTCGGTGGCCGCGAGCGTCGTCATCACCGGATAGGTCGCCAGCGCCCCGCCGCCGAAGGCGATCCAGAGCGTCGCCTTGCGGCCCATGTGGTCGCTCAGCCAGCCGAAGAGCGGCAGGGCGAAGAGGTACACCACCAGCCCCCCGGCGGTGATCGCGGTGGCCATGGAATCGGAGAAGTAGGCCGCGTGGTCCTTCGCGGTCAGGAACTTCGGCATGTAGGTGGTGAAGGCGTAGAAGGCGAGCGAGCCGCCGGCGGTGAAGCCGAAGATGGTCAGGGTCTGCTTCGGATAGTGCAGGAACAGCATCATGGTCCGCGCCCGCTCGGCCCCGGAGGCCTTGGCGTTCTCGTAGGATTGGCTTTCGTCCATACGGCTGCGGATCCAGAACACCACCACGGCCATGGCCGCGCCGATGAGGAAGGGAATCCGCCATCCCCAGGCCTCCAGTTCCGGGCGAGGCAACAGCGCCTGCATCAGCGACAGGACGCCTAGGGCGATCAGTTGCCCCAGCACCATGGTCACGAACTGGAAGCTGGACCAGAAGCCCCGCCGGCGGCGTCCGGCCATCTCGGAAAGGTAGGTGGCGCTGGCGCCGTATTCCCCGCCGACCGAAAGGCCCTGGAGGATGCGGGCGACCACGAGGAGGATCGGCGCGGCTATACCGATGGTCTCGTAGCCGGGCAGAACGGCGATGATCAGCGACCCGCCGCACATCAGCGAGACGGCGGCGGTGAGGGCCGTGCGGCGTCCGGCGCGGTCGGCGTAGAGGCCCATCAGCCAGGCGCCGAGGGGGCGGGCGAAGAAGCCCACCGCGAAGACCGCCATCGTCTTCAGCAGGCCGGCCAGGTCGTCATCGCCGGGGAAGAAGTGGCGGGAAAAATAGACGGCGAAGACCGAGTAGACGAACCAGTCGTACCACTCCACAAGGTTGCCGGACGAACCGCCCAGGATCGCCCTGAACCGCTGGCCGGCCGTGAGGCCCGGCTTCAGCAGTTCGGGCGGGACCTGGGAGTCAGCCCCTGTTTCCGTCGCCGTCATGCATCCTCCCCCGCTTGCTTCGCGGGGGGATGCTAGAGCGCCTCAGGCCAAAGTGTGAATGGTTTCCGGCCAGGCAGGCCGGCCCGTCATATCCGGCCCATCACGACCAGAATGATGATGATGATCAGCACCAGGCCAAGGCCGCCGCTCGGGAAGTAGCCCCAGCTCCGCGAATGGCCCCAGGTGGGCAGCGCCCCGATCAGCAACAGGATCAGGATGATGATCAGAATGGTCCCGAGGGACATAGCCGCTCTCCTCCAGTCCCCCGACCTCGACCGTGCCGAACGTGCGCGGCCAAGCCGGGGTTCCGAGGAACCTCAGTCGGCGGCGTCGGCGGTATGCAGCCGCTGGTTCCGGTCGGTGACCTGCAGGGCGTACATCAGGCCGATCCAGCCGCCCTTCACACGCGGCAGGGCCAGCAGCATCAGCACCGCCAGCACCGTCAGGATCAGCGGCACGGAATAGAGGGGGTTCGCCTCCCAAACGATCGGGAAGAGCAGCATCGGCGCGACGATGAGGTGGCCGGTCAGGAGGATGGTCACGTAGGCCGGGCCGTCGTCGGCGGGGTACTGCGTCAGCGAATGACCACAGGACCCGCAGGTCGGCTCGACCTTGAGGTAGCGGCTGAAGAGGCCGCCCTTGCCGCAGCAGGGACAGCGATGGGCCAGCCCGCGCTTGATGGAGCGAAACAGGGGGTAAGCAATTTCGGCCATGCGGGCCATATGCGCCTTTGAGCCGAGGATAGGAAGGGCGCCGCATCGTCGCGGCGCCGATCGGCCTATCGCTTGGCGTCCTCGGCCGCGCCAGTGACCGCACGGCCGGCGGCCTGGGCGTCCTTGCCGAGCCCGGAAATCGTGTTGCAGCCCGACACCATGACGGCGGCTGCGGCCGCGGCGAGGACGATGAGCTTGCGCATGGCGAACCTTTCTGAATCGAACGTCCTGACGTTCCCTGCGCCGCCTTTGTCGTCAAGCTTGCGGCGACAACGTGGCTGCACTGCAAAAGCCCGGCGTCTGGGCGCCCCAGAGGATGAATCGCTTACACCGCAAGCGATTCCGTCGTGAGCGTCATTGCGCCGCAACAAAAATTCGTAGAATGGATTTTGCAGTGCGAAGCGTACCCGGGCCCGCTGTGGCCCATTCCGGAGCAGTGTGATGATCGAGTTGCGTACCTTCCCCGGCCTGTTCGTCGGTCAGCGTAAGCTGCTCACCGCCGACGAAGCCCCGCGCGAAGAGGGCGGCTCGCGTTTCGCCTGCGGCGGCTGCGGCCAGGAACTGCTCCGCGCCGACCGCTCGTTCCTCAACGACGTGGTCGTGAAGTGCCGCTGCGGCGAGTTCAACCAGCTCTGAGCTGAGCCCTCTAGGCGTGCAGGCGCACCGGCAGGTCGGTGTAGCCCTGCACGAAGTTCGACAGCACCCGCACGGGTTCGCCCACCACCTCCACGTGGCGGAAGCGCTTCAGGATCTCTTCCCAGAGGATCCGGAGCTGCAGCTCCGCCACGCGATTGCCCATGCAGCGGTGTATGCCGAAGCCGAACGACATGTGATGGCGCGGCCGCTCGCGGTCGATGATGAAGCGGTCCGGCTCGGCGATCACGGTCTCGTCGCGGTTGCCCGAGGCGTACCACATCACCACCCGGTCGCCCTTGCGGATGGTCTGGCCCTGGAACTCGACGTCCCGTGTCGCGGTGCGCCGCATGTGGGCAAGCGGCGTCTGCCAGCGGATGATCTCGGGCACCAGTGAGGGGACCAGCGACGGGTCGGCCTTCAGCTTCTCGTACTCGGCCGGGAACATGTTCAGGGCCAGGACGCCGCCGCTGATCGAATTGCGCGTGGTGTCGTTGCCGCCGACGATCAGCAGCATCAGGTTGCCCAGGAACTGCATGGGATCGTCGACCATGTCCTTCGTCTCGGGCGAATGCGCCAACAATGAGATGAAGTCGAACTTCGGCGGCAGGGCGGCGCGCTCATGCCAGAGGCGCGTGAAGTAGGCCAGACACTCGCCCAGGATCCGCTCCCGCTCGGCCATGTCGGCCTGGACGCCCACGGTCTCGGACGTGGTGGTCACGTCGGACCAGTAGGGCAGCAGCCGGCGATCCTCCCACGGGAAGTCGAACAGCGTCGCCAGCATCTGGGTGGTCAGCTCGATGGAGACCCGGTCGACCCAGTTGAACGTCTCGCCGACCGGCAGGCCGTCGAGGATCACGCCCACGCGCTCGCGGATCAGCAACTCCAGGTCGGCCAGCCGCTTCGGCGCCACGGCCGGCGAGGCGACCTTGCGCTGCACGTCGTGCACTGGCGGATCCATGGCGATGAACATCGGCGGGGCGAACCCCTCCGGGTTGTCGCCGATGACGATGTCGCGGTTGGACGAGAAGACCTCGTGGTTGGTGTCCACGGCCACGATGTCTTCGAAGCGGGTGATCGACCAGTAGGGCCCGAACATGCTCTCGCGGGTGTAGTGGACCGGCGCTTCCTTGCGCAGCCGGCGAAACCACTCGTGGTGCGCGCCCGACTGGAACAGCTCGGCCTGGCTGGGGTCCAGCGACTCCAGCGGCAGCGACCACACCTCGGCGCCGGGCGCCAGCCCTGCGTTGCCGTCCATCCGATCCTCCCAGAGTTATCGTTGTTATCTTTGGGAGCAGCCTACGCCTGGGAGGACGGGATTCAACAGGCTTGAGTGATGCGGCTCAGTCCTCGAGCGCGTAGCCGAGCTTCACCGCGACCTGGAAGTGGGCCACCTTGCCGTCCTCCACGTGGCCACGGGTCTCGATGACCTCGAACCAGCGGATCTGGCGGCGGTTCTCGCTCGCCTTGGCGATCGCCTGGCGGATGGCGTCGTCGATCGAGGTCTGCGACGTGCCGACGATCTCGCTGACGCCGTAGGTCTGGTCCTTGGTCATGGGCGGTCCTCTCCGAGTCTCTGCGAGAGGAAGCGCTCAATCTCCTGGTGGTTCCCGACGTCAGTCCGCGTCCATCTTCAGCGCGGCGATGAAGGCTTCCTGCGGGATCTCCACCTTGCCGAACTGGCGCATGCGCTTCTTGCCCTCCTTCTGCTTGTCGAGGAGCTTGCGCTTGCGGGTGGCGTCGCCGCCGTAGCACTTGGCCGTCACGTCCTTGCGCAGGGCGCGGACGGTCTCGCGGGCGATGATCCGGCCGCCGATCGCCGCCTGGATCGGAATCTGGAACATGTGCGGCGGGATGAGTTCCTTCATCTTCTCCACCATGCCCCGGCCGCGGGTCTCGGCCCGGTCGCGGTGCACCAGCATGGACAGGGCGTCCACCGGCTCGGCGTTGACCAGGATCGACATCTTCACCAGGTCGCCGACCCGGTATTCCTCGATCGAATAGTCGAAGCTGGCGTAGCCCTTAGAGATCGACTTCAGGCGGTCGTAGAAGTCGAACACCACCTCGTTGAGCGGCAGGTCGTAGACCACCATCGCGCGGTTGCCGACGTAGCTGAGCTCGCGCTGCACGCCCCGGCGGTCCTGGCACAGCTTGATGATCGAGCCGAGGTATTCGTCGGGGGTGAAGATGGTCGCCTTGATCCAGGGCTCGGCGATGGAGTCGATCTTCACCGGGTCGGGCAGGTCGGCCGGGTTGTGCAGTTCGATCTCGTCGCCATTGGTCAGCTTCACGCGGTAGACCACCGAGGGGGCGGTCGCGATCAGGTCGAGGTCGAACTCGCGGGAGAGGCGCTCCTGGATGATCTCCAGGTGCAGCAGCCCCAGGAAGCCGCAGCGGAAGCCGAAGCCGAGCGCCGCGCTGGTCTCCATCTCGTAGGTGAAGCTGGCGTCGTTCAGGCGCAGGCGGCCGATGGCGGCGCGCAGGTCCTCGAAGTCGGCGGCGTCCACCGGGAACAGGCCGCAGAACACCACCGGCTGCACCTCGCGGAAGCCGGCCAGCGGCTTGTCGGTGGGCTTCTTCTCGTCGGTGATGGTGTCGCCGACGGCGGCGTGGGCGACTTCCTTGATCGAGGCGGTGATGTAGCCGACCTCGCCGGGGCCCAGCTCGGCCATGTCGGTCTGCTTGGGCCGGAACACCCCCAGACGGTCGATCTGGTACTGGGCGCCGGTCTGCATCATCTTGACCTTCTGGCCCACCTTCAGCACGCCGTCGAAGACGCGGACCAGCACCACCACGCCCAGGTACTGGTCGTACCAGGCGTCGACCAGCAGGGCTTTCAGCGGCGCGTCGCGGTCGCCCTTCGGCGGCGGCAGGCGGGTCACGATCGCTTCCAGCACATCGTGGATGCCGACCCCCGACTTGGCCGAGCAGACGACCGCGTCGGATGCGTCCAGGCCGATCACGTCCTCGATCTGCTGGCGCACCCGGTCGGGTTCGGCGGCCGGCAGGTCGATCTTGTTCAGGACCGGCACGATCTCGTGGTTGTTGTCGATGGCCTGGTAGACGTTGGCCAGGGTCTGGGCCTCGACGCCCTGCGAGGCGTCCACCACCAGGATCGAGCCCTCGCAGGCGGCCAGGCTGCGGCTGACCTCGTAGGCGAAGTCGACGTGGCCGGGCGTGTCCATCAGGTTGAGGACGTAGGTCTCGCCGTCGTCGGCCTTGTAGTGCAGGCGGACGGTCTGGGCCTTGATGGTGATGCCGCGCTCGCGCTCGATGTCCATGTTGTCGAGCACCTGCTCGGACATCTCGCGCGCGGTCAGCGCCCCCGTCTCCTGGATCAGGCGATCCGAGAGCGTGGACTTGCCGTGGTCGATGTGGGCGACGATCGAGAAGTTGCGGATCTTGTCGAGAGGCGTGGTCATCTTGCGCGCCCCTCTAGCACATTCGCGGCCGCAACATAGGCGGCCCCTTTGTCGCCGCGGATCGTGGTTAATCCACCGTTAAGGCTGACGCCGCCATGCAGGGGCGCTGGGCGGACCCTGATTCACGGCAACTGGAGGCGAGAAGCGCCCATGGATCGACGCAAACTCATCGCTTCGGGCATCGTCGCCCTCGGCGCCCCGTCGCTGGTCCGCGCCCAGACGGTGCAGTCCCAGCCGCTGCCGCCCGCCGAGGGGCCGCCGACGCCCAACACCACGCCCGCCTATCCTTCGGCCGGGCCGACCGGCGCGCCGGGCTCTTCCACCTACAGCCAGGACGAGATCGTCTCCGGCGTGTCGGACTTCCTCGGCGTGACCGCCGAGTCCGCCGGCGCCGCCGTCGAGCGCGTCTTCGCCAAGAACGGCCGGCCCACGGCCTATATCGCCGGCGAGGAGGGCTCGGGCTCGTTTGTGATCGGCCTGCGCTATGGCCGTGGCCTGCTTTACATGAAGGACCGCCAGCCGATCGAAGTGTTCTGGCAGGGGCCGTCGGTGGGGTGGGACTGGGGCGGCAACGCCAGCCGCGTCTTCACCCTCTGCTACAACCTCCACGTCCCGGAGATGATCTTCCAGCGGTTCCCCGGCGTGGAGGGCTCGGCCTACCTCGTGGGCGGCCTGGGCGTGAATTATCAGAAGGCCGAGGACATCACCCTCGCGCCGATCCGCGCCGGCGTCGGCCTGCGCCTGGGCGCGAACGTCGGCTACCTAGCCTACACCCGCAAGCGCAGCATCATCCCGTTCTAGGCCGGCTCAGCGATCGTCCAGCGACGCGCCCACGCGCTGGGTGGCGGTGTCGAACAGGCCGCGGCCCGGCACGTGGTTCAGCTCAAGCCTGACCCCGTCCGGATCCTCGAACAGCACGGCATAGTATCCGGGCGCCCAGGGCTCGTCCTGCGGCGGATGGACGATCTTGGCGCCGATCTGCAGCAGGAAGGCGTGGAGGTCGTCGACGTCCTCCCGCGAGCGGGCCCGCCAGCAGTGGTGGTGCAATCCCACCCTGAACTGCACGAAGCGCGCGCCGGCGTGCTCGGGATCTGGTCGTCGGATTCCGAAGCCCGTCCGGCCGCCCACACAGTAGTAGGTGTCCGGACTGTCCGCGACTTCGCGCATGCCCAGGAAGGGCAGCAGTTTGCGATAGAAGGCGACCGAGGCTTCGAAATCCCCCGCCGTGATGAAGGTATGGGCGACGCCGTTGACTTCCATAGGCGCCAGTCAGCCGACGCCACGCGACGTCAGTCAACAGGCGCCGCCGGAACTCAGCCCCGCAGCTTCGCGCCCGCCGCCTTCTCGGCCGCGGCCACGATGCGGTTCGACAGACCTTCGATTTCGCCGTCCGTGAGCGTCTTCTCCCGCGGCTGCACGACCACCTCGACGGCCACCGACTTCATCCCGTCGGGCACGCCGGTTCCGGCGTAGACGTCGAAGACCCGCGCATCGGCGATCAGGGCCTTGTCCGCGCCCAGGATCGGCCGGACCAGGTCGCCGGCCGGAGTGCCGGCGGCCACCAGGAAGGCGAAGTCGCGCCGCAGCGGCATCAGGGGCGAAAGCTCCAGCGCCGCCTTGGTCTTCACGCCCTTCTTCTTGGGCTCGGGGATCGCGTCGAGGTTGACCTCGAAGGCCAGCATGGGGCCCTCGGCGTCGATGGCCTTCAGCACGCTGGGGTGCAGCTCGCCGAACTCGGCGATCACCACCTTCGGACCGAGCTGCAGGCGGGCCGAGCGGCCGGGATGCCACCAGCCCGCGTTCTGGCCCTGGACCACCTGCAGCGTGGGCGCGCCCACCTCGTCCAGCAGGGCGAGCAGGTCGGCCTTGAGCTCGAACAGCGGATCGCCGCCGGCCTTCGTCCAATGCTTAGGCGCGTGCGGGGCGAGCAGACCGGTAACTGCCGTCCACTGGTCGGCCGGCTGGTCGCCACGGAAATTGGGGCCGATCTCGAACAGGGCTGCGTCGGGGAAGCCCTTGCGGGCGTTGCGCGCGGCCGCGTCGATCAGGTTGGCCAGGGCCGAGGGCCGCATGGTCGACAGCTCGGCGGCGATCGGGTTGCTCAGCACCAGCTCGGGCTGGCCGCCGCCCAACATCTCGGCCCACTCCCGGCGCGTGAAGCTCCAGGTCACGGCCTCGGCGTAGCCGCGCGCGGCCATCAGCCGGCGGGCGTCGCGGATGCGGCGCTGGCGCACGGTCAGCGCCCCGCCCGGCGGACGGGCGATCTCGGGCAGCGGTGTGGACGGCAGGGCGCCGAAGCCCTCGATCCGCGCCACCTCCTCGACGAGGTCGGCCTTGCCTTCCACGTCGCGACGCCAGGACGGCGGCGTGACCTTTCCGGCCTCGACCTTGAAGCCCAGCTTGTCCAGGATCTCGTCGATCCTGGCGTCCGAGACGTCGAGGCCCGACAGCTTCTTGACGTAGGCCCGGTCGAACGCCACCGGCGCCGGCGGCGCGGGGGCCTTGCCGGCGACCTTCACCTCCGACGGCTCCCCGCCGCAGAGGTCGAGGATCATTCGCGTCGCCTGCTCGATGCCAGGGGCGACAGACTCCGGGTCCACGCCGCGCGCGAACCTATACTGGGCGTCCGAATTGATGCCCGTCGTCCGGCCGGTCTGAGCGGTGCGGATCGGGTCGAACCAGGCGCACTCGACGAAGACGTCCACGGTCTCGTCGGAACAGCCCGTGGACTCGCCGCCCATGACGCCGCCGATGCCGATCGGCCGCTCGCCGTTTGCGTCGGAGATCACCGACATCTCGGAGGAGAGGTCGTAGGTCTTGCCGTCGAGGGCGATGAGCTGCTCGTCGTGATGCTCGGCCGGCGAGGGCTCGCCGCTGCCGGCCTCGGCCTTGCCGCGGCCCAGGCGGGCCTCGATCACGTCGCCGACCATCTTGGCGCGGTCATAGACGTGCAGCGGGCGGCCGCGGTCGTAGGTGATGTAGTTCGTCACATCGACCAGGGCGTTGATCGGGCGCAGGCCGATGGACGTCAGCCGCTGCTGCAGCCACGCCGGCGACGGGCCATTCTTGACGCCTTTGATCAGCCGGCCGGCGAACACCGGACAGGCGTCGCCGTCGACCCTGATCTCGACGGGGCAGGGATAGCCGCCCTTCACCGCCTCGACCGGGTCGGGCTTCAGCGTGCCGAGGCCCGCGGCGGCCAGGTCGCGAGCGATGCCGCGAACGCCCAGCCAGTCGGGCCGGTTGGGCGTGACCTCGAAGTCGATGACCGCCTCCAAGCCGAACGCCTCGGCGGCGCTGGTTCCCACTGCCAGGGCGTCATCCAGCTCGACGATGCCGTCGGACTCCTCGGCGACTTCGAGCTCGCGGGCCGAGCACAGCATGCCGTTGGACACCACGCCGCGCACCGGCCGGGCCTCCAGGGTGATCCCGCTGCCGGGCACATACGCCCCGAGCGGGGCGTAGATCGTCGTCAGGCCCGCCCGCGCGTTGGGGGCGCCACAGACGATCTCCAGCCGGCCGTCCTTCGTCTCGACCTGGCAGACCCGCAGCTTGTCGGCGTTGGGGTGCTGCACGGCCTCCACGATCCTGGCGACCGAGAACGCGGCGAGCTTGGTCGCCGGATCGTCGACGTGCTCGACCTCGAGGCCGGCCATGGTCATCGCCTCGACGACCTGGTCGACGGTGGCGTTGGTCTCCAGGTGATCCTTGAGCCAGGAGAGGGTGAACTTCATTGCTCGGCTCCTTCGCCGATCGTCTCGATAAGGCGGAACCGCTCGCACCAGAGCATCATGTCGGGCGAGAAGCCGCCGTTGCGGGTGAAATAGGCCTCGTGGCCGTCGCGCCAGTCTTCCAGGCAGACATCGCCTTCGCCCTCGGCCTCGGCGAACGACCACGGCACGTCGCAGAAGCGCATCTGCTCCAGCGACACGGTCTCGATGACCGCGCGAGGGGTTCCGGCCCCGTCCTTGGCGACCATCCGCTTGCCGACGTGGGTCTGCTGACCGTCGGCGATCGACCAGCAGGTGGCCGTCTTGGCGCCCGCCAGCACGAAGCCGAGCAGCCTGTCCGCCATCTCCGGGCTGTCGCCGAAGGCGAAGGTCTCCAGCGATCGCCAGTCCTGGACGGCGGTGGTCACGACAGCCCCGTCGCCGGGTTCGGCGCCTGGAAGGCGGAGAAGCCGTAGTGCTCCAGCCAGCGGACGTCGCCCGCGAACATGTCGCGCAGGTCGGGCATGCCGTACTTCAGCATCCCCAGGCGGTCGACGCCGAAGCCGAACGCGAAGCCCTGCCACTCGTCGGGATCCAGGCCGCAGTTCCGGAGCACGTTCGGGTGCACCATCCCGCAGCCGACGATCTCCATCCAGTCGGAGCCCTCGCCGATCTTCACCCCGCCGCCCGAGCGGTCGCACTTCACGTCCATCTCGGCGCTGGGCTCGGTGAACGGGAAGTGGTGCGGGCGGAAGCGGGACTCCACCACAGGCGTCTCGAAGTAGCGGGCGATGAACTGGTCCAGGGTCCACTTGAGGTGGCCCATGTGGATGTTGCGGTCGATCACCAGGCCTTCGAGTTGGTGGAACATCGGCGTGTGCGTGGCGTCGCTGTCCGAGCGATAGGTGCGGCCCGGCACGATCACGCGGATCGGCGGCTCCTGCCCGTTGGCGATCCAGGACGGCAGCTTGTCGTTCAGCCGCTGCATGACCCGCACCTGCACCGGGCTGGTGTGGGTGCGCAGCACCTTGCGCTCGCCGTTCGCGTCCTCGGGCAGCCAGAAGGTGTCGTGCATCTCCCGCGCCGGGTGCTTGGGCGGGAAGTTGAGGGCGGTGAAGTTGTGGAAGTCGTCCTCGATGTCCGGGCCTTCGGCGAGGGCGAAGCCCATGTCGGCGAAGACGGCGATCATCTCGTCCAGCACCTGCATGGTGGGGTGGACGCGGCCGCGACGCTCGGGCGGCGGCGGTAGCGATAGGTCGACCCGCTCCGAGGCCAGCCTGGCGTCCAGTTCGGCCTGCTCCAGCGCCGCCTTGCGGCGGGCGATGTGGGCGGCGACGCCGTCGCGCAGACCGTTGATCTTCGGGCCCTGCTCGCGCCTCTCGTCGGGGCTCATCTTGCCCAGCGACTTCAGGAGCTCGGAGATCGAGCCGGTCTTGCCCAGGGCCTCGACCCGGATGGCTTCCAGCGCGGCCAGGTCGGTCGCGGCGGCGATGCGCTCGTCGAGCGTGCGCGCGAGTTCGGAATAGTCGGTCATGAGGGGGTCTGCTCTAGAGGAGGACGGTCATGAGCGGAAGGCAGCAAAAAGCCCTCCGGCGGTTCGGCCGGAGGGCTCTTCAAAGCGTAGGGATCAAGCGATCCGAAGCCTTTAGGCCAGCGCGGCGCGAACCTTGTCGGCGATGGCCTTGAAAGCAACCGGATCGGCGCCGGCGACGTCGGCGAGGACCTTGCGGTCCATTTCGATCCCGGCCTTCTCAAGGCCGTGGATAAACTGCGAGTAGGTGAAGCCTTCCAGACGCGCCGCGGCGTTGATCCGTTGGATCCACAGCGAGCGGAACATGCGCTTGCGGACCTTGCGGTCGCGGTAGGCGTACTGGCCGGCCTTGTCCACGGCCGCCTTGGCGGCGCGGATGGTGTTCTTGCGGCGCCCGTAGAAGCCCTTGGCTTGCTCGAGAACCTTCTTGTGCTTGGCGTGGGCGACAACGCCCCGTTTCACGCGAGCCATCTGTCAGTTCTCCTTAGAGGCCGTAGGGGAGCCAAAGCTTGATGATCTTGGTATCAGCTTCGCTCATCACCTTGGTGCCGCGGTTCTGACGGATGTACTTGGCGTTGTGGCTGATGAGGCGGTGGCGCTTGCCGGCGACGCCGGCCTTCAGCTTGCCAGACGCCGTCAGCTTGAAGCGCTTCTTCACGCCCGACTTGGTCTTCAGTTTGGGCATTTCACGTCGGGGCCCGAAGGTCCCGTCCTCTGTCGTGTTGATGAACCGCCATGGCATGCCTTGGGCCAGGCGGTTCCGAAGGGGCGGGCTAGTACGCGAAAGGGCGGGGAAATGCAAGGCGCCAGCCGTGTGAGGCGGCCGCTTCATGCTTTCCCGGGATTTACCCCATCCCTTGAAGATCGGTTACCCAAGGCGAGCTACAGGATTGTCGCACAGGCCGCCGAACTGCGGCCCGAGGAGACAAGATATGTCCAGCGTCAGTTCCGCGGCGTCGATTGCGTCGCAACCCCCTGCCGCACCCATTCAACCGGTTCGTGCTGAGGCGGATGCCAAGATCGCCGAACGAAACGCCCAGAAGGGCGCGGAGCTGACCGCCACGGCCATCGCCGCCCAGTCGGCGAAGGACGCCCGCAAGGGCCTGGTCGTCGACATCCAGGTCTGACGCGACTTCACCTTCGGGGCCGGGGGAGGCGTCAGCTCGGCCGGTCCACGGAGGCCGCGTCCGCCTGCCGCCAGACCTGGGCCCGCCGGCCCGCGGCCACGGCCAGCAGGATCGCCGGCGTCACCGCGAGCGCGCCCTGGATGAAGGGGCCGTGGATGGTGATCTGGTCGAAGCTCACGCTGGCGCACAGCGGGCCGACCACGCGGGCCAGGGCGCCGGTGGCGTTGTTGAGGCCAAGGATCTGGCCCTGGCGATGAGGGTCGGCCGTCTCTGAGATCAGGGCGCTGACGTTGGGCCAGGCCACCGACTGCCCGACGGCCGAGAGGCTCATGAGGGCGATCGTCATGGCGCCGCTGGTCGAGAACGGCTGGAGGGCCAGGCAGATGACGGTGATCGCCATGCCGATGGCCAGCATGGTCGCCTGTCCGAATTTCTCCGACAGGGGCGCGGTCAGCCCGAGCTGGGTGATCGCCGAGGCCACGCCCACGAACATGAAGGCCCACCCGATCTCGCGCGGGCCCCAGCCGTAGCGCGCCTGCGCCCAGAGTCCGAAGATCGACTCCACGCCGGTGAAGGCGAACCCCACCAGGAAGGTCACCAGCATCAGCCGGCCGATGATCGGGTGGCGTACGGCCTCGCCCGTGGCGGCCCAGCGGTTCGGCCGGTGGGTGTTGCTGAGGTCGCGCTGGCGGCTCTCGCGGATGAACAGGGCGATGGCGAGCGCCGAGGAGCCAAACAGCGCGGCGGACATGAACAGCGGCAGCTGGAAGCCCACGTGCCCCAGCGACGGCTTGGCGAACACGCCGCCGAGGAAGGGGCCGACGATCAGGCCGACGTTCCAGGCCGCGCCCATCCAGCTCATCGACCGGGTGCGGCGCTCGGGCGTCGTCACGTCGGCGATGTAGCCCTGGATGATCGAGCCGTTGCCCGAGAACAGGCCGCCGAGGAGCCGGATGAAGAACGCGGCCCAGGCGTTGGGCGCGAAGGCCAGGGCCAGGTAGCAGAGGCCATTCGCCGCGATGGTCATGATCAGCAGGGGCTTGCGGCCGTATTTGTCCGACAGCCGGCCCCAGAAGGGTTCGCCGAAAAATGTGCCGACCGAGAACGCCGAGAAGATCAGCGCGATCTGCCAGGCCGGCGCGTCGAACGACTTCGCATAGAAGGGCAGCAACGGGACGATGATCCCGAAGCCCAGCATGTTGAGGAAGATGATCCCGATGAGGGACAGCGCCGCCCACGGCGGCGGCGTCGCCTCCCGTGGCGGTGAGGTGGACATGTGAACGGTGTTAGGTGCGCCCGTTTCCGGGAGCAAGCCTTCGAAGGCGCGGTGTGGCCGATCGCGCCGGTGCGTGGGGCCCGCGCCACAGGTGGGCCTCACGTGCGGCTACAGCGATAGAGCCGGCCTCAGCGCATAGGGGTGGCCGGCGCAAGGCCGGCCATGACGGTAGCGCCTATGGGTTCTGTCGCTTCAGCTCGGCGCGGAAGGCCGCCTCGCCGCGGTCGATGAAGGCCCGGCAGCCTTCCGGATCCACGAAGGCGTCGGCCTTCCCGGCCTCCAACGCCTTGAGCTTGGCGTCGAGGCCGATGAACCGGGCGTGGGAGGCGAGGAACATCTCGCACGGCAGCGCCTTCCAGGTGGCGAAGCTCTTCTCGAAGGCGGCCGTAATGCCGGGATAGGTTTCGACCTTGCCGAGCTTGTAGCCCGGCAGCACCGTCGCAGAGCAATGGACGAGGGCCTGGCGGACCCTGCCCGCCACCGTCACCGGGAAGGTCCATGTCGTGCAGCCTGCCGTATGGCCGCCGGTGACGTGGGCGGTCAGGGTCCAGCCGCCCAGGCTGACCTTTTGCCCATCCTTCAGGATCACGTCGGGCTTCACCGGCTCGTAGTAGAAGCGCTCGCCCTTCAGGAACGGATCCCCCCGGCCGCCGGCCGCGATCACCGGGCCGTCGGCGGCGCTGGCGTACAGCCTGGCGCCCGGCGCCGCGCGCTTGATCTCGGCGAGGCCCGCGGCGTGGTCGAAGTGCTGGTGGCTGTTCAGCAGCACCTTCACCTTGCCGGGGTCGAAGCCCAGAGTGCGGATGTTGGCGACGATCTGCTTGCCGGTCTCGGCGTCGCCGCCGTCGAGCACGATCAGCCCCGCGCGGGTGACGACCAGATAGGCGGCGTAGTCGTTCGATCCGACATAGTAGAGTCCCTCGCCCATCTTGAAGGGCGGATGGGGATTGTTCCACGGGTCCTTGTCGTCGGCCGCCGAGGCCGGACAAACGAAAGCGGCCGCCCAGAGGACGGCCGCTCCCAGAATTCCGGATCTCGCCAGGCTCACCGCGGCGCCAGGATCATGATCATCTGACGGCCCTCCATGCGGGGCTCGTACTCCACCTTGGCGACGGGCTCGAAGTCGGCCTTCACCTTCTGGAGCAGTTTCATCCCCAGTTCCGGGTGGGCCAGCTCGCGTCCGCGGAAGCGTAGGGTGATCTTCACCTTGTCGCCTTCCTCGAAGAAGCGGTGCATCGACTTCGCCTTAGTCTCGTAGTCGTGCGTGTCGATGTTGGGGCGGAGCTTGATCTCCTTGATCTCCACCACCTTCTGCCGCTTTCGCGCCTCGTTCTTCTTCTTCTGTTCCTGGAACTTGAACTTGCCGTAGTCCAGGATCTTACAGACGGGCGGATCCGCGTTGGGCACAATCTCCACGAGATCGAGGCCCGCCTCCTGGGCGGCTTCGATGGCGGCGGAGGTCGGCATGACCCCTTGCTTCTCACCGTGCTGATCGATGAGGAGGACTCGGGGGACGCGGATTTCTTCGTTCATGCGCGGCCCTTCCTTGACGGGCGGCGCTTGCATGGGGCGGCGAATAGGCAGGGCTCCTAGGTAGTTGAAACGGGAAAACGCCGGGGCGCGGGAAGCGCTCCGGTCATCGGCATCGAGTATATGACGCGGGCTTCCGCCCGTATCAAGGCGCGCTGACGGGCGGAGCCAACGAGTTTGCTGCCTGCGCCACTTGCGCCACAGGCAGTTCGGCGAGGTTTTCGGATCGCAGGATCGCCACACGCCCGCGCGGCGCGGACAGGGCGGGGTCCGAGGCCTTGGAGAACAGCACGATCGTCGGCGCCCCGCCGGCGGCTGCGAGGTGCAGCGGGCCGGTGTCGTTTCCGACGGCGAGCGCAGCCTTGGCGCCGAGCCGGGCGATCATCGCAAAGTCGGTGCGGCCGGTGAGGTCGCGGGCCCGTGGCACGCTGCGCTGGATCGCGTGGGCTAGTTCGGTCTCCTGCGGACCGCCGATCACGACGATATCGAAGCCGCGGCCATACAGGATCCGCGCCAGCTCGGAATATTTCTCCACCGGCCAGCGCTTCTCGGGACGGTGGGCCGAGCCGCCGGGCACGAACATCACATAGGGGCGGGGCTTGTTGGCGCCGGGAACCGGCCGTTCCGGGGGAGCCGCCTTCATCACCCACGAGAGGTCCGGCGGTGGCGCCGAGCCCGGTTCGGTGGGCGCGTCGGGCCAGATGCCGGCGTACATGAGCTGGTCCGCCTGCCGCTCCAGCGTGTGCATGCCGTTCCGCAGCGGGTTCCGGTGCGGCATCGAGCAGCCGAGGGCGATGCCCGACCACGGCGGCGGCGCCGGGCGCAGGGCCTGGAAGATCCGGTTGGAGTGAGACGACGTCTGCAGATCGTAGACGCGATCGTAGCTGGCGCTCCTGATGCGTCGCCGGAGCGCCATCCACTGCGTGAATCCTTCGGGCCGCCCGCCGGTGTCCACCGCGTTGAAGTAGGGGCAGATCTTCGCCAGCGCCTCGAAGGGCGGCGTCGTCAGGAGCGTGATGTGCGCCTTGGGGTGGGCCGCGCGGATCTGCTTCATCGCCGCCAGCGCCAGGACGAAATCGCCCAGCGCCGACAGCTTGATCACCAGGATGCGTTCGATGTGCCGGGGCATCAGCGGCGAGCCTCCAGCACGCGTTCGTAGGCTGCCAGGGTCTGGGCGCACATTGCGTCCGACGAATAGAGCTGGCGCACGCGGCGGCGCCCCATCTCGCCCATCTCCCGGCGCTTGCCGGCGCCCAGGTCTATGGCGCGGGCCATCGCCTTGGCCCAGGCCTCGGGATCCTCCACCGAGGTCAGCCAGCCCGTCTGCCCCTCGACCACCGTCTCGGTCACGCCGCCATGGTTGGAAGCGATAACCGGGCGGCCCATGGCCTGGGGCTCGACGGCGGCGCGGCCGAAGCTCTCGGGCACAGTGGTCGGCAGAATCGCCACATCGGCCAGCAGATAGGCCGCCGGCATGTCGTCGCAATGGCCGACGATCCGGACCGCGTCGGAGAGCCCGGCCTCATCGATGGCGCTCTGCACCTCCGCCGCATAGCCCGTTCGACCCTGGTCATCGCCAGCGAAGAGGATGAGGAAGTCTCGCCGTCCTTCAGCCGCCATGCGGCGGGCCGCATCGACGATGGTCAGGTGTCCCTTGATGCGCGTGAGGCGACCAGCCAGCAGGATGCGTGTGCGCGGGTCGTCGGGCGCGATCCCCCAGGCCGTGCGGAGGGTTTCCACCCGATCCTGGGTGACGAACGCCGGGTCGAAGCGTTCGAAGTCGACGCCGCGGGGGATCGTCACCAGTTTCGCGGGGTCGATGTGGTGTTCCGCGAGCACGTGGTCCCGCGTGTAGTCCGAGTTGGCGATGACCAGGTCGCCCCGCGTCATGACCGCGTTGTACCAGCGCTTCAGCCGGGACTGGGCCTTGTAGACGCCGTGGTAGGTGGCGACGAACGGGGTGCCCGTGGCATGCGCCGCCCAAAGCGCGGAAAAGGCCGGCGCCCGGCTGCGCGCGTGCACGATCGACACCTTCTCCTGCCGGATCAGGGCGACGAGGCGGGCGGCGTTGCCCAGCATCACCAGAGGGTTCTTGGTCTGGACCGGCATCTGGGCCAGCCGACCGCCGTCGGCTTCCAGCCGCGCGACCATGCGGCCGCCGCGCGTCGCCACCAGCGCCGTCCCGCCCGCGCGGACGACGGCCTGGGCTACGTCGATGGTGCTCTGCTCCGCGCCGCCGGTCTCCAGCTCGGGGATGACCTGCAGCAGGGTGAAGTCGGGGGGTAAGGTCACGCGCCTTCTCTAAACTGAGTTGCCCCCTGCTGCTAAGAGGCGGTCATGAACGAGATCGAAGGTTTCCTGGATCGGCCCGACGGGGCGCGCCTCGCCTGGCGGAAGGTGGAGGGCGCCGGCCCGACTGTCGTCTGGCTGGGCGGCTTCAAGTCGGACATGACGGGCACGAAGGCCGAAGCCCTGGCGGACTGGGCGAAGGCCAGGGGCCGGGCGTCTGTCCGCTTTGACTACTTCGGGCACGGCGCGTCCACGGGCGAATTCGCCGAGGGTACGATCACCCGCTGGCGCGCGGACACCCTGGCGGTGCTGGACGCGATCGCGCCCGGCCCGGTGGTGCTTGTGGGCTCCTCCATGGGCGGCTGGATCGCCTGTCTGGCCACCCTGGCGGCGCCCGAGCGGGTGACGGCCATGGTCCTGGTCGCGCCGGCGCCCGACTTCACCGAAAAGCTGATGGGCCCGGAGATCCCGCCCGAGGGCCGTGCGGCCCTGGCGGCCGACGGGGTCTGGATGCGGCCAAGTGAGTATGGCGAACCCTATCCGATCACTCAGGCGCTGCTCGACGACGGCGCCCGCTGGTCGATCCTCGGTGACCAGCCGATCCCGATCGAGGTTCCGGTGCGCATCCTTCAGGGCGGCGAGGACCCGGACGTGCCCTGGCGGCATGCGCTGGAGCTGGCTCATGCGCTCAAGTCGGACGATGTCGTCTTCACCCTCGTCAAGGACGGCGACCACCGGCTATCACGGCCGCAGGACATCGCCCGGCTGATCGCGGCGGTGGAGGAGGTGGCCTAACCCCCCGCCGCCAGGATCGCGCGCAGGCCCTCCCGATAGGTCGGATAGCGCGGCCGCCAGCCGAGCTCCGCCTTGGCCCGCGCGTTCGAGACCCGCTTGCTCTCGGCGTAGAAGCGCATCGCCGCGGGCGGCAGCCTGGCCTCCTCCAGCCTGACCTCGGGGGGCGGCTCCATGCCGAGCAGCCGGGCCGCATAGTCGACCACGTCGCTGTTCGCCGCCGGCTCGTCGTCGCAGAGGTTATACACGCCGCCGGCGCGCGGGCGGGCGATGGAGGCGGCGAGCCCCGAAGCCAGATCGTCGACGTGGATGCGGGAGAAGACCTGTCCGGGCGCGATGATGCGCCGGGCCCGGCCCTCCCGCAGCCGATCGAAGGCCGAACGGCCAGCCCCGTAGATTCCGGGCAGCCGGAAGACCGTGACCGTCAGGCCCATGCCGCGGCCCACCTCCAGCCAGTCCCGCTCGGCGCCGACCCTGCGCGCGCCTTCGATGGACTGGGCGGCGAGCCGGCTCGTCTCGGTGACCCAGCCGCCACGCCGGTCGCCATAGACCCCTGTCGTCGACAGGTAGCCCGTCCAGTCCGGAAAGGCGCCCGCCTCGGCCATCGGTCCGACCAGGGCCTCAAGACCCGGGCAGCCTTCGGGACCCGGCGGCGCGGTCAGCAGAAGGGCGCGCGTGCGCCGTAGCGCCTGAACCAGCGCCGGCCGGTCGGCGAGGTCGACCGGCAATCCGCCGTCGGCCTCGATGGCGGCCCGTCCCTCGGGGCTGCGGAAACTCGCCGCGAACGTCCAGCCTTCGCCGGCCAGCCGGCGGGCCAGCGCCCGCCCGGAGAAGCCGTAGCCGAAGACGAACAGGACCACGGCGAGCGCCTACAACTGCTCCCGGATCGCCTTCCGGGCGCTGTCCGCAAGGTCCGGGCGGGCCAGGGCGAAGGCCACATTGGCGCGCAGGAGCCCGATCTTGTCGCCGCAGTCGAAGGTCTTGCCCTCATATTCCAGGGCGTGGAAATCCTGGGTCTTCATGAGGCCCGCCATGCCGTCCGTGAGCTGGATCTCGCCGCCCGCGCCGCGCTCCTGCGTCTCCAGGATCTTGAAGATCTCCGGCTGCAGGATGTAGCGGCCCGAGATGAAGAGGTTCGAGGGCTCGGTCCCCGGCGCCGGCTTTTCCACCATGCCGACCATGCGGTTCAGGCGACCCTCCTGGCCGTCCAGCGCCACGATCCCGTACTTGTGGGCCTCGCCCTCGGGCGCCGGCTCCACCACGACGATATTGCCACCGACCTTCTCATAGGCGGCGACGGCCTGGCTGAGGGCCGGCGGAGACGCCATCATCAGCATGTCGGGCAGCATCACGGCGAAGGGCTCGTCGCCGATCACGTGGCGGGCGCACCAGACCGCATGGCCGAGGCCCAGGGGCGACATCTGGCGGATGAAGCTCATCTCGCCCGGCTCGGGCAGGTCCCGGCGCACGTCCGCCAGGATGTCCACCTTGCCCTTGGCCTCCAGCGCCTGCTCGATCTCGGGGATCTTGTCGAAATAGTCCTCGATGGCGCCCTGGCCGCGGCCCACGATGAAGACGAAGTGCTCGATGCCGGCCGCCCGGGCTTCCTCGACGATGTAGCTGAGGATCGGCCGGTCCACGACGTTCAGCAGGTTCTTGGGCGTGGTCTTGGCGCCCGGCAGCACGCGCGTTCCAAGTCCCGCCACCGGCAGCACCGCCTTCGTCACCCGCCTAGCCATGCAACCTCTCCTCAGACCCCGAACATTCCGACGTTCCCTAATGTGTTCGCGCCCGCGTCGGCGAGTGGTTTTCGTAAGGGGCGGATGATCACGACTTTGAGAACGCACGAAGTTGTGTAGGCTCCCCCGGCTGGGGATTCACCCCAAGGGGAGCCAACTCAGATGAAGCTTCGCATTCTGACCGTTGCTACCGCCGGCGTTCTGGCCCTGAGCCTTGCCGCCTGCCAGAAGAAGGAAGAGGCCCCGGCCGCCGAAGCGCCGGCTGCCGACGCCGCGGCGGCTCCGGCCGACGCCATGGCTCCGGCCGCGCCGCCCGCCGACGCCGCTGCGCCCGCCGCCGATGCGGCCGCTGCTCCGGCCGCGGACGCCGGCGCCATGACGGCCACGCCGCCGCCGGCCGAGCCTGCGCCGAAGTAAGCCTCTTTCCGAAGAGACAAGACTTCAGAGGCGGCCGTCCCATGAGGGGCGGCCGCTTTGCTGTGCGGCCTATTCCACCGTCACGGACTTGGCGAGGTTTCGCGGCTGGTCCACGTCAGCCCCCTTCAGCACGGCTACGTGGTAGGCGAGGAGCTGGATCGGCGGCGCATACACCAGGGGCGCGACCAGCGGGTCGCATCGCGGCGCGGTCACCACCACCCGGGCGCCGGAGGGGGCGTGGCGCTCGCCGTCCGCATCCGTGATGAAGACGACCTGCCCTCCGCGGGCCATCACCTCGTTCATGTTCGAGGCCGACTTCTCGAAGTAGCTGTCGAAGGGCGCCAGGATCACGATGGGCGTCTGTTCATCGACGAGGGCGATCGGTCCGTGCTTCAGCTCGCCGGCGGCGTAGCCCTCGGCGTGGATGTAGCTGATCTCCTTCAGCTTCAGGGCGCCTTCCAGGGCCAGCGGATACATCGGCCCCCGTCCCAGGTAGAGCACGTCGCGGGCCTTGGAGACCTCCTGCGCCACGGCGCGGACCGCGTCCTCCAGCTTGATGGACTCTGCCACCAGGCGCGGCGCCTCGAGCAGCAGGCGAACCATCCGCTGCTCCTCCGCCGCGTCGATCTTGCCGCGCGCCCGGGCGGCGGCGATGGCCAGGGCGGTCAGGACCGCGACCTGGGCGGTGAAAGCTTTGGTCGAGGCCACCCCGATCTCGGGTCCGCAGTGGATCGGCCAGACCACGTCCACCTCGCGAGCCATGGTGGACTCGGTGGCGTTCACGACCGCGGCGCTCTTCATGCCTTTGCCCTGGCAGTAACGCAGGGCGGCCAGGGTGTCGGCGGTCTCTCCGGACTGTGACATGGCGACGACCAGACCGTCCGGTCGCAGCGCCGGGTGGCGGTACCGGAACTCGGAGGCGATCTCGACGTCCACCGGCAGGTCGGCGAACTGCTCGATGAGATACTTGCCCATGAGGCCGGCGATGTAGGAGGTCCCGCAGGCCACGATCTGAATCCGCGAGAGGCCGGCGAAGTCGATTCCCCCCGATATGTCGGTACGCCCGGTTAGCGTGTCGACGTAGGCGGCGATCGTGCGCTGGCAGCCCTCGGGCTGGTCGTGGATCTCCTTCTCCATGAAGTGGCGATAGTTGCCCTTTTCCACCAGCGCGGCCGACGCCGGCACCGTGCGGACCGCCCGCTCCACCGGACGCCCGTCGGCGTCGTAGATCGCCGCCGCGCCGTGACTCAGGGCGACGAAATCGCCTTCCTCCAGGTAGCAGACCCGCTGTGTGAACGGGCCGACCGCGAGAGCGTCGGAACCCAGGAACATCTCGCCCTGCCCATGACCCACCACCAGCGGGCTGCCGCGGCGCGCGCCGAGGATCATGGCGTCCTCGCCCGCGATCAGCACGGCGAGCGCATAGGCCCCGGCAAGCTGATCCAGCGTCGCCTTCAGCGCCTCGACCGGCGGTTTTCCCATCCCGAGTTCGCTGTCCAGCAGGGCGGCGATGACTTCGGTGTCGGTGTCGCTCTCGAAGGTTCGCCCGGCGGCCTCGAGCCGCTCCCGAAGCTCCAGGAAATTCTCGATGATGCCGTTGTGCACCAGCGTCACCCGGCCCTGGGTGTGCGGGTGAGCGTTCCTGACCGAGGGCGCGCCGTGCGTGGCCCACCGGGTGTGGCCGATGCCGACGGTGGCGGCCAGCGGCTCGCCGGCCAACACCTCTTCCAGCGCCCGGATCTTGCCCGCGGCGCGCCGCCGTTCGATCCGCCCGTCCACCACGCCGGCGACGCCCGCGGAGTCGTAGCCACGATACTCAAGCCGCTTGAGGCTCTCGATGAGGCGGGCCTCGACCGGCTGGGTCCCGACGATGCCGATGATACCGCACATGTGGTCGGAGCTTCCTTTATGGTAAGGGCGAATCCGAACCCGCCCACGTTGCGGCGCTTTAGCATCAGCTAAGGTCGCACCCACTAAAAGTCTGTTTCGGATCGCATTCAGGTCCCCGACGAGCAAGTCCATGAGCAAGCGCGCCTACTTCGGCACCGACGGAATCCGCGGCGAAGCCAACCGCCACCCCATGACCGCCGAGGTGGCGCTGCGGGTCGGCATGGCCGCCGGCAAGCTGTTCAAGTCCAAGGACGACCGCCGCCACCTCGTGGTGATCGGCAAGGATACGCGCCTGTCGGGCTACATGATCGAGCCGGCCCTGGTCGCCGGTTTCACCAGCGTCGGGATGGATGTGCGCCTGTTCGGGCCGTTGCCGACGCCGGGCGTGGCGATGATGACGCGCTCGCTCCGGGCCGACCTGGGCGTGATGATCTCGGCCTCCCACAACGCCTTCTCGGACAACGGCATCAAGCTGTTCGGTCCCGACGGCTACAAGCTGTCGGACGAGAAGGAACTGGAGATCGAGGCTCTGATGGACGAGGGCCTGCAGCAGAACCTCGCCGCGCCCTCGGCTCTGGGTCGGGTGCAGCGCATCGATGATTGCCAGGCTCGCTACATCGAGATCGCCAAGGCCACGTTCCCCCGGCGGCTCAGCCTGTCGGGCATGCGCATCGTGATCGATTGCGCCAATGGCGCGGCCTACAAGGTGGCGCCGGAGGCGCTGCATGAGCTGGGCGCCGAAGTCATCCGGATCGGCATCTCGCCGAACGGTTTCAACATCAATGAGGAGTGCGGCTCGACGCATCCCGCCGCCATGCAGAAGGCGGTCAAGGAATACCGCGCGGACATCGGCATCGCCCTCGACGGCGACGCGGACCGGCTGGTGATCTGCGATGAGAAGGGAAACGTCGTCGACGGCGACCAGATCATGGCCCTGATCGCGGCCGACTGGGCGCGGCGGGAGACGCTGCGGGGCGGCGGTGTCGTGGCCACTGTGATGTCGAACCTGGGCCTGGAGCGCTTCCTGGCCGCGAAGGGATTGAAGCTGGAGCGCACCCAGGTCGGCGACCGCTATGTGATGGCTCGCATGCGCGAGGGCGGCTTCAACGTCGGCGGCGAGCAGTCCGGCCACCTGATCCTGTCCGACTTCTCCACCACGGGCGATGGCCTCCTGGCGGCGCTGCAGGTGCTGGCGGTGCTGAAGAAGAGCGACAAGCCGATGAGCGCCCTGGCCCGCCAGTTCGAGCCGGTGCCGCAAAAGCTGGAGAACGTGCGCTTCGCGGGCGGCAAGCCGCTGGAGAACGAGAACGTGAAGGCCGTGCTCGCCGAGGCCGAACAGCGCCTGAACGGTTCGGGGCGGCTCGTGGTCCGGGCCTCCGGCACGGAGCCGCTCATCCGCATCATGGCCGAGGCCGACGACGAGAAGCTGGTCAACCAGGTGATCAAGGAGATCGCCGGGGCGGTGAAGAAGGCCGCCGCCTGACGCCGCCCGCAGCGCCTCCGAGCGGATGCGCTGCAAAGCTGCAGAGCGAACCTGCAAAGCCGCTGATTGTGGCGCTCCGCCGCGCCTCTTAAGCCCCACCGCTCTTGGAACGGTGGTCCGCGACGGACTGCGTTCGCGGATCGGGTGTGCGCATGAAATTCCTGAAGTGGGCCGGCTACGGCCTCGCGGGCCTCGTCGGTCTCGTCGTCCTGGCCGCCGGCGCCGCCTTCGCGGCCAGCGAGGCCATGATCCGCTGGCCGGCGGCCGCCACGCCAGCCGTCGTCGTGACGGCCAGCGGGCCTGACGCCGTGGCCCGGGGCGAGCGCATCGCGCGGCTAGGCGGGTGCCACGACTGCCACGGCGAGAAGCTGGAAGGCCGTCTGTTCCACGACGACAAGCCCGTCGTCCGCGCCTGGGCCACGAACCTCAGCCGCGCCCTCGTCGATCAGTCGGACGCGGACTTCGAACGCGCCGTGCGCCGGGGCGTCGCGGCCGACGGTCGGGCGCTCTGGATCATGCCGTCAACCGCCCTGTCGCGGCTGACCGATGGCGAGATGGCCGACCTGATGGCCTATCTGCGCACGTTCCCCCCCACCGGCCAGACCCAACCCCGCCTGCAGATCGGTCCCGTCGGCCGGGTGGGCGTGCTGCTCGGCAAGTTCCACTCCGAGCCTGCTCTCCTGAAGGCCGGCGCCGCAGGGCTCGACGACCTTGGCCCTCGCCACGCCCGGGGGCGGGACCTCGCGCGCTTCTGCGTGGAATGCCATGGCCCCAGCCTGGACGGCAACGAGATGCTGAAGGCGCCCGACCTGACTATGGCCGCGTCCTACGAGCCCGAGGATTTCGAACGCCTGCTCCACACCGGCATCGGGGCCGGGAACCGAAAGCTGGGCCTGATGACGGCCGTGTCGCCCGCCAGGTTCGGCGTCATGACCCCGCAGGAGGTCTCGGCCCTGCACGACTATTTGAAGGCCCGCGCCGCAAAGCGGATCGCGCTTGCGGAAACCAAAGGTCTATCCAAGCCGTAAACCTTGTGTCACCTTCGACACGTTCGGCCGGCTCGATCCGGTCGACATGACAAGAGACTGCACTTGGGAGGAACTATGCGGCGCGATCTCGCCCTTACGGGCGTCGCGCGGCAGGCTGAGCGGCCCGTCCGCTGCATCGCCTGCCTCGCTTTCGTCGGTGTCATGGGCGTGGCCTTCTGGGCCGGCGCCATCTATATCGCCGACGCCTTCATGCGGATGGCCGGAAACGCCTTCTAGGCGGCGGCCCGTCCGAACCCGCTGATCGGTCGCTCGCGTGGTGCGCAGCGACGTGCCCGGTCTCGTGCGCGCACGCGATGCAGTGGCTCACAAGCTTTTCGATCGCTGGCTCCTGGCCCCTACCATGCGGAACCGCCAGCCAATGGGCTGAGGTGTGCTTCAGGCTGACGCCGCTCAGCGGCACGAGGGCTCCGCTTTCAAGTTCGTCGTGCATCGCGAAGGGCGAGAGGAGACCGACGCCGAGACCCGACAGGGTCGCCTGCGCCACGAGCAGTTGCGTCTCCCAGAGACAAAGGTCCGCGCCGCTCTTCAGCGGCTGGCCGGCCGTCTCAGACCAGAGTCCCCACCACCTCGCATCAATCCCATGGAGCCGCGCGGTCTCCAGCCACGGGCGTCCGGACAGTTCGACGGCGACGGCCGGTGTCGCCATCGGCTGCAGCCGCCAGCCGGTGAGCCGGTGAGCATCCAGTCCCGGCCACTGTCCGTCGCCGTGCCGCAGGGCCAAATCGAACGCGCCGCGTGAGGGCGCCGAAAGGTCGCTCGAGGTTTCGAGGGTCACCCGTATTTCGGGGTGGGTGCGAGAGAACGCCGCCAGCCGGGGCATGAGCCAATAGACCCCGACGTCGCCGATAGCGGTCACCACGAGGTCCGTGCCAGTGGAACGAAAGCTTCTCAGGCCCGAGGCCAGCGTATCGGCCATGGCCTCCGCCGTGGGCGCCAGGCGTTCGCCCTCCGGGGTCAACACCACCCCCCGCGCTGTCCGCCGGAACAATGCTGCGCCCAATCGCTGTTCGAGCGCGGCCATCTGGTAGCTGACGGCGGACACCGACATGCAGAGCTCGGCCGCCGCGCGGGTGAAGCTGGCGTGCCGGGCGCAGGCAAGGAAGATCCGCAGACCATCCCAGGACAGGTTTGACGGCATCGCCATGGCGTGAGCATCCGAAAATCCGAACGCTGTCATAGCGGAATTGCGTTGGATCGCCGAATTCGCGGCCGACATCTTCCGGCCCATGAAGAAATTTCTCGGACCCTTTTGCGGATCGCTTGTCCTGGCGTTTTCGCCCGCCGCCCATTCAGCCGACAACACCGCCGCTGCGCCAGCATCGGTCGCCCTTGAGCGCGAGGTCGTCGCTTCCGGCCTTCGTCACCCTTGGGGCATGGCGTTCCTGCCGGACGGTCGGGCGCTCGTCACCGAGAAGGAGGGAGGCCTCTGGCTCATCGACCTGTCGCGCGGAACCCGCATCGAGGTTCAGGGCCTCCCCGACGACGTTGCGAGCCGGAGACTCGAGCCGAGGGACAATTCGGGTCTCTTCGACGTGGCCGTCGACCCCCGCTTCGCGAAGAATGGACGCATCTTTCTGAGTTACGCTTCACGGGGTGGCGCGGCGGCCGATGCGCCCACCACGACGAAACTGATCTCTGCGCGCGTGGAACTTGGGCCGGCGCCCCGACTGCTGGATGTCGCCACCTGGTTCGAGGCGCTCCCCAGGTCCACCGACCGCTTCCACTATGGCGGCGGTCTGCTCTTGGACGGCGGTCATCTCTATCTCACCGTGGGTGAACGGCACTTCTTCGAACGCGACAACCCGCCGGTTCCCGTGGCCCAGGACCCTGCGGACCGCCGCGGCAAGATCTACCGGTTCTCGCTCGGCTCGGCGCCCACCCAGCCCGAGGTGATCGCGACGGGCATCCGCGCGACACAGGGGCTTGCCCGCCAGCCTGAGACGGGCCTGATATGGTTCACCGAGCATGGATCCCTGGGCGGCGACGAGCTCAACATCCTTCGCTCGGGCGCGAACTACGGGTGGCCGTTCATCAGCCACGGCGCTTACCGGGATGGCTGGGTTCCGCCGGGACGTTCGGTCGAGAACCATGCGCCGCCGGTGTTCTACTGGGCTGACCGGACGGTGGCCCCGACGGGTCTGACGTTTGTGAACGACCAGGATCCGGAATTTGCCGCTTGGCGCGGCGATCTCATGGTCGCCGGGCTTCGCCGCGGCTACCTCATGCGTATCGACGTGGAGGGCGACCGCGTGGTGGCCGTCGACTACCTGCTGGAAGACGCTCCCGTCAGGCTGCGGAACGTCAAGCAGGCGCCCGACGGGCGGATGTACGTCCTCACCGACGAAGCGGACGGCAAGGTCATCCGCCTGAGGCGAAGACTCCGCTGACGTCGCCCCGCCGGGGCGACGCCCCTCTCAGCGCCCGATGCTGGAGTAGGCGAAGCCCCGAGCGCGCATGTCGGCCGGCTTGTAGATGTTGCGCAGGTCGACCAGCACGGGCTTCTTCATCACCAGCTTGATGCGATCCAGGTCCAGCGCCCGGAACTGGTCCCATTCGGTGATGATCACCAGCACGTCGGCGCCCTCGGCCACCGCATACGGGTCGTCCTTGAAATCGACGCCGGCCAGGAGCTTCGTGGCCTCGTGGCCCTCGGGATCGAACGCCTGCACCTTGGCGCCCTTGTCCTGGAGGGCCGGGATGATCGCCAGGGAGGGGGCGTCGCGCATATCGTCGGTGTTGGGCTTGAAGGTGAGGCCGAGCACGCCGACGGTCTTGCCGTCGAGATCGCCGTCCGCGGCCTTCAGGACCTTCCGGGCCATGGCGCGCTTGCGCTCGTCGTTGACCTTGACGGTGGTCTCGACCAACTCCACCGGCGCGCCTGCGTCGCGGGCCGTGCGGACCAGGGCCAGGGTGTCCTTCGGGAAGCACGAGCCGCCGTAGCCCGGGCCGGCGTTCAGGAACTTGCCGCCGATCCGGCCGTCCAGGCCGATGCCGCGGGCCACCTGCTGCACGTCGGCGCCCACCGCCTCGCAGAGGTCGGCCATCTCGTTGATGTAGGTGATCTTCAGCGCCAGGAAGGCGTTGGCCGCGTACTTGATCAGCTCGCTGGTGCGCCGGCTGGTGAACAGGATGGGCGTCTCGTTCAGGTACAGCGGGCGGTACAGCTCGCGCATGATCTCCTGCGCCCGCTCGTCCTCGGTGCCCACCACGACGCGGTCAGGTCGCTTGAAGTCCTCGATCGCCGCGCCCTCGCGCAGGAACTCGGGGTTGGACACCACGGCCACGTCGGCGTCGGGCCGCACGCGCTTGAAGATCTTCTCGATCTCGTCCCCCGTGCCGACCGGCACGGTCGACTTGGTGACGACGACAGTGAACCCCTCGACCAGCGTCGCGATTTCCTCAGCCGCGGCATAGACATACGACAGGTCCGCGTAGCCGTCGCCGCGTCGGGATGGGGTGCCCACGCCGATGAAAACCGCGTCCGCCTGACGGATGGCTTCCCGGGAGTCGGTATCGAAGAACAGGCGGCCCGCCTTCACGTTGCTCGCCACCAGGAGGTCGAGACCCGGCTCGTAGATCGGGATGCCGCCGGCCTTGAGCTGCTCGATCTTGGAGGCGTCCTTGTCGATGCACGTGACCGTGTGGCCGAAGTCGGCGAAGCAGGCCCCGCTCACCAGGCCGACGTAGCCTGTTCCGATCATCGCCACGCGCATTCAAGTCTCTCCTGGCATGTCTCTGGGCACGGCTCGTACCGGAGCAGCCGCCCAATTTCTATCGCAGTGCAGCAAGAACGGCGCCGCGTCAGATTTCCTGGTTGTAAGCGCCGACCTGCGGGCGCTTCGCCAGGCGCGGCTTCACCTCTTCGTGGAACAGGCGGCGCATGTCGTCGTCGGACTGGGTGCTCTCCACCACCACCACGATCTCGGGCTTGTTCGACGAGGCGCGGACCAGCACCCACGAGCCGTCTTCCAGGGCCACGCGGACGCCGTTGACCGTGATCAGGTCGGCGATCTTCCGTCCTAGGATCGTGCCACCCGCATCGCGCAGGGCGGTGTATTCGGCCACCACGTCGTCGACGACGCCGTACTTCTCCTCGTCGGCGCAGTGCGGGCTCATGGTCAGCGAGGTGTAGGCCACCGGCAGGGCCTTCTTCAGGTCGCTGAGCTTCTTGCCGGGATTGCGGTCCAGCATGGCCAGGATCGCCGCCGCCGCCACCAGGCCGTCGTCATAGCCGCGACCGATCGGCGGGTTCATGAAGAAGTGGCCGCTCTTCTCGAAGCCGGCCAGGGCGCCCAGTTCGGCGGTCTTGCGCTTGATGTAGCTGTGACCGGTCTTCCAGTAGACGGTCTTGGCCCCATTGGCCTTCAGCACCTCGTCGGTGGCGAAGAGGCCGGTGGACTTCACGTCGACGATGAAGGTGGCGTCCTTGTGGAGGGCCGACAGGTCGCGGGCCAGCATCAGACCGATCTTGTCGGCGAAGATCTCCTCGCCCTCGTCGTCCACCACGCCGCAGCGGTCGCCGTCGCCGTCGAAGCCCAGGGCCAGATCGGCGCCGTGCTGGCGGACGGCGTCGGCCATCGCGTGCAGCATGACGCTGTCTTCCGGGTTCGGATTGTACTTCGGGAACGACCAGTCGAGGTTGCAGTCCATCTCGATGATGGTGGCGACGCCCATGCGCTTCAGCGCCTCGGGCGCGAACGCCCCGGCGGTGCCGTTGCCGCAGGCGGCCACCACGGTCAGCGGCCGATTGAGCGACACCCGTGACGCCGCGTCGGCGATGTAGCGCTCGGCCACGCCCGCGATATGGGCCACCGAGCCGCCGGGCCGCTGGGTCCACTTGCCGCCAAGGACGATCTCCTTCAACCGGCCCATCTCGTCGGGACCGAAGGTGAGCGGCCGCTGGGCGCCCATCTTCACACCCGTCCAGCCGTTCTCGTTGTGGCTGGCGGTGACCATGGCCACGCACGGCGCATCGAGGTCGAACTGGGCGAAGTAGGCCATGGGCGAGACGGCGAGGCCGATGTCCAGCACCTCGCAGCCCGCGGCCACCAGGCCGATCGTCAGGGCCTGCTTGATCGACAGCGAGTACGAACGGAAGTCGTGGCCGACGACGATCCGGGTCTGGCCCATCTCCTGGATCAGCGTGCCCAGGCCGAGCCCCAGAGCCTGTATGCCGAGCAGGTTGATCTCCGGCCCGAACAGCCAGCGCGCGTCGTATTCCCGGAAACCCGTCGCCTTCACCAGCGGGGTGATCTCGTACTCGAACGTGTTGGGGACAAGGTCGGCGCGGGGAGCGGACAGCATGCGGACTCCGGAAGACAGCGGTCAGGCGCGTGTTTAGCGGTCCAATATGTCGCAGGCCACTCCGTAAACCTTAACAGGGCCAGCGCTTTTTCGAACTTCGGCTACATCACGCCTGCGCGCAGCAGGTCATGGACGTGCAGGATCCCGACCGGCTTGCCGTCCTCCACGACAAACAGCACCGTCACGGCCGGCGCCGGGTCGCTCATCAGCGCGAGGGCCTCGCCGGCCAGCATGTCGGGAGAAACAGCCTTCTTGGGGCCCGGCGTCATCACCTCGCCGGCCGTGTGGTCCATCAGCCCGTCGATGTGTCGGCGCAGATCTCCGTCGGTGATGGCGCCGAGAAGGCGGCCCTGCGGGTCGACGACGCCGACGACGCCCCACCGCATCTGGGTCATCACCAGCAGCGCCTGGCGCATCGGCGTGTCCGGGCCGACCAGAGGCAGATCCTCCCGTCCGTGCATCAGGTCCGCCGCGGTTCGCAGCATGGCGCCCAGCTTGCCGCCCGGATGGAAGACGCGGAAATCCTGCGGCCGGAATCCCCTACGCTCGAGCAGCGCC
The DNA here is from genome assembly GCF_003254525.1 of Phenylobacterium kunshanense. GTDB lineage: Bacteria > Pseudomonadota > Alphaproteobacteria > Caulobacterales > Caulobacteraceae > Phenylobacterium > Phenylobacterium kunshanense. Next base: position 135,152 of record NZ_QFYS01000005.1, read on the forward strand.
ACGGCCAGGGCGTCGCCCATGGCGATCTGCAGCGTGGTCGAGGTGGTCGGCGCATTGACGGCGTCGGTGGCTTCCGGCGCGTCTGGGATCAGGAGGACGATGTCGGCCGCGCGGGCCAGCGTACCCTCCGGCGCCGCGGTGATGGCGATGAGCGGGATGGCGAAGCGCGCCGCATAGGCGATCACGTCGGCCAGCTCGCGGGTCTCGCCGGTCTTGCTGAGCGCCAGGATAACATCGTCCTGGCCGATCATGCCCAGGTCGCCGTGGCTGGCCTCGCTGGGGTGGACGAAGATCGCCGCCGATCCCGTGGAGGCGAGGGTGGCGGCGATCTTACGCGCCACGTGACCCGACTTGCCGATCCCGGTGCAGACGATCCGCCCCTTGGCCGAATGGAGGGTCTCGACGGCGTCGGCGAACGGTGCGCCCAGCTCGGTCGCCATCCGGCCGAGCGCCTGGGCTTCGGTCTCCAGGACGCGACGTCCGACCGCTATGGTGTCCTGTGCGCTCATTGCGAGGGATCGATCGCCTCGTTCTGGATGTTTCGCACCGCCTCGCGCGCCTGGTCGACGCGCTTCTGGGCGGCCTCGGTCTGACGCCGCATCTTGGCCTGCATCTCGGGCGTGCGCAGGACGGGGTCGTGACCGAACGGCGCGGGCGAACGGTCGCCCAGCCCCTGGGGCCAGACCAGAGCCAGGGCGACGGCCGCGATGGCGGCGATCCCCAGCAACGGCAGGTAGAAGCGGTCGAGCATATGGCCGCTATAGCCCGCGCCGCGGCGTGGGGGAAACCTTGACGGGGTAGGGCGAGGCCTCTAGCGCACCGTGACTTGCGAACGGAGGACCGCCCTTGCCGACCCTGATCCTGCTGCGTCACGGCCAGAGCCAGTGGAACCTGGAAGATCGCTTCACCGGCTGGGTGGACGTGGACCTGACGCCCCAGGGCGAGGCCGAGGCGAAGAAGGGCGGCGAGCTGATCAAGGCTGCCGGTGTGGCCGTCGACCGTGTGTTCACCTCCGTCCTTACCCGCGCCATCCGCACGTCCTGGCTCGCGCTCCACGCGGCCGGACAGACCTTTGTGCCCGAGGTGAAGGACTGGCGCCTCAACGAGCGCCACTACGGCGGCCTTACCGGACTCAACAAGACCGAGACCGCGGCCAAGCACGGCGCCGACCAGGTGAAGGTCTGGCGGCGCAGCTACGACATCCCGCCGCCCGAGCTGGCGCCCGGCGGCGAGTACGATTTCGCGAAGGATCGTCGCTATGCGGGCGCCGTCCTGCCGAACACCGAGAGCCTGAAGACCACCCTGGTGCGGGTGCAACCGTACTGGGAGTCCGACATCACGCCGTGCCTGAAGCGCGGCGAGACCCTGCTGGTCGCCGCCCACGGCAATTCCCTGCGGGCGATCGTCAAGCTGCTGTTCCAGGTGTCGGACGACGCCATCGTCGGCGTCGAGATCCCCACGGGCAACCCGCTGGTCATCGAGCTGGACGCCAGCTTGAAGCCGACGTCCGCCCGCTACCTCGACGAGGCCCGGGCCACGGCGCTGCCGGCGATCCCCTGATTCCCTGGAGCTTGCGGCGACGACGGACCATGCTGCGCGCATGACCGACGAGGACTTCATGCGCCGGGCGATCGCCCTGGCCCGCACCCGGGTCGGCCTCACAGCCGAGAACCCTGCGGTCGGCTGTGTGATCGTGCGCGACGGCGTTGTCGTGGGCGAGGGGGTCACGGGCGAAGGTGGCCGCCCGCACGGCGAGGAGGTGGCCCTGGACGGCGCGGCGGATCTCGCCCGCGGCGCCACGGCCTATGTCACGCTCGAACCCTGCGGCCAGCGCTCTTCGGGCGGCCTGTCCTGCAGCGAGCGGCTCGTCGCGGCCGGCGTCCTGCGGGTCGTGGTCGCCTGCAGTGATTCGTCGATCTACGCCGACGGCGAGGGGTCCCGCCGGTTGCAGGCTGCGGGCGTCGCCGTAGACCATGGGTTGATGCAGGCCGAGGCCGAGGCGCTATATGCGGCCTATCGTCCGGCCAAGAGTCTGGAAAGTCGGCGTTAATCAGCGGGGGGCTAACATGGTTCACACCCTCTTTCCGCCCGCGATCCGCGACCCATGTCCGCCAACTCCGTAAAGTCGCTCGTGCATGCCCGCCTCAGCCAGGCTGAGGTGGATGCCATCTGCGCGAAGCACGACCGGCTGTGGAGCTCGAAGCCGGGCGGCGCCCGGGCGGTCTTCGCCTTCAAGGACCTGAGCGGCACGGTCCTGGCCGGCCGCAATCTCTGCGACGCGGATTTCACCGGGGCCATTCTCAACGACTGCCGCTTCCACGGCGCCCGCCTCGACAATGCGACCCTGTTCTGCGCCGATCTCACCGGCTCCGACCTGCGTGAGGCGTCCCTCCGCCGCGCCGATCTGCGTGGCGCGTGCATGCGCAATGTCGACCTGACCGGCTCCGACATGTTCGAGGCCGACCTTCGCGAGGGCACCCTGGCCGCGGCCGATCGGCAGCTCGGCCTCAGACGACTCGAGACCGGCTCGCCCAATCAGAACGAACTGCAGGGTGCGATCCTGGCCGGCGCCAACCTCGAGCGCTCGCGCCTGTCCGGCGCCATGGCCGTCCGTGCGGACTTCACCGACGCGATCATGAAGGACGCCAAGCTGATCCGCGCCAACCTCAAGCAGGCCAATCTGTCGGGCGCGAACCTGTCCGGCGCGGACCTGTCGGGCGCGGACCTTGCCGGCGCCAACCTGCGCGACGCGATCCTGGTCGGCGCCCGCACCGTCGCCTGGAATGTCTCCAACGCCGACATGGACGGCGCCCTGACCGACGACCCCGTTGGCCGGGCGCTCAGCGACCTGCCCTATGACGAGATGATCCGCGATCACGCCCGCTGGTGCGAGACGGGCGGCGCCGAGGGCAAGCCGTCGTCCTTCGACAACGCCGACCTGCGGGCCCTGGGGTCCATCCGCGGCTACAATCTGACCGCCCTGTCGGCCAAGGGAGCCACCTTCTACGGGCTCGACATGGAGGGCGTGCAGATGCAGGGCGCCCACCTGGAGGGCGCGGACCTGCGCAACGCCATCCTGCGCCGCGCCGACCTCCGTGGCGCCCGGCTCGTCGGCGCGAAGCTGACGGGCGCCGATATGCGCGACGCCATGCTCGGCCCGCTGCTGCTCGGCGCCGACCGGGTTCTGCCCACGAATCTCACGGGGGCGGTCCTGAAGGGGGCCGACCTCACCTGCGCCGACGTGCGCCACGCCGTCTTCGAGGGGGCAGATCTCTCGCGCGCGAACTTCACCCGCGCACTCCTTAAGCAGGCCAATTTCACCGGCATCGTTCGTCAAGGCTCGCGCGGCCTGGACGAGGCGATCTGAACGGATGGCCCGCATCGAGATCCCGATGGACGAGGGTCTTCCGGGACGCCGCCGCCTCAGCGAGGGCGAACTCAATCTCATTCTGGCGCACCACACCCGGTTCCTGGCTGGAACGGGCGGCAAGCGTGCGCTCCTGCCCTATGTGGACTTCAGCGGGCTCGACCTCTCCGGGCGCGACCTCGGCCGGGCCGATTTCACCGGCTCGGTGTTCGACGGCGCCAACCTGGCGGAGGCGAAGCTCGACGGGGCTATCCTCGCCGGATGCGACCTGCGCGGCGCCAACCTGCGTGGCGTCGATCTCAGCGGCGCGAACCTCAAGGGCGCCTCGCTGCAGGGCGCGAACCTGGCCGGCGCCAACCTCACGGGCGTCGACCTGCGTCCGGGCTTCGCAGCCCGCCCCCACCCGACCAAGGGGTTCCCGGCCGTCATCCAGGAGGATCGCAAGGGGCTGCTCGACGGCGCCAACCTGTCGGGCGCGACGCTCGACCGGGCGATGCTGGACGGGTTGCATGCGGTGGGCGCGGACTTCACCGACGCCTCGCTGCACGGCGCGCGGCTTGCCGACGCCAACCTGAAGGGCTCCAACCTCTCGGGCGCGATCCTTGTGCAGGTGGAGGTTTCGGGGGCCATCCTGGAGGATGTGGACTTCGACGGCGCCGATCTGTTCGGCGTCTGCCTGGCCGCGGCGCGGACGTCCGGCGCCCGGATCGAGGGCGCGGTCGCTCCCCCGACGCGGGAAGCCCTCGACCTGATTTCCCGTCGCGTCGCAGAGGCGAGGGCGCACAGCGCCTGGGTCGCCTCGGGCGGACAGGAGGGCGCGCCGACGCGCCTTGATGGCGCCGACCTGCGTCCCGCCGCGGACGCCCTCCGCGGGCTCCAGCTCACCGCGCTCAGCCTGAAGGGCGCAAACCTCGCATCGCTCGACCTGTCCGGCGTCCAGCTCCAGGGCGCGAACCTGGAAGGGGTCAACCTGCGTGCGGCGATCCTGAAGGGGGCCGATCTGCGCGGCGTCCGCCTCGGCGGCGCCGACCTCACGCGCTGCGACCTGAGTGAGGCCAATCTTTCGCCCCTGGAGATCGGCCCCGGACGCTCGACGCCGGCGAACCTCAGCGGGGCCAGGCTTCGTCACGCCCGGCTGGAGCAAGCGATCCTAAAGGGCGCCGTGCTCGACGGCGCCGATCTGCGCGGCGCGAAGCTTCCAAAATAGAAACGGGCGGCGCCCCGCGAGGAACGCCGCCCCAATTCCTGAGACGGGTGAAGGCTTAGGCGGCCTTCTCGCCTTCGATCAGTTGCGCCTGGCCGGTGGTGATCTGCACGGTGCGGGGCTTCAGGGCTTCCGGAAGCTCGCGCTTGAGCGAGATCGACAGCAGGCCGTCGGCAAGGTTGGCGTCGGTCACCACCACATAGTCGGCGAGCTGGAACCGGCGCTCGAAGTTGCGCTCGGCCAGGCCGCGATGCAGGTAGCGCCGGGTTTCGTCGTTCGCGGCCTTGCGGCCGGTGACGGTGAGGAGGTTCTCCTTCACCTCGACGTTGAGTTCTTCAGGACGGAAGCCGGCCACCGCGATGTCGATGCGGTAGGCGTTCTCGTCGGTGCGCTCGATGTTGTAGGGCGGATAGCCCGTGGCCGCGTCGGCCGCGGCGGTCTCCAGCAGGTTCGCCAGACGGTCGAAACCCACGACGGAGCGATAGAGGGGGGAAAAGTCGATCGTACGCATGCGGTCACATCCTTCTTCAGAAGCAAGGTTGCGTTGGTTGATGGACCTGTGGCGACCCGTTTCGGCTTCGCCTGCAGTCCAGGAAGCCCGGACATCCAGCACTTCCGCTTGTTGAGGTAGGCGGCGATCGGTCGGTTTCAAGGGCTTGCCGAAACCGATGTTCGACCTAGGCTCTGCCGCTTGAATTTCCGGAGGAGCTCCAAAATGTCTCGCCTCGCGCTGGCCGCCACGGCCGCCGTTCTCGCCTTCGTCGTCGCCGCGCCCGTCCAGGCCGCGGACGCCCAGCTCCAGGCCGCGGTGGCGGGCGCGCAGCGCAGCGACGCGCACAAGGCGCGGGACGCCGCCCGCCACCCGGTGGAGACTCTGACCTTCTGGGGGCTCAAGCCCAAGCAGACGGTCATCGAGATCTCGCCAGGCTCCGGCTACTGGACCGAGATCCTGGCGCCTTACGCGAAGGCCACGGGCGGGACCTATGTCGCCACCGCCGCCGACCTGAACAATCCAAACCTCTCTGAGGGGGCTAAGAAAGCCCGCGCGGCGTTCGAGGCGAAGTACGCGGATCAGTCGAAGTACGGCCCCATCACCTACGTGGGCTTCGGTCCGGTGTCAGGGCCGCTGGGCCCTGCCAACTCCGCCGATATCGTCATCACGGCCCGCAACGTCCACAACTGGGCGACCCAGCCTGGACTGCTGGACAAGGTGATGAAGGACTTCCACGCGGTGCTGAAGCCGGGCGGCGTCCTGGCCGTCGAGGAACACCGCAAGGACCCGAAGCCCGAGGCTCCGAACTGGCGTGACGGCTACATGTCCGAAGCGACCGTGATCGCGGCGGCCGAGAAGGCCGGCTTCAAGCTGGCGGCCAAGTCGGAGATCAACGCCAATCCAAAGGACACCAAGGATCATCCCTTCGGCGTCTGGACGCTGCCGCCGGTCCGCCAGACCGCGCCCTCGGGCCAGCCGGCCGATCCGAACTTCGATCGCACGAAGTACGACGCCATCGGGGAGAGCGACCGGATGACGCTTCGTTTCGTGAAGGCCGGCTGATCGGCCTTTGACCGCTTGGCGGCGGCGGTCTAGCACTGCCGCCGCAGGGCTGCCGGGGGGCGCTCGCGAGCAGGGTTACGGCGCGCCGATGATGCAGCTTTCCCGACGCGGCCTCCTGGTCGGCGCCGCCGCGCTGGCCGGGTGCCGCGGCCCATCCCAGCCCAAGTCCCCGCCTCCCAAGACCATCGCCGCGGCGGTGGCCGGCGCCTGGCGGCCCGCGGCCGACCGCGAGCGCGACCGCTGGCGCCATCCTGCGGAAAGCCTGGCCTTCTGGGGGCTGAAGCCCGGGCAGACGGTGGTTGAGTTCTGGCCCGGAGCCGGTTGGTACACGGAGATCCTGGCGCCGTTCCTGGCGGCGACCGGCGGTCGGCTCTATGCGGCCCACCTTCAGCTTGGCGAGGCGCCTGATCCCGCGGCGCGCGACGTCGTGGAGGCTTATCGCGCCCGCTTCGCCCGCGGCGCCAGGCTCTACGGCGACGTCGAGGTGACGGCCTTCGGCGCCACCAGCGGACCTGTGGCCCCAGCCGGCTCCGCCGATCTCGCGCTGTTCCTGCGCAACCTGCACAACTGGATGGCGGCGGGCATCGCGGAGAAGGCGTTCCGCGACGCCTTCCTGGCTCTCAAGCCCGGCGGCGCGCTGGGTGTCGAGGAACACAGGGCCGCGCCCGGAGGCGTGCCCGATCTCCTCGCCTCCGATGGCTACGTCGATCAGGCCTATGTCATCCGCCTCGCCGAGGAGGCCGGCTTCCGCCTTGCGGCCGCCAGCGAGATCAACGCCAACCCCCGGGACACCCGCGACCACCCCTTCGGGGTCTGGACCCTGCCGCCCGTCCGGCGGACCTCACCGCGGGGCGAGGCCTTCGACCCGTCCTTCGACCGGGCCAGGTTCGACGCCATCGGCGAAAGCGACCGCATGACCCTGCGCTTCATCAAGCCGGCCTGACGTCCTGGCATGCCGAAGGCGGTTTAACCTTCCGGCGTTACCGGCGGTTTACACGGAACACGGGTAAAGCGAAGCTCACCTGCCGACTCAGGGAGCGTTGCTAAGGGGCATGGCCACTGTCGAGGAACTGACGGATCGGATCCGCCAGGCCGCGGCGTCCGGCGAAAGCCTGTCGCGGACGGTGAAGCTCGACCTGAAGGGAGAGGGCTTCATCCACGTCGACGGCTCGTCCGTCACCAACGAGGATCGCCCCGCCGACCTCGTCGTCCGGGTCAGCGCCGCCGATCTCGTACGCTTGGGCAAGGGCGAGTTGGACCCCATGCGCGCGGTCATGACCGGCCGAATGAAGCTGTCCGACATGGGCCTGGCGATGAAGCTGACACCCGAGATTCAGGCCCTGTTCGAGCGGGCGGTCTGACGGATGTTCGAGCCCGCGCCCCTTGTCGACACCCCTGACGATCCGGTCCCGCCCGGTGCTGAACCGGCCTGGTTCATCGGCGCTGGCGGCGCGAAGCTGCGCGCGTGCCTCTTCACGCCGCCGGGCCGGGCCCGCGGGTCGGTCGTCCTGTCCGGCGGGCGGACCGAGCCGATCGAGAAGTATTTCGAGACGATCCGGGACTTTCTGGACCGCGGGTTCGTCGTCCTGGCGCACGATTGGCGCGGCCAGGGGCTGTCGGCGCGCGAACTGCCCGACCGGCTCAAGGGGCATGCCCGAGGGTTCAAGTCGTTCCTGGAGGATTTTCGCCGGCTGCTGAACGCCTATGAGGCGCAATTGCCCAAGCCCTGGATCGCCGTGGGCCATTCCATGGGCGGCTGCCTGACACTGCTGGCCCTGGCGCATGGAGAGCGACGGTTCGCTGGCGCCTGCCTGTCGGCGCCGATGCTGGGCGTCCAGTTCGGCAAGGTGTCGCCGGTGGCGGCCGGACTGCTCACACGGCTGAACGTCGCGCTCGGGCGCGCGGGGCGCTACACCCTGGGCCAGGCGGGAAAGCCGTTCGACGACACCTTCGAAGGCAATGCGCTCACGCACGATGCGCGCCGCTTCGCCCGCCACCGCGCCCAGCTCCGGGCGAACCCGGACCTGGCGCTTGGATCGCCGACCTACGGCTGGCTTGATTTCGCGCTCAAGGCCACGGCCGAGCTTGCCCGGCCCGAGCGTCTCCGCAGCGTGACTGTGCCGGTGGAAATCGTCTCGGCCGGCGAGGACCGGCTGGTCGACAACGCCGCGCAGGCCGCGGCCGCCCGCAACCTCCCCCAGGGGCGCCTCATCACCGTTCCCGGCGCCTACCACGAAATCCTCATGGAGACGGACGACATGCGTAACATCTTCCTGAGAGTATTCGACGCGCTTACCGGCAAGACCGCGCCGAAGCCCGCCGAAGCTCCCAAGGCGGCGCCCGCGCCCGCCGCCAAGGCCGAACCCCCGCCCGCGCCCAAGCCCGCGCCTGTGCCGGAGGCGTCCAAGCCCGCGCCCGAACCGGCGCCGGCCGCCATCGCCAGCGTCGCCCCCGCGGCCACGAAGCCCTCTGCAGTGAAGACGCCGGCGGCCAAGAAGCCCGCCGCCGCGAAGAAGCCCGCTGCGGCGAAAAAGGCTGCTGCTCCAAAGGCCGCGGCCGCGCCTGCCAAGGCGCCTGCGGTGAAGACGGCGGCGCCGGCCAAGAAGACCGTTCCCGCCAAGCCTGCTGCGAAGAAGCCGGCTGTGGCGAAAGCGGCTGCCAAGCCAGCGTCGGCCAAGGCCGCCCCGAAGGCTGCCGCTCCGAAAACTGCCGCTCCGAAAGCCGCGGCGGCCAAGCCGGCGGCGGCGAAGGCGACGGCAAAGCCCGCTAAGGCTGCTGGCGCGAAGGCGTCTGCCAAGGCCCCCGCTAAGGCGAAGCCGGCCGCCGCAAAGAAGCCGGCGGCCAAGGCTGCGCCGGCCAAGAAGGCCCCGGCCAAGAAGCCGGCGAAATAGTCGTCAGTTCGCGGCCCGCTTCAGCGCGACCAGCGCCTCTTCGAGGCAGGCGCGGTCGCCGGCTATGGCGACCTGTCCTCCGTCCGTGCCCACGGGCTCACCCCGCCAGTCGGTGGTGAGCCCGCCCGCGCCGGCGATCACCGGGATCGCCGCGTCGATGTCCCAGCTTTTGAGCCCTGCCTCGACCACCAGGTCCATCGTGCCCGCCGCGACCATGGCGTAGGCGTAGGCGTCGCACCCGAGGCGCGCGAGCCGCGCCGCCGCCCGCACCTGCCGCCACGCGCCCAGTTCGGCGCCGTTGAAACAGCCTTCGGGGTCGGTGGTGGCGATCAGCGCGTCCGTGAGGTTCGGGCATGGCCGCACCTGCAGCGCGCGCTCGCCCTGGGCGCTCAGCAGCCGCGAGCCGCCCGGGTGTCCGATGTAGATCTCGCCCAGATACGGCTGACCGATGGAGCCCAGAACGGGCCGGCCCTGGAAGCGTAGGCCGATGAGGGTGCACCATAGCGGCAGGCCGGCGATGAAGGCCCGGGTGCCATCGACGGGGTCCAGCACCCAGACGAACTCGGCGTCGGGCCGATCCTCGCCGTACTCCTCGCCGATCACGCCGTGGTGGGGATAGCGCGCGGCGATCAGGGCGCGGATGGCGCGCTCGGCGCCTCGGTCGGCCTCGGTGACCGGGTCGAACCCGCGCTCATGCTTGTTGGAGACACCATGATCGCCGCGGAAGAGGGGGAGTGTCATCCCCGCGGCGGCCCGGTTCAGCTCGAGCAGGAAGGCGTCGAGTTCGTCCAGGAGGGCGGTCGGAAGGCGGGAAGGTTCGGCGAGCGGGCTCATGCCCCCGCCATAGCCTGCCCGACCGTCCGGCTTAAGCCTCGAGTTCGCCGTTCATCGCCTTGGCGAGGTCCAGCAGGCGGCGGCGGGGCCGTTCGCCGAGCTGGTAGTAGGCGTGGATGAGGTCCTGGGTTTCCTTGCTGGCCATCGTCTCACTCGACGACGACGCGGCCTCGCGCTCCATGCTCTCCCGCTGGTCACGGGTGAGGCCCTCGTAGAAGTAGCTCACCGGCACTTCCAGCACCTCGGCCAGCTGCCAGAGGCGGGCGGCCGACATGCGGTTCGCCGCGCACTCGTACTTCTGGATCTGCTGGAAGCGCACGCCGCAGGCGTGGGCCAGTTCCTGCTGGGTCAGGCCCAGGAGGCGACGCCGACGCCGAAGCCGCCGGCCCAGATGGATGTCGATCTCGTCCATGGAATCCCCGACCATGATCTTCCTTAGTCCCGCATCGGGACTCCGCGGTTGAGACATCGCAATTCGCACGCCAGCAGCCTCCATTGCCGAACGCGGCCGGCCATGCCTAGGAAGGACGAATGGCCGCACTTAACCATTCATACGTGGCAAAATTCATTTGGATGCTTGAGGCGGCGCTATTCGACGCCGTCTGTGGCCTGGCTCGCCTGTTTCCGATCGATTCTGTATCAGATTCAGGGGCTTGGCTTTTCAGAAAGCTGGGTCCCTTGACAAGCGCTCACCGCGTGGCCGCGCGGAATATCGAGATCGCCTTCCCCCAGCTCACGGATGCCGAAACGAAACAACTCCTCCGCGCACAGTGGACTGAACTTGGCCGGTCATTAGCCGAATTCATCATACTCGACCGTGTGGTGGCCGACAAAGCCCGAGTGCAGATCGAGGGCGCCGAGCGGCTGGCGGCCATCGCGGCGGGGGCCGGGCCGGTGGTGTTCATCTCCGGCCACTTCTCCTGCTTCGAGGTGATGCCGGCCGCCATCGTCCGCGCGGGGATTCCGTGTCAGATCACCTACCGCGCCATGAACAACCCCTACGTGGACGCCAGCGTCCGCAGGCAACGGTTCCGCTATGGGGTGCGACTGTTCGCGCCCAAGGGCCTGGAAGGCGCGCGCGAGCTGATGCGGGCGATGCAGCGGGGCGAATCCGTGGCGCTGATGAACGACCAGAAGTTCAATGGCGGCGTCGCGGCCCCGTTCTTCGGCGTCACTTGCCACACCGCCCCTGGGCCCTCCACCTTCGCCCTGCGCTTCGGCCTGCCGATCCAGCCCATGAGCGTGCAGCGCGTGGGGCCCGGGGCGCGCTTCAAGGTGATCGTGCACGACCCGATCCACCTGGACGACACTGGCGACCGTGAGGCCGACATCGCGGCGGGCGTCCGCCGGATCAACGCCTTCATGGAAGAGCGCGTGCGCGAACGGCCGACCGAGTGGTTCTGGGTCCACCGGCGCTGGCCGAACGAGGTCTACAAGAAGCCGGGCTAGCGGGTTTCCTGCCAGCGCTTCAGCGCCTCGGTAGGGCCGGCGTAGGCCTCCTGAAGCTCGGCGCTCCAGTAGCGGAGCTGTTCCAGCGGGATCTTCTGGCCGGTGACGGCGCAGAGGACATGGCGGCCCGGGCGCAGGACGGCGTAGTCGCCGTCGCCGTAGTGCAGCTTGGCAAGATCCTGGGCGCCGAGATTGCGATCGTGGGCGTTCATGGGCGCTATTTAGCGCGCCCGGCCGTCTCAGAACAGGTCGCCCTGGGCGGGGCCGTCGGATTTGGTCTTGGGCCGGACGGGCTTCGGCGCGGGCGGAGTGCCTCCGGAGCCGTCGATCACCGCCTGGCGGGTCACCTTGTCGCCGAACGTGATGGCCACCGGCTCTCCGCTGGCCAGGGAAGCGCCCGCATGAACGATCGAGCCGTCGGCGCGAGCCACCCTGGCGAAGCCGCGCTGCAGCGGTCGGTCCGGGTCGACCGAGCCGTAGAGCTTCGACAGGCCGTCCAGCCGCTCGGAGAGCCGCTCCAGCCGCCGCCGCATCGCCGGCTCCAGCCGCACGGTCAACCGGTCCAGACGATCCTTCTGCACCGCCTGCGGGCGTTGCAGCAGCAGCGGCGACAGGCGCGAGGCCACCCGGACCAGCTCGCGCTCGTGGGCCGCGGCGTTTCGGGCCAGGCCCGCGCCGAGCCGTCCCGACACCACGCCGAAGCGCTGGGCCGCCATCTCCACCAGGTCGGGGACGCGCCGCAGGGCTCGGTCGGCGTGCAGGACCTTCGTACGGCGATCTTCGACCACCCGCCCGCCGCAGCGGTGCATCCGCGCGCCCAGGTCCGAGACCAGGGCCTTCAGCTCCGCCAGCACCGGAGTCGCCATCTCGGCGGCCGCGGTGGGCGTCGGCGCCCGGCGGTCGGAGACGAAGTCGATCAGGGTGGTATCGGTCTCGTGGCCCACGGCGCTGATCAGCGGGATGCGGCCCTCGGCCACCGTGCGGGCCAGGCCCTCGTCGTTGAAGGCCCAGAGGTCCTCCACCGAGCCGCCGCCGCGGGCGACGATCAGCACGTCAGGCCGCGGTATCGGCCCCTCCGGTGACATGGCGTTGAAGCCCCGGATCGCCGCGCTGACCTGCGCCGCCGCCGCCTCGCCCTGGACCACCACCGGCCAGACGATCACCCGGCAGGGCCAGCGGTCGCGGATGCGGTGCAGGATGTCCCGGATCACCGCGCCGGTCGGGCTGGTCACCACGCCGACCACGGCCGGCATCTCGGGAAGGGGTTGCTTGCGGGCGGTATCGAACAGGCCCTCGGCCGCCAGCTTCGCCTTCAGACGCTCAAGCTGGGCCAGGAGGGCGCCGATCCCGGCCGCCTCCATCGTCTCGATGACGATCTGATAGCGGGAGCCCTGCGGGTAGGTGGTGATCTTGCCGGTGACCACCACTTCCAGACCCTGTTCGGGCCGGACCGACAGGCCGCGGACCTGGCCCTTCCAGACCACCCCGTCGATCGCCGCCCGCTCGTCCTTGATGGTCAGGTAGACGTGGCCGTTCGAGTGGTGGGTCACCTTCGACAGCTCGCCGCGCAGGCGCACGAAGCCGTAGGCGTCCTCCAGGGTCCGCTTCAGGGCGAACGCCAGCTCGGAGACGGAATAGGGCCGGGCGTTGCCGGAGGCGTCGGTGTCGGTGGGCGCGACGTCGGTCATCCCGCCCAGCCTAGCATCTCAGGCCCTGAGTCGAACCTCAGGCCGCCACTGTCTCCGGGGCGATCGCGTAGACGCGACTGCAGTACTCGCAGGTCACGTGGATCTTGCCGTCCGGCTCGACCATGTCCTCGCGGTCCGCGGCGTCGAACGAGCGCAGCACCGTCTCGATCCGCTCCTGGTTGCAGCGGCAGAAGGCGCGCAGCGGCTTGGAGCCGAACACCCGCACCCCGTCCTCGTGGAACAGCCGGAAGAGCAGGGTGTTCGACGACAGATCCAGGTCCAGCAGCTCGTCCTCGCCGATGGTCTCGAAGAAGGCCTGGGTGCGGACCCAGGCCTCCAGCGTGTCGCCGCGCGCGTCGTCGCCGGCAATGTATTGCACCAGCATGCCGCCGCCTCGCCAAGGCATCTCCCCTTCCTGGCCGACGGCCAGGCGGATGCGGGTGGGGGTCTGTTCGGACTGCAGGAAATACTGCTCGGCGCACAGGGCCAGGGTTTCGCCCTCGATCGCGGTCACGCCCTGGTAGCGGTCCATGTCCGAGCCCTGGTCGACGGTCATCATGAAGACGCCCTCGCCCAGGAGTGTCTTGGCGCCCGGCCGCTGGAAGCCGTGGCTGACCGCCTCGACCTCCTCGGGATCGAACCGGCAGTAGCCTCGCAGCCCGCCGGAGGTGTCGTAGTCGGCCACGACGTAGCGGACGGGCCCCGCGCCGCGGGCCTCGACGATCAGCCGGCCGTCGAACTTCAGGTTCGACCCCACCAGCGCCGCCAGCGCGCAGGCCTCGCCCAGCAGGTTGGCCACGGGCTCGGGATAGGCGTGGGCGCGCAGGATCTGGTCGATCGCCGGGCCGAGCCGGATGATGCGGCCGCGGACGGGCTCGCCTTCGATCTGGAACGCGCCGACGACGTCGTCGGGAATGATGGGTTCGGACATGGGCGCCAATATAGGACGCGCCGCCGCCGTTGCGAGCGGGGCGCGTCGTCTCAGGAGGATGCGAGGGTCCGCGCGCGGACCCTCAGGGCGTCAGATCGCGCCGAAGCACCAGGCCAGGATCGACTTCTGGGCGTGGATGCGGTTCTCGGCCTCGTCCCAGATCAGGCTCTGCGGCCCATCGATCACCTCGTCCGTCACCTCCTCGCCGCGGTGGGCGGGCAGGCAGTGGAGGAACACCGCGTCCTTGTGCGCCTCGGCCATCAGGGCCCTGTCGACCTGGTAGGGCTCCAGGGCCTCGATGCGCTCGTCGTGGTCGGTGTCGCCCATCGACACCCAGGTGTCGGTGATCACGCAGTCGGCGCCGCGGACCGCCTCGCGCGGGTCGTGGGTGGTCATCACGTGGCCCTGCTGCTCGGCCGCGCGCGCCAGGTCCATCATGTCGGGATGGAAGACGGCGGGCGTGGCGATGTTGAGCTTGAAGCCCAGCTTCGGCGCGGCGTGGATGAACGACGAGCACACGTTGTTGCCGTCGCCGACCCAGGCGAACGTCCGGCCGTGGACCGAGCCGCGATGTTCCTCGAAGGTCATCAGGTCGGCCAGGATCTGGCAGGGGTGACCCTTGTCGGACAGGCCGTTGATCACCGGCACGCTCGACCAGTGGGCGAAGCGCTCGACCTCCTCGTGGACGTTGGCGCGGATCATCACCGCGTCCACCATCCGCGAGAGCACCCGGGCGGTGTCCTCGATCGGCTCGCCGCGGCCGAGCTGCATGTCGACCGCGTTGGAGATGATCACGTCGCCGCCGAGCTGGCGCATGGCCGCGTCGAACGAGAACCGGGTGCGGGTGGAGTTCTTCTCGAACACCATCGCCAGGGTGCGGTGGTGCGCCGGGCGGTCCTCGTCGGGCTTGCCCTTGGGCCAGCCGATGCGGGCCGTTTTCCGGGCCTTGGCGTCCTCGAGAATGATCCGGAGGTCCGAGCCCTCCAGCTTCCAGAGGTCGACGAAGTGGCGGACGGGCAGGCTCATGCGCTCACCGCGTCCTTCTTCGCCTTCGCCTGAGCGACCTCGCAGGCCTTCTCGAGGGCCGCGATCGCCTCCCGCGCCTCGTCCTGGGTCATGACCAGCGGCGGCAGCAGCCGCACGCAGTTGTCGCCGCCGCCGGCGATCAGCAGGTGCTGGTCGCGGGCGATCTGCATGAACTCGCGGTTCGGCGTCCCCAGCTTGATGCCGATCAGCAGGCCCTTGCCGCGGATGTCGAGGACCACATCCGGGAAGCGGTCCTTCAGGCCCGAGAGCTGCTGGTTGAGGTAGCCCGCCAGCTCGCGCACGTGCGCCAGCAGCTCGGGCTTCACCAGCTCCTCCACCGAGGCGATGCCGACCGCCATGGCCATCGGGTTGCCGCCGTAGGTCGAGCCGTGGCTGCCGGGGCCCATGCCCTTGGCCGCCTCGATGGTGGCCAGGCACGCCCCGACCGGAAAGCCGCCGCCCAGGGCCTTGGCCACCGCCATGATGTCGGGATCGGCGGCGCCGTCGGCCCACTCGTAGGCGAACAGTTTTCCGGTCCGGCCAAGGCCGCACTGGATCTCGTCATAGATCAGCAGCGTGCCGGTCTCGTCGCAGAGCTGGCGGATCTCCTTGAGCTGCGCCTCGGTCCACGAGCGCGCGCCGCCTTCGCCTTGCACGGGCTCCAGCAGGATGGCGGCGGTGGTCGGGCCGACGAGTTTCTTCAGCCCCTCGAGGTCGCCGAACTTCGCCTGCACGAAGCCGGGCGGGGGCGGGCCGAAGCCTTCCACGTAGCTCGGGTTGCCCGCGGCGTAGATCGTCGCGATCGTCCGGCCGTGGAACGAGCCGTCGAAGCCGATGATGTCGATCCGCTCCGGGGCGCCGTTGGCCCAGTGATACTTGCGCGCGGTCTTGATCGCGCATTCGATCGCCTCGGCGCCCGAGTTGGTGAAGAAGCAGACGTCCGCGAAGGTGTTGTCCGTCAGCAGCTTCGCCAGCTTCTCCTGGTTGGGAATCCGGAAGATGTTGGACGTGTGCCAGAGCTTGTCGGCCTGGTCCTTCAGCGCCTGGATCAGCTTGGGGTGGCTGTGGCCCAGGGCGTTCACCGCGATCCCGGCCATGCAGTCCAGGTAGGCGTCGCCCTCGGCCGTATAAAGTCGGACGCCCTCGCCTCGCTCGAACGCCAGCGGGGCGCGTGCGTAGACGCCCATGATGTGATCGCTGGGAACGGGCGGCGCGGACGTTTCGGCCACTGGACAAGCCCTCCAAAATGGAAGCGTCCCCGACGCGTGGCGGCGGGGACAGGAAGGCCTGGCGTTTTCCGCTCGGAACGCCGTCAAGTCAATGTTTTCCGGAACGCCGGTCGCGCGGGCCGGCGCCGCGAGGCTCAGGTCTTGATCTTGTAGCCGACCCTGAACATCCAGAGGCACGTCCAGCCGAGGGCGAAAACCAGGATCGCCGTCATGGCCGCGCCGACCCAGAGGTTGCTCTCGGCCTGGCCGAGGAAGCCGTACCGGAACCCGTCAATCAGGTAGAAGAACGGGTTGTAGTGGCTGGCCGTGCGGAACGGCTCGGGCAGGCGTTCCACCAGGTAGAAGGTCCCGGACAGGAACGTCATCGGCATGATGACGAAGTTCGTCACCGCCGCCATGTGGTCGAACTTCTCGCTCCAAAGCCCGGCCATGATGCCGATGAAGCCCATGATCAGGGCCGCGCCGACGCCGAAATAGAGCACCGCCCAGGCCTGGTTCAGCGGCAGCCGGGCGAACGGCAGAACGGCCAGCAGGCTGATCAGGCCGACGACGATCCCGCGCGTCGCCGCGCCGGCGCCGAAGCCGATGACCTGCTCGGCCGGGCTCAGCGGCGGGGTGATGAAGTCGCCCATCAGGCCGTTGAACTTGGCCTGCAGCAGCGACGACGAGGAGTTGGCGAAGGCGTTGGAGAGGATCTGCATCATCACCAGCCCGGGCGCGACGAAGGCGCCATAGGCCACCCCGTGCACCTCGCGTCCGCCGCCCACGGCCACCACGAACACCAGCATGTAGAGCAGGGCGGTCACCACCGGCGCGGCGAGGGTCTGCATCCCCACCTTCATGAAACGCCGGACCTCGCGCGCGTAGAGGGTCTTCAGCCCCTCCCAGTTGATCCCGTGATAGGCCCGCGGCTCGGGCGGCAGGACGGCTTCGTCGAGGGGCAGGTCTCGCATTCGCGTGATGTGCGCCCCTGCGACGCCGTGTGCAAGAGCGCCGCTTTCCGACTCAACATCTAGTTCCTGTGGAGAACCTGCGTGGCGCCTATTGTGGGCCTTAGCGAGTTGTTTACTACTGATAGTGGTTGGTGAGCGCTGAACTTCCTCGGCGCCACAAGATGTAGTTTTCCGGCGTGGCCTGGGGGCGCGCCGTGACCCTCTGGGTGGGAGGCGAGATATGGGCTGGACCGACGAACGCGTCGAACTCCTGAAGAAGCTCTGGCAGGACGGTCTGTCCGCCAGTCAGATCGCCAAGCAGTTGGGCGGGGTGACCCGCAATGCGGTGATCGGCAAGGTGCACCGTTTGGGGCTCTCGGGGCGCGCCGCGCCTTCGAAGCCGCAGCGCACGGTGTTCAAGGCGCCCCGTCCGGCGCGTCCGGTCGCGGCGGCGCCGTCGGCCCCGCGTCGCATCGCCGAGCCGGTGTCCTCGGCGCCTGCGCCGTCGCCGGTGCGTTATGTGGACGAGTCTCCGGGTACAGCCACGGTGCTGACCCTGGGCGCGCACATGTGCAAGTGGCCGATCGGCGATCCGTCGCTCGACAGCTTCACCTTCTGCGGCCGCCGCTCGGAAGAGAACGGCCCCTACTGCCACGAACACGCCACGGTGGCCTACCAGCCGGCCCAGGCGAAGAAGAAGTCTGGCGCCGCCGAGCTCGCCCGGAGCCTGCGCCGCTACATCTGATCCGCTGAAGAGCGGCCGACATCCGTTGGGGATGGGAGGCGCGCCCGAAACCGAAGCTGGCCTTCCAGCCTCCGGTCTCGGGCGCGCTTCTTTCGTCTGGGGGGCGCTCTACGCGGCGTCCAGCGCGCGGCTGACGTCGCGCACCAGATCCCGGGCGCCCTCCAGCCCCACGCTCATCCGGACCCAGCCTTCCGTCAGGCCGATCTCCAGCCGCTCGGCCTCGGGCATGGAGCGGTGGGTGGTGGTGCACGGATGCGTGGCCATCGACTTGGCGTCGCCAAGGTTGTTGGAGATGTCGACGATCTGCAGCGCGTCCAGGAACCGCCAGGCCGCCTCGCGGCTGCCCAGGTCGAAGGCCACGACGTTGCCGCCGCCGGTCATCTGGTTGGCGATGATCGCCGCCTGCGGGTGGTCGGGCCGGCCGGGGTAGATGGTCTTCAGCGCCTTGCCGTGGGCGGCCACCGCGTCGGCCACCTTGGCCGCGGTCTCGGTCTGGCGCCGCACGCGCAGCTCCAGCGTCTCCAGGCCCTTCAGCAGCACCCAGGCGTTGAACGGCGACAGCGCCGGGCCCGTGTGCCGATGCATGTCCTTGTAGGCCTCGGTCATCAGCTCGGCCGCGCCCAGGATCGCGCCGCCCAGCACCCGGCCCTGGCCATCGATGTGCTTGGTGGCCGAATAGACGACGATGTCGGCGCCGAGGGCCAGCGGCTTCTGGAAGATCGGCGTGGCGAAGACATTGTCCACGACCAGTTTCGCGCCCGCCGCATGGGCGATCTCGGCGACGGCGCCGATGGCGGTCACCTCCAGAAGGGGATTGGCCGGGCTCTCCACCAGGAACGCCCTGGTGTTGGGCCGCACCGCGTTCTTCCAGGCGTCCAGGTCGGTGGCGTCCACATAGGTGGTCTCCACGCCGAAGCGCGGCATCCATTCCGACAGGATCCAGCGGCACGAGCCGAACAGGGCCCGGCCCGCCACGATGTGGTCGCCCGCCCGCACCAGGCCCATCAGCGCGAGCTGCACCGCCGCCATTCCGGAAGCCGTCGCCTTGCAGGCCTCAGCGCCCTCCAGCAGGGCGAGGCGGTCCTCGAACATCTGCGTCGTGGGGTTGCCGAAGCGCTGGTAGATGAACCCCGGCTCCGCGCCCGAGAACCGCCGGTCGGCCGCCGCCGCGCTCTCGTAGGCGAAGCTCTGGTTGAGGAAGAGGGCCTCCGAGATCTCGCCGAACTCGGTGCGCATGAGGCCGCCGCGAACAGCTTGGGTCTCGATCTCCCAGTCGCGCGGGTCTTCAGCCATCACGGCCTCCATGCAGAAAAACTGGGCGCCTTGAACGCCCCGCCCCCCGCGGCGTCAAGGTCCGCTTTCCTGGGGGCGGTTTCAGAAAAGCCCGCGAAGCCGTGGCTCGTAGACAATTTCCGGAACGCCCGCCTTGCCACGGCGCGGCTGAGCGGTAAGTGTTCGCCGCCCATGAGCGAGTTCACCGCCCCGGGCATCCTGCCCTGCCAGTCCATCGAGGCCCTGATCGACCAGGGCGCCATCTCCTCGGCCGGCCCGTGGGATACCGACCAGGTGCAGCCCGCTAGCCTCGACCTGCGCCTCGGCGCGCGGGCCTGGCGCGTACGGGCCTCGTTCCTGCCCCGGCGCGGCACGGTCCGCCAGAGGATCGCCGAGGTGGCGATGCACGAGCTGGACCTCACGAAGGGCGCCGTCCTCGAGCGAGGCTGCGTCTATATCGCCGAGCTGCAGGAGCGGCTGAAGCTGCCCAAGGGGATATCGGCCCGCGCCAATCCCAAGAGTTCCACCGGCCGCGTCGACGTCTTCGTGCGCCTGCTCAGCGACTTCGGCGACGCCTTCGACGACGTCAACGAGGGCTACGAGGGGCCGATCTACATGGAGGTCGCGCCCCAGACCTTCTCCGTCCTGGTGCGCACCGGCACCCGCCTGAACCAGCTCCGCCTCAAGACCGGCGAGCCGCCGCGCCTGCGCACCGAGAGCGTCGGCGTCGACCTCACCGGCGAGATCGCCGGCTTCCGCGGGCGTCGCCACGCCGGCGTCGTCGATCTCGACCACGTCGACGGCCACGACCCGCGCGACTTCTGGGAGCCGCTCTATCCCCGCGACGGCCAGCTTCTTCTGGATCCGGGCGAGTTCTACATCCTGGCCTCAAAGGGCGCGGTCGAGATCCCGGTCATGGAAGCCGCCGAGATGACGCCGATCGATCCCTCGGTCGGGGAGTTCCGCGTCCACTACGCCGGCTTCTTCGATCCCGGCTTCGGCACCGACGAGGCGCACGGCAAGGGCTCCAAGGGCGTGCTGGAGGTCCGCAGCCACGAGACGCCGTTCATCCTGGAGGACGGCCAGACCGTCGCGCGCCTGGTCTACGAGCCGCTCACCGAGAAACCGTCCCGCCTCTACGGCGACCTCGGCTCGCACTACCAGCGCCAGGGCCTGAAGCTGTCCAAGCACTTCCGGGTCTGGGGCGAATGAGCGCGTGAGGCCAGCGGGCGGTGGCGCGCCCGCGACCGGGCTGTCGTGCTTGGGGGAGTGATGACAACTCGTCCCGGGCGCGCCGTGCGGGCCGACCTCGCGATCGGGGGGGTGATCACCGAGGGGCCCGGTCCCGCGGGGCCTAGATCGTGTGTTCCGCCAAGCTTCGCCAGGGGCGGGCGCCGCGGCGCACCGTCGCACCGCAGCATGAACCGCCGCCCTATTCCTCGACGCGCTTGTAGATCGACCGCACCGGCCGCTCCATCACCCGCCGCATCATCGGGACGAAGGCCTCCAGCGGCATGGAGTCATAGGCCGGATCGAACGAGTTCTGATCGTACAGGTGGCAGAACTGGGCCGTGTATTCGAAGTCGGGGTGCCCCCGGAACTGCTCGCGCAGGTCCCGGTCCAGGCCGATGTGGTGGAAGAAGTAATAGCCCTGGAACACGCCGTGGTGCTCCAGCATCCAGTGGTTCCGCTCCGAGATGTAGGGCTTCAGGATCGCCGCGCCCATCTCGGCGTGGCTCGCCGGCAGCAGGATGTCGCCGATGTCGTGCAGCAGGGCGCAGACGACGTATTCCTCGTCCCGGCCGTCACGGTGCGCCCGGGTGGCGGTCTGCAGCGAGTGTTCCAGCCGGTCGACGTTGAACCCGCCGTAGTCCCCGCCCAGCAGCTTCAGGTGGCTGACGATGGCGTCCACGTGCTGGCCGCGCCGGGCCTGGGCGTCGCGCATGATCGCCGCCCAGTCGGCCTCGACGCCGTCGGTCATGGCCGTGAACGTGGCCCGGTCGTGTGTCGCGCCGTCCGCCATCGCATCCTCCCTGGTGTCTCTTGTCGTTGGTCCGATCGTGCGGGGCCGCGCCCGCCGGGTCAATCCAGCCCTTGGCCCCGCCGCCCGACGCCGCTATGAAGGCCGCCCCGGCGCGGGTGTAGTTCAGAGGTAGAACGTCAGCTTCCCAAGCTGAATGTCAGGGGTTCGATTCCCCTCACCCGCTCCAAATTCCTCTTAAAATCAGCCATTTATCTGCCGGATGGCGCGCTTTGGAGCGGCAGTCTTCGCCGTGGCTATGCCATTGATAACGCATTGAAACTGCTAAAGTTCAGGTTCCCTAGCGGAGCAAGATCGGAGCAAAATTTCGCTGTCCCCAGCGCCGCGCTTGCTGGTCGCCAAAGCCACGCTTCAATGTACGCGTATGTCCCATGAGCTCACCCGTTGCGGAGCCTGCGGCGACTTCCAAGCTGACCCCCGACTTTGCCCTCGAGGAACAGGAGAGTGCGAAGCTCGTCCACAGTGGATGACCGCGCAGCCCGATCGCCGCGACCGTCCGCCTGCCAAGTGTTCCCGATTTGTGCTTGATTCCTTTCGGCGATATTGTACTTCGCGTGGCCACTTGAGCAGGGCTGAGCTCTAATGCCCGTTCAATGGGGTATGGCGCGCTCGACGAGGGGAGACGGCCATGGGAGTTCGACCGTGGGCCGAGTTCCGCTCCGACCTGCCAACCGACACGATTGAAACCCCCGACGAGATTGTCCAGGTCGGGGGGCGGACCGTCGCCGAAGCTATCGGAGAGATTCTTGCGCGGCTGGGCTGTAAGGCAGACTCGCCGGTCTTGGAGGGCGAGAATGGATGGCAATTCATGGCCATCAAAGGGCGCTGCAGAATGATGTGTCAGGTTGCACACATCGAGAGATTTCTGCTCCTGCTCGAAGACACGTCGTTCTTCAACCGCGTGCTGAAGCGACATAGTCCTGTCTACCTCGACATATTGTCGAGGTTTGCTGAGGAGCTGGCGCGAGACCCGAGGTTCCACGACATTGAGTGGTATTTCGCCAACGAAGTCCTGTCCGGCAAAGCGGGAGCACCTATGCCGGTCAGCGTGGAAGACTAGACACCTTCAATTTTGGACTGATCCATCTCAACAGCCGAGCTTCCTCTCAGCTTCCCAAGCTGAGTGTCAGGGTTTCGATCCCCCCCCACACACCCGCTACAAATTCCGACAAGCCAGATCGAAATCGTGAAGCCCCTTTGGTTCTGTGGGCTCGATGCGGCTTGAAAGGGAAGCGGCCCATGCGACCGCCACACCACGGCTAAGCTTCTGATCCCCAGGGATGAACACCAGCCGCACCGGCTGGCGTTTGATGGATGCGTGAGGAATTGGCGTCGGGATGTGCAGGTTCGAGCCGGGGACCCGCACTCCTGCAAGGAGGCGTCCCTCCCGAAGCCGGCTTCGTCTGGCCATCTTCATGTTCGCATTTTGTTCTTGCATACAGAACGCCTTTCTGAGATGCTCTTAGAGCGTCGATCAGTGTGCCGCGCCACCCGCTTGCTGCGCGGGCAAGGCGCCTCACCAAGTGCCACGCACTCCAAAGTCTGATCGCAGCGGTGGGCCGTTGCGGTGCGCCACACCCATCATTCAAGGAGAGCATGCATGGCCTATGGCCGGACCGACCCCGCGCGGCTGAAGGGCGCGGCCCTTACACGCTGGTACACTCGAACACCCCATGAGATCCAGGAGGAGAAAGACGCCGCCGAGCAGCGCAAGCACGAAGCGTTTGCGGCCAGCATCCGCGTGGCGACGCCGGAGCCGGACCATGGCGGCCTGCAGTCACCTGTCGATCTAGCAAAGGGCGCCCTGCACGACTTCCAAACTGGGCCGAAGATCCAGCGTCCGAACACGGCGCAATCCTTCATCCCGGTCGTAGGACCGGCCTGGGAGGCAGCCGCGGATTTGCAGGACGGTAACTACGCCGGGGCGGCGTTCAACGGCGCGATGGCGGTTGCAGATGCATTGCCGGTAGGGGTGGCGGCAAAGGGGATCAAGGCGGCGACTAAGGGCGTCACTGTACTCAAGAAGGGATCCCTCACGGCGAACGCGGCTCGCAGTCGGTTGCGGGATTGGGGTGTCGCGAAGAAGGGCGAGGAGATCCACCACACTGCCCCGTTGAACGGCATAGGTCGAGGCGAGCAGAACTGGAGGAACCACTATGCCCTCCTAAAGGTGCTGCCGAAGGAGACACATCGGCGTCTAACGGGAAGCTGGAACGGGAAGCCACGCTTCGACCCGATCCGACGCGTTTGGCATGGCACCACGGATTGGCAGAAGGCGGTGCCCGCGGGGGTCTCGGCCTACGCGGCTGATGCCTGGGAGAACGTGACGCGCCCGTTCTCGCCCTCAGCGCCGGGCCCCAAGAAGCAAGGTCGTTAGAGCCAAGCTTCCCAAATGCGGCAGCCTGACGTATGTTCCGGTTTCGTTCCTATGGAGCTGTGCCGTGAAAACATCCGAGGCGAACTTCCACTTTCCGGTCCTGGGATTCACGTTGGATCTCAATATCTGGGGATTCCAGGATCTGGATCGCCTAACCAGGTGCGGACCCCGCACCCTGAAGGACGGCATCCAGACTGGAATGGAGCTCGTCGATGCGGACGGTCGCCGATGGAGCGTTCGCTCGATACGGCGAACCGGCCGCGCCGGGTCGCTGTTGTCCCTGCTGCTGCCGTTCGGGCCACCTCAGTCCCGCATCGAACACGACCTCGAACCGATGGAGGCGGTCTCGATCGAACAGGTCCGCCAGAAAGTCTGCACGGCCCTGGAGGCCCACGCAGAGAACTATTTCGAGGGCGATGACCGGGAGACTGAGTTCGAGCCGTTGCTGTCCGCTGTGCGGGCGGCTGGCTCGGTCAGCGAAGTCTACGAACGGCTACAGCCCGACACCTTTGAGCCGCACTGATCTGACTCTGTGTCCCGAGGTGCGCGCTCAGGCGTGGCCGTCGACGGGGTGGGAGCCCGGCTGGCCGCCGATTGCGAAGCAAAGGGCTAGCAGGCTCCACGATGTCCTCGGCTTGCCAAACTGAACGCCAGGGGTTCGATCCCCTTCACCCGCACGAGATCTGGAAATCGTAGAGGCGGCGTCCGGGCTCCGTGCCCCCCGGCTTGAGGAACAAGGTGCGGCGGCAGGTCACGACGCGCGAGCGCATCTCGTAGCGCACGGACTCGCCGACCTTTCCGCAGACGCCGTTCTGACAGCCCATGACGTTGTCGGTGACCGGCGCCGCCTCGGTCACGGTGTCCTGGAAGTGGTAGTCGAAGCGCAGGATCCCGTCGGCCTCGGTGGCGCTGTGCGGCCGGCCCCAGTAGGCGACGACCTTCTCCTCGCTCCAGCCGGCCGTTCCCTGCATCTCGCGGAGATACTTCTCGTTCGTCGACCCGAGGGCGCGGTCGATCTTCTTCTGCATCTCCAGGTCCTGCTGGACCTGTATGGCCTTGGCGTCGAATTCGGCCTCGGCCTTCTTGAGCTCCGCGAGCGCTTGCCTGCGGCGCGCCTCGCGTTCGGCCGGCGTGTAGATCGATGAGTAGGCGGGGCGTCGTCCGTCCTTCCAGAAATTGGCCCAGGTCACGTTCGAGAGCTCGCCGCCGATCACCATGTCACCGACATAGACGAGGCCGAGCCGGGCGAGCGGGTCCTGCCTCCCCGACTTCTGCGCCGCGGCGACCGCCTTGTTCAGCCGGTCCGGTTCGCAGGCGATCAGCCGGACCCGGTCGGTCCAGTTGTCGGCCACCGGCGTCCAGGCCGTTCCCCCCAGGTTCTGACTCTGCGCATTCCTGTGCCACGCCGTCGCCGCGTCGATCCGGAACTGCCGGCCAGAGCACCTGATCGTGACCTGGTATTCGATCGTGTCGGGCGCCTCCGGCTTCTCCAGCACCTGGATCACCCGGACGCGCATGATCCGGCGCGCATCCAGGTAGGCGCCCATGTTTCGTGAGCGCGCGGCGGCCTCCATCATCGCCTGATCGCCGCCCTCGGCCTCGCTGTCGTATCGCGGGCTCACCCGGTCGAACTCCGCATAGAAATGACGGCGGTCGGGCGCTGCTCCCTCCGCGCCGACGAGCACCCAGTGTCCGGCCAGGGCGACCGATGGCGCCAGGGTGGACAGAAAGACGGCGCAGGTAGCGAGGCGGCGCATCGTCAGGCGGCCGCCGTCTTGTCATCGAAGCCGCGGACCGTCAGCCACAGGCCCGCGACGAGCTGGACGAGCGCCAGGGGCGCCAGGAAGTAGAATGACACCTCCGCGCCGAGCACGCCTGTGAAGACGCCGATCATCTGGGAGGCGGTCGCCGCAAGCCCGGCGACGGCCAGCCAGCGGGGGATCCAGCGGCTGCGGAACAGGATCACGTAGAGGACGAAGGCGCCCGTCCCGCCCAGTAGCAGGTGCGGATAGTGAAGGGCGTCCCGCTGCTGGGTCACCAGGGCCCAGACCGGCTCGGCGAGCTGGGCCAGGGCGCCGTCCGGCGCCGAGAGCATCGAGGTCCCCAGCGACCGGAAGAGCTGGTAGCTCGCCATCTCGCCGCCGCCCATGCCGAACGAGGCCGCCCGGAGGCCCAGAAGCAGGAAGGCGAGCCAGGCGAACGCCCGGCCGTACGAGTGCTGGCAGACAAGGCCGGCGACGGCGATCGAGACCACGCCCGACACCATGCCCATCAGCACGATGATGCCGATCAGGCCGGGCTGGGCCGCCGCCCCGGCGAACAGGCCCATAGGGCCTTCGCCGACGCGGATCATCGGCTGGAGGAAGAAGTTCGAGGCGATGTCGAGCACGTAGCCGGCGAGGATGGCGACGCCGATCCATCGGCCGGCGCGGGTCAGTTCTGTCATGCGGGTCCTGTTCGCGTCCCGGCGACCCGAGGTCGCCAATTGACGTCGTCAATCTAGTCTCAAAATTGACAACGTCAATAAAGAGTGCGGGCCCTTGGCGCGCGCACGAAAACGCCGGCGCCCCTGTCACGGGACGCCGGCGCTGGACGGGCCGTCAGATGGGGCGATCGCCCGAAGCCGTCAGAACTCCAGGCAGATCTTCCCGAAGTGCTTCTGGGAGAGCTGGTGGGCGAAGGCGGCGGCGATGCCGTCCAGCGGGAAGGTGGAGTCGATCACCGGCTTGATGCCGTTGGCCTCGACGGCCGCGATCATTTCCTCTTGCTCCTGGCGCGAGCCGACCGTGACGCCCTTGATGGCCACGTTCTTGGACATGGCCACCGCCGTCCCGACCTCGCCCGCAAAGCCGGCCAGCACGCCGATCAGCGAGATGTGGCCGCCGATGCGCACCGCCGCCAGGGACTGGTTCATGGTGCCCGCGCCGCCGATCTCGACGACGACGTCCACACCCCGGCCGCCGGTCAGGGCCGTCGCCGCCGCGCCCCAGTCGGGCTGGTCCTTGTAGTTGATCAGGTGGTCGGCCCCGAGCGCCTTCAGCCGCTGCAGCTTCTCGTCGGAGGACGAGGTCGAGATCACCGTCGCGCCCGCCGCCTTGGCGAGCTGCAGGGCGAAGATGGAGACGCCGCCGGTGCCCTGCGTCAGCACCACGTCGCCCGGCTTGATCCGAGCTTCGACCATCAGCGCCCGCCAGGCCGTCAGCGCGGCGCAGGGCAGGGTGGCGGCCTCGGCGTAGGAATAGCCCTTGGGCATCCGGGTGAAGGCGCTGGCCGGCATGGCCACGTACTCGGCCGCATAGCCGTCCACATGGTCGCCGGGCACGCCGATCAGGCGCTCAAGGCTGGGGCCGCCCGTCGGCCAGTTGGGGAAGAAGGTGCCCAGCACCTGGTCGCCGACCTTGAAGCCGGTGACGCCGGCGCCGACCGCCACCACGTCGCCCGCGCCGTCCGACATCGGGATGCGGCCGTCGGCGGGGTTCAGCATCCCCGACACCACGGCGAAGTCATGGAAGTTCAGCGAGCTGGCGCGCACCCGCACCAGGAGCTGGCCGGGCCCGGCTTCCGGCTGCGGCCGGTCCTCGATCACGATCTTGTCCAGCCCGCCCGGGGCTTTCACGGCGGCGACCTTCATCGGCGTGTCCTCGTCTGAATATGAAAGGGGCGGGACCGTCGGCGGCCCCGCCCTCGATTGCGGCTTAGCGCGGGGCCATCCGGATGGCGCCGTCCAGGCGGACGGTCTCGCCGTTGATGTAGCCGTTGCGCAGCATGGTGACGGCCAGGTCCGCATACTCCTCGGCCGCGCCCAGGCGCTTGGGGAACGGCACCGACGCCGCCAGGCCCTGGTAGACCTGCGGCGCGCGGGTCTTCAGGCCGCCCAGCATCGGGGTGTCCATGATGCCCGGCAGGATGGTGTTGATGCGGATGCCCTCGCTGGAGAGGTCGCGGGCGATCACGATGGTCATGCCCTTGATCGCCGCCTTGGCCGCCGCATAGGCCACCTGGCCGATCTGGCCTTCCTCGGCCGCCACCGAGCCGGTGTTGACGATCGCGCCACGCTCGCCCGTCTCGTCGGGTTCCAGCGTCGCCATGCCGGCGGCGCTCTTCACCACGCAGCGGAAGGTGCCGACGGTGTTGAGGCCCAGAACCCACTCGAAGTCCGAGGCCTTGAACGGGATGATCTCGCCGGTCTGCTTGTCGCGCGAAATGGTCTTGCCGCCGCGGCCGCCGCCGGCGCAGTTCACCAGGATCCGCTCCTGGCCGTTGGCGGCGCGGGCCTTGGCGAAGGCGGCGTCGACCGAGGCCTCGTCCATCACGTCGACCTCGCAGAAGACCGCGCCGATCTCCTTGGCCATGGCCTCGCCGGTCTCGGGGTTCTTGTCGAACAGGGCGACCTTCACGCCCAGGCTGCGCAGGTGCCTGGCGGTCGCCGCGCCCAGGCCGGACGCGCCGCCGGTGATGATCGCGGAAACGGAACTGTCGAGCTTCATGGAATGCCTCCGGAATAGGTTGGCCATGCCCTAGCACGGCCTTTCCCTGACGCCGGGACAGGCTCGATGAGGCGTCCTTCAGACCAGCGTCAGCCCCGCTTTGGTGAGCGGCAGGGTGCGCAGGCGCCGGCCTGTCGCCGCGAAGATGGCGTTGGCCAGCGCCGGCATCAGCGGCGGGGTCATCGGCTCGCCCGCGCCGCCCGGCGCCGCCTCGCGCGTCTCCAGCAGGTCGATGGTGATCTTCGGCGTCTGGGCCAGGATCAGGTGCGGGTAGTCGTGGAAGTTGCTCTCCACGACCCGGCCGGCGTCGAGGTTGATCTCGCCCGTGGCGGCCGAACTCAGCGCCAGGATGATCGAGCTCTCGCCCTGGGCCCGCACGCCGTCGGGATTGACGGCGGTGCCGCAGTCGAAGGCGCACCACACCTGCTCCGCCCGGACCTGGTCGTTCGTGACCCGAACCTGGACGACCTGGGCGCAGACGCTCTGGAACGAGCTCCAGACGGCAAGGCCCAGCCCCTGTCCTTTCGGCAGCCTTCGGCCCCAGCGCGCCGCCTTGACCGCATGCTCCATCGCCCGCAGGGCCCGCGGGGATTTCGCGAGCAGGGGCCGGCGGAACGCCAGGGGGTCGACCCCGGTCTCGTGCGCCAGTTCGTCGAGGAAGCATTCGACCGCAAAGGCGTTGCCCGTGTGCAGCACCGATCGCCAGGGTCCGCCCGGGACCGGCGAGGCCACGAAGGCGCCGGCCATGACCATCCCCGGAACCTCGTACTGGATCAGGTCGTGCGGCGGGCCCGAAACCATGTCCCGCGTGTAGTTGGCGTTGTTGTTCGACCCGACCACCCTGAACCCGGAGACGCGGCCACCCTTCAGGCCCGCGGTCAGGCGCTGGAAGCCCGCCGGCCGGTACCAGTCCTGGCGGATGTCCTCCTCCCGCGACCAGATCAGCTTCACCGGCGCGCCGGCCGCCCGGGCGGCCCAGATCGCCTGCAGGCCGAAGTCGTTCTTGTACCGCCGACCGAACGAGCCGCCGCTGAACAGGGTGTGGGCGTCCACCTTCTCGATCGGCACGCCGACCATGGCCGCCGCCGCTCGGCGCAGGCCGCTGGTGTTCTGGAAGCCGCCCCAGGCCTCGACCCCGCCGTCGGCCGTCATCCGGGCCGCCGCGCTCAGTGGCTCCATCGGGGCGTGCGCCAGCAGCGGCGAGGTGTAGTCGCGCTCGATGGTGCGATCGGCGGCGGCGAGGGCCGCGTCGGCGGCGGCCGCGAGGGTCTTCTGCAGGGCCTCCCGTTCGCCCGGCGCATAGTCGCGTCGGGGCGTCGCGACTTCGGCGCGGGTCAGGGCAGCGGTCTTAAGCTGCGCCAGCAGGCCTACGGTGTCGGGCGCATCGCTTGCCTCAGCCCATTCGGGCGCCAGGGCCTCGAGCCCCTTCTTCGCCGGCCAGAAGCCGTCGGCGACCACGATCACGGCGTCGGGCAGGTCGACCGGCTGGTTCCAGCCCGGCACGGTGATCGAGACGCCGCGCATCTCCAGCACCTTGCGGACGCCCGGAATGGCCAGCGCCGGCGCGGGGTCGACCGACTTCAGCTTGGCCCCGAACTGCGGCGCCTGCCGGATCGTGGCGGTCAACAGGCCCGGCAGCTTCACGTCGGTGGCGTACACGGCCGACCCGTCCACCTTGCCGGGCAGGTCCTTGCGGGGCAGGTCCCTGCCGATGACGCTCCAGTCGGACCGGGGCTTCAGCGTCGGGTCCTGCGGCACGGGCCGCGTCGCCGCCGCCTCGGCCAGCTCGCCGAAGCCGAGGCTCCGGCCGCTCGCGACATGGACGACGCGGCCGCCCCGAACCGTGCAGTCGTCCGCCGGCGCGTTCCAGCGCTCGGCGGCCGCCTCGACGAGCATGGTGCGCGCCGCCGCGCCTACCTTGCGCAGCTTGCCGTACATCTCGCGCACCGAGGCGCTGCCGCCGGTGGCGTAGCCGGGCGAGAAGATCCCATAGACCGGCAGCGGCGGGGCCTGTTCGACCCGGACCTTCGCCCAGTCTAGCCCCAGCTCCTCCGCCAGGATGCGGGCGTGGACGCACCAGGCGCCCTGACCCATCTCCTGCACCGAGGTGTACAGCGTCACGCCGCCGTCGGGGGCGATCCGCACCCAATCGCTCAGGGTGACAGTCTCGGCCGGCGCCGCGACCACGCCGCCGGCGCTGAGCCCCAGCGTCAGGCCTGCGCCGCCGAGAGTCGCCAGCAGGCCGCGTCGGGAAACCTTCATTTCCATCTCAGCGCCCCTTCGACAGCCGCGCCGCTGCGGCGTGGATCGCCGTGCGCACGCGGGGATAGGAGCCGCACCGGCAGAGGTTGGTGATCGCCGCGTCGATGTCGGCGTCGCTGGGGCGGGGGGTACGCTCCAGCAGGGCGGCGGCGGCCATCAGCATCCCGGACTGGCAGTAGCCGCACTGCGGCACGCTGGCCTTGAGCCAGGCGGTCTGCAGGACGTGGGGTCCACCGGCGCCCAGGGCTTCGATCGTGGTCACGTGCGCGGCATCCAGCCCGCCCACCGGCATGCTGCAGCTCCGCACCGGCTCGCCGCCGACATGGACGGTGCAGGCGCCGCAGGCGCCGACCCCGCAGCCGTACTTGGTCCCCATCAGGCCCAGTTCGTCGCGCAGCACCCAGAGCAGGGGCGTATCGGGGGTGGAGTTCGACGTCACGGCTTGTCCGTTGACGGTGAGGTTTGTGGGCATGTCGTGTCCTGGCGGCGGAGTGCCGGCCAAGTCTACGAAGAACCAAGCGCCACAATTGGGGCGCTGCCCCAGCGTTCGTCGCACGGGGCGCGCTGCTCGTCGCAAACGCCCGGTCACGTCCCTGACGCATCGGAAGCCCTCGCGCGGCCTATGGTGTCCGCAACGACGAAGACAAGCGGAGGAAACCGGCATGAGCGACGCGCTCTTCGACTTCTCGGGCAAGGTGGCTCTGATCACCGGCGGCAGCCGCGGGCTGGGGCTCGAGATGGCCAAGGCCCTGGCTTCGCGCGGCGCGGACATCGTGATCGCCAGCCGCAAGGCCGACGCCTGCGAGGCCGCCGCCGCCGAGGTCCGCAACCTGGGCCGCCGGGCGCTGTCCCACCCCTGCCACGTGGGCGACTGGACGGCGCTGGCGGGGCTGGCCGACGCGGCCTACGCCGAGTTCGGCAAGGTGGACATCCTGATCAACAACGCGGGCATGTCGCCCCTGGCACCCTCGTCCGCCGACGTCACCGAGGCGCTTTTCGACAAGGTCATCGACGTCAACTTCAAGGGCCCCTTCCGGCTGACCGCCCTCGTCGGCTCGCGCATGGCCGCGGGCGAGGGTGGGGCGATCATCAACATCTCGTCGGTCGGCGCGATCCGCCCCGACCCCAGCTATATCCCCTACGCCGGCGCCAAGGCGGCGCTGAACGCCATGACCGAGGGCTTCGCCAAGGAGTACGGCCCCAAGGTGCGCGTGAACGGCATCATGGCCGGCCCCTTCCTCACCGACATCGCAAAGGCCTGGACGCCCGAGGCGCGCGAGACGGCGCGCAACGCCCTGGGCCGGCCCGGCCGTCCGGATGAGATCGTCACCGCTGCACTCTACCTGGCCAGTCCGGCTTCCAGCTTCACCACGGGCTCGGTGATCCGCTGCGACGGTGGGACGCCGTAGGCCGTCGACAAGCCCGCCCAGCGTGGCGGATATTCGAAGCCGAAGCCGCTCGGTGAGGCGGCCAGGGTCAAGGGAGTGACGTGCATGGAGTTGAAACCGGGATCGCGCTGGCGGAGCGCCGTCTGCGACGCCGAGCTGGTGGTGGTGCGCCCGCCCAAGGCGCCGGCCAGCCTGGAATGCGGCGGCCAGCCGGTGATCCCGCATGCCGAAGCGCGGCCCGAAGGTGGCGCGCCGGCCGCGGACCATTCCGGCGGCGTCCTCGCGGGCAAGCGCTACACCGATCCGGAGAGCGGCATGGAGGTGCTGTGCTCAAAGGCCGGCGCGGGATCGCTGTCGGTGGACGGTCGCCCGATCGGCGCCGCCGAAGCCAAGAAGCTGCCGTCCTCGGACTGAAGAGGCGCCGCCGGTGACCCTCATCGCCGACCTCGTCGTCCTGGGCGGCGCCGGCCTGTGGGTCATCGAGTTTGGAACCGGCGGGCGGCCGTCCGACGCGTCGGGCGTGCTACGCGTGGGCGTCCATCGTGGCGGCCCGCTGCCCGAGGGGCCGCTCGACCTCTTCGACATCCTGTTCAGCGCCGATCCCGCCGCGCCCCGGCCGTGGGTGGGCCTGGGACCCGTGGGGATCGATCCGGCGCTTGTGGCGCTGGAGGCCAGGGTCGAGGCCCAGCCCGTGGCCGTCGCCGTGGCGGCCCAGGTCCTGCGCATGACCCTTCGCCTGCCATTCGACGAGGCGCTGGCGCTGGAGTCGCTGGCCTATTCCATGCTGCTGGCGTCGGGCGGCTTCCGCGCATGGCGTGCCGGCAATCCTGGCCGGGAGCGTGACGAGACGCCGGTCCAGCGCGTGCGGATCGATGCCGGTTCGCGCGAGCTCGGGATCCGCCTCTCGCGTCCCAGCCGCCGCAACGCCTTCGACGCTCGCATGCGCGACGAGCTGTGCGAGGCGCTGGCGTTCGCCCTGGGCCATCCCGACGCGCCGCCGGTGACGCTGAGCGGGGAGGGCCCCTGCTTCAGCGCCGGCGGCGACCTGGACGAGTTCGGCTCGGCCGGCGACGCGGGCGAGGCGCACCTGGTCCGTAGCCTTCGCGCGCCGGCCCGGCTTGCGCACGAGCTCGGCGACCGCCTGACCGCGCACGTCCACGGCGCCTGCGTCGGCGCGGGTATCGAGCTGCCGGCCGCGGCCGCGCGGGTGGTGGCCCATCCCGGCGCGCACTTCCGCCTGCCCGAAGTGGGCATGGGCCTGATCCCGGGCGCCGGCGGCACAGTCACGATCCCCCGCCGCATCGGCCGCCGACGCGCGGCGTGGATAGCCATCTCGGGCGTCGAGGTCGACCTCGCGACCGCCATGGCCTGGGGCCTCGTCGACGAAGTCGCCACATGAATCCGCTGGCGCCCCTGATCGTCGACCTCTGCGCCGAGGCTGCGGCCCTGACCGCCCGCCTGGGCCGCCGCGTCGAGGTGGCCGCGCTAGGCGTGCTCGACCGGGAAGGGGAGCTCCCACTGGCCGCGCCCGGGGGGCTCGTGTCGCCCAACGGCGCCTGCCGGTTGTTCCGCGCCGCCGACGGCTGGATGGCGCTGAATCTCGCGCGCGTGGAAGACCGCGACCTTGTTCCCGCCTGGCTCGGCTGCGACCTCGATGACGATCCGTGGGCTCTGGTGACGATACATGCGGGCGGACGGCGCAGTGCCGACCTCGTGGCGGGGGCGACGCTCCTGGGGCTGCCCGCGGCGGCCGTCGGCGAAGTGAGCGCGGAGACGCCCCGCGCCCCGACGCTGCGGCTGGGCCGCGGGGGACGCCGGGCAGGTGCGCTTCAGGTCGTCGATCTCTCCGCGCTCTGGGCCGGACCCATGTGCGGCGCGATCCTCGCGGCCATGGGGGCGTCGGTGCTGAAGGTCGAGAGCGTCCGCCGCCCCGACCCCACGGCGCTCTCCACGCCCGCCTTCGCCCACCGGCTCAACGGGACCAAGCAGGCGCTGGCGCTGGACTTCGCCGCCGCGGACGGCCGCGCCCGCCTCGCCGAGGTGGTCGCCGGCGCCGATGTGCTGATCACCGGCGCCCGGCCGCGGGCGCTCGCCGCCCTGGGCCTGGAACCGGCTCCGCTCTTTGCCGCCAACCCGGGCCTCGTGTGGGTGGCGATCACCGGCTACGGCTGGACAGGCGAAGCAGGCGATCGCGTGGCTTTCGGCGATGACGCGGCGGCGGCGGGCGGCCTCGTCCGCTGGACCGCCGACGGCCCGCGGTTCCTGGGCGACGCCCTGGCCGATCCTGTCACCGGCCTCGCCGCCGCCTTGGGCGCCATGCGTGGTCTGGAACAGGGCGGTGGCGTTTTCGTCGACGCCGCGCTCGCCCGCGTCGCCGCGGGCGCCGCGACGGCGATCGGTCTGCAGGCCGCCGCATGAATCTCCTGATCCGCAACGTGGAGGTGGCCGGCCGCGCGGGCCTGGACGTGCGGATCGAGGCCGGCCGGGTCGCGGTGGTGGGCGCGGACCTCGCCCGAGGCGGCCGGGAGATGGACGGCCGGGGCGGGGCGCTGATCCCCGGCCTGGCGGATCATCACATCCATCTGCTGGCCTTGGCGGCGCGCGCCGACTCCGTGGACCTGACGCGCGCCCGCGGGGCCGATGATCTGGCCGTCCGGATTGCGGCGGCGTGCGCGTCGCGGCCGGCCGGGGCCTGGGTCCGCGCCTTCGGCTGGCACGAAGCGCTGGCCGGAGACCTGACGCTGGCCGACCTCGACCGGCTCGCGCCCCGCCACCCCTTGCGGATCCAGCACCAGACCGGCGCGCTGTGGCTGCTGAACAGCCGCGCCCTGGCCGCGCTGGGCGAGGGGGACGACCCGCAGGGCCTGGATCGGGGGGCCGGCCGTCTCTGGCGCGGCGACGCCTGGCTGCGCAGCCGCCTGCCGCCCTCGCCACCCCCGATGGCCCCCGTCGGCGCCCAGCTCGCCGCCTACGGCGTCACCGCCCTGACCGACGCCAGCGTCACGACCGACTCCGCCGCCGCGGCTATCCTCGCGGACGCCCATCGGTCCGGCGACCTGCCCCAGCGCCTCCTGCTCATGAGCGGCGGGCCGCTGGACGCGCCGGGCGACGGCGCCTTCGCCGTGGGGCCGGTGAAGATCCTGCTGGACGACCATGCGCTGCCCGACCTCGACGCCTTCGTGGCCCGCATCCGCGCGGCCCGCGCGCAGGGACGCGAGGTCGCCGTCCATTGTGTCACCGCCGCGGAGCTCGCCCTGACGCTGGCGGCGTTCGAGACTGCCGGCGCCCGCCCAGGCGATCGCATCGAGCATGGCGGGGTGATCCCGGAGGAGGCCATCGGCCAGCTCCGGAGCCTCGGCCTCGTCGTCGTAACCCAGCCGGCCTTCGTGCGTGAGCGGGGCGACCGCTACCTCTCCGAAGTGGCGTCGGCGGACAGCGGCGACCTGTATCGCTGCGCCAGCCTTCTCGCCGCCGGGGTGCCCGTAGCGGCCAGCTCGGATGCGCCCTACGCCACGCCCGATCCCTGGGTGGGGATCGCCGCCGCCATGGATCGCCGGACAGCCGGCGGCGCGACGCTGGGCGCGGGCGAAGCCGTTCCGGCCACCGCCGCGATCGGCCTGTACCTCGACGATCCGGCCGCTCCAGGCCGCCGAACTCGCAAGGTCGGTCCAGGCGCGCCCGCGGATCTCTGCCTGCTCGACGCGCCGCTGGCCGCGGTCCTGGCCAGGCCTTCGGCCGAGCGGGTGCGCGCCACCCTCGTGGGAGGGGTCGTGGTCCACCAGCGCCCGGGCGTTTGAGTCGATCGCGTTAGGACATCCTCAAGGTCCGTGAACCCGTGCGGAGATCGGGATTCTCCGCAGGTCGTCGCT
The DNA here is from genome assembly GCF_003254525.1 of Phenylobacterium kunshanense. Lineage (GTDB taxonomy): Bacteria > Pseudomonadota > Alphaproteobacteria > Caulobacterales > Caulobacteraceae > Phenylobacterium > Phenylobacterium kunshanense. The sequence goes on from NZ_QFYS01000005.1 coordinate 170,699, forward strand.
GTGGGATCGAGGTTCTCCTGGGCCGGGAGACTGCCGCCGTCTTCGGCAATGATTTTCCCGCCCCCGCCGTCATCCTGGAGGCTTGTTTCACCCGGCCAGGATGGGGGGCCATGCTCAAGGCGTTCACGCGGCATCCGGAGACCGTGGGCGAAAGCTATTTCGAGCATCTCTGCTCGGCCTGGGGTTTCGCCGCCACCATGGCGCTCGGCGCCCTGGCCTGCGCCCTTCACGGCCTCTTCCCCTTCGCCTTCCAGACGTCCGGCAGCCGCCGCATCCGCGAGCTGCACCAGCGGATGGTCACCCATCGCACGACGCCAAAGCCGCCGGTGCGTCTGCCGGCTTGGCTGCCAGGGTTGGCCCTCGCCGCCTTCCTGACCCTGGCGGCGACCCTCGCGGCCCAGGCGCTCGGCGCGCCGGTGGCGCCCTTCGCCCTCGTCGCCGGGTTCCTCGTCGCCGCGCCGCTCGCCGGACGGTTCGACCTGTCGCCGGGGCTGAGGGTGGCCGAGCGCCCGCTGCTGCGCGCCGGCGTGGCGCTCCTGGGCCTGCGCATCGCGCTCGGCGACATTGCGGGCCTCGGCGCGCAGACGCTCGTGCTGGTCCTGAGCTGCGTGGCCCTGACCCTGGCGCTGGGGTCGGTGGTCGGCCGTCTGTTCGGTCTGCCTAAGGGCTTCTCGATGCTTTCGGCCAGCGCCACCGCGATCTGCGGCGCCTCTGCCGCCATGGCGGTGTCCCAAGTCCTGCCGAAGAGCCCGGAGACCGAGCGCCAGACCGCCTATGTTGTGGCGGTGGTGGCCACGCTCTCGACGCTCGCCATGCTGGCCTATCCCGCCGTCGCCCACCTTGCCGGCCTGCCGCCCCAGGCCGCGGCAGTCTTCCTCGGCACCTCCATCCACGACGTGGCCCAGGTGGCGGGCGCCGGCTATTCGGTCTCGCCCCAGGTCGGCGACCTGGCCGTGACGGTCAAGCTGGTGCGCGTGTCTCTGCTGGCCCTGGTGGTGGCTGCGGTGGCTTTCTCGTTCGCCGGGGCTGCGCGGGAGGCGAAGGGGCCGGGGCGGGCGTTGCTCCTGCCGGGCTTCGTCATCGCCTTCTTCGTCCTGGCCGGGATCCGCAGCACGGGGCTCGTGCCCGCGTCGGTGCTGCCGGCCGCGACGTTTGCGTCCAATGTCCTGATCGGTGCGGGCGTCGTGGCCGTCGGCGCCCGGATGACGCTCGACGGGCTGAGGTCGATGGGCTGGCGCCCGCTCGCCGCCCTCGCCTGCCAGACCGCATTGCTCTGCGGCCTGGCCTTCGCGGCGGCGAGCTGGGTGGCCTGAGGCCTACCAGATCCGGACGCGCTCTTCCGGCTTCACGTACAGCTTGTCGCCCTCCTGCACGTTCCAGGCGTCGTACCAGCCGGGGATGTTCCGGATGGTCCCGTTGACCCGGTAGTAGGCCGGCGAGTGCGGATCGGTGGTCACCTGCTGGCGCAGGGCCTCGTCGCGCATCTTCTGGCGCCACACCTGGGCCCAGCCGAGGAACACGCGCTGGTCGCCGGTCAGCCCTTCGATCACCGGCGCCGGGGCGCCCTTGAGCGAGGCGCGGTAGGCGTCCAGCGCCAGCGACAGGCCGCCCATGTCGCCGATGTTCTCGCCCATGGTCAGGCCGCCCTGCACCTTGGCCCCGGGGAGGGGTTCGAACGCCGAATACTGCGCGCCCAGCTTCTCGGCCTGGGCCTTGAACTTGGCGTTGTCCTCGGCGGTCCACCATTCGCGCAGCACGCCGTCGCCGTCGGACTTGCGGCCCTGGTCGTCGAAGCCGTGGCTGATCTCGTGGCCGATCACCCCACCGATGCCGCCGTAGTTGATGGCCGGATCCGCGTCGGGGTCGAAGAAGGGCGCCTGGAGGATGGCGGCCGGGAACACGATCTCGTTGTTCGCGAAGTTGTAGTAGGCGTTCACCGTCTGCGGGGTCATGCCCCATTCCTTCTTGTCGACGGGCTGGTCCAGCCGCGCGACCCGGCGCTTCCAGTCCCACGCTCCGGCGCGAAGGGCGTTGCCGTAGAGGTCGTCGCGCTTGAACTCGAGTCCGGCATAGTCCCGCCACTCGGTCGGATAGCCGATCTTCACCGTGAATTTGGCCAGCTTCTCGAGCGCCTTGGCCTTCGTCTCCGGACCCATCCACTCGAGAGTCTCGATCCGGGCGCGCATGGCGGTGCGGATATTGCCCACCAGGTCGTCCATCTTGGCCTTGGCCTCGGGGGTGAAGTAGCGGGCCACATAGACCCGGCCGATGGACTCGCCGATCGCCCCGTCCATGAACGCCGCCGCCCGCTTCCAGCGCGCGCGCAGCTCGGGCTGGCCGGCCAGCTCCTTGTCGCGGAACTGGAAGTGCGCCTGCACGAACCGGGTCGACAGCAGCGGCGCCGCGCCATCGGTCAGGTGGAAGGCCTGCCAGGCCTTCAGGGTCTCCAGCGGGGTCTCGCTATAGACCTTGGCGAACTTCGGATAGGCGGTGTTGGTGGTGACGATGATCCGGTCCACCTTGGGCAGGCCGGTCTCGGCGAGGTAGCGGTTCCAGTCGAAGCCCGGGGTGTAGGCGTTGAGCTCGGTCGGGCTCATGGGATTGTAGGTCTTGTCGCGGTCGCGCCGCTCGACCCGGCTCCAGGACGCTTCGGCCAGCTTGGTCTCGAACTCGACGATCGCCCTGGCGTTCTCGGCGGGCTTTTCCCATCCGACCATGGTCAGAAGCTGTTCGATGTAGGCCTGGTACTTGGCCTTCTTCTCGGCGAAGTCGGGCTGCAGGTAGTAGTCGCGGTCGGGCAGGCCGAGCCCGCCGGTGACCGACATCACCGCGTATTTCGTCGGCGACTTGGCGTCGATGCTGACGAAGACCGGCATGATCGAGGTGAAGCCGGTGGTGCTGGACTTGCCCATCAGGGCCGTGAAGTCGTCCTTGCTCTTCACCTTCCGGATCTGGGCGAGCTCGGGCTCCAGCGGCTTGGCGTCCAGCTTCTCGGCCAGGGCCTCGTCCATGAACGCGGCATAGGCGGCGCCGATCTTTGCCGCGTCGGGATCGGTCAGCTTGCCGGCCGCCGCCTCGTCGAGGATCGCATGCACGCGGGCCTCGGACAGTTCGCGCAGCATCGCGAAGTTGCCGTAGTTCGTCCGGTCGGCCGGAATCTCGGTGCGCTCCAGCCACTTGCCGTTGGCGAACTTGAAGAAGTCGTCGCCCGGCTTGACCGAGCGGTCCATGCCCGAAAGGTCGAAGCCCCAGGTCCCGTATCGCGGCGAGGCCAGGGAAGCGGCGGCGCCGCCGGCGCTGGGGGTGTCGGCCGCGAATAGCAGTTCAGTTTCACAGGCCGTGGTCGCGCAGTCATGGAGCTCATGCGCCAGCGCGCCCGCGCCGGAGAAGGCGAGGGCCGTCGCGGCGCCGGCCAGGAGCAGGAACTTGCGCGTCTGGTGGATCATGGGTCTCATCTCGATGGTCGTGGTGCGGTTTCCAGGTCCGAACCCGCTGAGGACGCGCAACAAACGGTGAAAATTGGCCAGGCGCAACCGCCTCGCGACAGGCGGACGCGATAAACCGCCGAGTTGGCGCGGCGGGAAGCCTACTGGCCGTTGATCCAGCGCTCGCCGCGACCGTTCAGCCCGCCGGCGGCCGGACCGAGCAGCCGTTGGTAGGTGTCGCGGATCACGCCGTAGCATTCGCAGGTCAGGGCCTGCAGGCCGGCGCGGTCGATGATGTCCACCACCCCGCGCCGATAGCGGATCACCCCCTTTGCCTGGAGCGAGCGGGCCACCGCTGTCACGGTCGTCCGCTGCACGCCCAGCATGTCGGCCAGGAATTCCTGCGTCAGGGCCACCGTGTCGGTGGAGATGCGGTCGTGGCAGGTCAGCAGCCAACGGCAGAACCGGGCTTCAACCGAATGCAGCGCGTTGCACGCCACCGACTGGATGGCATGGCCATAGAGCGCCTCGGTGTGGCGATCCACCAGGTGCCGCAGGGTGGCGCTGCGCTCCCAGGCTTCGTGCAGTCGCTCCGCGCTGATCCGCGCGGCCCGCAGGGGCGTCTGGACGATGGCGCGCGAAAGCGACTGGCGCGGCGCGACGGCAGCCATCAGGCCGAGGGCTCCCTCCGGACCGATGGTCGTGCTTTCGATCGCCTGGCCGTTCTCCATCAGCGTCATCAGTGAGATCACGCCGTCATGCGGAAAGTAGATGTGGTCGATCTGGTCGCCGGGATCGTAGAGCAGCCGGCCCCTGTCGAGCTCCACCTGCACGATATGTTGGGCGAACCGCGCCAGATCGGCTGGCGGGAGCGCGTCGAGCAGGCTGTTTTGCAACGCGGGGACTGGCCTCTGCATCGGGAACTTGAAACGCCGTTCTACGGCTTAGGTTTCAAGTTATAGAGGCCCGCGAAGCTAGACTGTCGAGAACTCGACACTCGCACAAAGTGCAATGCCGGCGCGCCTGCAATTCTCGCGACAAGCATTTGCGAAGGAAGGTCGTACAACCGCCGATTTGTGTCGGGCAGCCGACTTATAAATAGCTGGATGGCCTTGCTGGGGGAGAATCAGGTCGAATTGATCCTTGTCCAGTACAGGCGCGGCGGATCGTCTGTCCGCCGCGCGTCGTCCTTCAAAATTCTAGTTCAAGTTGAGGTCGCGCCGCTCGCCAACGTCGGGCGTCGACTTGCCGACATTGGCCTTCACGACTTCGAAGGCGTACTTCAGCAGGCCACCCTCGGTGATCCAGACGGCGGCGTCCGCGACGTCGAGTCGCAGCAGGGTCAGTGCCGGATCGCCCTTTCCATCCGGGTACCAGGCCGCCACGTGCGCGTTCCAGTAGCGGTCGATGCGCTCACGGTCGTGCTCCAGGGTGAGCCGGCCATCCAGGCAGGCCTGCAGTTTCCGGTCCTGGAAGATGAACGATCCTTCGGCCCCGCCGGTCGAGGCGATCGTTTCGGCGAGGTCAGTCTCCCTCCGGGTGAAGAACCAGATCGTGTTGGTGTCGCGCTCAACGAAGCCGGTCATCGGCTGGTAGTGGTGGCCATCACCGGGCACGCCCAGCATACCAGTGTTCTGTTCCTCGATAGCTTTCCAGAGTCGATCGCGGACCTCGGCGTTGCTCAGGCTCATGGCGTTCATCCGTCTCGTGTTGAAGGGCGGGCTCACAAATCCTGGCCGGCCTTTGAGGTTCCCTGGCTTGACCGTTCGGGCCGGCCGGAGAATTCCATCTCCATCAGTAGGAGATGCCGATGTTCCGCATGGCCGCCGCCGCACTGCTCGCCCTGGCTCTGGCCGCGCCCGCGTCGGCCGCGCCGCCGCCGCGACTCAAGATCAACGACTACGCCCAGCTCAGGACGCCGCTGCCCTATCCCTATGACGAAAAGGCCGACGCCAGCGCGGCGGTCGACCGCGCTCTCGCGCGGGCCCGCAAGTCGGGCAAGCTGCTGCTGGTCGACATGGGCGGCAACTGGTGCGGCGACTGCCGGATCCTGGCCGCGACCATGGAACTGCCCGAGCTCAAGGCCTTCCTGTCACGGCACTACGAGATCGTCCTGGTGGACGTGGGGCGCATGGACAAGAACCTGCACATCCCCGCCCGTTTCGGCGTGAAGGACCGATTGGAGGGCGTTCCGGCCATCCTCATCGTCGATCCCAGGAGTGGCCGTCAGATCGTCGGCCGCGCCCAGGTCGCCGCGCTCTCCGACGCCCGCCACATGACTCCGCAAGACCTGGCCAACTGGCTGGCCCAGTGGACCCGGTGAGCGGTCACGGCGCGCGATAGACGACCTTTCCGTCGACCACGGTCAGCACCGCCCGCCCCTTGGGGATCTCCGCCTCCGGCGCGGTCATCAGATCGACCGAGAAGGCGGACAGGTCCGCAAGCTTGCCGACTTCCAGCGTGCCCAGCTCGGTTTCGGCGAACCGGGCGTAGGCAGCTGCCGACGTGAAGAGCTTCAGCGCCTCTTCGCGCGACAGCGCCTGCTCCGGGCGCCAGTCTGGACCCGAGAAGCCCGACAGGTCCTTGCGGGCCACCGCGGCGTAGAACTCGACCAGCGGCGCCCCGCGCTCGACCGGCGCGTCCGAGCCGCCGGCCACCAGCACCCCGGCCTTGCGCATGCCGTCCCAGGCGTAGGCGCCGTCCAGGCGCGGGCCGCCCAGACGGGCCGGCGCGAAATGGAGATCGCCGATCGCGTGGCTGGGTTGCATCGAGGCGATGACCCCCATGTCCGCGAAGCGCGGGATATCCGAGGGCCGCACCACCTGGGCATGTTCGATCCGCCAGCGCAGGTCCTTCACGCCCACCGACTTGTATAGGTCCAGCACATTGGCGTTGCCGCGGTCGCCGATGGCGTGGCTGGCCACCTGGATCCCGGCCGCCTTGGCCTTCTCCATCGCCGCGCGCATGGCGGCCGGCGGGGTCAGGACGAGGCCGGTGGTGCCGGGCGCATCGGCATAGGGGTCGAACAACGCCGCCCCGCGCGAGCCCAGGGCGCCGTCCTGGTACAGCTTGATCGCCTGGGTGACGATCAGCCGGTCCTTCGTTGTCCGCGGGCCGCCGCTGAACAGCGGGCCGGCTTCTTCGCCGTCCACGGCGTTGTAGACCCGGAGGGGCGAGCCGCCGGCGGCGTTCATTTCCTCCAGCAGCAGGACGTCCGCCCAGTCCACGCTCATGGCGTGGACGCCGGTCCAGCCGTAAGCGGTCTCAACCTTGAAGGCGGCGTCGAAGGCCTCACGCCGGTCGGCCTCGGTGGGCGCCCGGCGCAGCTTGCCGACGAGGCTCATGGCGTTGTCGACGAGAAGGCCCGTCGGCTTGCCGTCCTTGCCCTTCAGGATATCGCCGCCCGCTGGCGCGGGGGTGGTCTCGTCGATCCCCGCCGCCTTCAGCGCGGCCGAGTTCGCCACCAGGGCGTGGCCGTCCGCCCGGACCAGCAGCACCGGCTGATCCGGGGCGATCGCGTCGAGGTCGCCGCGCTCCAGGAACCGGCCCTCGGGCCACCCGGTCTCGATCCATCCCCGACCCCAGACAGGCCCGGTCGGCTTGCGTTGGGAGAGGTAGGCCTTGACCCGCCCCACCGCCTCGGCAGCCGATTTCGAGCCCTCCAGGTTCAGCGAAAGCTCGCGCTCGCCGATCCCGCGCAGGTGGGCGTGGGCGTCGGTGAAGCCGGGGAACAGGGCCGCGCCCTTCAGGTCCACGATCTGTGTCTGGGGGCCGACCTTGGCCTGGGCGCCCGCGCGGTCGCCGACGAAGACGATCCGGTTCCCGCTGACGGCCAGAGCCTCTGCCCTGGCCGGCGCTGCGCCCGTGTAGACAGGGCCGCCCCAGATGACGAGGTCGGCGGCCGGTTGGGCGCTCGAGGCGCTGGCGGACGAAAGGGCGACGACGGCCGCGGCGGCCAGAAGCATGAGTCTCATGCCGGCCAAGCTAGCGTCGCCAATCGCGGCGCCTAGTGCTCTCCGCCCTCCATGGCGTGCTCGTAGACCGCCTTTGCCGCTCCGGCGAGCGTCTGTGCGCACGTGGTGAGCGCCGCGTTGCCCACGAAGGTGTCAGCGGCCTGGGCCAGCTCCATCAGCTCCTCCGCCAATGCGGCCAGCTTCAGATAGACGTCGCGGTCGGTCATGGGCCCAGTCTCCGGCGGTTCGCTGAAGCACGCCAGCGCGCCGTGTGCTAGAGGGGCCGCCATGTCACGCGTATCGGAAATCCTTGCGGCCGCCGGCCGACGGCCGATCATGGCCTGGGTCTGGACCGCCGGTCTGGTGGCCATCGCCTTCGCCTTCCGATCGACCATGCATGGGGTCCTGGGCGGCAGCCTCTCCTATTCGGCCTTCTATCCGGCGGTGATCCTGTCGGCCTATGCGTTCGGGCGGGGTCCGGCGATCGCCGCCGCCCTGGTTTCGGCCGTCCTCGGCTTTGCGGTTTTCGCCGCGCCGTCCTTCGACTGGCAGCTCGCGCCGAACGTCCTGATGGGCGCGCTGTTCTTCGTCATCACCTGCGCCGTCGCCATCGTCGTGATCACCGGCCTCACCGGCGCGCTGCGTCAGGTCTCGCACGAACTCGGTCGCGCCCAGGCCGTCGCCGACAGCCACGCGGGCCTGTTCCGCGAACTCAACGACCGCATCAGTCATCACATGCGCCTCGTCGCCGGCGTCCTGGCCCTGCAGGCCAAAGGCGAGCCCGAGCCGCAGGTGGCCGATGGCCTGCGTCGCGCCATGGAGCGCTCGCTGCTGATCTCGCGAGTTCACCGCGACCTTGGGGGGCGGGAGGACGGCCCGGTGGACCTGGACGCCTTCGCGGCCGCGCTCGCCCGCGCGGTCTGCGTCGCCCGGGACGAACCAGCCGAGCGGGTGGTGATCCGCCCGTCCGGACTCAGCCTGGGCGTGGAGGAGACGACCTCGCTCGGGGTCGCCTTGGCGGAGTGCCTCGGCGCGCTTCTGGAGGCCGACGTCGCCGGCCCGCTGGCCGTGAGGTTCGGGGCCGACGGTCGCCAGGCCGAGGTCGCCATCTCCGAAGCGGGCCAGGCCGCCGAGGGGGTGCTGGTCTCGGTCTCGAACGGCTACCTGCTCCGCGCCATGGCCGAACAGCTCGGCGCCGCGGTGGCCCTTCGCGCCGATGCGCAAGGCGCGGCCCTGGTGTTGTCGATCCCGCGGACGGGGGCGGTCGGGCCCGGCCCGGCCGCCACCTTCCACTAGCTAGTAGCCATTCAGCAGCACGTCGGCGATCAGGCCGGTCGCGAGCGCCATCAGCACGAGATTGCCGTCCGCATACACCCAGCGGTGGCCGGGCGGGGGAGCCCGCAGGCCGTAGTAGTAGGGGTCCTGCACATAGTAGCTGCGGTAGGCGCGCGGCACGTAGGCGCCGCGGCGCCAGGTGTAGCCCCGGACGACGGGGTGATAGCCGTATCCTGGCGCGTACCAGTAGCCGGGGCGAACGCCGCGATATCCGCGCCATTCCGACCGGTCGCGCCAGGTTTCGGCCCGGCGGCGGTCATAGCGTAGCTCGCGCCGGCTCTCGCGCACCTCACGGCGATCGCGCTCCAGCTCGCGCCGTTCGCGCGAGGTGATCACGCCGTCGCGCCGTGCGTCGCGGCGATCTTCCTTCAGTTCGCGCCGATCCTCGCGCAGCTCCCGCCGATCTTCCCGGCGCTCGTGGCCCGGCTGGGCCGCCGAGGTGACCGGCGCGGCGACGGTGGCCAGAGCCACGGCGGCATACAGTATTCTCTTCATCTCGAACTCCTCGGGCCTTACGCGCCCCAGCCCGGCCAGGGGATCAGCTCCGCCCTGAACCCAGGCTGAACCCCCAGCTTCGGCTTCGGTTCACCCTAGGGCATCTGGCGCAGGGATTGCAGCAAAGGGTTCAACCCGCTTGCAAGCTCGCCCCTTGGCCCTATTCGAAGAAGGCGCATGAAAGCCAAGCCTGCACGCCTCACCGATCTGCTGCGCGCCCAGGCGGCGCCGGCGCAGGCGTTGCTGGATTCCTGGTCCGAGATCGAGACGGCGGTCCTGGCCGACAGCGGCAAGGCGCGGGAAGCGTTTTCCGCCGCCGCGTTCGAACTGCCGCCGATCGCCGGCGCCATCGCCGATCGCCGGGCCCTGGCCGCCGCGGTGCTCACCGCGCGGGGCGATGTGTGCCACGCTGACCCAGCCTACCTCGACCTCTTCCGGGACAGCGCGGACCTGCGCCCTCTCCTGAAACGGGCGCTTCGCGAAGGGCCGGTCGTCAGCCTTGTGGAAGGGACCGCCGGCGCGGCCTTCGCCGCCTGGGTGGGCGACGCTTCGGCCGCCGCCCGCTGGCCGTTGGGGCCTGACGCCGCGGCCGCCCTCCGCGCCGGTCCGGAAAGGCTCGCGGTGGTGGTCAGCGCGCCGTCGCGCTCGTCCGAGCTCGCGCGCCATGCGGCCCGCGCGCTGGACCTCACGGCGCTGGAGGCGCGCCTCGCGGAGGCCCTCCTCTTCGCGCCGAACCTCGAGGTCGCCGCCGCCGACGCCGGCGTTGGCCGTGAGACCGCCCGCGACGCCCTGCGCCGCATCAACGCCAAGGCCGGCGTGCGCCGCACGCCCGAGCTGGTCGCCCGGCTCGTCGGTATCATGTGCGCGTCGAGCGACACCGTCGGTGAGGAGGCCCGCATCGCCGAGGACGCCTTCGGCCTGACTCCCGCAGAGGCCCGGGCCGCCGTCCTGGTGGCCAAGGGCGCCACGGCCCCGGAAGCCGCCAAGGTCCTCGGCCTCAGCCCGGAGACCGTCAAGACGCATATGAAGGCGATCCTGGCGAAGACCGGCGTCAAGGGCGCCAAGGACCTCGCCCGGCTGCTGATGGAGGCCCGCGAGCTCGTGGCTGTCGCCTCGGCCTCCGAACCGATGTTCGCCGAGGAGGGTGGGGGCGGCCGGCTTCGCATCCTGCCGTCGCTGGACGGCGCCCGGCGCATCGCGCTCATCGACTACGGGCCCTACGACGGCGAGCCGGTGTTCGTCTTCCACGGGACGGCGGCCGGACGCCGGCTTCCCGAAGGCCTTCGCGCGGGTCTCGTGGCCGCGGGGCTGCGTCCCCTGGTGCTGCAGCGACCCGGCTTCGGTCTCACCGATCCCGCCGGCTACGACTATCTCCAGACCGGCGCGGCCGACATGGCGGCGGTGATCGAGCGCCTGCGGCTGAAATCCGCTCACATCCTGGCCCGTGATACCGGCGCGCCCGTGGCCCTCTCCTTCGCCCGCGACTGGCCGCACCTGCTGGGCCGTGCGGTGCTGCTCAATCCGCACCCGCCGATGTCGCGTGTCGATCACCGCGTCAGTTTCCTGGCCTCGGTCCAGCGGCACCTGCTGCGAAACCCGGAACTCGTGGCGACCTTCGCCGAGTTCCTCCGTCGTCAGACGACCACCCAGACCCTCGAGCGGGTGCTGGACAGGAGCCTGGGTGAGGTGGAGCCCGACCGCCACGCGCTCCAGGATCCGGCCGTCCGCGATTTCCTCATCCGCGACATACAGGCTCTCTGCGCCCGGTCGGTGCGGGGCTTCGCGGCGGAGAATGCGGTCTACGCCGCGGGCTGGGAGCCCCCGGGGGACCTGCCGCAGCGCCTGTGGACGGTGGCCGCCTGCTCGGAGCTGCCGCGCCATGTGCATGAGCCCTGGCTGCCGGTGGCCGATGTCCGCCGGGTGCGGATCGAGGGCGCCGGCATCCTGCCGCAATTCACCCATCCCGACGCCCTCGTCGCCCTGCTGACCGACTGACGGTGGCGCCCCCATTCGGGGGAGGCCAGGCGCCGCGCCCGGCCCTAGCGTCGCAAGCCTGAGGGTTTTCGGGGGCTTACGATGAACAGACTGATGATGTTGGGCGCGCTCTGCGCCGGGCTGGCCGTGACGCCGGCGACGGCTCAGCCGCTGCAGGTCAGCTATCCGGGGGATGCGACCATGGACTGTCCGACGATCGCCGCCGAGGCGTCGCGGATGGACCTGCTCGTCGCCGACGCCAACGCCCAGATCGCCAAGGCCGAGGGCCAGGCCCGGGGCGCCAACTTCGGCGCCTCGGTGGCGGTCGAAGGCATGCTGCGCACGGGTCTGCTTGGCCGGATGCCCGGTGCGGGTCAGATCGCCAACCAGGCGGCCAACGTCGCGCGCCAGCGGGCCGAGCAGGTCAAGGCCCAGGCCGCCGCCGACATCCAGACGGCTGGTACGCGCAAGGCCCTGCTGTCGGGCCTATACGCCGGCAAGGCCTGTGATGCGCCGCCCCCGGCCCTGCCGGAGGCGCCGGCCGCCGCCGGGCCGACCGGCTCTTAACTGCGATCCGGACGCCGCACGCCGCGCGTGTCCCTAGAGACGCGCGGCGTGCGGCCCGGCCATCCATGACTCCGCACAGGCCGTGCCCTGGGGAAGCCCCCCGCGACCCCGCCGGCCTGGTCATGGATGGCCGGACCCGGTCGTCGGCCCGCCCGGCTGGGGCTCGCCTCGTTGGTGAACACTGTTGCGTTGCAGCATGGCCTTGATCCACTCTGACCCCATGGCGGCTCCGCGAACCTCCCTGGGCGGTCTCTTATCCGAGGCGCTGATCAACCTTGTGGTGGCGGGGGCGCTCGTGGCCCTGGCGACCGTCGCGCGGGCGGCGCTGGCGTCCCAGCTCGGCCTCCTCTCTCCGTTCATGATCTATGTGGCGGCGGTGCTGGTGGCCGGCCTGGTGCGCGGCGCCTTCTGCGGGGCCATGGTCATGCTGGGCGGCGGGCTGCTCGGCCTGCGCCTGTTCCTCAGTCCGGACGGCGTCGCGGCGCCCGGCTCGATGATCGCCCTCATGGTGTTCTGGGGCGTCTCGGCTCCGGTCCTGGTCACCGCCAACGAACTCCGGGTCCAGCTCACGCGCGCCATGGCCCGGCTTTCGGCCGCCCTCGACCGGAACGGCCGCGTCGCCTGACGGGCGAAGGTCGCATCGCCGACACAACTGTCGGGGGAATGGGTGTATAGTGTGACCTCGTCCCACGCTCCCGCCTGGCGTCGAGGGAGTTCCGAACGTGCCCCTTTTCACCTTCTACCCCTGCCGCCCCGACGGATCGTCGATCGCTTTCGACGCTCTGGAATGCGCGGACGACTCCGGCGCTCTCGCCGTTGCGCGCCGGGTGCTGGACGAACATAGAAGCTCGGTCGAGGTGATTATCTGGCAGGGCGAACGGCGGGTCGGCGCCGTCTCTCGGATCACCGATCCCGCCTGAACGCCGCGGGTCGCCGGCGCACTTGCCCTTCGGCGTCGCATCGGCCAAAGCCTCAGGGATGTCGAGGGCTTCCCACACGGACCGCGCCGTCCTGGCTGTACGCATCCTGACGGCGGTCAGCGTGGCGCTGGCGCTTATGTGCGCCGTGCTGGCGTGGCTCTGGAAGACCGAACGGGAAAACGCCGCATGCTGGAAGGCTGCGGCCGAGTTTCAACTTCAGCTCGAGGGCGGTTGCGACGCCTGAGGCGTTCGTGACGAGCGGGGGGGCGCGCGTGATCCGATCCGTCCTGGCGGCCCTTGCCGTCATGCTGGCCACGCCGGCCGCCGCTGAGACAGTGCTGTACCGGGGCGCCACGCTGATCGACGGGACCGGCGGGCGGCCCCGCCCTGGCATGTCGGTCCTGGTGGAGGGCGAACGCATTCGTGCGGTGCTTCCGGCCGATCGGCTGCCGCCTCCCGCCGGCGCCCGCGTGGTGGACCTGACGGGCAAGTACCTGCTGCCCGGCCTGATCGACAGCCACGAGCACCTCGCCACGCCGCCCAATCGCCGCCGCGCCGAGGCGATCCTGCGCCGCGACCTGTTCGGCGGCGTCACCGCGGTCCGGGACATGGCCGACGACCTGCGGGCCGTCGCCGACCTCTCACGGGCCAGTCTCAAGGGCGAGATCCCGGCGCCGGACATCCACTACGCCGCGCTCTTCGCCGGCCGCTCGTTTTTCGACGATCCCCGGACCGCGGCCACCACCTACGGCTTCCGGCCTGGCGAGACGCCCTGGATGCAGGCGATCGACGAGCGCACGGACCTGCGCCAGGCCGTCACCCTGGCCCGTGGGACCTCGGCGACCGCGATCAAGATCTACGCGAACCTCGACGCCCGGCTTGTGCGCCGTCTTGCCGCCGAGGCGCGCCGCCAGGGCCTCAAGGTCTGGGTCCACACCGCGGTCTACCCCGCCACGCCGGCAGAGGTGGCCAAGGCGCGGCCCGACGTGATGTCCCATGCCTGCTCGCTGGCGCACCAGACGGCCGGCACGCCGGCGAGCTATCAGTCCCGCACCCCGATCGCCGCGTCGCGGTTTCTGGCGTCCGACGATCCGGGGGTCGGCCGCGTCCTCGCGCTGATGAAGCCGCGCGAGATCATCCTCGACGCCACCACCAGCATCTACCACCAGCCGCGTCCCAGGCCGGGCCTGTGCTCGGGCGAACTGTCCGACGCCCTGGTGCGCCAGGCCTGGCAGGCCGGCGTTCAGATCTCGGCCGGGACCGACTGGGTCGCGCCCGCCGCGGACCCCTGGCCGACATTGCACCACGAACTCGCGGCCCTGGTGAAACTGGGCATGCCGCCTTCGGAGGTGATCCGGGCCGCGACGTTCAACGGCGCCCGGGCGGCGGGCCGTCTGTCCGACATGGGCTCCATCGCGCCTGGAAAGCTCGCCAACCTCATCGTGACGGACCGCGATCCCACGGCCGACATCGAGAACCTCAAGACCCTGGAACTGACCGTCAAACGCGGCCGGGAGCACCGGCGCGCCGACTTCGTCCCGCTCTCCGAGGCCGACCTGGAGGAGGCGTCGTGAACCGCCGCCAGGCCCTTGGCCTGGGCGCCGCCGTGGCGGCGGGCGGCGTGGCCACCTGGTTTCTCCAGACCCGGCCGCCGCCGGCCCAGCGCCTCGAGATGACGCCGGTGGTCCGCGCGGTCCTCGGCGATCGGGGATCGCCCCACGCGGGGGCTGACGCGCCCGACGTCACCGTCGTGGTCTTCACCGACTACCAGTGCGGGATCTGCAAGATGACGGACCCGGCCCTGACGGCCCTGCTGGCGGACGACCCCAACGTGCGGGTGATCTACAAGGACTGGCCGATCCGTGGGCCCGCCTCCGACGCCGCCGCCCGCCATGCCCTCGCAGCCGACCGCCAGGGTCGATACCTCGCCGTCCATCAGGCGTTCATGGCCGCCCACGGTCCCCTCGACCCGATCCGGTTCGACGAGATCGCCGGTGGGGCCGGCGTGGACGTCGTGCGCCTGCGCGCCGACCTCGACCTTCACGGCGCCGCCATCGACGCCCAGCTTCGCGGTCACGCGCTGCAGGCCTTCTCCCTCGGCCTCGCCGGCACCCCGGCCTACCTGGTCGGCCGCTATCTCATCCAGGGGGGGCTCGACGAGCGGGCCCTGGCCGCCGCTGTCCGCCGAGCGCGCCGCGGGTGAACTCGGGGCCGACTGACCCGTTCATGAGGGCATGAAGTCCCTGATCCCTGCCGCTGTGGTGGTCACCGCCCTGATCGCGCTGTCGCTCGCGGGGTGCGAGCGGCCCGCGCCCGTGACCTCCGCCGAAGACGCCGCCGTCGCCGTCGATCCGCCCCCGCCTGGCGCCACCACCGGCGCCGGCGGCGCAGCGACAGCATCCGTCGACCCGAACCCAGCTGGGGCTGGCGCCGTCACCGGCGCCGACCCCGAGGCGACGACCTCGGAGATGGGCGCTACCTCTCCGATGGCGGTGAATCCGTCCGGGGCCGTGCCGCCGGCGCCTCCTCCGACCCTGCCGCCCAACTAGCGTTCATCGCACCGACAGCCGGAGCGTGGCAGGATCGCGGGGCGTTCCATGGAGCCCCTGACATGCCAGACCCCCGCATTCTCGCCGCCGCCGCTGCGGGCGGCCTCGTCGCCTTGGGAGCCGCCGTGGGCGGGCTGTTCATCGGGCAGGGGGTCGAGAACGCGCGTGTCGGCGATCGCAGCGTGACGGTGCGCGGCCTGTCCGAGCGGATCGTGAAGGCCGATCTCGCGGTGCTTCCGCTGAAGTTCGCCGCCGCCGGCGACGACCTGCAGGCGGTCCAGGCCGACGTCGATGTCGACACCGCCGCGGTCCGCCGATTCCTGGCCACCCAGGGCTATGCGCCCGCCGAAATCGACCTTGGCCGGCTGGAGGTCACCGACCAGTACGCCCGCGAGTACCAGCAGCAGAACGTCGCCGCCCGCTACCGCGTCGCCCAGACCGTGATCGTGCGCACGTCCAACGTCGACCGTGTGCAGGCCACGACGCGTCAGCTCGACCAGCTCCTGCGCCAGGGCGTGATCCTCCAGGACTACGCCGGGCCGAGCTATCTCTTCACCCGCCTCAACGATGTGCGCCCGCAGATGATCGCCGAGGCGACGGCCAGCGCGCGCTCCGGCGCCCAGCAGTTCGCCAAGGACGCCGGCGCCTCTCTGTCGGGCATCCGTTCGGCCACCCAGGGCTCGTTCGAGATCCAGGGGCGCGATGACATCGGCTACGAGCCGAACGGCCAGGTGTTCAAGAAGGTCCGGGTGGTGACGACGATCACCTATCGCCTGCGCTAAGCCGTCAGCATCCGGTTGCGCCGGCGCAGCGCTGCGCCCGCCCCGCCGAAGCCCAGGATCATCAGCGCCCAGGCGCCGGGTTCCGGCACGCCGGCGACGCCCAGGCGCTGGCTGGAGCCGACCAGACCGATGTCCTGCGGACCGCCCGCGAAGCTGCCGCGCACGTAGGAGACGCCATTGCTGTTTGGAAGTCGCTCGATGGACTGACCATAGCCCCAGATCAGGTTGGTCGCGCCAGCCGGTCCCTGCGTCACCGTAGCGTCGACGAAGCCGGCCGCGGTGAACCAGGTCGAGCCCGCCACCAGGCCGTAGTTGGCCAGGAAGGGATTCCAGGTCGCCGCTTCACCGGCCGCGCTGCCGTACCAGCCGGAGCCGAGGGACACATAGGCGTCGCCCCCGCCAGAAAGATAGGCGTCCAGGTCGGCGAACTGGGCGCCGCTGAATCCCTGTCCGAAGTGGAACACCGCGTCATAGCCGCTGGCGGTGGCGAGGCTGAAGGTGGCCGACGTCTGCACGGTCTTGCCCAGCGCCGTGAGTTGGGCGGTGAGCGAGGTGAGCTGGCCGCTCGACACGTTCCCGTTGCCGGTCAGCAGCAGGTAGTTCGAGCCGCCGAAGGTCGTGGCCAGGTCCTGGACGAAAGCCGTGGTCCCGGCCTGATAGGGCGCGCCGTAGGCATAGTTGCTCAGCGTCCACTCATCGCCCGAGGCGACCAGCACGCCGGCGTTTGCGGCGCTCGCCACCGCCAATGATCCAGCCACCCCGCACAGCAGAATCCCAAACGTACGCATCACCACGCCCCCGACCGTTCAACGCTACAAGGACGTGCAACGTAGGCGGTCGCGGCCTGCGGCATATCCCCCGATTGGGGGCGCCGGATCAGGGGCGGCCAGCCGCCGCGCGGCCTTCCCCGCGGCGGCCGGCCGTCGTCTCAGATCGCGGCCACGGCGACGCGACGCCGGCGCAGGGCGGCGCCGGCTCCGCCGAAGCCCATGATCATCAGCGCCCAGGTGGCCGGTTCCGGCACCCCGGCGTTGGCGGCCATGGCGACGTTGTCGAGCCGGGCCGTTTCCACCGAAGGCGACCAGTCGCCCCACACCTGGACCTGTTCCAGATCGGCCAGGATCGCTTCGAACTGCGAGGCGCTCACATTCGTCCGCGTGCCGGTCGGCGATCCAGAATAGAAGCTGCTGGCGTTCAGCTTGATGCTGAACGTCGTGAAGCCGGGACTGGGCAGGCCGAGACTGTCTGCGAAGATGACCTTCCCGTTGGCGCCGGTCAGGACCAGCGGGGGGCGATTCGCGTACTGCGCTGACGGCGCGCTCGCGGCGAGGTCGAACGAGAAGGTCCCGTTCAGGAAGTCCGACTTGTCGCCGAGGTAGGCCGAGGAGGCGATGAAGCCGAAGTCGCCGAAGCCATGGTTTGGCTTGACGATGGCTTGGCTCGCGCTGTCCCAGGTGACGCCGATCCCGCCAAACCCCAGATACGACCCGAACGTCCAGCCCTCGGCGCCGGTGTCGAAGGTTGAGCTGATCGTCGTCGCTGCATGCGCGGTCGGCGCGGCCGCGGCCAAGGCCAGCGCCGCAATCGGCGCCGTGAATAGCTTGCGCATTTGAGTATCTCCGTTTCGGGGACCAGACCGCTAAGTCCCCGCACGGTTCGGAGTCCGCCCCACCTGCGACAAACCGCTGGCGTTTCGCGACGGGGCTGTTCGAATTCCCCTACTGGGCGAGCGTCAGTCTGCGAGCGCCCAGAGCAGCGCTGCGGCGGCGGCGGCCTGGCCGGCGGCGATCAGGATCAGGTTGGTGCGGAACGGCTGTTTGCGGGTCTTGTGGCGCAGGAGCTGCTGCGCGATCAGCGCACCGAGGCTTCCGCCCATCGCCGCCAGCGACAGCAGGGTCTGCTCGGGAATGCGGCGCGCGCCGCGCACCGCTCGCCGCTTGTCGTCGGCGAACGCCCCGAACGCCATCAGGTTCATCAACGCCAGCCAGGTCAGCGCATAGGCCATCCACCACATCATGGCGATGGCGGGCTTAATCGTGGCTTACGCTCGCTGGGCGCCGGTGGTCGGCCCCATCCCCTGGCCGCCTTCGGTCAGGCCGCCATAGCCGCTGCGCTGCTCGTCCCAGCGCTTCTTCAGTCGCCGGGCCTGGCGCACCAGGTCGTCCGCGCGCCCCGCGGACGGGTGAGGCGCCGCCTCGTCCAGGTCGAACATCGGCCGGTAGCCCTCGATCTCACCCAGGAGCTGAAGCAGCCGGGCGTTGCCGGCCTCGCGGCCTTCGCACCGTTCCAGCAGCGCCACGGCCTCCTCCAGCGCGGCCTCGTACTCATGGTCGTTGGTGATGGGCATGGGGTCCTCCTCGATGACCGTTCCTTCCCGAGGAGTGAAACGGTCACGCTGGCCACCGGGTTGCAGGTCTCACTCGGCGCCCGGCATCCACCCCCGCGCGCGCAGCCAGGCGGCGGCCACCGCCGCGCCATCTGGGCCCTCGCTGCCGGGGATCGCCTGCACCAGGGCGCCGCGCCCATTGATCACGATCACGCCCGCCGATGTTCCGTCCGTGCGCGCGAGCCCCACGGCGGTCGCGTCGGCCGGTCGCCCCGTGCGCGTCACCGTCAGCGGCCAGCGGAAGGTCTCGTAGAGCGGCAGTCCGGCCCGCGCCTCCATCTCCGCCACCGCCGCGCCCGAGCCGTCGTCCGGCCGCAGCGCCGCCGATGCGCCCGGCCGCTCTACCCCCTGCCCACCGGCCGCCGCCGGCGCCTCGGTCCGCGCCACATCGGCGCCCAGACTGGCCGGCGGCGCGGGCCAGAGACGACCCCACGGCGCCTGCGCCACGGCCAGCAGCGCCAGCGCCGCCGCGCCGAAGCCGAGCGCGGGAAGGAAGCTCGTCCGCCTCATCGCCGGATTGCCCTCCCGTCGGCGGATCAAGTCAAGCGCACGCGTGACGCCCGTCACGCCGGCCAGGCCCCCGAGGCTGGCAACCTCCACGGCGATCCCGCGGCCCCGCCGCGCCCGCCAAATGGAGGCGACCATGTCGGTGCTCTACTGGAACTGCGTCCTGCTCGAGGCCTCGCGCCGCGACTTCACCAAGGGCTTCGTCGGCGGGCAGCAACCCGGCCCGATCCGCACCTCGCGGGCCATGGCCATCGTCCATCTCGCCATCCACGACGCCGTGGCGTTCCACTCGGGGTCGGTCGGGTCCGCCTATCTAACCAAGAAGGGTATTCCTCACGCTGTCCCACCCCTCCCGGCGGGCGCGACCCTGGACGCGGTCGTCGCCGGCGCCGCCGTCACCGCCATACGCGCCATGTACCCAAACCACAGCGGGCCGATTGACGATTCCCTCTCGAATGAGACCGGCTACCCGGTCGGCGTCGCCATCGCCCGCGCACTGGTCGACTACAGGAGCCGCGACGGATGGGACGTCATGCTCCACGATGACCAGCTTCCGATGCCGGGACACTTCGAGCACCGCGCCGATCCCCACCAGCCGGGGGAGCCGGGGCAGCGCAGGCTCGGGCCGAAGTGGGGCAAGGTGTGGCGCTTCACAGACTCCGTCCTCGATGCGGACGGCCACGAGACCCACCACGAGCACCTCGATCCCTGGCCGCAGTCAGACTACCCTGCCCAGCTCCGCGAGGTCAGGGACCACGGCGGCGCCCAGCGGGGCGCGCGTTCGGCGGAGCAGGAGCGGATCGGCGTCTACTGGGGCTACGACGGCGCCAACGGCCTCGGTGTCCCGCCCCGTCTCTACAACCAGGTCGCCCGCAGGATCGTGGACGGCAAGGGGCTGACCGAAGCCCAGCTCGCCGACCTCTTCGCCCGCCTCAACGTCGCCATGGCCGACGCGGCCATCGACGCCTGGCACTGGAAGTATCACTACAATCTCTGGCGGCCGGCGGTCGGCGTCCGCCTGGAGACGTCGGCCGACGGCGATCCTTTCTGGTGTCCGCACGGCATCCCACGCACCAACAACACCCCCGGCCACTACACACCCGACTTCCCGGCCTACCCCTCCGGCCACGCCACCTTCGGCGCCGCGCTGTTCCAGGTGCTGCGCCTGGCGCTGGCGACGGGGAACGGGCCGATCCCCATCGCCGACGTCCTGGCCTTCGGCGGGGGCGAGAAGCCTGCCGCGGCGCCGAGTGAGACCTTCAGCTTCGTGTCCGACGAACTCGATGGCGCCTCGCTCGACGCGGACGGCTCGGTCCGCACCCGCGTGGAGAAGCGCTTCGACAGCTTCGCCGAGGCGGTCTGGGAGAATTCCGTCAGCCGCGTCTACCTGGGCGTCCACTGGCGGTTCGACGGCATTCCGAGCCCGGACGATGCGGCGTCTCCCATCGGCGGCGTCCCCCTGGGCCTGGCCATCGGGGAGAAGACCAACGACTTCTTCAACGCTGTTCCCGGCGCGATCAGCGATCTCCCCTGAGGCTGCGCGCGGTCGGCCGCTCCAGCGGCGCCGAGGGGTGCGGCGCCGCTGGAGCCTTCCGCCCGTCCGTGGCAGGGAGACCGCGCATCATCCAGGAGCGACCATGCGCGATCCCGCCACCGCCGGCTTCACCCTCAACCAGACCATGCTCCGGATCCGCGATCCCGAGGCCTCGGTCGCCTTCTACCGCGACGTCCTGGGCTTCACCCTGCTGCACAAGCTGGACGTCGCGCCGGCGAAGTTCTCGCTCTACTTCCTGGCGCTGATGCGCGAAGGGGAGACCCTGCCGGACGATCCGGCCGAGCGCCTGCGCCTCGTGTTCTCCCGCGAGACCACCCTTGAGCTCACCCACAACTGGGGCACGGAGAGCGACCCGGACTTCGCCGGCTACCACAACGGCAACGCCGAGCCGCGCGGTTTCGGCCACCTGGGGATCAGCGTCCCCGACGTCGCCGCCGCCTGCGCCCGGTTCGAGCAGATGGGCGTGCCGTTCGTGAAGCGTCCGGACGAGGGCATGATGAAGGGCATCGCCTTCATCCAGGATCCCGACGGTTACTGGATCGAGATCCTGTCGCCGAACGGCATGGCGGCCATGCTGGGCGGTCGCTGACCCCGCAGCCGACGGATTTTCTTTACGAAATCGAAGTTGCGAGCGTGGCAATGGGCTGGGATGGCCCCGCCCCGACCTGTCTCGCCCGCGCCCGGTTCCACGCCGCCCTGCGATGGCTGTCGCAACGGCTCCGAGTTCGCGGGCCGCCTGTCGATGGCCTTCCAGCCTATCGTCGACCTCTCGGACGGCAGCCCATTCGCCTACGAGGCCCTGGTCCGTGGGCCGGCGGGCGAGGGGGCCGGCACGGTCCTGGCCCAGGTCACCGACCAGAACCGCTACGCCTTCGACCAGCAGTGCCGCGTCTCGGCGATCTCCTGGGCCGCGAAGCTCGACCTGCCGGCCACCGGCGCGAAGCTGTCGATCAATTTCCTGCCCAATGCGGTCTACGAGCCGCGGGCCTGCATCCGCGCCACCCTGGCCGCGGCCATGGAGCACCGGTTCCCCACCGACCGGATCATCTTCGAGTTCACCGAGCAGGAGGTGCTCGACACCGCGCACATCCTCAACATCCTGCGCACCTACAAGGCGATGGGCTTCTCCACCGCCATCGACGACTTCGGCGCCGGCCACTCCGGCCTCGGCCTCCTGGCCACCTTCCAGCCCGACATCGTCAAGCTCGACATGGACCTGATCCGCGGCATCGACACCGATCGCGCCCGCCGCACCATCGTCGACCACACCTTGCGGATGCTCGAGGCGCTGGGCGTGACCGCCGTCTGCGAGGGGATCGAGACTGCGACCGAGCTTGCAGTCCTCCGCGACCTCGGCCTGCGCTACGCCCAGGGCTATGTGCTGGCGAAGCCGGCGTTCCAGGCGCTCCCGGCGGTGGCGCAGGCCTCCGCCCGCGACCGTCGCGCCGGCTGATCCGCCTCCGCACCGCACACGAAAAAGCCCCGCCAGCGTCGCCGCGGGCGGGGCTCGATCGGTCGATGTGGACCTAGGCTTACTTCTTCTCGGGCGTCATCGCGGCCTTGGCGTCGGCCGCGGCTTCGTTGGCGTTGGCGGCGGCCGTGTTCGCGGCGTCGGCGGCGGCGCCAGCCGCATCGGTGGCGGCGGCGGCGGTCGTGTCGGCGGCCGCGCCCGCGGCGGCGGCGGCGTCAGCGGCGGCCTGGCTCGCGCTGGCGGCGGCGTCCTGGGCGGCGGTGGCCGCGGCGTCGGCGGCCGGCGCGGCCTCTTCCTGCTTCTGCTGGCAGGCGGCCAGGGTCATGGCGGCGAGGCCGCAGATGGCGAGAGTGGTGATACGCATGTCATTCCTCCGGAAAGTCGGCACGGTGACCGGCCGCCGCGGAACTGCGTCGGTGGCCCCGCACCGTTCAACGAATTGTGAGCGGAAGAGTTCCCCTAAAGGCGATCCGATTTCAATCGCGGCCGCGTTCGATAGAGTTTTGGCGTCAGCCGGCCGCGCCGGCCTATGATCCGCCGGATCTCCGCATTCGCCGCCGCGATGCTGAGCCCCCTTCGGCATACCGCGTCGCCCACCAGTTCGCTCTGGAATTCCAGCCATCCCGCCCGGTAGTCGCAGGCCTGCACGAACAGCTCCCGGATACCCGGGCAGGTCTGCAGGGCGCGGTAGACCACCCGCGTCGAGGGTGCGCCCGGCTTGGCCAGCACCTCGCTCAGCGACGCGCCGGCGCGGATCCCATCGAACACAAGGTCCACCTTCGGTCCGGTGAAAGTGCTGGGCCGCCCGCCCCGGTCGCCGCGCCGGCGCTTGGCCCGCACGGCGTCCCGTTCCGCCAGCCGCCGGGCCGCCAGAGCCGCGCGCGCCTCGTCCACCGCCGCCCCGAACTCCGGAACCACCTGCATCCAGCGGAAGACCGTGCAGTATGCGGGCATCCGCGGATGGGCGGTGATCGCCTTCATCGTCTCGCCCTCGGCGATCCGCGACAGGATCAGTTCGCCCATCTCCCACGTGAAGGCGGTGTCCTTGTGGCCGGACTGCTTGTCCATCCACGGGATCGGCCGCTCGCGGGCGGGACGCGAATCGTCGGGCATGCCGGCAGGGTAGCGACGGCAGACGTCAGAACCGGACGCAGGCTCAAAACCGCTTTCTCTGCCCACCCTGGATCGCACCGCAGTTGCAGGTGGCGTGGATCATGACTGGCCGGCTCACCTCGCTGGACACCGTGACTCAACAGCCTTAACCACAACCCATGGGCGAAGTTGGAGGCGGGATGAACCTTAGTCAAAGGCTTCGCTTGTTCGCCATGAGGTTCGCGCGTCCGCGCCGCGTCGTCGATATCCACGATCTCAAGGCGGTCAATGTCGCAATGGTCGACGACCTGCTGCGCCTCCTTCCGCACGACGAGGCCATGGCCACCGCGATCGGAGGTGACTGGGACGCTGGCGGCGCCCGGCAGGCCGCGATCCTGCGTCACTACGGCCTTTGCGAAGACAGCTACCTCGTCGACGTGGGTTGCGGCGCGGGCCGCCTCGCCGGCCCGCTCTCGACGTTCCTGCGTGGTCGATACCTTGGCGTCGACCTCGTTCCCGCCTTGGTCGCCAACGCGCGCCGCGTCGCCGCCCGCCCGGATTGGCGCTTCGAGGTCATCGACCATATCGGCATACCCGAGACCGACGGCGTCGCCGACATGGTCTGCTTCTTCTCGGTGCTGACCCACGTCGCCCACGAGCAGGCCTACTGGTACCTGGAGGAAGCGAAGCGGGTGCTGAACCCGGGCGGCCGGATCGTATTCTCGTTCCTCGAGTACCGCGAGCCTTGGCACATGAAGATCTTCCACGAGACGGTCGCGAGCGCCAAGGCCCGGGTCTACACGCCGCCGAACGTCTTCCTCGACCGCTCCGGCCTCCAGACCTGGGCCGAAGACCTGGGACTTTCGGTCGTGGAGTTCCGCGACGGCGGCGACCCGATCGTCACGGAAGGCAACCTAGGCCAGGCGCTCTGCATCCTCGAAAAGCGCTGACCCCCAAAACCTCCCCCGTTTACGGGGGAGGGGGACCACGAAGTGGTGGAGGGGGCGGTGGGCTGGCCCCTCACCCCACGCAAAAACCCCGCCGGCCTTTCGACCGACGGGGTTTCCGTCAACTCATCGCTGAGCGATCAGCCGGGTCTCAGTACCCGTTGATCTTGGCGAACCGGTCGCGGTGGTAGGCCTGGTTGCCGAAGGCGGCTTCGCAGGCGCGGGCGCGCTTCAGGTAGAAGCCGGCGTCATGGGCGTCGGTCATGCCGATGCCGCCGTGCATCTGGACCATCTCGTTCGACACGAGGTGGAAGGTGTCGCCCATCTTGGCCTTTGCCAGCGACACCAGCTCCGGCACGTCCGGGGCGTTGTTGTCGATGGCGGTCAGGGCCGCCTCGACCGCCGAGCGGCTGAGCTCCAGTTCGGTGAACATCTTGGCAGCGCGGTGCTGCAGGGCCTGGAAGCTGCCGATCACCTGGCCGAACTGCACGCGGGTCTTCAGGTAGTCCAGCGTGATGTCGAAGGCCTGCAGCGAGGCGCCGAGCATCTCGGCGGCCACGCCGGCGCGGGCGCGGTCCAGGGTCTTTTCCAGGAGGTCGGCGCCGCCCGACAGCTTGTCGGCGTCGCTCACCGCCACGTTCTCGAACGTGACGTTGGCCGCGCCACGGCTGTCGGCCAGGTTCAGCTTCTGGCGGGTGACGCCGGGGGCGTCGGCCTTCACCAGGTACAGCTCGATCTTGCCGCCGTCCTTGGCCGACACGACGAAGACGTTGGCCGCCATGCCTTCAAGCACGAAGGTCTTCTTGCCGTTCAGCTTGCCGCCGGAAACGGTGGTCTCGACCTTCTCCGGACGGTGGTGCGGGCCCTCGTCGACGGCCAACGCGCCCACGGCCGAGCCGTCGGCGATCTTCGGCAGCCACTCGCCCTTCTGGGCGTCGGAGCCGCCCAGGATCAGGGCCGAGGCGGCGCCCAGGCCCGAGGCGATCAGCGGCGAGGCGGTGAGGGTGCGGCCCAGCTCTTCCAGGACCAGGCCCAGCGACAGGTAGCCGAAGTTGGAGCCGCCGTACTCTTCGGGGATGATCACCCCGGCCCAGCCCATCTCGGCCATCTCGTTCCAGGCGGCCACGTCGTAGCCCAGCTCGGCGCCGCTATCGCGCATCTTGCGGAACGCGGTCACCGGGCTCTTTTCCTGCACCCAGCTCTTGGCCGCGTCGCGCAGCATGCTCTGTTCTTCGGTCAGAACGGCCATTTCAGTTCTTCCTCGTGAATTCGGTACGTTGGTTCAAATGATGGGGCGAGGGTGCGCTCGGGCGCACTCTCACTTCGCTTGCGTAAGGTCAGGCAAGCCCAGGATGCGCTTGCTGACGATGTTCGACTGGACCTCCTGGCTGCCGCCGAAGATCGTGAACGCCTTGCCGTAGAGCCAGGCGCGCACGGTCTCGAGCTCGTAGCGGTCGAAGTCGTCGCCCTCCCAGCCCAGGCCCTGGTGGCCCATGATCTCCAGCGTCAGCTCGTGGCGCTCCTGGGCGAGCCAGGTGCCGGCGTTCTTCATGATCGAGGTGGCGGCCGACGGACCCGAGTTGCCCTTGGATTCGGCCATCACGCGGAACGCGGTCTGCTGGAAGGCCTTGGTCTCCATGGTGTTCCGGATCACGCGCATGCGCAGGTCCGGGTCGGCGATGCGGCCCTGTTCGTCGACGCCGACGTACTTCTTGGCGAGGTCGACGAGGCTGGGGCCGCCCATGCCGCCGCCGCCCATGCCCGAGATGCCGCTGCGCTCGTGCTGCAGCAGGCGCTTGGCGATGGTCCAGCCGCCGTTCAGCGGGCCGACCAGGTTCTTCTTCTCGGCGCGGGCGTCGGTGAAGAAGGTCTCGCAGAAGGGCGCGAGGCCATTGATCAGCAGGATCGGCCGGACTTCCACGCCCGGCTGGTTCATGTCGATCAGCACGAAGCTGATGCCCTCGTGCTTCTTCGCCGGGTCGGTCCGCACCAGGCAGAAGCACCAGTCGGCGTATTGGGCGCCGCTGGTCCACACCTTCTGGCCGTTGATGAGGAAGTGGTCGCCCTTGTCCTCGGCCTTGGTCTGGAGCGCGGCCAGGTCGGAGCCGGCGCCCGGCTCGCTGAAGCCCTGGCACCACTGAAGCTCGCCGCGGACGATCGGCGGGATGTGTTCCTGCTTCTGGGCCTCGGTGCCGTACTCCAGCAGCGTCGGGCCGAACATCATCACGCCCATGCCGCCGATCGGGTTGTAAGCGCCGGCCCGGGCGAACTCGCCCTGGATCACCCGCGCCTGGGCGCCGTTCAGGCCGCCGCCGCCATAGGCCGCCGGCCAGGTGGGCGTGCCCCACCCCTTCTCGCCGACAGCGCGCCGCCAGGCGTCCTGGTCGGGGGTCAGCGGATCGCCGCGTCCCTCGCCCGCCATCGGATTGGGTTTGCCCTTGAGCGAGGCGGGGAAATTCGCCTCCACCCACGACCGCACCTCAGACCGGAAGGCCTCGAGGTCGCCGCCACCAAAATCAGCCATTGAAATCAGTCCTCTTCAAAAATTCCTACCTCCCCTGCGGAGCGGGGGAGGGGGGACCGCTCGCCGGAGAGCGAGTGGTGGAGGGGGCGAGCCGCGCCTCAATGCGCGCCGCTTGCCCCTTCCACCATCGACTCCGTGGCCGATGGTCCCCCTTCCCCGTGAACGGGGAAGGCAAATACCTTAGCTCGACGCCGTCGTGTCGGGCAGGCCCAGGATACGCTTCGAGACGATGTTGTTCTGGATCTCCTGGCTGCCGCCGAAGATGGTCCAGGCCTTGCCGCCCAGCCAGCCGCGCACCGCTTCCAGTTCGCTCTCCGAGAAGGCGTCACCCTCCCAGCCGAGGCCCTGGTGGCCCATGATCTCGATCAACAGCTCGGCCCGGGTCTGGCCGATCCACGTCGAGGAGTTCTTCATCACCGAGGTCGTGGCGCTGGGGCTGGAGTTGCCCTTCGCCTCGGCCCGGGCCCGCTCGATGGTCAGGCCATGGGCGCGGGCGTCGATCTGGTAGCGGGCGACGCGCATCCGCAGGTCGGTGTCGTCGATGCGACCCTTGTCGTCGACGCCGACGTAGCGCTTGGCGAGTTCGGCCACTTCCTTCGGACCGCCGCCGGTCAGCCGGCTTCCGCCCTGGCCGGCGCGCTCGTGTTGCAGCAGGCGCTTGCCGATGGTCCAGCCGCCGTTCAGCGGGCCGACCATGTCGTCCTTTTCGGCCCGCGCGTCGGTGAAGAAGGTTTCGCAGAAGGGCGAGTTGCCCGCGATCAGCCGGATCGGCCGAACTTCCACGCCCGGCTGGTGCATGTTGATCAGCACGAAGCTGATGCCTTCGTGCTTCTTGGAGGTATCCGTCCGGACGAGACAGAAACACCAGTCGGCCCACTGCGCGCCGCTCGTCCAGATCTTCTGCCCGTTGATCTTCCAGTGGTCGCCGGCGTCTTCGCATTTGGTCTGAAGACTTGCGAGGTCCGAGCCGGCGCCTGGTTCGGAATAGCCCTGGCACCAGCGCAGCTCGCCGCGCACGATCGGCGGGATGTGGCGCTGCTTCTGCTCCTCGGTGCCGTATTCCAGCAGGGTGGGGCCGAACATGGAGACGCCCATGCCCATGATCGGGTTATAGGCGCCGATCCGGTCGATCTCCTGGTTGACGATCCGGGCCTGGGCAGCCGAGAGCCCGCCGCCGCCATAGGCCTTGGGCCAGGTGGGCACGCCCCAGCCCTTCTCGCCCATGCGCTGTTTCCACAGCAGGTGGTCGCCGGTGGGCTTGTCCGCGCCGGCGAACCGCATCGCCGCCGCCGTGTCGCCACGGATCGATTGCGGGACGTTCGCCTCAAGCCAGTCGCGCGCCTCGGCGCGGAAGGCGTCCAGTTCGGCGCCGCCAAAATCGGCCATCGAAGTCCTCCCTTGGTTCTGCGGCTTTCGTACCGCTTCTTCTAACCCTACTTCGGATCAGGCAGTCCGAGGACTCTTTTCGAGACGACGTTCAGGTTGATTTCGGAGGTGCCGCCCTCGATCGAGTTGGCCTTCGAGCGCAGCATGACGCGCATGGCCTGGACCTCGGCCTCGCTGAAGCCCGCGCCGCCCCAGCCGAGGCCCTGGTGGCCCAGGGACTCGATCAGCAGCTCGTTCCGCTCCATGGCGATCTTGGCGCCGGCGTACTTCATGATCGCCGCGGCGTTGGACGGCCCCTTGGACTTGGCCTCGTCCTGCGCCCGGCGCACCGTGAGCTGGAAGGCGCGGTTCTCCATCAGGTGCTCGGTTATCCGGCGGCGCAGGTCGCCGTCGGCCAGCCGCCCGTCTTCGCCCAGGCCCACATACTGTCTGGCCGCCTCGACCACCGTCGGCATGGCCACCGTCTGGCCGATGTTGCCGCCGCCGAGACCCGCCGAGATGTTGTCGCGCTCGAACTGCAGCAGCCGTTTGGCCACCGTCCAGCCGCCGTTCAGCGGGCCGAAGAGCTGGTCCTTCGGCACCTTCACATCGGTGAAGAAGGTCTCGCAGAAGGGCGAGGTGCCGTTGATCAGCAGGATCGGCCGGACCTCGACACCCGGGGCCTTCATATCGATCAGCAGGAACGAGATCCCCTCATGCTTCTTCGTCGTGTCCGTGCGGACGAGGCAGAAGCAGCGGTCGGCGATGTTGGCGCCGCTTGTCCATATCTTGCTGCCGTTGACGAGCCAGTGGTCGCCCTTGTCTTCGGCGCGGGTCTGAAGGCTCGCGAGGTCCGAGCCTGAGCCCGGTTCGGAGTAGCCCTGGCACCAGCGCACCTCGCCGGTGATGATCCCCGGCAGGTGCTGGCGCTTCAGCTCCTCGGTTCCGTACTCGATCAGCGTCGGGCCGAACATCATCACGCCCATGCCGCCGATCGGGTTCCGGGCGCCGATCTTCGCCATCTCCTCATGCAGGACGCGGGTCTGGGCGGTGCTCAGGCCGCCGCCGCCATACTCCGCCGGCCAGGTGGGGACGCCCCAGCCCTTCTCGCCCATGGCCTTGCGCCAGGCGCGGGCGTCGTCGCTTTCCGGCTGGGCCGACATCTTGGCGACCTGCGCCATCGGATCCTTCGCCAGGGCCTTGGGGAAGTTGGCCTCCAGCCAGTCCCGCGCCTCGGCCCGGAAGGTCTCGACCTCTGATCCGAAGTCCGCCATCGCCGTCTCCTCCTGCCGCTTTCGTTCTACTTCGGATCGGGCAGGCCCAGGACCCGCTTGGCGATCACGTTGAGGTTCACCTCGCTGGTGCCGCCCTCGATCGAGTTGGCCTTGGTCCGCAGCCAGCCGCGCACGGCCACGATCTCCGGTGTCTCGTAGCCCGGCCCTTCCCAGCCGAGGCCCTGGTGGCCCAGCGCCTCGATCATCAGCTCGGACCGCTCCTTGGCGAACTCGGCCGCCGCATACTTGATGATCGAGGTGGTGGCCGATGGCCCGTTCCCCGCCTTCGACTCCGCCGCCGACCGGGCGATGGTCTGGCGCAGGGTCTGGAAGTTCATCTTGTTCTCGGTGATCCGCCTGCGCAGGTCGGTGTCATCTGTCGCGCCGTACTGCCGGGCGATCTGTGCCAGGTCGCCCGAGGCGCCGCCCGCCGAGCCGCCCTCGCCAAAGCCGGCCGAGATGTTCTGGCGCTCGTACTGCAGCAGCCGCTTGGCGATCTCCCAGCCGCCGTTGAGCCGTCCCACGAGGTTCCCCTTCGGGACCTTCACGTCGGTGAAGAACGTCTCGCAGAACGGGCTCTCGCCGCTGATCAGCTGGATCGGCCGCGTCTCCACGCCCGGCGAGGCCATGTCGATCAGCACGAACGAAATGCCCTCGTGCTTCTTCGTCGTATCGGTCCGCACCAGGCAGAAGCACCAGTCCGCCTTGTCGGCATAGCTGGTCCAGATCTTCGATCCGTTGATCAGCCAGTGGTCGCCCTTATCCTCACAGCGGGTCTGCAGTCCGGCGAGATCGGACCCGGCGCCAGGTTCGGAGTAGCCCTGGCACCAGCGGATCTCGCCGCCGATGATCTTGGGGAGGTGCTCCTTCTTCTGCTCCTCGTTGGCGTACTCGAGCAGCACCGGGCCCAGCATCCAGACGCCGAACGAGGCCAGCGGCTGGCGGTACTTGCCGGCCGCCAGCTCCTTGTCCAGCACCCGCGCCTGGGCGGGCGTGAGGCCGCCGCCGCCGTACTCCTTGGGCCAGGTGGGCGCGGTCCAACCCTTCTCGGCCATCCGCTTCATCCAGACGATCTGCGGATCGTTGGAGCCGGCGAACGCGCGCCCGCCCCAAACCGCCTCGTAGTCGGTCTTGGCCTTCGGATCCTTGAGTTCAGGCGGGTACATCGCCGCCAGTTCCTTGCGAACCTCCGCCGCGAAGGCGTCGAGCTCCGAGCCGCCGAAGTCGGCCATACCGATCTCCCAAATCTGGACTGGTCGCCAGATTACCGCCGGGCGACCGAGGAGCAAGCGAGATTAAACGCCTGTTTGAGTGCCTCGCCATCGATCCCGGCTATAGAGAGGTCGATGCGACTGCTTCGCCATCCCGCCATCACTGCCGCCGCGCCCTGGACCTCCGCGCTCCTGACGCTCGGGCTGGGTGTCCTGCTGCTGGCGTCCGGCGCGCGGCCATCGATGCCCACCCGGTTCGTGAAGCTCATGTCCTTCGAGCCGGCGATCCTCATCGAAATCAGCCACTTCGTCTCGAGCGTGCTGGGTCTTGTCCTTGTGATGCTGGCCTTTGGCCTCAGGGCAAGGCTCGATGCCGCATGGGCGGCGACGATCGTCACCCTGCTGGTGGCTGCGCCCCTCAGTCTCGTGAAGGGGTTCGTATGGGAGGAGACGCTGCTGCTGCTGGCGCTCGCGGCGCTTCTGGCGCCCTTCCACCACGCCTTCCCACGCAAGGCGCGCCTTTCGCGCATGGAGGTGACGCCGGGTTGGCTGGTTTCTGCCGCCTGTCTCGTGATCGGCGCCGGCCTGATCGGCCTGTGGTCTTTTGAGAACGCAGACTATGGCGATCTGCCCTGGTGGCAGGTGATGGTCGACGAGGACGCCGCCCGGTCGCTTCGGGCCTGGGCGGGTTCGGCGATCGCCCTGCTGGCCTTCGGGGTCTGGCGGCTGTTGGGCTCCGCCGCCAAGCCGCCGATCGTGGGCGAGGAGGATCCCGAGTTCGAGCGCGTCCGGAAGATCCTGGCCGCCGCCGAACTCTCCCGTCCCACGTCGAACCTGGCGCTCCTCGGCGACAAGCGTTTCCTTTTTTCGGCGTCCGGCGAGAGCTTCCTGATGTTCGGGGTCCGCGGGCGAAGCTGGATCGCCCTGGGGTCGGTGGTCGGCAGGCGCGACGAGCGGCTCGAGCTGATGTGGCGATTCCGCGAGCTTGCCGACGCCCACGCCGCCCGGCCCGGGTTCTACAACCTTGAGCCGGACGACCTGCCGGATGTCGTCGAACTGGGCTTCGCGATCCAGAAGATGGGCGAAGCCGCGGTCGCGCCCATCGAGAACTACACCATGGAGGGCACTCGCCGCGGCAAGATCCGGCGCGCCTGGCGCAAGGCCGGGGAGGAGGGGGCGACCTTCGAGATCGTCCAGCCGTCGGACGTCGGCCCGCTCATTCCCGAACTGAAGCGTGTGTCCGACGCCTGGCTTGAGACCCATGCCGGCGGGGAGAAGGGCTTCTCTCTGGGCGGCTTCGAACCGCGGTATGTTCAGGAGTTTCCCGTGGCGCTGGTCCGTTGGCAGGACCAGATCGTGGCCTTCGCCACGCTGTGGCCGGTGGCCTCGCGCTCGGTCTTCTCCATCGATCTCATGCGGTACGTGACCGAGGGACCGCCGCGCATCATGGACTATCTGTTCGTGGAGCTGATCCAGTGGGGTCGCGCCCAGGGCTACTCGGCGTTCGACTTCGGACAGGCGCCGCTTTCCGGGCTGGACGATCGACCACTGGCTCCGGCGCTGAGCCGGGTGGGGCGGCTCATCTACGAGCGGGGCGAAGAACTCTACAATTTCCAGGGCGTCCGCCACTACAAGGACAAGTACGATCCGATCTGGCAGCCCCGGTACATCGCCGCGCCGTACAAGTGGGCCATTCCCCTGGTGATGGCCGACGCCAGCCTGCTGGCTTCAGGCGGCGTCGCCGGCCTCGCCAAGCGCCCCAAGAAGCTGGATTAGCGCCCTGGAAGGCGCAGGCCGGCGGCCTGCTCGGAAAGGCTGAACAGCAGGACGGCCGCGGTGGCGCTGACCACCATCAGCCACCGCCAGGGGATCATCCGCGGGCCCTTCAGCGGATTTGGCGGCTTCGCGCCACGCCAGCCTGCGAACACGGCAAGGGCTGCGCAGCCGGCGCTGAGCGCAAGGAGGGTGCGGGCGTCCATCGACCACGGCCCTACAGCAGGTGGCCGAAGGCATCCACAGGAACCGAGCTTCGCCACTACATCTAGCGTTAAGCGTTCGTTTACACCCCAGGAATCGGCCGATAGCCTTTCCTGCGAGCGGAGATGCGATTCGGATGAGCGCGGGGGCTCCCTGGAGCGTCAAGGGGATAGACCCCAAGGCCCGCGAGGTTGCGAAGGACCTCGCCCGGCGCTCCGGCATGACGCTCGGCGAATGGCTGAATCGGGTGATCCTGGAGGACGATGTCCCCGAAGAGGTGACCGCCGAGGCTCAGTTCGGCGATCGGCCCTACCGGATCGAGCCCCGGTTCCGGACCATCGGTTCACAGAGCTTTGCGCCCGTCGCGGCCGGCCCCGACCTCGCCCGCGTGGCGTTTGCGCTCGACCGCCTCACCGATCGGATCGAAGCGTCTGAGACGCGGACCGGCCTGGCGATTTCTGGCGTTGAACACTCCGTCCGACAGGCTCTGGCGCGCATCGAAACGTCCGAGCGCGAACAGCAGGCCGCGACCTCGCGGCTGGAGGGGTTGCTCGGTCAGGTTTCGACTGAGCAGGGCGAATTCGGAGAGCGACTCCGCCGCCTGGAGGCCGAGCCGGCAGGGCCCAGATCTGCCGAGGCGCTGCGCGCGCTGGAATCCCGGCTTGCCCGGGTCGAGCCCGAGACAGTTGTTGAGACGGTGCTGGCGCGATTGGGCGAGCGTCTGGCGGCCGCCGAGTCCCGGACCGCGGCGGCCCTCGACCAACTCACCGGCTCGCTCGCGGCGTTGGATCGGCGCCTCAGCGACGTCGAAGGCGGGGACTCGCCCCAGGTCGATCTGAAGTTCGAAGCCCTAGCCCAGGTCCTTACCCATCGGGTTGAGGCGGCGCGGGCCGAGATGGCCGAGCAGATCGCCGCGGCGGGTGGCGGAGGCCTGGAGGCCCGCTTCGCCGAACTGACCGAACAGGTGCGGGCCGCGGAGCAGCGATCGGCCATCGCTGTGGAGCAGATCGGCCGCCAGGTGCTCTCGATGGCCGAAGCGGTCGGCAAGAAGCTGACCGAGGTCGACGAACGCGGCGCCGAGGCTATCGATCAGGTCGGCAGCGAGGTCGCCCGGATCGCCGGCGCTGTCGAATTGCGACTGGGGCGCGCTGAGCAGACCCAGGCTCAGGCTTTCGAACGTCTGGAAGCAGAGCTCTCGAAGGTCACCGGGGCGCTGGCCGATCGCCTGGCGGTATCCGAGCGTCACGTCGCAGACGCGATCGCAGCGGAGCCGCCCGCAGTGGAACCGGTCGCTGCGGCCGGCGCCAACAGTTTTGCGCCCGTGGCCGAGGGAGCGGTCGAGCATGTTCTGGGAGAGCTGGGGCCCCCGCCCGAGCCCGAACCGGAACCTGCGGTCTCGAAGGCGGCGCCAGCCCCGGAGGCGCGCATCGCCGCGGCCTTCGGGCCTGAGCTCCTGGCGCGGGCCGAGTCCGTCTCGGACGTCGAGAGTGAGACGCGGCCGTCGTGGAGCCGTCCCGACCTTGCTCCATCCGAACCGCGGGAGGGTTTCGCTCCCCTCCCGGATGAGGTCGACGAGGAGCTTTTCGCGCCGGCGCCGGCCAAGGGCGCCGAACTGTCGACCCGAGAAGTGATCGAGCGCGCCCGGGCCGCAGCGCGCGCCCAGGAGATCCACGAGGGCGCGGCGGCGATCAAGAAGCTGCAGGCCAAGACCCGCGCGACCGGCGGGTTCTTCAACGGCTTCCGGCCGAAGAAGGGGCGGACTCAGAACAGCGCGCTCCAGACGGCGCTGATGATCGCAGGCGGCGCGGCGTTCCTCAGCGTCGGCGCTGCGGGCCTGACGCTCATGCAGAGCCAGGACGCTGCGGACAAGGCCGAGACCGCCCCCATCGGCCCAGCCCCCCGGGCGTCGATGGCCCTCGGACCGGCCAGCCTGACGACATCGCCGACCGCGTCGACGATTGCGCAGGCTCCGCAGTCGACGTTCGCGGCGATCCGGGCGGACGTGGAAGCTGGCGCGCCCGGCGCCATAGGCCAGCTCAAGGGCCTGGCGGAGGCCGGCCATGCCGAAGCCCAACTCTATCTTGCCCAGCTCTACGACAGCGGGGAGGCGGGGCTGCCGCAGAATCCCGCCGAGGCCCGGCGCTTCACGGCGATGGCGGCAGAGAAGGGCGACGTGAAAGCGATGCACAACCTCGGCGTCTACGAATTCCGAGGGGAGGGCGGGCCGCAGGATCTCGAGAGCGCCGCGCGGTGGTTCACCAAGGCGGCCGAGGCCGGGGTGGTGGAGAGCCAATACAATCTGGGCCTTCTCTACCAGTCTGGCTCGGGCGTTCCGCGCGACCTCACCCGCGCCAGGCGCTGGTTCGCCCAGGCCGCCGCCAAGGGCGACGCCGAGGCGCGTCGCGCGCTCGCCGAACTGACCCCCAAGCCGTCGCCCGCGACCCAACCCAGGGCGGCGGCGAAGCCAGCGCCGGCAAGCACCCCGCCGGCGCTGGCCGGGGTCTCGATGAACGTGCGGCAGACCCAGATGGTGCTGGCGCGGCTGGGCTACTACACGGGCCCCATCGACGGCCGGCCCAGCGTCGCCTACGACCGCGCGCTCGCCGAGTACCGCCGCGACAACGCTGGCGGCCCCCCGCTGCACCTCTCGCAGCGTTGACGCGGCCGGCGGGTCGGTCGTAGGCGCGGCCCGTGGATATCTACCTCCCCATCGCGGAAGTCTCGGTGAACGCACCGCTGCTGGTGGCGGTCGGCGCGCTGGTCGGCTTCATCTCGGGCCTGTTCGGGATCGGCGGCGGCTTCCTGATGACCCCTATCCTAGTGTTCCTGGGCATCCCGGCGCCGGTGGCGGTGTCGTCCATGGCCAACCACGTGGCGGCCTCGTCCATGTCGAGCGTGATCGCCTACAGCCGCCGGCGCGCGGTGGACCTGCGAATGGGCCTAGTGTTGGCGATCGGGGGCGTGATCGGGGCGTTCGTGGGCGTCGAACTGTTCCGCTGGCTGCGCCTGCTGGGGCAGGCGGACCTTATCGTCGCGATTTCCTATCTCCTGTTCCTGAGCGTGATCGGCGGCCTGATGCTGACCGAGAGCCTGGGAGCGATCCTGCGCCGTCGCCGTGGCGATCCCCAACCGCCGCGCCGCGACCGTCGGCCGGTCTGGCTCTATGGCCTGCCGTTCAAGATGCGGTTCCCGCGCTCGCGCCTCTACATCAGCGTCCTGCCTCCCCTCGTCCTGGGCGGGTTCGTCGGCGTGCTTTCGGCGATCATGGGCGTCGGCGGCGGGTTCATCCTGGTCCCGGCCATGATCTACGTACTCCGTATGCCGGCCAGCGTGGTCGTGGGCACCAGCCTGCTGCAGATCATCGTGACGACGGCGCTGACCGGTGTCCTGCAGGCAGGCCGAAACCAGACGGTGGATATCGTCCTGGCTAGCCTCCTGCTCGTGGGCGGCATCGTCGGCGCCCAGTACGGCGCCCGAGCCTCGGCCCGGTTCCGCGCGGAGGAGTTGCGGGCGGTCCTGGCGCTGATCGTTCTCCTGGTGGGCCTTCGGATGGGGCTGGACGTCATCCTCGCGCCCGAGGAGCCCTTTGTCCTGATGTCGGGGCTTGGCGGGTGATGCCGCTCGACCTTCCCGCCCCGAACGTGATCCCGCCAGCGGGGGCTCCGGCGGTTTCGGCGGCGCTCACGGACACCACGGTCAAGGTGAGCTCCGATTTCCGCGGCGCGCGGATCGTGCTCTACGGCGCGGTGTTCGACACAAAGGCGCGACCCGCCGACGTGGTGGTCCTGGTCCGCGGTCCCGAACAACCGGTCCGTATCGCCCGCAAGCAGCAGGTTATGGGCCTGTGGCTCAACAGCCGGCCAGTGGTCTTCCAGGGTGCGCCGGGCTTCTACCGCGCCGCCTCGAATCGGCCGCTCGAGGAGATCGCCACGTTTTCGACCCTGCGCCGCCTTGGCGCCGGGGTCGACCATCTGGCCATCAACGCGCCGGCCGAGCAGCGGATCGAGACCCGCTACGGCGTCCGAGACGTCGTCGTGAGCCGCCTGGGACCCGACTACTACGATTGGCGCAGGGCGGTTGTTCGGCTGAAGGAGAAGTCGGGCCTGTACCACGAGGACGGCCGAGGCGTGCGCTTCGTGGACCGGGGGCTCTTCCGGGCCGAGATCGCGCTTCCGACTGGCGCGCCCACCGGCGTCTACCAGGCCGACATCCTCCTGTTCCAGGACGGCAAGCCCGTGTCGCGCCGCACCCGCACCCTGACGGTCGAGAAGGTCGGCATCGAGCGGGCCCTTTACGTCTGGGCGCATAAGAGGCCATGGTCCTACGGTCTGGCCGCCATGGCGTTTGCGCTTGCGGCCGGGTGGGCGGCCTCGGCGGCATTCCGGAGAGACTGATTGCTCATGGATGACGTGCGGCCTGCCGCCTCGGATGAGACCACGCCCGTAGCCCTCTGGGTGATCGCCCTCCTGGCGCTGTCGCCGTTTCCGGCGTCGGCGATCGTTTATTCCTACGGTCCGAGCCACTGGCACTCCGCCGCCCTGACCACCCTGTTGGCGTGGTCGGCGGTGGTGCTGTCTTTCCTCGGCGGTGTCCGCTGGGGACTCGAGACCCGCGAGCCTCGGCCGCGATGGATGCGACAAGCCTTTTCGGCTCTCTGCGCGGTCGCCGCCCTGGTGGTCCTGCTGGCGCGTGGCCGGGCGCCCGATACCTGGATCCTGGCCGGCTTCATCGGCGCCTTCCTGATCCAGTGGCTCTTCGATCACCAGACACCCGACGTCCCGTCGCGCTACCCGATCCTGTCGACGTCGGTCACCGGAGCGGCCGGCGTCTCGCTTGCGCTTGCGCTCGAAAAGGCCATGAACGGCTGACAGGCTGGAGTGACCGCTCTGCGTCCGCCGACGCCTTGATGGTCTGCGCTCAATCCACTTCCATCTGCCGCCAGCTGATGGCGCGTACCCGGCTTATGGCCAGGACGCCCGCCAACGGCGGCCGCGCGAACATCCCGGCGAACGCCGCGTCGCGCACGTTGAGCCCTCCCGCATAGGCTCCGAACGCGGGCAGGATGATCCGCTCCCCATCGGTGACGAAGCATCGCCGGCGCAGCGTCCCGCGTGGCGCGCGGACCCGGGCGGCTGGATGAAGGTGGCCGGCGACCTCGCCAGGCCGCAAGCCAGGGCGCGGCTCGTGGCGCAGGACGAGGCCGCCGAGGATCATCTCGTCCGCCGTTTCGCCCGGCAGCGCGCGCGGACCGTCGGCGTCGTGATTGCCCACCACCCAGACCAGCGCCCGTCCAGCCGCCAGCGTGCGAAGCTCCGCCGCGTCATCGGGGGCCAGCCGTTCCTCGCTGCGCCGGTCGTGGAAGGTGTCGCCCAGCAGGATCACCACTGCCGGCGCCAGGGTAGCAACCTCGGCCCGCAGCCGCGCCAGTGTCTCGCGCGTGTCGTAGGGGGGCAGCATCTGGCCGCGGGCGGCATAGGCGCTGCCCTTCTCCAGGTGCAGATCAGCCACCACCAGGGCCCGTTCGCTCGCCAGCCACAGCGCGCCGGACGCGCGCATCGTCACCTCGCTCCCGTTCACCTGCAGCCTCAGACCGCCGCAGTCGCTGGCCGCGAAGGCGTAGCGGAAGGGGATAGCGACGTCGTTCACGCGATGGCCTCTGCGATCAGTTCGGCCTCGGCCTCGGCGAGGATCATTTCGGCGGCGTCTCCGGGGGACCGCTCCTTGCCGATTTCCAGCAGGATCGGCACCGAGAAGGGGCTGAGACGGTCGAGCGCCGCATGCCGGATCCGGCCGCGGATGCGCGCCAGCATGTCGCCAAGCCGGGCCACGTCGATGAGGCCGGTCGCCGCATCGGCCCGCGCGCAGCGCAGCAGCAGGTGGTCCGGCTCGTGCTTGCGCAGGACGTCGTAGATCAGGTCGGTCGAAAAGGTGATCTGTCGGCCCGTCTTCTGCTGCTCGCCCGGGAAGCGACGTTCGATGAGGCCCGCGATGATCGCGCAGCCCTTGAAGGCCCGCTTCATCATGAAACTTTCCTGCAGCCAGGCTTCCAGGTCGTCGCCCAGCATGTCCTCGGCGAAGAGCTCGTCGAAATCCAACCCGTCCATGGGCTTCAGCGCCCAGATCGCCATGGCGTAGTCGTTGCAGACGAACCCCAGCGGACCGACCCCTAGCCGCTCCAGCCGCCGGGTCAGCAGCATGGCCAGGGTCGTGTGCGCGAGCCGCCCTTCGAAGGGGTACACGACCATGAAGTTCCGCTTCCCGCGAGGGAAGGTCTCCAGCAGCATCTCGTCCTCGCGGACGATCAGCGACCGGTCCTTCTGCATCTCCAGCCACTCGCGGACGTCGCCCGGCAGCACCGCCCAGTGAGTCTCGTCGAACATCAGCTGGCGCACCCGCTTGGCGAGATAGGTCGAGAGCGCGAATTTCGAGCCGCCCCAGGACGGCATCTTGGGATCCTTGTGGTTCGCCGGCCGCACCAGGACGTCGAGGTTGGTCACCGCGACGAGCTCCCACACCTGGCCCGCGAAGACGAAGGTGTCGCCGGGGTCGAGCATTTCCAGCATGCCCTCCTCGACCTCGCCGATCTTTCGGCCGCCGCGGTTGCCCCTCATGGCCATCCGAACCGCCAGCATGGCGGGACTGACGATCGCCCCGACGTTCAGCCTGTGCCTCTGCGCCACGTTCTGGTCCCGCACCCGCCAACGCCCGTCGGGTAGGCGCACGATGCGTCGGAAGCGGTCGTAGGTCTTCAGCGCATAGCCGCCGGTGGAAACGAAATCGACGACGGCCTCGAAATCCTCCCAGGAGAGGTCGCGGTAGGGCCCGGCCGACCGCACCTCCTC
This sequence comes from Phenylobacterium kunshanense, assembly GCF_003254525.1. Classification (GTDB taxonomy): domain Bacteria; phylum Pseudomonadota; class Alphaproteobacteria; order Caulobacterales; family Caulobacteraceae; genus Phenylobacterium; species Phenylobacterium kunshanense. The sequence continues at coordinate 209,850 of NZ_QFYS01000005.1, forward strand.
GTACAGCGCCAGCATGTCGAACGGCTCGGAACAGGCGCAGCCCATGACGTGCTGCGCCAGGACGTCCAGGGCGCCGATCCGCGGCGGGTCCCCGTCCAGGCGGTTCTCGGCGATCGCCTCACGCGCCGCCTGGCATTCCAGCATCTCGAAGCGGTTGGCGGGGACGAACAGGGCGCGCGAGGGCTCGTCCAGCCGATGGTTGGCCCGGCCGATCCGCTGCACCATCCGCGAGGCGCCCTTGGGGCTGGCGAGCTGGATGACCAGGTCGACGTCACCCCAGTCGATGCCGAGGTCGAGGGTGGACGTGCAGACTACCGCCCGCAGCTCGCCCCTCGCCATGGCGGCCTCGACCTTGCGCCGCTGCTCCGCGGCGAGGCTGCCGTGATGCAGGGCGATGGGCAGGGCGTCCTCGTTCAGCCGCCACAGCTCCTGGAACGCGAACTCCGCCTGGAAGCGCGTGTTGACGAACACCAGCGCGATCCGGGCGCGTTTGATGGTCTCATAGACCTCGGCCATGGCGTGCTGCGCGGTGTGGCCGGCCCAGGGCACGCGCCCCTCCGAGAGCAGCAGGTCGACGACCGGTTCGGCGCCCGGCGGGCCGCGGACCAGGTCGACGCTGGCGGTTCCTTGCCGGTCCGCCGCTCTCTCGCCATGCCGGGCCATCCACGCCTTGATGACCTCCGGGTCATCCACCGTCGCGCTCAGCCCCACACGGCGCATGTTCGGCGCAAGCTGCTGCAGGCGGGCCAGATCCAGCGCCAGCAGATCGCCGCGCTTGCTGGCGTGCAGCGTGTGGATCTCATCCAGGATCACGCACCGCAGGTCCTCGAAATAGGCCCTCGCGCCCTCCCAGGCGCAGAGCAGCGCCAGTTGCTCGGGGGTGGTCAGCAGGATGTCGGGCGGCTTCACCCGCTGCCGCTGGCGGCGGGCCACCCCGGTGTCGCCCGTGCGGCTCTCGGCGACGATCGGCAGTCCCATCTCCAGGATCGGCGCGTTGAGATTCCGCTCGACGTCGACGGCGAGGGCCTTGAGCGGCGAGATGTAGAGGGTGTGCAGACCTCGCGGCGTGTTCGCCGGCGGCCGCTCGGCGATCTCGATCAGGCTGGGCAGGAAGCCAGCCAGCGTCTTTCCGCCGCCTGTGGGCGCGATCAGCAGAGCGTCGCGGCCGGCGCGGCCCTTGGCGACCATGTCGAGCTGGTGCGCGCGCGGGCTCCATCCCCGGCCATCGAACCAGGCCTGGAACTTGGGCGGCAGCAGGTCGGCGGGCGGGCCCGCAGCATCGGCCATGAGGTCGCTATAGCACGTTCCCGTTCCGTTTCACCCCCGTACGACGGGGCTGGCGCGGGCGCGGGTTTTCGGCTGATTTGGGACGATGCGTGTTCGTCTCGCCCTGCTGACGGCCCTGGGGCTGGCCGCCTGCTCGCCGTCCAGCTCGGGTCAGACTGTTCCGGCGCCCGAGCCTGCCCGGCTGGAAGGCGGCTTCCCGGCGCCCGACCGGCCGGTGGCCGGCATCGTGGCGCCCGAATGGTCCTCGGGCCCCGACCGGGACGCAGCCGACGAGTCCGGCCAGCTCATCCGCGGCCTCGAGATCGCGCCCGGGATGGCGGTGGCCGACATCGGTGCGGGATCGGGCTACCACACCCTGCGCCTGTCGCCCGCCGTCGGGCCGAAAGGCGTCGTGTATGCCGAGGACATCGTCGAGGCCTACATCTCCGGCCTGCGCCGGGAGGCCGAACGGCGGGGAATGACCAATATCCGCATCGTGGTGGGCGAGGCGGACGATCCCAAGCTTCCGCCCCGCTCGATCGACCGCGCGGTGCTGGTCCACATGTACCATGAGATCGAGAGCCCCTACGCGCTGCTGTGGAACCTCGCCACGGCGCTCAAACCCGGCGCGCGGGTCGGGGTGATCGATCTCGACCGAGCGCCTGGCGCCCACGGCATGCCGCCGGCCCTGTTGAAGTGCGAGTTCGAGGCCGTCGGCTACCGCCAGCTTTCGCATCGCTCCATGGCGGGCGGCGTGGGCTACCTGTCGGTGTTCGAGGCACCGACGTCGCGGCCGAGGCCGTCGGAAATCAAAGCCTGCCGGGCTTCGGGATAGCGCCGACCCTGGCAGGGCTTCCCAGCGTCCGCGCGCCGTGATCCGCTGCCATCCGGAGGCGCTCCATGCGGGAAACGATCGTAACGAAATCTCCCCGACGCGGGCGGAAGATCCTGGCGTTCGCCGCCGTCATCCTTGTCCTGGTCGCGCTCGTCAGCGGCGCTGTCGCCTTCCTGGCGCGGCAGGACCTTGTCGCCAGCACGGCCGACATGTCGGGAGCGCCTCTTCGTCTCGCCACGACGGATGGCGATCGCGTCTTCATCCTGACCAGCCAGTGGAAGACCTATCAGCGGCGCTACGGCGGGAGCGGTCGCGGAAGCTCCGGCTATTCGGTGACCCACACCGATCTGCTGGTGGACCTTTGGGCGTTCGATGCGAGGAACGCTCGCCCGCTGTGGCGGCGGCGGGTCCTGCAGGAGCGCAAGGGCGTCAATTCCGGGCGCACCCTGCTCGGCGCGCAGGGCGGTGTGATCTGGGTCCTGGACGGCAGGCGCCTTGCGGGATTCTCGCCCACGGATGGCGCCCTGGTGGCGGATGCGGCAGCGATCGAGGCGGCGAACCCGGCGCTCCGCGGCCTGCTGCCCAGTGAGGCGCAGTACTATCACTTCGACACTGCGGGGCTGTCCTTCTGGGCAGCCGACGGCCGCGCATGGCGGCTCGCCGGGCCGGGACTGAAGTTCGTCGCCGCGCCTGAGAAGCCCCAACCCGCGCCTGACATCGGCATTCCCGCCCGGATCTCGGGCGGCGTCGGAACCTATGCCTTCTACGAACGCGGACTCGACATCGGTCGCCGCTGGCTGGGCCTGCTGGATCAGGCCGAGGCTCGGACGTTCCTCACGAACAGGGCCATCGGCGGGATCGACCCCTCCGGCCACCCGCGAGTCCGCCTGTGGTCGGCCGAGATCGTTCAGCGGCAGACTTTCTTCGGCCCGCGAGCGGAGTACGCGAACTTCGCGCCGCTGCCCGAAAGTCCGGAATTCCTGCACGCCGGCCTCTTGTCCGACAATCGCACCGACCAGCCCATCCTCCTGCGCCAGCCCGACAGCGTGCTGGTGCTTCACCGCGATCGGTTGGGCAAGGGAGGCCACCTGCGGCTGACCCGCATCGCGGGGCCAGCGGGCCGTGTGGTCTGGACTGCCGATCTGCCGATCGAGGCGCTGGAGGCGGTCCTGCCGGGCGAGGAGTCCATCGTCCTCTATGGCCGCCGCGATGAACGGCGAAACCTGCGGCGCGCCGATGATCCCAACACCGTAAGCGTCGGCCAGCTCGTGGCCGTCGACCTCGCGTCGGGCCGGGTGGGCGCCTACGGGTTCCGCGTGAAGCCAACGAAGGCCGGGGACATCCCGCCGTCCTCCACTCGCCTGGATGACGCCCGCTGAAGCAGGGGCGATGAACGTCAGCCGAGGCCCGCATCGGCGGCTTCGCCGCGGGTTGCCGAGACTCCCACATGTACGGCGCCCGGCCTGGCCGCTTCTGGCGGGTGCGACATCTGCGGCGCCGCAGGGTGCGGCGCTCCCTGTCGCCAGGGGGCGAATATCAAGGCGCAGCTTGCCCCCCGGCAATGCGGTCCCGTCTCGGCAGGCCTAGGAATGAAGGGCCCAGTCAAAGGAGGCTCACATGCCGATGGGATCCCTCAAGACCCTGGCGACCGCGGCGGCCGCCGTCGCTCTGGTGGCGGGGCTCGCGCCCGCCGCCTTCGCCCAGACCGTGTCCGAAGTGGGTGTGACCACCCGCGCCCCGACCAGCGTCAGCATCGCCCTGGCCGGCAAGTCGAAGCCGGAAGTCCGCAAGGAAGTGGTCCAGGCCGCGGCGACGGTCTGCCACAATGCCATCAGGAATGACGAGCTGGCCTTCAGCGACCAACGCTGGTGCAAGCAGACCACTCGTCAGAAAGCCATGCGCCGCTACACGGCGATCATGTCCAGGTACGCCACCCTGGCCGCCGGCGAGCCGGTGATCATCCTCTCGGCGCTCTGATCCCAGGCGCTGGCCGCGGCCGACGCCCATCTCCTGCCGATGGCCGCGGAGACGGTGAGGGGGCTCGCTCTGCAGCGGGCCCCTTCATCGGTGAGTTGGCTCAGGCCGGCGCGTGCGACTCCTCGGTGCTGTCGCGCCGGACCCGCGACGCGTGTTCCTCGCGCTGGCGACGCCAGCGAGCGCGCAGCGAAGCCGGGCGATCCGGATACCGTTCCTCGTGGAACGCCGCTTCCGCGATGCGATCGGTCCGGAAGCTGCGGAAGGAACTGCGGAGCTCGCACCAGGCGACGACGAGGCGGCTCGTTTCGAAATAGCCGACCGCGAACGGCCAGATGGTCCGCCGGGTCTCCCGCTCCTGCTCGTCGCGGTAGGTCAGCGTCACCTTGCGTCCGCCGCGTATGGCGGCTCGGACCTGGGCCATATCGACATTGTCGGGCACGGCTCTCCAGTTGGGCACGGCATGGGTAGCGGGTTCCAGCACCAGCGGTCGCAGGCCTTCCGGTATCACGGCGCCGATCTTCGCCACGAGATCCTGGGCCGCGCGCCGCAAGGCAGGATCGCCTCGCGCGGCCACGAGTTGGGCCCCGACGACCGCAGCTTCCACCTCCTCAGGCGTCAGCATCAGAGGCGGCAGGTCGAAACCGTCCTCCAGCACATACCCCACGCCCGCTTCGCCGCGGATGGGCGCGCGCTGGCCGATGAGGTCGGCGATGTCGCGATAGACCGTCCGCTTCGAGGTCTCCAGCTCCTCGGCGATGGAGTCCGCCGTCACGGGGCGGCGTGTCCGGCGCAGGATCTGGATGATCTGGAACAGGCGATCGGCGCGGCGCATGTTCTAGTCTCGTTCTGCTGACAGGATGCTGTCAGCAAGGCCCCTGCAGGGTCTCCGTGTCAAGCGATGGAGCGGCGGAAATGATCACCCTGTACGGCTACGGCGAAGGGCTCGGGCTGCCGGAGATCAGCCCCTACGTCACCAAGACCGAGGTGCAGTTGAAGATGGCGTGCCTGCCCTACGCCAAGGTGGTCGGCTCGCGGGAGGACTCGCCGAAGGGCCAGCTTCCCTACGCCGACGTCGATGGCGCCCGGATTTCGGACTCGACCTTCATCCGGGCCTACCTGGAGCGGGTTCACGGCCTGGATTTCGACGAGGGGCTGACGGCGGAGCAACGCGCTCACGCCTGGGCCTTGGAACGGATGATGGAGAACCATTTCGCCTGGATCGTGGTGCAGGAGCGTTGGCTGGATCCGACGAACTTCTCCCGGGGGCCAGCCCGATTCTTCGACGGCGCGCCCGCTGGGATCCGCGATGCGGTGCAGGAACAGGTCCGGCAGAATGTGCATGCGGTGGGCATCGGCCGGCACACCGATCTTGAGGTGGTCGCGCTGGCGACCCGGTCTCTTGCGGCCGTCTCGACGCTTCTCGACGACAAGCCTTTCCTGTTTGGGAGGCGACCCTGCGGCGCCGACGCCACCACCTTCGCGCTGCTGGCGGGCATTCTGACGCCGTATTTCGAAGGCGAGATCCGCCGGCGCACCGAGGGGTTCGGCAACCTCGTCGCCTACGTGGACCGCCTGATGGCGCGCTTCTATCCGGAGTTCGCCTGGGACCTCAGCCCAGGCGCGCGGGAACGCGCCGCTGCATAAACCTGCGCGCCGTTAACCAGTCAGTTGGGATCGCCCCCTAGCTTCGGAAGCAAGAAACAGGCCAGGGGGCGGTTCTTTGGCGCTCAGCGCACGTCTCGAAATTCGGCAGGGGCAGGGGCTTGTCATCACGCCCCAGCTGCAGCAGGCGATCAAGCTGCTGCAGATGTCGAACCTCGAGCTCGAAGCCTTCGTCGAGGGCGAGCTGGAGCGCAATCCGCTCCTCCAGCGCGAGGAGGGCGAGGCCGAGCCCGCCGATCATGCCGACGATGGCGCCGCCCAGAGCGAGCATGTCGCCGACGCCGAGGCTCGGGCCGACCTGGACGCAACGCATGACGAGGCCTCGCCGGGCGAGCGTGCCACGGGCGACGCGCCGGAAGCCGCCGATGCCGGCGGCGCGGTCGATTGGTCCCGCGCCGGCAAGGGCGGCAGCTTCGATATGGACGGCGAGGGCATGGAAAGCGCCCTCAGTCGCGAGAAGACCCTGCATGAACATTTGCAGGACCAACTCCTGGCGTCTGGTCTCACGCCCGCGGACACCGTCATCGCCGGCGTGCTGATCGACTCCGTCGACGAGGGCGGTTACCTGCGCGCTGAAGTCGCCGAGGTCGCCCTGCGTCTGGGATGCGATGCCGAACGGGTCGAGCGGGTGCTTGGCGTCGTTCAGGGCTTCGATCCGGTTGGCGTGGCGGCCCGCGACGTTCGCGAGTGCCTGATGATCCAGCTCAAGGATCAGAACCGCTACGATCCGGCCATCGGAGCCCTGCTGGACAATCTGCCGTTGCTGGCCCGCCGCGACCTCGCCGCACTCAAGAAGATCTGTGGCGTCGACGACGAGGATCTTCGCGACATGATCGCCGAGATCCGCGGCCTCACGCCCCGCCCGGGCGCGGCCTTCCCTGGCGGCGAGGCTGCCACTGCGGTCGCACCCGATGTCTTCGTACGTGAAGGCCCTGGGGGCCTTTGGCACGTGGAGCTCAACACGGACACCCTGCCGCGGCTGCTGGTCGACCAGCGCTATCACGCGCGCGTCTCCGGCCAGGCCCGCAGCGACCAGGAAAAGACCTTCGTCTCGGACTGCATGGCCCAGGCCAATTGGCTCATGAAGAGCCTCGACCAGCGCGCCCGCACGATCCTGAAGGTCAGCTCCGAGATCGTCCGCCAGCAGGACGCCTTCCTGGCCTATGGCGTGGAGCATCTGCGCCCCCTGAACCTGAAGACCGTCGCCGACGCCATCGGCATGCACGAATCCACGGTCAGCCGGGTGACGTCGAACAAGTACATCGCGACCCCGCGGGGCCTCTTCGAAATGAAGTTCTTCTTCACCTCCGCCATCGCCTCCACCGAAGGCGGCGAAGCGCATTCCGCCGAGAGCGTCCGCCACAAGATCAAGCAGTTGATCGACAGTGAGGGCTCCGAGGCCGATGTGCACTCCGACGACCGGATCGTCGAGATCCTCAAGGAGGCGGGGATCGACATCGCCCGGCGCACCGTCGCGAAGTATCGGGAAGCGATGCGGATTCCGTCTTCCGTCGAGCGCCGGCGGATGTTGAAGGAACCCGCCTGACCGCATTCCGCTTAACCTGCACTTGGCGAGCACGCTGAGCGTCGCCAGATGCAAGGCAGATGTCCGAGACCACTCACACGCCCGACGTTCCCGAGGCGGCGCTTCCGCTGTCGGCCGTGCTGCGCGACATCGCCGATCATCGCGAGGCGCGGATCTCGGTCGCCGAACTGACCGAGAAGTTCGGCGGCCGCGCGATCGGCGCCCTGCTGTTCCTGTTCGGTCTCGCCTGCATGCTGCCTCTGCCGCCCGGGGCGACGACCATCTTCGGCTTCCCCCTGGTGCTGCTGGCGCCCCAGCTCATCGTGGGGGCCTCGGCGCCCTGGCTTCCGCAGAAGCTCAAGACCCAGACCGTCGCCACCGCCGACCTTCAGAAGGGTCTGCCCCGCTTCATCCGGGCGCTGCGGAAGGTCGAGGCGATCTCCCGCCCCCGGCTGACGCTGTTGCTGAATCCGGTCGGGGAGCGGGTCATCGGCGTCGTCTGCCTGGCGCTGGCGCTGGTGCTCATCCTGCCCATCCCGGGCGGCAACATCCTGCCGGCCATGGCGGTGTCGACCCTCGCCTTCGCCGTGATCCAGCGCGACGGCCTGATCGCCTTGGTGGGGTACGCCCTGGCCGCGACCAGCGCGTCCGTGCTGGTCCTGGCGGCTCACATTATCGTCAGGATGTTCCTCCGCGTCTGGCAGGTCGCATCAGGCGCTTGACACCTTTCGTGCGCGGGCGCGTTGTTCAGGGCATGCAAGTCCAAGTCACCGGCAAGCATGTCGATGTCGGCGAGGCTCTGCGGACGCGGGTCGCCGACGAACTCTCCAACAGCATCGCGAAGTATTTCGACCGCGGAGGCGGCGCCGACGTCGTGGTCAGCCGAGAGGGCAGCGCCTTCAAGGTCGATTGCGCGGTCACCCTGGCGTCGGGCCAGCAGTTGACGACTCACGGGGTCGGCAGCGACGCCCATTCCGCCTTCGATGCGGCGCTCGAGAAGATGTCGCGGCGAATACGGCGCTACAAGCATCGGCTCCGTGACCATCATCCTCAGGCGGCGGCCAAACAGGCGGAGAGCGCCGCCTACTTCGTCATCCGTCAGCCGGAGGACGAGGAGGGCGAGGAAGAAATCGCGGAAGGCCAGAGCCTGCCCGAGCCCATGATCATCGCCGAGACCGAGCGTCCGATCCGGACCATGACGGTTTCGATGGCGGTCATGGAAATGGACCTCTCCGGCGCTCAAACAATTGTGTTCCGAAACGCCGCGCACGGCGGACTTTCGGTGGTATATCGCCGCCCCGACGGGAATATCGGGTGGATCGATCCAGAGCGGACGAAGCCTCGCAACGGGGCGGGAGGCGGATCGGCCCACTAGTTGCAACACATCCCGGCGGTCCGCGTTGAGGCGGACCGCGAGGGGTTTGGGGTTAGTTCTTCACGACCATGACTATCGGCGAATTGCTGGATCGCTCCGCGATCTCAACGCGCGTGAGCGCGGCCAACAAGAAGAAGGCCCTGGCGGTGATCGCGGAAATCGCGGCCCGCAACTTCGGGCTGGACGCCGGGCAGGTGCTCGATGCGCTCGATGAGCGGGAAACCGCGGGTTCGACCGGCGTGGGTCATGGCGTGGCCGTGCCGCATGCGCGGCTGGAGGGGCTGGAGCGGATGCGGGGCGTATTCGTACGCCTGGAACAGCCTATTGAATTCGGGTCGGTCGACGACCAGCCGGTGGACCTGCTGTTCGCCCTGTTCGCCCCCCGCAATGCCGGGGCTGAACATCTGCGCGCCCTCGCGCGCGTCTCCCGCCTGTTGCGTCAGGGCGATCTGCGCGAGCACCTCCGCAAGGCCCAGTCGGCCGACGCGATCCATGCATTGCTGGTGCAGGATGTGGTCGCCCGCCCGGCGGCCTGAGCGATGTGACTACCTAGCCGCCGGGGAAGCTTGCTGATCCGGTGGAAGTGCGCGCCCGCCGTCAGTGCACGGAAACGGGGGCCAGCTCGTGCGCCAGGGCTGCGGCCATGGCTGAGTCGCGGTCAGTGAGGACCGCCAGGCGTTCGCCGTCGGCGCGGTGCACGGCGTAGAGCGTCTGATCAGGATCCAGCTCGAAGCTCTGGATCTGCGCCGCAGGCGTGCTTGCGATGATCTCGGCGGCTTTGATCGGCCGCACATAGACCAGATTGGGGGCGCCTAGCGCCGCGAACGCTTCCATCGAAAGAACGGGTGTCATCATGACCACCTCCGTGAAACTCAACGCTCCGAAAGGCCGCAGGTTCAGCCGACCTTTCATTTGAATGGACCCCGGCTCTTCCGGCGGCCCGGTGGGATAGACTTTGCGGAGATCAGCCCGCGGTCCGGATCGGCACGGATTGAACCCGCTTTTCCGGCTCGGGACGGACCAGGTCGATATGGAGCAGGCCGTGCTCCAGAACCGCGCCCTGCACCTCCATCCCGTCCGCCAGCACGAAGCTCCGGATGAAGCCTCGCGCCGCGATCCCGCGGTGAAGGTATGAGTCCTCGGGCTTCCCCGTGGCGCTGTCGCGTCGGCCCGCGATGACGAGCTGGCGATCCTCGATCGTCACCGCCAGCTGGTCCGGCGAGAAGCCGGCCACGGCCAGTGTGATCCGCAACGCGCCGTCGCCACGATCCTCCACGTTGTAGGGGGGATAGCTTTCAGCGGCGGCCTTCGCCGCCCGCTCGATCAGGCTTCGCGTATGCTCGAAGCCCAGCAGGAACGGGCTGTCGAAGAGCAGGCTACGATTCATCCAGAAGAGTCCTCGAACTAAGCGACTCTCCGGCCGAACCGCCCGGTATCGGCTCGCTTCGACCGGACACACCCTATGTGGGAGCTCCGACCGGTCGGATCAATGTCAGTGGGGGGCGCGGAAGGCCCAAAGGCGCGACAGGACGAAAGAGAGCGCCGGCACGGCCACCGCGATCACGCCCAGAGCGAGCCAGAATGGCCAGCGCATCTGCTCGACGAGCAGCCACGTCAATCCTTGGGTCACGGCGAGACCCAGCAGGGAAACCACGGCGAAGCGTAGCATCTGCGGGCCGTGCAGGGCGCGACGCCGAAAGGTCAGTCGCGCATTGCCGATATACGATACGCCGACCGCCATGAGGTAGCCTGCGAAGTTCGCCTGCATGGGCGAGAGGCCCGCGACCTCCCTGGCCGCCAGCGCGGCGGTCACATGCGTCAGTGTCGCGCAGGCTCCCACGATCGCGAACAGCGGAACCTGGTGGGCCAGCGGGCGGTCGCTCAAGCCGGGCGCTCGGCGATCAGCAGGATGGAAACCCCGAACGGCAGGTCGGTCGCCCTCAGGAGCTGCCTCTCGGAGGCGAAGAGGCCCTTCAGCAGTCTGTTCAGCGCTGGCGATGGCATCGCCTCATCGTCGCCGCCGCGGATCCCTGCGGCCGACTTGGCCAGCCGGACGGCGGCGATAGGGGGGAACAGGACGCTGTTGAAATGGGTGGCGCGCCGCACCTTGAGCCCCGCGAACAGCTTGCGGAAGTCGGCCATGGCGTAGCGGCGCTTATGGTGGTGCTTGGCGTCGTGCTCGCTCCACATCCAGGCGTAGGCGGGTACGGTGGCCACCAGGAAGCCACCGGGCTTCAGGAGGTCGCCCAGCGCCGCCACGGCGCCGGCGTCGTCGTCCACGTGCTCGATCACATCGAAGGCGCAGACCATGTCGAACGGCCCGCCCAGGTCGGGGAGGCCGTCGGGCAGCAGGCCGCCGTCGACCGTGATGCCCGCGCTCTCCGCCGCATAGACGCGGGACTCGTCGTCGGGCTCGATGGCCCGGACCTCGCCGAACCGTTTCAGGAGCTCGAGGTTGCCGCCTGGGCCGCAGCCCACCTCCAGGATCCGCGCCGGCCGCGGCAATGGCAGCCGGCCGATCTCCGACTCCAGGATCTCTCGCCGGGCGGCGAACCACCAGTGGTCCCGCTGCAGCTCCCGCATGCGGTCGTAGATCGCGCGTTCCATGTCAGCCGTCGAACCCCACGCGCTCGCGCACCAGATAGATCGGGCGCCCTTTCACTTCCTGGTACATCCGGCCGATGTATTCGCCGAGGACGCCGAGGGCGACCATCTGCACCGCAAAGGCAAATAGAATGACGACCATTAGCGAGGCGTAACCAGGAACCTGACGGCCGACCACCAGGACCTGGACGACGATGGCGAGTGCGGCGAGCACCGCCAGGAACGCCGCACCTATTCCGACCAGCGTCCACACGCGAAGCGGCGCGGTGGAGAACGAGGTCATCCCGTCTATGGCGAAGCGGAACAGCCGCCCGTAGGGCCAGGAGCTCGATCCCGCCGCCCGGATCGGACGCGTATAGGGCACCCCCACCTGCTTGAAGCCAACCCAGGCGAAAAGGCCCTTCATGAACCGGTTGCGCTCGGGCAGCGCCCGGATCGCCTCGACCACCGCGCGATCCATGAGGCGGAAGTCCCCCGTCGAGGCCGGTATGGCCTGATCGGATACGACGTTGAAGAGCCGATAGAAGGCGTTGGCGGTCCAGCGCTTGACGGCGGTGTCCGAAGAGCGGTCGGCCCGGACGCCATAGACGACGTCATAGCCCTGCTCCCAGAGGCTCAGAAACTCGCCGATGAGCTCGGGAGGGTCCTGAAGATCCGCATCCAGTGGCACGATCAGGTCGCCGCTGGCCGCCTCCAGACCGGCGGTCAGCGCCGCCTCCTTGCCGAAGTTCCGAGAGAGGCCGATCAGGCGAATTCGGCGGTCACCGGCCGCCCGCTCCACCATCAGGGCATAGGTATTGTCCCGGCTGCCGTCGTCGACGCAGACGATCTCCAGGTCCAGCCCCAGGGGCGCCACCGTCTCGTCGAGGCGCTTGAACAGGATGTCCAGCACCTCCGCCTCGTTGTGCATCGGGATCACGACGCTGAGACGCTTGCCGGCGCGGCTGCGCATGGGGGGGGTCATCGGGTGCGGCCCTTTGGGCTGGCCATCACGCCGAGGGCGGCCAGGGATGTGAGAAGACAGACGATGCTGGAGGGAAAGATGTAGCGCGCATCCGCGGCCGGAGCGGCGAAGAAGAGTAAGCCCGCATATGCCAGTGCGCCGAACGTCGCGACCGCCAGCACAAGAGCAAGAGGACGCTTGAACGCGGCCGCGGTGAGGGTGAGCAGGGCGGCGGCGACGTACATCAGGTAGGGCCTTCGCCAAGGCTCGTCGACGGTCTTGACCACGTAGCGGTTCAGATCAAGCGCCGCGTCCGGCTGACTTAGACGTAGTCCGTAGGGATTCGCGTCGATCCCAGAATGCACTGGGTAGAAGACGCTCCCCCTGGCCATCCCCATCTGCTCCACGAACACTGCATTCCTGTGAGCGAGGTAGCAGCCGGTTTCCGAAAACACCAGTCGCCGCCACATCCTGGGCACGGCGCCGTTGGCGTCGGTTTCGACGAGTCTCGGCACGCCTGGCTTCGCCGCCAGCGTCGAGTGTAGATGCCGTGGGTCGTACGCCTGCCGGATCTGCAGCACGGTGATCGGTCGCCGCCCAGTCACTGCGGCGGGCAGATAGTTCCGTCCCGCGCAGGCCGAGACGCCGATTACGTCAAAGAGCTGGGCGCCGCTGAGGCCGCCCGGGTTCGGCAGCTTCGCACCATCGGGCAGGCGCCATTGCACGGAGGCCCAGCCGAGACCCAGGCTCGCCAGGGTCAGAATGATCACCATGGCTCGCGTCCTGGGGTTCGCCCGAGGCTCGAGGTAGGGACGCCAGGCCATCAGGGCCATGAGTGGCGCGACCAGCACCAGGGCGTTGTAGCGCAGGCCCACCGACACGCCGAAGGCCAGGATGGCCGGCGCCAGGAGCACCGGCGACCGATACCGCGCCGCCGCCAGCCACAGCGCGATCCCCAGCAGAGTGAAGCCGCCGGTGGGCACGTCGCGCCAATGGGCGACCATCGCGCCCAGGAGTGTCGGGAAGTATGCGACGCCACCCAGGAAGAAGGCGGCCATGACCCACCCCAGCGCGCGGCTGGGGATCGCGATCCGCAGGGTCAGTATGGCGCCGTAGAGCAGGATGAACACCTGGGCGGCCAGGAGACCGCCAGGGCCGGCGCCGGCGGCGCGGCTCAGCTGAAACAGATAGGTGTGCAGCGGCGGCCAAAGCGCGGTCTGGACGCCATAGCTGGCCTGGTCCCAGGCCAGCAGACTGTCGTAGGACATGTAGCCCGGCCAGACCGGCCAGCAGATGGCGAGGGTCGCGAGGCCCGCGGCCGCGGCCGCGGCGAGCCAGGGGGGCCGGTTCAGCGCCGGCGCCGCGCCCCCTCCGCCTGCGCCTCTGCGGTTCACAGGCCGACCCGATTCAGAATTCGATATGGCCGAGCACGCAGATCGACCCGTCCGTCAGGACGCCGAAGGCGTCCAGGGGGCCGGCCGTCACGGGCGCATCGGCGTTCCAGCCGCTGTTCGGGTCGGTGACCTCGGGCACCGATCGCGGCACGTCCGGCCGCGCCGCGCCGCCCTGCCCAGCGCCGACGATCTTGAAGGTCTTGTCCACCAGGACCACGCGCTCGACCCGGGCCTTCGCGGCGTTGTCCCAGCCCCAGCCGTGGATCTGAATGCCAGCCGGCTGCCCCGCATAGGTCTTCTGGACGATGTCGGTGTTGCCTTTGCAGATACCTGTCTTGGGATAGGCGTCCCGCAGTGTCTTGCCCATCACCGCGCTCGCCCAGTCCGGCCCGGGCGGAACGCCGGCGGGATCGCTGGGGATCTGTCGGACAGGCGAGGTGGCCGCCGGAGCCGCCGACTCTCCCGGCGCCGCGGCCGGCTTTTCGCGCCACTTCGGCTGATCGCACGCGGTCAGCGCCGTCGTGGCCATGAGGATCAGGACGCAGGGGAGACTGGCGATACGCATAGTCGTTCCGGAGGCTGGACGGGACCTGCTGGGTTTACGCTGCGCCCACGGGACGATGCAACCGGGCGTCGGTCCGGTCCAGGGGGCGGGGCTAAGCCGTCTTCGCCAACCGGGTGCGGGGCCTCCGACGCTGGAACCAGAAGGTCCAGACGGTGAGCGTGCCGAAGAGGCCCAGGGTCAGGCCGGACAGGGTCATCAGAAGGCGATAGGGCAGCCCGCCGATCTTGGCCGCGTGCAGCGGATAGAACGCATTGTAGGCCTGTGCGCGAGGCGGCAGCTTCAGGGCGTCGCGCGCCTGGACCAACTCGCCCGTGTCGGGGGCGAACCACAGGGTCGTGCGGCCGTTGGGCAGCCATTCGCGCGGCTGGCGCAGGCGCAGGGTGATCAGGCCGTTGTCGCCACGGGGCAACGACAGGATCCGGACTTCGGCGTCGGGATGCAGGCGTCGAGCGGCTTCGATCATGCCGCGCCAGTTCGGCTTGTCGGCCAGTCTGGCTGGGCGGGGTGGGGGGGGGCTTCAGCGAGGCGTCCACCTCGGCCGTCGCCCCAGGCCCCAGGATCAGATCGGTCACAGGCCGGAACACCATGATCGTGCCGGTGACCAGCGAGAGCGCCAGGATGGGCGCCAGCATCGCGCCCCAGTCCCGGTGGTGGCGAAGGATCGGAAAGCGCGCCGCCGATCTCGGGAGGAGCCGGAACTGGAAGCTCCGTCGCAGCGGCCACCAGAGGATCAGGCCCGTAACCACGAAGACCAGGCCCGCCACGCCGGCCACCCCCGCGGCAATCTCGCCGGTATCGCCATTCAGGAGGTAGTGATGGAGTTCGAAGAGCCAGACCTCCGGGCGGTCCCACCGGTCGGCCCAACGCTCGACGATGCGGCCTGTCTGGTCGGCATAGGCGCCCGCCTCGCCTCCATAGCTCAGACGGTCGAGGCCGAACGTCCGGGTGGCGAAGTTGATGCTGGTGGGGCGCCGCGCGGGGTCGGCCATGATCCGCTCGACCGCTGCGACCAGGGCGGCGGTGTCCTGGACCTGGGCGTCGCGAGCGCCCGGGACGTCGATCCAGAGATCCTTGTGCACGAGCAGGGCGCCTGAGACGCCCAGCACGGCGAGGAGCAGTCCGAAGGTTCCCCCCAGCCATCGATGCAGGAGGTCGAGGAACCGCATCAGAAGCGGTAGTCCCAGGCCAGGGTGAAGGTGCGGCCGCGGCCAGCGAAGAAGCGACTGTTGTTGGTCGGCTGCTGAGTATCGGTGTTGTAGTCGATGTAGAATTCGTCCAGCAGGTTGGCGGCCGCCAGGGTGACCCCGCCCCACTTGCCGGTGTCGTAGCGGACCGAGCCGTCGAGCAGGGCGTAGCCGCCGAAGCTGTTTCGAGGATCGGCGCCCTTGAAGTCGCGCGCGAGGAACCCTTGCGCCTGCAGCCGCGCCGCCCATGGGCCCTGGTTGTAGTTCAGCCCCACCAGGATCCGATCCGGCGAGATGTTCGCCCCGTCGAGGTCGATGTCCACCTTGCCGTCGCCGTTGGAGTCGGCCTCACCGAGCAGGTGCGCGTAACCGGCCGAGACCGTCACGCCTGGGATCGGGGTCTGCAAGGTGGCGTTCAACTCCAGGCCCTCGATTTCCACGCGCTGGCGCTGGACCTCGAACACCGTGCCCACCAGAACCAGGAGCTGGCCCTTGGTGCTGGTCGACCAGAAGTAGCTGGCGCTGGCCTGGAGCGGGCCGCGCTTCAGCTCCAGGCCGATCTCGCGGTTGTTCGAGATGATCGGGCTGATGTCGAGGAAGTTGTCGATGTCGACACCGACCTGGGTGATCCCCCGCGTGATCCGGCCCACGTCGGGCACGGTGTAGCCCTCGGCGTAGCTGGCATAGGCGCGGAGCCCCGGAATCGGCTCGGCGATGATCCCGGCATTGAACAACGTGTCGCTGAAGTCCGGCGAGCCGCCCGACACCGCCCGGGCGCCATAGGAGGCCAGGGTCGTGAAGTCGTCGATCTTGATGCGGACGTTCTCGTTCCGCACGCCGCCGGCCAGGCGCAGCTTGCCGTCCAGCAGCGCCAGGTTCGCCTGGGCGAACGGGGCGATGCTGCGGAAGTCGGTCTGCGGCACCCAGGAGCGGTCGGTCTGGATCAGCACCTGCTCGGTGCGGTCGTACAGCAGGTCCAGGCCTACGGTGGCGGTGAGGCCCTCGATCCCGGGCACGGCCCGCTCGTAGCTGGCCTTCGCCCCCAGCTTGCGCGAGCGGTTCTCGGACTGATCGAACAGCGTGCCCACGGGCGCGATGCGGGCGTCCTGGAAGGTCGGGATCGGCGTGGGATCGCTGCCGAACGTGTCGCGGCTGCGGTTGAAGAAGGCCTGGGTGACCAGGTGCCCGCCCCACAGGCCGTCGTCGACGTAGGAGATCGCCGCGCTTTCGGTCCGGCCGCGGGCTGGCACGCCCGGCGGCTTGCCGCGGATGGCGGAGGTGGGCCGGTTGGCCGCGCGACTGCCGACAAGCGCCAGATAGTCGCCGTCTCCATCAAGCTGGAAGCGGCTGAGGATCAGGTCGAGCCGCGCTGTCTCGCTGACCGCGTAGCCAAATCGGCCGAACAGCGACCAGCTCTCTGAATCCTGGGTTTCACCTTGGACGGTGTCGAAGCCCACGCGATTTCCGCGGCCATCGTAGAAGGCGCCTCGAGTCTCGTACGCTCCGCCCACGGTGGCGTCGAAGGCGCCGCCCCTCCAGCTCAGCAGTCCCGCCGCCTTGTAGCCGAAACCGTCCCCGTGGCCCTCGTCGTCCGCCACGGTCTGCAGCAGGGTCCGCCCGCTCAGCCCCTCGGTCTTGGGCGCGCCGACCGTCACCTGGTTTACGATTCCGCCCGTGCCGCCGATGCCCTGCAGGGCGTTCGAGCCGAAGATCACCTCAACCCGATCGACGAAGAATGGGTCGATGGTGAAGCCATCGCGGGAGCCATCACGCAGTGGCGTCGATTGAGGGATGCCGTTGATGGCGTACAGGGGCGAGCGCCCGCGGAGGGTCTCGCCGGCGCCCGACAGCTTCTGGCGGGTGGGCGAGAAGGACGGAGTCAGCGCCGCCACCGCGTCCACCACCGAACCCGAGATCGTCACCTGCTGGTCAAGCTTCGACTTGTCGATGACGTCGACGGTCAGCGGCAGGGCATTGGCCGGCAGCACGGTCCGTGCGGCGGTGACGACGACTTCGCTGACCTCGCGACCACCGCTATCGGCCTCGTCGGCGAGCGCGGGGGAAGCGGCCAGGGCCGCGGCGAGCAGGATTGGGAATGAAGCAGACGTACGCATGGCGCCCTCGGGTTGCGAGCGCCGCTATAGGCTATCGTTTTATGCAAGTCATTCGCAAAGTCATTTGCAAGCGAACGCATGGGCCAGAAAAGGCGAAGGCCCGCCGGGGTTGCCGGCGGGCCTCCATGGTGGAGCTAAGCGGAGTCGAACCGCTGACCTCTTGAATGCCATTCAAGCGCTCTACCAACTGAGCTATAGCCCCGAGGTCCGGGTCTTCCTGAGGAGGCTGGCCCCCCGGGAAGGCGCGGAACCTATTCAAACCGGTTCCCGCGATCAAGCCCCGTTTGCAGGCTTTTTTTGTCGCGGGCGCCGCGCCGGTCTGGTGGCCGGCGCGGACCGGAATCAGCGGTCGTCGTCCCCCCCGTCCGGAAGGCCTTCGATCTCGGATTCGTCGAAGTCGTCTTCATCCTCGTCCTCGAGGAAGGGCACGTCGTCGGCGTCTTCGACGTCTTCGTCGTCGGTGAACTCGCCCAAGTCCTCGGACACGGCGGGGCTGCCGTCGGCGCCGTCGTCATCGTCGTCGGTGACCAGTGGCGGCTCGTCGGCGACCTCGTCCAACTCCGGCGTGGCGACGTCCTCTTCTTCCTCGTCGTCGGTTTCCTTCTCGACGACCTGATCCTCGGCCTCCTCCGTGTCGGGCACGATGGAGCGCGCGCGGACGCGGCGGTTGCGGACGGCTTCGTCAGGATCAAACTCGCTATGGCACTTTGGACAGTGCGCGGGGCGCTTGTTCAGATCGTAGAACTTAGCTTGGCAGGTCGGGCAGATTTGCTTCGTGCCCAGTTCGGGATTGGCCAAAGGTGGCGACCCTCTAAATGTCAGCGGTTTCGCGAGAGGCGGCGTCCCTTGCCACGGGGCGGGGCGACTGTCAAAGCAATCCCCCTTTCGACTCTGACCCTGTTCCGGAGGCGCGTTTTCAACACATGACGGCGGCCCATCTGACCGCCAGGCGCGCGGGCCCGCTCAAGGGCGTGGTTCGCGCCCCGGGGGACAAGTCCATCAGCCACCGCGCCCTGATCCTCGGCGCCCTGGCCACTGGCGTGACCGAAATCGAAGGCCTGCTGGAGGGCGACGATGTGCGTCGCACGGCGGCCGCCATGGCCGCCTTCGGCGCCGATGTGGCGCGCCTGGGCGACGGTCGCTGGCGTGTCGAGGGGCGCGGCGGCTTGTCCGAGCCGGCCGACGTGGTGGACTGCGGCAACGCCGGCACCGGCGTGCGCCTGATCATGGGCGCGGCTGCGGGCTTCGACCTCTCCGTCACCTTCACCGGCGACCAGTCGCTGCGCGGCCGGCCGATGAACCGGGTGCTGAAGCCGCTGGGCCAGATGGGCGCGACCTGGCTCTGCCGTTCGGGCGGGCGTCTGCCCCTGACCCTCAAGGGCGGCGGGTTGAAGCACATCGCCTACACGCTGCCCGAGCCGTCGGCGCAGGTGAAGTCGGCGGTGCTGCTCGCTGGCCTCCATGCCGACGGCGGCGCCGAGGTGATCGAGCCGGAAGCCACCCGCGATCACACCGAGCGGATGCTCCGTGGCTTCGGCGCCGAGGTCGAGGTGCGGGAGGCGGGGGCTGGGCGCCATATCGTGCTTCGCGGCGGCCAGAAGCTGACCGGGACGCGTATCCATGTGCCGGGTGATCCGTCCTCTGCGGCCTTCCCGCTGGTGGCGGCGCTGGTCACGCCCGGTTCCGAGGTGACGGTGCAGGGCATGCTGTTGAACCCTCTGAGGATCGGCCTGCTGGACACCCTGGGCGAGATGGGCGCCGACCTGTCGGTGACCAACGTGCGCGACGAGGGCGGGGAGACCGTGGCGGACGTCACCGCCCGGCACTCGGAACTGGTCGGTGTCGACGTGCCGCCCGAGCGCGCGCCCTCGATGATCGACGAGTACCCGATCCTGGCGGTCGCTGCGGCTTTCGCCGAAGGCAAGACGACCATGCGCGGCATCGGCGAGATGCGCGTGAAGGAGAGCGACCGGATCGCCCTGATGGCCGCCGGCCTTGCCGCCTGCGGCATCGGTGTGGAGGAGGAGCCCGAAGCGCTCACGGTCATCGGCGCCAAGCGCGGCAACCATCTGGTTCAAGGGGGCGCCGGCGTCACCACCCACGGCGACCACCGGATCGCCATGTCGCATCTCATCCTGGGCCTCGCGGCCGAAGAGCCCGTTCGCGTGGACGAGCCCGGCATGATCGCCACCAGCTTCCCCGGCTTCGTCGACCTGATGCGCGGCCTGGGCGCCGAGATCGGCGAGGCGGTCGAGGCGTGACAACCTTCGTCATCGCGGTGGACGGCCCGGCCGCCTCCGGCAAAGGGACCATCGCCACGCGGCTGGGCGCCGCGTTCGGCCTTCCGGTGCTGGACACGGGCCTCCTGTATCGCGGCGTGGGCGTGCTGGCCGAACGGGCCGGGGCCGATCTCGACGATCCCGAGCGGGTCGGCGCGGTCGCCACGACCCTGACCGCCGACCTGCTGGACGATGCCGCCCTGCGCACCCGCGCGGCGGGCGAGCTGGCCAGCCGCGTGGCCGTGCATCCGCAGGTCCGCGCCGCGTTGCTGGACTTCCAGCGCAGCTTCGCCGCCCGACCGGGCGGGGCGGTGCTGGATGGGCGCGATATCGGCACGGTGATCTGCCCGGACGCGCCGGCGAAGCTCTATGTGACCGCGACGCCGGAAGTCCGCGCCGAGCGGCGCTGGAAGCAACTCGCAGGGCAGGGCGAGTCCGTAGCCTACGAGGACGTGCTGGCAGACATCCGCCGTCGCGACGCCCGGGACGGGGGGCGTGAGGCCGCGCCCATGACCCAGGCCCCGGACGCGAACTTGCTCGACACCACTGAAATGACTATAGAGCAGGCCGCCGATGCGGCCCGCCGCATCGTCGAGGCGGCGCGCGCCCGCTGGGAGACTTCCTAGCCGGCAAATCCAACCGCGCCTTTCCCTCGATCGCCGCGGGCAGACATTCACCGCTCGGGGTATACCCCGAGCCTTCGGTTGCAACCTCTAACCCGACCGAACGGGACCGTCCGACACCCCCGGGTGCGCGGCCCCATTGGTCATTATCGAACGAAAGACCCTATGGCTGACGATCTGAGCCTCAATCCCTCGCGCGACGACTTCGCCGCGCTGCTCGACGAGTCCCTCGGCGGGCGTGACTTCATGGAAGGCCAAGTGGTCCACGGCAAGGTCGTGGCCATCGAGAAGGACTTCGCCATCGTGGACGTCGGTCTGAAGACCGAAGGCCGCGTGCCGCTGAAGGAATTCACCGCCCCCGGCGAGGACAAGCCGCCGCTGAAGGCCGGCGACACCGTCGAGGTGTTCCTGGAGCGCGTCGAGAACGCCATGGGCGAGGCGGTCATCAGCCGCGAGAAGGCCCGCCGCGAGGAAGCCTGGACCCGCCTGGAAGGCGTCTACGAGAAGAACGAGCCGGTGATGGGCGTCATCGTCGGCCGCGTGAAGGGCGGCTTCACCGTCGACCTGGGCGGCGCCTCGGCGTTCCTGCCCGGCTCGCAGGTGGACATCCGTCCGGTGCGCGACGTCGGCCCGCTGATGGGCAAGGAACAGCCCTTCGCCATCCTCAAGATGGACCGTCCGCGCGGCAACATCGTCGTGTCGCGTCGCGCCATCCTGGAAGAAGCCCGCGCCGAGCAGCGCACCGAGCTGGTGTCGCAGCTGCAAGAGGGTGAAGTCCGCGAAGGCGTGGTCAAGAACATCACCGACTACGGTGCGTTCGTGGACCTCGGCGGCATCGACGGCCTGCTGCACGTCACCGACATGAGCTGGAAGCGCGTGAACCACCCGAGCCAGGTGCTCGCGGTCGGCGACACGGTGAAGGTCCAGATCGTCAAGATCAACCCGGACACCCAGCGCATCTCGCTCGGCATGAAGCAGCTCCAGTCGGACCCGTGGGACGGCGTGGAAGCCAAGTACCCGGTGGGCGCGAAGTTCACCGGCCGCATCACCAACATCACCGACTACGGCGCCTTCGTGGAGCTGGAAGCCGGCGTCGAGGGCCTGGTGCACGTGTCGGAAATGTCGTGGACCAAGAAGAACGTCCACCCCGGCAAGATCGTGTCGACCTCGCAGGAAGTCGACGTGGTGGTGCTGGACGTCGATCCGTCGAAGCGCCGCGTGTCCCTGGGCCTCAAGCAGGCCCTGGCCAACCCGTGGGAAAAGTTCGTGGCCGACCATCCGATCGGCACGGTCGTCGAGGGCGAAGTCAAGAACGCCACCGAGTTCGGCCTGTTCATCGGCCTGGAGAACGACATCGACGGCATGGTGCACCTGTCCGACCTCGACTGGGCGACGCCGGGTGAAGAAGCCATCGCCAAGTACCAGAAGGGCGAGACCGTGAAGGCCCGCGTCCTGGACGTGGACGTCGAGAAGGAGCGTATCTCCCTCGGCATCAAGCAACTGTCGGGCGACCCGCTGCAAGGCGACACCTTCCGCAAGGGCCAGACTGTCACCACGACCGTCACCGAGGTCACCTCGGGCGGCATCGAGGTGAAGTTCGGCGACGAGGAAGCCCCGATGTCGGCCTTCATCCGCAAGTCGGACCTGAGCCGCGACCGCGCCGACCAGCGTCCCGAGCGCTTCGCCGTGGGTGACCGCGTCGACGCCCAGGTGACCAACGTCGACAAGGCCGCCCGCCGCATCTCGCTGAGCATCAAGTCGCTCGAGATGGCGGAAGAGAAGGAAGCCATCGAGCAGTTCGGCTCGTCGGACTCCGGCGCCTCGCTGGGCGACATCCTCGGCGCGGCTCTCCGCGAGAAGGCCTCGAAGGAATAGCGGCGGCTCCCCCTCGGGGGAGTCCCTGTGAAGCAGGTGAGGGGGCTCCCGCTCGAAAGGCGGGAGCCCCTTTCATTTTGGCGGCGCTTTCGTTTTGCGGGCGGCGCTTTATCGTGACCTCCCAGGTTGTCGAAGGATCTCACGCCCAGTGCTGCGTTTCGCCAGTGTCGCCGTCGCCGCCGTCCTGATCGCCGCGCCGGCGCTTGCAGCGCCAAAGCCCCAGTACGGGCCGCCGCCGAAGTGGGTGCAGGTGGCCGAGGTCCCGCCCGCCCCGCCGGCCGAGGGCGCGCCGGCCGTCCAGACCCTCCTCGACGACAACCAGAGCCGCCTCACGCCGGAGGGCGACGGCTACTACAATCGCCGCGTCCGCAAGGTGTTGAAGACCGAGGGGTTGCCCGCGCTGACGACCTTCGGCGTCACCTGGGATCCCGACGACGAGCAGGTGACGATCCATTCCCTGCGGATCATCCGCGGCGACAAGACGATCGACCTCCTGGCCAAGGGCCGGAACATGTTGGTCCTTCGCCGGGAACAGGACTTGGAGCGGGCGATGCTGGATGGCCGCATGAGCGCCAGCCAGCAGATCGAGG
Organism: Phenylobacterium kunshanense; assembly: GCF_003254525.1. GTDB lineage: Bacteria > Pseudomonadota > Alphaproteobacteria > Caulobacterales > Caulobacteraceae > Phenylobacterium > Phenylobacterium kunshanense. Next base: position 232,661 of record NZ_QFYS01000005.1, read on the forward strand.
GCCTGCAGGTGGGCGACATCCTCGATGCGTCCTGGAGCCATTCCGGTCGCGATCCGGTGGCCGGCAATCGCTCCTACGACCTGGAAGCCCTCGCCTTTCCAGGCGTGGCCAGCCGCTACCGGGTGCGGCTCACATGGCCGAAGGGCGCGCCGGTCCGCTTTCGCGCCACCGAGGGCTTTGGCGAACCGAACCTCGGCGAGGAGGGCGGGTGGACCGTCCTGGAGCGGGACATCACCAACGCCCAGGCGCCCAAGCCGCCCATCGGCGCGCCGCCGCGCTTCCGCCGCCTGGGCTCCCTGGAGACCTCCAGCTTCGAGAGCTGGAATGAAGTCTCGCGCATGATGGCCCCCCTCTACGCCAGCGCCTCCGTCATCGGGGCGGACTCCGATCTGCGGGCTGAAGTGGACGCCATCGCCGCCCGCACCCGCGATCCCAAGGCGCGGGCCTTCGCCGCGCTGCGACTGGTGGAGGACAAGACCCGTTACTTCTTCATCGGCATCGGCGACGGCGGCTATGTGCCGGCCCCGGCCGACGAGACGTGGCGTCGGAAGTTCGGGGACTGCAAGGGCAAGACCGCGCTCCTGCTCGCTATCCTGAAGGCGCTGGAGGTCGAGGCCGAGCCGGCGCTGGTCAGCCTCGGCGGTGGCGACGGCATGGACGAGCGGCTTCCGTCCCTGGCGGCCTTCAACCATGTGCTGGTGCGCGCCACCGTGGAGGGCAAGGTCTACTGGCTGGACGGCACCCGCACTGGTGACCGCAGCGGCCTGGACGCGCTGCGCCCGCCGCCTCACCGCTGGGCGCTGCCGGTACGCGCTGCTGGCGCGGACCTGGAGCGGATCGACCTGCCGCCGCTCGATGCGCCGCAGATCGAGGCGAAGATCCGCTTCGACGCGTCCAAAGGGCTCGACGTCCGCGCCGGCGTGATGATGAACACGCGCCTGACCGGGGATGCGGCCAACGCCATGCGGCAGATGGTGGCCATCACGCCGCGGACGGACTTGGAGCGCACGTTCCGCCAGCAAATGTCGGGCAACATGAGCTGGATCGAGGTCGAGAAGATCGACTGGCGGGACGATGTGGAGAACGACGCCTTCGAGATCCGTCTGTCTGGCGTTGCCGACCTGGACTGGCGGACGAACCCGGACCTTGGCGTACGGGAGTATCGAGTCTCGGTCTCCAACAACCAGACCCAGGGCTTCCCTCGCCGCGAACCGGGCCCCAACCGGGATGCGCCCTATGCCGTGCCCTTCCCCGTCTTCGTGCGCACCACCACCGAGATGGTCCTTCCTCAAGGCGGCAAGGGCTTCACCGTCCGCGGTCCGGCCGGCCGGGAGATGGTCGGCGGTATGGAGCTTGTGCGCGCCTCGGGCATCGACGGAGGCGTGGCCCGGTTCACCATCGACGTCCGCTCCCTGCAATCCGAGATTCCGGCGGCCGAGGCCGAGGCGGCCACCCGCACGCTGCGTCGCGTCGCGTCGGAGGACAGTCTGATCCGGGCTCCCCTCTGACACCCGCGCGCCGAGGTTGCAGCGCCACACCGCGAAATAAGCTTCACCGTAGGGGCGCGCTAACCCTTTTTGCGCCTTGATCCCCGTGGCGGAGTCGCCCATGGTCGCGCCGCTTGAGGGGATAGATGATCAAGTCCGAGCTCATCGCAAAACTCGCGGAGGAGAACCCGCACCTCACCCAGCGCGATATCGAGCGGGTGGTCGGCGTCGTGCTGGAGCGGATGATCCAGGCGCTGGAAGAGGGTGGCCGGGTCGAGTTGCGTGGCTTCGGCGCACTTTCGGTCCGCTCGCGGGATGCACGCGCGGGTCGCAATCCCCGCACCGGCGAGCCGGTTGACGTGCGCGCCAAACACGTCCCCTTCTTCAAGAGCGGCAAGGAGCTGCGCGAGCGGCTGAACGCCGAGGACGAGGGCTGATCGGTCTCAGCTCTCTGAATGGAGGGCTTCGATGGGCATTTTTTCGGAATTCCGCGAGTTCATCCAGCGCGGCAATGTCGTCGACCTTGCGGTCGGCGTGATCATCGGCGCGGCCTTCAACGACATCGTCAAAGTCCTGGTCGACCAGGTAGTGATGCCGCCTATCGGGATGCTGCTTTCCGGCGTCGATTTCTCGAAGCTGGCCTGGGTGCTGAAGCCGGACGATCCCGCCACCGAGGCCAGCGAGCTGGTAGCCATCCAATACGGCGCCCTGATCAACGCCGGCATCAAGTTCCTGATCGTGGCCTGGGTGGTGTTCCTGATCGTCAAGGCGGTGAACGCCATGCGCCGCGCCCCGCCGCCGGCCGACGCGGCCCCGGCGGCTCCGCCGCCGCAGGAGGCCCTGCTGATGGAAATCCGGGACCTTCTGAAGGGCCGGCCGTAGCGGCAGGGGTTGCGCGGGCGCCTGACAGCCCCCTAATCCGCGATCATGTCAGCAAAGGCCAAGATCTGCGGAGTTTCGACCCCCGAGGCGGTGCAGGCGGCCGTTGACGGCGGGGCGGCCTTTCTCGGGTTCATGTTCTTCCCGAAGAGCCCCCGCGACATAGCGCCGGAAGCGGCCGGCCGGCTCGCACCGCCCGCGCGGGCCAAGGGCGTGAAGGTCGTCGCCGTGACGGTCGATCCTACGGATGCGGAGGTTGACGCTATCGTCGCCGGCCTCTCCCCCGATCTCATCCAGTTGCACGGCAAGGAAAGCCCGGCACGCGTCCGCGAAGTGGGCCAGCGGTCCGGCCGCGGTATCGTCAAGGTGCTGTCGGTCTCAGACGCTTCCGACTTCACCCCCGCAGCCAGCTACGAACCCGTGGTCGAGCACCTCATGTTCGACACCAAGCCGCCGAAGGACGCGGATCGGCCGGGCGGCCTGGGGGCAGCCTTCGATTGGACCCTGCTGGAGGGCCGCCGCTTCAAGCGCCCGTGGTTCCTCGCCGGCGGGTTGAATCCCTGGAACGTCGCCGACGCCATCGCCCAGGCCGGCGCCCCGCTGGTGGACGTTTCCTCTGGCGTGGAGCGCGGTCCGGGACTAAAGGACCCGGCCTTGATCACGGCGTTTCTCGACGCTGTCAGACGCGCCTGAGACGCCATTCGCCGCCATGAACGCGCCCACACGACCCAACGACTATTCCGCCTACCCCGACGCCAAGGGCCGCTTCGGCGACTTTGGCGGGCAGTATGTGCCGGAAACGCTGATGCCGCTGGTCCACGACCTGACCGCGGCCTACGAGGCGGCGAAGGCCGACCCGGCGTTCCAGGCCGAGCTCGGCGGCTACCTCACTCACTATGTCGGCCGGCCGAGCCCGCTCTATTTCGCCGAGCGCCTCACCGCGCACTACGGCGGCGCGAAAATCTATCTGAAGCGCGAGGAGCTGAATCACACCGGCTCCCACAAGATCAACAACTGCATGGGCCAGATCCTGCTGGCCATGCGGATGGGCAAGACGCGCATCATCGCTGAGACCGGCGCCGGGCAGCACGGCGTGGCCACGGCAACCGTCTGCGCCCGCTTCGGCCTGCCGTGCGTGGTCTACATGGGCGCGGTCGACGTGGAGCGGCAGAAGCCGAACGTCTTCCGGATGAACCTGCTGGGCGCCGAGGTGCGGCCGGTGACCTCTGGTTCGGCGACCCTCAAGGACGCCATGAACGAGGCCCTGCGCGACTGGGTCACGAACGTCCACGACACCTACTACCTGATCGGCACCGCCGCCGGCATGCACCCCTATCCGGAGATGGTCCGCGACTTCCAGGCGGTCATCGGGCGCGAGGTGCGCGAACAGATCGTCGAGGCGGAAGGACGCCTGCCCGACGCCGTGATCGCCTGCGTCGGCGGCGGTTCGAACGCCATCGGCATCTTCCATCCGTTCCTGAACGACGAGGGCGTGAAGCTCTACGGCGTGGAGGCGGCGGGCGAGGGCATGGATACCGACCGCCACGCAGCGGCCATCAACGGCGGGCGTCCGGGTGTCCTGCACGGCAACATGACCTACCTGCTGCAGGACCGCGAAGGCCAGATCACCGAGGCTCACTCGATCTCCGCGGGCCTCGACTATCCCGGCATCGGGCCCGAACACTCGTGGCTCCACGACGTGGGCCGGGCCACCTACCTCACGGCCACCGACGCCGAGTCGCTGGAGGCCTTCATGCTGCTGTCCAAGCTCGAGGGCATACTGCCGGCCATCGAAAGCGCCCACGCCCTCGCACGCGTCGGCGACGTGGCGCGTGAGGTCGGCAAGGGCGGCGTCGTGGTGCTGAACCTGTCCGGCCGCGGCGACAAGGACGTGAACACGGTGGCCACCCACCTTGGCCGTCAGATCTAAGGGACGCCGGATTTGACCAAATCCCGTATCGACGCCCGCTTCGCGGCCCTGAAGGCCGAGGGGCGCGCCGCCTTCGTTTCCTATGTCATGGCCGGCGATCCCGATGCTGACACCGCGCTGGCGATCCTGAAGGGGCTGCCGGCGGCCGGAGCCGACCTGATCGAGGTGGGCTTCCCCTTCTCCGACCCGATGGCCGAGGGGCCGCCCATCCAGCGCGCCGCCCAGCGCGCGCTCGCCAAGGGCATGACCCTGCACGGTACGCTGGACCTCATCCGCGCTTTCCGGGGCGGCGACCAGGCGACCCCGATCATCCTGATGGGCTACATGAACCCGCTCGTCTCGTGGGGCTTCGAGGCATTCGCCAAGGCGGCGGCCGACGCCGGCGTCGACGGCATGATCGTCGTGGACTGCCCGCCCGAGGAGGCCGATCCGCTGGCCGACGCGCTCGAAGCGAACGGCATGGCGCTGATCTTCCTGACTACGCCCACGACCGACGACAAGCGCCTGCCCACGGTGATCCGCCGGGCCTCCGGCTTCGTCTACTATGTCTCGGTGGCGGGGGTGACCGGGGTGAAGGAGGCGGACGCCCAGGCGGTGGCCCCGAACGTCGAGCGCATCCGCAAGGCCTCGGGCCTTCCTGTCGCAGTCGGTTTCGGGATCAAGACACCGGAGCGCGCATCGGCTATAGCTCAGGTGGCCGATGGGGTGGTGGTCGGGTCCGCGCTTGTGGACGAAGTGGCCGAAGCAGTGGATTTGAACGAAGACGTGACCACCCGAGTTCTTTCCAAAGTGGAATCTCTGGCTAAGGCTGTACGCGTCTCGCGTCGGGGCCTCACGGCGGTCTGAAAACCATGGCGATGGCTGAACACCGAAACGACAAACCGGGCCGTCCTACGGCCGAGCGCCGGCGGGGGTGGCTCTCCAGGATCGCCCCAGGCGTCCGTGGCCTCACCAAGAAGGACACACCCGAGAACCTCTGGGTGAAATGCCCCGATACGGGCGAGATGCTGTATCGCCCGGACCTCGAGGCGGCCATGTGGGTGACGCCCTCGGGCAACCACATGCGGATCGGCGCCAAGCTGCGCCTCGACTACACCTTCGACGACGCCAAGTACGAGCGGATCGCCACGCCGATCGTGGCCGATGACCCGCTGAACTTCCCGGACGACAAGCCCTATCCCGAGCGCCTGAAGGCGGCCCGCAAGGCCACCGGCGAGCAGGACTCGATGGCCGTCGGCTATGGCCACATCCAGGGCCAGCCGGCGGTGGTGATCGTGCAGGACTTCGCCTTCATGGGCGGCAGCCTGGGCATGGCCGCCGGCGAGACCTTCGTCATCGCCGCCAAGGAGGCCGTGAAGCGCGAGGTGCCGCTGGTGATCTTCACCGCGTCGGGCGGCGCGCGCATGCAGGAGGGCACGCTCTCCCTCATGCAGATGGCGCGCACGACCCTGGCGCTGAACGAGGTGAAGGCCGCGGGCCTGCCGTACATCGTGGTGCTCACCGACCCGACCACGGGCGGCGTCACCGCGTCCTACGCCATGCTGGGCGACATCCATCTCGCCGAGCCGAACGCCACCATCGGCTTCTCCGGCCGCCGAGTGATCGAGCAGACCATCCGCGAGACGCTGCCGCCAGGCTTCCAGCGCTCGGAGTTCCTCGTGGAGCACGGCATGGTGGACCAGGTCGTCAAGCGCGCCGACATCCCGGCCAAACTGGCCTCGATCATGAAGACCCTGACCATGGGGCGCGCGCGTTCCCGAGCCGCCTGATGCTGCCTAGATGCTCCCCACGCGGGGAGATCTGATGTCGCAAGTGCTACCCGATCCGGGCCACGATCCCATCCGCGCGTCCGACGCGGTGATCCAGCGCCTGCGGGCCAATCATCCAACCCTGATCGACCTCTCGACCGGCCGCGTCGAGCGGCTGCTGGCGGCCGTGGGAAACCCCCACCGCAAGCTGCCGCCCGTGATCCACGTGGCCGGCACCAACGGCAAGGGCTCGACCGTCGCCTACCTGCGCGCTATCGGCGAGGCGGCGGGCCTGCGGGTCCACGCTCTGACCTCGCCGCACCTCGTGCGCTTCGCCGAGCGGATCCGGCTGGCCGGAAAGCTGATCACCGACGACCAGCTCACCGACCTCACCGATCGACTGGAGGCGGCCAACGGCGGCGAGCCCATCAGCTTCTTCGAGATCACCACGGTCCTGGCCTTCCTCGCCTTCGCCGAGACGCCGGCCGACCTCTGCGTCGTCGAGGTGGGCCTGGGCGGCCGGTTCGACGCCACCAACGTCTTCGACGCCCCCGCGGTCAGCGTGATCACGCCGGTCGACCTCGACCATCTGGAGATGCTGGGCCCTGGCCTGCCCAAGATCGCCTGGGAAAAGTCTGGGATCATCAAGCACGGCCGGCCCGTCGTCGTCGCCCGCCAGCCCGAAGAGGCGCTGGAGATGATCGAGCGCGAGGCCGACGACCGCATGGCGCCGATGCTGCTGATGGGGCGGGACTTCGACGCCTGGGAGGAGCGTGGCCGCCTGCTGGTGCAGATGCCCGACCGCCTCCTCGACCTGCCGGCGCCCAGCCTGTTCGGCGGCTACCAGTTCGACAATGCCGGCGTGGCGGTGGCGGCCGCGCTCACCTTCGACCACGGCCTCTCGGACGAGACCCTGGGCCGCGGCGTCTCCAGCGCGGTCTGGCCGGCCCGGATGCAGCGGCTCACCGCCGGCCCGCTGGCCGACCTTGCCCGCGCCCGCGGCTCGGACATCTGGCTGGACGGCGGGCACAACCCGCATGCCGGCCGCGCCCTGGCCGAGGCCGCCAGTCGGATCGTCGACCGCGATCCCCGGCCGCTGGTGCTGGTGACGGGCATGTTCGCGCGCAAGGACGCGGAGGGCTTCTTCCGCCCCTTCGCCGAGATGCGGCCGCGGGTGATCTGCACCACCTTCGACAGCCCCATCGCGGCGACAGCGGAAGACTTGGCCGCCGCCGCCGCCGCAGTCGGCCTCGACGCCGAAACCTCGGCCAATGTGCAGGACGCCGTCGCCCGCGCCCTGGAGACCGACGGCCCCGCGCCTCACGTGCTCGTCTGCGGCGGCCTGCACTTCGCCGGCGAGGTCCTGGCCATGAGCCCAGAGACGTGGCCGGGCTGAGAAGACATCCCTACACGAGGGGAGGGATGGTCTCTATGCCGCGACGCCGGCCTCGGCCAGCCACTCCAGGATCTTCTGCTTCGGCATGGCGCCGACCTTCATGGAGGCCATCTGGCCGCCCTTGAAGAGCATCATCGTGGGGATGCCGCGCACGCCGTAGCGCGAGGGGGTGGTCGGGCTCTGCTCAATGTCGAGCTTGGCGATCGTCACCTTGCCGGCCAGCTCGTCCGAGAGCTGTTCCAGGGCGGGGGCGATCTGCTTGCACGGGCCGCACCACTCGGCCCAGAAATCCACCAGCACGGGGGTTTCGGACTGCAGGACGTCGGCCTGGAAGGTGTCGTCGGTAACCTTCACGGTGCTCATCGGAAAACTCCTCTCGCGCGGGTCTCACGGCAACGCCGGTCCGCGCCTCTTGGTTCGCGCATGTAGGCGGAGCTCGCCCTTACATCAACCGTCACGGCGGAGCTCGGCAAGGGTTTGGGCGATCAGCTTTTCTGGAACCGGCATCAGCTTCGGCCCGTCGGTCCAGACGATGGCGGCCTCCACGCGCCGGCCGGGGAACACATCCGCCAGCACCGCCGAGTAGAGCGCCATCTGGCGCAGGTAGGCCGGGTCGGCGGCCTCGACCGCGTCGGGCGAGGGCCGGTTGGTCTTGAAGTCCACCACCAGCACCCGGTCCTCCAGCACCACCAGCCGGTCGATCCGGCCCGAGATGCGCAGGCCCGGCGGCAGGGCGCTGGCCGTGCCGGCCACGGCCACCTCCGGCCGCGACCCGGGGCCGAACACCTCGGCGAAACGAGTATCTTCCAGCACGGACATGGCCGCCGCCGCCATCTCGGCGCGCTGGTCGTTCGTCAGGTCGGCCTCGCGCGCCAGCAGCGCCGCCGCGCCCGCCGCGCGGTCGGGCGAGGGCAGGTCGGGCAGCAGCTGCAGCAGCCGGTGGATCAGGTCGCCGCGCCGGAACCGTCCCAGTCCCTGGGCCGCGGCCAGCGGCGAGGGCGCTGGCACGGCCGCCCCTTCGCCCAGGTCGGACGGCGAGGCGTAGCGGGCAAAGGCCTCGGGCTTCGCAATGGCGTGAGTCCAGGCGGGCAGGGCGGAGACCTGCGCGACGGTCGCTTCGGTCCTGGCCCGCACCTCGGGGTCGGGGCCATAGCGCTGGACCTCCATCTCGCCGCAACGGACCGTCCGGACCCGGTCGCTGATCCCCTCGTGGGCCAGGGCGTCGCGGATGGCGCCCCACCAGCCTTTCAGCTTGGCCGGATCGGTGCGCTCGGCCACCCTGCCGCACAGCACGAGGCGATCCCGGGCGCGGGTCAGGGCCACATAGAGCAGCCGGAAGGCCTCGGCTTCCTCGCGCGCCGCCCGGGCCGTCCGAGCGGCGGCGCTGGCCTCGCAGTCGCGGGCCGAGGACCCGCACCACAGGAACCCGCCGCCGTCGGGCCTGTCGGTCCGCATCAGCGGCGAGCCGCGCTGGGTCTGGGTCAGCGTCGTCTCGGGCAGGAAGACGATCGGCGCCTCCAGCCCCTTGGCCCCGTGCGCGGTCATCACCCGGACCTCCGGGCGCCCGGCCTCCATCTCCCGCTTCACGGTGATCTTCAGGCCCGCCAGCTCGGCGACCAGGCGCTCCAGCTCGTGCGTCCCCCGGGCCTCGGCGGCCAGCACCTGGTTCAGGAACTCGTCCAGCGCGTCCTCGGCCTCGCTGCCCAGGCGCCGCAGCAGGCGCTGGCGCATCGAGCGCCCGTCCGGCCCCGCGCTCCCCAGGGTGCGGGCGTAGAACTCGAACGGCCTCGCGCTGGCGCCGAGGGCGATGCAGTCCGCCAGGAAGCGCGCCGCCGCCGCCCACTCCGGACGTTCGTCCGCCCGCCGCTGCAGGCGGGGCCAGAGCCGTTCGCCCTCCCGGCCGTGGGCCAGCGCGTAGAGGCTGTCGTCGTCCAGGTCGCAGAAGGGGCTCTTGAGCAGCGCCGCCAGGGCCAGCTCGTCGCGGGGGTAGAGGACGAAGCGCGCCAGCGCCACGAGGTCGTCGAAGACGATGTGCTCGGAGAGCGCCAGCCGGTCCGCGCCGGCGACCGGCAGGCCGGCCTGCTTTAGGGCGCGCAGGATCTCCTCGAACAGAACCCTGCGGCGCCGGACCAGGATCAGCACGTCGCCCGCATGGGCCGGCCGGAAGGCGCGGGTGTCCTTGTCGTAGACGGCGTCGCCCCGATCGATCAGCGCCTTGATCTCGGCCGCGATCCGGCGGGCGAGGCGTCGGTTGGCGCTGTCCTCGGCCTCCACGTCGAGGGGGGCGTCCCAGGCCTCGCGCTCGTCGGCCTTGCGCTGGACCTCCAGCGGCCAGATGTCGACGCAGCCGGCGTGGTCGCGCCGCACGGGCTCGTGGGTGACGGTCCCCGGCCGCGCGGGCTGGATCGCCTTCGACAGGTCCGGCGCCGCGAAGACCGCATCCACGAACGACAGCACCTCGGGCGTCGAGCGCCAGGAGGTGAGCAGGTCCACCCGCTTGAACTCGAACCCCGCGCCGGTCGCCCGGTCACGGTGGAACTCGTACTTGTCCAGCAGCAGTTCGGGCTGGGCGCCCTGGAACGAGTAGATCGACTGCTTCTCGTCGCCCACCACGAACATGTCCCGGGCGCGCGCCTCGCCGCCCGCCCCCGCGCCGGAGAAGAACTCGCCGGTCAGCGCATCGACGATGGTCCACTGGTCTGGCGCAGTGTCCTGCGCCTCGTCCACCAGGATGTGGTCGATGCCGCCGTCCAGCTTGTAGAGCACCCAGGCGGCGGCCGGCCGGTCGCGCAGCAGGTGGCAGGTCTTCTCGATCAGGTCGGCGAAGTCGAGGGCGCCGGCGGCGCGCTTCTCGATGCCGTAGGCCTCAAGGTAGGCGCTGGCGAGCGTCAGGGCCCAGGCGGTGTCCCAGGCCACGGCCGCGCTGCGCATCCGCTCCCGCGCCTTGTCCAGCCGGGCCTGTTCGGCCAGCAGCCGCACCCGCAGCCCCTCGTGCGCCTTGAGTCCGCTGGTCTTGCCGACCCACTTGGCGGCCTCGCCCTCGCCCCGCTCGGTGAACAGCGCCGCCATGGCCTGCTCGAATGTGGCGGCCGGATCTTCGGCCACCGCCGCGATCTGGGCGGCGCACTTCTGGTCGGTGGCCGTCCCCCGGCGCAGGACTTCGGCCGCCTCACGCCAGAGCTCGCGGTCCAGGCGGTCCATGGCCTCGGCGGCGAGGTCCTCGGGCTCGGAGCCCCGCGCGACGTCCACCGCCCGCCAGGCCCAGCCGATCGCGCCGTCCAGCCCGCCCTCGCGCCGGAAGAAGTCGGCCAGCGGGCCGCGCTGGGCCTCGAACTCGGCGAACATCGCCTCGAAGCTCTGGAAGTCCAGGGCGATCGACAGGCGGCCGTACGCGTCGGCGACCCGGTCCTCGTGGGTCAGGGCGTGCCGCGCCACCGCCCGACGCGCCGCCGCCGCCACGGCGGCGGACGCCGGGTCGTCCATCACGTGGAAGCCGGGGGGCACGCCGGCCTCCAGCGGGAACCGCCGCAGCAGCTTCTCGCAGAAGGCGTGGATGGTCTGGATCTTCAGCCCGCCCGGCGTCTCCAGCGCCTGGGCGAACAGGCTGCGGGCCTCCGACAGGCGCTCGGCTTCGAACGGCCGGCCCTCCAGCTCCGAGAGCCGCGCCAGCAGTTCGGCGTCGCCCAGCACCGACCAGCCGCCCAGGACGTCGAACAGGCGGCGCTGCATCTCGGACGCGGCGGCCTTGGTGTAGGTGACGCAGAGGATCGTCTCGGGCCGCGCGCGCGCCAGCAGCAGCCGCGCCACCCGGTCGATCAGCGTCTTGGTCTTGCCCGATCCGGCGTTGGCGGTGACGAAGGCCGAGAGGTTGGGGTCGGCGGCGACCTGTTGCGGATCGCGGGTGCGGCCGGGGAACAGGACGACGCTCATTCCTCGCCGTCCTCGCCGCTGGTGGACCACTCCAGCACCCGCGCCAGGTGGTCGTAGTCCGAGGCGTAGAGCTTCACGAACTGCGGCGCGATCCGCGAGGTGTAGCCGCGCTCCGGGTCGGCGTAGCGCTCCACCAGGGCGACCAGGCCGGCCAGCGCCTGATCCACCGCGTCACGGCTCACCAGCACCTTCTCCCCGTCGCCATCGGGCGCGGCGCGCACCTCTTCCCGGCCGGGCGGCCGCCGGCCGGTGACCGTCAGGTAGGTCAGCTCGCCCGGCTCGGCCCGCCCGATCTCCGCGAAGCCGCCGCCCGCCAGGATCGCGGCGGTCAGGGTCAGCTGGGGTGAGAAACCGGTGCGCACCATCTTCGCGCTCGGCGGGGCGCCGGTCTTGTAGTCCAGCACGTGCCCAAGGCCGTCCGGGCCGATTTCGATCCGGTCCGCCTTCGCCGAGACGGTGAACGCGCCCGCGGCGGTCGGCACGGTGAGATGGCCGGTCTTCTCCACGTGGATCTTCCGACCGTCGGCGCGGCGGCGGTGCTCCAGGTCGACGACCCAGGCGGCCGCCTCCTTGGCCAGCGCCGACTCCCGCGCCAGCCCCTCGGCGGGCATGCCCTCGGCCTCCAGGGCCTCCAGGTAGAGACGCTCGAACCTCCCGGCCGCGTCGGCTGGTAGATCGTCCGGAAAGTCCAGGGTGAAGCGCTCGAAGGCGGCGTGGATCGCCGTGCCCCTGACCCGCACATCAACCTGCTCGTCGGGCCGGTCCAGGGCCTTCAGGCGCAGGATGTCCCGGGCCCAGACGGCGTAGGGGTCGCGGGTGAGAGCCTCCACCCGCGTTACGAACAGTCCGGTCGGCCGGTCCGCCACGGGCGGTTTCGGCGAGGGCCGCTTCACCGGCTCGTAGCCGCCCGGCGCGTCCAGCGCCCGCGCCCAGTCCAGCACTTCCTGACGGCCGGGAATCTCCACGCCCGCGCCCCTCGCGAGGGTCTCCAGCCGCCACAGCCAGCGGGACTTCACCGACGGCGCGCCCTCGCGGCGCTCGGTGTGCAGCAGGATCACCTCCGGCGCGCAGGCCGCCTGGGCGAAGTCGTGGGCGGCCAGGCCGATCCTGCGCTCCGGCGAGGGCAGCCCCAGGGTCTGGCGCATAGGCCGCGACAGGAACGGGTCCAGCGGCGCCCCGCCGGGCCAGACGCCTTCCTCCAGCCCCGCCACGACCAGCCGGTCCGCCCGCACCAACCTGGCCTCGATGGCTCCGAGTATGCGCAGGCGCGGGTGGGTCGCCCCGCCCGAGCGGATCGTCTCGCCCTCCATCAGCTTGGCCAGCAGGTCGGCGAACTGGCGCGGCGTCACGGTCGGCAGCGCCTCGCCCTCCCGGACCAGGCCGCCCAGCAGGCGCGACATCGCCTCGCCCCCGTGCCCGGCCCACAGCTCCCCCGTGCCGCCGGACCCGTCCGCCGCCAGCGCCTCCATGGCGGCCGCCGTCCGCCGTGCTGCCTGGGCTGGAGACTCCGCCTCGCCCGTCCAGGAGAGACCGCCGAGTATGGTCTCCAGCCGCTCCGCGACGGGTAGGGCGCCCGGGGCCTTCTCGCGGACCCGGGCCTTCAGTTCGTCCCACGACCGCGCCCGCGGCCCGCGGAGGGCGGCGGCCTCCAGGGCGGCGCTGTCGCCCAGCCGCGCGAACGGATGCTTGAGCAGGCCCAGCAGCATGACGGGGTCCACGGGATCGACCGCCGCCCGGGCCATCAGGCCCGCCAGGACTCCGCAGCGGCATCCCGCCAGGCTCTCGCCCGCAGACGAGTCCGGCACGACGCCCCAGCGGCCCAGCTTCGCCGTCACGCGGCGCGCCAGCGTCTGGTCCGGAGTCACCAGGGCAGCGGTGCGCCCCGGCGTCTCCAGCGCCTCGCGCAGCAGGAGTGCGGTGGTCGTGGCGGCCTCGTCCTCGGTCCGCGCGCTGACCAGCGACAGACCCTCCAGGCCGGCGGCGATGGGATTGATCCCGTCCTTGCGGCCTTCGTCCTGGAGGTGGGCGATCACCTGCAGCCAGTCGGCGGTCTCCTCCGCCGGTCGCAGCGCTTCGTTGATGATCCGCCGCCGCCAGCGGCCGCCGGCCTCCGGCGCGCTCGACGCCGGCCATACGGACACGTCACCCCGGGCGATACGCGCCTCGTCCAGCAGCCGCTTGAGCGCGCCCTGGGGATGCTGAACGTCCACCTTGGCCCAGGCCTTGTCGGCCAGCTCCTGATCCAGCGCCGGCAAGACCACCGCGCCACGCGGCGCCTGGGCCACGGCGACCAGAAGGGCGCGCGTCGCCGGCGCCGTGCCGGTCGATCCCGCCGCCACCAGCACGCCGGAGGGCGGGCTGCGGGTCCAGTGCTCGGCGAGGCGTCGCAGCAGCCGCACGCGCCGCTCGCTGACATCCGCGACCCCCAGCGTGCGCAGGCGTTCGGGCCAGCGCCGGAGCGCCTCTTCAAGGAAGGTGCGCGAGATGCGCCAGTGGTCAGCCACGTCGGCGTCGACCAGGCTTGCGAGCTGGTCCCCGACGTCCACTTCCTCGATCTGCAGACCATCGAAGAATCCGCCCAGCGCCTCGGCGAGGTCGAGCGCTCCCGAGGCCGAGGCGATGCCGCCGGGGACATGTTCCGCCAGCTCGTTCACGAGGCGTGTCAGTTCGAAGCGGCGGCGCAGCGGGTCGATCGCGGCGGGCAGGTCAAGGGCCAGGTCGCCGGGCTCGAACGGCGGCTCGCCCGCCTCCAGGTCGCCCAGGGGCCGCATCTGCGGCGGGAGGACGGCGCGCCCGTCTGAAGCCTTGATGAAGGCGTCGGCCAGCGCCCGGGCGCCGCGCCGCGTCGGCATCAGCACCACGGCGTCGGCTAGGGCCTCGGGGCCGATGGGGGAGAGGGCGTCGTAGAGGCCCTGGGCCAGGTCTTCCGCGAACGGCCGGTGCGCCGGGATATTGAACCAGCGCGAGCCCGGCTGCTCGAAGAAGGCGGTCATGAGAGCCGCGCCTCCACCGCCGCAAGGGCGCGTGGGTCGCCGACCTGCATCCACAAGCCCTCAGGCTGGAAGCCGAAGAGCCGTCCCTTGTCGGACGACCGGAACCAGATATCGCGCAGGCTGAAGGCGTCGCGCGGATCGGCATAGACCGGGCGCGGGTCGAGAATCTCGATCCCGATGGCGTGGAGCGGCGCGTCGGGCCGCTCGCCGCGATGGGTCAGCCGGCCAGCCTCGTCCTGATAGAAATCGCCGGGGCTCTCCTCGAACCCGACCGTCCGCCCCTTGGGCACGACGGTGACGAGCGAATCCATACGGTCGGGGTCCCAGGCGGCGATCAACTCGTCGAGAACCGGCGCGCCTGGCTTCCGCCAGACGTAGTCGCTGTTGCAGCGGAAGATCGGCGCATCGCCCAGCAGGGCGCGGGCATGCTTCACGCCGCCGCCGGTTTCCAGCAGTCGGGCGCGTTCGTCCGAGATGAGGAATTCCGCGTCGCGGCGCGAGCGCAGGTAGGCTTCGAGCTGGTCGGCGTGGGCGTGGACGTTCACCACCACCCGCTCGACGCCCGCCGCCACCAGCGGATCGATCACATAGGCGATCAACGGCTTGCCCTTCACCTCCACCAGCGCCTTGGGCCGGGTGTCGGTCAAGGGCCGCATCCGCGTGCCCAGGCCCGCGGCCATGACCATGGCGGTCTTCGGGCCTTGGCTCACGCACGGAACTCCGCAGGGACGTGGCGGTCGAACCAAGCCTTCAGGCCGAAGAGCGCCGGGTCCTGGAGATTGCGTTCGAGATAGCGCCAGGTCCGCGGCATGTAGGCCTTGTACTGCGGCCGGCCCAGGAGCGCCTGGCGGGCGAACACTCGCCCCAGGATGCGGGCGGCGTTCGACGCGGCCAGGGCGCGGTACTCGGCCAGGAACGGCTCGCGGTCCAGATCGGACCGCTGGGCGAGGAAGCGGTCGAGCATCGCCGCCTCCAGCTCTGGCGAGACGTCGCGACGCGCGTCCTGCAAGAGGTGCAGCAGGTCCCACGCGGGGTGCGCCCGCAGCGCGTCCTGGAAATCGACCATGCCGACACGGGCAGCGCCTTGGCGTTCTGGCAGCCACAGCAGATTGCGGGCGTGATAGTCGCGATGCGTGAAGACCTTGGCCCCCGCTTCGCCGGCCACCCAGACCGGCGCCCACAAGGCGTCCCATTCGGCGGTCGCAGCTTCGCCGAAGGGCGCGAGGTTCGAGAACTTGGGCCAGAACTCCAGGAAGGTGTCGGTGGCGACCTTCAGGGCAAGGGTGTCGTAGCTGAGCAGCGGCCAGCGAACGCCTTCGAAGGACAGGACCTCGGGCGGGGCCACGGACTGCATCACCACCTGGACGTCCACAGCGGCCTCGTAGAGCGGGCGCTCGGCCTGGCCCTCGGCGATGAGGGTCGCGAAGAGCCCATCGCCGAGGTCTTCCAGGACCACGAGCCCCGCATCCGCGTCGAAGGCGTCGATGCGCGGCGCCGACAGCCCGCGATCGCGCAGCCAGGCCGCGGCGGTCACGAAGGCCGCCACCGAGCCGGCCGCAAGGCGTGCGGCGGCATTGTAGCCAAGCGCCATCCGCTCGGCGTCGGACGCGCCAGGCGGGCAGACGGCCGTTTCCAGCGTCGGCGGCTGGTCCATGAAGAAGCGGGTGGATCCGTCGGCCAGATGCAGTCGCTCGAAGGTGCGCGTAGAGGCGTCTCCGGCGAAGGGCTCGCGCCGGGCGTTTCCGAACCCTGCCGCATGCAGGAATTCGGCCTTCAGGGCCTCACGCTCAGAACTCAAGTCCACGTCCTTCCCAGGCGCCGTGCGGGGTGAGCCGCACCCGCCGGCCCGCCGCGTCGTCGGCGGGCTCGATCTCTATATCGAGTCGGTCCGGCGGCAGGTCGCCCTCCAGCCGTTCGGGCCACTCGATGACGGCGGCGCCATCGTCCAGCGCCTCGTCCAGTCCGATCTCATACGCCTCGTCCGGGCTAGTGAGGCGATAGAGATCGAAGTGGGCGACGTTGAGCCGCGGCCCCTCGTAGAATTGGACGAGGGTGAACGTAGGGCTCGGAACCTCCTCGTCGGGCGTGGTCAAGGCGCGCACCAGGGCTCGGGCCAGGGTCGACTTGCCAGCGCCCAGCGGACCCGAGAGGCAGACCGCCTCACCGAGCTGAAGCCGCCGCGCTATGGCCGCGCCCAGGCGGGCCGTGGCCGCCTCGTCCTCCAGGATCATGCGAAGGCCTGGTCCGGATCGGACGACAGCTCGCGCTCCACGTAGGCCTTCAGCCGGGCCGTAGCCTCGGCGGGGTCGCCATCAAGCGCCTGCGGCGGGATCGGTGGTCCGACAGTCAGCGAGAATGGCCGACCGCGCTTGTTCAGGAGTTCGTGGAAGAGGGTGATGTCGCGCAGTTCCTGCGAGACGCCGTCAAAGAGGTGGAACATCGCCGACCAGGGCCCCGCCACATGGATCGGAACGACGGGGGCCTCGTACTTGCGGGCGATGGATATGGCCGAGGGCATCCACTCGGGGTCGGCCAGGCTCCCGTCAGGCTGACGCCGCGCCAGCCGACCGGCCGGGAAGATCGCCAGGCAGCGCTCGCCTTCCAAGGCCTCGCGGGTGAGAGCCAGCATGGCGCGGGTCTTCTCGCGGGTGCGCTTGGCCTCGACCCACTCCACGGGGATCAGCACCTCGTGGAAGCGCGGGGAGACACGATGGGCGTCGGCGTTGGCGTAGAAGCAGATGTCGGGGCGCAACGTCTTCAGCGCGTCGTACACCGCCACGCCGTCGGCGATGCCCGTGGGATGGTTGCACACCACTACGACCCTTCCGTCCGGCGGGATGCGCTCGAGGCCGCGGGCGGCCACGCTGAGCGCCAGCAGTTCCGAGACATGGTCGAGCGCGGCGCGGCCGGCGAGGGGCGCGATAGTGTCGGCCATCCGTCGCGCCTTTCCGTAGTCGAGCAGGGCGTAGAGCATCGGCCGAAGCAGCGGCCAAGCCGGGCCGGATGACAGCTTTGGCGCGCGCTCGGCGATCAGCACGTCCACGATGTGGTCGCGAGCCTCGTTGCGCGTCGTCGCGGCGGCCGGATTGGCGAGTGTCATGAGGTCAGGATGGCCCGGCGAGGCCTAGAACTTCAACCGAGCGATCAGCGCGGCCGTAGATGGGTCGTGCGGTGCGCGCGGCCCGCCTTCCAGCTCGGCCAGCACCCGGGTCGCGAGGGTCTTGCCCAGCTCGACGCCCCACTGGTCGAAGCTGTTGATGCCCCACAGCACGCCCTCGACGAAGGTCTTGTGCTCGTAGAGCGCGATCAGGGCGCCCATCCGCCGCGGGTCGAGCCTGTCGAGCAGCAGGAAGCTGGACGGCCGGTCGCCCGGGAAGGTGCGTTGGGGAGCCAGAGTGTCGGCGTCGGGACGCCCGGCAAGCTCGGCCCGGACGTCCGTCTCGCTGCGGCCGACCAGCAGGGCCTCGGCCTGCGCGACGGCGTTGGCCAGCAGTTTGCGCTGGGCCGCCGGATCGCCTTCGGAGCCCTGGCGCACGGCCAGGATGTCGATCGGGACGACGTCCGTTCCCTGGTGCAGGAGCTGGAAGAAGGCGTGCTGTCCGTTGGTGCCGGCGTCGCCGAAGACGCTGGCGGCCGTGGGATGCGCGACCGGCGCGCCGTCGGCGGTCACCCGCTTGCCGTTCGATTCCATCTCGAGCTGCTGCAGGAAGGCAGCGAACAGGCGGAGCCGCTGGGCGTAGGGCACCACGGCCCGGATCGGCCGTCCCAGGCCATTGCGGTTGAAGACGTGAGCCAGCGCCAGCAGGACAGGCGCATTGCGGTCCAACGGGGCGGTCCGGAAGTGATCGTCCATGGCCGCCGCGCCGGCGTGGAGTTCGGCGAAGACATCGTAGCCCAGGGCCACGGCGCAAGAGAGGCCGACGGCCGACCAGATCGAATAGCGGCCGCCCACCCAGTCCCAGAAGCCGAACACCTGGTCGGCGGGGACGCCGAACGCCTGCGCCCGCTCCGGGGCAGCCGACACGGCCACGAGATGCGAGTCGGACGCCGTACCCAGGCTTGAGCGGAGCCACGCGCGGGCGGCCTCGGCATTGGTCAGGGTTTCAAGCGTGGTGAAGGTCTTGGAGACGGTCACCACCATCGTCTCGGCCGGGTCCAGGCCGGTGAGCGCCTGGGCAAGCTCGGCCGGGTCCACATTGGCCGCGAAGCGCAGCTCGATCTGCGGGTCGAGCGGCTTCAGCGCCTCCCAGATCAGCCGTGGGCCCAGGTCGGAGCCGCCGATCCCGATGTGGACGATGGCGCGGAACGGCTTGCCCGTGCAGCCGCGCTTCCCGCCGGATCGGACCGCCTCGGCGAACTCGCGCATCGCGCCCCGCACGGCCTCGACGTCGCGGGAAACCGGTTGGCCCTCGGCGCGGTAGTCCGCGCCGTCGGGGGCCCTCAGCGCCATGTGCAGCGCCGGCCGGCCTTCCGAGGCGTTGACGACCTCGCCGGCGAACAGTCGCTCCCGCGCGGCCTCGATCCCGGACGCCCGCGCAAGATCCAGCATCACGTCCACGTCGGACAGCGACCAGGGGTGCTTGGAGAGATCCAGCTCCAGGCCCGCCGCGTCCAGGGTCAGGCGCGCCAGCCGGTCCGGCTCGGCGTCGAACAGGCCGGCGATGCGGCGACCGCGCGCGGCCGCAGCGGCCGTGTCCAGGGCCGCCCAGGCGGCGTTCACGTCAGGCAAGGGGATCCTCTCAGCCGGCCGAGCCGTACTTCACACTGCAGCCGTAAGGGCGCGTCGCCGCCTGAGCCACCGGCCGGCCGGCTTTCACGTCGGCCAGGGCGGCGCTCACGTAGTTCGTCGCCCCCTTGAGGCTCTCCGGGCTGGCAGATGCCCGGTCGTCGATGCCGCCCATGTAGACCAGCTTGCCGGTCTTATCGATGATGTACATGTGCGGCGTGGTCTTGGCGTCATAGGCGCGGCCGACAGCTCCTGTGGGATCGAGCAGCACCGCGGTGGACGCAGCTTTCTCCCTGGCCTTCCAGGCCTTGGCTTCGGCGCCCGTCAGGTGACCCTGCATGCCCGGCGCGGACGAGACGATGGTCAGCCAGGCGACCCCATCCTTGGCGGCGGTGGTCTGCAGCGACTGCATGCTCCCCGAGTTGTAGTGCTTCTGCACATAGGGGCAGCCGTTGTTGGTCCATTCGAGAACCACTGTCTTGCCCCGGAATTCCGAAAGAGAGCGGGTGCGGCCGTCCGCGTCCACGGCCGAGAAGCCGGGCGCCGGCTGCCCGATCGTCGGCGCGGCGAGCGCGGGGGAGGCGGCGGCGGCGGCGGCCAGCAGGCCGAGGGTGAGGCGTCGATCGATCATCGTCTGCGTCTCCATGCTGGGCGGGAGTGGAATGGCGGACGGTCAGCTCGCGGCGGCGGCGTCGATCGCCTTCACGACGATGCCTTCCGTCAGCAGCGACGGCAGGATAGCGGGCTCTCCGCCCTTCGCGCCATACACGAGGTAGAGCGGGACGCCGGCGCGGCCGAAGGCGGCCAGCTCGGTGGCGATCTGGGGGTCGCGCTTTGTCCAATCGGCCTTGAGGTAGACCGCGTTGTTGCGCGCAAGCGCCTCGGATACGGCCTTGGTCGACAGCGCCACGCGGTCGTTCACCTGGCAGCTCACGCACCAGGCGGCGGTGTAGTTCACCAGTACGGGGCGCCCCTCGGCGCGCAACGCCGCCAGCTTCTCCGGGCTGTAGGTCTGCTCCTCCAGCTCGGCGGCGCCCGATCCCGCGGCGGATCCCGCCTCGGCGTACTGGGGCCAGACCGCGCCCCCCGCCACAGCCACCAGGCCTAAAATCGCGGCGGCCGCGGCAAGGCCGGTCGGTCGGTGACCGAGGGCGTGCTGCCGCTGTGCCGCGCCGGCGATCCAGAGCGCGAGGGCCAGCAGTATGCCGGCTCCCAGGATGCGCGGCACGGCGTCCGCGCCGGCCTGCACCGTGAGCACCCAGACCAGCCAGGCGACAGCCCCATACATCGGGAAGGCCAGCGCCTTGCGGAAGACGTCCATCCACGGGCCTGGCTTGGGCAACCGGTTGATCAGCGCCGGGACATAGGCCACCGCCACGAAGGGCGCGGCGAAGCCGATACCTAGTCCCAGGAAGACCGCGAGCGCGGCGATGGGCGCCTGGGTCAGCGCCCAGCCGATCGCGGGGCCCATGAAGGGCGCCGTGCAGGGCGCGGCCACCACCACGGCAAGAACGCCGGTGAAGAACGCTCCGGTGACGCCGCCGCGGGCGGCGAGGCCAGAGCCCACGCCCTGCAGCGAGGTCCCGACCTCGTAGACGCCGGACAGGTTCAGCGCGACCGCTAGCATCACCAGCGCCAGGATCGCCACGACGGCGGGGTTCTGGAGCTGGAAGCCCCAGCCCACCTCGCCGCCGGCGGCGCGGACGACGATGAGCGCGCCCGCCAGCGCAAGGAATGTCGCCAGCACGCCTGCGCCGAACGCGAGCCCCTGCCGCCGGGCATCTCCATGCGCGCCGCCGTGACCGGCGAGCGAGGCCGCCTTCATGGCCAGGACGGGGAAGACACAGGGCATCAGGTTCAGGATCAGCCCGCCAGCGAAGGCGAGGATCACAGCCGGGATCAGGCCGAGGTTCGCGCCGGCCGCGCCATTGGCCAGCTTCGCAGGCGGCGGTCCGAGGCCGGAGGCCGCGGCCGGCAGCGGCCCCGGCGTGGCCACGACCTCGTACGCCTTTCCTTCCAGCGCCAGAACGCCGCCAAGCTGCGACACCTCGCCCGACTGGAAACCGTAGCCTGGCGTCAGCGTCAGGGTCAGGCCTTCGGGTCCCCGTTCGATCGCCTGGGGCTTGGCATGGTCGATCGCCGACCCTGAGAACGGGAAGAAGTAGGCCCCGGCCATGTCGGCGCCCTTGAGGGCGGCGCCCGTCAGGGCCAGCTTCACGACGTCGCCCTGCTTTTCGAAGGCTCCGGCAAGACCGGCCGGCTTCGGCGCATCCGCGAGGGCCTTGCTGATCTTCCCGCTCCACGTTGGATCGGGCGCCGCCGGGGAGGCCGTCACGGGCAGAGCCAACGTGAGGTCCGCATCCTCCGGAATGCAGATGTCGGCGCAGACGAGGAACTGCGCCTTGGCTGTGAGGGTGATCGTCTCGCCCGGCCGGGCGTCGGCCGGCGCGGTCAGCGTCAGCGGCAGCAACACCTCGTCGGAGTAGCCGTAGTTGACCAGCGGTCCGACGGGTAGCCGGTGCGGCGTGGGCCAGGTGAACTCCGAGGCCGACCACCCTGCCGGCAGGGCCCAGGTGAGTTTGGTCGCCTCGCCGGAGTCGCCAGGATTGCGCCAGTAGGTGTGCCAGTCCTTCTGGATCTGCTGCCGCAGGGCCACCCGGATGGTCTGCCCAGGCGCGATCCCGCGGGTCGATGAGACCAGCTCGGCGGTCAGGTGGCCGGTGTTCACCGGCTGGGCGAATGCTCCGCTTGTGAAGAGGACGGCGCATAGCGCACCCAGCAGAAACCGCATTCCCACCTCAAGGCCTCGACGACTTTACCGCCGCTATATGGCGTGTGGAGGGCCGACACGCAAAGCGGGCTCGACTTGGCGCGTCCACGGGCCATGATCGGGCCGTCGCGTTTCGTGGAATCATGGAGCCTCCGCTTGCCCGCCTCCTTCGACGACATCGAGATCGGCCAGGTCGTCACCCTGGGCGCCGCGGCGGTCGATGCCGCCGCCCTGGAGACGTTCTGCAGAGCGTTCACGCCGGGTTGGACCCTGGATCGCGGCGCGCCGGACGCCATGGTCTTCGCCATCTGGGCGCGCCTCGACGCGGTGGCCGCCACCGATTGGCCCCAGACGAAGCGGCTGGGGGTCGACGCCCTGCGCTGGATGCGCAACCCGCCGGCCGGCGAACTCCTCCGCGGGCGCATGACGGTGATGGCCAAGGACCCGGTCGGCGACGACAAGGGCATTGTCATCGCCCAGCACGACCTGCTCGACGAGGCCGGGCGGCTCGTCTTCTCGTGCCTGACGCGGAGCGTCTTTTCGCGGTGATTTGAGTTCATCCCTCCTCTTCGGGGGAGGGGGCCGGCTCGCCGGCCGGGTGGGGGCGTACGATCGGGCTCTGCGCCTGATCCCGTGATCCCCACCCTGCTCGCCAGAGCGAGCTGTCCCTCCCCTGACGAGGAGGGACGCGAGGCTTACGAGTTCAGCGCCTGCGGTTGTTGCGCGGCCTTGGTCAGGGCCAGGGCCACGAGGCGGTCCCAGCCCACCAGGCTGTGCATGTGGGCGTAGATCTGGCCGAGGGCGCCGTTGTCGCGCAGCTCGACGAACTTCTCCGCCGGCAGGGCGTTCAGCTTGTCCTCGGAGACGCCGAAGTATTCGGCGATCTTCTGGGGCTCGCCGGGCGTGCCGTCGGGGTTGGCCGGGGTGAAGGTGGCGGTCTTGGTCTCGAACAGGTCCAGGTCCTTCAGGAGCTGGACGAAGCTCATGGTCCGCTGACGCTCGACCTCGAAGTTGTTGCAGAACTCGATGCAGTTCTTCGTGTACTCGGTGGGCTCGCCCTTCTCGTCGAAGAACGGCATGTCGTAGCCCTTGTCCGTGATGAACTCGGCCCCACGATCGATGCACAGCACCATCTGCTTGCTGGCGTCGTCGTTCGCGAACACGAACGGATAGCGGCGCACATAGGCCGGGATGTAGATGCCGCTTTCGAACGTGCCGTCATCCTTGACGAACATGTTCTCACCCGAGTTGAGGCCCATCACGGCGATCGGCAGCTTCTCGTCGCCGACGAAGATGATCGGACCGGTCACGGCGGCCAGCGGGAACTCGCCCACGGTCAGCGGGATGGCGTGGCCGGTCTTGGCGAAGCCAAACGGGCCGTCCATGCGCTTGACGCCAAGCTTGGAGTGCAGCTCCTTCGCCAGCGGCTCGGGCTTGGAATAGAACAGGACGTTGCCGGAAAGCTGGCCCGGCGGCATCGGTTGGGTGGCCATCTAGGAAACCTTCGAAACTTTTCTGGGCGCCGCGACCGGCGTTCGGGCGCGCGCGAAGGGGCCTCTCCTAGCCGATCACACCCCTCGCGGCAAATGCGGCGCGGCGCTTGCGCGACGGGCGTTCCGGCCCTTCAATCGCCATACCGAAAAAACGAACATGCAGGGAGGGACGCCATGCCGATCCACTATCCGGACATCCTGGACCAGGGGACTCAGCCGAAGAGCTTCAGCTACGACGACAAGGACGTGATGCTCTACGCTCTGGGCATCGGCCTGGGCGCCGATCCGATGGACGAGACCGAGCTGGCGTTCGTCTACGAGAAGGGGCTGAAGGTCGTGCCGACAGCGGCGACCGTGCTCGCCGGCCGCGGACGCGGCGAGCCGCTGCCGACGAAGCCTGGCCACCGGCCCAGCGCGCCGAACTTCCTGATGCTGGTCCACGGCGAGCAGAAGGTGGAGCTCCACCGGGCTCTGCCGTCGGCTGGAACCTTCACGAGCGAGAGCCGCACGATCGGCGCCTACGACAAGGGCAAGGACAAGGGCGCGGTGCTCGTCTCCGAGACTATCTGGCGCGACGACAAGGGCGAGAAGGTCGCCACGCTCACGGGCTCCAGCTTCTGCCGGGGCGACGGTGGGTTCGGCGGGCCCTCGGAAGGGGCTCCCGAGCCGCACCCGGTTCCGGAGCGCAAGCCGGACCTTTCGGTGGATTTCGCCACCCGCCCCGACCAGGCGCTGCTTTACCGCCTGAACGGCGACCGCAATCCGCTGCACTCCGACCCGGATGTGGCCAAGCGGGCCGGATTCCCGCGACCGATCCTCCATGGCCTGTGCACCTACGGCATCACCTGCCGCGCCGTGCTGCAGGCGATCACCGGCTACGATGCGGACCAGATCCTCAGCCACCAGGCGCGCTTCTCGGCGCCCGTCTTCCCCGGAGACACCATCACCGTCGACCTCTGGAAAGATGGGGGCGTGATCTCGTTCGAGGCCCGGGTTAAGGAACGGGGCGCCACGGTCATCAAGAACGGCAAGACCGTGCTGCGCAGCTGAACAATGGGGGTTGAGCCTTGATCCGTGTCCTGATCACCGCCGCGGCGGTCGTCGCGCTGTCGTCCTGCGCCGCCACCTCTGGGACTCAGCAGGCAGGCGTGGCGCCGGATCCGGCCAAGTCTCAGCCCGTTCCCACCAAGCTGGTGGGCTATCTCCCGAAAGGCGCGCTGGACGGCAAGGCGATCCTGCCGCCGCCGCCCGCGGCCGGTTCTGCCCACGACAAGGCGGACCGGGCCTACTATGAGGAGACCCGCGCTCTCAAGGACAGCCCGCGCTGGAAGGTGGCCCAGCAGGACAACGACCTGTGGCAGGGCGGGGCCCTGAAGCGCTTCTCCTGCGCCCTGGGCGTGGAGATCAGCGAGGCCCAGACCCCGGCCGCCTGGAAGCTGCTGCACAAGATCGAGCTCGACGTGCGCGATGTGGGCACTCCGCCCAAGGACTTCTTTGCCCGCAAGCGGCCGGCGCTCGGCAATGATGCGCCGATCTGCGTGCCGCGCGAGAAGTGGCTGGAGACCAACGCGTCCTATCCGTCCGGACACGCCATGGTCGCCTGGTCCTGGGCGCTGATCCTCACCGAGGCGGCGCCGGCCAAGGCGGACGCCCTGCTGCGGCTGGGCCAGGAGAGCGGCGACAGCCGGGTGATCTGTGGCGTCCACTTCCCCTCCGACACCCAGGCCGGGCGCAACCTCGCCGCCGGCATGGTGGCCCGCCTGCACGCCGACCCGGCGTTCATGGCCGATCTTGAGGCCCTCAAGCGCGAGATTGCGAGCGCGAAGTCGGCGCCGGCGAACTGTCCGGCGCCGGGGGCTTAGGGGCGCTGGATCGCGAAGACCACGTGCCTTCGGAGCGGGTGGTCTTCGGCGAGGCGGGGGTGATCGAAGTCCCGTGAAGGGTCCGCCGCCATCCCGAGCCTGCGCATGACCGCCTGCGAGCGAAGGTTGGTCTGCCCCGTGAAGGCGATGATCTCGCCGACGTCCAGGTGGTCAAAGCCCCAGGCGAGGGCCGCGCGAGCGCCCTCTGTGGCGTAGCCCCCGCCCCAGGCGTGCTGGGCGAGGCGCCAGCCCATTTCGATGGCCGGCCCGACCGGCAGGGCCTCGGGCTTCACGACGCCCAGCCCGATCATCCCGACCAGCACGCCATCCTGCTTGCGTTCGGCCGCCCAGAAACCGAAGCCGTGCTCGGCGATGTGGCCGTTGATGCGGTCCACCATGGCGTCGCTGGCTGCGCGGTCCAGCGGGCCGCCCAGCCACTCCGCCACACGGGGGTCGGCGTTGAGCGCGGCGAACGCCTCGCGGTCCTCGTCGCGCCAGGGCCGCAGGATGAGGCGCTCGGTCTCGATCCTGATCCCTGCGGTCATTGCGGCCGCGGGTTCGCCAGGGCGCCGTAGAGGTCGGTCCGCCGGTCGCGGAAGAAGCCCCAGGCGGCGCGGTGGGTCTGGAGGAAGTCGAGGTCGAAGGTGGCCTTCACCAGCCCCTCGTCCTCGCGGCCGAGGGCGGAGACCAGGTCGCCCCGGTGGTCGGCGACGAAGCTGGAGCCATAGAACTGCTGTCCGCCATTGGGATAGCCGTCCCAGGGCTCGAAGCCCGTGCGGTTGGCCCCGACCACGGGGATGACGTTGGACACCGCGTGGCCCTGCATCGCCCGGCGCCAGGGCGCGGCGGTGTCGAGGGTGGCGTCATGCGGTTCGGAGCCGATGGCGGTGGGATAGAGCAGCACCTCGGCGCCCATCAGGGCCATGGCGCGGGCGCACTCCGGGTACCACTGGTCCCAGCAGATGCCGACGCCGATGCGGCCGAAGCGGGTGTCCCAGACCTTGAAGCCCGTGTCGCCCGGCCGGAAGTAGTACTTCTCCATGTAGCCCGGGCCGTCGGGGATGTGGCTCTTGCGATAGACGCCCATCAGGCTGCCGTCCGCGTCAGCCATCACCAGGCTGTTGAAGTAGTGCGGTCCCTCGCGCTCGAAGATCGAGATCGGGATCACCACGCCCAGCTCGCCGGCCAGCGGGGCCAGGGCTTTCACCGCCGGATGCTCGCGCCACGGATAGGCGGTCGCGAACCAGCGTTCCTCCTGCGCGACGCAGAAGTAGGGGCCCTGGAACAGCTCGGAAGGCAGGATCACCTGCGCGCCCTCGGCCGCCGCTGCGCGGATGAAGCGGGCGGTCTTCTCGATGTTGGCCGTCATGTCCTCGCCGTACGAGGTCTGGATGGCGGCGACGGTCAGTTCGCGAGGCATCAGGCCGGCTCCTGCTGGGTGATGCAGTGGAAGGATCCGCCGCCGGTCAGGATGGCGACGGAGGGCAGGCCGATCACCGTGCGGTCGGGGAACACCTGCTTCAGCGTCTCCACCGCGAACTCGCCGGGCTTCTCTTCATAGATCGGCACGATGACCGCCTGGTTGGCGATCAGGAAGTTCATGTGGCTGGCCGGGATCGGCTGGCCCTCGTCGCCCTCGACCCAGCCTGGGGACGGGATGCGCACGACCCTCAGCTTTTCGCCGTCGGCGTCGGTCATGTGCGCGAGGCGGCGTGCGGCGTCGTCGAAGGCGGCGGCGTTCGGGTCGCCCTTGCCCCAGGCAACCGGAATGGCCACCACGCCCGGGGCGACGAACCGGGCCAGGTTGTCGACGTGGCCGTCGGTATGGTCGTTGCGCAGGCCGTCGCCCAGCCAAAGCAGCTTCTTCGCGCCGAGGCTGTCGCGGAGGGCCGCCTCGGCGTCGCGGTCGTCCCAGCCGGGATTGCGGTTCGCGTTCAGCAGGCACTGGCCGGTGGTCAGCACCGTGCCCCTGCCGTCGTGGTCGACCGCGCCGCCCTCCAGGATGAAGTCATGGCGCACCAGCTCCGCGCCCGAAGCCGCGGCGATCTGCTCGGCCACGGTGTCGTCGTAGGGCAGGTCGTACTTGCCGCCCCAGCCGTTGAAGCGGAAGCCGTGCGCCTTGCCGCCAGCGAAGATCGGGCCGGTGTCGCGCAGCCAGATGTCGCCGAACCGGCCGGGGACGATCTCGATCCCCGCCACGTCGCCCAGCATCCGCCGGGCGGCCGCCTCGCCGTCGGGATGCCCGGTCATCAGCTTCACATGCTCGGCGCCTGGCCCGGCCAGGGCGCGCGCTAGCGCTGCAACCTCGGCCTGGGCGGCGGGGAGGTCGTCTTCCCAGAGGTCCGCGTGGCTGGGGAAACCCACCCACATCGCCCTGTGCGGCGCCCATTCCGGCGGAACGACAAAGCTCATCTGACGACCCATCCCTTCAAAGCCGGGCGCAGATGGCCCCCCCGGTCCCCCGCGTCAAGCATACCCCCAAAAAAGAGAGAGGGGCGGCTGCGTCCCCGCAGCCGCCCCTCGGAAGCTCGAAGTCCCTGGCGGGGCTTAGAACTGGTACTTCAGGCGGACCTGGACGGCCCACAGCGAACGGCTCAGCGGGTTTTCAGTGTTCTTGGTTTCCGCCGAGGTGTTGAAGTTGGTGTAGCGGTAGCGGACGCAGACCGGGCTGCCGGCCGGGGCCGCCGCACCGTTGGCGTCGGCGCACTGGGCGCTGATCACGCGGTTGGCGTCCGTGTACTCTTCGATCAGACCCCAGTCGCTGTCGATCAGGTTCAGGACGTTCTGGACGTCGAGAATGACCTGGAACTTGTGGCCCTTGATGAAGGTCGGCAGGTCCTGCGAGAGCTGCAGGTCGAGCTGGTAGATCTCGGGCTGGTCGTTGGAGCCCGCGCCCTTCGGCACGATCTGGCCCTGCGGCAGGCCGAACTGCTCGACCACGCGACGGAAGTTGTCGCGCGTCGCGGCGCTGTCGAAGGTCACGAAGCCGACGTTCAGGTCGTTCGGGTTCGCGTCGTTGGCGAAGTCCGGCACGTACAGCAGCATGTTGCCGCGGTTGACGCCGAAGGTGGAGCCACGGCCCGAGGCCGGATCGTTCATCACCCAGCTGATCGGACGGCCCGAACGGACCTCCCCGAACAGATTCACGCGGGTGGCCAGGTCGCGGAAGAAGTTCTTCTGGTAGCTGGCTTCGAACTTGAAGCGGTGCTTGATCTCCTCGAACGAGGTTCCGTAGGCCTCTTCGTTCGGATCGAGGCCCGCCGCGCCGCCGCCGTAGAGCGAGTTGGCGGTGGAGCCGAAGCGGCCGCCCGACACCATGTCTTTCTGGTCCTGGTAGGCGTAGCCCAGCAGGACGCCGAGGCCGAAGTCGAAGTCGCGCTGCAGCGTGACGCTGAAGTTCGTCGTCTGACCCCGGTCGGTGTTCAGGGCGATGATGTCGCGGTTCGAACCCGGGTTGGTCGAGGTGATGCCAGCCGCCGCGCGCTGGGCCGCCGTGCCGCCGATGCCGTCGTAACGGATCCGGCCGTCCGGCGTGTACTGCTGGACGCCGCCGACCAGCAGCGGAGTGGCGCGGAAGTCCCTGAACAGCAGCCCGTTGTTCACGTCGGTGTGGACGACGTCGAAGGTCAGGCGCCAGTCGTCGAACACCGGGCTGAAGTTGCCGGCCCAGGTCTCCGCCCAGCCCTGCTCAGGCTGGAACGTCACCGACAGGAAGTACTTCCAGTCGGACGGCATCTGGTACGACGGCAGGAAGGCGTTGACCTCGTTGCTGGGCGGGACGACCGCACCGCCCTGGAAGCCGGTCACGGCCGACGGGATGTCGTAGCCGAAGCGCGGATCGGCGGTGTTGATGTTCAGCGCCGCCGCACCGATCGCCTGGGTGAAGCCCGGGGCGCCGGTCGTGTCGCGGAAGGTGCCATCCGCGTTCCGCTCGATCTGGATGCCCGAGGTCAGGATGCCGGTGTTGCTGTAGCTGTTGGACAGCAGCACGTCGGGGAAGCCGCCCGAGAACAGGCCGGCGCCGCCGTTGACCTTCACCCAGCTCGTCGGTTCGTACTCGAACGACACGCGCGGCATCATCACGCTCTTGCCGTCGTAGGTCGTCTGATTTGAGAAGCCGAGGCGGTTGACGAAGTTCCGGTTGAAGGTCGGCTTGTCGTCGCTCTGGTACCAGTCGTAGCGGAAGCCGGCGGTCACCTTGAAGTTGTCGGTGATCTGCAGCGTGTCCTGGAAGAACGCGCTGTGGACGTAATAGGTGAAGTCCGCCGCCGCATCCTCGGCCACGCCCGTGGTGGCGTTCTGATAGATAAGGCGATTGGCGCGGCCCGCTTGGAAGTCGGCGACGGAGTCGAAGTAGTAGGTCCCGTCAGAGTTCGGCACGAAGATGTTGAACACCTTCTGGCGCTGGCCCTGGTAGCCGAACTTGATCAGGTGCTGGCCCAACGACCACTCGGCTTTCGCCTGAAGCTGGCTGTTGCGGGTCTCCAGGAAGTTGGCGTGCCGGAACTGGTCCGGACCGAAGCGGACCACCGAGGAGGAGCCGCAGCTGGTGGTCGTGTCCCCGCCGGAGTTCACGCTCGTGGGGGCCGAACAGACGGTGATGTCGGCGAATTCCTGGCCGGACGGCGGCTGCTGACGGCGCTCGTAGTCGCGATGCGTCAGGCGGATCTGGGTGCTGAAGTTGTCGGTCCAGCGCGAGTTCAGGTCGAGGACATAGGCGTAGTCCTCTTCACCGGTGAGGTACCACTGCGAGTCCAGGCCGGCCGAGGTGGCGTTGAGGTTGGTCCGGCTGCTCAGCTCCGACAGCGCGTACCGGTTCGTGAACGACAGGCGATGGTTGTCGTTGATGTTCCAGTCGAGCTTGATCGAGTACTTCTCGTCCAGGATCGGCTTGGTGCGGGTGATGTTGCCCGCGTCGAAATCCGTCGCGTACGCGTTGTTGAAGATGCCCAGGATATTGTCGATCGTGGCCTGGGAGATGCCCCGCACCGAGTTCGCGTAGCCGCCGTCGGTCGGGCCGAAGCCGGTGGTGTCGGCGGTCTTGTACTTCTCGTACGACACCGCGAAGAACAGGCGGTCCTGCAGGATCGGGCCCGAGAGGAAGGCGCCGTAGTTTTCCTGGGTGATGGCGGTGTTGACGCGCCGGCCGCGGATCTTCCGGCCCTGCATCCCGTCGTTCAGGTAGTTGACGAAGGCGCTGCCGTGGAAGCTGTTGGTCCCCGAGCGGAGCACCACGTCCAGGGCGCCGCCGGTGAAGTCGCCGTTCTCGACGTCGATCGGCACGGCCGTGACGCTGAACTGCTCGATGGCGTCCAGGGACACCGGGCCGCGGCGGGTCGGCAGGCCGCCCGTGTTCAGGCCGAAGTCGTCCTGGGCCTGGGTGCCGTCGATGGTGATGCGGTTGGTCCGCGGGTTCGAGCCGGCGATCGAAATGCCCGAGTCGCCGCGCGAGTTCTGCGAGACCAGCATGTTGCGGCGGGCAAGGTCGCGGACGTCACGGGTCACGCTCACGACCGACTCCACGTCGACGCGGGTCAGGGTGGACTGCAGGCCGGAGTTGTCGCGGGACAGGTCGCGGGTGCCGGCGATGACCACTTCCTCGACCTCGGCTTCGAGCGAGATGTCGAGGCGCTGGGTCTGGCCGACTTCCAGGTAGATGTCGTTCAGCGTCTTGCTGGGCTGGCCGGGCGCCGTCACCGTCACGGTGTACGGACCGCCGACACGCAGGCCGCGGGCGTCGAACACGCCTTCAGCGTTGGTGCCCGTCACCTGGCGCGTGCCAGACGGCGTGTGGACGAGCGTGACGCTCGCGTTCCGGACCGGGCCGGCAGCGTTCGTCACCGCGCCGCGCACGGCCGAGGTCGTTTCCTGCGCATAGGCGGCGGTTCCCATGCCGCACACCAGCGCGCTCAAAGCCGCCCCGTAGGCGAGCTTCCGCATCGAGATCATTGAGTACCCCTCATCAAGAGATCCGAGCGGCGAAGCCCCAAAGCGTGTCCGCGCGGTCTTGATCGCCCCTATAGCGCCAAAATTCAGGCCGTTGGTGACGGTTTTGCTACGGTGTGCCCGAGACTGTCACACTGAGGCGAAAACGCATCACTGCGCTTGCGAAGCGGGCGCCTGCGGGTAGGGTCGCGCGGCGTTCGAGAGGTCAGATGCCGCAACCCCCGAGGCCGCAAGGCGCGACCGGCGACCTGCGCGCCGCCCTCATCCTCACGGCCGCCTTGCTGGTGGCCCGGCTCGTGGCGCTCTTCGCCTCGCCGCTGGAGCTCTACCCCGACGAGGCTCAGTACTGGCTTTGGTCGCGGACCCTCGACTTCGGCTACTATTCCAAACCGCCGGTGATCGCCTGGTCGATCTGGGCCACCACCGCGATCGGTGGTGATTCGGAGCCGTGGGTGCGGCTTTCGGCCGGGCTCTACCAGGCCGGGGCGAGCCTCCTCGTGTTCCTCATCGGCCGGCGTCTCTACGGCGGCGCGGTCGGGCTGGCTGCGGCGGCGCTCTACGCGTTGATGCCGGGGATTCAGCTTTCCGCCCTGGTGGCGGCCACCGATGCGCCGCTGCTGTTCTTCCTAGGCCTCACGATCCTCGCCTATGTCGCCTTCCTGGAGGCCGAGAGCCGTCACCGGCTACCGCTGGCGGCGGGAATCGGCGGTGCGCTGGGGCTGGCGTTCCTGTCAAAGTACGCCGCGGTGTATTTTGTGGTGGGGCTCGCCATCCACCTGGCGGTCTCGCGTCCGGCCCGCACGGCATGGTCTGCGAAGGCGGCGGGCGTGGCGCTCGCGGCGCTGGTCGTGATCCTGGCGCCGAACCTCGCCTGGAACGCCGCGCATGGGTTCGCGACGTTCCAGCACACGGCGGCCAACGCCGCCTGGAGCGGCGTGCAGCTGTTCAACATCGGCGAGATGGCCGCGTTCGTCGGCTCGCAGTTGGGCGTGTTCGGGCCCATCCCGCTGGGGGTCCTGATCGCGGGCACAGGGCTGGCCGTCCGTCGCCGCGCCATCGACCCGCGCGACCTGACCTTGCTCTGCTTCGCGCTCCCCCCGCTTCTGATCGTAACGGGCCAGGCCTTCATCAGCCGGGCCAATGCGAACTGGTCCGGGGCGGGCTATCTCGCGGGCGCCATCCTCGTCGCCGCCTGGTTGGTGCGTTGGCGCGCCCGCCGATGGCTGGTGGCGGCGCTGGTGATCCAGGCGGCCGTCGCGGCCTTCTTCCTTGCCGCTGTGGCCTCGCCGGCGCTGGCGGATCGCATCGGGCTCGCCAATGGCCTGAAACGCGCCCGTGGCTGGGAGCAGACCACGGACATCATCCTCGACCGGGCGGAGCGCGAGCCGGGCCTGACCGCCATCGCGGTCAACAACCGCTTCCTGTTCTACGCCGTCAGCTACTACGGCCGTGATCGTCTCGGCCTGTCCACGCCGCCGCTCGCGAGCTGGCTCTTGATGGAAGGCCCGCAGAACCAGGCCGAGATCACGGCGCCGCTGACGCGCGAGATCGGCGGGCGGGTGCTGATGGTGTCCTACGAGGGCTGGCGCCGCGAAGAGATGCAGGCCGATTTCGCCCGCGCGTCAGGCCTCGAAATCGCCAGCGTCTGGCTCGACCCGAAGCACAAGCGCAAGGTGGAGATGTTCGTCGGCGAGGGGTTCGCTCCCCGCCCGCGCGATGAGATCAGCGGCCTCCCCACACCGCCTTGAGCGCCCTGTCCCTGCCGCACCCGACACGGTAGCGTTCATAGTGGGCCGGGTTCTTCTTCGCGAAGTCCTGGTGATAGGCCTCGGCGTTCCAGAAGGGCGAGGCGTTGCGGGTCTGCACCGTCACCTTGGCGCCGAGGAGCTTCTCGACCTTGAGCCGTTCGGCCTCGGCGACCGCGCGCTCCTCGGCGTTGGAGACGAAGACGGCGGTCCGGTAGGACGGGCCCTTGTCGCAGATCTGGCCGGTCGGATCGGTCGGGTCGATGTTGCGATAGAACCGCTCGACCAGCTTGGCGTAGGTGATCTTCGCCGGGTCGTAGGTGACCTTGACGGCCTCCAGGTGGCCCCGGTGGCTGTCGTAGGTCGGGTTGGGCGTCGAGCCTCCAGAATAGCCCGAGACGGCGGAAATCACGCCCGGCGTCGCCTCGAAGAACTTCTCCACCGACCAGAAGCACCCGCCGGCGAAGACAGCGGTCCGGGGCTTTGCCTGGACGGACGTGGCGGCGAGGCCCGCGGCGATCAAGGCGGCGGCGAAGGTCAGGGCTCTCATGGGGGGCGTCCTCGCGTCTCGTCCAGGCGGCCATGCGCCGTACCGACATTACGTGAGGCGGATGGCGGCGGCTTCAAGGCTTGCGGGCGAACATCCGCTTCAGCGCCAGCGCCAGGGCGGCGGCCAGTGCGACCAGCGAGACCAGGCCGGCGGCCAGGCAGACCACCAGGCCCGCGATGGCCAGCGCCGCGCTGCGGTCGCGCAGCGCGGGATCGTCGGGCGGGTGCCCAACCGTCAGTCCGAGCCACAACGCAAAGCCCAGGTAGGATAGCGCGCCCGCGACAAAGGCCACCGCCAGCCTCACCCAGATGCGCGACGGCCGGGGCGCCATGGCTGTCAGGCCGGGACCTTGCCGGCGACCTCGAAGGCGGCCCCGGTCTTGGCGCGGATTTCGTCCAGTGTGACGCCCGGCGCCAGCTCCAGCAGCGTGAGCGGCTTCTTGCCCCGGCTGACGTCGAAGACCCCAAGGTCGGTGATCACGAGGTCCACCACGCCCTGGCCGGTGAGCGGCAAGGTGCAGGCGTCCAGCAGCTTCGGCGCGCCGGTCTTCTCGGTGTGTTCCATCACCACCACCACGCGCTTGACGCCCGCCACCAGATCCATGGCGCCGCCCATCCCCTTCACCATCTTGCCTGGAACCATCCAGTTGGCGAGGTCGCCGTTCCTGGCCACCTGCATGGCGCCCAGGATGGACAGGTCGATATGTCCGCCGCGGATCATGGCGAAGCTGTCGGCGCTGGAGAAATACGAGCTGGAAGGCAGGGCGGTGATCGTCTGTTTGCCGGCGTTGATCAGGTCCGGGTCGGCCTCGCCCTCGTAGGGGAACGGGCCCATGCCCAGCATGCCGTTCTCGCTCTGCAGCGTCACCGACATGCCCTCGGGGATGTAGTTCGCCACCAAGGTCGGAATGCCGATGCCCAGGTTTACATAGAAGCCGTCGCGCAGCTCCTGCGCGGCGCGGGCGGCGATCTGGTCACGCGTCCAGGCCATCTATGCGACTTCCTTCTTGCGGGTGGTCAGTTGCTCGATCCGCTTCTCGTGCACGCCCTGCAGGATGCGGTCGACGTAGATGCCGGGGGTGTGGATGTGATCGGGGTCGATCGCCCCGGTCTCCACTAGGGACTCCACCTCGGCGACGCAGACCTTGCCGGCCGTGGCCATCATTGGATTGAAGTTCCGGGCCGTCTTTCGATAGACGAGGTTGCCTTCGCGGTCGCCCCTCCAGGCCTTCACGATGGAGAGGTCGGCCGTCAGCCCCCGCTCCATCACATAGAGCTCACCGTCGAACTCCCGGACCTCCTTGCCTTCGGCCACCAGCGTCCCGACGCCGGTCTTGGTGAAGAAGGCCGGGATGCCTGCGCCGCCGGCGCGGATGCGCTCGGCCAGGGTGCCCTGCGGATTGAATTCCAGCTCCAGCTTCCCGGAGAGGTATAGCTCGGCGAACAGCTTGTTCTCGCCGACGTAGCTCGAGATCATCTTGCGGATCTGGCCACCGGCCAGCAGCACACCGAGACCGAAGTCGTCGACACCGCAGTTGTTCGAGACCACGGTCAGGTCCTTGACGCCGGCTTGGCGGATCGCCGCGATCAGCGTCTCGGGGATGCCGCACAGCCCGAAGCCGCCCGCCATGATCGTCATGCCGTCGAAGAGCAGCCCTTGCAGCGCCTCGACCGCGTCTTTGCGAACCTTGTCAGCCATGCCTGTCTGATTACGCCACGGAACGGCGGTTGAGAACCGGGCGTGCGGAAAAATTCACTGATTGATGATTTGGGCGAGAGGCCCACCGTTTCGTCGATGGATCCCTTCCGATGACCGCCGATTCCCTTCTGCTCCAGGCGCTGGTGTATCTGGCCGCCGGCGTGATCTCGGTGCCGATCGCCAAGCGGCTCGGTCTCGGCTCGGTGCTGGGATACCTGATCGCGGGCGTGATCGTGGGGCCGTTCGCCCTGCGTCTGGTGGGCGACCAGGCCGATGTGATGGCCTTCGCCGAGTTCGGCGTGGTGATCCTGCTGTTCCTGATCGGCCTGGAGGTGCGTCCCGCGCTGCTGTGGCAGATGCGGAACTCGATCTTCGGCCTTGGCGCGGTCCAGATGGCGGCCAGCGCCGCCGCGATCGGCGGGTGCGTCCTGCTGATGGGTCTGGATTGGCGGGTCGCCGCTGCGCTGGGTCTCATCCTGTCGCTGTCGTCGACCGCGATCGTACTGCAGGGCCTGGAGGAGAAAGGGCTGAGGCAGGGGCCGGTCGGGCAGGGCGCCTTCGGCGTGCTGCTGTTCCAGGATCTCGCCGTCATTCCGCTGTTCGCCTTCCTGCCGCTGCTGGCTGTCGCGCCAGTCGGCCACCTCGAAGCGGGCCACGGTGGGGGTGCGCTGGACGGTCAGCCGGAGTGGCTCCGCATCCTCGCCACCTTCGGCGCCGTGGCGGTCGTGGTGGTCGGCGGACGCTATCTCACCCGGCCGCTGTTCCGGTTCATCGCCGCCGCGCGCCTGCGGGAGATATTCACCGCCTCGGCGCTGCTGCTGGTGGTGGGCGTCGCCGCGCTGATGGAGCTGGTCGGGCTGTCGCCGGCGCTTGGCGCCTTCCTGGCGGGCGTGGTTCTGGCCGAAAGCGAGTTCCGGCGCGAGCTGGAGACCGACATAGAGCCATTCCGCGGCCTTCTGCTGGGGCTCTTCTTCATCACGGTCGGGGCGGGTCTTGACCTCGGCCTGGTCGCCCGAGCGCCAGTTCAGATCCTGTCGCTGACCGTGGGCCTGATGGCGGTCAAGTTCCTCGCGATGTGGGTGGTAGCCAGGCTGTTCCGCCGCAACCAACGCGACTCGGCGACGATCGCTGTGTCGCTGGCGCAGGGCGGCGAGTTCGCCTTCGTTCTCCTAGGGTTCGTCGCGGCGGCGGGTGTGCTGAGCCAGGCTACGACCGGGCTCGCCACAGCCGTCGTCGCCCTTTCGATGGCCCTGACGCCGGTGGCGTTCGCCCTTTACGAGCGGGTCGTCCTGGACCGCGCCGGGGCCCGGGCCGAGCCGGAGCATCTGCCGTTCGACGAGGGCGCTCCGGACATCATCGTCGCCGGATTCGGCCGGTTCGGTCAGATCGCGACGCGCCTGCTGATGGCCAACGACTTCAAGGTCACGATGCTGGAGTCGTCCATCGAGCAGATCGACCTGATCCGTCGGTTCGGGTGGCGCGTGCACTATGGCGACGCCAGCCGGCTCGATCTGTTGCGGGCCGCCGGCGCCGACAAGGCGAAGATGCTGCTCGTGGCCATCGACGACCCCGACAAGGCGGTCGAGCTGGTGAAGGCCGCCACCGAATATTTCCCGCACCTCACGATCGTGGCCCGAGCGTTCGACCGTCGTCACGCCTACGAGCTGATCAAGGTCGGCGGGGATTTCGTCGAGCGCGAGACGTTCGAGAGCGCGCTGGCGTTCGGCCGCAAGGCGTTGCTGGGGCTCGGACTCTCTGAGCGGCGGGCAGGTCATGCGGTCAGCCTGTTCCGCGAACATGACCAGAAGCTCTTCGACAAGTTGGCCCCGGTCGCGGGCGAGGAAGAGCGTTACATCATGGCGACGCGCGACAGCCGGGCCACCATGGAGAAGCTGCTACGGGCCGAGATGCAGCGCATGGCCGCCGAGGAGGACGACCGTTCAAGGGGCTGAGAAATGTCAACTGCGCGCGCCGGGCTGGCGGTGTAGAACGCGCGCATGAGCCAAGCCCTCCAAATCCAGGACTCCATCGAGCCCGTTTCGTTCAAGCTGTACGATGCGGACTTCGCGGCCTTCAGTCAGAAGCTGGGCGACAGCTACGCCCGCTGGGGCTTCGCCGCGATCTCGGATCACGGCCTCGACCAGGCCCGCATCGACGCCGCGCTCGACCAGATGAAGCGGTTCTTCGCCCTGCCCGAAGAGACCAAGCTGAAGTACAAACTGCCGATCGCCGGCCAGCGCGGATACACGCCCTTCGGCGTCGAGACCGCCAAGGGACACACCCACTACGACCTCAAGGAATTCTGGCACGTGGGCCGCGACCTGCCGGCGGGCCACCGCTTCCGCGACCACATGCCCGACAACATCTGGCCCGACGCCGAGCTGCCTGAGTTCCGGGAGAAGGTGCAGTGGCTCTACCAGGCGCTGGACGCCATGGGCCTTAAGGTGTTGCAGGCGATCAGCGTCTACCTGGACCTGCCGCGTGATTTCTTCGCCGACAAGGTCGACGTGGGCAATTCCATCCTGCGCCTGCTGCACTATCCGCCGGTGCCGCAGGACGGGCCTCACATCCGCGCGGGGGCGCACGAGGACATCAATGTCATCACCCTGCTGCTCGGGGCCGAGGAGGCCGGGCTGGAGGTGAAGGACCACGACGGCCGCTGGATCGCGATCAATCCGCCGGCCGGCAGCCTCGTCTGCAACATCGGCGACATGCTGCAGCGTCTGGTGAACCACAGGCTGCCGTCGACGACGCACCGGGTCGTGAACCCGGCGCCCGAGCGCCGCGGATTCCCGCGCTACTCCACGCCGTTCTTCCTCCACTTCAACTCGGACTACTTGATCAAGACGCTGCCGAGTTGCATCGACGCGGACCACCCTGACCGGTACCCGGAGCCGATCACGGCAGACGACTACCTCAAGGAGCGTCTGCGCGAGATCAAGCTCGCCTAGGACCGCCGCTGCGCGATAGGCAGCAGGCGTGATTGCCGATCCGGTCTTCTACGCCCTGGCCATTCCCGCCGTGGTGCTCATGGGGCTCGCCAAGGGCGGGTTCTCGGGCGTGGGGGCCGTGTCCATGCCCCTGCTGGCCCTGGCCGTATCGCCGGTCCAGGCCGCAGCGATCCTCCTGCCCATTCTGATCGTGCAGGACGCGGTCAGCGTGTGGGCGTTCCGCCGGGACTGGGACCGCCGGATCCTGGTGATCATGATCCCCGGCGCCGCCGTGGGCATACTCGGCGGCTACCTGTTGGCGGCTCAGGTTTCGGCGGCCGCGGTGCTGGGTGTCCTGGGCGCGATCTCGATCGTGTTCGCCGTGCACCGCCTTTGGCTGATGCGCGGCGGCCGGGTCCAAGCTCCGGCAAGTTCCTCAGTGGTGGTCGGCGCGGCGTTCGGGGCGGTGTCGGGCTTCACCAGCCAGATCGCCCACGCGGGCGGCCCGCCGTTCCAGATGTGGGTGCTGCCGCGCGGCCTCCCGCCGAAAACGCTGGTGGGCACCACGGCGATCTTCTTCGCCATCATCAACTGGCTCAAGGTCCCGGCCTATGCCGCCCTCGGGCAGTTCACGCCACAGAACCTGGCGGCCGTGGCGGCCCTCCTCCCAGTCGCCATCGCCTCCACCTTCGCGGGCGTTTGGCTGGTGAAGCGGGTCCAGGCTGAACGCTTCTATGTGCTGATCTACGGTCTGATGATCCCAGTGGGGGCGCACCTGATCTGGAAGGCCTTCGCGACTTAGGACGTCGCCCGGCGCGGATCGGCGATGATCGCGCCGGCCGCGTGGGCCACATGCCGGAAAAGCTCGCCGAGGCTCTCGGTCGCGACGTCGTGGCCCCCCTCGAGTTCGAACACGTGGACCATCGGGTGGGTCTGGAGAAGCGCCCGGTCGGCCCCGTCCACCAGGCTGGGCATCGCGGGAACCCTTCGCCGCTCTCCCAAGGGCGTCCGCCCGACGAGCGCCACCGTCGGGACGGAGAGCCGGTCCAAGAGGTGTCGATAGTCCCGCGCCTCGATCTTTCCCTCCGCCACGCCGAGCACGTTCCACAGGAGCTCGCGCTGGGCTTCGTCCCTGGCGATGCGGGGCAGGTCGTGCAGCGGCCAGGCGTGGGCGGTCCGCAGGAAGGGCTCCACCAGCACCAGCCGCCGTACCTGCGGGGCTGTCACCGCGAGGGCCACCAGCGCCCCGGTGGATAGGCCGAAGATCGCCGTCGGCCGGTTCGGAAACAGGGTCTGCAGCGCCGTCGTCAGTCCTCGGGAGATGGTCCCAAGGTTGTTCGGCGTCAGCGGTGGGCAGTGGTTGGAGGGCAGGTGGAAGCGCACCACGTCCACCGCGGGCAAGGTGAGCTGGAGCCGGTCGTACACCCACGACTCGGCGAAGGCGCCCGTCGCCACGACGACGAGCGGCCTTCCCGTATCCCGCCCCCACAACCAGACGGGGCCGAAGGGCGTTTCGACTTCGAACCGCTGCTCGACGTTCGCAGCGTCGGTCATCGGGCCGGGGTCACCAGCCGCACTGTTCGCCCTTGTTCTGCTTGGTCAGCCAGGCGTCGAGTGGCTTGAAGTAGGCGGCGACGGCGCTGGCGTCGGTGCGGGTCTCGCCCGAGAACTCGGCAAGGGCCTGCGGCCAGGGCTGGGACTGGCCCATCTCCATCATGCGGTTGAACTTCTCGCCCACCGCCTTCTGGCCGTAGACGGAGCAGCGGTGCAGCGGGCCCTTCCAGCCCGCCTGGGCGCAGGCTGCCCGGTGGAACTGGAACTGGTAGATGTGGGCCAGGAAGTAGCGGGTGTACGGCGTGTTGCCCGGCACGTGGTACTTGGCGCCCGGGTCGAAGGCGTCGGCCGGCCGGTCGCCCGGCGGCGTCAGGCCCTGGTACTTCAGGCGCAGAGCCCACCAATCGGCATTGTATTCCTCGGGCGTCGTCTCGCCCGAGAACACGCCCCAGCGCCAGCGGTCGACCAGGAGGCCGAACGGCATGAAGGCGATCTTGTCGAGCGCCATCTTGAGGAGGAAGGGAATATCTTCCTCTGCGCCAGGTATTTGATCAAGCAGTCCGATCTGATTCAAGTAAGTCGGAGTAGAAGCTGAAAGTGCAGCGAAGTCGCCTATAGCTTCATGAAATCCGTCGTTCGCGCCTGAGCGGAACAGAGTCGGCTGATTCTTGTAGGCGCGTTGGTAGTAGTTGTGGCCGAGTTCGTGGTGGACGGTGCGGAAGTCGTCGGCGTTGACCTTCGTGCACATCTTGATGCGGATGTCGTCCTTGTCGTCGAGGTTCCAGGCGCTGGCGTGGCAGACGACCTCGCGGTCGCGCGGGCGGGTGATCAGCGAGCGTTCCCAGAACGTCTCGGGCAGGGGCGAGTAGCCGAGCGAAGAATAGAACGCCTCGCCGGTCTTCACCATTTTCGTGGCGTCGTAGCCCTTGGCCTCCAGCAGCTTGTCCAGGCTGTAGCTGGACGTGACGCCCTTCGGCTGCACGATGTCGTAGATGTTCCCCCACTGCTGGGCCCACATGTTGCCGAGCAGGTCGGCGCGGATCGGGCCCTTCCGGGGCTGCACCGCATCGCCGTACTTGTCGTTCAGCCGCGCCCGCACGTAGCAGTGCAGGTTGCGGTAGAACGGCTCGACCTGCTTCCACAGCCGGTCGGTCTCGGCGGCGAAGGCGTCGGGCTCCATGTCGTAGTTCGAGCGCCACAGGGCGCCGGTGTCCTTGAAGCCCAGGCTCTTGGCGCCCTCGTTCGACAGCGCGGCGAAGCGGGCGTAGTCCGGCTTCATCACCTTGGCGACGCCGTGCCAGCCTTCCCACACCGCCTTCAGCTCGGCCGGATCGCGGCTCTCGGCCAGCA
The DNA here is from genome assembly GCF_003254525.1 of Phenylobacterium kunshanense. Taxonomy (GTDB): domain Bacteria; phylum Pseudomonadota; class Alphaproteobacteria; order Caulobacterales; family Caulobacteraceae; genus Phenylobacterium; species Phenylobacterium kunshanense. The sequence continues at coordinate 273,648 of NZ_QFYS01000005.1, forward strand.
CGTCCTCGGCGTCGTTGAGGGTGATCGGCTTGCCCTTGTGCTCGAACTTGCCGGTCGAATAGGTGGAATCCAGCCTGGTCAGCAGGCCCGCCAGCTCCTCGGCCGCGCCCGGCCGGTTCGGCGCCGGCGAGACCAGGTAGAGCTTCAGCAGCTTCAGCTTGCGGGCGGTCACCGGGTCGGCCGCCACGCCGTTGAAGCGCGCGGCCTCGGTGGCCAGCCGCGTCACCGTGGCGTTCTGCTCGGCCGAGGACTTGGCCTCCAGCCACTGGGTGTCCTCGGTGATGAAGTTGGCGCGCACCCAGGCGGCGCGGGCGGCGAAGGCGTTGACCTTGTCCAGCTCGGCCTCGGCGGCCTCGACGAAGGCCTTGGCCTCAGCGGCCGTGGGGGCTTGAGCCTGAGCCGCGACCGGCGCGGCCCAGGTGAGCGCAACGGCCGCCGCGGCGGCCATCAGCATGGTTTTCATTCGGTGGTTCCCAGACGTTTCCGTGGGCGTTCCGGACGCCCTGCTGGCGGCGAATTGAAGGCGGGCCGCCGGGGGCGTCAAGCGATGTCGGGCGTGCCGCGGGACGGGATGGAGAAAGAACTCGAAAAACGCGCCTGGTCGCCGACCTGCGGGCCCGCTCGGCGCCGTCGCCGGGAGGCCTGCCTGCCTGTAGTCGCAAGGGGCCTCCGCGCGTGGCCGGCGAATATCCTTGCCTTTCGCGGCTATTCATGAGATAAAGCCCGCATTGAATATCGAATACGGTTCGGTTGCTCTCCTCGCTTTTTCTTCGGATCGAGCCCGGAACCGACTAATCCACCTTCGAAAATTTGATCTCGCGCCTCGTTCGAGGTGCGTGAAAACCTTGTCTAAGGAAATATCATGACGACTGGTACTGTGAAGTGGTTCAACGCCACCAAGGGCTTCGGCTTCATCCAACCCGACCAAGGCGGCGCCGACGTCTTCGTGCACATCAGCGCTGTCGAGCGCGCGGGCCTCGGCTCGCTCCACGAAGGCCAGAAGATCGGCTACGAGGTCGAACGCGATCAGCGCAGCGGCAAGATGTCCGCCGGCCAGCTGCAAGCGGCCTAGGCGATGCGGATTCCGGGGAGGGCGTGAGCCCTCTCCGGTCACGGCCATACGATGACGATTTCCACGATTGAACGAGCCTATCAGCTCGCGCGCTCGGGCGAGGTCGCAGACCTGCCCAGCCTCAAGCGCCGCCTGGCGTCGGAGGGCTGCCGCGCCGTCGACGCGCTGCTGGCGCCCCGGACCCTGAGCGGGCACCTGGCCGCGATCTGCGCGGCCACTTTCAAAGCCACCCGCGGCGAAAGCGCCGATGCGGTGGCACACGGCGGGCGCTGATGGGCGACCGCACACCCCGGAGCCGCATGTCCTTCACCAAGATCGTACGATCGCGCCGCCACACCGTGAGCCCGGCGCCGGTCCGTCCGTCCGTCGAGCCCCGCCCCAAGCGGGATCGGCCCATCCTCCATCTCAAGCCGGCCGCCGGCGCGTAGCGAACCGGCCGCCACGCGGGGCGGGGAGGGGACTCAAGATGCTCCCCTCAGGGGGAGCTGTCGCGGAGCGACTGAGGGGGTTTCATCCCCAGAGTTCAGCGGCGGAAACCCCCTCCGGCCCTCCGGGCCACCTCCCCCTGTGGGGGAGGATCTTGGGCCCGTAACGGGGCGGAGGGGGGCTTTGACTTTCAGCCCCAAGGCAGACTTTGCGGCGGGCGCGTTCGCGCCATCACCCCCCCCCGCCGTCAGTCCTCGAACTCGGCCAGGTCCTCGGGGCCGGCGACGGTGACGTCGAGATCCGTCACCAGGCCCGTGCCCAGGGTGTAGACCCAGCCGTGGACGCTGAGCGGCTGGCCCCGGCGCCAGGCGTCCTGGACGAAGACGTCCGAGGCCACGTTGCGCACCTGGCGGATCACGTTCAGCTCGACCAGCCGGTCCCAGCGGGCCTTCTCGTCGGGCAGGGCGTCCAGCTCGTGCCGGTGGCACTGGTGCACCTCGCGGATCGGATGCAGCCAGTGGTCGACGAGGCCCCGGCGCTTGCCGTCCACCGCCGCGGCCACGCCGCCGCAGCCGTAGTGGCCGACCACCAGGATGTGCTTCACCTTCAGCACGTCGACGGCGAACTGCAGCACCGACAGGTAGTTGGCGTCCTGCGGCGGGGCGAGGTTGGCGACGTTGCGGTGCACGAACAGCTCGCCGGGATCCAGGCCGACGATGTCGTTGGCGGGCACGCGGCTGTCGGCGCAGCCGATCCACAGGTACTCGGGGGCCTGCTGGCCCTCCAGGCGCTTGAAGAAGCCGGGGTCGACGGCGACCTTGCCGGCCGCCCAGTCCTTGTTCTTGGCTTTCAGGTCTTCGAGGGTCTTGGGCATCGGGGGATGTCTCGGCTCTCTAGGGGGCGGGGCGGACGCGAGGGGGCGCCTGGCGGTTGGCTAGGCCCGAGCTTGGGGCGCGTCCGGCTGGTTGTCGGGGTGGGCGGCCACGAAGGCGGGGTGCTGGGCGGCTCGGTCGGCGGCGCCCACGAGGGCGGGCCAGGGCGAGACGTCCAGCTCGAATCGTCGGGCCGAATAGACCTGGGGAACCAGGCAGCAGTCGGCGATGGTCGGCGTATCACCGAACGCGAAGGCCCCGCCGTGGGCGGCGATCAGCGGCTCCAGCGCATCGAAGCCGTCGCGGATCCAGCCGTGGATCCAGTCGGTGATGGCGGCCTGCTCGACCCCCATCTTGTTCAGCTTGCGCCCGACGCGGGTGTTGTTCAGCGGGTGGATGTCGCAGGCGATGATCCCCGCCATCCGCCGCACCATGGCCCGGTCCAGCGGCGCCTTGGGCAGGATCGGCGGCGTAGGGATCGTCTCCTCCAGGAACTCCAGGATCGCCAGGCTCTGGGCCAGCACGTGGCCGTCGCCCAGGTCCAGCGCGGGGGTCAGCCCCTGGGGGTTCACCGCCCGATAGGCCGGCTCGCGCTGCTGGCCGGCGATCAGGTCGATGGGGGCGTAGTCGTACGCGGCGCCCTTGAGCTGAAGCCCGATGCGCACGCGATAGGGCGCGCCGGCCCGCCAGGCGGAATGCAGGGTCCAGGTCATGGTCAGGCCACCGTGAAGCTGAGGCGGCCGACGCCCTCGACCTCGCCCTCGACGCGGTCGCCGCGCGCCAGCGGGCCGACGCCCTCGGGCGTGCCGGTGTAGATCAGGTCGCCGGGCGCCAGGGCCCACAGCTTCGAGGCCTCGGCGACGATCTCGGCGACGTTCCAGATCATGTCGGCCACGGTGGCGTCCTGCCGGACCTGGCCGTTGACCGAGAGGGCGATGCGCCCCTCAGGCGGCGCGCCCGTCCAGCGGCGGATGGCCGAGATCGGGGCCGAGTCGTCGAAGCCCTTGGAGGCGTCCCAGGGGTGGCCCTTGTCCTTGGCCGCGTTCTGCAGGTCGCGCCGGGTCAGGTCGACGCCGACGGCGTAGCCGTAGACGAGGCTGAGGGCGCCTTCGACCGGCACGTCGCGCCCGGCGGCGCCGATGGCGACCACCAGCTCGATCTCGTGGTGCAGGTTGGCCGTGCGCGGCGGATAGGCCGGGTCGCGGCCAGGCGGCACGACGGCGTCGGCGGGCTTGGCGAAGAAGAACGGTGGGTCGCGGTCGTCGCCGCCCATCTCGCGCCGGTGGGCGGCGTAGTTCCGCCCCACGCAGAGGATGCGACGCACCGGAAAGCCCCCCGCCTGCCCCTCGACGGGGACCACGGGGACGGGCGGCGGGGAGAGCGCATACTCGGCCATGCCGCGCAGATAGGCCGATGGGCGGGGGAAGGAAAGGTTACGTTGGGGAAGTTGCCGTTGGGGTGGGGGTGGCTTGCCGCCGGGCGGGGAGCAATTGGCGGAGCTCTCAGATGCGCCAGAAGGCGACGTTGGCATCGGTCCGGGAAGCGGACCATTTGCGATCGCCGGAGGCGCCGCATGGCGCCTGCTCTAGGCGGGACGACGGGAGTCGACAATCCGCAAGAGGTGCGATGCCAGAGAGACCATTTCCTGCGCATCACGCGGCTCCGTGATACCCACTGTGCGGTGTGAATGCGGGTTCTTGTAGGAGCCGATCGCGCCGGCAAATAGAGCCGACAGCGCTTCACGTTCAGCCGCCGGATCGGCCATCTTGGTCAGCGGGCCAGTGGTTGGATTGAAGGCGCGGCGCATCAAATCCACGCCGACATCGTGCGCGGCGAACTTGCCTGCCTCTCGCACGGCTTCTTCGACAGCTCTGAAGGAGCGAAAGACCGCGACCTGATAGTCCCCGCGCGCCAAGTCCAACCAGACCTCATCCGCAATCGCGGGATGGAGCAGCGCCTTGGGGAAAGCAGCAGCTTCGCGGAAACTGCGAAAGCGGTCGGGGCTGACAAGCAGGTCGCGACCTCGACGAGTAAGCTGCCGCCATCCGTTAGTACCGTTGATGCCTGGCGAGGGCATGAACAGCATATTGATCTCAAGCCATAGCCACGCGACGCCGAGCGCCTCAGTGATCTCAGCCTCGCGATTCCGTGGGTAGATGGCCGGGCCTGGAATTCCTCGACCGTAGAGCATCTCCGGACCGATCACGCCCATCGCGCTGAACATTCCATTCTGCGCCATGGAATGAGCGGATGTCAGGACAGCCTGGGCCACTTCCTCTGGGGCCAGTCCCAGCAGGGCATCAACATCCGGGATCAACTCTGGCATTGTCGGCATACGGAACTCTACATCGACCAGCCATCGCAAAGCGAACGCCGCAATGTCTTGGGTGGATCTCAACCAAGCCCGCGTTGCGCCAAATTCGCACGTTGGCCTCAAGGACCTTAGCGGACGTTGAGGTAGTGAACCTTCCCCCTGGCTTTACCGGCCCTCTGGTAGAATTCGCCTTCCCCAGAATACGGCCGCCCGCCCAGCCTATGGCGACAGGCGCGCTCGGCGGCTAGCGTCAAGCCTGAACCACCAACACCACCCGCAGGGCGGACGGCATGGCTTACGACGCGACCGTAATCGAAGTGATGATCGCCTCTCCAAGCGACGTCGCCGAAGAGCGCCAGATCGTTCGTGAGGTGCTCCACGAATGGAACGCCCTCCATGCCCGCGAGCGCGGCGTTGTGCTGATGCCCGCGGGATGGGAAACCCACAGCGCGCCCGATCTTGGCGGCAGGGCTCAAGACCTAATCAACAAGCGAGTACTCGCCCACTGTGACGTGCTCGTTGGCATCTTTTGGACGCGCGTCGGAAGCCCCACCGGCACCGCCGCCAGCGGATCGGTCGAAGAGATCGAAGAGCACCTGAAACTCGGGCGGCCAGTGATGCTGTATTTCTCCGATGCGCCGGTGAAGCCTGACAGCGTGGACTCGGCCCAGTACGGCAAGCTCGTAGCGCTGAAGGAGTGGGCGAAGGAGCGCGGTCTCGTCGCCTTCTACGAGTCCGCCGGCGACTTTCGCGAACGGCTACGGCGCGATCTCACTCTCAACCTGCGAGACAATCCGCACCTTCGCTCCCTCGTCGATGCTAAAGACGACTCGCCCGACTTAGTAGCGACCTTCGAAGCTGCGCTCGCGAGGGAGCCGGTAACCCTATCCGAAGAGGCCCGCGAGGCGCTTCGCACGGCCGCCACGGACAAGAACGGCATCATTATGATCCTTAGACACATGGGGGGCACCGCCATCCAGTCGGCCGGCCGAGCCTTCTGTGACGCGAAAGACCGACGCGCCGTTGCCCGATGGACGGCGGCGGTCGAAGAGTTGCGCGACCGTGATCTTGTTAGAGATCACTCCGGTAAGGGCGAAGTGTTTGAGTTGAGTGACGCGGGATATCGCCTAGCCGAGACCCTCGGATAGACTACGGGCCGAAGATTTCCGTGGGGCCCAGCGCGGACATCCGTCGCATTAGTTCGGCGGCTCGGTCGCGCAACTCATCTACCCGGTGAAGTCTCGCGTGGGCTTCGCAAGAGATTGCGCTAGCGCCACCCACAGCGGCCAGGCCGTGTATCCGGCTCAATCGCCGGAATGCGTCAACCGATGTCTCGTGATCGTCGTCGCCGACGGCGACGATGTTCGAGAGGATTGACAGGCCGGTCACGTGTACGCGCATGCCCGAGAAGTGCCGATACCATCTGTAAAGGTGGCTGAGGCCCGCGCCGTCGGCGAGCGCGCTCATATTCAACTTCTGGTGCCTCGAGCCATCGCTGCGCCGATCACCGAAGATGCGCGTCAGGTCGCCAGTCGCCTGGTCCGCGAACTCAGGGTCGTCCAACCCCCAGTTGGGCATCTGTCCCTTCGCGGTAGACGCGGCGTCGCTGCGCAAGTCGGCGATGAAGCCCCCGGGGCGCGCGGCAAGGTTGGCGAGGCAGATCGCGACCTCGACCGCGTTCCGCCCGCAGGCGTCGGCGTCAAGGTAGAGCTTTTCGTTGTAGAGCAGGCTGAACGCACGAACGTGGCCGTAGGCCCGCTTAAACAGGATCAGCGAGAACGCCGCCGGGTCAGTTGACATGCCCTGCCATGACGAGGTCCGGTCGTTGAGGTCGACGCAGAGCAGTTGCACCTCGTTCGTCAGGCCTGACCACTCGATGAGCACCTGACGCTCGCGCTCGTCGTCAATTTGCTTGTTCGGCACAGGGCACTCTCCGCGGCTCGATGGTGCAGCGGACCGCGCCCGCGCGAAAGCTCGTTCCCCTGGCTGCGCAGACCAGCGCTAAGCTGACGCTTATGTATGTTCACATCTCCGCACGACAAACGTGCGTGCAGCAGGCCCAGCGAACTGCGGAGCACATCGAGGCAGCGGTCACTGACCCCCAACGGCTAGTTGACGCGATCCGGTGCGCTCACCTTGCCTTCATGGCTGGGCTTACCGAGGCCTTGAGTGGCTCGGCAGGGATTGGCGCGTTCAAGGACAAGCTGGCTGGCGAGCACTTGAAATTCCTGCGCGGCGAGCGCGCCGACATGCCGAGCGAGCACACGCTGCATTTCGCTGAACTGTTCGAGTGGGCGCAGGACCCTGACCGCATGGAATGGGGCGCCATCCCGTTCACCGAAGATGAAAAGCAGGCCGCCGCTGAGCTCGACGGTCTCAGGGGCCTTATCGACCATCCCAAGCCGACCCATTGGTCCGTCGAGCCCGGCCAATTGGTGAAGGTTCTCGGCTTCGTCCCCAAGCTTCTCGAAAAATGCGTGGCGGCGGCCTTCCACCACTACGTCGACGGTGATGGCGAAACGGTGCAGGTCGCAGCGGCGAGGATGAGCGCCGGACTGTCCCGAGTATCCCGGCCGTCGCTGGCAGATCAGGGCTAGCCCAATAGCATCAAGGTCGCGGCCAGCTAGCGGTCGTTCCGAACTTCGCCTTCGAGTCACCACCCGCCCAAACACAGCACCGCGCACCGCCGACGCCTGAGCCCTGCGAGATCGTCCACGAACCACGCGAACCACACGAACGGGCGAGGGCCGGGCGGTCAGGTTCGTGGGGTGGGTGGGGTTCGTGGATCGATGGCGCCTGCGGCGCGGGGTGGCGGCGAGGTCGGGGCCGGCGGCTCGCCCCCTCCACTCCCCACTCTGCGGCCTCGGCGGGCCCAGCCCGCGCCCCGGGCGCGGGCGTTCGTTGCGCCGATCGCTCCCCGGAGCGATCGGATACCGATGGCGTGGCCGCCATCGGTCGCGCCTCACCCCCTCCCCCGTGAACGGGGGAGGTTTTTGGTCACCGCAGCCATTTTTTGCCCGGCCGTCGCCGGGCCAGCCGCTGCAGGCGGGTGAGGGGGGCGAGGCGGTGGCGGAGGGCGCGGGCGCTCAGGCCGGGGTGGTCCTGGACGGCGTCGGCCATCAGGTCGGCGATGAGCTCCTCGCGGTCGTCGTAGGCGGCGGCGAGGCGGCGGGCGAAGTCGGAGTCCTGGGCGATCCAGGCGCAGAGGGTGCGGCGGGGCGGCAGGCCGTGGCGGCCGGCGGCGCTGCCGACCGTGTGGCCCTCGCGGATCGCCTCGATCAGGGGCGGGAGCGCGGCGTGGCGGCGGGCCCGGGCGCGGACCGAGCGGGCCATGCGGGTGGCGAAGCGGAGGGCGGCGTCGAAGTCGGGCTGGGCGCGGCGCCAGGCGAGGATCACCGGATAGGCGGGCATGGCCGGATCGGCCCGGCGCAGGCGCTTGAGGGCCGTGCCGCGGGCGACGCGCAGCACCACCTGGTCGGCGAGGTCGGGGTCGAAGACGCCCGCGACCGGCGGGGCGACGGCGTTCGGTCGGTGGGGGCCGGGGGTCTTCAGGAGCTGGGCGCGGAGGGCCTGGCGGTCCTTGATGATGCGGCGCGCCTCCTCCCCGAACGCGATCTGGGTCCGCATCCAGTGGCGGATGGTGGCGACGCTGGGCATCGCCGGGTCGGCGCCGATGACGCGGAGCGGCTGGCCGGCCGCCAGCCGGGCGAGCACCTGGTCGGCGGCGCCCGCGCGGAACATCCGGCTGCGGACGAAGAGGCCGGTGGCGCGGGCGGCGGCCAGGCCCTCGGCGAAGGCCGGGTCGGCGGCGGTCCAGCGCGAGACGGTGGCCACGTGGACGCCGTGGTCGGCGCAGACGGCCTGGGTCTGCTCCCCCGCGGCGACCCGGCGGAGGATCTCGGCCTTGGCTTCGGCGCGGCGGATGGCGAGGTCGCGGGAGGCGGTCATGATGGGAACAAAATAGGAACATATTCGCGCGGGGCAAGGGGTGGCGCGGCAGGAGGCCACGGGGGGACGCCTCGCCCGGGCCTTGCCTGCGCCGGGGCGCGGGGGCCATCTGGGGGGCGTGATGTTCCGGAGCCGCCCCCTGATCCGCGCCGCGGCGATTGGCCTGGGCGCCGTCGTCGCCCTGTCGACCGGGGCGGCGGCGGGCGCGGCCGCGCGGGCGGGCGGGCCGGAGGCCGCCAAGGCGGAGGTGGAGGCGGGCCGCAAGCTGTTCATCCGCTGCGCCGCCTGTCATGCGACCCGGTCCGAGGGGAGCGGCTTCTTCGCCGGGCCGCACCTGGCCGGGGTGGTCGGGCGGCCGGCGGCGTCGGTGGCAGGGTTCGCCTATTCCGCCGAGCTGAAGGCGCTGGGGATCACCTGGACCGAGGCCGAGCTGGACCGCCTGCTGACCGCGCCGCAGTCGGTGGTTCCGGGGCTGTGCCTGCCGTTCACCGGCTTTCCCAAGGCGGCGGACCGGAAGGCGATGATCGCCTATCTGAAGTTCACCGCACCCTGAGCGGCTGAGCGGGGAGGCGTCCGGACGGGCCGCCGCGCCTTCGTCGCGGGAACCCGGCGGTTCGGCGCAAGGGCGGTGACGGCGCAGCTTCGTGCGTTCAATCGGGGCGGCAGTACCCACTGCCTAGAGTTGCGCCCGTCATGTCCAACACAGTCGCCAAGGGGGCCGCGGCCGCCCTGGCCGGGGGAGCCATCGTGGGCGGGGTGCTGGCCTATAACGCCAGCCACTTCGCCGCGCCGGAAGCGCCCGCCGCCGCCGTGCCCGCCGAGACCGCCGACGCGGTGCGGCTGGCCAAACAGGCCACCTTCGGCCCCACCAAGGCGGTGGTGGACGCGATCGTGGCGCAGGGGCCCGAGGCCTGGGTCGACGGCCAGCTCGCGACGACGGGCAGCACCTATGCCGACTTCACCGGCTCCACCTACGCCAAGCCGACGTGCGAGGGGGCGGCGGACGTGGCGCTGTGCATCCAGACGAAGTTCCGCGCCCAGCCGGTGGCGATGCGGTTCTACCAGAACGCCCTGACCAAGCCGGACCAGTTGCGCCAGCGGGTGGCCTTCGCCCTGTCGCAGATGATCGTGGTGTCGGGGATGAAGGTGGAGTCCACGGCCGGGATCGCCGCCTTCCAGCAGGCGATGTTGACCAACGCCTTCGGCAACTATCGCACCATCCTGCGCGAGGTGACGCTGAGCGCGGCGATGGGCGACTATCTGGACCTGGCCGGGTCGAACCGGACGCAGCCGAACCAGAACTATGCGCGCGAGCTGCTGCAGATCTTCTCGATCTATCCCTCGCAGCTGCGGATCGACGGGACGGTGGTGACCGACGCGCGCGGGGCCAGCGTGCCGACCTATACCGAGGCCGACGTGGACGGGGTGGCGCGGGCGCTGACCGGCTGGACCTATGCGCGCTACGGCTCGACCTCGGTCCCGTTCCACGAGCGGCCGCGGAACTATGCGGTCCCGATGGTGCAGTTCCCGGCCAGCTACGACGCCTTCGACCCCGGGGCGAAGACGTTCCTGGGCGTGACCGTGCCGGCGGGGGCCACGCCCCAGCAGAACCTGGACGCGGTGGTGGACGCGGCGTTCAACCACCCGAACGTCGGGCCGTATGTGGCCAGGCAGCTGATCCAGCACCTGGTCACCTCGAACCCCTCGCCGGCCTATGTGGCCAGGGTGGCGGGCGTATTCAACGACAACGGCGCCGGCGTGCGCGGCGACCTGAAGGCGGTGGTGCGGGCGATCCTGCTGGACGCCGAGGCGCGGGGGCCGGTGCGGACCGACCCCGACTACGGCAAGCTGAAGGAGCCGGTGCTGTACCTGACCAGCTTCCTGCGGCTGATGGGGGCGACGGGGGACGGCTTCTTCCCCTACGCCCGCGGGCACGACCTGAACCAGAAGGTGTTCGAGGCGCCCAGCGTCTTCAACTTCTACCCCTGGGACTATCCGCTGCCGCAGGGCGGCGGGCTGGTCAGCCCCAGCACGAAGCTGACCGGCGGCGGGCTGGACTTCGAGCGGCACAACTTCGCGTTCCACTACACCCTGCTGGACAGCATCCTCGGCACGGGGCGCGACTACCAGGCCAACCCCGCGCTCGGCTCGAAGAGCGGGACGAAGGTGAACTGGAAGCAGTGGGAGACCTTCGGGACCAACGTCGACGGGATGATCGACCAGATGGACCTGCTGATGCTGGCCGGGAGCATGACCGCCGAGCAGCGGAGCGCGCTGAAGGCGGCGATGCTGGCGGTCACCGACGGGACCGGCTCGGCCCTGGCCCGCAAGCGCGCCCAGACCGGGCTCTACATCCTCCTCTCCTCTCCCCAGTTCCAGGTTGACCGGTAATCCCATGGCTCTTTCGCGACGCGACCTCGCCCGCCTGGCCCTCGGCTCTGGCGCGGCGGCCACCCTGGCCTCGTTCGGCCTCTCCCCCGCCACGGCGCAGAGCGCCGGCGAGTACCGGGCGCTGGTGACGATCTTCCTCTACGGCGGCAACGACGGCTGGAACTGCCTCGTGCCGATGGACGAGCGGCACCAGGCGTACGGCGAGCTGCGAGGGCCCTCGCTGGCGATCGGCAAGGACGAGCTGATCCCGCTGGGCGGGGGCCACCCGTACGGCATGCACCCGGCGCTGGCGCCGCTGAAGCCGGTGTGGGACGCGGGCCACCTGTCGTGGGTGATGAACGTCGGCACCCTGGTGCGGCCAATCGACCGGGACATCTTCTGGGCCGACCCGAGCTCGCGGCCCAGCAACCTGTCGTCTCACTCCGACGAGCAGGCGCACTGGCAGAGCATGCGGCCGGGTTCGATCCATCCGGACGGCGTGCTGGGGCGGATGGCCGACCTCCTGCCGCAGGCGACGGCGGCCTCGCCGCTGGTCTCGACCAACGGGGCGAACCTGGCGCTGCTGGGCCGCGTGGCCTCGCCGCTGATCCTGCCGCTGTTCACCACCTTCGACCGCGTGGGCTGGGACCCGCAGAACATGGACCCTGCGGTGGTCGCGCGGCGGGCGGCGGCCAACGCCTTCGCGGCGGGCCCGCATCCGACCAAGATCGAGGCGGCCACGGCGGCCGGCTTCGATCGCAGCTATGCGGCGGCCGACCTGGTGAACCCGATCCTGACCGCCGCCTCGTCGGTGGACCGGCACTTCGAGGAGGACGGCGCCTTCCGCGACAGCCAGTGCTCGCGCCAGCTCCGCCTGATCGCCCGCACGATCGCCGCGCGCAGCAGCCTGGGCCACGGCAAGCAGCTCTTCTACGCCGGCCAGGGGGACTACGACACCCACGCCAACCAGGTGGCCGGCGGCCGGGTGCTGGGGGCGCACGCCGACCTGCTGGCAGACCTGGCGCTCAGCCTGCGCAGCTTCTACGACGCCATGGTCCAGCTCGGCCTGGCGGACAGGGTGACGGTGGTCACCATGTCGGACTTCGGCCGGACCTACCGCGGCAACAGCTCGGCCGGCTCGGACCACGCCTGGGGCAACGTCCACTTCGCCATCGGCGGGGCGCTGAAGCCGCGGGCGATCCACGGGACCTATCCGCGGCAGATCCTGGGCGCCGGCGACGACTCGGAGGGCGAGGGGACCTTCATCCCGACCCTGGCCAACGAGGAATACATCGGCGCCGCGGCCCAGTGGTTCGGGGTCTCGGACATGAGCTACGTCTTCCCCAACTGGGGGACGTGGAGCGCCAACGGCCGGGGACCCGTGCCGATGTTCGCCTGACGGGGGGGCGCTCAGGCCGCGGCGCACAGCCTTGGCCTCGCCATGGTGCGGCGGGGTCGCTACATGCCTCTCCCATGGACCGCTGTTCCGAAGCCCCGACGGCCCACGACATCGAAGAGCTCAAGGGCCATCCAGGCTTCCGGGCGGCGGTGGAGACATACTGCGCGGCGAACCTGGCGCGCTATCAGGCGCTGGCGGGGCCGGAGCGCTGGATGGTCAGCGACATGGGGCGCGCGTCCCTGTCGGGCGCGGTAGTGGTGCTGGACGCCCTGGGCCGTCTCACGCCGCGCGCGCTGCTGGCGTCGCCCCCGGTGACCAAGGGCGAAGTCAGCCGTGGCCGGGCGCGGCTCTATCTCCAGCGGGCCGTGGCGAGCGGCCTGATCGTCGCGGCGGACGGCGAGGCGCCCCTGGCCGGGGACGCGGCCTTGGCCGTCACGACGCGGTTCCGCAGAGTCATGTCCGGCGTGCTGGATCTGCCGCTCGAAGCGGTCGCGAGAATTGCGCCCGAGGTGACGCCGGCGCTCGACCGCCTGGGCGATCGGCCCTTCGTGCAGGGCGTGGCCCGGCGCGTGGGGGCGATCACGGCCTCTCGACCCGACCTCTTCCCGCTCGACAGCCCTGTCCAGCTCTTCCAGTCGCGCAACGGCGGCTCGCGCGTGCTCGAAGCCCTGGTGACCTGCCAGGCGCCGGGTCGCGAGCGCCTGCTGGAGCGTTGCGCCTACTCCCACTCAGGCCTGGCCCGCGCGAGCCGCTGCTCGCGACCGCACGTGATCCAGCTGCTGAGAGACGGCGAGGCCGGCGGGTATCTCAGGAGCGAGGCGGGACGCCTCACCATCGCCCCCATCCTGTCAGACGACGTGGAGCGCTATTTCGTCCACCTCTTCGCCACCGTCCGCAGCGCGGCGGCCGCCGCGCTGCGCGAAGGTTGAGAGGGCGCCGCTGCGCCCGCTGGCAAATCTCTACAGTTGAGGTCCTGGGCGCGAGGCCGGACAAAGCCGCCGACTTTCACGGGAGGCATGTGATGGCGGTGATGACGATGGCGCGGGCGTGGCGCGCAAAGATGGTCGGCGCCCTGGCTTTGGCGGCGCTGGTCCTGCCTTCGAAGGCGCCGGCGGCGCACGTGCTGTTCACGCTGGACACCGGCGCCGACGTACTGGCGTTCACGCTCCCGCAGGCGCCGACCCCCTCGCCGGGCGTGGTGACCACAGACTACTTCGGGTTCTGGAACCTCGACGCGACCCTGAACGACACGCCAGTGGTCATCGAGCTGATCCAGTTCTGGGCTGGTGGCTTCGCCCGCGGTGGTTTCGACGCCCGTATCAACAGCGCCCTCAGCTTCCATGCGAACGGCCCCCAGCTCTATTCCGGCCCGACCAACAGCCCGACCTTCCTGACCGGCAGTTTCACGACCCGCGGCGGGGCGTTGAGCATCGAGAGCGTCGGCGCGGCCGTGCCCGAGCCGGGCGCCTGGGCGCTGATGATCCTGGGGTTCGGCGGCGTCGGCGCCGTGGTGCGCGTACGCCGCAGTCGGACGCTGTCGATCGAGGCCCAGGCGGCGGCGCACCCCTGCTGAGGCGCGCCGCCGCCGGACCAGGCCGAGCGATCAGCCGCGGAACGGTCGCAGCACCACCTCGACGCGGCGGTTCTGGGCGCGGCCGGTCTCGGTGGCGTTGCTGGCGATGGGCTGGCTCTCTCCGCGGCCGGCCACGAACAGACGGTCGCGAAGGACGCTGCGGCTGACGAGGTAGCTGGCGACCGAGGCGGCGCGGCGCTCGGACAGGGACTGGTTGTAGTCGTCCGGGCCGGTGGCGTCGGCGTGGCCGACCACGTCGATCAACGTCTGCGGATAGCGGTTGAGCGTCTCGGCGAGCTGGTCGAGGGCCGGATAGAAGCGGCTCTGTATATCGGACTGGTCGACGGCGAAGGTAACGTCGGCCGGCATGTTGAGGACGATGTCGTCGCCCCGCCGCTCGACATCGACGCCGGAGCCGGCGAGGTCGCGGCGCAGTTCGGCCTGCTGGCGGTCCATGTAGGCCCCGACCGCGCCGCCGGCCAGGGCGCCGACGCCCGCGCCGATCAGGGCGTTGGTGCGGCCTTCCTCGCTCTTGCTGGTGTTGGTCAGGTAGCCCAGCAGGGCGCCGCCCGCGGCCCCGGCGAGGACGCCGGTGCGGGTGTTGCTGCGCACGGATTCGCCTGTGTAGGGGTCCATCGTGGTGCAGGCGCCGAGCGCAAACAGGCTGACCAGCCCAACGGAACCAAACTTCGCAAGCATTCACCTTCTCCTGGCGGCGGGCGGCACAGCCCTTGACCCGGGCTGAACTCGCAACGGCGAAGGTGGTTCACGGCGAGGTCCCGGCGTTTGGTGTCAGAACGCCGACTTCAGGGTGACGCCCCAGGTGCGCGGATCGCCCGGCTGGCCGACGATGAGGCCGGTATTGGACGGGCCGAGGGCGAGCTGCTCGAAGTAGTCCACGTCGAAGGCGTTGCGCACCCAGCCGAAGACCTCGATCCCGTCGTCCGCCCGGAAGCCGACCCGAAAGTTGCTGAGCGCATAGCCCTTCACGTTGGTGTAGGCGGACGGCGAGGGGTTGGACGAGAAGCCCGACCGATAGCTGCCGTCGAAGCCCGCGTAGGCCTGACCCTCGCGGCCCAGCAGCACGCCGGGCAGGTTGGCCTCGATCCCGTACGAGAACGACCACTTGGAGACGCCCGGCAGGCGCTGGCCCGAGATGTCGCAGTTGGCGGGGCTGATCCCGCCCGGCGTTCCGGGTGCGCTGGGCGTCTGGCCGGCGGTCGCGGTGGTCCCGCCCGACAGCTCCGGAGGGCAGGGCGCGTCGACGAAGCGGAGGTATTTGGCGTCGGCGTAGGCGCCGTTGACGTAGGCGCTGAGGCGCTCGCTGGGACGGACCTGGAAGTCGGCCTCGACGCCCTGGCTGCGCACCTTGCCGGCGTTGGCGAGATAGCCGCGCAGGACGCCGAGCTGGCCGTTGGTGACGGTGGCCTGGTAGTCGCCGATGTCGGTTCGGAAGGCCGCCAGGTTGAGGATGGCGCGGCCCTCCCAGAACCGCGACTTCAGCCCGGCCTCGAAGTGGTCGACCGACTCCGGCCGGATCGAACCGGCGGCCAGGATGGGATTGCCCGCCGCGTCGGTGGGCAGGCCGTTCTGGTTGATGCCGCCGGTCTTGAAGCTCCGCGCATAGGTCGCATAGGCGAGGACGTCGCGCCGGAGAGCGTAGCTGAGCGTCAGGTCGTAGCTGAAGTTCCAGTCGCTGAACCGGGGCTCGCTCACCTGGGGCGCGAAGACGCCGCGCTGGGCGACCTTCACCGGGTCGGTCTGGCCGAACAGGACCGGATTGCCCTGGCCGTCGAAGACCTTGCGCTCGTAGAAGCCGACCTTCTTGTCGTAGTTCAGCCGGACGCCCGGCTGGATCGTGAAGGCGTCGGTCACCTTCCAGCTCGCCTGGCCGAACAGGGCGAGGCTGGTGTTCTTCAGGTACTGGGTGTTGCGCGCGACGAGTCCATCCAGCACCGCCGGGTTGGCGGCCAGGGCGCCGGTGAGGTTCCAGCGGCTGGAAGCGGGGCCGTGCTGCTCTGTCCCTTGCGTGTCGATTCGCTGGTGGAAGGCGAAGGCGCCCACCACCGCGTCGATCCGATCGGTGGCGTAGTTGTAGCGCAGCTCCTGGGAATACTGGTCGTGCTGCGAGGGGTTCTGCGACCTGGCCACGATGGAGAGGCCGAGGAAGTCGCGGTCGTTCTCGGGTTTCCAGTCCCAGAAGCGCCAGGCGGTGACGGAGGTCAGGGTCCCCGGCCCCACGTCCCACTTCACCCGCGCCGAGGCGCCGCCGATCCTGTTGCCGGCGTTGAGGTTGGAATCGACGTCGGTCAGTCGGTCGAACGGGTTGGTGCTGACCACGGTGTAGCCCTGCGCCGCGGCGAGGGCGGCGTACTGGCGCGGGAGCGCCCGCTGGGTCGCGCCCGTGCGGACGTAGATCTGGGCGCAGCATTTCGGGTTCTGGCGGTTGAAGTCGCCGCTGAAGGTGACGGCGAGATCGTCGCTGGGGCGGAACAGGAGCTGGGCGCGGAGGCCGAGGTTGTCCTGCGCGTTGATCCAGCGCCGGCTGGTCACGTTGTAGATCGTGCCGCGCCGCGTCGTGTACGAGACCGCCAGGCGGGCGGCGAGGGTCTCGCTAAGCGGGCCCGAGATGGCGGCCTTGGCCTGCCGGAAGTCGAGCGTTCCGGCGGTCAGCTCGGCCTTGCCCTCGAAGTCGAAGGTGGGCTGGTTCGTGGTGATGCTGATCGCGCCGGCGGTGGTGTTCTTGCCGTAGAGCGTGCCTTGCGGCCCGCGCAGCACCTCGATCCGCGCCACGTCCAGGAAGTCGAACGTCGCCGAGGCCACCCGGGCGCTGTAGACGTCGTCGACATAGACGCCGACGCCCTGCTCGAAGCCGTCGCTGGTCAGGCCGAACGGCGAGCCGAGCCCGCGGATGTTGACCGACGAGTTGCGCGGATTGGACGTGTAGAACTGGAGCGTCGGCGCGAGCTGCTGCAGCCGGCCGACGTTGAACGCCCCCACGCTATCGATCCGGGCCCCGGCGATGACCGAGACGGCCAGGGGCACGTCCTGAACCGTCTCCTCCCGGCGGCGCGCGGTGACGGTGAGCTCGGAAACCGACGCGCCGTCGCTGGCGTCGGCCGCCTCCGCCGCGGCGCCTTCCAGGGCCCCCTCCGAGGCCAGGGCGGCGGTGGCCGTTCCCGAGAGGAGAATGGCGAGGAGCGCGGCGCGCGCCGGACGCACCGCCGTTGCGGTCAGGTTCATGGTGGGCATCCCCCAGGTGTCGATCTTGGGAACGCACGCTAATCCACTAATCCCACCGATGAAGTAGGAATAAGGCTGATCAGGGGCGCAGAATTTCTAAGCGCCCTTGCGAAGCCCGATCAGTTCACCCGGCGCTCGCGGCCGGCCCAGTAGGGCTCGCGCAGTTCGCGGCGGAGGATCTTGCCCGAGGCGTTGCGGGGGATCGCGTCCACCACGTCGACGCTCTTGGGCGCCTTGAAGGCGGCGATGCGCGTGCGGGCGAAGGCGATGATGTCGGCGGCATCGACGGTCATGCCCGGCTTCGGCACGACCACGGCCTTGACCGCCTCGCCCCACTTCTCGTCGGGAACGCCGATGACGGCGACCTCGGCGACCGCCGGGTGGCCGTAGATCGCGCTCTCCACCTCGGCCGGATAGATGTTCTCCGCCCCGGAGATGATCATGTCCTTCACCCGGTCGTGGATGTAGAGGTAGCCGTCCTCGTCCAGGTAGCCGGCGTCGCCGGTGCGCAGCCAGCCGTCGGTGGCGACGGTCGTGGCGGTGGCTTCGGGCAGCTTCCAGTAGCCGGTCATGTTGGCGATCGAGCGGGTGGCGACCTCGCCCACCGTATGTGGCGGCAGGACGTTTCCGGCCTCGTCGACGATGCGGATCTCGACGCCGGGCATGGGCACGCCGGCGGCGCGCATCCGGGGCGTTCCCGCGGGGTCGTGATCTTCCGGCGGCAGGTAGACGATGGTGCCGCAGGTCTCGGTCATGCCGTACTGCTGGACGAAGCCGCAGCCGAACACCTCCATGCACTCGCGCAGCAGGTCGAGCGGAATCGGCGAGGCGCCGTAGAGGATGTACTTCATCCGGCTGTAGTCGACCTGGCGGGCGCGGGGCTGGCGCACCACGATCTGCAGCGCGGCCGGGACCATGAACATCTTCGAGACGCGGTCGTGCTCGATGAAGTCCAGCACCTTCAGCGGGTCGAACTCGCGGGCGACCACGCCCTTGGCGCCGTTCATCAGGCCGACGATGCCCCAGCCGGTGCCGCCGATGTGGGCGACGGGCATGGCCACGAGGCTGATGTCGTCGGGGCCCCAGGTGTTCCAGGCCATCTTCGCCTCGGCGGCCTGGCGGCGGCCGCCCAGGATGTTGTCGTGGCAGAGCATCACGCCCTTGGGCTTGCCGGTGGTGCCCGAGGTGTAGAGCTGGACCGCCACGTCGCGGGTGGTGATCGGGATGGCGGGGTCGGCGGGGCCAGCCGCGTCGCGCCAGGCCTCGAAGGTCGGGTAGTCGCTGCCCGGCTCCATGGCGATGACCTTGGGCTGGCGCGCCAGGAGCTTCGCCACCTCGGGCGTCTGGGCCATGACCTCGGGGCCGACGAAGACCAGCGGGGCCTCGCTGTCCTGGACGATGTAGGCGACCTCGGGCGGGGCCAGGCGCCAGCCGATGGGCGTGACCACGACGCCGGCCTTGGCCGCGCCGAACAGCAGCTCGAAATAGTGGTCGCTGTTCTTGCCGACGTAGGCGATCCGCTGGCCCTTGGAGAGACCCTCGGCGATCAGGGCGTTGGCCACCTGGTTCGTATGCCTGTCGAAGTCGGCGAAGGTGGTGTCCCGGCCCTCGAAGGTCAGCGCGACGGCGTCGCCGCGGACGCGGGCCTGGTAGCGGGCGACGTCGCCCAGGGTGGTCATCTGGTCGAAATCGAGTTGGGGAGCGGTGCTGGTGTCGGTCATGGCGCGGAGGGAGCCGCCCCGCCGTGGCGTAAGGCAAGGGCGCCGCTGGGGGAGGGACGTGCGTCAGCCGGTGGGCGCGCAGACCTCGCGCAGGCAGGCTCGCAGCCAGCGGTGCGCGGGATCGGCGTCGAGCCGCGGGTGCCACAGCATCGAGACGGTGAACGGTGTCGTCGGCAGCGGGACGGGGACGGCGTGCAGGCCCTGGCGCAGGCTGCGGGTGTGGCGGTCCGGCACGGTCGCCACGAGGTTTGACGCTGCGGCGAGGGCGATGGCCGCCGAGAAGCCGCCGACCATGTTGTCCACGCGCCGCTGCAGCCCGGCCGGCAGGAAGGGCAGGTCGACGGCGTCGGCCTCGAAGCCGGTGCGCGAGACGACGACGTGCCGGGCGGCGAGGTAGCGGCCGGCGGTCACGGCGCCCTTCGTCAGGGGGTGGCCGTCGCGGACCACGGCCACCAGCCGGTCCTCGAACAGCGCGCGGGCGCGGACCTCAGGACCGATGGCGGTATCGACGACGCCGGTCTCCAGGTCGACCCGGCCGTCGCGCAAGGGCGCGCTGTCCTTGTCGGGCTTCTGCAGGAAGTTGAGGCGCACGCCGGGCGCGTCGGCCGCGGCGCGGGCGATGAGGGCGGGGCCGAAGTTCTCCACGAAGCCGTCGCTGGTGCGCAGGGTGAAGGTGCGCTGCAGGGCGGCGAGGTCGACGGTGTCGTCGGGGCGCAGGACCGCCTGGGCGTCCTGGACCAGGTCGTGGACGCGGGCCCGCAGCGCCTCGGCGCGGGGCGTCGCCACCAGCCCCCGGCCGGCGCGGACCAGCAGCGGGTCGCCCGTCGCCTCGCGGAGGCGGGCTAGGGCGCGGCTCATGGCGGAGGGGCTGAGGCGCAGCCGCTCGGCGGCGCGGGCGACGCTGCCTTCGCTGAGCAGCACGTCCAGGGTCAGCAGCAGGTTGAGATCCGGGAGCGCGGGCATGCGCCACCTTAGCAGGTTTCTCGCCGGACATGGCGTCTCATGCACGATTGGAGTGCAAATGCTGCGCGTTCCGCCATGACTGGCCGCCGCCTAGCTTCCGCCCCGAACTCGGACGGAGGACGGACGATGACGGAAAGCACGCTGGAGCGGGGCATGGCGCGGGTGCGGGCGGCCTGGGGGCCGCTCTCCACGCCGCTGGTGGCGGAAGGCCGTGACATTCTCGAAGGCCTGGCGAGGGCGCCGACCTCCGAGCCCTGGCTGGCGGCGCTGGTCTCCGAGGCGCCGGCGAGCCGGGAGCTGCACAGGGATCCCGACCACGGCTTCGTGTTGCTGGGACATGCCGAGCAGGCCGGGCTCTATCGGCCGCCGCACGACCATGGCGCGGCCTGGGTGATCTATGCCGTCCAGCACGGCGAGGTCGAGATGCGGACCTATGGCCGGGTCGAGGCGCCCGATGGCGTCCGGCTGGTGCGGCGCGATGTGGTCCGGCTACGGGCCGGCGACGTGGCGGCCTACCTGCCCGGCGACATCCACGACACCCGGTGCCTCAGCGAGACGGCGCTGTTGTTCCGCTTCACCGCGCGCGACCTGCGCCAGGAGGACCGGGAGGGGCGGCTGACCCGCTATCCGGCGCCCGCGGCGTGAGCGGCCTGCCGGAGCCGCGGCGGACCGCGGCGGTGGCGGCGGTGCTGGCGGCCATGGCGCTGGTGGTGCTGGACGCCGGGATGTCGAACCTGGCGGTCCCGACGATCGGGCGAGCGCTGGGCGTGGAGCCAAGCGAGGCGCTGGTCGTGGTGACCGCCTACCAGGCGGCGCTGGTGATGGCGCTGCTGCCCTGCGGCGCCCTGGGTGAGCGGCTGGGATGTCGCCGGGTCTTCGTGGCCGGCGTGGCGGTGTTCGCCACGGCGGCGGCGGGCTGCGCGCTGGCGCCGTCGCTGGCCTGGCTGGCGGTCGGGCGGCTGGCGCAGGGGCTGGGCGGGGCGGCGGTGATGTCGCTGGGCGTCGCGCTGCTGCGCGAGAGCGTCCCACGGGACCGGATCGGCGCCGCCATCGGATGGAACGCCCTGACGGTCGCCCTGGCGTCGGCCGCCGCGCCGAGCCTGGGGGCGCTGGTGCTGCACCACGCCGACTGGCGCTGGCTGTTCGTGGGGCACCTGCCCGTCGCCGTGCTGGCGGTGGCGGCGGCCTTCGCCCTGCCGCGCGGAAACGGCGGGGACGGGCGACTGGACCCCCTCAGCATGGGCTTGAACGTCGTGGCGTTCGGGCTGCTGGTGGTCGCGGCGCAGGCGATGGGCGGTCCGGCCTGGGCGGTCCTGGCGCCGGTCGCCGGGTCGGCCGCGGCGTTCGTGGCGCTGGTGCGCCGGGAGGCGCCGAAGGCCGCGCCGCTGGTCCCGTTCGACCTGCTGCGCCGGCCGGCGTTCCGGGGCGCGGTTCTCGCGTCCGTGTGCTGCTTCACGGGACAGTCGGCCGGGATGATCGCCCTGTCGTTCCATCTGCAGGGGGCGATGGGCCTCGACCCTCTGGCCGCGGCGCTCTGCCTGACGCCGTGGCCGCTCGCGGTGGCCTCGGCCTCGGTCGTCGCCGGCCGGGCGGCGGAGCGCCTGCCGACGGCCTGGCTCTGCGCGGTGGGAGCCGGGGGGCTCGCGGCGGGGCTGGCGGCGTGCGCCACGTGGCCGGCGGCGGCGGGCGACGAGCGGCGTCTCATGGCCTGCGCGGCCCTGTGCGGCCTGGGCTTCGGCCTCTTCCAGACCCCGAACAACCGCAGCCTCTTCCTCGCCGCGCCCCGACAGCGCGCCGGGGCGGCCGGCGGCGCGCAGGCGACCGCCCGGCTGACGGGACAGACGGCGGGGGCGCTGGCGATGACCACCCTGCTCGGCGTCCTGCCGGTCGACACGGGCGCGCGCGCCGGGCTTGCGCTCGCCGCCGCCGCGGCGCTGGCGGCCGCTGTGGCGAGCCTCCTGCGCGCCGGGGCGGACCAGGGCGAGGATCACGCCCCTTCCGTCCGCCACGTCACCCCAGGTAATGCGGAGGCATGACCGACGCCGCCGCCCCCGCTTCCGCCCCCGGACCGCTCTCCGATCTCGTCGTGATCGAGATGGGGACGCTGATCGCGGGCCCGTTCTGCGGCCAGATCCTGGGGGACTTCGGCGCCGAGGTGATCAAGGTGGAGGACCCCAAGGTGGGCGATCCCATGCGCCAGTGGGGGCGCAGCCTGCCCAAGGGGCTGTCGCCCTGGTGGCCGGTGATCGGGCGCAACAAGAAGTCGGTGGGCCTGGACCTGCGCAAGCCCGAGGGCCAGGCGCTGGCGCGCGAGCTGATCGCCGGCGCCGACGTGGTGATCGAGAACTTCCGCCCCGGGGCCATGGAGAAGTGGGGCCTGGGCTATGAGGCGCTGTCGAAGATCAATCCGCGGCTGATCATGGCCCGGGTGTCGGGGTTCGGACAGACGGGCCCCTATTCGCAGCGGGCGGGCTACGGCCTGATCGGCGAGGCCATGGGCGGCCTGCGCTATGTGACCGGCGAGCCGGACCGGGCGCCGGCGCGGGCCGGCATCTCCATCGGCGACAGCCTGGCGGCGATGCATTCGGTGATGGGCATCCTGATGGCGCTGCACCATCGCGAGCGGACCGGGCAGGGCCAGGTGATCGACGCGGCGCTGTACGAGAGCGTGCTGGCGGTGATGGAGAACCTGGTCACCGAGTACGACCTGACCGGCTATGTGCGCGAGCGGTCGGGCTCGGTGCTGCCGGGGATCGCGCCGTCGAACGCCTATCCCTGCCGGAACGGCGAGATGATCCTGATCGGCGGCAACGGCGACAACGTCTATGCCCGCCTGACCGAGGCCATGGGGCGGCCCGACCTGAAGGACGACCCGAAGTTCGTCAGCCATGCGGCGCGCGGCGAGCACCAGGCCGAGCTGGACGGGATCATCGCCGAGTGGACCAGCGGCTATGCGCTGGGCGACCTGCTGAAGCTGCTGGAGGACAAGGGCGTGCCGGCGAGCCGCGTGTTCCGCGCCCCCGACATGCTGGAGGACCCGCAGTACCAGGCGCGGGAGGCGATCGTGTCGGTGGAGCACCCGGTGTTCGGCCCGGTGCGGATGCAGAACGCCTTCCCGAAGCTGTCGGCGACGCCCGGCAAGGTGCGCTGGCCGGGGCCGGCGCTGGGCCAGCACACCAACGAGGTGCTGGCGGCGCGGGCGGGGTGTTCGCCGGAGCGGCTGGCCGAGCTGCGCGCGGCGGGGGTGATCTAGGGGGGCGGGAGCCAACCCACGGCGTCATCCCGGTTTGGGCAAAGGCCCAAGACCGGGACCCAACCCTTAAGCCGTGCGCCTGGAGGCGCCGCAGGAGGCGTCGAGCCCGATGGCGCGCCCTGCCTCCGCCGCTCCCGGACGGTTGGGTCCTGGTCTTCGCCTTGCGGCGAAACCGGGATGACAGCGGAAGGCGGGAACAAAGGAAGCAGCCGGCCGGCGACCTGTGCCGCGGGCCGACCGCAGAAGTCAGGGTCGCCTGATCCGGGCGATCTCCCCTGGCCGCCGGTCCGGCCTCCGCGGGTACGCCGCGAACCTTCATGGGCATGGGGATAGGCGTCGGCGAGGGCTTTGCGCAGGTGGCGCCTTGTCTCAGCGCGATCTCGCCGCGCGTCACTGCGCCGCTTCATATGGTGAACGATATCAGCGGTTTGCGAGTAGCTCGGCGACGGCGGCGGCTACCTGGGTGACGTCGTAGGGCTTGCGGATGACGGGCGCCTCGAAGCCGCCCGGCGCGCCGCCGGTCTCGCCGTAGCCGGTGGCGAAGACGAAGGGGATGCCGCGCTTGGAGAGCACCTCGGCGACGGGGGTCACGGAGTGGCCGTTGAGATTGGCGTCGAGCACCGCGGCGTCGATCGGCTGGTCCAGGAGGTCGAGGGCCTCTTCCAGCTCGTAGGCCGGGCCGACCACGGTGGCGCCGGCGTCCGAGAGGCCGGTCTCGAGCTCCAGGGCCAGGAGGACGGCGTCCTCCACGATCAGCACCCGGGCGCCCTTGAGGCTGGCCGGGCCGCGGGAGGTGGCGACGGTCTCGGTGACGCGGGCGCTGGGGACCTCGGGCACCACCTCGGGCCGCTCGGCCACGGCGGCGGGGCCGGCGACCAGGCGGGCGACGACGCCGCCCGGCCGGTAGTCCACGTGCGCCTCGCCGTTCAGTTCCCGGCCGGTGACCTGTTCCAGCAGGGTGCAGCCGAAGCCGCGGCGCTGGGGCGGGGAGACCGTCGGGCCGCCGGTCTCCGTCCAGTGCATCTCGAACCCGCCCTCGGGCCGGCAGGTCCAGGTGACGCGGACGTGGCCGATATCGTTGGAGAGCGCGCCGAACTTCACCGCATTGGTGGCCAGTTCGTGCAGGGCCAGCGACAGGGCGTTGGCGGCGCGGGGGGTGAGGAAGAGCTCGGGCCCTTCCCAGCTCGTCTGGCCGGGGGCCAGGGCGCCCAGCTCGGCCGAGGCCAGGTGGTCGATGGCCGCGCCGCGCCAGCGGGCGGCGGTGAGCAGTTCGTTGGCCGAAGCCATGGCCTTCAGGCGGCCGGTGAAAGCCTGGAGGAAGGCGTCGAGGCTGGCCGTGCGGCGGGCCGTCTGCTGCGCCAGGCTCTGGACGGCGGCCAGCACGTTCTTCACCCGGTGATCCAGCTCGGCCATGGCCTGGATCCGCCGCTCCTCCTCCTGGTGGAGCTGGGTCACGTCCTGGACGATGCCTATCATGGTGATCGGCCGGCCCTGGTCGTCGCGCTCGACGATGCCGGCGACCCGGACCCAGATGATGTGGCCGTCGGGGCAGACGTGGCGGAAGGCGCTGCCAAAGCGGTTCTCGGTCTGGCGGTTGCCCTCGCGGGCGGCGCGGAACGCCGGCAGGTCCTCGGGATGGACGAACTCGTCCAGCGCGGCGCCGCCCAGCGCGGGGCGTTCCCCGGCCGGGATGCCGGTCATGGCGGACATGCGCTCGGAGATGATGAAGACGTCGCGCGCGAAATCCCACTCGAACGACCCGAGGCCCGCGGCCTCGAGCGCCAGCTCGAGGCGGTGGTCAGGGTCGGACGGGGCGTCTCGTTCCCGAGTCATCTACCCAACATAGGCATGGCGGCGATCCGAAGCGAACAGGAACACCCTTAAAGCGATCTGAATCGTCGCGTTCCCTTTGCGGGTGTTGGCCGAAGAACCTATGTTGGCGTGGTCCAGCTTCCCGCCGCGGGAGGCGCCCGTTGGAGATGCGACCATGCCCCCCAAGGCTTCCGAGCTGACCCCCGAAGACACCACCGCCGCGGCCAACGACACGACCGCCAAGATCGTGGCCGACGCGCAGATGGCCATCGCCGACGCCGCCAAGCGGATCGAGGCGGCGGTGCAGCAGGGGCTGGAGCAGGTCCGCGCCCAGAGCCGGGTGTACGCCGACGTGGCCTCCGAGCAGATCGACGAGGCCAGCCGCGTGGCCAGCGAACAGATCCGCGCCCGCCCGCTCGCCGCCACCGGCGCCGCCCTGGGCGTCGGCGTCCTGATCGGCCTGCTGCTCGCCTCGCGGCGTTGAACCTCCGCAGGATCCTCAACCTGGCGATCGCCTTCGCGGCCGTCGTCACCGCCGCCGTCGTGTGCGTGGTGGCGGCGTCGTTCGCCGTCTATGCGCTGGCCAAGGTCTGGCTGGGCCCGGCCGGGGGAGCGGCGGTGGTCGTCGGGGTGTTCGCCCTGTTCGCCGTGATCGTCGCCGTCCTGGCCACCCGCAAGGCCGCGCCGAAACCGACCCCCGGCGCGCCGCCGGACGAGGCGGTGGTCGACCGGCTCATCGGCCTCGCCAAGGAAAAGCCGCTGATCGCCCTGGGCGCCGCCGCGGCGGCGACCGCGGCCGCCGTGGCCGTGCTGGTGCGCAACCCGGCGTTGATCACAGCCCTGGTCAGCGCCTTCCTGGCGGGCAGCAGCTCGGCGAAGTCGGGCAAGTAGCGGAACAGCACAGCCGCACGGGCGTTGCTTCGCCGCAGGCCGATACGGGCCTGCGAACGGAGATTGTGACATGCTCGGTTGGGCTCTGACCTTCCTGGTGGTCGCCCTGATCGCCGGCGTGCTTGGTTTCACCTCGGTGGCCGGCGCGGCGATGGGGATCGCCAAGATCCTGTTCTTCGTCTTCCTGGTGCTGTTCGTGGTGTCCCTGGTCCTGCACCTGGTGCGTGGCCGCGGCCTGGGTTCGGGACCCCTGTAGGACGCACGACTACCCTGGCCGCCGATCCAGCGCCCAGGTCCGATAGGGCTCGTAGTGCGAGCCGGTCCAGGCGAGGGCGGTCACGCGGATGCAACCGTCCTCGACCTCGATCTCGTTGTAGCTGGGCGGCACGCCCCGCTCGCGCACCGACAGGGTGCCGGACCCGACCGCATAGGTCCGCCCGTCGCGGTGCGGATAGGGCCAGGTGAAGGGCGCATGGATGTGCCCGGAGAGCACCAGGTCCACGCGGGCGTCCGCGAAGACCCCCGCCGCCCGCTCGCCGCCCCAGACCCGGGCGGTCATCGGGCCACCGATCATCTCCACCAGCGGATGATGCACGACCACGATCCGCAGGGCGTCGCCTGGCTCGAACCAGGCGGCGGCCTCGCGCGCCTGCTGCTCGGCGATCTGGCCCTTGGACCAGTCGAGCCGCGGCTGGGCGCCCCGGGCGGTGTTGACCCCGCGCACCGCCACGCCCTTGCCGCGCCAGCTCTGGGCGGGCGCAGGTCCGACGTGGCGCTCATAGCGGCGGAAGGGGGCGAAGATCCGCTCCAGCGGCGCGAGATAGGGCGCGTCATGGTTGCCGGGCGTCACCAGGCGGGGCTCGGGCAGGCCGTCCAGCCAGGCGGCGGCCTCGCGGAACTCGGCCTCCTCGGCATAGCGGGTCAGGTCGCCGGCGATGACGGTGAGGTCGAAGCCGCCGGCCCGAATCCGGTCGCCGGCCGCCGCCACGGCCGCCTTGTTCTCGCCCCCGAAATGGATGTCGGACAGGTGCGCCAGACGGAGCTTCACCGCGCCTCCTTGGGCAGGGCGAGGACGCGGCAGATGTTGGGCTCGTAGCGCACCTCCGCGAGGTGGCCGAGACGCACGGTCTCGCCGTCGAGCAGCGCCGGGATGTCCTGGGCCGACCAGACCCGCGCGACGCGGCAGGGGCGGTTGTCGACCGACGGATCGACGCGCCAGTCGCGGACGATGGCGTTGACGCCCAGGCGGATGGCCTCGCCCGCGCCGTGGACATTGAGCGCGGCGGCCTCGAGGGCGCCGGCGTCGTCATCCATCACCTTGGAGGCGAGGGGGCACATGAGGACGAGAGCCTCGGCCTTCTCGCGCTGGCCGCCATCGAGGGTGTAGCGGAGGCGGCCGGTGAAGGCGCGGTGCAGGGCCTTGCGGGCGCGGCCGAGGGCGATGTTGAGCTCGCCCTTCCGGGCCGCCTCCCGGGCGGGCGCCCAGAGCGCGGGCGAGCCAAGGATGGCGGCCACCAGGAACCGGTGGCCCTCGATGCAGCCGCCGGCGAGCGGATGCTCCTCGCCCTGTTCCAGAAGCAGGCGCAGCGCCTCGGCCCACGGCCGACGGCCATACACGGCGTGCGGCAGCATGTTCATGGTCCCGCCGGCCAGGGGGGCGATCAGCGGACCGCCGGGACCGGCCAGCTCGGCGGCGCACCGGGCCGTGCCATCACCCGCGAGGACGACCAGCAGGTCCGGCCCGCGGTCGATCGCGGCCCGCAGGCAGTCGCGGATGCCGGCCGGATCGGACGCGCAGATGTTGGGCGTCACGCCGAAGTCGGCGAACACCTTCTCGAGCTCCGCGGGGGCGTTCGGTCCGACGCTGCCCGAGGCGACGTTGGCGACTACCTCGACCTTGCCAAGGCGGGGGCGGACGTCAGGCGACGGGCGCTCGGGCGGCTCGACCTGTGGGGGGGCGTTAGTTGGCAGAGCTGACAGCCGAATTGGTCCCGTCGTTATCGGTGGCCTGGCGTACGGCCGCGCTCGCTTCGGCGGCCGCATCGCGGACCGCAGGCTCGGCCTTATCGGCGGCCGTGGCAAGGTTCTGGTCGACCACCACGCCCGCGTCGCCGAAGGAGCCGTTCACGACGGCCAGGGCGACCAGGACAACGCCGACGGCCGCGGCGACGAACAGAAGGGTCATCAGCAGCGGATGGCGGCGGCGGGCCCGGCGGGCGTCCTTGCGGCCCATCTCGTAGGCCTGCCGAAGATCGGCGCGATCATGGTCGCGGTCGCTGTAGGAGGTCACGGTTGGCTCTCCGATGGAGTGTTCCCCCGCTGCAACGGCAGGCGGACGGCTTGGTTCCGGCGGGGAACTGCCGCCTGCCCCCCGCGTTTCGGCCGCCAGGGGACACCCCAAAGGAGAGCCAGTCTCATGTTCAAGCCTCTGATCGCCATGGCCGGCGCCGGTCTTCTGACCGCCGCCTGCACCACCTCGGGCAACGTGGAAGGCAACGCCGTGGGCGGCGCCGCCCTCGGGGCGCTGACCGGGGCCGCCATCGGCGCCGTCTCGGGCGACGTCGGCGTCGGCACGGGCGCAGCGGTCGGCGCCGGCGTCGGCGCCGTCGCGGGCGCGGTGAAGGGCTGCCGCGACGACGGCGGCTGCGGCGCGACCACATCCAACCGCCGCCAGTACTACGACGAGCGCGCGGGTCGGTACTACTACTACGACCCGGCGACGGGCCGGTACTACTGGGAGAACGGATCGCCGCGCTGAGGCGCGGGCGCTTCGACGGGACAGGGCGGCCGGAGCTTCTCCGGCCGCCCTTTTGTCATGTGGGCTGGAGGGAGCGATGAACAGGATCGGCTGGGTGGGGCTGCTGGCTATGGCCGCGACCGCGAGCGGTTGCGCCTCGGTGCGGGACGCGAGGGACCGGATCGTACGGGCGAGCCCGACGTGCGAGGACCTTTCGGTCCCGGTCTACTTCGAGCCGAACGTGGCCGTGCTGACCCGCGAAGGCCAGCGGGTGATCGCGGCGGCGGCCCGCCAGGCGCGGGGCTGCACGGTGAGGTCGGTCCGCGTGGTTGGCCTGGCCGACGCCACGGGCGATCCCGCCGCGAACCTGGAGCTCTCCAAGCAGCGCGCGGCCTCGGTCGCCGCGGCGGTCGCCCGGGCGGGCCTGCCCGCGGCGACCTTCGATGTAGAGGCCTTCGGCCAGGCGGGCTCGATCACGCCCGACGGCCGGGTGCAGCCGGTGCGCCGGCGGGCGGACATCACGCTGGACCTCGCGCGGGTGAAGTAGGGGAAGCGGGAGTCGGGCGCTTCGCCCCGCTGGCCTCCACAACAAGAAGTGGGCGGGTCTTTCGACCCGCCCAGGTGTGCATCATCGAGAAAAGGGGTGCGGAGACGGCAGACTGGCGTGAGGCCAGTCTCAAGTCGGGGGGGGCGTCGCCGCCTCCGCATCCTCAAGAACACGCCCGTTGAAAAAGCGTTCCGACGTTCGATCACTTTTTTAGGCGCGTCGCGTTCGGCCTGCTGGCGGGCCGGAACGCCGGTCCGGCGGGGGCGTTAAACCCGCGACGGAAAGGACGCCCGCATGACCCGCAGCTCGTTCGTCGCCACCACCGGCCTGAAGCTTCTGCGGACCCCCAGCGTCCGCGACGTGGCCCGGCGACGGGTGCTGACGGTCGTGGCCGCCGTCTTCGGCTTCGCGGCGGCGAGCATCGCCGTCGGCCTGGCCACCGCGCCGGCCGGGCCGCCCGAGGCGGCGGCCGTGCAGACCGGTCCGTTCAGCTATTTCCCATCCGAATAAGGAGACCCCCATGACCTATTCGTCGCGCGAGAGCGAAAGGCCCGCCCTCAACGCCACCCGCGCACGGCAGGGACGCTGGGGCCGTCACGTGTTCTGGGTGCTGGTGTTCGGAACCCTGCTGGCGGGCCTGGCCATGTTCGCGGCCTGGACCTGGCGCGACGCCGCCGAGGGGCCGGCGGGCCCGGGCCAGGAGCGGGTCGTGCCGCAGACCGCCGACGCGCCGATGCCGCCGACGCCCGGCGAGACTGCGCGCCAGTAGCGCGGTCGGCCCCAACGCACGCACGAAAAGGGCGCCGCATCGCTGCGGCGCCCTTCGCATTTCCGGGATGGATCGTCCGCTCAGGCGGCCTGTTTGCTGGCCTTGCGCGGGTGGAAGAACAGGGCCTGGCCGATCGCCGCCTTCACCGTCTCGGGCTGGAACGGCTTGGTGATCAGGAAGGTCGGTTCCGGCCGCTCGCCCGTGAGCAGACGCTCGGGGAAGGCGGTGATGAAGATCACCGGCACGTCGTAGCGCTGGAGGATGTCCTTCACCGCATCGATGCCCGAGCTGCCGTCGGCGAGCTGAATGTCGGCGAGCACCAGGCCCGGCGTCTTGCGGGCCACGGCGTCGACGGCCTCGGTGCGCGTGGCGGCGATGTCGACCACCGTGTGGCCCAGTTCGGTGACCAGGGCCTCGATGTCGGCGGCGATCACCGGCTCGTCCTCGATGATCAGAACCTCGGTGGCGAGTTCGGCGTCGATCTCGGCCTGGGCCTCGGCGATCAGCTTCTCGACCTCGGCGAAGTCGGCGCCCAGGATCTGGGCCGCTTCGGTAGGCGTGAAACCTTCGAGGGCGGTGAGCAGGAACGCCTGGCGCGACCGCGGAGCGATGCGCATCAGGCGCCGGGTCGCGTCATCGACGCCGCTGTCGTCGTCGAGCGGCGCCTCGAGCTGGGCGCCCGAGGTGCACCAGATGGCGTGGAACACGTGATACAGCGCCACCCGCGGCGTCATGTTGTCGGCCAGGGTGCGTTCGCCGGCGGCCAGGGCCTCGAGCGCGACGCGCACATAGTGATCGCCGGTGGACTGATCGCCTGTCAGGGCGCGCGCATAGCGGCGCACGTAGGGCAGATGCGGCGCCAGTCTGGCTAGAAGACTCAAGGGTGACCCCTCCCGTATTGCTTCGGATCGTGGCAGCCCGGCGCGCGGATGTGCATCCCCGACCAAGCCCCATCATGGTCCAAAAACGCCGCCCCTGGGAACCGGTTCCCATCCGGCCCGGTTTTCCGCATCTTGATCGCGTTCAGATTGGAACCCGATGCGGGGCAAGGGCGTTGAGCGATCGCAAGGTACACGAGAGGGGGCAGACTCCGCGGGAGCGGAGCGCCGACAAGATGATCGAACAGCGTCCGTCACCGGAGCGCCGCAAGGCCTCCGCCGCTCTGGATGAAGCTCGCCTGCGGCAGCAGGCCATCGGCGTCCGCCTGCGCCAGATGTTCGACGAGGTCGTGAACGAGGATGTGCCCGAGGAATTCCTCGAGATCCTCCGCCGCGCCGACGAACGCAGCCAGGGGAAGTCGTAATGGCCGTGGCCGCCGAACCGCGCGCCGCCGCGCGAAGCCCCGCCGACGACGCCGGCTTCAAGAAGGAACTGGTCCAGCTCATCCCGCACCTGCGCGCCTTCGCGCGGACGCTGTGCGGTGACGCGACGGCCGCCGACGACCTGGCGCAGGACGCGATGCTGAAGGCGTGGGACGCCCGGGCCAGTTTCCAGATGGGCACGAACATGAAGGCCTGGACCTTCATGATCCTGCGCAACCAGTTCTATTCGGAGAAGCGCCGGTCCTGGCGTCAGAGCCAACTCGACCAGGAGGCCGCCGAGCGGACCCTGGTGGCCGTGGACGACCCCGAGGCGCCGGTGGCGCTGGACGAACTGCGCCAGGGTCTGGCGATGCTGCCGGCCGAGCAGCGCGAGGCGCTGATCCTGGTCGGCGCCGGGGGGTTCGCCTACGAGGAAGCCGCCGAGATCTGCAACTGCGCCGTCGGCACGGTGAAGAGCCGCGTCAGCCGCGCGCGGCGGGCCCTGCATGCGATCCTCGAGGGCGGCCAGTACGACCGCGACGGCGCGGCGGCCAGCGATGCGATGCGATCGATCCTGGCGGACGCCGATCGCCTGAGCTCGGTGCGCTGATCCAGCCACCGGGGTCGCGGGTTTGGCGAAGGTCGCGCGACTATCTATGAGTGAAGGGCGCTGTGCTTCCTGCCGGTCCGCCGGCGGGGAGTGAGCTAGCACGGGCGAGGGTATGGCCGGTCTGCCGCGGATTTCCATGAGCACGATCCGGGTTCGGCTGATCGCGGCCCTGGCCGCCGCCCTGCTGCCGGTGCTGGTGCTGGGCGCCCTGCAGTCGGTGATCGGCTTCCAGCGCGAGGGAAGGGCGCTGCGCCAGAACCTCGGTTTCGCCGCGGAGCGGAGCGCGGCCACGGCGCGCGCGCGTATGGAGAGCGCCGATGTGCTGCTGCAGACGCTGGCGCCCGGCGCGGTGGGGTTCCAGTGCCAGAAGCGTCTGGAGCAGGTCACCGGGCGCATCCCCGGCTATCTGAACCTGATCCGTTTTGACCGGCAGGGACGGGTGGTCTGCGCCGCCGGCGGCGTTCCCGCAGACCCCTCACGCGCGCAGCGCCCGTGGTTCCGCGAGCTGGCCGGAGGCGGGTCGATCGCGATCACCCGCGACCCGGGATCGTCCTACGCGGCCGAGCCGGCCGTGCTGACCGCGGCGCGGGCGGCGGCGGCCGACGGCGCCTTCGACGGCGCGTTCGTGGCGGTGATCGCGCTGTCCAGCCTGCAGCCTCGCGTGAACGACCCCTCGCTGCCGAAGGGCGCGGAGATCGGGCTGGTGGAGAAGACCGGCCGCTACATCACCACCACCGACCCGGGCGCCTTCCCCGGGCTGCCGGCGGACTGGCGGGCCAAGGTGGACGCGCGGGGCACGCTGGTCTGGTACGGCGACGACGGTCTTGGGCGGCGGCGGGTCTATTCGGCCGCGCCGGTGGTGGGCGACGAGGTCTATGTGGTGCTGTCGGCGCCCTCGCCCGGGATCCTGTCGTGGGCGCGGCTGAACCCGCTGTCGGGCATCGTCTTCCCGCTGCTGACGTTCCTGTTCGCGCTGGTGGCGGTGTCGGCCGTGGCCGAGAGGGTGGTGATCCGCTGGATCGCCTACCTGCAGCGGATCGCGGCGCTGTACGCGCGTGGCCGGCTCAGCGTGCGGCCGGTGCAGGCCGAGCAGATGCCGCCGGAAATCCGCGTGCTGGCGGAGACGCTGGAGGACATGGCCGACGCAATCGTCGGCCGCGACGCCAGCCTGCGCGACAGCCTGGCGCAGAAGGACGAGCTGATGCGGGAGATCCACCACCGGGTGAAGAACAATCTTCAGGTCATCTCCAGCCTGCTCAACATGCAGCAGCGGGCCCTGACCGATCCGGCCGCGCGGTCGGCGATGAGCGACACGCGCCAGCGGATCACGGCGCTCGCGCTCATCTATCGGGCGCTCTACCAGGGACCGGACCTGAAGCGCGTGGACCTGCGTCCGTTCCTGGAGGAGCTCACCGCGCAGCTCGTGAACGGCGAGATCATGCACGGCCTGACGGTGCGGACCGAGCTGAAGGTCGACCCGCTGGTCATCGACCCGGATCGGCTGGCGCCGCTGGCCCTGTTCGCGGTCGAGGCGATCACCAACGCCCAGAAGCATGCGTTCCGCGCGCGCGGCGGCGTGCTGACCCTCAACTTCACGGTCCGCGGCGAGGAGGCCGAGCTGGAGATCAGCGACGATGGCGAGGTGAGCGACGCCGCGCTGGCCAGTCCGGGCGTCGGCCGGACGCTGATGACGGCCTTCGCACGGCAGCTTCGCGGCCGGGCCGAACTGGTGCGCAATCGCGAGGGCGGGGTCACCGCGCGGCTGATCTTCCCGACGCCCGCGGCCGAGCGGGCCGAGCTGACGCCCGGCGGCTCCACGGGGAACCAGGCCGCGGCGTGAGACGTTGCCGCCGGGCACGATCACACCCCCGGAGAAATCCCATGCGCAAAGTCTTCCTGCTGGCCGTCCTCGCCGCCAGCATGGCCACGGCGGCCTGCAACACGGTCGCCGGCGCCGGCCGCGACGTCCAGTCGGCCGGTGAGGCGGTCACCTCCACGGCCCAGGACGCCAAGAACTGACCTGACATCGCCACACGCGACAGGAGGGCCCCGCCGGCGTCGCCGCGGGGCCTTTTCGTTTCAGGCGGCCGAGCGGGCGGCCTCGCTCGGGGCGGCATAGACGCCGAACGCCGGATCGACCGCGACCAGGTCGCCGGTCGGATCCCGCAGACCCAGGACCAGCCGGCCGCCCGGCGCCAGCGACCGCTGAAGCTGGGCCAGAACCAGGGCCTGCGCCCCGGGCGCGAGCTGGGGCAGCAGGTGGCGGCAAAGGATGAGGTCGAACTGGCCCAGGCGGGACAGGTCGTCGAGCAGGTTCACCCGCCGCCAGCGGATCATCTGGCGGATGCGCGGCGACAGGACGAAGGAGTCGCCCTGCTTCTCGAAGTGGCGGACGAGCGTGCGCGCGGGCAGGCCCCGTTGGATCTCGAACTGCGAATAGAGCCCGGCCTGCGCCTTCTCCAGCGCGCGCTCCGACAGGTCGGAGGCATAGAGCTCGGTCGCCGTGGGCGTCCCGGGCGCGTCGGCCAGCATCATGGCGAGGGAGTAGATCTCCTGCCCGGCGCCGCAGGCGGCGCTCCACACCCGCACCGGCTGGCCCCCGTGCGCGGCGGCCAGGGCGGGGAGCACCTCGTCGACCAGGTGGACGAAGACGCGCCGGTCACGGAAGAAGTCCGTCTCGGACTGGCTCAGGGCCTCGACCAGCGCCCAGCTCATGCGGCCATCCGGATCGGCGCGCAGGGCGTCGACGAAGTCGCGCGGGGAGGCGAAGCCTTCCCGGCGGGCGACGGGCGCGATCCGGCTGTCGATCAGGTAGGCCTTCTCGGGATCGACCTGAAGGCCGGCCCGCTGGAGGCAGAGGTCGGCGAGGAAGGCGCGGTCGGTGGGCTCGATCACGCGGCGAGCCCCAAGTAGTCGAGCTTGCCGGCGACGATGCCGCCGTCGAAGGGCTTCATGATGTATTCGTCGGCGCCCGTGTCGAGCGCCTCGCTGATGCGGTCGAGATCGGTCTCGGCGCTGCAGAAGACGACCTTGGGCGTCTCGCCGCCGGGCTCGGCGCGCAGGCGGCGCAGGAACTCCAGCCCGTCCATGCCGGGCATCCGCCAGTCGAGCAGGATCATGTCGGGCATCACGGCGCTGCACCAGGCCATGGCTTCCAGGCCGTCGGACGCCTCGGCGACCTCGAACCCGAGGTCCTCCAGGATCCGGCGCGCGACCTTGCGGATCACGCGGCTGTCGTCGACGACGAGGCAGGTCTTCAAGGGTCGCGGCGCTCCCAACTCGCAGAGCGTTGTCGCGCGAGGGAGTTAATGCCGGGTGTGGATCGCCGTCAGGCGGGCAGGGTGGCCGCGAAGATGACCTGCTCTTCCTGCACATCGGCGAAGACGCGGCCGCCGGCATCGGCCACGAACAGGTGGGTGTAGTAGGCTTGAACCCAGTGGCCATGCAGGCCCTCGCCCAGGGGCTGGCCCTGCAGGCCCGCCAGGACCTCGGGCCGCAGGCGGGCGCGCGGGCCGCGGGCCTCGATGGCGATGGCGATGGAGGCGGCCTCCTGCACGGCCTGGACCTTGGCGACGCCCCCGGTCGGCAGGGCGGCGCCGGCCATCTGGGCGAGATTGAGCAGGGCGCGGGCGGCGGGCTTGTTGACCGCCGGGGTCTCCACCGCCCACTGCAGATCGGCGCGCATGTGGTCGAACACGCCGCGGGAAAGCTTCTCCAGTTCGCGGACGTCGAAGGTCTCGGCCGAGGCCGAGGCGCCGAACGCCACCCGGCAGAAGGACAGCAGGTCGGCGAGCTTCTTTGCGGACGAGGTGACGAGGCCCATGGCCTCCTCGCGCATGTCCTGCGCCGAGGGGTCGTCCAGAAGGTCGAGACCCGAACTGATCGCGCTCGCCGGGCTGATGAAGTCGTGGCACATCCGCGCGGCGAGATAGGCGGCGAGTTCCGCGGGGCGGATGACGGGCGTCTCGGTCATGATGGGCGGACCTTTACGCGATTTGCGCCTTGGGGAAACGCCCGTGCGTCTCTAAGACACGCGCGCATGGACGCTTATCGGGATCCGTTCCTGGAGCCGGGAGTCCTGGTCCGCCATCCCACGCATGACGACTGGGGGCTGGGGCAGGTCCAGTCGGTCGCGGGGCGGCGGGTGACCGTGAATTTCGAGCATGCGGGCAAGCAGACGATCGACGCTTCCGTCGTGACGCTGGTGTTCGCGGGTGACGATCCGAGGACGAATTGAGCCAGAACGACAACGATGTGGGCCAGGTGCTGGCCGAGATCTGCGAGGCCGCCGCGGCCCTAATCCTGCCCCTGTGGCGGTCGGGCGTAGAGGTGCTGACCAAGGCCGACGAGAGCCCGGTCACCGAGGCCGACCAGCGGGGCGAGAAGCTGATCCTGCAGCACCTGGCCGAGCGCTTCCCGGGCGTGCCGGTGATCTCGGAGGAGGACGCCGCCGAGTTCGGGACGCCGGATTCCATCGGCCCACGCTTCTTCCTGGTGGATCCGCTGGACGGGACGAAGGCGTTCGTGCGCGGCGATCCCCACTTCACCGTCAACATCGGTCTGATCGAGAACGGCCGGCCGGTCGCGGGCGCGGTCTGCGCGCCGCCGTCCGGCGAGTGCTGGTTCACCACCGCGGCCGGGGCCATGAAGCGGGTGAAGGGCGGCGCGGCCCAGCCGGTGCGCGTCCGGCCCTGGCCCAAGGGCCGGGCGGTGGCGCTGGTCAGTCACACGATGAAGGAAGAGGTCGCCGTCAAGCTGGCCGAGCAGTACGGCTTCGACCTGCGCGAGCCGATGGACTCCTCGATCAAGTTCTGCCGGATCGCCGAGGGAGCGGCTGACGTCTATCCGCGCCACGGACCGACCATGGAGTGGGACATCGCCGCAGGGCAGGCGGTGCTGGAGGCGGCGGGCGGCTCGGTGCTGACGCCCGAGGGCCAGCCGTTCGCCTACGGCAAGGCGGGCGACGGATTCCGCAACGGCTGGTTCGTCGCCAGGGGCGGCTGACGCCTATCGATCCAGGGCAGGGGCTGAAGGCGCGGGCCGTGAAGAGCGGCGCAGGCCGACCGCGTTTGGCCGACGCCCCGCCCGCGCCTTCGGCGCCTGTCCCGGATCAGACGTGCCTGGCGGAGGCCAGGTCGGGGGTGATCGGCGCGGCGACCTGGGCCGGCCAGAGGGTGTCGGCCTGGCCACCCGCCGGAGCCAGGGCGCCGACCAGCGCCCAGTAGCCCACGAAGCCGACCGTGAAGGCGGCGCAGGCCAGCAGCATGAAGGGCTTCAGAATCTCCATCGGCTGATCAACGGCCGCCGGGGCGACCGGTTGCGATCGCTTCGTCTCGAATGTGATCCCGGGCATCGCCCCCTCCATCGCCGCTTGCGCCCGAGGCCGCATGCAACCGCCACGCCAACGGATACGGGACGCCGGAGCCGGCGGTTGCAGCGATGTCTGCAGTTGATGTCGTTTTGAGAACGATTCTCATTGCGCATCATGCGCAGGCTATCTAAGAACGCCTCGCATTATTAGTCGCAGGTCAGGGCCGGGGGATATGTCGAGTAAAGGTGTTGTGGCGCGGAAGAAGCGCGCGATCGTGTTTGCGGCGGCCGGCGTCGCCGGGCTGTCGATGGGCGCAGCGGCGCAGGCGGACGAGGCGGTGGACGCCGCGCCGCGGGGCGCCGAGGTTTCGGGCCTGGAGGTGAAGGGCGGCAAGTCGCGGGAGCCGGAGGCGCCCAAGTACACGGCGCCGCTGGTGGACACGCCACGCAGCATCACGGTGATCCCGAGGCAGGTGATCGAGCAGACGGCGGCGACGTCGCTGACGGACATCCTGCGGACCTCGCCCGGCATCACCTTTGGGGCGGGCGAGGGCGGCCAGCCGCTGGCCGACCGGCCGTTCATCCGCGGCCAGGCCTCGGCCAACAACATCTTCGTCGACGGGGTCCGCGACTCCGGGGGCCAGACCCGCGAGGTGTTCGCCATCGAGCAGGTGGAAGTCGTGAAGGGCGCCGACAGCGCCTATTCGGGCCGCGGCTCGGGCGGCGGCAGCATCAACCTGACCAGCAAGCGCCCGCGCCTGGACACCTTCGCCAACGCCACGGTCTCGGTGGGGACCGACAGCTATTATCGCGGAACCGTCGACGGCAACTACCAGCTCGGCGAGATGTCGGCCGTCCGGTTGAACGTCATGGCCATGGAGAACGACAGCCCCGGGCGGGACGCGGCGGAGTTCAGCCGCTACGGCGTGCTGGCGGGCGTCGCGACCGGCCTGGGCACGGCGACGCGCGCCACCTTCCTCTACTATCACCTGCGCACCGACGACCTGCCGGACTACGGCGTGCCGCTGTTCACGAAGACGCCCGGCCTGGCGCGGACCACGAGCGGCGTGCTGGATGTGCCGCGCGACAGCTTCTACGGCCTGAAGGCGCG
Organism: Phenylobacterium kunshanense; assembly: GCF_003254525.1. GTDB lineage: Bacteria > Pseudomonadota > Alphaproteobacteria > Caulobacterales > Caulobacteraceae > Phenylobacterium > Phenylobacterium kunshanense. Next base: position 311,890 of record NZ_QFYS01000005.1, read on the forward strand.
CGACTATCAGGAGACCGAGGCGGACATCGCGACGCTGATCGCCGAGCACGACGTCTCGGAGGCCGTGAAGTTGCGCAACGTCTTCCGCGCCTCCAAGACCCTGAACGACTATGTGGTCACCAATCCGGGCGACGGCGGCGTCGCCCAGCTCGTCGGCGGCCAGTACTGGATGAAGCGCGGGACCAAGTCGCGCTGGAACCCGGCCGAGACCGTGGCCAACGTCACCGACGTCTACGGCAAGTTCGACACCGGCTTCGTCAGCCACAGCTACGACGTCGGGCTGGAGCTCAGCCGCGAGCGGAACAAGAACGCGGCGTACGTGGTCTACACCACCGCCGGCGCGCCGTGCCCCGCGGGCTTCACCGGCGCCTCGAACAACCTGGGCGTCGGCGACTGCACCCTGGTGTTCGCGCCGAACCCGGACGATCCGTGGCAGGGGACGATCACCCGCCCCGAGGCCTCGCGGAACATCACCAAGACGGTGGGCGTCTACGCCTTCGACACCCTCTCGTTCGGCGACAGGTGGCTGCTGAACCTGGGCATCCGGCACGACAGCTACGAGGTGAGCGGGACCGACGTCGCGGTGACCAGCGCCAACGGCGTCATCACCGGCAAGACCTACACGCAGCGCCGGGGCGAGTGGGACTTCACCAACTACCAGGTGGGCCTGGTCTTCAAGCCGACGGCGACGTCCAGCCTCTACGTGGCGTACGCCACCACCTCCACGCCGCCGACCATCGCGTCAGGCGACCAGAACACCGGCGTCGGCACCGGCACGGGCAACCTCGCCAACGTGCTGCTGGATCCCGAGGAGGTGACGAACTTCGAGGTCGGGGCCAAGGCGGCGCTGTTCGGCGAGAAGCTCAGCGTGTCGGTCGCCTACTTCGACCTGACGCGCGAGAACGCCCAGATCCAGGTCTCGCCCGGCGTCTACGCCCAGGCCGGCGAGGCCCAGGTGAAGGGGGTCGAGATCGGCGTGACCGGGGCGGTCACCGACCGCTGGGACGTCTTCGGGGGCTACACCTACCAGGACAGCGAGCTGGTTCGCGGGGCCTACAACATCGTCAACGTGGGCGATCCGCTGGCCAACACGCCGAAGCACAACTTCAGCCTGTTCACGACCTACGAGATCACCGACGCCTTCACGATCGGCGGCGGGGCCTACTACGTCTCCAAGAGCTTCGGCGGCAACCAGGGCGGCGCGGGTGGCGGGACCAACCGCATCTTCGCCCCCTCGTACTGGCGCTTCGACGCCTTCGCCTCTTACCGGATCAGCGAGACCGTGGACCTGCAGCTCAACGTCCAGAACGTGGCCGACAGGGACTACATCATCCGCACCAACGGCGTGCACCACGCCGACTACGGCCCGGCCCGCCAGGCCATCCTGACGCTCAACGTCCGCTACTGACCCGAGCGTCCCGGATGCGCGCCGGCCCCGCTCCACCTCCCCGGGGCGGGGCCGCTTCGCGTCCCGGCTCCACCCGACTTAGGATCACGCCGCCATGATGCTTCATATTCCCGAGGTCCTGAGCAAGGCGAAGGTCGCCGAGCTGCGCGCCCTGATCGACGCGGCCGACTGGGTGGACGGCAACGAGACGTCCGGCAGCCAGTCGGCGCTCGCCAAGCGCAACGCCCAGCTTCCCGAAGGCTCCGAGGCCGCGGTCCGCGCCGGGGAGTGGATCCTGGACGCCCTGGAGCGCAGCCCGCTGTTCGTCGCCGCCGCCCTGCCGCAGGTGGTGTTCCCGCCGCTGTTCAACCGCTACGCCGGCGGGGAGGCGTTCGGCCTGCACGTGGACAATTCGATCCGCCAGAGCCGCGACGGCCGGACCCGCATCCGGACCGACCTGTCGGCCACGCTGTTCCTGACCGAACCTGAGGACTACGACGGCGGCGTCCTGGTGGTGGAGGACACCTTCGGCGCCCATGAGGTGCGGCTGCCGGCCGGCGACATGATCCTCTATCCCTCGTCCAGCCTGCACGAGGTGACGCCCGTGACGCGCGGCGCCCGGGTCTGCAGCTTCTTCTGGATCCAGAGCCTGATCCGCGAGGACGCCCGGCGGGAGCTGCTGTTCCAGATGGACCTGGCGATCCAGCAGCTCGGCGGACGTGTCGGGACCGACGCGCCCGAGCTGGTCTCGCTGACGGGGGCCTATCACAACCTGCTGCGGATGTGGGCCGAGGTCTGAGGCGGCGCCCCACTACCGCTTGGCCTGAAAAGCCGGTATCCCGCGCGCACTTGACGTGAGGAGACCCCTGCCATGCCGCACGACGCCGGCGCGCCCCAGAAGACCTATCGCTGGGACGACCCCCTCGACCTGTCCTCCCGGCTCTCGGAAGAGGAGCGGATGGTGTGGGAGGCGGCGCGGCAGTACGCCCGCGAGAAGCTGCTGCCGCGGGTGGTCAGCGCCTATGCCGAGGAGCGGTTCGACCGCGAGATCATGACCGAAATGGGCGAGCTGGGGTTCCTGGGCCCGACGCTGCCCGAGGAATACGGCTGCGCCGGGGTGAACCACGTGGCCTACGGCCTGATCGCCCGTGAGATCGAGGCGATCGATTCCGGCTACCGTTCGGCGATGAGCGTGCAGAGCTCGCTGGTCATGTACCCGATCTATGCGTTCGGCTCGGAGGAGCAGCGGCGCAAGTACCTGCCCGGCATGGCGGCGGGCCGCCTGATCGGCTGCTTCGGCCTGACCGAACCGGACGGCGGCTCGGACCCGGCCTCCATGCGGACGACCGCCAAGAAGGTCGACGGCGGCTACGTGCTGAACGGCGCGAAGATGTGGATCACCAACTCGCCGGTGAGCGACGTGGCCCTGGTCTGGGCCAAGCTGGACGGCAAGATCCGCGGCTTCCTGGTGGAGCGCGGGACCAAGGGCTTCGAGACGCCGCAGATCAAGAACAAGCTGTCCCTGCGCGCGTCGGTGACGGGCGAGATCGCCCTGACCGACTGCTTCGTGCCGGACGACGCCATGCTGCCGGGCGTGGAGGGCCTGCGCGGGCCGTTCTCGTGCCTGAACAAGGCGCGCTACGGCATCGCCTGGGGCGCCATGGGCGCGGCGGAGTTCTGCCTGCACGCCAGCCGGGACTATGTGTCGAGCCGCAGCCTGTTCGGCCGCACCCTGGCGTCGCGCCAGCTGGTGCAGAAGAAGCTGGCCGACATGTCGACCGAGATCGCGCTGGGCTTCGAAGGGGCGCTGGCCCTGGGCCGCCTGATCGACCAGGGCGCCTGGGTGCCGGAAGCGATCTCGATGCTGAAGCGCAACAACTGCGGCAAGGCGCTCGACATCGCCCGGGTCGCCCGCGACATGCACGGCGGCAACGGCATCTCGGGCGAGTACCACGTGATGCGCCACGCCTCGAACCTGGAGACGGTCAACACCTACGAGGGCGCCCACGACGTCCACGCCCTGATCCTGGGCCGGGCGATCACGGGCGAAAGCGCGTTCTGACGGGCAACCGCAGGTTTTTGACCCACAACGCTAAATTTACCCTCGCGGCTTAAGCCTCCCCCGTCCGTCGCATCCCTAGGAAGAGGAGGGCGGGCCAGGGGGAGGCTATGGCTCGGAAGAGCGCGACACGCGCCGCCGACAGGGATGCGATGTTCGAGTGGCTGTTCACCAACAGCCGCGACCTCATGCACGTCATCGCCACGGACGGGACCTTCAAGCTGGTGAACGCGGCCTGGTCCACGCTGACCGGCCTTTCGGAAGACGAACTCGTCGGGCGGCCGCTGTTGGACTTCTGCCACCCCGACGATGTGGATGGGGTGAGGACGCGCGCCCGCACGGTCCAGGTCGGCGAGTTGACCGAGGCCGAGATCCGGGTCGGCACGCCCGAGCGCGGCTGGCGCTGGGTGGCGGCGCGGCGGCAGCTCATGCAAGACGGCGCCCACGTCGGCAGCATGCGCGACATCACCGACGAGCGGGCCTACCGCGAGGAGATCGAGGAGGCGCGCCGGACGCGCAAGACCCTCGGCGCCTCGGCCGGCATCGGGAGCTGGGAGTTCGACCCGATCACCGACCGCATCTGGTGGTCGGACGAACTGCGCGGCGTGCTGGGCCTGGAGAGCGACGGTGTCTGGACCGCCGAGCGGTTCCTGCAACTGGTCCATCCCCGCGACCGCGAGAAGACCTTCAACGCCATGACCGCGGCGGCGCGCCAGGGCGAGGGCGTGCGCATGGAGCACCGTATCTGGAACGGCGCCCGCTGGGCGACGATGCGGGTGACGGTGCGGACCGAGCCGCTCGCCGAGGGCCGGTTCGTGCTGAAGGGCCTGTCGGAGGAGATCACCGAACTGGTGGAGGCGCGGGACGCCGCCCGGCAGGGCGAGCTGAAGGCGCGCAAGGCCCGGCGCGAGGCCCAGGCCAACGCCGGCCGCCTGGCGCTGGCGCTGCAGGCCGCCGAGGCCGGGGTCTACGAGATCGACCACGTCGGCAAGACCTTCTGGTGCTCGCCCGAATTCGAACGGATCACCGGCCAGAAGAACTCGAGCTACGAGGAGGCGACGAAGCTCCGCTATCCCGGCTTCCACAAGGACGACCTGAGCCATGTGCGCGCCTCGTTCCGGGCCCTGCACCGTGGCGACAAGAAATCAGGCGAGAGCTTCGAGGCGCGGATCGTGCGGCCGGACGGGACCGAGCGCTGGGTGCGCGTGTTCCATCACCTAGTCACCTCGCGCAACGGCCGGTGGCTGAAGGCCGTGGGTTTGGTGCAGGACTGCGATGCGCTGAAGCGGCAGGAGCTGGCGCTGAAGGAGGCCCAGCGGGCCGCCGAGGCGGCGGCCGAGGCCAAGTCGGCGTTCCTGGCCAACATGAGCCACGAGATCCGCACGCCGATGAACGGGGTGATGGGGGTGCTGCACCTGCTGGGCGCCGAGCGGCTGTCGGACGAGGGGCGTGCGCTGCTGCGCGAGGCGCTCTCGTGCGGGCAGATGCTGGCCGAGCTGCTGAACGACGTGATCGACTTCTCGAAGATCGAGGCGGGTCGCCTGGAGCTGGCCTACGAGCCGGTCGATCCGGTGGCGCTGGTCGAGGGCGTCGTGCGCCTGCTGGAGCCGCAGGCCGCGGCCAAGGGACTGCAGGTCGCGGTCTGGGCCGACCCGGCGCTGGGCTGGGTGCGGACCGATCCGGTGCGGCTGCGCCAGGCGATGTTCAACCTCGTCGGCAATGCGGTGAAGTTCACCGAGACCGGCGGGGTCGTGATCCGCTGCCGGCAGGCGGGCGAGGACCGCCTGCGGTTCGAGGTCGAGGACACCGGCGTCGGCATCCCGGAGGACGCCCAGTCGCGGCTGTTCGAGCGGTTCAACCAGGCGGACGCCTCGACCACGCGCCGGTTCGGCGGCTCGGGCCTGGGGCTCGCGATCACCCGCCGGCTGGCCGAGCTGATGGACGGCGAGGTGGGCTTCACCTCGCAGGTCGGACGCGGATCGACCTTCTGGCTGGAAGTCCGCGCCGAGGCGACGGCGGCGCCGGCGGAGGCGGTCGAGGCCGCGGCCGCCGTGCTGGAGGACGTGCGGATCCTGGTGGTCGAGGACAATCCCACCAACCGGCTGATCGCCACCAAGCTGCTGGAGAACCTGGGCGCGACGGTGGAGACGGCGGTCGACGGCCTCGCGGGCGTCGAGGCGGCGTCGCGGGGCGGCTTCGACCTGATCCTGATGGACATCCAGATGCCGGGTATCGACGGCCTGGAGGCCGCCCGCCGCATCCGCGCGCTGGGCGGGCCGCCAGCCGAGACCCCGATCATCGCCCTGACGGCCAACGTCCTGGCCCACCAGCGCCGGTCCTACCTGGACGCCGGCATGGACGGCGTGGTCGGCAAGCCGATCGCCCCGGCCGCCCTGCTCGCCGAGATCGCGCGGGCGGCGTCACAACGCGACGGCGCGGAGAGCGCGGCGGCGTAGGGCGTCGTTCAGGGCCAATTGGTCCCAGCTCCGCCTTCCCGGAGATCGGGGCGCGTGCTTGAGTGCGCGCTTCGTGCTTCGGGGGCTTTGGACATGCGCAGGATTGCGGCGGGACTGGTGGGGCTGGCGGCGCTGATGGGCGCAGGCGGCGCGATGGCGCAGGGGGCGCGGCCGGATCAGCTGGCGTTCCGCGAGATCTACAAGGAGCTGGTGGAGACCAACACCACGCTCTCGGCCGGAAGCTGCACCGAGGCGGCGGCGAAGATGGGGGCGCGGCTGAAGGCGGCCGGCTTCGCCGACGCCGACATCCACCTGCTGACCCCGGCCGACCATCCAAAGGAGGGCAGCCTCGTCGCGGTGCTGAAGGGCTCGAACCCGAAGGCGGGCGCGGTGCTGCTGCTGGGCCACCTGGACGTGGTGGAGGCGCGGCGCGAGGACTGGACGCGCGATCCGTTCGTGCTGGTCGAGGAGGACGGCTACTTCTATGGCCGTGGCACGGCCGACATGAAGGGGTTGGACGCCATCTGGGTCGACACCCTGATCCGGCTGAAGCAGGCCAAGACCCCGCCGAAGCGTACGCTGAAGATGGCCCTGACCTGCGGCGAGGAGACGGCCGAGGCGTTCAACGGCGCGAACTGGCACGTGCAGAACCACCGCGAGCTGATCGCGGCCGACTTCGTGCTGAACGAGGGTGGCGGCGGGCGGCTGAAGGCCGACGGGACACGCGACCTGCTGTCGGTGCAGGTGGGTGAGAAGGCGGCCCAGAACTACAAGCTGACCGTCACCAATCCGGGCGGGCATTCCTCGCGCCCCCGACCCGACAACGCGATCTACCAGCTCGCCGAGGCGCTGCTGAAGGTGCGGGCGCACGTCTTCCCGACGATGCTGACCGAGACGACGCGGATCGGCTTCGAGGCGCGGGCCAAGCACGATGATGCGGTGGGCCGGGCGCTGAAGCGGCTGCTGGCGGATCCCGCGGACCTGGAGGCGGCGCGGGTCGCCTCAACCGACGTCAACGTGAACTCGATCCTGCACACCAACTGCGTGACCACGCGCCTGGACGCCGGCCACGCCAACAACGCCCTGCCGCAGCGGGCGACGGCGGTGGTGAACTGCCGGATCATCCCCGGCGAGACCGTGGAGGGCACGCGCGAGACGCTGGAAAAGGTGATCGGCGATCCGCAGGTGAAGGTGGAGACCATCCCGCCCGTGCGGCCCATCGCCGTGTCGCCGCCGCTGGACCCCGCAGTCGTCGGACCAATGAGGGCTTTGGCAGAAAAGCACTTCCCTGGCGTGGCGCTGATCCCGTCTATGTCGTCCGGCGCCACCGACGGCCGCTACTTCGGTCCGGCGAAGATCCCCGTGTACGGCGTACCGGGCATTTTCGGGGATCCCGACGGCAACGGGGCGCACGGCCTGAACGAGCGCATCCGCGTGCGGTCGCTCTACGACGGCCGGGATTATCTCTTCGACCTCGTGAAGGTCTACGTCGGGGCGAAGTAGGCGTCCCGGCGTTCGGGTAGGGGACGACTATGGATCGCAGGCTTTTCCTCCAGGGCGTCGCCGGGACCGCCCTCGCCGCCGCCATGCCGGCCGCCGCGCTGGCCCAGCCGGCCGGCGAGGACGCCAGGCTTCGCAAGCTGCTGGACGCCTTCTGGGACGAGCTGATCGCCGAGAACCCGGAGGACGCCACGGCCCTCGGCCTCGACGTCGGCGCCAACGCCGGCCTGCGCCACCAGCTCAGCGACTATTCGTCGGCCGGCCGCGACGCGATGTTCGCCCGCGACAAGGCGCGGCTGGCGCGCCTGACGGCCATCGATCCCGCCAAGCTCTCCGACGCCGCGAAGATCGACTACGAGGTCGTGGCCTACCAGCTCGACCGTCAGGTGAAGGGCGGGGAACGCTTCCGCTTCGGCGAGGGGCCGTCGTCCAGCTTCTCGTACGCGCCGTACTCGCCCTACATCGTCAGCCAGCTGTCGGGGCCGTACCAGGCGCTGCCCGACTTCCTCGACACCAAGCACCCGGTGGCGAACGCCGCCGACGCCGACGCCTATCTGACGCGCCTCAAGCTGGCGGCCAAGGCCATCGACGACTCCACCGCCGCGCTGAAGGCCGACGCGGCGAAGGGCGTTCTGGCCCCGGACTTCCTGCTGGAGCAGGCCAGCGTCCAGCTCGCCAAGCTGGCGGCCTCGGACGGCCTCGTGACCAGCTTCGGCCGCAAGGCCGCGTCCGCGGGCCTCCCGGCCACCTGGCAGGAACGCGCCGCCGCGATCCTCGCCGCCGACTTCCGGCCCGCGGTGGAACGTCAGAAGGCGGCGGTGGACGCCCTGCGCGGGACGGCGACCGCCGATGCGGGCATCTGGAAGATCCCCGACGGGGAGGCGTTCTACGCCGGCGCGCTCGCCTACCAGACCACGACCGCCCTGAAGCCCGACGAAGTTCACGCCCTGGGTCTGGAGCAGGTGAAGGCGCTGACCGACCGGATCGACGGCCTGCTCCGCGCCGAGGGCCTGACCAGCGGCTCGGTCACCGAGCGGCTGGTTGCGCTGAACACCCGGCCCGACCAGCTCTTCCCTAACACCGACGCCGGCCGCGAGCAGGTGCTGGCCTACCTGCGCGGCCGCGTGGCCGACATCGAGGCGCGGCTGCCCAGGGCGTTCGCCACCATTCCCAACGCGCCGATCGAGATCGTCCGCGTGCCGGCGGCCATCGAGGACGGGGCCGCCAACGGCTACGCCCAGCCCGCCTCGCTGGACGGCAAGCGGCCGGGGCGGTTCTACATCAACCTGAAGGACACCGGCGAATGGCCGCGCTACGCGCTGCCCAGCCTGGCGTTCCACGAGGCCTATCCGGGGCACCTGTGGCAGGTGGCCGTCTCGCAGCAGTCCAAGGACATCCCGATGATCCGTCGGATGGGCGGGTTTTCGGCCTACGGCGAGGGTTGGGGCCTCTATGCCGAACAGCTTGGCGACGAGCTGGGCTGCTACGACGCCGACCCGCTGGGCCGGGTGGGCTATCTGCAGTCGATCCTGTTCCGCGCCGTCCGCCTCGTGGTGGACAGCGGCCTGCATGCCAAGCGCTGGAGCCGCGAGAAGGCCACGAACTACATGGTGGAGGCCACCGGCCGCCCGCGCGGCGGCATGCAGCGCGAGATCGACCGCTACTGCATCTGGCCGGGCCAGGCCTGCAGCTACAAGGTCGGCCACAACGAGTTCGTCCGGCTCCGCGAAGAGGCGCGCAGGCGCCAGGGCGAACGCTTCGACATCCGGCAGTTCCACGAGGTGCTGAAGGCGGGGTCGCTGCCGCTGGTGGTGCTGGAACGGGTGCTGAAGACGACACTGGTCTGACAACGGAGTTCCGCGCTAGACGGAACCCCGACAAGTCCTTGGGGAGACGAAACGAATGGCGGACACCGCCGCTGATGGCGCGCCCGAAAAGGAAGGCGCGTCGCTTCGGACCGTGGTCGCGGCCTCGTCGGCCGGCACGACCTTCGAATGGTACGACTTCTTCGTCTTCGGCAGCCTGACCGGCGTCATCTCCAAGACCTTCTTCACCGGCCTGCCCGAGACGGCGGGCCTGGCGGCGGCGCTGGCGCTGTTCGGGGCGGGCTTCCTGTTCCGGCCCCTGGGCGCGCTGGTGTTCGGCCGGATCGGCGACCGGGCGGGGCGCAAGGGCGCGTTCCTGGCCACGGTTCTGCTGATGGGCGGCGCCACCGTCGCGATCGGCCTGCTGCCCAGCTATACCCAGGCCGGCCTGATCGGCCCGGCGCTGCTGATCCTGATGCGGATCATCCAGGGGTTCGCCCTGGGCGGCGAGTACGGCGGGGCGGCAATCTATGTGGCCGAGCACGCGCCGTCGAACGGCCGGGGCTGGGCGACGAGCTGGATCCAGACCTCGGCGGCGTTCGGCCTGTTCGGCGCCCTGATCGTCATCCTGCTGACGCGGCTGGCGGTGGGCAACGAGGCGTTCGACGCCTGGGGCTGGCGGATCCCGTTCCTGTTCTCGGGCGTCCTGCTGGCGATCTCGATCTGGATGCGGCTGAAGCTGACCGAGAGCCCCGAGTTCGCGCGGCTCAAGGCCGAGGGCAACGAGACCAAGGCGCCGTTCCGCGAGGCCTTCGGCCACTGGCCGAACCTGAAGCTGGTGCTGATCTCGCTGGTCGGGATCATGTTCGCCCAAGGGGCGGTCTGGTACACGGCCTTCTTCTATGTGCAGACCTTCATCGAGCGGTTCCTGAAGGTCCCGCCCGAGACCCTGAACACCCTGATGCTGTCGGCGGTGGCGGCGAGCGCGCCGCTCTACGTGCTGTTCGGCTGGCTGTCGGACCGGGTCGGACGCAAGGCGGTGATGCTGTTCGGCATGACCCTGATGCTGGTGGCCTACTTCCCCGGCTTCCACATGCTGTCGCAGACCCTGAACCCGGCCCTGGCCGAGGCGGAGGCGAAGACGCCGGTGGTGGTGATCGCCGATCCGGCGAGCTGCACGCTGCAGTTCGATCCGGTGGGCAAGGCCTCGTTCGTCTCGGCCTGCGACATCGCCAAGTCGACCCTGGCGAACGCGGGGGTCTCATACCGCAACGAAGCCGCTGCGCCGGGCAGCCCGACGCTGGTGCGCATCGGCGCCCAGACCATCCCGTCGACCGGCGCCGAAGGCCTGTCGCCCGACGTCGCAAAGGCGGTGAAGGCCAGCGTCGAAAGCCGCCTCAAGACGGGGCTGGCCCAGGCCGGCTATCCGGCCAAGGCGGACCCCGCGCGGATGAACCTGTGGGGCGCGTTCGGCGTGCTGCTGGTCTTCACCATCGCGGCGACGGCGCTGTACGGGCCGATCGCGGCCAGCCTGGTGGAGCTGTTCCCGACCCGGGTGCGCTACACGGCCATGTCGCTGCCTTACCACATCGGCACCGGCTGGGTGGGGGGCTTCGTGCCGTTCACCGCCTTCGCCATCGTCACGGCGACGGGCAATCTCTACGCCGGCCTCTGGTATCCCTTCGCCTTCACCGCGATCTCGGTGCTGGTGTGCCTGGCCCTGGTGCCGGAGACCAAGGGCAAGCCGCTGAACACCTGAGGGCGCGCCGTGCGCTATGAGGTGGAAGGCGAGGTCTGGGCCTCGGGCGGGCCGGGCGGCTGGTGCTTCCTGACCCTGCCTCAGGACCTGACCGAGGGGCTGAGGGCCATGCGCGGTCCGAACGTCGTCGCGTTCGGCTCCATGCGGATCGAGGCCACCCTCGGCGGGACGACCTGGCGGACCTCGCTGTTCCCGGACACCTCGCGCGGCGCCTTCCTGTTGCCGCTGAAGGCCGACGTGCGCCGGCGCGAACGGATCGCGCCGGGCGACAGGGTGCAGGTGGCCCTCGAGGTGCTGCTCTAGCGGCCGCCGCCGTCCAGCTCGGCCAAGGTGGCGTTGGACGGCGGGGTGGTGGCCTGGAGCTTCTTGGCCACCGCCTCGGCCTCCTTAAGGGCGCGCAGGACGTTGCCGCCCGCGAGGCCGGCGAGCTCGGCGTCGCTCCAGCCCCGTCGTGCCATCTCGGCCAGCAGGGCGGGGTACTTGTCGACGCCTTCCAGGCCCTCGGGCGTCTCGGGGATGCCGTCGAAGTCGGAGCCCAGGCCGACGCAGTCGCGGCCGCAGACCTTGGCGATATGGTCCACGTGGTCGGCGACCATGGCGAGGGTCACGCGCGGCTTCGGGTGGGCCTTCTCCCATTCGGCGAGGGCGGCCTTGGCCTTCTCGGGCTGGCCGATGTAGAGGCCGCCGAAAGGCGGGGCGTTGTAGCGGGCCTGCTCGGCCGAGCGGTCGGAGGCCCAGACCGCGCGCTCGCGCGAGACGTAGTTCACCGCGAAGTTCACCATCACCACGCCGCGGTTCTTCTTCACCATCGCCAGGACGTCGTCGGGGACGTTGCGGGCATGCTCGGCGACGCCCGAGGCGCCGGAGTGGGAGAAGATGATCGGCGCCTGGCTGACCTCCAGGGCGTCCCGCATGGTGTCGGCCGAGACGTGGCTGAGGTCGACCAGCATCCCCATGCGGTTCATCTCGGCCACCACCTGTTTGCCGAAGGCGGTGAGGCCGCCGTGCTGCGGGTTGGCGGTGGCGCTGTCGGCCCAGCGGGTGTTGAGCGAGTGGGTCAGGGTCATGTAGCGCGCGCCGGCGTCGTACATCTGGCGCAGCACCGGCAGGCTCTCGTTGACCTGGTGGCCGCCCTCGATGCCGACCAGGGAGGCGATCTTGCCGGCCTTGTGGATGCGCACGACGTCGTCCGCCGTGTAGGCCATCTCGAAGACGTCGGGGTAGCGGACCGCCAGGCCCTTCACGATGTCGATCTGCTCGAGGGTCGTCTGGACGGCGATGGGGCCGTTGTAGCTGGCGGGGATGTAGACCGACCAGAACTGGCCGCCCACCCGGCCGGCGCGCAGGCGTGGGATGTCGGTCATCAGGCCCGGCTCGCCGGGAGCGGACAGGGCGGTGGTGTCCTTGGAGAGGTCCAGCTTCTCCGGATGGTGGCCGAAGCGCTGGCGAGCGGCCCAGGGGACGTCATTGTGGCCGTCGATGAGCGGGGTCTTGGCCAGCACCTTGTCGATGCGCGCGGCCAGTTTCGGGTCGGCCGGCTGGGCGTTTGCCGCTCCAGCCAAGAGAACCGCCGCCAGACCCACAGCTATAGACACGCGCATCGAACGCTCCCCGAAGAACTTGAGGGCGCGATGCGGCCCGGCGCCGCCGCGCCTGTCAAGACGGGAGCGGTCAGCGGGCGACCGGTCGCACCTTGCTGGCGGCTTCGCGGGCACGTTCGCGGGCGATCTCCACATCGGCGCCGCGGGCGAGGGCGACGCCCATGCGCCGGCGTTCGAAGCTCTCGGGCTTGCCGAACAGGCGCAGGTCGGCGCCCGGAACGGCCAGGGCCTCGTCGACGCCCTCGAAGGCGACGCCCCTGGCCTCCATGCCGCCATAGATCACCGCGCTGGCGCCCACGTCGCGCTGGGCGACATCGACCGGCAGGCCGAGGATGGCGCGGGCGTGCAGGGCGAACTCGCTCTGGAGCTGGGTGACCAGGGTCACGAGACCGGTGTCGTGCGGGCGCGGGCTGACCTCGGAGAACCAGACCTCGTCGCCCTTCACGAACAGCTCGACGCCGAAGATGCCCAGGCCGCCGAGGGCGCCCGTCACCTTCGCGGCGATGTCGCGGGCGGCGCTGAGGGCCGGGGCGCTCATGGCCTGGGGCTGCCAGCTTTCGACGTAGTCGCCCTTGACCTGACGGTGCCCGATGGGGGCGCAGAAGCTGGTCTCGACCTGTCCGTCCCGCATCGCGCGGACGGTGAGCTGGGTGATCTCGAAGTCGAAGTCCACGCGGCCCTCGACGATCACCCGCGGCTGCTCGACCCGGCCGCCCTCCAGGGCGTAGCGCCAGGCGGCGGCGATCTGGTCGGGCGTCTCGACGTAGGACTGGCCCTTGCCCGAACTGCTCATCACCGGCTTCACGAAGCAGGGGAAGCCGGTGACCTCGGCCGCCGCCTTGGCCAGCTCGGCCTCGGACGAGGCGAAGGCGTAGGCGCTGGTGGGCAGGCCCAGCTCCTCGGCGGCGAGGCGGCGGATGCCCTCGCGGTTCATGGTGAGCTGGGCGGCGCGGGCGGTGGGGATGACGGTGGCCAGGCCGTCCGCCTGGATCCGCGCCAGCTCGTCGGTGGCGATGGCCTCGATCTCGGGCACGATCAGGTGCGGCTTCTCGGCCTCGACCAGGGCGCGGAGGGCCGCCGCGTCGGTCATGGCGATCACGTGGCTGCGGTGCGCGACCTGCATGGCCGGGGCGCCGTCGTAGCGGTCGACGGCGACGACCTCGCAGCCGAGGCGCTGCAGCTCGATCACCACCTCCTTGCCGAGCTCGCCCGAGCCCAGCAGCATGACCCGGACGGCGGTGGGCGAGTTGGGGGTGCCGAGGCGCACGGCGCTACAGCTTCGCCTTGGCCGCGGCGACCACCGCTTCCGCCGTGATGCCGAAGTGCTGGTAGAGCACCTTGTCGGGCGCGCTGGCGCCGAAGCCGGTCATGCCGACGAATGCGCCGTCCGAGCCGATGAAGCGGTCCCAGCCCTGGCGCACGCCGGCCTCGATGGCGATACGCACGGGCGTCTCGCCGATCAGGGCTTCCTGGTAGTCCGTCGGCTGGGCCTCGAAGAGTTCGAAGCAGGGGACCGAGACCACGCGGGCGCCAATGCCGTCGGCCTCGAGCTGGTCGCGGGCGGCCAGGGCGACGGGAACCTCGGTGCCGGTGGCGAAGATCGTCACCTGGGCCGGATGGCCCGCGCCGACGAGCTGGTAGGCGCCGCGGGCACAGCGGTTCTCGCCGGCGTCGGTGCGCACGGCGGCGGTCTTCTGGCGGCTGAGAGCCATGACCGACGGGGTGCGCTTGGCTTTCAGGGCCAGCTTCCAGCATTCCGCCGTCTCGATGGCGTCGGCCGGGCGGAAGACGTTGAGGTTCGGCATGGCGCGCAGGGAGGCCAGGTGCTCCACCGGCTGGTGGGTCGGGCCGTCCTCGCCGAGACCGATGGAGTCGTGGGTGCCAACGTGCACGACGCGAACGCCCATCAGCGCCGCGAGGCGGATGGCGGGGCGGGCGTAGTCCGAGAACACCAGGAAGGTGCCGCCGTAGGGGATCACGCCGCCGTGCAGCGCCATGCCGTTCATGGCCGCGGCCATGCCGAACTCGCGCACGCCGTAGTTCACGTAGCGGCCGGCGTAGTCGGGGCCGTCGAACACCTGGGTGTTCTTGACGTAGGTGTTGTTGGAGCCGGTGAGGTCGGCCGAGCCGCCGACCAGTTCCGGGACCTGGCCGAACACCTGCTCCAGCACCGCGCCCGAATGCTGGCGGGTGGCGGCGGCGGGCTTGTCGGCGGCGGCCTTGGCGATGAAGGCGTCCAGAGTCTCGAAGGCGTGCTTGGGCAGGTCGCCGGCCATGGCGCGTTCGAATTCGGCCTTGAGCGGCGAGGCGTCGAGGCGGGCCTGCCAGGCCTTGCGGTCCTTGGCGCCGCGCTTGCCGGCCTTGCGCCAGGGCTTCAGCGCCTCGTCGGGCAGGGTGAAGGCCTCGTGCGTCCAGCCCAGAGCCTCGCGGGTCTTGACGATCTCGTCCTTGCCCAGGGCCTTGCCGTGGACGTCGTGGGTGCCCTGGAAGGTCGGCGAGCCCTTGCCGATGATGGTCTTGCAGGCGATCAGCGACGGCTTGTCCTGCTTGAGAGCCCAGGCGAGCGCCTTCTTGATGTCCTTCTCGTCGTGGCCGTCGATGCGCTTGGTCGCCCAGCCGGCGGCCTTGAAGCGCGCGATCTGGTCGGTGGCGTCCGAGATGCCGACGTGGCCGTCGATGGTGATGTCGTTGTCGTCCCAGAGGACGGTGAGGCGGTTCAGCTTCAGGCGGCCGGCGAGGCTGATGGCCTCGTGGCTGATGCCCTCCATGAGGCAGCCGTCGCCGGCGATGACCCAGGTGCGGTGGTCGACGAGATCCTTGCCGAAGCGGGCGGCGAGGCTGCGCTCGGCCATGGCCATGCCGACGGCGGTGGCGAGGCCCTGGCCGAGGGGGCCGGTGGTGGTCTCGACGCCGGGGGTGTGGCCCCACTCGGGATGGCCGGCGGTGTTGGAGCCGAGCTGGCGGAAGTTGCGCAGGCTGTCCATCGTGACGGCCTTCACGCCGGTCAGGTGCAGCAGGCTGTAGAGCAGCATCGAGCCGTGGCCGGCCGACAGGACGAAGCGGTCGCGGTCGGCCCAGTCGGTGGCGCCGGCGTCGTACTTCATGAACTTCGACCAGAGGACGGTGGCGACGTCGGCCATGCCCATCGGCATGCCGGGGTGCCCGGAGTTCGCCGCCTCGACGGCGTCCATCGAAAGCACGCGGATGGCGTCGGCCATGAGCTGGGTGGGAGCAGGCATCTGGGCGTCGAGTCTCTTCTGGCGAGGAATTGGCGGCGGCCTCGCACGCGGGGGCGGGCGGGTCAAGAAACCGCCCCGATTTCCCGAGACTCACACGAGGGGGTTATAGAGGGGCCGACGGCCATCGGAGGATCGGATGAACCCCGGCGAGAGCGCCCTGGACGCAGCGGCCAAGCGGCTGGAGAACGCCCTCCACGTGCTGGAGCAGCGCCTGGCGCAGCGTGCGAAGCAGGCCGGCGCCGAGGCGGGCGATCTGTTCGACGACGACCGCGCCCGGCTGGCTGAGGAGCTCGACGCCTCCCGCGCCCGCGAACGCGAGCTGGAAGAGGCCGGGGCGCAGGCCTCTGCGGCGCTGGGTCGCGCCATCGACGAGATCAAGGCGGCCCTCAACGGCCAGGCGCAGGAGGTCTGACATGGCCCAGGTGAACGTCGAGGTGAACGGCCGCCCCTATGCGGTCGGCTGCGAGGACGGGCAGGAGGCGCACCTGATGGAGATCGCCAAGCTGTTCGACCACCAGGTCCGGCAGGTGTCCCAGGACATGGGCCAGCTCGGCGACACGCGCCTGTTCCTGATGGGCGCGCTGCTGCTGGCGGACGAGCTCTACGACGCGAAGAACCGACTGGGCGCCATGCAGGCCGAGATCACCCGTCTGCAGGCCGAGCGGTCGCGGGTGGAGACGAGGGCGGTGAATGCTCTGGAGAGCGCGGCGGCGCGGATCGAGAAGCTGGCGGTCTAGCGCCGCCCCATCCGGCCCCACAGGCGGCCGAGGGCGGGGAACAGCTCGCTCTGCTCCACCGAGCGGTAGACGTGGTCCTGGGGCAGGGCCTGGACCAGCCGCCGGTGGGCCTCACCGAGATTGTGATACGGCAGGCGCGGCATCAGGTGGTGCAGGGCGTGATAGCGCAGGCCCACGGGCGCCCACAGGAACGGCAGCAGCGCCGGCGGCGGCACGTTCACCGTGTCGCGGAACTGGTCCAGCGGGGCCATCTGGCCGCCCTCGTTCTCCCAGTAGTGGGCGACGGCGGTGCGGAGCTGGTTCAGGAAGGTCATGATCCCGAAGATCGCGCCGGCGATCAGCACCACCTTCAGCGGAAGGCGGCCGGTCGCGACGAGGCCGACCAGGGTCCAGCTCCATAGCCAGCAGGCGATCTCCTGGGCGAGCCAGGCCGGGCTGCGGGCGCGGTCGAAGTCGTCGCGGGCGAAGCCGGGGTTGATGACCATGCCGGAGGTGCGGGCGATGACGAACCGGCGCAGCGGCGGGATCAGGAAGCTGAGCGGCGCCAGGATGCCGAAGCGGATCAGCACGCCGACGGGCGCCAGCAGGGCGATGCCGAGGAACACCAGCAGCTCCTGCGGCGGACGGTGCGCCAGCGGATGGTACTCGGGGTCGCGGGCGGTGCCGTAGCGGTCCTTGGCGTGGTGCAGGATGTGCACGCCCTCGTACAGCAGCGACGGCGTCAGCCACGGCACGCCGATCAGGAGGTTCCACGCCAGGTGGAAGCCCGGCACGTCGTCCGTCCTGAGGTGGGTCAGCTCGTGGATGAAGCTGATGCCGCGGTAGAGGGCGAAGACGCAGACCATCGCGGCCGTCAGCGCCCAGGCCGGCGAGGCGGTGACGGCGATCCAGAGGCTGAGCCAAGTGACCGTCGCGGTGACGGCGAGGTCCAGCCAGTAGATGCGCGGGTTGGCGCGCGCCAGGTCCCGGGCCAGGTCGTTGGCCTGGCGGGCGAGGCTGATCTCGGCGGTGGTGGTCTCGGCGGTCACGGTGGCGAGCCTTTAAGACGTGAATGCCGCGGTCCCAAGCCCAATTCGCCGAACTGCCACGTCATGCCGCGTAGGCGGCGCGCTCCATGGCGTCGAACGTCTCCAGGATGCGCGGATCGGCGAAGGGCAGCACCTGGGCGAACAGGGCGCCGGCGACGCCGCTCTGCGGGTCGGCCCAATAGTAGCAGTTGGCGATGCCCGCCCAGGCGAGGCTGCCGGCCCGGCGGGCGCCCGGCAGGTCGGCGAGGTTCTGCAGGAAGCCCAGCGTCCAGCCCTTTTCCATGCCGGGCAGGATCCGGAAGTCGTGGCTCATCTGCGGGATGACGCTCTCAAGGTCGCCGACGGTCGGGCCAGTGACGTGGGGGGTGGCGAGGTGCGCCAGGGTGGCCGGCGAGAAGATCCCCGCGCCGCCGTCGAGGATCGCGCGCAGGAAGCGCAGGTAGTCGGTGGGCGTGGAGACCAGGCCGCCCCCGCCGCGCAGGCCGGGCGGCATCGGCGGGATCGGGTCCAGCGGCACGAAGGCGCCGTCCGGCAGGCGGGCATGCAGGCCGGCCCGGCGGGCGTTCTGGTCGGCGGTGGGATCGAAGGTGGTGTCGGCCATGCCGAGGGGGCCGAAGATCGTCGCCTGCATGTGCTCGGCGAGCGGGACGCCGGCGGCGGCCTCCACGAGCTGGCCGGCGGCGTCGATGCCGACACCGTAGCGCCAGTCCTCGCCCGGCTCGAAGACGAGGGGGAAACCGTGGGCGCCGGCGGTGACGAGCGAGAGCCCCTTGGCGCCGAGGTACTGCAGCGTCTCGGCGCTGTTGAAGTCGTAGGCGAGGCCCGAGGTGTGGCTGAGCAGCATGCGCAGGGTCACGGCCGTGCGCGGCGGCCGCAGGCGCGGCGCGCCGGCCGCGTCGAAGCCTTCCAGCACCTGGAGGTCGGCAAAATGGGGCAGGAGCTCGCCGATCGGCGCATCGAGGTCGAGGCGGCCCTGGGCCACCAGCTCCAGCGCGGCGGCCGAGACCAGGGCCTTGGTGCACGAGGCGATCCAGAACACCGTGTCGGGCGCGATCGGCGCAGGATCGGCGACCCCGCAGGCGCCGGCCACGAAGGCTTGGGTCGACCCGTCCGGCAGGGTGATGGCCGCCGAAAGGCCCGGCGCGACGCCGCCCGCGAGCGCGCGCTCCAGCAAGCCCTGGATGTCCGATACGCTCATACGTCTATCCCCTCCGGATCGCGCGCGACTTGAGCCCGTCGCGTCTCGTCACTACCTTATGCCTCGGCGGGTCCTGCTGCGGCTCTCGTCGAAGGCGACAATATTCCAGCGACCTTAATTCACTCATAGGGAGCTGTCCCTGCCGGGGATCGTGGTCCTCGGCACTACGGCGCCCACCTGGTCTATCCAGGTCGAGGGAATTGAACTGACCTTCACGGCTCTACGCGGCGCCGCCACCCTTTCCGCTCCCATTTCCCGGAAGGGGCCGGGCCCGCTATAGGGCGGGCGTGAGCTCCAAGATCCTTCTCCGCACCAAGATGCGCGCCGTCCGCCGCCGGCTGGCCGCAGAGCAGCCCGACGCGGCCGCGCGGCTGGATGCGAACCTGCCTCGCGACGGGCTTCCGTCGGTGACGGCCTACAGCCTCTACCACCCCATGGGCGCGGAGCTGGATCCCAGCGGCGTCCGGCTGGGCGATGCGGCGGTGGCGCTGCCCGTGGCGATCGCCCGGGACGCGCCGCTGGTCTTTCGCCTGCGTCGCGACGGCGAGCTGATGGTGACCGACGCCTTCGGAATCCCGGGCCCCTCGGCCAAGGCGCCCGAGGTTGACCCGGACGTGGTCTTCACGCCGGTGCTGGCCTTCGACCGTCGCGGCGGGCGGCTGGGCCAGGGCGCCGGCTGCTACGACCGTACGATCGAGGCGTTGCGGCGGCGGAAGCCTGTGTTCGTGGTCGGCGTGGCCTACGCCGGCCAGGAGCTGCCCGAGGTCCCGATGGAGCCGCACGACCAGCGGCTGGACGCGATTCTCACCGAGACGGACTTCATCGTGGTCGGTAAGGAAGGCCGATGAAATTCGCCTTCTTTGGAGACGTGGTCGGCCGGTCGGGCCGCGAGGGTCTGGCCGAGCACCTGCCGCGCCTGCGCCGCCAGCTCGACCTCGAGTTCGTGATCGTCAACGCCGAGAACGCCGCCGCCGGCTTCGGCATCACCGAGAGCACGGCCAACGAGCTGTTCGACGCCGGCGCCGACTGCCTGACCCTGGGCAACCACTCCTGGGACCAGAAGGAGGCGCTGACCTACATCGTGCGCGAGCCGCGGCTGATCCGGCCGCTGAACTATCCGGCCTTCGCCGCCGCGCCGGGCCGGGGCGCGCAGCTCTTCGACACGCCCTCGGGCAAGCGGATCCTGGTGGTGAACCTGCTGGGCCGGGTGTTCATGGACGCCCTCGACGACCCCTTCGCCGCCGTCGACAAGGAGCTGGAGGCCTGCCCGCTGGGCGCCGTGGCCGATGCGGTGGTGGTGGACATCCACGCCGAGGCGACCTCGGAGAAGATGGCCATGGGCCACTTCTGCGACGGGCGCGCCAGCCTGGTGGTGGGCACCCACAGCCACGTGCCGACGGCCGACGCCCAGGTGCTGCCGGGCGGCACGGCCTATCAGACCGACGCCGGCGCCTGCGCGGACTACGACAGCGTGATCGGCAACCAGAAGGAAGAGCCGCTGCGGCGGTTCACCACCCGCATCTCGGGCGGCCGCTACAAGCCCGCCGAGGGGCCGGCGACGGTGTGCGGGGTGTTCGTCGAGACCGACCCGGCCAGCGGCCTCGCCCGCCGGATCGAACCCATCCGCATCGGCGGACGGCTGAAGCAGACGGTGCCGTCGCTGGAGACGACGGCGTAGGGGGCGTTTGGGCGCGCCGTCATTTGGGCAACCTACTCAGCTCCCGAACGTCGCAACGGGCCGAAGGGAGGGCTTCGCGTCCCAAGCCCAAAGCAGGCTTTGCGGAGAACAGAGCGGCGAATGCGTTCGCGCCATCTACCTCCCCCGCGAAGCGGCGGGAGCAACCATGTTTCAGGTGGCCGGGTGAGCGAGCCAGGGTTGGCCGCGGCTGAGGATGAGGTTGGCGGCTTCGATGAGCTTTCGCATGACGGCGACGGTGACGAGCTTGCGGGCCTTG
>NZ_QFYS01000039.1 GCF_003254525.1 Phenylobacterium kunshanense
GCAAAAATCAGAAACTTAAATTTAGATGCCGGTGTGCTCCTTGATCCAGTCCAGATAGCTGGTGACGCGGGTGAAGACGGCGGGGTAGTTCTTCTCGCAGCCAGCAGAGGATCCGAAAGAGGTAAGACCGACCTGGACCTTGTCGGAGGCCAGGACCAGAGGACCACCGGAGTCACCGTTGCAGGTAGACACGCCAGCAGGAGTGGAGACACAGATGTTCGAGTCACGGATGGTGGAGTAGTAGGTGCGCTTGCATTCGCTGTTGGAAATGACCTTCATGTGGGCGTACTGGAGGTGGGCGGCGACGGCGCTGGAAGAGTCGGAAGTGCGTC
>NZ_QFYS01000006.1 GCF_003254525.1 Phenylobacterium kunshanense
GAGGGTTCACAACCTCCACCCTTCACCGACATCCAGACCGTCTGCTCTCGCAGGAGCGCCCGCAGTCCACACGCCGCCGTTGCGCAGCGCCGTCTTCGCGCGCCGGATGCCGTCACCCACCCGCCATCCGCCCACGAAAAAGGGGCCCGCGTGCGGGCCCCTGACTCGTCGTTACGACCGCTTTGAGGGGGAGCTCAGACGCCCAGGCCCGCCGTGGCCACGGCCGCAGTCAGGCCGAGGAACAGCAGGAACGAGGGGGCGAGACGGTCGAAGAGACGTTCGAACTTCGCGAGAGACATGACACACACCTTTCAGTTGGATCCCCGGGGGAGCGGGGGTGTTTCTTATTTGAACGACGCTCAGATTCATTTGAGCACCGCTCAGATAGGTGCGACAAGCTGAGCGGTCAAGACATCTGTACGGCGCTTAGATATGAAATTATGGTAAGGCTATGAGCGAAGCTAAAAGCGTCGAATCCCGCCCCTACCATCACGGCGATCTGCGCCGAGCCCTGGTGGATGCGGCGCGCCGCCTGCTGGAGTCCGAAGGCCCCAGCGCCCTGTCGCTTCGCGCCGTGGCCAGGGAGGCGGGCGTCAGCCCGGCGGCGCCCTACCACCACTTCAAGGACAAGGCCGAGCTGCTCGACGCCGTGGCCCATGAAGGCTGGGAGATGCTGCATCAGGCGATGGACACGGCGAAGAGCGCCGCCGAGGGCGCGCACAAGCTTAGCGCGCTCGGCATCGCCTACGTCTGCTTCGCCCGCGAGAACCCGGCCCTCTACCGCGTCATGTACGACGCCGCCCGCGACAAGGAAGCCCTGCCGATCGAGATGCACGACGGCAAGGACGACAGCGCCTACTGCATGGTGCGCGACACCATGGTCGAGCTGGGCTCCGACCCCGCGCAGGCGGTCGACCTTGAGCTGGCCACCATCGCCGCCTGGTGCGCCGGGCACGGCCTGGCCGAGATGGCCGGCTTCAAGCAGTTCGACCAGCTCAAGGCCGAGTTGGGCGGGGAGAAGCCGTTCCTGGAGGCGGTGTTCAATCACCTCGGCCTCTTTCCTTCGCTGAACCGGGACTGATAGAGCGCGGCGGGTGTTCGTCACCCGTTTCGCACCCTCGCCGACCGGCTTCCTGCACAAGGGCCACGCCTTCTCGGCGCTGACCGCCTTCGACGCCGCGCGGGCGGCCGGCGGCCGGTTCCTGCTGCGGATAGAGGACATCGACGCCACCCGCTGCCGGCCAGAGTACGAGGCGGCGATCTACGACGATCTGGCCTGGCTGGGCCTTAGCTGGGAAACCCCGGTCCGCCGGCAGTCCGAGCACATGGCGGACTACGACGCCGCCCTCTCCCGTCTGGAGGCGATGGGCGTCCTCTACCGCTGCTTCCGCACCCGCGCCGAGCTGCAGGCGCAGTCCGCCGCGGCGCCGCATGGCCCCATGGAAGCCTTCCGCGGCGCCCCGCTGCCGCCCGACGAGGAAGCGCGCCGCGTGGCCGCCGGCGAGTCCTACGCCTGGCGCCTGTCGCTGGACCGGGCCGAGGCGGTCCTGGGCGGCTTCGACCGCCTAACCTATGTTGTCGAGGGCGAGGGCGAGATCCGGGCGCGGCCCGAGCTGGGCGGCGACGTGGTCCTGGCGCGCAAGGACGTGCGGGTGTCCTACCATCTGGCCTCGGTGGTCGACGACGCGCTGCAGGGGATCACCCACGTCATCCGCGGCGTCGACCTCGCCGACGCGCCGCATGTCCACCGCCTGCTGCAGGCGCTGCTGGACCTGCCGACGCCGACCTATCACCACCACCGCCTGATCCTCGGTCCCGACGGCAAGCGGCTGGCCAAGCGCGACCGCGCAGAGACATTGAGGTCCATCCGGGACCGCGGCGTCACGCCCGCCGTCCTGCGCCGCGAGCTCGGCCTTGACTGACGCCCCCGCCCCCTCGCCCCCGCGCTGGACCGCGCTCGCCGCCCTCATCGGCGGCGCCTGCGTCATCGGCCTGGCGGCGATCCTGGTTCGGCTGGCCCACGCCGGCCCGGCGGCGACGGGGTTCTGGCGGCTGGTCTTCGCCCTGCCGCTGCTGGCGCTGATGGCGCGGCAGGCCTCGGGCGGCCTCGGCGCCCCGCCGCGGATGGCGCTGTGGGCCGGCTTGTTCTTCGCCCTCGACCTGGGGTTCTGGCACTACGGCATCCGCTACACCTCGGTCGCCAACGCCACCGTCCTCACCAACCTGACGCCCGTGGTGGTCACCGCCTTCGCCTGGATCTTCCTGCGCCAGCGCCCCGGCGGCCTGTTCCTGGTGGCGGTGGCGGCCGCGGTGGGCGGCGCCTCGCTGATGGCCTACGCCAAGGGCGGCGGCGCGCCGCTGAACCAGCCGCTGGGCGACGCCCTCTCGGTGACCACCGCCCTCTGGTACGCGCTCTATTTCCTGACCATGGCCGAAGGCCGCAAGTCGACCGGGGCCAGCCAGATGATGTTCTGGGCCGGGGTCACAGGCGTCCCGCTGCTGCTGGCCGCCGCGGTGGCGCTGGGCGAACCGCTGACTCCCGCCACGCCCAGCGGCTGGGCGGCCCTCGTCGGCCTCGGGGTCATGCATGTGACCGGCCAGGGCGCCATCGCCTGGGCCATGGGCCGCCTGCCCACCTCCACGGCTTCGGTCACGGTGCTCGTCCAGCCCGTGGTCGCCGCCGCCCTCGGCTGGGTCCTGTTCGCCGAGGCCATTGGCCCGCTGCAGGGCCTGGGCGCGGCGGTCACCCTGGCGGGTGTCGTCCTGGCGCAGTGGGCCTCGCGCGCGCGGGGCTAGCTGAAACCCCAGCCCTGCCGCGCGACCTCGATCCGCGCCAGCTTCGCCTCAAACGCCGACCAGTCGTCGGCCTGCGCGATCGGCGCCCAGAGCGCCTCGATCTGGTCGTAGAGCAGCTCCTCGGGCTCCGCCGCCGCGAAATAGGCGTGCGCGAGACGCTCCGGCCTGTCCGCGGAATACGCCGCCAGGCGCTCGCGAAACTCCGCGAACGGCGGCTCGGCGTAGAGGGCGGCCCGCGGCCCCGCCAGGGCGCGGTCGTCCCGGCCGCCGAACCAGTCGAAGAAGAACGGCTCCCAGCGCACGCGCTCGCCGCCCTCGGCCAGGGCCCGGAAGGCGGATTGCACGAAGGCTGCGTCCGCCTCCTCGCCCTGCGCAACGACGCCCAGCCGTGCGACCATCGCCGCCGCCAGCTCGCGCCGGTATGCCGCGCCGAAGGTGTTCAGCGCATCCACCAGCGGGTCGGTCTGGGTCACCAGGCTGAAGCAGCCGGCGAGCTGCTGCAGGTTCCAGAACACCGCCTCGGGCTGCCGGCCGAAACTGTAGAGTCCCGTCTGGTCGAAGTAGGCGGCCACGAAGTTGGGATCGGAGTAGGGCAGGAACCGGTAGGGACCGTAGTCGAAGCTCTCGCCCGTGATGTTCATGTTGTCGGTGTTGAGCACGCCGTGGACGAACCCGGCGGCCATCCACCGCGCGGTCAGCCGGGCGGCCCTGGCCACCACCGCCGCCAGCAGGGCCGCGGCCCTGTCCTTCGCGCCGGCGAGCTCGGGGTAGTAGGCCTCGATCACGTGCTCGATCAGCAGGTCGACCCGATCGGCCCGCTCGAAGAAGGCGTGCCGCTGGAAGGTCCCGAAGCGGATGTGGCTGTGCGACAGTCGCACCAGAACCGAAGAGCGGGTCGGGCTGGGCTCGTCGCCGCGGACGAGGTCCTCGCCCGTCTCCACCAGCGAGAACGAGCGCGACGTGGGAACGCCCAGGGCCTCCAGCATCGCGGTCGCCAGCACCTCGCGCACGCCGCCCTTCAGGGTCAGCCGGCCGTCGCCCGAGCGCGACCACGGCGTCTGGCCGGACCCCTTGGTGCCGAGGTCCAGCAGTCGCCCCGTCCCCGCCTCGCGAAGCTGGGCGAACAGGAAGCCGCGGCCGTCCCCCAGCTCGGGGTTGTAGGTCCGGAACTGGTGGCCGTGGTAGCGCATCGACCGGGGCGGATCGATGTTGCCCGGCAGCGGCTCGAACCGGCCGAAATGGGCGACCCATTCGGCGTCGGTCAGAGCGTCCAGCCCCACCGTCGCCGCCGCCCGGTCGTTCCGGTGGCGCAGGATGGTCTTGGGAAAGCGCGCCGCCTCGACAGGGTCCGCGAACTCGGGACCCAGGTCCGGGAAGAGCGGGTCGGGCTGGTAGGCGGACGAGACAGGCATTGCGCCAACTAAGGCGCTGGCGCGGCGGCCGGCAACTAGGCGATGCCCAGGAAGCTCAGCACCAGCAGGACGACGACCACCAGGCCGACGAGGTAGATGAGGTTGTTCACGCCGCGTCTCCTCGGGCGATTTCAGGGAGACCGGCTAACGCCGCGACCTAGGAAGCCGTTCCGCCCTCTGCCGCCCGTCGGCCCGGCGAGGGCGCGCCCTTCAGGTCAGGCCCAAAGATCTTGAGCAGCGTCAGTCCGAGGATCGCGGAGGCCAGGGACCCGATGAAAACCCCGGCCTTCGTCTCGGCGAGCAACTCCGGTGACGTGAAGGCGAGGTTGCCCACGAAGAGGCTCATCGTGAAGCCGATGCCGCAGACGACGGAGACCCCATAGAGCTGCCCCACCGAGGCGTTGCGCGGCATGTCGGCCCACCCCAGGCGGATGATGAGCATCGAGGTCAGGAAGATCCCGATCTGCTTGCCGAAGAACAGGCCCAGGGCGATCCCGAGCGGGATCGTGTCGGTGAAGTGGCGCAGGGTCAGTTCCCCGAGCGCCAGGCCGGCGTTGGCGAAGCCGAAGATCGGAATCACCAAGAAGGCCACCGGCCTGTGCAGCAGGTGCTCCAGCCGGTGCAGGGGCGAGGTCGTGTGCGAGTCCGGCTTGGCGGGCGTCCGCTTGAGCGGGATCGTCATGGCCAGCGCGACGCCGGCCAGGGTCGCGTGGACCCCAGACTCCAGGACGCAGTACCAGAGGACCAGCCCGACCAGCAGGTACGGCCACAGCGCCTGCACCTTCAGCCGATTGAAGACGATCAGCAGAGCCAGCGCGCCGCCCGCTCCGGCCAGGGCCGCCATGTGCAGCTCGGCCGTGTAGAAGACGGCGATGATGATGATCGCCGCCAGGTCGTCCAGCACCGCCAGGGCCGTCAGGAAAATCTTCAGCGAGGCGGGCACCCGGTCGCCCGCCAGAGCCAGGACGCCCAGAGCGAAGGCGATGTCGGTCGCCGCCGGAATCGCCCAGCCGCGCACGGCCTCGGGATTCCCCGCGTTGAAGGCCACATAGATCAGCGCCGGCACGACCACCCCGCCCAGCGCCGCCAGTCCGGGCAGAACGATCCGGGACGGCCGGGACAGCTCTCCGTCGAGGACCTCGCGCTTGATCTCCAGGCCCACGAGCAGGAAGAACAGGGCCATCAGCCCGTCGTTGATCCAGTGCAGCACCGTCTCGTGCAGCGCGAGCGGCCCCAGGTCGAAGCCGATCTTGGTGTCGAGGACGGCGAAGTAGGTCCCCGCCAGGGGAGAGTTGGCGACGATGAGGGCCAGGGCCGCGGCCGCCATCAGGACGTAGCCGCCTGCCGCCTCCTGGCGCAGGAAGTCCTGCAGCGCGGACACGCGCCGCCCGAGGGCTCGCTGTGCAGACATGGCCCCTAGATAGAGGCCGGTCCCGCCCAGCGCCATTATATTCGGCTTACATCAGCCGATCCGCACGCCCATGCCGCCGTCCACCGGCAGGATCACGCCGGTGATGAATCCCGCCTCGTCCGAGGCCAGGAACAGCGCCGCGTGAGCGGTGTCCCAGGCCGTGCCCATCTTGCCGCCCAGGGGCACCCGCGCGTCCCGCTCGGCCCGCACTTCGGCCTGCGTCCGGCCGCTGGCGCCCGCGATGCCGGCCACGGCCATCGGCGTGTCCATCAGCCCCGGCTGCACGGCGTTGCAGCGGATGCCGTAGCGGGCCTGGGACTGAGCGACGCTCTGGGTCAGCCGGTTCACCGCCGCCTTCGACACCTCGTAGGCCACCTGGATCCCGCCCGCCCGCGCCGCCAGGGACGAGATGTTGACGATCGCGCCCGACCGCTGGGCCCGCATCACCGCCAGCGCCGCCTTGGTGACCAGCCAGGTCCCCTTGAGGTTCACCGACAGGATGCGGTCGAAGGCCGCCTCCTCCACCGCATGGGCCGGCGCGTCCCCGCCGCCGATGCCGACGTTGTTGACCAGGATGTCGAGGCGGCCCAGGCGCGCCGCCGCCTCGTCCGCGATCCGCTGGGCGTCGGCCGCGCGCGAGACGTCGGCCTGCAGCGCCGAGGCGGTCCCCCCGGCCTCCAGGATCATGCCGGCCGTCTCCTCGGCCCGTTCAGCGATGCGGTCGACGCACAGAACGCTGGCCCCCTCACGCGCGAACAGCAGGGCCATGGCGCGGCCGTTGCCGATCGTCTCGCCGGGAGTCTGGCCCGCCCCGACGACCACCGCGGCCTTGCCCGCGAGCCGCCCGGCCACGTCAGCGGACCTTCAGCTCGGGATCGACGACTTGGTCGCCCTCCACCTGCACGCCGAAGGTGTTCAGCATCATCGAGACCTGGGTGTATTGGCCGACGGTGAAGACCAGGTCCATGCACTGCTTGGCGGTGAAGTGGCGCCCGAGCTCGCCCCAGGTGGCGTCGGTGATGAACTGGTCGGCGTGCAACTCGTCCGTGGCCCGGATCAGGGCCGCATCGGCTGCGCTCCACCCGGCGTCCACGCCCCGCTTGATCCGCTCGATCTCGTCCGCGGTCAGGCCCGACTGGAGGCCGATGCGCGTGTGCTGCGTGAACTCGTAGCCGCTGCGACAGAGGTAGCCCACGCGCAGGATCACGATCTCCCGCTCGCGCGCCGGCAGGTCATTGCGGCGCGACAGCACATAGCCGCCCCAGGCGTTGAAGCGGCTCAGCGCCTTCGGCGCCCGCGCCAGCGTCCGGAAGATGTTGAGGATCGGCCCCGGCCCGAACTCCTTCAGCGCCTCGTGCTGCTCCGGGCCCATCTCGGCGTCGGTCATCGGCGCGATGCGCGGCTTGTCCAGTCTCACGGCGTTTCCTCGAATTATGGGTTTGTTGGGGTCAACCATAGTCCCGGGCGGGCCGGGCGCCAGCCGAATCCGCTAGAGCGCCGCGAGCCCGCTTGTTACCCACGCGGGATGTCCACGCGCTCGACGCTCGCCTTCCTGAAGACAGAGACGGGGTCGGGCCTGCTGCTGCCCGTCGCCGCCGGGCTGGCCATCGCCTGGGCCAACTCGCCGTGGGCCGGCGCCTATGACGCGATCACCCATGCGGCCGTGCCCGTGCAGGTGGGCCCGTTCGCCGAGTCCATGTCGGTGGCGGGATGGGTCCGGTCGGCGCTGATGCCGATCTTCTTTTTCGTCCTCGGGCTCCAGCTCAAGCACGAGGTCCTGCGCGGCGAGTTCTCCAACCCGCGCCGCCTCGCCCTGCCGATCCTCGGCGGCCTGGGCGGCGCGCTGACCCCGGCCCTGGTCTATCTGGCGTTCAACCTCGGCCCCGCAGGCCGGCTGGAAGGCTGGCCCGTGACCATGGGCAGCGACATCGCCCTGGCCCTCGCCGCGCTGGCGCTCGCCGGCCCGAGGACGCCGCCGCCCCTGCGGGTGTTCCTGCTTACCCTGGCGATGGCCGCCGACCTGCTGGCGGTCGGCTCGATCGCGGTGCTCTACTCCGCCGACCTGCGCTTCCCGATGCTGGCGGGCGCCGCCGTGACGACGGCGGTGCTGGCCGCGATGGCGCGATGGCGGACCGCGCCCTACGCCTTCTGGGCCCTGGGCGGCCTGCTCCTGTGGGGGTTCACCCTGAAGTCGGGGGTCGATGTGTCCCTGGCGGGCGTCGCGGCCGCCCTCTGCTTTCCGCTGGAGCCCAAGCGGCCCGGCGGCCAGGGCGTGCTGACCGAGACCATGGAGGCGCTCCACCCCTACGTCGCCTTCCTGGTCCTGCCGCTGTTCGCCTTCACGGCCGCCGGCTTCCGGCTGGATGGCGCGCTGGTCGGCCCCGTGAGCCTCGGGATCGCGGCCGCGCTGTTCCTGGGCAAGCAGGCTGGCGTCTTCGGCGCCACCGCGCTCGCGCTCGCGTTCAAATGGGCCCGCCGGCCGACCGGGACCAGATGGCTGGAGCTCTACGGCGCCTCCACGCTCTGCGGGGTGGGATTCACGATCAGCCTCTACATCGCGGGCCTCGCCTTCCCCGACTCCGACACCCTGCTCCAGGCCCAGGCGCGGGCTGGCGTCGTGCTGGGATCGCTGGCGTCGGCGGCGCTGGGCCTCGGGGTCCTGATGACCAGCGCCGCCCGGCGGCTGCGCGGGGACTGACCCCAAAAGCAAAAAGAGCCGCCCCTAGAGGCGGCCCTTCGCAGTCCGTGGGCGGGCGATTACTCCGCGGCTTCCTTCGGCGCGTAGCCGAGGATGGCCTTGGTCTCCAGGAACTCGTGGAAGGCGTAGTCGCCCCACTCGCGCCCGTTGCCGCTCATCTTGTAGCCGCCGAACGGGGCGGTCATGTCGCCGCCCGCGCCGTTGATCGACACCTGGCCGGCGCGAAGCTGGCGGGCGATGCCGCGGGCCTTCTCGAGGTCGGCCGACTGGACGTAGGCCGCCAGGCCGTACTCGGTGTCGTTGCCGACCCGCACGGCCTCGTCGACGCTCTCGTAGCCCAGGATCGACAGCACCGGGCCGAAGATCTCTTCCCGGGCGATGGTCATGTCGTTCTTCACGTTCGCGAAGACGGTGGGCTTCACGAAATAGCCCTTGTCCAGGCCCTCGGGTCGGCCCACGCCGCCCGTCACGAGGGTGGCGCCCTCGTCGATGCCGGCCTGGATCAGCTTTTGGATCTTGTCGAACTGGGTCTTGTTGACCACCGGGCCGAGCTGGCTGTTGCCGTTCGGGTCGCCGACGGTGATGCCCGAGGCCGTCTCGCGGGCCACCGCGATCGCCTCGTCCATCCGCTTCTGCGGCACGAGCATCCGGGTGGGCGCGTTACAGGACTGGCCCGAGTTGGTCATCATGGTGGCCACGCCGCGGGCCACGCCCTTGGCGAAGGCGTCGTCGTCCAGGACGATGTTCGGGCTCTTGCCGCCCAGCTCCTGGGCCACGCGCTTCACGGTCGGGGCGGCCGCCTTGGCCACCTCGATGCCGGCCCGGGTCGAGCCGGTGAACGAGACCATGTCCACTTCCGGGTGGCTGGAGATCGCCGCGCCCACGTTGGGGCCGTCGCCGTGCACCAGGTTGAACACGCCGGCCGGCACGCCCGCCGCATGCATGATCTCGGCGAAGATGTGCCCGCTGAACGGCGCCACTTCCGACGGCTTCAGCACCATGGTGCAGCCGGTGGCGATGGCCGGGGCCACCTTGCAGACGATCTGGTTGAGCGGCCAGTTCCAGGGGGTGATGAAGCCGCAGACGCCGATCGGCTCCTTGACGATCATCGTCGGGCCACGGTCTTCCTCGAACTTGAAGGTCTTGAGGATCTCGGCGGTGGTGGCCAGGTGGGCCATGCCGATCGGCACCTGCGCGCGCTGGGCGAGCGAGGCCGGGGCGCCCATTTCCTCGGTCACCGCGGTGGCCAGGTCGCCGAAGCGCTTCTGGTACTCGGCCAGGATGCGGCCCAGCACCTCCAGGCGCTCCTCGCGGCTGGTCTGGCTCCACGAGGCGAAGGCCTTGCGGGCGGCCTTGGCGGCCTTGTCGACATCGGCGGCCGAGCCCATGGCGATCTTGCCGCAGACTTCTTCCGTGGCCGGGTTCTCGACGTCCAGCGTCTTGAGGCCCTCGGCAGGGTCGACCCACTGCCCGTCGATGTAGAATTTGAGGTACTCGCGCATAGACGTCCTCCTGGCGGCGTTCTCGTTGAGGCATAAGGGCTACGGGCCCCGCCTTTCAAACGCTCATATTAGTGATCGGCGTTAACCGGGGAAGCCCCAACGCGGCGTAACTTCAGAAGGCCCGTCGGCCTTGCGGCGGAGCGAGGCGCTCGCTAAAGCCCCCGCATCGACTTCCGGAGGCCCCATGAGCGGCATTCTGCAGATCCTCGTTTTCGTTGCGGCCATGGCGGCCCTGAACATCTTCGAGTTCGGCCGCCTCGACTAAGGCGGACAGGCCCATGGCCGCCCGCGGCGCAGCACTGGTGACGGGCGGCGCGCGGCGGATCGGCCGCGTCCTCGCCGCCGCCGCCGCGCGCGCTGGCTACGACGTCGCCATCCACGTGCGGCAGATCGACGACGACGCCGAGGCGGCGGCCGGCGAAGTGCGAGGCTATGGGCGCAAGGCCGCGATCCTCGGCTGCGACCTTCGCAAGGAAAGCGCCACCGTCGCCCTGGTGGGCGACGTCGAGGCCGAACTCGGTCCGGTCA
This sequence comes from Phenylobacterium kunshanense, assembly GCF_003254525.1. Taxonomy (GTDB): domain Bacteria; phylum Pseudomonadota; class Alphaproteobacteria; order Caulobacterales; family Caulobacteraceae; genus Phenylobacterium; species Phenylobacterium kunshanense. Next base: position 10,348 of record NZ_QFYS01000006.1, read on the forward strand.
CCCTGCTGGTGAACTCGGCCTCGGTGTTCGAGGAAGACGCCTTCGCCGACATGAATCGCGCCTCGTGGGATCTCCACATGGAGACCAACCTGCGCGCGCCCCTGGTGCTGAGCCAGGCCTTCGCCCGCCGCCTGCCCGAGGATCGCGAGGGCCTGATCGTCAACGTGCTCGACCAGCGGGTCTGGCGGCCGGGCGCCGACTTCTTCTCCTACACGCTGTCGAAGGTCGCGCTTTGGGACGCCACGCGGATGCTGGCCCAGGCGCTGGCGCCGCGGATTCGCGTGAACGGCATCGGGCCGGGCCCGACCCTGCAGTCGATCCATCAGGACGCCGACGCCTTCGCCGCCGAAGCCGAGGCGACCCTGCTCCGGCGCCCGGTCGATCCCGCCCAGATGGGCGCGGCGCTCGCCTACCTGATCGATGCCCGGGCCGTGACGGGACAGATGATCGCCGTCGATTCGGGGCAGCACCTGTCATGAGCGTCGCGCGGCTGGTCACCTCGAAGGTCTTCGTCACCGGCGTGAAGGTGCAGGCCGAGATCGGCGTCTATCGCCACGAGATCGGCCGCGTGCAGCCGCTGATCGTTGACGTCGAACTCGACGTGCCCACCGACGCCTCCGACCGCCTGACCGACACCGTGAACTACGAGACCATCGTCGAGGCGGCCCAGGCCGTCGCCGGCGCGGGCCATATCCACCTCGTGGAGACCTTCGCCCATCGCCTGGCAGAGCGTTGTCTCGCCGATCCGCGCGTCAGCCGCGCCCGGGTCCGGGTGGAAAAGCCGCTGGCCCTGGCGCCCGACGCCGTAGCGGCCGGGGTGGAGATCGTCGTAGAGCGCGGGTGACCGATTTGTAACCGTGTGACGCCTTTGAGCAGCGCCGGTTCGGGGCCATCTTTCAGGTCTCATCCCATCCGGGGATCAAGGGCCGAGACGATGACCGAGACCTACGCCGCCGAAGACAAGACGATGCCGGCGGTCTGCTATGCGCTGTACCTGATCGCGTTCGCCACCGGCGTGACCGCTATCGTGGGCCTCGTCATCGCCTACGCCCAGCGGCAAACGGCGGGTCCGACCAACGCCAGCCACTACACCTTCCTGATCCGCACCTTCTGGATCGGGCTGCTCCTGATGATCGCCGGCGGCGTGATCTTCGGCGTCGGCGCGATCCTCAGCGTGATCCTGATCGGCTTCCCGATCATGGGCCTGGCCTGGCTGGTCTGGGCGGGCGCCTCCGTCTGGTACGGCGTGCGCTGCGTCGTGGGGCTCACGTACCTCAGTCGAGGCGAAGCCTATCCGCGCCCCTACGCGGTGCTGGCCTAGAGTCATCCCTCCCCTCGCGGGGAGGGCGCGCTCTTACGCCGCCACCAGCTCGCGGCGGACCAGCTTGGCGTAGTCGTCCATCAGGCTGAGGCTGATGTTGCCGGGCGTGAAGCGGTACTCGCCGATCTCGCCCACCGGCGTGACCTCGGCGGCCGTGCCGACCACGAAGCACTCCGTGAACCCGGCCAGTTCCTCGGGCTGGATATGGCGCTCGACCACCTCGAAGCCCTTGGACTTCGCCAGTTTGATCACCGTCTGGCGGGTGATGCCGTTCAGGAAGCAGTCGGGCGTCGGCGTGTGGATCACCCCGTCCTTGACGAAGAACACGTTCGAGCCGGTGCTTTCGGCGATGTAGCCACGGTAGTCGAGCATCATCGCGTCGGTGTAGCCGGCCTTCTCCGCGGCGTGCTTGGAGATGGTGCAGATCATATAGAGGCCCGTGGCCTTGGCGTGCACCGGCTCGGTCTCGGGGCTCGGACGCTTATACTTGGCCCAGGTGAGACGGATGCCCTTGGCCTTCTCCTCAGGCGAGAAGTAGCTGGGCCAGTCCCACACCGCGACGGCGACGTGGATCTTGGTCTGCTGGGCCGAGACGCCGATCATCTCCGAACCGCGCCACGCGATCGGGCGGACGTAGGCGTCGGTCAGACCGTTCCTGGCGCAGGTGTCCTTGCAGGCCTGGTCGATCTCGGCCACCGTGTAGGGGATTTCGAAGTCCAGAATCCTCGCGGACTCGAACAGCCGCTCCGTATGCGCCGTCAGCTCGAAGATCTCGCCCCCGTACATCCGTTCCCCCTCGAACACGGCCGACGCATAGTGCAGGCCGTGGGTGAGGACGTGCACCTTCGCCTCGCGCCAGGGGACGAACTGTCCGTCCAGCCAGATCCAGCCGTCGCGATCGTCGAAGGGAACAAGAGCCATGAGGGGAGAACCTCCTTTCGAAGCGCCCCTCTTGAACCTGCCGCGGGCCCCGTCGTCAAACGGTTTGGCCAAGCCTGAGACCACTTGCCCATGAGCGGACCGCCCGACCCCCGCCTGATCCTGCACGAGGACGAGCTCGACGCCGGCCTCGAACTGCTGCTGCTGGCGGAGGCGGCGCTGTGGGCGGCGGTCGACCAGGGCCTGGAGGCCGAGGGGCTGGGTCTGGGCCGTTCGCACTGGCGGGCAGCCTTCCTGCTGCGCCGGCGTCCGGGGATCGGCGTGCAGGAGCTGGCGCACCTGACCAGCCTCTCCAAGCAGGCGGCCAGCCGCATCCTGGTGGACCTTGCGGCCAAGGGCCTCGTCGAGAAGCACGCCGGCGACGAGGACGGTCGCCGCCGCAGCGCCGCGCTCACCGCCCGCGGCCAGGCCTTCGAGGCCGCCATCGGCGAGCGGCTTCGCGCCCAGCTCGGCCGCGCCTATCGCCAAGGGGGGCTGGACCGGGTGGGCGGCGCGCGCGCCATACTGGCCGCCCTGGCTGGAGGACGCCTGCGCAGTCCCACGCCGGCCGGAGGCCGCTGATGACCTTCTCCGACGCGCCGCCGCGCGCTCGCCACCTGCTCATCGTCGACGACGACGACCGCATCCGCGAACTCCTGAAGGAATACCTCACCCGCGCCGGCTTCCGCGTCACGGCGGCCGCCGGCGGCGCCCCGGCCAGGCGGCTGCTCGCCACTCTCGACTTCGACCTCGCGGTCTTCGACGTCATGATGCCGGGCGAGGACGGGTTCTCGCTGACGAGGTGGCTTCGCGACCAGCGGGGCGCGGCGGGCCGCACCCCCGTCCTCATGCTCACCGCCCGCGGCGAGGCCGGCGATCGGATCGAAGGCCTGAAGCTCGGCGCCGACGACTACCTCGGCAAGCCGTTCGAGCCCGAGGAGCTGTTGCTGCGCATCGAGGCCATCCTGCGCCGCGCCAGCGACAAGCCACAGGCGGGCGGCGTTCTCTCGCTCGGGCGCTGCGCCTTCGATCCCGATCGCGGCGAGCTCACCTGCAGCGGCGAGGCCGTGCGGCTGACCGAGGCCGAGGTCGCCCTTCTCCGCCAACTCGCCCGCACGCCGCATGAGCCGGTGGACCGCATGGAGCTCGCCCGCGATACGGTCGACCCGTCCGGCCGGGCGGTGGACGTGCAGGTGACCCGCCTGCGTCGCAAGATCGAGGACGACCCGAAGTCCCCCCGCTACCTCCAGACCGTCCGCGGCGTCGGCTACCGCCTGGCCCCCGACTGATGAAGCTCGTCGGCGCCACAACCTCCCCCATGAATGGGGGAGGGGGACCGCGAAGCGGTGGAGGGGGCGGTGGGGCCATACGCCGGCCTTGCGGCCACCTCGCAGCGTCGCTGCCCCCTCCTCCCTTCGGGTCCCCCTCCCCCTCTTCGCAGGGGAGGTTCCCGCGATGAAGCTCCCTTCGTCCTCGCGGGTCCTGATGCGGTGGCTGAAGCGGCGCCTCCCGAGCACCCTCTTCGGCCGCTCGCTGCTGATCATCGTGCTGCCCGTGGCGCTGATGCAGATCGCCGTCACCTATGTCTTCTTCGACGCCCACTGGCAGACCGTCACCAGCCGCCTCTCCGAAGGGCTCGCGGGCGACATCGCCTGGGCGGTGGAAAGCTATCGCGAGGACCCGACGCCGGAGAGCTTCGCCAAGCTGTCCCAGCGGGCGGAGGAGTCCATGGGCCTGTCGATCGCCCTCCAGCCCGGCCGCAGCCTGCCGGCGCGGCGGCGCGATCCGCCGGCGGCGCTCAGCCCGTTCTTCGCGCCGATCGACCGCTCCCTGGACCGCGCGCTCTCCGAGCGGATCGACGCGCCCTACTGGTTCGACACCACGCGCTACCCCGCCTACGTCGACATCCGCGTGGCCGTGCGGGGCGGCGTCATGCGCGTGCTGGCGCCCCGGGACCGCGCCTTCGCCACCCAGGGGCACATCTTCGTCCTCTGGATGACCGTGGCCACCGTGCTGCTGACCGCAATCGCCATCCTCTTCATCCGCAACCAGGTGCGGGCCATCGAGCGGCTGGCGAATGCGGCGGAGGCCTTCGGCCGGGGCGCGGACGTCCCGGCGTACAAGCCCCAGGGCGCGCGGGAAGTGCGCCGGGCGGCCACCGCCTTCCTGCACATGCGGGGCCGCATCCAGCGCCACATCGAACAGCGCACGGCCCTCCTCGCCTCCGTGAGTCACGACCTGCGCACGCCCCTGACCCGCCTGAAGCTGGCCCTGGCCCTGTCCGAGCCCACGGCGCGCACGGCCGAGATGAAGCGCGACCTGGTCGAGATGGAACACATGATCGACGAATACCTCGCCTTCGCCCGCGGCGAGGGCGGCGAGGCGGCCGAGGCGGCGCCGCTGCAGCCGCTGATCGAGGCGGTGAGTGAAGGCGCGCGCCGCGCCGGCGCCCAGGTGACCGTGGATGTCGCGCCCGAGCTCGTCGTGACCGCGCGACCCAACGCGCTCAAGCGTGCGCTCTCCAACCTGGTGATGAACGCAGCGTCCCATGGCGAGCAGGTCGAGGTGACCGCCCGCCGCGGCCCGGGCGGGATCGAGATCATTGTCGACGACAACGGCCCGGGCATCCCCGAGGATCAGTACGAGGAAGCGTTCAAGGCGTTCGCCCGCCTCGACGCCAGCCGCAACCAGAACACCAAGGGGGTCGGGCTGGGCCTGGCCATCGCCCGCGACGTCGCCCGCGGCCACGGCGGCGACATCGTGCTGGGCCGCTCGCCCCTCGGCGGCCTGCGGGCCACGGTGCGGTTGCCGGGATAGCGCCGTTCAGCCAGGATTCATCCGCGTCCAACGAGCCTGGCCACGTCATCCTCAGGAGCCTCACATGCGCGCCGCCGCCCTCGCCGCCGTTCTCGCCCTCTGCGCCGCACCGGCGCTCGCCGATCCCGCCCATGGCGAGTGGCTGACCCAGAGCGGCACGGCGAAGGTCAAGATCGCGCCCTGTCCGGGGAAGGTCGACCGGCTCTGCGGCAACGTCTCGTGGGTGAAGAATCCGGCCGAGGCCAAGGCCACCGACGCCAACAACCCCGACGCCAAGCTGAAGGCGCGGCCGATCATGGGGCTGCCCATGCTTTGGGGCTTCAAGGCGGCCGGGCCCGGCAAGTGGACGGGCGGCAAGATCTACGACCCCCAGAGCGGCAAGACCTATGACAGCAAGCTGTCGGTCAACCCCAACGGAACGCTGAAGGTCGAGGGCTGCATCGCCATCGTCTGCCAGGGCCAGACGTGGCGAAAGAGCTAGGGCGAAAGAGCTAGGGCGAAAGAGCTAGGCGCCGAGCTCCTTCGAGCGGCGCACCGCCGCGCCGACGGCCTCGCGCAGCAGCGGCGGCAGGCCAGTGTCGCTGAGCAGAACGTTCAACGCCGCCTCCGTGGTGCCCCCGGGCGAGGTGACCTGGCGGCGCAGGTCCGATGGCTCCTCCCCGCTGCGCGCCAGCAGCGCCGCCGCGCCGGTGAGGGTGCTGCGGGCGAGGCGCTGGGCGTCCTTCGGCGAGAGGCCTGCCGAGGCCCCGGCCGCCTCCAGCGCCTCGATGAACGCATAGAGATAGGCCGGCGCGGACCCCGAGACCGCGGTCGCCGCGTGCATGAGGGCCTCGTCCGTCAGGTCGACCACGGCGCCTAGCGGCTCGAACAGGGCATGGGCGCGCGCCAGGGCGGCAGGATCATCGGCGTACAGACTGGCCGTGCCCTGGCCGATGGCGGCGGCGGTCGTCGGCATCACCCGCGCCACGCAGCGCCCGCCGAAGGCCTTGGAGATGTCGCCTGACTTCACGCCCGCGGCGATCGAAACGATCACCGCCGAGGAACCCAGCCACGCCGCCGTCTCGGCCGCCGCCTCGCGCCAGAGCTGGGGCTTCACCGCAAGGACGACCGTGCTCGCCCGGGCCAATTCGGCCTCTGGCGGGTTCAGCATCGCTCCGGCCGCCTCGGCGGCCCGGGCTGCGGGGCCGGGACTGGGGTCGCGGATCATCAGTTCGCGGCCGTCGAAGGCGGCGGCGGCGAGCCAGCCCTCGATCATGGCCCCGCCCATGCGCCCGGCGCCCAGCATCAGGATCGGCGTGATCATGCGCGGAGGCTTAGCGGACTTAGGCCCGGCCGTGAAACCCCGAACGGCGTTGCGTCGAGTTTCGTTGACGTAAGGCGATGGTCGCGCTTGCCTCGCCGCTTCGATTTTCTGTCGGGGACCTCGTCATGCCGTCACGCGCGCTCCTGCTCGGAACCGCCCTCGCCTTCTCGATCTTCTCCAGCGCGGCGGCGCAGGTCGAACGGCGGGAAGTGGGGAACATCGTCTACGAGGGCGCGCCGGCGACTCCGGCAACGCTGCAGGCGGCTATCGCGCCCTACTACAACGCTCGCTCGGCGGTGTTCGAGGACTGGCTGCCGGACGGCTCGATGCTGATCGCCACCCGGTTCGGCGACACCACCCAGATCCACCGCGTGGCCCAGCCGATGGGCGCACGCACCCAGCTCACCTTCTTCGGCGAACCGATCAGCCAGGCCGAGACCGTACCGGGGACCTCGACCTACCTCTATCCCCGCGACGTGGGCGGGGCGGAATACTACCAGGCCTACGTCCGGGACCTGAAAGGCGCCGAGGTCCAGCTCACAGCGCCGGGCACGCGGAACCAGAGCTTCACGTTCTCGAAGGACGGCAAGCTGGTGGCCTGGAGCCAGGTGACGCCTGGCGACCCCAACTACGACATCATGCTGGCCGATCCGTCCAAGCCGGAAAGCCGGCGCAAGGTGCTGGACGGCACGGGCTCCATGGCCCCGGTGGACATAACTGCCGATGGCAAGACCATCCTCGTCCAGCGGTACTTCGCCCAGACCAACGTCGAGCTGTTCATCCTGGACGTCGCCAGCGGCAAGCTGACGCCCGTCGGTCCGACCGGCCGCAAGATCGGCTACCAGGGTGGCGCATTGATCGACGGCGGAACGGCGGTGCTGACCCTGTCGGACGACGGCGCGGAGCACACGCGGCCGGTGATCATCGACGTGAAGACGGGAAAGGTCCGCGACCTGGAGCCGGGCGCCAAATGGGGCTCGGAGGGCTTCGACCTCTCGCCGGACGGCAGGACGCTGCTGCAGGCGGTGAATGAAGAGGGCTATTCCACCCTCGTCCTGCGCGACGTCGCCACCGGCAAGGTTCTGCCCGGCCCGAAGCTGCCGCAGGGCGTACTCACGGCCGCCAAGTTCTCGCCCGACGGGTCTAGGATCGGCCTCAGCCTTTCCACCTCCACCAGCTCGGGCGACGTCTGGAGCTACGATCTGAAGTCCGGAGAGCTGACGCGCTGGACCGAGAGCGAGCTTGCGGGGCTCGATGCGTCGAAGCTCGTCGAACCGGCGCTGTTCCGGTACCCCACCTTCGACAAGCGCCAGATCCCGGCGTTCATCTACAAGCCCAAGGGCGCGACCGGGAAGCTGCCGGTGGTGATCCAGATCCACGGCGGCCCCGAGGGCCAGGAGCAGCCGGCTTTCAGCGCGCGCCGGCAATCGTGGGTGAACGAGCTGGGCGCGGCAGTGATCATCCCGAACGTCCGCGGCTCGTCCGGCTACGGCAAGACCTACCTGGGCCTCGACAATGCCGAGAAGCGCGAGGACTCGGTGAAGGATATAGGCGCCCTGCTGGACTGGGTGGCGACCCAGCCAGATCTCGACGCCAGCCGGGTGGCGGTGGTTGGCCAGTCGTACGGCGGCTACATGGTCCTGGCGGTCGCCGGCCACTACAACGACCGCATCGCCGGAGCCATCGACCTCTACGGCATCTCGGACTGGGTCACCTTCCTGCAGAACACCGAGGGCTATCGCCGCGACCTGCGCCGGGCCGAGTACGGCGACGAGCGTGACCCGAAGATGAGGGCCGTGTTCGACCGCATCGCGCCGATCCGGATGAGCGACCGGATGAAGAAGCCGATGATGGTCTTCCAGGGCGCCAACGACCCGCGGGTGCCGCGCAGCGAGTCCGAGCAGATGGTGGCCAGGCTGCGGGCCCAGGGGACCGAGGTCTGGTACGTCCTCGCCAAGGACGAGGGCCACGGCATCTACAAGAAGGCGAACCAGGAGGCCGTGCGGGCCACCGAGGTGCTGTTCCTGAAGAAGGTGCTTGGCGTCCAGTAGTCCGGTTCGCCGGAGCGGGCGGTCAGGCCGCCCGCTTCGCCGGTGACACCGTGCCGCCCCCGGCGATCTGGAATCTCGCCATGAGCTGGGTTAGGCGCTCGGCCTCGGCGGCCAGGGCCTGGGTCGCCGCGGTGGCCTCCTCGACCATGGCGGCGTTCTGCTGGGTCATGCTGTCGAGGCCGTTCATGGCGCTGTTGACCTCCTGCAGGCTGGTGGCCTGCTCGGCGGTCGAGCTCACGATTTCGGCGATCGCAGTGTTCACCTGGCCCACCTCGGCGACGATGCGCGCCAGGGCTTCGCCCGTGCGGCCGACCAGGGCCACGCCCTCGCCCACCTGGGAGGTGGAGGTCGTGATCAGGGCCTTGATCTCCTTGGCGGCTTCGGCCGAGCGCTGGGCCAGGGCCCGGACTTCCGAAGCCACGACCGCGAAGCCCTTGCCGGCGTCTCCGGCGCGGGCCGCCTCGACGCCCGCGTTGAGGGCCAGCAGGTTGGTCTGGAACGCGATCTCGTCGATCACCCCGATGATCTGGCTGATCTGCTTCGAGGATTCCTCGATGCCGTTCATGGCGTCGACCGCGGCCTGAACGACCTCGCCCGACTGCTCGGCGTGATCGCGGGCGGCGCCGACCACCTGGCCTGCATCGCGGGCGCCGGCGGCGGTGCGCTTCACCGTGGCGGTGATCTCGTCAAGGGCCGCAGCGGTCTCCTCGAGCGTCGCAGCCTGCTGCTCCGTGCGTTGCGACAGGTGGTTCGAGGCGCCAGCAATCTCCGAGACGCTGCCCCGCACGCGGCCGTTCACCTCGACGATCGAGCGCAGGGTCGACTGGAGCTGGTCGGCCGCGGCGTTGAAGTCGGTCTTGAGCTGGCCGTAGTGGTCGGGGAAGGCCGCCGAGATGCGGTGGGTCGTGTCGCCCCGGGCCAGCTTGCCCAGACCGTCGGCCAGGGCGCCGACGACGAGCTCGGCCTCCTGCTCCGACGCGCGGCGCACGCGCTCGCGATCGGCCGCGGCCTTGGCCTCGCCAGCCCGGGCGGCCTCGGCGTCGGCCATGGCCGACTCGGCGCGGTCGCGGGCTTCGGAGGCCTGCTTGAGCATCAGACCCGACCGCTCGAACATGGCGTAGAGGTTGTGCCCGACCCAGATCAGAACCCCCGCTTCGACCAGCAGGATCACCGCGTGCACCAGCACGCGCGCAATGTCGCCGCCGCCAGGGAAGACCGCGGCCGGCAGGACGAAGGAGAGCAGCAGGTGGTGGACCGCCACGATCAAGGTGGCCGCCGCGATCACGCGCCAGTCGCAGTAGACGATCAGCACCGCCAGGCCTGCGAAGTAGGCCATGTGCATGTCGATCTGCCAGGGATGGCCGGAGAAGCCGCCCACCAGCAGGGAGATCTGCGCCATCTGCGCCACCCCGGCGGTGATGCGCACGACCGGGCTCTCGCTCAACAGCCGCCAGGCCGCGGTGGCGCCGCCCGCGATGCCGGCGGCGGCGATCGTCAGCGGCAGCCAGTTTCCATGCACCAGCATGGCGGCGAGGGCGATGATCGGCACGAGGAGCCAGATGCCCCCGATGACGATGCGGTTGGCGAAGCTGCGCTGTTCGGCGATGGTCTGGAACACGGGAGTTAGTCCTCTAGCTGCCGCAGGCGAAGGAGCCGGCGGGGCCGACAGAGAAGAGTGCGCCGGCCGCCTGGAGACGCGCCTGCGCCTGCCCTGCCGGATCGCGGATGACGACGATGAACGGGACCGCGCCCAGGTCGCGGATGACTCCGGCCTGCCCAGCGGCGGCCAGGACAGCCTGCCGGCTCCACCAAGGCGGGAACACGCCGGCCGCCTCGGTCGGATCGGGAGACCGGGACGCGCCCAGCAGCACGGCGGCGCTGAACACGCCGATACCCCCGCAGAGGGCGATCGTCAGAAGGGTTTCACGGACCGTTCGGGTCATGGAACATGGTATGGTCGCGCTAACCTTTCCCACGACCTAACACGCCGCTCTGCGAACACGCGCCAAGGTTGCGCGGCCTTGAGAAGTTCAATCTTCAGGGCGTTTTTTCAGGCGTTTCCGTGCCTTGGAAGCGGTGCGATGCGGCGGCATGCCGCATGCGAGCGGGCAGCCATACCGGCCGCGCGGTCAGAGTTCGAAGACTTCCCGGCGGTCAGGCACGCGGTCCTCAGCGCGGCGGAAGGGGCCGGCAAAGCTGGGGGTCGTCCGGCGGCGCCGGTCGGGTCCGAAATAGCTCTCGGATGTCACGAACGGCCGCGGCCGCATGATCACGGCATGGAGGCGCATGAGGATGGTCCGGGCGCTCACGGGCTTGGCGAGGAACTCGTTGACACCGCGATCGCGGGCGGCGGTAAGCCGCAGTTCGTCAGAGTGCCCGGTCAGCATGATGACCGGCATGAAGCGCAGCGGCGAGTTGAGGCCGCGGACGATCGACAGAAAGTCGAGCCCGTTCATGACCGGCATCTCGTAGTCGACGAAACAGATGTCGGGCTTGATCTCGGCGAGGCCGTGCCAGGCGACCCGGCCGTTCGGCGCGTAGTGGAGGTCGCGGATGCCCGCCGCCTTCAGCACCGTGCCGACGATGGTCCGCATCTGCGGATTGTCGTCGACCACAAGCAGGCGCAACGCCGCCAACCCCTCCGCCATGCCTCGTTCCCCCCGCGCGAACTTACTGGTCGCTTGACGCGCGGACGGAGTTAAGAGGGAGTTACCTGCGGCTGGCGGCCCCGCCAGACGGTCCGGACGCCCTGCCCATATTGTGGATTCCGGCGATCAGGCGGCGGTCGCGGACACCACCGCCTCCACCACATGGGCCCGATAGAGGACCGCCAATAGGTCGGTCTGGGTGATCACACCGACGAGGCGGCGCGCCTCGTCCACCACGAGCGCCTCGTGCGTGACCCCGCTGGACAGGAGAGGCAGCAGCGCCTCGATCGGCGTTCCAGGCCGCACCTTGTGGACGAAGGGGTCCAGCACCGCCTCGACGCGGCGGCCGCGACCGGCGACCAGCTCGGCGCGCCGCACCATCCCCACCACGCGCCGGTCGGAGTCGATCACCGGCGCCGCGCGCAGCTCATGTTGGCGCAGGTAGGCCAGGGCGCTCTCGGCGCTCTGGTTGAGGTCCACAGCGATCACATCCCGGGACATGATATCGCGGCAATGGATCTGGGAATGCAGCCGGCGGTGCGCCTGCAACTCCACCTGCCTAAAGAGCGCATCGAGGTCCTCCCGACTGACGTCGAGCAGTTCGCCGTACTGCGCCAGCGCCCGGTCGAGATCGGCGGGGGTGTAACCCAGGCGCTCTCCAGGCGGCGGGTCGGCGGTGCGGTGCGGTGAGCGCGCCGTCACCACGCGGTGCGGGTAGGCGTGCCCCGTGAGGCGTCCGTAGAGCATGGCGGCCAGGACCAGCAGGACCGAGCAGATCCCAACCGGCGCCAGCACATAGGCGTAGCCCGACGGCGAGACCGCCCCAGCGCCAAGGGTCGCGCCTAGCGCCACCGCCCCGCCCGGCGGGTGCAGACAGCCGAGCAGCGCCATGACGAGGATCGCGCCGCCTACCGCCACGGCCGCAGCCAGCGCGGGCTGCGGGATGGCCAGGGCGCAGGTCACTCCGACGAGGGCGGAGAGCACATTGCCGCCGATGATCGCTCGGGGCTGGGCCAGGGGACTGGCCGGCACGGCGAAGGCCAGCACCGCCGACGCCCCGATCGGGCCGACCAGCAGCGGAACCTCGGAGACCGCGCCGTCGACCAGGGCCCGCGCCAGGAGGCCGGCGGCAGCGACGCCGGCGAGAGCGCCGACCGCCGCGCGCGCCGCCTCGCCCGAACGGATCGGGACGGGACCGCGCAGCATAGTGACAAGGGTCGAACGCATGGGCGCGCCTCGTGCCCAAGGCGTCGCTCTTCGGCAAGCCGACGAATTCTTCAAACCGCAAGAGCGCTTCTGGGCCGGCGGGCGGCGGGCATAGCCGCCCTCCGCCAATTCAGGTCCTACGCCTCGCCCACCGTCTCGAACATGCAGGCGGCGATGGCTTCCTGGGGCGTCTTGGCTCCGCGCAGGAGGAAGTCGAAGGCCGGGAAGAAGCGGTCGGCCGCCTCCACCGCCACGTCGATCATCGCCGCGGCCTGGGCGAGGCTGGGCTGTTCTCCGGTCATCAGCGCCATGCCGTGCCGGAAGATGATCTCGCCCTCGTCCCACAGCTCGAAGTGGCCGAGCCAGACGCGGGGATTGATGGTGGCGATCAGTTCCTGGGCCACCTGGCGGCGCGCGCGCGGAACCGCGAGGTCCATCGACAGGCAGAGCTGCAGGGTGTCGCCCTCGGGCCGCCAGGCGAACCAGAGCTCGTAGTCCTTCCAGTCGCCGGCCAGGGTGAAGGCGAGGTCACCGTCCTCGGTGCGGTCGAAAGGCAGGTTCTCGGCGGTGAGGACATGCTCCACCACGTCGAGAGGATCGTTCGTCAGGACGACGTTGTCGTCTGCGTGGGAGGTGTCCATCACGACCCCTTTCGACACGGACGGTGGACGGAACGCCGCCCCCGAATCGTCCGTAGAGTCGAAGCTAAACTGTTTCCTGACAGAGGTGTCAGCGAGTTCTTGCGACGCGCGAGCCCTCCTCGCGCGGTATGCGATACGGTCACGCTTGTTTCGCCGGCCGCGCCGGCTTCTTGACGGCCTTGAGCGCCTCGATCTCGGCGCGCAGAGCGGCGACCTCGGCCTTGAGCGCCTCGTGATCTTCGCGCCGGACGAGGTCGAGTTCGGCGGCCACGCGGTCGGCCTGACTGCGCATGGCGGCCTTGGCCTCGTCGCCCGCGGCCTGGGCCAGCCCCATGGCGGCGGTGGTCAGCTTGGCGATCTCGTCGAGTAGGGGGTTCTGGGTCTGCATCGTTGTCTTCTTAAGGGCCGGTCAACCGTCCCGTTCAGCCTCTATATGGCCCTTCGGGGGATGAAAGCGAAGGGCTTCTCGTCTAAGTCCACAGCTCCAACGCCGGAGCAGAGCGCCAGTGCCCTTCCCCAATATCGACCCCATCCTCGTGCAACTGGGGCCGCTCGCCATACGCTGGTACGCCCTGGCCTACGTGGCCGGGATACTGCTGGGGTGGCGATACGCCACAGGCCTGCTGAAGAATGGGCGGCTCTGGACGCGCCGCCCCGCCCCCTTCACGCCCGAGCAGATGGACGACCTGATCCTGTGGATCGCCATCGGGGTGATCGGCGGCGGCCGGCTGGGCCACGTGCTGTTCTACACGCCCTTCTCGGAGACGCTGGCCGATCCGCTCAGCATCTTCCGCACCTGGGAAGGCGGCATGAGCTTCCACGGCGGCGTGATCGGCGTGTCGATCGCGATGATCCTCTTCGCCTGGAAGAACAAGCTGGACCTGCTGCGGATCGCCGACGTCGTGGCGCCTGCCTACCCGATCGGCCACTTCCTCGGCCGCTGCGCCAACTTCATCAACGGCGAGCTCTGGGGCCGCGAGGCGCCCGGCCTGCCCTGGGCCGTGCGCTTCTGCAACGAGCAGATCGTGAAGACCCACGGCTATTGTCCGGCGGGCACTGTCCCGCGGCATCCGAGCCAGCTTTACGAGGCGCTGTTCGAGGGCCTCATCCTGTTCCTGATCCTGCGCTGGGCGACGCACATAGCGAAGCTGGGCGATCGCCGGGGAGTGGTCGCGGGGATCTTCGTGCTGTTCTACGGGGTCTTCCGCATCGCCATCGAGACCGTGCGAGAGCCGGACGCCGGGCTCGAGAACCTGCCGCTGGGCCTGACCATGGGAATGATCCTGTCGATCCCCATGCTGCTGGCCGGCGCGTTCCTGATCTGGCGCGGCATGCGCGAGCCCCTGCCGCCCACGCTGCCTGAAAAGGGATGAGCCTGGCCGACCGGCTGGCGGCGGAGATCCGGCAATCCGGGCCCATGACCGTGGCCCAGTTCATGACCGCCTGCCTGCACGACCCCCGGGACGGCTACTACGCCACGCGCCCGGCGCTGGGCGAAGGCGGCGACTTCATCACCGCGCCACTGATCAGCCAGATGTTCGGTGAACTGATCGGCCTGTGGATGGCCAGCGCGTGGCAGGCGATAGGCGCGCCGCAGCGTTTCATCCTGGTCGAGATGGGCCCCGGCGACGGAACACTGATGAGCGACCTGCTGCGGGCCGGTCGCGCCCTGCCCGGCTTCCTCGAGGCGGCCGAGGTCTGGCTGGTTGAGACCTCGGAGCCTCTCGCGGCGCTGCAACGTCAACGTCTGGGCGATGGAGTCCGGTGGGCGCGGTCGCTGGACGAAGTTCCCGGCGGCCATCCTCTGCTGCTGGTCGCGAACGAGCTGCTGGACTGCCTGCCGGCGCGTCAGTTCGTGAAGACCGCGGCCGGCTGGACCGAGCAGGTGGTGGGCCTGGGGCCCGACGGCCGGCTCGCTTTCGGCCGCGTGCCCGCATCCGCCCCGGTCGCGGACGCAAGGGATGGCGCGGTCGTGGAGGTCTCCGGCGCGCAGGCCGCGCTGGGTCAGGCCCTGGGCGAGCGTCTGGTCCGCGACGGCGGGGCCGCCCTGCTGATCGACTACGGCCGCGACACGCCAGGCTTCGGCGACACGCTGCAGGCCCTCACGCGCCACCGGAAGGTCGACCCGCTCGCCTGTCCGGGAGAAGCCGATCTCACCGTCTGGGCCGACTTCCCGGCGGTGATGGCCGCGGCGCGGCGGAGCGGGGCGGAGGCGGCGATCCTGACCCAGGCCCAGTTCCTGGCTCGCATGGGGATCGGCGCCCGGGCCGAGGCCCTGGTGCGGGCGCGGCCCGACAGGGCGTCCCTGATCGGCCGTCAGCTCCAGCGGCTGATCGGCGCCGACGAGATGGGCGAACTCTTCAAGACCTGCTGCCTGAGCTCGCCCGGCTGGGCGCCGCCGGCGTTCGCGGAGGCGTGAGATGACCGACCTGCCCGTCCTGACCTCGCCGCTACTGGACCTGCCGGGAATCCGCCACGCCTTCTTCACGCGGCAGGGCGGGGTCTCGCACGGGATCTACGCCAGCCTGAACGTCGGCGTGGGCTCGAAGGACGATCCGAACGCGGTGACCGAGAACCGGCGGCGGGCGGCGGCGCACCTGGGCGGAGCGCTGGTGACGGCCTACCAGGTGCATTCCGCGACCGCGCACGTGGCCGACCGCCCCTGGCCGGACGCGCCCCCCGAGGGGGACGCGGTGGTGACCGCCACGCCGGGCGTCGTCTGTGGCGCGCTGGCCGCCGACTGCGCCCCGATCCTGCTGGCCGACGCCGAGGCGCGTGTCGTCGGCGCGGCGCACGCCGGCTGGAAGGGCGCGCTGACCGGGGTGGCCGAGGACGCCATAGCCAGGATGGAATCGCTGGGCGCCCGCCGCGGGCGAATCGTCGCAGCGGTCGGCCCGTGCATCGGGCCGGCGTCCTACGAGGTGGGGCTCGAATATGAGGCCCGCTTCACCGACAAGGACCCGGCCTATGGCCGCTTCTTCACCTCCGGAGCGGGGCCGGACAAGCGTCAGTTCGACCTGCCCGCCTTCGTCCTGCACCGCTTGCGGGTCGCCGGGATCGAGCGCTGCGAGTGGATCGGCCGCGACACCTGCGCCGAGCCGGAGCTGTTCTTCTCCAACCGGCGGGCCTTCAAGCTGGGCGAGCCGGACTACGGGCGGCTGCTCTCGGCGATCGTCCTGACCTAGCGTCGGGGACAGGCTCGTCAGGGATGGACTCAGGGCGCGGCGCTGCTACAAGCCCGCGCATTCGTCCAAGGGGGTCCGATGAAGCTGCTCGCCGGCAACTCGAATCATACGCTGGCTCAGGCCGTTGCGAACCACCTGGACCTGCCGCTGACCAAGGCGCAGGTGAAGCGCTTCGCCGACAATGAGGTCTGGGTCACGATCGACGAGAACGTGCGCGGCGAGGACGTCTTCGTCCTGCAGTCGACCAGCTACCCGGCCAACGACCACCTGATGGAGCTGCTGATCTGCATCGACGCGCTGAAGCGCGCGTCGGCCCGGCGGATCACGGCGGTGATGCCCTACTTCGGCTACGCGCGGCAGGACCGGAAGACCGGCGGCCGCACGCCGATCTCGGCCAAGCTGGTCGCGAACCTGATCACCCGCGCCGGCGCCGACCGGGTGCTGACGATGGACCTGCACTCCGGCCAGATCCAAGGCTTCTTCGACATCCCGACCGACAACCTGCTGGCCGCGCCGCTGATGGCGCAGGACATCAAGGAGAACTACGAGAAGCCGTCCGAGCTGATGATCGTCTCGCCCGACGTGGGCGGGGTGGTGCGGGCGCTGGCGGTGGCGAGCCGCCTCAACGCGGACCTCGCGATCGTCGACAAGCGGCGCACGGGCCCCGGCAAGTCCGAGGTGGCCAACATCATCGGTGACGTCGTCGGCCGCCGGCTCATCATGTTCGACGATATCGCCGACTCGGCGGGCACCCTCTGCTCGGCGGCCAAGTCGCTGATCGACGCCGGCGCGGTTGAGGTCTCGGCCTATGTCACGCACGGCGTCCTGTCGGGCGCGGCCACCGAGCGGGTGAAGAACTCGGTGCTGAAGGAACTGGTGATCACCGACTCCATCGAAGCGTCGGAACAGGTGCTGGGCGAGACCAAGATCCGCACCGTCACCTGCGCGCCGCTGGTCGGCGAGGCGATCCGCCGCATCGCCAACGAAGAGAGCGTGTCCAAACTCTTCGATTGAGCCAAAGGCTCGCCCAAGCTTGCCGACGCCGGGCGACGGCGGGTAAGCCAGGGGCCAATTCGGGGGCGAATTGAGTAGAATCACCACTCGCGAGAGGGGGAGTCGCCTGATGCCGTTCCGCTTTCCGGTCAGACAGACCGCTTCGGCCGTCCTCGCCGCCATCCTGGTCGCGGCCTGCGCCGAACCGCCGCCGCCCCCGCCGCCGCCGCCCGCCCCTCCGAGCGTGGCCCTGTCGCCGAAGCTGATCGAGCTGGCCGGCGCCTATCGCTACTACATGGTCCGCTCGACAGGCATCACCAGCGACTTCGCCGACGGCGACGGCGTGGCGCGGTCGCTGAAGGTGGGCGCCGCCTACGAGCCTGGCCAGCTCCTGCGCGGGGCCATGGCTTATGGCGCTGTCGCGGCGCTGCAGGACAAGACCTTCGTGGATGGCGTGCGGGTCTACGCCAAGGACGCCGCCTCCCGTCGGCAGGTGGCTCACGAGATTCTGCGTGACCCTGCCTACGCCGTCGGCCTTCCCGGCTCAGCCAGCGCCGCAGGCCTGGTGATCGGCGCCATAGGGGGCGAGGGCCAGCGACTGTACGATGGCGGCAAGAGCGTCAAGCAGTCGGCCTACGATATCCAGCGCCAGCCCTGGTCGAAGGCCGAGGTGGCCGACCGCAGCGCCCGGCTCCAGGCGGCCAAGACACTCTCGGCCTCCGCCATGGCCGGCGACGTCGCCGAAACCGCCCGACTGCAACAGGCCTCCATCGGCGCAACGCCGCTGGCCGTGACCGCCGCCACCGCCGCGCCCCCCTACACGCCCACCGTCGTCCGAAGCCTCGCGATCGCGGCCCTGGCCGCTCTCGGGGAGGCCGGGGATGCGAACGTCGAACAGGTCCTGGGCCTCATGCAGGAGCCCAACGTGGGCACGTGCATGAACATGTCGAAGCTGAACCTCTATCAGTGCCTGGCCGTCGCGCGGCCGCACTACGAGGACGTCTTCTGCCTGGGGCAGCACGCGATGATGGACACCGGGCGCTGCATGATCAAAGCCGCCGGCCTGCCGGAACCCTACGAACCGCGGTTCGTGCCCAGCCAGGACTCGATCAACAAGGGCATGCCGACGAAAAAGGCTCCAGCCCGCAAGCCCGCGCGAAAGAGCTGAAACTGACGCGTCCGGCCCCGTTGCGCCCGCCGGAGCTTTTGTGTATCTACGCGCACCCTTTCGACCGACAGGTCACGGAATTTGTCGCCGCGCGCGAGTCGCGCGGCGGCTTCGTTTTGAGGCAAGGCCATGGCCGAGATCGTATTGAACGTTGAAGTGCGCGAGCGGACCGGTACCGGCGGCTCCCGTGAAACCCGTCGGGCCGGCAAGGTGCCGGGCATCCTGTACGGCGGCGCGAAGGACCCCGTGGCCATCGCCGTGAAGTCCAACGAGTTCCGCAAGGCGCTCTACACCGGCAAGCTCCTGGGCCACCTCGTGACCCTGAAGTATGGCGACGAGACCCAGCCGGTCATCGCCAAGGCCGTGGACATGCACCCGGTGACGGACGAGCCGTGGCACTTCGATCTCTACCGGGTCGACGAGCACCAGCAGATCAAGATCGAGGTGCCGGTGCACTTCGCCCACCAGGAAGAATCCCCGGGCCTGAAGCGCGGCGGCAACCTGGCGGTCGTGCTCCACACCCTGAACGTCTCCTGCCCGGCCGACCACATCCCGGAAGAGATCGTGATCGACCTGAAGGGTCTTGAGATCGGCGCCACGATCCGCGTCTCCGACCTGAAGCTGCCGAAGGGCGTTACCGCGGCCGTGGACGGCGATCTGGTCGTCGCCTCGATCGCCGGCTCCCGGACCGGGACCGAGGCCGAAGGCGAAGGCGAAGCGGGCGGCGAGGGCTGATCCTCGCCCCTCCCTGAGGGACGACGATGCTGCTCATCGCGGGGCTTGGGAATCCAGGCCCGACCTACGCGAAGAACCGTCACAACATCGGCTTCCTGGCCGTTGACGAAATTGCGCGCCGGTGGGGGTTCTCGCCGGCGCGTTCGCGTTTCCACAGCCAGGCGTCCGAGGGCGCCATCGACACGCCGGACGGCCCGGTCCGCGCGCTGATCCTGAAGCCGCAGACCTACTACAACGAGAGCGGCCGGGCGGTCGGCGAAGCGCTCAAGTTCTTCAAGCTGAAGCCGTCTGACCTGGTGGTCTTCTACGACGAGATCGACCTCGCGCCCGGGCGCTTCCGGATGAAGACGGGCGGTGGCGCGGCCGGCAACAACGGCATCCGCTCGGTGGCGGCCCAGGTGGGCCCAGACTTCCGCCGCGCGCGGCTGGGCACCGGCCACCCGGGCGACAAGGCGCTGGTGCACGGCCACGTGCTGTCGGACTTCCACAAGGCCGAGATGAAGTGGGTCGAGCCCCTGCTTGAGGCCTGCGCCGACGCCATGCCTCTGCTCGCCCTGGGCGAGGACGAGAAATACCAGGCCGAGGTCATGCGCCTGGCCCCCGCCGAAAAGGCCGATCCGCGGAAACTGGCGCGGGGCGGCGAATGAGTCTGTTCAACCTGCTGGGCGGCTCGCTGCCACTGATCGGCCTGTCGTTGATCGTCGCGATCGCCCTGGCCGTCCATGTCGTCCGCACGGGCCGGGAGCTCTTCTGGCTCTGGATCATCCTGATCTTCCAGCCCATCGGCGGGATCGTCTACCTGATCGCCATCGTCCTGCCCGAGATGCTGCGCGGCCCCGGCGCCCAGCGCCTTGGCGCCGCCACCCGCGCCGCGCTCGACCCGATGCGAGAGTATCGTGAGGCGAAGGCCGCATGCGAGGAGACACCGACCGTCCGCAACCAGTCGCGACTGGCCCAGGCCGCCGCCACGCTCGGCCGGCACGACGAGGCGGAACGGCTCTATGCCGAGGCGGCGCAGGGGATCCACGCCGAGGACCCCGCCCTGCTGCTGGGCCGCGCCAACGCCTTGCTTGAGCTGAACCGCGGCGCCGACGCCCTGGCGGTGCTGGAGCGCCTCAGGGCGGACGCGTCCGAGGGCCAGACGCCGAGCGCGGTTCTGGCGCTGGGCCGGGCCTATGAGGCCGTCGGCCGGGCGGAAGAGGCCGAGGCCGCCCTCAGCGACGCCGCCACCCGCTTGCCAGGCTTCGAGGGCATGGGCCGCTACGCGGCCTTCCTGGCCCGCACCGGCCGCAAGGACCAGGCCCGGGCGATGGTCGCCGACATGGATAAGCGCCTGACGAAGCTGGCTCCCCACTTCCGGCGCGAAGGCAAGCAGTGGCGCGACCTGGCCGCCAAGGCGCTGGCCGAGGCCTGACCGGGTCCTCAGCGCTTCGCGCGGGCGCGCGCGCGTGCTAGGTGCGGCGCCTTCATTCTAGGAACTGCGCACTCCATGGCTCTCAAAGTCGCCATCGTCGGCCTGCCGAACGTCGGCAAGTCGACCCTCTTCAACGCCCTCACCCAGACGGCCGCCGCCCAGGCCGCGAACTATCCGTTCTGCACCATCGAGCCGAACGTCGGCGACGTGGCCGTGCCGGAGCCGCGCCTGGAGGCGCTGGCCAAGGTGATCCCGTCGAAGGAGATCATCCCGGCGCGGATCAACTTCGTGGACGTGGCGGGTCTGGTGCGCGGGGCGTCGAAGGGCGAGGGCCTGGGCAACCAGTTCCTGGCCAACATCCGCGACTGCGACGCCATCGCCTTCGTCGCCCGCTGCTTCATCGACGACGACATCACCCACGTGGAAGGGCGGATCGACCCGCTGGCCGACCTCGACACCATCGAGACCGAGCTGATGCTGGCCGACATGGAAAGCCTCGAGAAGCGCGTGGTGAACCTGGAGAAGCGGGCCAAGGTCGGCGACAAGGAAGCGACCACGACGCTGCGCCTCGTGAAGCTGGCCCTGGCCGAGCTGAACGAGGGCCGCCCGGCCCGGGTGGCGAAGGTGTCGGCCGAGGACGACAAGGCCTGGCGGATGCTGCAGCTCCTCACGTCCAAGCCGGCGCTGTATGTGGCCAACGTGGACGAGGCGTCGGCCGCCGAGGGTAACGCCCTATCCAAGCAGGTTCAGGACCGCGCCACTCGCGACGGCGCCGACAGCGTGGTCATCTCGGCCAAGATCGAGAGCGAGATCGCCCTGCTCGATCCCGAGGAGCGCGCTGAGTTCCTGGAGACCCTGGGCCTGACCGAGCCGGGCCTCAACAAGCTGATCCGCGAGGCCTACCACCTGCTGGGCTTGCAGACCTATTTCACCGTGGGCCCGAAGGAGGCGCGCGCCTGGACGATCCACAAGGGCGACACCGCCCCGCAGGCGGCCGGCGTGATCCACACCGATTTCGAGAAGGGCTTCATCCGGGCCGAGACCATCGCCTACGAGGACTATGTCGGACTGGGCGGCGAGGCCGGCGCGCGGGACGCGGGCAAGCTGCGCTCCGAGGGCAAGGAGTATGTCGTCCGCGACGGCGATGTGATGAACTTCAGGTTCAACGTCTGACGGAAGATACGGGAGACTGACGATGGCGGAGACGATCACCCTGGCGGGAGCCGACGGTTTCGAGTTCTCCGCCTATCACGAGCCTGCCTTCACGCCCCGCAAGGGCGGGGTGATCGTGATCCAGGAGATCTTCGGCATCGATCGGCACGTCCGGGCCGATGTCTCCCGCTGGGCGAAGATGGGCTACGAGGCCCTGGCGCCGGCGCTGTTCGACCGCCTGCAGCGCGACTTCCACGCCGAGCACGACGACGCCGGCATCAAGGCCGGCCTGGAGAAAGCGCGCGCCACGCCGCTGGAGCAGGCGCTGGGCGACATCGCCGCCTGCCGCGACTTCCTGCAGCGGCATGGCGAGAAGGTCTGCGTGGTGGGCTACTGCTACGGCGGTTCGCTGACCTGGCTCAGCGCCACGCGGCTCCCCGGCGTCGCTGCGGCCTCAAGCTACTACGGCAGCCTCGTGAAGTCGTTCGCGGCCGAGACGCCGAAATGCCCCACCATCGTCCACCTGGGGCGCACCGACCCTGGGATCGACGCCGACGAGGTCGAGACGGCCATCCGGCAGCACCATCCGGATGTGCCCGTCCACATCTACGAAGGCGCGGGCCATGGCTTCAACAATGAAAGCCCGGAGCGCTACAACGCCGAGGCTGCGGACCTGGCCCGCCATCGGACTCTCGAGCTGTTCGACAACGCCTGATGGGCGGAACGGTCCAGCTCCACAGCGCCAAGGACGGCTTCGCGTTCGACACCTATCGCGCCGCGCCGACCGACGCGCGCCGCGGCGGGCTCGTGATCTGCCATGCGATCTGGGGGGTGACGCCCCATCTGCGGGAGTTGGCCGACAGTTTCGCCGAGGACGGCTACGAGGTTCTGGTCCCCAGCCTGTTCGACCGCTTCCAGCGCGGCTTCGCCGAGCGCGATACCGATCCGGCCCTCTTCCAGCGGCAGAACGGCTTCGCGGAGTCCGTCGGGTGGGGCGTGGGCGTGCTGGACGCGGTCCAGGCCGCGATCGACGCCCTGCGCCCGCCCGTGTTCGCCATCGGCTTCTGCTTCGGCGGGACGGTGGCGTGGCTGGCGGCGGCGCGCTGCAGCGGGCTGTCGGCCGTCGCCGCCTACTACGGCGGTCAGATCAAGGACTGCCTGGCCGATACGCCCACGGTCCCGACCATCCTGCACCTGGGCAAGGCGGACGAGTTGATCCCGCCGGATGATGTGGAGCGGATCCGCACGGCGCACCCGGACCTGCCCGTCTACATGTACGAGGCGGGACATGCCTTCGTGGCGCCCAACGGCTTCCACGCGGACTCCGCCCGGCTGTCGCGGCTGCGCACGCTGGCCCTCTTCGCCCGCCACGGCGGCGGACGCGGCGGCGAGGAAGCCTAGACCTCGATCTCGCGGCGGACCTCGGGATGCTTCTCCAGCACCCGCACCAGAGCGGCCTGGGCCGCGAGGATGCCGATTCCGGCGGCATAGCCGGAGAAGACGCCGGCCGGGTAGCGGCCGCCATTCGCCGCGCTGGAAATCTGCCAGTACATGAACGCCGCGGCCCCGGCGAGGAGGGCCACGCCCGTGAGGATCGATTGCGCGGTCTGGCCGAATCCCGCCCGGAAGCTCATCCAGACATAGCGGGCCAGCGTCCGGCGCAGGACGCCCACCGCAAGTGGCGCGCCCAGCGAAAGGCTCAGGAAGATGCCCGGCCACAGGAGCGTGCGCTCGGCGATCAGGGCGAAGCCGCCGGGCAGGCGGTCAAAGGCGTGCACCACCGCGCCCGCATAGATCAGCCCCGCCGTCACCACCGTGAGGTCCTCGGTGCGCTTGAAATTCCGCCAGGCGGGGGTGTGAGCCATGGGTCCTATTTAGCGCACGGGATGGCGAGGGTAAGGCGTGGCGCGAACTCACGCTATGGTCGGGCGTGGCGCGTCTGAGTCTCACTGCATTGGCGAGCGGCCTCGTCGCCGCGGGCGCCGCCGGCGCGGGCGAGGTCGCCTGCCGGTTCGAAGGCGGCGCGCCGGTCGTGTCCGCGACGGTGGCCGGGTTGGCCGGCGACTTTGTGCTCGACACCGGCGCACCGCGGACCCTTCTGCACGACACGCGCGCGCGATCCGAGGGGATCGTCGCGGACGATCTAACGGGGAGCGTACAGGTCGCCGGCGCCACAGTGGACGGACTGTCCATCGGCGTGGCCGACCTGGACGTCCGCGGCTGGAACCTGTCGACGCCCCTGGCGGGGGTGATCGGGGCCGACGCCCTGAGAGGGCACGTGGTGGACGTGAGCTACGCTCCCTGTCGCATCCGTCTCTCGTCGCCTGGCGGGGCGGCGCCCTTCAGGGGCCACGTCCTGGCGCTGGATTGGGACCTGGGCCGGCCGACAGTGGAGGCCGCCGTGTCGGACGACGCGCACGAGATCCGGGGGCGGTTTGTGGTCGCCAGCGGCGCGAACGCGCCCCTTCGGCTCGCCGACGACCTCGCCCAGGCGCCCGGCCTGTCGGACCCTCAGGAGCTATATCAGGACGGCGTCTGGTTCGCCCGGTTGCCGCAGGTGAGCTTCGCCGGCGCCGTGGGACGGGACGTGGCGACGGGCCTTATGCCGGCGGACGGCGGGGTGGTGGGCGTCCTGGGCGGACCGGTGCTGGCGCACTTCCGGCTGCGCTTCGACTTCCCGGCCGGCCGACTCATCGTGCAGCCCGCCAGATAGCAGAAGGGCCCCGGATCGCTCCGGGGCCCTCGCCAAATCCGTGGACGTCGCCTCAGTGCGCGACGTTGCGCCAGACGCGGCGGTAGCTGAAGTAGAGCAGCGCCGTGAACAGGGCGAGGTAGATCATCGCGCCGAAGCCGAACTGCTTGCGCGCCATCATCTTGGGCTCGGCGGCCCACATGAGGAAGGCGGCCACGTCCTTGGCCTGCTGATCCACCGTCGACGGAGTGCCGTCGTCGTAGGTCACCTTGCCGTCGGCGAGTTGCGGCGGCATGGCCAGGAAGCCGCCCGGGGGCACCTTGTGATGGTCGCCCGTCCACTGGCCGGACACATCGCCGGGCATCGAGACGTTGTAGTTCTGGCCCGGATTGACGGTCAGCCCGGCCGGCGGAGCCTTGTAGCCCGTCAGCAGCGAGTAGATGTAGTCCGGCCCGCCGGTCCGGCCCTTGGCGATCACCGACAGGTCCGGCGGAATGGCGCCGCCGTTGCCGGCCGCCGCGGCCGCGGCGTTCGGGTACGGCTTCGGGAAACGGTCGGCCGGAACGGCCGGGCGCTGGACGACGTCGCCCGTCTCGGAGTCGATGTCCGGGACCTGGATGTCCTTGGCCAGGGCCTTCACATACGGGTTGTCGTTCGGGTTCGGATACTTCGGATCGTAGAAGGGCCCACCCTTCTCGCCGAGGTTCCGGAACGACACCAGCTCCATCGAGTGGCAGGCCGAGCAGACCTCCCGATAGATCTTGTAGCCCCGCTGGAGCTGGGCCGTGTCGTACTTGCCGAAGGGCCCGTCGAACGACCACGACACGTGCTTCATCACGGCGTGGCCGGTGGCGGCCTGGGCCGCCGGGGCGGCGATCAGGGCCAGCCCCAGCGCCGCGAGCGCGATACCTTTGCGCAGCATCTTAAGGCTCAGCCCCTCTTTTCAGGCGACGCCGCGGCGCCCGCGGGCGTCGAGGCGGGATGCGACAGGACAGGTTCGGAGATCGATTCCGGCACGGGCAGCGGCGTCTCGGTGAGGCCGAGCACGGGCAGGATGACCCAGAAGTAGGCGAAGAAGTAGAGCGTCGCGAGGCGGCTCAGCCAGACGAAGCTGTTGATGTCGGCGTCCAGCAGCATCAGGCCGGTAGCGGCGCCGATCACCGGATCGTCGGGCAGCTTGGCGCCGCAGTAGCCGAGCACCAGCGCGGCCAGGACGAAGATGAAGAAGTAGAGCCGCGCCGTCGGACGGTAGCGCATCGAGCGCACTTTGGACGTATCCAGCCAGGGCAGGACGAACAGGGTGGCGATGGCGCCGAACATCAGCAGCACGCCGCCGAGCTTGTCCGGAACCGCGCGCAGGATCGCGTAGAACGGCAGGAAGTACCATTCAGGCACGATGTGCGCCGGGGTCACCAGCGGGTTGGCCGGCACGTAGTTGTCGGCGTGGCCCAGGACGTTCGGGTTGTAGAAGACGAAGCTGGCGTAAAGCAGCAGGAAGACCGCGATCGCGAAGCCGTCCTTCACCGTGTAGTACGGGTGGAACGGAACGGTGTCGGCCTCCGACTTCACGTTCACGCCGGTCGGGTTGTTGTTGCCCGGCACGTGCAGCGCCCAGATGTGCAGGACCACGAGGCCCGCGATCACGAAGGGCAGCAGGTAGTGCAGCGAGAAGAAGCGGTTCAGCGTGGGATTGTCCACCGCGAAGCCGCCCCACAGCCACGTGGTGATCGGCTCACCGACGATCGGCAGCGCGCCGAACAGGTTGGTGATCACGACGGCCCCGTGGAAGCTCATCTGGCCCCAGGGCAGCACGTAGCCGATGAAGGCGGTGGCCATCATGGCCAGATAGATCAGGCAGCCGATGATCCAGAGCACCTCGCGCGGCGCCTTGTAGGAGCCGTAGTAGAGGTTGCGGATCATGTGGATGTAGACCGCCAGGAAGAACATCGAGGCGCCGTTGGCGTGCATGTAGCGGAGCAGCCAACCGTAGTTGACGTCGCGCATGATGCGCTCGACCGAGGCGAAGGCGTGGTCGACGTGCGGCACGTAGTGCATCGCGAGCACGATGCCGGTCACGAGCTGGATGCCCAGCATCAGCGCGAGGATGCCGCCGAAAGTCCACCAGTAGTTCAGGTTCTTCGGCGTCGGGAAGTCGATCGCCGTGTCCTTCATGAACCGGACGATCGGGAGACGGGTGTCGAGCCAGCGCTCGATGCCGGTCTTCGGCTCGTAAGTGGAATGTCCGCTCATCGCTGTCAGCCGATCTTGATCTGGGTGTCGGACAGGAAGGCCCAGTCCGGCACTTCGAGGTTCTTCGGCGCGGGACCCTTACGGATCCGGCCGGAGGTGTCGTAGTGCGAGCCGTGGCACGGGCAGAACCAGCCGCCGTAGTCGCCACCGCCGAACGTGGGCACGCAGCCGAGGTGCGTGCAGGTGCCGACAAGGACCAGCCACTCGGGCTTGCCCGGCTTGTGGCGCGAAGAGTCGGTGGCGGGGTCGCGCAGGTTGGACGCGTTGTCGTCCTTCACCGCCGCGGCGATCTCGGCCGCCGTGCGCTTGCGCACGAACAGCGGCTTGCCGCGCCACTTCAGGACCACCTGCTGTCCATCGACGACCTTCCCGAGGTCGAACTCGATGGACGCCAGAGCCAGCGTGTCGCCGGCCGGGTTCATCTGGTCGACCAGGGGCCAGGCCAGCGCCGCGACGGCGCCGACAGCAGCGGCGCCAGCGGCGATGTGAATGAAATCGCGACGGCTCGGGTCATCACCCGGAGCGTGCGGGTCGGGAGTTGCGCCCACGACGGTGTCGGCCACCTTGAAGCTACCCTTCGATAGGGCCCCTCGACGCGCCAAGGGGCCGTAAAGCTTTAGCGGCCCGCCCCAGGCGTCTGGTGAAAGGCCTTTCCGGAAGACGGTCGGTGAACGGGCACTCTACACTGGGACATATGCGAACGTCGTGTCCGCGTCCCCGTGATTCGTGCCCCTATGCCCCGGCCACTCCCGATGGCGAGAGGCCTTAGAATGCGTTTGGCCCTTTTTCAACCGGACATTCCGCAAAACCTGGGCGCGGCCATACGCCTCGCCGCCTGTCTGGGCGTGCCGCTGGACGTGATCGAGCCCTGCGGCTTCCCGCTCAGCGAGGCCGCGATCCGCCGCGCGGCCATGGATTATGACGCCCTCGCGGAGGTGCGGCGCCATGCCGGCTGGGCCAGTTTCCGCGCCGAAACGGCGGGCGCGGGCCGGCTGGTGCTGTTCACGACCCGGGCGGCCGAGCCGTTCCATGATTTCTCCTTCGCGCCCTCGGACATCCTGCTGTTCGGCCGCGAGAGCGCGGGCGTCCCGGACGAGGTCCATGCCGTGGCCGACGCCCGCCTGCTGATTCCGCTGACGCCAGGAGCACGCTCGTTGAACCTGGTCACAGCGGCCACCCTGGCCCTGGGTGAGGCGCTGAGACAGACGAACGGCTTTCCAACCCCCGTCCCGCCGGGCTAGCACGTGGCCCCATGTCCAGCCTGACCCCCGAGATCATGGAGCGGCGCGGCCGCGCGCAGGAATGGTTCGAGTCGCTGCAGCGACGAATCTTCGCCGCCCTGGAGCAACTCGAGGACGAGGCGCCGCCGGAGCTCTACCCCGGCGCGCCGGGGCGGACCGAGTACAAGCCCTGGACGCGCGAGACCGGCGTCGGCGGCGGCACCGGCGGCTTCCTGCGCGGGCGACTGATCGAGAAGGCGGGCATCCACACCTCGGCCGCGACCGCGAAGTTCTCGCCGGAGATGGCGGCGCAGATGCCGGGCGCGGACAAGGACCCCTCCTACGTCTCGGCCAGCATCAGCCTGATCATCCACCCGCTGAACCCGTGGGTCCCGACGGTCCACATGAACACCCGTTTCCTCTCGACGGCCGAGAGCTGGTTCGGCGGCGGGGCGGACCTGACCCCGATGCTGGACGTGCAGCGCAGCCAGGACGCCGACGACACCAAGCTGTTCCACGCAGCCATGCAGGCGGCGTGCGACCCCTACGATCCGGAGTGGTATCCGAAGTACAAGGCCTGGTGCGACGAGTACTTCTACCTGCCGCACCGCCAGGAGATGCGCGGCATCGGCGGCATCTTCTACGACCGGCACAACAGCGGCGACTTCGAGAAGGACTTCGCCTTCACTCGCGCGGTCGGCGAGGCGTTCCTGGAGGTCTATCCGAAGATCGTCCGCGGCCAGATGATGAAGCCGTGGGGCGAGGCCGAGCGGCGGGAGCAGATGGTGCGCCGAGGCCGCTACGTGGAGTTCAATCTGCTCTACGACCGCGGAACCATGTTCGGCCTGAAGGCCGGCGGCAACATCGAGACGATCCTGTCGTCCATGCCGCCGATGGTGGCCTGGCCGTAGATGGCCAGCCTCGCCGAGCGCCTGGGCCATGGGCCCGATGCGAAGCTGCTGATCGTCAACTGCGACGACCTGGGCTCCAGCGCCTCAGCGAACCGCGCGACGGCGGAGTGCCTGGCGGCGGGCACGGCGACCAGCGCCACCCTGATGGTCCCCTGCCCCTGGGCGCTGGACGGCGTGGCGAAGGGCAAGGCCGGTGGGATCGGCGTCCATCTGACGCTGACCTGCGAATATCCGACCTATCGGTGGCGGGCGCTGACGGGCGCGGCCTCGCTGCATGACGCCACGGGCCATATGCCGGCGACGACGCGGGAGGTCTGGGCCCAGGCCGAGCTCGCGGACGTGCGCGCGGAGTGCCGGGCGCAGATCGAGCAGGCGCTGGCCTGGGGCGTCGACATCACCCACCTCGACACGCACATGGGGGTGATGCAGCTCGAGCCGCGGTTCTTTGAGGTCTATCTGGATCTGGCCGCGGAGTACCGCCTGCCGCTGCGGATGGCGGGGGCCAAGGCCGAGGCGCAGATCGGCTTTCCGGGGCGGGCCGCCGCCGAAGAGCGAGGCGTCGTGTTCCCCGACCACCTCACCAGCGTCTCGCTGGAGAACGCGCGGCCGGGCCGGACCTTCGAGGTCCTGGTGGCCGGCCTGAAGCCCGGCGTCACCGAGGTCTACTTCCACCCGGTGGAGGATGGACCCGAGTTGCGCGCCTACGACCTGGAGCAGCCCGATGGACGGGTGGCCGACCACCGCACGCTCACCGACCCCACCCTGCCCGCCCGGATCGCGGCGGCGGGCGCGACGCTGATCGACTTCGCGCCTCTGCGCGCGCTGCAGCGGGACGACTGAGGCGATGCAGGTTCGGCCGGCCCGCCCCGACGACCTGCCCGCGCTGTACGACATCTGCCTGAGGACGGGCGACGCAGGCGCGGACGCCAGCGCGCTCTATGCGGATCCGAGGATCCTGGGCGAGATCTTCGCCGCGCCCTACGCCGAACTGGAGCTGGCGCTGGCGCTGGTCGCCGAGGATGAGGCCGGCGCCTGCGGCTACATCCTGGGAACCGCCGACACGCGAGCGTTCGAGGCGCGGTGCGAGGCCGAGTGGTGGCCAGCGCTACGGGCGCGGTACGCCGACACGGCGGACGTGCCGGCGAGGCGGCGCACGCCCGACCAGTGGGCGGCCTTCCTGATCCACCACCCGCCGATCGCGCCGCAAGCAGCCGTGGCCGCGGCGCCGGCGCACCTGCACATCGACCTTCTGCCCCGCGCGCAGGGCCAAGGCCTGGGCCGCGCCCTGATGGACCGCTGGCTGGGCATGGTCGGCGGCTGCGCGCACCTGGGCTGCAGCCCGCGCAACGTCCGCGCCCTCGGCTTCTACGACCGCTACGGTTTCCGTCGACTGGAAGGCGCGGCGTCGCCCGAGGTCGTCTACATGGCCATCGGGTAGGCGATCCGCCGCCGCCGGAGCGCCGCGCCCGCGAGGCCGAAGCCCGCGATCATCAGGGCCCAGGTCGCGGGCTCGGGCACGCCGCCGGGCGTCGGCGACGGGCCCACATAGGTGACCTCCAGTCCGCCGAACTCGAACTCGGTCTCGGCCAGCATCTCGCCCCAGGAGTCCGGCTTGTAGAGCTGAAGCGCGCCCGAGCCGTAGGCGTAGACGAAGAACGGGGCCGCCAGGTCGGCCGGGGCGTCGTGGTAGACCATGGCCGAGAGGACGTTGTCGTTGTTGCCGGCCGTCGGGGAGCGCCCGCTGAGCCAGGTCCAGGCCCCGCCGTAGGAGTCGGCGTAGCTGTAGTGGGAGAGGTCCAGGTCCAGGTCGACGCCGTCGATGCTCACCTTGGCCGAGAGGATCGGCCCGGCCCCGCCCCACCACGAGCCGCCGGCGCGGAAGTCGTCGGCAGGCGTGGTGAAGCCCATGCCCCGCTCGCTGTCGTAGGTGAAGCTGACGGTGGCCGACTTGTAGGCCAGGCTCTGGCCCGGCGCCCCGAAGACGCCGGCGTAGTCGTAGCCGCCATAGGGCGTGGAGCCATAGTAGGTGGCCATCATGATCGCCGCCTCGGCCGGCGCCGCCGCCAGCAGGGCGCCTGCCGCGGCCCAGGCCGCCAAGCTCGCAGTCCGCATCCCGAACCCCCACTCCGGAGCCGCCGATCGCATGCGGCGACATATTGGCACGATTTATGCCAATACAATTCCTGGACACATGAGGTCAATCCGGACTCGCCTTTTGAGCGAGTCAGATTCGCGTCGCAGCCTCGCGGATGAAGCCCCCTCACCCGCTCCGCGGGAGCTCCCCCTGAGGGGGAGCATCTCTCAGCCGTCCAGGAACGCCCGGATCCAACCGCCGACGCGGTGGCGGTCGTCGGGCAGGTCGTAGGTGGCGATGCCCCGGTCGGCCTCGAGGTCGGCGTAGACCTTGCCGCGGCGGGCCTCGATCAGGGCCTTGGCGTAGGCCGGCTGGAACTCGGGATGCGGCTGGATCGAGATGGCCGGCTGGTCGCGATAGACGAGGCCGGCGAACGGGGTGAATGCGCTGGCGGCCATGATGTCGGCGCCGGGCGGCTTCACGACCACCTGGTCCTGGTGCGAGGCCGGCAGGCGGATCGGCGAGGCGGCGTCCATCCAGGGCTCGTGGGAGAGCAGGTCGTACTCGTGCGCCCCGATCGCCCAGCCCTTGGGCGACTTGATCACCTGGCCGCCGAACGCCTGGGCCATGGCCTGGTGGCCGAAGCAGACCCCGACCAGTTTCGCCCGCCCCTTGGCCGCGCGCAGGAAGTCGAGGAGCTGGCCGATCCACGGGTCGGGATCATAGACCCCGGAGGACGAGCCGGTGACGATGTAGGCGTCGCAGTCCTCGGGCGCGGTCGGATACTCACCCTCGTCGGCGGCGAAGACGCGCCAGTCGTAGGCGTCGCGGCCGAGCAGCTCCATGAACATCTCGGGATAGGTCCCGAACTGCTCGATCGCCGGCCGCGGCGGCCGGCCGGTCTTGAGGATGCCGACCCTCAATAGGCCATCCCCTGGGCGACGGCCTTGAGCTTCTCGACCGCCGACAGCTTGTCGTCGAGGAAGTCGTGGTCGATCCACCAGTCCTCGACCTCGCGCAGCACGGCGCCGACCAGCGGCCCCTTGGGCACGCCGGCCTTCATCACGTCCTCGCCGGTGATCATGAAGGCGGGCGGAGTCCAGCCGTCCGCCAGGGCGATCATCCCGCGCCACTGCATGGTGGCCGCAGAGCGGTCGCTCGCCGCCCAGGCGAGCTTGGCGCGGTCGCGGAACACGGCCTGGCCGGCGCGATAGACCTCGCGGCGGATCTCGCGCGGGCTCATCCAGCTCTTGAGCTTCGGCGTGGGCGCGAGGGCGGCGGTGATGCGGTCGCGCTCGTCGTTGGAGAGCCGGATGCGGGCGGCCAGCTTGCCGGCGCCCACCTGGTCGTCGGGCAGGAGGGCGGCGAGGCGCAGGACCGGATCGCAGTCGAAGATCTGCTCAGTCTCGATCTCCACGAGGCTGTCGAACCGGGCGAGGTTGGCCGGCGCCTTCAGGATCACCTGCAGCACGCCCGTCTCGGCCATCAGGCGGACGGCCGCGCGCGGATCGTCGGCGGCCAGCAGCTTCAGCAGCTCCTTGTGGATGCGTTCGGCGGCCAGGGCGTCGATGTGGTCCTTCAGCTTGGCGCAGGCGGCGACGGCGGCGGCGTCGGGCTCGCCGCGTCCGAACCAGGCGAAGAAGCGGAAGAAGCGCAGGTTGCGGAGGTGATCCTCCAGCAGCCGCTGTTCGGCGTCGCCGACGAACACGATCCGGCCCGCCTTGGCGTCGGCCACGCCGTGGCCGGTGGGATCGAAGATCGAGCCGTCGCGGCGCGCGTAGAGCGAGTTCAGGGTGAAGTCGCGCCGCTGGGCGTCCTCGGCCCAGTCGGTGGTGAAGGCCACGGTCGCCCGGCGACCGTCGGTGGAGACGTCGCGGCGCAGGGTGGTGATCTCGTGCGGCTTGTGGCGCGAGATGGCCGTGACGGTGCCATGGTCGATTCCGGTCGGCACGGCGCGGATGCCGGCGGCCTTCAGGGCCTTGGTCACCTGATCGGGCGTCAGGGTGGTGGCGATGTCGATATCGTCCACCGGCCGGCCGACCAAGGTGTTGCGGACGCAGCCGCCGACGAAACGGGCGCAGTCCGGGCCGCTCTCTGCCTCCAGGGCGTCGAACACGGCGGCCGTTTCCGGCGCGTTCATCCAGGGGCGCTGGCCGATGGTGTCAGTCATGGCCGCTGGACTACCTCAGGCGAGCGCCGCGCCATAGAGCCGCTCGTAGAGCGAGCGCAGGATGCCGGCGGTGGCGCCCCAGATGTACCGGTCCTCGTGGGTGGTGGCGTAGAAGCGCCGCCGCTCGCCCGTGGGCAGCTCGCGCTCGTGCTCCTCGTAGTTGGCGAGGTTCATGAGGTAGCTGAACGGCGTCTCGAAGATGTCGGCCACCTCATGCGGGTTCGGCGTGAGGCTGAAGCCGGGCCGCACGACGCCGACCACCGGGGTGATCAGGTAGCCGGTGCCCGTCTGATAGGGCGTGGCGAGGCCGAGCGGGTGGACGTAGTGCGGCTCCAGCCCCACCTCCTCGTGCGCCTCGCGCAGGGCCGTCTGCCAGGGTTTCTCTCCGGGATCCTGCCGTCCGCCGGGCAAGGCGACCTGGCCGGTGTGGTTGCGCAGGGTCTCCGAGCGGCGGGTCAGCAGCACCGTCGGCCCGTGCTCGCGCTCGATCAGGCCGATCAGGACCGCCGCGGGCTTGAGCTCGCGCGTCTCCACGCCCGCCCAGCCGTCGGGCGTGAGGTCGTAGTCCGAGCGCCGCGCCGCGCCCTGGACCGCCTCGTCGTGCAGCGGGTCGAGGTGCTGGGCGATCCAGTCGCGCAGCTCGGAGACGGGGCGCATCAGGTTCATGCGCCCTCCGCCTCGGCCGCGCCGATCGGGAACCAGGCGCCGCCGGAGCCGACGCCGAGCATGGGGCCGTCGGGCGTCTCCCGGACCTCGGCCATCTCCACGAGTTCGTAGAACACCGGCCGCGCGATCAGGGCCTCCAGCCCGCGGCGGACGTGGACATAGGGGCGCGGCTCGCCGCCGGGCGAGGTCTCGACGCGGATCGGATTGTCAGGGCCGGCGACCACCTCGTCGCCGACGTTGGTCAGGAACTTCAGGGCCTCGCCCTCGCGGTCCACCCGCACCGCCACGAAGGGCGCGTCCTCGACGGTGATCCTCAACTTCTCGACGGGCGTGACGAGGTAGATCCCGTCGGGATCCTTGCGCAGGACGGTGGAGAACAGGCGCACGAGCGCCTCGCGGCCGATGACGGCGCCCTCGTGGACCCAGCGGCCGTCGGCCTTGATGACGATGTCGATCTCGCCGCAGTGCGGCGGATTCCACAGGTGCACAGGCGGCAGCCCACGGCCGGGCGCCTGCCCCTTCGCGCTCTCGGCGGCGGC
The DNA here is from genome assembly GCF_003254525.1 of Phenylobacterium kunshanense. GTDB lineage: Bacteria > Pseudomonadota > Alphaproteobacteria > Caulobacterales > Caulobacteraceae > Phenylobacterium > Phenylobacterium kunshanense. Next base: position 44,422 of record NZ_QFYS01000006.1, read on the forward strand.
GGCGATGTCGTTCAGGCCGGACTTGGTCGTGCTGGTCACGCTGTAAAGGTAGGCGCGCGGCGGAGTCGGCTCAACCGGCGGCGACCGCGGCGGATCAACCCGATCTATTCCGCGGAGGCCGCAGGGACGGCGGCAGGGGGCCGCGCCAGAGGACGGTTGGTTTTGGGTCGGGTCGCGGCGGCGGCGGACCGTCGGTCCGACGCGGGCGGCCGACCAGGCGCAGGACCTCGGCGGCGAGGGATTCGGTCGGGCGCCCCAGGAAGGCCGCCTCGCCGTCGTCGACGGCGATGGCGATCAGGGCGTCGACGAGGTCGATCTCGTCGATCCCGGTCCCCGTCCCCGTCCCTTCTGGGGCGTCGCGCTCGGTGAAGCGCAGGGCCAGGGCGCTGGCGCGGTCGATGTGGTTGCGCACCCGCGCGGGCAGGCAGTCGGGGCTGAGCGGCGGCCGCTCCGGCCGGGCGGGCTGTTCGCGCTCACGCTTCAGCCGGGCCTTGAGGGCGATGGACTGGCGGGCCGAGCGGGCCATCCGCTGGTAGGTGCGGCCGAGGTCGTTGAACTGCTCCGGCGTCTCGGCCGCCATCATCCGCGCATGGGCCTCGACGGCGGCCGCCATGTCCATCTCCGCCAGCCGCGCGAGCATCAGCTCGTCGGGATCCGGGGCGGACGGGGCGGCGGGCGTGGCCATGTGGGGAGGAGAACATGGCTCTGCGTCAGAAGCGGACGTAGGTGTTTTCCATGAGCTGTCATCCCGGTTTCGCCGCGGGCGAAGACCGGGACCCAACCGTCCGGGAGCGCCGGATGGCGGGGGCGCACCTGCTGGCTCGACGCGCCCTGCGGCCCGTCCAGGCGCACGGCCTCGGGTTGGGTCCCGGTCTTGGGCTTTGCCCAAACCGGGATGACATCGAGGCGGGTCATGGCTGGGCTAGCGTGCGGGGGGGGGGGCGCGGTCGGCCTCGCCCCTCTCCCTACCCTCACCCTGCCCTCACCCTGCCCTCTCCCCTCTCTTCCCCCGGCAGCGCCGAGGTCGGGGGAGAGGAGGTCTGGGCCTAGGCGTCCAGCAGCCGCAGTAGGTGAGCGATGGCTGCCCGGGTCAGGTCGGCGGGCGGCGCCTGGCGGGCCATGACCATGAGGCCGTTGTAGCCGGCGACCAGGGCGTGGGCGGCGCCGGCGACGTCGTAGGTCGCCGGGAACTCGCCTGCGGACAGGCCGGCCTCCAGGCGTGCGCGCAGCAAGGCCTCGAGTTCCCGATTGTACGCATCGAGGCTGGCGCCCACCGCGTCATCGCGGCCCACCCCTTCGACCAGGGTGTTCACCGACAGGCAGCCCCGCGATCCCCGCGCGCCGCTGCAGAGCGGGACGAACCCTTCGAACCATCGGCCGACGGCCTCGCGCGCCGTGCCGGGCTTCGCCAGCACCCGACGCGCATGGTCGAGCAACCCCTGCTGGTAGCGGTCGAGCACCTTGAGGAACAGGGCCTGCTTGTCGCCGAAGGCGGCATAGAGGCTGGGCTTCTGCAGGCCTGTCGCCTCGGTGATCTGCTCGTAGGACGCGCCCGCGAAGCCCCGCGCCCAGAAGACGTCGCGGGCGGCGTCGAGCGCTGCGTCGGGGTCGAAGCTGCGTGGCCTGGCCATGACCCTCTCTTAGCCGCTTGACCGCCCCGAGACAATTCTGTACCGCTCGGTATTGTACCACGAGGTACAGAATTTGGAAGGAGGATCCGATGGCTCGGGTCGCAGTGGTCTATCATTCGGGTTCAGGTCGGACCGGCCTGCTGGCGGACGCCGTCCACCGCGGCGCCGCTCGGGTGGAAGGGGTCTCGACGGACCTCATCGCCATCACGCCCCAGCAACTCGACGCGCGCATGCGCTGGTGGGATGCGGAGGTCATGGAAAAGCTCGACGCCGCGGACGGCGTGATCTTCGGCTGCACCACGCTGATGGGCATGCCCAGCGCCCCCTTCAAGGCGTTCATGGAGGGCGCCTTCGATCCCTGGTGGCGGCAGGGCTGGAAGGACAAGTTCGCCGGTGGTTTCACCAACTCGGCCTCGCTGAACGGCGACAAGACCAACACCCAGATCCAGCTTCTGGTCTTCGCGGCCCAGATGGGGATGATGTGGGTTCCGATGGGCGACCATCCGGGCTCCAACTGGAGCGGCGGCGGCGAGAACGACATCAACCGCCTTGGCGCGTTCCTGGGCCCCATGAGCCAGAGCCTCGCCGACATTCCGGTCGCGGAGGCGACGCCGCCGTCGGACCTGATCACGGGCGAGCGTTACGGCGAGCGGTTCGCGCAGATCGTCCGCAAGTGGGTGGACGGCACGGCATATGAAGTCGAACGGATCCCGGATGTCGCGACATCCGCCGCGCGGCGCCGGGCCGCCGTGGCCGGCTGACGCCTGCATCGAACGGCGGGCCAGCCCGCCGTTCGAGCTCAGCGCGGCGCGATCGCGCCGCTTGGCGCGGGGCCCTTGAAGCTGCGGACGAGGACGCGGTTGGGGTCGACCGGGCCGGGCATGCCGACGCCGGGGGCGATCTGGAAGCCGACGCGCTGGAAGTACGGCAGGTCTCCGACCAGGACGACGGCGTCCTCGCCCGCGGCGCGGGTCGCCTCGCAGGCGCGCTCGACGAGCTGGGCGCCCAGGCCGCCCCGCCGCTCGCTGGCCTCCACGGCCAGGGGGCCCAGGAAGACGACCGGCTGGTCGCCCGCCTTCACCCGCCACATGCGGACGACGCCCACGACCTTGCCGTCCTCCTCGGCCACGAACGACAGCTCGGGGGCGAAGTCGGCGAACTCGCGGACGCGCTCGGACGACTTGGCGAAGCGGCCGGGCCCGAAGGCGCGGTCGAGCAGCGTCTCGATCTGGGGCCCGTGGGCGCCGGTTTCGTTGACGAGGGTGAGCGCCGGCGCGGGCCGGCAGGGCTGGACGGACATCGAGGGGACTTTTCTCAGACGCGGATGACGACGGGACGACCGGAGGACTGGAATTCCGTTCCGGCGGTGCGGTTCAGTGGCTTCACGCCAGCGGACGTCGTCGCATCTGAGGGGCCCTCCGGGCCGTGGATCGGGAGCGGGCAATTAGGGCCATCGCCCCCGCCGGTCAATGGCCCGGCTTCGCCGTGCGGCGAAAGGCGCGCAAAACAGAACGGCCCGCCGTCGCCGGCGGGCCGCTGCCGTCGGGACTCGCCGCGGCTTAGCGGGCGGCGAACTCGCCGATCGAGGCCACCTGCATGTCGCGCAGCTGGGTCTTGGCGTTGCGCGAGGCCTTGTCGACGCAGGTGCGGAAGTCGGCGCTGCCGACGGCCTTGCAGACCGCCTTCGCCGCGGAATCGATGTCGGCGTGGATCTGATCCATGGAGCGGCCGGCGATCTTCACGCGCACGGACGCTCGGTCCTCGCGGATCACTTCCACCTTGGTCGCGCCGCCGTCGCGGGCGCGCTTGATGGCCGTGTACTGGCGGTTGGCGTTCAGCACCGCGGTCTGGACGCAGGCGCCGGCTTCCGCGTTGCACACCGTCGCCGCGGCGTTCTTGATCTCGGCGGACACCTGGGCGTCGGTCTTGCCGATCAGGCTGATGCGGACCATCGGGACCGGCTCCTTGGAGACGCGCAGGTCGGCGGCGGCCGCGGGCATGGCGACGAGGGCGGCGGCCGAGGCGGCGGCCAGGCAAGCGAACTTCATCTGTTGGACTCTCCCAGGACTTCGATGACGTTGTGTCTCGAATTTCGCCCACAGGAAGAACGCCGGTACGGATTAACCACCGACGACTGTTTGTCCTGAATCCATGATTAACCATCGGATTGAGGCTCAAACGGACAACATGTCGCACATTGATATCTAAACAATTCTCGGAGCTACCCGAGAAAATACCCCGTCAGCTTCGACACACGGCATCATTGACCTGGAAATACTGAAGCAGCCGCCAGATGCGCCTGCGCCATTGCCCCGGCGCGCGACGGCGGCCAAGCTGCGCGCCTTCCATGTCCGACACGCCCCCCGCCGACGACGACACCGTCCCCTCCGCCCGCGCCCTGCTGAAGGAGCGCGACTACCTGTTCTTCTGGGGCACCCGCTGGACCGGCAGTTTCGCGGCCCAGATCCAGAGCGTGGCCATGGGATGGCAGATGTACGCCCTGGCCCGGCAGACCCGATCGGTGGAGGAAAGCGCGTTCCTGGTGGGGATGATCGGGCTGGCGGCCTTTCTCCCCGTCTTCCTGCTGACGCTGCCGGCCGGCGAGGCGGCGGACCGCTACGATCGCAAGAAGGTGCTGCTGCTCTGCCTGACCGGCGAGATCCTGAGCGTGCTGGCGCTGGCGGTGGCGACCGTGCAGGGTTGGGCCTCGCCGGCCCTGCTGCTGGTCATCGCGGCGCTGTTCGGAGCCAGCCGGGCGTTCTTCGCCCCGGCCAACACGGCGCTGGGGCCGATGCTGGTGCCGCGCCGACTCTTGCCGCGGGCGATCGCCTGGAACTCCCTGGCCTGGCAGACGGCGTCGATCGCGGGTCCCGCGGCGGCGGGCCTGCTCGTCGCCCGCTCGGCGGAGACGGCGTACTTCACGACCTTCGCGCTCTATGGCGTCTCGGCCCTGCTGGTGCTGTCGATCCGGGGCAACGCCAAGCCCGAGACCAATCCGGGCTCGCGCTGGCAGCTCATGAAGGAAGGGCTGGCCTACGTCTGGCGGCAGAAGATCGTCTTCGGCGCCATCTCGCTGGACCTGTTCGCCGTGCTGCTGGGCGGGGCGACCGCCCTGCTGCCGGTGTTCGCCCGCGACGTGCTGCACGTGGGGCCCGAGGGCTTCGGCATCCTGCGGGCGGGGCCGGCGATCGGCGCCACGCTGGTGGCGCTGTGGCTGGCGGCCAATCCGATCCGACGCAAGGCGGGTCTGTTCATGTTCGCCGGCGTGGCGGTGTTCGGCCTGGCGACCATCGCCTTCGGCCTGTCCAAGTCCCTGTGGCTCTCGGTGGCGGCGCTGGCCGTGCTGGGCGGGGCGGACATGCTGAGCGTCTTCGTGCGCCAGACGCTGGTGCAGCTCGTCACCCCCGACCACATGCGCGGGCGGGTGGCCTCGGTGTCATCGGTGTTCATCGGCGCCTCGAACGAGCTGGGCGAGTTCGAGAGCGGCGTGGTGGCCCGTATCCTGGGTCCGGTCGGGGCGGCGGTGTTCGGCGGGGTGGGCGCCGTTGCGGTAACCGCGCTCTGGGCCAAGCTCTTCCCCGACTTGCGCCGCGCGGACCGCCTCGAATAACTGTCTCCCATTCATTTTAGGGAGATTGCAGTCATGGGCGCATTGGAAGGCAAGGTGGTCCTCGTCACCGGCGGCGGCAACGGCATCGGCCGGGACGCGGCGATCATCGCGGCGCAGGAAGGCGCCAAGGTGGTGGTCAACGACCTGGGCGGCGGCCTGAAGGGCGGCGACGAAGGCTCCGCCGGCCCGGCCGAGGAAGTGGCGGCCCTGATCCGCGCCAACGGCGGCGAGGCGGTCTCCAACTCCGAGAGCGTCACCAGCATGAAGTCGGTTAAGGGCATGGTCGAGCAGGCGCTCGACACCTTCGGCGGCCTGCACGCGGTGATCAATCCGGCCGGCATCCTGCGCGACGTGATGTTCCACAAGATGACCGAGGAAGAGTGGGACCTGGTCATCGAGGTGCACATGCGCGGCTCGTTCAACGTGGCCCGCGCCACGATCGAGCATTTCCGCGACCAGAACGACGGCGCCTACATGTTCTTCACGTCGACGTCGGGCCTGTTCGGCAACATCGGCCAGGCCAATTACGGCGCGGCCAAGATGGGCATCGCCGGCCTGTCGCGGATCATCGCCATGGAAGGCGCCCGCAACAACGTGCGCTCCAACTGCCTGGCGCCCGTCGCCTGGACCCGAATGACGCAATCGGTGCCTGTGAAGGACGAAGCCGCCGCCGCCCGTCGCGCGGTGATGGCCGAGAAGATCCGCGCCGACCAGCCGGCCCGCTTCTCCGTGGCCATGGTCACGCCGGCCGCGGCCCACGTCAGCGGCCAGATCTTCGGCTCGTCGGGCGAGAACATCATCCTCTACAGCCAGCCGCGCCCGGTCGAGACGGTGACCAAGGAAGAAGGCTGGACCGTCCAGTCGATCCTGGACGAGGCGGTGCCGAAGATGGCGCCGAAGTTCTTCGACCTGAACCGCGGCCCGCTGCCGGGCTCGCAGACCACCGCGCAGAAGCAGCCGGCCTGACGGTCGGACCGGTGCGCGCCGTCCTCATCGCCTTCGACGGGGACGGCGCGTGACGCTGGACTGGGGCGCGATCCTGCGCGACGGCGGGATCGTCGCCCTGGGCGCCTGCGCCATCATCGCGGGCCTGATGCGGGCCAACCCGCGCCTCTTCCTCCGGCACTTTCCCGAACCTCTGCGCAGCCAGGCGCCGCCGCTGGCGCCGGGCGAGCGACGCGCCGGCGCGGCCGGGGGCCTGGCGCTGGTCGGCTGGGTGGTCGGCGGAATGGTCCTCTCGACGCTCGGCGCCGAGGCGCGGGGCGAGGCGTTCGCCGGCCTGGCCCTGCACGCCTTCCTGGTCGGCATGGCGTTCAACCTGGCCGACTGGCTGGTGCTGGACGAGCTCTGGCTGGGCGTGGCGCGCGGCCGGGGCCTGCTGCCGCCGGAGGTCGCCGCGGCGGCGCCGCCGCTGGACCACGCCAAGCACGTGCGCGACCTGCTGAAGGGGACCGCGATCTTCGCCGTCCTGGGGCTGGCCGTGGCCGCTGGGGTCGCCCTCACCTGATCTGGCGCCGCCGTTGCGTGGCAGGTCTCCATGAGCCTCGGCTTGACCCATACTGGCGCCATCGCCCGCGGACTGGCCTACGCGCCGACCCCGCCGCGTGAGCCGGTGCGCGCTCCGGAACCGGCGCAAGCCGGCCGCGACCCGGTCAGTCTGTTCAAGCTGAGCTCGCAGGAGCGCATCCGCGCCGAGACGGCGATGATCGTCGAGCGGACCCTGCAGGACCTGGCGGCCGACAACCAGCGGCGCGCCGAGATCCGCGCCACCGGCGCCTTCCTGGACATCCGGGTCTAAGCCCGAGGTTCCCAGCGGGCGAAGTTCCGGGCTAGAGAACCGGCGCCATGTCGCACAACACCTTCGGCCACCTTTTCCGCGTGACCACCTGGGGCGAGAGCCACGGGCCCGCCCTGGGCTGCGTGGTGGACGGGTGCCCCCCCGGGATCGGCCTGACCGAGGCCGACATCCAGCCGTGGCTGGACCGCCGCCGGCCTGGGCAGGGCAAGTTCGTCACCCAGCGCCAGGAGCCGGACGCGGTCCGCATCCTCTCGGGCGTGTTCCAGGACGAGCGGACCGACGGCCAGGTCACCACCGGCACGCCGATCTCGCTGATGATCGAGAACACCGACCAGCGCAGCAAGGACTACTCCGAGATCGCCCAGGCCTTCCGGCCGGGCCACGCGGACTATCCCTATTTCGCCAAGTACGGGGTGCGGGACTATCGCGGCGGCGGCCGGTCCTCGGCGCGGGAGACCGCGGCGCGCGTGGCGGCCGGGGCGATCGCCCGCAAGGTGATCGCCGGCGTGACGATCCGCGGCGCGGTCGTGCAGATCGGCCCGCACGCGGTGGACCCGGAGCGGATCGACTTCGACGTCACCGGCGACAATCCGTTCTGGGCGCCCGATCCGGCCATCGTGCCGGTGTGGGAGGAACACCTGGAGAAGGTGCGCAAGGCCGGCTCGTCCACCGGCGCGGTGGTGGCGGTGGAGGCCAGCGGCGTTCCGGCCGGCTGGGGCGCGCCGCTCTACGGCAAGCTGGACGCCGAGCTGGCGGCGGCCCTGATGTCGATCAACGCCGCCAAGGGCGTGGAGATCGGCGCGGGCTTCGCCTCGGCGGCGCTGTCCGGCGAGGAGAACGCCGACGAGATGCGGATGGGCAACGACGGGCCGGTCTTCCTGTCGAACAAGGCCGGCGGCGTGCTGGGCGGAATCTCCACCGGCCAGGCGGTGACCGCGCGGGTGGCGTTCAAGCCCACCTCCTCGATCCTGACCCCGCGCCGGACGCTGAACGAGGCCGGCGAAGAGGTCGAGCTGCGCACCAAGGGCCGGCATGACCCCTGCGTCGGCATCCGCGCCGTGCCGGTGGTGGAGGCCATGGTCGCCTGCGTCCTGGCCGACGCCTTCCTCCGGCACCGGGCGCAGACCGGCGGCGGGGCGTTCGACCCCGGCGCGGACCGCGGCTGAAACCCCGCAAGTCGCGGATGGACCGGGGGTTTTCGGCACCTGCGACGACGTCCCCGATTGACCGGCGCGGGCGGCGCGCCCTATCTGCCGAACCCGTTCACCGAGCGTCATGCGTTGAGCGGGTGATCATGCGGCCGCGTGGGGCGACTTGAAGTACGACCTGCTGAGAATCCTGCTGGTGGACGACAACCAGTTCATCCGCGTGATGGTGCGCGAGATTCTCCGCTCGGTCGGCGTGCAGAAGATCTATGAGGCCCGCGACGGGGCCGAGGGCCTGCAGATCATGCGCGACCACGAGGTCGACGTGGTGATGACCGACCTGTCGATGCAGCCGCTGGACGGCATCGATTTCGTCCGGTTGCTCCGCAACTCACCCGACAGCCCGAACATGATGGCGCCGGTGATCATGATCACCGCCCACTCCACCCTGGCCCGGGTGAAGGAGGCGCGGGACGCCGGGGTCAGCGAGATCCTGACGAAGCCGCTGACCGCCCGGGGCGTGATCGAGCGGCTGCACCAGGCGATCGAGTTCCCGCGGCCCTTCGTACGCTGCGACGACTATTTCGGGCCGGACCGGCGCCGCAAGGACGACCCCAAGTTCGAGGGCCCGTGGAGGCGGCACACGGACCCGCCCTACCTCCGGAACGCCCCGAAGCCGCGGGTCTAGAGGCTGAAGGCGCAGCTCTCGCCGATGGTGGGGCGCGAGACGACGATGCGCGACAGGCCGGGAAAGGCCGGCTTCAGACGCTCGGCGAAATAGAGGCAGATGTGCTCGAGGGTCGGCCGTTCGAGGCCCGGTTTCTCGTTGAGCAGGCCGTGGTCGAGCTCGGAGGCCACGCCCTTCAGCGCCGATTCCAGGTCGGCGAGATCCGCCACCCAGCCGACCGGCTCCACGGCAGGGCCGCGCACGGTGGCCTCCACCTTGAACGAATGGCCGTGCAGGTTGGTATAGGGCCGGTGCGCCGGGCCCTCCGCCAGGTAGTGCGCCGCATCGAACGTCGCGGCCTTGGTGATCTCGAAATAGGGCTGGGTCATTTCAACGTGCAGGGGCTCGCGGAGGCCGGAAGGGCCTCAGGCGATGCCGAGGTACTTGTGGGTCTGGACGCTTAAACGCCAGCGGGGGTGTGCGAGGCAATAGGCGATCGCCGCCTGCGTGTTCCGGTCGCGATCGGGTCCGTCCATCGGCTGCAGCAGGAAACGCTCGAAATCCAGGTGCTCGAAGCGCTCGGGCGGCGCCTTCTCCTGGGGGAAGACCAGCTTCAGCTCCTGGCCGCGGGTCTGGACCACGGGCGCGTCGGCCTTGGGACTGACGCAGATCCAGTCGACACCATCGGGGACCGGCAGGGTCCCGTTGGTCTCCAGCGCGATGGAAAAGCCGCGGGCGTGCAGCGCATCGACCAGGGCGGCGTCGACCTGGAGCAGCGGCTCGCCCCCGGTCAGCACCGTGAGGCGATTGTCGGGCCCGCCGGTCCAGGCGGCCTCGATAGCCGCGGCCAGGGCCTCCGCGTCGGCGAAGCGGCCACCGCCGGGACCGTCCATGCCCACGAAGTCGGTGTCGCAGAACGTGCAGACGGCCTTGTCGCGGTCGCGCTCCAGCCCGCTCCACAGGTTGCAGCCGGCGAAGCGGCAGAACACGGCCGGACGGCCGGCCTGACCGCCCTCGCCCTGGAGGGTCAGGAATATCTCCTTGACCGCATAGCTCATGACGCCAGCGCCGGCCGGCCGTCGGCGTCCCACTGTTCGAACCCCCGGCGGCGCAGCTCGCATGCCGGGCAGGTCCCGCAGCCGTGGCCCCAGGCGTGGAGCACGCCGCGCTCGCCGAGATAGCAGGTGTGGCTGTCCTGGACGGTCAGCTCGACCAGCGCCTCGCCGCCCAGGCCCTTGGCCAAGGCCCACGTTTCAGCCTTCGTCAGGCGCATCAGCGGGGTCTCGATTCGGAAGGTCTGCTCCATGCCGAGATTGAGGGCCTGCTGCATAGCGTCGAGCGTGTCGCGGCGGCAGTCCGGATAGCCGGAGAAGTCCGTCTCGCACATCCCACCCACGAGCGCGCCCAGGAGCCGGCGGTCGGCCAGGGCGGCCGCGTAGACGAGGAACACGAGGTTCCGACCCGGCACGAAGGTGGAGGGCAAACCCTTCTCGGTGATCTCGATCTCCCGCTCGGAGGTCATGGCCGTCTCGGCGAGGGCGCCGAAACTGCGGATGTCGAGCATGTGGTCGTCGCCGAGTCGCGGGCTCCAGTCCGGAAATTCGCGGACGATCCGGGCGCGCACCGCCTGCCGGGCCTCCAGTTCGACCGCGTGCCGCTGGCCATAGTCGAAACCCACCGTCTCGACACGATCATACCGGGAAAGGGCCCAGGCGAGGCATGCCGTGGAGTCCTGACCGCCGGAAAAGAGCACGAGGGCGCCGTTGTTCATCGGGCCCATATGGCCCGCGCGGGCCCTCCAGGGAAGCGACGTAAGGGCAAGTTCGTTGTTCCAGGCGCCACAGTTACGTAACGCAATCCCTTACGGAGCCTAGGCTTCCGTTGACAGTTCGCCGCAGTCGGTTGAGCTTGGCCTGGCTGACTGGGGGGCTACGCCGCCTCCCCATCGGCTACGCTTTAGCGGCGTAACTGGCGACCACGGGCCACAAAAAGAGCCTGGACCGCCCTGGGAGGAACATATGACGGATACCCGAACTCTTCGGAGTTGGCTGGCTGTTGGCGTGTCCGCCGCAGCGATTTCGGCGCTTGCGGCGCCTGCCTTCGCCCAATCGGGCCAGGCGAACGTGATCGAGGAACTGGTCGTCACGGCGCAGAAAAAGGAGGAAGCCCTCCAGGACGTGCCGATCGCCGTGTCGGCGTTCGACCAGAACGCGCTCGAGAAATCGAAGATCGACGGCGGCCCGAACCTGGTGCTGGCCGTGCCGAACGTGAACTTCTCCAAGGGGAACTTCACCGGCTACAACTTCCAGATCCGCGGCATCGGCTCGAAGCTGGTGGCGGCCTCGGGCGACGCCGGCACCGGCATCCACCTGAACAACGCCCCGCTGATCGCCAACAACCTGTTCGAGACCGAGTTCTACGACGTCGAGCGGGTGGAAGTGCTGCGCGGTCCGCAAGGCACCCTGTACGGACGCAACGCCACCGGCGGCGTCGTCAACCTGCTGACCGCCAAGCCCACCGACACCTTCGAGGGCAACCTTCGGGCCGAGTACGGCAACTACAACACCATGAAGGCCCGCGGGATGGTCAACCTGCCGCTGGGCGACATGCTCGCCCTGCGCCTGGCGGGCAGCTATCTGAAGCGTGACGGCTTCGGCGAGAACATCGTCACCGGCAACGACGCCGACGACCGCGACCTGTGGGGCACGCGCGCCACCCTGTCCTTCAAGCCCAGCGATCGCCTGCAGACCTGGGTGATGTGGGACCACTTCGAGGAAGACGACAACCGCTCGCGCATCGGCAAGCAGTTCTGCACCAAGGACAACGGTCCGGCGAACGTCGGCGGCGTGGCCTTCTCAAGCGCGGCCGGCGGGCTGGTGGGCCAGGTCCAGCGCGGCTTCTTCACCCAGGGCTGCGCGGCCACGTCCCTCTACTCCGCGGACGTGCTGGGCACGGTGAACTCGGCAGGCACGCTCGGCGGCCTGTTCGGCGCCCTCGGCGGCTTCCAGACCGGCGACGCCTACGCCGGCAAGGTCCAGACGCCGAACATCCGCGACATCGAGTCGACCTTCGACCCGATCTACAAGTCGAAGACCGACATCTACGAGTTCAACGCCGTCTTCGACCTGACCGAGAACGTCAGCCTGAACTGGCTGTCGTCGTACACCTTCTACAAGCTGTACACGCGCCAGGACTACAACCGCTACACGCCCAGCGTCGGCTTCAACGCCACGCCGAACCCGGTGAACGTGTTCGCGGCCGTGCCGGGCTATGCGACGGCGATCTACCCCAGCCTGTTCCCGAACGGCGCCATCCGCGACCCGCAGAACGGCACCCTTAACCGCTTCACGACCAGCGACATCTCCTCGGCCTACACCGAGCAGTGGAGCCATGAAGTGCGGTTCCAGTCGAGCTTCGACGGGCCGTTCAACTTCAACGTCGGCGCCTTCATGACGAAGTTCCGCACCGACGGCGACTACTACGTCATGTTCAACACCGGGACCGGCTACTACCAGATCAACAACCTGTTCGCGACCGGCAACGCGAACTGCGTTGGTCCGGCGCCTTGCGTGTCCGTCGATCCGAACGCCGATCCCAATCGTTCGGGCCACAACTACTATGACAGCTACGGCCCGTACCGCCTGACGTCCTACGCGGTGTTCGGCGAGCTCTATTGGCAGATGGCCGAGAACTTCAAGTGGACGCTCGGCCTGCGCTACTCGATCGACGACAAGAAGGTGCTGGCGCACTCGGTCACGCTGGGCGCGCCCGGCGTGGGCCCGACGCCGATCGGCACCCAGAAGGTCAAGTTCAAGGAGCCGACGGGCCGCTTCGGCTTCGACTGGCAGCCGGACCTGGGCTTCACCAACGACACCCTGATCTACGGCTTCTATGCCCGCGGCTATAAGGGCGGCGGCGTGAACCCGCCGTTCAGCCCCGGCATCGGCGTCGTGCCGGTCTCGCCGACCTTCGAACCGGAGTTCATCGACTCCTTCGAAATCGGCACCAAGAACACCCTGCTGGACGGCACCCTGCAGGTGAACATGGCGGCCTTCCACTACGACTATAAGGGCTACCAGGTCTCGAAGATCATCAACCGCACCTCGATCAACGAGAACATCGACGCCAAGGTGAAGGGCGTGGAGTTCGAGTCGATCTGGCAGCCGCTCGATGGCCTTCGCCTGAACGCCGCCATCGGCTACCTCGACTCCAAGATCGGCGACGCGAGTTCGATCGACACCTTCAACCGGACCCAGAGCAACTCGCTGCTGACCCTGGTGAAGTCGAGCGCCGCGTCGAACTGCGTCGTCACCACGGCCCACGCCGCGACGGCGCTGACGATCGCCAACGCCACCAACCCGTTCAACCTGCTCGGCGTCTGCACCCTGGCCTCCGCGGCCGGCGCGGGCACGAACATCGGCGGCGGGGCCATCGCGGCCGGCACCAACGCCTTCGGCGGCCTGGTCAGCGAGGGCGTTGCGGCGGACATCAGCGGCAACGAACTGCCGAACTCGCCGCATTGGACCGTCTCGCTGGGCGCCCAGTACACCTGGACCCTCGGCGACTGGGACGCGACCCTGCGCGGCGACTACTACCGCCAGACCAAGACGTTCGCCCGGATCTACAACTCCGAGCCGGACCGCATCAAAGGCTGGGAAAACGTCAACCTGACCCTGACGATCGTGAACAGCGACATGGGCGTCGAGGTGGGCGGCTACATCAAGAACGCCACCAACGAGAAGGCGATCACCGACTTCTACCTGACCGACGACAGCTCCGGCATGTTCCGGAACGTCTTCTACACCGAGCCGCGCACCTACGGCGTGTCGGTGACCAAGCGCTGGTAACCAGCGCCTTCCAGGGAGCCTTTGGGGGCGGCGGAGCAATCCGCCGCCCCTTTTTCATGGGCGGCCGGCAGGGCGCCGGGATCTCCGTGCGAGGCGCGTGGAAAGCGAACATTGCGATGGCTCGCGTCTCTGCTGTGTGGTGACCTCCACACGTGCCTGCAGTAGATCGAACCCTCGCCGATATCCTTCGCGTCAATCACGCTGGAGAGTGCGGCGCTATCCGCATCTACACCGGCCAGCGCTACCTCGCTCGCTGGCGCTCGCCAGACTTGCTGCCCTTCCTGGATCAGTCGCTGAGGGACGAGCGCGGCCACAAAGATGAGTTCGCCGCTCTGATGAAGCAGCGCGGGATCACGCCGTGCGGCGCGATCGCACTGTGGGGCGTGGGCGGTTGGCTTCCTGGCTTGGCAACCGCAGGCTTGGGCAGATCGGCGATCCTCATCTGCACCGAGGCCGTCGAACGGACGGTGCACGCCCATCTGCAAGCTCAGCTTGCCTGGCTCGCTGACCGTGACGCCGAGGTCTCACGGGCGATAGCGACCATCCAGGTAGAAGAACTTGCACACCTGGAAGGAGCACGAGAGAGGCGGCGGTCTCGCGGCGGGAGGGTGCTTGATGCGTTCATCGCTAAAGCGACGGAACTTCTGATCTGGATATCCACCTACGGCGCGTCCTCGCGGATGGCGCGCCGGATCGGGCGTTAGTCCGGCGCTAGTTGGACGACTGCACTGGGTCGATTGCCGGCAGGCCGATCCGCCATGCGGTCGACGCGACAGGCAGCAAGGAACGCACGTCAGCCGACCCATCGACGGGTAGAGGATAGCTCCCACGGGGTGTCATCCCGGTTTGGGCGAAGGCCCAAGACCGGGACCCAACGTCGTTCCGGGCGACCGGGCGCGCCGGAGGGGCGTCGGCGTGGAGGGGGCTTCCACGGCGCGGAGCTTTCGGCGGGTTGGATCCCGGTCTTCGCCTCTGGCGAAACCGGGATGACACCGCGTGGGGACCGCCCTTCCGGCGGGCGCGGGTTTGAGCGGGCCCTGCACGCCCATCCTGCCGCGGGTCATTTTTGACATACCGGTACGCGCCAATACGCATTTCGTCGTTACGCCACGCCTTACCGCACAAGGGGTCGGTGACCATTGTTCGATTTTAACGCCTTGTTTCGAAAATGCGGTCTTTTCGCCACAGTCTGAAAAAATGGCGGCGCTTGCGCGACGTAAGTTATCGCCGATGAGTTGACGACGCGGCCGATCCGCCCTGAGGGTCCGCCCGTCGTGCGCCTCCCCGCGCCGGCTCCAACAATTCAAACCACAGGGCCGGCGACGGCGACGTCGGATGCGCCTTGGGAGGACCTTTATGTCTCGCAAGACCGCCTCTGTGCGGCCGATCCTGGCCGCTAGTGTCTCCGCCATCGCCCTGGCCGCCGTGGCTCAACCCGCCCTCGCCCAGGACGCCGGCGAGGCCACCCTGGAAGAACTGGTCATCACCGCCGAAAAGCGCGAGCAGTCGCTGCAGGACGTGCCGGTGGCCGTGTCGGCCTTCACCTCCGAGCGTCGCGACGTCGCCGGCATCACCGGCATCCAGGACTTCGTGAACTTCACGCCGGGCATGAACTATTCCGGCACCGACCGCGTCAGCCTGCGCGGCGCCGGCCGCAACACCTTCTACATCGGCAACGACCCGGGCGTGGCCTCCTACTCGGACGGCTTCTATTCCGCCTCGTCGTCGGAACTGTTCAAGACCCCGCTGTTCATCGAGCGCACGGAAATCCTGCGCGGCCCGCAGGGCACCCTGTACGGCCGCAACGCCATCGGCGGCGCCATCAACCAGGTCTCCAAGCGCCCGAGCCAGGAGTTCGGCGGCGAGATCCGCGCCTCCTACGGCAACTATGACCGCACGCGCATCGAGGCGGTCGTCTCCCTGCCGGTGGCCGAGAACCTGCGCTTCAAGGTCGGCGGCAGCCAGGACCATCAGCGCGACGGCTTCATCAAGAACATCGGCACGGCCAACGACGGCGCCAAGATCAAGCGCACCTACTTCGAATTCATGGTCGAGGCCGAGCCCACCGAAAAGATGCGGGTGTTCGCGCGCTACAACCGCTCGAACTGGGACGACACCATGGGCGTGGGCGACCGCCTCTCGAACCTGGTGACCCCCTACGACACCACCCGCGTGTTCGGCCCGATCGGCCAGCTGCAGGTGAACCCGCAGTTCGGCTACACCACGCCGAACCCGGGCGTCGAAGACCCCTATGTGCAGAACACCAACACCGACGGCTACGGCCAGCTGCGCGGCAACCACGTCCTGACCGCGACGGTCAGCTACGACCTGGGCTTCGCCGAGCTGAAGTACATCGGCGGCTTCCAGCAGTACAACTATCAGACCGGCGGTGACTACGACGGAACCAGCCGGACGGCGGGCATCCCCGGCATCCTGGCGGGCCAGCTCTACTTCCCGACCCAGACCACCGATTTCGATGAGAACAAGCGCTACTACTCGAACGAGATCAACCTGACCTCGAACGGCGACGGGCCGCTGCGCTGGATCCTCGGTGTCTACCAGTACGAGGAAGAGTATCGCCAGCGCATCCAGCTCGGGAACCCGAACCAGGCCGCCCTGGCCACGCCGCTGACGCTGGCCGGCACGCCGGCGACGCCGAACCCGCTGCGCAACTTCGCCGACAACCAGGCCACCCTGGAGTCCAAGGCCTACGCCGTGTTCGGCCAGGCCACCTATGAGTTCAACGAGCAGTTCGCCCTGACGGCCGGCATCCGCTACACCAAGGACAAGAAGTCGGGCACCGAGTACCAGCGCCTGATCATCCAGACGCCGGGCATCGCCGGCGGCGCCTTCGCGTTCGACGTCTCCAGCGACATGGATCCCACGACCCCCGGCGTGCAGAACTTCCGCGCGCTGAAGGACAGCTGGGATGCGGTCACCGGCGTGCTGAACCTGGACTGGACGCCGGACAGCGACACCCTGGGCTATGCGAAGTACAGCCGCGGCTACAAGTCGGGCGGGTTCCTGCTGGGCACCCTGGCCCCCGATCCGACGGCCGACCAGGAGCAGGTCGATGCGTTCGAAGTGGGCCTGAAGAAGACCTTCTTCGGCCAGTTCCAGCTCAACGCGGCCGCGTTCTACAACGACTACAAGGACATGCAGCTCAACCTGTCGCAGCTCAACGCGGCGGGCACGGCGTCGGCGAACAACTTCGTCAACGTCGGGGCCGAGGCCTACGGCCTGGAGTTGGAAGCCATCTGGCGTCCGACCCGTGCGCTCGACCTGTCGGCCAGCTACGGCTACCTGCACACCGAGATCACCGAGGGCTGCTGCTTCTACGATCCGGCCGATCCCGGCGCGCGCGACCCCAACGCCACCCCGTCGGGCGGCTCGGTCGTCAGCAACGGCGCGCCGCTGGTGTTCCAGACCCTGAAGGGCTCGCGGATCTACCAGTCGCCGAAGCACAAGTTCGCCGGCAACGCGAACTACACCTTCGACTTCGACGCCGGTTCGCTGATCCTGTCGGCCACCTACACCTGGACCGACGAGACCTACTACCAGCCGTTCAAGAGCGAAGCGAACCGGGTCAAGGCGTATGACGTCACCGACTTCCGCGTCCTCTGGAACGACGTCGACGAGCGCTACACGGTGATCGGCTTCGTGAAGAACGCCTTCGACCAGAAGGGCTTCACCTCCAACGGCTCGACCACGCCGACCGCGATCTATGACAGCCCGCCGAACCCGCAGGTCGGCGGCCTGACGCAGACCCGCACGGCCATCACCCGCGGCCTGATCCAGCCCCGCACCTACGGCGTGGAGCTGCAGTACCGCTTCTAATCCGGCGCGTTTCCTCCCTATCGCAATGCGCCTACCTCCGGGCGGCGGACCTTCAGCGGTCCGCCGCCCGCTTCTTTTTGCCGCGCAACCCATTTTCCTGCGTGTGCCGGGCGCGGATTTAACCTCTGCGCAAGCGCTGGCCCACAGAATGAGTATCCAAGGTCCCAATAGCCCGGCGGCCCATGTCTCTGCCTGAGTTCTTCTTCGACCGCGTCACGGCCGACATCCGTCAGCAGATGGATGGCGTCCTGGCCCTCACCGAGCAGTTGGCGCGGCAACGCCTGACTGTCGACGGGGAGGCGTGCGTGGCGAGCGTGGCCGAAGCGGCCGCCAGCGTGCGGCGCATGGTGGACGCGGCGCTCGATCTGCGCACCGTCGCTCAGAACGGACTGGAACTTCAGGTCGAGCCTGTCCGCCTCCGCGACGTCATGGACGAGATCCACGAGCGCTGGCAGCCCCGGGCGGCGTCTGCGGGCGTGACCCTGCTCGTCTCCTACGACGGCGATCCGGAAGCGGCCGCCATGGCCGACCGCAAACGGCTGCTTCAGATCTTCGACGGCTTCATCGGCGAGGCCGTGGGGGCGCAGGGGCGTGGGGCGGTCGAGGCCGGTCTGCACGTCCAGGCCGCCGACGGCAGGGTACGGCTGGAAGGCCGGGTCCGCGGTCCGCGAGGCTCGAGTTGGGATGACCAGGACGTGGAAGGTCGCGTCCGCGGGATCGAGGCGCGCCTCGGGCTGGAAGTGGCCCTGGACGCCCTGCTCGCGCGCCATCTGCTC
Organism: Phenylobacterium kunshanense; assembly: GCF_003254525.1. GTDB lineage: Bacteria > Pseudomonadota > Alphaproteobacteria > Caulobacterales > Caulobacteraceae > Phenylobacterium > Phenylobacterium kunshanense. The sequence continues at coordinate 62,733 of NZ_QFYS01000006.1, forward strand.
ACCAGCATGGACGGCCGGGTGAGCAATGTGGCCAACGCCGGGGCCTCGGACACCGCCGCCTTCCATATCCTGCTCGCGCCGATCCCCGAGACCGTCGAGGCTCCGGCCGAGGATACCGGCCGCGCCGCGCACATCCTGGTGGTCGACGACAACGCCACCAACCGCATGGTCGCCCAGTCGCTGGTCGAGATGTTCGACTGCACGAGCGAGGCGGCCGAGGACGGCGAAGCCGCCGTGGAAGCGGCGCGCACCGGCCGTTTCGACCTGATCCTCATGGACATCCGCATGCCGCGGATGGACGGCGTCGCCGCCACCCGCGCGATCCGCGCCCTGCCCGGCCCGGTCGGCGCCACGCCGATCATCGCGCTCACGGCCAACGCCGACCCGGACGACGCCGAGGCCTATCTGGCCGCCGGCATGAACGGCGTGGTCGAGAAGCCGATGAAGCCCGAGCACCTGCTGACCGCACTGCAGCAGGCGCTGGATCCCGAGGGCGCCGCGGCCGCGGCCTAAACCCCGGTTTCATCTGCAACTTTTTTGCGAGTGGCGGCCCTATTGCGCCGCCCGCGGCAATGACCTAGGTCCCGAGCCTCAGTTTCGGGGATAGATTATGTCCGAGGCCAAGCCCGTGGCCGCCCCACTTTCTCTGGACGACGTGCGCCAGCGCATCGATGCGCTGGACGGCGAACTCCTGCGCCTCGTCGACGAGCGGGCGTCGCTGGCCCGCTATGTGGCGGCCGCGAAGAAGGCCGCCGGCGACGGCGACAAGTTCGGCCTGCGCCCCGGTCGCGAAGCCGCCATCATGCGCAAGCTGGTCACTTCGGAGCGCACCGCGGCGAGCCCTGGCCTGCTGGTTCGGATCTGGCGCGAGCTGATCGGCGACAGCCTGGCCAACCAGGGACCGTTCCACGTGTCCGTCTGGGGTGGCCGCGATCCGGGCCGGACGGTGGAGCTGGCACGGAGCCGCTTCGGCGCCGCACCCCCGCTGCAGCAGGTCGGCAAGCCAGAGGACGCCATCGCCCAGGCGCGCACGCCCGGCGGCGTCGCGGTCTGCGCCCTGACGACGGACAGCGCCTGGTGGGGCCGCCTGCTGGCGGAGCCACACCTGCGGGTGTTCGCCGCCCTGCCCTGCCTGAGGAGCTGGGGCCCGCTTTCGGCCCTGGCCGTGGCCGCCGTGGACGTGGAGCCCACGGGGGCCGACATGACCTTCTGGGTGACCGACGCGGCCGGCCCGGCCGCCGCCATCGAGGACGCCCTGAGCCGCGACGGGGTCGCCGCCGACCTGGTCGTCGAGGCCGGGGGCCTGAAGCTGTTCGCCCTGGCCGGCTACTACCAGCGCGAGGACGAGCGGCTGGCCCGCGCGCCCGGCCGGCTCAGCGGCGTCATCGGGGCTTCACCGGCGCCGCTGGACGTGTAAGAAGCGAAACTCGTTTCAAATGTAACGATCGCCATGCCCGACACAGCCGACCTCGACGACCGCGCCCGCGCCTCCCGGCCGCTCCCGAAGCCCGGGATCATGGACATCCACGCCTACGTGCCGGGCAAGGCCAAGGCCGAGGGCGTCGCCGAGCCGGTCAAGCTGTCGGCCAACGAGAACATCCTGGGCTCCAGCCCCAAAGCGCGGGAGGCCTACGCCTCCGCCGTGGACCAGCTCCACATCTATCCCGACAGCCGCACGACGATCCTGCGCAACGCCATCGCCGAGCAGTATCGGCTGGAGCCCGAGCGGCTGATCTTCGGCTGCGGTTCGGACGAGGTGTTCGCCCTGCTGAACCAGACGTTCCTGGAGCCGGGCGACAACATCGTGCAGGGCGAATACGCCTTCGCCGCCTTCGCCATCGGGGCCCACGCCTGCCAGGCCGAGGTGAAGATCGCCCGCGAGCCGGACTACCGCATCGACGTGGACGAGATCCTGAAGGTGGTGGATGGGCGCACGCGGCTCGTCTTCCTGGCCAACCCAGGCAACCCGACGGGCACCTGGATCCCGTTCTCGGAGGTCGAGCGGCTGCACGCCGCCCTGCCGCCCAGCGTGGTGCTGGTGCTGGACGGCGCCTACAGCGAGTTCGCCCTCGACCCGACCTTCAGCGACGGGCTGGACCTGGCGCGCACGGCCAGCAACGTGGTGGTCACCCACACCTTCTCGAAGCTGCATGGGCTGGCAGCGCTTCGGGTGGGTTGGGGATACGCGCCGGCCGAGATCGTCGCCGCGGTGGACCGCATCCGCCTGCCGTTCAACACCTCGATCCCGGCCCAGCTCGCGGCCGTGGCGGGGCTGAAGGACCTGGAGTTCCAGAAGGCCTCCATCGACCACATCGAACAGTGGCGGCCCTGGCTGACCCAGCAGCTCGGCGGCCTGGGCCTGGACGTGGTCGGCCCCTCGGCCACCAACTTCGTGCTGGTCGGCTTCCCGAAGACCCCGGGCAAGACCGCGGCCGACGCCGACGCGTTCCTGAGCGCGCGCGGCCTGCTGACCCGCCGGGTGCTGAACTACGGCCTGCCGGACCACCTGCGGATCACCTTCGGCCTCGAGGCGCACAACCGCGCGCTGGTCGACGCCCTGGCGGAGTTCATGAAGGGCTGAGGCCGCTCAGGCCTTCGGTCGCGAGCCGACCTGTTCCAGCAGGCTCTGGGCCTCCTTCACGAAGGCGTTGGCGATCTTCGGCGCGTAGGGATTCTGCGTCTGGATGGCGGTGAAGAGCTCGAAGGTGTCGGCGCCGATCAGGCCGCAGAGTTCCAGCAGGTGCTGGTACGACTGGGTCGCCAGCCGCTCGTCCGGGATGCCGAGGTTCACCAGCGAGCGGCCGATCAGGTGCGTCAGCGCCTGGACGTAGGCCATCTCCTCATCGTGCTCCTCGGGCGTCGTCACCGTGACCGCCAGGCCCAGCGCGCGGCCGAAATCGGCGACGCACCGGTCGCGCCCGCCGCGGATCGGGCAGACCACGAAGCGCAGGCCCTTGAGGCCCGTCCGCGCGCTCTGGGGGCCGAACAGCGGGTGGGTGGCGACGATGTCGACGCTGGCGGGCAGGAGCTCGACCATCCACTGGGCCGGCAGCACCTTCACCGAGCCCACGTCCACCACCAGGGCGCCCGGCTTCAGGTGCGGGGCGATGGCGGCGAACACCTCGCGCATGGCCACGACGGGGACCGCCACGACGACGATGTCACGTGCGGCGGCCTCCTCCAGGGTCCCGAAGCCCACGCCCAAGGCGGCGGCGCGGGCGGCGGCGTCGGACGCCCGGTCGGCCACCAGGACGTCGAAGTGGTCCTTCAGGACGCTGGCCGCGAGCTGGCCGAACTGTCCGAAGCCGATGAGACCGAGGCGCTGCATGCGGGCTCGATAGCGGGGACGGCGCCGCTCCGCAAACGACTGGCGCCAATCTGCCGAGCTATTGGCTTGCCCCGACCGTGGCGTTGGGAGTCCACCAGCCGGCCTCTCCCCGGGCGCAGGCCGCGAGTTCATCGAGGATCAGCGGAAAGCCAGTTCCCTCGAGGTTGGCGTTGACCAGCACCTTGCCGTCGATCGACACTTCGACGCCCTTGGAGGCCCGGAGCGCCTGAAGAGGCTCGCCGGCGAGGGTTCCGTCGAGGACCATGTAGGTCTTGCCATCGTAGGCCGGGACGAAGTCGAAGCTCACGCCGTCCACGGAAAGCACACCCTTGCGGCCCCTGCGCAGCGCGGGCCCGCTGGACCAGACGGCCACGGTCACATCCTCATTCTGGCGGATGATCTGCAGAAACCGACCGCCTTCTCCGACCTCGGCCTGGGCCACGCAACCGCCGGGCTTGTCGGCCGGGATCAGAGTCCACACGTCTTCCTTGTTGTAGACAAGGTCCGCAGGCGCCGCTCCGCCGTCGCGCGACACCCCCTTGCCCCACCAGCCCGGCTCACCCTTGGAACAGGCGACGACGCCATCGACCGCGCCGGCGAAGCCCGTGCCCTCCAACGTCATGGTCGCGACGGTCTGGTCGTCCAGCAGAACCCTCAGGGTGCGCCCAATACGCAGACTGGCGAGGGAGGGCGCATCGAGCGCGCCGTCGAGAAAAACAGTGGTCCGCTTGTCCAGAAGCGTGGCCGGGAGCTTGATCATGCGGCCATCGACGTCGAGGTTGAGCGACTTGCCCTTTGGCATAGGCGTCTGGGTGAACAAGGCCACCGATACCTCGCCTGCTTCCGCGCGCAGCAGGAAGATGGAGCCGCCCTGCAGGGTCATGCTGGCGGCGCAGGCCGCGCCGTCGACATCGATCCCCCAATAGCCCTCCTTGTTCATCACCGCGTCCTGCGGTGCGGCGGACGCAGAGGTCGCCGCCAGAAGAAGAGCCGACACAGCCGCGACGAAACGGTTTGGCAAACGCGCCCCCAAAGCAACTCGGGAGCTCGAAACCACTCCCTTCACGGCGAAGCTTTGGCGTAACAACCTGAACTTGTAAAGAACGAAAATAGAACGACCCCCGAGGACCCCTCAGGGCCCCAGAAACCCCGCCACCTGCTCGATCGCCTCGACCAGGGTCACGCGCTGGAGCTCGACGCCCGGGGGCAGGCCGGAGAACAGGCGGGTGGGCGAGCTGGCGTCGAGCATGACGAAGACGCCCTTGTCGTCGGCCCGGCGGATGAGGCGGCCGAAGGCCTGGGCGATGCGGCCGCGGGCGATGGCGTCGTCGTAGCTCTTGGCGCCGAAGCGGGCGCGCCGCGACTTGTGCAGGATGTCGGGGCGCGGCCAGGGCACCCGGTCGAACACCAGGAGGCGCAGCGAGCGGCCTGGCACGTCAACGCCGTCACGCACCGCATCGGTGCCCAGGAGGCATGCGTCCTCCTCGGCGCGGAAGATGTCGACGAGGGCGCCGACCTCCAGCGGGTCCACGTGCTGGGCGTAGAGGGCGAGGCCCTTGTCGGCGAGGGCGGGGGCGATGCGCTCGTGCACCGCCTTCAGCCGGCGGATGGCGGTGAAGAGGCCGAGGCCGCCGCCGCCCGAGGCCAGGAACAGCTCGCGCATGGCCGCCGCGATCTGGCGCGGATCGTCCTTGCCGACGTCGGTGACCACCAGGGCGCGGGCGTTGGCGGCGTAGTCGAACGGCGAGGCGACCTTCAGGGTCTTGGGCCGGTCGGGCAGGCGCGCCGCGCCCGTCCGCATCTCGGCCAGGGCGAAGGGGTCCTCCAGCGTCGGATCGGCCAGGGTGGCGCTGGTCACCAGCACGCCGTGCGCGGGCGCGATGACGGCGTTGGTCAGGGGCTCGGTCGGGTCGACCCAGTGGCGGCGGCAGGCGGCGTCGACGACCCGGCCGTACAGGAAGGTGGCGTCGAACCAGTCCACGAAGTCCGGGTCGTCCTCGGCGTCCTCGTCGATGGCGCGGAGCATGGAGCGCCAGGCCGGCAGGGTCATGCGGGCACGGCGGTCGAGGCCGCGCAGGGCGCCCTCGATGCGGGCGCGTTCGGAGCCGGAAAGCTGGTCGGCCTCGGCGTCGAGCACGTCCTCCAGCGCGCGAGCCAGGGCCAGCAGGGGCGCCTCCACCTTGGCCAGGGCCGCGGCGGCGTCGCGGGCGCTGGTGCGGACGAGGTCGAGGGCGGGGCGCGCGGCGCACTCCATGCCGACTTCCGACGGGGCGGCGCGGGCGCGGAGCTGTTCGAGGACGGCGACGAGGAAGGTCTCGACGGGGCCGGTCGGGCGCACCTCGCCATTGGGCGGGGCGATGCGGCCGCTCCAGCCCTCGCCCGGCAGGGCGGTGGCCGCGTGGACGGCGGCGTCGAGCTGGGCGCGGGCGTCCTCGCGGTCGCCGAGGATGTCGGAGAGGCGGGCTTCCAGCCCCCTGCCCCGCCGGCCGCGCCCCTCCGGACCGCGGATCCAGCGCCGGAGCTCGGCCGCCTCCGCCCCCGAGAGGGCGGCGGAAAAGGCGCTGTCGGCGGCCTCGAACAGATGGTGGCCCTCGTCGAAGACGATGCGCTTGAGCAGGGTGGTCTCGGCGTCGCCCTTGCTGCCGCGCGCGGCGCGGGCGCCGTCGAAGGCGGCCTGGCTCATCACCAGGGCGTGGTTGGCGATGACGATGTCGGCCCGGCGCGAGCCGCGGATCGCCTTCTCCACGAAGCAGGCGCGATAGTGCTGGCACCCGGCATGGACGCACTCGCCGCGCCGGTCGACGAGGTTCGCCGCGCTGGCCTGGGCGGCCGGGGAAATGGCGAACAGGGTCGGCAGCCAGGCCGGGAAGTCGCCGCCGGTCATGTCGCCGTCCCGCGTGGCCCGCGCCCAGCGGGCGGCCAGGGCCATCCCGACCAGGTCGGACCCGCCGAGCTGAGCCGCGTTGGCCTGCTCCTGGAAGTTCAGCAGGCAGAGGTAGTTCTCGCGGCCCTTGCGGACCACGGCCTTCTTCGCCCGCACCTTCTCGTCGGGCCAGATGGCGCGGCTCTCACGCTCGATCTGGCGCTGGAGCGCGCGGGTGTAGGTGGAGACCCAGACCGAGGGGCCGTTGGCCTCGGACCAGAGCGAGGCGGGCGCGAGGTAGCCGAGGGTCTTGCCGACCCCGGTGCCGGCCTCGGCCAGCATCATGTTGGGCTCGCCCTCGCGGTCGCGAGGCTGGAAGACGTGGGCCGCCTCGACGGCGTACTCGGCCTGGGACGGACGCGCCTCGTCGAGGCCCGCCTGAGCGAGCAGGGCCTTGAGCCGCTCGGCCGCGGCGTCGGGGACGATGGGTTTGGAGCCCGGCTCGCCCACCGGGGCCTCGGCCTCCCACTCGGTGAGCCGCATCCAGACATCGAGGCCGGACGAGCGGAACTGGTTGCCGGCCGGGGCCGAGCGCAGGGCGGCGATCGTCGCCGTCCCCCACGGCCATCCGGCGCGCGCCAGGGTCTCGGCGATGGCCAGGGCCTCCTCGCGGCTGGGGACCGGCGCGGCGGCCAGCTCCGCGAGCAGGGCGTGGGCGGCCTGGCGCAGCGCCGCAGCCTGCTCCTGAGGCGTCTTCGGCTCCGTGAGTCCCAGCGACTGCGCGAGCCCGGCCGCCGACGGGGCGGCGAACTGGGCGGGCCGGACGAAGGCGAACAGCTCCAGCACGTCGAAAAGCCGCGGGCTGCGCGCGGGCGCATGGAGGCCCAGCCGCCGCGCCGTCATCGAGGCGTGGGCCACCAGCACGGGCGCAGTCTCGAACAGGTCGCGGGCGTCCGGCGTCCGTAGCGGCTGGGCGTCGCCGTTCGGCGCGCAGACGGCGCACCGGGGTCCCGGCAGGACGACAAGCGCCGGAGCGAGGGTGAGCTGGGCGACGGAGGCGGGGAGAGTCACCGCGAGAGGGTACGTGCGCGCCGCCGCGAACGGAAGAGGAACCGGATGCGACATCCCAGCTTGATCGCGGTCAAGGACGAGGGTCTGGTCTTGCCGCCGGATACGGGCGCGATGGGGGGAGCTGGGCATGGACGTCTGCGAAGCGATCCGGTCGCGGTTCACCTGTCGCGCGTTCCGGCCGACGCCCGTGCCGCAGGCGACGGTGGCGGCGATCCTGGAGCTGGCCGGGCGGGCGCCTTCGGGCGGCAATCTGCAGCCCTGGCGCGTGTGGGCGCTGGCCGGCGACGATCTGGAGGCGCTGAAGGCCAAGGTGCGCGCCCAGACCGCGGCGGGCCAGCTCTTCGAAGGCGAGGTCGAGTACGCCATCTATCCGGAACCGCTGAAGGAGCCCTACGCCGGCCGGCGGTTCCGCAATGGCGAGGCCTGGTATGGGGCCCTGGGCATCGCTCGGGACGACATGGCCGCGCGCATCCGCCAGGTGTCGGCCAATTTCGAACTCTACGGCGCGCCTGTGGGCCTGTTCCTCGCCGTCGACCGCAGGATGGGACCGCCGCAATGGGCGGACCTGGGCCTCTTCCTCCAGACCCTGATGCTGGCGGCCAAGGGCCACGACCTCGATACGGCGCCGCTGGAGGCCTGGTCGCTGTGGCCGCGGACGGTGCGCGAGCACCTGGGGATGCCGGACGAGCTGATGCTGTTCTGCGCGGTGGCGCTGGGCGAGGCGGATCGCGAGGCGCGGGCCAACGGCTTCCGCGCCGAGCGCGAGCCGCTGGAGGCGTTCGCGACGTTTCGGGGGTTCTGAGCCGATCCTAGCTCAGATCGGGGCGCCGGCCATGCGCCACCCGCCACCGGCGGGACCTGAGCTTCGGCGCGATCATCCACGCGACCGGGACCGAAACCGCAAACGTGGCGGCGATCATCCAGGGCGTGGCCCATTGCGCCGTCCCCGTCGTCAGGACCAGCAGCATGCCGAGACCGAACGCGACGGCCTGGACCATCGGATAGATCAGCACGGCGATCGCAAGGTTCGTGCGCATGGGAAGGTCTCCTCGGAAGGCCTGACGAACGCCCGGCCGACTTCGGCGGTTCCGGAAGCGGCGCCGGGAGGCCACTTGCCCGCCAGCGGCGCCTTGCATCCCCTCACGTCCGCCGGGCTTATCGTCGCCCGAGCCGGCGGACCGGCCCGAGATTCGGGCGGCGCCGGACTGGAAGGGAGCACCCATGTTTTCGCACGTGATGATCGGCTGCAACGACCTGGACAAGGCCAAGGCGTTCTACGACCCCCTGCTGGCCACGCTGGGCGTCGGGCCGTCGATGGTGGACGGGCACCGCATGTTCTACATGACCCAGGGCGGCGTCTTCGCCGTTTCCAAGCCGATCGACGGCAAGCCGGCGACCTCGGCCAACGGCGGCACCATCGGCTTTGCGTGCGCCTCGCCCGAGCAGGTGGAAGCCTGGCATGCGGCCGGTGTCGCCAACGGTGGAACCACGTGCGAAGACCCGCCGGGCGTGCGTGAAGGCGGCATGGGCAAGCTCTACCTCGCCTACCTGCGCGATCCCGACGGCAACAAGCTCTGCGCCCTGCATCGCATGTAGATCAGGCGGCGCGCGGACGGCGGGCATCGCCCGTCCGCGCGCCATCTCCCCGGCGAACGGACGGGCGAGCGCGGAATCAGACCGTCGCCGGTCCGGTTCCCACGAAGGTGCGCCGACGGCGAAGCGCCGTGCCGGCGAAACCGAAGCCCCCGATCAACAGCGTCCAGGTCGCCGGCTCGGGCACGCCCGTGACGACGGGCGCTGCGGGCGTGTCGTAGACGAGGTTGTCGTAGCTGAGGCCGCCGGGATCGCGGGTGAACACCGACACGCCGGCGATATCCTTCACCCCGCCCTCGCGCGAGAAGGCCACGAAGGAGCTGGTCACATTGACCGTCACCCGCTGGATCAGGCCGCCCGAGCTGTTGAAGAAGTCGAGCGTGGTGAGCTTGCTCGTGTCGTGGCCGAAGAGCTGCTGCATCCCGAAGTACGAGACCCCGCCCGAGAACAGCACGGCGAAGGACCCCTCGCCGTAGCCGTTGGGATCGGCGCAGGTGTAGTCGCCGCAAGGCAGCAGGTTCTTGGTGCTGTCGGTCCCGATCGCGAGGTTCCTGCCGGCGGCGCCGGGCGCGAGCGTGAGCGGCCCCGCGGGAGTTCCCGACAGGACGTCGAGCGGCGCACCGGTGACGTTGTCGGTGACGAACGACAGGGTCTGCCCCTCGAAACGCTCGGCGAAGGTGGCGCCGCCCGAGGAAAGGATCCCGTTGTAGGTGGTCCCCGGGAAGTTGGTCCCGGCCACGTCCTCGAAGTCGATCACGTGCCGGCCGACCGTCGAATAGCCGGCGATGTTGATGGCGGCGGCCTGGGCCACGCCGGAAAGACCAAGCGTCAGGGCGACGCTGGCCGCGAACATCTTGAATTTCATAATTTATCCCCGCGATGCACAATGCCGGACCAGGCGCCTCAGCCCTGGCTGGCGAGCGCATACTGGAATCCCTCGCGCCTGTTCACGCCCCCCGGATGGGGGCCTCGGCGATGGACCGGAAGGGCTCTTTCCTTCCCCGCACGTCACGGTGGTATCAGCCCACCCGGCTGAGAGGGAGAAGGCGCATGCGCGGCGAGAAGGTCTACGAATACACGGTGCAGATCACGGGCGTCACGGACTTCGGCGTGACCGCCGAGGCGATTCTCTCGGGCCAGACGCCGGTTCCGCCCCAGGGCGCGCGGTTCGACTTCACCTTCGATGGACAGGCGCAGGGCAAGATCGCCGGCCGCATCCACGGGATCGACTACTTCCGGATGCGGGCCGACGGGCGGGCGGAGCTGGACATCCGCGGCGTGATCGAGACCGGCGACGGCCACCGGATCTCGCTCGTGGCGACGGGGATCACGACGCCCCGGGCGGACGGCGTCATGGACCTCGTGGAGACGGTCCAGCTCACCACCGCCTCGCCGGAATACGCCTGGGTCAACACCCGCCCCTTCTGGGCGATCGGGACCTCGTCAGGCGGCAGCATCCATATCGAGGTCTATCAGCAGTAGGCTACCCGAGGGCCTTGCGGGCGCTGGCCTCGACGGCCGCGGTGGGGATGAGACGGATGGTCGAGCTGGCCTTGGCGAGGACGTTACCTTCCAGATCCAGCAGGCGGCCTTCGGCGAAGCAGGTGGCCTTGCCGCGGCGTTCGATCCAGCCCTCGGCCACGACGCGGCCGGGCCGCGCGGGCGCGAAGTAGCTGACCTTCAGCTCCAGCGACATCGGCGTCATTTCCGGCGCCAGCGACATGGAGGCGTGGGCCATGGCCGCGTCGATCCAGCCGCAGACGAAACCGCCCTGGGCGACGCCGCCCGAGTGGCACATGTGCTGGCCGACCTCGTACTCGATGCTGGCGCGGCCGCCCTCCATGGCGATCACGCGGACCTGGCCCAGGGTCTGCGGCAGGCTGGGGGCGATGGCGTCGGTCATGCGGATCTCCTCTGCCGTTCCCGAATAGACGAGATCGCGGCGGAAAGAACAGACGCCGTCGCGGAACGCGCGCCGGACCTTGGCCGTTGAGCCGCCTATCCGAAGCGGAGGAACGACCCATGGATGACCGCGCCCGCGACTTCGTGCTGCGCGCACTGGCGGCGAGCGAGATCGCCGAGAGCTGTCACGAGCCGGCGATACGGGCCTCGTTCCTGGCGCTGGCCGAGCACTGGCTGGCGTTGGCTGGGGCGGTCGAGAGCCAGGCGCTGCCCGCCGCGGCCTGAGGTCAGGCCTGCTGCGTCCGGGTGGGCGTGACGCGACCGTCGTCGAGGTCGTAGCGCGCCGCCACGATCTTCAGCGAGCCGGCCAGCACGCATGTGCGGAGCGGGCGCGACCCGGCGAAGATCTCTCCGGCCGCGTGGGCGGCGTTGAGGGAGACCGCGGCGTCCACCGCGTCGACAGTGCCCGCAGGGACCGCCCGGACCGCGGGCGCGATCAGGCTGGCCAGCGCGCCGATGCGGGTCTCCTTGTCGGCCGGGTCGCCGCGGCCAGCCAGGGCGTCGGCCGTGGCCTTCACCGCACCACACCGCTCGTGGCCCAGGGCCATGATCAGGGTCGAACCCAGATGGATGACCGAATATTCGATAGAGGCCAGGATCGCGTCGTCGACGACGTTGCCGGCCACGCGGACGACGAACAGGTCACCGAGGCCCTGGTCGAAGATCACCTCGGGCGCCACGCGGCTGTCGGCGCAGGCGAGGATGGTGGCGAAGGGGCGCTGGCCGGAGGCCACCTCGATGCGGCGCGGCGCGTCGGCGTGCGGGTGGGCGGCGAAGCCTTCCACATAGCGGGCGTTGCCGCTCATCAGGCGCGCGAGCGCTTCCTCGGGCGGCACGGACGGTGGCCCGGCGTGAGCCGCCGCCGCATGGGGATCAGCCGCCGGAGCCGCGTGCGCGGCGGCCTTCGGTTTCGCCTTGGGCTTGGGCTTCGCCTTGTGGACCGGCGCAGGCTCGGGACCGCCCTCCGCCCAGGCGATGGCAGGCGCGGCCACGAGGCCGACGCCCAGGCCCGCCACAAGGCGGCGGCGCGAAAGCAGAAGACGGGCAGTCATGTGAAGGCATCCCGGGCCGATGTAAGTCGGCGGGAAGAAACCACGGATATTCTAAGATTCAGTTTGCCGGGGTTCAGCCCGGAAGCTGGGCCCGGACCTTGGCGCGCAGGACGTCGATGGGCGCGAGACCCTTGTCGGTCTTGAAGTGCCAGTAGGTCCAGCCGTTGCAGGCCGGGGCCGACTGCACCATGGCGCCGACCTTGTGGATCGAGCCGGCCAGTTCGCCCACCACCAGGCTGCCGTCGGCGCGGACGCGGGCGGCGTTGCGGCCCTGGGGGCAGTAGAGGACGTCGCCGGGACGGACGAGACCCGCCTCGACGAGGCTGCCGAACGGCACCCGCGGCTCCGACTTCTTGGAGCCGGTGACGATCATTTCGTCGGCCGTGGCCGGGATCACCTTGGCGATGCGCGCCTTGGCGATCTTCGCATACTCGGCCTCGCGCTCGATGCCGATGAACTTGCGGCCCATGCGGCGGGCGACGGCGCCGGTCGTGCCGGTGCCGAAGAACGGGTCCAGGATGATGTCGCCCGGCTTCGTCGAGGCCAGGATCAGCCGGGCGAGCAGGGCCTCGGGCTTCTGGGTCGGGTGGGCCTTCGTGCCGGCGTCGTCCTTCAGCCGTTCGTCGCCGGTGCACAGCGGAATGGTCCAGTCCGAGCGCATCTGCAGCTCGTCGTTGGCCATCTTCATGGCGTCGTAGTTGAAGGTGTAGCGGCGTCCGCCCCGGCTCTTGGCCGCCCAGATCAGGGTCTCGTGGGCGTTGGTGAAGCGCGTGCCCTTGAAGTTGGGCATCGGGTTCGACTTGCGCCAGATGATGTCGTTCAGGATCCAGAACCCCAGGTCCTGCAGCACCGACCCGACGCGGAAGATGTTGTGGTAGCTGCCGATCACCCACAGGGCGCCGTCGTCCTTCAGGACGCGCCGGCATTCCTTCATCCAGTCGCGGGTGAAGGCGTCGTAGGCCTGGAAGCTTTCGAACTGGTCCCAATGGTCGTCGACGGCGTCGACCTTGGAATTGTCCGGCCGCAGCAGGTCGCCCCCGAGCTGGAGGTTGTAGGGCGGGTCGGCGAAGACCAGGTCCACCGACCGGTCAGGGAGCTTCCTCAGCTCCTCAAGACAATCGCCCTGCAGAATGGCGTCGACCGGCAGCCCCATGGCCCAACCCTTAAGCTCAACAGAAGCTGAATCTTCAGGCCAACATGGTGAACGGGCCGTCAACGGCCATGGTGAACCGAAGGTTAAGCCACCAGGCGCAGCGGCGCGTGCCGCTCCAGCGCCCCGACGAGCTGGGGCACGGACACCGGCTTGCTGAGGTGGCCGTCCGCGCCGGCCGCGACGCCGGCGTCCACATGCTCCTGCAGGCAGTTGGCCGACACGATGATGATCGGCATGCGGGGCCGGCTCGTCTGGATCTCCCACGCGCGGATGCGGCGGGTCGCCTCGAGGCCGTCCATCACGGGCATCTGGATGTCCATCAGGACCAGGTCATAGGCGCCGGTCGTCGCCGCCTCGACGCCTTCCTGGCCGTTCTCCGCTGACGCGTGCTCGACCCCCACCGCGTCGAGGATCATGCCCAGGACCTGGCGATTGACCGGGTTGTCGTCGACGATCAGCACCCGCAGGCCGTCCTCCGGACGAGGCTCTCCTGACGCGGGCGTCGCGACGGGCGGACAGGTGGGCGGCAAGGTCAGGCGGAAGCGGAACTCCGCGCCCTCGCCAGGAACGCTTTGGACGTCCAGCCCGCCGCCCATCAGGGCCACGTACTGCTGGCAGATCGCGAGGCCGAGCCCGGCGCCGCCGTGCCGGCGCGTATGGCTGTCGTCCCCCTGGCCAAAGCGCGCGAACAGGGCCGCCTTCCGCTCCGCGTCGAAGCCGGGGCCGGTGTCGCGCACCGAGAACTCCAGGTCGTCTCCGGACCGGAGGACGGCGACGACGACCTCGCCTTCGTCAGTGAACTTCACCGCATTGGACACCAGGTTGGAGAGCACCTGCCGCAGGCGCGTCTGGTCGCCGAGCGCCCAGCCTGCGGCGTCGTCCGAAACCTCGACGTTGAGGGCCACGCCCTTCTCCTCGGCCTGGCGCGCGAAGAGCAGTCGAACGCTGGCGACGAGCGCGCCGATGTCGGTGGGCTCGGGCCGCAGTTCCACCACCCCGGCCTCTACCTTGGCCAGGTCCAGTACGTCGCTGAGCAGCGTGTCCAGATGACCCGCCGAGCTGCGGATCACGTCGACCAGTTCCGCCTGGCGAGACGTGAGGCCAGCCTGGCTCAGCACCTCCGCAACGCCGAGCACGCCATTGAGCGGCGTGCGGATCTCGTGGCTGATGTTGGCGAGGAAGGCCGTCTTGGCCCGACTGGCCGCCTCGGCCTCGTCGCGCGCGGCGGCCAGCGCCCGGACCCTCGCCTTCTCGGCGCTGATGTCGGTGAGCGCGGTGACAGCCCCGCCGTCCTCGGTGCGATGGACCTCATGCTTGAGCCAGCGCCCGTCGGGAATGCGGAAGCGCAGGCCGTGCGTGGCGTTCCAGGCGAAGAGGTCGGACGGCAGATCCCCGGCCACCTCCTCGAACCAGCCGGTGCGGGCGGCCGCCTCCAGCAGGTCCCGGTGGGAAAGCCCCCGGACGAGGTCGGCGCCGCAGGCCGACGTCAGGTCCGCGAACGTCCTGTTCCAGGTGGTCAGGCGGCCGGCGCCGTCGAAGAAGGCCAGGCCGCTGGGCACGGCGTCCAGCGCATGCCGCAGGCTGATCAGCGTGGATCGCTGGCTGGCGCGCTCCATGCCCGCAAGGCCGCCGGCGATCGCCATCACTAGCGCCGCCAGGGCGATGCTGGCCGACAGCAAGGTCGTGCGGCTGACCAGGTCCTCGGGCGTCACGATCGTGGGGTCCGGGCTGAGGGTCACCGCCGCCATGGCCGTGAAGTGCAGCCCGACGATGGTCAGGGCGAGGACGAGGGCTGGCGCGCGCCAAGTCGCCCGATGGGAGCGGCGCACGCGCAACAGGAAGGCGGTGGTCGACCCGGCCATCGCGATCGCCACGGCGGCGGCCACGTAGGCGTAGTCCCACTCCAGGCGCGCCGCGGCGCGGACTCCGGCAATGCCGACGAAGTGCATGGCGGTGACCGACAGACCGACCAGCGCCCCGCCGGCCGCGGCGGCGGCGCGGGTCCGAACCAGGGCTGGCAGCGCGAAGCCGGCGCCCATGCCGACGACCGCGATGACCAGCGACATCGCCGTTTCGAGCGCGGCGTAGCCGATCGGCAGGCTGGGCTCGTAGGCCAGCATGGCGATGAAGTGGGTGGCCCAAGTCCCGGAGCCGGCCACCAACGCGGTCACGCCCGCCCAGACCCAGCGGGTCACGCCGTGCGCGCGATGGAGACGCACATGAGCCCCGAAGGCGGCGCCGGCGGCGATCGCGCAGACCAGGGCGGCGACAAGGACGAGGCGCAGATCGTGGTCGACGGCGATACAGGCCAGAACGCGGGACATGAGGCTCCTTGGGGACGCCTCGCAAAAGAGCCGGAAGTCCTTCGGTTCAGGTTACCGATCACCACGTTGCGGCGAGTGGCCGCACCACGCACCCCCGGGTAGTGGCGTCAGCCGTCGAACGGCAGCTCGTCCTGAAGGCCGCCTTCCACGCGCGGATCGACGCCGGCGAGGACAAGCTTGACCGGCCGCCACGCCCGCCGGTGGATCTCGCACGGGCCCAGGGCGACCAGGGCCTCCAGATGGCTGGGGGCGTTGTAGCCCTTGTGGCTGGCGAACCCGTAGCCGGGGTAGAGCGCATCCATCTCCATCATCAGTCGGTCGCGCGCGACCTTGGCGAGGATGGACGCCGCGGCGATGGATTTCGACTTCGCGTCCCCCCCGACGACCGTCTTCACCTCGCAGGGGAGCTGGAAGCGGTAGTTGCCGTCCACCAGCGCATAGGCCGGCTGGACGCTGAGCGCCTCGATGGCGCGGCGCATGGCGAGGCCCGTCGCGTGCAGGATGTTGAGCTCGTGGATCTCCTCGACGCTCGCGAAGCCCACGCCCCAGGCCACCGCCTTTTCCTTGATCTCGATCTCAAGGCCCTCGCGCGCCTTGGCGGTTAGCTTCTTGGAGTCGTCCAGGCCCTTGGGGACCCTGCGCGGATTGTCCGGAAGGATCACTGCCGCGGCGCTGACCGGCCCCGCCCAGGGCCCGCGGCCCGCCTCGTCCACGCCGCAGACGGGCCCGCCGACGAAGGCGCGTTCGAGGAGAAGCGTCGGGCCCTTGGCCATTAGCGCGCCAGCTTCTTCACCGCCTCGTGGCGGTGGCAGCAGGTGAAGTGGTCATTGACCATGCCGACCGCCTGCATCCAGGCATAGACGATCACCGGGCCGACGAACTTGAACCCGCGGGCCTTAAGCGCCTTGGAAACCTCGACGGCGAGCGGCGTCTGGGCGGGGACCTCGCCAAAGGCGTTCCAGCGGTTCTGTATCGGCCTGCCGCCGACGAAGCCCCAGCAGAACTCGGAGAAGTCCTCGCCGCGCGCCTGCATCTGCAGATAGATCTTCGCGCCCTCGATGGCGGCGTCGATCTTGGCGTTGGAGCGGACGATGCCGGCGTCGGCCATCAGCCGGGCGCGATCGGCCTCGCCATAGCGGGCGACCTTCTCCGGATCGAAGTTGTCGAAGGCGGCCCGGAAGGCGTCGCGCTTGCGAAGGATGGTGATCCAGGCGAGCCCGGCCTGGAACCCGTCCAGCACCAGCTTCTCCCACAGCGCGCGGGAGTCATACTCCGGCACGCCCCACTCGGTGTCGTGGTAGGCCTCGTACAGCGGATCGCCGGCCATGCCGCGCCACTCGCACCGGATCAGGGGCTCGCTCATCGGCCGCACTCTCAGCGCAGGCTGGGAGTCGAGACAAGGGGCGATGGTGCGGCGACGGCCGAAGGCTTCCAGATGTCGCGGATGACGGGTCCGCTTTCCGCCTTCAGGCGGCGGCCGGCGCTACCGCCTCCGCCATCCAGGCGGGGACCTCGGCCCTCGCCGGGCGGCCGTCGACGATGAGATCCACGCCCAGCGCGCGATCCAGCCTCAGCAGGGCCATGGCGCGGCCGTCGCCCCCGGAGAGCACCTCGCCCGCCCGGAGGTCCCCGACCAGGATCTCGGTTCCGAAGGCCGGCGCGGGCCCCTCGAACACGATCGGCAGCATCCGGTTCTTGATCGTCCCGCGGCGCTTCATGCGCGAGGTGGTCTCCTGGCCGACGAAGCAGCCCTTCTTGAAGTCGATGCCATTCAGCAGGTCGAAGTTCGCCTCGATGGGATAGGTCTTGTCCGAGCCCCAGTCGGCCGGGCCGGGCACGCCCAGGCGCAGCTTCTGCGCCTCGCGCGTGGCCTCGGCGACGGTCTCCGCACCGGGCGGCGGCTCCACGCCATAGCCGCGGAAGCCGAGTTCCGACAGGCGCGGGTCGGCGACCCAGACGCCTGCGGGCCGCGTCGGAACGCCTGAATCCGCGAACAGGATCGACACCGGCGCCTCGTCGAGCGCCAGCTCCACCTTCGCCCGCAGGCGGTACATGGTCAGGCGCTGGAGGATCGCCTCGCGATGGACGGCCTCGACGTCCAGCCAGCCGCCTTCGTCGCGCCCCACGATGAAGAGGTCATAGAGGAGCCGACCTTGCGGCGTGAGGAGGGCCCCGAACCTGGCCTCGCCAGACTCCAGGGTTTCGACGTCCTGCGTGATGAGCCCCTGCAGGAAGCTCCGCCAGTCCGGTCCGCCGACCGCGATCAGGGCCCGGCTCGGCAATTGCGCGAAGGCGACAGTCTGCGACATGGGTGCAATTTGGGGCCGCCCGCTGTGGAGCGCCAGCCGTCCGTTCACTATAGAGACGCCGATGTCCCCCACATCCGGCTTTCCGATCCTGTTCATCACCGCGACACGCATCGGCGACGCGGTGCTGTCGTCCGGACTGATCAAGCGGCTGGCGGACGAGATCCCGAACGCCCGGTTCACGATCGTCGCCGGACCCGTCGCCGCCCCGCTGTTCGCCCACGTCCCGGGGCTGGACCGCGTGATCGTGTTCGAGAAGTCGAAGACGGGCGGCCACTGGTTCGAGCTTTGGCAGAAGGTGCGCCATCGCCGGTGGGGCCTGGTCGTCGACCTGCGCGGTTCAGGCATCTCGCGCTTTCTCAAGACCAAGCGGCGGGCGATCCACCGCAAGAGCGCCGAGCCGGTCCACAAGGTGCTGGAGGCCGCGCGGATCCTGCGGATCGAGGACGATCCGGCGCCGCCGCACATCTTCACCAACGCCGACGTGGAGGCCTACGCCGACGAACTGACGGCCGGGAAGGGGCCGATCCTGGCCCTGGCGCCCGCCGCCAACTGGGTCGGCAAGACCTGGCCGGTCGAGCGGTTCAGCCAGGTGGCGATGAAGCTGCTGCGCGACTACGGCCCCCTGACGGGCGGGCGGCTGATGGTGCTGGGCGGTCCCGGGGACGAGTCCCTGGCGCGCTCGTTGAAGGATGTCGCCGGCAAGGGTTTCATCGACCTCGCGGGCAAGGCTGATCTCGTCGCCGCCTACGCCTGCCTGAAGCGCGCGCGGCTGTTCATCGGCAACGACAGCGGCGCCATGCACCTGGCGGCGGCGGCCGGCTGCCCGACGATCGGCCTGTTCGGCCCGTCGGACGAACGGCTCTACGCCCCCTGGGGAGAGCATGCGCGCGTGGTGCGCGGCCCGCGCAGCTACGAGCAGATCCGCGCCGTTGACCCCGGCTTCCAGCAGGCGCTCTGTCACATGATGGACCTGCCGGTGGAGGCCGTCGTATCCGCCGCCCGCGACCTCCTGAAAGCCACGGAACCGAAAGATGCCTGAGACCTACGACCTGATCGTCCGCGGCGGCGAGGTGATCAACCACGCGGGCCGCGGGCCGGCCGACGTGGGCGTGCGCGGCGGCAAGATCGCCGCCATCGGCGACCTGTCGCAGGCGAGCGCCGGCGAGGTCTTCGACGCCACGGGCCTGCTGGTGATGCCGGGCGTCATCGACACCCAGGTCCACTTCCGCGAGCCGGGGCTGGAGTGGAAGGAAGACCTGGAGACGGGCTCGCGCGGCGCCGTGCTGGGCGGCGTGACCGCGGTGTTCGAGATGCCGAACACCGAGCCCACCACCACCGATCCGGACAGCCTGGCCGACAAGCTGGCGCGGGCGGCGAACCGGATGCACTGCGACCACGCCTTCTATGTCGGCGGAACGCACGAGAACGCGGCCTTCCTGGGCGAGCTGGAGCGCCTGCCCGGCTGCTGCGGGATCAAGGTGTTCATGGGCGCGTCCACCGGCACCCTGCTGGTGCAGGACGACGAGGGCGTGGAACAGGTGCTGCGGCACGTGAACCGCCGGGCCGCCTTCCACTCCGAGGACGAGTATCGCCTGGCCGAGCGCCGCCCGCTGGCCCGCACCGGCGACTGGACCAGCCACCCGGAGGTGCGCGACGCCCAATCGGCGATCCAGTCCACCGAGCGGCTGGTGCGGATCGCCCGCAAGCTGGGCAAGCGGATCCACGTGCTGCACGTGACCACGAAGGAGGAGATCGCCTACCTCGCCGCGCACAAGGACGTGGCCTCGGTGGAGGTGACGCCCCAGCACCTGACGCTGGCCGGGCCGGAAGCCTATGAGCGGCTGAAGGGCTTCGCCCAGATGAACCCGCCGATCCGCAGCGCCGACCACCGCGACGGCCTATGGGTCGGGGTCGCGAACGGCGTCGCGGACGTGGTGGGCTCGGACCACGCCCCGCATACCCGCGAGGAGAAGGCCCGCCCCTACCCCGCCTCGCCGTCGGGGATGCCCGGCGTGCAGACCCTGCTGCCGATCCTGCTGACCCACGCCGCCGAGGGGCGGCTGACGATGGAGCGGCTGGTGGACCTGACCAGCCACGGCGCGAACCGGGTCTTCGGCCTGGCCGACAAGGGCCGGCTGGCGGTGGGCTATGACGCCGACCTGACGCTGGTGGACCTGAAGCACCGCCGCGCGATCACGCATGACTGGATGGCCACCCGGGCCGGCTGGACACCGTTCGACGGCTTCGAGGCCAAGGGGTGGCCAATGGCCACCATCATCCGCGGAACGGTGGTGATGCGCGACGACGAGATCACGGCGCCGGGGCGCGGCCAGCCGGTGCGGTTCCTGGAGACGCTGAGCGGCTGAAGCGCGTGGGGTGGTCCACCGCCCCCTCCACCACTTCGTGGTCCCCCTCCCCCGCTTCGCAGGGGAGGTTTGGAGCGTCGACGACCTGCAGAACCTCCCCCATTTATGGGGGAGGGGGACCACGAAGTGGTGGAGGGGGGCGGCGCCGCTACTCCAGCGCCTTCAGCACATCCCGAGCGAACCGCTGCTCGTCGAAGCGGGCCGCCGCGCTGTCGAAGCCGCGACGGACGATGACGACCTTCTTCGACGGGACGATGAACACGTACTGCCCTCGATTGCCGTTCATGCCGTAGGTCCCGGCGGGCAGGCCCTGCTCCGGGCCGTAGAGCCAGAAGAAGGCGCCGTAGCCGGGGCCCTTGTCGGGCTGGACCGGCGCCGGGGTCGCGACGAACCTCGACCAGCCCTCGGGCAGCAGGCGCTCGCCGTTCCAGACGCCATCGTTCAGGTGGAGCAGCCCGAGCCGGCCGAGGTCGCGGGCCGTGGTCCAGACCTGGCTGGAGAGGATGAAGTTCCCGGCCGAATCCGTCTCGGGCGTCGTGTGGGTCATGCCGATGCGCCAGAGCAGTTCCCTGAACGGGAACGCCAGGGCCGCCTGTCCGTCGCCCAGGCTGGCGCGGACGCTGCGGGCGGCCAGCAGGGTATCGTTGTTGGCGTAGCGGAAGCGCGTTCCCGGCGCGGCCTCGATCGGCATGTGGGTCGCCCACTGGGTCACCAGCGCGCCGCCCAGGTAGACCTCGTCGGTGCGGTTGCCCGGCCCGTCGGTCCAGAGGCCCGAGCCCATGTGCATGAGCTGCGCCAGGGTGATGGCGGCGCGCGGATCGCCCGGCGTCTTCCACTCCGGGATGTCGGCCGGCGCATCGACCTTGGCCTTGCCCAGTCGAACGGCGCGGCCGACCACCGCGGCGGTCAGGCTCTTGGCCGCCGACCAGGTGCGCTGGGGCGTGTAGAGGTCGTAGCCCGGCCGATAGCGCTCGCCGATGATCCGGCCGTCGCGGATGACGAGAACCGCGGTGGTCTTGCCGCCGTAGACGTCGAAGGCCTGGGCCAACAGCGGCTCCAGGGCCGCGGGACCGGGCGCCGTGGCGTCGGCGTCGCCGTGGGGCCAGGGGCGGGCACGGAGGTCTGGCGCCTTCAGGTCAAGACGCGGCAGCGCCCCGGCGGCGGACGCCGGCGCGCCGATGGGGAGCTGGGCGCAGCCGAGGTTCGGTCGCCAGGCGGCGATCCGGGGCGGCAGCTTCGGGTCGAAGGACACGCTGACAGTCTTCGCCGCGCGATCCACCGTCGCCGGCAGCGTGCGGACGAGGTCCTGGTAGTCCGGATAGATGCCTTCCAGGTCGTCGGCAGAGATCTCGGCCTCGGGGCGGCCGGCGTTGAAGACGCCGCTGCACAGGAACGCCGCCTTGTAGCCCGCCGCCAGCGCCCGGACATGCGCGTCCTCGGCCGCGTGGGCCGGCGCCGCGAGGGTCGCGACGACAGTCGCCGCCAGAAAAATCGCCCGCATGCGGAGGCCTCCTGTCGAATCCGCGGACGCCCGCGCGTCTCCCCGGTGACGCAGCGCCCTGCGTCGCGCAATCTCTTATCGGAAGGGGCGGACAGCCATGCAGTACATGATCCTGATCTATGAGCCTGAGGACGCCTATGCCGGCGAGGCGGGCCAGGCGCTGCTTGCCGAGATCGTCGCCAAGCACATGGCGCTGGCGGAAGACCTCAGCGCCAGTGGGGTGATGAAGGACGGTTCGGGCCTGCAGGATTCCAGCACCGCGACGACGATCATCACGCAGGGCGGCCGGCAGACCCTGCACGACGGCCCCTTCGCCGAGACCCGCGAGCACCTGGGCGGCTACTACCTGATCGACGTGGGCGACCTGGACGAGGCGCTGGCGGTGGCGCGGCGGGTGCCGGTGGCGGACGGCGGCAAGGTCGAGGTGCGGCCGCTGGCGGTCTATTGACCATGGATCGGCTGGGGTCTGCGATCGCCGGCGCGCGCCCTCGGGTCGTGGCCGCCCTGGCCGCCCGGCTGAGGGATCTGGACCTGGCCGAAGACGCCTTCTCCGAAGCGGCGGCGTCCGCCCTCGCCGCCTGGCCGTCGCAGGCTCCGCGCGACCCGGCGGCCTGGTTGTGGCGAGCCGCTCTGCGCAAGGCGCTGGACGCCAGGCGACGCGCGGCGGTTCGGGCCAGGGCGGCGCCCGACTGGCCGGAGCCGCCGCCGACGCCCGAGGACGTGCTCATGGCGGCGGATGGACCGATCCCCGACGAGCGGCTGAAGCTGATCTTCGTCTGCTGCCACCCCGCGCTGGCGGCCGACAGCCGGGTGGCGTTGACACTCAAGGTCGTCTGCGGCCTGTCCACCGATCGGCTCGCGCGGGCGTTCTTCGTGGGGGAGCCTGCGATGCTGCAGCGGATCACCCGCGCCAAGCACAAGATCGCCGCGGCCGGCGTTCCGTTCGAGGTCCCGCAGCCCGACGCCTGGCCCGAGCGGCTGGAGGCGGTGCTGGCGACGCTCGAGGTCGCCTATGCCCAGGCCTACGAGGACGCCGCCCTGGCCGGCCAGGCCGCGGGCTTCGCGCAGGACGTGCTGCGGCTGTCGGGGATGCTCGCCGAGCTCATGCCCGACGAACCGGAAGCGCTTGGCCTGGCCGCGCTGGTGCGGTTCGCCGAGGCGCGGCGACCCGCCCGGCTGGACGATCGGGGCGCCATGGTTCCCCCGCCGGAACAGGACATGGCGCTCTGGCGCCGGGACCTGATCATGGAAGGCGCCCGCCTTCTCGGCCGTGCGGCGGGCCATGGCCGAAGCGGGCCGAGGCAGATCCTCGCCACGATCCACGCGACGCATTGCGCCCGCCTCGAGACGGGACGGACCGACTGGGCGACCATTGCGGCCCTGTACGAGGTGCTGGCCGAAATCCGCCCGCACGCGCCAGTCCTCGTGAACCGCGCGGTGGCGATCGGGGAGGCTCAAGGCGCCGGGGCCGGGCTGGCGGCCCTGGGCCGAATCGATGGCCTGGAGGGCTGGCTGCCCTACCAGGCCGCCAGGGCGCACCTCGCCGCCCGAGATGGCCGCCCGGACGACGCGCGTCGGGCCTACGAGGCCGCGCTCGGCCTGGGCCCTGCGCCGGCTGAACAACTCTACCTGGAGGCGCAGCGTCGCAGCCTCCCCGGTTGAAAATTTACGCCGTTTCTAAGGGGTCCGCTAACCGTCACCGGCTAGTCTGCGTCTTGCAGGAGCGGCTGCAGAAGTTTCCCGCTCCAGCGGAGTCCGTGATGCTGGTGCTGCTGAACACCGTCGTCGTCAAATTGCCGGATGTGGCAAGGCTTCCGCCCGGCCTGGAACCCTTGAACGGGGCGACGCCGGCGGGCGTGCTCAAGGCGGGCGCCGAGCTCTACGCGAAGCATCCGCGCCTGGAGTACGACCGCCCCGATATCGCGGAATGGTATTGCAGCCTGCTGGCCGCCAAGGTGCCGGGCGTGGGCGGCGTTCTCTTCGAGAAGGTCGGCGACCGCTACGTGGGCCGCCTGGCCGAGGCGCCGTTCCCACTGCTGGCGCGGCTTTACAAGATGCAGCGCGACGGCTTCTCGATCGAGGACGAGGCGAACCGGACGGTCTGGTATCCGGCCAAGCGAGTGCTGGCGGCGGCCGCCGTCCGCTGACGGCCGTACACGACGGGCTTTCCTTTCGCGGCGGAGGCCCGTAACCCTCGCCGGATGGACGCCGAGCTGCGCACCGAGACCGCCCCCTTCCGCGACCCGCGCTACGCGCCGCGCCGACTGGATGTCATCGAGCGACCGGGCGGGGAGTTCATCCTCACCAATCCGACCCCCTATTCGACCCAGCACGTGACCACGACGTCGGCGCTGGCGCACTGGGCGGCGACGACACCTGAAACCGTCTGGCTGGCCGAGCGATCCGGCGACGGCTGGCGCACCGTGACATTCGCCGAAGCCTGGGAGCGGATCGGCGCGCTGGCGGCAGGCCTGCGCGACCTGGGCGTCGTGGGCGAGCGGCCGCTGCTGATCCTGGCGCGGAACGGCATCGACCACGCCCTCGTCGCCTACGCCGCCATGAGCCAGGGACTGCCGGTGGCGCCGGTGTCGCCACAGTACGGCCTGCCGGGCGCGAACCTGACCCGCCTGACCCACGCCTGCGAGGTGCTCAGGCCCGCCGCGGTCTACACCGAGGACGCCGCCTTGTTCGCCGACGGGCTTTCGGCCGAGGTGCTGGCAGGCCTGCCCGTGATCGCAGGCATGAACCCTCGCCCCGGCGATGTCCCGCTGGAGCGGCTCTATGGCGCCGGATCGACCGGCCCGACCGCCACCCCGGACCAACACGCCAAGTACCTGCTGACGTCGGGCTCCACGGGCCTGCCCAAGGCGGTGATCTGCACTCACCGGGCGATGAGCCTGAACGCCTCGCAGATCACGGCCTGCTTCGACGATCCCGATCCGCCCGTGATGGTGCACTCCGCGCCCTGGAGCCACAGCCTGGGCGCCAACGCGATCCTGCACTACTCGGCGCACCGCGGCGGCTCGCTTTACATCGACGCCGGCCAGCCGACCGCCGCCCGCTTCGGCGAGACGGTGCGCAACCTCAGGGAGGTCGCGCCGACCTACCAGAACATGGTGCCGGCGGCGTGGATGCTGTTCGCCGACGAACTGGAGAAGGACGACGCCCTGGCGCGGGCCTTCTTCTCGCGCGTGCGACTGCTGCAGTACGGTGGCGCGGCCCTCGGGCAGGCGACCGCCGACCGGATCCAGGCTGTCGCCGTGCGGACCGTCGGTGAGCGGATCAGTTTCGGCAGCGGCTATGGCGCCACCGAAACCGGCCCGACCGCCTGCAACGTCCATTGGCCGAACGCGCGGATGGGGATGATCGGCCTGCCGCTGCCCGGAACCTCCGTCCGCCTGGTCCCGGAGGCCGGCAAGCTGGACTTCCGCGTGAAGGGCCCGCAGGTCACCGCCGGCTATCTGGGCCGGCCCGAGCTGTCGGCCGCCGCCTTCGACGACGAAGGCTTCTATCGCCTGGGCGACGCCGCCCGGTTCGTGGAGCCCGGCAATCCGCAGGCCGGGATGATCTTCGACGGCCGCCTCTCCGAGAACTTCAAGCTGGCGTCCGGCACCTTCGTCTCCGTGGGCGAGCTGCGCATCGGCGCGATCGGCGCGATCGGCGACGCGGTGACCGACGCGGTGGTCTGCGGCGAGGGCCAGGAGGCGGTGGGCCTGCTGCTCTATCCGAACCCGACCATGGACCGCGCGACGATCGAGGCGGCCGTCCGCCAGGGCGTCGCCGCCTTCAACGCCAGGGCCAAGGGCTCGGGCGGCCGGGTGGCGCGGGCGCTGGTGCTGCCCGACGCGCCCGATCCCCACAGCGGCGAGATCACCGACAAGGGCTACATCGCCCAGAGTCTCGCCCGCACCCGACACGCGGCGGCCGCCGAGCGGCTGTTCGCTTCTCCCGTTCCTCCAGACGTGATGGATTTCGCATGAACGGCGCCGACGCCCTGATCTCGACCCTGGTGGCCAACGAGGTCACCGCCTGCTTCGCCAACCCCGGCACCTCGGAGATGCAGTTCGTGGCGGCCCTGGACGGCGTGCCGGCCATGCGCCCGGTGCTCTGCCAGTTCGAGGGCGTGGCGACGGGCGCCGCCGACGGCTACGGCCGGATCGCCGACCGGCCCGCCTGCACCCTGCTGCACCTCGGCCCCGGCTACGGCAACGGCGTCGCCAACCTGCACAACGCCCGGCGCGCCTTCACCCCGATCGTCAACGTGATCGGCGACCACGCCACCTACCACCGCCAGTACGATGCGCCGCTGAACTCCGACATTGCGACGCTGGTGAAGCCGAACTCCATCTGGGTGAAGTCGGCCGACACGCCCGAGAGCGTCGCGGCCATCACCGCCGAGGCGGTGGCCGCCAGCTACGGCCCGCCCGGCGGCCCGGTCAGCCTGATCCTGCCGGCCGACTCCGCGTGGCTGCCGGCGCAGGGAGAGCCGGTGATCGCCCAGAAGCCTGTCCGGCCCGCGCCCGCGGGCTCGGCGATCGACGGGGCGGCCAAGGCGATCAAGGGGGCGAAGAAGCCGGTCGTCCTGCTGGGCGGCCAAGCCTGCCGCGCCGAGGCGCTGAAGGAGGCCGCGCGCCTCGAGGCGGCCGGCGTCACCGTCTACACCGACACCTTCGTCGCCCGGCAGCCGCGCGGCGCCGGCGGCTACCTGCCGAAGAAGATGCAATACTTCGGCGAGATGGCCCTGGCCGAGCTGGAGGGCGTGGACCTGATGGTCTTCGCCGGCACGACCGTGCCCGTCGCCTTCTTCGCCTATCCGAACCGGCCCAGCGTGCTGGCGCCCGAGGGGTGCGAGACCCTGACCGTGATCGAGCGCGGCGAGGACGCCGTGGCGGGCCTGGCGGCGCTCGCCGACGCCCTGGGCGCGCCGAAGTCGGGCCCTGTCCAGTCGCTGGCGCTGCCCGATGCCGGGCCGACCGGCAAGCTGACCTCTTACGCCGTGGGCGCATCGATCGCCCGGCACATGCCCGAGGGCGCGATCATCTGCGACGACGCGGTGACCTCGGGCGCCGGCGTGGCGGCGAACACCGCGACCGCGCGGCCGCACGAGGTGCTGGCGCTGACCGGCGGCGCCATCGGCATCGGCCTGCCGCTGGCCATCGGGGCGGCGGTGGCGGCGCCCGACCGCAAGGTGCTGAGCCTGAACGGCGACGGCGCGGCGATGTACACGATCCAGGCGCTGTGGACGATGGCGCGCGAGAACCTCGACATCACCGTCGTGGTGTTCGCGAACTACACCTATCGCATCCTGAACGTGGAGATGGAGCGGACGGGCGCGGGCAAGGCCGGGCCGTCGGCGCGCAAACTCCTGGACCTCGGCGGCCCCGACATCGACTTCGTGGCCGTGGCCAAGGGGCTCGGCCTGCCGGCGGTGAGTTGCTCGACCGGCGAGGAGTTCGAGAAAGCCTTCGCCGGAGCCATGGCCCAGCGCGGCCCGATGTTCATCGAGGCGAAGATCTGAGGCGCAGGCGCGGCTCCCGCCCTCCGGCAGGAGCCGCGCGCCGGATCAGCCGCCAAGGCCTTCCGTCAGGATCACGCGGTAGTCCGCGCCCTTGAGGCGGTGCTGCAGCGCGTCCTGATAGGCGGGGCTGTGGTACCAGGCCTTGGCCGCCGCCATGTCGGGGAACTGGATCAGGACCACGCCCTCGGCGGCGTCGCCCTCCAGCGTCTCGACCGCGCCATAGAAGGCCAGCGGGACCATCTTGTGATCGCCGCGCGCGCCCGCGGCCTTCTGGCCGTAGGTCTTCAGTTCCTCGGCGTCGATCGTGCTGTTCTTGATGAAGACGACATAGGCGGGCATCGGCCGGCTCTCCTCCTTATGGGAGGCGCTACGTCGCGGGTCTGCCGCAGCGTCCGGCAAGCCCCAATGCAAAGGGCCCGCGGATCGCTCCGCGGGCCCTCGCGATCAACCGGAAACCGGCGAGATCACTTATTGGTCGGCAGCGTGCAGTTGCCGGCGAAGGCGCAGCCCAGGGCGTTGACCGCGGTCACCGTCGGGGCCGACTGGTACTCGATCACATAGCCCTTCAGCTTGTCGGCGCAGGCGACTTCCACATAGGTCGTGCCCTTTTCGGTCTTGCCGACCACGCGGGTTTCCGAGACCTCGCAGGAGTTGAAGTTGAACTTCTTCAGGTCGGCCGTCAGGTTGCTCAGGCCCTTGTCGGTTCCCAGCGAGCACTTGTAGCCGGCCACCGGCGCGCGGCCGCAATCGACCACCTGGCCCTTGCCGCCGGCCGGGAAGATGCCGATGGCGCCCTTGCCGTCCTTGCAGACCATCTCGACCACTTCTTCGCGCGGATTCTTCGACGGGAACAGGGCATAGCGCTCGACGTCGCACTTGCCGCCGGCGTTGGTCACCAGCTTCGAGTAGAGCCCGGCCTGCTCGCTCTGGGCCTGGCGGGCGTCGGTCAGGGTGCAGCCGCCGAGGATGTTGGTGGCCTTGGCGCATTCGTAGGTCTCGGCCAGGGCGCCAGCCGCGTTGACCTTGTAGATGTAACCCTTGCCGTCCTGGCATGAGGCTTCGAAGAAGGTCGAGTTGTCGCGCGCGGCGCCGACGAACCGGCGATCCTTGATCGCGCAGCCGTTGTTGGCCTGGGTCACGTACTTGTCCATCACGGCCAGGCGCGTGGCGGCGTCGGCCAGGGTGCACTTGATGTTCGAGGCTTCGGCGGAATCGTACAGCAGGCAGCTCTGCGCCTGGGCCGGCTTGGCGCCGTCATACGGCGCGCTGGCGACGACGATGTAGCCCGCGCCGCCCTGGCAGGCGACTTCCATGTAGGTGCTGGTCTTGGTCTGGCCGACGCCGCGCGCCTTTTCAGGAACGCACTGAACGCCAGCGCCCTGCAGCAGCGGCTGGAGGGCCGCGATGGGGTTCTCGTTGCCCGGCAGGATGCAGGGGGTGTTGGGCTTGCTGCCGTCGGCCGGATAGTTGGCTTCGACGCACGAGAAGGCGTTCACGCCCGCTTCGGACTGCTCGAGCAGGAAGCCCATGGCGCCCGTGCCGCAGGCGACTTCGAAGTAGGACTTCTTGGTCTTCTTGTCCTGGCCGATCAGGCGGGCGTCCGACACCGGGCAGTTCAGGCCGGCGGCCTGCACGATGGCCGGCGCCTGCGCCATGCCCGCCTTGCGGGCGGCTTCGGGGACTCCGGCGGGCTTCTTGCCCTGCGATACGGCCGCCGCCGGGACCATCAGCGTGGCCGCGAGGGCCATCGCCAGCCCGATTGCCTTAGGCGTCTTCACCTTGAGTTTCTCCTGGGTCGTGACCTTGGGGTCGTGATTTTGGCGCACATAAGCGCCGCGTCCTTCCGCGGGTCAAGCTGCCCGGGGATGTCGACCGAAGTGTGGCGTCATTCCAAGGCTTTACTTCCGGCTGGCAGGGGTGTCGCCCCGCCATTGACAAACCGGCGTCATGCGGCCGGGCGCACCTGCAGGCACGCGCCGCTGACCCCGACGACCTCGATGGCGGCGCCCGCCTCCAGCGCCTCGCCGTCCGAGAGCTCGGCGGCCCATTCCTTGCCGTCGATGAACACTCGTCCGCTCCGGCCCGCGAAGGCGCCCACGGCCGAACCGCGATGGCCGATCAGGCGGCCGACGTTGTCGTTGATGTCGCCGGCGGCCGCGGCCACCGATCGGGGAAGGTAGCGCCGCGCCAGCAGGGTGGAGACCATGGTCAGGAGCGCGAAGACCAGCAGCGTCGTCGGAACGGACATCCCGACGAGCGCCACGATCGTTCCGGTAATCGCGGCCGAGGCGGCCGCCCAGAGCAGCCAGCCCGATCCGGTGACGATCTCCACGGCCAGGATGGCCGCGGCGATCCCCGCCCAGACCCAGAACGGCTGGGCCGCGTAGAGTCCGATCAGCGTGTCCATGACGTCACGCTCCCGTTGTGGGAACCGAGCCGCGGCCCCGCGCCGCCGGACGGGCGGGCGGCCCCTCGGCCCCGATGGCCTTCACGAGTTCGCCGATGCCGCCGACCGTGCCGACCAGGGCGCCCATCTCGGCGGGCACGATCACCGTCTTCTGCTGCGGGCTGCGCGCCAGTTCGGCGAACGCGTCGACGTACTTCTGGGCCACGAAGTAGTTGATCGCGTTCACGTCGCCGCGGGCGATGGCGTTCGACACCATCTCGGTGGCCTTGGCCTCGGCCTCGGCCTCGCGTTCGCGGGCCTCGGCGTCGCGGAAGGCGGCTTCGCGGCGGCCCTCCGCCTCGAGGATCGCGGCTTGCTTGGCGCCCTCGGCGCGGGCGATGGCGGCCGACTTCTCGCCGTCGGCCTCGGTGATCACCGCGCGCCGTTCGCGTTCGGCCTTCATCTGGCGCGCCATGGCCGCGGTGATGTCGGGCGGCGGCTGCAGGTCCTTGATCTCGATGCGCGCGACCTTGACGCCCCAGGGCGTCGTGGCCTGGTCGATGACGTCCAGCAGGCGGGTGTTGATCTGGTCGCGCTGGCTCAGAACCTCGTCCAGCTCCATGGAGCCCACCACCGTGCGCAGGTTGGTCATGGCGAGCTGCTGGATGGCGTAGTTCAGGTTGTCGACGCGATAGGCGGCGGCCGCCGCGTCCATCACCTGGATGAAGACGATGCCGTCCACCTGGACCAGGGCGTTGTCCTTGGTGATGACCTCCTGGCGCGGGACGTCCAGCACCTGCTCCATCATGTTCACCCGCCGGCCGACGCCTTCGACGAAGGGCGTCAGGAAGCTGATGCCCGGCTTCAGCGTCCGGGTGTAGCGGCCGAACCGCTCCACCGTGTATTCGCGCCCTTGCGGCACGATCTTGATGGCGCCGAACGCCACCACCAGCGCCAGCACCAGAAATACGACAGCGACAGTCATACCCACGGCGTGTCCTCCCCCGGATCCACGCGCGGAAGTCTATCCAGGCTTTCGTCCTCCCGCCACGGAAACCGGACGGACCGCCATCCGCCATGCTCGCGCCAGGATCGGGCGTCTGTTAGCGATCCGACATGCGCCGCCTGATCCTGATCCCCGCCGCCCTCGCCTGCCTGGCCGCCGCGCCGGCCCCGAAGACCCCGCCTGCGAAGGCGCCGGTGTTCGATGTCCAGAACCCGCAGACCCTGACGGGCCTCATCGCCGAACTCGGGGCGAAGACAACGATGGGCCGACGGGAAGAGGACTCGGTGTTCGTCACGGCCACCTCGGCGGCCGCCAACTTCTCGCTGCAGTTCGCCGGCTGCGACGCCAACGGACGCGCCTGTCGGGCCGCCCTGTTCGACAGCGTGATCGACGGCGGCGCGCCGACCCTGGGCCAGGTCAACGGCTTCAACCAGACCTCGGTCTTCTGCCGCATCTATCAGGACAAGGCCGGCAAGCCGCACGCGATCTATGCGGCCATGCTGGTGAAGAGCGACACGCGCGACAGCGCCATGACCCACCTCGCGGCCTGGCAGGGATGCCTGGGCGAGGCGCGGGAGTTCGTCCGCGATCCGGTAGCCTATCTGGCCAACGCCGCCTGAAGGGCAGGACGACGCATGCCGAGGCTCGCGCCCGGCCGTCGGCGTCTGCTACCGTGACCGGGACCAAGCAGCGAGATCCCCATGCCCTCGGTAGTCCTCAGCGTGATCGGCAGCGATCGGCCCGGCCTGACGGAGGCGCTCGCCGCCGCCGTGCTCGCGGCCGGGGGCAACTGGCTGGAGAGCCACCTCAGCCGCCTGGGCGGGCTCTATGTCGGTTCGGTGCTGGTGGCGCTGGCCCCGGACAGGGTCGAGGCACTGCGCGACGCCGTCCGTGCGGTCGACGCCAAAGGGCTGGAGGTGCGTATAGCCGCAGCGGTCGAGGCCGACGGCGCGCCCGGTGAGGCGCTGCACCTCAGCCTGGTGGGACAGGACCGTCCGGGCATCGTGCGTCAGGTGACGGCCGTGCTGAGCGGCCTGGACGTCAATATCGAAGCCTTCGACACCAAGATCACGGCCGAGCCCCACTCCGGCGCGCCGCTGTTCCACATGGACGCCGACCTGCGTCTGCCGCCCGGTCTTTCCGCCGCCGGTGTGCAGGCCGCGCTGGAGGCCATCTCGGCCGAGATCATGGTCGACCTGACGCTGACCCCGGCCCAGCGCGGCTGAACCGCGGGCCTCAGGCCGGAACCGACGCCTTGCGGATCGCCGACACGCGGTCGATGGCCGCCTCGGCCTCGGACATGATCCGAGCGACGATCTCGGCCGCCGGCAGCACGTCGTGGACGCCGCCGGCCGACTGGCCCATGGCGAAGCAGGACTTGTCGGCGTCGAGGCCCTCGATCTGGCCGCCGATGCCGCCCATGACGCCGGCCTGGCTGGAGTGCATGGCCTGGAACGGGAAGGGCTTGATGTCCTGCGGACGGCCCTCCCAGTCCTCGACGTAGGGGTTCTTCTTCACCCGCATCGGCTTGCCCGAGTAGCAGCGGGTGCGGACGGTGTCCTCATCGGTCGCCTCGACGATGGTGTCCCGGTACATCTGGCCGGCGTGGGCCTCGGCGCTGGCGATGAAGCGGGTGCCCATCCAGACGCCCACGGCGCCGAGGCTGAGCGCGGCCGCGAGGCCCCGGCCGTCATAGAGCCCGCCAGCGGCGACCACCGGGACCTTCACAGCCTCGACCGCCTGAGCCACCAGCGGCATGGTGCCGACGAGACCGGTGTGGCCGCCGCCCTCGCCGCCCTGGCAGATCACCGCGTCGCAGCCGGCCTGCTCGGCCTTCACCGCATGCTTCACGGCCCCGCAGACGACCATGACCTTGAGGCCGGCCTTCTTCAGCTTCTCGAGGATCGGCATCGGCACGCCGAGACCGGCGACGAAGCTGGAGGCGCCCTCGCTGATGATCACGTCCACAGACTCGATCAGGCTCTCCGGGCTGGCCGCCAGCAGGTCGACGCCGAACGGCTTGTCGGTGAGCTTGCGCACCTGGCGCATCTGTTCGCGGATGAAGTCCGGACCGCGTCCGGCCATCCCCAGGACGCCGTAGCCGCCGGCGTTCGACACCGCCGCCGCCAGCTCGGCGTAGGACACGCCGCCCATGCCGGCCAGCATGATGGGGTGCTTGACGCCCAAGAGATCGCAGAGCGGCGTATGCAGGGTCATGGTGGTCCTCCCGAATTTGCGGGCACCATGGCGCCGTGGGTTATCGTTGAAAACCATGACGCGAGGTCAGGCGGGCCGGATCACCGGCAGGGCCGAAAGCTCGACGGCCGCGAAGTCCAGGAACGCGCGCACCCGCGGGGGCATCAGCCGGCTGCTGGCCGTGACGAGCTGAACCGGGATCGGAGACGGCTCCCAGTCCTCCAGCAGCCGCACGAGACGGCCGTCGGCGAGTTCGTCGGCCACCTGATACGAGAAGAGCCGACTGACCCCGCGCCCCTCGACCACGGCGGCCACCGCCGCCTCGATCGCGTTGACCATCAGGCGGGGGCGCAACCGCACGGCTTCCCGCCCGAGGCGGCTGTCGAAGCGCCACTCGGTCGGACCGGGCTGGGTGCTGGCGTAGACCACGTCGTGCGCGGCCAGTTCGGCCGGCCGCTGCGGTGCGCCGCGCCGTGCGATATAGGCCGGCGCGGCCACGACCTGTCGCCGGACCTCACCCACCTTGCGGGCGACCAGGCTGGAGTCCGCGAGCGCGCCGATACGCAGCGCCACGTCCAGCCCCTCGTCCACGAGGTCGAGGTTGCGGTCGTTGAGCACCAGCTCGGCGGCGAGCTGCGGGTGGGCGTCGAGAAAGCGGCCCAGCAGCGGCGCCACATGTCGGCGGCCGAACACCAGCGGAGCGCTGATCCGCAGTAACCCGCGCAGGGGCCCGGCCTCCTCGCGCGCCATGGCGGTCTCGTAGGCGGCCAGGACCGCCCGGGCTTCGTCCGCCAGCCGCCGACCGGCGGGCGTCACCGCGAGCCGGCGCGTCGTGCGCTCGATCAGCCGTGCGCCGATCCGCCCCTCCAGCGCAGCAAGCGTTCGGGTGACCGCGGCAGGGGACCGGCGCAGCCGGCGAGCCGCCGCCGCCAGGCTCCCCGTCTCGATGACCGCGAGGAAGGTCGAAAGCTCGTCCAGTCGATCCATTGTTGCGAAAACTGCAATTCTGACTTGATGACTGAACCCGTTATGCCCGTCCGGCGCAACGCCTAGCTTCCTGGCGACACGATCGGAAGGACCCGACATGACCGCCAAGATCCGCCTGCACGGCGTCCCGCTCTCCGGCCACACCCACAAGGTGGAACTCTTCCTCAGGCTGCTGGGGCTGGAGTTCGAGTACGTGAACGCGCCCCGCGAGACCTGGAGTTCGGAGGCGTTCACGCGCCTCAACCCGCTGCGCCAGATTCCGGTGCTGGAGGACGGCGACCTCGTCCTCGCCGATTCCAACGCGATCCTCGTCTACCTGGCGAAGCGCTACGATGCCGAGGGCGGCTGGCTGCCCGCCGACGCCGTCGGCGCCGCTCAGGTGCAGCGGTGGCTCTCGATCTCGGCCGGGGAGATCCGCTTCGGCCCCGCGACAGCCCGGGTGATCAAGCTGATGGGCCGTCCAGGTGATCTCGAGGCCGCGCAGGCGATCGCCCGCACGCTCCTCGGCGTGATGGAGCAGCGGCTCACGGCCGCGGACTGGCTGGCCACCGACCGCATCACCCTCGCCGACATCGCCTGCTACCCCTATCTGGCCTGCGCGCCTGAGGGCGGCGTCGACCTTTCGCCCTATCCGGCGGTCCGCGCGTGGCTGGCGCGAGTGGAGGCGCAGCCGGGCGTGAAGCCCATGCCCAGCGCCGTGGCGGCCTGACCATGGACGCGCACCCCTGGCATGTCGGGGAGCGGCAGGCCCAGGTGCGGGTGGGGATCGAGCAGGTCCCCACGGGCGCCGGCATCCGCACCTTCATGCCTGACCAGCACCGCCTGTTCTTCGCCCAGCTTCCGTTCATGGTGGCGGCCACCCTGGACGCCGCCGGCGCGCCAACCGCCACCATCCTGGCGGGGGGCGCGGGGTTCGTCGGCAGCCCGGACCCGACCACCCTGGCCATCGCGGCCCACAACGCGGACCCGGCGGGCGCGAGGCTGACGAAGGGCGCGCCGGTGGGCCTGCTCGGCATCGAACTGCACACGCGCCGCCGCAACCGCGCCAACGGAAAGGTCACCTTCGCCGGCGACCCGGGCCTGATCGTCGCGATCGAGCAGAGCTTCGGCAACTGCCCGCAATACATCCACCCCCGCCTGGTCGAACTGGACCCGACGGCCCCGCCCGACGTCGAGACCTTCGAAGGCCTGGACGCCGGCGCGCGGGCCCACGTCCTGGGCGCCGACACCTTCTTCGTCGCCACCGCCAGCGGCGCGGGCGTCGAGAATGGCGGCGTGGACGTCTCGCATCGGGGCGGGCCGCCCGGCTTCGTGCAGGTCGATGGCGACGTGCTGACGATCCCCGACTATCGCGGCAACCGCTACTTCAACACCCTGGGCAACCTGTTGCTGGACCCGCGCGCGGCGCTGCTGTTCCTCGACTTCAAGTCGGGACGGCTCACCCAACTCCAGGGCGTGGCCGAGGTGCTGTGGGACGACCGCAGCCTGCCGAACGCGGAGCGCGTCTGGCGCTTCCGGGTCGAGCGGGGCTTCCGGCGGGACTCGGGCCTGCGTCAGGCCGCCGTCCAGCCGCCGTCCACCGGCAGGGCGGTCCCGGTGGTCGACGCCCCCATGTCGGAGACGAGGTAGAAGAGCAGCCCCGCGAGGTGCTCGTACTCCACGAACGCCTTGTTCGGCTGTGCGGCCAGGATGACGTCCTCGACCACACGCTCCACGGGGATGCCGCGCGCCTTGGCCTGGTCGCCGATCTGCATTTCCACCAGCGGAGTCTTCACGTAGCCGGGGCAGATCGCGTTCACGGTGACGCCGCTGCGCGCCAGCTCCAGGGCGGTGGACTTGGTGAAGCCGACCACGCCGTGCTTGGCCGCCACATAGGCCGACTTGAACGGCGAGGCGACGAGGCCGTGCGCCGAGGCCAGGTTGATGATCCGGCCGCGGCCCTGGGCCTTCATGATCGGCACGGCGTGCTTGGTGGCGTGGAAGGTGGACGAGAGGATCACAGCGATCAGCAGGTCCCACTTCTCGTCCGGGAACTCGTCCACCGGCGCCACATGCTGCAGGCCGGCGTTGTTGATCAGGATGTCCAGGCGGCCGAACTCGCGATGGGCGAAGGCGATCAGGTCGGCGATCTCGGCCGGCTTGCTCATGTCGGCGCCGTGATAGAGCACGCGGGCCCCGCCGGCCGCCGACGACTCCATCGCCGCGCGGTCGGCCTCGATCTTCGCCGGGTCGCCGAAGCCGTTGAGCACGACGCTGACCCCCTGCCCGGCGAGCGCCTGGGCCAGCCCCTGGCCAATGCCGCTGGTGGATCCGGTCACGACGGCCACCTGGCCCTGCAGTCCGTAATCGACGGCCATCTCAGGCCTCCTTGCGTTGCTGGCTCGGCGGCGGAGGCTGCGGCCGCGAAAAGGTGAAGGTGTCGTCCGAGGACAGCTCGGGCCGGAAGCGGTAGCCGTCCACGTCGAAGCCGCGCAGGTCGGCGGCGCGCCCGATCCGATTGTCGATGGCGTAGCGCGCCATCATCCCCCGCGCCCGCTTGGCGTAGAAGGAGACGATCCGGGCCTCGCCGTCCTTCTCCTCGAGGAAGCGGCAGGAGATCACCGGCAGCTTCAGCGCCGCGCGGTCCACGGCGCCGAAGTATTCCTCGCTGGCGCAGTTCACGAGCGTCCGGTCCTTGTGGCCGGCGGCGGTCGCGTTGAGCGCCTCTGCGATGCGGGGCCCCCAGAAGTCGTAGAGGCTTTGGCCGCGCTTCGTCTTGATCCGGACGCCCATCTCCAGGCGGTAGGGCTGGATGGCGTCGAGCGGACGCAGCACGCCATAGAGCCCCGACAGGATCCGCACGTGATCCTGGGCCCAGGCCAGGGCCTTCTTGTCGAGTTCCCGGGCTTTCAGCCCCGCATAGACGTCGCCGTTGAAGGCGAAGGCGGCCTGCAGCCCGTCCTCGCTGGCCGGATCGAAGGCCTGGAACCGCTCGCGGTTGAGCTGGGCCAGGCTGTCGGACAGGGCCATCATCTTCTTGAGGTCGGCGGCGCGCAGCTTGCGGGTGGTCTGCGCCAGTTCGGCCGTCTGGTCGGCGAGTTGCGGCAGGGTGAGCGGCGCGGACTCCGGGCCGGCAGCAAAATTCAGCGCCTTGGCCGGGGAGAGCACGATCAGCATCGGCGCTCCTTAGCCGCGACATGCCGCCGGCGCCAAGGGCGGCCGGCATGCTGCGACGACCTTGATCTTGTGTGCCCGATCCGGGTCAGCCATGAGGGGGCATGAGGCCGATCCGCAACGACCGCGCGCTGCTGAGCCTGATCGCGGGCTTCGCCGTCCTGGCCGTCCTCGTGCTGGGCACCGTCTGGCTGAGCGAGCGCCAGGACCAGGCCGCGGCCCGCGTCCGCCAAACGCTGGAGGTGGACAATCGCCTCAGCTCAGTGCTGTCCACCCTGCAGGATGCGGAGACCGGCCAGCGGGGATACCTGCTGACCCACCGCACGACTTTCCTTGAGCCCTACGAGCGTGCGGCGACCACGCTGGACCGGCAGATCGCGGATCTCGCCGACGCCGTAGCCGAGCATCCGGCCCAGACCGAGCGGGTTAGGCAGCTTCGCGCCGCCGCCGCCGCCCGCGCGAGCCTGCTCAAGTCCAATCTTGAGCGCGCGGACCGGGGCGAGCCGGTCGAGAGCTTCGCCGATGAGCTGGAGCGCGGACGCCGCTACATGGACGAGATGCGGGCCATCGTCGCCGAGATGAAGGCCGAGGAGGCGCGCCAGCTCGAAGATCGCGCAGCGGGGGCCCGCCTCCAGGGCGCGGTGCTGCGAGGCGCGCTGATCGCCGCGGGTGTCGCGGTCCTGGCGCTGGGTCTGATGGCCTTCACCGACGCCCGGCGTCGCCTCCGCACGGCGGTCGAGGCGCGCAACTCCCTGGCCGAGGCCAACACGCGCCTGGAGCAGGAGGCCGCAAGCCGTGAAGCCGCCGAGTCCCAGGTCCGCCAGTTCCAGAAGATGCAGGCGATCGGCCAGCTCACCGGCGGCATCGCGCACGACTTCAACAACATGCTGGCCATCGTCATCGGCTCGCTGGACCTGGCCAAGCGCCGGCTCAAGACCGACCCGGTCCGCGCCGAGGGCTGCATCGACAACGCCCTGGAAGGCGCCAACCGCGCGGCCCAGCTCACCGCCCGGCTGCTCGCCTTCTCGCGCCAGCAGCCGCTGGACCCCAAGGTGCTGGACGTCAACAAGCTGGTCGGCGGGATGTCCGAGCTGTTGCGGCGGACCATCGGCGAGAACATGCGCGTCGAGACGGTGCTGGCCGGCGGCCTGTGGCGCACCTTCGCCGACCCGGCCCAGCTCGAGAACGCCATCGTCAACCTGTGCGTCAACGCCCGCGACGCCATGCCGGACGGCGGTCGGCTGACCATCGAGACGGCAAACGCTCACCTCGACGATGACTACGCCGCCGCCAACAACGACGTGCAGGCCGGCCAGTATGTGATGATCTCGGTGACCGACACCGGCACCGGCATGCCGCCCGAGGTCGTGGAGCGGGCGTTCGACCCCTTCTACACCACCAAGGGCGCCGGACGGGGCACGGGCCTGGGCCTCAGCCAGGTGCACGGCTTCGTCAAACAGAGCCACGGGCACGTGAAGATCTATTCCGAGCCGGGCGTCGGGACCTCGATCAAGATCTACCTGCCGCGCAACATGGGCGAGCTGGAAGCGCTCGACACCCAGCAGCGGCCGGTCGGCGAACTGCCCCACGGCTCGACCGACGAGATCGTGCTGGTGGTCGAGGACGACGAGCGCGTGCGGCACCTGTCGGTCGATGCCCTGCGCGAGCTGGGCTACACCGTCGTCCAGGCCGCCGACGCCGGACAGGCGATGACCGTGCTGACCCTGCAGCCGCGTATCGACCTGCTGTTCACCGACGTGGTGATGCCCGACCTGGACGGGCGGCGGCTGGCCGACCGGGCGCGCGAGCAGCGGCCGGGCCTGAAGGTGCTCTACACCACCGGCTACACGCGCAACGCCATCGTCCACAACGGGATGCTGGACGCGGACGTGGCGTTCCTGCCCAAGCCGTTCACCATCGAGCAGCTCGCCCGCAAGATCCGGCAGGTGCTGGACAGCCAGACCGCCTAGAAGAGGACCCGCGGATTGAGGATGCGCTTCGGGTCCAGCGCCAGGCGGATCGCACGCTGGGCGGCAAGCTCGACCTCCGACTTGTAGCGGGCGCCCTCGGCCGTCTTCATCGCCCCCAGGCCGTGCTCGGCGCTGATCGAGCCGCCCAGCGAGGCGACGAGGTCGTGGACGATGCGCGAGCCCCGGTCGCGCAGGGCGGAATGCTCGGCGTCCGAGCCGCCGTCGGGCCGCAGGACATCGTAGTGGATGTTGCCATCGCCCACGTGGCCGAAGGCGGCGATCCGCGCGCCGGGGACCAGCGCCCGCATGGCGGCCGACGCCTCCTCCAGGAACCGCGGCACGAGGCTGACCGGCACCGCCACGTCATGCTTCCAGGTGGCCCCCTCGGGCTTCTGGGCCGGCGACTGGTTCTCGCGGATGGCCCACAGCGCCTTGGCCTGGGTGTCCGTCTGCGCCACAACGGCGTCCCGCACGAGGCCGTCCTTGAGGCCCTTCGCCAGGAAGCGCTCCATCGCCGTTTCGGCCGATCCCGGCTCGCCCGAAGCGAACTCGGCCAGCACGTACCAGGGATGCGGCGCGGCCAGCGGATCGCGGGTGCCGGCGATGTTCCTGAGGGCGAAGTCGATACCCAACCGGCCCATGAGTTCGAAGGCCTCGACCGCGCCGCCCGTCTCGTCCTTGGCGCGGGCCAGCAGACGGATCGCATCGTCCGGGCTCGAGACCCCGATCATCGCCACGGCCCGCGAGGCCATCACCGGATAGAGCTTCAGCGCCGCCGCGGTGACGACGCCCAGCGTGCCTTCCGCGCCGATCAGGAACTGCTTGAGGTCGTAGCCGGTGTTGTCCTTGCGCAGGCGCTTGAGGCCGTTCCAGACCTCGCCGTTGGGCAGCACCGCCTCCAGGCCCAGCACGAGATTTCGGGCCATGCCGTAGCGCAGCACCTGGGTGCCCCCGGCGTTGGTGGAGACCACTCCGCCCACCGTCGCCGAGCCCTCGGACGCCAGCCCCAGCGGGAAGCGGCGCCGCACCTCGGCGGCCGCCTCGTGCACGCGCGACAGGGTGACGCCCGCCTCGGCGATCAGCGCATCATCCAGCGCGTCCACCTCGCGGATCGACGACAGCCGCTCGGTGGACAGGAGGATCTCGCCCTGGGGGATCTGGCCGCCCACGAGGCCGGTGTTGCCGCCCTGGATCGTGATCGCCTGGCCGGCCTCGAAGCAGACGCCGACCACCGCGGCGACCTCCTCCGTCGTCCTGGGCAGGGCGAGGAACGGCGTGGTCCCGACCCAGCGGTCGCGCCATTCCACAAGCTTGGGCGCAATGCGCTCGGCGTCCTCGCTGAATCCCCCCGGCCCCAGCACGGCCTTGAGGCGTGAGATCACATCGGCAGGGACGGGCGCGGTCATGTGCGGAAATCTAGGCCTTCGAAGCCTAGCCCACAAACCCGGCGGCGCGCTTGAGCCGGTCGTTGATCGCCTCGCCCAGGCCCTCGTGCGGGATGGGGGCGACGGCGATGCCGGCCGGGGCCGTGCGGTCGGCGGCGCGCAGGAAGGCGAAGAGGTTGGCGGCCGCTTCGGCGAGGTCGCCGGAAGGGCTGAGGTTCCAGGGTCCGTGCCCGCCTGGGCCGAACGCCAGCCAGGCCTCGCCCGGGTTTGGCGTCTCGGCCTCCAGGCGCACCGGCGCGTTGGGGGCGTAGTGGCGGGCGAGGCGCCCGGGCGAGCGCCTGGCGTCGTCGTCGGCCTCGTCGAGCGGGCCGACCACCGCCTCGATCTCGGCCCGGGTGACGGCGCCCGGTCGCAGCAGGCGCGGCTGGTCCAGGAGGGCCACGACGGTGGACTCCAGG
Source organism: Phenylobacterium kunshanense (assembly GCF_003254525.1). GTDB lineage: Bacteria > Pseudomonadota > Alphaproteobacteria > Caulobacterales > Caulobacteraceae > Phenylobacterium > Phenylobacterium kunshanense. The sequence goes on from NZ_QFYS01000006.1 coordinate 103,314, forward strand.
CCGACGGCGCAGGGACCGCCGTCGAGCGCAGCCGCGGCGGCGGCGCCGGTCTCCTCCACGGCGTCGGCGAAGGTGGTCGGGCTCGGCCGACCCGAGCGGTTGGCCGATGGGGCCACGACCGGGCGGCCGAGCGCTTCGATCAATGCGTGCGCGAGCGGATGGCCGGGCGCGCGCACCGCAACGGTGTCGAGCCCCGCCCGAGCGAGGTCGCAGACCGCCACCTCGTCCGCGATCGGCAGCACCAGGGTGAGCGGACCCGGCCAGAACCGCGCCGCCAGCGCCTCGGCCCGCGCGTCGAACCGGGCGATCCCGCGCGCCATGGCCAGGTCCGCCACGTGGGCGATCAGGGGATTGAAGCTGGGCCGGCCCTTGGCTTCGTAGACGGCGGCCACCGCGCGCGGGTTGGCCGCGTCGGCGGCCAGGCCATAGACGGTTTCCGTCGGCATCAGCACGAGGCCGCCGGCGTTCAACGCCCGCGCCGCCTCAGCCACCGTGGATGTTGCTGCCGTCCCGCTCACCGGGGGCTCGTTACACCGCCTTGCCGGCCGCGCCTACTTGCGGACGAACTCCACATCGAAGGTCAGGTCGATGACGTCGCCGGTGACGAGCCGGGCCGACGTCATCCCGTGTTCGGACCGCCGCACCTTGCCCTTGCCGGTAAAAGCCAGCCGGCGCGGTTCCGCCGTGGTCAGGATCACGTCCAGCGTCAGCGGCCGGCTGACCCCGTGGAGCGTGAGGTCGCCCGAGAGGACGCCGCGCCCGTCCCGCCCCGGCCGATAGGCCCGTGAACGGAAGGCTATGGTCGGGTAGCGATCCGGCTCGAACAGCGCGAGCGCGGCGCGGACGCCTGTCTTGTCGGGCGCATCCAGCGACCGGGGATCGACCGTGATCCAGACGGGCGAACCGGCCAGATCGGCCGGCTCGTGGTCCAGCCGCCCGTCCAGGACCGTGAAGCGGAGCGGATAGTGGTAGAGACCGCCGAAGAGCGATGCGCGCGCCGTCAGCCGGGACGCCGAGGGGTCAAGCCGATAGACGCCTGCCGGCGCCTGCACGGGGTCGGGCGCCGAACGGGCCGGGAGCGCCAGGAGCAGGGCCGCGAGGATGGCGAGCGGGCGGATCAGATTCGGCAATGCGGCCTCCGGAAGCGCCCATCCTAGCCGGCTCGCGAGATTTTGCGTGCGCGCGCCGCACCGTGCGCACTAGAACGCGGCCGAACTTCCAGAGGACGCCCATGACCTTCCGCGCCCCCGTCCGCGACCTGGCCTTCGCCCTGAAGACCGTCGGCCATCCGCAACTCCTTGCCAGCGCCTTCCCCGATCTGGACGAGGCGACGGTGCAGGCGGTGCTGGAGGCGGCCGGCGCCTTCGCCGACAACGAGCTGGCGCCGCTGAACCGCAAGGGCGACCTGGAGGGGGCGCGCTACGCCAATGGCGCGGTCACGGCCGCACCCGGCTTCGCCGACGCCTACCGCGCCTTCGTGGAGCAGGGCTGGAACTCGCTGTCCGCCCCGCCCGAGCACGGGGGCCAGGGCCTCTCCAAGGCCATGGAGCTGGCGGTCTTCGAGATGGTGCACGCGGCCAACATGGCGTTCGGCCTCTGCCCGATGCTGACCCAGGGCGCGATCGAGGCGCTGACCCTGCACGGAACGGAACGCCAGAAGGCGCTGGTGCTGCCCAAGCTGGTCTCGGGGGAATGGACCGGCGCCATGTGCCTGACCGAGCCGCAGGCCGGCTCCGACCTCGCCGCCCTCACCTCCATCGCTCGGCCGGACGGCAAGGGCGGCTGGCTGCTCTCGGGCCAGAAGATCTTCATCACCTGGGGCGACCACGACGCGGCGGACAACATCTGCCACCTGATTATCGCCCGCACCCCGGACGCGCCTCCGGGCGTGAAGGGCATCAGCCTGTTCCTGGCCAACAAGTTCCAGGTGAAGGACGACGGGTCGCTGGGTCCGCGCAACAGCTTCCGGCCCGCCTCCATCGAGCACAAGCTGGGCATCCACGGCTCCCCCACCTGCGTCATGGTCTACGAGGACGCCGAGGCCGAGCTGGTCGGCGAGCTGGGCCAGGGGCTGGCCCACATGTTCGTCATGATGAACGCCGCGCGCCTGCAGGTGGGCGTACAGGGCGTGGCGATCGCCGAGCGGGCGTTCCAGCAGGCGCTGACCTTCAGCCAGGAGCGCGTGCAAGGCCGCGCGGCCTGGGGCGGCGACGGCCTCTATGGCCATCCGGACGTGCGCCGTACGCTGATGCTGTCGAAGGCCAAGATTGAGGCCGCGCGCGGCATCTGCCTGACCACCGGGGTCCTCGCCGACGTCGCCCATCGCGCCGAGACGCCGGAGGAACGCGCCGCCGCCAAGGCGCGCCAGGAACTGCTGACCCCGATCGCCAAGGCCTGGTCCACCGACATCGGCGTCGAGGTCGCCTCGGCCGGCGTGCAGGTCCACGGCGGCATGGGCTTCATCGAGGAGACCGGCGCGGCCCAGCACTATCGCGACGCCCGCATCGCCCCGATCTACGAAGGCACCAACGGCATCCAGGCCATCGACCTGATCGGCCGCAAGGTGCGCTCCAACGGAGGTGAGACCCTGCGCGCCCTCTGCGCGGAGATCGCCGGCTCGGCCGACGCGCTGGCCGACAACGCCGGGCTGGCCCCGGTCGGCAACCGCCTCGCCGCCGGAGTCGCCGCCCTGGAGCGCGCGACCGACTGGCTGCTGGCCGCCGATAACGCGGCGGCGCTCGCGGCCGCGACGCCGTTCCTGAAACTGGCCGGCGACGTGGTCGGCGGCTGGATCCTGGGGCGCCAGGCCCTGGCGGCGGCCGGATCGGACGACCCCTGGCTGCAAAGCAAGCGCGCCCTGGCGCGGGTCTACGCCAGCCAAGTGCTGGCCCTGACACCGGGCCTGGCCGACGCCATCGCCGAGACCGACGCCAACGACCTGGAATCGACGCCCGCGGCGGCGCTCGCCGGATAGGAGAGGTCAACTCAACCCCGGCGTTCGCCAACGGTTTACCTCCCGGCGGCTAAAGCTCCGCCATTCGGGGGAGTGTGACGATGGCGACGGCCGAGACGGACGAGGTGCGGGCCCCGCCCGTCGCCGGCGTCGTGGACGTCAATCTCACCACCTATCAGCTCGCCCTGAGCGCCTTCCGCCTGCCCGTGAGCGTCCACGCGCTGGCGAACGCGCTGACCGCGGCCGGAATCCTGCTGCTGGGCCACCCCATGCTGGCCGCCTGCCTGTTCGTGGGCGCGACCGCGTTCGACGCGGCGATGCAGCGGATCCTGGGCCATTGGTTCGCCGAGAGCGTGGGCGCCGACGAGACGGCGGGCCACCGCCGCTTGGCGCTGCTTTCACTGGCGCGCACGCTGGCCTACACGGCGCCGACCCTCGCCATGGTGCTCGCCGGCCGTGGAGTCGCCGAGCTGATGCTGTTCGGCCTTCAGCTCGCCACGTTGCTCATGGTGGCGGGAGGCGCCAGCGCGTTGTCCCCCAAGATCTTCTGGGCCTTCGCCGCGCCGATGGCGATCGAGGTCCTGGTGGTCGCGGCTGTCCTGCTGCCGCCGATCGCCGTCCTTGCGCTGCTGCCGGCCGCCCTGGTGCTGCTCGCCGTGTTCGCCGTCTCGTCCAGCGGAGCCTCCACCACCATCAGCAACTGGCATCGCGCGTTCATGCAGAGCGTGGCCGAACGCGCGGCGGCGGACGCCGCCCGCGAGGCCGCGGCCGAGGCCAGCCAGGCGCGATCGGCCTTTCTCGCGACCATGAGCCACGAGATCAGGACACCCATGAACGGCGTGCTCGGCATGGCCCGCCTGCTGCGCCGGGACGAGGCCAACCCAGGGCAGGCCGAACGCCTGGACGTGCTGATCCAATCCGGCGAACACCTGCTCGCGATCCTCAACGACGTGCTCGACGTGGCCAGGATCGACGCCGGGCGGCTGGAGATCGTCGCCGCGCCGACCGACCTGCATGGACTTCTCGATCGGCTGGTCGCCTTCTGGACCCCCAGGGCCCAGGAGCGCGGCCTGGAGCTGAACCTGCGGATGACGCCGGAGACGCCCGCCTGGGTGATGGCCGATGCGGTCCGTCTCCGTCAGATCCTGTTCAACCTGGTCGGCAACGCCCTGAAGTTCACAGACTCCGGGTCGGTCGACGTGATCGTCCATGCGACGCGCCGCGGCCCCGGCGAGGCCCGCGTGCGCCTGTCGGTGCGCGACACCGGGCCCGGCATCGCCGAGGAACAGGTCCCGAGACTGTTCGACCGTTTCTCCCAGGCCGACCGCTCGGACGAGCGACGCCACGGCGGTGCGGGGCTCGGCCTCGCCATCGTCCGCCAGCTCGTCGAGCTCATGGACGGGCGCGTGTGGGTCGAGACCGAGCTGGGGACCGGTTCCACCTTCCACGTGGAGCTGCCGCTGGACCTGGCCTCAGCCCCGGCCGAGGAACCCGACGCCGACGAGCACCTGTTGAGCGCGCCCTTTCCTCGCCTCCGCATCCTGGCCGTCGACGACAACCCCGTGAACCTGATGGTCCTCGACCAGCTCCTCAGCAGTCTCGACCTGGTGGTGGAGAGCGCGGCGAGCGGGCCCGAGGCGCTGGCCGCTCTTGCCGGCTCGGCCTACGACCTCGTGCTCAGCGACATCCAGATGCCGGGCATGACGGGGCTCGATCTGCTTCGGCGGCTGCGCGCGGCGCCGGGCCCGAACCAGGCGACACCGGTCATCGCCCTGACCGCCGACGTCGCCTCCGGGGGACGTCAGCGCTATCTCGACCAGGGCTTCACAGACCACTGCGCCAAGCCGATCGAACTCGCCGACCTGCTGGAGGCCATCGGTCGCGCGACATCCGCCTCCGCCGCGGCGCTGGCGGAGCCGGCCTGAGGCTCGCTCACGCCGCCTGCAGCGACGGCAGGTCGTGCAGCGAAGGATCGAGCCCCTTGCCCATCAGGTCGATGAAGTTGTCGCGGTAGAAGGCCCGCCGGCCGGCGTCGCTGACGCCCGCCAGGCTGTCATTGAACCGCTTCAGCGGGTTTCGGCCGCCCTCCACGTGGGGGTAGTCGGACGAGAACAGCACCATGTCCTGGCCCGAGTTCTCCATGATCCAGGCCACATCCTCGTGCGGATAGGGCGTGACGCGGAGCTGGCGGCGCAGGATCTCGGACGGCTTGCCGCTGAGGCGCTGCAACCGCTCCTCCCGGCCAAAGGCCGCGCAGCCGGAATCCAGGAACTTCATCAGGCTGGGCAGCCAGGAGGCGCCCAGCTCGATGGCCCCGAACTTCAGGCGCGGGAACCGGTCGAAGACCCCGTCGATCACCAGCGCCGACAGGGTCTGCCAGACGCTGAGCGGAATCGCCATGAAGGTCAGGGAGGTGAAATTCTCGTCGCCGCCGTGGAAGTCCTTCACGTAGGGCAGGCCGTTCTCCAGGTAGTCCTTGGCCATCTTCTCCTCCCCACCCACGTGGAAGAGAATCGGCAGGCCCGCTTCCTCAGCCACCGCCCACAGCGGGTCCAGCTCGCGATGGCTGGGCGAGAAGCCAGGCGGGTGGCGGGAAGGAACGACCAGGCCCTTGGCGCCCAGCTCGATAGCCTCCCGGGCGATCTGCGGCGCGCGCTGGCGGTCGATCAGCGGCACGTAGCCGGTCGCCAGAAGCCGGCGATCGACGCTGCAGAACTCGGTCATCATGCGGTTGTGGGCGCGGGCCGCCTCGATCGCGAGCTCGACCTCGCCCATCTGCTCCAGGCCCCAGTTCGAAAGGCAGGCGGTGGTGAACACGAGCTGGCTGGCGAAGCCCAGGTAGTCCAGCGTCGCCGGCCGGTCGTCCGCGCGGAAGGCGCCCAGGGCCTCATAGTTCTTGCGCAGCAGGATGTTGGCCTCGGCCCCGGCGCGGAACTCCGGATCATCGTGGCGGTCGGACGCCTTGGCGAACCACTCGGGCAGCACGTCCTTGCGGCCCGTCTTCTCGACAAACGCGGCGCGATGCTTCGGATCGATGTAGCGATGGATCGTGCCCGGCAGCTCCATGATGTGGCTGTCGGCGTCGTGGATCGTCTGGCCTTCGACGTACGCCATGGCGCATCCTCCCCCTATGTCGTCTTCTGCTTCTCGCCATTCCGGACCTTCGATTGCGGACCGTCAAGCGTTCTGGACCCGCCACCCCACGGCGGTCGCGCGCGACCTGATCGGATGGGAGGTGTTCGTGAATGGCGTCGGCGGCCGGATCGTCGAGACCGAGGCCTACCACCACGAGGACCCCGCCTCGCACAGCTATGCCGGGCCCACCGCCCGCAACCGGGTGATGTTCGGGCCGCCCGAGCACCTGTACGTCTACCGCTCGTACGGCATCCACTGGTGCATGAACTTCGTCTCGGGCGAGGCCGGCGAGGGTTCGGCGGTGCTGATCCGGGCGCTGGAGCCGACGGCGGGGCTGTCGATCATGACGGAGCGCCGCGGGCTCACTGAGCCCCGCGGGCTCTGCTCGGGACCCGGCAAGCTGTGCCAGGCGCTGGGCGTCACGCGGGAGCATGACGGGGCGCGGCTCGACCACGCCCCGTTCGAGCTGCGGCCCGGACGGGCGGCGGGGGTCATTGTTGGGCCACGCATCGGGATCACCAAGGCCGCCGAGAAGCCCTGGCGCTTCGGCGAGGCCGGCTCACGCTTCGTAAGCCGGCCGTTTCCGCATCAGGCGTAGGCCGGAGCCCGGCGGCGGCGCAGGATCGCTCCCAAGCTCCCGAAGCCGAGCAGCATCATCGCCCAGGTGGACGGTTCGGGCACAGCCGTGGTGCTAAGCGTCACGTTGTCGACGATCGGGCCGATATTATCGCCGCCGGCCGCTCCGATGTAGATGCGGGTCTGTCCGGCGGAGGCGGCCCGGAAACTCAGGGTGTAGGTCTGGAAGGGCGAGCCGCTGGCCACGCCGGCGGAGGTATTGATGTCGCCGGTAAAGAAATTGGTGAACGGCGTCGCAACGCCGAACGCACCGCCGGTGCTGTAGTAGTCAAGCGCCGTCACGCCCGCGAACTTGAAGCCCGCGGTGAAGCTGTCCTGAGCGCCGTTGCGCTGGTTGCCGCTGAGGTCGAAGCTGAAGGTGACGACGTCGCCCGCGTTGAAGCTGAACAGGCCGCTGGTCATCATGGTCCCGGCATTGCCCGTCGATCCGTCGAGGTCCACGCATCCACCGCTGACGCAGGAGAGGCCTGGGAAGCCGTTGAGTAGGTCGACCGTACCGTCGCTGACGGTGAAGTTGGCGAAGCCTGCGTAGTTGAGGGCGGAGACACCGCCGTTCTCGCCATTGAAATTGTCCGAGAACACGATCCCCGCGTGCGCCGCACCAGCCGAGCTGAGGATCGTCGCGGCGAGCACCGCAACCCATTGGGTCTTCATCGTCATGGCTCGGGCCTCCCTGCCCTTGCCTCGCATTAACCTCGACTCCTGGGGGCGCGGACAAGGCGACTCCCCTGTCGGGCGACACGGTCATCGGGTCGGCCCGCCGAGGTTGCGGCGCGGCCGCGTCGGGGACGACGCGGCCGCCTCCGCGCTAGAGCTGGGCCAGCATGTAGTCGGCGGCCGAGACCTTGAATTCGCCGCCCTGCTCGACGTTCAGCTCCTTCACGACGCCGTCCTTGACGATCATCGAGTAGCGCTGCGAGCGCTTGCCCATGCCGAACTTGCTGCCGTCCATGGAAAGGCCGATGGCGTCGGTGAAGGCGCCGTTGCCGTCGGCCAGCATGACGATGTCCTCGCCCACCGCCTGGTCCTCGCCCCAGGCGCGCATCACGAAGGCGTCGTTGACCGACAGGCAGGCGATCTCGTCGACGCCCTTGCCCTTCAGGTCGGGGGCGTGCTGCTTGAAGCCCGGCAGGTGCTTGGCCGAGCAGGTGGGCGTGAAGGCGCCCGGCACGGCGAACAGCGCCACGGTCCTGCCCTTGAAGAAGTCGTCGGTCTGCACCGGCTTCGGCCCCTCGGCGGTCGCCTGGGTGAGGGTCACGTTCGGCAGCTTGTCGCCCACTTTGATCGTCATCGGGTCCTCCATCCGGTTGGACAGCTGAGATAGCCGAGAACCGGTCGCGGCCGTAACCACGATTTCTGGCGCCGGTTCCGTCTTGCCCCTTGATGTCGCCGCGTTCCGGCCGAATCTGTAGGGCGATGGAAGGCGGTTTCCTCTCAGGCCAGCTGCTGATCGCCATGCCGGGGATCGGCGACCCGCGCTTCGAGCGCGCGCTGATCTTCGTCTGCGCCCACGACGCCGAGCACGCCATGGGCATCGCCGTGAACCGTCCCGTGGAGGGCTTGACCGTCCCCGACCTGCTGGAGCGGCTGGAGATCAAGGTCAAGGACGACGCACCGGAGGATCTGGTCGTGCTGGGCGGACCGGTGGAGATGGAGCGCGGCTTCGTGCTGCACACCGGCGACTATCAGGCCGAGCACAGCCTCAACGTCGACGGCGGCTATGCGCTGACCACCACGCGCGAGGTGCTGGAAGCCATGGGCGCCGGCGGCGCGCATCCGCGCCGGGCGCTGCTGGCGCTGGGCTACGCTGGTTGGGGCGGAGGGCAGCTGGAACAGGAGATTCGCCAGAACGTCTGGCTGACCGTCGAGGCCGATGAGGCGCTGGTGTTCGACGACGACTACGACACCAAGTGGGCCCGCGCGCTCGGCAAGCTCGGGATCGATCCGAAGTTCCTCAGCGCCGAGGCCGGGCGGGCGTAGCAGGCTAGCCGCGCGCCTTCACCGGCGCCGCGCCGTCGACGTAGCTTTCGTTGAGATAGACCTCGGCCTCCTGGGCGCTCAGCGCCGGAGCGTAGCCGAAGCCCTGGCCATAGTCGCAGCCCAGGGCCAGGAGCTGGCGGGCCATGCCGGCGTTCTCGACGCCCTCGGCCACCACCTCCATGTCGAGGTCCTGACCCAGCTTGACGACCGACGAGACGATCTTAGCCGAGCCTTCGTTGGTGGCCATGGTGCGGACGAAGTAGCGGTCGATCTTGAGCGTGTCGAACGGCAGGCGGGTGAGGTAGCTCAGCGACGAGAATCCGGTGCCGAAGTCGTCCAGGGCGAGGGCCGCGCCGGCGGCGCGCAGGCTGCGCAGCACCACGGCGGCCCGGTCGGGATCGCGCATGACGTCGCTTTCCGTGACCTCGAGCTTCAGCGCGCCCGGCGGCAGGCCGGTCTCGCGGCGGATCGCTTCCACGTCGGCGATCAGGTCGGGGCGGTCGATCTCGCCGGTGGACAGGTTCACGGCGACGGTCAGTTCGCCGGCGGCCACGTGGCGCTGACGCCAGGCGGCGAGCTGGCGGGCGCCCTCGCGCATCATCATCGCGCCGAGCTCGGCCATCAGCCCCATTTCCTCGCAGAGCGGCAGGAACTGCTCGGGCATCAGCAGCCCGCGGCGCGGATGCCGCCAGCGCACGAGCGCCTCGAACCCCGACAGGGCGCCGGTCGAGAGGCGGACGATCGGCTGATAGAACGGCGTCAGCTCGCCACGGCGCAGGGCGCCCTTGAGGTCGCCCTCCAGCGCCAGGCGGGACAGGCCGTCGGTCTCCAGGCCCCGGCCATAGGCGGCCGCGCCGCCGCGGCCGTTGCTCTTGGCCGATTCGACGGCCAGTTCGGCGCGGCGCAGCAGTTCGGCGGCCTCGGGCGCGTCCTCGCCGCCCGGGGCCTCGACGGCGCCGATGGACAGCGTCGGGTGGATGTCGAAGCCGGCGACGCGGAGCGGCTGCTCCAACGCCCGCCGCAGCGCCTCGGCGCCCGGCGACACCTCCACCGGGGCCAGCGTCGCAAACTCGTCCTCGCCGATCCGCGCCAGCAGGGCGCCCGGCGGGAAGGCTGCGGCCAGGCGGGAGCCGAGCGCGGCCAGCACCAGGTCGGCGCGTTCGTGGCCCAAGGCCTCGTTCAGGCGACGCAGCCGGTCGAGGTCGGCGACGATCAGTTCGTATTGTCCGGGCGCCTGCAGGCGCTCGCGCGCCATGGCGATGAAGCTCTTGCGGTCGGCGAGGCCGGTCAGATGGTCGAGGCCGCTGGCGGCGAAGCGCATCTCGGCCGCCACCACGCCGGCGGCGCGGACGCCCTCCTCCAGCCAGACCCCGCGCCAGACGCACGGCTCACCGCCGCGAAGGCGCAGACGGACGGCGACTTCACTGCCCGGCTCCTGGACTCGCAGGATGTCCTCGGCGATCGCGCGGTCCTGCGGCAGGGCGAGGGCGCGGAGGGCGGCGGACGAGCAATCGGGCGCGAGCGGTCCCAGGCCGAGGGCGCGCGTCGCGCCCGTCAGCCGCAGACGGTCCTTCTCCGGCTCCCACATCCAGAGCGCGACTTCAGCCGCGCCCAGGGCCTCGAAGGTGGCCGTGGCGTCCCACATCCAGCGGTCGTTCGCCATGGAGTCCTGAACTAGAGCCCGCGTTGCGGGCGCCGGCCCCCTTTAGACCGACACCCCCTCGTCCGGCCCCTCGTGACCCCGGTGGGGACTGATACGGCCGAACAGCACATGGTCTCGCCATTCGCCGTTAATTTTAAGATAAGCCTGGGCAAATCCCTCTTCCGCGAACCCGGCTTTCTTCAGGAGATCGCGCGAGGGCTGGTTCTCGGGAATGCACGCCGCCTCGAGGCGGTGGAGGGCCAGCGTCCGGAAGGCGAAGTCGCAAAGCGCCCTGACGGCCGCCAGCGTCAGGCCCTGGCGCGTGAACGGCCGGCCGCACCAGTAACCGACCGAGCCCATCTGGGCCACGCCCCTTCGGACGTTGGAGAGGGTGATGCCGCCGGTGAGCGCGTCGTCCGACGAGCGGATGATGAAGAAGGGATAGGCGACCCCCAGCTCCCGATCCCGCGCATAGGCCAGCAGGCGCCGGCGAAACGCGGCCCGCGACAGGTCGTCGGCCGGCCAGGTCGGTTCCCACGGCTGCAGGAAGGCGCGGCTCTGAGCGCGCAGTTCGCGCCATTCGGAATAGTCGGACGCTCGCGGCGGACGCAGCCGTACGCCCTCGCCTTCGACGCGAAGGCCGCTTTCCGGCGCGATCCAGTCCAGCAGAGCCATAGGCGGAGCGTCGCGGAATTCGCGGCCGGGTCAAGTGCGCCGCGGTCAGGCGGTGAGCGCCGCCTGGAATCGTTCGGCGGCGGGCAGGGCCGCCTTGGGCCCGAGGATCGCCACCGCGGCCTTGCGCGGCGCGAGGATGCGGGCGGTCAGGTCGGCGAGCTGGCGGGCCGTGACCGCGTCCACCTCCTCCGCGACGGCGTCCGGGTCCAGCGTACGGCCGAAGACCAGCACCTGCCCGGCCGCCTGCTCGGCGCGCGCCAGGGCGGACTCCCGCCCCATGAACATGGCCCCCTTGAGCTGGGCCTTGGCGCGGGAGAGTTCGGCCTCGCCCACCAGGTCGGTCAGGCCCTTCAGTTCGTCGATGGTCACCTGGGCCAGCTCCGCGGCGTCCTTGGCGTCGCATCCGGCGAAAACGCCCAGCACGCCGACGTCGGCATAGGTCTCGGAATAGGCGTCGATGGCGTAGGCGAGTCCCCGCTTCTCCCGCGCTTCCTGGAAGAGGCGGGAGGCCATCCCCCCGCCCAGGATCTCGGCGAGCAGGCGCAGGGCGAAGTAGTCGGGGTCCTTCACGCCAACGGCAGGCAGCAGCAGGACGACGTTGGCCTGTTCCAGCCGCTTGGCCACGGTGCGCACGGCGCCGGTGAAGGCGGTGGGTTCCGGGCCCGGCGCGGCCGTTCCGCGCGCCGCGCCGAAGTCGCGCTCGGCCAGCCGAAGCAGTTCGTCCTCGTCCACCGCTCCGGCGGCGCTGATCACCAGGGCCTCGGGAGCGTAGAGCGCCGCGCGCCAGGCCTCCAGGGCCTCGGGCGTGGCCGTCCCGATGGTGCTGGGCGCGCCCAGGATCGGTCGCCCGAGCGCCTGTCCTTCGAACGCCGCGGACTGGGCCAGGTCGAAGACGAAGTCGTCGGGCGTGTCGGCGGCCTCGGCGATCTCCTGGCCGACGACCTGCTTCTCGCGGACGAGGTCCCCGGCGTCCATCGCCGGACGCTGCACGAGATCGGCGATCACGGCCGAGCCAAGGTCCAGCCCGCCCTTGAGCGCCCTGACCTGAAAGCTGGTGCGCTCATAGCCCGTGGCGGCGTTGATGTGGCCGCCCTCGGCCTCGATGACCTCGACGATGTCCTTGGCCGATCGTCCGCCGGCCCCCTTGAACACCATGTGTTCCAGCAGGTGCGACCAGCCCGAGCGCGCCGGGTCCTCGAACCGCGCGCCCCGCCCAGCCACCACCGACAGCGCCACGGTCTGGAAGCCCGGGATCGGGTCGCAGACCACCCGCACCCCGTTGGAAAGGGTATGCACCCGCGGCGTCAAATCCTCAGGCTTCCGCAAAGGCCCGGACATAGGCCTTGATCGTCTCGGCGTCGCCCGGCAGGCGGTCAAAGCGTTCCGGGCGGTCGGCGAGGCTGGCCGTGCCGCGCGGCAGGGCGGGCGTCACGCCGCTGGCCTTGGCGACGTCTTCGGGGAACTTGGCCGGGTGGGCCGTGGACAGGACCACCGTCGGACCGTCGAGATCCACATGCCGCAGCGCCGCGACGGCCACGGCGGTGTGCGGGTCGATGAGTTCGCCCGTCTCGTTCAGCGTCGACACGATGGTCCGGACCGTCTCGTCCTCGCCGATCGCGACGCCCGTGAAGACGGACTGCATGGCCGCCAACGCGCCCGGCGGGATGTCGATCGCCCCTGCCCTGGCGAAGGCCTCGAACGCCCGCGCCGTCTCGGTTGGCTCGCGCTGGACGGTTTCGAAGTAGAGGCGCTCGAAGTTGGAGGCGGACTGGATGTCCATGGCCGGCGACAGCGTCGCCAGCACGGCGCCCCGGGCGTAGCGGCCGGTCGAGAAGGTGCGCGCCAGGATGTCGTTGGAGTTGGTGGCGACCACGATCCGCTTCACCGGCAGGCCCATGCGCAGGGCGACATAGCCGGCGAAGGCGTCGCCGAAATTCCCCGACGGGACCACGAAGTTCACCTCCCGGCCGGGGGCGCCGAGGGCCGCCGCGGTGGTGAAGTAGTAGACCGACTGCGCCGCGATGCGGGCGAAGTTGATCGAGTTGACCGCCGCCAGGTCGACGGCCTGGCGCAGCGCCTTGTCCTGGAAGGCGTCCTTGAGGATCGCCTGGCAGTCGTCGAAGGTGCCCTTCACCGCCACGCAGGCGATGTTCTTCTCCTCGGCCGTGGTCATGAACCGGCGCTGCACCTCGGAGATGCGGCCCTCGGGGAACATGGCGACCACGCGGACATTCTTCGCGCCGCGGAAGGCCTCCACAGCCGCACCGCCCGTGTCGCCCGAGGTGGCGCAGAGGATCGTCTGCTGACGGCCCTGCCGGCCCAGGATGTGATCGTACAGGCGGGCGAGGATCTGCATCGCCACGTCCTTGAAGGCCAGGCTCGGCCCGTGGAACAGTTCGGCGATGAACTGCTCCGGCCCGATCTGCACCAGCGGGACCACGGCGGCGTGGCTGAAGGTGGCGTAGGCCTCGTCGCACATGGCGCGCAGCTCGGCCGCCGGGATTTCGTCGCCGGCGAACGCGCCGAGGACCTTGGCGGCGACCTCGGCGTAGGGCCGGCCCGCGAAGGCGGCGATCTCTTCACGCGTGAAGGTCGGCCAAATTTCGGGGACGTAGAGCCCGCCGTCGGGGGCGAGACCGCCGAGCACGGCGTCGGTGAAGCCGACCGAGGGGGCCTCGCCGCGGGTGGAAACGTAGCGCATCAGCCCTTCCGGCGTTTGAAAAGCAGGGCGGCATAGACGCCGAGCAGGGTCGCGGCAAGACCATACCAGGTCAGGGCGTACTCGAGGTGCCGGTTGGCGATGTTGAGCGGGACGGGCGCCGGCTCCAGAGCGGTCCACCCCGGATTGCTGGAGGTCTCGGCCATCAGGAACACCGGCGCCGGGGACGGCGCCTTCAGCTGCGCGGCCATGGCGGCCACGTCGCGCACGTACCAGCGGCCTGGGGTATTGGCCGGTGAGAAGGTGTTGGCCGGCTCAGGGCTACGCAGGACGCCGGCGACGGCGACGGGCGCCTGCGCCGCCGGGTCCACCGCCGGCCGGGCGGAGACCGTGTCGGGCACGAAGCCGCGGTCGACCAGGACGCTGGCGTACGGCGCGGCGGCGATCGGGCAGGCCGAGATCAGCCGCACCCCGGCCTTTCCATCCCGGACCGCGTAGAGTTCGAGGAAGGGCGCGGCGGCCAGGCCGGGACAGACGGCCGTCACCCGGGTGAACTCGACGTCGCCGCCGCCGGCGGCGCGGGCGAGGGTAGGCGCAAGCGCCACGGCGGGCGCGGATTGCAGCGCGGCGATGCGCGCGACGACCTCTTGCTTCCAGGCCAGGCGCTGGAGCTGCCAGGTCCCGAGTCCGATGAGGATCGCCAGCGAAATGGCGGTGGCGACGGTCAGCCCGACCGGAAAGCGCGGTTCGGCACGACCCACGGCGCTATTCGCCACGACGGTGTTCGGAGGCCTTGTTCATGAACTGGGCCGCCAGCATCAGGCCCTTGAGCGGACGCATCAGGCCCAGGGAGATGATCAGCGTGGCCGGCAGCCACAGGATCATGTGGACCCAGATCGGCGGATGGATCGTGAACTCGGTGAACACCGCGGCGAAGGCCACGACGAAGCCCGCGATCAGGATCACGAACACCGCGGGGCCGTCGCCGCTGTCAGCCTTGGAGAAGTCGTAGGCGCAGGCCTCGCACGACGGCGCGACCTTGAGGAAGCCCTCGAAGAGGTGGCCCTCACCGCAGTTCGGGCAGCGCCCGAGGGCGCCGGCCGCCAGCGGATTGGGCGCACTCAACCGACCGGCCTCAGTGGGCCGGGCCGCCGAACACCACGTAGACGAAGGCGAACAGGAAGAGCCACACAACGTCGACGAAGTGCCAGTACCAGGCCGCCGCCTCGAAGCCGAAGTGCTGCTTGGGCGTGAAGCCCTTGCCCATCAGGCGGACGAGGCAGACCAGCAGGAAGATGGTGCCGACCAGCACGTGGAAGCCGTGGAAGCCGGTCGCCATGAAGAAGGTCGAACCGTAGAGACCCGAGTTCTCCGCGCCCTCGCCGCCGAAGAAGTACTTGTGGTCGAGGATGTGCATGTACTCGTAGGCCTGCACGGCGGTGAAGGCCGCACCCAGCAGGACCGTCAGCAGCAGGCCGGTCTTGGCGCTCTTGCGGTCGCCGACCTGGAGCGCATGGTGAGCCCACGTGACGGTGGTGCCCGACAGCAGCAGGATCAGGGTGTTGACCAGCGGAAGCTGGAAGGCGGGAACGGCTTCGACGCCCTGCGGCGGCCAGCTCTTCCACGCGGCGGCCACTTCCTCGATCGGCGCATGCGTCCGCGCGCCGTGGAAGAGGGCCATTTCGAAGAACATCCAGAACCAGGCGACGAAGAACATCACCTCGGAGGCGATGAACAACACCATGCCATAGCGCAGGCCGATGGAGACGACCGGGGTGTGGTCGCCGCGGTTGGCTTCCTTCACCACGTCGGTCCACCAGCCGGCCATCGTGAACAGCACGCCGGCCAAGCCGGCGAAGAACAGCCAGGACGTGCCTTCCGGCAGGCCGAACAGGCCCTTCATCCAGACCACGCCGCCGATCGCCATGATCGCGGCCGTCACCGAGCCGACGAGCGGCCAGGGGCTCGGATCAACCAGGTGGTAGTCGTGCTTCACGCCAGCGGCCATCGCTGCCAACCCCTCAAATTGTCCCCTCACGCGCGCCCATAGAGAGTCGCGCGCACTTAGTCGCGGACGCTATAGCCCCCCGCCCGACCCTTCGCCAAGGGGGAAAGGCGGACCGCGGCGCGTCACGTGCTGCGGCGTTTAGCTCGCCTTGTCGCGCTTGGGCGGCTCGGCGGCGGCCTGCTGGGCTTCGGTCTGGAAGAAGGTGTAGCTCAGCGTGACGTCGGTCTTGCCGCGCGTGTTGATGTCGGAGGCGTACTCGGGATCGATGAAGTACAGCACCGGCATCTCCACCGTGGCCCCGGCCGGGATGGTCTGGTCGGTGAAGCAGAAGCACTGAAGCTTCTGGAAATAGGCGCCCGCCTGCTCCGGCACGACGTTGTAGGTGGCCCGCGCCGTCACCGGCTTGTCCGAGGTGTTGGTCACCTTGAAGAAGGCGATCTTGGTCTCGCCGATCTTCACCTGCTGGGAGGTCTGCTCGGCGGTGAACTTCCAGGGGACATCGCGGACGTTGGCGTCGAACCGGACCGTGACCGTCTTCTCCAGCACCTGGCCGGGGGCCGCGTCGGCCCGGCGGACGGTGCCGTCCAGCCCGGTGAGCTGGCAGAACAGGCGGTACAGCGGGACAGATGCGTAGGCCCCGCCCAGCATCACGAAGAAGCCTGCGCCGGCCACCAGGGCGACGCGGACGTTCCGCCGGCGGACGGGATCAGAGGGGTCGTTCGAGGACATTGGCGCCCATCCGCGCTACGGTGACGACATAGACGATGATCACGAAGGCCACGAGCCCGAGGGCGATGGCGATGTTGCGACCCCGCCGCGCCTTGGCGGCGTCGGGATCCTCGCCGTTCGAATTGACCATGGTCAGAACACCTCCAAAGGCTTGGCGCCAAGCAGATGCTCGCCCAGCAGCGTGGCGAACAGCAGGGCCAGGTACAGGATCGAGAAGGCGAACAGGTTGCGCGCATCCCGCGCGCCGGCCCGGACGTCGTAGAGGCCGTCGTCATTGCGCGGATCGGCCGCCTCGCCCGCGCGACTGCGGAACAGGCGCCACGCCAGCAGCAGGAACACCAGCCCGCCCACGCCGGAGACGGCAAGGTAGGCGACGCCGCCCAGCCCGGTGAAGGCCGGCGCCACGCAGATGGGGACCAGCAGCAGGCTGTAGACCAGGATCTGGGTGCGGGTGGATGACGCGCCCTTGACCACCGGCATCATCGGCACGCCCGCCTTGGCGTAGTCCTCGCTCGTATAGAGGCTGAGCGCCCAGAAGTGCGGCGGCGTCCACATGAAGATGATGGCGCACAGGAGCCAGGCGTTCAGCGGGGTCGTCCCCGTCGCGGCGGCCCATCCGATGACGGGCGGCAGGGCGCCGGCGAGGCCTCCGATCACGATGTTCTGGGTCGTCCAGCGCTTCAGCCACATCGTGTAGACGACGGCGTAGAAGACGATGGTGAAGGCCAGCAGGCCCGCGGCGAGCCAGTTGGTGGCCACGCCCATCAGCATCACCGAGAAGAGCGACAGGACCACGCCCAGCGCCGCGGCGTCGGCCCCCTGCACCTTGCCGGCCGGCACCGGCCGGCCACGGGTGCGGCGCATCTTCGCGTCGATGTCGGCGTCGTACCACATGTTGAGCGCGCCCGAGGCGCCCGCGCCCACGGCGATGCACAGCACCGCCACCGCGCCCAGCACCGGATTGATCGGCGCGCCAGCGCACACGAGGCCGGTGACCGCCGTGAACACCACGAGCGACATGACGCGCGGCTTCAGGAGCTGGACATAGTCCTGCCACCGGGCGGCGCGGGCGGAGTTGGTCGGAGCCGTGGCCATGGCCATGGATACTACTCTCTAGATGCCCGAAGGGCGCGCCCCGTTTCCGGAACGCGCCCCCCAGATAGGATCGATAGGCCCGGGTGTCAGTGGGTGTCGGGCTTGACCACCGGCAGTTCGTTGAACTGGTGGAACGGCGGCGGCGAGGGGAGCGTCCACTCGAGGGTGGTCGCGCCTTCGCCCCACGGGTTGGCCTCGGCCTTGCGACGACGCACCGCGGCCTCCAGCAGCAGCAGCAGGAAGACGCCGACGCCGATGATGGTGACGAAGTACCCCCAGGTCGACACCTGGTTCCACAGGGTGAAGGCTTCCGGATAGTCGATGTACCGGCGCGGCATGCCCTGGAGGCCCAGGAAGTGCTGCGGGAAGAAGATCAGGTTCACGCCGACGAACGTGATCCAGAAGTGCAGGGCGCCCAGGATCTCGTTGTACTTCACGCCCCACATCTTCTCGAACCAGTAGTAGAAGCCCGCGAAGATGGAGAACACGGCGCCCAGCGACAGCACGTAGTGGAAGTGGGCCACCACGTAGTAGGTGTCATGCAGGCTGTAGTCGATGCCGGCGTTGGCCAGGACCACGCCCGTCACGCCGCCCACGGTGAAGAGGAAGATGAAGCCGATCGCCCAGAGCATCGGCACCTTGAACTCGATGGAGCCGCCCCACATCGTGGCGATCCACGAGAAAATCTTCACCCCCGTGGGCACCGCGATGACCATGGTGGCGGCCACGAAGTAGGCGCGGAGCTCGATGCCCATGCCGACCGTGTACATGTGGTGCGCCCACACGACGAAGCCGATGAAGCCGATGGCGACCATGGCGTAGGCCATGGCGAGGTAGCCGAACACCGGCTTGCGCGAGAAGGTGGAGACGATGTGGCTGATGATGCCGAAGCCCGGCAGGATCATGATGTACACTTCGGGGTGACCGAAGAACCAGAACAGGTGCTGGTACATCACCGGGTCACCGCCGCCGGCCGCGTTGAAGAAGTGCGTGTTGAAGTTGCGGTCCGTGAGCAGCATCGTGATGGCGCCCGCCAGAACCGGCAGCGACAGCAGCAGCAGGAAGGCGGTGATCAGCACGCCCCACGCGAACAGCGGCATGCGGTGCAGGGTCATGCCCGGCGCGCGCATGTTGAAGATCGTGGTGATGAAGTTGATCGATCCCAGGATCGAGCTGGCGCCGGCGAGGTGCAGCGACAGGATCGCGAGATCCATCGACGGGCCCGTGTGGCCGCTGGTGGACAGCGGCGGATAGGCCGTCCAGCCACCGCCGAAGCCGCGCCCGGGGCCGCCGTCGACGAACATCGACAGCACCAGCAGGCTGAAAGCGGCCATGAGCAGCCAGAACGAGATGTTGTTCATCCGCGGGAAGGCCATGTCCGGCGCGCCGATCATCAGCGGCACGAACCAGTTCCCGAACCCGCCCATCGTGGCCGGCATGACCACGAAGAACACCATGATGAGCGCGTGGCCGGTGACGACCACGTTGTAGCCGTGCTTCGAGGCGTCGATCAGGCCCAGTTGGGCCAGCCAGGTGCCTTCCTTGAAGAGCTGGATGCCCGGCTCGGCGAGCTCGAGGCGGATCAGGCCCGAGAGCGCGCCGCCGATGATCCCCGCGATGATCGCGAAGATGATGTAGAGCGTGCCGATGTCCTTGTGGTTCGTCGAGAAGAACCACCGGACGAAGAAGCTGGGCTTGTGGTCGTGATCGTGATGATCGTGAGCGGCGGCGTGAGCCATCGTACGCAGGTCCTGATTATTTCGCGGCCGGCGCGGTCGGCGCAGGCGTGGACGTGGCGGCGGGAGCGCTAGCAGGCGCCTTGGGTTCGGGGGTCGCCGGCGCCGGAGCGGCCGGATTGACCGCGCTGGCGGCGGCCGGCTGGCCCGCGTCGGCGGCCGCGGAGGCCGAAGTCACCGACGGGGCAGGCGCCGCGCCGGGCTTGGATCCGCCCTTGCTGGCGACCCAGGCGTCGAACTCTTCCTGGGTCACGACCCGGACTTCGATCGGCATGAAGGCGTGGTCCACGCCGCACAGCTCGCGGCAGTTGCCGTAGTAGACGCCGGTCTTCTCGGCCTTGAACCAGGTCTCGTTCAGGCGGCCAGGGACGGCGTCGGTGATGATGCCGAAGGCCGGCACGGCGAAGGCGTGGATCACGTCGGCCGCGGTCACCTGGACGCGCACCACCTTGTTCACGGGCACCACGAGCGGCTCGGTCGCGGCCAGACGGAACGGACGCCCTTCGGCCTTGGACTGATCCTCGGGCAGGACGTTGGAGACGAACTCGCCGATCTTGTGATCGGGGTATTCGTAGCCCCAGTACCACTGGTAGCCGACCGCCTTCACCGTCACGTCGGGCTTCGGCATGTCGTTGTAGGCGAACAGAAGCCGGAACGAGAAGATCGCGATCACCATCAGGATCAGCACGGGGATCAGGGTCCAGGCGACCTCGAGCGTCGTGTTGTGGGTGAACTTCGCCGGGACCGGGTTGGCCCGCTTGTTGAACTTGATCATGACCCAGGCGAGCAGGATCAGGACGAAGATCGTGATGGCCGTGATGATCGGCAGCAGGATCACGTTGTGGAAAAAGATGGCGTCGTGGCGCAGCGACGTGACGCCCGGCTGCAGATCGATGCCACCCGGCGTCGGCTGGCCCACCAGGTCACTGGCCATGGCGGAGGCGCTCCAGAACGCCGCCGCAGCGCCCGCAAGCGCCCCGGCCGCCCGCGTCCGCAATCCCTGAAAGCTCGACTTCATGTCCCCTCGGTCCGTTGTGCCGACGGCGCCCCGCAAGACGGGCGAAAAGCCTCCGCCGACGAACATGAACAGGACGCACGGACGCAGCTTGCGCCGCCCGACAGGCCCCTTCGGGGGGGTCCATACGCGCATCATGTGAGCTTGCCAAGGCGGTTGAGGCCCCGTTTGACGTCGGTCAAGGCGCTGACGCGGCGACAGGCTGGAGCGGAGGCCCGCGACGGCCGCCGCCGAGGTGGGCGCAAGGGGCGCGCCGCGCGCCGCCATCGGCGCGCCTCTGGGTCCATTTTGTCGCAGGCGCGCTCGAATCGATGGCGTGCGCGACGCCATCGCGGGTGACGCCACGCCCGCCGCTCCCTATCTTGCCGGCATGAACGCGCCCGTCCCCGCTCCCTCCATCCTTGACGCCGCCGGCGTCGATCCTTCCCGCGCCCGCGAAATCCTGTCCGACGCCTTGGCCGGCGCCGACGACGGGGAGCTGTTCGTGGAGCGGTCGGAGAGCGAATCGTTCCTGTTCGACGACGGCCGGCTGAAGTCGGCGGCCTATGACGCCACCGAAGGCTTCGGCCTGCGCGTGGTGGCGGGCGAGACCGCCGGCTACGCCCATGCCTCCGAGATCTCGGAGGCCGCGATCCGCCGGGCGGCCGACTCCGCCAGGCTGGCCAAGCGCGGTTACGCCGGGACGGCCGCCGAGGGCCCGCGTCCCACCAACACCAAGCTTTACGGCGAGGAGAACCCTCTCGCCTCGCCCGATTTCTCGGACAAGGTCGCCCTGCTGCAGGAGATCGACGCCTGGGCCCGCGCCCGCGATCCGCGCATCGTCCAGGTCATGGCCTCCATCGCCGGCGAGCGCCGTACGGTGGAGATCCTGCGCGCCGACGGCCGGCTGATCCGCGACGTGCGGCCGCTCTGCCGCGTGAACGTGCAGATCACGGTCGAGCGCGATGGCCGCCGCGAGACGGGATACACCGGCGCCGGCGGCCGGGCCGGCTTCGAGGCCTGGATCAGCCCGGACAAGTGGCAGGGCCAGGTGGACGAGGCCCTGCGCCAGGCGCTGGTGAACCTGGACGCCGTCCCCTGCCCCGCCGGCGAGATGGACGTGGTCCTGGGGCCCGGCTGGAACGGCGTGCTGCTGCACGAGGCCGTCGGACACGGCCTGGAAGGCGACTTCAACCGCAAGGGCACCTCGGCCTTCTCGGGCCGCATCGGCGAGCGGGTGGCCGCGCCGGGCGTCACCGTGTTCGACGACGGCACGATCCCCGGTCGCCGCGGCTCGCTCACCGTCGACGACGAGGGCACGCCCACCGAGCGCACGATCCTGATCGAGGACGGCGTGCTGGTCGGCTACATGCACGATCGGATGAGCGCGCGGCTGATGGGCCTCGCCCCCACCGGCAACGCCCGCCGCCAGTCCTATGCGCACATGCCGATGCCGCGGATGACCAACACCGCCATGCTCGGCGGCGACACGCCGCGGGCGGAGATGATCGCGTCCACCAAGCGCGGCCTCTACTGCGCCAACTTCGGCGGCGGCCAGGTGGACATCACCAACGGCAAGTTCGTCTTCCAGTGCACCGAGGCCTACCTGATCGAAGACGGCAAGGTCACCACGCCGGTGAAGGGCGCGACCCTGATCGGCGACGGCCCTTCGGCCCTGACCCGCGTGACGATGATCGGCGACGACTTCGACTTCGACGCCGGCGTCGGGGTCTGCGGCAAGTCGGGCCAGAGCGTGCCGGTGGGCGTGGGCCAGCCGTCGCTGAAGATCACCGGCCTCACCGTGGGGGGCACGTCGGTCTGATCCGGCGGTAACAATCCGGCGACAATTCTGTCTCCGATTTAATCCACCTTACGGGCATTTAACTCGCGCCAGAGCTGAGTGGCGGGCACGTCTCTCCCGACTTGGGGAGAGAATTCGAATGTTGTTTGCCCACCTGCTGGCTCAGGCGGCCGCTGCCGCCGCGCCGGAGGCCGCCGCCATGCCGCAGCAGGGCGTAGTCAGCTATCCGCCCGCCTTCTTCGCCGCCCAGCAGCCGCAGAACGCGCACGAGATGGTGCTGCGGCTCCCGGGCTTCGCCTTCGATGACGGCGACGACATCCGCGGCTTCGAGGGCGGTGGCGGCAATGTGCTGATCGACGGCCAGCGGCCGACCAGCAAGACCGACAACCTCGACGAAATCCTCCGGCGGGTGCCGGCCAGCCAGGTGGAGCGCGTCGACCTGATCCGCGGGGGAGCGCCTGGCATCGACATGCAGGGCAAGTCCGTGGTGGCGAACGTCGTCCGCAAGCAGTCGGGCGGCATCCGCGGGCTGGTGGCGGTCGCCAACAACCACATCTACGACGGCCGCAACGGCGCGGGCGCGCGGCTCGAGCTGAGCGGCCGCAACTGGGAGGCCTCGGCGCGGACCGGGCGCGGCATCGACGATGGTTCGGGCGACGGCCCGGGATTGCGGGTCAGCCCGTCCGGCTCGGTCATCCAGCAGTCCCAGATCGACTCCGAGGGCGATGGCCGCGACTGGACGCTGACGGGCGCCTACGAGCAGCCGGTCCTGGGCGGCAAGCTGCGGGTGAACGGCCGCCGCTACCACGACAAGTTCAAGCTGGAGCAGGACCAGCGCATCCTGAGGCCCGTCCCCGGCGTCGAAAGCTACGACGGGACCTTCCTCAACGACGAGACCGAGTTCGGCGGACGCTTCAACCGCGCGTTCGGCGCCTGGAACCTCGAGCTGATCGGCCTGCGCAAGGACCAGGAGGAGGGCGAACGCTCGGCTTTCAGCAAGGCCGGCAGCGACAACGTCTTCAACCTCGAACGCGACTCCAGCGAGACGATCGCCCGGGGCGTGCTGCGCTACCGCTTCAGCGACCAGTTCTCGGTCGAGGGCGGCGTCGAAGGGGCGATCAACGAACTCGAGAGCCGCGTGGGCGTCCTGGAGAACGGCCAGCCGGTCAAGGTGCCCGCCGCCAATGTTGGCGTGGAGGAGCGCCGCGGAGAGGTGTTCGTCAAGAGCACCTGGCGGCCTTCACCCCAATGGACGGTCGACGGCGGCGTGCGGGTGGAAGGGTCGGAAATCTCGGCCGACGGCGATGTCCAGCTCGAGAAGACCCTTTCGTTCGTGAAGCCGCGCCTGCTGGTGACCTGGGCCCCGACTTCGGGCACCCAGCTTCGCGCGCGCGGCGAGCGGGTCGTCGGCCAGCTCGACTTCGACGACTTCGTGGCCTCGGGCGACTTCGACACCGGCACGGGCGTCACCGCCGGCAACCCCGACCTGAACCCCGAGCAGGCCTGGGTCGGCGAGCTGGCGCTGGAACAGAAGCTGTGGGGCGGCGGGGTGATCGTCGTCACCTACCGCCATTCCGAACTGTCGGATGTGATCGACCGCGGCCCGGTCCCCGTGACCAACGTCGACCCGGTCACCGGCCAGACCACGACCAGCTTCTACGACCAGCCGACCAACATCGGCTCGGGCAGCAAGGACGAGCTGATCGCAGAGCTGACGCTACCGTTCGACCGCATCGGCCTGAAGGGCGCCCAGCTCAAGGGCGACGTCACCAAGCGCTGGTCGAGCGTTGAGGATCCGACGACCGGCGAGTCGCGTGAGATCTCGGGCCTGAAGCCCCTGGAGTGGAACGCCACCTTCAGCCACGACCTGCCCCAGTGGCGGATGAGCTACGGCGTCGACGCCTACGGCGGCTGGCGGCGGACCTTCTATCGGTTCGACCAGGTCGAGACGGTGAAGCTGAAGACCTGGGTCCGTCCGTTCGCCGAATGGCGGCCGCAGCCGGACCTGTTCGTGCGGTTCGAACTGCCGAACGTCACGTCGCGCGGCCTGCGCCGGATCCGCGAGGTCTATGACGGCCCGCGCGACACGGGCCAGCTCAAGTTCACCGAGGACCGCGATCTGCAGTTCGGCCGGATGTACTACGTGCGCATCCGCAAGACCTTCGGCGCTTAGCCCCGGCGCCGGGTCCGGCGCTCCCCCGGGCGCCGGACAAAGCGAAGGCCGCGGAGCGATCCGCGGCCTTCGTCGTATCTGCCGTGGCGGCGAAGCTACTGGTCGGCGCGGATCGCCGCCGGGTTCACCGCCTGGCGCTCGCCGTCCAGGACGGGGGCGATCGGCTCGGGCTGCGGATGGCTGCCCGGATCGTTCACGCCGTGCGCCCAGCCCTTGATGAAGAAGCTGATGACGATGAAGCCGACGCCGATGCCCATGCCCCACAGGCCCAGCATGTTGAAGACCGTCAGCGAGGCCTCCAGCGACGCCTTCGGATCGGTGACCTGGCCGCCGACGGTGTGCGTCCCGGCCATGGCGGCGATGATGCCGCCCACGTACTGGGCGATCGACGAGGCCAGGAACCACACGGCCATCATGAACGAGACCACCTTGGCCAGCGACAGCTTGGTGATCTCGGAGAGGCCCACCGGCGAGAGGAAGAGCTCGCCCGTGGTGTGGAACATGTAGAGCAGCGCCAGGAAGATCATTGGCAGCCGGTACTGGTCGTCGGCGAAGCTGGCGCCCCAGACCACGACCATGAAGCCCAGGCCGACCTGCAGCAGGCCGAGGCCGAACTTCAGCGTCGGGTTCGGATCTCGCTTGCGTGCCGCGAGCCAGGCCCACATGGCCGCGAAGATCGGCGCGAAGAGCAGGATGTAGCCGGCGTTGAACGACTGGGTCTGGGCGGCGGTGACGCCCACGAGGTCCACGTTCCGGGCCGCGAACAGGTTGAGCGAGGTGCCCGCCTGCTCGAACAGGGTGAAGAACACCACCGCCCCGAGGATCAGCACGACGGCCAGCATCATCCGCTGGCGCTCGACCCAGGTCTTGCAGACCACGGCGATGACGTAGGCGATGAAGGCGAACGCCAGCACCGACGACCAGGTCAGGGCCTGGCCCACCACGTCGTTGCGCTGGACCAGCCACCAGATCGGCAGCACCCCGGCGACGCCCGCGGCGTAGATGATCCATTCGCGGTTGATCGGCCCGGCGACCGGCTTCTTGAGCAGTTCCGGGTTCGGGGGCTCGCCCTTGCCTTCCAGGTGCTTCTTGCCCAGCACGAAGACGATCAGGCCGGCCAGCATGCCGACGCCGGCCAGGCCGAAGCCCGCCCACCAGCCGTAGGTGGTGCCGAGGAGGCCGCAGAGCACCGAGGCCCAGAACGCCCCGAGGTTGATGCCGTAGTAGTAGAGGGTGAAGCCGGAGTCGCGCCGCGGGTCGCCCTGCGGATAGAGCTGGCCCACGATCGTGGAGATGTTCGGCTTCAGGAAGCCGACGCCCATGATGATGAGCGAGACGGCCAGGTAGAAGGCGTTCTTGCCCAGCAGGTCGACCTGGTTCTTCAGCTCGAACGAACCCTCGGGCAGTACGGCCGGGATCGGCGCGCCGGCCGGCAGGTTCTTGACTTCCAGGCCGCCCGCCGCGGCGGGGCCGAACTCGTAGGGCTGGCCCGCGACCACGAGGCGAACCTCACGGTTCTCCATCCGGCCTTCCGAGACGACCTCGTAGGTCTGTCCGGCGTAGGTCAGCGTCTGCTTGGCCGGGGTGCCCTCGACCGCCATGGTCAGATGGCCGGCCACCAGCAGCAGGGCGCCGAACGCCACCGCCTTGCGGGTGCCGAGGTAGCGGTCGGCGAGGATGCCGCCGAGCAACGGCAACAGGTACACCAGCGAGGTGTAGGAGCCGTACTGGAGGTTCGCCGTCTCGTCGTCGAACAGGAGGTGCTGGGTCAGGTAGAAGATGAGGATGCTGCGCATCCCGTAGTAGGAGAACCGCTCCCACATTTCGGCGAAGAACAGGATGATCAGCCCGCGCGGGTGGTTGCGCATGAGCTGCATCAGCACCGGCGCGCCGGTGACGAGCGTCACGACGATGCCGAGAAGGACAATCAGATTCATCTGGAGGAGTTTCCGCTTTCCCTAAGCTGGGCGCGGCGGGGCGTTCGGCCCGCGCGCCGGGATTTGGCGGGAGAAAATCACGCGGATCGCCCCGGCACAAGCAAGGCTGCGCCCTGAGGCGGCCTTCGATGGACCGACGCTCATCCACCCGGGGCGCGGCAGCCGGATCGCGTCGAACGCGTTTAGCATCACGAAGGAGCCCCCGATGATGACGCCAGGACCAGACCATCCGATCACGCTCACCGAGGCGCCCGCGCGCTGGCGCGCCCGCTACCGCGGCCATGTGATCGCCGACAGCGACCATGCCATCCTGCTCAGCGAGGCCGGCTATCCGCAGGTGGTCTATTTCCCCCGGGCGGATGTGGAGATGGCCTATTTCGGCCGGACGTCGCGGACGACGACCTGCCCTTACAAGGGCGACGCCAGCTACTGGACGCTCGATCTCGACGGCGGCATCGAGGAGAACGTCGCCTGGTCGTACGAGACGCCGCATGACACCGTCGCGGACATCGCCGGCCGGATCGCCTTCTACGCCGACCGGGTCGAGGTCTACGCCGTCGACGATGCGGCGGTGAATCTCCGGCATCACGAGGACCGAGCGGTCGACCGGCGCGCCATCGACGAGGTGATTCAGCACACCGACTCCGGGGCCGGCGTCGCTCAGCGCGATCACTGGCCGCCGAACGTGGAGACCCCCGGTCCCGAAGCGGGCGGCCGCTAGGCTTTCGGCGTGGCCTGCGCCTGGGCCAGGCTCCAGCCCGTGTAGTCCACCTCGGTCGTGACCTCGCGCACGCACCATTCCGGCACGTCGAAGCGCAGAGCCGCCATGCGGTTTGAGGCCTCGCACTCCGCGGTCACCAGGCCCTCGAAGGGCGGCCGGAAGATGTCGATGACGAACGCGCCGATCTTGTAACGCTCCTTCGTCACCCGGCGGCCAGGCAGCGCCTGGAGCACCGCATATTCCTCGGGGTCGAGGTAGAGGTTGGTCATCGGCCCGATCAGCGGGTTGTCGGGCGCGTACTTCTTGCCGAGCTTGAACTCCTGCTCGCCGGTGGCGGCGTGGGTGATGCGCCGGAGGCGCAGCCGTCCGCCGTCGATGTAGAGGTCCTCGATCAGCCGGGCTGTGCCGGGGTCCAGCGCCGGCAGCTTGGCGGGATCGACCAGAAAGCGGCGCTCCGCGACCCAGTGCGCGTACTTCGGCAGCTTGACGGCCATGTCAGTCCTCGCGCGGCCCCGGCCACTCCGCACGAGCCTCGCCAGACCGAACGCTCATCGTCAAGCCGTCGGCGAGGCGAAACGGATAGGCGCCGGGATCGAAATCCTCCAGGCAGCCCACGTTGACGCCGTAGCTGTCCGGCGCGGCCCGCTTGCGATGGAAGGTGTAGATGCCGCAGTCGCCACAGAACCAGTGCCGCGCGACGCGGGTGTTCCACTGGTACAGCCGCAGCCGGTCCTGGCCGGCTTCGATCGTCAGCGCCGCTTCGGGAACCTTCGCCATCAGCGCGCCCCGCCGGCGACACAGCGAGCAGTCGCAGCGGGTCAACTCGTCGATCTCCGCCTCGACGCGGAAGCGCACGGCGCCGCAGTGGCACGATCCAGACCAGACGGGCATGGCGCAGAGATAGCCGGTCCGGCCAAGGGACGAGAGAGCCAGATACTGCGCCGTGGACTCGGCGCGACGTCCCCGCGCCTCAGTACGCGAAGTCGTCGAAGACCCGGCCGGCGTCGCGGTTCCAGCGCGTTTCGTACAGCTCCAGCAGCCGCTCGGCCGGGGTGACGCCGGTCTCGGCGATCTGGTCGAGTTCGGCGAGGTAGCCGGTCTCGTCCACCATGCCCCCGGAGAGGCGGTTGCGGGCCTTCAGCCCAGCCCTGGCGATGGCCAGCATGTCCTTGGCCACGTCCTGCACCGTCCGCCCGCCGATCTCGGCCTTGAGGCCCAGGCGGGTGACGTCGGCGCGCAGGCGCTCGTGGTCGGCGATGTCCCAGTCCTTGCAGAGGTCCCAGGCCGCGGCCAGCGAGGCGCTGTCGTACAGCACGCCCATCCACAGGGCCGGCAGCGCACAGAGGCGGCTCCAGGGCCCGGAGTCCGCGCCGCGCATCTCCAGGTACTTCTTGAGGCGGACCTCTGGGAAGATCGTGGTGGTGTGGTCGGCCCAGTCCTTGATCGTCGGCCGCTCACCCGGCAGCTCGGGAAGCTTGCCGTCCATGAAGTCGCGGAAGGACCGTCCGGCGACATCGATGTACCGGTCGCCACGCTTCACGAAATACATCGGCACGTCGAGGGCGTAGCGGGCATAGGTCTCGAAGCCGAAACCGTCCTGGAACACGAAATCGAGCATCCCGGTGCGGTCGGCGTCGGTGTCGGTCCAGACGTTGGCCCGCGCGGTGACGTAGCCCGAAGGCTTGCCCTCGATGAAGGGCGAGTTGGCGAACAGCGCGGTCGCGATCGGCTGCAGCGCCAGGCTGGTGCGGAACTTGGCCACCATGTCGGCCTCGTCCGCGAAATCGAGGTTCGCCTGCACCGTGCAGGTGCGGAACATCATGTCGAGGCCCAGCCCGCCGACCTTGGGCATGTACTGGCGCATGATCTTGTAGCGGCCCTTGGGCATCACCGGGACCTGATCGCGGGTCCATATCGGCGTGAAGCCGAGGCCGAGGAATCCCAGGCCCAGCTCGTCGGCCACCTGCTTCACCTCGTTGAGGTGCTGGCCGGTCTCCTCGCAGATCTCGTGGACGGTCTCCAGCGGCGCGCCCGACAGCTCGAACTGGCCGCCCGGCTCCAGGCTGACGTTCGCCTTGCCCCGCTCCAGGGCGATGACGTTCTCGCCCTCCATCACCGGCGTCCAGCCGAAGCGGGTCAGTCCATCCAGCAGGGCCTTGATGCCGTTCGGCTCGTAGGGAACCGGCGCATGGTCCTTCAGCCGGAAGACGAACTTCTCGTGCTCGGCGCCGACGCGCCACTCGCTCTTGGGCTTGCCCCCGTCCGCCATCCAGCGGACCAGGTCTTCGAACACCAGCGGACGGTCGTCGCAGGCGGCTTCGGCCATAGTCTCTCCCCGGGCCATAACGCCGTCGCGGGGACTTCTGACGGCCCCGCGGCCCGCGTCTTTACGTCGTCAGGATAGGTGGGCGCAATCGCGCCAAGCTCAAGGGCGCCAGTCGCCGACGGCGGCCTGCCAGAGGGTGAGCGCGCTGATCGCGGCCGTGTCGGCGCGCAGGATCCGCGGGCCCAGCGTCGCGGGAACGGCGTACGGCAAGGCCCTCAGGGTCTCGCGTTCGCGCGGCGAAAACCCGCCCTCGGGCCCGATCAGCACCGCCCACGGCCCACCCTCGGCGACGGCCTCGAGCACCGGCCTGGCGTCGCCGGCCTCGTCGCAGAAGAGGAGCCGGCGCCCCGTCTCCCAGTCGGCGATCATCCGGTCCAGCTTCACCGGCTCGCAGACCTGCGGCACGTCCAGCCGGCCCGTCTGCTCCGAGGCTTCCACCGCGATCGCCTGCAGCCGGTCAACGCGCGTGTGGTCGGCGTTCGTGCGCTCGGTGATCACAGGCCGCACCCGCCGGGCGCCCAGTTCGGCCGCCTTCTCGATGATGGTCTCCAGCCGCGCGCGTTTCACGAGCGCGATGACCAGATCGAGGTCAGGCCCGGTCGCCTGCGGCCGCGACTGGGCTTCGGCCGTGAGCGCGACCGCACGCTTGCCCACCGCGGACACGGTTGCGCGCCATTCCCCGTCGCGGCCGTTGAATATCGCTACGGCGTCTCCGACCGAGAGCCGCATCACAGCCGACAGGTACCGGCTCTGGCCTTCATCCAGCTCCAGCCGGGCGCTGGCCGAAAGATCGTGCGGAACGAACAGACGGATCATGGCCCCTGATAGCAATCCCGCGCATTATCCCGCCATGGCCAAGGACGACGACGACCAGATCGAGGCGCTGCAACTCGCCCTCGTGCGCTTCCAGCAGCACGCGATCGAGGCGGGCGAACGAGACCTCGTGATCTTCGAGGGCCGCGATACGGCGGGCAAGGACGGGGCGATCAAGCGCGTCGTCGAGCACCTGTCGATCCGCAACACCCGGGTCGTGGCCCTGCCCAAGCCCAGCGACCGGGAACGCACCCAGTGGTACTTCCAGCGCTATGCCGCCCATCTCCCGGCGGCGGGCGAACTCGTGATCTTCAACCGCTCCTGGTACAATCGTGGCGGTGTCGAGCGGGTGATGGGGTTCTCCACACCGGCTGAGCAGGAAGTGTTCCTGCGCGACGTGCCCATCTTCGAGCGCATGCTGACCGACAGCGGCGTGCAGGTGGTGAAGCTCTGGCTGGACATTTCCCGCGAGGAACAGGCCAGGCGGCTGGAGGCCCGACGGACCGATCCCCTGAAGGCGCTGAAGGTCAGCCCGCTCGACGCGGTGGCCCAGGAGAAGTGGGACGACTACAGCCGCGCCCGCGACGAGATGCTGACGCGCACCCACAGCCGCGAGGCGCCCTGGTGGATCGTGCGGACCGACCGCAAGCCCGAAGCGCGGATCAACATCATGCGGCACCTCCTGAAGCTGCTCGCCCCGCCGGCCATCGCCGGCTCCGTGCCGCCGCCGGATCCCCGCGTCGTGTTCCAGTTCGAGGCGTCGGCCCTCACCGACGGCCGCCTGCAACGCTGAGATCCGTCGTCAAGCACGGAACTTGACGCCAGCGTCAGAGATCGGCGTTTTGCTCACGCATAATCCAGGTCCCGCTTTGTTCCCGCGGCCACCGAGACGTTAACCACATCGCTTAACCATGCGTTTACGATGATTGTTCGTTTTTTGTTCGCAAGCTAGGCTGCGCGGGTCGATTCCCATCGGGAGCTGAGATGAAGGACACCCTCACCGCCGGGGAGGCCCGCCGCATCGCCCTGGCCGCCCAGGGGTTCGGCGGCGACCGGGAGGCGACGGTCGGCAAACGCCAGCTGGTGAAGACGATCGAGCGCCTCGGCGTCGTCCAGCTCGACTCGGTCAACGTGGTGTCGCGCACCCACTACATGCCCGCCTTCTCCCGACTCGGCGCCTATCCGCGCGAGCTTCTGGAGGAGGTGGCCTGGGCGCGTAAGCGCCCGCTGTTCGAATACTGGGCGCACGAAGCCTCCCTGCTGCCGCTCTCGTCCCAGCCGCTGCTGCGCTGGCGCATGGCGGACGCTCAGGAGGGCCGCGGCGCCTGGAAGGGCATCGCCCGGTTCATCCGCGAGCGGCGCGACTTCCTGGACACCGTCCGCGACGAGATCGACCGGCGCGGGCCGATGTCTGCCGGCGAGCTGGAGATGGGCCACAAGGGACAAGGCGGCTGGTGGGGCTGGAGCGAGGCCAAGCGGGCGGTTGAGGGCCTGTTCTGGGCCGGCGAGCTGACCACGGCCACCCGCCGCGGCACGTTCGAGCGCGTCTATGACCTGCCGGAAAAAGTGCTGCCCCGCGCGATCGTCGAGGCGCCGACCCCGCCGCGGGAGGACGCCCAGCGCGAGCTGGTGCGGATCGCCGCCCGCGCCATGGGGATCGCCACCGAACGCGACCTGCGCGACTACTTCCGCATGGGGCTCGAGGAGACCCGCGCCCGGATCGCCGAGCTGGTCGAAGGCGGCGAGCTCCTGCCGGTCGCCGTGAAGGGCTGGCGCGAGGCGGCCTACCTGGACCCCGGCGCACGGCGGCCGCGGCGCATCTCCCACACCGCCCTGCTCTCGCCCTTCGACAACCTGATCTGGTTCCGCGAGCGCACCGAGCGGCTGTTCGGCGTTCGCTACCGGATCGAGATCTACGTCCCGGCAGAGAAGCGGCAGCACGGCTACTACGTGCTGCCGTTCCTGGAGGGCGACGCCCTCACCGCCCGCGTCGACCTGAAGGCCGACCGCAAGTCCGGCGTCCTGATCGTCCAGTCCAGCCACGCCGAACCCTGGGCCAGCGACGCGACCGCGCCGAAGCTCGCCGCCGAGCTTCAGCGCATGGCCGCCTGGCTGGGCCTGGAGACCGTGCGGGTCGAGCGTCGGGGCGACCTCGCCCCGATGCTGGAGGGGGCGCTCTAGACCACCCCCTCCGTCACCGCGTGCAGCCGGGCATAGGCGCCGCCCTGCTTGACCAGTTCTGCGTGGCGGCCCTCTTCGATGATCCGGCCGTGGTCGAAGACCAGGATCCGGTCGGCGCTGCGGATGGTCGACAGCCGGTGGGCGATGACGATGGTGGTGCGGCCCACCATCAGCTCCTCCATCGCCGCCTGCACCTGCAGCTCGGTCTCAACGTCGAGAGAGCTCGTCGCCTCGTCCAGAACCAGGATCGGCGCATCCGCCAGGAACGCGCGGGCGATGGCCACCCGCTGCCGCTCGCCGCCCGACAGCTTCACGCCGCGCTCGCCGACCAGGGTGTCGTAGCCCTTGGGCAGCCGCATGATGAAGTCGTGGGCCCGCGCCCGCCGGGCCGCCAGCACGATCTCCTCGTGGGTGGCGTCCGGGCGCGCGTAGCTGATGTTCTCGGCCAACGTCCGGTGGAACAGGGCCGGGTCCTGCGGCACCACGGCGATCGCCCGCCGCAGAGAGCCCTGGGTCACCTTCGCGATGTCCTGGCCGTCGATCAGGATCGTTCCGTCCTGCACGTCGTAAAGACGCTGGATCAGCTTCACGAAGGTGGACTTGCCCGACCCCGTCGCCCCGACCAGGGCCACCCGCTCGCCCGGCGCGATTCGCAGGGTGAAGCGGTCGTACAGCGGCGTCTCAGCCGACTTGTAGCGGAACACCACGCGGTCGAAGACGATCTCCCCCAACTCGGGCCGGAAGGGCGCGGCCGCGAGCGCGTCCACGACCTGGGGCTCCGTCTGGGCGTAGCGGGCCACGTCCTCGATGTCGTCCATCCCCTTCTGCGCCGTGCGGATGTTCTCGCCGATGTTGCGCAGGTAGCCGCTCATCAGCATGAAGGCCGTCACGGCGAAGGCGATGTCGCCAGTGCTGGCCCGGCCTCGGCTCCACTCCAGCAGCAGCAGGCCGGTCAGGCCCGCCTGCAGCGCCACCAGCATCATGTTGTGCAGCAGCCAGAGGTCGGTGAACCGGCCCCAGGTCTTCATGGTCGCCTTGCGCCACATCTCGGTGACGCCGCCAATCCGGGCCTCCTCCCGCGCCTCTGCGCCGAAGGTCTTCACCGTGGCGTTCGAGGAGATGGAATCGGCCAAGGCGCCGCCGATCCGGGAGTCCAGCGCCACCGACTTCAGGTTGGCAGGCCGGGCCCAGAGCGCCGTCAGATAGATGTTGGACAGCACGTAGATCACCGTGACCGCGCAGGCGAACAGGCCCACCGATGGCCAGCGCAGCAGCATCATCACGCACAGGCCGCCAAGCACCACGGCCGCCGGCCCGAACCAGATCAGCACCGCGTCGGTCACGACGTCGTAGCCCCACATCGCCCGGCTCAGCCGGCGCACTGTGGAGCCCGCGAAAGTGTCGGCGTGCCAATCGGACGAGAAGCCCTGCACCTGCCGGAACCCGTCGTCGGTCAGCTCCTTCATGTTGGTCGCCGAGAACGGGATCAGGAACCGCATGGCGGTGTTCCGGATCACCGAGAAGGCCAGATAGACCCCCACGAACAGCAACCAGGCCCGCCAGGCCGGGTCGGGGTTGGCCGGCCCTGCCGCCACGGCGTCCACCAGCCGCCCCGCGGCCCAAGGCAGCATCAGGTCGAACCCGATGGCGATCAGGGTCAGGACGACGGTCCCGGCCATCAGCCAGGGGCGCCGCCTCCAGTAGCCGGCGACGAACCCCAGGACCTGGCGGTTCGAGAGCTGGCGCTGGCGGTTCTCTTCTTCGTCCTCGTAGTGGTCGGTCATGGCTCGTCTCGAAATCGAAGGCGCCGCCCGGGCGCTCCGACGCGGGAGCTGCGCCGGGCCGGCGCGGAATCAGGGATGGAATGCTCGGGCCCTGGAGCCGCAGACGGCTCGGCGGGCCACGAATGGGCGGTAGCCGGAGGGGCGGTGGGTGGCGGGCGCGCGGGATCGCTTCGCGAGGGCGGCCGGTCAGGCCGTGCGGCGAAGCGGTTCGGGCAGCTTAATGGTGCGGCGGCGGCCCGAGGCGATGCACGCTGAAGGCGGTCATGTCGACAGCTGTCATTCTGACGAACCTCCCTCGTTCAGGCCTCGAAGGATGAAAAGCTAGGGGCTGGCCGAACGGCGGTCAAGGAAGCCCGGCCGCAACGTCAGCGTGCGACCGGACGAGCGGCATTTCGGCAACACCCCGGGTTCTGCTAAGCCGCCGCCTATGACTTCCGCCGCGCCCCTGCCCGACGCCGCCCCGACCAACTGGGTGGACCGCTGGGCGCCCGCGCGCCTGCGGCCATGGCTCAAACTCGGGCGGTTCGACCGGCCGGCGGGCATCTGGCTCCTGATGCTGCCCGGCTGGCAGGGGATCGCCCTGGCCGGCGCGATGCAGGACGATACGCCCGACCTCTGGCTCCTGATCCTGTTCTTCCTGGGCTCGGCGCTGATGCGGGCGGCGGGCTGCGCCTACAACGACATCGTCGACCGCGACATCGACGCCAAGGTCGCCCGCACCGCCGGCCGGCCGCTGGCCTCGGGCCAGATCTCGGTGAAGCAGGCCTGGGCGTTCGTGGTGGGGTGCAGCCTCGTCTCGCTGCTGATCCTCCTCAGCCTGCCGCCGCTGTGCTGGGCCCTGGGCGTGGCCTCGCTCGGCCTCGTGGCCGCCTATCCCTTCATGAAGCGGATCACCTGGTGGCCGCAGGCCTGGCTGGGGCTGACCTTCAACTGGGGCGCCCTGATGGGCTTCGCGGCCGCCGCTGGCGCCCTAGGGCTCCCCGGCTTCCTGCTCTACGCGGCGGGGGTCTTCTGGACCCTCGGCTATGACACGATCTACGCGATCCAGGACCTGGAAGACGACGCACTGGCCGGCGTGAAGTCCTCAGCCCGTCGCCTGGGCGCGGGCGCGCCGCGGGCGGTGCTGGGCTTCTACCTAGCCTCGCTGGCGCTGGTGGCGGCCGCCGGCTGGACCGCCGGCCTCGGCGCGCCGTTCTGGGGGCTCGCCGCCGCCTACGGCGCGCTGCTGATCGTCCAGGCGCGCCGGGTTCGCACCGACGATCCGGCGCTGGCCCTGCGCCTCTTCAAGTCCAATTCCGCCGCCGGGCTTCTGCTCGCGGCGGCGGTCGCGGCGGGCGCCTACTAGCGCTTACCCGCCCACCCCGGGAGGGCCATCTTCTTCGCCTTCGCGCCCCGCCGCCGGAAGCCGAACAGTCGCATCAATCCACTCAGCATAGGTTGCATCTCCTCACGCAGGAGAGAGTCGCCTGTGTTCGTGGCCGCGAGGTGACGAAGCATGGTGAAGAGCCAGCGGCGAAAGCGCGCATGACGCATCCGGCGGCTTGCCGCGGGCGTGCGCGGGCCTTGCCTACTGAATTTGTACGCCATACAAACAAGACATGGCGAACGTGCAATCCCTGGCGGAAGTGCGCGCCGTGCGCGAGCCCGGCAAGCGGATGCGCTCGCGCCTGCTGGACGCCGCGGTGGAGCTGTTCAAGGCCAAGGGTCTGACTGCGGCCTCGGTGGCCGAGATCGCCCGGGCCGCCGGCGCCTACCCCAGCCAGGTCACCTATTATTTCCGCACCAAGGAGGCCCTCTTCGTCGAGGCGGCCTGCCGCGAGGTGCTGTACGTGGCGCGGCAGGCCGAGTCCGCCGCCGCGGGCGCGACGACCGGCTCCGACTACAATCGGCGGCTCGTGGAGACCGTGGTTGGGTCGCCTGGCCTGGCG
Source organism: Phenylobacterium kunshanense (assembly GCF_003254525.1). GTDB lineage: Bacteria > Pseudomonadota > Alphaproteobacteria > Caulobacterales > Caulobacteraceae > Phenylobacterium > Phenylobacterium kunshanense. Next base: position 139,220 of record NZ_QFYS01000006.1, read on the forward strand.
CTGTTCGTCGAGGCGCTTTCACTGACCCGCCGGCGCCAGGACCTGGCGCCGTTGATCGAGCGGACGTTCGAGCGGCTCCACGCGGAGGGCGACCGCGCCTACGCCGACGCCCGCCGCGCCCGCGGCTGGACCGGACCCGAGCCCACCGCCACCGTCGCCCGCCGCTTCTGGACCTTGGCGTTGGGCGTCGCCCTGCGCGAGGGCGCGACCGACGCCACGGTCGCCGACGCCGCCGAAGAGATGATGGCCCTGCTGCGGGCCGCGCCTGTCGTCCGGGCCACCGCCGACAACCAGACTGGAGACGCCTGATGGCCGCCGCCGCCCGTGTCGCCCCCAAGGACTATTTCACGCCAGAGGAATGGGCGCCGCTCGCGCGCAAGTCCGCGTGGAAGGGCCCCGCCCTGGTCGCCCATGCGTGGATCGTCATCGGCGCGGCCGCGGCCATGGCCATGTTGTTCCCGATCACCATCCCGCTCGCGGTGATGATCATCGGCGGCCGCCAGCTCGGCCTCGCCATCCTGATGCACGACGCGGCCCATGGCGCGCTGCACCCCAACCTGAAGATCAACGACTGGCTTGGGGAATACCTGACGCCGGGCGGACTTGCGGAGTACCGCGCCTATCACCTCGGCCACCACAAGTACGCCCAGCAGGCGGAAGACCCCGACCTCGGGCTGTCGGCTCCGTTCCCGATCACGCCGCTCAGCCTGCGGCGCAAGATCGTCCGCGACCTAAGCGGCCAGACCCATTTCAAACAGCGCTGGGCTCCGCTGTTCCGCCGCATCCGCGAGCGGAAACCCGGCGAGAGCGCGCTGGGCGTCGTCTGGGCGTTCGTGAAGCGGCGCCCACGCTTCTTCATCGGTGGGGCGGTCACGATCGCGCTGACGGCGCCGTTCGGCTACTGGTGGGCTTGGCCTGTGCTGTGGTGGCTGCCGTCGGCCACGTGGCTGCCGATGATCACCCGCCTGCGCAACATCGCCGAGCACGCCTGCGTCGCGAAGGACGAGCCCGATCCCCTGCGCCACGCCCGCACCACCCGCGCCGGCCTGGTCGCCCGGATGTTCCTGGCGCCGTACTACGTGAACTACCACTGCGAGCATCACATGTTCATGCATGTGCCCTGCTACCACCTGCCCCGCACCCACCGGCTGCTGAAGGCCAAGGGCGTGCTGCCCGGCATGCTGACCGCGCCCGGCTACATGGACGTCCTGCGCATGGCGTCATCCAAGCCGGCGAACGAGGACCAGGGCGGCGGCGCGACGCCCGAGCAGCGGGGCGTGCGCCCCGGCGCCTTCCGGGCGCTGCAGTAGCGACAGCCACCGCCTACATCGAGGCCGACGACTCGATCCGGGGATGCGCCTCGGTCCGGCTGGCCGCCGCGGCGACCAGCGCGCCGTGGAGCTGTTCGATCATGATCGGCTTCGGCACCACCCCGTCCATCCCGGCGGCGAGGTAGCCGTCGACCTGGCCTGGCATGGCGTTGGCCGTGAGGGCGATGATGGGCGTCGGCGCGAGGCCGCGCTCGACCTCCCTCTGGCGGATCTCCCGCGTGGCCGCGACGCCGTCCTGCACGGGCATCTGGATATCCATCAGCACGAGATCCCAGTCCGCTTCGCTCCACGCGTCCACAGCCGCCCTGCCGTCGGCGACCATGGTCGGGTCCACCCCCAGGGCGTTGAGCACCGTGCGCACGACAAGCTGGTTGGTCTCGTTGTCCTCGGCCACCAGCACCTTGAGCCCTGCGACGCCGTGAGCTTGCGGCCCGCCCATCTGCGCCTCCGCCCGATCAAGCGGCAGGAGAACGGTGAAGGTGCTGCCCTTTCCGGCTTCGCTTTCGGCGGCGATCGTGCCGTTCATCAGCGCCACCACATGCCGGCAGACGGCCAGCCCCAGGCCGACGCCGCCGTATCTGCGCGTCGCCCCGGCCTCGGCCTGGGTGAAACTCTCGAAGAGGCGGGGCAGGACGTCCGGCGGCACGCCGATGCCGGTGTCGGTGACGACGATGACGACTCCGCGCTCACCCCCGGTCACTCGCACGGTGACCCCGCCGCGGTCGGTGAACTTCAGTCCGTTCGAGACCAGATTGTACACCACCTGACGCAGCCGCGCGGCGTCGCCCATCCAGGCGCCGCCGGCCGACGGCGCGATGTCCACCTCCAGGGTCAGCGCCTTCGTCCGGGCGAGCAGCGAGGCGGTCGCGCAGGCCTGTTCGACGATCTGTGCGAGATCGAACGCCTGGTTCTCCAGACGCACCTCACCCCGCTCCATGTCCGCGAGGTCCAGGATGTCGTTCAGCACCGTGAGCAGCGCAGATCCCGAGTTCAGGATCACGTCGACGCGCTCGCGCTGCGCGGGCGTCAGCGGGTCGCGAAGCAGCGCCTGGCTCATGCCCAGCACGCCGTTCAGAGGCGTGCGCAGCTCGTGGCCCATGTTGGCGAGGAACTGCGCCTTCATGGCGCCGGCGGCCTCGGCCGCGTCGCGCGCGGCGGTCGCGTCCCGAAGCGCGCTCTTCAGGCTCTCGTCATAGGTTTCGAGCCCGCCCAGCAGGCGGTTGAAGCGCTCGGTAAGCCGGCCGACCTCGTCGTCGTGCGCCACGGGCAGGCGAACGCTGAAGTCGCGCGACGAGGCCGCCGCGTCCATGGCCTGCTCCAGGGCGCGGAGCGGCGCGAGCGCGCGCTGCGCCAGGCGGCGGGCGACAAACCCGCCTGCGAGCGTCGCCGCCAGGGACAGCCCAAGGGCGATGCCGATGTTCGCCAGCCGCTCGGTGATCAGGTGGCCGCCATCGACCCACAGCGCCACTTCGCCGGCCCGACGCCCCTCGACCAGGTGTGGCGCATGAACCTCCAGCACGGCGCCCCGATAGCGGGCCGTCGGCCGGATGGCGCCGGTCAGGGACAGGCGCACATCCTCGGCCCCCGGCTTGGCGAGCCTGAACTCGCGTCCCTCGGTGTCCCGGTAGACAGCCACCGCGGCGCTCTTGCTGCTGTAGAGCAGGGCTGCGGTCGCCGCTTGGGTTTCGGTGGAGCCGATGTCCAGCTCGCGATCGGCGGCCGCGGCGATGGCCGCCGCCAGGATCAGCGACTCACGCGCGAGCTCGGACCGGTCGGAAGACCAGTTTCGCCACTGATAGACCGCGAAGGCCACGACCAGCGCCGTGAGCGTCGAGAGCAGCGCCACGCCGACAACGCGCGCCTCGAGGCTCCGTCCCAGTCCCTCCGTTCGCAGCGCGTCCGCCCGGCGGAACACGCCCATTCGCCGCCTCCCAGGCCGCTACTCCCAATCCGAACCCTGTTCAGCCAGAGCTTAACCGCGCGCAAATATCGAGCACACCCGGTTGATCCACAGGCGTTCTGCGGCGAGAGGTCGCGGATGATCGACCCCACGCCCGAGGGACGCCGCGCCTTCGTTCTCGAGAACACCCGGCCACAGGCTCCGCCCCACACCCCCGAACTGGTCCTGCGCCTGGCCGATGAAATCACCCCGATCTGGCGGATGACCGAGGAGGCCCTCGAGCAGATCGGCCTGCCGCCGCCGTTCTGGGCCTTCGCCTGGGCCGGGGGGCAGGCCTTGGCGCGCTATGTCCTGGATCATCCCGAGATCGTGGCGGGCAAGGCGGTGGTCGACTTCGCCTCCGGCTCGGGGATCGTCGCCATCGCCGCGGCCAGAGCCGGCGCCGCCCGCGTGCTCGCCGCCGACGTGGACCCGTTCTGCGGCGCAGCGCTGGCGGTCAATGCCGAGGCCAACGGCGTCGCCTGCGACTTCACCGGCGACGACCTGCTGGATGCGCCGCCGCCGGCCTGGGCCGACGTCATCCTGGCGGGCGACATCTGCTATGAGAAGCCGCTCGCCGATCGGGTCATGGCCTGGCTCGGCCAGGCCCGCGCGGCCGGCAAGACGGTGCTGATCGGCGACCCGGGCCGCAGCTACTTCCCGCGCGAGGGGCTCACGAAGCTCGCCGAATACCAGGTCCCGACCACCCGCGAGCTGGAGGACATGGAGGTCAAGAAGACGGCCGTCTGGACACTGCCGTGACGACGATCTAGGCTCGGAACAAATTGGGAACAATCGGGAGGCGCTCTCGTGCGCGAAGACGGCAAGATCGACTATGTGGAACTGCCCGGCGGTGGCGATCTCCCGACGCTGAAGGCCTTCTATGGCCAGGCTTTCGGCTGGGTCTTCACCGACTACGGCCCCAGCTATGCCGCCTTCCAGGAGGGCCTCGACGGCGGCTTCGACGCCGACCCCGCGGAGGCGACACGCGCGCCACTCGTGGTGCTCTACGCCCACGACCTGGAGGCCATGGAGGCCAAGGTCCGCGCCGCTGGCGGCAAGATCACCCGGCCGATTTTCAGCTTCCCCGGCGGCCGCCGCTTCCACTTCGCCGACCCGGCGGGCAACGAGCTGGCGGTGTGGAGCGAGGGGTAGATCGCAACCCAAGATTGCTGCAGAATCGGACTATCGAGTTGGGGGCAATGCGTTGAGAATTCGCGACCTGCTTTTGGCGGCCATCGGCTGCGTGGCCATGGCTGGCGGCGCCGAGGCTGCGCCGTCGCTCGATCTTCCCCCGCCGGTCCAGGTGGCGCCGCTGGCGGCCGGGACGCGGGTCGAAGGAGCGAAGTTCGTCCGAGGCGCCTTCCAACTGAACGAAGGTGCAACCTGGGCCTACACAGGGTCGATACTCACCTGCAGCCTCATTTCCAGCCCTCTTCGCTGGAACGCGGCGGACTGGGAGCTCGATCCTGCCCGGCTGGGGGCCGTCTTCCGCGAGGAGTCTGGGCAGGCGGGGTTCGCCAGCAGCCAGAACGTCAACCTGTTCGAGACGGGCCCGAGCTCTGAGCGCTATCAGGTCGCCGCACTCATCACGGGGATGGACGCTCGCCTGTGCAGCAATGTGGAGGCCAACCCCGTCGTCTACAGCGGTCGCATGCGGATGTCGGTCGAATGGCAGGTCTTCGACAGTGTGCGCCGGCAGATCGTCGCACGCGTCCCCACCACGGCGGGCGGAGAGCAGAAGCGCTATACCTCGGACGGTGTCGAGCGCACGTTCTACGACGCCTTTCGCCAGAACGTCAGGGCCCTGCTGGCGTCTACTCAGTATCGGGAGCTGATGACGCAGCCCACGCAGGAGTCGAGCAGGCCCAGCCTCCCGCCCATGACTTTCGCTGCGCCGCCACCGGCGGTCCGCACCATCGCCAGCTCCGCCGGCGCCGTGGTCACGATCTTTGCGGGTGACGGCATGGGCAGTGGCTTCCTGATTGCCGGCGACGGCCTGCTGCTCACGAACCATCATGTGGTCGGAAGCGCCCGGTACGTGAAGGTGCGCTGGCCGGACGGCGGGGAAGGTGTTGGGGAAGTCTTGCGTTCCGACCCCGGTCGCGACGTGGCGCTGGTGCGAACCAGCGCGCCCCGGTCGTCGCCACTGGTTCTACGCACGTTGGCGCCACGGCTGGGCGAAGCTGTCTTCGTGGTCGGCACGCCGCTGGACCAGCGATTCCAGGGCTCGGTCACCAAGGGCGTGGTCTCAGCGACTCGCGTCTACGAAGGCCGCGCCTACATCCAGAGCGACGCGGTGGTGAACGGAGGCAACAGCGGCGGGCCTCTCCTCGACGAAGAGGGCTCCGTCGTCGGCATCACAGTGTCGGGAATGGAGATCGGCGGCGCGCCGGTGGGCATCAACCTCTTCATCCCCATCGATGACGCACTGCGCGCGCTGTCCCTGACGCCAAGCCGCTGAACCCTTAGCCCACCGGCGGCGGGTAGTGCGTCTCGCCGACCACCTCGGCGACCGTGATCTTGCGCCAGTCGAAGCCCTCCACGTCGCGGGTCTTCCGGGCGACGATGGTGGCGTGGCAGTAGAGCGCCGGCACGGGCCTGAAGCGCAGGTAGCGGTCGGCGTAGGCCGAGAAGCGCCCGACGATCGGGTTCTGCAGGGTGGCCTCGACGCACTCGAATCCCAGGGCCGGCGAGAACAGGGCCCTGAGGCCCATGTCGCTGAACTGGAAAAAATGCCAGGGCCGCTCGTGCGCCGAGTACGAGAAGTGGGTTTCGAGGAACAGCATCCCACCCGGCTTCAGGACCCTCGCGATCTCCTCGGCGACCACCCAGGGCATGGCCAGATGCTCGAACACCGCCGTCGAGAACACCACGTCGAAGCGCCCCTCCACCAGCTTCGACAGCCGGTGCGCGTCGCCCGCCACGTCCACATTGGGGCCGGGATAGTAGTCGAAGCCCACGTACTCGGCGTGCTTGAGCCTTTGCCTGAGGCCGTAGCTGCCGGTCACCTCCCGACTGCCCACCTCCAGGATGCGCAAGCCCGGCCGGTCGCCCGCCTCGATCACGCGCTCCTGCAGCGCCTGGTGGGCGGTAAGGTCCGGCCTGGGGAGGTCCGGGATCAGGTAGGCGCGGTCCAGCCTCGGCCCCACCACCGAGAGGACAGCCCGGCGGACCCCGGACGCCACGCGTCGCACGAACGATCCCATGCCCATGAGCCGGTAACTCCCATCTCCGCCGGTTCGGCGCCACCCCCGATTGACGCTGCGCGGGGCCAGCGCATGATCCTCGCCTCTCTATTTCAGGACGCCGCGCCATGACCCGCGAGGAGGTCGCCGCCATCGCCCTGGCTTTCCCCGGCTGCGAGCAGGGGCTCAGCTACGGCCGCCCTTCCTTCAAGCTGAACGGCAAGTTCTTCACGCGCATCCGGGATGAGGACGACAGCCTGGTTCTGCTGGAAGTAGGCTTCGACGAGCGGGAGATGCTGATGGAGGCCGAGCCGCAGACCTTCCACATCACGCCGCACTACAAGGACTATCCGAGCGTCCTGGCGCGCATCGCGACCCTGGATCCCGGCTCATTCCGCGCCTTTCTCGAACGCCGCTTCCGCAAGATCGCGAAGAAGAGCGTGGTGAAGGCCTGGGAGGCCGAGCGACGCGTAACCGACTGACCCACCCACGATACGTCAGGACCCCCTTTCAGGGGATGCCCGGATCACGGAGGTGCGCTTGTCTGCCACCACCAAACGGGTGGTGGCGGAGGTGACTGTGAGACCTTTCTTTACCCTGGCGCTCGCTGGAGCTGCATGTTGCCTAGCGGGAGGCGCCCAAGCGGCAAACCTGCTGACCAACGGCGGTTTCGAGGAGGGGCCGGCCCTCAACTTCGGGACCTATTACCGTGGCCCCCTGACGCCGACAGGTTGGAGCGCCCTGCCCGGCTACACCCCGCCCGACATCCTCAGCAGCGCCTATGTCCAGACCGGCGCTGGATTTGCGCAGTTGCTCTCGGCGCACGGTGGAAACCGGTATCTCGATACGAACAGCGCCAGCCCGACGGGCGGCCTCTATCAGGACATTTCCGGACTCACACCCGGCAGCCTCCTCACCATGAGCTTCTGGTCCGGGCGATGGGCGCAGAACAGCTCCGGCACACTAGTGGCGAGCCTGATGGATGGCGCAACCGTACTTGGCAGCACGACGGTCACCCTACCGTATGCACCTGGCGCCACCAGCGCGACATGGACCGAGTATGTCGTGACGGCGATCGCGCCGACCTCAGGAACCGTACGCGTTCAGTTCATCGGCGCCAGTGGCTCCACGGCGCGCGGGGCGCCCGCGCTGGATGACGTTTCCCTCACCGCGGCTGGGGCCGCAGTCCCGGAGCCGCAAGCCTGGGCCTTGATGATCCTGGGGTTCGGGTTGGCGGGGAGCGCTCTACGCGGACGGCCGACAGCGGCGGACGCCTAGAACTCGTCCTCGATCGAGGCGCGGAAGTTCTCGAACACCTCGGCGGCGTGCTGCTCGGGCGGGAGCGGCGGCTCGGGCGCCGCGGCGGGCGAGGCTTCGGACATCGCCAGCCGCCCCACGACCGCGCCGTGCTGCACCAGCACCAGTTCGTCGCCCGCCGACAGGCCGGCGAGCAGGGCCGCGATCTTGGGCGGCAGGTCGTCGAGGTCGAGCTGAGCCATGGCCCATCCTAGACCGGTTCCGCGGGCGCGGGTAAACCGCGCGCATGGCATATCGGTCGCTGCGCGAATTCCTCGACAAGCTGGAGGCGGCCGGGGAACTGGTGCGCGTCTCCGAGCCCGTCTCGTCCGTCCTCGAGATGACCGAGATCCAGCGGCGCCTGCTGGCGACCGGCGGGCCCGCCGTGCTGTTCGAGAACGTCACGCGCGCCGACGGCGAGCGCTCGTCGATGCCCTGCCTGGTGAACCTCTTCGGCACGGTGAAACGCGTGGCCATGGGCGTCACCCTGGAGGGCAAGGAACGCACCACCGCCGGCGAGCTGCGGGAGGTGGGCGAGCTGCTGGCCTTCCTTCGCCAGCCCGAGCCGCCCCGCGGCCTGAAGGACGCCTGGGACATGCTGCCCCTGGCCAAGACGGTGATGGGCATGCGCCCGCAGGTCCGGAAGTCCGGCCCGGTGCAGGAGGTCGTGCTGAAGGGCGACCAGATCGACCTCACCAAGCTGCCGATCCAGACCTGCTGGCCGGGCGAACCGGCGCCGCTGATCACCTGGCCGCTGGTGGTCACCAAGGGCCCGTCCGAGGCGCGCGAGGACGACTACAACCTCGGCATCTATCGCATGCAGGTGCTGGACCGGAACCGCACCATCATGCGCTGGCTGGCGCACCGCGGCGGCGCCCAGCACCACCAGCGCTGGAAGAAGTCGGGCAAGCGCGAGCCCCTGCCGGCCTGCGCGGTCATCGGCGCCGACCCGGGCACGATACTGGCCGCCGTGACGCCCGTTCCCGACACCCTGTCCGAGTACCAGTTCGCCGGCCTCCTGCGGGGCGCCAAGCTGGACCTCGTCCCGGCCAAGACCGTGCCCCTGATGGTCCCGGCCCAGGCCGAGATCGTGCTGGAGGGCCTGGTCCACCTCGACGAGTACGCCGACGAGGGCCCCTACGGCGATCACACCGGCTACTACAACAGCGTGGAGAAGTTCCCGGTCTTCGAGGTGACCGCGGTCACCATGCGCAAGGCCCCCATCTACCTGACCACCTTCACCGGACGGCCGCCTGACGAGCCGAGCGTGCTGGGCGAGGCGCTGAACGAGGTCTTCATCCCCCTGATCCGCCAGCAGTTCCCGGAAATCGTGGACTTCTGGCTGCCCCCCGAGGGCTGCAGCTATCGCATCGCCGTGGTGTCGATGAAGAAGGCCTACCCCGGCCACGCCAAGCGCGTGATGATGGGCGTCTGGAGCTATCTTCGGCAGTTCATGTATACGAAGTGGGTGATCGTCGTGGACGACGATATCGACGCCCGCGACTGGAAGGACGTCATGTGGGCGATCTCCACCCGCATGGATCCGGCCCGCGACATCACCGTAGTCGAGAACACGCCGATCGACTACCTCGACTTCGCCTCGCCCGAGAGCGGCCTGGGTTCGAAGATCGGCCTCGACGCCACCAACAAATGGCCGCCCGAGACCCACCGCGAGTGGGGCGAGAAGCTCGGCATGGACCAGGCCGTCATCGACACGGTGACCGAGAAGTGGTCCAGGCTGGGCCTGCCCGGCGACGGCCGGCCGGTCGGCTAGGAGAGACATGCTGTTGGACCCGCTGGCTTCCGCCCATGCCGCCGCCCTCTGGGCCGGCCTGCACGTCATCCTGCTGCTGGTGCTCTCCGTGCTGGTCACCCGTCAGCGCCGCAAGCACCAGGTCGAGATCGGCGATGGCGGCGTGCCCGCCCTGACCCAGGCGATCCGCGCCTTCGGCAATGCGACGGAGTATGTCCCCACCGCCCTGGCGGGCCTGGCCCTGCTGGCGCTGGTGGGCGCCCTGCCGCTGCTGATCCACGCCGTCGGCCTGACGCTGTTCGTGGGTCGCGTGCTGCACGGTTTCGGCCTCTCGCGCAGCATCGCGGCGACCTGGCCCCGCGCCGTCGGCGTGCTGGCCACCTGGATCGCCTACGTGGCCATGGCTGCGTCACTGTTGTTCTACGCCTTCCCTTAGGGTTGTTCCGACGGCTCCGGTCGGCCATATCCGGGCCATGGACGAAAACCTGCTGAACGACGTCGTGGCCGCCGCCCTCAAGGCGGGCGCCGACGCCGCCGAAGCCGTGGGCGCCGAGCGCCGCAGCCTCTCGATCTCCGTGCGCATGGGCGAGCTGGAAGAGGTGGAGCGCGAGGAGTCTCGCGACCTCGGCCTGCGCGTCTTCGTCGGCCAGCGGCAGGCCACCGTCTCCGGCTCCGACGTTTCGCCCGAGGCCCGCGCCAAGCTGGTCGAGCGCGCCGTCGCCATGGCCCGGCTCGCGCCGGAAGACCCCTACGCCAGCCTCGCCGATCCCGACCGGCTGGCGCGCGGCCCGCTGCCCGACCTCGACCTCTTCGACCCGACCGAGCCCTCGGCCGAAGCGCTGGAGGACCGCGCCCGGGCCGCCGAGGCGGCCGCCCGCGCCGCGCCCAAGGTCACCAACACCGACGGCGCCAGCGGTTCCTGGTCGTCCTCCCAGTGGACGATGGTCACCAGCGGCGGGTTCCGCGGCGTGCACCGCGCCTCGGGATTCTCCATCGGCGCCTCGGCCATCGCCAGCGACGGCGGCGGCATGGAGACCGGCTACGACGGTCGCTCGGCCCGCTGGCAATCCGACCTGCCGAGCCCCGAGAGCCTCGGCGCGGAGGCGGGGCGGCGCGCCGCGTCCCGACTCGGCGCGCGCAAGATCGCTTCCACCACCGCCCCGGTGATCTTCGAGAACCGCCTGGCCGGCTCGCTGATGAGCCCGTTCATCGGCGCCATCTCCGGCCCCTCCATCGCCCGCGGGGTCTCGTTCCTGAAGGACCGGCTGGGCCAGCAGATCTTCGCCAAGGGCGTCGTCATCCGCGACGACCCGCATCGGCTGCGGGGCCTCGGCTCCTCGCCCTTTGACGACGAGGGCGTCGCCAACGCGCCGGTGAACCTCATTGACGACGGCGTGCTCACCACCTGGCTGCTCAACACCGCCTCGGCCCGCCAGCTCGGCCTTTCCACCACCGGCCACGCCTCGCGCGGCCTCGCCGGCCCGCCCGGCGTCTCGACCTCCAACCTCACGTTCCAGCCGAGGGACAGGGACCAAGCGGGGCTGATGAAGGACGCCGGCGCCGGCCTGCTCGTCACCTCCATGTTCGGCCCCTCGCTCAACGCCAACACCGGCGACTGGTCGGTGGGCTGCTCGGGCTTCTGGTTCGAGAACGGCGAGATCGCCTATCCGGTCAGCGAGATCACCGTCGCCGGCAACCTGTTGGAGATCTTCAGCCGCGTCGTCCCCGGCTCCGATCTGGAGATTCGCGGCGCCGCCAACGCCCCCTCGCTGCTGATCGACGCCCTCGCCATCGCGGGACGCTGACCAAGTTGGCGGTCGACGACGACCTGACGCTGATCCTGGACGCCGCCCGCGAAGCCGGCGACCTCGCCCGCACGATCCGCCGCCAGGGCCTGGAGATCGAATACAAGGAAGACGACGGCACCCCGGTCACCAACGCCGACCTCGCCGCCGACTCGCTTCTCACCCAGCGCCTGCGCGCCGCCCGCCCCGGCTATGGCTGGCTGTCCGAGGAGACCGCCGACGATCACGGCCGCCTCGCCCACCAGCGCATCTTCGTCGTCGATCCGATCGACGGCACCCGCGCCTTCCTGAAGGGCCGCCCCTGGTGGTCCGTGGCGATCGCGGTGGTGGAAGACGGCCTGCCGGTCGCCGGCGTGGTCTTCGCCCCGGAGCTGGACGAGGCCTATGCCGCGGCCGCCGGCGCCGGCGCCACCCGCAACGGCCTGCCGATCCGCCCCAGCGAGACGATGGCGCTGGAGAATTGCCGCATGGTCGGCGACACCCTGGTCTTCGAGCACTGGTCCTGGCCCACGCCCTGGCCCGCCATGCAGGTCGAGCAGCGCAGCTCCACCGCCCTGCGCATGTGCCTGGTGGCCGCCGGCGACTTCGACGCCGCCGTGGCCCCGGTGCGCAAGTCTGACTGGGACGTCGCCGCCGGCGATCTGATCGCCCGCGAGGCCGGCTGCTTCGTCGGCGATCACACCGGATCGGCCTTCCGCTACAACGCCCCCCGCCCCTCGCAGGCCAGCCTCATCTGTGCGACCCCTGGTCTCGCCCCATTGATCCTGGAGCGCGTCCGGCATATGGGCGCGCGCAATTGATTTCAGCTGAAACGACCTCACACATGCCCAGCACCGAACTCCTCCACCTCGTCATCGGCGGCGAACTGAAGTCCCTCGACGGTCCGCCCGAGTTCAAGGACTTCTCCAAGATCGACTTCGCCGGCGCCTACGGCAGCTACGAAGAGGCCGTCCGCGCCTGGCGCGCCAAGGCCCAGGCCACCGTCGACAACGCCCTGGTCCGCTACTTCATCCTCCACGCCCACAAGCTGCTGACCCCGGGCGCGGACGACTAGGAGCGCCGAAGATGCTCCCCCTTGGGGGAGCTCCTGCGAAGCAGGAGAGGGGGGTTCATCAGCGGCCTCTGCGGCGGAACCCCCTCCACCACTTCGTGGTCCCCCTCCCCCTGCGGGGAGGATCTCGCCTACTCCCGGCGCAGCACGCTCTCGGTCAGCAGGTTGCCCCACATGTTGGTGCGGAAGTCGGCCTTCATCCCGGCCGGGTCGTACATGGGGCTCTGCACCCATTCCAGGAAGCTCATCCCCGCCGGCTCGCCCTCGGTGAGGTAGCGCGCGAACGTATAGTCCAGCACCCCGGTCTTGCCGTGCCGGACGTGCAGGTAGCGGATGTGCAGCTGGTCCAGCGCCTCGCGGATCGTCTTGCCCTTTCGGAAGTGCATGTAGAGCACGCTCATGATGCCCGCCCGGTCCGCGCCCGACTTGCAGTGCATCAGCGCCGGATACTCCAGCGTCTCGAACAGCCGCTTGGCCCCCAGCACGCGCTCGCGCGACGGCACCTCGCGCGAGGTGATCGTGAAGTTGACGAAGTTCAGCCCCAGCCGCTCGCAGGCGTCCTTCTCCAGCGCATGGAAGCTCGCGTCGAACCCGCCCCGCAGGTTCACGATCGTGCGGATGCCCCGGCCCTTCCACGCCGCGATCTGATGCGGCCACGGCTGGTTCGCCCGCACCAGCTCGTCCGAGATCCAGTGCGCGTTGGAAAACCCCAGCCGCAGATAGGCGTGGTCGTTCCAGAGGTAGTCCAGATAGGTCCGCGTCCGTCCCCACGGCGTGGAGAGGTCGAAGCGGTCCTCGGCAGGGGCGGAGCTCATGCCGCCTAGGTAAGGCCAGCCGCCGGACGGTGGAAGGGCGCAGGATGGCGCGGGGCGTATGCGCGCCGCACGGCCTGACGTCGCAGACGCGGCTGGCTGGCGGCTGCGAAACGAGGATGGGGGCGCCGCTACGACTCCGCCGCGATCGTGCGGAGCGCCCGTTCGAAGGCGGCGGCGGGCTGGCCGCCGGAGATCAGGTACTTTTCGTTGATGATCACAGCCGGGACCGAGCTGATGCCGGCCTCGTACCATTGGCGCTCCAGAGAGCGGATGTGGCCGGCGAAGCGGTCCGAGGTCAGCACGTCACGGGCCGCGACGGGATCGAGCCCGGCCCGTTCGGCGGCGGCGACGAGCACCTCGTGATCCGAGGGGTTCTCGCCACGCGTGAAATAGGCCTCGAACAGGGCGTGCTTCAGCGGCAGCTGGCGTCCCTCAAGGCCCGCCCAATGCAGCAGGCGATGGGCGTCGAAGGTGTTGTAGATCCGGCTCTCGGGGGTTGTGGCGATGGTGAAGCCCACCTCGGCCGCGCGGGCGCGGATCTGCTCGCGGTTCGCCGCGGATTGCTCGGGCGTCGCGCCGTACTTCTCGAAAACGTGCTCGCGAAGGTTCTGGCCCTCGGGCGGCATGCCCGGATTGAGCTCGAACGGCTGGAAGGTGATCGTCGCATCGACCAGATCGCCGACCCGCGCCAAGGCCTCCTCAAGCCCGCCGAGGCCGATGACGCACCAAGGGCAGGACACGTCGGAGACAAAGTCGATCTTCATAGGCTTGGTCACGCGGCCAGCTCCGTCTCGAATGAGGCTCCGTGGTCCTGAGCCTAGACGTGGCGGTCTGTGGTGGGAACCGCCTCCGGCAATGCATTCGACCTGCTGCGAGCAGCGGGCTGCCGGTGCTTTCGCGCCTCGCCATGCCTGCGCGAAGTGAAATTCCCCTTTCACGAGAAAGCGTTGCGCATCCGCCGCACCTCAAAAAGGGGGTGGCTGGCGGCGATCGCCAAATCCTACAGCTCGGGCCGGAAACGCATCCGACGCTTCGCTGTGGAGCGTGCGTTCAGTTGTGGGGTTGTAAATGAAACGAGTTCTGATCTGCGCGAGCGCGGCCATGGCGCTGGCCCTGGCGACGGCGGCCAATGCCGAGACGCGGGGGCCCGACAGCTTCGGCTATGTCGCCACCGACCAGGTGACCTATACGTTCAACGACATCACCGGCACGGGCGCCAAGGTGCTGACGAACGTCGACGACTCATACGTTCAGGTGTCGCTGGGCATGAACTTCGACTTCTACGGCCAGACCTATGACACGGCCTTCCTGTCGAGCAACGGCGTGATCATGTTCGGCGGACCGAACACGGGCTACACGAACTATGACCTGACAGCGTCCCAGTTCTCGGGTGGACCCGCCATCTTCACCTACTGGGACGACCTGGTGACGCCGGACTCGGATCCGATGCGGGGTGTCTACTACGAGACGATCGGCACGACGCCGGGCAGCCGCAAGTTCGTGGTCCAGCAGATCGCCAACTCCTATTCGATCGGCGGCTCGTCCATCAACTTCCAGACGGTGCTGGACGAGGCCACGGGCGACATCCTGATGCGCTACACCCAGACGACGTTCGGCAACGCCGGTTTCGACCATGGCGCAAGCGCCACCGTCGGTATCCAGGGCATCCAGTCCCAGGGCCAGTTCGTGCAGTGGAGCCACAATCAAGCGATCCTGCAGGACAACCAGTCGATCTGCTTCACGACCAATGGAAACGCCGCCTGCAACGCGATCGTTGATCCCGTGGCGGGTGTTCCCGAGCCGACGACCTGGGCCCTGATGATCCTCGGCTTCGGGGGCGCGGGCGCCGTCCTGCGTCGGGCCAGGTCCGCCCAGGCGCTGACGGCCTGACCCCAGCGGGAGGCCTGGGAAAGGCCCCGATGGTTCGTCGGGGCCTGACCCGCGCCTCGCCTGTCAACCGGCGATCAAAGCGGCGAGCGCCGTCGGGTGGGTGAACTGCACGAGGATCCCGGCGTCCGCCAGTGGATGGAACGAGACTTCCGGCAGGGCCCGCCAAGCCTCGCGCGACGCCTGCCCCACCCCGGTGGCCTCGGCCACCAGCCAGGGACCGCATGTCAGCGCAGGCGGACGCCAGCCCCGCGCGTAGATCGCATGCTCCGCCGCATAGCCTGCGCTCGTGTGCGCGAACTGGGCCTGGATGTCGCGGATCAGCTGCGCCCGGACGAGCGGGTCCCGCAGCGCCTGCTCGTCCGCCGGGATCGCCCGCAAAGTCCGGTCGAGCGCCGCATCCAGGAAGTCGCTTCGCGTGCGCCGGCGGATGAATTCGCCCAGCCCGTCGATCAGGTGCGGATGATCGAGGATGAGCCGGGTCATGCGAAGGACGACGCCGTTCTTGTGCTCGGCCGACAGGTGGCCGGGCGCGCGAGGGTTGAGGAGAACGCCTCGGGCGATGCGATGCGGATAGGCGGCGGCGAAGGCGAGAGCGGCGGCGGTCCCGCCATCCCGTGCGAACAGACTGACCTTGCGAGCGCCCAGGGCCACCATCAGGGCCTCCAGGTCGTCGGCCGCCTCGACCAGGTAGTCTCGCGTCGCTGGACTGGTAAGACCAAAGCCCGGCCTCTGGGGGATCAGCGGCCGCAGCCCATGGCCCTGAAGGGCGGTCGCCAGCTCGGCCGGCAGGCTCCGCCCGGCAGTGAAGCCGTGAAAGATGACCGCTGGCCGCCCGCTTGCGGGTCCGTAGTCCAGAAACGCCAGCCGGCGCTCCCCTTCCCTCGGCAGCAGCCGCAGCCGGGCGACCGGGGCGTCCGAGCTGAACACAGGCTCGGCGACATCCACCAGGCCCCGCAGCGCGCGGGTCTCGGCTGCGAGGCGCCCGAGATCCTTGGCGCGCCTGGCCCGCGTCTTGGCAAGCACGCTCTTGGCGTAGGTCCGAACCGTCTCGGGCTGGAGCCCGAGCCGCGTGGCAGCCTCGCGTTGCGTGGCGCCGGCCGCCAGCTCGGCGGCGACGCCAGCTTCGGCCAGGGTCAGACCGAAGGCGTCGCTCAGTAGGGTGGCGTCCGCCTCAGGGGCCTCGTGAGCGACGCTCATCGTCTCGGCCAGCCGACGCACCACGTCGCTGGACCGGGAGACCCCCAGCTTGCCCATGATCCGCTTCAGAGCGTCGCGCGCGGTCGTCGCGCCGACACCGGCCTGGGCCGCAGCGATCTCCAAGGTCGGCGCGAAGAGGAAGGCCTGGGCCAGCCGAGCCTCCAGCGCCGTCAGACCGAACGCCGCGGCCGCCCGCGCCGCAAGATCGCTCGACCGGGAGGGCGCAAAGAGGAGCGCGACGATCGCCTGCGGCTGGCTGGCCGCGCGGGCCCCGGTCGGCGTCCTGACCCAGCGAAGCGCGGCCTCCCCCCGCCCGAACCAGGCCGGAGCTAGGGCGCCGTCGGCCGCCTCGATCAGGCCCATCGCCGAACCTTCCCGCCGCGCCCTTTCGGCGAGCCGGTAGAGGTCGGGAACGGCGGCCGGCTCCGGGAAGGCGGCGGCGAAGGCCGCGTCGGCGTCGAGAACCTCGTTGCGACGCCCGAGCACGGCGATCGCGATCGCCTCCGGGGGCACAAGCGCCGCGGCGCCGAAGTCGAAGCCGGCCTCCAGGCTGAGGAGCTGCTCGACAACGGGGGTGTCCGGTCGCCGGGCGCGGCCCTCCTGGCCCCATGCGCGGCGGAGCAGCTGCGCTGCCCCAGCGAAGGCGTCGGATCGGTTCTGGCCGATGTCGATCCCCTTCAGACTCATGCGTCCCCCGAAAGCGAGGGGCCATTCTCCCGCCCAGGCGCCTAACTTCCGGCTAAGGAAATGGCTCCGCGCGCAAAATGCGGTCAGGATGCCGCCCGGAGTGTGCAGGAAGGCGAGATGGCGCAGCCGCAGGGGATTTCAGCCGACCTGGCCTGGTGGCGGGCCCACCGGGACGGCGCCGATCCCGAAGCCGCCCGCCGGGTGCTGGCGCGGCTCACGGCCTGGAAAGTCCAGCACGACGAGGACCGGGCCCGCCAGGCCGGCCCGTTCTTCAAGATGGTCTGGGACGGGATCTTCGGCGACGACGACGGCGCGGTGACCGAGGCCATCGCCGAGATCGAGACGGCGCTGGCCGACCGCTGAGCGGCGCTTGACTTCGCCCCCGCAACATCCGACCCCAACCCCATGAGCGATCGAGCCTCATGAGCGACCCGGGCCGGCCGGAGCCGACCGCCCGCGACCTGATCGCGCGGGTGGCCCGCATCTACATGGCGCCCCGCTGGAAGGGTTGGGTGGTCGCCATGCTGGCCGCCGTGGTCGTCGCCTATTGCAGCGCCGAGCTGGTGCGGATCATCGAGCCCGCCACCAACGACTTGCTCGTCTTCCACAAGCCCGGCGCTCTCCTCTGGCTGCCCCTGACCATCGCCACCCTGGCCGCCGCGCGGACGATCGCCCAGGTCGTCCAGGCCACGCTGGTGAACCGCATCGGCAACGCCGTGGTCGGCGACGTCCAGGTGCAGCTCTTCGGGAAGCTGGTCCGCGCCGACCTCGCCCACCTGCGCAGCCAGCACTCGGGCGCTTACGTGTCGTCGGTGCTCTACGACGCCGGCCTGATCCGCGAGGCGGCCACGGCCGGGGTCGTGAACTACACCCAGAACCTTCTGATCTTCCTGGGCGCCGTCCTGGTGATGGTGGCCAACGACTGGATGCTCTCGCTGGTGCTGATCGGCGTCGTGCCCCTGGCCGGCGTGATCATGCGCCGCTTCTCCAAGCGCACCACCAAGGCCGCCAAGGGCGCCATGGCCGAGACCTCCGCCCTCTCCTCGGCGATTATGGAGAGCCTGGACGGCGTGCGGGTCGTGAAGCTGGAGAACCGCGAGGCCTATGAGGAGGCCCGCGTCGCCGAGGTGGTCCGCCGCCGCCAGCAGCACCTGACCAAGGGCGCCAACGCCCGCGCCCGCGCCGCCCCGGCCACCGAGCTGCTGATGACCCTGATCGTGGCGATCGTGTTCGCCTACGCGGGCTGGCGCTCCACCCACGGCGAGATGAACGCCGGGGCCTTCTTCTCCTTCATCGCCGCCCTGACCATGGCCAGCCAGGCCCTGCGCCAGCTCGCCAACCTGCAGACCGTCTTCGCCGAGGGCATGTCTGCCGCCCGCCGCCTGTTCGCCGCCCTGGACGTGGAGCCCGAGGTGCGCGAACGGCCGGGCGCCCCGCGCCTCGCCCGCGCCGAGGGCACGATCCGGTTCGAGGACGTGGCGTTCAGCTACGGCGGCGAAGGCCCGCCCGCCCTGGACGGCGTCAGCCTGGAGGCTCGGCGCGGCGAGACGGTGGCCCTGGTCGGCCCGTCCGGCGGCGGCAAGAGCACGATCCTGAACCTGATCCCGCGCTTCTACGACGTCACCGCCGGCCGCGTGACCCTGGACGGCCGCGACGTACGTGACGTGGCGCTGGACTCCCTGCGCGACCAGATCGCCCTGGTCACCCAGGAGCCGTTCCTGTTCGACGACACCATCCGCGCCAACATCGCCTATGCCCGCCCCGACGCCAGCCCCGCCGAGGTTGAGGCCGCGGCCCGCGCGGCGGCGGCGCACGACTTCATCGGCGAGCTGCCCGACGGCTACGACAGCCTGGTCGGGGAAGCCGGCGCGCGCCTGTCGGGCGGCCAGCGCCAGCGCATCGCCATCGCCCGCGCCTTCCTGAAGGACGCCCCGATCCTGCTGCTGGACGAGGCCACCAGCGCGCTGGACACCGAGAGCGAGGCGCAGGTGCAGGCGGCGCTGAAGCGGCTGATGGCCGGCCGCACGACCCTGCTGATCGCCCACCGCCTCTCCACCGTGCGGGGCGCCGACCGGATCTACGTCGTCGACCGCGGCCGCATCGTGGAGACCGGCGACCACGAGAGCCTGGTCGCCAAGCGCGGCCTCTACGCCCGGCTGGCCAGGAGCCAGGACCTGGAGGCGGAGCCCGCCGCGTGAAGGCCTTCCTGCGATCGGACGGCGTCCAGGCCGTTCTCGGCTGGGTGCTGGGGACCTACCTGCGCCTCGTGCTGCGCACCGTGCGCTGGCGGCACGAGAACGTCGCCTGCGTCGAGCCGGTGCTGGCCGACGACGCGAAGGGCGCCATCGCCCTCTTCTGGCACGGCCGCATCCCGCTCTGCCTCGCCACCGCGCCGCAATGGTGGCGCAAGCGGACCAAGTGCCTGATCTCGCCCTCGGCCGACGGCGAGTTCATCGCCCGCGCGCTGGACATGTCGGGTTTCCCCGCCATCCGCGCCTCCTCCGCCAAGAAGGGCGACGCGGCGAAGGCGCGGCAGGCGGTCGCCGCCATCCGCGAGGCCACCGCCTGGGTGAAGGACGGCGGCGCCCTGGTCGTCACGCCCGACGGGCCGCGCGGCCCCAACGAGGTGATCGCCGCCGGCTCGCTGCAGATCGCCCGCCGCTCCGGCCAGCCGGTCTACCTGATGGGAATAGCCGCCGCCCCGGCGTGGCGGCTGCAGAACACCTGGGACAAGGTGATGTTCGCCGCCCCGTTCGGGCGCGGCGCCGTGGTCTGGGAAGGCCCGCTCCACGTGCCCGCCGACGCCGACGACGCCGTCATCACCGGGCTGATCGCCGATTGGTCCGCACGCCTCTCTGCGGCCACTCGCCGGGCCGAAGCGATGGTCTCTGGCCGCTAGACGCCGCGCAGGCCCAGCATGCCGGGGAGGTCTGGCTGGCCGGTGTGCGCCGTTACGCCGCCGTCCACCGGCACGATTGCGCCCGTCATGTAGGAAGCATCGTCCGAGGCCAGGAACAGCACTACGGCCGCGATCTCCTCCGCGCGCGCGAACCGGCCCATCGGCACGGCCTTGTCCCAGACCTGCCGGACGCCCTGCATCTCGTTGATGCCAGCGATGATCGGCGTGTCCACCGGCCCCGGACAGACGGCGTTCGCGCGGATTCGCTCGTGCGCGTGGTCGATGGCGACGGCGCGGGTGTAGTTGATCACGCCCGCCTTGGCGGCGTTGTACGCCGCGAAGCTGAAGTCGGCCGCCATCCCGGAGATCGAGGCCGTGTTGACGATCGCCCCGCCGCCGCGCTTGCGCATCGCCGGCAGCGCCGCCTTGCAGCCGTAGAAGACGCCGTCGAGGTCGATGGCCATGACCCGCCGCCATTCCTCGGGCGTGAGGTCCGGGGTCGCGGCGAAGCAGCCGACGCCGGCGTTGTTGAACAGGATATCCAGTCCGCCGAACTCGGCCTCGGCCGTGGCCACCATCGCCTGCACGTCATCCCACGAGGCGACGTCGGTGTGACGGTAGACGCAGCGACCCTCGCCCAGCTGGGCCGCAGCGCGCTGCCCCAGCTCGTCCTGCACGTCGGCGATCACGACCGCCGCGCCCTCGGCATGAAAGCGCCGCGCCGCCGCGAGGCCGATGCCCGACGCGCCGCCCGTGACGATCACGACCTTGTTGGAAAACCGCATCCTCACGTCCTCCCGAAGGGCTGGTCAGCTCCGCCCTACTGTATAATTATATTGTACTCTAATTATGGAAACGCCCGGCGCGCAAGCCGCCACAGGGCGACGCGGGAGGATTGCATGGAAACTTCGCAGACGCGCGTGACGGGAGGCGAACTGGTCGCGCGCACGCTCAAGGCCGCGGGCGTGACCCGGGTGTTCGCCCTCCACGGCGGTCACCATGAAGCGCTCTTCAAGGGTTGCGTGGACCACGACATCGCAATCACGGACTTCCGGCACGAGGCCGCCGCCGGCCATGCGGCCGACGCCTATGCGCGCACCACCGGCCGGCTCGGCGTCTGCATCATCACCGCTGGCCCCGGCTACGCGAACGCCACGGCCGCCATCGCCAACGCCCACCTCGACGGCTCGCCGGTGCTGTTCATCATCGGCGCCCCGCCGTTGCGCGAGGTGGAGACCAATCCGCTGCAGGGCGGCATCGACCAGATCGCCATGGCCCGGCCCGTCTCGAAGTGGGCGCTGAGCATCCCCGCCACCGAACGCATCCCCGACCTCACGGCCATGGCGATCCGCCGCGCGGTCACCGGACGGCCGGGGCCGGTGGTGCTGGAACTGCCGATCGACATCCTCCACCAGAGCGTCCCGCTCTCGCAGGCCACGCCACCCGCCGGCGTCAACGTCCGCCCCCGGCCAGCGCCCGCGCCTTCCGAGACCCAGGCGCTCGTGGACCTGCTGGCCGCGGCGCAGCGCCCTGTGATCATCGCCGGCCTTGAAGCGGCGAACGACGCCACGGCCACGGCGATCCGGCCGCTGGTCGAGCGTCTCCGGATCCCCGTCTTCGTCAAGTCGCAGGCGGCCGGCCTGCTGCCGCCCGGTCATCCGCTGGACGGCGGCGCCGCGAGCGGGCTGGGCGTCCTGCCGATGCTGGGGCTGCCGCGGCCCGACCTGGTGATCCTGCTGGGCGCGCGGATGGGACTGCTGCTGGGCGGACGCTCAGGCGCGATCGTGCCGCACGACGCGCGGGTGGCGCAGGTGGCGCTGGACGCGGGGGAGATCGGCCGCATTCGCGACGTGGACCTCGCCATCGCGGCCGCCGCCGCCGAGACCCTGTCGGCGCTCGACACCGCCACCGCAGGCTTCGCCGGACAGGACTGGAGCGGGTGGGCGGCCCAGGCGACGTCCGTACGCGCGGCGATGGCGGCCATGGTCCCGCCACCCTCGGAGACGGGGAAGATCCATCCCGCCCACGCCGCCGCCGCGGTGGCGCAGGCCGCGGGAACGGAGGCGGTGTTCGTGCTGGACGGCGGCGAAGCGGCCTCATGGGCCGGAGGCGCGGTGCGGGTGGATGCGCCGGCGCGGGTCCTCAGCCACGGTTATCTGGGTTGCCTCGGCATCGGACCGGGCTTCGCCATCGGCGCCCAGCTCGCGCACCCAGACCGGCGCCTGGTGCAGGTCACCGGCGACGGCGCGATGGGCTTCCACGTCCAGGAATTCGACACCATGGTGCGCCATCGGCTGCCCATCGTGACGGTCGTGCTGAACAACGAAGTCTGGGGCATGTCGATTCACGGCCAGCAGCTCATGTACGGGGCGAACTACAACGTGATCACCCAGATCGCCGGCACGCACTATGCCGACATCGCCGCCGCCTTCGGCTGCCACGCCGAGCGCGTCACGACGCTGGCCGGGGTCGGCCCGGCGATGGAGCGCGCTCTGTCGGCCGGCCGCCCGGCCCTGGTGGAGATCATGGTCGACGCCGACATCGTGCACCCGGTCACGGTGTCGATGCTGGGACAGGTCGCGGAGGGCAGCCGCGACGTCATGATCCCCTACTACGAGAACATCCCCCAGGCGGCGGTCTAGCCTTGGCGCTGTCCCCCGAACGCAGGGAGGCCCGGCGCCGCCATCTGGTGGAGACGGCGCAGGTCCTGATGCGGGAGGCTGGCGACGCCGGCTTCTCGATGAAGGACCTGGCCGCCCGCGCGGGGCTGAGCCCCGCCACGCCCTACAACCTCGTCGGCGGCAAGGCCGATGTCCTGCGCCTGGTGGTTCGCGACGAGTTCGAGCGGTTCGGCCGCAAGCTGGGCGCCCTGCCCGCGGACGGCCCGCTCCAGCGGCTGCTGGCGGCCACGCGGCTGGTGGTCGACCACTACGTCGAGGATCGGCCCTTCTATCGCGGCCTCTTCCACGCCGCCCTCGGCAGCGCCTCGCCTGAGGTTCGCGACTTCATGTCCGGCGAAGGCCGGCAGCTCTGGTGCGGCCTCGTGGGCGCAGCGATGGACGCCGGCCAGCTGTCCGCGTCCCTGAAGGCCGTCCCCACCACAGACGCCCTGCTCCGCACGATCTCCGGCGTCACCGAGGCGTGGCTGGCCGGCGACTGGGGCGCCGACCGCTTCGCCCTGGAGATGCGCAGCGGCGTGGGACTGGTCCTCGCCTCTGCCGCTGCGGAAGATCAGCGCGATTGGCTGCTGGCGGACGTGGCGGACGCCCAGGCCGCCATCGTGACGTCGCCGGACCGGGAAGAGGCGGCACACGTCGCCGGAACGGTCTGAACCCAGGCGGCCCGCATTGCCCTGGCTGCGCGAGGGTGAGACATAGGCCCGAATGGCCCACGACGCCCACGATCACGACCACCATGCCCATGATCACCACGATCACGGGCACGGACACGCGCACGGGCATCACCACCACGGCGGCCATCACCACCATGCGCCCGCCAACATGGGCCGGGCCTTCGCCATCGGGGTCATCCTCAACACCGGTTTCGTGGTCGCCGAGGTCGCGGCCGGCCTCTGGACCGGATCGCTCGCCCTGCTGGCCGACGCCGGCCACAACCTCTCGGACGTCCTGTCGCTGCTGCTGGCCTGGGGCGCCACGATCCTGGCCCGGCGTGCGCCCGCCGGTCGCCGCACCTACGGCCTGCGCAAGGGCACCATCCTGGCCTCGCTGGCCAACGCCATCCTGCTGCTGGTCGCGGTCGGCGCAATCGTCTCCGAAGCTGTCCGCCGGATCGGCGCGCCGGCCCACATGGACACCGACATCGTCATGCTGACCGCCGGCCTGGGCGTGCTGATCAACGGCGCGACGGCCATGCTGTTCATGCGCGGCAGCCATTCCGACCTAAACGTTCGCGGCGCCTTCCTGCACATGGCGGCGGACGCCGGGGTGTCGCTGGCCGTCGTCGCGGGCGCCTTCGCCATGGCCCAGACCGGCATCCTCTGGATCGACCCGGCGCTCAGCCTGATCATCGCCGCGGTCATCGTCCTGGGCACCTGGAGCCTCCTCCGCGATTCCATGGACCTGGCGCTGGACGCCGCCCCGCGCGGCATCGATGTCGACGAGGTCCGCACCTGGCTGAAGGGCCTGCCGGGCGTCGAGGACGTGCACGACCTTCACGTCTGGGCCATGTCCACCACCGAGACGGCCATGACCGCGCACATCCTGCGGCCGGCCAACGGCGACGGCGACCAGTTCCTCCACATGGCCTGCGAAGGCCTGGAGGCCCGCTTCCGCATCGGCCACGCCACCTTGCAGATCGAGACTGACGCCGCGCACGCCTGCCGCCTCGCCCCTGCCGAGGTGGTGTGACCAGGCCCCTGCCGCTCGCGGTCTACGGCGCCCTGACCGGCCTCATCGAGCCGTTCGCCCCGATGGTGCTGCGGCGACGCGCAGCGCGCGGCAAGGAAGACCTCGCGCGACTGGGCGAACGCCTGGGCCACGCCGGCGTCGCGCGGCCTGCCGGCCCCCTCGTCTGGCTGCACGGCGTCAGCGTCGGGGAAGCGACGTCGCTGCTGCCTCTGATCGAGGCGCTGCGCGGCCGCCGGCCAGACCTCCCGCTGCTCGTCACCTCCGGCACCACCACAGCCGCCGCCATGCTGGCGCAGCGCCTGCCGGCCGGCGTCGTCCATCAATATCTTCCCCTCGACCTCCCCGGTCCGATCCGGCGCTTCCTGGACCATTGGCGCCCCTCGCTCGGGATCTTCGTCGAGAGCGAGCTCTGGCCCAACCTGATCCTTGAGGGCCACCGGCGCGGCGTACGCCTGGCCCTGGTCTCCGCCCGAATGACCGAGGGAAGCGCCCGGAGCTGGAGCCGCTATCCGGTGGCGGCGCACGAGGTCTTCTCGTCCTTCGACCTGGTCCTGCCACAGGATGAGGCCTCTGCCGGGCGCATCCGCGGGCTGGGGGGGACTCCGGGTCCGAAGCTGAACCTGAAGCTCGCCGGCGACCCGCTGCCGGCGGATGAGGCAGAACTCGCGCGGCTGCGCACCGCCGCCGCTTCCAGAACCGTCGTCCTCGCCGCCAGCACCCATCCCGGCGAGGAGGAGATCGTCGTCGAGGCGTTCCGCGCCGCCGTTTTCGACGATGCCGAGGCGTTGCTGATCATCGCACCCCGCCACCCCGATCGGGGACCGGAGCTGGCGCGGATGTTCGGCGCGAGCCGACGATCCGCCGGCGAAACGCCGACAGGCCCGATCCACGTTGCAGACACCTTGGGTGAGCTCGGCCTGTTCTTCCGGCTCTCGGACGTGGTGGTGATGGGCGGCGGCTTCCTTCCCGGCATCGGGGGGCACAACCCGTTGGAACCGGCGCGGATCGGGCGGCCGATCGTCACCGGACCGCACGTCTTCAACGCCGCCGAGCTCTACGCAGGCCTGTTCGCGGACGCCGCCGCGATCGAGGCATGCGATGCGACGGCCCTCCGGCGTCACATCCGCGGCCTGCTGGACTATCCCCACATCGCCCGCCGAATGGGTGAAGCCGCCCTGGATCACGCGACGCAGCAGAATCGGGCGATCGACACCGCCCTCGACCTCCTGACGCCGCTGCTCCCCGCATGAAGCTGGCCACGCCCCGCTGGTGGTACAGCCGCGACCGCCGGGTCGGACTTGTCCCGCGCGCCCTGCTGACGCCGTTGTCGTGGATCTGGGCCGCAGCAACTGCGCGGCGGATCGCCCGGAGAACGCCCTTCGATCCCGGCATCCCCGTCATCTGCGTCGGCAACCTCACCGTTGGGGGAACGGGCAAGACGCCCATCGTTCGCGAGCTGGCCTACCGGCTGAATGCGGCGGTGCTGTCGCGGGGCTACGGCGGGACCGAAGTCGGCCCCCTGCGGGTGGATCCGACCCGGCACACGGCCGCCGAAGTCGGCGACGAGCCGCTGATGCTGGCAAGCGACCTGATCGTCTGGATCGCCCGCGACCGCGCCGCCGGGGCCCGAGCCGCGGCAGCGGCGGGCGTCCGAGCCATCGTCATGGATGACGGGCATCAGAATCCCTCGGTGCGCAAGACGCTGTCGCTCGTGGTCGTCGACGGGGAAACGCGTGGCGGCGAGTGGCCCTTCGGCGACGGAAGGGTCTTCCCCGCCGGCCCGATGCGCGAACCGCTGAGGGCCGGCCTCGCCCGTGCGGACGCCGTGGTGCTGCTGCTGCCCGGCGACCTCGACGCCCCGGATCCGGAACT
Source organism: Phenylobacterium kunshanense (assembly GCF_003254525.1). Taxonomy (GTDB): domain Bacteria; phylum Pseudomonadota; class Alphaproteobacteria; order Caulobacterales; family Caulobacteraceae; genus Phenylobacterium; species Phenylobacterium kunshanense. Next base: position 165,310 of record NZ_QFYS01000006.1, read on the forward strand.
GCTGGCGCAACTTGCGCCAATACCCGTCCTCACGGCTCGTCTTGAACCCGCAGCGCCGCCGCCGCCCGGGCCACAGGTGGGCTTCGCTGGCGTCGGAAAGCCGTGGAAGGTGGAGCGCGCCCTGCAGGCCGCCGGCTGCGATCTGAAGGACTTCCTGCCCTTTCCCGACCATCACCGGTACGACGAGGCCACACTCAAGCGCCTGGCCGACCGCGCGGCCCAGTTCGGCGCCGGTCTCGTCACCACGGAGAAGGACTGGGCACGCCTGCCCTCGACGTGGCGCGCACGCGTAACGCCCTGGCCCGTCCGCGCGGTGTTCACGGACGAGGCGGCGCTGGACGCCCTGCTGGCGCGCCCTTAGCTCGCGCCGGCCTTCTTGGCGTAGGCCCAGCTCATTTCGGCCAGGGCCGTGACGCGCGGCGCCATGTTGGCGGCGTCCGGGTGGTTGGCCGTGCCGTCGCGGACCCGGCCCAGGATGCCCTGCAGGATGCCCACCAGCCGGAAGCTGTTGTAGGCGATGTACCAGTTCAGGTCGGGCAGGCCCGTGCGGCCGGTGAGGCTGCAGTAGTACTCCACCGCCTCGTCCATGGTCGGGATGCCGTGCGCCTTCAGGTCAGGCAGCTGCGAGATCGTCCCGTTGATCCAGTTCATCAGCAGGTAGGTGAAGTCGGCCAGCGGTTCGCCCAGGGTGCCCAGCTCCCAGTCCAGCACCGCGATCACGCGGGGCTCGGTGGGGTGGAAGATCATGTTGTCCAGCCGGTAGTCCCCGTGGACGATCGACGTCCGCTCCTGCGGCGGGCAGGTCTTCGGCAGCCACTCGATGAGGCGCTCGACCTCCTCGATGTGACGGGTCTCGGAGGCCTTGTACTGCTTGGTCCAGCGGTCGACCTGGCGGGCCATGTAGTTGCCGGGCTTGCCGTAGTCTTCCAGGCCGATCGCGGCGTAGTCGGTGTTGTGCAGGTCGGCGAGCGTCTTGATCTTGGCCTTGAAGATGGCGTTGCGCTCGGCCGGCTCGTACTTCGGCAGGGTCTGGTCCCAGAGCACCCGCCCCTCGACCATGTCCATGACGTAGAACCAGGTGCCGATCACGCTGTCGTCGGTGCACAGGCCGTATGGGCGGGCCACCGGGAAGCCGGTCGGATACAGCGCCGAGATCACCTTGAACTCGCGGTCCACCGCGTGGGCCGAGGGCAGCAGCTTGCCCGGCGGCTTGCGGCGCAGCACGTACTTCTTTCCAGGCGTGATGAGCTGGTAGGTCGGGTTCGACTGGCCGCCTTTGAACTGGCGCACCTCGAGCGGGCCCGCGTAGCCCTCGACGTTCGCCTCCATCCACCGGGCGAGCGACGCCTCGTCGAAGCGGTGGGTTTCAGCCACTTCCTTGGTGCCGGTATTGGCCTGTTCGCGCGCCTGCTCGGCGGCCACGTCGGTCGTCACGGCCATGGCGTTTCCCCTTAGCTTCCAACAGTTGTTTGAACCCCTTTTAGCGACGCTGCCACCGCCGGAGCAAGGAGCCTTGACGCGGCGTCGCGCGAACCGCTCAAACGGGGGCCATGGTCGAGGACATCCAGTCGGTCATCGAGATCGCCGCCCCGCGCGACCAGGTATGGCGCGCCGTGACCGAGCCTGATCTGGTCGGCCAATGGATGGGCTGCCTGCGGTTCCTCCCCGCACCGGGGCACATCTTCTATCTGCAGCCCGACCGTCCCCGCCGCGAGGCTGACGACGTGACGGACGCCATCGCCTGCCGGATCGAGATCGTCGACCGCCCGCGCCGGATTTCGTTCAGCTGGGGCTTTCCCGAGACGCCGGACACCTTCGTAGACATCCGGCTCAGTAACATCTCGGGCGGCACGCATGTGCGCCTGACCCATTCTGGCTGGGACCAGTTCGACGACCGGGAGACCGAGCATGTGCGGGGCGGCCTCGGACACGCCTGGCACACGGTGGCGCTGCCGGCGCTCAGGGCCGTGGCCGAGCGGCTAGCCTAGAGCCCGCCAGCCGATGTCGGTGCGGCAGAAACCGTCGGGGAAGTCGATCTGCGCGATGGCCGCATAGGCCTTGTCCCGAGCCTCGCGGAGGGTCGCGGCGCGGGCGCAGACGTTCAGCACACGGCCCCCGGCGGCGCGCAGTACGCCGACCTCGTCCAGCCGCGTTCCCGCATGGAAGACCGCCACGTCCGGCCCGAAGTCGGCGTCCGCCCCGCGGATCTCGCCGCCCGCCGCCGGCTGGTCGGGATAGCCCTTCGCCGCCAGGACGACGCAGATCGCCGCCTCGTCGCGCCACACCGGCGGCGGCATCTCGGCCAGCCGCCCCTCGGCGCAGGCCACGAGGTAAGGCACGAGGTCGCTCTCGAGCCGGAGCATCAGCACCTGGCACTCGGGATCGCCGAAGCGGACGTTGAACTCCACCAGCTTCGGCCCCGTCTTCGTGGCCATCAGCTCCACGAACAGCACGCCGCGGTAGGGCGCCCCGTCCGCCGCGATCCCGGCGAACGCCGGCTCCACCAGGCGCGTGCGGACCTGCTCCACCAGCTCGGGCGTGAAGACCGGCGCGGGCGAATAGGTGCCCATGCCGCCAGTGTTCGGGCCCTGGTCGCCGTCGAAGGCGCGCTTGTGATCCTGGGCCCAGCCGAACAGCATCGAGTTCTTGCCGTCGCAGAGGGCGAAAAGCGAGCCGATCTCGCCCTCCAGGAATTCCTCGACCACCACCCGCGCGCCGGCGGCGCCGAAGCGCCCGCCGAAGGCGTCGTCGATCGCCGCCTCGGCCTCGCCGCGCTCGGGCGCGATCACCACGCCCTTGCCGGCCGCCAGGCCATCGGCCTTGATGACGTAGGGCGGCTCGAACCGGTCCAGCGCCCGCTTTGCGTCATCGGCGCTCTCGCACACTGCATAGGCCGAGGTGGGCAGCCCGTAGCGGTCGGTGAAGGCCTTGGTGAAGGCCTTGGACGACTCCAACTGGCCCGCCTGGGCGACCGGGCCGAAGCAGGGGATCCCTGCCGTCTGCAGTGCATCGCCAAGGCCCACGGCCACGGCGGATTCCGGTCCGATCACCACGAGATCCGCGGCGATCTCCGTCGCCAGGGCCACGAGGGCGGGCACGTCCGTGGCCGCAACGCTCCGCACTTCGCACTGGGCGGCCATGCCGGGATTGCCAGGCGCGGCGACCAGCCGCTTCACCAGCGGCGAGGCCGCGATCTTCCAGGCCAGGGCGTGTTCGCGCCCGCCGGAGCCCACGAGCAGGATGTTCATGGTCGGCGGCTTTGGCGTGCGCGATCCTCGCGGTCAAGCGCAAGCCAGCCTGAATTGATGGCAGATATCCGACTTCCGCGCGCGGCGACGCCTCGTCGCAACCCCAACGGCATGGACGTGGGGTAACATGTTCGCATAGTGGCCTGACGACGGGGAGACGGGATGGCCAGTTCGACGGACAATCCGGAGGAGGCGCTCGAGCGCCAGGCGGCGCGTCATCGCGACGTGGAGCACCGCGTCAAGAACACCCTGCAGCTCATATCCTCGATCGTCATGCTCCAGGGCCGCCGCGCCACTGACGATGGCGCGCGGCGGGCCCTGCGTGGGGTGCAGCAGCGGGTCGCGGCCGTCAGCGTGGCGCATCGCCACGTGGACTGGATCGACGACAGCGAGAAGGTCCAGCTCGCCCAGCTCATCCGCGAGATCGTCGGCGACCTGGCAGGCTCGGCCGGGCGGGACGACGTGTCCATCGACCTCGACCTCGACGCGGTGACGATCGCCGGGCGACAGGCCGCGCCGATCGCCCTGCTGGTCAGCGAAGCGGTCGGCAACGCGCTCCGGCACGCCTATCCCGTCGGCCGCTCCGGGCGCGTGCGGGTCGCTCTCCGGCGGACCACCGATGGCTTCGACCTGTCGGTCAGCGACGATGGCGTGGGCATGCCGCCGGGCGCGCCGCCGTCTGGGTTCGGCCTCACCGTCGCGCAGCTCATGGCCCAGCAGCTTCGCGGAAAACTCACCACCGACGCGACGCAACCCGGGCTGCGGCTTTCCGTTAGCGTGCCCATGGACACCGAAACCGCCGCGGGCTGACCGCCCGTGCCCCTCATCGCCGACGTCATCGGGACAGGGGCCGCCCTCTGCTCGATGGCCAGTTTCGTGCCGCAGATCACCAAGATCGTGCGGGAACGCGACGCGAGTTCGGTCTCGCTCCGTATGTACGCCGTCACTGTGGCCGGATTCAGCCTCTGGATCGCCTACGGGGTGCTGTCGCGGGCCTGGCCGGTGGTCGGCGCCAATGTGGTGTGCCTGATCCTTTCGGCGACGATCCTCGCGCTGAAGTGGCGGTTCGCCCAGGGCAAGCCCCTTGTCCCGGCCGGAATGAGCGAGGGCGCCCGGGACGTGCTCTAGCCACGACGGAGGGAGCGCCGTAAGGGCTACCCGGCGAGGTTTAGAAGGTTTCGGCATGAGCGATCGGCTGGCGGCGGCGCAGGCGGCCCTGAATGCGGGGCGAAGGGAACAGGCGATCGAGCATCTGATCGCCGCCGTGAGCGAGGACCCTGCCCGCGCCGTTCAGGTCTATCGCGCCCTCGTGGTCCAGCTCTACAACGCCGGGCGTTTCGCCGAAGGGGAGTCGTATGCGGCGCAGGGGCTGCAACGCTTTCCACGCGACTACGACCTGCTGAACACCCGCGGCGTGCTGCTGCGGAAGCTGAGGCGCCAGGCCGAGGCGATCCCGTTGTTCGAGCAGGCGATCAAGCTGAACCCCAAGGCGCTGGCCGCCCAGCAGAATCTCGGCAACGTCCTGCTGGACCTGGGCGAGGCCGCGCGGGCGGAGACCGTCTACACCAAGCTGGTCCGCACCCAGCCCCGCGACCCGGAGTTCCAGCGCCAGCTCGGCCGGGCGCTGGCCAAGCTCGGCCGGATCGATCCGGCGCTGATGCGGCTCCGCCAGGCCATCGCGCTGAAGCGCGACAGCGTCGAGGCCTGGCTCGACATGATCGGCATTCTCAACGAGGAGCTCCGCAACGCGGAGGCCGTCGAGACCCTCGACAAGGCGCTGGAAGCCTTGCCAGGCAACCAGCGCCTGATGGAAGCGCGGGTGGTGCTCCTGCGTCGGTCGGGGCAGACGAAGCAGGCCGTGGCTTACCTCAAGTCGCTTCTGCCCTCACATCCTGACGACGCGTGGATCCACTACCAGCTCGGCGTCATGCTGACCGACCAGGACCGGCCACAGGCAAATGCACACCTTGCGAGGGCAGTTGAGCTGGAGCCCGGCAAGCTGGACTACGCCACCTCTTACATCGAGAGCCTGGAGCGCACGCGCGACGCGCAGGAAGGCGCGCACATCGAGCACGCCTACCGCCTGGCGCTGCCGCTCCTGACCCGGGCCAACGAGTTCAACGAGTCCGCCACCAAGATTCTGACCGAGGTGTTCGTCCGCGTCTGCGACTACGACGCCATGGATGCGGTCGGCGACTTCACATCGCTGGGCCGCGCGTGGGCGAAGAGCGGCCGCCACACCGCCCTTCTGAAGCAACTCGGCCGGGTGCGCAGTGATGAGGACCGCCTTGAGCTGGTGGAACAGCACCGCATCTGGGGCCGCGAGATCGAGGCGGCCGCCGCACGCCGTACGATCCGTCGTCCGCCGCCACGTCCGCGGGGCGACAAGATCCGGCTGGGCTTCATGTCGTCGGACCTGCGAGCCCACCCGGTCGGCTACTTCGCGATGCCGCTCTTCGATCACATCGACCGGGATCGGTTCGAGGTGTTCGTCTATTCCTACTTCACGGGCCAGGAAGACGCCGCGATGCGTCACATCACCCGGCAGGTCGCCGCCTATCGCTGGTGGCCGGACATCGGCGTCGGGGAGGCGGCCGAACGCATCGCCGAGGACCAGCTCGACATCCTGATCGAGCTGGGCGGCTCGACCCACATGAACAAGCTGGACGTGATGGCCTACCGGCCGGCGCCGCTGCAGGCGAGCTGGCTGGGCTACCCGCACTCGGCCGGCCTCTCCAGCATCGACTATTTCGTCTGCGATCCCTACTCGAGGCCGACGCGGCCCGAGTACCTGATCGAAACGCCGCTGATCATGCCGCACACCTGGCTGGCGTTGGGCAAGGCGTTCTTCTCGGACCATACCGAGATCAGCCCCGACCTGCCCAGCGAGCGCAACGGCTTCGTCACCTTCGGTACGGCCAACAATCCGCACAAGTATGGCCGCGAGGTCCTCCGCGCCTGGGCGCGCGTGGTCGCCGCCGTCCCCGGGTCGAAGTTCGCCTTCGTCCGGCCCGAGGCCAGCGGCGAGAGCTTCCAGCGGAACATCGCCCGCTATTTCGCCGAAGAGGGCGTCAGCGCCGACCGCCTCATCTGGCGCGCCGTGCGCGGCGCGCACCTGCCGCACTACAACGACCTGGACGTCACGCTCGACCCGTTCCCGCTGACCGGCGGCACGACCACGACCGAGAGCCTCTGGATGGGCGTGCCGCTCATCACCCTCGTCGGCGAGGCCTTCTACGAGCGGCTCAGCTATTCGATCCTGTCGAACGCGGGCCTGGGCGATCTGTGCGCCCGATCGCAGGACGAGTTCCAGGCCCTGGCGGTGAAGCTGGCGGTCGACACCGAGCGTCGCCGCGCCCTGCGCAAGACGATCCGCGAAGACCTGCGCAACAGTCCTCTCGGCCAGACCGAGCAGTTCGCCAAGGACTTCTACGACATGGTCTTCCGGGCCGTGACCGAGCGGCCGGGCCGGAAGACCTGACGCGGCGAGGCGCTTAGAATCCCAGCGGCCGGTAGGGCCCCAGGATCAGCTGCTCGAACACGCCGACGCCCTGCTGATCGGCTTGGCCGGGGACCGACAGCGTCGCCTTGCTGATCGCCTGGATGTGCAGGTTGCCCATGTCGTTCTGGTCGAAGTTCTCGCAGTCGAGGTCTTCGCGCGCGACCGCCAATTCCCCCTTCAGCGCCCCGTGGCGCCAATCGCCGCCGTAGCCGATGCCTCGCATCAGGAAGGTGGCCATCGGCTCCAGCGTCATGGTCGCCGCGCCCTGGTCCATGGGGATGGTCAGCTTGCCCGACTTGGCGTGCTTGGTGCCGGGGATCAGCTCCGTCTCCATCGTCGCCGCCTCGGTATGGTGGCCGCCATCGGGGCCTGCCCCGTCGGGCAGGATGACCGCCCGCGTATTCCACGGCTTGCCGTCGGCGTCGGCGTTGATGTGGAAGAACACCGAGCGGTCCGCGAAGTTGACCGGCGTCCACTGCCAGAAGAACTGCGGGATGCCTGCGCCCGGGGTCGGCTGCGGGTCGGCCGCGCCCACCGGCCGGATGCCCCACGAACGGTCGCGGGTGCCCACCCAGCCGTTCAGCTCCAGCCGCTGGCCATCCACCTCCAGCCAGCCGGAGACGCGGACGTTCTGGGTCAGGCGCGTGTAGTCCATGAACAGGCGCGGCCCGACGCGGCGTACGAACCGCGGCTCCTCGATCGGGAACGAGCGCCCCTCGAAGACCACTTCGCCGGCGATGCCCTCGGATTTCGTGACCGTCAGCTTCAGGCGCTGCAGAGGCTCCAGGATATCGATCGCGATCGGACCGACGCTGATGTCCATCCGCTCCATGCCCAGCACGCGGGAGGCGTGAAGGCAGTATTCCTTGCCGTCCTTGACGATGGCGACGTGGGCGTCGGCGACGTTCAGCGCCGGATAGACGCCGAAGGCCGCGGCCATGAAGGCTGACCCGTCGGGCGCGTAGGCGTTGAAGAAGTAGCGGTCGTAGAAGTTGCGGTCCGAGCCGGCGTAGGCGATCGGCTCCGGCGTCTGGTGGATCGGATAGTCGTCGCCCTTGGTCAGCATGCCCGCAGCTTCCTTCCCTGTTGACGCTCGGTCAGCCTTGCCCGGCCGCCAGCGCGCGGTATCTGATCGGCACGATAAGGAAAAAAGGGAGGCGTCGTCCCCCGTGACCTCGCGTCACTCGGGCGACGAATTTTCAACATGGGCGTCATGACCGCGGCCGACCACCGGATTCCCCAGGAGCATGCGGCGAACCTCGTCGATCCCGCGGCCTATGCCGACCGCCGGATCCACGACACCTATCGCTGGCTTAGGAAGAACGAGCCGTTCGGGGTCGCGGAGGTCGAGGGCGTCGATCCCTTCTGGGTGACGACCAAGCACGAGGACATCCTCGAGATCAGCCGCCAGAACGACCTGTTCCACAACGGCGATCGCAACCCGGTGCTCACCAGCCAGGTCGCCGACAGGAAGGTCCGGGAAATGATGGGCGGCAGCCCGCATCTTCTGCGGACGCTCATCCACATGGACGAGCCCGACCACCACAAGTACCGCACCCTGACCCAGGCGTGGTTCATGCCGCAGAACCTGCGCAGCCTGGAGGAGCGCATCCGCGTCATCGCCCGAGCCGCGGTGGACAAGATGGCGGCCAAGGGCGGCGAGTGCGACTTCGTCAACGAGGTGGCGCTGCACTTCCCGCTGCATGTGATCATGACGATCCTGGGCGTGCCCGAGAGCGACGAGGCGCGGATGCTGAAGCTCACCCAGGAGCTGTTCGGCGCCACCGATCCCGAGCTGGGCCGCAACGCCGCCAGCGACAAGCCGCTGGAGGACCGACCGCTCGATTTCGGCGTCATCACCGACTTCTTCGAATATTTCCGCAAGCTGTCCGAGGACCGGCGCGCCAATCCCACGGACGACCTCGCCAGCATCATCGCCAATTCGAAGATCGACGGCCAGCCGATCTCCGACCTGGAGGCGATGAGCTACTACATCATCGTCGCCACCGCGGGTCACGACACCACCTCGTCGTCGACCGGCGGCGCCATGTGGGCGCTGGCCGAGAACCCGGCCGAGTTCAAGAAGCTGAAGGCCGACCTCTCGCTGATCCCGGGCTTGGTGGACGAGAGCATCCGCTGGACCACCCCGGTGAAGACCTTCATGCGCACCGCCACCGCGGACACTGAGGTCCGTGGGCGCGCCGTGAAGCAGGGCGACTGGCTGATGCTCTGCTACGCGTCCGGAAACCGGGACGAGGAGGTCTTCGAGGCGCCGGACACGTTCCGCATCGACCGCAAGCCCAACAAGCACCTGGCCTTCGGCTACGGCGCCCACGTCTGCCTCGGCCAGCACCTGGCCAAGATGGAGATGCGGATCCTCTGGGAAGAGATGATCCCGCGCCTGAAGTCGGTCGAGCTGGCGGGTGAGCCGGCCATGAGCCAGGCCTTCTTCGTCAACGGGCCCAAGCGCCTGCCGCTGCGGTTCGAGTTCGCCTGACCATGGCCCATCCCCTGGAAGGCCGGCTGGCGGCCTATATCGCCGGCAGGATGCCGCTCGCCACGGGTGTCGCGGTCACCGACCTGGAGCGGATCTCGGGCGGCGCCAGCCGCGAGACCTATCGCTTCCGCCTGGCCTGGACCGAGGGTGGCGAGGCGCGCCAGCGCAAGCTGATCCTGCGCCGCGACCCGCCGGCCAGCCTGATCGACACCGAGCGCCGCGTGGAGTTCGAGGCCTACCGCGCCTTCCGCGGCTCGGCCGTGCCGGTGCCCGAGATGCTGTGGCTGGAGGAAGCGAGCGAGGCGCTCGACCATCCGTTCTTCGTCGCCGAGGAGATCGCCGGCTTCCAGGCCTCGCCCCAGGTGTTGCTTTCGGGCGCGTACGACGCCGTGCTGCCGAAGATCGCGACGCGCAAGTGGACGATCCTGGGCGAGATCGCCAAGGCCGACCCGGCCGCCGCCGGGCTCACGTCGTTCATGGACGCACCGCCTCTCGACGCCTGCTGGTCGCGCGAGCTCGACCACTGGGAGGCGCTGATCGACCGGGACGAGGCCGAGCCGCTGCCGGTGACGCGGGCGGCCATCCGCTGGCTCCGCGCCAACCCGCCGCCGCCGGCCCAGAAGCTCAGCGTCGTCCACGGCGACTACCGGACCGGCAACTTCCTCTACGACGAGGCCGGCGATATCCACGGCGTCCTGGACTGGGAGATGTGCCACCTGGGCGATCCGCTGGAGGACCTGGGCTGGAGTCTGCAGCCGATCTGGAGCTTCGGATCGGGCCGTGTCGGGGGCCTCTGCACGGAGGCCGAGGCGGTCGCCGCCTGGGAAGCGGCCTCGGGCCTCAAGGCCGACCCGACCGCGCTGAAGTGGTGGACCCTGTTCAACTGCGTGAAGGGCCAGGGCATCTGGGTCGGCTCGGCCGCCGCCTTCAACTCGGGCGGCAACCGGGCGCCGATCATGATCTATCCGGCCTGGTGGCTGATCAACGCCCAGGAGCGGGCCATGCTGAAGGTGATGGGCAAGCTATGAACCCGCCGGTCCCCAACGTGCTGGCCGAACTGGCCGGCCTGCTCGTGAAGAACGCCATGCCCGGCGTGCCCGAAGCCGAACGCGCCAGCGATCTCGGCCTGTCGGCGGCCCTTCTTGGCGTCGCGGCCGAGATGTGGGATCGCCAGGCTCATATCCTGGTGGAGGAGAACCGCGCCGTCCGCGCCCTCCTGGGCGAGCCTGGCGAAGACGCCGACCTCCGCCTCTCGGTCCTTCAGGCCGAGAACGACCGGCTGCGCGGCGCGCTGGTGGTGGCCCACGCTGCCGCCGAGGCGACCGGCGACACGGCGCGGCAGGACGCGATCTGGGCCGAGCTGGTGGCTGCGACGGACCGCCGCAGGCTTTCTACCGCTCCGGTCTGACCGCCTTAACCCGGCGGAAGCGCTGTCGGGGCCAGGGTCGCGCCCACAACAACAGGTGGGCGTCCATGGCTTTGCCGAAGCAGCAATCCCTCGCGCAGGATCCGGTGATCGAGAAGCTGGAAAGCGGCGAATACGACCGCCAGCTCGACCTGTTCCGCGACACGATCGAGGACTGCGCCGCTGTCCTGCGCCGCGCCTACGAGGCGATGAAGGCCGAGAACACGCTGCGGTCCTGACCGTTAGAGCGTGACGGGCGTGAGCCAGGTGCGCTCCTCGCTGAGGATGAAGCGCTTCTCCTCGGCCATGGCGAAATTGGCCGCGCCGGCCGGGTCTGTCTTCAGCCGCTCGCGATAGGCTTCGTAGGCGGCGAGGCTCGGGAACGAGATCATCGCCAGCGCCACGTTGTTGGTCCCCTCGTGCGGCAGGAAATAGCCCAGGAGGTCGCCGCCACAGGCGGGGATGATGGTCAGCCAGTTCCGGGCGTAGGCCTCGAAGGCGTCCCTCTGGAACGGGTCGATCACATAGCGGATGCAGCAGGTGACGGTCATGGGAGCCTCATGTTTTCGAGGCCGTCCCGATAGCCGCCCCGCCGGTCCCCAAGGTTCGCCGACCACCGAAGCGTCCGCGCGCCGGATGGGCTAAGCTCACCCCATGAGGCTCGGCCCCGACATCACCCGCGTCGCCGCCCTGATGGGCGAGCCGGCCCGCGCCAACATGCTGTCGGCCCTGATGGGCGGCCAGGCGCTGACCGCGGGCGAGTTGGCCCGCGAGGCCGGCGTCACGCCCCAGACCGCCAGTTCGCACCTCGCCCAGCTCGAAACGGGCGGCCTCGTCACGCGCCGCGTCCAGGGCCGCCACAACTACTTCGCCCTCGCCGGTCAGGACGTGGCCGAGGCCATGGAGCACCTCGCCCTGCTCGCCGACCGCGCGGGCCACATGCGCACCCGCCCCGGCCCCAGGGACCCGGCCCTGCGCCGCGCGCGGGTCTGCTACGACCACCTCGCAGGCGAGCTCGGCGTGGCGATGCTGGACGCCCTGGTCGCCCAGGGCCGCATCGTCGACGCAGAGGGCTCGCTGGTGCTGACCGAGGCCGGCCACGCCTTCGCCCGCGACTTCGGCGTCGCCCTGGCCCCCGCCGGCCGCCGGCCCCTCTGCAAGGCCTGCCTGGACTGGAGCGTCCGCCGCAGTCACCTGGCCGGGGTGATGGGCGCGGGCCTGCTCTCCCGCATCTACGCCCTGGGCTGGGCGCGGCGGATGGAGGGGACACGCATCGTCCAGTTCAGCGCGCCAGGGCTGGCGGCGTTCGAAGGCGTGTTCGGTCGGGTGTGAGGGCGAGGGGGCCTAACCGGCGCTGCACGAGATCGAGAGCAGGTTCCCGTCGGGATCCTTGAACCAGGCGACCGCACCCGAGCCGCCGGGCGGCGTCCAGACTCCGTCCGCGTCCTGGGCCTCGCCGAACATCTCGTAGATCTCGAAGACCACGCCCTTGGCTTTCAAGGCCAGAACCATGGCTCTCACGTCCGCCACCTCGAAGCCGAATACGGTGTGCGGCGATGGCGTGACGCTGGCGAGCTTGACGACCCGCAGCTTGACGCCCTTGGCCTGCAGAACCAGCGCAAACTGGTCCTGGCTGCGCACCGGGAGGCCCAGAACGCCCTCGTAGAAGGCGCGGGCCCGGTCGTAGTCCGTCGTCGCGACGAAGGCGACAGCATCGCATCCAGCCAGCATCATTCGCTCCTTGGTTGAAGGGAATGAAAACACGTGACGACCTCCGCCGTCGAGGCGGACGCGTCCGCCCTGCGACGTCCGGGTGATTGAATTCGCGACGCCGCGCGCCTATCCGTCGGCATGGACATCAAGGCCCACGTCGAAACGCCCCTGTTTTCCAGGGCTTCCGACCCGGCGCAGGCCGCGCCGTTCCTGCCGATGAGCCGGGCGGAGATGGACGCCCTGGGGTGGGACGCCTGCGACATCGTGCTGGTGACCGGCGACGCCTATGTCGACCATCCCAGCTTCGGCATGGCGATCATCGGGCGGCTGCTGGAAGCGCAGGGGCACCGGGTCGGGATCATCGCCCAGCCCGACTGGCAATCCGCGGAGCCGTTCAAGGCGCTGGGCAGACCCCGGCTGTTCTTCGGGGTCACCGGCGGCAACATGGACTCGATGGTCAACCGCTACACGGCGGACCGTCGCATCCGCAGCGACGACGCCTATACGCCCGGCGGCGAGGGCGGGCGGCGGCCCGACCGCTGCACCCTGGTCTATTCCCAGCGCTGCCGCGAGGCGTTCAAGGACGTCCCCATCATCCTCGGCGGCATCGAGGCCTCGCTGCGCCGCATCGCCCACTTTGACTACTGGTCCGAGAAGATCCGCCGCTCGGTGCTCGCCGACGCCAAGGCCGACCTGCTGCTCTACGGCAACGCCGAGCGCGCCGTGGTCGAGGTGGCGCGGCGGCTGGCCGCCGGCGAGGCGCCGCGCGAGCTGACCGACATCCGGGGCGTGGCCCTGTTCCGCAAGGTTCCCGAGACCTACGCCGAGCTGCACGCCGACGACCTCGACTCCGCCGACGAGGGCGCCGCCCGCCGCCCCGGCGACGTGGTCATCCGCCTGCCATCCTACGAACAGGTGGAGCAGGACCCGGAAGCCTACGCCCGCGCCTCGCGCGTGCTGCACCGGGAGAGCAATCCCGGCAACGCGCGTCCCCTCGTCCAGAAGCACGGCGACCGCGACCTGTGGCTGAACCCGCCGCCGATCCCGCTGACCACCGAGGAAATGGACGCGGTCTACGACCTGCCCTACGCGCGGGCGCCGCATCCGTCGTATGGCGACGCCAAGATCCCCGCCTGGGACATGATCCGGTTCTCGGTGACGATCATGCGCGGCTGTTTCGGCGGCTGCACCTTCTGCTCCATCACCGAGCACGAGGGGCGGATCATCCAGAGCCGTTCCGAGGGCTCGATCCTGCAGGAGATCGAGCGCATCCGGGACCGGACGCCGGGCTTCACCGGCGTAATCTCCGACATCGGCGGTCCGACCGCCAACATGTACCGCATGGCCTGCAAGGACCCGAAGATCGAGGCGGCGTGCCGGCGCCCCTCGTGCGTGTTCCCGGAGATCTGCCCGAACCTCAACACCAGCCACGACGACCTGATCCGGCTCTATCGCAAGGTGCGCGAGGTGAAGGGGGTCAAGAAGGTGCTGGTGGCCTCGGGCGTGCGCTACGACTTGGCCGTCAGGAGCCCGGAGTACGTCGAGGAACTGGTCACCCATCACGTCGGCGGCCTGCTGAAGATCGCGCCCGAGCACACCGAGGACGGCCCGCTCGACAAGATGATGAAGCCGGGGATCGGGACCTACGACCGGTTCAAGGAGATGTTCGACGCCGCCGTGAAGAAGGCGGGCAAGAAGTATCACCTGATCCCGTACTTCATCGCCGCGCACCCGGGCACGACCGACGAGGACATGATGAACCTCGCGCTGTGGCTCAAGAAGAACGGCTTCCGCGCCGACCAGGTGCAGACCTTCCTGCCCTCTCCCATGGCGACCGCCACGGCCATGTACCACTCCGGCGTCAACCCGCTGAAGGGCGTGCGGCACGGGGCGAGCGAAAAGGTCGAGACCGTGAAGGGCCTGCGCCAACGCCGCCTGCACAAGGCGTTCCTTCGCTACCATGACCCCGAGAACTGGCCGGTCCTGCGCGAGGCGCTGAAGGCCATGGGCCGCGCCGACCTGATCGGCCCGCGCCCGGACCAGCTCGTGCCCGCCCATCAGCCGGGCGGCGGTGGGCGACCCTCGGGCCCAGGCCGGCACAAGCGCCATCCGGGGACGAAGTTCACGACGAAGGGCGTGCCGCTCAGGAAGTGAGTTTCGCGTCGCCCCGCGCCATCACCGCCGCGAAGAAGCCGTCCGTGCCGTGGCGGGCAGGAGTGAGCGAGAGGTGCTGCGGGTGGCCTGAATCCGTGATCTGCGGCGCGGCCTCGCGCAGCGGAACGACCTGGAACTCCGGATGCGCGGCCAGGAAGGCCTCGACCTGGGCCTCGTTCTCTTCCGGCAGCAGCGAGCAGGTGGCGTAGACGAGGCGGCCGCCCGGCTTCACCAGGCGCGCGGCGCTGTCCAGGATCGACGCCTGTAGCGGCAGCAGGGTCTCGAGCCCGGCGTTCTCGGTGCGCCAGCGGGCGTCCGGATTGCGCCGCCAGGTGCCGGTTCCGCTGCACGGCGCATCGACCAGCACGCGGTCGAAACCAGCCTTGTGACGCTTGACCCATTTGTCCCGCTCGCTGGAGAGCAGGCGGGTCTGGATATTGTGCAGGCCGGCATTCCGGAACCGATCGGCGGCGCGCTTCAGCCGGTTCTCGGAAACGTCGCAGGCGATCACCACACCCTTGTTCGCCATCTGCGAGGCGATCGCCAGGGTCTTGCCGCCGGCGCCGGCGCAGAAGTCGACCACGCGATCGCCGGCCCGCGCGTCCACCAGCAGGGCGACGAGCTGCGAGCCCTCATCCTGGATTTCGACCTCGCCGGTCTTCAGCATCGGCAGGCGGGAGAGGGATGGCCGCTCGGCGACGCGCACCCCGAACGGCGCCAGGCGGCAGGGCTCGGCGGCGAGGCCCAGGCCGCGCAGGGCGGTCAGCACCGCCTCGCGCGTGGCCCTCAGCGGATTTACGCGCAGGTCAAGCGGCGGGGGCGCCAGCATGGCCGCCATCTCGCGCGGGAACGCCGGCCCGAAACGGCGGCGCAGGGGCTCCAGCGCCCAGTCGGGACACTCGGCGCGCACGTCCTCGGGCATGGCTGGATGGTCGATCGAGCCGCCCTGCAGCCGGCCCAGCAGGCCGCGTTCGTCATCCGTCAGGGCCGTCGGCGCGAACCGCCCGCCGCTGAACAGCCGCTGGATCTGGTCGCGCGACTTGCCCTCTCCCAGCGCCAGCCAGGCGAGCAGACGGTTGCGAGACGTGGCGGGCCGTCCGTGCTTCGCCAGCCACCAAACCAGCCGGGCGTGATGGCGCAGCACCGCGTAGAGGAGCTCGAAAATCTCGCCGCGAGCCTCGTCGCGGATGTCGCGCCGGGTACGGAACCACGCCGAGACAACGGCGTCGGCGGGGCGCGAGGCGCTATCGACCTCGGAAAGCAGCTCGAGGGTGGCTTGCAGGCGTGCGGCGGGGTTCACGGAATGCGGCCGGTCCGGAAAAGCGCGGAGCTATCCGCCTTCCGGGCCAGCGTCCATTGATTTGCGAGGGTCGGCAGGCGGCGCAGCCGAGGATCATCCGGCATCCAACAGCGCCAAGGTCGCCGGATCAGGCTGGCCTGCATAGTATCGCGCCAGCGCCTCGGTAAACGCCCGCTCTCCCGGCGCCGCAGCCGCGAACAGGGTCAGGCACGAGCGGAACTTTCGATCGTCTGGGCTGCCGAGAACCTCGTGGGCGGTGCGCCCCTGGAGGCCGTTCATGGCCTCCACACAGGCCATCAGGCGCGGACCGAGGATCGGATGGGCGAGGTAGGCGCGGGCCTCGGCCAGAGAGGCGATGGCATAGCGCTGGGCCATGGGGCTCGAGCCCAGGCCGGCGAGCTGGGGCAGGACGAACCACATCCAGTGCGTGCGCTTGCGGCCGGCGCGCAGCTCGGTCAGGGCATGAGCGTAGGTCTCGCCGGCGTCCTGGGCCTCGACGAACCGCTGGAGGTCGAAGGGGTCGTGCATGGCGGGAGGATGCCACGGCGAACGGCGGCTGTCCGTGCGCGGCTCGCCCGCGAACCGTGTTACGCGGAGACCTCGCGCGTTGGTCGCAGGAGGGCCTCATGTCGTGGGAAATCTGGATGCTGTTCGGCGCCATGGTGCTAGGGCTGGTCCACCTGTCAGCCGCCTCGTTCACGTTCAAGGCGCAGGTCGGAAACGCCTACACCGTGGGAGCACGGGACGAGGACCTGCGACCAGCCGGGGTCGCCGGGCGGCTGGACCGGGCCCAGCGGAACTTCCTGGAGACCTTTTCGATCTTCGCGGCCGCAGTCCTGATGCTGGAGATGCGCAGCCGCACCGGGACCTGGGTCGGGGAAATCGGCGCAACGCTCTATCTCGCGGGAAGAGTCCTGTTCCTGCCGCTTTACGCCGCCGGCGTCCCCTGGCTTCGAACCTTCTCCTGGAACGCTGCCACCCTGGGGCTGGTGATGGTGATGGCGGCGATGTTCGTGGGCGACTAAGGGCCGGGCCCTGCCGCCGAGCGATCCGGGGGTGACAAGCGTCCCAGGCTCGTCTTTGCTGCGCCGCCCGGTGATTTCCGGGCCAAGAGCACACCGATATTTCGAAGGGACGGATTACCCCATGCCGCCACGCATGCTGCCGGAGCCTACGCCGGAGACACGCCATTTCTGGGACGGATGCCGGGAGGGCGAGCTGCGCCTCCAGCGTTGCGTCGCCTGCACCGAGAGCTATTTCCCGCCGCGGCCGTTCTGCCCCAAGTGCGGGAACCGCGAGGTCGAGGTCTACAAGGCCAGCGGCCAAGGCGTGCTCTGGAGCTACGTCATCAACCACCGCCCGCGCCCCGACATGGGGACGGAGCCCTACGCCATCGCGGTGGTTAAGCTGGCCGAGGGGCCGACCATGATGACGAACATCGTGGACTGCCCGCAGACGCCCGAGGCGCTGCAGCTCGACATGCCGCTCAAGGTGTCGTTCTCCAAGCAGACCGACGACATCACCCTGCCCCTGTTCGCGCCGGCCCAAGGGTGAGCCACATGAAGCCGAAATCCGTCGCGGTCGTCGGGGCCGCCGAGACCACCCGCATGGGCAAGATCCCGGACCAGTCGGTGATCGCCCTCCACGCCGACGCCGCGCTGAACGCCATGGCCGACGCGGGGCTCAAGCCGTCGGACATCGACGGCGTCGCCACCGCCGGGATCAGCCCGGTGGAGCTGGCCCACTACCTGGGGATCAAGCCCACCTACGCCGACGGCACGTCGGTCGGCGGCTGCTCGTTCATGCTGCACGTCCGCCACGCGGCGGCGGCGATCAACGCGGGCCTCGCCAAGACCATCCTGATCACCCACGGCGAGAGCGGCCGCAGCCGCGTGGGCGCCGGCGGGTTCGGGCGTTCGCCGTCCAGCCTGATGGGCCAGTTCGAGATGCCCTACGGCGTGACCACCCCACCGACCATGTTCACGGTCCCGGTGCTGCGCTACCTCAAGACCTACGGCCTTTCCGAAGAAGACTTGGCCTGGGTGGCGGTGATCCAGCGCGAGTGGGCGGCCAAGAACCCGCGTGCCAGCATGAAGGACCCGATCACCGTCGACGACGTGCTGAACTCGCCGATGATCGCCTGGCCATTCCGCCTCCTCATGTGCTGCCTCGTCACCGACGGCGGCGGGGCGCTGATCCTGACCTCGGCCGACCGCGCGAAGGACTTCCCCCGCAAGCCTGTCTACGTGCTGGGCACGGGTGAGAGCGTCGAGACGCCGATGGTCTCGCAGATGTACGATTTCACCTCGTCGACGGCGTTCAAGATCTCCGGGAAGAAGGCGTTCGAGACGGCCGGGATCAGCCACGCCGACGTGGACCACCTGATGATCTATGACGCCTTCGCCCACCTGCCGCTGTACGGCCTGGAGGACCTGGGCTTCTGCAAGCCGGGCGAGGCCGCGGCCTTCATCCGGGAGCGGAACACCGCCATCGGGGGGAAGCTGCCGCTGAACACCAACGGCGGCGGCCTCTCGTACATGCACTCCGGGATGTACGGCATGTACGCCCTGCAGGAGAGCGTTCGGCAGATGCGCGGGATCGCCCCCGCCCAGGTGCCGGACGCGAAGATCAGCGTCTGCCATGGCGTCGGCGGCATGTTCGCCGCGTCGGGCACGATCATCTTCTCGAACGAGGCGCCCTGATGCGGGCGGCGTGGCTGGCGGCGCTCGCCGCGCTGTCGGCCACGCCCGCCTTCGCAGGAACCCTGACGCTGACCGGGGTGATGACCGGCGCCGACCATCAGACCTTTCGCGAGGTCCCGTTCCGCGTGCCGGCCGGGACCACCGCTGTCACCGTGGAATTCGCCTACACTGGCAAGGACGAGAAGTCGGCTATCGACCTCGGCCTGCGCGACCCACAGCGGTTCCGGGGCTGGAGCGGCGGGAACAAGGCGCGGTTCACCGTGACCGAGACCTGGGCCACGCCGTCCTACCTGCCCGGTCCGCTGCCAGCCGGCGAATGGCGGCTGATCCTGGGCGTGCCCAACCTGCGGAAGGATGGGCGCGCGGAATACACGGCGAAGATCACCCTAAACGACAGCCCCGTCTTCCATGGATTCGCCGAGGCGCCGCTGAAGTCCGGCCTCGGCTGGTACCGCGGCGACCTGCACCTGCACACGGGTCACTCGGACGGGTCCTGCGCCGGACGGACGGGCCAGCGCGTCCCCTGCCCGCTGTTCCGCACGCTGGAGGCGGCCGCCGGACGCGGTCTCGATTTCGTGGCGGTGACCGAGCACAACACCACCTCGCACCACCAGGCCCTGGCCGAGCTGCAGCCCCTCTTTGGCGACCTGCTTCTGATCCCCGGGCGCGAGATCACCACCTTCCGAGGCCACATGAACGTGCTCGGCGTGACCGCCCCACTGGACTTCCAGCTCGGAGCCCCCCGGGCGCCGAGCCTTGACACCATCCTCGACCAGGTGGCGGCCGCCGGCGGGTTGGCGTCGGTCAACCACCCCGGCCTGCCTTCGGGCGAGGTCTGCATGGGCTGCGGCTGGACGGCCCCGACGGGCGACAGCCGGATCCAGGCGGTCGAGGTGGTCAACGGCGCCATTAGTTCCGGTCCGCTCTCCGGGATCGGCTTCTGGGAGGCCAGGCTGAACGAGGGACGGCGGATCACAGCGGTCGGCGGCTCGGACAATCACGACCCAGCCCTGGCGGGCGACCGCGCCGTCGGCGTGCCCACGACGGTCGTCCATGCCGAGAACCTCAGCCAGGACGCCATCCTGGCGGGGCTGCGGGCCGGCCACGCCTTCGTCGACGTCCAGGGCTCGCCCGACCGCCTGCTGGACATGACGGCCGAAGCCAACGGCGTCACCGCGCGGATGGGCGATGTCCTGAGCCTCGGGCCCGGCAAGGACGCGCGGCTTCGCCTCCGCGTGAAGGGCGCGGCGGGCGGACGGCTGGTCTTCCGCGCCGACGCGGCGACCCGGGTGCTGGAGCCACGGACGCTGGCCGGGGACGACGAGACCGTGGACCTGGCGGTGGCCGGGGCGGCGGGCCGTCACTGGCTCCGGGCTGTAGTCGTCGACGCCGATGGCCGGCCGTGGCTGATCGGAAACCCGATCTACCTCGACGGGGATCAGGCGGCCGCTTCGGCCCCCTGAGCGCGCCCGGCCATCGCCTGCACGATCGCCGCGATCAGCGCATCCGCGCGGATCGGCTTGGAGAGGTGGGCGTCGGCCCCGGCCTCGTGGCTGGCCCGTACGTGCTCGTCCAGGGCGTTGGCGGTCAGCATGATCACCGGCGTGCGCGGACGGTCCTCGGCCGCTTCCCACGCCCGGAGCTGCGCCGTCGCCGACAGGCCGTCCAGCTCGGGCATCTGCATGTCCATCAGCACCACGTCGAACGACGCCGCCCGAAGGGCGTCCAGGGCCTGGACGCCGTTCTCGACGACCACCGGCTGGATACCCACGGCGCCCAGCACGAGCTGCACGACCTGCTGGTTGGTCGGATGGTCCTCAGCCAGCAGCACCCGCGCGCCCGCGATGTCGACCGCCTCGAACGGATCCTCGGCCGCCTCCACCGCCTCGCCCTCCACGGTTTCCAGCGGAACCGTGACGGTGAACACCGAGCCCGCGCCAGGCGTGGACGTCACGTCCACCACCCCGCCCATCAGCTCCACGAGCGAGCGGCTGATCGCCAGGCCCAGGCCCGTGCCGCCGAACCGCCGGCGGATGGAATCGTCGGCCTGTTCGAACCGACGGAAGAGCCGCTGGCGGACCTCCTCGTCGAAGCCGATGCCGGTGTCGCGGACGCTGAACCTCACCTCGTCGTCCGCGAGGTCGACCGACAGCCGCACCTCGCCCGCTTCGGTGAACTTCACCGCGTTGGAGAGGAGGTTCGAGAGCACCTGGGTCAGGCGCACGGTGTCCCCGGCGAAGCGCCGGTCGGCGCCCGGTGCGACGCTCCACCCGAAATCCAGCCCCTTGGCCTCGGCCGACGCCCGGTGCAGCTCGGCGATCCGGCCGACGAGCGTCGACATGTCGAAAGTGTCGTGGGTCAGCTTGATCTCGCCGGCCTCGATCTTCGAGAAATCGAGGATATCGGTGAGCACGCGCTCAAGCAGCCGGCCCGACGAGACGATCAGCTCAGCCAGCTCGCGCCCGCGCGGCGTCGCCTGCTCGCGCGAAAGCGTCTCGGAGACGGCGATGACGCCGTTCAGCGGTGTCCGCAGCTCATGGCTCATGTTGGCCAGGAAGCGCGACTTCTCGGCGTTGGCGCGCTCGAGCTGGGCGGTGCGCTCGGCGACGCGGTCCTCCAGCGACGCCATCACCCCGTCGACCTTCTCGCGCTCGGACACCAGGGCGCGCGCCAGCACGCCGATCTCGTCCTGGCGGCCGGCCTCAGCGCCCAGGTCCGGCCGGGCGATCTCGCCTGGCGCAGCCGGTTCGCAGGAGGCGGCCAGGCGCTGCAGCGGCCAGGTGATCGTCCGGCGGGCCACGAAGATGAAGACCAGGATCTGGACCACGGTAGCGACAGCGCCGAGCAGCAAGACCCAGGAGGCCGATCTGACCGCGGACTTCGCCACCGCGGCCTTGGGATAGGCCAGCATCAGGTACCAGTCGGGCCCATGCAGCCGCCCGTAGGCGACGATCTGCTGGCCGTCGGGGCTGTCGACCACGCCGCTCGCGCGACCGTCCCGTGCGATGACCGCCACCAGCGATTTCAGTCCGAGCCGCTTCTCGTAGGCGGCCAGGACGCTCTCCTTTGCCTGACCGGGTGTGCGGAAGCCTGGGTACGAGATGAGCTCGCCCTTGCTGGTGACGATCAGCCCGGTAGCGCCGGGCAGCGACGTCTTGACCGCGTTCGCCAGGAAGCCCGTCAACTCAATCGACGACCCGAAGGCCCCCACATGACGACCGTCCACATAGACCGGCGTCAAACAGCCCGTGGCCAGCCGATCGCCCACCGTGTCCTGGACTAGCCGCTGCAGGCTGGTGCAGCGGGTGCGGCGCTGGGGATCGTTCGCCGGCTGGGTCAGGGAGGAAATCTCCTCCTGGGAGATGTCCAGGTCGGCGGGCGCGTCGTGCCGATAAAACATCAGCTTGTCGGGCCGCTGAGGCCCGAACATCACCAGCCGCGTCTTCGGCGGGGTGAAGAAGTAGAAGTTGTCGTAGTCCTTCTGAGCCGCCTGGCCGAAGTTGGCCACCAGCTCGAACGCCGCAACCAGCGTCCGTCTCTCGTCACGGGTCATCTCGTCGGGCTGGGTCAGAAGCGCGCCCATTCCGTAGATGTAGCTGCCGTTCTTCTGGACCCCGTCGAACCAGGCGTCCGCGCTCCGGCGCGAGCCATCCGGACGCTTCGGAAAGTATTCGTCGGCGAGCCGGTCCACCTCGGCGTCAGACAGCCGCGCCATGCGTCGCGCCAGCTCCTCGCCGGCCGCCTCGTGCAGGGCGGCCAGGTTCGAGAACCGTCGTTCGACGTTGCTGGTGCGCTCTGCGACGTAGTCCTGAAGGTAGGCCACCTGTCGGTTCGACAGTTCGCGCTGAAACACCAGGAAACCGGCCAGCGTGGTCAGGAGGGTCAGGATCAGGGACGTCAGGCCGATGCTGACCAGGAACCTGCGCGACAGTGATTTCATGGCCCGGCCGGGATTCCCAAGTCACGGGCATTCTTGAACCTTTTTGGTTGAGACGGCGTAACCGAGCTTGGCCTTGCGCGTTGTGGCGGCCATGGACCATCCGACGGACCTCGACTGCATCATTATCGGCGCCGGCCCGGCGGGACTGACCGCCGCGATCTACCTCGCCCGCTTCCGGCGCCGCTTCAGGGTGATCGAGACCGGAGAAAGCCGGGCCGGCTGGATTCCGCGCACGCGGAACCATCCCGGATTTCCGGACGGCGTGGGAGGCCGGACGTTGCTGGGGCGGATGCGACGACAGGCCGAGGCCTATGGCGCTGAGATCGTGCGCGGCAGCGCGCAATCTCTACGGAAGGTCCGGGACGGCTTCCGGCTGGCCACCGGCGCGGGCGAATTCTCGGCGGCGACGGTGATCCTCGCCACCGGCGTGCAAGACAACGCCCCCCCGATCCCCGGTCTGGAGGAAGGCGTCTTCCGGGGCCTGGTGCGCATCTGCCCGATCTGCGACGGCTACGAGGTGGTCGGCAAGAGCGTGGGCGTCATCGGCCGCGACGACCATGGCGCCCAGGAGGCCATCTTCCTGCGCACCTGGTCGGACCAGGTCGCGTTCCTCCATGTGGGCGAGGCGCCCCTGCCGCCGGCCACGGTCCGCAAGCTGAAGAGCGCCGGCGTGGAGGTCGTCCGCAGCGCTATCCGGGCCGTCCGAATCGAGCGGCGGCGCATCGTCGCCTTCGACCTCGGCGCGGGGGAATCCCGGTCGTTCGACTCCGTCTATTCGGCCCTCGGCGTCACGCCGCGCGTCCGGCTGGCCGAGGACGCCGGCGCAAAGCTCGACAGCAGCGGCAGGCTCGTGGTCGGGGACCACCAGGAGACCTCGGTGCCGGGCCTCTACGCCGCCGGCGACGTGGTCCGCGGCCTCAACCAGATTTCCACCGCCTGCGGGGAGGGCGCAATCGCGGCCACCGACGTGCACAATCGCCTGCGGCTGGCGCGGTCCGCCCGAAGCTGATCACATGGCCGCCGGGAGGGCGGGCGCCATGACGTATCGGATCGGGGTGATCGGGCTGGGGCAGCGGATCGCGCACGTGATCGCGGCCATGCAGGAGGTCGGCTGGAATCTCCGCCTCGACGCCTATGTCGACCCGGCGCCCGTCGGCGCGCCGATCCTGGCCGCGGCGGGCGTCTCCATGGGCCGCGCCTGCGCCGATCCGGCCGAGCTTTTCGCGCGCGGCCCCTACGACCTGCTGATGCTGGGCGCCCCGAACCACTTGCACCTTGAGCACCTGCTGGCGGCGATGGAGACGGGTGCGCCCATCTTCGCCGAAAAGCCGATCGTTCGGACCGAGGACGAGACCGAGGTGCTGGCGCGCCGGCTCGCCGACCGGACCGCGCCACCGGTGTACGTCGGGCTGGTGATGCGCTCCCTGCCCATCGTGCGCGACGTGCTGGCGCGCGTGGACGCCGGCGACCTGGGCGAGGTGATCTCCATCGACGCCACCGAGCATCTGCCGCCCGAGCACGGCGGCTACCTGGCCCGCAACTGGCGGCGGCGGCAGGCCTGGGGCGGCTCGTACTTCCTCGACAAGGTGGTCCACGACTTCGACATCTTCGGCCGCATCGTCGGGGCCCGGCCCGAGCGGGTGGCCAGCTTCGGCGGCCGGCGGATCTTCACCCCGGACCGAAAGGACCCACCCCGCGCCTACGAGGATGGCTCGGCCGCCTACGCCCTGCGCGAGGCCGGCTGGTCCGGCGCGGAGGACGCCTTCGCCTCGGACATGGACGTCGCCGATCACCAGGTGGCGCTGGTGGAGTACGCCAACGACGTGCGCCTGTCGTTCCACGCCAACAGCCACACCTCGCTCACCGAACGACGCTGGTACGTGGCCGGGACCGAGGGGACGCTGATCGCCGACCTGGTGCGCAACCGCCTGATGGTCCGCAGGGCCCTGTTCCGCGGCAAGCCGGACCGGATCGACTACGGTGAGCGCACCGCCGACGCCCACAACGGCGCCGACCAGGCCATGGCGCGGGACCTGCTGGCCGCCCTGGAGGGCCGCGCCGCCTTCCCGGTGACCCCGTACGATTCCATGGAGGCAGGCCTCACCGTGATGGCCATCGACCGCGCGATGGCCGAGCGCCAGGTGGTGGACTGCACGCCGATGTGGGCGCGGTACGACGCGGCGGCGCGAGGGCCTTTCCGCGATCGGGACGGATAGTCAGCGGTCGAACTTGGTCGACAGCACCAGCGAGGTGTTGGTCCGTTCCACGCCCTTGACCGCGCCGATCTCGTCGATGACGGCGTCCATCTCGGCGACGCCGGCGGCCTCCACCGTGGCGATCATGTCGAACGGCCCGCTCACCGACTGCAGCCGACGGACGCCCGGCATCCGCTTCAGAGCGGCGTTCACCGCCGCCGCCTGCTTGGGCTCGACGGTGAGCATGACGAAGGCATGGACCCGGCCCGCCTCGTAGGCCGGCGCCACCTTCACCGCATAGCCGGCGATGATCCCCGAGCGCTCCAGCCGGGCCAGGCGGCTCTGCACCGTGGTGCGCGAGAGGCCGAGCGCGCGCGCCAGTTCGGCCACCGGGGCGCGGGCGTTGTCGCGCAGGCGGGCCAGCAGATGTTCGTCCAGGTCGTCCATTTTCGGCGTTCCGCACAATAGGTCCGGCGATCCGCCCAGATTAGCGCAGCATTCCGACCAAGCGCCAGTTGAAAGCGGCGCCGGCCCCGCCGATTCTGGCTCGCAATTCGGAGGAGCTTCACATGATGCGCAAGGTCGCCGTCGTCGGCGCGGGTAAGATCGGATCCACGGTTGTCGACCTGCTGGTCGGCTCGGGCGCCTATGAGGTCCTGCTGGTCGACCAGTCGGCCGCCGCGCTGAAGCACTTCGACGGCCGCGCGCACGTCGAGACCGCCGCCATGGCCATCGACGACGACCAGGCCCTGGCCGCCCGCATCAAAGGCTGCTTCGCCGCCGTGAACTGCGCGCCGTTCCACCTGACCACCGCCGTGGCCCGCGCCGCCAAGGCCGCCGGCGCCCACTACCTCGACCTGACCGAGGACGTCGCCTCCAGCCGCGTGGTCCGCGAGCTCGCCGCCGATTCCAAAACCGCCTTCATCCCTCAGTGCGGCCTGGCCCCCGGCTTCATCACCATCGCCGCGTGGGACCTGATCAAGCACTTCGACGAACTGCATGACGTGCGCCTGCGCGTCGGCGCCCTGCCGCGCTATCCGTCGAACGCGCTGAACTACAACCTCACCTGGTCCACCGACGGCGTGATCAACGAGTACTGCGAGCCGTGCGAGGCCATCGTGAACGGCAAGCTGCGCGAGACGCCGGCCATGGAGGAGCGCGAGGAGTTCGCCCTGGACGGCGTGACCTACGAGGCCTTCAACACCTCGGGCGGCCTGGGCACCCTCTGCCACACCCTCGACGGCCAGGTGCGGAACCTGAACTACAAGACCATCCGCTATCCCGGCCACGCGGCGATCATCAAGGCGCTGCTCAACGACCTGAACCTGCGCAACCGCCGCGACGTCCTGAAGGACATCCTTGAGAACTCCGTCCCCGCCACCATGCAGGACGTGGTCATCGTCTTCGTCACCGTCTCGGGGATGAAGGAGGGCCGCCTGATGCAGGAGACCTACGTCAACAAGGTCTACGCCCAGGAGATCGGCGGCGAGGTGAAGAGCGCCATCCAGATCACCACCGCCGGCGCCATCTGCGCGGTGCTCGACATGCTGGCCGACGGCTCGCTGCCGGCGACGGGCTTCATCCGCCAGGAAGACATTCCGCTGGACGCCTTCCTCGCCAACCGCTTCGGGCGCTACTACGCGCCGGAAGAGGTGTCCTTTCGCGCCGCCGCCGAGTAGACCATGACCGTGCAATCCAAGATCACCTCCGCCGCGGCGGAAGCCGCCGCCGTCCTCGGCCGCCTGGGCGTTACCGAGTCCCTCTGGACCGGCGGGAACCGCCCCGTCCGCTCGCCCGTGACCGGCGAGGTCATGGCCCAGGTCCATGACGCCAGCGTAGCCCAGGTGAACGCCGCCATCGAGGCGGCCCACGGCGCCTTCCTGGCCTGGCGCAACGTCCCGGCGCCCCGCCGCGGCGAGCTGGTGCGCCTGTTCGGCGAGGAGCTGCGCGCGGCCAAGGCCGATCTCGGCGCCCTCGTGACCCTGGAGGCCGGCAAGGTGACTTCGGAGTCCCTGGGCGAGGTCCAGGAGATGATCGACATCTGCGACTACGCGGTCGGCCTCTCCCGGCAGCTCTTCGGCCTGACGCTCGCCACCGAGCGCCCGGACCACCGGATGATGGAGACCTGGCACCCGCTGGGCGTGGTCGGCATCATCTCGGCCTTCAACTTCCCCGTGGCCGTGTGGTCGTGGAACTCGGCCCTCGCCTTCGTCTGCGGCGACGCCTGCGTCTGGAAGCCGTCCGAGAAGACCCCGCTGACCGCGCTGGCGGTGCAGGCCCTGTTCGAGCGCGCCTGCGCGAAGTTCGGCGACGTTCCCGCCGGCCTGTCGTCGGTGGTGATCGGCGGCCGCGAGGTCGGCGAGGCCCTGGTCGACCATCCCAAGGTCCCGCTGGTCAGCGCCACCGGCTCCACCGCCATGGGCCGCGCCGTCGGCCCGCGGCTCGCGCAACGCTTCGCCCGCGCCCTGCTGGAACTGGGCGGCAACAACGCCGCGATCATCGCGCCCTCGGCCGACCTCGACCTCGCCTTGCGCGGGGTCGCCTTCGCCGCCATGGGCACCGCCGGCCAGCGCTGCACCACCCTGCGCCGCCTGTTCGTACACGAGAGCGTCTATGACGCCTTCCTGCCGCGCCTGAAGGCCGCCTACGGCTCGGTGAAGGTGGGCGATCCGCGCGAGGCCGGCACGCTGGTCGGCCCGCTGATCGACGCGCAAGGTTTCGAGCTGATGCAGAAGGCCCTGGCCGACGCCAAGGCCGCGGGCGGCGCCGTCACCGGCGGCGAGCGCGTCGAGATGGGCGAGGCCTTCTACGCCCGCCCGGCGCTCGTGGAGATGGCCTCTCAGGCCGACGTGGTGAAGCGCGAGACCTTCGCCCCGATCCTCTACGTGATGAAGTATCGCGACCTGGCGGACGCCATCGCCCTGCAGAACGACGTGCCCCAGGGCCTGTCCTCGTCGATCTTCACCAATGACATGCGCGAGGCCGAGCTCTTCATCTCGGCGCGCGGGTCGGACTGCGGCATCGCCAACGTCAACATCGGCCCCTCGGGCGCCGAGATCGGCGGGGCGTTCGGCGGGGAGAAGGAGACGGGCGGCGGCCGCGAGGCGGGCTCCGACTCCTGGAAGGCCTACATGCGCCGGGCCACCAACACCCTGAACTACGGCAAGACCCTGCCGCTCGCCCAGGGCGTGACGTTCGACGTCTAGGCTGCGTCGCCCCCTCCAGCCTTCCACGCGGAGGGGGCGGCTGCCTCGCCAACCGAAAACTCAAACACCTGTTTGCACCGCGCCGTCCCGCGCGGCACAATCGGGCTTTCATCGTTCGATTTCGAAAGCCTGAGACTTTGACCATTTCCCAGACGGCGGCGAATGCGCCCGCCGACCCGATGTCCTCGGTCGAGGCCCTGATCGAGGGCCTGGCCAGCGTCGGCTACATCGCCTCCCGCCGCATCGCCACGGCGCTCTACATGGCGGTCAAGCTGGAGAAGCCGATTCTGGTCGAGGGCTCGGCCGGCGTCGGCAAGACCGAACTGGCGCTCTCAACCGCCAAACTGCTCGGCCTGCCCTTGATCCGGATGCAGTGCTACGAGGGCCTCGACGAGTCAAAGGCGCTGTACGAGTGGAAGTACGGCAAGCAGCTCCTCTACACCCAGATCCTCAAGGACCGGATGGGCGAGGCGCTGGCCGACGCCGCCGACATGGACGAGGCCATGGTCCGCCTGCACGGCATGGGCGACCTCTTCTATTCCGAGCCGTTCCTCGAGCCGCGCCCGCTGATGCGCGCCCTGAAGGAAGACGACGGCTGCGTCCTGCTGATCGACGAGATCGACAAGTCGGACGAGGCCTTCGAGGCCTTCCTGCTGGAGGTGCTGTCGGCCTACCAGGTCTCGGTGCCCGAGCTGGGCGTGCTGAAGGCCAAGACGCCGCCGCTGGTGTTCCTGACCTCGAACAATGTCCGCGACCTGGGCGACGCCCTGAAGCGCCGCTGCCTGCACCTGCATATCCCGCTGCCCGAGGCGGCGCTGGAGGAGCGGATCGTCGCCAGCCGCGTGCCGGGCATCGAGGCCAAGCTGACCCGGGAGCTGGTGGCCTTCGTCCAGTCCCTGCGCACCATGGACCTGCGCAAGGCGCCCTCGATCTCCGAGACCGTGGACTGGGCCCGCGCCCTCGTGCTGCTGCACGCCGACAGCCTGGGCGCCGACGTGGTCCGCGACACCCTGAACGTCATCCTCAAGTTCGAGCAGGACATCGCCGCCGTCGAGCCCCAGGTGGTCGAGCTGCTGCACAAGCGCTGAGGTGGCGCGGCCATGATGCAGCACACCCTCGAGGAGTTCTTCCGCGCCCTCCGCGCCGCGGACGTCCGCGTCTCGCCGGCCGAGGCGATCGACGCCTCGCGGGCGGTGGCGATCACCGGCTATGCCGACCGCGAGCTGTTCAGGGACGGCCTGTGCTCGGCCCTGGCGAAATCCGAGGACGAGGTCGGGCGCTTCGACCAGGTGTTCGAGACCTTCTTCGCCCGCGACGCGGTCCAGCTCCAGCCGCCTCCCGAGGAGGGCCATCAGGAACTCTCGGATGAGGACCGAGCCCAGGTGGCCGACAGCGCCCTCGCCAAGGCCGTACTGGAGGGCGACGCCAACCAGGTCCAGCAGGCGATGGAGCAGGCCGCCACCCGCGCCGGCGTCGCCGAGATTCGCCTGACCACCCAGCGCAGCCGCATGACCCGCCGCCTGCTGGAGGAGATGGGCCTGGAGGAAATCGAGCGGATCATCGCCAACGCCCGCCGGATGCCCGACGGCAAGGGCGAGGGCCTGGCCGAGCGCCTGGAAGGCGCGCGCCGCAACCTGTTCGAACAGGCGCAGCTCTACGTCGCCCGCCAGCACGAGCTCTATGCCGCCGGCTCGGCCCAGGCCCTGCGCGAGGAGCGCCTGGCCCGCAAGCAGCTCAACGCCGACGGCGGGGTCGATCCGGTCGACTATCAGCTCATGCAGGGGCTGGTGCGGAAGATGGCCAAGCGGCTGGCCGCCAAGTACTCGCGCCGCCGCCACGTGGCCAACAAGGGCCACCTCGACGTCCGCAAGACCCTGCGCAAGTCGCTGGCCTATGGCGGCGTGCCGTTCGACATCGAGTTCAAGACCAAAAAGATCGACAAGCCGTCGATCGTGGCGATCTGCGACGTCTCCAAGTCGGTCGCCGCCGCCGCCCAGTTCCTGCTGACCTTCCTCTACTCTCTGAATGAGGTCGTCGACCGGATGGAGGCCTTCGCCTTCTCAGGCCGGATGATCAGCGTGAACGACATCCTCGACGACCACGGCGTCGAGCAGGCGATCTTCAAGGTGCTCCAGGAGATCGGCTTCCAGCAGACCGACTACGGCCGTTCGCTGCAGGACTTCGCCGACCAGCACCTCGACAGCCTGGACCGCCGGACCACGGTGATCTTCCTGGGCGACGGCCGCTCGAACTTCGCCGACCCGCGCCTCGACATCATGAAGCAGATCCACGACCGCTCGCGGGCGGTGATCTGGCTGAACCCCGAGCCCGAGAGCTACTGGGGCCAGGGCGACAGCGTCATGAACCGCTATGCCCGCTTCTGCCACGTGGCCAAGCAGTGCGGCACCATCGAGCAGTTGGAGCGGATCATCGAGGACGTGCTCCGGAGCTACGTCCCCCACTGACGGTGCTCACGGCCCCAGGCCCGGCGCCGCCTGCGCCGCGCGCTTGGCGCGGAGATTGGCGACGATCTGCTCATGACGCGCGCGCGTGATCGCGTAGGGCGCGAAAATCAGGGCGCCCAGGATGCACAGCGCCGCTGGCAGCGGCCCCCAGCCAATCACGAGCCCCTTGAGGACGTCTTCGGCCACGACCGCGTCCACCTGCCGGCCCAGGTCGCGGGGGAAACGCAGCAGATCAAGCGCGAATCCGCCAACCAGCGTACCTACCCCCGCCGCGGCCTTGCCGGCGAACCCGAGCCCCGAGAAGAACAGGCCCTCGCGCCGGACGCCGAAGAGCTGTTCGTGCTCGTCGGCGGCGTCTGACATCATCGACGGATAGGCGATGAAGATGAGTCCCGATGCGATCCCCACGAAGAAGGTGGTGGCGCACAGCCAGGGCAGGGCCTCAACGCCGGTCAGGGTGAACACCTCGGCCACGCGCAGCACGGGCAGCACCGTGTAGGCCACGACGATTGCGGCGAGCCCCATCACCACCACCGCCTTCTTCTCCATTCCCCGCAGGAGCGCCGGCGTCATCGGGATGCCGATGAGAATGCCGAAGAGGTAGGCGTAGACCGTGTACTGGATCGTCTCGGGTCGTAGCTTCCACACGAAGACGTAGTTGTGGCTCTGCAGGGCGCTGTGCAGACCGGCCGCGCTCGTGAACAGCAGCATCGACAGGAAAAGGATCCGGAACGAGCGGTTACGGGCCATTTCCGTCAGTTCACCCAGGAACCGACGCCCCATGGGCTCGGGCGCATGCACGGGCTGGGGCAGCCGTGCGGCATAGCGCCAGATGCCGGCGCAGCAGATCAGGCCGCCGGCCAGGACGATGGCGGCGATCGCCCAGCCGAAGCTGGGGTAGTTCCCGGGCCGCTGCAGACCGCCCTCGCCCGCGAAGAAAATGGAATAGGCCAGGGCATTGATGAGCACCGTCGCCAGCACGCCGGCGAGCAGGCGCCAGGCGACGATCCGCGCCCGCTCGGCGTAGTCGTCGCTCATCTCCCCGGCCAGAGCGAAGTAGGGGATGTTGTAGACTGAGGCGAAAGCCCGGACGCTCATCTTGGTGACGGTCAGCCAGAGGAACAGCAGGAACGGCGTCAGGCCGGCGGGCGGCGAGAACAGCAGGCCCATGGTGACCATGGTCAGCGGCGCCCCGATCAGCATCACGGGAAGCCTGCGGCCGAAACGCGAGCGGACGCTGTCGGACCACGAACCGATCAGCGGATCGGCGACCGCGTCCAGCACCAGGCTGATCGCCAGCGCGGCGCCGACCATGCTGCCCGACAGCCCCAGCACGGCCGTGTAGTAGAAGAAGATGAAGCCGTTGACGGCGAGATAGCCGGACTCGACGATCTGCCCGACGCTGTAGAAGAACTTCACCCCGCCGGGTGGCTTCGCATGAGCTGCGCTCTCCACGGCGCCATCACTCGCGGGAATACTGCCGCCTACGCCTTCCACGACCGCCACGCTTGTTCCTCCCGAGCGGTTCTTGTTGGAACCGACGGTATCTGGACGTGACGGCGTGGCAACAGTCACGTCGCGTCAGGGTTCAGGAGAAACCTGGATCAGCAGCTTGCCGTCGTGATTGCCGGTGAACAGGCGCTGCAGAGAGTCCATGGCGCCCTCCAGGCCCTGGTCCACGTGAACCTTCCACTTCAGCTTGCCCTCGGTGACCCAGGGGATCAGCTCGGCCATCGCCTCCCCGGCCCGCGGCAGGAAATCCGTGACGATGAAGCCGCGGATGGTCAGGCGGTGCATCAGCACCCGCACGAAGTCGGTCGGCCCGGCGGGTCGGCGGTCGTCGTTGTAGGTCGAGATCATCCCGCACAGCGGCATGCGGCCGAAGTTGTTCATCCGCGAGACCACGGCGTCCATGATGTCGCCGCCGACGTTCTCGAAGTTCACGTCGATCCCGTTCGGGCACAGGCGGTCCAGGGCCGCGCCGACGTCTTCGTGCTTGTAGTCGATGGCCCCGTCGAACCCGAGTTCGCCCGTCAGCCAGTCGCACTTGGCCTTGCCGCCGGCGATGCCGATGACCCGCGCGCCCTTGAGCTTCGCGATCTGCCCGGCCACCGAGCCAACCGCGCCCGCGGCGGCCGAGACCACCACCGTCTCTCCGGGCTGGGGCTTGCCGATGTCGCACATGCCGAACCAGGCGGTCAGGCCCGTGGCGCCCAGCACGCTCATATAGGCCGTCAGCGGCACGCCCGGCAGCTGCGGCGCGGGCATCAGGAAGGCCCCGTTCGCGATCGTGTGGGTGCTCCAGCCGCCGAGGCCGGTGTTGACCACGTCGCCCTGCTTGAACCGGTCGGAGCGCGACCGTTCCACCACGCCCAGCGAGCCGCCGCGCATGGTCTCGCCGATCTGCACCGGCGGCATGTACTGGTCCTGGTCGCTCATCCAGATGCGGTTGGTCGGGTCGAGCGACAGGTACAGCGTGCGCACCAGCACCTCGCCGTCGGCCAGGTCGCGGATCGGCTCCTCGACCAGCTCCAGGTCGCCCGGCTTGATCTCGCCCGCCGGCCGGTTGCGCAGCACCCAGCGCTTCAGGTTCGCCATCTCTCGTTCCTCCCGTTGACCCTACCCTGCCCGCTGCGGCCGCGCTGGCAATGGTGACCCCGCGTCAGACCTGTCACCAGGTGTCGATGAACGGCCGCTTCTTGCCCGGCGCCCGGGGCGGGACGGGGCAGACCTTGAGCCCTCGCACAAGCCAGGCGCGCGTTTCGGCGGGGTCGATGACCGCGTCGATCTCCACCACCGAGGCCACGGAGAGGGCCTTGCCGGTCTCGTACATCCGGCCGACCAGCTTCTCAAACAGAGCCTTCTTCGCCGCCTCGTCGGGCTGGGCGTCCAGCTCCTTCTTGTAGCCGAGCCGCACGGCGCCCTCGAGGCCCATGGGCCCGAACTCGGCGGTCGGCCAGGCGATGGTCATGGCCGGCGCCGAGAAGTCGCCGCCCGACATCGCCTGCGCCCCGAGGCCATAGCCCTTGCGCAGGACCACCGTGAACAGCGGCACGGTCAGGCTGGTGGCGGTGACCATCAGGCGCGAGCCGCGCCGGACCGCCGCGGTCGTCTCGCTGGCCGGGCCGACCATGAACCCTGGCGTGTCGCACAGCGACAGCACCGGCACGTCGAAGGCGTCGCAGAGCTGCAGGAACCGCCCGGCCTTTTCCGCTCCCTCGGAGTCGATCGCCCCGCCCAGGTGGCGCGGGTCGTTGGCGAACAGGCCCATCGGCCGGCCCTCGATCCGCAGGAAGCCGGTGATCATCCCCTTGCCGTAGCCGCCGCGCAGCTCGATCCACGACCCTGTGTCGGCCAGGGTGCGGATCACCTCGCGCACCTCGTAGGCCCGTACCCGGTTCTCCGGGATCAGGTGGCGAAGGCGCCGCTGGTCCTCGCAATCCCAGTCGCGCACCGCGCCCTGGAACATGCCCAGGATGTGCTTGGCCGCAGCCGTCGCCTCGGCCTCGTCCTCGGCCAGCACGTCGATGGCGCCGTTGGCGTACATGACGTCCGACGGCCCGATCTCGTCCGGCGTGAAGACGCCGAGGCCGCCGCCCTCGATCATCGCCGGACCGCCCAGGCCGATGTTCGAGTAGCGGGTGGCGATGGTCACGTCCGCGCAGCCGAAGAAGATGGCGTTGCCGGCGAAGCAGCGGCCCGAGTTGATCGAGATCCTCGGCGCCAGGCCCGACAGTCGAGCGAAAGTGGTGAAGCTGGTGGTGTCCAGCGACGAGGCCGAGAGCTGGCCGCCGTCCACATCGCCGGGCCGGCCGCCGCCGCCCTCGGTGTACCAGATGATCGGCGCCTTCCAGTGCTCGGCGAATTCCAGGATCCGGTCGGTCTTCTTGTGATTGAAATGGCCTTGCGTCCCCGCCAGCACGGTGAAGTCGTAGGCGAGGCCCACGCACCGCGCCTTGTCCTCGTCGAACAGCCGGCCGTTCACCTCACCGACGCCGGTGACAATGCCGTCGGCGGGCGTGTTGACCTGCAGGTCGGCCAGTTCACGCCGCCGCCGCTGGGCGGCGATGGCCATGGCCCCGTACTCCTGGAAGCTGCCCGGATCGAACAGGTCGTCCAGGTTCTCCCGCGCGGTCCGCTGGCCGGTCTTGCGCCGCCGCGCCACCGCCTCGGGCCGCGCCGCGTCCAGGGTGATCCGATGGCGCTCGATCACCTCGGCTAGGTCGGGCCGGATGTGGTCCAGGTCGATGGCGGCCTCGGCGTCGTCCACGGTCGCGCCTGCCTCATCGACCTCCAGGAAGGCCAGCGGGTTTCCCTCGAAGACGGTCTCGCCGATCTCCACCGCCAGGGCGCGGACCACGCCGGCGGCCTCGGCCGCGATGACGTGCTCCATCTTCATGGCTTCCAGGATCACCAGCGCCTGGCCCTTGCGGACCGTCTCGCCCGCCTCCGCTGCGAGGCCGATGACCGTGCCCTGCAGCGGCGAACGCAGCGCCGTCGTGCCGGCGGGCGCCTGCGGCTCGGCTCGTGCGCCGCCCGACGTCTCGCCCCGCGCCGCGGCGTCGAAATAGAGCCGCGGATGCGCCTCGGGCTCGCCGGTGAGCTCGGACATGTGCTGCTCGATGAAGCGGGTGTGGACCTCGCCGGCCGCCACGGCGGGATGAGCCAGCAGGTTCTGCAGGAAGGCGATATTGGTCGGGCTGCCCTCGATGCGGAACTCCGACAGGGCCCGGTAGGCCTTCGCCACCGCGCGGCTGAGGCCGCCGGCGCCGGCATGGACGATCACCTTGGCCATCAGGCTGTCGAAGCGGGCGCTCGTGAGATAGCCGGCGTAGCCGAAGCCGTCGACGCGCACGCCGGGTCCGGACGGCGGCTCGAACACCGACAGCGTCCCGCCCGCCGGTTTCGCCGACCCGTCCGCCGCCATCGTCTCCAGGTTCACCCGCGCCTGCACCGCATGGCCACGCGGCTCCGGAATGCGATCCTGGGTCACCGCCAGCTCGGCCAGGGTGTGGCCGGCGGCGATCTGGAGCTGCAGCCGCACGAGGTCGAGGCCGGTGACCTCCTCGGTGACCGTGTGCTCCACCTGCAGGCGGGCGTTGCCCTCGATGAACACCGCCTCGTCGCCATCCACGAGGAACTCGATCGTGCAGAGGCCGCGGTAGCCGGCGGCCCGGCCCAGGGCGACGGCATGGGCGAACAGCCGCTCGCGCACGGCCGCCGGCAGCATGTCGGCCGGCGCGATCTCCACCACCTTCTGGCGCTGGCGCTGAAGCGAGCACTCGCGGTCGTAGAGGTGGCTCACAGCGCTCCCGTCACCGACGATCTGCACCTCGATGTGCCGGGCGTGCGGCAGGAACCGCTCGACGTAGAGGTCGCCGTTGCCGAACGCCGCCATCGCCTCCGACGCACATCGCGCGAACGCCGCCTCCAGCTCCTCGATCGTGGCCGCCGGCCGCATGCCCCGTCCGCCGCCGCCGGCCACGGCCTTGACCATCACCGCGCCGTTCGCGGCCAGGAACGCCTTTGCCTCGTCGAGCGTGGTCGGCCCATCCGTGCCGGACAGCACGGGCACGCCGCAGCTCTGCGCCAGCGCCCGGGCGCGGCCTTTGTCACCGAACAGCTCCAGCGTTTCCGGTGTCGGACCGACGAAGATCAGGCCGGCCTCGGCGCAGGCGCGGGCGAAGGCCGCGTTCTCGGCCAGGAAGCCGTAGCCGGGATGCACCGCGTCGGCGCCCGCTGCCTTGGCCGCGGCCACCACCTGGGAGATGTCGAGATAGGCCGCTGGCCCCGAGCCCTTCAGCGCCACGGCCTGGTCGGTCTTGCGCACGTGCAGGGACGCCGCGTCGTCTTCCGAGAAGACGGCCACGGTCGACAGGCCCATCTCGGCCGCCGTCCGCGCGATGCGCACCGCGATCTCGCCCCGGTTCGCGATCAGAAGCGTCTTCACTGGCGTCCCCTCAAACACTTGTTTGGGACGCATCATGCAAAGGCCGCAGCGAAGGTCGAGGAGTTTCCGCCTCTCCCTTCGCCCTACGCGCTTAGGCCTTCAGCATATCCGGCGTGATCGGCAGGCTCCGCACCCGCTTGCCCGTCGCCGCGAAGATGGCGTTGGTCAGCGCCGGGATCGCCGGCGGCAGGGCCGGCTCGCCCAGGCCGGTCGGGTTGAAGTCCGTCTTCAGGAACTTCACCTCAACCGGGCACGCCTCCGAGATCCGCATCAGCGGATAGTCGGTGAAGTTGCTCTGCTCAGCGGCGCCGTTCGCGATGGTGATCTGCTGGTGCAGCGCCTCGGAAAGGCCGTCCAGCACCGAACCCTGCACC
The DNA here is from genome assembly GCF_003254525.1 of Phenylobacterium kunshanense. Classification (GTDB taxonomy): domain Bacteria; phylum Pseudomonadota; class Alphaproteobacteria; order Caulobacterales; family Caulobacteraceae; genus Phenylobacterium; species Phenylobacterium kunshanense. The sequence goes on from NZ_QFYS01000006.1 coordinate 201,961, forward strand.
TGGTTGAGCGCGCCCGCCGGATTGATGATCTGACGTCCCACATCCGCAGCGACCCAGACCTTCTTCACCTTCACCGCGCCGTCGGGCGAGACCGCCACATGGGCGACTTCGGCGAAATAGCCGAGATGGCTGTAGTAGCAGCCGACGCCCATGCCTTCGCCCTTGGGCAGCTTGCCGCGATCCGCCCAGCCCGACATCTCGCCCACGGCCTTCAGCACGCCGCGCATGCGGCCCGCGCCAAAGGCGGCCGGCGGCTCGCCGACCACGTCCTTGTCACCCAGCAGCTTGAGCTGGAACGCCAGGGGATCCTGGCCGGCCGCGTGTGCCAGCTCGTCGATGAACGACTGGAAGACGAACGCCAGCGCGTTGGACCCCGGCGCCCGCAGCGGCCCGGTGGGCACGCCCAACGGCATCGGCGAGACTTCATAGCGGACGTTCGGCACGAAGCGGGCCGGGAACTCGGCGGCGGACATGCCCGCGCTGGGCGCCGGGCCTTCACCGTGGCTGGGCGTGACGAAGTGGTCGGACAGCGCGATCAGATTGCCCTGCGCGTCCACGCCGCCCTTCAGGAAGTGCCAGCCCGCCGGACGGTAGTGGTCGTGCTGCATGTCGTCTTCGCGCGTCCAAACCAGCTTTACCGGGGCCTTCGCCTCGCGCGCGATCCAGGCGGCCTCGACCATGTAGTCGTTGGCCAGACGGCGGCCGAAACCACCGCCGCCGCGGACCATGTGCACCGTGATGTCCTCGGGCTTCAGCCCCAGCGTCTTGGCGCAGAGCTGGCGGCCCGGCTCGGGGTTCTGGGTCGGCGCCCACACCTCCAGCTTGCCGTCCTTGAATTCGGCGGTGCAGTTCTGCGGCTCGAGGTTGGCGTGGCTGAGGAACGGATAGGCGTAGGCTGCCTCCACCGTCTTGGCGGCCCCCTTCAGCGCCGCATCGACGTCGCCGTCATTGCGCGTCTGGCGCACGCCTTTGCCGGCAGCCAGCTCCTTGGCCTTGGCGGCGAAGCCCGCGCTGGATTGCGCCGCGCTGGGATGGTCGGCCCATTTGACGTTGAGGCGGTCGCGCCCTTTGCGCGCGGCCCACCAGCTGTCGGCCACCACGGCCACGCCGGGCATCAGCCCCTGGCCGATCTGGCCCGGACCCGGCGTGAAGGCGTTCGGGTCGCCCTCGACGATGAAGGCGGCCTTCACGCCCTTGACGGCCTTGGCCGCTTCCAGGTCCGCGCTGGCGACCTTGGCGCCGAACACCGGGGCCTTGATGAAGGTCGCGTACAGCATCCCCGGCCGGCGCTGGTCGATGCCGAACAGCGGCTGGCCCGTCACGATCTTGGCGGTGTCGTACTGCGGCTGCGGCTTGCCGACGATGCGATAGTCCTTGGCGTCCTTCAGCGGCACGGTCTTTGGATCGGGCGGGGTGACGCTGGCGCAGGCAAGAGCGAGCGAGCCGTAGGTCCGCTTCTTGCCCGAAGGCTTGTGCACCACATGGCCGGGCGTGGTCGTGCAGTCGCCAGGGCCACAGTTCCACGCCGTGGCCGCCGCCTGGATCAGCATGGCGCGCGCCACCGCGCCCACGCGGCGGAGCTCGTCCCAGTGCATGGGCGTCGCCATGCTGCCGCCGGCGAACTGGCGGCCGTAGGTCTTGGGATCGTTCGGGGCCATCTCGACCCGCACGTCCTCCCACGCCACGTCGAGCTCCTCGGCGATCAGCATGGGCAGCATGGTCTTCACGCCCTGGCCCACGTCGGGGCTCTTGGCGAGGATGGTCACCTGGCCGTTGGGCGCGACGGTGACGTAGGCGTTCAGTGGCCGCAGCGCGTCGTCCTGCGCGTGCGCCTTGCCGGCCATGGCGAAGCCTAGGGTCAGGCCGCCGGCGCCGACCGACACCAAGACCTCGCGGCGGTTCGCGCCCGACTCCGGCGGCGACTTGTCATGATAGGTCATGGCTCAGGCCTCCTTCTGGCCGGAGGCGCGCTTGATGGCGGCGCGGATGCGGACGTAGGTGGCGCAGCGGCAGATGTTGCCGTTCATGGCCTCGTCGATCTGCTCGTCCGTCGGCTTCGGCGTCTTCGTAAGCAGCGCAGTGGCGCTCATGATCTGGCCAGCCTGGCAATAGCCGCACTGGGCCACGTCCAGCTCGGTCCAGGCGGCCTGGACTTTCTTCCCCACCGGGTTCGCGGCCATGCCCTCGATGGTGCTGACCTTCGCCTTACCCACGCTCTCCACCGGGATCTGGCACGAGCGCATCGGCTGGCCGTCGATGTGCACCGTGCACGCGCCACAGGCGGCGACGCCGCAGCCGTACTTCGTGCCCACGAGGTTCAGGGTGTCGCGCAACACCCAGAGCAGCGGCGTATCGCCGTCCACGTCGGCGCTCAGCGCCTTGCCGTTCACATTGAGGGTATAGGCCATCGCCCGTCGTCTCCGCCTTGTGCGGTCATGCTACCGCGCGGACCGGGCGGGGCAAAGCGCGGGTGAATGACAGAACGGCAATGTTCGTCGCGCCGTCGCCGCCTACGTCGACGGAAGCACCACCACCGCGTCCGACAGTTCGTTCGGATTGTCGTCCGGCCGGGCCGGGAACTTCTGCGCCAGCACCTCACCGCACAGGGCGATGGCGGCGGTGAAGCCCGCCGCCGGCTCGCCACGCCGCAATCCGCTGGTGAGCGCCGCCATGGCCTTGTCCCAGACGCCCGGCTCGGCCTCGGCGTGGATGCCCTCGTCGGCGATCAGCTCGGCCATATGTTCCGCCGCCGAGACATAGATCAGGACACCGGTCCGCTCTCGGGTGGCGTGCAGGTTCTTTGAGAGGAACTGTTCCTCCGCCCGCTGGCGCACCCGTTCGCGCTTCAGGCCGCGCGGGGTGAGCGCTCGCCGGACAGGGCCGATGGCCACGATCAGCAGGGTCGCGACGAACAGCAGCACCTGCAGCAGCAGTGTGCCGACCAGCGCCGCACGGACCGAGGCTTCACCGATGTCCTCCACCTGCGCCGCGCTCCAGCCGCCGAAGGCGCTGATGTCGGGCACGGTCACTTCGACGCCGCCCAGCAACAGCAGCGCCGGCGCCAGCAGGGCGACGCCGGCCGCCCAGGCCACGGGGGTGGCGTGATAGTCCGAGCTGTCCTCCGCCACGACGCAGTAGATCTCGCCCGACGTCCGCGCCTCGGCGGCCCGCACGGCGGCTTCGATCGCGGCCAGGTCATCCGCCGAAAGCAGGGGCTTGCCGCTCACCAGCGTCCCGAGGCGCCGCCGCCTCCTCCCGATCCGCCGCCACCGGAAAACCCTCCGCCGCCGAAGCCACCGCCACCGCTCCACCCGCCGCCGCCGTGGCCGCGGCCCGAGTTCGACAGGATCAGCGGCAGCAGCCACCAGAGGCCGCTGTCGCGCCCCCGCCGACGGCCGCCGCCGAAGGCGCGCATCACCCCGCTCAGGACCCAGAAGACCACGAGAATGGCGAAGATGATCGGGATGATGCTCCCGCCGCCGTCCGCCTCCCGGGCCGCCGCGGCGCGCTGGGCCTCGGCCTTGGCGACCTCGGCCTTCGCCTGGTCCTCGGGCAAGCCGATCTGACGCACGATGGCGCGGGTTCCGTCCACGACGCCCTTCTCGTAGTCGCCGGCCTTGAACGCAGGCAGCACGGCGCGCTGGAGAATCAGGCTCGACAGGGCGTCGGTCATCACCGGCTCCAGGCCGTAGCCGACCTCGATCCGCACCGACCGCTCGTTGGGCGCGACGATGAGGATGATCCCGTCGTCCTGATCCTTGCGGCCGATGCCCCAGGTGCGCAGCAGCTGGTAGCCGTAGTCTTCGATCTCATAGCCCTGCAGGGTGGGCAGGGTGGCGACCACCACCTGGTGGCCGGTCTGCTGTTCCAGCGCGGCCAGTTCATCAGTGAGCTGCTGCTCGGCGGCCGGGGACAGCAGTTTGGCCTCGTCCACCACCCGCCCGGTGAGCGGCGGGAACTTCGGCGCCGCCAGCGCAAGCGCCGGCAGCAGGAGCCCCAGGAGGAGCGCCAGCCAGACTCCGCCGCGCGGGGCGACCGCTGTCGTCACTTCGGCGGAGCCGATCCGGGCGCAGCGCCGGCGGGCTGTGCGCCAGCCGGTTGGGCGCCGAAGTCGACCGTCGGCGCGCTCTGCGCCGTGGCAGCGGCTTCGAACAGCTGCATCGGCTTCGACCCGCTGTGCACCGTCTTCGCCCAGATGATCTGCGGGAAGGTCCGCAGCGTCGTGTTGTAGTCGCGGACCGCCTCGTTGTAGTCGCGCCGGGCGATCGCGATGCGGTTCTCAGTGCCCTCGAGCTGGCTCTGGAGCGCCATGAAATTCTCGTTCGACTTCAGGTCCGGATATTGCTCCTGCAGCACCCGCAGCGGGGCGATGGCGAGCGACAGTTGCTGCTGCGCCGCCGCGTAGCGCGCGAAGGCCGCCGGGTCCTGGGTGATGCCCGCGTCGGACCGCACCTGCAGCGCCCCGGCCCGCGCCTGGGAGACGCCGATCAGGACACTGGACTCCTGCGCCGCATAGCCCTTCACGGTCGCGACCAGGTTCGGGATCAGGTCGGACCGTCGCTGATACTGGTTCTGCACCTCGGCCCACTGGGCCTTGGCCCGCTCTTCCTGGGTCGGGATGGTGTTGACGCCGCAGGCGGCCAGCACCAGCGGCGCGACCAGCAGAAGCGCCAGGCGCGAGACTCGACGGATCAGGCTGTTCATCAGACTCCCCAAGGATGCACACGGCCAGTGAGGCCTGACTGTGGGCCGCGCCTTGATTGCACGCAACGCCCCAACGCGCACACGGCGAGATCGGCGCCGTGTATCCGAGCAGGAAACGTCAGCCGGCCACCGTCGCCGGCGTCACCACCGTCACCGACCACTCAGGCTTGGGCGGCCGCTGGCGAATCTTCTCGCCCTTCAGCCAGATGAACAGCGCCTCCCAGTGGATGGCGGCGACCACGCCTAGGGTCATCCAGGGATGGGCAATCCAGGCCTTCAGGAGGTTGCGGTCGGTCATGTCCTGCCGGCGACCGGTGAAACCGGCGGCCAGCACCCGGCCCTCGGCGTCGTCCACGTCCACGAACACCTGCACCTCGTCGCCCGGCGGCCGCATGCGGAAGGCATACGAGAGGTCCATGTCCATGAAGGGCGACACATAGAAGCCCTTCTCGCAGGCCTGCTTCACAACCGGCGCGTTGTCGGCCGGGATGAGATAGCTGTGCCGCTCGCCGAAGGTGTTGTTCACCTCGTAGAGGATGGCGCTCAGCGCGCCGTCAGGACGGTGACAGTAGTAGACCGTCAGCGGATTGAACCCCGTGCCCAGGATCCGCGGCATGGCCAGCATCCGCACCGGACCGCCGTGGGCGATCCCGGCGGCGGCGAGCTGGGCCTCCACCTGCGCCTTCAGCGGGGTGTCCGAACCGTCGCCGTGCCGGCGCGGATCGAAGCCGACGAGGTTGAACCGGGCCCGCGAGAACAGCTTCAGGTCCCGGTCGAGCGTCTCCAGCTCGTCCAGGTCCAGTAGAAGCATGAAGATGCGGTACCGCAGCTTGTGGACGCGGGGTTTGAGCCGGGCGTGGGTGACGAGCCCGGGATATATCCCGGAGGCCGGCATCTAGGCCGCCGCCTCCGATAGCGCCGGCTCGCGCACGTGGATCCGGCCGTTGGGGTCCGGCACCGTCCATGGCCGCTCGACGCCGCCCAGCTGCTCGGCGACCGCAAGGCCCGACTGCAGCGCGTCCTCGTGGAAGCCGTGGCCGAAGTACGAGCCGCAGAACCAGGTCCGCCGCACGCCTTGCAGGTCCCAGATCTCCTTCTGGGCGGCGATGGCCGCGCCGTCGAAGAGCGGATGGTCGTAGATCTCGGTCCGGATCAGCTTGTCCGCCGCGATCTCCTTGTTGGGGTTCAGCGTGACGAACAGGTCCGGCGCGTCCTTCAGGCTCTGCAGGCGGGTCATCCAGTAGCTGACCGCCCCCTCGCCCGGCTTGTCGCGATAGCCGATGTGGTTCCAGCTCGACCAGGCCCGCCGGCGCTTGGGCATCAGGCAGGTGTCGGTGTGCAGCGCCACGAGGTTCCGGCTGTAGCGGAAGCAGCCCAGGATCCGTTGCTCCTCGGGCGTCGGATCCTCCAGCAGCGACAGCGCCGTGTCGCCGTGGGTGGCGATCACGACCTGATCGAACCGCTCACGGCCGCCCGCCGCCAGGCGCAGCTCCACGCCGTTGGCGTCGCGCTTCACCCCGGCCACGCGGGCGCTCTTGCGCTGCTCGCCCGGGAAGTCGGCCAGCAGCTTTTCCACATAGGCCTTCGACCCGCCGCGCACGGTGCGCCACAGGCCGCGGCCGAAGATGCTCATCATCCCGTGGTTCAGGAAGAAGCGGATCAGGGAGGCGGCCGGGTACTGGCCGATCTCCTTCAGCGGCGTCGACCAGATCGCCGCCGCCTGCGGCAGCAGGTGGTCGTCACGGAACGCCTGGCAGTAGCCGTTCGCCTCCAGATAGTCCTCCAGCGAGGTCATCGGGGTGTCGAGGCTCGCGAGGTCCTTCGGCGCCCGCCGGTAGAAGCGGGTGATGTCGCGCAGCATCCCCCAGAACCGGGCCGAGAACAGGTTGCGCTTCTGCGCGAAGACTCCGAGCGCGCCGTAGCTGGAATATTCGAAGTCGCCGTCGTCCAGCGACACGCTCAGCGACATGTCGGCGTTCACGCTGGGCACGCCCAGATGCGCCAGCAGCGCCGTGAAGTTGGGATAGTTGCCCTCGTTGTAGACGATGAAGCCGGTGTCCACCGGCACGGGGCCGTTCAGGCCCGGCGCCTCGGCGGTGTTCGCGTGGCCGCCAAGGCGCGGATCGGCTTCGAACAGGGTCACGTCATGTCGCTTCGCCAGGAGCCAGGCAGCCGAAAGGCCCGCGACACCGCTGCCGACCACGGCCACCCGCAGGCGGTCACCACCACTCATTCGAACTATCACCCTCAAGAAGCACGCAAGCGCCTGGTACGTGCGGTCTTCCCCCGTCCAGGTGCTTAGCAAATGCTACGCGATCATCACAGCGCCGGATGCGTCTGAGCGCGGATCATGTTCGTATGGCTGGGCGGAGGTCGGATGCTGCTGCAACTGGTGCTGGGCGTGCTGGTCGCCATGCTGGCGGTGATGGTCGCGGCGTGGGCGTTCGGCCTGGCGCGCCGCAACGGCGGCTGGACCGACGTCTTCTGGACCTGGGGCTCGGGCGCGGTGCTGGCCGTCGCCGCCTTCTGGCCCGCCGTGGGCGACATCGAACCGGCCCGCCAGACCCTGGTTGCGGCCATGGTCGTGCTCTGGGCCACGCGCCTCGGCCTCTACCTGACCCCCCGCGTCGCCGGCCATCCCGAAGACGCCCGCTATGCGAAGTTCCGCCAGGACTTCGGCCCCCGCTATCCGATGGGCATGCTGTTCGTGACCTTGCCGCAGGCGCCGGCGACGGCGCTGCTTTCGGTTTCCGTGCTCCTGGCCGCCCACTCCCCCGGTCCGGCGCCGGCCTTGCGCGACGCCGCGGCCCTGGCCCTATTCCTGGTGGCGATCGCCGGCGAGGCGGTCGCCGACGCCCAGATGAAGCGCTTCCGCGCCGATCCCGCCAACAGGGGCAAGGTGATCGACACCGGCCTCTGGGCCTGGTCGCGCCACCCGAACTACTTTTTCCAATGGCTGGGGTGGCTTGCCTATCCGGTCATCGCCCTCGACCCCGGCCGGCCGCTCACCTGGCTCAGCCTGACCGCGCCGGCGGTCATGTACGGCCTGCTGCGCCACGTCTCGGGCGTCCCGCCGCTCGAAGCCGCCATGCTGGAATCCCGCGGCGAGGCCTTCCGCGACTACCAGCGCCGCGTGCCCGTCTTCTTCCCGTCTCCCCCCAAGAAAGCCTGAGTTCCGAATGAGCCTGACCGCCGCCATCATCGACACCTTCGAAGGCGCGCCCCTGCCCGACGTGGTTCGCAAGACCGCGATCCACCTGCTTGTCGCCAATGCTCGCCGCCAGCTCTCCGCGGCCGGAGCGGACGCGGACGCGGCCTTCGCCCGCGAGATGGCCGAGCGCCCGATCGCCGAGCACACCGACGCGGCCAACGCCCAGCACTACGAGGTGCCGGCGGAGTTCTTCCTGAACTGCCTGGGCCCGCAGCTGAAATACTCCTGCGCCCTGTACGCGAACCCCGGCGACACCCTGGCCCAGGCCGAGGAGCATGGCCTCGCCGAGACCGCCGCCCACGCCGACCTCAAGGATGGCCAGCGCATCCTGGAGCTCGGCTGCGGTTGGGGCTCGCTCTCGCTGTGGATGGCCAAGGCCTATCCGAACGCCCGCATCACCTCGGTGTCGAACTCGGCCAGCCAGCGGGCCTTCATCCTGGCCCGGGCGCAGGAGCGGGGCCTCTCGAACCTGGACGTGATCACCTGTGACATGAACGACTTCCAGGCGGACGGTGAATTCGACCGCGTGGTCTCGGTGGAGATGTTCGAGCATATGGCGAACTGGAGGGCCTTGCTCACCCGCGTGAAGGGCTGGCTGAAGCCCGACGGTCGGCTCTTCATCCACGTCTTCACGCACCGGACCACGCCCTACCGGTTCGACGTCGACGACGAGGCCGACTGGATCGGCAAGTACTTCTTCTCGGGCGGGGTGATGCCCAGCCACGGCCTGATCACCCAGTTCCCCGACCTGTTCACCCTGGAACAGGACTGGCGCTGGAGCGGGACCCACTACGAGAAGACCGCTTTGCACTGGCTTGAGGCCTACGACCGCAACATCGCGAAGATCCGGCCGGTGCTGGACGAGGTCTACGGCGACCAGGCCACCCTCTGGCATCGCCGCTGGCGCCTGTTCTTCCTGGCCACCGCCGGACTCTTCGGCCACCGTGGCGGTGCGGAATGGGGCGTCAGCCACTACCGGCTGAGGCCGGCGTGAGGCGGGGGGAAATCATGCTGAGACTGATCGCGACCTACCTGGCGACCGCGGTCGCCTTCGCGGCCATGGACTATGTCTGGCTGACGCAGGCGGGCCCCAAGGTCTATTTCCCGACCCTCGACCCCGTCGCCCTGCGCGAGGCGCGGATCGGACCCGCGGTGGTCTTCTACTTCGTCTACATCGCCGGCGTCCTGGCCCTCGCCGTCTGGCCGACCCGCGACAAGCCGCTGATCAAGACCACCCTCACCGGCGCGATGCTGGGCGCCCTCTGCTACGCCACCTACGACCTCACCAACCAGGCGACGCTGAAGGTCTGGTCCACGCACATCACCCTGATCGACATCACCTGGGGCACGTTCCTTACCGCCGTCGGGGCGACCGCGGGCGGCTGGACGCTCCGAAAGCTTACGCGCTGAGGGAAGGCCTAGGATTCGGCCCAGGCGGCGAGCACGCCCAGTCGGGCCAGCCGGTTGAACAGACGCTCGATGTTGCCGGCGTTCTCCTGCAGCAGGGCCGCGGCCGCGGGGTGCTCTACGACCGCCGGGCCTAGCACGGTCCCCTCCCGTGAGCGTCGGCAGTATCCTGCCCGCTCCAAGGTCAGCAGTCGGCGGCGGACGATTTCAGGCGAAAGGGCCATGAGATCCGTAAGCACCGCCGTCCGCACCGGCACGAGCGGCCCGGCCGCCTCCCCGTCTGGAGGCAGGTTGGCCCGCGCCACATGCAGCAGGAGAAGACCGTCCACCGGATGGCCGACGCGGCTCGTGACCGCCTCGATGCAGCGCATCAGGTACTCGGCGAGGACGCGGTTCGCGACACGCACCGGCGGGGAGACGCCGTTGAGATCGATGACATCGCCCACCGTTTCGCTGCCTGCGATGGGGATCGGCGGCAACGCCTGGGCGTCGGTCAGGTCGCTATAGAAGCGCCGGAGCCGCTCGTATCGGGCCAAGCTCAGGGCCTTGAACGCCGGTGACTCGAGGCGCGTCTGGGAAACCAGCACGCCGCGCGGCGTCATCACGAAGACGCCCTGGCGCGCCAGCCGAGCCACCCGCCGCCGGACTGTCTCGAACGGCAAGCGCAGGGAATGGGCGACCGCATTGATGCTGACGGGGCGTCGCACCCCTTCGGGCGGGGCGTCGTCGAGCGCGCCATAGGCGAACTGCAGGCCCACATCCTGCTTCACGGGCGCGACATTGGCGTCGAGTATCGCGGCGATCAGCAGCCGGTCGATGATATCGCCCCCGGCGCGGCTGAGTTCGATGGAGTCGACCAGGTAGTCGAGTGACAGGCGCGACAGCCGCCGCAACGCATCGGCGTCCCACGACCCGGCGGCCTCTGGCCCAGGCGGCGCAACCATTGGCCAAGCGTGGCGGGAGTTGTCGCCGCTGACAAGGCGACCACATGCCTGCCGCTACATGTCGCCGCCGCAACGTACTCGGCGTTGTCCGCCCGCCTTCCGCCGTGTCATGGTCGTTTTCGAAGAACGGGAATGACGCCGCCTCAAGACGGCGCACGGAGGAAGACGGGATGGAAGCGGTGAAGGAACGGGAAAGCGTGGCCGAGCGGCTGGAAGCCGCCGCGCTCAACGGCATGACCATGGCGGTCTGGGCCGATGTACAGCCGAACAAGGCGGCCGTGATCGACCCGGACGGCGCGACGCGATCGTTCGCCGAAGTGAACGCCAACGCCAACCGCCTCGTGCGGCTGATGCGCAAGGCGGGCCTGAAGGCCGGCGACGGCGTGGCGCTGGTGATGTCCAACCGGCACGAGTTCCTGGAGATCCAGTCCGCGACCCTGCGGGCCGGCTTCCGGATCACCCCCGTGAACTGGCACCTGACCGCCGAGGAGGTCGCCTACATCCTCAACGACTGCGAGGCCCAGGCCCTGTTCGGCGAGGCGCGGATCGCCACCGTCGCCCCCGCTGCGGCCCAGGCGCCGAACCTGCGCCTCAAGATCGCCGTGGGCGGCGGCCTCGATGGCTTCACGAACTACGATCAGGCGCTGGCCGGCCTCGACCCGTCCGACATCGACGACCCGGTGCTCGGCAACCAGATGCTCTACACCTCGGGCACCACAGGCCGGCCGAAGGGCGTGTTCCGCCCGACGCCGGTGGTCACGCCCCAGGCCATGTACGCCATGCGCGGCTACGACGCCCACTCGGTGCAGCTCTGTGCGGGCCCCGCGTACCACGCCGCTCCGCTGGCCTTCGACGTACGAGCCGCCATGGGCGCCGGCGCAACCCTGGTGTTCCTCGACAAGTGGGATTCGGAACACACCCTCCGCACCATCGCCGAGCGCAAGGTCACGCACATGCACCTGGTGCCGATCATGTTCCAGCGCCTGCTGGCTCTGCCGGCCGAGGTGAAGGCGAAGTACGACGTCTCCAGCGTCCGATACATCGTTCACGGCGCGGCCCCGTGCCCGCCCGAAGTGAAGTACGCGATGATCGAATGGTTCGGTCCGGTGCTGAGCGAATACTACGCCGGCTCCGAGGGCGGCGCGGGCTTCATGATCAACTCCGAGGAGTGGCTGAAGAAGCCCGGCTCCGTCGGCAAGAAGCCCGAGCTGCTGGGCTCAAAGATCCTCGACGAGGCCGGGAACGAGTGCCCGCCGAACGTCTCGGGCACGATCTATCACCAGCTCCCGCCGGGGGGCGGCTTCACCTACTACAAGGACGAGAAGAAGACCCAGGCGTCCCGCGTCGGCGACTACTTCACCATGGGCGACATGGGCTACTTCGACGAGGACGGGTACCTGTTCCTCACCGGCCGCAGCGCCGAGACGATCATCTCCGGCGGGGTGAACATCTATCCGCAGGAAATCGACAACGAGCTGATCAAGCATGAGGCGGTCGCCGACAGCGCCACCGTGGGCGTCCCGCACGACGAGTGGGGCGAGCAGGTGAAGGCCGTGATCCTGCTGAAGCCGGGCTACGAGCCCTCCAGCCTGCTGGCCGACGAGATCCTGGCCTTCGCCCGCGACAGCCTGCCCAGCTTCAAGGTCCCCCGCAGCCTCGACTTCGTCACCGAGCTGCCGCGCTCCGAGGCCGGCAAGATCCAGCGCGGCAAGGTGCGGGCGCCTTACTGGGAAGGCCGCGCGCGGCAGATCTGAAGCCCGCCCCTGGCGGTTTCCGGACGTCGCATCTAGGGTCCCCCAAACCTGTTTTTCGGGGGATTCCAGTTGAAGACGTTCGCCCTGGCTGCACTCTGCGCCGCCGCCATCGCCCTGCCCGCCGCCGCCCAGACGGCGGGGACTACCTTCGTCCAGGCCGGACGCGTTCTGGTCGACCCCGCGAGCGGCAAGGTCGAGACGCAGAAGACCCTGGTGATCCAGGGCGGCAAGGTGGTGCGGGTCGCCGACGGCTACGTCTCCGAGCCCGGCGGCAAGGTCGTCGACCTTAAGGATCGGTTCGTCCTGCCCGGCCTGATCGACAGCCATGTCCACATCACCGGCCAGCAGAACCCGAACAGCCGCCTGGAAGAGGTGACCCAGTCGGGCGCCGAGCAGGCGATGGTGGGCGCCCGCTACGCCCGCAAGACCCTGATGGCCGGCTTCACCACCGTGGCCGACCTCGGCGGCGACAACGAGGCCGTCTTCGCCCTGCGCAAGGCCACGGCCCTCGGCGACGTTCCCGGACCGCGCATCGTCGCCGCCGGCTCGGCGATCTCGATCCACGGCGGCCATGGCGACGTGAACGGCTACCGCGAGGACGTGATGCACGTGCTGCGGCCGGAGTCGGTCTGTTCCGGCGCGGCCGACTGCTCGCGCGCGGTCCGCGAACAGGTCTGGAAGGGCGCCGACGTCATCAAGATCACCGCCACCGGCGGCGTGCTCTCGAACACCGCCGCGGGCCTGGGCCAGCAGTTCTCGGACGAGGAGCTGAAGGCGATCGTGGACTCCGCGCACCGCATGGGTCGCCGCGTGACGGCCCACGCCCACGGGGGCGACGGCATCACCAGCTTCCTGAAGGCCGGCGGCGACTCCATCGAACACGGCACCTGGCTCGACGCCGAGGGCATCGCGCTTCTCAAGAAGAACGGGGGCTACCTCGTGCCGACCCTGATGGCGGGCGACTTCGTGGTCGGCATCGCCAAGGGCCCGAACAACTTCTTCACCCCCGCCCAGACCGCCAAGGCGCTGCAGGCCGGACCGATGATGCTGGATATGACTCGGCGCGCGCATCAGGCCGGCGTCAAGATCGCCTTCGGCACCGACACCGGAGTCTCGGCCCACGGCGACAACGCCGGCGAGTTCGCCCTCCTGCTGAAGGCGGGCATGACCTCGCTGGAGACGATCCAGGCCGCCACGGTCAACGCCGCCGACCACCTGCAGCTGGGCCAGGTCGCCGGCCGCCTCACCCCCGGCTACAGCGCCGACCTGATCGCCGTGGACGGCGACCCGACCAAGGACGCCACGATCCTGACCAAGGTCGGCTTCGTGATGAAGGACGGGGTCGTTTACAAGGCCGAGTGACGCCGCTGCGTCGGATGGGAAATCATCCGACACCAAGCGTGTTTGGCCGCGGCGCGCGACGCAGGGCATAAGCCGCGGCCATGATCCCGTTCATCGATCTCCAGGCCCAGCGGGCCCGCCTCGGCCAGCCGCTGGAGGACGCGATCCTCAAGGTGGTCCGCTCGGGCGCCTACGTCATGGGCCCCGAGATCGCCCAGTTCGAGGCCGAGCTCGCCGCCTTCGGCCAGGCGCCCTTTGCGCTGTCGTGCGGCTCGGGCACCGAGGCCCTCGTGCTGCCGCTGATGGCCTGGGAGATCGGACCCGGGGACGCGGTCTTCTGCCCGTCCTTCACCTTCGCCGCGACCGCAGAGGCGATGCCGCTTGTGGGCGCCTCGCCGGTGTTCGTGGACGTGCTGCCCGACACCTACAACCTCGACCCCGCCAAGCTCGACGCCGCGATCCAGGCCGTGAAGGCCGAGGGCAAGCTCACGCCCCGTGCCGTGATCGCCGTCGACCTGTTCGGCCAGCCCGCGAACTATCCGGCCATCGCGGCCGTCTGTGCGCAGCATGGCCTGAAGCTGATCGCCGACAGCGCCCAGGGCTTCGGCGGCACGCTCCGGGGTCACCACCCGATCCACTGGGCGGACGTGACCACCACCTCGTTCTTCCCGGCCAAGCCGCTGGGCTGCTACGGCGACGGCGGGGCGGTGCTGTGCAAGGACGTGCGCCTTCACGACCTGCTGGTCTCCTTGCGCGTCCACGGCCAGGCGGTGAAGTCCGACCTGGAAGGCCGCACCTTCGACCATGACCCCAAATACCTGAACATGCGGGTCGGGATGAACAGCCGGATGGACACCATCCAGGCCGCGGTGCTCTTGCAGAAGCTGACCATCTTCGCCGACGAGATCGAGGCCCGGAACAACGTCGCCGCCCGCTACGCCGAGGGCCTCGGCGACGTGGTCCGCACGCCAGCCGTGATGGACGGCGGCGTCTCCGTCTGGGCGCAATACACCATCGAGACCGACGACCGCGACGGCCTGGCGGCCCACCTGCGGGGCGAGGGCGTTCCGACGGCGGTCTACTATCCGATCCCGCTGCACAGACAGGCGCCCTACGCCCGCTATCCGCAGCCCGGCGGCCTGCCGGTGACGGAGGCCGCGGCCGGGCGGGTCATCAGCCTGCCCATGCACGCCTACCTCCAGCCCGAAACCCAGGACGTGATCATCTCGGCGATCCGCAACTGGGTGAAGCGGAACGGCTAGGCCGGCGGCTCCCTTTGCGTGCGCTCGGATGACAATTCCCCTCGGCGGGGAATTGTCTAGCTTCCGGCCGGCAAATCACGCCTGAACGTCGCCACCGGCGAGGGTGCGCCGGCATTGAGTCGGGGATTCTGATGAAGTTGAAGATCGCAGCCGCTTTCGCGGCCTTTTCCATGCTGTCCGTCGGCGGCGCGGCCCAGGCCGCCGTCATCTACGACAACTTCACCCGCAGCGAATACCACGCTCAAATCTCGAACTACGGCTACACCGCGGTCTTCCAGTCCAACATTGACCAGACGATCAACCAGATTGGCTCCCGTCTTCGAGGCGGCGAATCCGACGTCAAGTTCGTGATCATCGATCTGGGCAATGGCGTCGACCCGACTTCCACTGGCCAGACCGTGTTCAGCGATGTGAGCCACGTCGTCGCCGGCGAAGGGTACGACTGGTTCTATTCCGATCTGTTCTCCTTCAACCTCAACGCTGGACGCTGGTACGCCGTCGGCGCCGTCGGCGCGCCAGGCTCTCCCCTGTACGTGAGCGGTGACTACGCCGCTCCGATCAACCCCGGCCCGACGTTCACGGCCTATTCCAACCGGAACATGAACGTCATGAGCTACGACAACCCTGACAGCAATCTCGGTTTCGCCTGCTGCAACTTCCACACCCGGCTGCTCACCAGCGACAGTGTAGGCGCGGTGCCCGAGCCGGCGACCTGGGCGCTGATGATCCTCGGTTTCGGCAGCGCGGGCGCGATGCTCCGCCGGACCCGCTTCGCCGCGGCCTGAGGCCCGGCGCGGACATGTTCGACGAAGGGGCTCCGGCGGCGACGCCGGAGCCCCTTTCGCATAGGGAGGTCGGTGGTCAGGCCTCCAGCGAGCCGGTGATCGACGCGCGCTGGGACAGCTCGATCCAGTTGCCGTCGGGATCGCGCACCATCGAGATACGCGCCGTTGTTCCCAGCGTCACGGGCGCCAGCGCCTCGCGCCCTCCAGCCGCCAGGACCTTGGCGTGCTCGGCGTCAACCTTGAAGACCTGGAGGGTGATGTAGCGCCAGCCCGGCCCCTGCATCTGGGCGTCGGCCGGCGCATCCGGATCGGCCTCCAGCAGGACGAGGCTCTCGCCGGCGCGGAACACGCCCGGCCGCTCCTCCGGCAGACCCAGGGCCTGGCCATAGAAGCGCCGATGGACCTCGACGTCGCGCACGCCGAGCCGCACGCCGATCTGGGTGACGCCCTCGAAGCCCGGTGGGACGAGCGTGACCCGATTGCCTTCGGGATCGGCCATGGCCTTCGGGGCCGCCAGCCCTTGGCGCGCGATCAGCAACTCGCGGTAGCCGCTGGGCGGGGTGGCCGGCAGCGGCGCCTCGTGGTGGTTGATCTTCAGCACGCTACCGAGCACGTCGTGCCGGTGCTGGTCCTGGCCGCGCCGGATCGGCAGTACGTGATCCAGCGGAACGCCCACCTCACCCTGCCAGAACGCCAGCATGGGCTGGAGGTCGTTGGTCGCGAGTCCGATGTCGATGCGCGGCTTGGCCAGTTCCATGGCACCCTCCCCTTGCGTCAGCACCATCGGCATGGAATGTGTGAAGTCAAACAGATGTTTGAGGGGATGGGCCGATGAAGGCTGCGGTCTACTACAAGAATGGCGGTCCCGAGGTTCTGCGCTACGAGGACGTTCCCGACCCGCAATGCCATCCCAAGGGCGTCGTGATCCGCGTCGAGGCGGTGTCGATCGAAGGCGGCGACACCCTGAACCGCTTCCGCGGCCCCCTCGTCACCCATCCCCACATCGTGGGCTACCAGGCCGCCGGCGAGGTGGTCGAGGTCGGCGCCGAGGTCACCACGCTGAAGGTCGGCGACCGGGTGTGCACCACCGGCGCTTTCGGCAGCCACGCCGAGCTGCGCGCCGTGCCGGCCCGCACCGCCTGGAAGATCCCCGACGGCCTCAGCACGAAGGAGGCGGCGGTCATCCCGGTCACCTTCGGCACCGCCGACGACTGCCTGTTCGAGTTCGGCCGCATGAAGAAGGGCGAGGTCGTCCTCGTCCAGGCCGGCGCGTCCGGCGTGGGCGTAGCCGCGATCCAGCTCGCGGCCCGGGCGGGCGCCTCCATGGTCCTGGCGACCGCCTCGTCGGACGAGCGGCTTGAGAAGCTGAAGGCCTATGGCCTCACCCACGGCATCAACTACCGCACCCACGACGTCGTGCAGGAGGTCATGCGCCTCACCGACAAGAAGGGCTGCGACGTGATCGTCGATTCCGTCGGCGGCCCCACCCTGCAGTCGTCGATCCTCAGCCTCGCCTACCGCGGCCGGGTGTCGATGGTGGGCCAGGCCGGCCGCGAGCCCATGACCGTGGACGTCGGCTCGATGATGGGCGGCAACCGCAGCCTCTCGGGCGTGTTCCTGGGCGCCGAAATCAACACTGACCGGGTGCAGGCCAACATCCAGCGCCTGATCGGCGACGTGGCGAAGGGCGAACTGAAGGTGCTGATCGACCGCGAATTCCCGCTGTCGCAGGCGGCCGAGGCGCACCGCTACATCGAAAGCCGTCAGGCGGTGGGACGGGTCCTGCTGATCCCCTGACGGCCTCTAGCCGAAGATCTTCAGCCACAGGCCTGCAAGGCCAAGCAGGATGAACGCCCACATCGCCAGGGACAGCAACAGGGGAACGATCACGCGCATGCTTCGGCTCGGCCCCTCCCCGCGGGCGATTCTGGCGACCATGATTGGCGCACAAGATTTCGGAAGACCAGCCGATTCACGTGCAGGGATTGTCGCAGCAGCCAGGACACAACTCTCAAGGTACGCGGCAGGGAGGACTATTGATGCCTAGAGCGCGAAACGGCGCCGTCGAGATCGAGTACCAGAGCTTCGGCGACGACCGGCCGGAAACGGTGCTGCTGGTGAATGGCCTGGGGTCGCAAATGACCCGCTGGCCCGAGGCGTTCTGCGAGAAACTGGTGGCCAGGGGCTACCGCGCCATCCGGTTCGACAACCGCGACACGGGGCTCTCCACCTGGTTCAAGTCGGGCGACCGTTACATCCTGAAGGACATGGCCGCCGACGCAATGGCGGTGCTCGATGCGGCCGGCGTGAAGCAGGCCCACATCGCCGGCGTCTCCATGGGCGGCATGATCGTGCAGCGCATCGCGATCGACTATCCGGCGCGGGTTCTGTCGCTCACCTCGATCATGTCGGCGCCGTCGGGCGACGTGGTCGCCACGCCCGAGGCCATGGCGGTGATCAGCAACCCGCCGCCCGATCCGGCCGCGGACTACGAGGCCTTCGTGGCCCACGGGGTGAAGAACGCCCGCGTCATCGGCAGTCCGGCCTATCCCTGGACCGACGCCGAGCTGCGCGAGCGCGTGGTCGCCGAGCACGCCCGAGCCTTCAACCCGGCCGGGGTGGGCCGTCAGCGCCAGGCCATCGGCGCCGACGGCGACCGGACCGAGGAGCTGCGCAAGCTCAACGTCCCGACCGTCGTCCTCCATGGCGAGGACGATCCGCTCGTCCAGCCGGTCGGCGGGCGCGAGACGGCGGCGGCCATCCCCGGCGCCGAATTGCGGATGATCCCCGGCATGGGCCACGACGTGCCGCCGGCTCTCTACGACACTTTCGTCGACGCCATCTGCGCCGCAGCCAGCCGCGCCAAGACCAACGCTTGAGTCATCAGAGGAACATCATGGGACGTCTTTCCGGCCGCTCGGCCGTCATCACCGGCGCGGCCAGCGGCATCGGCCGGGCCTCGGCCAAGCTGTTCGCCGCCGAGGGCGCGCGCCTGATCATCGCCGACAGGGCCGAGGCCGTCGCCGAAACCGCCGAGGCGATCAAGGCCGCCGGGGGCAAGGCGGTCGCGGTGGTCGGCGACGCCGGGGACGACGCCTTCGTGAAGGGTCTCGTGGAGCGGGCCAAGGCCGAGTACGGCGCGCTCGACATCTTCTGGGCCAACGCCGGCATCTCCGGCGGCTTTGCCCCGCTGCACGAGCAGACGGCCGACTACTGGGCCGAGATCCTGCGGGTGAACCTGATCGGCGCGTTCCTGGGCGTGAAGTACGCCTCCGAAGCCATGATCCCCCAAGGCAAGGGTTCGATCATCTGCACCGCCTCGGTGGCGGGCATCCGCTCGGGCGCCGGCGGCCCGGCCTATTCGGCCTCGAAGGCGGGGGTGATCAGCCTCGTCCAGACCGCCTGCAACGAGCTGTACGGCACGGGCATCCGCGTCAACGCCGTGGCTCCCGGCCTCATCGAGACCGGCATGACCAAGCCCATCTTCGATGGCGCCCGCGCCCGCGGCAACGAGGACAAGATCGGCCAACTCAACCCGACCACC
This sequence comes from Phenylobacterium kunshanense, assembly GCF_003254525.1. GTDB lineage: Bacteria > Pseudomonadota > Alphaproteobacteria > Caulobacterales > Caulobacteraceae > Phenylobacterium > Phenylobacterium kunshanense. Next base: position 220,913 of record NZ_QFYS01000006.1, read on the forward strand.
CGCTACGGCCAACCGGAAGAGATCGCCGCGGCGGCCCTGTTCCTCGCCTCGGACGACGCCTCCTACGTCAACGGCCAGACCCTGGCGGTGGACGGCGGCCTGTCGACCTCCCACCCGGTCGTCCGCCGCAAGAAATGATCATCCTCCTGCGCCATGGCGAAACCTTCTGGAACCGGGAACGCCGGATCCAGGGTCACACCGAAAGCGACCTCACGCCGCTCGGCCTGCGGCAGGCGGAAGCCATGGCGCGGCTCGCCGCCGACCTCGTCGCCCGCGAGGGCGGTGGCTGGCGGCTCGTCGCAAGCCCGATCGGCCGGGCGCAGCGCACCGCCGAGGCGGTGGCCCGCGCCACCGGTCTCACCGTCGAGACCGACGCCCGGCTCGCAGAGGTCTGTTGCGGCGAGTGGGAAGGGCGGCTCCGGGCGGAAGTCGCGGAGATCCATCCCGAGCGCTTCGCAACCGGCGAATGGTTCTTCGGCGCGCCGGGCGGCGAGACGTTCGAGGACGTCCACGCCCGGGCCGCAAGCTGGCTCGCCGACCTGCCGCCGGAGAGCGAGCGTCGGGTGATCGCCGTCAGCCACGGCGTTACGGGCCGCCTTGTGCGCGGGGCCTATGCGGGGCTGGATCGCCACGCCACCCTGGCGCAGGACGTGCCGCAGGACGCGATCTACCGCCTTCAAAACGGCCAGATCGACCGCTTCGACTGCGAGCCCGTCGAACCGGTCTAAGAAGGCCTGATGCGCCTCCTCGCCCTCACCGCCACCGCCGTCCTCCTGATGGGGGCGGGCAAGCCCGAGACCGTGGATTATCGGCTGGGGGTCGCGGCCGACGGGAAGCTGGACGTCGAGTTACGCTTCCGTGGCGAGCCGGATGGCGAGACGCAACTCATCATCCCCCAACGGCTGGCCTCGGGCCTCGCGGTCTCTGGCGCCCAGCTGACGGCTCCGGCCACGCTCCGTCACCGCCCGGGTGCGAAGATCGCGATCCGCTACCGGTCTCCCTCGTCGCCCAACGGCGTCGCGGCGCTGGGCGAGTCCCTCTTCGCCGCGCCCTCCGGCCTGGAGGGCGCAGCCGCCACCTTCCGATGGTCGCGCCTCCCAAAGGGTTGGGCGACGGCGACGGACCTGGAACACGGCGCGATGGGACGGGCGCTGACGGTGGCCGCGGTCCGCCAGTCTGTGATTGTCGCCGGGCCCGACCTGCATGTGGCGCAGCGGACGCTTTCGAACGGAGTCCTGCGCGCCGCCCTGCGGGGCCGCGACGCTACGATGGCCGAACAGCTCGCGGATGCAGCCGTCCCCGTGATCGTCGCCCACCGCGCCTATTTTGGCGACGGGGCCGGACCGGTCCTGGTGGTCCGCACCCCGGCGGCCGACCAGCCCCTGAACCGCGGCGACGCCGTGGCCCTCCCCGTCGCTGGCATCTCCGACAGAGGTCTGCAGCGCGCCATCGCCTCTGCGTACGTCCGCGCCTGGGTCCCGGAACGGCTCGGCCGCATGGAAGAGGCGCCGAGTTCAGCGCGACGCTTGGCCGACGGGATCGCCGGCTTGGCCGCGGAGCGGAGCCTGCTCCGATCAGGCCTGCTGACCCCGGATTCAGCCGTCGGCCAGCTCGCCGAGGCCGACACCGCCCGCGACCCCGGCTCGCGCGCCCTGATACTCGCCCTCAAGTGGGACGAGGACATTCGGCGCAAGACCGGCGGCAAGGCCGACCTGGACGACGTGATCCTGAGGATGCGCGATCACTACCAACAGTTCCCGCCCGGCCAGGGACCGGACGTGGTCACGGGCCTCGTCTCCGCCGCCTGGGTCGTGGCGCAGATCGACCTCAGGCCCGACATCGCCCGCTATGCCGACGGCGGGGCGGTGATCCCGCTGCCGGAGCAGATGTTCGACGGCTGCCTCGACGCCCGGGTGACGGTGACGCCGGGGTTCGACGCCGGCTTTGACCATGCGGCGTCGCAGGCTTCCAAGGTCGTGAAGGGCGTCCGCCGTCGGGGTCCCGCCTGGAACAGCGGCCTGCGCGACGGCATGCGGATCGAGTCGCTGAAGCTGACGCCCGGCGACATGACGCGGGAGATCGAGCTGATTGTCCGGCCGGCGCGGGGCGGCCGCGCCCGCACCATCCGCTTCTGGCCCTATGGTGATGTCGACGTGGAGACGCGTCGGCTCCAGCTCGCGCACGGCCTTGCCGGCGAGGCGCTGGCGGCCTGCGGGCGCAAGATCGCCGGCCTCTAGGCCCCCCAGAATGAGTAGCGGTGAGCGGCGCGTTGGCGCCTCCGTTAACCGCGCCCGTGCGTAGGTCGGCTGATGCGTATGCGTCCGACCCTTCTTGTCCTCACCGCCGCCACCGCCCTGGCCGGCGCGCGCGTGGCCGCGGCCGATCCTTTGCCCCCCGCCTCCAATGCCGCCCAGGTGAACGGGGGCCTGCAGGCGATGCGGGACTACAACCTGATCGTCCTCAAGGACCTGAAGTCCACGTCCGAGGTCCAGGGCCGCACGTTCGTGGGCGGCAACCTTTCGGGCGGGTCCTCCAACTATTTCACCAAGCCCGGCGGTCAGTCCGGCACGGCGCTCACCGTCGGCGGCGACGTCACCGGTGGCGCCAAGAACGTGGGCAACGGCGGCAACCTCAAGGTCGGCGGCGACCTGACGTCGGGCGCCAATATGAATGGCGGCGGCCAGGTCATGGTGGGCGGCGACGCCAAGGGGGTGAACGCCAATGGCGCCTCGGTCTATGCCGGCGGCGACGTGAAGAACACCAACGCCCAGCACATCTACCACGGCGGTTCGGTGTCGAATTCGAATGGCGCGAAGCACGGTGGCGACGACACCACCGATGGCCTGCAGGACCTGATCGACGACCAGACCGGCGCATTCGCGACCGACCTGCTCGCGACCTCGGCGTACCTCTCCGGCCTGACGCCGACGGACGTCCTGACCTATTCGGCGAATGGGCAGCAGGCGATCTTCGATCCAGGCGCAGGCGCCGGCGTGGCCGTGTTCTCCCTGGCGAACCTGGAACAGGCGCTGAAGACCCGCAGCCAGCTCGTCTTCAACGCACCGACGACCTATGACGCGGTGATCGTCAACGTCGCCGGGACCACCGTGAAGCTGCCCAGCAGCATCAACTTCAATGGCCCGACGGGACTCGGCACGCGGGTCATCTGGAACTTCTGGGAGGCGACCAGCGTCGATCTGGGATCCAAGAGCTGGTACGGCTCGATCCTCGCGCCCAACGCCTACCTCAAGACCAACAACTTCGTCGAAGGCACGGTCGTCGCCCGGGATATGTACCAGAACGGCGCGGTGCGGATGGGCGCCTTCGCCGGCAGCCTCAGCATCGACGAGATGCGGACGGCCGTGCCCGAACCGGCGACCTGGGCGATGATGATCCTCGGCTTTGGCGGCATCGGCGCCGTCCTGCGCCGCCGGCGCCTGCCGCTCGCGGCCTGAGCAGCCCCGCCCGACCGAGCCCGCGCCCGTGTGCAGCGCAGCAATTCGTTGATCGCCTCCTGCGCGAAGCAGATTGCGCACGCATGCTGCAGTCGCTAAGGCCGACGAACTCTCGTCGGGGGACACCAATATGAATCTGCGGAAGACCGCGGCGTCGCTGGCCGTTTGCATGGGCGCACTCACGGCGGGCGCGGCCCACGCGGGCGTCACCGAGATGAACGCCGCCCTCGACGCGATGGGCCGCTACAACCTCATCGTCCAGGGGAACGTCACCTCGTCGAGCGAGGTCGAGGGACGCGCTTTCGTCGGCGGCTCGGTGCTGGGGAACGCCAGCAACTACAATCTCGACAACCTTTCGGGCGCCGGCCTGACCGTCGTCGGCAATGTGGACGGCGGGAAGAAGAACGTCCGCGGCGACATCCTTGTGGGCGGCAACGTGGTGAGCGGCGTCGAATTCCAATCCCCGGCGCCGCATACGCTCACCTACGGCGGCACGCTCGCCAACACCAACATCAACGGCAATGTGGTCATCCAGGACCCCGGTCTCGGCGCGTCCCTGGCGGCGGAACGCGACGCCATGTTCGCGGGCCTCAACGAGCTGTCGCTCTACCTGGCCAGCCTCGATGAGACGCACACGGCCACGCCCGTCAGCGGCAACCTGACGTTCAATCCCGGCGCAGGGTCCGGCGTCGCGGTCTACAGCATCGCCGACCTGCCCGCCGCCCTCGGCGCCACCAGCAACCTGCAGTTCGCCTTCCCCACCAGCTACGACGCGGTCGTGGTCAATGTGGCGGGTTCGAACATCGCCCTGCCTGGCGGGTTCAACTTCAACGGTCCCTCGGGACTGGGCACGAAGGTGATCTGGAACTTCTACGAGGCCACGAGCCTGAATTTCGGGTCCAAGAGCTGGTACGGATCGGTCCTCGCCCCGAAGGCCTCCGCATCGATCGGAAACTTCATCGAAGGGACGGCGGTCTTCGCCAGCCTCAACCAGAACGGCGAGATTCACACGCCGGGCTTTGGCGACTGGAGGTTCCAGGCCGTCCCGGAGCCGGCTACCTGGGCGATGATGATCCTGGGGTTCGCCAGCATCGGCGCCGCGCTCCGCCGGCGCCCGGCAGCGGTCGCCGCCTGACGGTCAATGGACGGGGCCTCGGCCTCATTTCCACGGCGGCAATCCCTCCCGTCTGGGCGCGAGCCATCGCCAGGCCATGATGGCTCCGCAGGCCGCCGCGGCGCCGAGCGCAAAAGCCGCCGCGAGCCCCGCCGCGCCGGCGCGGAACTCGCCAGGCTCCATCCAGTGGACGAGTTCGCCGTCGGCGGGCGTCGTCTCGGTGGAGAATTCGTCTGTTTCCACGCTCATGAGCGTCGCTCCGGGTTGCCGCCAAGCTAACCCGCTGCCGCCTCGGGGGTTCCGCCCGCCCGCACCGCCGGTGTAGAAGCAGCGCCTGCATCCACGGCTGACTCCAAGGGACCATGGCCGGACATTCAAAGTTCAAGAACATCATGCACCGCAAGGGCCGCGCCGACTCGGCCCGGTCCAAGCTGTTCTCCAAGCTCTCGCGCGAGATCACCGTGGCGGCCAAGGCTGGCCTGCCCGATCCCAACATGAACGCGCGCCTGCGCCTGGCCGTGGCCAACGCCAAGGCCGAGTCCATGCCCAAGGACGTGATCGACCGGGCCATCAAGAAGGCGGCTGGCGGCGACGCGGAGTCCTACGAGGAAATCCGCTACGAGGGCTTCGGCCCCGGCGGCGTCGGCGTCATCGTCGAGGCCCTGACCGACAACCGCAACCGCTCGGCCTCCACCGTCCGCTCCACCTTCACCAAGTGTGGGGGCAACCTGGGCGAGACGGGCTCGGTATCGTTCATGTGGGACCGGGTCGGTCAGATCGTCTACGGCGCCGACGCCGGTTCGGAAGACAAGGTCATGGAGGCCGCGATCGAAGCCGGGGCGGACGATGTGGAATCCGATGAGGACGGCCACACGGTCTACACGGCCTTCGAACAGCTCTCGGAAGTGTCCGCCGCCCTGGAAGCGGCCCTCGGGCCTGCCAAGTCGACCCAGCTCGCCTGGCGGCCGAAGGCGCTCACGCCCCTGTCGGGCGACGCGGTGGCCACGCTCATGAAGCTGATCGAAACGCTGGAGGACGACGACGACGTCCAGAACGTCTACTCCAACGCCGACATCTCGGCCGAGGATCTGGAGAAGCTCGCCGGCTGATGGCCAAGCCCCCGCCCGAGGACGACCAGCGCATCACCGACCTCAACCGGTATCGCAAGGCGAAGGAAGCGGAGCGCAAGCGGCCGCCCCCCAAGCCCCCGCGACCGCGGGAGGGGCTTCTTGGCTCCAATCCGAAGGCGGGATTGATCCTGGCGATCGCGGTTATCGTGCTGCTGGCGCTCTTCGTCGTACCGATGTTTCTGAGGTGATAGGCGCCGCGGCGTCCACCTCGCTAAGGTAGCCTCCACATCGGGGGGACCACCATGAAGACCATCGCCTGCCTCGCCGCCTGCATGGCCGCGCTTTCCGTCGCCGCTCCGGCCCGGGCCGCTGGGGACTACGTCTCGATCGTCCAGGAGACCGAGATCAACGCCCCGGCCGCCACGGCATGGTCCAGACTCAAGGGCTACTGCGACATCGGCGCCTGGCTGAAGGCGCCGTGCGAGATCACTTCGGGCAAGGACGGCGAACTGGGCGCGGTCCGCAAGATAGCCAACCGGATCGAGGAGGTGATCGTGGCGGTCACTCCGATGTCGTACACCTACGCCGACGTGGACACGAAGATCCTGTACCACGGCACGGTCGAGATCCGGCCGGTGGACAACGCGAAATCCAAGCTCGTCTACACCCTGTTCTTCGACCAGACCTCGATCCCGGCGGAGCAGAGGGACGCCAACAGGACCCGCCGCCAGCAGATGTTCGCCGGCGTGATGGCGACCATGAAGACGATCGCCGAGGCGAAGTAAGCGTCAGAACGGGAAGAACGCTGGGATGGCCAGCATCCCCGCTCCCCAGGTGATCAGGTTGAGCGGCAAGCCCACACGCAGGAAGTCCAGGTAACTGTACCGCCCCATCTCGTAGACCAGCACGTTCGTCTGGTAGCCGAAGGGCGTGGCGAAGGCGGCGCTCGCGGCCAGCATGATGGCGATCAGGAAGGGCTGCGGGCTGACGCCCAGGCTTTCGGCCAGCGCAACCGCCAGCGGCGTGGCCAGGACGGCTACGGCCGCATTGGACAATACCTCGGTCGCGAACAGCGTGACGCCGTACAGCAGCGCCAGGGCGACCAGGGGATGCAAGCCCTGAACGGCCGTGATCAGGCCGTTCGTGGCGGCGCTGGCGAGTCCTGAGACCTCAAGCGAAAGGCCGACGACGACCATGCCCGCAATGAGCAGCAGGATCTCGGGACGCAGGCCGCGATAGGCTTCGTCGGCGCTGATGACCCGCATCAGGATGAGCCCCACCGCACCGGTGAAGGCGGCGGCCGCGATCGGCGCGTAGCCGAGCGCGGCGACCACCACCACAGTCACGAAGACCACCAGCGATATGAGTCCCTTTCTCAAGTCGAGTGGTCGCGGCTGGGCGAACAGGGTCGGGTCGCCCACCGACCCTGTCTGGGCGTGCGAGGCTTCGGCGAGCGCGTCCCTGGACTGTTCATCCTCGCTGGACGGGCCGCTTCCCTTCAGCAGTCTCGGCGCCGCCAGGAGGAGGTAGGCGCCCCCGGCCAGGGCCACCACCAGCGCCACGGGCGTGATGTCGAAGAGGCCGAACCCCGGCTGGCCTGCGCTCCGCGCCATGTCGTTGACGAGCAGGTTGGTCGACGTACCGATCAGCGTGCAGGCGCCGCCCAGGATGGTCACGTATGACAGCGGAATCAGAAACCGGCGCGGCGACAGCCCCTGAGCGTTGGCCACATCCCGAACAACGGGCGCCGCAAGGACGACGATGGGGGTGTTGTTGAGAAAGGCGGACGCCCCGCCGCATATGCCGATCACCAACCAGATCCCAAGCGCGCCCAGACGCCGGCAAAGGCGGATGGCGAGCGCGATGAGCGCGTCGAGCACGCCCGACAGCTCCAGCGCATAGGCGATGACGAACAGCGACGCCAAGGCGATCAGCGCTGGACTCGCGAAGGCGCTCTGCGCTTCGACGGGGCGGACCACGCCCAGACCAAGGAGCGCGGCGGCGCCCGCCAGCGCCACGACGTCGGAGCGCACGCGCCCCCATATCAAGGCCGCCACCACGACCACCAGCACGGCCAGCGCAGCAGTTTGGTCGAAGGTCATGCGCCCGAGCGTAGGCCATCGGACGTACGGCTGCTATCGTTGGGCCATGCGTTATCCGCCGACCCGTTCGGTACGCCGGCTGACCGCCGTGGCGTTTGCGTCATTCCTGGCCGCCTGCTCCCGCGCCGAACCCGAGCCCGCAACGCCGAGCCCTGCGGCGCCAGCGCCTCTCTCGCCGGCGGTCCCTGCGCCTCTTCCCGTTCTCTCACGCGCCGACCTCATCGCCGTGGCCGCCACGGCCGCCGAGGCGCACGCAGCGGGCGCAGCGTATCCGCAGGACGTGGCCGCCCTTGCCGGCCGCCGCTTCGAGGCCCGCCAGCCATTTGGCTGCGCCGGACCCCGCCCATCCGAGACCGCGGATGGTTATGTCATCGACGAAGACCGCAGGGCGATGACGATCCAGATGACCGCGACGTCGTGGTCCGATGAGGGGTGGCGGCAGGCTTTCTCCGCCCCCGACTCCCCAGCGGAAGCGCTGGAGGGATTCTGGCTGCGGCGTCCCTGGATCACGTCGGCCGCATGTCCGGCCTCCAGCGGCGTGGAAGGTCCCGCAAGCGGCGAGAGCCTCGGCCTGGTCCGCGTCTTCGCCGCCGGTGGGTCCCGGATTCCTCGGCGGGGCGAGCGCCCCTATCGCACGACGGTGAAGCTTGAACCGGACGCCCCGCCTCCGGCCATGCCCCTGCAACTGGTCGTGCGCGGCAAGATCGCCGACGCAGGGGGCCGGCCGATCCGGTGCCGGGCCGGCGGGCCCGACCAGCGGCCGGTGTGCCTCGTGAGCATCACGCTGGAGCGCGTCTCCTTCGAGACGGCCGACGGCGCCACGGTCGCGGATTGGCGGGAATAGGCCTACCGCCGCACCAGGTTCTTGCGCAGCACGGCCGCGATGATCAGCACGAAGGCCGCGAGGCGCAGCAGATAGATGTAACCCTGGTGCTCGTCCGGAATGTCGAGCATGACCGGGGCGGCCTGGTTGGCCGCCAGCAGGGCGAAGGCCACGGCGAAGGCGGCGAACAGGCCGTCGCCCGTGCGGCGCCAGAACTTCAGGAAGAAGAGGCCGACCGCCAGGAAGCCGAGGCAGAGGGCGCCGGCGGAGAAGGCCGCGATGGTCGGATCTGGCTGGGTCACCGCTCCGCCTCCCAGATGAAGCCGTAGAGCAGGACGCCGACGGCCAGCGCCGAGGCGGCCTGGCGCATCGGCCAGAGATAGAGATCGGGAAAGACGATCAGGTCGCTGACCAGGAAGAGGTTGTTCAGCGCCAGGAAGACGAAGCCCAGCGCCGTCCAGAACAGGAGCCGGGATCGTGTCTCGCGCCAGGCGGCAAGCAACAGGAACGCACACAGCGCGCTGGCCGCCAGGCACAGGGCATAGACGAGGGAAGGTCCGAGTTCCGCCGCCATCACTTGTCGCCTCGCCATTTGAACGCGTCGGCCAGACCCTGGACGGGATCCGGTCGCGCGATGAGATTGATGATGGTGACGGGACGTTCGCGGTAGGCCGCCTCGAGCCTGGCGGCGAGCGCATCGATCACGGGGCTGGCCGGCGCATAACGCCACGCCCCTTCCCCGCTTATCGCCAGCCCGCTCCGCTCGAACGCGGCGAGATTGTCCTGCACCAGATTGATGGAAGCCCGGAGCTCAGCGACCAGCTGTTCCGGCGACCAGGCGCGATCAGCGTCGCGGCGCAGCACGAGCAGCAGCTCGACCGCCCAGACCGAGCGCATATGCTCGCGGACGAAGCTGGCCAGCTCCGCGCTATCCGGCACGTCGTCGCCCCCCAAAAAACCAGACCCTGTCCGCCAAGCACCCTGGCGGACGCGACAGCAACGCGCAGCCTCGCTGGCGGTTCCGGATTCGACCGGCTGGCGGCCGCTGGGCTAGAAGGTGCGCAGGCTGGGGAACGGAACACGCATGCAACGTCGGAAGGTCGATCGCGCCCAGCGCATGCGCGCGCGGCGGATCTGGTGGGAACGCAACGGCGCCTTCGTGCGGGGATTCCTGGTCGGCGTCGCCCTGACGGCGTTCGTCGCGTGGCTGCTGCAGCTTCTGGTGTTCAGATAGTCCGCGCGACCCCGCCAGCCGACCTCACGGACGAGGCCTACGAGCGCTGGGCGCGCGGCGAGGTCGATCGCTGGCGCTCGGACGTGCTCCGACCGCCCGGCCCCCTCGACCGGGCCGCCCGTGAAATGCAGGGCCGGATCAACCGGCTCATCCCAGAGAAGGTGCATGCGACGGTCACGACGGTGATCGAGGGCATGACGCGAACGATCCTCACGGGCGCGGACCTCACGACTGCCCCGGCGCTCATCGGCGCGTCGCTGGCGGAACGCGACCGCCGGGCGCTGGCGGCGATCAGCAGCTACCGGGCGACGGCGGCGGTGGAAGGCGGCGTCACGGGCGCCGGCGGCTTCTGGATGGCCCTGGCCGACTTCCCGGCCCTCCTGGTCATCAAGATCAAGCTGCTGTTCGACCTCAGCGCCGTCTACGGCCACGAGGCCGACCACTTCGAGGAGCGACTGTTCATACTGGGCCTGTTCCAGCTCGCGTTCTCCGGCGCCGAACACCGCGCCGCCGTGTTCCACGAACTGGAGGGCTGGAGCGCCCGGCAGCATCCCGCAGACTTCGAACACTTCGACTGGCGCGCCTTCCAGCAGCAATATCGCGACTACATCGACCTGGCGAAGCTGGCCCAGATGATCCCGGTGGTCGGCGCACCGATCGGCGCGATCGTGAACTGGCGGCTGCTGGAGCGGCTGGGCGAAACCGCGATGAACGGCTACCGAATGCGATGGCTCGAAGGTTGACCCGATGCGCTGGCTTTCCCTGCTAACCACCGCGACCGTCCTGGCGGCCATGCCGGCCGCCGCCCAGATCCGCGAGGCGGACGTCCGCGCCTTCGTCGCCCGGCAGGAAGCCGCCTGGAACGCCAGCCAACTCGATCGCTACTTCGCCAGCTTCACGGCCGATGCAACCTTCACCGACCAGGCCTACGTCGGCGACAAGCCCCCCGTGCCCTACGGCGCCAGCACGCTCGACCAGGCCCGCGCCAACGCCCGCAAGGCCTTCGCGGGGACTCCAACGCCGCGGGAGGCCGGGCGGGTGTTGCGGGTCGAGATGGCTCCCGACGGGCGCTCGGGGCGCGTCGTCTCGGTGGTCGGCTCCACGGTCTGGGACCAGGGCCGCGCCCGACGGCTTTGCGCCACGCGCGTCCAGGCCTTGATCGAGACAAACGCCGGACTGCGGGCCGTCAGCCGGACAGACACCTACGTGAAGTGCCGGAGAGGATGACGCCGCCGGCGCCGCGAGGCTAACCTGGCTGCATGCTCCACGCTGTCCTGCCCGGCCTTGCCGCCGCCCTCGCCCTCGCCTCCGTTGCGATCGCCCAGACGCCCACGGCTCCTCCGCCGCCAGCCACGCCCGCCCCGAGCCCGCCGACGCCCCCCGCCAATCCGCGCGTGAAAGTCGAGACGGCCGCCGGCGCATTCGTGGTGGAGCTCTATCGCGACAAGGCGCCGGTCACCGTGGCCAACTACCTCCGGTACGTGGACCGCGGGCTCTTCAGCGGCGCGGCCTGCTACCGGGCGAGCAAGCCGAAGGACTACAAGGGCGACGACTACGGTCTGGTGCAATGCGGCCTGCAGAACGACCCCAGGAAGGTGTTGCCGCCCATCGCCCACGAGCCGACGACAAAGACCGGCCTGACCCATGGAAAGGACGGGGTGATCTCCATGGGGCGCCATGCGCCCGGCACCGCCCAGGCCGACTGGTCCATCATGCTGGGGGACATGAGCTATCTGGACGCCGACCCCAAGAACCCCAGGGCCACCCCAGGCTTCGCCGCCTTCGGTCAGGTGGTCGAAGGGCTCGAGGTCATCCGCAAGATCATCGTGATGCCGACCGACCCCAACAAGGGCGAAGGCGCCATGCACGGCGAGATGCTGGTCAGACCCGTGCGGATTCTCAGGGTGAGCCGCGTGCCAGCGGCGCCGCCCCCGGCCCCGCCGGCGCCCGCGACTACGCCGTCCCCAGCGGCTGACGGGCCACCCTCAATATAAGATTTTTGTCTTGATTTGAGAATTGCGTCTCATTAGTGGACGTCTCCACAACCGATGGAGACGCGCCATGTCGCTCACCCACGCCCAGATGGACGCCCGTATCGACGAACATTTCGGCTATGAACAGGCCGACGACGTGGAGGGCGTGCTCGCCACCCTGACGCCCGACGCCGTCCACGATATCGTCGGCTCGCCCACGGGCCCGACCACCGGCCCGGATGGGGCCCGCGGCTTCTACGAGGCGCTGTTCGCGGACCTGGCGGATGGCAGGATCCGCACCGTGAGGCGGCTCTACGGCGACGACTTCCTGGTCGACGAGAGCGTCTGGAGCGGCCGCGCGCCCGGCCGCCCGTTCGGCGTCGAAGGCCGCAATCGGCCTCTTGAATTTCGCCTGCTGCACGTCGTCGAGTATGCCGACGATGGCCGCATGAAGCGCGAGAACGTCTGGGTCGACCTCGCCGCGATCCTCCAGCAGCTTCCCCAGTGAGCCAGGCCGTCAGCAACCGCGCCCTGCGCACCCGAAGGGACCTGCTGGACGCCGCCAGCCGCCTGATGCGCGACGGGCGCACCCCCACCTTCGAGGAGATCGCCGAGGCGGCCAGCGTCTCGCGCGCAACGGCCTACCGCTACTTTCCCGGCCTTGAGGCGCTGCTGTTCGAGGCCGGGCTGCACGTCGCCGTGCCCCGCGCCGAAGACCTGTTTGGCCCCGGGGCGCCGACGGATCCGGCGGAGCGGCTGGAGCGGCTCGACGATGCGCTCTTCACCATGCTGGAGGCGAACGAGCCAGCCATGCGCGCCCTGCTGGCCGGCAGCCTGCAGCCAACGACAGACGCAGACGCGCCAGTGCGCCAGAACCGCCGTTCGCCGCTGATCGACGCCGCCCTGGATCCGGTGCGGGACCAGTTCCAGCCGGACGCCTTGCGCCACCTGAAGGCCGCGCTGGTCCCGCTGCTGGGTGTCGAGGCGCTTGTCGCCTTCAAGGACGTGCTGGGCGTCGACAAGGACCAGGCGCGCGCCGTCCGTCACTGGATGATACGGGCGCTCGTGGCCGCGGCGCGCAAGGCGTAGCTTGCCGACGCCGAGGCCGACTAAGCCAGCGCGTGATAGACCAGCGTCAGGCCCGAGATGCTCGCCCGCTCCTCCAGCGTCACCACCGCGGGGTCGAGCTGACGGCGCGCCGCCTCCGTCAGCAGGATCATCCCGCCCTGGGCGACGTCCTCGCCCAGCTTTGAGGCGAGATTGACCTCGTCGCCGAACAGGTCGTGCGCGCCCAGCACCAGCAGGTCGCCGAAGCCGATGCCGATCGAGGCGTAGAGCCGGCGGGTCGCGGGCAGCAGGACATTCACTGTCGCGAGCTGGCGCATAATCTCGCGTGACGCGGCCACCGCCTGCTCCACCCGCTCGAACAGGCAATAGAGATTGTCGGCCTCCGCCTTCACCATCGTACCGCCGCAGGCCTCGATGGTCGGCACCGCCAGAAACCGCATCTGGTGGATCATCAGCAGAAACGAGACGATGCCGTGAACCTGGGTCGTGCGCGAGAAGCCGCTCATGTCCAGCACCATCACCGCACGCCGCTGGGTGAAGTCGCGCTCGATCTCCTCGGAGATCTGAACCCGCTGTTCAGGGTGGTCGATGATGCGCGACAGCAGCTCGTCGAGGCGCGCGCGGCTGGCGCCTTCTGGCGCCGGAGGTGAGGCGAGTTCGCTCATGGGCGCAGGAAACCCCTACAGCAGAGCTTTCGCAACAGCCGACCGGCCTTGCCAGCCCGCCGGCGACGGACGATCTCTGCGCGATGACGTTCGAGACCGATGCGCCCGCCGCGGCGAGCCCTGCCGCGGCGAAGCCGCCGAACAACCTCGTGGGGCTGAGCCTGCTCGCGATCTTCGTCGGCCTGGGCGCGGGTCTCGCGCTGTGGCCGGACGGGCCGACGCCGCTGACCTTCGGCTTCGTGCTGACCGGATGGATCCTGGCCGTCATGGCGCACGAGTTCGCGCACGCCGGCGTCGCCTACCTCGCCGGCGACCATACGGTGGCCGAGAAGGGCTATCTGTCGTTCGACCCGCGCCGGTACGGCGATCTGGGAACCAGCCTCATCCTGCCCCTCATCGCCCTGGCGCTGGGCGGCATCGGCTTCCCGGGCGGCGCGGTCTACCTGCGCAACGACCTGATGCGCAGCCGCAGCTGGCGCGCGGCCGCCTCCCTGGCCGGGCCGGGAGCGACGCTGGCGGTGCTGCTTGTGCTGGCCTTCGTGCTGAACCTCTGGGGCCGGGTCGCCCTCCCGGGTCCGCTCTTCGCCGCCGTGGCCATGCTGGCCTTCCTGCAGGCCACCGCGCTGGTGCTGAACCTGCTGCCGCTACCAGGGCTCGACGGCTTCAACGCCCTCCGGCCGTTCCTTCCCAAGACCTGGGCCCCCGCTGTTCACAAGCTGGAGGGGCTGGCGCTGGTGATCCTGCTGGGCGCCGTCTTCTTCATCCCGGGATTCAGCGCGGGCCTGTTCGCCGTGGCCGTCACCCTGGCCGCCTTGCTCGGCGTGCCGCCCGAGGCGATGCAGGCCGGCTGGGACGCCTTCCACTTCTGGCGCTGAACGCCAAAGGGCCCCGGCGCGCGGCGTCGGGGCCCCCTCGGGGATGCGCCTGGGGTCAGGCGCCGGGGAACTGGTCTAGGCGAACGCGCTCTGGCGACGCCGCAGCAAGGCGCCGGCCGCGCCGAAGCCCATGATCATCATCGCCCAGGTCGCAGGTTCCGGAACCACGCCGATCTCCCGAGCCCCGCCGAAGCGGACCTGGCCGACACCGGTGATGTCGCCGCTGGTCTGGAACTCCACGCTGCTGATCCGCGTGCCGCCGGTGCCGTAGGCGTTGATGAACCCGCCGTTGAAGTTGTTGAAGGTTTCCGTGGTCCCATCGTTGGTCAGGATCGTCACGGACCAGGTGTCGTTGTTTCCGGTCGGATCCTTCAGGTCGACCTCGAACGAGCTGAAATCGTAACCGTCGAGGCTGAACCTCAGGAAGTCGAGGCCCGAGCCGACGGTCGGGACGATCCAAACCACGCCGCCCTGGCTGCTGGTCTTGATGTCCTCGGCGCCTTCAACGACGACACCGATGCTGGTGTTGTTGATGACCCCGTAGACGAAGTTGTCGCCACCAGCTTCCTGGGCCCAGTCGACGTTCTTGTTGGCCGGCCCGTTTGCGCCGGTGTCTATGACCACGGCCGCTGACGCCGAAGCCGCTGCCGCGAGAATCGTCACGCCGGCCAGACTGCCGAGTAGAGTCTTCATCATGGCCAAGCCCTCAGCTGAAGTTCCCTATGCCGAGGGAAGGTCGTTAACACTTTCGCCAAACGTCGTTCACCACCCATAGGTATACTCACAACGACGTGACTCAGCCTGAGCGCGACGGTCAGTCAACTTCACGACGTTCAGTCGCTCATAGGGGGAAACCTGGCGGAATCTACCGCCCTGGACGTGCATCCGTCTGGCTGCCGTCCCTGAGACATTTGACGCTGAGCCTGAGATCTCGCCCAACAAGAAAGGCCCCGGCGTTTCCACCGGGGCCTTCTGTCATTTGCTTGCAGGAGAGTACTAGGCGAGCGCCAGCCGGCGCTGGCGCCGCAGGACCGCACCCGCGCCACCAAAGCCCAGGATCATCAGCGCCCAGGTGCCCGGCTCGGGGATGGCGCCGGTCTGAACGAAGGCGTCGCGGGCGGCGATGTTAAACGTCGCACCGGTGCTGGTGACGACATCAGCCGAGAACCAGAAGCCCGCCGGATGAACCGTGCCGCCGCCGTTGCCTCGCCCATTGCCGTTCGGGACCGTAACCTCGGAAGTGGACGTGAAGCTCGGCCCAGTGCCCATCGCAGTCAGCTTGCCATCCACGATCGTGGCGCCGACGCCCGCAAAGGTGAGGCCGCCCGCGCCCAGGTTCGTCACGCGGAAATGCAGATCGGTCGGATCGTACGCCCCGCCGCCTTGCACGCCGCCGCAGCAACCGATCTTGTTGGTGTAGATGCCAAAGTTGTTGTTCTGGAAGGCGCCGTACCCGCCATCCACGAACTGCTGGCCAGCCACCTCGTTGAACACGGTGACTTCGAAGTCGCCCGTAAGATTGAAGGTGAATGGGGCCTTGTTGCTGCCGTTGCCGGTGTTCACGAAGCCGACTTGAGGGGCGAACAGCGTCACCACCACGTCCACCGTGTCCGGCGAGATTTCCGTGAGGGTGACTTTGCCGAGCGGGGCCACCTTCGTGAAAGGCGCGTCGTTCTTGTACTCAAGATACGACACATAAGTCGCCGCCGAAGCCGAGCCGGCGATGGCGAGCGCCGCAGCGCCGACGACGCCAGAAACCAGATGCTTGAACATGCGATACCCCGAAATGGCACGTATTTGCAGTTTAGGTATCGGCGGTACAACTTTCGCGCCACTACCTGGAGGCTGCAATTGCGCTCGGGATTCGCTGGAAAGGCGTTTTTCGAGGAATTCCAGGCACTTTCAGAGGCGCCGACTTACCCAATCTGGGGGCCTGGCCGCCCCCTTCGCTGGTCGTCCTTTACCACCCCTTCACCATTCCCAGGCGTCTCTCGTTCCGGCATCCTAGCCGAACAGACGATGAACGCGACTCGCCCCCTTCGCATCCTGGGCCTCGATCCCGGGCTCCGTCGCACCGGCTGGGGCGTCATCGCCTGCGAGGGCGCGCGGATCAGCCATGTGGCCCATGGGGTGATCGCACCCAACGACAGCCTGCCCTTCTCAGAACGACTGCTCATCCTCTTCGAAGAGATCTCGGCCGTGGTCGCCGCCCACGCGCCGGACGAGGCGGCCGTGGAAGAGACCTTCATGAACACCAACGCCCAGTCGGCGCTGAAGCTGGGCCACGCCCGCGCCATGGCCCTGGTGGCGCCGGCCCGGGCGGGGCTCCCCGTCGCCGAGTACGCGGCCAGCGTGGTCAAGAAGGCGGTCGTGGGGACCGGCGGAGCCGACAAGGCCCAGGTCGGCTGGATGATCGCCCGGCTGCTGCCCACCGCGGGCAAGACCAGCGCCGACGCCGCCGACGCCCTGGCCGTCGCCATCGCCCACGCCCACACCCGCAGCGCACGCCGGGTGGCCTGACCGGCCGGGCCGAATTGTTAGGGCGCGTCCGCGCTGACGGCGCCGTCGCGGCGGGACCAGTCCTCGTATGAACCGTCGTACAGCAGCACCTTCAGACCAAGGGACCGGGCCGCGAACAGCGTAGCCGAGGCCTGCTGGCCCACATGGCAGTAGGTGATGACGGTGTCGCCAGGCTTCACGCCGGCGGCCTTGAACCGCGCGGCCACCTCGTCCGCCGGCGCGAGCGTCAGGTCGGGCGTGGTGACGGAGACGAACGGCACGCTGCGGGCGCCGGGGATGTGGCCCGCCCTGTGGGGCCGCGCCGGCGTACCGCCGGCCTTCGCTCCGGAGTAGAATTCGGGCGCCCGCGCATCGACCACGGCGTAGCCCTTGGCGTCGGCGTGGCGCTGCACGAATGCCGCGTCCACGATCATGGGACGCATCTTCAGCGCGGAAAGCTTGCCGGGCTTCACCACCGGCGCCTCGCTGGAGAGCGGCAGGCCGGCTGCACTCCAGGCCGGCAGCCCGCCCTCGAGCAGGCGCGTGCGTGCGCCGAGACCGGCCATGTCCAGAGTGAACACCACGCGCGTCGCGGACTGGATGCCGTCCTTCGTCGGGACGACCACGATGCGCGAGCGATCCGAGACGCCCAGCGCGGCGAGCCTGCCGCGAAGGGTCTCCGCATCCGGCATCTCAAGGATCAGGCTGTCCGGTCCCTGGGCCGGCGCCGCCACGTCGGCCAGGCTCACCAGCCGCGCCCCGGGGATGTGGCCCGCCGCGTAGCCCGCCTTGTCCCCGACCTGGAGGATCACGAGGTCGGGATCGGCCAGCCGCTTCGCGAGCCACTGGGGCGAGGCCACCAGCCGATCCCGCGGGCTCCCCGCTGAGGCCGGAGCCGCAAACGCCAGCGTCAGGGCCAGCACCGCCAGGATCATGCGCATCATCACCGCCTCCATCCTCTGTGATCCTAGCCGCCCGAGCTGGCCAGATCACGCGCCGCATAAGCCGCGCATCATTCCCCCTGAGTCCGCCCTGCGGTACCTGTTGGGAACACATGCCGAACCTGATTCGCCCCTGCCGCCGTCGGGAGCGCGCCGCATGATCGGGCGCCTGCGCGGAACCGTGGCCGAGATCGGGGAAGAGGAGGCCCTGATCGACGTGATGGGCGTGGGCTACGTCGCCCGTTGCGGCAGCCGCACGCTCTCGCGCCTGCCGGAGATCGGCCAGGAAGCCCTGCTGCATGTTGAAAGCCATTGGGGCGAACAGACCGGCCTGACCCTCTACGGCTTCCTGACCCGCGACGACCGGCAGGCCTTCGTGCTGCTCCGGACCATCCAGGGGGTGGGCCCAAAGGCGGCGCTGGCGGTGCTGGACGTCCTGCCGCCCGCCGAGCTCGCCGCCGCCGTGGCGCGCGACGACAAGGCCGCTGTGGCGCGGGCCAACGGCGTCGGGCCGAAACTCGCCCTGCGGATCGTCACCGAGCTGAAGGGTAAGCCGATCCACGACGGCCCTGTGGCGGCCTTCCACGCGACCATCCCCAGCGCCCAGCCCGCGAAGCCCTCGGCCTCGGGCGAGGCTGTCGCGGCGCTGATGGGCCTGGGCGTCGCCGAGCCCGCCGCCCGACGGGTCGTCGAAGCCGCCGCCGTCCGGCTGGGCGAGGACGCCGAGCCGCCCGCCCTGATCAAGGCGGCCCTGCAGGAGCTGGGACGGTGACCCGCATCGTCTCGGGCGACGCTCAGCCGTTCGAGCCGACGGACAAGGCGCTGCGCCCCCAGACGCTCGCCGAGTTCGTCGGCCAGCAGCAGGCCAAGGCCAACCTGTCGATCTTCATCGAAGCGGCCAAGCAGCGGGCCGAGGCGCTGGACCATGTGCTGCTGTTCGGACCGCCGGGCCTCGGCAAGACCACCCTCGCCCAGATCGTCGCCCGCGAACTCGGCGTGAACTTCCGCGCCACGTCGGGGCCCGTGCTCGCCAAGGCCGGCGACCTCGCGGCCATCCTGACGAACCTCGAACCGCGCGACGTCCTCTTCATCGACGAGATCCATCGCCTGGCCGCCAACGTGGAGGAAATCCTCTATCCGGCGATGGAGGATCATGTCCTCGACCTGGTGATCGGCGAAGGCCCGTCGGCGCGATCGATCCGCATCGACCTCGCGCCGTTCACCCTGGTCGCCGCCACCACCCGCGCGGGCCTCCTGGCCACGCCCTTGCGCGACCGCTTCGGCATCCCGATCCGCCTGGAATTCTACACTCACGAGGAACTGCAGAAGGTGCTGATGGGCGCCGCGGCCAAGATGGGCATGGCGCTGACGCCCGAGGGCGCGCTGGAGATCGCCGCCCGCTCGCGGGGCACGCCACGGGTGGCCGGGCGGCTCCTCCGCCGGGTCCGTGACTTCGCCGCCGCCGACGGCGCCGAGGTCGTGGGCCGGGCGGCGGCCGCCTCGGCGCTTGCCCGCCTGGATGTGGACGAACAGGGCCTGGACGCCCTGGACCGCCGCTACCTGCGGGCTCTGATCGAGAACTACGCCGGCGGTCCGGCGGGGGTGGAGACCTTGGCCTATGCGATCGCCGAGGCTCGCGACGCGGTCGAGGACGTGATCGAGCCGTTCCTGCTGCAGCAGGGCTTCATCCAGCGCACGCCGCGCGGCCGGATGGCCTGCGCCAAGGCCTACGACCACCTTGGCCTCGCCGCCCCGAAGGGCGTCGGCCAGCCGCCGGCCGGAGACCTCTTCGAATGAACGCCGAGCCCAGCGCCGGCTGGGTGGACGGCCGCGAGCACGTCCTGCCGGTCCGGATCTACTATGAGGACACCGACTTCACCGGCGTCGTCTATCACGCCAACTACCTGCGCTATTTCGAGCGGGGCCGGAGCGACTTCCTGCGGGTGATGGGCGTCAGCCATCAGGCCCTGCTGGCCCAGAACGCCGCCTTCACCGTCACCCGGATCGAGGTGGACTATCGGCGCGCGGCCCGCGTGGACGACGCCCTCCTGGTCCGCACCACCTACGATGCGGTGAAGGGGCCGCGGCTGTTCATCGGCCAACGCATCCTGCGCGGCGAGGAGCTGATCGCCGAGGCGGTGGTCCAGGCCGCCTGCATCGACGCCGCCGGCCGTGCGCGCCGGCCGCCGGCCGGGCTGACCGAAGCGATCACGCCCTACCTCGCCGCGCCATAAGTTCGCCACCTAAGCCCGCCAACCAGAGCCGAGACGACCAGGAGACACGATGGACCCGGCCACCGCCGTCAGCCCCGAGAGCTTCAGCATGGTGTCGCTGTTCCTGCGCGCCGACTGGGTCGTGAAACTGGTGATGATCGGCCTGGCGCTCGCCTCGCTCTGGTCGTGGACGATCATCATCGACAAGCTGGTGAAGTTCGCCCGCCTCAACCGCGAGGCCGACCGGTTCGAAGACGCCGTCGCCTCGGGCCGCAGCCTGGAGGAGGTCGCCGCCGAAGCCGGGGAACGACCGAAGCACGCCCTGCCCCGCATGTTGCAGGGCGCCCTGAAGGAGTGGCGGGAGTCCCGCGCCAAGGGGTCGGCCAGCGAGGGCCAGATCGCGCTGCTGATCCAGCGCATCGACCGTCAGCTCGACACCACCATCGCGCGCGAGGCGGCGCAGGTCGAAGCCGGCCTCGGCTCGTTGGCCATCGTCGCCACGGCCTCGCCGTTCGTCGGCCTGTTCGGGACCGTCTGGGGGATCATGGGGTCCTTCCAGGCCATCGCCATCCAGAAGAACACGTCGCTGGCCGTGGTCGCGCCCTCGATAGCCGAGGCCCTGTTCGCCACCGCCATCGGTCTCGTCGCCGCCATCCCGGCCTACATCTTCTACAACAGCTTCTCGACCGCTGCGGGAAAGTACGCGGCCCGCCTCGAAGGCTTCGCCGACGACCTCTCCACCGCCATCCAGCGGCGGCTGGCGGAGCGGGCCTGATATGGCGCTCTCGGCCAACGACGCCTTCGCGGCAGGCGGCGGCGCGAAGCGGCGGCGACGCTACGGGCGCGGGCGGCGCGGCGCGCTCAGCGAGATCAACGTCACGCCCCTGGTCGACGTGATGCTGGTGCTGCTGATCATCTTCATGATCTCGGCGCCTCTGCTCACCGCCGGCGTCCCCGTGGAGCTGCCCAAGACCGAGGCCGGCGCCATGCAGGACGTGCCCGACCCGATCACCATCTCCATCCGTTCGGACGGCCGCCTCTATGTGGGCGAGACCGAGACGCCCTTCGCCAGCCTGTCGCCCCGCCTCAAGGAAATGGCCAGCGACACCACCCGTCCCATCTATGTCCGCGCTGACGGGCGGGCGAGCTACGAGGTCGTGGCGCGGGTGATGGCCTCGCTTTCCACGTCGGGCTTCACCTCGATCAACCTGATCACCGACACCGGCGGCCCATCCTCGGGCAGCGAAGGCTCCGACGCGACGGCGGGGGAGGAGGCCGCTCCGTGACGACGGCCCGCGCCCGGCGGTTCGAGGTCTCCCCGGCGGCGCTCGGCTCCATCGCCCTGCACGCGGCGGTGGCGGCTGCGTTCATGGTGAGCTGGGGCAGTCGGGACCTGAAGGTCGGATCGGTGGTGCCGGTGACGATCGTTTCGAGCGCGCCCGACGTCGACACCCGTCCTGCCGTCCAGGGTCCTGAGACGCTGACGGCGCAGACCGAGGAGCCGGTGGCCGAGGCGCCGCCTGAGCCGGCCCCGCCACCGCCGCAACCCGCGCCCCCGCCGCCCTCGCCCAAGGCCGCGCCCAAGCCCGCCGAGAAGGCCCCCGCCCCCGCCCCAAAAGCGGCCGCGAAGCCGGCGGAGAAGAGCCTGGACCTGGACGCCCTCGCCGCCAGCCTGACGCGGCCGGCCCGGAACGCGCCCCAGCGCCCATCCTCGGCCGCCCAGGGCGCCAGCCGCCCCGAGACCGCCCCCGTCGCACGCCAGACCACCGGCTCCGGTCTCGCCGCCGGCGCGGCGCTGCAGGGCCTGGCCGAGGAGCTCCAGCGTCGATGGAACCCGAACTGCGAGGTCGAGGGCGGACGCGACGTCCTGGTCCGCGTGACGTTCCGCCTGGGCGTCGGCGGCCAGGTGGTCGGTGACGTGAGTTCGGAGATCAGGGGCGCACGCACGCCGGTCTCCCAGGCCGCCGCCGAGCGCGCCGTGCGCGCCGTCTATGCGGCCGCGCCCTTCCGGGGCTTGCCCCGCGAATTCTACGGCGACCGCATCGCGGTCAACTTCAACGCCCGAGAGGCCTGCGACCGATGACCAAGACCGCCCGCAGCCACGCCGGCCAGATCATGGCCCTGCTGTTCTCGCTGCTCTGCGCGATCACGGCGCTCGCGCTGGCGAGCCCTGCCCGCGCGGAGATCGAGATCAACGTCAACCGCGCCGACGTCCAGCCCCTGCCCATCGCCGTACCGGCCTTCGGCGGCGGCCAGGTCGGCGCCGACGTCTCGCAGGTGATCGCCGCCAACCTGCAGCGCTCGGGCCTGTTCCGGCCGCTGGACCCTGCCAGCTTCATCGAGAAGGACCTCACCGCCGCCGTCCAGCCGCGCTTCGGCGACTGGAAGACGATCAACGCCCAGGCCCTGGTCAACGGCCAGGTCACTGTCGAGGGTGGCCGCCTGCGGGTGGACTTCCGCCTGTGGGACGTGTTCGCCGAGCAGCAGCTCCTGGGCCTGCAGTTCACCTCCAGCCCTGAGAACTGGCGCCGCGTGGCGCACAAGATCTCGGACGCGGTCTACGAGCGGCTGACCGGCGAGAAGGGCTATTTCGACACCCGCGTGGTGTTCGTCGCCGAGAGCGGCGCGCGCGGAAAGACGATCAAGCGCCTCGCCATCATGGATCAGGACGGCGCAAACCCCAGCTACCTGACAGGCGGCGACTCCATCGTGATGACGCCGCGCTTCTCGCCCACCAGCCAGGAAATCACCTACATGGCGCTGCGGCCGGATTCGGCCTCCGTCTATCTCTACAACCTGGAGAGCGGCCGGCGGGAAAGCCTGGGGTCGTTCCAGGGCATGGTCTTCGCACCGCGCTTCTCCCCCGACGGCGGCCGCGTCGCATTCTCGGTCGAGCGGGGCGGCAACAGCGACATCTATGTGATGAACCTGTCGAACCGTTCCTCCAGCCGACTGACCTCGGACCCATCCATCGACACCTCGCCGTCGTTCTCGCCCGACGGCGCGCGGATCGTGTTCAACTCGGACCGCTCGGGATCGCCGCAGCTCTACGTCATGGGCGCGGACGGCTCGGGCGCGCGGCGGATCTCGAACGGCGGCGGGCGCTATACGACGCCGGTGTGGAGCCCGACCGGCGAGTTCATCGCCTTCACCAAGCAGGCCGGCGGCCAGTTCCATATCGGCGT
Source organism: Phenylobacterium kunshanense (assembly GCF_003254525.1). GTDB lineage: Bacteria > Pseudomonadota > Alphaproteobacteria > Caulobacterales > Caulobacteraceae > Phenylobacterium > Phenylobacterium kunshanense. Next base: position 244,130 of record NZ_QFYS01000006.1, read on the forward strand.
GATGCGGCCCGACGGCTCGGACGAGCGGCTGCTGACCACCAGCTATCTGGACGAAGGCCCGACCTGGGCGCCCAATGGCCGGGTTCTGATGTTCTCGCGTGAAACCCCCGGCGGCCCGCCCAAGTTATGGAGCGTGGATGTCACGGGCCGGATCCTTCAGCCAATGCCTTATCCCGGGGCGGGATCGGATCCAGCATGGTCGCCTTTGCTTAACTAGTCTTGCGCCCCAATCCCGCCCGATACATCTCGATAGTGATTCGCAACCTCGACCGCAGGAGACCCAGATGGTCCGCAGCTTGAACGGCTACACCCTGGTCCGGCTCGCCCTTGTGGGCGTCGCCGCCACTTCGCTGGCGGCCTGCGCCAAGAAGGCCCAGCCCACTTACCCGGTGCAGCAGCCGCCGGCCCAGACCCAACCGCAGACACCGCTGCCCCCCGGCCCCGGTCCGGTGGACCAGCAGTCGACGGCCCCGGTCCCGGGCTCGGCCCAGGACTTCGTCGTCAACGTGGGTGACCGGGTCTATTTCGACACCGACTCGCACGACATCCGCGCCGACGCCCAGCCGATCCTGGACGCCCAGGCCGGCTGGCTGCGCCAGTACGGTTCGGTCCGCGTGCGCATCGAGGGGAACGCCGACGAGCGCGGCACGCGGGAATACAACCTCGCCCTCGGCGCACGCCGCGCCAATTCGGTGCGCGAGTTCCTCGTGAACCGCGGCATCGCGGCCGACCGCATCGCCACCATCTCGTTCGGCAAGGAGCAGCCGCTCGACGCCGGCAGCGGCGAGGAGGCCTGGCAGAAGAACCGGAACGCCCGCACCGCCATCGTCTCCGGCGCCCGCTAGCCCGACGATGCGCGCACGACTCTCCCTGATCCTGGCCGCGCTCACCGTCCTCGCGACGGCGGGTCCGGCCGTGGCGCAGACACCGCTGCCCGAAGCCGCGGTCGATCCGCTCGACGCCCGCGACGCCCGGCGGGTGGAGCGGATGGAGAAGATCGTTCGCGAGCTGCGATCCATCGTCTTCCAGCTGCGCGACTCCGGGAAGCCGGTCGTCGTGCAGCCGGCGGACACCGACGCCCGCATGCTGGAGATGGGCGAGCGCCTGAAGGACCTCGAAGAGACCCTCCGGCGCCTTAACGGGTCCCTCGAGACAACCACCTTCGACCTCGACCAGGCGAAGCGGGAGAACGCCGCCCTGAAGGCCCAGGTCCAGGCCCTGTCGGACAAGCTGGCGAAGATCGAGGGTGATCTCGCGGCGGGTGCGACGCCTGCCGCCGCAGAGGCCGCAACCGCGGTCCCCGCCGGCGATCCTGCCAAGGACTTCACCGAGGCGCGGCAGCTTATGCTGGCGGGCGATTACGACGCCGCCGAAGCCGCCTTCTCGGCCTATGTGGCGAACCATGCCGACGCGCCCCGCGCCCCCGAGGCCAGCTACTGGTGGGGCAAGACGCTCAGCGTCCGCGGCGCCCACGCCGACGCCGCCAAGGCCTACATCGGGGCCATCCGCGGCTGGCCCCAGACTTCGTGGGCGCCCGACGCCGTGGTCGAGCTCTCTCGGTCTCTCGTCGCGCTCAAGAAGCCGGCCGACGCCTGCCAGACCCTGGCCGAGTTCACCCGCCGCTACCCGAAGGCGCCGGCCAACGTGGCAAGCCGCGCTGCGGCGACCCGCACCCAGGCGAAGTGCGCGGCCTAGAGGCCGCCGTCCGAGCGGTCCTCGACCGACGCCTCCGGCGATCCGGCCCGCCCCTTGCCGTCGCCCTGTCGGGGGGCGGAGACTCCCTGGCGCTGACGCTCATGGCGGACGCCTGGGCGCACGCGCAGGGTCGCGAGCTCGTCATCCTGACCGTGGATCATGGCTTGCGGCCCGAAAGCGTCACCTGGACGGAACGCTGCGCCGGCCTGGCCGCGCGGCTTGGCCGACGCTTCGAGGCGGCGGTCTGGACAGGCGAGAAGCCGACGACCGGTCTGCCGGCCGCGGCCCGGTCTGCCCGGCACCGCCTGCTGGCGGAGGCGACACGCCGCGCCGGCGCCAAGGTGCTGCTGATGGGCCACACGGCCGACGACGTCAGCGAGGCCGCCGCTATGAGAGCCGCCGGGTCGACCACCCCCTCGCCGCGCGAATGGTCCCCCTCGCCAGCCTGGCCGGAGGGTCGGGGGATCTTCGTCCTTCGCCCCCTGCTCGGGGTCTCGCGCGCCGACCTCAGAAGCTGGCTCGAGGCGCGCGGCGAAACCTGGATCGAAGACCCTGCAAACGACGATCCGCGCTTCGCCCGCAGCCGCGCGCGAGCGGCCGGCGCGCCCTGGGTCGAGCCAGTGGACGAGGAGCCCCCCCTCGCGCTCGCGGCTCTCGCGTCGGAGGCGGGCGGGGTCATCAGCCTGCCGCGAAGCGCCCTGGCGGCTGCATCCGAGCCCGAGGTCACGCGGCTGGTGTCCTTGGCGACCGTCTGTGCAGGCGGCGGCTCCCACCTCCCGGCGGCGAGCCGGGTCGCGCGCCTTGCGGCGGCCTTGCGAGACGGCGACCCCGTGGTCGCAACCCTGGCCGGCGCGCGCGTCGAAGCCGACAGCGCGGAGTTTCGGGTTTTCCGCGAAGCCGGCGAGGCCCGACGGGGGGGACTCGCCGACGGGATACGCCCCTGCGTTTGGGACGGCCGCTTCGAGCTGCATGGCGACGGTCCCGTGCGGCGGCTCGCCGGCGCAGCCCGGCGGCTGTCGCCCACGGAACGGGCCAGCCTGCGCGGCCTGCCGCCGGCCGCGCGGGGCGCACTGCCGATCTCTATGGATGACGGCGCCGCGAGGCTCCTCGCCGCTGCCGAAACGCCCAGCCTGGTGGGCGCGCGGCTGCGCGCCGCCGCGGGCCTGATTCAGCGCGAGCCCGACTGAAGCACGTGCTCGACGCCGCGGACGACGGCGTCCGCGTAGCGGGGGCCCAGCAGGTTGGCGTGGGTCGCCGCTTCCACGTGTTCGACGTAGCCGCTCCGCGAGCGCCGCGCCGGCGCTTCCTGAATGTGCTTGAGCGCCCGGCGTGACCTGACGGCCCCGGCGGTCACCACGGCGACGGGCAGGTCCGTAGGCAGGTCGATGGCCCCGGCCATGACGGATGTCGCCGGCCAGCACATGACCTCCGCGGCCGCCGCGTGGGCGTGGGGCGCTGAGGCGTGGATACGCCGCTTCTCGGCCGCCGACGCCCCGGGCAGGCCGATCAGGTTGCCGCTGACGTAGGAGACCGGAACCATCAGCCCGACCTTCGCGCCATAGCTCACCGCCTGCAGCACCCGTCCGAAGCCCCGGATCGCGGCGGGCCCACCGGGAAGACTGAAGACGTCCGGCGTCACCGCATCCACCAGCACGAGGCCGGTCAGGTCGCGCTCCCGCTCAAGCGCGAAGAGGCGGACCATCAGCCCGCCCATGGAGTGTCCGCACAGCAGGATGGGGCCGGCCTCGCCCAGCACCCCCAGCAAGGCTTCCAGGTCGTCGTTGATCGACCGGCCGTCGCGGGGCGCCGGACCAGGGTCGGAGTGGCCAAGGCCGGCACGATCGTAGGACAGGCTGCGAAGGCCCTTCTGAGCCAGCTTCTCCTGCACGACCGCCCAGTCCGTGGCGCAGCCGAAGGCGCCGTGCTCGCACACGATCAGGGGATGATCGCTGGACGATGGCCCGGCGCGGACCGTACGCAACGCGCGGCCGCCGATGTCCACACGCTGGCCCCGGTAGGTTGGCGGGCTCAAAGGGCGAGCTGCGCCCGCGGGCGGCCGTCGGGGCCAATGGACAACTGCTTGAGCCCGTCGATCTTCTCGGCCTTGGCCGCATCGCGCGCCAGGCCTTCGAGATTGCGCTCGGCGGCGACGAGGTCCTGGGCGTCGGTCGTGGCGCGGCGCACGACGATGGGCTTGCCTTCCTTCGCCGCCATCAGCGCGCGCTTGCTCTCGGGAATGAAGGAGACGTAGGCCATCCGCACCCGACCGGAATAGCGCTTTGCCTTGTCGAGTGGCAGATCGCCCGCTTCCGCGAACGCACGCCCCAGGAACATGGCGGGATCGAGCGGCCGGTCCTGCGGGTCGCGGATTTCGAAGTGCAGATGCGGGCCGGTCGACACCCCCGTCGATCCGATACGGCCGAGCGGTTCGCCCGCCTTGATCGGCAAGCCCGGCTTCACCCCATCGCGGATGCCGCCAAGGTGAGCATAGAATGTCGTGAGGCCTGCCGCATGCCGGACGGCGACGTAGCGTCCGTAGCCTCCCTTGGTCCCCGCCTCCACGACCGTGCCGTCCGCGACGGCCACAACCGGCACGCCGCTGTCGGCCGAGATGTCGACGCCTTCGTGAAGGCGGCCATTGCCCTCCCAGGGAAGCTGGCGCAGGCCGAAGGGCGAGACCACCGCGTGCCCCGGAACCGGCTCCTCGAACGCGATGAGCACGTCGTCCTCGACGGGCTGACGCACCGTGGCCGGCGCACTGGTCAGGACGGCGCGAGCCGCCGGCCTGGACGCCGGCTCAGGGGTCAGGAGCGAGGCATGCGCCACCGCAAAGGCGGCCAGCCCCGCGACCACGACGATCCCGGCTTCCGCCGCCCGTCGCCGCCCACGTCTGCCACCGATGCCGTTGCGGTCCGCCAACCCAGAGTCTCCACCACCGCGATCCTGCCCGCCGTTTCCAACGCGGGACCGGTCGGCAGGCTGCCGGGCGTTCTAGGCAAAATCCGGGCCGGCGGCAAACCGGCGCCCCCGACAGGCGAACATCCTCCGGAGACTCAGAACTGGAAGCGGATGGTCGCCCGGACGTCATACTCCTCGTAGTCATCGTCCAGCGTCGCTCCGCCGTTGACGGCGTAGAGGACGCGCGCGGCCCCGCCCCGGAACCCCGCGCGCACGACGGCGCCGCCCTTGAACGCATCTTCCGGTGACAGCGTGAAATCCTGACCGCCTTCGAAGTGGGCGGTGGTCTTCCCGGGACCGCCAGCGAGCTTGGTGCGATAGCCGCCCTTGATCTCGGGCGCGAAGTAGACCTCGTCGCCGAACCGCCAGCCGATCGCCAGCAGGGCTTCGCCGGTCAGCATGTCGGCAGAGCGCTTGTCGACCGTCAGGTTGAAGCCGGCGCTTTCGCCCTTCTCCCTGTACCCATCCTCCGCAAGCCGCAGGTAGCTCGCCGACAGCTCGGGGCGGGCGTAGAAGGGGCCGGCCCGGAACTCGTAGGAGGCGCCGGCGTAGGCGTCGACCATCCAGGCGTTCCAGCTGGCCTTGGCGCGCAAGCCAAGATCCTCGGCGATGAGGCGCCTGTCGCCCTCGAGGAAGGCGTAGCCGAAACCGCCGCGCACCGCCGCCTGGAGCGGGCCCCCATCGACGCGCCAGTAGAGGCCGGCGCCGATCAGGTTCATCGAGGTTTCCTCGCCGGCGGCCGAGCCCCGGTCTTTCACGTCCGCTGTGACGAAGCTGACGTTGGCGCCGAGGGCGTTGGCCTCGCCCTGCAGGTCATAGCCGGCCGCGAAGCCAAAGCCCTGGCTCTTGAATCCCATGGCGTCGACCCGGTCGCGGCGCATGTTGAAGACCACCTCCTGGGCCCACACGCCCGAGCCGGACGTCGTGTCGATGGCCATCGGCTGGGCGACGGCGGAAGAGACGGCGGAGGAGATCGCCGCCGCCGACATCAGCACGCCGCCGGAGTGATCCGGCAGCATCTGGTCATACAGGTTCTGGAACCCGGCCCTGGCGCTCTGGCCCAGGAAGGCCTGTTCGATGGCCTCGTCCTTGTCGAGGGAGGCGAGGATGGCCTCATAGGCCTGGCCTCCGGACCGGTTGAGTCCCAGTTCGGCCGCCGTCTTGGGGCGCAGATCGACATAGAGGGCGCCCGCCGAAGTCTCGGCGCGCAGCGCCGCCTGGTAGAGGAATGGCGCCCCCGCCAGCGTCGCCCCGGCCTGCCCCACCTCAAGCGAACCCGCCTGGACGATCTGGAAGGACTTCGTCCCCCGGGAGATGCCGGTCAGGGTCACCGCCACCTGGGCGCCCGCGGCCACCGTCGCTGCGCCCGCGACATTGAGGCGGGTCGTCGTGACCGACGGATCGATGCTGACGGCGAGCACGCCCTTTGCGCCGATGTTCAGCGTGCTGAGCCCGACGACAGCGGTGTTGGAGAGCGTAAGGCTGCCCTCGCGGAGATCGAGAGCGAGCGTCCCGTCGGCATCCACGATACGGCCGGCCACCGCAGCCCCGCCGTCGATGAGCAGGGAGTCACGGCCCGCCCCGAAACTCATCGTGCCGCTCAGCGTGCCGCCCAGCAGTTCGAGCCGGTCGTCGCCGCTGCCGAGCAGAACGTCGCCGCCGATCGTGGGAACCGCGGTGCTCGTCAGCTTCGACTGGCGGATGAGCGCGCCGGACGTGTTCGCCGACAGGTCTATGGCGACCGCCCGCCCGGTCTGGGTCACGCCGGTCGCCGGCGTGACCACCGCCTTGATGGTCCCGAAGTTGTCGACGAACGACAGCGTGCCCGACTGGTCGACCAGGGCGCGGGCGTCATGCAGGCCGCCATTCTGTTCGGCGCCCACGACGCCCGAGTTCACGAACGCGGGGACGACGGCGCCGGCGCCCAGGAGCACGCCGGTGGACTGCGCGAGATAGGACCGGCCGACGATCGTGCCCCCGTCGTTGTGGATGCCCGTCTGCACCGTCACGGTCCCGCCGCCCGGCTGGCCGATCCGAAGGGCCGTGGCCGCCACGCCGTCGTTGACACCGTCCGCGGTGATCGTGCCCCGGTTCACGAACCCGTATTGCAGGACGCCCGTCCCGACCGCCCCAAGCGTCGTCGCGGTGGCGCCGCCGATGTCGATGGCGGGGGCGCCGCCGTAGGAGATGATCGAGGCCGTGGCCTCAGCCGTGTCGACGACGCCGTCGTCGTCCTCGTCGGTGTCGGTCGTCGACGTATCCGCCGGCGGGCGATCAAGCAGGACGCCCTTGGCGACGCTGCCCGTGATCCGCACCGCCGGACCGCCCTGCTTCAGGTCGTCGGCGTCGAACTTGGCCCGCACGGCGTCGGTCTGGCGCGAGTTGGTGCGATAGCCGGTGACGGTGATGCCGTTCTGCAGCACCAGCGCCCCGTCGACCTGGCCCACCTGGACTCCCACCGACCCTTCGCCCTGCGCCGAGACGGCGCCGAGGATCTTCACGTCGCCTGAAATCGAGTCCACGCGCACGCCGACGCTGCGGTCGCCGATGACGCTGATGGTTCCCGAGGTGGTCACGGCCCCGATCTGCCGCGTCTCGACCGAGATGCCCGCCGAGTCATTGCCCTCGATGGCGATCGATCCGCTGCTGGCGATGTTTCCGACTACGAACGTCGGCGACTGCACCCGCACGCCATAGCGCCCGGTCCCCTGGGCGAACGGGCCGTCGACGTCCCCGTCCGAGTCCGTGTCGGTCGCGGTATAGTCCTCCACTAGGCTGATCGAGCCCGCGTTCGCGATGCCGATCCCGACCTCGCCGGTCGCCAGGATGCCGGTGGCGCCGCTCACGCCATTGAAGGTGATGGAGCCGCTATTGGTGACGGCGTGGGAACTGTCGACCGTCACGGCCGCCCCCGCTGTCGTCGGAGCGATGGAGCCCGCCGTCTCGATCAGGATGCTATCGGGCTGGCCGCCGGCGATCGTCGATGTCCGGACCGGCGCGGTCGTCGCGGTGGATATCTTCGTCTCGGCGCTTGCCGAGGCCGCATGCAGGAGCGGCAGCAGAGCCGCGGACACGAACAGTCGCTTCATAGCTTTCCCGAAAACCATCGCCGTGATAGGCGGTGAACCAGCGGCTACACGTCGCGTAGTTATTTGTTGCGTAAATACTGTATTATCGGGCTTGCGGACGTCCTGCAAGGGCGTATGCGCCAGCCCTGGAGCCCCTGATGCCGAGACCTGCGACCGATCCCGCCAAGGCCGCCCAGATCAAGCTGCTGCGCCAGCAGGCTGGCCGTTGGCTGAAGGCCGAGCGCGAGCAGGCCGGTTTGACGCAAGCGGAATTGGCCGAGCAGGTGGGCCTGCGCTACTACACCTTCGTCTCGCAGGTGGAGAGCGGCCTGGGCCGCCTTCCGATCGAGACCCAGGGCGCCTGGGCCGAGGCTCTGGGCCTGGAGCCCGGTGAGTTCGCCAAGACCCTGCTCCGCTACTACGAGCCGGAACTGTTCCGGCTGCTGTTCGGCGGCGAGCAGGCCAAGAGCCAGGCCGCCGGCTAGGCCGCAGGAGACGTTTCGCTAGGGCACATGGGTCAGGTCGTTCCCTTCATCGCGCGGGTTCGGGACAGCGGCGACTGGAGCGCCGCCGAGCGCGCGCGCCTGGAGGAACTGGCCGATCGATTGGCGGCGAGCGGCGTCCGGGTCGAAGTGATCTTCGGCGCCACCGACGAGGGCGATCCCTGGTGCGTCGTCACCGATGAGAGCGGCGATGTCCTGATCCACGTGGCGAGGATCGACGGCAAGTTCGTCGTCCACTCGGCCATCGATGACATGGTCAACGAGAGTGTCGACCTGCACACCGCCCTGCGCGAACGTCTCGACGCGGCCGAGGAAGCGTTAGCCCCGCAGTCGGCGACCATCCTGCCGTTCTCGCTGAGCGCCCGTCAGGGACAGACCTTCCTGGCGCTGCTGGCGGCCACCGCCTTCTTCTACGAGAGCGCCAGTGTCGGCGACGCTGCCGAAGCGGCCGAACTCCCCGCCGCGCCCCTGCCGATCGAGGACGCACCCCCGGCTCCCGACGCCGAGGCGCCGACGCAGGAGCGCGAACTGGCCGTGCAAGGGGCCGCACTGCGCGACCCGTCGGATCAGCGCGCTGCACAGGCGGCCCTGTCCGCCGGAGCCGATTCCCGCAGCACGCCCATGGAGGTGCAGACGGCCGGCGTTCCGGCCCCACCGCCAGCGGCCGAGCCAGAAGCTCCGCCGGCGCCGACCATCGTCATCGCAGCAGCCCCCGCGGAAACCAAGGCTCCCGCCACGCTCGCCGGCACGGCCGATGACGACCTGCTGGTCGGCACGGAGGCCAGCGAGCGGATCGAGGGCGGCGCCGGCGACGACACGCTTCGCGGCGGCGGCGGCCACGACACCCTGCTGGGGGGCGCCGGCGACGACCGTGTCGAACTGTCCGCGGGCGTGGTCGCCGAAGGGGGCGAAGGCGCCGACACTTTCGTGGTCACGGGCGCGCCGGGACAAGGTCATGCCGGAACGCTGCTGGGGGTGATCCTCGACTTCTCAGCCGGCGAGGGCGATCGCCTGTTCACCCAACTCGGGCAGGAGATCCGGCTGCCGGAGTTCCGGCAGAATCCCGGTGAGCCGCCGGCGACGGACCCGACCAACCTCGCGCCGCCGGGCCCGAACACGGATCCGACCTCCGACTTCGGCGTGCAGTCTGGCAGCGGCGGTGGCGCGTTCGGGCCATCGCTGGCGCCGCCCGTCATTCGCGTGGACGTGGACCTGGACGGAGACGGCCAGGCAGACGGCTACATCCTGGTGACCCGTCGCGGCGCGCCTCTGGAGCAGGACGAGCCGCCCATCGGCGTGACCGGCCAGAGCTTCGGCCCGGGCGACCCCCTCGGCTGAGTTCGGGTTGAAGGCGCGTCAGAGCGCCTTCACGATCCCTTCGACCATCTTCTTGGCGTCGGCGAACAGCATCATGGTGTTGTCGCGGAAGAACAGTTCGTTCTCGACGCCCGCGTAGCCGGCCGCCATGCCGCGCTTCACGAACAGCACGGTGCGGGCCTTCTCCACGTCCAGCACCGGCATGCCGAAGATCGGCGAGGCCGGGTCGGTCTTGGCGGCGGGGTTGGTGACGTCGTTGGCGCCGATGACGAAGGCGACGTCGGCGGTGGCGAACTCGGAGTTGATGTCCTCCAGCTCGAACACCTCGTCGTAGGGCACGTTGGCCTCGGCCAGCAGCACGTTCATGTGCCCGGGCATCCGGCCGGCGACGGGGTGGATGGCGTACTTCACCTCCACGCCCTCTTCCTTCAGCTTGTCGGCCATCTCGCGCAGGGCGTGCTGGGCCTGGGCCACGGCCATGCCGTAGCCCGGGACGATGATCACCTTCGAGGCGTTCTTCATGATGAAGGCCGCGTCGTCGGCAGAGCCCTGCTTCGTCGGCCGCGTCTCGACCTTGCCGCCGGCGACCGCCGCGCTGTCGTCGGCCCCGAAGCCGCCCAGGATCACCGAGATGAAGCTGCGGTTCATCCCCTTGCACATGATGTAGCTGAGGATGGCCCCCGAGCTGCCCACCAGGGCGCCCGTGATGATCAGGGTGATGTTCTCGAGCGTGAAGCCCAGGGCCGCGGCCGCCCAGCCCGAATAGCTGTTCAGCATCGAGACCACGACCGGCATGTCCGCGCCGCCGATCGGGACGATCAGGGTGACGCCGATCAGCAGGCTGAGCGCGAAGATCGCCCAGAAGGCCCAGATCGCCGTACCGCCGCTCATCACCAGGATGGCGACCAGCGCGACGATCGCCAGGGCGATCACGATGTTCAGCAGGTGACGGGCGGGCAGCAGGATCGGCGCGCCGCTCATGTTGCCGTTCAGCTTGGCGAAGGCGATGACCGAGCCCGAGAAGGTGATGGCGCCGATGGCGAGGCCGAGGCTGAGCTCGATCAGCGAGGTCAGGTGGATCTCGCCCGGCACGCCGATGCCATAGGCGTCGGGCGTGTAGATCGCGGCCACGGCCACGAGGCAGGCCGCCATGCCGACCAGACTGTGGAAGGCGGCGACGAGCTGCGGCATCGAGGTCATGGCCACCCGGCGGGCGATCACCGCCCCGATGGTCCCGCCGACCGCCACGCCGGCGCCGATCAGCGCCAGGGTCAGGCCGTCCAGCTTGCCCTCGCCGAACAGGGTGACCAGCGTCACGCCCACGGCCAGGGCCATGCCGATCATGCCGTTGCGGTTGCCCGCCTGGCTGGTGACCGGCGAGGACAGCCCGCGCAGGGCCAGGATGAACAGCACCCCGGAAACGAGGTACAGGATCGCCGCGAGGTTGGCGTTCATTGCGTTTGCCCCCAACCCGATCCGCTACTTCGACTTCTTCTTGTACATGGCCAACATCCTCTGGGTGACGAGGAAGCCGCCGAAGATGTTCACCGCCGCGAAGGCCGCGGCGATCGCGCCGGCGCCCTTGGAGATCATCACGTTGCCGGAGGCCTCGCCGCCCGCGCCGCTCGCCGCGGCGGCCAGGAGGGCGCCCACGATGATCACCGAGGAGATGGCGTTGGTCACGGCCATCAGCGGCGTGTGCAGGGCCGGGGTCACGCTCCAGACCACGTAGTAGCCGACGAAGATCGCCAGCACGAAGATGGCCAGGCGGAAGACGGTCGGATCGACGTCCATTGCGGGGCTCCGGCTTAAGCTTTGAGCGAGGGATGGACCACGGCGCCGCCGTGGGTGACGCAGGCCGCCTTCAGGATCTCGTCCTCGAGGTCCGGGGCGAAGGCGCCCTCCTTGGTCTTGAACAGCTCGGAGAAGGCCACGAGATTTCGGGCGTAGAGCGCCGAGCTGTCGGCCGCGATGCGGCCGGGAAGGTTGGTGAACCCGAGGATCTTCACGCCATTGGCGGTGACCACCGTCTCGTTCGGCTTGGCGCCCTCGGTGTTGCCGCCCTGCTCGACGGCCAGGTCGACGATGATCGAGCCCGGCTTCATCGAGGCCACCTGCTCGGCCGTGATCAGGCGCGGCGCCGGCCGGCCCGGGATCAGGGCCGTGGTGATGACGATGTCCTGCTTGGCGATGTGGCTGGAGGTGAGCGCGGCCTGCTTGGCCTGGTATTCCTTGCTCATCTCCTTGGCGTAGCCGCCGGCCGTCTGGGCGTTCTGGAACTCCTCGTCCTCGACGGCGATGAACTTGGCGCCCAGGCTCTCGACCTGTTCCTTGGTGGCCGGGCGCACGTCGGTGGCGGTGACCACCGCGCCCAGGCGGCGGGCCGTGGCGATGGCCTGCAGGCCGGCGACGCCGACGCCCATGATGAACACCTTGGCCGGGGCGACCGTGCCCGCGGCGGTCATCATCATCGGCAGGGCGCGGCCATAGGCTTCGGCGCCCTCGATCACCGCACGGTAGCCGGCCAGATTCGCCTGGCTGGAGAGCACGTCCATGACCTGGGCGCGCGTGATCCGCGGCACGAACTCCATGGCGAAGGCTGTGGCGCCCTGCGCCGCCAGCGCGTCCAGCGTGGCGCGGTCCTGATAGGGGTTGAGCGTCGCCGCGACGATGGCGCCGGGCTTCAGCGCCTTGATCTCGTCGGCCTCGGGACCGCGGACCTTGAACAGGATATCGGCCTTGCCGACGGCGTCCTTCACCGACTTGGCGAGCGTCGCGCCGGCGGCCTCGTAGTCGGCGTCGGGAATCGAGGCGCCGTCGCCGGCGCCAGACTCCACGACCACCGAATAGCCTGCGCCGATGAACTTTTTCACCGTCTCGGGCGTCGCCGCCACGCGGGTTTCACCGGCCCGGCGTTCCTTGGTGACAGCGATAACGGGCATGGTTCGCGACGACCCCCATGAAGCGCGACAGGGGCCGGACCATAGGCAGCGTCAGTCGGGGTGTCCAGACGCAGCGGCGGTCGGTTCAAACGATTGTTTGAACGAATTTTGCTGCAACGCGGGAAGTCGTGGAATTTTCGAGCCGAACCCGGACCAGGAGGATGCCCGCACGCACGAGCTTTGCCCCGGGCCGACCCGCGTTCGAGGATCAAGAGTTCCGCAAATGCAAAAGGCCTCCGCCGGAGCGGAGGCCTCTCGAATCAGACGTTCACGCGCCTCAGTGGGCGGCGGCGTCCTTCTTATCGCGCAGCACGACCGTGCCGGCGGCGATCATGACCACGGCCGCGATCAGGCCGGCGAAGAAGCCGGCGGTCGGCACGCAGAACCACAGGACCAGCAGGAGCAGGAACGCGGACAGGTACAGCGACCCCCACTTGGTCATGCCCATGACCAGGTTGTAGGTCGAGGTCTGCTCGGCGATCTCCATGGCGCCGCGCTGGTAGTCGGACGTGTCTCCGGCCATCAGGATTTCACTCTCTTCGGAAAATGGAAAAAGTCGCCTGCGGCGATACACGAACCCCTGTTCGGGCTCAACCCGGCCAGGTCGCCAAAAGCGTCCTGAGGGCTGCGACCAAAGCGAGCGGCTGGTCGATCATGACGTGATGGTGGCTGTCCGGGATCTCGATCTCGCGCACCTGCTCGTCGAGGAAGCTCTTCTCGCCCGAGGCGCGACGCTCGATGATCCGGCTCTTGTCGCCATAGAGATGGATCATCGGCACTTCCAGCTTCGGCATCACGCCGTCGAAGAAGCCGCCCGAGCGGTCCAGCTTGTCCCACATGTTGGGATCGAACTTCCACGCATAGCCTTCGCCGCCCTCGGGCAGCGGCGCGCGCTTCAGCGAGCGGCGGGCGATGAAGTCGAGGATGTAGTGGTTCTCGGCCGGCTGCGGCGGCATCAGCCGGAACCGGGCGAGCGCCGCCTCCATGGTCGGGTAGACGCGGCTGGGCCGGTCGGCGCTGGGGATGTTGGCCAGCATCTCCGCCCGCTTCTTGCGCTCTTCCAGCACCTCGGGCGGCGGCCCGCCGAAGCCCGTGTCGACCAGCACCGCCGCGCGCATCAGGTGCGGATAGCGGGCGGCGGCGAAGAAGACCTGCCCGCCCCCGAACGAGTGGCCGATGTAGATCGGCTTCTGGCCGTCGGCGAACAGGCCCGTGGCCTTGGCCACCGCATCGGCGTCCTCGGCGAAGTCGTGGAAGCGGTAGTTCTCCCGCCAGTCGGAATCGCCCATGCCGGCCAGCGACATGGCGGTGACCCGGAAGTCCTTCGCCAGATAGGGCGCGATGAAGCTCCACCAGTCGGCGTGGGCGCTGTTGCCGTGCACGAGCAGCAGGCCGGGCCTGCCCACCTCGCCCCAGGTCAGGGCCTCCAGCCGCGCGCCGTGCGAGCCGACGAACGACCGCTCGGGCTCCTGGGCGATCGCCCACTGGAACCAGGCAGGAGACGCCGGCGCCTCGCCCTTGTAGGGCGCGAGCGGAGCCCGCACTTCCGGCGGCAGGTCCTCGGAGTGGAACGGACGATCGTCGTACGTTTCCTTCGTAGCCGCCGCCGGCTTGGTCACGTCATCAGCCATACCGAAGGCTCTAACGCCCGTTTGAAAAATGGCAAGCCGGGGTTGGGATCGTCAGCAGGTCGAACCGCCGTCCACCACCAGCGTCTGGCCCGTCGTCCAGGCGCCGGCGCGCGAGGCGAGATAGACGGCCGCGCCCGCCAGGTCGTCGGGCTCGCCCAGACGGCGCAGCGGCGTGCCCGAGCTGGCGCGGGCCTCGCCGGCGGGGGTGTCCCAGAGCGCCTTGGCGAAGTCGGTCTTCACGAGACCGGGGGCGATGCAGTTCACGCGGATGTTGTCGGGCCCCAGCTCCTGGGCGAGGTTGCGCGCCAGCTGCATGTCGGCCGCCTTGGAGATGCAGTAGGCGCCGATGACGGTGGAGCCGCGCAGGCCGCCGATCGACGAGACGATGATGATCGCGCCGTCCTTCCGCTCGCGCATCTCGGGCGTGACCATCTGGATCAGCCAGTTGTTGGCGATGATGTTGTTGTCGAGGATCTTGCGGAACGCCTCGTCCGGGATGTCGAGCTGGCTGCCGTAGAACGGGTTCGAGGCCGCGTTGCAGACCAGGATGTCGATCTTGCCGAACGCCTTGCGGGTCTCGTCCACCAGACGCTGAAGGTCTTCCTTCGACGAGATGTTGGCCGGCACGGCGATGGCGTGGCCGGGGCTGCGCTCGTTGATGACCGCGGCGACCTCTTCGCACGGGCCGGCCTTGCGCGAGCTGATCACCACCTTCGCGCCCTGCTGGGCCATGCGCTCGGCGATGGCGCGGCCGATGCCGCGGGAGGAGCCGGTGATCACCGCCACCTTGCCGGTGAGGTCGAACAGGCCGTTGACGCTGACAGGGGGGGCTTCCAGGACCTGGCTCATCGGGGCGCTCCATCCAAACGGTTGTTTAAAGTTGGCGCCATTTGCGACGGCTCCTGACGTTCGGTCAAGGCGCGCCGGCATCCCGGATGTTCAAATGCATTGGCTGTCTGGGCGCCGTGCGCGCGGGCCTCCTGGTTCAGGCGACTGGCTTGTCGGGGTGCGGAAGACCGACGGCCGACCGCCTCCGGGCTTGCCGTCCGGCGCGAGGACCAATAACTCCAGAGACGAGACACTCTTTGAAGGCGACCCCTATGCTGAAGTGGACTTCCTATCTCGACGACGAGGACGGCGACGAGAAGGGCCGCCAGCCCGACATGCCGATGACCGCCGGGCCGGTTCAGAACGCGCTGTTCAAGTCGCGCACCGTGCTGATCTTCGGCGAGATCGACATGCGCCTGGCCGAACGGGTCACGGCCCAGATCACGGCCTTCGCCACCGAGAGCGACCAGCCGATCCGCGTGATCATCAACTCGCCCGGCGGCCACGTCGAAAGCGGCGACACCATCCACGACATGATCCGCTTCTGCGGCGTGCCGGTGAAGGTCATCGGCACGGGCTGGGTCGCCAGCGCCGGCGCCCACATCTACCTGGGCGCCACCAAGGAAAACCGGCTCTGCCTTCCGAACACGCGCTTCCTGCTGCACCAGCCGGCCGGCGGCGTGCGCGGCCAGGCCTCGGACATCCAGATCGAGGCCGAGGAGATCATCAAGATGCAGGAGCGGGTGAACCGCCTCATCGCCCGCGAGACCGGCCAGACCTACGAGAAGATCGTCAAGGACACCCAGCGGAACTTCTGGATGAGCGCCGAGCAGGCCGTCGAGTACGGCCTGGTGGGCAAGATCATCACCGACGCGTCCGAGGTCTGATCCCGTGGCCGAGGCGTGGTGGAAGGGCGCGATCCTCTACCACGTCTACGTCCGCAGCTTCTTCGACAGCAACGGTGACGGTCATGGCGACCTGCCGGGAGTCGAAGCCAAGCTGGACTACATCCAGTCGCTGGGGGTGGACGGGATCTGGCTGTCGCCGATCCACCCCTCGCCGAACCGCGACTGGGGCTACGACATCGCCGACTTCGAGGGGATCCAGGCGGACTACGGTACGCCCCAGGATTTCCAGCGGCTTCTGGACGCCGCGCATGATCGCGGCCTGAAGGTCGTACTGGACGAGGTGCTCAGCCACACCTCCGACGTCCACCCCTGGTTCGTGGAGAGCCTCACCGGCGGGCGAGAGGGGCCGAAGGCGAACTGGTACGTCTGGGCTGACCCTCAGGATGACGGCACGGCGCCGAACAACTGGCTCAGCGTCTTCGGCGGCCCGGCCTGGGCCTACCAGCCGGCGCGACGCCAGCACTACCATCACAAGTTCCTGCGACAGCAGCCCAAGCTGAACTGGCGCGACCCGGACGCCCGCGAGGCGGCCCTCTCCGTCCTCGACTTCTGGCTCTCCAGGGGCGTCGACGGCTTCCGCCTGGATGTCGCCGGCACCTATCTGCATGACGAGGCGCTGACGCCCAACCCACCGGTGCCGATGGACGAACGGCGGGGTCTGCACTGGAGCCACGCCGGCAACCTGCAGCAGCACCTCTACGACTCGAACCTGGCCGAGAACGTGGAGATGCTGGACCTCATCCGGCGCCGCGTGGAGGCGCACGATGGGCGGAACGGCGGCGACCGCTTCGTCTTCGGCGAGTTCTCGGAGGAGGAGGCGCGGTGCGGCGCCTACTGCACGCCGACGGAGGGCCTGCACTCCGGCTACACCTTCGTGATGCTGCTGGCGCGCAAGCTGCAGCCGACGTTCGTGACCCAGCACTATGCGACGCTGGAGAGCTACCCCGGCCACTGGCCCACGATCAGCTTCTCCAATCATGACGTGCCGCGCACGGTGAGCCGGTTCGGCGGCAAGGACGCATCGCCCGAGCTGGCGAAGATGCTGTTCGCCCTGCTGGTCTCGCTGAAGGGAACGACGCTCATCTACCAGGGCGAGGAACTGGGCCTGCCGCAGGCCAGCCTGACCCGCGACCAGCTCCGCGACCCCGTGGGCGATCTCTACTGGCCCTACGACGGCGGGCGGGACGGCTGCCGCACGCCGATGCCCTGGACCACCGGGCCCAACATGGGCTTCACCACCGGCGATCCCTGGCTGCCGCTCGCCCGGGAACACGCGGGCCTTTCCGTCGAGGAACAGGGCGAAGACCCCGACTCCGTGCTGAACTTTTCCCGCGAGATGATCGCCTTCCGGAAGGCGACGTCCGCGCTGGCGCTGGGCGAGATCGAGTTCCTGGGGGTGGACGCGCCGCTGGTGGCCTTCGTCCGGCGACATGCCGGAGATGAGGTGATCTGCGTCTTCAATTTCGGGGACGCGCCACAGGTGCTCGCGCACCCGTCGCTGGAGCGGGCCGAACTCCTGCCGCTGCGGACCGGCGAGGCCGACCTGCGCGGCGGATCGGTGGGCCTGTCGCCCCTCGCCGCGGCCTTCCTGCGGCTCGTCTAGCCCGCTAAAGTCGCAGCATGCCCGACGGCGAGACCCGCACCGCGCGCGCCGATGCGCGCTTCGGCCACGGATTCCTGACCGACGCCTGGTACCTGGCAGGCCTCGGCCACGAGTTGAAGCCCGGCCGGCTGACGCACATGCAGGTGGCGGGCGAGCCCGTGGCGCTCGGCCGCTCACGCTCAGGGGCGATCTTCGCCCTGCGGGACGTCTGTCCGCACCGCGCCGCGCCCCTGTCGGCTGGCAGTTTCCACCGGGAGGTCGGGGGCGCTGAGACGATCGCGTGCCCCTATCATGGGTGGCGATTCGGCGCGGACGGCGCCTGCGCAGCGATCCCCTCGCTGACGGCGGATCAGGCGATGGACATCTCCCGCATCCGCGTGCGCCGCTATCCTGTCGCGGAAAACCAGGGGATGGTGTTCGTCTGGGTGGGCGCCGATCCAGCGGCCGAGCCGGACATGCCGCCGCCGCAGTTCCCGGGCGTGGTCGGCGGGCGGCCGAAGATCGCCGACCGCATGGTCTTCGAGGCCCACATCGACCAGGCGGTCGTCGGCCTGATGGACCCGGCGCATGGCCCCTACGTCCATCGCCAGTGGTGGTGGCGGACCGCCGGCAGCGAGCATGACAAGGAGAAGCGGTTCGAGCCGCGGGACTACGGCTTCGCCATGGCGCGACACGCCCCGTCGAAGAACAGCCGCGCCTACGCGATCCTCGGCGGCCAGCCACAGACCGAGATCACCTTCCGGCTGCCGGGCTACCGCTGGGAGCACGTCACCGTGGGCCGGCGACAGGTGCTGTCCCTCACCTGCCTGACACCGATCGATGCGGGGCGGACCCAGATCACCCAGCTCGCCTGGTCGGACCACCCGGCCTTCACTCTGCTGAAGCCGGTGATCTCGCGGATGGCGCGGACGTTCCTGCGGCAGGACGCCGAAATGGTGAACCTGCAGAACCAGGGGCTGAAGCACGACCCGACCCTGCTCTGGATCGACGACGCCGACCGGCAGGCCAAGTGGTACCAGGCGCTGAAGCGGGAATGGCTGGCGAGCCGCCGAGAGGGCCGGCCGTTCGTCAACCCCGTGGAGCCCGCGACCCTGCGCTGGCGCAGTTAGGTGAAGCGGTCGCCGAGGTAGACGCGGCGCACCTCCGGATCATCGACGATCTCGTCGGGGCTGCCCTCGAACAGCACCTCGCCCGCGTGGATGATCGAGGCGCGGTCGATGATGTCGAGCGTCTCGCGGACGTTGTGGTCGGTGATCAGGATGCCGATGCCGCGCTGCTTCAGATAGCCGATCACCTCGCGGATGTCGGCGATGGCCAGCGGGTCGATGCCGGCGAAGGGCTCGTCGAGCAGCATGAACGACGGCTCGGACGCGAGCGCACGGGCGATCTCCACCCGGCGGCGCTCGCCGCCCGACAGCGAAACCGCCGGAGAATTCTTGAGGTGCTCGATCCGCAGTTCGCCCAGCAGCTCGTTCACAGTGTCCCGGGCCTTCTTGGCGTCACGCTGGCGCAGTTCGACGACGGCCATGACGTTTTCCCAGACGCTCATACCGCGGAAGATCGAGGTCTCCTGCGGCAGGTAGCCCACGCCCATGCGGGCGCGCTGGTACATCGGCTGGGCGGTGATGTTCTCGCCGTCCAGGTAGATGGCGCCGTAGTCGGCCGGGATCAGGCCGGTGATCATGTAGAAGCAGGTGGTCTTGCCCGCGCCGTTCGGACCCAGCAGGCCAGCCACCTCGCCCCGGCAGAGCCGCAGGGAGACGCCCTTCACCACCGGCCGGCCGCGGAACGACTTGCCGATGTTGTCGACCACGAGGCCATCCGTCGGGATGGCGCCCTTGGCCTGGGTCTGGATCCGCTCCGGCGCGTTCACTTCGAGGCGCTCTGCGACTTCTTGGAGGGATAGAAGACGCCGCGCGGGCGGGCGCTGGCGTTCTTGCCCGTGGCCGTGCCGACCATACGACCCTCGCCGGTTTCGGTGTTGAACACCATCCTGGAGCCGCGCAGCACGTTCTGCCCCTGCACCGCCACGACGTCCCCGGTGAGCGTGACCGTCGAGTTCTGCGCGTCATAGACGCCGTTGTCGCCGCGGACGCGCTGGTCCTTGGAGGTCACGTAGTAGACCGAGCCCTCGGCCTCCATCCGGATGAGGTCGCCGCAGGCGCCTGTGCCCGTACCGCCGGCCGCGCCCGGCTTGGTGGCGAAGATCGCCCGAATGACGTCCGCGCGCAGACGCGCCTGCCCCTGAAGAGCTTCGGCCTTGCCGCGCCAGGTGGAGACGCAGGCCTTGTTCTGGACTTCTAGCTCATCGGCAGTGATGTCGACCGGACCTTCCGAGTTGGGGCCGAGTTGCTGGGCGTGCGCCGTCGTAGCGGCCATCAGGGCCGCGGCGATGACGGTGGGAATGACGAGGGACTTCATCTTTTTTCTTTCTGCGCTCGCCGCCTATTTCTTCGTCTCAAGTCGCGTGCGGACGCCGCCCTTGAAAACCATGGTCTCGCCCTTGCCGTATACGCCATAGGACTGAGCCTGGATTTCTCCAAGACCACCCGCGCCCTGAATGGGGCCTGAACCCACGACCTCGCCGGTCTTGGTGTCGAACAGCGAAGCCGCGGTCGTGAAGGCGTTTTCGGCGTCCTCCATGCGCACCCCATTCGACAATTCCAGCTTCCCGCTCTGCTCGTGGAAGACCCCGTCGGCGCCGTTGATCCGCATCTGGTCGGGACCGTTTTCGTCCAGCACCAGCGCCGGCTTCTTCAGGATCACGCGCTGGTAGTCGAGCCGATCGCGTATCGCGGACTCGGCCGTCAGCACGAAAGCCCGCCCCTTGTCGTCGCGGCCGACGAAGCGGGGGCTGATCAGGCGGATGGGCTCATCACCCACCTGCGCCGCCCGGGGCTGGGCGTTGAAGGTGGACCAGGCGACGCTGCCGATCAGGCCGAGGAAGATCAGGACGATCACGGCGGGCAGGACCACGCGCAGCGTGCGGATCAGGCGCGAACGGCGGCGCCAGCGCTCGAAATCGGCGCGGCGGGGCTCGGCGGAGATCGGGGCGTGAGCGGCCGTCATGGGACCTATCTAAGCATGCGCGAAGATATCGACATCCTCCCACCCCGCCACGTCCAGCAGGGCGCGTTGCGGGAGGAAGTCGAAGCAGGCCTTCGCCAGGTGGTCGCGGCCCTCGCGGGCAAGCATGTCGTCCAGGCGGGTCTTGAGGGCGTGCAGGTTCAGGACGTCCGACGCGGCATACGCCACCTGATCGTCCGACAACTTGGCCGCGCCCCAGTCCGAGCTCTGCTGCGCCTTGGAGATGTCGACCCCCAGCAGTTCCTTGGTCACGTCCTTCAGGCCGTGGCGATCCGTGTAGGTGCGAGCGAGCTTCGAGGCGATCTTGGTGCAGTAGACGGGTGCGGTCACCACGCCCAGGTGCAGCGAGAACATGGCGATATCGAAGCGGCCGAAGTGAAAGATCTTCAGCACCGCAGGATCGGTCAGCAGGCGTTTGAGATTGGGCGCGTCGTAGGTCGAGCGATCAAGCTTCACCAAGTGGGCGTCGCCCTGCCCGTCGGAGAGTTGGACCACGCAGAGCGGGTCACGCCCCAGGCGTAGCCCCATGGTTTCGGAATCGACAGCAACGGCGCTCGCCCCGGCCAGCACGCCGACAGGCAGGTCGCCTTCATGAACGTAAGTGGTCACTTCGGCCTAGAACTCCAACCTCAACGGCATGGGCTTGCCTGGCAGGCCCGGCCGAGGCCGTTTCGACGGCCTTCGTCCTGCGGCTTATAGGTCCCTACCCAGTTTGTGTCACGAGACCCGCCTATTAAGCCGCCCTTCACCTCGCGAGCGCTTCAGACTTCGTCGCGAGATGAAAGAGGAAGGCAGATGAACCTGGATTCGGCCATCGCGGCCCATACCGAATGGAAGATCAAGCTGCGCAGCGCCATCGAACGCTGTGAAGCGGTGGATGCAGCCACCATCGCCGCCGACAACTGCTGCGAGCTCGGCCGCTGGCTGCAGGGTGAAGGCAAGCGTGCACACGGTGCGTCGGTCATGTTCAGCGACCTCGGCACGAAGCATACGGCCTTTCACCGCGCCGCCGGTCAGGTGGCCCGCGAGATCAACGCGCGGAACTACGACGCGGCCACCCAGCTCCTCGGCGCGGGAACGACCTATGCGGCCGCCAGCAGCGCTGTGGGCGTCGCGATCTCGGCCCTCAAGCGCGAGATAGCCAAGGCCGCGTGAGGCCGCCCGGTGTTCGGCGCGGCGCATAGCGACGCCGCCCGATACCGCCTAGATCTCCACCATGTCGAAATCGGCCTTGGGCGTGCCGCAAAGAGGGCACACCCAATCCGCCGGAATGTCGGCCCAGCGCGTGCCCGGGGCGAGTCCTTCGCCCGGATCGCCCGCTTCCTCGTCATAGAGGTAGCCGCAGGTGCGGCATTGCCAGGTCTTGTAGGGTTCCTGTGTCACGCGGGCCCCTCCCGTTCTTCTGTTATTTCCCGGCCGGCGCCGCGAGCGCCAGCTTCAGTGTCTGCAGGCTGGTGCGCCGGATCGCGTCGAGGTCGACCTGCGGGTCGACCAGCCACTGCACGCTCACGCCCAGCAGCAGCGAGCCCACCATCAGCGCCGCCGAGTCGGCGTCGAGCTCCGGCCGCAGGCCGCCCCCCGCCTGGCCCCGCCGGATCAGGCTGACCAGCCGCGCCTTCACCCGCTCGTGCGAGCGTTCGAACGCCGCGCGCAGGTCCGATGCGTCGGCGACCGAACCCGCCAGCAGCATGAAGTAGGCGCGCGAGGCCGGGCTGTCGCCCAGGTGTCGGAGGTAGAGGTCGACGTATTCCAGCACGGCCTCGAGGCCCGGACGCTGGTCGAGGTGATAGGCGGCAAGCTTCGCCTCCTGCTGATCGTGCAGGTCCGAGATCAGCGCCTCGATCAGCCCCTGCTTGGAACCGAACTTCTGAGTCGCCAGCCCCCGGCTGTAGCCCGCGCTGCGGCCGATGGCGTCGAAGGTCGCGGCCGACACGCCGTGCTCCGCCACCACGCGCGCCGTCGCGTCCAAGAGCCTCCGCTCGGACTCGTCGCTTCGTTCCGCCTGTGTGCGCCGCATCGCCTGGCCCATGGCCCGATTCGTACTTACTTGTTGAACGTATAGCAAGTTGGACTTACGTTCAGCGCAACGAACACCCGGCGCCGCCGGCAGGAGAGGGAAGTCGCGACATGATCGCCAAGGAGATCGCCGAAACCATCGTGGATCCGAAGGCCTACGCCGCCTTCCAGCCGATTGAGGATGCGTTCCGCGCGCTGCGGGCCGACTCCCCGCTGGACGTTGCGGAGGTCGAAGGCTTCGACCCGTTCTGGGTCGTGACCCGCCAGGCGGATATCCGCGAGGTGGAGCTGAAGAACGAGCTCTTCCACAACGGTGACCGGTCGACCGTCCTCACCACCATCGAGGCCGACCGGAAGGTTCGCGCGATGATGGGCGGCTCGCCGCACCTGGTCCGCTCGCTGGTCCAGATGGACAACCCGGACCACGCCAACTACCGCCGCCTTACCCAGGGCTATTTCGCGCCGCAAAACCTGCGCCCGCTGGAAGATCGGGTCCGCGAGATCGCGCGCGGCTTCGTCGACCGGATGGCCGCCCATGGCGACCGCTGCGACTTCGCCAAGGACGTGGCCTTCCTCTACCCGCTGCACGTGATCATGGAGGTGCTGGGCGTGCCCGAGGCCGACGAGCCGCGGATGCTGAAGCTGACCCAGGAACTGTTCGGCAGCGCCGACCCCGAGCTGAACCGCAGCCAGGGCCAGGTGGGCGACACCGACCAGGCCCTCGCCAACATCCAGGGCACGGTCGCGGACTTCATCGCCTACTTCAACGAGATGACCGAGGACCGTCGCCGCAACCCGCGCGGCGACCTGGCCAGCATCATCGCCAATGGCCAGATCGAGGGCCAGCCGCTCGGCCATCTGGAGGCCATGAGCTACTACATCATCGCGGCCACCGCGGGCCACGACACCACCTCCAGCACCACGGCGGGAGCCCTCTGGGCCCTGGCCGAGAACCCGGCCCAGTTCAAGAAGGTCAAGGAGGACCCCTCCCTCATCAAGGGGCTGATCGAGGAATCGATCCGGTGGGAGACGCCGGTGAAGCATTTCATGCGCACCGCGACCGAGGACACCGAGCTGGCCGGGAAGAAGATCGCCAAGGGCGACTGGCTGTTCCTGAGCTATCCGTCCGGCAATCGCGACGAGGCGGTGTTCGACAATCCCTACGACTTCGACGTCACCCGCACGCCCAACAAGCACGTGGCCTTCGGCTATGGCGCCCACGTGTGCCTTGGCCAGCACCTGGGCCGTATGGAGATGCGGGTCCTCTGGGAAGAGCTGCTGCCGCGCCTTGAGTCGGTGGAGATGGACGGCCCCGGCCGGCGCATGGAAGCCAGCTTCGTCTGCGGCCCGAAGTCGGTGCCGATCCGCTTCAAGATGCACTGAGCCTGAGGAAGGGCGGTCGCTGCGGCCGCCCGACATCTCCCTACAGGTCGACGACCATGAAGGCGGCGGGGAAATCCCTCGTCGCCTTCGTCATGCGCGGGCAGCCGCCAGCGCCGGTCTGGCGCCCGCTGATCGCTAAATCTGATCGGGAAGAGCAACATCCCGACCGACGGGTGGTGCCCAGGAAAGGACTCGAACCTTCACGGCCGTTAAGCCACTGGCACCTGAAGCCAGCGCGTCTACCAATTCCGCCACCTGGGCCCAACCCGTCGGATCGGGAGGCGGCTACATATGGCGCCGAACCCCCGTGGTCAACGCGCCTTTTGGGATGACGGCTCAGTCGCATTGCGGCGCGGGGCCGCATCGTCTAAGCCGCAGGCTTTCCAGGGGCCAGAGGACCGGTCACGCCGCCATGCAAAACCTCGTCACCGTCTTCGGGGGATCCGGCTTTATCGGGACGCAGGCCGTGCGCTACCTGGCCAAGGCCGGCTGGCGCATCCGGGTCGCGGTGCGCAATCCCAACCTCGCCTATCGCATGCGCCTGCTTGGCGATGTCGGCCAGGTGGACATCGCTCAGGCCAACATCCGCAGCCCTGATTCGCTGAATCGCGCGCTCGAGGGCGCGACAGCGGCGCTCAACCTTGTCGGCGTTCTGTACGAGGGCGGGCGCCAGGGCTTCCAGGCTGTCCACGCCATGGGCGCGAAGAACGTCGCAGAAGCCGCCAGGGCTCAGGGCGTGGCGCGGATGATCCAGATGTCGGCCCTCGGCGCCGATCCGAACTCGGCGTCGAAGTACGCCCGCACCAAGGCAGAGGGCGAGGCCGCAGTACGCGCGGTCTACGCGGACGCCGCGATCGTGCGGCCGTCCATCGTGTTCGGCCAGGGCGACGGCTTCTTCAACCGCTTCGCCGCCATGGCCCAGTTCAGCCCGGTGCTGCCGCTGATCGGCGGCGGGCATACCCGCTTCCAGCCGGTGTTCGTGGGTGATGTCGGCCGTGCGCTGGCGAAGATCGTCACCGATCCCGGCGCGGCGGCCAAGACCTATGAACTGGGCGGCCCCGCCACGCACACCTTCCGGGAACTGCTGGAGATGATGCTGGCCGAGACGGATCAGCGCCGCGCCCTCGTCCCCGTTCCGTGGCCGGTCGCCGGCATGCTCGGCAGCGTGGGCGATCTCGTTTCAGCGATCCTTCCACCCCCGATCACGTCCGACCAGGTCACACTGCTGAAGGCCGACAACGTGGTCAGCGGCCAGGCTCCCGGCCTGGCGGAGCTGGGGATCACGCCGACCTCGCTCGAGGCCGTTCTGCCGACCTACCTCTACCGCTACCGCAAGGGCGGCCAGTACGCCGACCAGGACGCGCGCGAGATGGAAGCCGGCCGGGCCTGAGCCCGGCCCGGTCCATTCCGATCAGGTCAGGCTCAGCAGCGCCAGGCCCGCGCCGCCGATGGCGATGCGCAGCCAGCCGAACGGCGCGAGGCCGCGGCTGGTGACCACCGCCAGCATGGTGCGGATCACCACCAGGGCCACGACGAAGGCCACCACGAACCCCAGCGCGATCAGGGGCATCGTATCGGCCGTGAGCTGAGAGCGGCTCTCCCAGGCGTCGAGCACGAAGGCGCCCAGCATCGTCGGAATCGCCAGGAAGAAGGTGAACTCCGCTGCGGCGCGCTTCTCGACCCCGAACAGCATGCCGCCGACGATGGTGGCGCCCGACCGCGACACGCCCGGCATCATCGCCAGCACCTGAAACATGCCGATGGCGAAGGCCTTCACCAGCGGCAGCTTGAACGCGTCATGGGCGACCGGCGGCGGCGCCCAGCGATCGATGAACAGCAGCACGATCCCGCCCAGGATCAGCGAGATGCACTGGATCTCCGGGCTGTCGAACAGCACCGCCTTGATGAAGTCGTGGAAGGCGAGCCCCAGCACGATCGATGGCACGAAGGCCAGGATGACGCTGAGCGCGAACCGCCGCGCCTCAGGGTCGGTCGGCAGGCTGATCACCTGCTTCCAGAGCTTTCCGAAGTAGAGGACCACTACCGCCAGGATCGCGCCGAGCTGGATCATCACCGCGAAGGTGTCCCAGAAGCCGTCCGGCAGCCCCATGGCCTGCTTCGCCAGCAGCATCATGCCCGTGGACGAGACCGGGATGAACTCGGTCAGGCCCTCGATGACGGCGAGCACGATCGCATAGACCCAATCCGGCAGCACGGCGTCCCTCTCAACACAGCAAAGGCCGCGCACCCTATGCCGCTTCGCCGTTAATCTCAAAATTGGACTATTAGAGGAAAGCGCCCGTCGTACATCATGGGTGGAGCTAAGATGCAGCCGCACTATGGTCCCATATTTGGATTATAGTCTTTCCCAGGCGGAAATCTGTGTCTATTTGGCCGGCTCGGGTTCCGGAGGTCGCGGCCATGGCCGAGCGCATGCTGAAGTTCACCGTCACGCCGCGGGCGACGCCGGAGAAGCGCGAGGCCGAGGCGCGCGCGCACGACTTCCACGAGATCTACCGCGACTTCATCGACGCCAAGGCGGCCGAGCAGGCCTCGCGCTGTTCGCAATGCGGCGTGCCGTTCTGCCAGACCCACTGCCCGCTCCATAACAACATCCCGGACTGGCTGCGGATGACGGCCGAGGGCCGGCTGGAGGAAGCCTACGCCCTCTCCCAGGCCACCAACGCCATGCCCGAAATCTGTGGGCGCATCTGTCCGCAGGACCGGCTGTGCGAAGGGAACTGCGTCATCGAGCAGTCGGGTCACGGCACGGTCACCATCGGCGCGGTCGAGCGCTACCTGTCCGACAAGGCCTGGGAGGAAGGCTGGGTGCGACCGCTGGCGGCTGCCCGTGACCGTGGCCAGTCCGTCGGGATCATAGGCGCGGGCCCCGCGGGTCTGGCCGCCGCCGAGCGCCTGCGCGAGCAGGGCTATGCGGTGACGGTCTACGACCGCCACGACCGGCCCGGCGGCCTGCTGGTCTACGGCATCCCCGGTTTCAAGCTGGAGAAGGACGTCGTGGAGCGGCGAACCCGCCGCCTTGCGGAGGGCGGGGTCGAGTACGTCCTGGGTTTCGAGGTCGGCCGAGACGCCACCCTGCAGCAGCTGCGCGAGCGGCATGACGCGGTGCTGATCGCCACCGGCGTCTACAAGGCCCGCGAACTCAGCGTGCCGGGCGCCGGGTCGGAAGGCGTGGTGGCCGCGCTCGACTACCTGATCGCTTCGAACCGCAAGGGCCTCGGCGACACGGTTCCGGAGTTCGACGACGGACGGCTGAACGCCGACGGCAAGCACGTGGTGGTGATCGGCGGCGGCGACACGGCCATGGACTGCGTGCGCACCGCCATCCGCCAGGGCGCCACTTCGGTGACCTGCCTCTATCGGCGCGACCGGGAGAACATGCCCGGCTCGGACCGCGAGGTCGCGAACGCCATTGAGGAAGGCGTGATCTTCGAGTGGCTTGCGGCGCCGAAAGCCGTCACCGGCGAAGCGTTGAAGGCCGCCGGCCTGAAGGCCGCGCGCATGCGCCTCGGCGCGCCCGACGCCTCCGGCCGCCAGAGCCCGGAAGAGATTCCCGGCGCCGACTTCGACCTCAAGGCGGACCTGGTGATCAAGGCGCTCGGCTTCGACCCTGAAGACCTGCAGACCGCCCTCGAGGCCCACGACCTGGACGTCACCCGCTGGGGCACGGTGAAGGCCGACCTTCGCAACCTGATGACCTCGATTCCGGGGGTCTTCGCGGCGGGCGACATCGTCCGCGGCGCCTCGCTCGTGGTCTGGGCCATCCGCGACGGCCGCGACGCCGCCGACGCCATCCACCGCTACCTCGCCGCGCACGCCCGCGCCGACGCCCTCCAGCCGGCGGAGTGACTCCCGTGACCGACATCCTCGCCCGTTACGAACACGACCGCCTGCGCCTGCTGGAGGCCAACGGCGGCTACGACATCACCGCCCAGCACGACGCCTGCGGCGTGGGTCTGGTCTGCGCCATCGACGGCAAGCCGCGCCGCGAGGTGGTCGAGCTGGCCATCCGCGCGCTGAAGGCCGTCTGGCACCGGGGCGCGGTCGACGCCGACGGCAAGACCGGCGACGGCGCCGGCGTGCTGGTCAGCGTGCCGCGCGACTTCTTCGCCGCCCACGTCGAGCGCATCGGCCACGTGGTGCGTCCCGGCCCGATCGCCGTGGGCCAGGTGTTCCTGCCCCGCACCGACCTCGCCGCCCAGGAGGCCGCGCGCACGATCGTGGAGAGCGAGGCCCTGCGCTTCGGCTTCTACATCTACGGCTGGCGACAGGTGCCGACCGACACCTCGGTGATCGGCGAGAAGGCCAACGCCACCCGGCCCGAGATCGAGCAGATCATGCTCTCGCCGCCCCAGGGCCTGGAGGGCGAGGCGCTGGAGCGGGCACTGTTCCTCTGCCGCAAGCGGATCGAGAAGCGGGTCGCCGCCGCCAACATCCAGCACTTCTACATCTGCTCGCTGTCGGCCCGGGCGCTGATCTACAAGGGCATGTTCCTCGCCCAGCACATCGACGAGTTCTACCCGGACCTGACGGACCCTCGGTTTCAGGCCGCGGTGGCTGTGTTCCACCAGCGCTACTCGACCAACACCTTCCCGGAGTGGCGCCTGGCCCAGCCGTTCCGGATGCTGGCCCACAACGGCGAGATCAACACGCTGAAGGGCAACGTCAACTGGATGAAGAGCCACGAGATCCGCATGGCGGCCGGGGCCTTCGGCGACTACCAGGATGACATCAAGCCGGTGATCCAGCCTGGCGGTTCGGACTCCGCGGCCCTCGACAACACCTTCGAGGTGCTGGTGCGCGCCGGCCGCGAGGCGCCCATGGCGAAGGCCCTGCTGATCCCCGAGGCCTGGAACGCCCGGCCGGAAGCGCAGATGAAGCCCGAACATCGCGCGCTCTATTCGTACTGCAACGCGGTGATGGAGCCGTGGGACGGCCCCGCCGCCGTCTGCGCCAGCGACGGCCGCTGGGTGGTGGCCGGCAAGGACCGGAGCGGCCTGCGTCCGCTGCGCGTCGCCGAAACGTCCGACGGCCTGCTGATCGTCGGGTCCGAGGCCGGGATGTGCCGCGTCGAGGAATCGCGGATCGTCCGCAAGAGCCACATCCAGCCCGGCCGGATGCTGGCGGTCGACCTCGTCGAGGGCCGCCTCTACGGCGAAGAGGCGATCATCGACCGCCTCGCCGCCCAGCACCCCTACGACCGCTGGCTGGGCAACATGGTGAACCTTGAGGACCAGATCGGTCCGGGCCCGGAGCCCCGCCTGTTCGGCCGCGAGGAGCTGGTGCGCCGCCAGGCCGCCGCGGGCCTGACGCTGGAGGACCTGGAACTGATCCTCGCCCCCATGGTCGAGGAAGGGAAGGAAGCCGTCGGCTCGATGGGCGACGACACCCCGCTGGCGGTGCTGTCCGACCGGTACCGGCCGCTGAGCCACTTCTTCCGACAGAACTTCAGCCAGGTGACCAACCCGCCGATCGACTCCCTGCGCGAGTCGGCGGTCATGAGCCTGAAGACTCGCTTCAAGAACCTCGGCAACATCCTGGCCGAGAGCGAGACCCAGACCGACGTTTTCGTCATGGACAGCCCGGTGCTCACCACCGGCATGTACGAGCGCGTGGTCGAGATCATCGGCGAGAAGAACGTCGCCCGCATCGACTGCACCATGCCGATCCCGGCCCGGGAGGCGCGCGACGGCGACACGCTGCGCGCCGCCCTGGACCGGATTCGCGGCGAGGCCGAAGAAGCGGCCCTGCGCGGATGCTCGACGATCGTCCTGACCGACGAAGGCTCCGGACGCGACCGCGTCGCGCTGCCCATGATCCTGGTCACCGGGGGCGTCCATGCCTGGCTGGTCGGCAAGGGCCTTCGCAGCTACGTCTCGATCATTGTCCGCTCGGCCGAGTGTCTCGACACCCACGCCTATGCGGTGCTGGTCGGCGTGGGCGCGACGGCGGTGAACGCCTACCTGGCGCAGGACAGCTACCTTGACCGCCTGGACCGCGGTCTTACCGGCGAGCTGACGCTTCGCGACCTGTGTCTGAACCACAAGAAGGCGGTCGAGGCCGGGCTCCTGAAGATCATCGCCAAGATGGGCATCTCGGTGATCTCGTCCTATCGCGGCGGCTACAACTTCGAGGCCGTGGGCCTGTCGCGCTCGCTGGTGGCCGAATTCTTCCCGGGGATGCCCTCGCGCATCTCTGGGATCGGCTTCGCCGGCATCGAGTCCCGCACCGTCGACCTCCACCGAAAGGCCTGGGATCCGGCGGCCGTCAGCCTGCCGGTCGGCGGCTTCTACAAGGCCCGCCGCTCGGGCGAGGCGCACGCCTTCGAGGCGCGGATGATCCACGTGCTGCAGTCGGCTTGCGACCGGGGCGACTACGGCCTCTACAAGCGCTTCTCGGACGGTATGCGCACCCTGCCCGCCATCCAGCTCCGCGACCTGCTCGACATCCGGACCGAAGCCAAGCCGGTCGCGATCGACGAGGTCGAGAGCGTCAACGAGATCCGCAAGCGCTTCGTCACCCCGGGCATGAGCCTGGGCGCCCTCAGCCCTGAGGCGCACGGCGCGCTCAACATCGCCATGAACCGGATCGGCGCAAAGAGCGTCTCGGGCGAGGGTGGCGAGGACCGGGCGCGCTACAAGCCCCTGCCGAACGGCGACAACCCGAACTCGGCGGTGAAGCAGATTGCGTCTGGCCGGTTCGGCGTGACGGCCGAGTACCTGAACCAGTGCCGCGAGATCGAGATCAAGGTCAGCCAGGGCGCCAAGCCCGGCGAGGGCGGCCAGCTTCCGGGCTTCAAGGTCACGGAGCTGATCGCAAGGCTGCGCCACGCGACGCCGGGGGTGATGCTGATCAGCCCGCCGCCGCACCACGACATCTACTCGATCGAGGACCTGGCGCAGCTCATCTACGACCTGAAGCAGATCAACCCCGACGCCCGGGTCACCGTGAAGCTGGTCGCCATGACCGGCATCGGCGCGATCGCCGCGGGCGTCGCCAAGGCCAAGGCCGACGTGATCCTGATCTCCGGCAACGTCGGCGGCACCGGCGCCTCGCCGCAGACCTCGATCAAGTACGCGGGCGGGCCGTGGGAAATGGGCCTGTCGGAAGCCCACCAGGTGCTGACGCTCAACAACCTGCGCCACCGCGTGCTGCTGCGGACCGACGGCGGCATCCGTACCGGCCGGGACGTGGTCATCGCCGCCATGCTGGGCGCCGAGGAGTTCGGCATCGGCACGGCGAGCCTGATCGCCATGGGCTGCATCATGGTGCGCCAGTGCCACTCCAACACCTGCCCGGTCGGTGTCTGCACTCAGGACGAGGCCCTGCGCGCCAAGTTCACCGGCACGCCGGACAAGGTGGTGAACCTCTTCACCTTCATCGCCGAGGAGGTGCGCGAGATCCTCAGCCGGCTGGGCGCCCGCTCGCTGCAGGACATCGTCGGCCGCACCGACCTGCTGATGCAGGTCAGCCGCGGGGGCGAGCACCTGGACGACCTCGACCTCAACCCGCTGCTGGTTAAGGCCGACCCCGGCCCGAACAAGCCCTACTGCACGATCGAGGGCCGCAACGAGGTCCCCGACACCCTCGACGCCCAGATCGTCCGCGACGCAGCGCCGATGCTGGAGCGGGGCGAGAAGATGCAGCTCACCTACACGGTGCAGAACACGGCCCGGGCGATCGGCGCGCGAACCTCATCCCACATGGTGCGCAAGTTCGGCATGGTCGGCCTGCCGGCGGGCCACCTGACGGTTCAGCTCAAGGGCTCCGCCGGCCAAAGCCTGGGCGCCTTCGCGGTGCAGGGCTTGCGCCTGGAAGTGACTGGCGAGGCCAACGACTACGTCGGCAAGGGTCTCTCGGGCGCGACGATCGTGGTCCGACCCGCGCCGACGCTGGCCAATCCGCACCGCAACGCCCTTATCGGCAACACCGTGCTCTACGGGGCGACGTCGGGACGACTGTTCGCGGCGGGGCTGGCGGGCGAGCGGTTCGGGGTGCGCAACTCCGGCGCCACGGCCGTGATCGAAGGCTGCGGCGCCAACGGGCTGGAGTACATGACCGGCGGCACAGCCGTGATCCTGGGGCCGGTGGGCTTCAACTTCGCGGCCGGCATGACCGGCGGCATGGCCTTCGTCTACGACCCCGACGATACCTTCCAGCGCCAGCTCAACGGTGAGAGCGTCGTCACCTGCCGGGTGGCGAACCCCCACTGGCTGGGTGTGCTGCGTGACCTCGTCGAGGAACACCAGCGCGAAACCGGCTCGGCGCACGCTCTCGAACTCCTGCGCAACTGGGACGCCGAGGTCGGCCGATTCTGGCAGGTCTGCCCGAAGGAGATGGTGGGTCGGTTGAACCACGCCCTCGAAGCCGAGGAGCGGGTCCACGAGCGGGCCTAGACCAGTTCCGGCTCCGGCCCCACGTAGCGCGCGCGGGGCCGGATCAGGCTGTCGGTCTGGCCCTGCTCGATGGCGTGGGCGATCCAGCCGGCGCAGCGGGCGGCGCTGAAGATGGCGAAGGGCGCGTCCTGCGGCAGGGCCAGCGCCTCGCAGGCGGCGATCAGGGCGAAGTCGATGTTGGGGTCGAGGCCCGTCACCGCCTTCACCGCCTCCTGCAGCCGGGCGAGTTCGGCCGTGGGCGCGAACCTCGACAGCAGCGCGGCGGCGCGCGGGTCGCCATCGGGATAGAGGTTGTGGCCGAAGCCGGGCAGCGCCCGGTCGTCGGACAGCCGCGCGGCGATGGCCTCGCGGGGGCCGAGGTCGGCGGCCTCCGCCGCAAAGCGCCGCACCGCCACCGTCGCGCCGCCGTGGCGGGGGCCGGAGAGGGTCGCGAGGCCCGCAAGGCACGCCGCGCTCAGCGAGGCCCCCGTCGACGCCGCGACCCGCGCCGCGAAGGCCGAGGCGTTGAGCTCGTGGTCGGCCACCAGCACCAGCATCCGCCGGATCAGGTCGGCGCCCGGCCCGCCCGGCGCCTGCCCCCAGGCCAGGGCGAGGCGGTTGTGGATCGGCCCGACGCCCACGTCGCCGGCGATGGCGTCGGCCAGGACGTCCATCAGCGTGGCGGCCTCCACAGCCAGCGCCAGCGGCGCGCGGCCGCGGGCGGGCGGGTCGACCGCGGCGCGCTGCGCCAGGGCGAGGTAGGCCCGCATCCGGATATCCCGACCCTCGGGCGGCGCCGGGCGCTCGGTGCGCTTCAGCGCCGCGCCGTGGCCGCCGCGCAGCAGCCGCGCCACCCCCTCCAGCGTCTCGGTCTCGGCCAGGCGGATGGCGTCGCGGCCACGGTAGTAGAGCCGGCCGCCCTGCACCGTGGTGATCGCCGAGGCCAGCACCGGCTCGCCCCAGCTGATCGCCCCCGCGGCGACGTCCGAGATCTTGCGGCTGCGGGACTTGCGCTCGGCCAGGGCCGCGATGTCGGCGGCGCGGTAGAGGCTGCGGCGGGGGTCGTCGGGATCGGGCCGGACGCTGATCCGGCCGCGGCTGACGTAGGCGTACAGAGTTTGTGATCGAACACCCAGAAGGGCCTTGGCGGCGTCGGCGCTGATCCAGTCGGCCTGGGGCATATATTGATCATATTGATCAATCTTGATTTCGCAACTGCGAAGGCGTTTCTCGTCGTCAAGACGAGAGATGGAGATCTGCCCATGACCGGAACATCCGATGGCCTCGAAGGCGTCGTCGCCGCCGAGACGGTGCTGAGCGAAGTGGACGGCGCGAACGGGCGCCTGATCATCCGCGGCCGCTCGCTGGACGAGCTGGCCGGCCGCACCACCTTCGAGGACGCGGTGGGGCTGCTGTTCGGCGGCTTCTACCCCGACCTGCCGGCCGACATCCCCGCCGCCCTGGGCGCCGCGCGCGTGGAGGTGTTCGCCGAGGTCGCCGCCCTCGACACCGGCCTCCTGGACCGCACGCCGATCGAGGCCATGCGCGCCCTCACCGCCCGGCTGGCCGACGGGGACGACGCGCAGGTGGCCCTGCGCCTGCTCGCAGCGCCAGCCGTCTTCACCGCCGCGGTCGTCCGCGCCCAGGCCGGCGAGGCCCCCGTGGCGCCGGATGCGGCGATGCGGCACAGCGCCGACATCCTGCGGATGCTGCGCGGAACGCCCGCCACCAAGGCCGAGGCCGACGCGCTGGACACCTACCTGGTGACCGTCTGCGACCACGGCCTCAACGCCTCGACCTTCGCGGCCAGGGTGGTCGCCTCCACCCGCGCCGGCCTCACCTCGGCGGTCCTGGCCGGGATCAGCGCCCTGAAGGGCCCGCTGCACGGCGGGGCGCCGGGGCCGGTGATCGAGATGCTGGACGAGATCGGCGAGCCGGGGAACGCCCGCGCCTGGATCGAGGCGGCCCTGGCCCGCGGCGACCGGCTGATGGGCTTCGGCCACCGGATCTACAAGGTGCGCGACCCGCGGGCCGACGCGCTGAAGACCGCCGTGCGCTGGCTCGACGCCCGCCAGGGCCGGCTGGAGTTCGCCGAGGCGGTGGAGGCCGCCGCCCTCGCCATCCTGCGCGAGCACAAGCCGAACCGCTCGCTGGAGACCAACGTCGAGTTCTACACCGCCCTGCTGCTGGAGGCGCTCGACTTCCCGCCCAGCGCCTTCACCTGCGTCTTCGCCATGGGCCGCGTGGCCGGCTGGCTGGCCCACGCCCGCGAGCAGCTCTCGGGCGGCCGGCTGATCCGTCCTGCCAGCGTCTACGTGGGGCCGATGCCCCAGAAGGCTGCCTAGGGGCGGCCTAGGGAACCAGCACCGCCGCACCGGTCAGCCGGCCGGTGCGGAGGTCGTCGAGGGCGGCATTGGCCTCGGCCAGGGGATAGGTCGTCACGTGCGCACGGACGCCGGCCGCCGCGGCGCGGGGCAGGTAGTCCACCGCGTCCTGCCGGGTGAGGTTGGCCACCGAGACCAGCCGCCGCTCCTCCCACAGCAGGCGATAGGGGAACTGCGGGATGTCGCTCATGTGGATGCCGCCGCAGACCACCGTGCCGCCCTTGCGCACCGCGGCCAGGGCGGCGGGGACGAGGTCGCCCACCGGCGCAAAGATGATCGCCGCGTCCAGCGGCTCGGGCGGCGCCTCTCCCGCATCGCCCGCCCAGGCGCAGCCGAGCTCGCGCGCCAGGGCCTGGGCGGGGCCGTCGCCGGGGCGCGTGAAGGCATGGACCCGCTG
The DNA here is from genome assembly GCF_003254525.1 of Phenylobacterium kunshanense. Classification (GTDB taxonomy): domain Bacteria; phylum Pseudomonadota; class Alphaproteobacteria; order Caulobacterales; family Caulobacteraceae; genus Phenylobacterium; species Phenylobacterium kunshanense. The sequence continues at coordinate 279,246 of NZ_QFYS01000006.1, forward strand.
GCCCTCGTGGATGGCGAGCTGCGCCAGCAGGTGCGCCGCCGCCCCGAAGCCGTAGAGGCCCAGCGCCGCCACCGGCCGCCCCGCGCAGGCCATCCGCCACGACCGGAAGCCGATCAGCCCGGCGCACAGCAACGGCGCGGCCGCCACGTCGCTCAGGGCCTCGGGCAGCGGGAAGCAGAAGTCGGCGCGGGCGATCACCGTGTCGGCGTAGCCGCCGTGCCGGGTCCAGCCGGTGAAGCCCGGATCATCGCAGAGGTTCTCCTGCCCCTCGCGGCAGTAGCGGCAGGTCCCGCAGGTGGAGCCCAGCCACGGCACGCCGCGCCGCGCGCCGACCGCGACGCCGGCGACGCCCGGCCCCACCGCCTCGACCACGCCGACGATCTCGTGCCCGGGGATGATCCCGCCCGCCCGCCGCGGCGGCAGGTCGCCGTCGACCACGTGCAGGTCGGTCCGGCAGACCCCGCACGCCCGCACCCGCAGCCGCACCTCGCCCGGCCCGGGCTCGGGGTCGTCGCAGACCTCGGCGACCAGCGGCGTCCGCGGCGATTTGAGGATCATCCCCAGCATGGGGGGATAGTAGAGGGTTGGACGGGTGGGTGGTCTAGCGGGGCGTTGGGAGTTGGAGCGGGGCGAGGGCGTGCTGGCGGTCCGCATTTCGGCGGGGGTCGGGGCGCGGAGGGCCGGCAGGGGCCGTTGGCTTCATCTGGAGCCGGCGCCGAACCGCCCTTCGCTCAGGCGAGCCAATTCGAAGTGAGAAGGCAGACCGAGATCGGGCAATCCGCCCGACACCTTTCGAGGGGCCAGACGCAGATGAGAGCGAGAACGTCTGCTGCAGCGGCCACGCCACGGAACCGTCAGCGCCGCGCCGGCCAGTCGTAGGCGGCCGCCAGGGCGTCGGCGATCTCATTGACGAGGATCATGCCCCGGTCGCCATTGGTCATGATCACGAAGCCCTGCCGCGATCCGTCCAGAAGCCCCGCGGCGTAACTCTGGAACCCTGCGTTGCCGCCGCGGTGCTCGAACGAGGCCGTTTTCCCGCGCGGGACGAGGTTCCACCCCAGCCCGTAGCCGTTCAGGACCGGGGTCATCATGGCGCGCGCAGACGCCCGGTTGACCAAGGCGGGACCGCGTCCGGCGTAGGCGTTCTGCAGCCCGATCATGAACCGGGCGTAGTCGCTGGGTGTCGTCCAGAGGCCAGCCGAGGCCAGCTCCGGATAGACATGCCACCTACCCGCCAGCGGCGCGCCGTTGAAGTTGTGACCAGTGGCGGCCTTGGACGCCAGTCTGGCCGGGAGCGGCTGCTCGAGGCTCGACAGCTTCATCCCCGCGGGTCCCAGGACGTGGCGGTCAGCCAAACGGGCGAACGGCGTACCGGTCACATCGTCCATCAGAAGTTCGGCGACCTGGTAGCCACCGCCCGAGTAGCTCCACTTCGTCCCCGGCGTCGTCAGCGGGACGACCGGCGGCGTGATCGCGGGGGGCGCGCCGGAGAGCACCTGAACGGGGTTCGGCAGCACCGCGCTCTGAGCGTAGCCGGGGAAGCCTGACACGGAGAGGCCGGCGGTGTGGCTGAGGAGCCGCCGCAGCGTCACCTTTTCGTCCCGCGTCAGCTCACTGGCCGGCATCTTCCACGAGACCAGGCGCGGCTCCACGTCCTCGTCGAGCTGGAGCGCGCCGGCCTCGACGAGGCGCAGGGCGACGGTCGCCGCCAAGGGCTTCGTCAACGACGCGGCCTGAAACCGCGTCTCGGGCGAGATTGGGGTCGGGTGGGCGACGTCGGCTACACCATAGGTGCGGGTCCAGTGGAGCCGCCCGTCCTTGAAGTAGGCCAGGCTGACACCCGGCACCTTCAGCTCCGCCATCCTGTCCGACAGGCGCCGCGCGCCCGCCGCCGCGCCGGCCGGCTTCAGACCAACTTCCATGGCGGCGATGCGGCGCAAGTCGTCCGATGCGGGCGCGGCATGGCTCGCGGCCGACCACCCCAGGACGACAAAGCCGATGGCCAGCGTGGCGAGCCGGCGCGTCCACCCGACACGGCCTTCGGCCCCCACACGGGGAACGTCTAGAACGGCCCGGGTGATCATGCCGGCCGCCCGTTTCGCTGGTTCATGCGTCTCGCCCCCGCCCGTCTCATACATGCATCATATCCCATGTGAGCGACCGCTGATCGGCGAATGTCTGTAGTGCGCGAGGCTGACACCACTCGCCGCCGCCTCTATGGCGTCAGCCACTCGAACGCCCGGGCGAGATAGGCGCGGGCGTCGTGCTCCACCGGCGTCCCGTGGGCCATCACCACCTTCTGAGCCGGCCAGGCGAGGATGCGGCGGATCGCTTCGCGGGCGGCGCCGCGGTCGGTGAAGGCGAGGCGGAACTTGCGGGGAACGGCGGGCTGCGGCTGGGTCATCAGGTCCAGACGGGCGACGAGCGCGCGCCAGCCACGGAACCAGCCGGGCGGGAACTGCTGGAGGAGGTCGGTGAAGAGCACGGCGCCGCTGGGGCGGTGGAAGAAGACCACCTCTGTGGTGAGGGCATTGCCGCGGACCACCACCTGGTCGAGGTCCGCAGCGAAGGGGACGTCGCCGAGTTCGGCGTCGCAGGCGAGGTCCGGGCGTTTGCGGGCGAGGCCGGGGGCGGCGTGAAGGCGTGCGGCTGGGAAGGCCTCTCGCCATTGGGCGAGATGGAGGTCGTGCAGGCTGTTGGGCGCCACCAGCAGGCGGACGTCGCCGAGGGCGGAGAGCTCGGCGCGGAGGCCTGCGGTGAGCGCAACGGGCGACCATGCGAGGAGGCCGCCGTCGGCCAAGCGGATCACGGCCATGCGAGTCGGATAGCGGAAGCCGGCGACCTCGGCCTGCGGACCGTCGGCCAGCCAGATTCCGGATCCGAAGGCCTTCAGCGATGGAGGGTTCATGGGGCCGGACCTCGCAGGGCGCGCGGCACGTTCTAGAGCCGTTCCTGTTCAATCAGAACCATCTGAACGGGAAAGGCTCTAAATCAAGAGTTTGAGCGCGCTCTGATGACAAAGACCGGCTTCCACTTTCGCGGGCGCGCTCTAGCCGTCCGGCGTCGCAGACGCCAGCGGCGGGTCGGGTCGAGCGTGCGGGTCCTGGAGCGGAGCCGACGTCAGCGCCGGCCCTACCTCCCGACTTCGCGCCGGCCAGCGCCCCCGCTACAGTCCGCCGATGACCCAGCCGCGCCTGACCTCCGCCGAAGCGACCGCCCTGACGCGGCGCGTGACCCTGTTGTCGGTGGCGACGGCGGCGATCCTGGTGGCGATCAAGCTCGGGGCGTGGATCGCCTCGGGGTCGACGGCCATGCTGGCGTCGATGGCGGACTCGGGGCTGGACCTGATCGCCTCGCTGGCCACCGCCTTCGCCGTCCGCTACGCCGCCGCGCCGCCGGACGCCGAGCACCGGTTCGGACACGGCAAGGCGGAGGCCTTCGCCAGCCTGCTGCAGGCCGGCCTGGTCTTCGCCTCGGCGGCGCTGATCGCCCGCGAGGCGATCGGCGATTTCCTGGATCCGCACCCCTTGCGGCGCGAAGGGCTGGCGGTGGCGGTCATGGTCGTGTCGACCGTGCTGACCGCGGTGCTGATCGCGGCGCAGACGCGGGTGCTGCGGCGGACCGCATCGGTGGCGGTGTCGGGCGACCGGGCCCACTACGCCACGGACCTGGCGTCCAACGCCGTGGCCCTGGTCGGGATCGGGGCCTCGGCGCTGCTGGGCCTGAACGGCCTCGACGCGGTGGCGGCCCTGGTGATCGCGGCGCTGCTGCTGTGGGGCGCCATCGGCGTGTTCCGCGAGGCGGCGAACCAGCTGATGGACCGGGAGCTGCCCGAGGAGGACCGGGCCGAGATCGTCCGGCTGGTGACGGCCGACGGGCGGCTGGCCAACGTCCACCAGCTGCGCACCCGCGCCTCCGGCCCCTATATCCACATGCAGATGCACGTGGACCTCGACCCCGAGCTGACCCTGGAGGCCGCGCACCAGGCCATCGTGGCGGCCGAGAAGCGGATCCTGGAGGCCTTTCCGGCCGCCGACATCCTGATCCACGCCGACCCGCGCGGGCGGGCGGAACCGCACGGCGGCGCGTTCGCTGAAGCGGCGGCCCAAACGCCGTAAGCGGACAGACGCAGTAAACGCGCCCTTAACGCTGCGGGCGTCTGTTGGAGGCTTCCCGATTCGCCCCAGGACGCGCGCCCCGCACCGCGATGACCATCGACCGCACCCTCCACCACTTCCCGCTGGACCCCGCCTCGCGCCAGGCGCGCCTGGCCCTGGGGGAAAAGCGGCTGCCGTTCGTGGAGGTGTCGACCCGGTACTGGGAGCGGCCGAAGGAGCTGACGCGCCTCAACCCCTCGGGCATGGTCCCGGTGCTGGTCGAGAAGCCGGCCGACGGCCCGCCGCTGGTGCTGTGCGAGCTGCGCGCCATCCTCGACCACCTGGAAGAGGCCTATCCCGATCCGCCGCTGCTGGCGCCCGATCCGGCCGAGCGGGCCGAGGCGCGGCGCCTGCTGACCTGGTTCGAGCGCAAGTTCGAGTTCGAGGCCTCGGGCTACATCCTGCACGAGAAGATCGAGAAGCGGCTGCTGGGCCTGGGCTCGCCCGACCTCGCCAACCTTCGCATGGGCCGCGACGGGCTGAAGAACCACCTCTTCATGCTCGACGACCTCTTGCAGGCGCGCGAATGGCTGGCCGGCAAGCGGATGTCGTTCGCCGACTTCGCCGCCGCCGCCCACATATCGGTCATCGACTATTTCGGCGACATGCCGTGGCGGGAGTTCCCGGCGGTCAAGACGTGGTACATGAAGCTGAAGTCCCGGCCGGCGTTCCGGCCGCTGCTCTCCGACCGCTGGCCGGGCCTGCATCCGGCCGGGCATTATGACGACCTCGACTTCTGACCGCGAAGAGCTGATCCGCGAAGACCTGATCCGCGCCGAGGCCCAGAGCCTCGGCTTCGACCTCTGCCGCTTCACCGACATCGACGAGGCCTGGCCCGCCGCCGGCCGGCTGGAGCAGTTCGTGGCCGCCGGCCGCCACGGCGAGATGGGCTGGATGGCCGAGACGCTGACGCGGCGCCGCCACCCCCGCGCCATGTGGGAGGGCGCCCGCTCGGCCATCATGCTGGGCGTCAACTATGGCCCCGAGCACGACCCGCTGGAGGCGCTGGCCGATCCGGCCCGCGCGGCGATCAGCGTCTACGCCCAGGGCGACGACTACCACGAGCTCATCAAGGCGCGGCTGAAGGCCCTGGCCCGCTGGCTGCAGGGCCGGTTCGGTGGGGAGCTGAAGGTGTTCGTCGACACCGCGCCGCTGATGGAGAAGCCGCTGGCCGAGCGGGCCGGCCTGGGCTGGCAGGGCAAGCACACCAACCTGGTCAGCCGGGCGTTCGGCTCCTGGCTGTTCCTGGGCGCGATCCTGACGACGCTGGAGCTGGAGCCCGACCCGGCCGAGGCGGGCGGGTGCGGTTCGTGCCACGCCTGCCTCGACGTCTGCCCGACGAACGCCTTCCCGGCGCCGTACCAGCTGGATGCGCGCCGCTGCATCTCGTACCTGACCATCGAGCTGAAGGGGCCGATCCCGCGCGAGTTCCGGCCGATGCTGGGCAACCGAATCTACGGCTGCGACGACTGCCTCGCCGTCTGTCCGTGGAACAAGTTCGCCAGCGCCGCGCGGGAGCAGAAGCTGGCCGCGCGGGCCGAGTTGCAGGCGCCCGCCCTGGCGGATCTGGCGCGCCTGGACGATGCGGCCTTCCGCGAGCTGTTCCGCAAGACCCCGGTCAAGCGCATCGGCCGCGACCGCTTCGTCCGCAACGTGCTCTACGCCATCGGCAACTCGGGGCGGGCGGACCTGGCCGCCGAGGCCGAGCGGCTGCTGGATGATCCCGCGCCGCTGGTGCGCGGCGCGGCGATCTGGGCGCTGTCGCGGCTGCTGGAGCAGCAGGCGTTCGCGGCGCTGAGCGATGCTCGACGCGATAGCGAAACCGACCGGTACGTGCTGTCGGAATGGGCGGGCTAGAACCCGATGTCGCCCAGATCCTTTAGCCGCGGCAGCAGCTTGTCCTTGGCCGACAGCAGCGGCTCGCCGTCCAGCGGCCAGGCGATGCCGAGGTCGGGGTCGTTCCAGATCACGCCGCCCTCCTGATCGGGGGCATAGACGTTGTCGACCTTGTAGAAGATCTCGCAGTCCGGGGTGATGGTGCAGTAGGCGTGCGCGAACCCCCGTGGAACCCACAGCTGCTCGCCGCCCTCGGCCGTCAGCTCGGCGGCCACCCACTGCCCGAACGTCGGGGACGCGCGTCGAATATCCACCGCCACGTCGTAGATCGCGCCGCGCAGGGCCCGGATCAGCTTGCCCTGGGCGAACGGGGGCTTCTGGAAGTGGAGGCCACGCAGCGTGCCGGGGCTGGCGCTGAAGGCCTGGTTGTCCTGCACGAAGGTGGTCTCGGCGACGGTCCCGGCCAGCGCCCTTTCGCTCCAGGTCTCGGAGAACCATCCGCGGGCATCGCCGTGCCGCTTCGGCGTGATAAGCAGCACGTCGGGGATGGCGAGCGGAGTGATCGTCGTCATGAGCCTACCAGTTCGAATGGGTGAAGCCGTCGCATGGCGCAGGGCAGCAGCGATGACAAGGGCGAACAACCGGCGGCCACCGTCTGCGTGATCGCCTACAACTCCGGGCCGACGCTGCGGGCGTGCCTGGAGCACCTGGGCGCCCAGACCTTCCGCGACTTCGAGACCCTGGTGATCGACAACGCCTCGCCCGATCCCGGGGACGCGGCGATCGCGGCCGAGTTTCCGTGGGCCCGGCTGATCCGGAACGCCGAGAACCTGGGCTTCACCGGCGCCGGCAACCAGGGCGCCCGCGAGGGGCGCGGCCGCTGGTACGTGCTGCTCAACCCCGACGCCTACGCCAAACCGGACTGGCTGGCCCAACTCATGGACGCCGCCGCGCGCCATCCGCAGGTCCGCGCCTTCACCTCGCGCCAGATGGCGGCCGACGCGCCGGGGCTGCTGGACGGCCTGGGCGACGTGATGAGCATCGCCGGCATCCCCTATCGCGGCGGCTATCTCAACCGCGACGACGGCCAGGCGCGGGAGGGGGAGGTGTTCAGCCCCTGCGGCGCAGCGATGATGATCGACCGGCGGCTGTTCCTGGACCTCGGCGGGTTCGACGAGACCTTCTTCTGCTACGGCGAGGACGTGGACCTGGGCTATCGCCTGCAGCTCGCCGACGAGCCGACCCTGCTGGTCCCGACGGCGACGATCCAGCACGTGGGCTCGGCCTCGTCCGGCGGGCGCAAGTCTGAGTTCGCGGTGTTCCACGGCACGCGCAACCGCTTCTGGGTGCTGTTCAAGAACACGCCCTGGCCGCTGCTGCCGCTGGTCGTGCCGCTGCACCTGATGGCGCTGACGCTGATCTACCTGCGCCGGGAGAACCGGCCGCACATCCGATTGATCGCCAGGGCGGTGCGGGCGGCTTTCGCCGGGGCGCCGGCCCAGTTCCGCAGCCGGCGGCGCGTGCAGGCGCGGCGCAAGGCCTCGTTCGCCCGGATTGCGGCGGCCATGACCTGGAACCCCAAGGACCTCTCCGGCCGGCGGCCGGTGATCCGCCCCCTCAGGAGGTGAGGATCAGTCCTCCGCCGCCCACTCGATGAGCCGGCGCATGAACTGGGCCCCGCGCTGCATCTGGGAGATCTCGACGAACTCGTCCGGCTGGTGCGCCTGGGCGATGTCGCCGGGCCCGCAGATCACGGTGGAGAAGCCCGCGCCCTGGAACTGCCCCGCCTCGGCGGCGTAGGCCACCACCCGCGGCGGCCCGTTGTCGCCCGCCAGCCGCCGCGCGAAGGCCTCGGCCGCGCCGCCCGGCTCGGGGGCGAAGGGCGGGACGTTGGTGCGCATCTCCACGACCACGCCTGCCTCGGGCGCACGCGCCTTGAGCTCCAGGTCCAGCGCCTCCGCCTGCCGCAGGAACGGCTGGATCAGCGCCTCGGGCGTGTGGGGCGCCGGGCAGCGCAGATCGAAGACGAACCTGCACTCCCGCGCCAGGATGTTGTGGGCCGTGCCGCCGTGGACCATCCCGATGGTCAGGGTCGGCCCCTTGGGCATGAAGGGCGAGGCCGGATCGGCCTTGGCCTCGAAGCTGGCGGAGAGCGCGTTCAGGGCGGCCATCAGCTTCACCGCCTCCATCACCGCCGAGACGCCGAGGTGCGTCTGGCTGGAGTGCGCCTCGCGACCGGTCACGGTGACGTGGAAGGTGGCGATGCCCTTGTGGCCGTTCACGGCCTCCATCCCGGTCGGCTCGCCCACCACCACCGCCATCGGCGCCGGCAGTTCGCGGCGGATCACCTCGATCATCGCCGGCGCGCCCAGGCAGCCGATCTCCTCGTCGTACGAGAAGGCCAGGTGGACGGGACGCTGCGCGGTCTTCGCCAGCTCGGGCGCGGCGGCGAGGGCGAGGGCCAGGAAGCCCTTCATGTCGCAGGTTCCGCGACCATAGAGGCGGCCGTCGCGCTCGGTCACGACGAAGGGATCGCTGCTCCAGGGCTGGCCATCGACGGGCACCACGTCAGTGTGGCCCGACAGGACGACGCCGCCCTCGGTGATCGGCCCGATGCTGGCCAGCAGGTTGGACTTGGTCCCGTCCGCGTTGGGGACGCGGCGGTGCGGGACCCCGAGACCGTCGAGGTAGCCCTCCACCCATTCGACAAGGGACAGGTTGGAGTCCCGCGAGGTGGTGTCGAACGAGACGAGCTTGGCCAGCAGCTCGCGCGCGGCGGGATAGAGGTCGGTCGTCATTCCCTAGGCTTAGACCGACGGAGGGCGGCCGCAAACCGGCGACGGCCTCAGGGTTCGTCGTAGATGATCAGGCCGCAGCCCCAGGTCAGGGCGTTCGCCCAGGCGCCGCGGAAATCCTCGGGCAGGGCGCCGGGATCGGTGACCTCACCGGCCCGCAGGACCTGGATGTGGCGCCAACCGAGCCGCTCGAGTTCCGCGACGGCGATCTGACCCGCCGCCTCTTCCTCGTCGGCGCGCGCGAAGGCCAGCACGGTCAGCGTTGGCTCGCCGTCCGCCTCAACCGCCTCCAGGGTCACCACGAAGACGGTCGGATCGGCCATCAGCCCTGCTGGACGCGGCCCGGCCCGGGAAGGACGTCGATCAGCTCGATGCGGAAGATCAGCGGCGCGCCCGGCGGGATCTGGCCCGCGCCCATCTCGCCGTAGCCCAGGTTGGAGGGCACGTAGAGGATCCACTCGTCGCCCGGACGCATGAGCTGCAGCGCCTCCTGCCAGCCCGGGATCAGGCCGTTCAGCGGCATGGCCGCCGGCTGGCCGCGCTCGTACGAGGAGTCGAAGACCGCGCCGTCCTCCAGCTTGCCCTCGTAGTGGACCTTCACCTCGTCGGAGAGCTGGGGCTTCAGCCCGCCCTCGGGGCCCGCGCGCACCACCTTGTAGGCGAGGCCCGAGGGCAGGACCTTCACGCCCTCCTCCTTCGCGGCCTTGGCCATGAAGGCCTTGCTCTGCTCGGAGGCGGGCTGGCTGGTCGGGTCGACCACCGACTGCTTGCCCTTCGGCTGGCAGGCGGCGAGCGCCAGGGCGGCGACGGCCAGGACGGCGAAACGCTTCACGGGGAACCTCGTCTTCAAACCACGCGGGGCGGATAGCCCCGGTCGCGCAGGGCGTCCATGACCTCCTGGGTGTGCTGGGCGTCGCGGGTCTCGATCATCACGTCGAACTCCGCACCCTTGGCCGGCACGTCCAGGGCCAGGCGGTTGTGCGCCACCTCGATGATGTTGGCGCCCATCTCGCCGATGATCCGCGAGACGTTGGCCAGCAGGCCGGGCCGGTCGTCGCCGATGATCCGCAAGGATACGATCCGGCTCTCGCGCACCAGCTCGCGGGTCAGCACCGAGGCGAGCAGCCGGGTGTCGATGTTGCCGCCGGTGATGACGAGGCCGCACTTCTTGCCCCGGAACCGCTCGGGGTAGGCCAGCAGGCCGGCCAGCGAGGCCGCGCCGGCGCCCTCCGCCACCGTCTTCTCGACGTTGCAGTAGAGGGCGATACCGCGCTCGAAGTGCGGCTCCTCGATCAGCAGCACCTCGTCGATCAGCGGCCGGGCGATGGCGTAGGTGTTGGCGCCGACCTCCTTCACCGCGATGCCCTCGGCGATGGTCGAGGCGCCGTTGGTCTGGGCCGTGCGCACGCCGCGCATCTTGGCGGTGAACGAGGGGAACATCGCCGGCTCAAGGCCGACGATGCGGATGTCCTTCTTCAGGTGCTTGGCGGCCGTGGCCATGCCGGCGATCAGCCCGCCGCCGCCGATCGGAATCGGCAGGACGTCCAGGTCCGGCACGTCCTCCAGCATCTCCAGCGCCACCGTGCCCTGCCCGGCCATCACGTCGAGGTCGTCGAACGGGTGGATGAAGGTCAGCTCGCGCTCTTCGCAGAGGCGCTTGGCGACTCCCGAGGCGTCGTCGTAGCCGTCACCCTCGATCACCACGTCGGCGCCGTGGTTCCGGGTCTGCTGGACCTTCACGAACGGCGTGCCCTTGGGCATCACGATCGTCACCGGGATGCCGAGACGCGCGGCGTGGTAGGCGAGGCCCTGGGCGTGGTTGCCGGCGCTGGCCGCGATGACGCCGCGGCTGCGGACGTTCTCGCCGAGCTGCAGCAGCTTGTTGAGCGCGCCGCGCTCCTTGTAGGCCGCCGTGAACTGCAGGTTCTCGAACTTCACCCACACCTCGGCGCCGGTGATCTCGGACAGGGTGCGCGAGTGGCGGCAGGGCGTGCGTTCGATGTGCCCCTTCAGCCGCGCCTGGGCCGCAAGGATGTCGTCGAAGGTCAGGGTCATGGGCGCGAGGGGTCTTTTCGAAAGGCCGCGCAACCTAACGACGGCGACGCTGTGGGGCAACGCCGCCCTTGTGCGCCGCAAAAAAGGCCGCACCTGCGCCGGGCTGGCGCTATGATCCACCCGTGCCTGCGTCGCCTCCCCTTCGCCCCGCCCTGTTCCTCGACCGCGACGGCGTGCTCAACGAGGACCTGGGCTACGTCTACCGCTGGGAGGACTTCCGTTGGATCCCCGGCGCGATGGAGACGATCGCCACCTTCAACCGCGCCGGCTGGCTGGTGATCGTGGTGACCAACCAGTCGGGCGTCGGGCGCGGCTACTACACCGAGGACGACGTCCACGAGTTGCACCGCCGGATGCAGGCCGACCTGGCCGAGGCTGGCGCACGGATCGACGCCTTCTACCACGCGCCCCAGCACCCCGAAGCGCCGGTGGAGGCCTATCGCCACCCCGACCCGCCGCTGCGCAAGCCGAACCCCGGGATGCTGCTGCTGGCGATGCAGGAGTGGCCGATCGACCGCGAGGCCTCGCTGATGATCGGCGACAAGCCGTCGGACCTGGAGGCGGCGCTCCGGGCCGGGGTCCGCGCGGCGCTGTTCGAAGGCGGCGACCTGATGGCGTACCTCGAGAAGGAAGCGCTGCTTCCGAACTAGAGCGCGTTCCGCAAAAGTGGAAACCGGTTTTGCGATCAGAACGCGCTCAAACCTTTGAGTTAGAGCCTTTTCATCCCGTTCAAACGATTCCGTCTGAACGGGAAAGGCTCTAGCGTCCCTCCATCTGCTCTAGCAGGCGCTCCAGGTAGCCGATCTCGTCCGCCTCGCCGGGCGGCTTGTCCCAGCGGATGCGGTTGATGCGCGGGAAGCGCATGGCGACGCCCGACTTGTGGCGGGTGCTGCGCTGGAGACCCTCGAACGCCACCTCGAAGACCAGGCCATGGTGCTGCTCGGCCCGCACGCTGCGGACCGGCCCGAAGCGCTCGAGGGTGTTGTCGCGGACGAACTTGTCGATGCGCAGCAGCTCCTCGTCGGTGAAGCCGAAGTACGCCTTGCCGACCGGCGTCAGCACGCGCTGTCCGGCATCGTCGGCGGTCCAGACGCCGAAGGTGTAGTCCGAATAGTAGCTCGACCGCTTGCCGTGCCCGCGCTGGGCGTACATCAGCACCGCATCGACCAGGAACGGGTCGCGCTTCCACTTGAACCACGGCCCCTTCGGCCGGCCGGCCTCGTAGATCGAGTCCCACCGCTTGAGCATCAGACCCTCGGCGATCTGCGGATCGCCCGCCGGCGGGCTCGCGCGCAGCTCGGCCAGCTCGGCCCAGGTCTCGAACGGCTGCAACGGCGACAGGTCGATCCGAGGGCTGGCCTGCCGCGCCACGAAGGCCTCCAGCCGACGGCGGCGCTCGGCGAACGGCAAGGTTCGGACATCCTCGCCGCCCTCCTGCAGTAGGTCGTAGGCGCGGATCGCGGCCGGAAAGGCCGCCATCAGCTTCGCATCGACGCTCTTGCGGTTCAGGCGCTGCTGCAGGTCGGCGAAGCTGGCGACCCGGCCGTCGCGGATCACCAGCAGCTCGCCGTCGATCACCCCGTCGTCGTCCAGGGCGTCCAGGATGTCGGGGAAGGTGCGCGAGATGTCGTCGCCGGTGCGGGTGTAGAGCCGCCGCACCCCGCCCTCGTGCGCCGCCTGCACGCGGATGCCGTCCCACTTCCACTCGGCGGCGTAGTCGGCGGGGTCCAGTTTCGCGAAATCGACCGCCTCGTCGATCGCCTGGGCCAGCATGGCGGGCCGGAAGCGGGCGGGGTTCTCGGACGAGGGCTTCTCCGAACGCCCCTCCAGCCAGGCGAACAGGTCTTCGTACGGCGGGTGCAGGGCGTGCCACAGTTCCTCGACCTCGGCCACGGCCACGCCGCCCATGTCGGCGGCCGCCTGCTTGGCCAGCCGGGCGGAAAGGCCCACGCGCAGGGCGCCGGTGACCAGCTTGAGTAGCGCCCACCGCTCGCGCGCCTCGGGCATGGCGTCCAGCCAGCCCTCGATCAGCCGCTGGACCTCGGCGCGCGAGGCGGTCCTGAGGCCCTCGATGACTTCCGACAGCTCGGGCTCGCGGTTGGCGCCCGGCCGCCGGGGCCAGACCAGCGACACCGCCTCGGCCAGGTCGCCCACATAGTCGTAGGACCAGGCGAAGAGCTGGGCGTCCATCCGCGCCTCCACCGCCTTGCGGATGAAGGCGGGCTTGGCCGCGTCGAACGTCAGATCCCCGGTCAGCGCCGCCAGCGCCCAGCCCCGGTCCGGATCGGGCGTCGCGCGCAGGTAATCGCGCACCAGCGTCAGCTTGGCGTTCCGCGAGGGCGTCAGGGACAGCCGGTCCAGAAGCTCGGCGAAGGCGCGCATGGTTCAGAGGCTAGGGCCGCAGGACCGCGAGACCAAATCAGCCCTCGTCTTCCATCCCGCCGCGGTCGGCGCCCTCGGCGTCGCCGATCATCCCGCCCCGGACATCGTCGTCCAGACCATCGCCGCGGCTCTCGCCGCCGCCCATCTTGCTGAGGCCATGGTCCTCCGGCGGCGAGGGCGAGGCCGGCTGACCCTGGCCACCGTCGTTCAGGGGTTTACGGGGTTCGGACATGGTCAGACTCCTTCCAGTGAGCGAACGGTCGCCCAGGCTCGCCGTTCCGCCTCGGCGCAGGCCGCCAGCGACATGCCTGTCCGGCGGACCATCGCCGCGCCAGCGATCGGGCGTTTCCAACTTCACAGAAGGGTGGGGTAGACCAAT
>NZ_QFYS01000040.1 GCF_003254525.1 Phenylobacterium kunshanense
CCGCCGTCAAGCTGCCAAGCATCTCCAACTCCTACTCGACCTTCGTCGGTGACGTCGCTGTCGCCTCCGGATGGGGACGCACCAGTGACACCTCCAGTGGTGTGGCTACCAATCTTCAGTATGTCGACCTGACTGTGATCACCAACACCAAGTGCGCCCAAACCTACGGCACCTCGGTCGTGACCGACTCAACCCTCTGCGTGGCCACCACCGACGCCAAGTCCACCTGCAACGGTGACTCCGGCGGTCCTCTGGTCCTCAAGTCGTCCAGCGAGCAGATCGGTCTGACCTCATTCGGTGCCTCTGCCGGTTGCGAGAAGGGCTACCCCGC
>NZ_QFYS01000041.1 GCF_003254525.1 Phenylobacterium kunshanense
AAACTATCAAACTCCCTAGTCTCGGATATAGCTGCGATCGTAGTTCTGCATCCGTACACTCTGAGGCGCCTTCTGGGTGCGATCGAAGTTCTGCAGCTTGTTGGTCTTCAGCATCCGGGGATTGGGTCCGGCTGAGGTGCGCCAATAGACCGTCTGCACCGCATTCCGTCCGGCAATGTAGCGCGTAGTCGCTCCGATCAAATGGTTCACCTTTGTGGCAGACATCTTGGGGATATTGTTGTGTGTGTGTGTGTTCGTTTAGTATCACAGTTGGGTTGCTTTCGCTATAGCGTCGTCTCTATATCTGGGTTGTTCCTA
>NZ_QFYS01000042.1 GCF_003254525.1 Phenylobacterium kunshanense
GTGCCACAGCTGCCTGCGAGAGAGAATCGTCCGCGCTTTCCTCATCGAAGAGCAGAAGATCGTCAAGGCTCTGAAGAGCCAGCGCGAGGCTTTGGTCAAGCCCGTCAAGAAGGTTGTGGAGAAGAAGCCGGTGAAGGCTGCCGCCAAGAAGCCCGCGGGAAAGGCAGCCGGAAAGCCAGGTGCCAAAGTCGCCGGCAAGAAGCCCGCTCCCAAGGGCGCTCCTAAAGGAGTCGTCAAGTCCAAGAAGTAACCATTTACCAGAAGGATTTGTTTGGAGCAATGATATTGAACACCTTTTTTTTGTAATAAAGAAACC
>NZ_QFYS01000007.1 GCF_003254525.1 Phenylobacterium kunshanense
CGCGGGGTGGAGCAGCCCGGTAGCTCGTCAGGCTCATAACCTGAAGGTCACAGGTTCAAATCCTGTCCCCGCACCCAAGCCACATCGGCCCCCGCCCCCAAGCGGGGGCCGTTTGCGTATCCGGAGACCGGGCGGGCGCCGGGGGTTGGCCCGTTCGATCCAAGGCGTTACTCCTGTCGTCATGTCCCGGATCGCTCTCGCCCTCTCGAGCCTCATCGGTCTGGCCGCGGTCGCGGCGGCTGGGACGGCGGCTGCGAGGACCTACTATGTCATCCAGTCGGGCGCGGACTCCTGGACGGTGATGGATCCCGAGGGGGTCGAGCGCGTGGGCGATGGCGCTGTGCGTCGCGCCTGGGCCGTCCGGGTCCAGCGCAACATCCTGAGCGGTAGCCCGCCGGAGCCAGGGTATGTCCGAACCCTGACCGAGTACGATTGCGCGGCCCAACGGACGCGGTGGCGCGAGTTTTCGGCCTTCTCCCGCTCGGGAAAACTGCTGGTCAGCAAGGTCAATCCGAACCCCGAATGGGGCCCTGCGGGCGAGTCCTCCGACATCTATGCCGGCTACCGCGTGATCTGCGAGGGCGTGGGCGGCGGCTCGGTCGTGGCGGCGGAAAGCGTGGCGAAGATCGTGATCGGCCTGATGGGTTCCTGGGATCCGCCTCCCGCCGCGCTGGCGCCAGCGCCGGCCGCCAAACCCTCCGTGAAGCCGGGGCCCGCTAAGCCGTCCGCGAGGCCTGCCCAGTAACGGAACGACCCGCCGAAGCGCGGCTCCGACGGGTCGTCCCTATGGTGTGATGCGGCGGGGCCGGATGATCGGCCCCACTTCTCGTCGTCAGGTCCGGGTGGGGATGACCACCGGCAGGTGCTCGTAGCCCTTGACGAAGGACGACAGGACCCGGCGCGGTGGGCCGACGACTTCGATCCGCGGGAAGCGCCGAAGGATCTCTTCCCAGATGATCTTGAGCTGCAGCTCGGCCAGGCGATTACCCACGCAGCGGTGGATGCCAAAGCCGAATGACAGGTGCTGGCGCACGCGGGGCCGCTCGATCCAGTAGTCGTTCGGCCGCTCGATGACGTCTTCGTCGCGATTGCCCGAAACGTACCACATGGCGACCTTGTCGCCCTTCTTGATGGTCTTGCCGCCGAGGTCGAAGTCCTGCTTGGCCGTCCGGCGCATGTAGGCCAGCGGCGTCTGCCAGCGGATGGTCTCCGAAACCATGTTGGGGATCATGCCGGGATCGGCGCGGAGGATGCGCTCCTGGTCGGGGTTCTGGCTCAGAGCCAGGATCGAGCCGGAGATCGTGTTCCGCGTCGTGTCGTTGCCGCCGACGATCAGCAGGATCAGGTTCCCCAGGTATTCCATGCGGTCCATGTTCTTGGTGGACTCGCCATGGGCCAGCATGGAGATCAGGTCGGGACGCGGCGGGGCGTTCACGCGCTCGTTCCAGAGCCGCATGAAGTAGTCCACGCATTCGAACAGTTCGGCGCGCCGCTCCTGTTCAGCGACCTCCGGGTCGTTCGAGCTGAAGATGCCGGATTCCGGACCAGCCGTGGCGACGTCGGACCAGCGCGTCAGCTTGCGCCGGTCTTCCCACGGGAAGTCGAACAGAGTGGCGAGCGTCATCGTCGTGAGCTCGATCGACACCTTGTCCACCCAGTCGAACTCCTCGCCGATCGGCAGGTCGTCGAGGATCTTGGCGGCGCGCTCGCGGATGATCGGTTCAAGGTGCGCCAGGTGGTGCGGCGACACGATGGGCTGCACCGTCTTGCGCTGGATGTCGTGCTTCGGCGGGTCCATGGCGATGAACATCGGCAGGGTGAAGTCTTCCGCCGGATCGGGCAGCACGATGATCGGCTCGGACGAGAACACCTCGTGGTTCGTGTCCACGGCCATGATGTCGTTGTACTTCGTCACCGACCAGTAGGCGCCCACGTCCGGCCAGCCGGAATCGGCGGTGTAGTGGACGGGGTCTTCCTTCCGCAGCCGCTCGAAGTAGGGCCACATGGTGTCGCTGCGGAACAGCTCCGGATCGGCCGGGTTGATCTGCTCCAGCGGCATTGAATAGGCCGTCTCGCGGGCCTGGCGGTGCAGATCGAGAGCCGCGTCGTCCATTGCTCGTCCTCCTGGGGGCGCGGGTCTTCAAACGCCCGCGTTACGTCATCTTGAACGATGGAGCCGTGCTGCCCGTAAGTCAACGAAAGATGACGCGGGCGTCACTTTGGTGACGCAGGTGTTGCGTCGCAGAGACGCGATAGGGGGCCGCAGCATTTCTGCATGGCGTATCCGGCCGCGCTCGCTAAACAGATGTTTGAAACGCGCTCCCGGGGAAACGCATGGCTTCCGACATCCTGTTCACGCCGTACAGCCTGAAGGGGCTGGACCTGCCCAATCGCATCGTCATGGCGCCGATGACGCGCTCGTTCTCGCCAGGCGGCGTGGCGACCGAGGAGGTCGCAGCCTACTACCGGCGCCGCGCCGAGAACCAGGTCGGCCTGATCATCACCGAGGGCACGGGGGTGAACCGTCCGGCCTCCGTGAACGATCCGAATGTCCCGCGCTTCCACGGCGACGCCGAGCTGGCGGCTTGGAAGAAGGTGGTGGACGAGGTCCATGCCGTCGGCGGCAAGATCGCGCCGCAGCTCTGGCACGTGGGCGCCGTCCGCACCCGGAGCGAGACCTGGAGCCCGCCCGGACCTTACGACAGCCCCTCTGGCCTCTCGCGTCCGGGCAAGGCCTTCGGCGCGCCGATGACCGACGCCGAGGTCGCCGACGCGATTCGCGCCTTCGCGGATGCGGCGGCCGCGGCCAAGGCGATCGGCTTCGACGCCATCGAGTTGCACGGCGCCCACGGCTATCTGATCGACCAGTTCTTCTGGGACGGCACCAACGTCCGCGAGGACGCGTACGGCGGAAAGGATCTGCCGGGGCGGGCCCGCTTTGCGGCCGACATCCTGCGCGAAGTGCGCAAGGCCGTGGGCCCGGACTACCCGGTGATCATCCGCGTCAGCCAGTGGAAGCAGCAGGACTACGAGGTCAAGCTGGCCAAGGATCCGAAGGCGCTCGAAGCCTGGATGGGTGCGCTGGTCGATGCCGGCGCCGATTGCATCCACTGCTCGCAGCGCCGGTTCTGGGAGCCGGAATTCGAGGGCAGCGACCTGAATTTTGCCGGCTGGACCAAGAAGCTCACCGGCGTGCCCACCATCACCGTCGGCAGCGTCGGGCTCTCGGGCGAGTTCATCGCGGCATGGGGCGGAGAGCTGTCCCAGCCGGCCTCGCTGGACCGGCTGGAGGCCATGCTGGAGCGAGGCGACTTCGACCTGGTCGGTGTCGGCCGCGCCCTGCTGCAGGATCCGGAGTGGGTGGTGAAGGTCCGCGAAGGACGCCACGACGAGCTCAAGGCCTACGATCGCTCGGCGCTGGCGACGCTGTACTAGGCGCTCTCGCCTCCTTCCTCGCCGCCGGGAAAGGGGGGGGAGGCTGTCCGCTCAGTCGCCGCCCCCATCCCCGCCGCCGTCGCCCCCGTCGTCGTAGGAGCCGCTGCTCTCATCATAGCCATCGCTGCGGCGGCGCCGTCTTGAGCGCGCGTGAAGGATGGTCGCGACCACCACGGCGAAGATGAGAACGGCGCCCAGGACGTCGGCGACCATCGTCGGCTCAGGCGTTGAAGTTCAGCTTCAGGCCTGGCCGCGGCCACCTGGCCCGGTAGAGCTTTCCGGTCGACGAGGCGGTGATCCAGGCTGTCCGCATGTCGCCGCCGCCGAAGCAGATGTTGGTCACGACCAAATCCGGGACCGGATAGTGCTCGGTGCTGCCGCTGGGGTCGAAGGCGGTGATGCCGCCGTTGATGATCGTCGCCACGCAGACCTTGCCCGAGGCCTCGACGGCCAGGCTGTCGAGCAGCTGGTAGCCCGGCAGGTTGCAGATCACCCGCCCCGGCGCGAACCCCGGGTTCGGGGCCAGGACGCCGGTTTCGGCCACGTCGAACGCCCATAGCCGGCCGAGCTGGGTGTCGGCCACGTAGACCACCTTCTCGTCGGGCGAGAGGCCCACGCCGTTCGGTGAGATCAGGTGTCCGCGCTGCTGGCTGATGTGGCTGCCGTCGGCCTTGGCGTAGTAGACCGCGCCGTTCTTGCGGCCGTCCGGCGTCGAACAACCGTGGTCGGTGAACCAGAACCCGCCCGACTTGTCGAAGACCAGATCGTTGGGGCCCACCAGCTTCTTGCCGTCACAGGCGTCGTACACCGTCTCCAGCTTGCCGGACTGCAGGTCGTAGCGCTGGATATAGCCGCCGGTGTGGCTGGGCGGGGTCGGCCCCGGGATCGTCAGGCCGCCATTGTCCAGCCACTCGAACGAACCGCCGTTGTTGGTGATCCAGATGGCGCCGTCCGGGCCGATGGCCGCGCCGTTCGGCCCGCCGCCAGTCTCCACCACCAGCTCCTTCGTCCCGTCGGGCTTCACTCGCGTCAGCCGTCGTCCTTTGATCTCGGTCAGGATCACCGAGCCGTCGGCCATGGCGATGGGCCCCTCCGGAAACTCCAGGCCCTCGCAGACCAGTTCGATGTCCATGCCGTTCCTCCTTGTTCGTTTACGCTGACTATAGCGTCCGCGGGGGGCGCCGAGGGAAGGGGGAACGGAGCTCTTGACGCAACGTCAATCACGCCGCATCTGGCGAAGAAATCGCTGTGACGCTGCGTAAGGTAATGTGGCGGAGCGGCTTCAAACAACTGTTCGAATACTTCACCCTGTCACTTCCGATAGCTTGTCAGAACTGTCACGCGACCTCACCTATCGCGCCGGCGGCGTCATGAGTCGTGCCGCCAGATCATGAAAGCGTGCGGGCGCAGTGCCCGTCGCAACGAGGCCGCTCTCCCAATCGGCGGCCCTGGGGAGGTTCATATGAGTCAAGTTCGCCGCGGCCGCGGCCGTCTGGTGCTGTCGGTTTCCGCCATCGCCCTCATGTCCGGGACTGCCGCCTTGGCGCAGACGCCGCCGCCGGCGTCCGAGGAGCCGGCGATGGTCGACGCCATCATCGTCACCGCTCAGCGCCGCGCGGAAAGCGCCAATGACGTCGCCATGGGGATCCAGGCGGTGCGCGGCGAGGTGCTCGAGCAGCTCCACGTCACCGACACCAAGGACCTTTCGGCCTTCGCGCCCAGCTTCACGGTCTCTCAGAGCTATCAGGGCGTGCCGACCTACACGCTGCGCGGCATCGGCTTCAACACCATCAACCTGTCGGCGACCTCGACCGTCGGCACCTATGTGGACGAGGTCGCCTACGCCTATCCGTTCATGATGACCGGCCCGATCTTCGATCTGGAGCGGGTCGAGGTGCTGAAGGGCCCGCAGGGCACCCTCTACGGCCGCAACACCACCGCGGGCCTCGTGGACTTCGTCACCAACAAGCCGACCGAGGAGTTCTCGGCCCGTGTCACCGCCGAGGCCGGCAACTACAAGACCTACAACCTCGAGGGGGTCATCAACGGCCAGATCGCGCCCAACCTCCTGGGCCGCTTCGCCTTCCGCGCGGAGAACAGCGACAAGGGCTGGCAGATCTCCAACACCCGTGGCGAACGCCAGGGCGAGGTCGACCGCTGGGGCGTCCGCGGCTCCCTGGCCTTCACGCCCAACGACCGCCTCGCGGTCGACGCCTCGGTCAGCTACTGGAAGAACCAGTCCGACACCGTTTCTGCCCAGGGCATCGGCTTCACGCCGGCGACGGCCAACAGCCCGTTCCTGGCTCCCGGCCTGAAGGACTACATCGCGGGCAACCTGCCCACCAAGGCGAGCCAGGCCGACTGGGCGCCGCGCGCCGCCCGCAGCGCCGATATCGGCATCGGCGCCGGCCTCGCCGGCCCGCTCCGCGAGGACAATGAGTTCGTCGGCATCAAGCTGCGCGTCGCCTACGACATCAATGACGACATGCGCATCGTCTCGCTGACGGGCTTCCAGGACCTGAAGCGCCGCGCGCTCTTCGACTGGAGCGGCGCGCCCTACGAAATCCTGCTGCAGAACGCCCGCGGCGACATCGAGTCGATCTCGGAAGAACTGCGGATCGAGGGTAGCACGGACCGGGCGAACTGGCTGGTGGGCGGCTACATCGCCCGCGACGAGATCATCGACGCCAACCGCACGCTGCTCGGCCAGAACTCCAATGTCGGGCTGATCCGCTTCTTCGGCTCGACCCTGCTGGCGACGCCGTTCAACAGCGCCGGCTACACGGCGGCCCAGATGGCGCAGTCGTTCCGCACCTACGTCGATCGCGGCGACATCGAGACCAAGACCTGGAGCCTCTTCGCCAACGCCGACTACGAGATCACCGAGACCCTGAAGATCACCGGCGGCATCCGCTACACCGAGGACAAGCAGGACTACAACGGCTGCTCGCGCGACTTCAACGGCAGCATGCTGCCGAACGTGAACGTCGTGAACCGGGCGCTGTTCTTCCAGACCTACGGCGCGGCCGTCGCGCCGATCGCCGCCAACCAGTGCAACACGTTCAACCCGGCGACGCTCGCCTTCGGTCCGGTCATTTCGCAGCTGGACGAGAACAACGTCGCCTGGCGCGTGGCCCTGGACTGGAAGCCGGCCGACAACGTGCTCGTGTTCGGCTCTGTCTCGCGCGGGGCCAAGGCGGGCGCCACGCCGATCAACGCCGCCAACATCTCGACCCAGAACGCCCCGGCCAAGCAGGAGATGCTGACGGCCTACGAAGCGGGTGTGAAGGCCGGCCTGTTCGAGCGCCGCGTGCAGGTGAACGTCAGCGCCTTCTACTACGACTATGAGGACAAGCAGCTCAGCGTCTACTTCGCCGACCCGATCTACACCGCGCTCTCGCGGCTGCAGAACGTGCCGAAGGGCGAGGCCTACGGGGTCGATGGCGAAGTCACCTGGCGGGTCACGCCGGAGTTCACCGTCATCGCCTCGGGCACCCTGCTGCACACCGAGGTGAAGGGCTATACCGGCATCAACTCGGCCGGCCAGCCGCAGGACTTCGACGGCGCGCCGTTCCTCTACAGCCCGAAGCGGTCGGGGGCGATCACGGCTCTCTACAACCGCGACCTGACGTCCGACCTGGGCCTGCAGGCGGCGGTCAACGCCCGCTGGCAGGACGACAGCCACGCCGACCTCGAGGGCGATCCGCGGTTCGTGATCAAGGACTACGGCCTGGTGAACGCCAGCCTCGGTGTCCACGCGCTGGACGATCGCTGGAGCGCCCAGCTCTGGGTCCGCAACCTGACGAACACCTACTATTGGACCGCGGTCAGCTCGAACGCGAACGTGGTCGTGCGCTTCCCGGGGCAGCCCCGCACCTACGGGGCTTCTCTCACCTTCGCCTTCTAAGCGAGACAGGCGAGGTCTTCCCACTGGCCCGGGGTTCGCCCCGGGCCATTTTTTTTATCGGCGGTCCAGGACGCGGACCGTGAACGGATACTGGTCCACCTCCGAGGCCTCGTGGCGCTCGGCGCGCACCTCGACCCATTCGCGCTCGTCGATGGGCGAGAGGACCACGTCGCCCTCGATCTCGGCGTCCACCTCGGTCAGGTAGAGCCGCCGGGCCTTCTTCAGCGCCAGCTCGAACAGCGAGGCGCCGCCGATGACGCACACCTCGCTGGCGCCGTCCTCCTCGGCCTGCTCGCGGGCGATGGCCACGGCTTCCGAGAAGTCCTCGCAGACCAGCGCGCCCTGCGGCTCAAACGAGCCGTCGCGCGACAGCACGATGTTGGTGCGGCCCACCAGCGGCTTCTTGGGCAGGCTGTCCCAGGTCTTGCGGCCCATGATGACCGGCTTGCCCATGGTGATGGCGCGGAAGATGGCGAGGTCGGTCTTCAGCCGCCAGGGCAGGGTCCCGTCCCTCCCGATGACGCCGTTGCGGGCGCGGGCGATGGGGCCCGCGGCGAGGATGACTCTGGACATGGTCCGCTGTTTAGCGCGCCGCGGGCGCGGGCGTCAGTCCTTCCCGACCTCGGCGGCCAGCGCGGTCCACTTGGCCTCGTCGAGGAAGGCGGCGAACCGTTCGATCTCCTTGGTGGCCTGCGGATCCGACATGAGCTGGGCCGCGGCGCGCTCGCCCATGACTTGGAACGCCTCCCGGAGAGCGGCCGGCCCGTCGGTTCTGGCGGCGGTGACGTACTCGGCACGGCAGTCCTGCAGCACGAGCCGCTCGAACGTGGCCGCCATCGCCTTGTTGTAGGCGTCGCGCTGCTCGGGCGTGACCTTCGCCAGACCCTCCAGCGAGGGATTGGCCGACATCGCCAGGAACATCCAGCGCACCAGCGCCGCCTGGTCCTTGGGGCTGGCGTTGTCGACCAGGCATCGGCTCAGTTTCTCGGCGTCGGGCCCCGCGTTGGCGGCTACGGGACACAGCGCCGACAGCCCGACGGCGGCGGCGAACACTATACGCTTCATGGAAAGATCCCCCTTCAGGCGCTCAACCTAGGCTGGCGAATACCTGGGGGAAAGCCTGGGCTTCAGCTCGCCGGTTCGAGCCAGGTCAGCCACTTGCGCCGGACCGCCGCGTCCGGGTCGATGCCGAAGCGGCGGCAGTAGAGCAGCAGCATGCAGAGCACGTCCGCCGCCTCGTCGGCGCGGTCGTGCTCGGTGGCCTCGCCCCGGCCGCGGCTGGAGAGCCTTAGGTGCGCCTGGGCCAGTTCGCCCACCTCTTCCTGCAGCTTCAGCAGGAACCAGTCGTCGTCGCGGACGATCCCGTACTTGCCCGCATAGATGTCCGAAATCTCGGCCGCGGACTCGGTGACTTCCCGGAGCGTGAGCGGCGGCTTCGGCATCGCTAGATCGCGATCGGCGCGGGGATGGAGGGGTGCGCCTGGTACCCCTCGAGCTTGAAGTCCTCGTACTCGAACGCCAGCAGGTCGTCCTTGTCGGCCACCCGCAGGGTTGGGAAGGGCAGGGGCTCCCTGGAAAGCTGCAGCCGCGCCTGGTCGAGGTGGTTCAGGTAGAGGTGCGCATCGCCCAGGGTGTGGACGAACTCGCCGGGCTCATAGCCGGTCACCTTGGCCATCATCAGGGTCAGCAGGGCATAGCTGGCGATGTTGAACGGCACGCCCAGGAACACGTCGGCCGAGCGCTGGTAGAGCTGACAGGACAGCTTTCCGTCAGCCACGAAGAACTGGAACAGGCAGTGGCAGGGCGGCAGGGCCATGTCGTCCACGTCGGCCGGGTTCCAGGCCGAGACGAGGTGGCGGCGGCTCTCGGGATTGGTCTTAAGGCTCTGCACCACGCCGGCGATCTGGTCGATCACGCGGCCGTCCGGCGCGGCCCACGAGCGCCATTGCTTGCCATAAACGGGGCCCAGTTCGCCGGTCTCGTCCGCCCACTCGTCCCAGATGCTGACGCCGCGCTCCTGCAGCCAGCGAACATTGGTGTCGCCGCGCAGGAACCACAGCAGTTCGAGGATGATCGACTTACGATGCAGCTTCTTGGTGGTCAGCAGCGGGAAGCCCCTGGCCAGGTCGAACCGCATCTGCCGGCCGAAGACCCCCAGGGTGCCGGTGCCCGTGCGGTCGCCGCGCCGCGCGCCGTTTTCCAGGATGTCGGCCAGGAGGGTGAGATACTGACGCTCGGGGTGATCGGCGTCGGCCGTCAAATGGCCCGAAGACCATTCGTTTGCTGCCTCATGGTGAGCGAGTCGAGCGTGGGCGTTCACCGGTCTATCCCCAAAATATGGGGCTGATCAGCTATCAGCCCACAAATTGTGGGTGTTTAAGTGAGGGTGATTCGCACTCCGAAATCCCCGTGTTTATGCGGGCAAATCGCGAGGGCTCGAACAGAATTTGTGGATGAATCCGATGCCAGATCGGGCTCTAGCGGTGATCAATAGCCGAGCAAGTGGTCGTCACAATGTGACCGTTTGTCGATTCCGGGGTTGGCGGCCGATTAACCCGCGGTTAAGGCGTGACTACAGTTTTTTCGAATGTGGGTTGTTCCATGATCGTTTCCGCCCTGATGGCGATGGCGCTGTTTGCGTCCCCCGAGACTGCCCAGCCGGGCGCCGCCGCGCCGGCTCCGGAGGCCAAGGCCGTCGCCGAGGCCAAGCCCGCCGCCGACGCCAAGCCGGCCAAGCATTGCTATACGGCCAAGCCGAGCGGCTCGCGCCTGCCCCGCAAGGTCTGTGTGACCAAGGCGCCGGAGAAGGCCGAGATCGAGGCCCAGAAGGCCGAGTAGGCTCAACCCGCGAAGCCGCCCTCGTCGAGGAACGCCTGTTCCTCCGGGGTGGTCGGGCGTCCCAGCATCGGATTGCGATGCGGGAAACGGCCGAACCGGGCGATCACGTCCCGGTGGATCTGGTGCCATTTCTCCGTATCCGGATTGCCCAGCTCCCTCGCAAGCTGGAGCCCCCGATCCTGGTCCCCGAGGTCCTCGGCGTGCTGGAACGGCAGCAGCATGAAGCCGGCCAGCTCCTTCTCCACCTGACGGTGCCAGCCCGCGTCGGCCGCGGCATGGGCGATCGCCAGCGCCTTGCCGTCGGTGGCGAAGGCGTGGCCCGAGCCCCGGTAGAGATTGCGCGGGAACTGATCGAGCAGGATCAGCAGCGCCAGCGCGCCGTCGGGCGTCTCGGCCCACTTGTCGTATTCGCCCCGTGCGGCGGCGTGATGTACGGCCTCGAACTTCAGTCGGATGGCCTCGTCGAAGGCCGGCCTGGCGGCGAACCACTGCCTGGGGCCCGCGTTCCGCCAGAAACCCAGGATGTCGTTCGGCGTCGCGACCACGCTTGTTCTCCGGAACTGTTGCGCTGACTTGGGCCATCCTGCCGGCGGGTTCAAGCAATCGCCGCCGTTCAAGCGAGGTTCAGCCTGGCTCGGTCATTGCAGGCAGGAAGGGACTTTGCGGCTCGGCGACGGGTCCGAACGGATGACATCTAGATGAAAACCGCCATGACGGCCCTGGCCGTCGTCTTCCTGGCCGGCGCGGGCCCCGCCCTGGCGCAGGATCGTGAGGATCGCCCCGGGCGCCAGGAGCGTCTGGAGCAGCGCGATCGGCCCCAGCGCGACGGTGGCTACCGCCAGCCTCGTGACCGGACTCCCCGCGAGGCGCCCGCTGTTCGAGAGGCGCCGCGCGCGCCGGAGGCGGCGGCCCCCGCCATCGCGACCGAGCCTCGACAGCAGGACCGCGCGCGGTTCCGGGGCGACGGGGGGCAGCGCCGGGACGAGGGGCGGCGCCGCACTGACGGCGCGCGTGACGGCGACCGCCGGGACGACGCCCGCCGCGACGACAGCCGGCGCGATGGCGATCGCCGTGACTGGAGCGGGCGGGATCGCGACCGCCGCGAATGGGGGGATCGTGACCGTGACCGCCGGGACTGGGACCGCCGGGACTGGGACCGTCGGGACGATCGTCGCGGCGATCACCGGCGCTGGGAGCGTGGCCGCTATCCGAGCATCTACCTCAGCCCGCATCGCTATCGGTACGACTGGCGCCCGCCGTCGGGCTTCTACCTGCGGAGCTGGAGCTATGGGGAGTTCTTCCCGCGCGGCTGGTACGGCTCCGGCTGGTGGATCGTCGACCCCTGGCGCTATGACCTGCCGCTGCCGCCGCCCGGCTTCGACTGGGTCCGTTCCGGACCGGACGCCCTGCTGATCGACGAATACACCGGGCGTATCGTCCAGGTGGTCCGCAACGTCTTCTGGTATTGAAGCTCAGTCCAGGTAGCCTAGCGCCCGCAGCTTCTCGATGGAGCTGCGGGCGTCTGTGTGATGCACGAACACGCCGCCGGCCTCGATCCACAGGTGGCGATGCTTCACCCGGTCGTCCACCAGAACGTCGCCCGGGTGGCAGTGCTCGCGCTTCAGGGCCGCGAGCGTGGTGATGATCTCGACGCCCGGAAAATGGCGCTCGGCCCACCGGCGCTTCTGCGGCGCCGCCCAGTTACCGCGCGGCATGCCGGTCAGGATCACCGGCTCCTTGTGCTTCACGGCGTCGTACAGTTCGTAGGCGTCGGGCAGGGGTTCGAGATTGGCGAAGAACGCGTCCGCCTTGGCCAGGCGGCTCCAGAACTGTCCGGCGCCATGCCGCTTCTCGAACGCCTCCGGCGGCATGCCGAGGATCGCTTCGGCGCCCTTGTCGAAATCGGCCAGCACGCCATCGCAGTCGAGGTAGATGCGCCTGCGCATGGGGCATCAAGTCGTGCGCACGGCGCCGGCTCTACCGGCTGCGGCAGCCGGCGCAGAGGCCGCGGGCCTCCAGCGTCACGGCGCGCACCTGATAGCCGCCGGCCGCAATCGCCGCGAGCTGCGGACCAAGGTCGGGCTGAAACTCCGCCGCCTCGCCACAGCAGTCGCAGATCAGGAACGCCGCCACGTGCCCGCCTTCGATGCGGCAGGGCACATAGGCGTTCAGGCTCTCGATCCGGTGCGCAAAGCCCAGGCGCTCCAGGAATTCGAGCGCCCGATAGACCGTCGGCGGCTTCGCGGGCTCGCCCTTGTCGCCGTAGGCGGCGATCAGGTCGTAGGCCTTCAGCGGCGCGTCCGCGCCCAGAAGCAGTTCCAGCACCCGGCGGCGGGGGGCGGTCAACCGCTCCTGACTGTCGCCGCAGCGGGCTTCGGCGGCCTCGAGCGCGTGCGCCAGGGCCGGCCCGCGCAGGCCGTGGTGCTCATGCTCGCCGTGGTGTGAGCAACTCATGGGCATCTCGTACCTCGCTTCCGCCGCGGGCGGCAACGCGCTTGACTACCGGTTATGTTATTTCATAACACATCGGCGTCCCTGCAAGCCCCGGAACCTTCATGTCGCGTCTCCTCCTCCTCGCCTCGACCGCCGCCGGCCTCGTGGCCGCTGCGCCCGCCTTCGCCCAGAAGGCGCAACCCGAGGTCAGCGAGGTCGTCATCACGGCGGCGCCCTACGTCGTCACGATCGACTCCGCGACCACCAGCGTCGACATCCTGAAGCGGGACGACCTCGACCAGGCGCCTTCCGGCGGCATCGGCGATGTGCTGGCGGGTGTGGCGGGCGTGCGGTCCAGCGCGTTCGGACCGGGCGCGAGCCGGCCGGTGATCCGCGGCCTGTCCGGCCCCCGGGTCCTGGTGCTGTCCAACGGCCTGGGGCAGGTCGACGCCAGCGCCTTGTCGCCCGACCACGCCGTGGCGACGGACCCGCAGGAAGCGGACCGGATCGAGGTGCTGCGCGGACCCTCGGCCCTGGCCTACGGCGGCTCGGCGATCGGCGGGGTGGTGAACATCATCGATGACCGGATCGCGACGAAGCCGGTCGACGGGGTCCGCGGGCGACTGCTGGCGTCCGGCTCGACAGTCGATAACGGCTGGACCACCGGCGGTGAGATCCAGGCCGGCCAGGGGCCGTGGGTCGTCTCCGTCGACGGGCTGCGTCGGGAGACCAAGGACTACGACGTCCCCACCTTCCCCGAGTCCCGCCGTCAGCTTGAGGCGGACGGCGAGGAATACCCCGGCAAGGTCGACTCCACCGTCGAGAACACCTTCGCCCGCCTTTCGGCCTATGGCGCCGGGCTCTCCTACGTCGGCGACGACGGCTACATCGGCGTCTCCATGAAGCGGACCGACACCAAGTACGGCGTCCCCGGTCACGCCCACGAGGAGGAGGCGGATCCAGCGGCGCCGGTCGAGGAGGAGGCCGTCAGCATCGACCTGGAGCAGACGCGGTACGACGTGCGCGGCGAACGCCGGATCGACGTGGGCCCCTTCGAGACGATCCGCTTCGCCGGCGGCTATGCCGACTACACTCACACCGAGCTCGAAGGCGGCGCGCCGGCCACGCGCTTCGTCTCCGACGGCTGGGAAGCGCGGATCGAGCTTGTCCAGCGCAACCGCGACGGCTGGCAGGGCGCGTTCGGCGTCCAGGCCCTGCACCGCGACTTCGAAGCGATCGGCGACGAGGCCTATGTGCCGGCGACCCAGACCAAGGAATGGGGCCTCTTCACTCTCCAGCGCCTCGATCGTGACGGCTGGGGCGTCGAGGGGGGGCTCCGGATCGAAGGCAAGGAGATCGACAGCGTCGTGGCGCGCCGCGATTTCACGGGCGTCTCCGCGTCCCTGGGCGGCTTCCTGCGGCCGGCGGAGGGGCTGTTCCTCTCGCTCAGCGGATCGCGCACCGAGCGCGCCCCGGCCCAGGAAGAACTGTTCGCCGCCGGCGCGCACCCGGCCACCCGCTCGTTCGAGATCGGGGACGCCAGCCTCGGCAGCGAGGTGTCGTACTCGCTGGACCTCACGGGCCACGTGACGCGCGGGCCGCTCGACGTGGACGCGCACCTCTTCGTGGTCCGGTACGACGGGTTCATCGACCTTCGTCCGACCGGCGATGTCGACGACGACAGCGGCCTGGCCGTGTTCCGGTACATCCAGACCGATGCGACCTTCTACGGCGGCGAGATCGACGGAACCTACGAAGTCTGGTCGGACGGCGAGCGCAGCTTCACCCTGGGAGGTACAGCCGACTACGTGCACGGCCGGACCGACCTTGGTCCCCCGGCGCGCATCCCGCCGTGGTCCGTCGCCGGCCGTGGCGTGTATGAGGCAAGCTGGTGGAGCGGCCTCGTGGAGGTTCGCCGTGTCGGCGGCCAGGACCGTGTCGCCGGGTTCGAGCTGCCGACCAGTGGCTACACCCTGGTCAACGCCTCGCTGACCTTCCGGCCCCTTAAGGATCGCGACTTCAAGGTCTTCGTCGAGGGCCGGAACCTGGGCGACGTCGAGGCCCGTGAGCACGCCTCGTTCCTCAAGGACATCGCCCCGCTGCCCGGGCGCAACTTCCGACTGGGCGTGGGCTACCGGTTCTAGCGGGCCGTCAGTAGATTGCCTCCCACTTGCGGAGGTCGATGATGCTGAAGGGTGTGGGCGCGGCGCTGGCCGGATTGTTGATGGCGCTTTCGGTCGGTGCGGCGGCGCAGGCCGCGCCCGACCCGGTCGCGCAAGACTACGTCATCAAGGACTTCCGCTTCCGGACCGGCGAGACGCTGCGCGAGCTCAGGATCCGCTATCACACCCTGGGGACGCCCAAGACGGATGCGTCGGGCAGGGTGGGCAACGCCGTCCTGATCCTGCACGGCACGGGTGGGACGGGCCGGCAGTTCACCAACCCTCTGTTCGCCGACGTGCTGTTTGCGCCCGGCGGCCTGCTCGACCCGGCGAAGTACTTCATCGTGATGCCCGACAACCTCGGGCACGGCGGCAGTTCCAAGCCGTCGGACGGCTTGCGGGCGCGGTTCCCGAAGTACGACTACGCCGATATGGTCGCGGCCCAGCATGCGCTCGTGGAAGGGCTGGGGATCGAGAAGCTGCGCCTGATCATGGGCACGTCCATGGGCTGCATGCACGGCTTCATCTGGGCGACCACCTGGCCCCACGCCGCCCGGGCGCTGATGCCGCTGGCCTGCCAGCCCACCGAGATCGCGGGCCGCAATCGCCTCTGGCGGCGAATGGCGATCGACGCTGTCACCTCCGACCCGGCCTACAAAGGAGGCGAGTACACGGACCAGCCAGTCCAGGGGCTCAAGACTGCGGCCGACCTCCTGATCCTGGCCGGCGCGGCGCCCATTCCCATGCAGGCCCAGCTCCCCACCCGCGCCGCTGTGGACGAGTGGCTTGCACGGGAGCTGCCACGCCGGATCGCCGGCATGGACGCGAACGACTTCATCTACCAAGTGGACTCGTCGCGGACCTATGATCCGTCGAAGGACCTCGAAAAGATCACCGCGCCCATGACCTGGGTGAACTCGGCCGACGACTTCATCAACCCGCCCGAGCTCGGCCTCGCCGAGGCGGCGATGAGGCGCCTAAGGACTACCCGCTATGTGCTGATCCCGGCCACGGTGCAGAGCCGCGGCCACGGCACGCACACCCATGCCGCCTTGTGGAAGGATGAGCTGGCGGACCTGCTGAGGCGGACCGAATAGCTCCAAACGAAAAGAGCTCCCCGGGGTGGGGAGCTCTCAATGCGTTCGGCGTCTCTCGAAGCCTCAGAAGCTTCAGGCCTCCTCGGCCTCAGGCGCGCCTTCGCCGGCTTCGAAGCTGCGCGGGGCGCGGCGACGGCGGGGACGGGCGGGCTTCTCCTCGGCCGCCTCGGCGACGGGCGCCGGCGGACGGGTGGGTCGCAGGAAGTCCGGAATGTTGCTGGCGCCGCCCTCGGCATCCCGCAGGACGGGGGCGCGCTCCGCTTGCGCCGGCGCATCGCCCTGCGGCGTCACCACGGCCAGCGGGTCCCGCTCGGGCCTCTCACGCTCGGCGCGATCACGTTCAGGGCGGTCACGGTCGGAGGCCGCGCGTTCTGGACGGTCGCCGCGGTCGCGGTCGAAGCGCTCGCGACGTTCGCCCTCTTCGGCGCGCGGACGATCGTCGCGGCGGGGGCGATCCCGGTCGCGCCAGCGGTCGCGGTCGCGACCCTCCCGGTCACGGTTGTCGCGGTCCCGATTGTCACGGTCCCGACCCCGGTCGCCGTCGCGCGCCTGCCAGTCGCCCCGGTCGCGGTTCTGGTCGCGATCCCGATTGCGGTCGCGGTTCTGGTCGCGATCCCGGTTCTGGTCGCCACCGTCGGCGCGGGCTTCAGGACGGGTCTCCCCGTTCTCGGCCGCCTCGTCGGCGGCTTCGGCCTGGGCCTGCAGATTCTCGTCTTCGAAATCGATGTCGTAGCCCGAGGCGAACTGGTCGCGGCCCAGGATCTCGCTGGCCGGCCGGTTCGGCTGGATGGCGCGAAGCAGGCGGAAGTAGTGCTCGGCGTGCTGCAGGTAGTTCTCGGCAAGGACGCGGTCGCCGGCCGAGGAGGCGTCCCGGGCGAGCTGCTGGTACTTCTCGAACACGTGCTGGGCGTTGCCGCGGACCTTGACGCCGTCGGGGCCGTTGGAATCGAACGCGCGGTTGGCGTTCTGCTGCTGCGGCTTACCGCCGCCGCCGCCGCCCCGATTGCGCCCGCGCTGGCGCTTCATACCCTTGAAATCTCTCATAATTCAGAAACCGTACGGCTGTTCCCTGAGCGCCCTTTGGGCGGCTTCGCCTTCAGCGTGGTCGGGCCCTCGCCCGGTCAGTGTGTCGAAGACGTGTGTGTTCCCCGTCTTCCGCCCGGAAGCTCGTCAGCGAGAGGCCCCTTGGATGAGGAAACGTCGCGCCTGTCGGGTCGGGCGGGCGTCCTTCATGGGGACGCATCTACCTGCAACACCGACGAATTTGGGTGGAGACGTTCCTTGATGTAGCGGGTCAGTCCGCCCTTTCCAAGGCCCTTTTTTCGCCGACCACCACTCGGTCGCGGTCGCCGAGGTCGCGGATGGTCTCCACGAAGACGGCGCCCGCGTCACGAAACAGCGCCTCGACCTGCGTCTTCTGGTCGTAGCCGATCTCCACCGCGAAGCGTCCGCCGGGTTTCAGGACGCGCAGGATCTCGGGCGCCAGCAGGCGGTAGTGGTCCAGCCCATCCGCCCCGCCTTCCAGCGCCAGGCGGGGTTCGTGGTCCCGCACTTCGGGGTCCAGGGTCCCGATCACTTCGCTGGCGATGTAGGGTGGGTTGGAGACCACGAGGTCGAAGCTGCTGGCCTCCAGCCCGGCGCTCCAGTCGGCGCGGAGCAGCGCGACGCGGTTCGCCAGCCCCAGCGAGGCCGCATTGTCCCGCGCCACGGCCAGCGCCTCTTCCGAGATGTCGACCCCGAGGCCGCGGGCCGCCGGTCGTTCAGCCAGGATGGCCAGCAGGATCGCGCCGGAGCCGACGCCCAGGTCCAGCACGGTCCAGGGGGCGTGCTCGGGGAAGTCGCGCAGCACATATTCGACGACGGTCTCGGTGTCGGGCCGCGGCGTCAGCACGTCGGGCGTGACCCGCAGCATGATCTTCCAGAACCCCTTGCGGCCCAGGATGTGGCTCACGGGTTCGCGGCGGGTCCGGCGTGTGACGAACTCCTCGAGTCTCGCTTCCTGCGCAGGCGTCAGCTCCCGGTAGGGATCGGTGACGATGTCCACCCGGGTCGCCTCGGCGGCGGCCTCCACCAGCAGGCGCGCGTCGATCACCGGGCCGGGGACGCCGGCCTCCTCGAGGCGCGCCCGGGCGCCCTTCCAGGCCTGGACCAGGTTCAGGGTCATGCTGCGGTCTCCTGGGGCAGGGTGGCCGCATCGCCGAGGTTCACGCGGCCGGCCGAGGTCACATGAACGTATATGCCGCAGAACATGTGGCCGTAGTTGTCGAACAGCGCCTTGACCACGTCCTGATCCCGCTCCGCCGTGGTGGGATTCACGTGCGTCGCGGCGCACCGGACGATCGGTTTGAAGACCTTGGCGCGCGCCCAGCCCACCATCAGCTCGCGGCCGGTCCATTCGTTCTCTGCCCAGGCCGGCCAGCCGTCGACATAGACGTTCGCCCGGAAGCGCAGCGGGTCCAGCTCCACGCCCATGCGCGCCGAGAGGTCCCGGACGCTGGCGAGGTTCACGATCGAGACCTGGCCCAAGGGGTGATCGGTGAAGCGGTAAGCCGATCCGCCGTCCACCACCTTGAGGGCTCCATGCGCGTCATCGCCCAGGATCGGCGTCAGCCAGGCCGCGAAGCCGTCACGTCCGGCGGGGTCGGCCAGATCGCCGGAGAAAGCCGGCGCGCCGGGGGCCTCGGCCGTCAGTACGCCCGTGGCGTCGTCCAGGCGGGTGCGCACGGCCGCGACTTTCGGGATCGACATCAGCACCGTGAACTTCTGCTTGGGCACGTGGGCCGGCGCCTGCGGATCGAAGCCGGAGGGGCCGTTCTCCACCGCCCACAGGCGATCGAAGGGAAATCCTTCGCCTGGGGCGAGATCCACGTGGGGCAGTTGTTCGGGCGTGAAGCCCTTTATCGGGTGACGAAAGATCGCCGAGACGAGTCCGCTCATGGCCCGCTTCTCGCCGAAAGCCGCACCGGCCTCAAGCGATCCGCCTCCCGGGATCCGGAACGGCCCGGCGGTCAGGGTGTTTCCACGCTGAGGGAGGCGCGTCTTGACGACTGTTCGATCCGGTCCGGCAGCCCGGTTGCGGGCAGGCGCGCCTACTGCGCTGCGCCTGGCGCCCTGGGCGCTGGCGGTCGCTGTCGGCGCGGCCTGGTGGCGCGAACGATCACAGCGTACCGCCCCCCAGCCCATCCGCATTCCGCCGCCGCCCGAGACGATTGTCATCCAGGCGCCGACCGCGCCGCCGGGCCTCAGCAAGCCAGAGGTGGCCGAGCCGCATCACTTCGAGGCCAGGGAGCCGGGGCGCGGCCGTTCCGCCGAGCATCCCCGGGAGATTCCCTGGCTGGGCTGGCGCGACATCCTGTGGCGCACCTGGCGCGAGATCGGCGCGGACCGGCTCACGGTGGTCGCCGGCAGCGTGACCTACTACACCCTGCTGGCCATTTTTCCGGCCCTTGGCGCCTTCGTCTCGCTCTACGGCCTGGTGGCGGATGTCCAGGCCGTCGAAGACCAGCTCATCCAGCTCTCCACGATCTTCCCGCCCGAGGCGGTGGGGCTTCTGGGCGAACAGATGATGCGCCTCGCCACCGGCCGCCCGGAGGGGCTGTCGGTCGCCTTTGCGGCTGGTCTCCTGGTCTCGATCTGGAGCGCCAATGCGGGGATGAAGTCGCTCTTCGACGGCCTCAACATCGCCTACGACGAGACCGAGAAGCGCAACTACCTCGTGCGCACCCTCCTGACCTACGGCTTCACCGCGGCCCTGATCGGCTTCCTGGCCCTGGTCAGCGCCATCCTGGTCGCCGCGCCCCTGGCGCTGGAAGCGGCGGGCATGGGCTCCGGGGTCCTCGTGGGTTTGCGCTGGCCGCTCGTCTTCCTCGTCGCCACCGCCGCCTTCACGATCGCCTATCGGTACGGTCCGAGCCGCGCCAGGGCGCGTTGGCGATGGGTGACGGTGGGATCGGCCGTCGCGGCGGCGGCCTGGATGGGCGGCTCGGCGGGCTTCTCCTTCTTCCTGAACAATGTGGCCAGCCTGGACGCCACCTATGGCTCGCTGGGCGCCGTGATCGGCTTCATGCTGTGGATCTGGTTCTCGGTGATGGTCGTGCTGATGGGCGCCGAGCTGAACTCCGAGATCGAACACCAGACGGCGCACGATTCCACCACGGGCCCGCCGCTGCCCATGGGCGAGCGCGGCGCGGCGATGGCCGACAGCGTCGGCCTGCCCTTTGGGGGCGTGCGCAGGGGTCTTCGCCAGCTCTGGGCCGCAGGCCGTCGTCAGGCCGAAAATCTCGTCCGGCAGACCAAGGGCCGCTTCGGACGCTGAGCGCGCGTCAGCCGAGCTCGTCTTCCAGCGCCGCCAGTCGCGCCGCCTGATCCTCTGCGATGAGCGGGCCGATGACGTCGTCCAGCGCCTCGCCCTCCATGATCTTCGGCAGGTTGTAGAGGGTCAGGTTGATGCGGTGGTCGGTGACCCTGCCCTGCGGGAAATTGTACGTACGGATTCGCTCGGACCGGTCGCCCGACCCCACCTGGCTCTTGCGGGCCTCCGACCGGGCGCTGTCGATGGCTTCCCGCTGCATGTCGTACAGCTTGACCTTCAGCGCCTTCATGGCGCGCGCCCGGTTCTGATGTTGCGACTTCTCGGACGAGGTCACCACGATCCCGGTAGGCAGGTGGGTGATGCGGACCGCGGAGTCGGTCTTGTTCACGTGCTGGCCGCCGGCGCCGGACGAGCGGTAGGTGTCGATGCGCAGGTCCTGGTCGCGGATCTCGATCTCCACGTCCTCGGGTTCAGGCAGCACCGCGACGGTGGCGGCCGAGGTGTGGATGCGCCCCTGCGCTTCGGTGGCGGGCACCCGCTGCACCCGGTGCACGCCGCTCTCGAACTTCAGCCGGCCAAACACGCCGTCGCCGGTGACCGAGGCGACGATTTCCTTGTAGCCGCCCATCTCGCCCTCGGAGACGCTGTCGATCTCGACCCGCCAGCCGCGGCTCTGGGCATAGCGCTGGTACATCCGGAACAGGTCTCCGGCGAACAGGGCCGCTTCGTCGCCGCCGGTCCCGGCCCGCACTTCGAGAATGGCGGACGCGTTCTCGTCCTTGTCCTTGGGGGCCAGGAGCAGGGCCACCTGGCGTTCCAGCTCGGGCAGCCTTTCTTTCAGCGTCTCCAGCTCGCCCCTGGCCAGCTCGACCATCTCGGCGTCGCCCGAGGCGGCCATCTCTTCCAACTCGGGCTGCTCGGCGCGCGCGCGTTCCAGCGTCTGGACGGCCTCCGCCACGGGCTTCAGCTCGGCGTGTTCCTTCGACAGTCTGACGATCTCCGCCCCGTCGCTGGCCGCGCCCATCCGCGCCTCGATCTCGCGGAAGCGGTCGAGCACCTGATCGAGCCTGGCCTGGGGAAGTCGCAACGTCGTGGTCCTTGAGGGCGGGGCGTGTCTCTACCCGACCACGCGCCGGACGCCAAATGTGCGCTATCGTCAGCGTCGGGAGGACGCGACAGATGTTCCATGAAGGCAACCGCGCGCTGCAGGACGAGTTCGACAGCCGCGCCCTGGCCGATCGGCTGGTGGAGAAGTTGCGGCGCGACCGGTTCACCGAGGCCGACGCGGGCTTCATCGCCCAGCAGAGCTTCTTCTTCCTCGCGACGGCCGACGCCGAAGGGCGACCGGACTGTTCGTTCAAGGGCGGTCCGCCGGGCTTCGCCCAGGTGGTGGCGCCCGACCTCCTGATATTCCCCGACTATGACGGCAACGGGATGTTCAAGAGCCTTGGGAACATCCTCGCCAATCCGCACGTGGGCTTGCTGTTCATCGCCATGGGAGAAAGGGCGGGGCGTCTGCGGGTCAACGGCCGCGCGGAGGTAGTGCGCGACGACCCGGCGATGGCCGGGATCCCCGGCGCCCAACTGCTCGTGAAGGTGACGCCGATCGACATCTTCCCCAACTGCCCGCGCTACATCCCCCGCATGGCTATCGAGGCGGCGTCGGAATATGCGCCTGCGCCGGGCGTGGAGCCGGTCGAGCCGAAGTGGAAAGCCTACCCCGACTTCGCCGACGTGGTCCCCCCGCGACGAGCCTGAGGCCTACAGGCGCGGGGAACGCCCCATTGAGCCGCGTGTTTGGTCCCGCGGTGACCAGATGGAGATTCTTCCCATGGCGATCGAACGTGTGACCGAGCGCAACGACGGCCTTGTGCATGAGCGGGTTGTCGAGCGAGACGGCGGCGGGACAACCTATGTGGACCGCGGCGGCTCGGGGATCGGCAGTGTGATCATCGGCGTCGCGATCCTGGCGATGGTGGCCATCGTGGCCTTCTTCCTGCTGCAGGCGAACCGCAACGACGCGATTCAGACCCAGGCCGTGACGAGCGCGGCGTCAAGCGTGGCGGATAGCGCCGCCACCGCCGCCGACACCGTCGGCGACGCTGCGACCCAGGCCGCCGACGCGGTGACGAACTAGCGAAACCGGCAAAAAGAAAAGCCTCCGCCGGTAGGCGGAGGCTTCTCCGGATCGATCGTCGATCGGGCCTTAGACCCGCTCGCCCGTCATCGAGGCGTTGCCGAACATGCCGAGCTTCACGTTGCCGCTCAGCTTGTCGCCTTCCACCTTGGCGGTGAACTCGAGCTTCATCGGCATCGGGCTGGTGATGTCGGCGCTCCAGGTCAGGGTGTCGCCGTCGACCTTACCCGACACTTCCTGCGTGCCCATCTGGCCGCTGGTCGTGCCGGTGAAGGTGTCGCCGTTGGTGTTGATGGTGGCGTTCACGGTCTGCGCGCCCATCGGGGTGTTGATCGTGATCTTCCAGTTGCCGTCCGCGGACATATGTCCCTCCCAAGGAATTGGAGCGCCACCTAAGCGTGCTTGCCAGCTCTGCGCAAGAGTGACGCAGGCGTCATTTTTGTGTCCGGCTTGTTACTCGGCAGCTTCGGCCACGCCGGCGGCGCGGGCAGCCGCCAGCTCGGCGGCCTTGGCCTCGACCAGTTCGACGATGTGCTCGACCATCCGGTCGTTGTCCATCTTGTGGTCCGGCTTTCCGGCCAGATAGACCATGCCCGAGCCCTTGCCGCCGCCGGTGAAGCCCACATCGGTCATGAGAGCCTCGCCCGGGCCGTTCACCACGCAGCCGATGATCGACAGGCTCATGGGGGTGGAGATGTGGGCCAGCCGCTGCTCCAGCGCCTCCACGGTCTGGATCACGTTGAACCCCTGCCGCGCGCACGATGGGCAGGCGATGATGTTCACGCCGCGGTGGCGCAGGCCCAGGCTCTTGAGGATGTCGAAGCCGACCTTGATCTCCTCCACCGGATCCGCCGCCAGGCTGACCCGGATGGTGTCGCCGATGCCCGCCCACAGCAGCGAGCCGATACCGATGGCGCTCTTCACCGTTCCGGTGCGCAGGGCCCCCGCCTCGGTCACCCCGAGGTGCAGCGGGCAGTCGATGGCCTCGGCGAGCTGCTGATAGGCGGCGACCGTCATGAAGGCGTCGGACGCCTTCACGCTGATCTTGAACTCGTGGAAGTCGTGGTCCTGCAGGATGCGGGCGTGGTTCAGCGCGCTCTCGACCATGGCGTCGGGGCAGGGCTCGCCGTACTTCTCGAGCAGCTCGCGCTCAAGCGAGCCGGCGTTGACGCCGATTCGCATGGAGCAGCCGTGGTCGCGGGCGGCCTGAACCACCTCGCGCACCCGCGCGGGGCTGCCGATGTTTCCGGGATTGATGCGCAGGCAGGCGGCGCCCGCCTCCGCAGCCTCGATGCCGCGCCGATAGTGGAAGTGGATGTCGGCCACCAGTGGGACCTTGGCGGCCTTGGCGATCTGCGTGAACGCCGCCGTGGAGTCCTCGTCGGGGCAGGAGACCCGCACGATGTCGGCGCCGGCCTCTTCCAGGCGGCGGATCTGGTCGATCGTGGCCGCCGCATCGGCCGTCACGGTATTGGTCATCGACTGGACGGTGATGGGCGCATCGCCCCCGACCTCGACGGCGCCGACGCGGATCTTGCGGCTCTTGCGGCGGTCGATGGCGCGCCAGGGGCGCACGCTGGTGTGGTCGGCGGCTGTCATCGGCACGGAAAATAGGCGGTTTGGCCGCCGAACCCAAGGCAGGTCAGCGCGGGGCTGTGTTGGCGGGGGGCAGGTTGAGAAGCTTCGGGGCCGCCGGCGCCGCTGCGGCGGGCGCGCGGGCCGGCGCGGGGGGGGCGGCCGGCGCATCGCCCAGTTTCGAGGCCAGCACCTGCTGCGACGGCAGGAAGCCCTTGGACTGCCCGCTCACGAACACCTGGAAGTCGTACTGCGACGAGACATCCAGCGTCAGGCCGGCGACCTTCGGCACGCGATAGGCCTCTCCCTTGGCGAGCTGCCGGGCGAAATAGACCGAGCCGTCCGCGCCCCGAACGATCAGGGCGGCCGGCTTCACGGCCTGGATGAGCACGGCCGAATTCAGCCGGGGATTGCCGGCGTCGAAGATCCGCCCGGCCGGAGTGAACACCTGCGGCAGGGTCGCGAGGTCCATCGGAACCACCTCGCCCACGGGCTTGGGACGGTGACCGCCTTCGGGGGCGCCCGGATCGATCGGCTTCAGACCCATGGCCTCCGCCAGTCCCGGGGTCTCGTAGACGGGGGGCGTGGTGGATTCCACCGGGGCCGGGAGCGGGGCGCCCAGCGCCACCGGTCCGGACTTCACCTGAGCCAGCGCCTTCTCGGCCACGTCATGGGCGGCGAGCGGCGGTGGCGGGGCGGCGGCGATCATGGCCCGCTGGGCGACGTTCCACAGCCCGATGGCCGCAATGATGAGCAAGGCGCCGATCAGAAAGGCGGCGATGCGCGGGTCCTTTTCGTCGGGGACCCCGACGGGCGCGCGAAGCGGCTCGTCCAGCACCGGCTCGTCGGTCTTGAAGCGCTCGGTGGCCAGGTCGGGATCGACCCCAAGCGCCGTCGCATAGGCGCGGATGTAGCCGATCGTGAAGGGGCGCGAGGGCAGGGCGTCCAGCCGCATCTCCTCCAGCGCTTCCAGGTACGCGCGGCGCACGCGGGTGGTCTCGGCCAGCTCGACGAGGGTCAGGCCCTTCTCCAGCCGGATGGCCTGCAGCGCCTCGCCGATGGAAGCGTGGGAGTAGAGCGGATCCACGGCCACGTCGGCGGCCGCCTCGACGGTGGAGTCGGTCTCGCCCCCGAGGTCGAGAACGCGTCCGCGACCCCGACCGGCCGGGGCGGCCTTGCTCTTGGAGGGGCGTCTACGTAGCACGGCGGTCAAGGGCGCTCCTTGCGCCGTCATACTCTCTACGGATTCGTGGCGGAGTTCAGACGGCGAGGTAGAGTTTGCGCGCCAGGGTTTCAATCTCGTTCCGCACCGAGCCCGCGCTCGACTTCAGCAGGGCCGAGACCCCGCGTCGAGCCGCCTCGCGGTCGCAGGACAGCACCATCTGCTTCACCGGACCCACCCCGGCGGGCGGCATGGACAGCCGCTCATAGCCCAGGGCCACCAGCGCGAAGGCCTCCAGCGGCCGGCCGGCCATCTCGCCGCACACACTGACCGGCGTGCCGGTCTCGGCGCAGGCCTTCTGGATCGCCTCCATGGCCCTGAGCGCCGGCGGCGACAGGAAGTCGTAGCGGTCCGACACCCGCGGGTTCCCACGGTCGGCGGCGAACAGGTACTGCATCAGGTCGTTGGTGCCGACGCTGACGAAGTCGGTCATCGGCAGCAGGGCGTCCAGGTGCCAGATCACCGACGGCGCCTCGATCATCGCCCCGACGTCCAGCCGCGACGGCGCGGGCCGGCCGCGCCGCTGCGCCCAGGCGATCTCGGTATCCACCAGGGCTCGCGCCTGGCGGAACTCGTCGCAGCTCGCGACCAGCGGGAACATGATCCTGAGCGGGCGGCCCTTCGACGCCGCGATCAACGCGCGGAGCTGAAGGCGGAGCAGGGCCGGACGGTCCAGACCCATGCGCACGGCGCGCCAGCCGAGGGCCGGGTTCTCCTCGCGCTCGGCCTCCATATACGGCAGCGCCTTGTCGCCGCCGAGGTCGAGGGTGCGGAAAGTCACCGGCT
This sequence comes from Phenylobacterium kunshanense, assembly GCF_003254525.1. Lineage (GTDB taxonomy): Bacteria > Pseudomonadota > Alphaproteobacteria > Caulobacterales > Caulobacteraceae > Phenylobacterium > Phenylobacterium kunshanense. The sequence continues at coordinate 25,905 of NZ_QFYS01000007.1, forward strand.
TGTCGCCGGCCGCGTCCATCACCCGGCAGTAGAGCGCCGTCTGGGCGTCGCCCCGGGGCATCTCCTCCGAGACCATGAACTGGAATTCGGTGCGGAACAGGCCGATCCCTTCCGCGCCGGTGTCCGCCAGCACCTCCAGGTCCACATCCAGGCCGGCGTTCATCAGCAGCGTGACCTTCACGCCGTCGCGGGTGAAGGCCGGCGTTTCGCGCAGCTTGGCGAACTCGGCCTGCCGCTGCCGGCGCACGTCGATGCGGGCCTGGATCGCCTTCACCACGTCGGGCCGGGGGCGCAGGTAGGCCTCGGCCGTCTCGGCGTCCACGATCACCGGATCGCCTTCCGACACCCGGTCCCGCAGGCCCTGCAGGCGGCCCACGCACGGAATGTCCAGCGCCCGCGCGACGATCGCCGCGTGGCTGGCCGACGAGCCTTCCTCCAGCAGAAGGCCGCGCAGCTTGTGGCGGTCGTATTCCAGCAGGTCGGCCGGTCCGAGGTTCCGCGCGATCAGCACGGCGTTGTCCGGCAGGTCGCGGGCCACGCTGCCGTTGCCGGAAAGGTGCCGCAGGAGCCGGTCGTTCAGGTCCTCGAGGTCGTGCAGCCTTTCGCGCAGGTAGGGGTCGCGCGCCTGGCCCAACCGCGCCCGATGCTCGGACCGCACCCGCTCCACCGCCGCCTCGGCGGTCAGGCCGTTCTTCACCGCGTCCTCGAGACTGCGGTTCCAGCCCCGGTCGTGGGCGAACATGCGGTAGGTCTCGAGCACCTCGTAGCTCGCGTCCATCAGGCCGTGCTGGCCCTCCAGCATGTTGTCGATCTGGCTCTTCAACGCCTCCAGCGCCGCCGCCAGCCGGGCCTCTTCCGCCGCCACGTCGTCCGAAAGCAGCTGCGACGAGGCCACCGGCGGTTCGTGAAGCACCGCCACCCCGTAGGCCAGGCCCTCGGCGAAGCGGCTGCCCTTTAGGCGCTCGGGCCGTCGGGGGGCCAGTTCCACCCCCTCCAACTCGCCCACGCTGACCAACTCGCCCGAGGCCACCATCTCGGCCAGGACCATGGCGACGATCTGCAGGTCCTCGACCTCGTCCTCGGTGTAGGTCCGGGCGGTGCGGTTCTGGACGACCAGCACCCCGATCGCTCGGCCGCCACGCAGCAGCGGCACGCCGAGGAAGGCGTGATAGGGGTCCTCGCCCGTTTCGGGGCGATACGAGAAGGCCGGATGCTCGGGAGCGTCCGCCAGGTTCAGCGGTCGGCCCAGGCGCATGATCTCGCCCACCAGGCCCTCGCCCGGCTTCATCCGCGTCACGTGGACGGCGCTGACGTCCAGGCCCTCGGTGGCGAACAGCTCCATCTCGCCATTGGCCCGGCGGAGGTAGATCGAGCACACCTCCGCCACCATGGACAGCGCGATGATGCGCACGACCATGTCCAGGCGCTGCTGCGCCGGGCCACCCCCGGCGAGCGCCTCACGAATCTGCCGCAGCAGGCTCCGCTGACCACGTATGGCGACCGGCGCGATCATCGATCCCGGCTTCGCTCCTCCCGTTCCTTGTCCGTGAATTAGCAGTTTTGTCTGTCGGAACCGAGCCTCTAACGGCGTTGCGGCGTTCGGTTTTCGGATCTGCCTCGGTTTGAAACGCGCCGCGCGCGGTGTGCTTGAGCTTCCCGGCCAGCCGGCCCATCGTTCCTGCAACGACAAGAGACGGGGGGAGACGTCATGCGCAGGTGGATTGCGATCGTGCTGGCTTGGGCGCTGGTGCTGGGCGGGGCCTACCTCGCCAGCCGGATCCAGACCGCCGCCGGCGCCGTGACGGTTTCGGAAGTGCGCGTCCTGGCTCAGCCGGGCGTCGAGGTGTCCGGGCTGCTCTACCGGCCCGCCACGGCCACGCCGCAGTCGCCCGCGCCCGCGGTGCTGGTCAGCCACGGCTACATCAACACCCGCGAGATGCAGAGCCCGTTCGCCATCGAGCTGTCGCGTCGGGGCTATGTGGTGCTGGCCATGGACATGACCGGCCATGGCTATTCGGGCGGCGTGGTCGGGACGGCGGGCTTCGGCGGGCCCGCGGCGCTGCGGTACCTGAAGTCGCTGCCGTTCGTGGACCGACGCGCCATCGGCCTCGAGGGACATTCCATGGGCGGCGGGCCGGTGATGGCGGCGGCGCTCGCCGATCCCGACGGCTACCGCGCCATCGTGCTGGAAGGCTCGACGCCGGGCCTGCTGGGCGCGCCGGCGCCGGCCAACCCGCGAAATCTCGCCGTGGTGTTCGGCCAGTATGACGAGTTCGCCGGCCTCATGTGGGGCGTCCCGAAAGGCTCCGAGATCGCGGCCTCGCCGAAACTCCAGGCCCTGTTCGGCGTCGCCGAGCCCGTGCAGGCGCGCCGCCTCTACGGCTCCATCGCCGACGGGTCGGCGCGTTGGATGACGAATCCGCCGATCACCCACCCCTGGGAGCACTTCTCCGCCTCCGGCGTCGGGAACGCCGTGGAGTGGTTGCAGCGGGTCATTCCGGCGCCCGCGCCGCGCCCGCCGGCCGATCAGGTCTGGATCTGGAAGGAAGTCGGCACGCTGGTCGCCTTCATTGGGTTCGGCTGGCTGGTGCTGGCGACCTTCGACATGGCCCTGACCGTGCCGCCGCTCCGGGCGCTGGCGCACCCGGGAGAGCCCGCCGCGGAGCGACGCGACAGGAGATGGTGGCTCTGGCTGGTTCTCACCGCGGCCCTGCCGGCGGTCACCTACCTGCCGCTGATGAAGGTGGGCCAGCTCTTCTTCCCGATGCCGGGTCTCGCCCAATGGGTCCACAACCAGCTGCTGGTCTGGGCGCTGGGGACGGCGGCGATCACCGTCGTCCTGGGGCTGGTCCTGAAGACCCGGGCGACGTTCACCAACCGCTGGGGGCTCTCCGCGTTCGCCGCGATCCTCAGCGTCGCGACGGGCTATTTCGCCCTGGTGGTGGTCGACTCCCTCTTCAAGGTCGACTTCCGGTTCTGGGTGGTGGGGCTGAAGCCGCTCAGTCCGGAACGGGCCGCGCAGCTTCCCGCATACCTGCTGCTCTGGACCGTGTTCTTCCTCATCGCCATGCGCGCGTTCTGCGCCCGGATTCCAGTGCGGGGCGAGGGGTGGCTGGCCTCGCTGGCCTGGGCGAAGACGGCGATGGCGGGCGGCTTCCTCGTGCTGGTGGGCTGGCAGTACGCGACGCTCTTCGGGACCGGTCTTCTGGCGACACCGACCGAGCCGCTGAACGTGGTCATCGCCCTCCAGTTCGTGCCGCTGCTGGGGTTCGTCGGCGTGATCGGCGCCTGGACCTGGCGGCGCACCAACTCCTATGTGCCCGGCGCCCTGATCTGCGCCCTGTTCATGAGCTGGTACATCACCGCGGGCACGGCCAACCACTGGGCGCCAGGCTTCGAGTTCCAGGTCCCCGGCGCGGCTACGGCGAAGCGGTGATCCGGTAGGCGCACCGTCGGGCGCCGGCCAGGATGTGGTCGGTACGTTCGATCCGGACGCCGGTCCCCAACACCGCCTCGAACACCGCCTGTTCGGCGCGGCAGAATCCCTGGCAGGCGGCCGCCGCCGCGCAGATCGGGCAGTGGTTCTCCACGAGGAGGAAGCCGCCGCCAGGGTCCGGCGACCAGTCGGCCATATAGCCTTCCGCCGTCCGGATCTCGGCCAGGGCCGCCACGCGGTCCTGGAGGGTGTTCTGATGCGCCATCGTCTCGGCATAGGCGCGCGCCGTGGCCGCCTCGCGTCTTGAGATCAACCGCTCCACGCCCGCCTCGCCGAACTCGGCCCGCAGGGCGTCAAGCATCTCGACGGTCAACTGGGCGTGGGCGTCGGGAAAGCGGCCTTGCGCCTTGTCGGTCAAGGACCAGAGCCGCCGCGGCCGGCCCACGCCGCGACGTTCGTCCTGGTGGGTCACGAGGCCCTCTGCGGCCAGCCGTTCGAGGTGCTGCAACGCCGCCTGGCGGCTGATCCCTAGCTCGCCGGCGAGCGTCAGGGTCTCGCTGGGACCGCGCGATTTGAGGTGAAACAGGATACGGTCGGCCGGCGCGCGCATTTGACAATAATCTCATTGCAAAATATCTGCCGCCCGTCCAGCTAATTCGACATGTCCGAGGTTGTCAAAATGGAGTCCGCCCGCGCCAATACCTGGGGCGACCTGCTGGGCGAGGGGCGTCTGCCGCGCTTCGCGGTGATCATGCTGGGCGTCTGGCTGAATGCGGCCGACAGCCTCGTCACCTCCACCATCCTGCCGAGCGTGGGGCGTGACCTGGGCGGGTTCGCCTATTTCTCCTGGGCGACCGCCGGCTTCTTCGTCGGGGCGATCCTCGCGGGGGCCAGCGCCGGCCGGGTCTCGGAAATCTTCGGCCTGCGCCGGGCCACGGCGTTCGGCGGCGTGGTCATGGCCCTGGGCTGTGTGATGAGCGCTGCTGCGTCAGACATCGGCCTCTTCCTGGCCGGGCGGGTTGTCCAGGGCCTGGGCAGCGGCTGGATCTCCGGCTTCGCCATGGTCGCTATCGCATTCCTGTTCCCGGAGCGGCATCTGGCGCGCGTCTTTGCGGCGGTCACCTTCGTCTGGGGCATCGCCACCGTGCTGGGACCGCTGTTCGGCGGCCTCGTGGTCGAAAGCGGGGACTGGCGCGATGTCTTCTGGCTGTTCGCCGTGCAGGCGGTGGTGTTCAGCGTGGCCGCGCCCCTGCTGCTGGGCGGCCGTGGCGAGGCCCGCGGCGGTCCGGGCGTCCCGTGGCCACAGCTCGGCGTACTGAGCCTGGGGGTGGGCGCCATTGCGGTCGCCGATCTCGCGGGCTCGGCCGCAGGCTCGGTATCGCTGGTGCTCGCGGGCCTCGCGATCCTGGCGCTGGTGGTCTGGATGGACGGCCGCGCGCCCATCAGGCTGCTGCCGATCGGCGCTTCCGACCTGCGGACGGTCTGCGGCTCGGGCTATTTCGCAGGCTTCGCCATGACGGCGGCCTCGATGGGCTTCGCCATCTACGGGCCGCCCATCCTCCAGCAGCTCCGCGGTTTTTCGCCGCTCTGGGCCGGCTATGTGGTGGCCGTGGAATCGCTCGCCTGGACCGTGTCCGCCATCGCCGTGGCCGGGGCGGTGGGGGCCTGGGACCGGCGCTGGACGCGCATCGGCGCGCTGATGCTCGTGGCCAGCCTGCTCGTCCTGGCCTGGGCGATGGCGGACGCGCACCTGGCGTTCGTGCTGCTCGGCGGATCGCTGCTCGGTGCGGCCTTTGGCCTCTCCTGGGCGTTCATGAGCCGTCGGATCATGGCGGCGTTGTCGGACGAGGACCGCGCCATCGGCTCGTCCGCCATCACGGCCGTCCGCCAGACCGGCGGCGCCGCGGGCGCGGCGATCTCGGGCGTGGCGGCGAATCTGGTCGGCTTTTCAGGGGGACTCACGGACGCCAGCGCCCGCGCGGCTTCCGTCTGGGTCTTCGTTGCGGTCATTCCTCTGGCTGTAGCCGGCGCCTGGGCGGCGTTTCGGCTGACCCGGGATGACGCCTCCGCGGGACGATGACGCGAGCAGATGCAACCGTTCGTCGCATTGATGAATCGATGTTATGTCGAATAGAGCTTCGGCATGGAGCCCGCTCGCCATACCGGTCTTTCCTCTGCCGCCATGGTGGTCGGAAAAGATCTTCTGCTCGACCTGATCGAGGCCACGCGTGGCGACCTGGATGCGGTGGACACGCTGATCTGGGTCAGCATCGTCCAGGCCAATCTCGGTCCGGTCATGGCGCGCAGCGATCTCGAAAGCGCCTATGCGGTGCAGCCGCCACCCGACGAACTGCGTCGGCCGATCAGCGTTGCAGCCCTGGCGGGGGCCACCGGCCTGCCTTTCGAGACCGTGCGCCGCCGCGTGGCCCGCCTGCGCGATCGCGGTCGGTGCGAGATCGGCCCGGATGGCGTGATCGTTCCGCAGCGGTCCCTGGAGACCCCCGCCCACGCGGCGGTGATCATGGACAACTACCGTGTGCTGCAGAGGACGTTCCGCCGACTGGAGGTTCTCGGGTTCTTCGATGGGCAAGCCTGGCCGGCGACAGCGTGGCGTCCTGGCGACCCGCCGCCCCTCCGCGCGTCGGTTCGGCACTCGGCCGACTACTGCCTGCGGATCGTCGATCAGCTGCGTGTGCGGACAGGCGACGTGCTGAACGGACTGATCCTGTTCCAGCTCGTGCGGGAGACCACCGCGGCGCTCGGCGACAGCCGTGACCGCTTCCAGCAGCCGAATGGTCCGGCCCTGGCGCCGGACGCCGTGAAGACGCCTGTGGGGGCCAGCCTGATCGCGGAACGCCTGCGGGTGGATCGCGAGACCGTCCGCCGACGGCTGGTCAGCCTCACGGCCGAGGGCCTGGTGGCGCGCCGTGGCGCCGGCTACATCCTGCCCGTCGAGAGCATGATGCGGCTGAAGACCGACGAACTGATCGAGGTCAACGACGCCAACCTGCGCCGTCTCTACCGGGGCCTCGCAAAGGTAGGCGCCATCGAGGCCTGGCGCGCGGAAGCGGAATCGGCGGCGGCCGCCTGAGGCTCAACGACCGCGCGACATACCCCGTTCAGACCGTCAGAGCTGGTCCAGGCCATAGGCGGCGTGCAGGGCGCGCACGGCCAGCTCGGTATAGGCCGCGTCGATCAGCACGCTGATCTTGATCTCCGACGTCGAGATCACCTGGATGTTGACGCCCTTCTCGGCCAGCGCCTGGAACATGGTCTTGGCGACGCCGGTGTGGCTGCGCATGCCGACGCCGATCACCGACACCTTGGCGACGTCCTCGTTCACCCGCACGTCCTCGAAGCCGATCTGCGGCTGGGCGGCGCGGATGATCTCGACGGCCCGCTGGGCGTCTCGCTTGCCCACCGTGAACTCCATGTTCGCGGTGTCGGCTGTGCGAGCGTGGCTCTGGACGATCATGTCCACGTTCACGTTCGCGTCGGCCAGCGCGCCGAAGACCATCGACGAGACGCCGGGATGGTCGGGCAGGCCGAAGAGGCTGATCTTCGCCTCGTCGCGGCTGTAGGCCACGCCGCTCACGATCCGCTTCTCCACGATCTCCTCCTCGTCGCACACGATGGTGCCCTGGCCGGGCGCTTCGCCGGGCTCGACAAAACTGGACAGCACCCGGACGGGCACATTGTAGGCCATGGCCATCTCGACCGAGCGGGTCTGCAGAACCTTGGCGCCGAGCGAGGCCATCTCCAGCATCTCCTCGTAGGAGATCTTGGCCAGCTTCTTAGCCTTGGATTCGATCCGCGGGTCGGTCGTGTAGACGCCGTCCACGTCGGTGTAGATGTCGCACGCGCAGCCGAGCGCGGCGGCGATGGCCACGGCGCTGGTGTCCGAGCCGCCGCGGCCCAGGGTGGCGATGCGGCCGTCGCGGGTCACGCCCTGGAACCCCGCGATCACGGCCACCTCGCCGGCGTCGAGCGCTGCGCCCAGCTTCTCGGGCGGGATGTCGTCGATGCGGGCGCGACCGTGGGCGTCGTCGGCGATGATCGGGATCTGCCAACCCATCCACGAGCGCGCGGGCAGGCCCATGTTGCGCAGGGTCATGGCCAGGAGGCCGGCGGTCACCTGCTCGCCCGACGCGACCACCACATCGTATTCGTCGTCCGACGGCGGCAGGCCCTGGGCGGCCGCGCCGGCGCCGTCGGTCCAGGCCACCAGCTCGTTGGTCTTGCCGGCCATGGCCGAGACCACCACCGCCACCTTGTGGCCCGCAGCCACCTCGGCCGCCACGAGCCGCCCCACGCGCCGGATACGCTCCAGGTCGGCCACCGAAGTGCCGCCGAATTTCATAACCAGCCGGGACATGGCTCTCGCGTGTTGCTGCGCCGCCGAAGGGCGGTGCGTCATAGCGGCCAGGATGCAGAGCCGCAACGGCGAGATTCTGCCCTCTTGGCGCATCTTGTCACGGCGCCAGGGGCAAAGACTGCCTCAATGCTCCGGCAGCGAGCGCCGAGGCGCCTCTTTCGGGTTTTTCGCGCGGCCGTTCCGACCTAGAACGCGCCCATGGCCGTCTCCTCCATCGATCCCGCCGAGGTCGAACGCTTCTCGCGCATCGCCGCCGAGTGGTGGGACCCCAAGGGCAAGTTCGCGCCCCTGCACAAGTTCAACCCCGTCCGCCTGGCCTTCATCCGCGACCAGGCGCTCTATCGCTTTGGCCGCGATCCGAAAGCCCGCCGCCCGTTCGAGGGCCTGCGCCTGCTCGACATCGGCTGCGGCGGGGGGCTGCTGTCAGAGCCGATGACGCGGCTCGGCTTCGCCGTCACCGGGGTGGACGCCTCGGAGCGCAACATCGCCACCGCCGCGACCCATGCGGCCGAACAGGGTCTCGAGATCGACTATCGCGCCTCGACCGCCGAGGCCCTGCTCGAGGCCGGCGAGCCGCCGTTTGACGTGATCCTCAACATGGAGGTGATCGAGCACGTGGCCGATCCGGGCGAGTACCTCCGCGCCTGCGCCCGCCTGCTGAAGCCCGGTGGCCTGATGATCGTGGCCACCATGAACCGCACGCTGAAGGCCTTTGCCCTGGCCAAGGTCGGCGCCGAGTACGTCCTGCGCTGGCTGCCCGCCGGCACCCACGACTGGTCCAGGTTCCTGAAACCCGCCGAAATCCGCGACTTCCTGTCCGGCGAGCCCGTAGAGGTGGACGGACCCTACGGCGTCGTGTTCAACCCGCTCACCGGCCGGTGGACGGAATCGACCGACACGGACGTGAACTACATGATGACGGTGGTGCGCGACGCAGCCTAGGCGCGCGCCGGGGCTTGGGGGCCTCCAGGAGCAGACATGCCTTCGCTACGGGTGCTCAGCCATGCCTTCCGCGCCTGGCGGCGGAATCGCCGGTGGGCCAAGCACGAGCCCGAGACGCCGTATCTCGCGGATCTGCTGTCGGGCGTGCCCGTCTGCCTGCACGTCGGCGCCAGCGACGGCCGCCATTCCTATGTGATGACCCAGGTGGCGCCCAAGGCGCGCATCTGGGCCTTCGAGCCGTCGGCCTTCGCCTTCGAGGTGCTGAAGACCACCATCGCCTGGCACCGGATCGGCCGGCAGGTGACCCCGATCCACGCCGCCGTCGCCGACCAGCCGGGCGAACTGCTGCTGGTCACGCCGAAGAAGACCTCCGGGCGCATGGGTCGCGCCTACGCCTACGTCGCCGAGACCCGCCCCAACGGCCCGGCGCGGCCGGACCTCGAGGACACCGGCATGGACGTGCAGCCGACGCCCGTCCTGACTCTCGACGCGTTCTGCCGGGAGCATGGCATCGACAAGGTCGACTTCATCCGCATGGACATCGAGGGCGCCGAGCTGAAGGCCCTGATGGGGGCGCTGGAGATCCTCGACCGCGACCGGCCTCACGTGCTCCTGGAAATCCATCCGGACATGCTCCAGGCCCGCTTCGGCGCCTCGGGCGAGGCGGTGCTCGATATCTTCCGCGACCGCGGCTACCGCATGTTCGCCCTCAACGGCGACCGGCTGGAGGAGCGCCAGACCCTGGTCGAGGGGCTGCCCTGGAAGGACTACTTCTTCATCCACCCCAGCAAGGCGGGGCGGCTTCCCGACGGCGTTTTCAAGGCGCGCATGGCCGCCTGAGACGCGCCGGCTCGCCTTGAATACCAAGGTTCGGTAGCCATTGACCCCGGGTCGCGACGGGCGTTTGCTGGCTCCCGCTCAGGCCGGGGGCGGCGGGCATGGAGGGGCTGATGCGGGCTCTGACCTTGGCGCTTGCGCTGGCGGCATGCGGGGCGGGCGGCCCTGCAGTGGCTGCGACCTATGTCTTCGAGGCGGATCTGAATGGCGCGAACGAAGCTTCGCCCAATGCCTCTCCCGGGTTCGGCTACAGTCGATTGTACCTCGATACCGATGCGCACACCCTGCGCATCACCGCCGAGTTCCAGGACTTGATCGGGAACACGACCGCCGCCCACGTCCATGGTCCGACGGCGGCCCCCGGCGCCGGCGTGGCGGCTGTGGCCACCCAGACACCCAGCTTCGTTGGCTTCCCCCTCGGCGTGACCGCTGGAAACTGGGACCACACCTTCGACACAACCCAGACCTCGACCTGGAACCTGACCTTCATCAATAACAACGGCGGCACGCCGCTGGGGGCGGAGGCCGCTCTCCTGGTCGCCCTCGAGCAGGGTCGCGCCTATTTCAACATCCATACCGAGGTCTTCCCGGGCGGCGAAATCCGCGGCTTCTATGCGGCGGCTGTGCCTGAGCCGGGGGTCTGGGCGCTGTTGATCGCAGGGTTTGGCCTGGCGGGCGCCGCGCTGCGCCGGAGGGCCGTCGGGGCGTCCGCTTGAGCCTTCCGACCCTGCCGTAGGGGCCGGATTGGTCATCTCCCGCCCGAGTGCTACGCCGGAGGGGAGGGGCGACAGACCCCGGGAGGACCAGGCCATGGACGTGACGGCCGCCATCACCCGCGCCGCCGGCGCGCCGTTCGAATTCGCCACCGTGCGGCTCGACGATCCCCGACCGGATGAGGTGAGGGTTCGCATCGCCGCCGTGGGCGTCTGCCATACCGATCTCGTCGCCCGGGACGGGGCGATGCCGATCGCTTTGCCGGCAGTGTTCGGTCATGAGGGCGCGGGCGTCGTCGACGCGGTGGGCGCGGATGTGACCAAGGTGAAGCCCGGCGACCGGGTGGCCATCACCTTCCGCTCGTGCGGCGCCTGCGACCGGTGCGCCAGCGGCGATCCGGCCTACTGCTACATGATGCCGGCGCTGAACTACATCGGCATGCGGCCCGACGGATCGAAGGCGCTCCACGAGGGGGAGGCGGACGTATCGTCGAACTTCTTCGGCCAGTCGTCGTTCGCCAGCTACGCCCTGGCCTACGAGCGCAACCTGGTGAGGCTGCCCGACGACATCCCGTTCGAGCTCGCCGCGCCGCTCGGTTGCGGCATCCAGACGGGAGCCGGCGGCGTCATGCTGGCCCTCGCCGCGCCGGCAGGCTCGTCGATCCTGATCACCGGGGGCGGCGCGGTGGGGCTATCGGCCGTCATGGGCGCGGCGATCCAGGGCTGTTCGACGATCATCGTGCTGGAGCCGCACGCCGGCCGCCGGGACCTGGCCAAGGCGCTGGGCGCCACCCATGTCCTGGACCCGGCCGCTGGGGACCTGTCCGCCGCGGTCCGGACCGTTCTTCCGCACGGCGTCGACTACGCGTTCGACACGACAGGGCGTCCCGACGTGCTTGGCGCCATCATGGGCTGCCTGGCGCCCAAGGGCGTGCTCGGCGTCGTCGGCATCCCGCCGCCCGGTACGCCGCTGCCGGGCGACATGGGCTCGGTCCTCACCTTCGGCCAGACGGTGCGTGGCATCATCGAGGGCGACAGCGATCCCGACGAATTCCTGCCCCGGCTGATCGACGAATGGCGCGCCGGGCGCCTGCCCCTGGAAAAGCTGGTGAAGACCTGGCCCTTCGCCGAGATCAACGCCGCCATCGAGGCCCAGCACCATGGCGACTGCGTGAAGGTGGTGCTGACGCTCTGAGCCGCCGCTCCTTCCGTGTAAGCTGCCGCCAACCAAACGAGGGGAAGGAAGCCACCGCATGCTCGCACTGATGATGGACCGGCCGCTGACGCTGCCGTCGATCCTGGAGCATGCAGCGCTCTATCACCCCGACCGGAAGGTCGTGACGCGGACGGTGGAGGGACCGATCCACCGCTATGGCTACGCCGACTCCCTGGGGCGGGCGAAGCAGATGGCCAAGGCCCTGCTGGCCATGGGGGTGAAGCCCGGCGACCGGGTCGCGACCCTGGCCTGGAGCACCCATCGCCACTTCGAGCTCTACTTCGCCGTCACCGGCATCGGGGCGGTGCTGCACACCATCAATCCGCGCCTGCACGACGACCAGATCGTCTGGGTCGCCCGTCATGCCGAGGACGGCGTCCTCTTCTTCGACATCACCTTCGCCGACCAGGTGGCGGCCCTCGCGCCGCGGATCCCGAGCGTGCGCAAGCTGGTGGCCATGACCGATAGGGCCCATGCGCCGGAGGTGCCGGGGGCGCTGGTCTACGAGGACCTGATCGCCTCCGAGACGCCCGAGTTCGAGTGGCCGGCGATCGACGAGCGGCAGGCCTCGGGCCTCTGCTACACCTCGGGGACCACGGGCAATCCCAAGGGCGTGCTCTACGGCCATCGCTCGACGGTCCTGCACGCCCTGGCGCTGGCGCTGCCCGACGCCTTCGACCTCTCGGCCCGGGACGTCGTCCTGCCCTGCGCCCAGATGTACCACGCCAACGCCTGGTGCACGCCCTACGCCGCGCCGCTGGTGGGGGCGGGGCTCGTGCTCCCGGGCCGACAGCTCGACGGCCCCTCGATCTGTGAGCTGGCGGTGAACGAGGGCGCGACCTTCCTGCTGGGGGTGCCAACCATCTGGGTCGGCGTCCTGGACCACCTGGACCAGACCGGCGGGCGCCTCACGACCGTCCGCAACGTCGCCATCGGCGGCTCGGCGCCGACCGCCGCCCTCATCGACCGGGTGGAAGAGAAATTGGGCGCCACGGTCCGCCAGATCTGGGGGATGACCGAGATGAGCCCGCTCGGCGTCATCAACACCCCGCTGCCGCATCACGCCGGCGAGGATCGCGCCGCCGCCACCCAGCGCAAGCTGAAACAGGGCCGGGGCCTGTGGGGAGTCGACCTCAGGATCATGGGCGATGATGGTCGCGAGCAGCCCCGCGACGGCCGAAGCGCCGGCGCCCTGCAGGTGCGCGGGCCGTGGACCGCCAGCGCCTACTTCAAGCAGGACGGGGCGGCCGCCTTCACCGCCGACGGCTGGTTCGACACCGGCGACATCGCCACCATCGACGCCGAGGGCTACCTGCGCCTCACCGACCGCGCCAAGGACGTGATCAAGTCCGGCGGGGAGTGGATATCGACCCTCGACCTGGAGGACGCGGTCTGTTCGCACCCGGCCGTCGCCATGGCCGCCGCCGTGGGCGTGCCGCATCCGAAGTGGGACGAGCGGCCGCTGCTGCTCGTCACCCTGCGCCCCGGTCACACAGCCGAGCCGGAGGCGCTGAAGGTCCACGTGGCGGAGCGCGTCGCCAAGTGGTGGGTCCCGGACGAGGTGCGGATCGTCGACGCCCTGCCCATCGGGCCCACGGGCAAGGTGCTCAAGCGGGAGCTTCGGGAGACGCTGGCGTCGTCCACGCCTGCGACCTCATGACCATGACGAAAACCTAATCGAACTCTGGCTTGCACCGCGCGTTAGGCCCCCCAGGTGACACTGTAGAGCCAGATGGAGGTCGGGGTGCCGCGCAAGCGTCCGAAAGGTGTTCTCGCCATGGGGTGGGCGGCGGTCGAGGCCGCGGCCAAGGGCCGGACGGAGCACGCGCCCACGTCGGCCGACTACCCGGAGACGGTTGTGCGCCGCACCAGCTTCCTGGCGGGCGGCGGCCACGGCTGGCGCATCTCGGCCATCGAGACTCCGCGCGAGACGCCGCCGCCGTGGAAGATCGTCGTCATCACTGGCGCGCCCTCCTGGGCGGAATACTGGGCCGAGACCCTGGCAGAGCTGCCGCCCGACCGCGAGATGATCGTCGTGGACCGGCCCGGCTACGCCGCCTCCGAGCCGCTGCACCCCGTGACCGACATCCGCGTCCAGGCTGAGGCGCTGGCGCCGGTCCTGAAGGCCGCACGCGGCCAGAAGGTGCTGCTGGTGGGCCAGAGCTATGGCGCCGCCATCGCCTCGATCATGGCCGACCAGAACCCCGGCAAGGTCGCGGGCCTGGTCCTGCTGTCCGGTTTCTTCGGCGAGGCCGGCCCGACGGCCCGCTGGCTGCTGGACCTGGGCGGCAAGGCGCTGAGGATGATTCCCAAGGACCTGCGCCATGCGGTGATCGAGGTCACCGGTCAGAAGCCGCAGCTCCGCCATGCCAAGCGCGCCCTGGGCCGCCTCAATATCCCGATCCACATGATCCACGGCGACAAGGACGACTTCGCCCCGCTGGAGGTGGCCGAACGGCTCGCCGAGGAGACGGTGACCCGCCGTCCGATCCGCGTGGTCCGGACCGAGGGCGCCGACCACTTCCTCAACGACGGCCCGGCCGAGATCCTGCTGGAGGCCATCGAGTCCTGCATCCCGCACAAGGGTCCGGCCTGGACCTTCCGCTGGCCGAAGCTGCCGGCCCTCTGGGCCCCGCGGCTGCCCACGACGGCCTCCGCCGCCTAGGCTAGGAACACGCCCGTCGCGACCGCGAAGCCGACGACCACCAGCCATGGCGGCAGCTTCGCGACCGCCAGGAAGATGAAGGCGCCAGCGAACAGCGCCCAGTCGGCTGGGCGGCGGATCGTCTCCATCAGCACCGGGTCCCAAAGCGCGGCCGCCAGCACGCCGACCACCGTGGCGCCGGCCCCGGCCATGAAGCCCCGGGCCCAGCCCTCCCGCTTCAATCGATCCCAGAAGGGCAGGGCTCCGGTGACCAGGAGCAGGCTCGGAAGAAAGATCGAGAACAGGGCGATGAGCCCGCCGGTGACGCCCCTGGGACCATAGGTCTGGGCCGCGCCGACGAACCCGGCGAAGCTGAAGAGGGGGCCGGGCAGAGCCTGGACCGCGCCGTAGCCGGCCAGGAAGGTGTCGTGGTCCAGCCATCCCGGGGCGACGATCTCACCCTCCAGCAGCGGCAACACCACGTGACCGCCGCCAAAGACCAGCGCGCCGGTCCGATAGAAGACGCTCGCCAGGCCCAGCCCCGGATTGCCGAGAAGCACCGCGAGGACAGGGAGAGTGACCAGCAGGACGACGAAGAGGCCGAGCGCGAAGATCGCCGTCCCGGTGTCGACGGTCTCCACCGCATCGTCCGGGGGCACGGCGCCTCCCACATCCCGCAGCATCAGCGTGCCGAACAGCCCGCCGGCGGCGATCGCCGCGGCCTGGGCGACCGGGGACTGGGCGATCACCAGGCCGATCGTCGCGCCGATGGCGAGCCCGGCCCGCACCGGTCCGACGGCAAGGTTGCGGGCCATCTGCACCACGGCCTGCAGGACCACGGCGGCGGCCGCGATCTTGAGTCCATGAATCCAGCCCTGGCCGAAACGGGCGATGAGTTCGCCTGATGAGAGCGCAAAGAGGATCATGGCCACCGCGGCGGGCAGCGTGAACCCGGCGAATGCCGCCAGGGCGCCGGGCAGTCCGGCGTGGCGCATGCCGATCGCCATGCCGACCTGGCTCGAGGCCGGACCGGGGAGGAAGTTGCACAGGGCGACGAGGTCGGCGTAGGCGGATTCCGAGATCCAGCCCCGACGTTCCACGAACTCGCGCCGGAAGTAGGCAAGGTGCGCCACGGGTCCGCCGAACGCCGTCAGCCCCTGCTTCAGGAAGGCGAAGAATATGTCCAGGGCGGAGACGGCCTTGGCCGGCTGGGCGGCGTCCATGGCCCCTAGATGGAAGGCGGTCGCGCCGATGTCGACCCGTTTGTCGGATAGGGGCTTCCCAGCCGCATCTGAACGGCGATAAGGCTTCATCCAACGATTGTTCGAAGAAGGGGAATGACGCCATGAAGGCTGCTGTGCTGCGCGAAGTGGGCAAGCCGCTTCAGATCGAGGACGTGCAGATCTCGAAGCCGGGTCCGCGGGAGGTGCTGATCCGCACGGCCGCGGCCGGCGTCTGCCACTCCGACCTGCACTTCATCGAGGGCAAGTATCCCCATCCGATGCCCGCCGTGCTGGGCCACGAGAGCGCCGGCGTCGTCGAGGCCGTGGGCTCTGAAGTCCGCAGCGTGAAGCCGGGCGACCATGTCATCACCTGCCTCTCGGCCTTCTGCGGCCACTGCGACCACTGCGTCACCGGCCACATGGCCCGCTGCGTGTCGCCCGAGACCAAGCGCCGCGACGAGGATGAGCCGCGCCTGTCCTCGACCAAGGGCCCGATGCTGCAGTACCTGAACCTTTCGTCCTTCGCCGAGCAGATGCTGATCCACGAGAACGCCTGCGTGGCGATCCGCAAGGACATGCCGCTGGACCGCGCCGCCCTCATCGGCTGTGGCGTGATGACCGGCGTCGGGGCCGTGATCCACACGTCCAACGTCCGCCCGGGCGACACCGTGGCGGTCATCGGCTGCGGCGGCGTGGGCCTGGCGGCGATCAACGGCGCGGCGATCGCCGGC
Organism: Phenylobacterium kunshanense; assembly: GCF_003254525.1. Taxonomy (GTDB): domain Bacteria; phylum Pseudomonadota; class Alphaproteobacteria; order Caulobacterales; family Caulobacteraceae; genus Phenylobacterium; species Phenylobacterium kunshanense. Next base: position 42,022 of record NZ_QFYS01000007.1, read on the forward strand.
GCCGGCCGGATCATCGCCATCGACATGGCGCCGGGTAAGGAGAACCTCGCCAAGTCCATGGGCGCGACCGACTTCGTCCTCGGCGGTCCGGACGCCGTGAAGACGGTGATCGAGATGACCCGCGGCGGCGTGCAGCACAGCTTCGAGGCGATCGGTCTCGCCGTGACGGCCGAGCAGGCCTTCAACATGCTGGCCCGCGGCGGCACCGCCAACGTCATCGGCATGATCCCGGTCGGCCAGACGATCAGCCTGATGGGCGCGGCCTTCCTCGGCGAAAAGCGCATCCAGGGCTCGCTGATGGGTTCGAACCGCTTCCCGGTCGACATGCCGCGTCTGGTCGACGCCTACATGGCCGGCAAGCTGCACCTGGACGACATGATCAGCCGCCGCATCAAGCTGGAGCAGGTCAACGAGGCGTTCGAGGAAATGAAGACCGGCGCCGTGGCGCGCTCGGTGATCGTCTTCGACGCCTGATCGCCGCGACAGGTCGAACATGGGGCCGCGGCGGAGCAATCCACCGCGGCCTCATTCGTTCTCAACCCGGCTGCTTGGTCTGGATGGATTTCAGGTAGTCGATCACCGCCCGCACGTCGGCCGGCGGGAAGCGGAACTCCGGCATCATCGGGTGGCCCGTGAGCAGGCCCTCGGCCAGGGCCTCGGCGAGCAACTCCGGATCGTAGCGGCGGTGCAACTCGCGCAGCGGCGGCGCGGCGGGCTCGCGGCTGGCGCCCTCCCGGCCGGCGGCATGGCAACCGCCGCAATGGCGGGTCACCAATTCCTCGCCGCGGTCGGCCGGCGGCTGGGCGGCGGCCGGGCCGCCGATGGCGGCGGCGAGGGCAAGGGCAAGAGCGGCGGCGAGTGAGGGGCGCATGGCCTCATGAACGCTCATGGCGGTCGTCTCCACCTTGACCACGGTCAAGCGCTACGCTTCGGCCGCATCACCAGCCAGGGCGTCGGCAGGATCCGCCACTCCCATACGGCCAGAAGCTGGTCCAAGTGGGTCATCTTCTGCAGGAAGGGCGGCATGTCGAAGGTTTTCGGCTGCTGGTCCACGCGGACGATGTCGTGGGTCGGCGAGAACCGGGCGATCATCTCGGCCAGCGCGCCCTTGCGATAGACGTCGTGGGTCTCAACGATGATGCTGATGCCCGCCAGCGCGGGACTCAGGTCCGGGCGCAGGATGTCGAGCTCGGCGCCTTCGGCGTCCACCAGCGCCAGCACGCGTCGCCCGGCGAAGGCTTCGAAGTCGGTCGGCTTGAACTCCCCGCCAATGATGACCCGGTCGGCGACCCCGTTGCGTTGAGCCAGGTCGGCGCAGGCGGCCTGGGCCTTCTCGTCGATATCGTGGGCGAAGATCCGCACACCCGGCATCATGCGCGCTAGGCCAACGGCGTAGTAGCCCTCGGCGCAGCCCACATCGATCACGCAGTCCAAGCCCTCCGCCGCGAAGGCGGCGAAGTGAGGGTGCAGTTCGGATTCGTAGGTCCCGAGCAGCCGCGGAATGAGGGCGCCTTCGGTCGCGGTCCGGACATACTCCATTCCGGCGAACGGGCCGCTCCAGATGACCGCCCCCTGACTCTGCACGAACGTATTGGCCAGCATGATGGCGCGCCATCGCCCGAGGAGGCGCAGCAGCTCGTTGACCACGTTCTGGTCGGGCTCCGGCGGCCAGCCGGCCACCATCCTGCGCACCATTCCGGCGACTTCCGAGGTGAGGCTCATCTTGTCTTCCGCGCGTTCCTTGAACGGGGTTAGGCGCGATGCTTCAGCCCGGCAAGCGGGTGATGCGGAAAGGCGCCTAGCGCGAGAGCCGTCCGCCAGCCGTGCCCGCGGCGAGCGTCGTGGCCGGCGCGCCGCCACCTTCGGCGAGCAGCCCCTCGATCCGCGCCTTTCCGGCCTTGAAGCGGGCCAGTTCTGCGCCCGCCAGGACCGTGCCCTGGGGAACCTTCGCGCCGACCGGATTCACGCGCTGACCGCGCTGCCAGACCTCGTAGTGCAGATGTGGTCCGGTCGACATGCCGGTGGACCCGACGTAGGCCACGACCTGCCCCTGCCGCACCTTCACGCCCGGCCGGATGCCCTTGGCGAAGCGGGAGATGTGGGCATAGCCCGTGTCCCAGCCGCCGGCGTGGCGGATCTGCAGCCAGTTGCCGTAGCCGCGCCAGCGCTGCGACTTGACCACCACGCCGTCCCCGGCCGCCAGGATCGGCGTGCCGTGCCCGGCGCCGAAATCCACGCCCTGGTGAGCGCGGGCGTAGCCCAGGATCGGGTGCCGACGGAGGCCGAACTTCGACGTCAGCCGTGCGCCGTCGATGGGGGTGCGCAGCAGGAAGCCTCGAACGTTCTTCCCATGCTCGTCGAAATACTCGACCTCGCCGTCGTCGCGCTCGAACCGGAAGAACTTGGCGCCGTGGAGCTCGGCGTATTCCAGGTCGCCGCTCTCGATGGTCCGGCCGCTCTCGGTGACCTTCCGGTCGAACACCAGGCGGAAGTCGTCGCCCGGCTGGATGTCGCGCTGGAAGTCGAGCTTGTGGGCGAAGAGCTTGGCCACCTGGGCGGTGATGGCGGGCGTGGCGCCGAGCCGGCGAGCGCTCTCGTAGAGCGAGCCCTGGATCTCGCCGTCGGCCACCGTGGTCTCGCTGCGGACCTTCTCCTGCAGCGCCCGCAGGCGAAGGGCGCCGTCGAAGGTGCGCGACAGGGTGATGGCGGTGGCCGGGTCGGTCCGCATTGACAGGCCGATCAGCCGGGCCGGACGACCGTCGCCGGCCGGTCGCGCCACGGCGGCGTCGAGCGCCAGGCCTGCCTGGATGTTCACCGTGTCCATCGCGCGGCCAAGGGTGGCGACGGCCTGGGCCGCCTCATCGGCGCCGACGCCGGTCCGCTGGACGGCCCGCTCGAGGGTCTCTCCGGGACGGACCTCGATGGAGACCCTCTGCGGGCGCGCGAACCCTGGAAGGACTTCGGCCTGGGTGAAGGCGGCATGCTGCAGCGCCGCCGCGGCTTCCGGCGTCAGGGCCTGGGGAGGCGGCGCGTCGAGCTTGGCGGCCACGTGCCAGCCAGTGACGCCGGCCACAGTGGCGACGGCGACCGCCAACGCCATGCGCGGGCTCCAGCGGCGGCGAACCTTTCGCGGATCGAATTCCTGCATGCGCCCCCGGCTCTCCCCGTTGGCGGGCCCTTCACGGAAGGCCCGGATGCGCCCCCGCGCCCCAGCAGTCGTGTCTCTATTGCCCTGACGCGGCCTTAACCGCCGCCGGGGCCAATTGCCTCAGGCCTCAGAGCAGCCCCAACGCCAGCTCCGCCGGTCGGCAGAGCGCGGCGCCCTTAGGTGTGACCACGATAGGTCGATTCACCAGGATCGGCTCGATGATCATGGCGGCGATGATCGCCTCGTCCGATACGCCCGGATCGGTGAGGCCCAGCTCCTCGGCGTTGGTGCCGCGCACACGCAGGATCTCGTGAGCCTTGGCATCCATCCGCTTCAGCAGGTCCTGGAGCTGTTCGCGGGTCCAGCCAGCCTTGAGATACTCTACGACGGTCGGCTCGACGCCCTTCTCGCGCAGCAGCGCCAGGGTGTTCCGCGAGGTCCCGCAGGCCGGGTTGTGATAGATGGTCACGTCGCTCATGACCCCGGATTAGCCTCCTGCGCTGCGATCACCAAGTGAACGCTCGCGCGCCCGTCACGAAGGTCGAGTCGGAATCGTCCCATGCCATCAGGTCGGTCGGACGGGGCGGAAGGGGCGTCGCCGCGGCCGGCCAGCGGTCGATGCCGGCGACGTACCGCACGTCCAGCCGGCCGGGCTGGGCCGGCTGGATCGTCAGGTCGATGGCCTCGCCCGCGGAGACCCAGTTCACCCGCACCCACTTTCCGGCGGGGAGGGGCGCGCTGGTCGGCACGCCCGCGATGGCGGTGATCTGGGCGGCCGTGCTGGCGCGCACCTGCATTTCCAGCGTACGCGCCTCGGCCGGCGGGGCGGCGGTCAGGCGGAGCGTCCCGGCCGGGTTCCGCTCCAGAGTGATGGACGGGGGCTGCGCCTCCACCGCCCGCGCAGGCGCGCGAAGATGGGGCCGGCGCCACCACCATTGCCGCACCAGCTGAGCGGAGCCGCCGTCGGCGGCGAGGACCTGCTCCGTCCAGCTCGAGCCATCCCCGGGTAGGGCGAAGCGCCAGGCTCGGCCGGTATCGTGCTCGATCTGATAGCCGACGTAGGTGACCTTCGGATGCCGCGGCGACCAGGGATCGTCGGCCCGGACCGAAAGGGTGAGGCCAAGGCCCAGGGCCAGCACGCCGACGCCGACCCAGCGGGCGGGCGACCGCCCCTGGTCGGGCTGGGCCAGGGGCCACAGGACCATGGCGGCGGTGACCATCTGCACCGCGAACAGGGGCATGAGATCCATGCCTTCGAAGGCGAAGTGGGAAAGTCCGCCCTGCCACCCGAGCGCGACCGCCGCCAGCACGACCAGCGTCGCCATGGCGACCACGCCGTGGCGCGCGCTCAGCGCTGTGGCTGCGGCTCCGAGGGCCGCGACGAACAACGGCCAGGCAAGGACAAACGCGGCGGCCGGCGCCAGCGCCTGGAGGATCGCCGTGAGCGCCAGGGCGAAGATCAGGCCGCCTGCCCAGGCGCCCTTCCGGCTCACCGGACGGCCATATGTCGCGGCCCCGATCGCAGCGGCCAGCACGCCGGCGACTAGGCCGATCAGGTCGAGCTGGCCGAACGCGGAGCAGGCGAGCCCGGCGACCAGCGGCACGGCGGCCACCCATCGCCGGGTGCGGGCAAGCTCGGCGGCGCACAGCATCATGAAGCCGAGCGCCGTCAGCATGATCGCCCATTCCCAGGCGACGGACTGCGCCAGCAGGAAGCGCTGCTCCAGGAAGCCGAACTCGGCGCCCGTGAGCCGGCGTGCGAACTGAAGGATGGCCGCTGTGCCGGCGCCGGCGAAGGCGAACGCGCCGGCCCCATGCAGCAGGTCGCGGGCCGGGAACTCGCCCGAGTGCCGGGCCCAGCGAACCGCGAAGACGAGCATCACGCCGATCGCGGCGATCAGCACCCAGCCGAACCATGTCGGATAGGCGAGCAGCACATCCCCGAAGAGATTGGCGTACACGGGCGAGGGGCCGGGATCCGGCAAGTTCGGCGAGAAGGCGATCTCGGACGCCATCGCCAGCGCCTGGGAGCCCATATCCTGCAGTGACCTGCGGTCGAGGTTGGCTGCGGTCGAGGTGGCGCTGTGATAGTCGAACTGGCCGCCGATGATCGCGTAGTTCAGGCCTGGAATGCCCACCCGCAGGCTCTCGGTCAGGTCGGTGTCGTTGGGCATCTTCTCGTAGATCATGACCGCCAGCGACGAGGAGGCCGGGCGTACGGCGGTCTCCTGGAAGACCCGGATGAGGCCGGCGTTCTGCGGGCTGGTCTGGAACATCTGCACCCGGCCTGTGGAGCCGCGCGCCTCGAGGTTCATGACCAGGCCCGTGCGGCGGGCGAGGGGATCGCGCTGGAAGAAATGGTTGGCCCCCAGGAGGCCCGCTTCCTCGCCGTCGGTGATCAGCACGATCACATCCCGCACGGGCGTGCCCCGGGCAGCGATGGCCCGGGCGGTCTCCAGGGCGGCCGCGACGCCCATCAGATCGTCCGCCGCGCCCGGCGATCCGGGGACGCTGTCGTAGTGCGCCATGAGGACGAGGGCAGGCAGGCTCGGGTCGCGCCCGCGCAGGATCCCGACGATGTTCTCGACCCGGCCGGCCAGGATAAGGTCGGGCGCCCGCCGCGGGATCTGAACGCCGACGCCGGGGCGGATCTCGGGCTCCAGGCCGACCCGCAGCATCCGGCCGACGATCGCGTCCCTGACGTTGGCGTTCGCCACCGATCCCACCGGATGCGGGACGGCGGCGAGGAAGTTCACGTCGGCGAACGCCCGCTCGCCTGAAAATTCGGTCTTGGGCGTTCCAACGGGGGCGGATTCCGGGAGTTGCTGCTCGGTGTAGGCGATCCAGGCGCCGGCCACGAGGGCCGCCAGAAGCGCGAGCAGTCGGCCCATGACTCTGCATCCTCCCCGAGTGTTTCGCGGGAGGCTATCCCGCGTCGCCGGAAACGAAAACGCCCGCCGGAAGGGGCGGGCGTCTCGGGGTGTCGATCAGGCCTGAGGTCAGGCGGCGACAGCGCCTTCGTGCGGGTCGCGCAGGACGTAGCCCCGGCCCCACACGGTCTCGATGTGGTGCTTGCCGTCGGCGGCCGCCGCCAGCTTCTTGCGCAGCTTGCAGATGAAGACGTCGATGATCTTCAGCTCGGGCTCGTCCATGCCGCCGTAGAGGTGGTTCAGGAACATTTCCTTGGTCAGGGTGGTGCCCTTCCGCAGGCTGAGGAGTTCCAGCATCTGGTACTCCTTGCCGGTCAGGTGCACGCGGATGCCGTTCACTTCGACCGTCTTGGCGTCGAGGTTGACCACGATGTCGCCGGTCTTGATCACCGACTGGGCGTGGCCCTTCGAACGGCGCACCACGGCGTGGATGCGGGCGACCAGCTCGTCCTTGTGGAACGGCTTGGTCATGTAGTCGTCGGCGCCGCCCGAGAAGGTCTTCACCTTCGTCTCGATCTCGGCGGTGCCCGACAGGATCATGATCGGAGTATTGATCTTGCCGACGCGCAGGGTCCGAAGGACATCCATGCCGCTCATGTCAGGCAGATTCAGGTCCAGAAGGATGAGGTCGTAGTCGTAGATCTTGCCCAGATCGACGCCTTCCTCACCCAGGTCCGTCGTATAGACATTGAAACCTTCGGACTTGAGCATCAACTCAATGCTTTGCGCCGTCGCGCTGTCGTCCTCGATCAACAATACGCGCATCGACCTCTCCTGCCGCGTCCCCGCTATCCCCCGCGAATTCTGGTGAATCCGCCGTGTGGCTCAGCGTTAACCTGCCCTACCGTCCTTTAAGACCGGTTAATGCTGCTGGCCCCACAGCTCGAATCGTTAATCTGATTTTCGAATCGGACTCAAGGCGAGCCGTCGGGCCGTCGAGTCGCACCTGCGTTGAATCTTTCGTGATTGGACGGATCGTTCGAACCGTGGGGCGGGAACGCCTCGCGCCGGAAGGGGTTGTGTCGACGAAGTTGGGCCGGAGATCCTCATGACCGACAATCCCACGACCCTGAACGAGCGCCGATTTCCGATCACCCGCGACCGGTTGAAGCAGGCCGGCGCCGTGCTTCCGGTGCTGCGCCCGGCGCTGCGCTACGTGCCGAAGAATCCCGTCCTGCTGATCGGCGCCGCCGTTCTCGGGGTCGCCGGCGTGATGGCCTGGCGCAACCGCGAGAAGATCGTTCGGTCGACGAGCCCGATGATCGAGGAAGCCAAGGTCAAGGGGCAGGCGCTGATCGACGAAGCGCGCACGCAGGGGGAAGCGCTCATCGACAACGCCAAGGCGACCACCGAAGCCGTGGCGGCCAAGGCGACGCGCAGTCGCCGCAAGGCCGTCCCGCCGCCGCCCGAGGTCCACTGACGCTGCTGGGCCGGCTTGCCTGCGGCCTCGCGCCGCGCCTCGCGCGCGCGTTTTCCGTCTAAGGCGGCGCTTGTTCTTCACACCCCCTTAAGCGTGCCGGCGCACTCTGCGGACTGCAGTTCAAGGGGTGCGCGTGCAGAGCCTGGTCGCCGCGGTCGAGCGGCTCGATCCACTGACGGTTTCCGGCCGCGTCGCGGCGGTGAACGGCCTCCTGATCGAGGCGAGGGGTGGACTGTCGCGGCTCGCCGTCGGCGCCCGCGCCGAGATCGACCGGTTTTCCGACAAGCCTGTCGCGGCCGAAGTCGTCGGCTTCCGCGAGAACCGTGCGCTGCTGATGCCCTTCGGCCCCGTGGAGGGCGTGGCGCCCGGCGCCGAGATCCGCATCCAGCCGCTGGGGTCCGCCGTCCGCCCGACCAAGGCCTGGCTAGGCCGCATCGTTGACGCCTTTGGTGAACCGATCGACGGCAAGGGGCCCTTGCCACAGGGCGTCGCCGCCTATCCCCTGCGCGCCTCGCCGCCTTCCGCACACGCCCGCGCCCGCGTCGGTGAGCGGCTGGACCTGGGCGTGCGGGCGATGAACGTCTTCACCACCTGCTGTCGCGGCCAGCGCCTGGGCGTGTTCGCCGGCTCGGGCGTCGGCAAGTCGGTGCTGCTTTCCATGCTGGCCAAGAACGCGGACTGCGACGCGGTCGTGGTGGGTCTGATCGGCGAGCGGGGCCGCGAGGTCCGCGAGTTCATCGAGGAGACCCTGGGCGAGGAAGGCCTGCGCCGCGCCATCGTGGTCGTGGCCACTTCGGACGAGCCGGCGCTGAAGCGTCGGCAGGCGGCCTATATGACCATGGCCATCGCGGAGTACCTGCGCGACCAGGACATGGAAGTCCTGTGCCTCATGGACTCGGTGACCCGCTTCGCCATGGCCCAGCGCGAGATCGGCCTTGCCGCCGGCGAGCCGCCGACCACCAAGGGCTACACCCCGACGGTCTTCACCGAACTGCCGAAGCTGCTGGAGCGCGCCGGGCCCGGCCCGATCCGACCGGACGGCACGACGGCGGGACCGATTACGGGCCTCTTCACCGTCCTGGTGGACGGCGACGACCACAACGAGCCGATCGCCGACGCGGTCCGAGGCATCCTGGACGGACACATCGTCATGGAGCGGGCGATCGCCGAGCGCGGCCGCTTCCCCGCGATCAATGTCCTGAAGTCGATCAGCCGGACCATGCCGGGCTGCCAGAGCCCCGACGAGCGGGTGGTGGTGAAGCAGGCCCGCGAGGCGCTTTCCGCCTACGCCAACATGGAAGAGCTGATCCGCATCGGCGCCTACCGCGCCGGCGCCGATCCGCTCATCGACCGGGCCATCGCCCTCAATCCCGCCGTCGAGGCGTTCCTCTCGCAGGACCCCCACGACGCCACCAGCCTGGAAGACAGCTTCTCGGGCCTTGCTGATATTCTGGATGGAGCCGCCGCGTGAGTTGGGCCGACTCTCTGATCAAGCTTTCCACCTACGAGGCCGAGGTGCTGCAGAAGCGCTTGGCCGAAATCGTGGACCGGCGGATGGCGTGTGAGATGCGATTGGCGATGCTGGAGGCGGAGGGCGAGGCCGAACTGGCCTTCTCCGACCAGGACGCGACGGCCGGCATCTATCGAGCGGGCTTCTTCGAGGGCCTGAAGCTGCGCAAGGCGAAGGTCCAGTCCGAGATCGACGTCATCCTGCTGGAGGAGCAGGGGGCCCGTGAGGCGCTGGCCGAGGCGTTCGAGGCCCAGAAGAAGTACGAGCACATCGCCGAGGGCATCCGCGTCCAGGCGCGCAAGGTCCAGGGCCAGCGGGAGGCCGCCGCGATGGACGAGATGGGCCTTCGGAAGAAGGCCGCCAGCTGACCTACTTGCCCTGCCGGGCGCGCTCGGCTTCCACGTCCTGGCGGAGGGCGTGCAGGTCCTCGCTGATCTTGAAGATCGTGACGTAGAACTCGCAGAAGGCGCGCCAGAGCAGCACGGCGACGAAGACCCCGATCAGGCCGACGCCGAGCACGGCGAGGGCCAGAAGAATGCCCCAGCCGCCTTCGCGGATCGCGACGCCCACCGATGCGCCGACAATCCCGAACGCCATCACGCCGATGATGCCAAGGCCGGCCCAATAGACCAGGTGCACGACCGACCCGGTGACCAGGCGTTCGAAGGTCAGCAGGTCCCAAAGGAACTCGCCGTTCCGACCCTGGGGCCGCTGTAGAGGTCGCCGCATCCGATATCCGAGACTCAGGGACCGGGCAGAACGCCCGCAAGGCCCGAACCGCTACCAGCCGGTGGCGCGCGCTGCAACGGGCTTGCCGGTCGCAGGGGCCTGACAGCCGTTCAGATGCTGCCGACGGTCTTGAGGCGGGCCCGCGGGTGGATCTCGTTCTGGCTCATCACCGGGGTCTGGCCGCGGAACCGCTCGATGATCGATCGGACATAGGGGCGGACCGTGGGGCTGGTGAGCAGCACGGGCGAGTCGCCCGCGAGGGCGGCGCGCTCGAACGTCTCCCGGACCGCCCGGATGAACTCCTGCAGGCGCGACGGCGCCAGGGCGAGCTGCTTCTCCTCGCCGCTTCCGACCAGCGCATCGGCGAACGCGTTCTCCCATTCCGCCGACATGGTCACGATCGGCAGGGCGCCGTCGTCGCCCCGATAGGCGTAGCAGAGCTGGCGCGCGAGCCGGCTGCGGACCTGCTCCACCAGCAGGGTGATGGAGCTGGTGTGCGGCGCCGCTTCGCCGATCCCCTCCAGGATGGCGGCGAGGTCACGGATCGAGATGCGTTCGCGCAGCAGGGCCTGCAGCACGCGCTGCACGGTGGTGGCGGAGACGGCGCTGGGGATGAGGTCGTCGGCCAGCTTCCGCTGCTCGGCGGGCAGTTCCTTGATGAGCTTCTGGACCTCCGCGTAGGTGAGGAGGTCGGGCATGTTGTCCTTCAGCACCTCGGTGAGGTGCGTGGTCAGGACCGTGGCCGGGTCGACGATGGTATAGCCCCGGAAGCTCGCTTCCTCGCGCATGGAGTCGTCGATCCAGGTCGCCGGCAGGCCGAACGCCGGCTCCTTCACATGCTCGCCGGGCAGCTCCACCTGGCCGCCCCTGGGGTCCATGGCCATGAGCTGGCCAATGCGGACCTCGCCCGAACCCGCTTCCATCTCCTTGATCCGGAGAGCGTAGCCCATGGACGGCAGCCGCATGTTGTCGAGGATGCGCACGCTCGGCATCACGAACCCGAAGTCGGACGCCAGGGTCCGGCGCAGGGCCTTGATCTGGTCGGTGAGGCGGCGCCCGTCGAGGTCATTGATCAGCGGCAGCAGGCCGTAGCCCAGCTCGATCTTGATCTCGTCGATGGCGAGGGCCTGGGAGATCGGCTCCTCTTCCGGCTCGGCGGAGGCGGCGGGCGTGATCTCGATGGCCTCCGGCTCGGGCGGCGCATGGGCGCGCCGCCACGCGAGCATCCCGGCCCCGATCGACAGGCCGGCGAACGGGATGATCGGCATGCCGGGGATCACGGCCAGCACGCCCGCGGCGGCGGCCACCATGCCCAGGGCGACCGGGTTCATCGCCATCTGGGTGACCAGCGCCTTGTCCGCCGACCCTTCGACCCCGGCCTTGGAGACCAGGAAGCCGGCAGCGATGGAGATGATCAGCGCGGGGATCTGGGAGACCAGGCCGTCGCCGATCGACATGATCGTGTAGCTGGAGAAGGCCTCGCCGATCGGGACCTTGTGCTGCAGCACGCCGATCAGGATCCCGCCGATCACGTTGATGGCCAGGATAACCAGGCCGGCGATCGCGTCGCCGCGCACGAACTTGCTGGCGCCGTCCATGGCCCCGAAGAAGGTGCTTTCCTGCTCAAGCTCCTTGCGCCGCAGCTTGGCCTGGTCCTGGTCGATCAGGCCCGACGACAGGTCGGCGTCGATCGCCATCTGCTTGCCGGGCATCGAATCCAGGGTGAAGCGCGCCGCGACTTCGGCGATCCGGCCGGAGCCCTTGGTGATGACCACGAAGTTCACCACCACCAGGATCGCGAAGACGATCACGCCGATGGCGAAGTTGCCGCCCATCATCAGGCGGCCGAAGGTCTCGATCACCGCGCCGGCGCCGTGGGCCCCTTCGTGGCCGTGGCTCAGGATCAGCCGCGTCGTGGCGATGTTGAGCGCCAGGCGGAACAGGGTCGCCACCAGCAGCACGGTGGGAAAGGCGGTGAACTCCAGCGGCCGCTTGATGAGGATCGACGTCATCAGGATCAGCACCGACGACGCGATCGAGATCGACAGCAGCATGTCGAGCATGAACGCCGGGATCGGCAGGATCAGGAGGACGATGATCCCGACGATGCCGATGGCCATGGCGACTTCGCCACGGGCCACCCAGCCGAGGACATCGCGCGCCGAGGGAGCGCCGGAGAAGCGGGAGGAAACGCCGGTGTCGGCCATCAGGCGAGGGTCTCCGCGGCGAGGCGGCCGATGTGGGCCATGACAGCGTCACGCGCCTCGGGCGCGGTCGCCTGGGTGGAGAAGCAGCCGACGAGGATCGGCGCGCCCCTGGGCGGCCAGAGGATCGCCACGTCGTTGGCGGTGTTGTTGGCGCCGCTGCCGGTCTTGTCGCCTGCGCGCCAGCCGGCGGGCAGGTCGGCCCGCAAGCGCTTCAGGCCGGTGGAGGCGCCCTCCATCCAGCCCGCCAGCCGCTGGCGCGAGGCGGACTCTAGCGATGGGCCGAGGAGCAGGCGGCGATAGCTGCCGACCATGGCCATCGGGGAGGTGCTGTCGCGCGGGTCGTCAGGGATCGCGCTGTTCAGCTCGGTTTCGTAGCGGTCCAGCCGGGTGATGTTGTCGCCGGTCGTGCGCAGCCAGGCGGTGAACCCGGCGGGGCCGCCCAGGGTCTTGAGCAGAAGGTTGGCGCCGGGGTTGTCGCTGACCTCGACGATCGCCTTGCAGAGGGTGTCGACCCGGATCGAACCGGCCCGGACGTAGAGCGACGTCACCGGCGCATGGGCGACGAGGTCCGCCTCCGAAAGCGGGATCTCGCGGTCGAGTTGCTCGCGCCCGGCGTCGACGCGGGCCAGCACGGCCCCGGCCAGCAATCCCTTGAAGGTCGAGCACATCGGAAAGCGTTCGCTGGCGCGCCAGCCGAGACTGCGGCCCGTGCCGGCGTTGATCGCGAAGACGCCCAGCCGGCCGCCCACGCGGGATTCCAGCGCCGACCAGTCCGGCGCCGCCATCGCGCGGCCGCCGCTCGCCAGGGCGGCGCCGGCGCCGACCAGGACGTGGCGGCGCGCGGGGGCTGTGCGCCGGTCCAGGATCACGCGGCGCTCGCGCCCATCTGCGGCGCGGGCACGGTGACGCCGGCCTCGGTGTATTCCTTGAGCTTGTTGCGCAGGGTGCGGATCGAGATGCCGAGGATGTTGGCCGCGTGGGTGCGGTTGCCGAAGCAGTGCTCCAGCGTCTCGATGATCAGCTGCTGCTCCATCTCGGCGACCGTCTGGCCGACGAACGAGCGAGTGGCGGTCTCGGCGGCGGCGGCGGCGGCCTGGGCCGTGCGCGCGCCGGCGTCGGCGGGCGCCAGGGGCTGACCGTCCGGCAGGCGGATGGCCATCTCGTCGATCTCCGGTCCCACGGCGAGCAGGATCGCGCGATGCATCGCGTTCTCGAGCTCGCGCACGTTGCCGGGCCAGCGATGGGCCGCGAGACGGCGCTTGGCTTCGGCCGACAGGGGCTTCTCCGGCATGCCGTTGGCGGCCGCATACTTCTTCACGAAGAACTCGGCCATGGCGACGACGTCACCGGGGCGTTCGCGCAGCGGCGGCAGGCGGAGGTTCACGACGTTCAGGCGATAGAGCAGGTCCTCGCGGAACACGCCCTCCTTGACCGCCTGCGACAGGTCACGGTTCGAGGTGGCGAGGATGCGGATGTCCACCTTCACGGGCTTGGCGCCGCCCACGCGGTCGATCTCACGTTCCTGGATGGCCCGCAGCAGCTTCGCCTGCAGCCGGGCGTCCATCTCGCTGATTTCGTCCAGCAGCAGGGTGCCGCCGTTGGCCTCCTCGAACTTACCGATGCGGCGGGCCAGGGCGCCGGTGAACGCGCCCTTCTCGTGACCGAACAGCTCGCTCTCGAGCAGGTTCTCGGGGATGGCGGCGCAGTTGACCGAAATGAACGGCCGATTGGCCCGGCGCGACTTCTGGTGGACGTACCGCGCGACGACTTCCTTACCGACGCCGCTCTCCCCGGTGATGAGGATCGAGGCGTCCGAGGGAGCCACCTGGTCGGCCAGCTGGATCACCTGCTGCATGGACGGGTCGCGAACCACCATCGGGCGGTTGTCGTCGCTCACCGCCGCCAGGACGGCCGCGATCAGGGCCGCCTCGGGCGGAAGCGGGATGAATTCCTTGGCGCCGGCGCGGATGGCGTCGCCCGCCCGCTTCGGGTCCGCAGCGATCCCGCAGGCCACCACGGGCACGTGAATCCGCTCGGCCTCGTTCGCGGCGATCAGGCCGGCGATGTCCAGGTCGTAGTCGACCATCAGCAGGTCGGCGCCCTGACCCGCACGGAGCGCGTGGGTCGCCGCGTCGGTGCTCTCGACATGGCTGACCTTGGCGCCCGCGCTCATCGCCATTTTCACGGCGGTGGAGAGCTGTCCGCTCAGTTTTCCGACGACCAGAAGCCGCATCTACCTAACTCCCTTCACCCGCGCGGCCATCAGCCCTGCGCGTCGCCGTCCTTGATGATTTCCGTCATGGTCACGCCCAGGCGCTCGTCGACGATCACGACCTCGCCGCGCGCCACCAGGCGGTTGTTCACGTAGATGTCGATCGCCTCGCCGACCTTTCGGTCCAGTTCGAGCACCGAGCCCTGGTTCAGTTGCAGGAGCTGCGCGACCGACATGGTCGAGCGCCCCAGGACCGCCGAGATGGCCACCGGCACGTCGAAGACGGGCGCGAGGTCCGTCGCCGACTTTTCCTCGTGATGCGCGTCCGGCAATGCGCCTTCGTCAGGCGCGAACTCGTCGAGTCTCAGGTCGTCATCGGCCATGGGTCTAGCTTTCGCTGCCGGGGATCAGGGGTTCGGCGTGCAGCCCTTCGGCGGCGAGCGCCGCCACCAGGGCCTGGGTGACGCGGTCGGCGGCCTGGGCGGGATCGAAAGCCGCCTGGCCGTCGCCGAAGTCGAGGGTGAAGGCGTTGGGACCAAAGGCGCCGTCCGGCTTGATGACGATCGCGCCCTCGAAGCCGAGGCCCCGGGCGGTGTCTTCCAGGATCCCTTTCAAGGCGTCCGCCAGCGTCGGGTCGGCCGAGAGAACCAGCCGGGGCTGGGCGTCGATCTCCCGGGCCAGGGACTCCATCGCCGCCTGCAGGGGCGCCTGAGGAAACCGATCGAGCGCGGCGTCGGCGATCGCGCGGCCGCAGGCCAGCGCCAGGGCCGCCGAGCCCTGCCGGTGTTCGTGCGCCACCTGGGCCAGGCGGGGCAGGGCCTGGCCGCACGCCGCGGCGATCTGGCTCAAGGCCGCCGCCTGCTGCGCGGCGATGCTGGCCATGGCGGCGCGTTCGCCCTCGGCGTAGGCCGCGGCCCGGATCTGCTCGACCTCTTCGGCCGGGAACAGGCGCTTCGGGCGCACCGGCGCGTGGGCCACGGAGCCCTTGGAGTCGAACTCCGTATCGAAGGCGAATTTCTGGAAAGCTTCGGACATCAGTAGATCAGCTCATCTTCGCCGCTGGAGCCGGCGAGCATGATCTCGCCCTTGTTGGCGAGGTCCTTGGCGACCTGGACGATGGCCATCTGGGCCTGGTCGACGTCGCGCAGACGTACCGGGCCCATCGTCTCCATGTCCTCGCGCATGATCTTCGCCGCGCGCTCCGACATGTTGGAGAAGAACATCTCGCGCAGGCTGTCCGAGGCGCCCTTGAGGCCCAGTGCGAGCTGGTCCTTCTCCACGCTCCGCAGCAGCGTCTGGACGCCGCCCGGATCCAGCTTGGAGAGGTCCTCGAACACGAACATCAGGGCGCGGATACGCTCGGCCGCCTCGCGGTTGCGCTCTTCCAGGGCGGTGATGAAGCGGGTCTCGGTCTGGCGGTCGAAAGCGTTGAAGATGTCCGCCATCATCTCGTGGCTGTCGCGCTTGGACGTGCGCGCCAGGTTCGACATGAACTCGTTGCGGAGCGTCTGCTCGATCTTGTCCAGGATCTCGCGCTGCACCGGCTCCATGCGCAGCATGCGCATGACGCACTCCAGGGCGAAATCCTCGGGCAGCGAGGCCAGCACCCGGGCGGCGTGCTCTGACTTGATCTTGGAGAGCACCACCGCGACCGTCTGCGGGTATTCGTTCTTCAGGTAGTTCGCGAGGACGGCCTCGTTCACGTTGCCGAGCTTGTCCCACATGGTCCGGCCGGCCGGACCCCGGATCTCCTCCATCAACTGATCCACCTTCTCGGGCGGCATGATGGAGGCGAGCAGCTTCTGGGTCTGTTCGAACGAGCCCATGATCGCGCCGGTGCCGGTGGCGCCGGACACGAACTCGACCAGCAGATCCTCGACCACCGCGGCGGCGACGTTGCCGAGGCTGGCCATGGCCTGGGAGATCTCCTTGATCTCCTCCTCGTCCAGCGCCTGCCAGACGTGGGCATGCTCCTCGCCCAGCGCCAGCAGGACCACGGCGCACTTCTCCGCCCCGTTCAGGCGGGAGGGATCGACGATGTTCTTACCCGCGCGCGCCGTCGCCATCAGTTGGTCTCATGCAGCCAGGAGCGGAGGATCGCGACGGACTCGTCGGGATGCCTTTCCACGAATTCGGAAACCTTCTTGACGGCGCTGGCGCGCACTTGGCCGTCCACGCGGGCCATATCGATGCGCGCGCCGCCGTCCTCCACCGGCCCGGGGAGGGCGAGCTGGCTGCCGTCGGCGCCGATCTGCATCGGCTGCCCGTCGGGGGTGACCATCACCCGGGTGATCTGCGGCGCCGACGCGACCAGGGAGCCGCCACCGGCGCCGCCCTTGCCGCCCTTACCGGCGCCCAGCAGGGGCCGGGCGACGAAGAAGATCATCAGGATGCCGACCACGGCCAGGACGGCGAGCTCGACGGCGCGCATGATGTCGTTCTTGTCGAAACCCATCAGCGGGCTGGCGGCCTCGACGCCGCCGCCGGTGTCGGCGGTGGGGAAGCGCACGTTGATGACGCTGACCTGGTCGCCGCGGTCCTGGTTGTAGCCCACGGCCGTGCGCACGAGCTGCTCGATGCGCTGCATCTCCTCGGCCGAGCGCGGCGTGTAGGCGCCCGGCTTGCCGTCCTTGCCGACGGCGGTCGCTCCGTCGACGGCCACGGCCACCGACAGACGCTTCACCGTTCCCGGCTCCTGCACCTCGGTGCGGACGGTCTTTGAGATCTCGTAGTTCGTGGTGGTGTCGGCGCGGCCGCTGGACGAGGAGTTGTTGTTCTCGCCGCCGTCGGCGCCGGGGATATTGCCGGCGACCGAGGCTTGTCCGCCGCCCGCGGTGTCGTTCTCGCGCGAGTTCTCTTCGGTGGTCGACTCCGAGCGGATGACCTGGCCGTCGGGATCGAAGGTTTCCTGCTGGACGGTCACACGGGCCAGCTCCAGGTCGGCGGTCACGTTGACCCGGGCCTTGCCGGCGCCGACCATGCCTTCCACCAGGTTCTTGACCTGCTTGGCGATGCGTTGCTCGACCTCGGACTTGCGGCCGTCGGCCTCGGCGGCCATCCCGACCTCGCCGCCCGACAGGGTCTTGGCGTGCTGGTCGACCACGGTCACGCGGTCGGGCTTCATATTGGGGACGGCGCCGGCCACGAGGTTCTGGATCGCCCGGACCTGATCGGCGCTGGGCTCGCGGCCGCCGACGCCGATGTTGACGGACGCGGAGGGCTGCTCGGCTTCCTGTTCGAACACCTGGCGCTTGGGCAGCACGAGGTGCACCCGGGCCGAGGTGATGCCGTCCAGGCTGCGGATCGTGCGGGCCAGTTCGCCTTCCAGGGCGCGCTGGCGGTTCAGCTGCTGGACGAAGTCGGTCTGCCCCAGGGCGTTCGACTGGTCGAAGATCTCGTAGCCCACCGAGCCGGCGGTCGGCAGGCCCTTCCCGGACAGCATCAGGCGTGTCGAGGCGACTTCGTCGCGCGGCACCAGGATCGTCGAGCCGTCGCCCTTCACCTCGTACTTCACCCCGGCCTGGTCGAGGGCCGCGGTGATGGTCCCGGCTTCCTTGAGGTCGAGGTTGGAATAGAGCAGGGCCTTGGGCTGGCCCAGGTTCATGAAGACCGCGGCCAGGACGGCGGCCAGGCCGGCGCCGATGCCCAGGATGGCGGCCAGACGGCCGATCCCGAACCTCTGCAGCATGGCCATCATCTGGTTCAAGACCGGACGCCCCCCTTGCGAACACGAAGGGGCGCAATGCGGTCCCGCCCCTCAGGTAGGCAGGATTTACCCAGTCCTTGGTTAAGGCCGCGTTTAAGCTTTGCCGTGCCCGGCCTGGGCCATCCTGTCGCAGGGGCCCTTGCGGGGGCTCATCGGCTCCAGGGTTCCAGGGCGCCGTTCATGGCCAGCAGCACCGAGAACAGGGCGTAGATGAGCACGGTGAGCGTGAAGAAGGTCTTTCGCGGCGCCGTCCAGGAATCGACCCGCCGGCCGCCCTGCCACACCGCCGGCAGGGCCGCGATGGTGACCAAAGTGAGGGCCGCCGCCACCAGGGCGCACGCGGACGCCGCGATCAGCAGGGGGCCTGGCCAGCCGTACATCACCTTCTGGATGTCCAGCGCCTGGTCGGCGAAGGCCGCGAACAGGCCGAACGCGGCGATCCACAGGCCGGCCTGCATGGTCTGGACCATCGAGGCGCGGGCCTGGATCTGGTTCTGGCGAAGCTCGCGCCGGTTCCGGAGCGCTAGGCCGGCAAAGGTCGCCACCGCGGCGAACACGGTAAGCCCCGCTCCCAGGGCCAGGATCGACGCACGCTCGGTCAGCGCCGCGCGCTTCATCGTGAAGGCGTTCATTTCGTCGCGGTAGCTGACCGCGCGGCCATCCTCGAGGCGGAAGAACAGGCGCTCATTGCCGGTGGTGGCGATGAAGCGTCCCTGGGCGAGGGGGCCGTCGGGAACCCAGGACTTCACCTCGCCGCCCTGCCCGGTCAGGAGCCGGCCGCCCTGGACCACGACTTCGCTGGCGCCGACCAGCAGCCCGACAAAACCCTCCAGGCCGCCGTTGGCGCGGCGGGTGGTCAGATAGGACCCGGTGAACATGTCGGCCGATTGGCCAAGCTCCCGGGAAGGCGGGCGCGGGAACGTCTGGGGCTGGGCGTAGAAGTGCTGGACCACGGCATCGGGGAAGGCGCGTGACAGCCGGTGTCCGTTCTCGCTGTTCGTCGTGATGAAGACGCCGAGCCCCAGGTCGGGCACGACCACCATCTTGGTGTGGAAGGCGATGGTGGCTCCGTCGTGACCATAGCCTTTGTGGCCGCCGGGGAGATCATAGACGATGAACCCGTGAGCCCAGCCGTTCATCCCGTCGGTGGTCTGCCGAAGCGGGCTGCGGAACGCACGGGCCGCCACGGGGCCGAAGACCGTGGCGCCGTTCCAGCTCCCATCGCCCAGCAGCATCAGCATGTAGCGCGACATGTCGCCCGCGGTGGAGGACGCCGAGCCGGCCGGCGCGATATGCCCGATGTATTCGTAGTCGTTCTCCACGAAGCCGGCCGTCCGCCATCCGAAGCCGGCGGAGACGTGTGGGCGCAGCGCCGCCGGCATGGCCGCCGGGAGTCCCCGCCGTTCGGGGCGGGGTTCGCGGAACGTGGTGTAGCGCATGCCGAGGGGCAGGGTGATGTCTTCCTCGACAAGGCGCTCGAAGGACTTGCCCTCGCCCAGCGCCACGGCGGCCCCCGCAAGCCCGACGCCATAGTTGGAGTAGCTGGAGAGGATCCCGGGCGAGCGGTCGCGTCCTGGACGCTCCTGCCGCAGGTAGAGGTCCAGGGGACGGACGCGCCGAGGGTCGTTCTCGAAGAGTTGGCCCAGCGCCCGATCCTCTAGGCCTGGCGTGTGCTCCATGAGGTTGCGGACGGTCACCTCGCGAAGCCGGCCTGGCAGGCGGACCTTCTCGGGCAGGTAGAGGTTGATGGGCCGGTCGAGGCGTATGCGGCCGGCCTCGACCTCCTTCATCACGAGAATCCAGGTGAAGGTCTTCGAGACGGAGCCGATGCGGAAGAGAGTCCGATCCGGATCCACCGGGCGTCTGGGATTGAGGTCGGCGAAGCCGTAGCCCTTCTTCAGCACCACCTGTCCGTTCTGGACCACCGCGACCGAGGCGCCGGCCACGTGGGCCCGGTTCATGGCGTCGGTCATCCAGCCGTCGACGAAGGCTTCCAGGCGGACCGGGTCCAGTGGGGTGACCCCGGGCGCCGCCACCGCGGTCGGGGCAGGAGACAGGGTGGAAGGGGGCGCCGGATTGGTGGCCTGAGCGCGGCTGTCTGGGGCCGGGGCCGCACCGGTGTCCTGGGCCGCAGCGGGCGCCGCCGCCAAGATCGCCAGTGCGAACAGGATCGCCTTGCCGAGGCTCCGCATCGTTGCTCCGTTGCCCTGCGCCTTAATCGGTCACCATAGCACCTCGGCTGAGTCGGACACGCGCCGCGAAGACGTGGGAAGTCGACGTCCCTTTTGGCGCGGGTTCAATCGGTCCGTTCGGCGCGCTCGAACGCATAGAGCGGCAGCATGGGGCGCAGTTCGGCGCCCACCCAGATCTGCGGCTCGGACGGCGGGCTCATCTTCTCGGCGACTTCGCGCCGGCGGACACATTCGCGGGTCGCCGCCGCCAGGCCGCCGAAGTCCCGGGATCCGGGCATCGACGACAGGAAGCAGTCGTCGAAATAGGGATACTTGTTGGCCTGACCGCACCCGAAGGACGTGCGGTCGGGGCGGGCGGCCGTCACCACCATCCGATTGGGCCGCGCGAGCGTTGGGACGAACACGCCCGAGAAGCAGGCCGAGATCACCACCACCGTCGGCCGCCGGCCGCATGTCTGGTCCAGCATGTTGGCGAGCAGGCCAGGGCGCAGGATCGCCTGGTCCACCTGGGCGCCCTGCGGCAGGCCGTGCGAGGTCAGGTAGAAGAGGCAGCCGCCTGCCGTGCGCGCCGAAAGTTCCGACAGCGCGCCGTAGATGCCCCTTAGCTCAGCCTTGCCCGGCTGGGAGTCGCGGTAGCGCTCGGGCCTGGTCGAGAACTGACGGATGTTGTCCGGCTGGAAGCCAGCGCGGGCGAGGGCGGCCGTCACATCGCGTCGGGCGTTGTCGAAGCCTTCGGTCTCGCCACCGTCGCTGGCGTGCCAGTCTCCTGCCACCACGACCGCCGACCAGTCGGCGAACGGGGACGCCGCCGCCGCTCCGCCCGCCGTCGCGAGCCAGAGGGCTGCGATCAGCGAGAGGAGCCGGGCCGCCATCGCCGCCCTGCTACTTCTTGTAGTTGGCGAACGGCGTCGGCATCGCGGTTCCGGTCGCCTTGGCCAACAGCCGGCCTTCGGGGTCGTAGAGTTCGCCCTCGGTGAAGGCGATCTGGCGGCCCCACTTCACCACCTTGCCGACCCCGCGGATCTTCCCTGGCTGTCCGGGGCGGAAGAAGCTGGTCTTCATCTCCAGGGTCGGGGCCACGGCCGTCATGCCAGAGGCGACCATGCAGGCGACGCTCATGGCTTCGTCCAGCATGGCGCAGAGATAGCCGCCCTGGATCTGCTTCATGGGATTGAGCAGCAGCTCGGCCTTGGCGTCGAACTCCACCTCGACCGAACGATCGGCCTGGCAGACCGACACCATCCGGAAGCCGAGGGTCTGGGATCCGGTCGGCTGGTTCTTGGTGCGGAGGAAGCGTTGGAGGATGGCCTCGTCGGTGAGCGTCTCCGGCTCGGGACTCGCGACGTCGGTCATGCGCTACTTCTTCCGGAACTGATCAAGCGAAACGATGGTGGCCTCGCCCTTCGGCGCGGCTTCGGCAGGCTTGGCCTCCGCGACGGGCGCGGCCTTGGCTTCGGGGGGCGCGGCCGGCGGCGGCTCGAACTGCAGCAGGAACTGCACCGACGGGTCATAGAAGCGCGTGATGGCGCCATAGGGGATCGACAGCCGCTTCGGCTGACCGCCGAACTGCAGCGTCACCGAGAAGAAGGTCTCGCCGGGCGCGAGATCCCAATACTGGTGCTGCAGGACGATCGTCATCTCGTCCGGATACTTCGAAAGCAGGTCGTTCGGGCCGGACACGCCGGCGGCATCGGTCTTGAACGTGATGTAGAAGTGGTGCGAGCCGGGCAGGCCCTCGGGCGAGGCGGCGCGCTTGAGCGCGGCCTTGGCGACGCCCCGGAGCGCATCCTGCGCCAGGGCCTCGTAGTTCATCAGATCCTGGACCGGCGGATCCTGGGCCACACGACACTCCGATGCGAACTGGTACCGGTTAAAGGTAACGCGTGGCCGCGCCGGCGCAAGGCTCGCCGGCGGCGCCCGGATCGATTGTGCGCAATAAAAGTGGAGGCCGGAGTCGTTCGCCGGAAGGGAAGGAGGAGGGCGCCAGTCAGCTCAAGGGGAAAGTGGAGGGCTTCTGTTGCCAGGCGCCCCCAATGTCTCCTCTTGAAGGAGGAGGGCGCCAGTCAGCTCAAGGGGAAAGTGGAGGGCTTCTGTTGCCAGGCGCCCCCGGGCGCCAGTCAGCTCAAGGGGAAAGTGGAGGGCTTCTGTTGCCAGGCGCCCCCAATGTCTCCTCTTGAAGGAGGAGGGCGCCAGTCAGCTCAAGGGGAAAGTGGAGGGCTTCTGTTGCCAGGCGCCCCCAATGTCTCCTCTTGAAGGAGGAGGGCGCCAGTCAGCTCAAGGGGAAAGTGGAGGGCTTCTGTTGCCAGGCGCCCTCCGGGCCCCGCCTAAGGATCTGAACCCCTAGGACTTGGTTCGGATGTTACCGGACCGCATTACGCAGCCAGGCGAACTTCCTCAGCGAAGTTATCGTTCGCATTTAGTTTAAGACCCGGAACGGTGGGTCAGGCCGAGAGAAAGCAACGCCTTTACACGTCTGTCGATGCTGATCGGCCCCGTGCTTGCCCGGCGATAACCCGGCGAAGATTGGTGGAGCCGCCGGGAATCGCACCCGGGTCCAGTCCGCTTATTATACGCGCGTTTATCTCCATAGTCGGGCGAACCCGACCCCTCACATATAGGCGCTATGGTTCAGGATTTGAAGGACCCAGCGCCGCGGGTCGCTCATCCGCCTCGGGCGCCGGTTCATGACCGGCGGGCGGGCGGCGCGCGTCCGGGTTCGGCTTCAGCCGGCCGCCCGAGGCGATCAGCTCCTGGTGGGCCGCGCGGGCGCCCTTAAAGTCCACGCCACGCGGAAAGATGACGTCGAAGCGCGGGTCGTGGCCCATCGCCGCGCCCAGCACGGACTCGAGCACGTCCGCGATCTCGCCCACTTCGGCGGGATCGCAGGCCCGATGCAGGGTCACTGCGCGGGCCGAGGTCAGCAGGGTGACGTCATAGCCGGTGCCCTCGACGCACAGCGCATCGGCCATGCCCGGCTGCGCCACCCGCACGTCGCGCGGCGAGCGCCATATCGGCAGGTCGCGCAAGGCGCGGAACCGCTGGGCTGCGCCATCGGGCAGTTCCGCATCGAACCCCAGGCGGCGGCCGATCGACGCGTCGCAGCAGGCAAGCCCCGCGCGCGCCTGCACGAACGCCTTGCCATCGCTCCTCACGGTCACGCGCGTGACGGTCTGCCGCACGCTGCTGGCCGGCCGCGTCCAGACCTCGAGGATCATCTCCTCGCCACGTACCAATTGCCACTGCAGCGGCATCAGGGCCCAGAGGCGGTAGGTCGAGGCGTCGACCCCGTTGTCCGGGACGGCCAGCCGCTCGCCGCGGCGCAGTTTTCGACCACCCAGGGGATCCGAGGCCTCTGCCGGCTTGGGGCGCTTGTCCTCCCACCAGCTCTTCGGGTCCGGCGGCGGGTAGGGCCAGATTTCAGCTTCGTGCGCGGGGAGGTTCGCCGGCGGCCCCGCAGGCGCGCGGGGCTTCACGGGGAATGGGATGATCAGCGGAATCTGCGCGCTCGCCGGCGCCGCCAAGGCGAGGGCGATCAGCACGGCGATGGGGATGCGCAGCGACACGCCGTGAAAGAGCGACCGCTTTGCGCCGGTTCCGTGGCGCGGCTTGGCCGTCGCCCGCGCCTAGAAGACCTCGACGCCCCGCTGCAGCGACAGGACGCCGGTGCGCGAGACTTCGACCAGGCCCAGCGGCCGCATCAGGTCCACGAATTTGTCGATCTTGGACGAGGCGCCGGTCAGCTCGAACACGAAGCTCTCGTGGGTGGTGTCGATGACCTTGGCGCGGAAGATGTCCGACACCCGCAGCGCCTCGACCCGCTCGGCGCCCGAGCCGCGCACCTTCACCAGGGCCAGCTCGCGCTCGATGCCGTTGGGATCTCGGGTCACGTCCTGCACATGCCGGGTCGAGACCATCTTCTGCAGCTGGGCCTCGATCTGGGCCAGCACCTGCGGCGTGCCGCGCGTGACGATGGTGATCCGGCTGGTGTGGGCCTTCTCGTCCGTCTCGGCGACGGTCAGGCTGTCGATGTTGTAGCCCCGGGCTGCGAACAGCCCCACCACGCGGTGCAGAACCCCCGGCTCATTGTCCACCAGCACCGCGAAGGTCGCGCGGCTCTCCGGCTGGTCGGCGTGGGCCAGGTCGTAGACGGAAGCGGGCTGGGCGTCGGTCATGGGGCGTCCTCGAATAGTTCGCGTCACGTGTCACAGGTGCATGTGCGCTGCAAGCGCCCCTCGCTTGCCTTCCCCGGCCCGGCGTCCAACATTCGGCCTATGTCGTCACTCCGCCTCCCGCAGAGCCTGACCCCACGCAACGGCCTGGAGGCCGGCGATGCGGTGCTGCGCTACGAACTGATGGAGGAGCAGGCGCAGTCGCTGGGGCGAGCGGGCCGGAAGGTGGAGGCGGCGCTCGCCACGTTGGATCAGCACCGCGAAGGCGAGGGCCGCAATGCCGCGCTCAAGGCGGCGGCGGACGCGGTGTGGAGCTACTTCGTCCAGCGCGAAGTCCTTGGCCTCCGCGACCGCAAGGCGATCATCAGCGAATATGGCATCCCTCGGGAGGTCCTCGCTCGCCTGGGCGCCTTCTAGGAGATCGGGGCGACCGTCGCGCCGAGGAGTTTCACAAGGTCGGAAGGTCGGAGGCGCGCCTGCAGACCGCGCTGGCCTGCATTCACGAACGCCTCGGCAAGCGCGGCGGCGTCTGCGTCGACGACGGTCGGAACTGCTTTCTTCTGTCCGAACGGGCTGACGCCGCCCACGCGATAGCCCGTCACGCGCTCGGCGTCCGCAGGCTTCATCATCTCCGCTGACCGGGCCCCGAGGGCGACGGCGAGCCGCTTCATCGACACCTCGCGGTCGGACGCCAGCACCACGCAGGCGGGCTTGCCGTCGACCAGCACCATGAGGGTCTTGAGGACTTCTCGGGGCGGCGCACCGAGCGCTTCGGCGGCCTGCAGCCCGACCCGCTCAGCGCTGGGGTCATAGTCGTAGGCCTCGAGGGCATAGGCCATGCCGGCCTTGTCTAGAGCCTTCGTGGCGGGGGTGGACCGGCTCATTTCATGGCTACGCTTGCAGTGGGCGAGACGCCCTGATTTCATCGGCATCGTGGGCGTTTGTGGCCCGGGAAAGCCTCTTTGTCGCCCATCCGACCGAACGACAAGCCCGCTGGCGATAGCGGGGCGCATCGCCGTCTGCGCGAGGCGACGCAGTCGCAGCACGAAGCCCTGGAGCGGCGCACCGACGTGATCGGCCGACTGCTCACGCCACGAGGGCGCCGCGAAGTCGTGGCGGGCTTTCACCGCCTCCATGCGGGGCTGGAAGACGGCATCGCGGTCTGGCTTGCGGGCGATCATGCCCTCGACTTCGATGCCCGTCGTCGAACCGTGCTGCTGGAGGCGGACCTGGGTGTGGTTGGCGGTCGGGCCCAGGCGGTGTCGGACGCCCCGATCGCAAACGGCCGAGGCGAGGCTCTCGGGCAACTCTATGTGCTCGAGGGTTCCGCGTTGGGGGGCAAGGTGATCCGCAAAGCCGTACTGCAACAGGGGGGCGACCTGGCGGGACTGAGCTTCCTGGACCCCTATGGCGACGCTCTCGCCGTGCGATGGCGAGCCTTCCTCGCCGTTGTGGGACGGGAGGCGGACATCGATCCAATGGTGGCGGGCGCGCGTGCGGCGTTCGCCTATGCCGAGTCCTGCCTGGCGCAGGAGGCGGCCGTTGTCTGAGAACCTGGACCTGGACCTGGACGCGTGCGCGCGGGAACCCATCCACATCCCCGGCTCGATCCAGCCGCATGGGGCGATGCTGATCGCCGACCGGACCACGCATGAGATCACCCATGCCGCCGGCGATATCGCGCGCCTCCTTGGCCGTGAGCGCTGGATCGGGCGCACCTTGGGAGAGGTGCTGACCGACCCGCTCGCGGATCGTGTGGCCCGCCTAACCCAATCAGGCGGGGCCGGGGGATACGTGGGCAGGTTTGCGGACGCGGGCCTGGATCTGGACGTCGCGGCCCACCTCGATGGTGAACGCCTGGTCGTCGAAGTGGAACCCGGGCTGGCGACGGCCCTTCCCGCGTCCGCGCTGCTCGGGCAGCTCGAAAGCGCCATCGCCGCCTTCGAGCGAACGTCGAACCTGCAAGCCCTTTGCGATCGCGCGGCTATCGAATTCCGTCGCCTTACCGGCTTTGACCGGGTGATGATCTATCGCTTCCTGGATGACGACGCGGGAGCGGTGATGGCGGAGGATGTGGCCGAGGGCATGCCTTCGTTCCTG
The DNA here is from genome assembly GCF_003254525.1 of Phenylobacterium kunshanense. Taxonomy (GTDB): domain Bacteria; phylum Pseudomonadota; class Alphaproteobacteria; order Caulobacterales; family Caulobacteraceae; genus Phenylobacterium; species Phenylobacterium kunshanense. Next base: position 68,345 of record NZ_QFYS01000007.1, read on the forward strand.
AACCATCACTTCCCCGGATCGGACATTCCTGCCCAGGCGCGCGCCCTCTACGTCCGCAATCTCGTCCGCGTCATCCCCGACGTCGCCTATGTCCCCGCGCCGCTTCAGCCAGCCTGGTCGGGCGCGGTCCCTCTCGACATGAGCGACTGCGCGCTGCGGTCGGTCTCGCCGGTGCACATGCAGTACCTGCGCAACATGGGCGTCGGCGCCTCCGCCTCTGTGTCGATCGTGAAGGACGGGCTACTGTGGGGCTTGGTCGCCTGTCATCACCGCCAGCCGAAGCTGATGCCGTATGACCTTCGCGCAGGGGCCCGCGCCCTGGCCGGCGCGCTGGCGCGGCAGGTTCGGGCCAAGGAGGAGGCGGAAAGCTTCCGTGAAAAGATCCGCCTTCGGGGGCTCGAGGAGGAAGTCATCGCCCGCTTCTCGGCGGCCGGCGGCATTGAGTCCAACCTCACGTCGGGGGCAGCCGAACTCCAGCGCGCCTTGAGCGCTGATGGCGTCGCGATCGTCAGCGGGTCGGCGCTGCACCTGTCGGGCGCGCACCCGCCGGTGGACGAGATCGAAGCACTGGCCGACTGGATTGTGCGACAGGGCCCGGAGCCGGTGGCGACCGATCGGCTGTCCGAGGTCTATCCTCTCGCGGAGGCGTTCCGGGACGTGGCCAGTGGCCTACTGGGCCTCGTGGTCTCGCGAGACGAACCATTCCTGGTGCTGTGGTTCCGGGCAGAGCAGGTCGAGGTGGTGAACTGGGCAGGGAATCCGCACAAGGCCGTGGACCTGGGCCCCGGAGAGGTGCTGACGCCCCGCTCGTCGTTCGAGGCCTGGCGGGAAACGGTGCGCGGCCGCGCACGGCGGTGGACCCTGGCAGAGATCGATGCGGCGTTGCGACTCAGGGAGGGCGTGCTCGATGCCCGCGGCCGTCGCCGCCTGATCGATCTGAACCTCCGGCTTTCCGAAGCCGTAAGCGAGAAGGATGGTCTCCTCCTGCAGAAGGAGCTGCTCATCAAGGAGGTGAACCACCGGATCCAGAACAGCCTGCAGCTGGTGTCGAGTTTCCTCGGCCTGCAAGCCCGCGAAATCGGGGATCCGGCGCTGCACGTGGCCTTCGAGGAGGCGCGCCGCCGGCTCCAGGCCGTGGCTCTTGTGCACCGGCGGCTGTACCGGGCCGACCAGATCGAAACGGTCGATCTCGCGCGCTACCTGGAGGAATTGGTGGCCGACATGAACGACTCCATGGGGGAGGAGTGGGCCGGCAAGATCAGCGTCGACGCGCACCCTATCCTCGTGCCCACCGATCGCGCCGTCACCCTGGGCCTTGTGGTCACCGAACTGGTGATCAACGCGAACAAGTACGCCTATGACGGCAGGCCCGGCCCCATCGAGGTGAGCCTTGAGGAGCACAACGCCAACCTTCGCGTGATCGTCGCCGACCGCGGTCGGGGCAAGCACGGTGACGGCATGGGCTTCGGTAGTCGGATGATCGCCGCCATGGTTCGCCAGCTCCGGGCCGACCTCACCCTGGCCGACAACGGTCCAGGTCTGCGGGCGATCCTGACCGCGCCGGTATCCGCCGCCGTAGTCGATCTCGCTGGCTAGAGTCTTTCCCCGTCCAAGGCGGTTCCGAAGGAGGATTGCGGCCTCATCATATTGTTTTTTATCGTGATCTTGCCACTTCGGCGGATCGCGCTCTAGGCTCGGATCGGCACACCCTCCGGATAGGCGGGAAGGGCGTCGTCTGTCGGGTCCCACCCCGAACGGGAGGCCGAGAAGATGTGGAACCCCACCGCCAGCCCGGCGTCGTCGTCGAGGCCTCCCGCACGGATCCGCAGGACCTCCGGCGCATCGTCCCGCTGGCTGAAGATCGGGCTGCCGCAGGCGCCGCAGAACACCCGCCGCTTGCCGGGCGTGGCGCGGAACTCCCGCAGGCTCTCCTCGCCCTGCAACAGCCGGAACGAAGCGGTCGCCACGGGGATGTTGGCCCCGAACGCCGAGCCCTGGGCCTTGCGGCACTGGCTGCAGTGGCAGAGCTGGATCGGGGCGAGCGGGCCCACGACCTCATAGCGTACCGCGCCGCAGAGGCAGCCGCCGCTCCGCTTCTCCGGCATCACACCAGCCGCTTGCCGGCGTCGTCGATGATGGAGCCCAGGTCTCGCGCTTCCTCGGCCATGATCATCTCGTTGTGCGCCTTGCCCGAGGGGATCATCGGGAAGCAGTTCTCTTCCTTGGTCACCCGGCAATCGAAGATCACCGGCTTCTTCACGCTGATCATCTCGCGGATCTTGTCGTCCAGCTCGTCGGGGTGCTCGGCGCGGAAGCCCACGCCGCCGTAGGCCTCGGCCAGCTTCACGAAGTCGGGCAGGCTGGACGAATAGGAGTGGCTGTAGCGCTCGCCGTGCAGCAGCTGCTGCCATTGGCGGACCATCCCCATCCACTCGTTGTTGAGGATGAAGATCTTGATCGGCAGGTCGTACTGCACCGCCGTCGAGATCTCCTGCATGGTCATCTGGACCGAGGCGTCGCCGCCGATGTCGATCACCAGGGCGTCCGGGTGCGCCATCTGCACGCCGACCGCCGCCGGCAGGCCATAGCCCATGGTGCCCAGGCCGCCGGAGGTCATCCAGCGGTTCGGCTTCTCGAACTTGTAGAACTGGGCCGCCCACATCTGGTGCTGGCCCACCTCGGTGGTGATGTAGGTATCGTGGTCCTTGGTCAGCTCGTAGAGGCGCTCGATGGCGTACTGCGGCTTGATCAGCTTGGTGTCGGGCCGGTAGGCGAAGGAATTGCGGGCCCGCCAGGCGTCGATCTGGGTCCACCAGGCCTTCAGGGCGGCGGCGTCGACACTCAGGTTGCGCTGCTTCCAGGCGGCGATCATGTCCTCCAGCACCTGGCCGGCGTCACCCACGATGCCGATGTCGGCGCGCACGTTCTTGCCGATCGAGGAGGGGTCCACGTCGATGTGGATCTTCCGCGAGGTGGGCGCGAAGGCGTCCAGCCGCCCGGTGACCCGGTCGTCGAAGCGCGCGCCGATCGCCACCATCACGTCGCAGTCGTGCATGGCGTTGTTGGCCTCGAACGATCCGTGCATCCCGAGCATGCCCAGCCACTTGGAGTCAGACGCCGGGAAGGCGCCCAGCCCCATCAGGGTGGAGGTGACCGGCGCGCCCGTCAGCTCGGCGAACTCGCGCAGCAGCTCGGCCGCGCGGGGGCCGGCGTTGATGACGCCGCCGCCGGTGTAGAGGATCGGCTTCCTGGCCTTGGCGATCAGCGCGACGGCCTCGGCGATCTTCCCGGGATCGCCCTTGGTGCGCGGGGCGTAGTTGTGGGCGTGCTTGACCTCGGTCGGGCCCTGGTAGGCGCCCTTGGCGAACTGGACGTCCTTGGGGATGTCGATCACCACCGGACCCGGCCGGCCGGAGGTGGCGATGTGGAAGGCCTCGTGCAGGATCCGCGGCAGGTCGGCGATGTCCTTCACCAGGTAGTTGTGCTTGGTGCACGGGCGGGTGATGCCGATGGTGTCGCATTCCTGGAACGCGTCGGTGCCGATCAGGTGCGTGGCGACCTGGCCGGTGATGACGATCATCGGGATGGAATCCATCAGCGCGTCGACGATGCCGGTGACGGCGTTCGTCGCACCGGGGCCGGACGTGACCAGCACCACGCCGGGCTTGCCCGTGGACCGCGCGTAGCCCTCGGCGGCGTGCGTGGCGCCCTGCTCGTGGCGCACCAGCACGTGCTGCAGCCGCGGCTCGCTGAACAGGGCGTCGTAGATCGGCAGGACCGCGCCGCCGGGATAGCCGAACAGCACCTCGACGCCCTGATCGATGAGCGCGCGGACCACCATCTCGGCGCCTGAGATCGTGGTGGTTTCGGCTTCGATCGTCTGGTGGGCGGTCATGGGTCTGGCCTGGGCTTGGAAGGTGGGCTGGAGGACGAGGTTCAGGGCAATAAAAAAGGCCCGCGGGGGGCCTGGGACGAGCGACCGGTCGGTCCTGACGAGCATGTCAGTCCGTTACGGTCGCCCCACGAGTACAAGAATGTTGCGCACGAGATTTCCCGCGAATGTTCGGATTGGGCATTTCGCATGCCGCGCTCAGGGCGTCAAGGCCGGGTTGAGCGCAAGAAACTGCCTCCACTGCGACTCGTGGTCCGAGGCGGTGATGCGCGGCCAGTCGGCCATCTGGCCTCGCATCCAGGTCGTCTGGCGCTTGGCGTAGCGGCGCGTCTCCTGTTGCGCGGCCGCGAGGGCGGCGTCACGCGTGGTCTCTCCCCGCAGGTAGGCGGCGAACTCGCGCACGCCCACGGCCTTCATCGCAGGCAGCGTCGGGTCGAGGTTGCGGGCGACCAGGGCGCGCACCTCGTCCAGGGCCCCCTGCTCCAGCATGGCGACGAGCCGTGCGTCACAGCGCGCGTAGAGCGCCTCACGCGCTGGCTCCAGCGCCACCGCCGTCCAGCTCCCGTCCGGCAGGGCGCCCTCGGCCGAGGCCTGGTGGCTGGAGAGCGACAGGCCCGTGGCCGCGAACACCTCCCAGGCGCGGCATAGCCGCTGGCGGTCGCCCGGCGCGATACGCGCGGCGGCGGTCGGATCGACATCGGCAAGGCGGGCCCGGAACGCGGCTTCTCCCATGGCGTCGAAATCGGCCGCCGCGCCCGTCCGCGCCTCGGCCGGGACGGGCGGGATTTCGGAGAGCCCCCGGGTCAGGGCGGTGAAGTAGAGGCCGGTGCCTCCCACGACGATCGCTGGCCGGCCGCGGGCCCGTACGTCGTCGATGACCGCCCGCGCCGCCCGCTGCCAGCGCCCGGCCGACCATCCGTCGGCGGGATCGGCGACGCCGAACAGGTGGTGCGGCGCCCGGACGAGGTCTTCCGGTCCAGGGCCCGCGGTCAGCACGCGCAGTCCGGCGTAGAGCTGCATGGAGTCGGCATTGACGATCTCGCCTCCCACCGCCTCGGCCAGGCGGAGCGCCAGGGCCGACTTGCCGCTTGCGGTGGGCCCGGCGATCAGCCAGATGCGGGGCTCCATGGAACTCGTCGTCACCCTCGTCAGCCCCGATCCGTCCTCGGCGGCCACCGCCGCAGACGCTGCGAAGTCAGCGCTCGCAGCCGCCGGCGCGGCCGTCAAGGCGCCCCGCCCTCTGGGCGAGGCGGCCTTCGAACTGCCCCTGCTGGGCGATCCCGCGGATGCGCGCCGGATCGTGGAGCGCGAAACCGCCCACATGCCGGTGGACTGGTGCGTGCAGCCGGCCGCCGGCCGCCGCAAGCGCCTGCTGGTGGCGGACATGGATTCGACCATCATCAACGTCGAGTGCCTGGACGAGCTGGCGGACTACGCCGGCCTGAAGCCTCACATCGCCGCCATCACCGAGCGGGCCATGCGCGGCGAACTGGAGTTCGAGACCGCGCTGCGAGAGCGCGTCGCCCTGTTGCGCGGGCTGTCGGTCACGGCGCTGCAGCAGGCCTATGACGAGCGCGTCCGCCTGAATCCCGGCGCCCGGACCCTGGTGCGCACGATGGCCGCCAACGGCGCGCGCTGCGCGCTGGTGTCCGGCGGCTTCACCTTCTTCACCCGCCGCGTGGCGGAGGCGGCTGGCTTCCACCTCGACCGGGCCAACACCCTTGTCGAGGCTGGCGGCGAACTGACCGGCGAAGTCGGCGAGCCGATCCTCGGCCGCGAGGCCAAGCTGAAGGCGCTGCTGGAGGAGGCCGAGGGGATCGGCGCCTCGCTGCACGAGACCCTGGCCATCGGCGACGGCGCCAACGATCTGGCCATGATCGAGGTGGCCGGCCTCGGCGTCGCCTATCGCGCCAAGCCCATCGTGGCGGCGCAGGCGGACGCCAAGGTGGATCACGCGGACCTCACCGCCTTGCTCTACTTCCAGGGCTACCGCGCCGACGAGTTCGTGAGCGACTGATGGCCCTGCCGCGTCAGCCCAAGGCCGTCGTCTTCGACATGGACGGCCTGCTGGTCGACACCGAGACGGTGGTGTTCCGCGCCATGCAGAGGGCGGCCGGGGCGATCGGCGGCGAGATGCCGTTCGCCACCTTCCAGCGGATGGTCGGGCTGCAGCACGCGCACAGCGACCTGATCGTGATCGAGCACTTCGGCCAGGGCTTCGACCTTGAAGCGTGGTCGCAGGCCGTCAGTGCTCACTTCCGCGAGGAGCTCGCGGCCGGCATCGCCCTCAAGGCAGGCGCCGCCGAGATCCTCGACCATCTGGACCTCCTCAGCCTGCCCCGCGCCATCGCCACCTCCTCGAGCCTGGAGAGCGTGCGGGCGAGCCTGGGGCCGCACAGCCTCGTGGACCGTTTCCACGCCCTCATCACCCGCGATGTCCAGACCAACGGCAAGCCGCATCCCGAGCCGTTCCTCAAGGCCGCCGCCGCCCTCGGGATCGACCCGGCCGACTGCCTGGCGCTCGAGGACAGCCACAACGGGGTCCGCGCGGCCTCGGCGGCCGGGATGATGACGGTGATGGTGCCCGACATGCTCGATCCGACGGAGGAGATGGAGACGCTCTGCGTCCGCATCGCCCGGGACCTGCACGAGGTGCGCGGCTGGCTGGGCGGGTCCTGAGGGAAAAGGGCCCCTCCGCCCCGAGGACGGAAGGGCCAAATGTGCTGCGGCCGGGGGGCCGTGCAGCCGGGCGGCGAGGAGACGTCGCCCGGCAAAAATTACGACAGTAGTTCTTAGTCTACAAGCGTAATTTGCAACTTGCTCCGGCGGGCGGGCTCAGCGGCCAGTCGGCCCTTTCTCGAAGTAGCGGAAGAACGCGCTGTCGGGCGAGAGCACCATCGTCGTCTCCCCGTCGGCGAAGCTCTGCTCATAGGCCTGCATCGAGCGGAAGAACGCCGCGAACGACGGGTCGCGCCCGAAGCTGTTGGCGAAGATCCGCGTGCGCTGGGCGTCGCCTTCACCGGTGATCTGGCCAGCCTGCTCCCGGGCGGTGGCCAGGGTGATGGCGACCTCGCGGTCGGCCTCGGCGATGATCTCGCGCTTGCGCTGCTCGCCCTGGGCCCGGAGCTGGGCGGCTTCCTGCTGGCGGGCGGTGGACATGCGGCGGAACACGAACTCGCGGTTGGCGTCCGGCAGGTCGGCGCGCTTGATGCGGACGTCGATCACCTGGATGCCGAGACGCGATGCTTCGGCGCGACGGATCATGTCGGCCTTCGCCTGCTGCATGAGCTGGCTGCGGCGATTGGAGATGATGTCGGAGTCCGTCGCCGAACCGAGCACCTGGCGCAGCGACGAGTTGAGCAGCCGGCCGATCCGGTCGGCGGCGGTCGTCTCGTCCCGCAGCGTCCGGTAGAACTGCAGCGGGTCCGAGATCCGGTAGCGGAGGAAGGCGTCCACCACCAGGCGCTCCTGGCCGGCGGTGATGATCTCTTCCTTGGCGGTCTCGATGGCGATGTTCCGACGGTCGAGGCGGAGGATCTGCTCGACGAAGGGAATCTTCATGTTGAGGCCGGCCTCGTTGCGCCCGGGCGGGTTCACGACGCGCACGGGATCGCCGAAGGCGACCACGATCACCTGCTGGCGCTGGTCGACCACGTAGAAGGTCTGGAAGACGAGGACCACGGCCAGCAGGCCGAGGATGCCGAGAGCGAGGGCGCGCGGGCTCATTGGGCGGACCTCGGCTGGGCCTGGGCCTGCTGGGGCGCGGCCTGTGTCTGTGGCGCGGCGGCCGGCGCGGCCTTCTGCCGGAAGACGTCGGGGGGCAGGATGATCGGGGCGCTGGCGCCCTTGGCGTCGATCACCACCTTGTTCGAAGATTGCAGGATGCGCTGCATGGTCTCGATGTAGAGGCGGTCGCGGGTCACGCCCGGCGCGCGGCGATATTCCGCATAGATCTGGTTGAAGCGCGCGGCCTCGCCCATGGCTTCGCGCACGGCCTGTTCGCGGTACGCCTGGGAGGCCTGGGTGATCCGGGCGGCGTCGCCCTTGGCTTCGTTCACGACGCGGTTGCGATAGGTGTTCGCCTCGTTGACGAAGGACTCGGCGTCCTGCGAGGCGCTCTGCACGTCGCGGAAGGCGGCGACCACCTCCGGAGGCGGGCCCGCCTCGCGGATCTGCACTTCGACCACGCTGATGCCGGAGCCCCACGCGTCGAGGGTGCGCTGCATCAGGTCGCGCGCCTGCTGCTGCACCTGGCCGCGGCCCGTGGAGATGATCGGCTGGAGCTGGGTGCGGCCCACCACTTCGCGCATGGCGCTCTCGGCGACGGCCGCGACGGCGGCGTCCGGATCGCGGGTGGCGAAGAGGTAGCGGGCGGCGTCCGCGACGCGCCAGGTGACGCTGAAATCGATGTCGATGATCTGGCCGTCGCCGGTCAGCATCTGGCTTTCGGCGTTGCCCTCGGCGCCCGATCCGCCAACGTCGGTCCGCTTGAGGGACGTCACGGGCACCTTCTCGACCCGCTCGATGGGCGCGGGGATATGGTAGCGCAGACCCGGCGTCTCCGACCGGGAATAGGCGCCGAAGGTCAGCACGATCGCCTGTTCGGCGGGCTGGACCACATAGAAGCCGGACAGCGCCCAGAGGCCCACGGCGCCGCCTGCCACCGCGATCCAGACGGAGCGCTTCGGCTGGCCGCCGGGGCCGTTGAACAGGTCGCGCAGGCGGCGACTGAGATCCTCGAAGCCCGCGTTGAAGTCGGGTCCGCCGGGCCGGCGGGGGCCGCCGCCCTGAGGCCGCCGCGGGCCATTGCGTTTGTCGTCTCCGCCCGAGGGCGCACCCCATGGGCCGGGGTTGGCGTTATCGTTCCAGGGGGGCATCGAGGGTTCGCGTCGTCCTTCCGGGCAGGCGCTTGAGACAGGCGTTCAACGAAGTTCCTTAAAGCCCATGGCGGGCTTGTAAACCGGCGCTGTCAGCCGGATATGAGACGCCTCCGGCGGCAAAGCAAGACACAGTGACACATGAGTGAAGCCGTTGGTCCTGATCGGACCGCCATCCTGAATGCCCTCGACGAGGTCAGGGATCCGAAGTCGGGCCAGGGCCTGACGAGCGCCGGCCTGGTCCGTGGCCTCGTCATTCGCGGGGGCCGGGTGGCCTTCATGCTGGAGGTGTCTCCCGCCGACATCGAGGCCTACCGCCCCGTGCGCGACCAGGCCGAAGAGGTGCTGGCCCACATGGACGGGGTGGAGGTGGCCCAGGTCGTCCTGACCACGGAGATCCAGGCGCCGTCGGCGCCGCAGCTCAAGGTCTCGCCCCGCCGCGCCAGGGTGGCCGAGGATCCGCAGGCCAGGCTGCACCCCATGGTCGACGCCGAGAAGCCGGCGCACGTGAAGCGCGTCATCGCCGTGGCCAGCGGCAAGGGCGGGGTGGGGAAGTCCACGGTCTCGGTGAACCTCGCCGCGGCCCTGGCGAAGCTGGGCAAGCGGGTCGGCCTGCTGGACGCCGACATCTACGGGCCCTCCGCCCCGACCATGCTTGGCATCGACGGCGAGCCGACCTTCGACGAGCACAAGCGCCTGAACCCCATGGAGGCGTGGGGGATCAAGGTGATGTCCATCGGCTTCATCGTCGAGCCGGGCACGGCCAACATCTGGCGCGGTCCGATGGCGTCGTCCGCGCTGCGCAGCCTGATGAACGCCAACTGGGGGACGGAGGCCGAGCCTCTGGACGTGCTGGTCATCGACCTGCCGCCCGGCACGGGCGACATCCAGCTCACCCTGGTCCAGAAGCTGAAGCTGGACGGCGTGGTGGTCGTCTCCACGCCGCAGGAGATCGCCCTGATCGACGCGCGCCGCGCGGCGCAGATGTTCGACAAGACCGGCGCGCCGATCCTGGGGGTGGTCGAGAACATGGCCTACTTCGCCGACAGCTCGGGGGTGAAGGTGCCGATCTTCGGGTCCGGCGGCGCCAGGGCCGAGGCCGAGCGCCTTGGCGTGCCCCTGCTGGCGGAAATTCCGATCGAGGTGCCCCTCCGCGAGGCCTGCGACCAGGGGCGGCCGCTGGTGGCCGTCAACGACCGGAGCGCGGCGGCCCAGGCGTTCCTGGACCTCGCGCGGCGGATCGCGCTCTAGCTCCGCGTCGGCGGCGCGTGCTCTTCGCCGGTCAGGCTCTCCAGGCCCGCGGCCGAATCCAGGATCGCCGCATCCCGCAGGTCGAGCTGGCGCCGGATCTCGGCGGCCTTGTCGGCCGTCAGCCGGTAGCCGACCAGGCACACGGCGCCGATGGTGACGAAGATCACCGGCCCCACGAGGAACACGAGCATCAATGCCTCGATCGCCTCGGGGGTGTTCCCCGAGCCCGCCTTCGGATCGTAGCCCGTCGCGCTCAGCACCAGGAAGGTCAGCCAGATGCCGACCCCGGACGCGATCTTCGAGGTCAGGGTGGTCAGGGCGTAGAGCAGGCCGCTCCGTTCCTTGCCCTGGCGCAGGCGCATGTCGTCGGCCACGTCGGCCGTCATCGCGCGCGTCAGCACGTTGAACCCGCTGGCCATGAAGCCGGTGAAGAACAGGGTCGGCAACGCCGTCAGCAACTGGCCCTTCGGCAGGAAGGCCAGGCTCACCAGAAGCAGCGAGTAGGCCACCGCCGCCAGCATCACCGTCCGGTGCTTGCTCAGCCGGGTCGCCACCCAGGCCAGGGCCGGCGCCCCGGCGATGCCGGAGAGGATGTAGACCAGCAGCAGGATGTTCGCCTGGCCTGACGTGAAGCCCATGTAGTCGCGCGAGAAGAAGAGGTAGAGCGCGGCCATCCAGCCGGGACCGAGCGACAGCGCCAGGTCCGCCAGCAGGATGCGGGACATGTTCCGATCGAAGACCAGCTCGACATAGTCCCGCAGGCGGAAGCGGGCGTCGGGCGAGTCCCGGGTCACCGCTTCGGGTGTCCGCCACACCACCAGGGCGACGGCGATGGGCGCCAGCACGATGAGGTACCAGATCATGGTCCTCACCCCCTCGGCCTCCGTGTATCCCATCCGCTCCATGACGATGGGGATCAGCAGGACGCTGACGGCGCCTGCTACGCCCACCGCCATCATGACCCCGAAGAGACGGGCCCGGTCATCGTAGGACTTGGCGAGCGTGGAGGCCCAGGCCTGGTGCGACAGCAGGAGAATGGACGTCCCCAGGTACATGACCAGGAGCCACGTCATCAGGCCGTTGATCCCGACATCGCGGTCGGCCATCAGCAGCATGTAGAGGCCGAGCATCATGAACGGCGCGCCGAGGAGGGTCCAGAACCGGTAGCGCCCCCAGCGGGTGCGCGTCCGGTCCATCGCGAGCCCCAGGGCCGGCTCGATGGGCACGTCGATCAACCTGACCAGGCCGAACGCCGCGCCGACGACCGCCAGCTCGACGCCGATGTTGCCTGCGAAGTAGGCCGGCAGGTGCACGGCCACGGCGATGCCCAGCGCCTGGAGGGGCAGGCTGGTGGCCGAAAAGGCCAGCGCCGTGCTCAGCGGAAGGCGCGTGGAGGCGCCCCGGGCTGCGGGCGTGCTCACGAGGGACGGTTGGCCGGGGCGAGGTCTTCGCCGGTCATGGCTTCCAGCCCGGCGGCGGGATCGATCAGGGCGTCGCGCTCCTCCAGCTTGCGCTGGATCTCGGCGTGGCGCTCAGCGCTGAGACGGTAGCCGAAGAAGCAGGCGCCGGCGGCCATGACGAACACGATCGGGCCGACGATGTAGGCGATCTCCAGGCCGCGGATCGCCTCGGGCGTGTTCACCGCCCCCGCCTGAGCTTGGTACCCGATGGCGGCCAGCACGTTGAAGGTGAGGAAGATGGAGCCGGCGGTGGCCAGCTTCGACGTCGCCGTGATCCCGGCGTACATGAGCCCCATCCACTCGCGCCCGCTCTCCAGCCGCAGTTCATCGGCGATGTCGGCGCAGATGGCCCGGATCATGACCGTGAAGCCGGCGGCCATGGCGCCGACGATGAACATGCCGGGCGCAAAGATCAGGAACTCCCCAGGCGGGAAGAAGGGCAGGGCGATCAGGCCGAGCGAGTAGATCGTTGTGTTCACGATCAGGGCGCGGTGCTTGCTGATCCGGTTGGCCAGCCAGGCGGCGAACGGCGCGCCGGCGAACCCTGCGGCGACGTAGATCAACAGCAGGAGGTTGGCCTGGGCCGTGTCGAAGCCGCGACTGTCCTTGAAGTAGAACAGGTACATGGCCGCCATCCAGCCGGGCCCGAGCGTCACCAGCAGGTCCGCGGCCAGCACCCGCACGACGTTGCCGCGGGTGAACAGCGCCGCGTAGTCCTTGAGCGTGAAGTGGGTGGAGTGGTCCTTGGCGATGCGCTCCGGCGAAAGCCCCACGACCAGCGCGCACGTCACGGCCGTGCTGATGATGATGAACCAGATCATGGCTCGGACGCCCTCGGCGTCGCTGGCGCCCGCCTGGGTCATGAAGACCGGGATCAGCAGCACCGCCATGGCGCCGATCACGCCGAGCGCGGTGATGGCGCCGAAGATCCGCGATCGCTCCTTGTAGGTCGCCGCGAGGCGTCCGCCCCAGGCCAGGTGCGAGAGGTAGATGCCCGAGTATCCCAGGTACATCACCAGCAGCCAGAACCCGAGGTACAGGGCGCCGACCGCGCTGTTCGACTGGATCAGCATGTAGAAGCCGAGCATCAGCACCGGCGCGCCGCAGGCCATCCAGATGCGATAGCGGCCGAAACGGGTCCGGGTGCGGTCCATGGCGACGCCGATGGCGGCGTCGATCGGGATATCGATGAAGCGCACCAGCGCGAAGATGGTCCCGACCACCGCCAGCGAAAGGCCGAGCTCGGAGGCGAAATATCGGGGCAGGTGGACCGTGGCCGCCAGGGTCAGGGCGCCGACGGGCACCGCCGCGCTGGCGAAGGCCAGGACCGCAGGAAGCGAGAGCGCGCCAGTCGCTGCGGACGGCTTGGCCTTGGACACTTGAACCCTCTCCTGGAACGGCGCCTCTACCCGGGCGCGCTGGCCCTAGGTTACGCGCGTTCAGTCATGCAGGCGCAAGTGGAATTGGGTTACAAACTCGAAAGACGGCCATGCCCGGATGCATGGCCGCGCCTCCCTGCAACGACAGGGAGGCGCGCCGGCAGGACTCAACCGCCCTGCATCTTCCGGAAGAACTTCGCGGTCTGTTCGCCGCCGTTCAGATAGGCCTTCTGGCCCGTCTCGTCGGTGATCTTGGCCCAGTTGTCGCGGATCGATTCCACGGTGGCCGAGCCACCAAGATACACGCCCTCGGTCTCCACGATGCGCGACAGGGCGAAGGCGCCCGCGCCGGCGGTCAGGACCGCGCCGGTCGGAGCGTCTTCAGAGCACAGGAACACGACACCGGGGGTGACGTACTCGGGCTTCAGTTGCGCCAGCACCTGCTCGGGCATGCCGAGGTTCTCGGTCATCCGGGTCGCGGCCACCGGGCTGATGGCGTTGACGTGGACGTTGTTCTTCTGCCCCTCGAGCTTCAGCGAGTTCATGAAGCCGACCAGGCCCAGCTTGGCCGCGCCGTAGTTCGACTGGCCGAAGTTGCCGTAGAGGCCCGTGGACGAGGTGGTGACGACGATGCGGCCATAGTTCTGGGCCCGCATGATGTCCCAGACGGCCTTGGCCGGCTTCACCGTGCCCATCAGGTGGACGTCGACCACGACCTGGAAGTCGGCGATGTCCATCTTGGTGAAGGACTTGTCGCGCAGGATGCCGGCGTTGGCGACCAGGATGTCGATCCGGCCCCAGGCGTCCATGGCGTCCTTGACCATCCGGGCGACGCCGGCGTCGTCGGTCACCGACGAGCCGTTGGCGATGGCCTCGCCGCCGAGCGCCTTGATCTCCTCGACGACCTTGTTGGCCGCGTCCGAGCCGCCGCCCGAGCCGTCGACCGAGCCGCCCAGGTCGTTGACGACGACCTTCGCGCCGCGCCGCGCCAGTTCGAGCGCGTGCTGGCGGCCGAGGCCCCCACCGGCGCCGGTCACGATCGCCACTTTGCCGTCGAAGCGGATGTCCGCCATCAGGATCCCCTTTGGAACAGGTGTTCGGAATGCGGCGCGCGTTGTGCGGCGCAAGGGGAGTGGCGTCAAGCTGACCGAGGGGCGCCCCGCCGGCGAGGCGGTCAGGCCGCCTCGACCTCGGGCTGGCGGGCGGCGCCTTCCAGCGCCCGCTCGATCGCTTCGAACAGGCGAACGGCGTCGAGGGGCTTGGGCGCGACATCGTCGATGCCTGCCGCCAGGTACTCCGCGATCTGGTGGCTCATGGCGTTGGCGGTCACCGCGATGATCGGCGTCCGTGGGCGGGATTCCGCCGCCTCGGCGACGCGGATCTCGCGCGCCGCGGCGAGGCCGTCCATCACCGGCATCTGGATGTCCATCAGGATCACGTCCCAGCGGGCGCTGCGCCAGGCCTCCAGCGCCGCGGCGCCGTCCGCCACCACCACGGGGTCCAGGCCCGCCTGGCTGAGCAGGGTCTTCAGGACGAGCTGGTTCACCGCATTGTCCTCCGCCGCGAGGATGCGGATCGGCGGCGCATCGGGATCGGGCGAGGGCGCCGCGGTCTCGCTCAGGACGGCGATCGGCGCCGGGTCCGCCGCCCTCGGCAACGGCAGGACGACCGTGAAGATGGATCCCTTGCCCTCGACGCTGCTGGCGGTGATACGCCCGCCCATCTTCTCCGCGAGCGCCTTGCAGATCGTCAGGCCGAGCCCCACCCCGCCGTGCCGCCGGGTCGCGGAGGCGTCGCCCTGCACGAACTTGTCGAACAGGCCTTCGATCCGCTCGGCCGGGATGCCGATTCCGCTGTCGGCCACCTCCAGGACGAGGCCCTCGCCGCCGCGCGAGACGGCCACCGCCACGCGTCCCCTGTCCGTGAATTTCACGGCGTTGGCGGTCAGGTTGTAGAGGATCTGCCGGACACGGACGGGATCGCCGCTGAAGCGGCCCTTGGCCTCGTCGTCGATGGAGAAGTCAAAGGCCAGGCCCTTGGCCGCGGCGAGCGGACCGAAGGTGGCGACCGCGCCCCGGGTCAGATGCTCCATGTCGAACTCGGTCGGCTCCAGCCGCAGCTTGCCGGCCTCGATCTGGGAGAAGTCGAGGGCGTCGTTGAGCAGGCTGAGCAGCGTCTCCCCCGAGCGACGGACGACCCGCAGCCGCTCCTTCTGCGCGGGGCTGAGCTCGTCGCGCTGCATCGCCTGGGCCATGCCGAGGATGCCGTTCAGCGGCGTTCGGATCTCGTGGCTCATGGTGGCCAGGAAGTCGGACTTGGCCCGGCTCGCCGCCTCGGCCGCGCGCTTGGCCTCCACCAGGCGCGTCCAGGCGTCGGCCAGCCGGATTCGCGCCGGCAGCAGGAGCACGGCGTACGTCGCGACGATGGCCACGGGTGTCAGGGCCTTGAGCCAGTCCCCGTTCGCCAGATGGCGCGCGAGGATGCCCCAGCTCGTCCAGACGATGACCGCCGCGTGCGGCGCCATCGCGGCCAGGAACAGTGGCGGGGAGGCATAGAGGCGGAGCAGGATGCTCACCGCCGAAAAGCCCACCAGGGCGATGGCGAAGAAGCGCGCGCCCGTATCCGCGCCGGAATTGATCAGCGCGATCGCGGCGACGGCGTGCACGAGAGACAGGGCGAAGGTCACCGCGACGCCGGCTGCGTCGCTTCCGAGGTATCCCCGTCGCGCGACCACGGCTCTCTCGGCGCCGGTGATGGCCAGGTAGACGGCCATCCAGGCGGCCAGGAACGGGAGCGGCAGGACGGGCGCGCCGACCACACCCACCAGCGCAAGAATCACCAGCCGCCGCCAGAGGGCCGGCTGGGCCAGTAGCTGTTCCGGCGCCAGGTCTTCCGCCCTTGCCGGTGTCAGGCCGCCATCACCAGAACGCATGCGCCGCCTCCCCGCGGGGATTAGGCGGGGTCACCCTTTAATGAGTGCTTTACGCGCGAAGGTTGTGGCGCTGTGCCGCTTGCCCGCAGAAGCGGCGCCGTCGTTCAGCTCCGCGGGCTCGTCGCCTGCGCCTGCTGCTGGCCCCGCACGAACTTCACCAGCACGCGCTGGCCGATCAGGAACGGCGCGCCGGTGGAGTCCACCACCACCTCGACGACGCGGTCGTCGGTGCGTTCGCTGGGATCGTCCGACTGAAGCTTGCGGGCGCCGAAGACCGCGGCCCGCCGCAGCACCTTGCCGCCGTAGACCTTCGTCGGGTCGCTCTCGGGCGACATCTGCACCGTCTGACCGATGGCGACGTATGGCAGCGCGCCCTCGGCGATCTCGGCCCGGACGATGCGGCCCGCGCGCGGCTCCAGGTCGAACATGTTGGAGACGTTCAGGGTCGAGGCGCCGGCGCCGGGGTTCGCATAGCGGCGCACGATGCGGCCGTCGGCCGGCGCGCGGATGATCGAGAGCTCCTGGTCGTAACGGGCCTCGGCGGCGCGGGCCTCGGTGGTGGCGACGATCGCCTGCTGGGCCATGATCTTCGCCTCGGCCTCGCGGACCCCGTCGCGCGCCTGGTCGAGCTTCTGGGCGGCCACGAAGTTGCTGGGGGCGAGGCCCTCCAGCCGGCGCAGCTCCCGCTGGGCGGCCGAGCGCTGGACGTCCAGCAGGGCCAGGGCGGCGCGCGCCTGGCGCACCTCGGCGGCGGCGCGGGCGGCCGCGAGGCGGGGTTCGTCGTCCTCCAGCCGGGCCAGGATCTGGCCCTGGGTCACGTCATCGCCTTCCTGCACCAGCACCTCGCGGATGACCCCGGCCCGGCGCGCCGCCACCTGGATGATGCCGCCCTCGACGTCGGCCTTGCCGTTGGCGATCGCGGCATAGGGGCTGGGCTTCACCTGGGCCGCGGCCGCGGCCTCCTTGGCCTTCTTGGCCTTGGCCTGGCCGGACATGAACATCGCGCCGCCGCCGGCGAGGGCGACGATCAGCAGGGCGATCCAGACAAAGCGGTTGCGGAACAGGGCGGGCATGGTCTTCAGGCCTCGATGAGCTCGGAGTGTCGGTGGGCGTGGGCGGCCGTGGCGGCCGTCGCGGAATGGTCGGTGCGCCGGTCGTCCAGGATCAGGCCGTCCTCTAGGTGGATGACGCGATCGGCGTAGGCTTCCAGGCGTGGATCGTGGGTGACGCAGATGACGGCGGCGCCGTGCTGCTTGGCCGCCCGCTGGAGCAGCTTGATCACGATCTGGCCGTTCTCGCCGTCGAGGGCGCTGGTAGGTTCGTCGGCGAACAGGAGGCGGGGGTTCTTGGCGAGCGCGCGGGCGATGGCCACCCGCTGCTTCTCACCGCCGGAGAGCTCGGACGGGCGCTGGTTCAAGCGCGTCTCGAGGCCGACCTCCATCAGCGCGTTGGCCGCCTTTTCGCGGGCCTCCCGCTTGGAGAAGCCCTGGTACTTCAGGATGATCTCCACCTGCTGCAGCGCGGTCAGCGCCGAGAACAGGTTGAAGCCCTGGAAGATGAAGCCGCAGTGGTCGAGCCGGAAGCGGTCCAGCTTGCCCGACCGCAGGCTCCAGATGTCCTGATCCAGCGCGCGCACGCTGCCCTCGTCCGGCTTCAGCAGGCCGGACAGCGCAGCCACGAGCGTCGATTTGCCGGAGCCCGACGGGCCCATGACCATGGTCACCTCGCCGTGGGCGGCGTCGAAGTCGACGCGCTTCAGCACCTCGATATGCGTGCGGCCGGTCTTGAAGCGCTTGTAGACGCCGTGCGCCCGGATGGCGGTTGGATTGCTCATCGCAGCAGGTCCGCGGGCTGGCTCTTCTTCAGGATGCCCAGGGCGAGAAGGCCCGAGGCGGCGGAGATCACGAGCAGGAGGATGGAGACGCCGATCACCCACGGCGCCGGGAAGCCCATCGGCAGGCCGCCGTTGCGGGCCAGCAGGTAGACGCCGAAGGTGAAGAGAGCGGTCGCGACGAGGCCGACGAGGCCTACCCACACCGACAGCTCCATGACGATGAGGCGCAGCGAGCCCATGCCCACGCCCAGGGCGCGCAAGGATGCGAATTCCTTGATCGACGACAGGATGGCGCCCCGAAGCGTCTGGGAGGTGATGCCCACGCCGATGAGGAAGCCCAGGAAGACCGAAAAGCCGAGGAAGATGCCGATGATCTGCTCCTGCATCAGCGCGCCCTCGTTGGCTTGGCTGAGCTCCTGCCGGGTCCAGGCGCGGTAGGCGCCATTGGCGTCCTTGTTGAGCTGATCGCGCACGATCTCGGCGCGCGCCGGGTCCTTGATCCGCACCATCAACGGGCCCGTCTTCCCGTCCTTGGTGAGCATGCCCATCATCCGCATGGTGTCGCGGCTCATGGTCACCGAGGCGTTGTTCACGTCCGGATAGCCATGGAGGATCGCCCGGACGCGGACGGTCTTGCCGTTCAGCGACGCGGCGTCGCCCAGCTTGACGCCCAGCCGGCCGAGCTGGCTCTCGTCGATCGCCACCGAATAGGGCTCGAGCAGGGCGGTGCGGATCTCTTCCGTGAAGTCGGTCGGCAGGGTCACGGCGCCCGGCCGGGTGTCGACCATGTTGACCTGCACATAGGTCGTGACCGCCTTCTTCCCGTCCTTGGGCCGGTTCACCCAGCGGCCGCCGTCGCCGTCCCAGGCGGCGACCTCGACCACCTCGGGGTTCTTGTAGATCTGCGGCAGCAGGCGCGAGGGCAGGGCGCCGCCGCCCGAGTTGATCAGGCTCTCCATCTTGGGCGGCAGGATCATGATGTCGGCGCGGCTGCGCTCGATCGTGGCGGTCGCGCCCTTCACGATGCCGGTGAACATCCCGACCTGCGCCAGGATCAGCAACCCCGAGAAGGCGAGCGCCACCACGGCGGCCGTGTACCTGCGCCACTCGTACAGCAATGTCGCCAAAGCCAGAGACATGATGACAGCCAGCCCTCACCTTCGAGCGCCGGGTGTCGATCTCGCGCGGGCCGGTTTCCAGTTACATCGACGTAACGGAAGCCGGCCGCACGGGCCGCGCATGGCGTTCGTGACTAGGAGGCCGCTGGGACAACCGGCGGATGCGGCAGGCGCGATTAAACCTTTGTAATCCGCAGCGACGGCCGGTCGCAGGCGCGGCGCAGGATTTCTTAAGGTCTCGGCGTGCATCGGTTCGGCTGAACTGCCGCGCTTGTCCGGCCCGCTCAGATCCGTTCCGTCCCGAATGTACGTCACGTCGTCCGCCACCTCCGCCTATCCGGCCCCCGTCACCGGCGTGCGGGCGGCGAGCGGCGTCACGTCGGCGGACTACGCGACGCGAATGGCGCGGTTCGACACGCTGTCCGCCACCGTCAACGACACCAGCGGCCGGACGGGCGAGGCGCAGCGCGCCGAGGCCTATCAGGCGCTCCAGGCCATGTCGGCGGGCGGGGAACTGGCCGGCATCGACGCCGAGCGCCGCAAGGTCCTGGACCAGGCCACCTTCGACAGCGACATCGGCCGGCGCGCCCAGGCGCTGGGCAAGGATTTCGTCCAGACGCTGAACACCGCCAGGCAGGCCGGCGGCCCGCAGGCGGCGCTCCAGGCGGCGGCGGGCCGCTTCGACAGCCTGTCGTCCTCGGACCAGGACCTGCTGTTCCAGACCACGATCAACGTCGCCGACCGCACGGGGACCAAGCCCTACGCCGACGCCGGCGCCTGGCGCGCCAACATGGACGCCCAGGCCAAGGTGGTCGGCTTCATGAAGGAAGCCGGCGTCGTCGGCGCCAATGGCGCGCTCGACCAGAAGGCCGCCCAGGCCAAGGCCGCGGCCGATCCCAAGTTCGCCACGGCGCTGCGCCTGTCGCTGCGCAGCGACAACACCTCGGCCGAGTGGACAGAAGCTGTCGGCCAGTTCTTCGGCAGAGCCGCGCCGAAGGATCAGGTCCAGCTATCCGACGCCGCCCAGCAGATGCTCGACGCCTCGCCGGCCGCGCCGACCGCCGCCGCGCCGCCGGCCACGCCCTATCGCGAAGGCTCGATCACCTCGGTCAGGGCGTAGGCGGCGGCTACCCCCGGAGCGGACGCAGCGAATTTCCCAGATGGGTGGTGAGGGGTCTTCGCCCCGAGGCCTAGTAGTTCCGACAAGGCGGCTCTTGGTCGGGCCCGCACTTCGGCGGGATCGGCTGAGCTCCCCTCGTAAGGTACAAGGCAAGCACGCGACCCGGAGACACGCGCGACATGTCGATCAGGCGAGTGGCAACCAGCGTCGCGCTGCCGTCCGGCGCCCACATCCACTCTGTTCGTTCGGCGCCGCTCAGGATCGGCGGTCCGGCGGGCTTCCACCCTGATGTCAGCAGCTTCTGAACGTAGCTGTCGAAGGCAGGGGCCGCGTCCATGACCGCCACGCCGCAGTCCTCGCCAGCGCCTGTATCAAATCCGAAATCGATGGTGACGCGTGCGCGCACCAGCGGTGCGATCATCGCCACGTAGTCTTCGCCAATGCCCTCCAGCGCCTCGCTGCGTGAAGCCGGGCGAAAACCCGCTGCTTCCGCGAGCGCCTTTCCGCGAGCAGGGGTGGCCTCGCCGGTTAGATACGGACGGCAAACCATCTCAACCGCAGCATTCACCGCTTCGTCGGGCGTAGAGAAAGCAGCGCCCGGTGATGGCTCGCCATGGGCGCGATATTGCTGACTGGAGGCTGTGGAGTTGCACGACGCAAGCAGCGCAGCGGCGACGGCGAATGCAGAGTTGGGACCGCGCATAGGTCTAAATTAGCTGGTCAGGCCGAAGTCCGAAATGGGTCGATCGCGCCCTTTCGCCCCTTCGCCGACAGCAGACTCCCGCGACACCCCAAACCTCGCCGGCTCCACCTCCTCTCCCCCCGACCCCGACCTCGGGCCGGGGGAAGAGTGGGGAGAGGGTAGGGAGAGGGGCGACGCAGGCTTTCAAGCTTGCACGATGGTCCAGCCAAAACCCACCTGCGTGCAGAATCTGGCCGGGCGGCTATGGGCCCTGGCTGAACCCGGAGCGTCAGTCGCGCACCCCAGTCGCCCCTCACCCGGCCTCTCCCCACTCTTCGCTGCGCTTGGGGGGAGAGGAGATTCCTTGGCTCTTCAACCGAACCTGCGACCGATTTTGTCGTAGCGGGCTGTTTCACTCCGCCCATGTCCTCGACCGACGACATGGACGCGCGGCATGGCCGCATGCTGGCGGAGCTCGCCGAGGCCGGAATGGGCCTCGCCCGGAGCCTCTATGGCGCCACGCAGAACGCGCCGGTGAGCAATCACGACTTCGCCCTGCTCACCCAGGCCTTCCACACCGTCTCCCGCTCGGTCCGCCAGACGATCGCGCTCGAACTCAAGATCAGGCACGAGCCCCGCTGGCCGGCGCCCGCCAAGCCCGAGGCTGCGCCCTCGCCGCCGCCTGAGCCCCGCGTACGATCCGAGCAGGTCTCCTGGAACGAATACGAACGCGCCGACTGGGACGAGCCGCTCGATGAGGCCCTGGACAGCGGCGACGCCGCCGCCATCAACGCCGCGATCGACGCCAGCGTCGCCCGCATCCAGCGTGGCCTCACAAAGGCCGCGCGCGTGCTCGACACCGCCGGTCATCCCACCACTGCCCGTCACCCCGGACGATTCGAAGGGGCGATCCGCGAGCCAGCCGGCGCGGCGCCACAGGCGCGTGCCCGGACCCGCGGCGCCCTCCTGTCCACCTCCAGTCCCCTGGGCCCCGGCTTTCAGCTTCGCGCCGGCCCGGATAACGGCGGCAAGGCTCTCCGCCCGCCGCCCTGGCGCGACTCCGGCTGACCCGAGATCCGACCACTCAGCCCAAATCCACGGACGGAGCTCCACTCCGGCCGCCTATCGCCATGCCTGCCCGCATGCGGTGCTTGCGCTGCTGCGGCTTTCGGCGTGGATTGCCCGATCTGGTCGCCGACTCGTGGCGGCGCATGGGGGGATGCGGGACGTTGGGCCTGGAAAACGCGCAGAGCCTGGTCGGCATAGCGCTCGTGCTGCTCGTGTGCTGGGCGGTCTCCGAGAACCGCCGCCGGTTCCCCTGGAAGCTCGCCATCGGCGCCATGACCGTCCAGGCGCTTCTCGTGCTCGCCCTGTTCGGCCTGCCGGCGCTCCGCTCAGGCCTGCAGGGCGTCGGCGTGGCCGTGGATGGCCTGGCCTCGTCGACCCAGGCCGGCGTGGCGTTCGTCTTCGGCTTCCTGGCGGGCACGCCGAACCAGCCCTACCCGCTGACCGACGCCGGCTCGCTGTTCGTGTTCGCCTTCCGGGTGCTGCCGGTGATCCTGGTGGTCTGCGCCCTGGCCGCCCTGCTCTGGCACTGGAAGATCCTGGTCTGGATCACCCAGGCGTTCGGCTTCGTCTTCGAGCGCACCATGGGCCTGCGCGGTCCGCCGGCCCTGGCCACCGCGGCCACGGTGTTCATGGGCCAGGTCGAGGGGCCGATCTTCATCCGCAGCTATCTGCCCAGCCTCTCGCGGTCGGAACTTTTCATGCTGATCGCGGTGGGCATGGCCTGCGTCTCCGGCTCGACCATGGTGGCCTACGCGACGATCCTGAAGGACGTGCTGCCCAATGCGGCCGCCCACGTCCTGACCGCCTCCATCGTCTCGGCGCCGGCGGGCGTCCTGCTGGCCCGGATCATCGTGCCGCGCGACGCCGCCATCGAGCAGGCCCAGGCCTACGATCCCCTGGCCGCCAAGAAGTACGACAGCTCCATCGACGCCCTCATCAAGGGCACCACCGACGGCCTGCAGATCATGCTGAATGTGGGCGCGACGCTGATCGTGTTCGTGGCCCTGACGGCGATGGTCAACAACATCCTCGGCGTCTTCGGCGACGTCGCGGGCGCGCCACTGTCGGTCGAGCGCGGCCTGGGCGTGCTGTTCGCGCCGCTGGCGTGGGCCATCGGCGTACCCTGGCACGATGCGCCGGCCGCCGGCTCCCTGCTGGGTGTGAAGCTGGTGCTCACCGAGTTCACCGCCTTCATCAAGATGGGCGCGATTCCGGTTGAGGCGATGGATGCCCGGTCACGCGTGCTGATGACCTATGCGCTCTGCGGGTTCGCCAACATCGCCTCGGTGGGCATCAATCTGGCCGGCTTTTCCGTGCTGGTTCCCGAGCGGCGGAACGAGATCGTCGGCATGGTCTGGAAGGCGATGATGGCGGGCTTCCTGGCCACCTGTCTCACGGCCTCCATCGTGGGACTTCTGCCGGCCGACCTCTTCGGCGCATGATGCTTCCGCTGAGGCGGCTTGACTGAAAGTGACCGATCGGACACTTTTTGCCGACAAAGGCAGGGAGGCCCCGATGAAACTCTATGACACCCCGCTCGCGCCCAATCCGCGCCGCGTCCGCTGGTTCATGGCCGAGAAGGGCATCGACGACATCGAGATCGTCACGCTCAACCTCATGCAGGGCGAGCACAAGACGCCGGACTACGTCGCCAAGGCGGGCCTGGCGAACGTGCCGATGCTGGAGCTGGACGACGGGACCTGCATCACCGAGTCCATCGCCATTTGCCGCTATCTGGAAAGCCGCTATCCGGAACCGAACCTCTTCGGCCGCACGCCCGAGGAGATCGCCTTCATCGAGATGTGGACCCGCCGGGCCGAGATGCTCGTCGCCACCCCGGTGATGATCGGCGTCCGCCATACCCACCCCGCCATGGGCGCGCTGGAGCAGCAGGTGCCGGCCATCGGGGAGCACAACCTCACCAGCGCGACCCGGGCCCTGAAGGTGCTGGACCGCCGTCTGGCGGAGAGCGAATGGCTGGCCGGCGACCGCCTGACCATCGCCGACATCGTCGCGTTCGTCGGCATCGACTTCGGCCGCATGATCAAGTTCAAGCTGCCGGAGGACCTGCCCCACGTGGCGCGCTGGGCCGAGGCGATGCGGTCCCGCCCCGCGGCCCAGGCCGGCATGCCCCAGAGGGCGCCTGCCTAGGCGGCTAGGCCGCGGGCGCCAGCAGCTCGAGCGACCGGATCCGCGCCTCCAGCGACGGCCCGGCCGACATGACGAACACCTCGTCGGCGCCTGTGCGCTCGGCCTTGGCGGCCAGCGCGGCCCGGACCGTGGCGGCGTCCCCGGCGATGGTGCGGCCCTCCACCTCGGCCAGCAGGGGCGTTCCCTTCCACTCGGCGAGGAACGCCTCGGCGCCCTCGATGTCGGTGAAGCGCCGGCGGCGGCCGGACAGCATGGCCACGGTTCCCGCCCGTCGGGGCGCGTCCCCGCGCCAGGCGTCGTCGGCGGTCTCGGCGGCGTAGGCGATCACCGCGGTCCCGGCCCAGGGTTCGGAACGGAAGGGCGAGGGCTGGAAGGACCGGCGATAGGCGGCGATGGCGGGCCCCGCCTCGGCCCGGGCGATGAACTCGGCGAACACCATGCCGACGCCCCTGAGGCCGGCGAAGGCGGCGCTTTCCTCCGAGGTGCACAGCACGAAGACGTCCGGGTGTGAGGGGCCGGACGGATTGGCCTTGATGTCGAAGATGGGGTGCCCCTCGGGGATCGGGACCTTGCCGGCGGCGTCCAGCAGCCACGACGACAGAAGCTGGAAGTATTGCGGGAAGGCGTCCGATCCGACCGAGCGCAGGGCGCCGCCGGTGCGCGCGTCGGCGCCAAGCGCCCGGCCGAGGCCCAGGTCGATTCGTCCTGGCGCCAGGGCCTCCAGCTCCATGAAGGTCTCCGCGACCTTCAGCGGCGAGTAGTTCACCAGCATCACCCCGCCGGATCCCAGCCGGATCCGCGACGTCGCCTGGGTCAGGGCCGCGATCAGGATCTCCGGGTTGGGCGATCCCAGGGTGGCGATGTTGTGATGCTCGGCGACCCAGAAGCGGTCGTAGCCGAGCCGGTCGGCGGCGCGGGCCACCTCGATAGTCTCACGCACCGCCTGCGCCTGGGTGGCGTCTCCGGTCACGGGCGACAGGTCGAGGACGGACAATCTCAGCACGCGCGCTACTCCGTTCGGCGGGGCCCTGGCAGTCAGCTCGTCCTGGGACCTGTTTTCTTCAGTACTGCCGAAAAGCTCATCATCGTGCCTGACGGGCCCGCGATCAGGCCCCTGACGAAGACCATGCTGCGACCGCCCTTCACCACCTCGCCGGTGCACGTGACCATGTCGCCGGGCCGAGCGGTGCCCACGAACTCGCCGTTGAAGGTGGCGGTCACCGCGTGCTGGTCTTTCAACTCCTCGCGCGCGATCACGAACAGGCAGAAGTCGGCGAAGGTCATGACGCAGCCGCCGTGCATGAAGCCGCCGCCGTTCATGTGCTTTTGCTCCGCCTTGAAGGCGCACACCGGCCGGCCGTCTTCACCCATGCGGAAATAGAACGGCCCGGCCAGGTCCTCGTAGGGATCCCCGCCCGGATAGTACGACCATCCGGCCCACTCGCCCTCGGTCACCGTCGTCAGCTTCGAGACGTAGCTCGCTTCCGGATCTCCGCCGTCCATATCCCCTCCGAACACCACGCGACCGTTTGCCGGCCGCGCCTTCAAACACTAGTTTCCGGGCCGCTTACAGCCTATCGGGAGGCGTGACCATGCTGAGCCTTATCCTGGCGCTCGCGCTCGCCGATCCGCCGGTTGATCCGACGCCCGCCGACACCCGCCCGCCCGCCGACATCAGCCGGGCGGTGGACGCCAACGGCGTGCCGGCCTGGGCCAAGCGCAAGCGCAAGGAGCCGGTGCAGGCCTGCCCGACGAAGCCGAATATCGGCATCGAGACCTGGCGCGAACGCTATGAGACCACGGGCACGAACCGGCTGAAGCCGCGGCCCGACATGAATACCTGCCGCTGATATTTCCAAGATAACGATAGGGGACTGTTCCATGGCGCT
This sequence comes from Phenylobacterium kunshanense, assembly GCF_003254525.1. Lineage (GTDB taxonomy): Bacteria > Pseudomonadota > Alphaproteobacteria > Caulobacterales > Caulobacteraceae > Phenylobacterium > Phenylobacterium kunshanense. The sequence continues at coordinate 93,998 of NZ_QFYS01000007.1, forward strand.
CGACGCCGCGACCCGCGACCAACTGATCGACACCGTCCGCCGCTTCGTGACCGAGCGCCTGCGTCCCCTCGAGGCCCAGGTGGCGGAAGAGGACGCCATGCCCGACGACGTGGTCGAGGAGATGAAGGGGCTGGGCCTCTTCGGTCTGTCGATCCCGGAACAGTACGGCGGCCTGGACCTCTCCATGGAAGACGAGTGCCTGGTGGTGGTCGAACTCGGCCGCACGAGCCCGGCGTTCCGATCCACCTTCGGCACGAATGTCGGCATCGGCTCGCAGGCGCTGGTGATGTTCGGGACCGAGGCCCAGAAGCAGAAGTACCTGCCGGGCATCGCCTCCGGCGAGATCATCACCTCGTTCGCCCTGACCGAGCCCGAGGCCGGCTCGGACTCGGGCGCCGTGCAGACCCGGGCGGTCCGCGACGGCGACCACTACGTCCTGAACGGCGCCAAGCGCTACATCACCAACGCCGACAAGGCGGACCTCTTCACCGTGATGGCGCGGACCGATCCGAACAAGCCGGGCGGCGGCGGCGTTTCGGCCTTCCTGGTCGAGCGCAATTCGCCTGGCCTCACGGTCGGCAAGTCCGAGAAGAAGATGGGTCAGCAGGGCGCCCATGTCTCCGAGGTGTTCTTCGACAACGTCCGGGTGCCGGCAGAGAACCGCATCGGCGCCGAGGGGGAGGGCTTCAAGGTGGCCATGCAGGTCCTGGACAAGGGGCGCCTGCATATCTCCGCGCTGTGTGTCGGTGTCGCCGAGCGGCTGATCGCGGACAGCGTCGCCTATGCGTCCGATCGCAAGCAGTTCGGCCAGGCGCTCAGCCAGTTCCAGCTGATCCAGGGCATGATCGCCGACTGCAAGACCGAGGCGCTTGCGGCTAGGGCGCTGACCATGGAGACCGCCCGCAAGCGCGACGCCGGCCAGAACGTGACGATGGAGGCCGCGGCCGCCAAGTACTACGCCTCCGAGATGGTGGGGCGGGTGGCCGACCGCGCGGTGCAGATCTTCGGCGGCGCCGGCTACATCGCCGACTACGGCATCGAGCGCTTCTACCGCGACGTGCGCATCTTCCGGATCTACGAGGGCACCAGCCAGATCCAGCAGGTGATCATTGCCCGCGAGACGCTGAAGCGGGGCGGCTGATGGACCCCGTCGAAGCCGTCATCTTCGACCTGCTCGCCAAGGTCGCGGCCGGGAAGTCCATCTCGCCGGAGGACGTCGCCAAGGCGCTCGACGAAAAGGGCTGGCGCCGCGAGCTCGGCAAGGTGAGGGCAGTAGCCATCGGCCTCGCCCGTGCCGGCCGGCTGGTCATCCTGCGACACAACAAGCCGGCCGATCCGGACACGTTCAAGGGCGTCTGGCGCATGCGCCTGCCGGCCGCCGAGGGAGAGGAAAACTAGAATGATCGTCTATGGCTCCACGCTCAGCCCGTTCGTCCGCAAGACCCTGGCCTTCGCCGCCGAGAAGGGGGTCGCGGTCGAGCTCCAGCAGGCCGGCATGGGCGGCGGCCCGCCCGAGTTCAAGGACGCCAGCCCGTTCGGCAAGATGCCGGGCTTCAAGGATGGCGACTTCCTGATCTCGGATTCCACCGCGATCGTCACCTATCTCGAGGCCATCAAGCCCGAGCCGAACCTGATACCGACCGAGGCGAAGGCCCGCGCCCGCGCCGTCTGGTACGATGAGTTCGCCGATACGATCCTGGTCGGGGCCGCCGGCGCCATCTTCTTCAACCTGGTGGTCGCGCCGCGCTTCCTGAAGCAGGAGACGAACACGGCGGCGGTCGAGGCCGGCAAGGCCCAGCTTCCGAACATCTTCGGCTACCTGGAGCGGACCATCCCGGAGTCGGGCTTCCTGCTGGAAGATCGGATCACCCTGGCCGACATCGCCGTGGCCAGCCCGTTCCAGAACCTCGCCCTGTGCGGCCACGGGATCGACGCCCAGGCCTATCCGCGCACGGCCAGGTACGTCGAAGCCATCCTGGCCCGGCCGTCCTTCGCGCCGATCGTGGCCCAGGAACGTGCGATGTTCGGTCTCGCCTGAGCTGGCCTGACGCAACGTCGCCCTTTTCCGAGGGTTAACGGGCGGGCTCTATAGTCCGCCCGTCATGAAGCGCCTCGTCCTTGCCCTCCTGCTGCTGACGCTCACGGCCTGCTCGCCCATGCTGCGGCAGCAGCCGCTGAGCCCGGCCGCGGGGTTCCAGGGGCCGCGACTGGAGGCGGATGCGGTGGTCAGCTTCGACGGCGCCCGCCTGGGACTCACCAGCTGGCAGGCGGCCGGGAAGCCCTGGGCGGTGATCGTGGCCGCGCACGGCATGAACGACTACGCCAACGCCTTCCATCTCGCCGCGCCGCGCTGGGCAGAGGCTGGCGTGACCACCTACGCCTACGACCAGCGCGGATTCGGCCGCTCGCCCGGGCGCGGAATCTGGGCCGGCGACGATCTGATGATCGAGGATCTCCGGACCGTCACGGCCCTGGCGCGGGCACGTCATCCGGGCGCCGTCATCGCCGTGGTGGGCGAGAGCATGGGCGGCGCCGTGGCCGCCAGCGCCTTCGCCGCGCCCGATCCGCCGGCGGCCGACCGCCTTCTGCTGCTGTCGCCCGGCGTCTGGGGCTTCAAGGCCCAGCCGCTGCCGAACAAGACCCTGCTGTGGCTCGCGGCGAACTTCACCGCCTCAAAGGTCTACACGCCGCCGAAGTGGGTGACCGACCGCATCTCGCCGACCGACAACCGGGAGGAACTGATCCGCATGGGGCGCGACAAGCTGATGATCTGGGGCGCCCGGTCGGACACGCTCTATGGCCTGGTGAAGCTGATGGACCGCGCGGCGAAGGTCGTCGGCGATGACCACCTGCCCACCTTCTATCTGTACGGCGCCAACGACGACATCATCCCCAAGGCCGCGGCGTTCCGGGCCGCCAAGGGCCTGACCGCTTCCGATCGGTCCGCTTACTATGACGCCGGCCATCATCTGCTGACCCGCGACTATCAGCGCGAGGTGGTGATCGCCGACATGCTGAGCTTCATCCGTGATCCTTCGGCGCCGTTGCCCTCCGGCGCGCCGCCGATCCCCGGCGCGGCGACGCCTGGGGATGGATCGCGCCGCGCCGCGGGGTTGTGATATGCCCTCCATGAGCGTATCTCCCGCGAAATTCCTCCCCCGAGACGCAGAGTTCACGGCATGACCTTGTTCGATTCGCCGGCCTTCGAGGGCCATGAAGGCGTCCACGCCTTCCACGACGAAAAGAGCGGGTTGAAGGCGATCATCGCCGTGCATTCGACCGCGCGCGGCCCCGCCGCCGGCGGGTGCCGCATGTGGCCGTATCCCACCGCCGCCGACGCCCTCGAAGACGCGCTGAAGCTCTCACGGGCGATGTCCTACAAGAACGCCATGGCCGACCTGGAGCTGGGCGGCGGCAAGAGCGTCATCATCGGCGACAGCCGCACCCAGAAGACGCCGGCCCTGTTCGAGGCCTTCGGCCGCGCCGTGCAGGACCTGGGGGGCAAGTACTGGACCGCCGAGGACGTGGGCGTGTCGGTGGCGGACCTCACCCATGCCCGCCGCCAGACCCGCTTTGTGGCTGGCCTGGAGGGGCATCCCGCCGCCTCGGGCGATCCCAGCCCTGTCACCGCCGAGGGCGTATTCCGCGGCGTGCGCCTGTGTGTCCAGCGCGCCCTCAAGCGCGACCTCGACGGCGTGCGGGTGGCGATCCAGGGCGTGGGTCATGTGGGCGGCTACCTCGCCCAGAAACTCCACGCCGCGGGCGCGAAGCTCGTGATCACCGACGTAAACGCCGAGCTGCTGCGTCGAGTGGCGGCCGAGACCGGCGCCGAGATTGTCGCCCCGGCGGCCATCTTCGACGTGGACTGTGATGTCTTCGCCCCCTGCGCCATGGGCGGCGCGGTCAATCTCGACACCCTTCCGCGTATCCGGGCCAGGATCATCGCCGGCGCGGCCAACAATCAGCTCGCCGACGCCGAGACGGGCCAGGAAGTCTTCCGCCGGGGCCTGCTCTATGCGCCCGACTACGTGATCAACGGCGGCGGCATCATCAATGTCGCGGGGGAGATCCGTGCGCTGGAGCGGGACGAGGCGTTCGACGCGGCCTGGGTCGACGCCAAGCTGGATCGCCTGGCCCTGACCCTGGAAGAGGTCCTGGAGCAGGCCCTGCGCGAGCGCCGGCCGACCCACGAGGTGGCCAATGAGATCGCCCGCGCCCGGATCGCCGGCGCCGCCGAGAAGCGGGCCGCGGCCTGACCTAGCTCTGGTACGCGCGCTCCCCGTGCGATGAGAGGTCGAGGCCGTCCTCGATCGCCTCGGGGGTGGCCCGCAGGCCGACGGTGAGCTTGCAGACGAAGAGGATCGCGGCGGACGCCAGGGCTGACCAGGCGCAGACCGCCAGCAGGCCCAGCGCCTGCACGCCGAGCTGGCTGCCCATGCCCATCCCGTCCGCATAGCCGACGCCGCCCAGGGCCGGTGCGGCAAGCACGGCCACCAGCAGCGTGCCCAGGATGCCCCCGACCCCGTGCACGGCGAAGACGTCGAGGCTGTCGTCCAGCTTCAGGCGGTGCTTCACGACGTCCACGGCGTGGAAGCAGACCACGCTGGCGAGCACGCCCAGCAGCAGGCCTCCGGCAGGACCGACGAATCCGGACGCAGGCGTCACGGTGGCGAGGCCCCCGATCACGCCTGTGACGACGCCGATCATGCTGGCCCGCCCGAAGCGCAGCTTCTCGATCAGGCCCCAGGTCAGGCCGGCCGCGGCGGCGGACAGGTGGGTCGCCACGAGGGCCGAGCCCGCAGCGGCGTCGGCGGCCAGGGCGCTGCCGGCGTTGAAGCCGTACCAGCCGACCCACAGCATGGCCGCGCCCATCATGGTCATGCCCGGATTGTGCGGGGGGTGCAGCTCGCGCGGGAAGCCGTCGCGCGGGCCCAGCATCGCCACCGCCACCAGCGACGAGACGCCCGCCGTCGCGTGCACGACGATGCCGCCCGCGTAGTCCATCACCTTCATCTGGGCCAGCCAGCCGCCGCCCCACACCCAGTGGCAGACGGGCGCATAGACCAGCAGCAGCCACAGGCCGGAGAACATCAGCACCGCGCCGAAGCGGATGCGCTCCACATAGGCGCCGACGATCAGGGCGGGAGTGATGATCGCGAAGGTCATCTGGAAGGCGAAGAACACCGTCTCGGGCAGCGAGCCCGACAGGCTCTCGCGTCCGCCTGGCAGGCCGAACTTCGCGAGGTCGCCGATCAGGGGGTTGGTCCCCGAGAAGGCGAGGCTGTAGCCGCCCAGCAGCCACAGGACCGAGCCCAGGCAGGCGATGGCGACACAATGCATCATCACCGACAGGGCGTTCTTCGAGCGCACGAGCCCGGCGTAGAAGAGGGCCAGGCCGGGCAAGGTCATGAACAGCACGAGGGCCGTGGCCGCCAGGATCCAGGCCGTGTTGGCCGGGTCGGCCGAAGCCGCAGTCTGAGCTTTGGCCGTGGTCGCCAGTGCGGCCGCAGCCGTTGTGATCGCCCAAAGCGCGGGCGCCCTTCTGCGGGTCATCTGTCCATCCCTCCCGGCGACGCGGCCGCGGTTTTTCGTGGTTTGCCTGCGCGTCGTGCAAGGCGTGCATAGGAGGTGGGCAAGTGGCCCGCCAACCGCTCACGATCGCGGCGCCCGACGCCACAGGGTCTTCACCGCAAGGTCGATGAATTCCTGGGCGCCGGGCGCCGAAAGTCTGGGCAATCAGCGTTCGCCACGCCGAGCCTGCCAGCGCTCGCGGGTCAGCAGCCAGACCTGCTTCTCACCCGCGCCCGCCACGTACTGGAAGGGCTCGCGGCCGACCTCGACCGCGCCCTGCTTCTCCTTCACCCGGGCCGACGCCCGGTTCTCCACCGCGTTGGTCAGGTAGAGGAACGGCCACTCCAGGGTCTCGAACGCGAACTGCGTCACCGCCTCGGCCGCTTCGGTCATCAGGCCCTGGCCGTGCAGGTCCGGATCAAGCCAGAAGCCGCGCATGTCGCGGCGGTCCGGATCGTGCGGCCACAGGTCGATGCGGCCGCGAAGCTCGTCGTGGCCCTTCAACGTGATCGCCCAGTAGAACTGCTCGCCGCGCGCCCGCTTCTCCATGCATTGGGCGAAGTTGGTCGCCGCGCCGTCCTCCGGGTACGGCCAGGGGATCGCCGGGCCGAGGAAGCGGACCACGTCCCACTGGGGGAAGATCCGCTGTACGGCGGGAACGTCCCGCGCCTCCAGCGGACGCAGGATAAGCCGCTCCGTCTCCAGCACGGGCGTGGGCGGCAAGGGTATGGTCGTAGGTGGAGTCATCTCCGTCTCTCTTCGAATGAGCCGGAGGCCGGGGTCGCCTTCCCTTGGATCGATCAGCCCCGGCCGGTCCGGCGGGGCTGGGTCGGGAAGGCTAGGCGCCGATCAGGCGCGCACGTCCGTCCCGACGCCCCGCGAGGGCGGCGCCGTTGCAACCGGACGGATTGGCGACCTGTCTAACCATGTGGGGAGTTGTAGCACGTGGCGGCGCCCTAGTCTCCCTGCCGACGGAGCAGCGCCCGCCCCCAGAGGGCCAGCAGCACGCCCACCACGGTAGGCACGCCGCCGATGATCGACGCCATGATCACCATGTCGGTTGGCGTGAAGGGATGGGTCTCGCCGCCGAACAGGGCGCCGCCCATGAAGACCAGGGTGCAAAGGCCGCACAGGCCCGCGATGAGGACGCCGCCCGCGAGCAGCGCGCCGCCGAAGTACCGGCGCACCTTGCCCGTGTCCCCGGTCATGGCTTTCCCCCAGCATCGTCGCTGAACACGGCGAGGTCGCCGCCTCGCGTCGGCGCCGTCGGTCGCCGCAGCCTGCGCCCCCACCGAAACAGCAGGACCCCGATCAGGGTCGGCAGGCCGCCCACCGCGCCGACCAGCAGCAGGATCGACGGCAGGTCGCCGGGATGACGGAACGAGTCCATGATCGACGCGCCGGCGAAGATGACGGTGCACGTGCCGCACAGGGCGGCGATCAGACCTCCGACGGCCATCAGGGCGCCGCCGATGAACTTCAGCTCCGGACTCGGTTCGCCCGCGGTCATTGTTGTTGTCCCCGTTCAAGGGCCTCGGCCCCCGCCGCGCCCGGCCGGTAGAAGGTGTTGAAGGTGTCGAAGGGGATGATCCGGCCGTCCGGCTGCACGAAGTGCACGCAACTCCGCTTCACCGTCCCCAGGTCGAAGTTGAAGCGGTCCAGGAACTGGCTGACGACGACGCGGAAGGTGTTCTCGTAGGCGACCTCCTGCGGCACGGCCGCCTCGGGCAGGCAGCAGAGCAGCGAGGCCAGCTTCTCCGAGGCGTTGCCCTGGGCGGTCGACAGCGACAGCAGTTCGAACACCTTCTCGCGCAGCTCCGGATAGCTCTCGAAGGTCACGGTGTTGGGGGCCGCCGCCACGAACAGCTCGCGCGGCAGCATCGCCGTCACCGGCCGCACCTCGCGACCGTTCCTGAGGCCGTAGCCGATGCAGATCTGGTCTGGGTTGCAGGGGAGGGGAATGAGGTCCTCCAGCTCGAAGACCCCGGCGTCGGCGATCCTGCGGCGCACCTCGGTCAGGACCATCCGGTGGCGGCGGGCGTCAAAGGCCTCGTTGCGGCCTGCGTCCTGGATCGGCTGGAATGTCACGCCGCGCACGCACCGCCAGTCCAGGGCGAACCGGACGATGTCGGCGATCTCGTCGTCGTTGACGCCCTTCTTGAGGGTCACCACCAGGGTCGTGGAGATGTTGTTGCGCTCCAGCGCCTCCAGCGCCTCGATCCGCACGCGGGTCAGATCCGCGCCGCGCAGGGCCATCAGCGCGTCGCGCTTCAGGCTGTCGAACTGCAGGTAGACCTCGAAGCCCGGCATGTAGCCGGCCAGCCGCTCGGCGAAGCCGGGCTCACGGGCGATCTTGAGGCCGTTGGTGTTGATCATCAGATGCCGGATCGGCCGGGCCTTGGCGGCGTCCAGGATCGCCCAGAAGGCCGGGTGGATCGTCGGCTCGCCGCCCGAGAGCTGAACCAGGTCGGGCTCGCCCTCGGCCGCGACGATCACGTCCAGCATCTGCTCGACCTCGGCCAGCGGCCGGTGACCCTCGCGCTTCACCGAACTGTCGGCGAAGCAGACAGGGCACGAGAGGTTGCAGGCCTCGTTGATCTCGATGATCGCCAGGCAGGAATGCTGCTCGTGGTCGGGGCAGAGGCCGCAATCGTAGGGACAGCCGTGGTCGGTGCGCGTCGCCACGGACAGGGGGCGGTCGCCGGGCTTCAGCCAGTCGCGCTGGGACTTCCAGTAGGCGAGGTCGTCGGCCACCAGGGTCTTCTGCACCCCATGCTCGCGGCAGCGCTTCTGGAAGAAGACATGGTCGCCCTCCGCGACCACCTTGGCCGGGACGAGGCTAAGGCACGTCTCGCACAGGCTCGTGGTCTGGCCCAGGAACAGATAGGGCGCGGCCTTGCGCACGCTCGCGGGCGACGTCTCCGCGCCAGTAGATCCATCCATACGCCACGAGCCCCCCGCACAGGATGTGGAACAGGTTAAGCGGCCCGATCAACCCTGGATAGGGTTTGAGGAACTCCCAACCGAACCGCGTCGCCCCGTACCATATGCAGAGGGCATAGAAGCCGCGCCTGACCGCCCGCGCGCGGCGGCGGCCCAGCCCCTCCAGATAGAGGGCCAGGAACACGGCCATCGCGAGGCTCTCATAAAGCTGCACGGGATGGCGGCCGATCCCGTCTCCGAGGTCGACGGCGAAGGGCAGCGCGGTCGGCGCGCCATAGGTCCCGTCGGCCAGGCCGGCGAACAGGCAGCCCCAGCGTCCGATCACGACCCCGAGGGCGAAGGGGCCGACGAACACCCCGCCGGTCGAACCGTGCACGCCGCGCAGGGCCTTGTAGATCTCGACCCCCACGATGGCGCCGACCAGGGCGCCGACGACGCTGTGCGAGAGGGCGGGCGTCGCGTCCTGGAGGCTGTTGAGGGAGCCGGCCATCCAGGCCCCCGGAATGGCGCCGGCGACAAGCGCGCCGAAGTAGCCACCGCCCACCTTGCCGGCGACGTCCGCCGTGAGGGCCTTGAGCCGCCAGCGGTAGAGGAGCGCGCTGAGGCTCAGCCCCGCGCCCCAGGCGGCAAGGTCGAACAGCGTATGCGCCCAGGTCGCGGTGGGGACGGCGATCATGCCGCGCCATGAGCGCAGGCGAATCGCCCCCGCTCAAGCCGGCGGCGAAGCCTCGACGGCGCCGCCGGGCGCGGCGAACGCGGCGCTCCCGCGGCCCTGGTCCCTCCGGGCGGGGGCCGGCTCCTCGCTGGTCCCCTCGCCGTCGATGCGCGCATGGATGGTGCAGACGACGCCATCGGCGGGATAGTCGATGCGGACCGTGCCGTTGAGGTCGGCGGCCAGTCCCTTCTCGATCAGCCGGCTGCCGAAACCTCGTCGAACGGGTGGGGAGACGTGCGGTCCGTCCCGCTCGCGCCAGACCGCGGTGAGGTCCTTGTGCCCGCGGCCGCGCTTCAGGCTCCAGGTGAAGTCCACGTGTCCCTCGGGCGTGGAGAGGGCGCCGTACTTGACGGCGTTGGTCGCCAGCTCGTGCAGGGCCAGGGCGACGGCGATGGCGGTCTTGGGCGGGACCCGCACCTTCGGCCCCGACAGTGAGATGCGGCCTTCGCCGAGGCCCAAACGGAACGGCTGGGCGGCCTGCGCAGCGATCTCGCCAAGATCGGCGCCTGACCACTGCTCATTGGTCAGGACGTCATGCGCCTTGGACAGCGCCAGGATCCGGGAGGTGAGGGTGTCGCGCGTGCGAAGGGAGGCGTCCGCCCCGCGCATGGTGTGAGCCACGATCGACTGCACCGTGGCCAGGGTGTTCTTCACCCGATGGTTCAGCTCGTTGACCATCAGACGCAGGTGCTGCCGATCCTGCTGCTGACGGCGCACGGCGGAACGCAGGGCCTCCAGGCGGTCACGCGCCTCGTACTGACGCCGGCGCCCCCTCAGCGCGGTCTGCACCATGCTGACCAGCGTGGTGGGATGGAATGGCCGCTCCAGGAAGCTCACGTTCCCCAGCGCCTGGCTGTATCGCAGCGTCGCCGGATTACGCTCGAGGCCGCCGCCTCGCTGGGCGAGTACGATCATCGGGAAGTCGGACCAGGCCGGCTGGGCGTCCACCCGCCCCGCCAGCGGACGAAAGTCGTCGTCCTGCAGCACCTCCTCCACGATCAGAGCAAGGCCAGCGCCCTCGTCGTAGGCGCGGCAGAGGGCGGGCAGGTCCATGCAGATGGCGGGCTCGAAGCCGGCTTCCTTCAGGATGGCGGCGGCGACGGCGGAATCACGACCGAACGGCGCGAGGATCAGCGCGCGCTCGGGGCCGGAGGCTGCGGTCTCGTTCATTCGGCGGCGGTGTCCAGGAGGCCGTGGTTCTCGCCGACGAAGTCGGGGACGCCGCGCAGGATGCCCTGAAACTGGTTCAGCGGCGCGCCCAGCGTGATGCCCCGCCCGTCGATCTCATATTCGCGGATGGTTCGCTCGTGCGGGCCGGCGCGTTTCTTCACCACGGATATGGCGCGGCGGACCTCGCCCAGGGCTTCGAAGTACCGCAGGAGCAGGACGGTGTCGGCCAGATAGGTCACGTCGACCGGGGTCCGCATGTCGCCGACCAGGCCATGCTGCGCGACCGTCAGGAAGGTCGAGGCGCCCTGACGGTTCAGGTACTGCAGCAGCTCATGCATGTGGAGCAGGAGGTAGTGCTCCTCGGGCATCGCCGCCTGGTAGCCGTTGAGGCTGTCGAGGATCACCGTCTGCGCGCCGGAATCGGCGACGCATTCCCGAACGCGGGAGGTGAATTCGCCCGGGGAGAGTTCGGCCGCGTCCACCTGCTCGACGATCATCGATCCGTCTTTCTGCAGCGCCTGCAGGTCCAGTCCGAACCGTCGGGTGCGTTCAATCAGGAGGCCAAGCTCCTCGTCGAAGACGAACATCGCGGCGCGTTCTCCGCGCTGGATGGCCGAAACGGCGAACTGCAGGGTCAGCAGGGATTTGCCCGTCCCAGCGGGGCCGAGGATCAGGCAGCTCGTCCCGCGCTCCAGGCCTCCGCCCATAAGCTCGTCGAGAGGCGGCAGACCGCTCGAGCGGGGCGTGCGGTCGATCGGCCCGCGATGCTCGGCAGAGACCAGCCGCGGAAAGACTTCCAGCCCACCCGTGCGGATCGTGAAGTCATGATAGCCGCCACGGAATTTGCGGCCCCGGTACTTGGTCACGCGCGCACGCCGCCGCTCGGCGCCGTACTCGGGCGCCAGCTCCTCCAGCCGCACGACGCCGTGGGCGACGCTGTGCACCGTCTTGTCCGAGACTTCGGCGGTCAGGTCGTCCAGCAGCACGACGGTTGCGCCGTGCTTCGCGAAATAGTGCTTCAGCGCGAGCACCTGCCGGCGGTAGCGCAGCGATCCCTGTGCGAGCAGGCGGATCTCCGAGAGACTGTCGATGACCACGCGGCTCGGCTCCGCGGCTTCCACCGCGTCGAGGATCATGCGGGTGGTCTCGCCAAGTTCCAGGTCGGACGAATAGAGCAGGCTCTGCTGGTGCTGCTCGTCCAGCAGGTTCTCGGGCGGCGTGAGTTCGAAGACGTCCACCCCGTCCAGCGACCAGCCGTGCGAGGCCGCCGTGTCGCGAAGCTCGGCCTCGGTCTCGGAAAGCGTGACGTACAGGGTGCGTTCGCCGGCCGCCGCGCCGGCCCGCAGGAAGCTGAGCGCGGCCGTGGTCTTGCCGGTTCCGGGGCTGCCCTCGAACAGGAACACGCGGTTCCGCTTCAGGCCGCCGCCGAGGATATCGTCCAGCCCCGAGATGCCCGTGGAGGCGTCATCGGCGTGCTGCGCCGCAATGGTCGTCATCTCTCCTCGTCGCGCTGCCCAACATTCGTCCCGCCCCAGGGGCAGGGAATGTCGAGCGGCAGCGTTGGTTCCCGCCAGACGCGGAGTCAGACCGCGCGGGGGTCCCGCACCGCGCTGAGGAGGATCAGGAAGGCCGCCGCCAGGAAGCCTAAAGAAGCCCCGAACACCACATTGTAGCCGAAGGCGTCAGCCACCTGACCGCCGACCAGCGGGCCCAGCGTGGCGGTTATGCTCTCAGCGGTCGCCGACACGGCGATGCGCATCGGCAAATCCTCGCGCGAGCCGAACTCCAGGATCATTGTGTTTGCGGCCATCATGTAGCCGGCCTGCGACGCGCCGAGGCCCGCGAAGGCCAGGAACATCGCGACGACATCATGGATGTTCATCAGGAGGACCGTGGAGCCGATCCAGCCGGCGACGGACAGCAGCAACACCAGGCGGAACCCGGTCTTGTCGCCGAGGTAGCCCCAGATCAGGTTCGACGCGGTGTCTGCGCCCAGGTAGGCGAGTGAGAGCAGCCCAAGTGTGGGACCATCCAGGCCGACCTTCTGGCCGACGTAGAGGATGTAGAAGGGGGAGGCCATGCGGGCCGAGGTGGCCAGCATCTGCACCAGCAGAAAGAAGCCGTAGGCCCGATCCTGTCGGATCAGGCTGGGAAATTCCCGCAGCCGATCTCGGAAGCGGGCCTGGGGCCGGGTGGTGGGCGGCTCCGGCTCCTTCATTAGGACCTGCAGCGCCCAGAGCCCGAGGCTGGTCAGGACGAAGGCGAAGACGAAGGTGGTGGAATAGCCGTTCCCGAACAGGTTCGGGCCGATGAAGTACTTCCCCGCCACCCAGGCCAGGATGGCGGCGATCAAGCCCCCGGTGGCGTTCCGCCATGCCTGCAGGCGACCCCGCCGGCTGATCGGGATCACCTTGGACATCAGCAGGTTGAAGACCACCCGCTGCGCGCCCATGAAGACGCCGAACATCAGCATGAAGAACAGCAGGGCGATGACCAGCGGCTGGTCCTTGAGCAGCCAGCCCGAGATGCCCATGCCCAGGATCGCCAGGCGCCCCAGGCTTCCCATCCAGACAGCCGCCGGCATGACCTTCTTGCGGTGCTCGATCTTCGTCGCCCCGAAGATGGGCGAGATGACCCCGCCAACCTGCTGGAGCGCCAGGCCGAGGCCGACGACGGCGTTCGAGCCGGACACCATGTGCAGATAAGCCGGCAGGAAGGTGGGGGCGTTCACGAGCCGGAAGCCGGTCATCCCCAGCATGCCGTGCAGGTAGTGGCCGGCGTAGTTGCGACGAAGATTGTCCCAGACGAACTTCTCGTAAGCCGCCTCACGTGCAGCGAGGTCGTCCTCGGCAGACTGCGCGCTGGGCGCGGCTTCGGCGTCCGGTTTGGAATCCAAGTTCTGTCACCTCCGCGGCGCGGGTCTGTCGCCCGCGTCCCCGGCTCCTCCCTGGGTCGTTGGAATTCGAAAGTCCGGTCCGCAATGGGACCTTTCAGCCGACAATGCTAGGGGGATTTGTCCCCCGCGCAACGCCAATCGCCAGCCGATCTCGCCTCAACCGCGCAATAACTTGACCGCCCCCGCGGCGCCTCGTCACAGTCCCGCTTCGATCTGGGAGACGTGCATGCGGCGATGGATTCTTGGGGCAGCGGCGGCGCTCGGCGTCAGCGGCGCGGCCCATGCGGCGGACTTCGTCGTAGTGTCCTCCAGCGACCCGACCATCGCGCGGGGGCAAGCCTATGAGAGCGGCGCGCTGATCCAACTGGCGGCCGGCAAGTCGATCGTCCTGATCGACACCGCGGGCCAGGTCACACGCCTCACTGGTGGTCCACGCGGGGCGGTCGCGCCCCGCCGTCAGCTTGCGAGCGTCAGCGACGAGCGCATCACCATCCTGAAGCGCCTGGTGGAGCCGCCGCGGGTGCGCCGGTCAGGTCCGTCCGGCAAGGTCTGCCCGGCAGCCGACATGACCCGGCTCGACGGCATCGTGGAGGTGGCCCAGGTCGACGGCTGCCTCGCCACCGCAAGGACCGCCTTCGAGGCCTACGTGGCCAAGGCGCTCGAGCCGTAGCGGTCGCCGACGCGGGTCTAGATGCGCCGGTATTCCAGCTTCGAGCCGTCCTCGAGCTTGCCGGTCAGGGCCACCCAGTTGCCCTGGGCGTCGTAGAAGTCGTCGATCTCGGCGTCGCCGCGGATCCGCCAGTGGCCCGGCTTCACCTTGGTCGTGGTGACCTTCAGGAGCTGGCCCTCCTGCTGGTTGAACAGGGGTCTGCCGAAGGTGGCCTGGTTCCAGTGGCTGAGCGGCACGGCGTCGGCGGGGCCGCGCACCGCGCCCTTCGGCCCGGCGATCTGCACGTGGCCGCCCATCTGGCGGCCGGAGGCTTTGTAGACCTTCCCGTTGCCGTTCGTGGTGGTCTCGATGCTAGCCCACTTGCCGCCCGACCACTTCTCCACTGCGGAGTGCTTGTACTTGTAGACCGGCACCGGGCCGACCTTCACGGTCAGGGCGACGTCGGTAGTGATGGTGCGGTCGTCGTCGCCGCCGCTGAAGGACATGTGGTGCTCGCCCACCTTGGTCCCGTTGCGGAAGACGGCGAACGCGAGCTTTCCGGGCGGACCGGCCAGGACGGCGCTGGGCGCGAGCGCGAGGCCCGCGGCTCCCACGATCAGCTCGCGGCGCGCGATCAGCAGGCGGTCGGTCATGGTGGCGATCCTTGCCGGTTCGGTACGCACACTATCTAGCGCGCAGTCGTGAAGGTTCCAGTGGGCGCGCCGCGACGGATCGCAGCGGCGCGCCAGATACGGCCTGCGCACCTGGCGGATGCAAGGGCGGGTGGCGTCAGTGGCCGGGGCGCGGCTTGAACGTGCGGGGCTCGGCGACAGGCAGGGGCTTTTCCGGCGCCTTTTGGCCATGCTGTGGGCTCGGCGCGGCCTTGGGGAAGACCAGCCCGAGCCCGCTGTCCTGCTGCTGGAGACCACGTGTCATCTTCGGCTTTTCCGGGGCGGACGAATTCATGACTCACGCCGCGACCGGAAGCGAATCGGCGGGGCGCACATCCACGTGAACGGTCAGCGCCGTCGCGCCGGCGTCGCCGTATATCGCGCCGCAGATGGGTGCAGCTTCGGGCGGTGTCCGTGCGACCGCGACGGGGATGAGGTCGCCGCTCTCCGCCAGGGCGTTGGTCGGGTCGAACTCGGTCCAGCCCAGATCCGGCAGGAACACTTCGCACCAGGCGTGCGTGGCGCCGGCGCCCCTGAGGTCGCGGTGGCCCGGACAGTAGAGGTAGCCGGTGACGAACCGCGCGGCGTATCCAAGCCGCCTCAGCGCCTCGACCATTAGCCAGGCGAAGTCGCGGCAGGTTCCGGACCCCAGCCGCACCGTATGCGACGGGTCCTGCGCGGCGCCGATGTCCCGAGGCTCGTAGGCAAAGGTATCGTGGATCGTCTGGTTCATCCGGAGCAGGAACTGCAGGGCCGGTTCGTGAGGATCCGTCACCTGGCTCCTCAGCCACCTGAGGAGTACGCCATCCGGGTCGTCGGTCGCCGGCCGGACGAACGGCTCCAGCACGGCGCGGTCCGTGGCGGCGTAGACGATCGGCGTCGTGGTCTGCGGGTCTTCGACCTGGGGGTCCGAGAGCTGGGCCGGAAAGCGCTCGATCAGCAGCTCGCTGACAATGGACAGCCGCGTCGCGGCGCCGGCTGGGGTGAACCGGCATACCGAATTGCCCAGGGCGTCATAGAACCAGCGCACCTCGCCGGGCGGCGAGAGGGTCAGGGTCGCGTCGGCTACCCGGATGGCATGGCTGTCGCGCGGCCGCAGCAGCATCCGGTGCGCGGCGAAGGTGACGGGCCGCTCATAGGCATAGATCGTCTCATGGCGGATGGACAGGCGGGGCATCTCCGCCGAAACCCCGTGCGGCGGGCCGGGTTCCCGCCATTGCCCTCCGTGCGTGCGCGTGCGAGGCAGCGGCATGACGACGACGGACGTGATCGTGATTGGCGCGGGCCACAACGGCCTCACCTGCGCCGCCTATCTTGCTGCTGCGGGCCTGAAGGTCACCGTCCTGGAACGGCGAGCCGTGGTCGGCGGCGCGGCCGTGACCGAGGAATTCCACCCCGGCTTCCGCAATTCGGTGGCCAGCTACACGGTCTCGCTGCTCAATCCGAAGGTCATCCGCGACCTGGACCTCCCTCGCCATGGCCTGAAGGTCGTCGAGCGGCGGATGTCGAACTTCCTGCCGCTGGACGGAGACCACTTCTTCGTCGGCGAGGGGCGCACCAAGGCCGAGGTCGCCCGCTTCTCCACCAAAGACGCCGAGCGCCTGGACGCCTATGGCGACCGCCTCGACCGGATCGCCGACGTGCTGCGGGAGATCGTGCTCGAAACGCCGCCGAACCTGGTGGAAGGCGGGCTTGCCGAAGCGCTGCCCGAGTTGCTCAAAAGCGCCGTCCTCGGCCGCCGGCTGTCCAAGCTGGATCTCACCGCCAAGCGCGACCTGCTGGCCCTCTTTTCGCAATCGGCGGGCGACTGGCTGGACGGCTGGTTCGAGAGTGATCCGATCAAGGCGGCCTACGGATTCGATGGCGTCGTGGGCGCTTACGCCAGCCCCTATACGCCCGGCACGGCCTACGTCCTTCTTCACCATGTCTTCGGCGAGGTGAACGGCAAGAAAGGCGCGTGGGGGCATGCCGTCGGCGGCATGGGCGCGATCACCCAGGCCATGGCCGCCTGCTGCCGCGAGCGCGGCGTGACGATACGCACCGATGCGGAGATCGCCGAGGTGATCACGGAGAAAGGTCGCGCCGTCGGCGTGGTGACGGTCGGGGGAGAGACGCTGCGGGCTCGGGCCGTGGTGTCGAACATCCATCCGCAGCTTCTCTTCCAGAAGCTGGTCGATCCCGGCGTCCAGCCGGCGGACTTCCGCGAGCGGATGGCCCGCTACAAATCCGGCTCCGGCACCTTCCGCATGAACGTGGCGCTCTCCGAACTGCCTCGCTTCGCCGTCGCACCCGAACCCGGCGACCATATGACGGCCGGCATCATCATGGCGCCGACACTGGCCTACATGGACCGGGCCTTCATGGACGCGCGAACGCACGGCTGGTCCAAGGAGCCGATCGTCGAGATGCTGATCCCCTCGACCCTCGACGACACCCTGGCCCCGGCGGGTCAGCACGTGGCCAGCCTGTTCTGCCAGCACGTCGCTCCGGACCTCGGGCCGGGGCGCTCCTGGGACGACCACCGGGACGAGGTCGCCGACCTGATGATCGCCACGGTGGACCGGCACGCGCCCGGGTTCGCGAAGTCCGTGGTCGGCCGGCAGGTGCTGTCGCCGCTGGACCTGGAGCGGACGCTGGGGCTGGTGGGCGGAGACATCTTCCACGGCCGGTTGACGCTGGATCAGCTTTTCTCGGCCCGGCCGGTGCTGGGCGCGGGCGACCATCGGACGCCCGTCAGGGGCCTCTACCAGTGCGGCGCCGGCACGCATCCGGGCGGCGGGGTCACCGGTGCGCCAGGCCACAATGCGGCGCGCGAGATCCTGCGGGACGTCAGGCGCAGGCGGGTCTGAGGTTCGCCTACTCCACCGCCGCCACCAGCAGGCGTCCGACCTCCGCGGTTCGGATGTCGTTGTGACCCTTGATGAAGTCGCACTTCAGGTTGTTCACGCCGGGGTTCAGCGCCGGAATGGCCGCGCCGGTGAGCACCTGGGCCGAGCCTTCCCCGGGCTTGAGGCGCAGCGCCCCATTGGCGCCGATGCCGCCGTGGATGTCCTTGGCGCCGCCGAACGTATCGGTCACGCGGATCAGACCCGCGGCGATCTCGTTCGAGGCCCGGGACGCGATGGCGTAGGCGACGCCCACGGCATGGTCGTTCCAGGTGTGGCTGATGGCGATCCGGCCGGTCACCTTGTTCTGGGCCACCACGGACCGGAAGGCGCCGTCCAGGCCGGGCTTGACGTTCACTCCTAGGCCGTTGTGCGAGAAGGCGCCCTGCAGCAGGGTCAGGCTGTGTGGGCGGGCGGCCATCGTCGCCGTGGCCGAGGTCACCAGTCGGGCCCCGAAGCTGTGGCCGATCATGTGCAGCCGGACGCCCGCCGGCACACCCTCTAGGTCGATGAGCCGGCCCAGCGACGCGCCGATCTTTCCCGCGCGCTTCTTGAGATTGAAGTAGGCCGCCTGGTTCAGCAACGTCGCCACCGCGGCGATCGGCCCGCTGAAAAGCCCCACCGCTGGCGATGCGCCGCCCGACAGGCCGAGCGCCGCCGCCTGCGCGCCCCCTGCTGCGGCGGCCGCGACGCCGCGCGCGCCAGCCGCCTGCAGCGCCTGGATCACCTGCTGTCCACTCGTGGAGGCCGACAGCAACTCGGCGTGCTCATCGGCGAGCTCCGGATCGGGGGCGTCGCCAGCCGTCATGGCCTTGCGCAGGGCCTTCAGCAGCGCGTCCTTGTCGCCCGAGGCGCCGGTGACCGCGAGGGTGGCCAGGGTCTCCAGGCGGTCGGCGCTGACGCCCAAGACGGGGGCAAGCTCGCGCGCCCGCTTCTGCAGCTTCACGAGGTCACCGTCGTGGGCGCCGGCGGCGGCGGCGGCGGGACCTTCCAGGACCGCATGGGTCTCCTGCGAGAGGTCGTCCTTGAACTGGTCCGAGGGCCAGTAGATGCCCGTAACGCCGAACTTGCGCCCTGCGAGCCGACCGGCCGCCGCCGCCTGCTGCTGCAGATGGGTGAGCATGGCCGTGTACATCGCCTGGGCGTCGTCCGGGTCCTGATGCCAGCCGTGCGAGATGACGATCAGGTCCGTCACGCCGGCCGGGAAGATCGGGCCGGTGGTGGTGCGCGCGCCGTCCTTTCGGAACTTGAGCGCGACGTAGGGCAGTCCGGCGAGCGCCGCCATCGAAGCCTCCTTCAGACCGATTGCAGCGCCCGCATGAGGTCGACCAGGCCGGCGCCCTGAAAGTCGCGCCGCCGCTTCAGGTCGGTGGCGCTGTTCATGAAGATCTCCTTCACCCGCTCAGGCTGGCCGAGGAACTCGCTTCGCACCGAGAGGAAGGCGGCGATGGCGCCCGACACGTGCGGGGCGGCCATGCTGGTGCCGGTCTCCTCGCGGTAGTAGGCCGCTCCCGACACATCCATGTTCTTGTCCCGCTTCAGCCGCGGGTCCTCGATCTTCAGCCGCTCCAGCGAGCCGGGGGAGGCCGCCGAGACGATCCGCTCGCCGGGCGCGACCAGGTCGGGCTTCTGCCGACCGTCGGCGGTCGGCCCCCGGGACGAGAAGTAGGAGACGCCATAGGTGTGCGGCTGCTCGGGGTGGGTGGAGCCAACGGTGATCGCCAGCTCGGCATTGCCCGGATCGGTGATCGACTGGTCCATGCCGATCGGCCGGCCGTTGGGCGAGGCGCGGGTCGCGATCATCGCCGAGCCGTCGTTGCCGGCGGCGGCCACCACCACCACGCCCTGTTTGACGAGGCGGTTCACCGCGACGCACAGGGGGCTTTGCCCCGCCGCGAACCACTCCGCCTCGAAACCGTAGCCGAGGCTGAGATTCAGGCCGTGGATGCGCGGCCAGCGGCCGTCGTCGTTGACACGCGCGATGTAGTCGATGGCCGAGAGCAGCGCGCTTTCGGAGCCCTTGCCGGCGGCGTCCAGCACCTTGAGGCACACCAGCTTCGCCTTGGGCGCCACGCCCTGGACGGGCCGTTCGCTGACGACGGCGCGGTTCACGATCTCGTTGCGCTCGTTCTTCTCGCGGCGGATCCGGTAGACGGGTGGGGCGGTCTTGGGGGCGTTCGCGGGATCGCGGGGCGGCTCGCTGCGTGGATCGGTCCAGGCGCAGGGCGAGGTCCCGGCGATGATGCCGGCCACATGGGTGCCGTGGCCGTAGTCGTCCCGGCCCCAGTCGTTCTCGCCGGTGAAGTCCTTGTGCTGCAGGGGCGCGCGAGGGCCGGGCCTGGGCGAGCGGGCGGGGGCCTTGCCAACCGCCGGCAGGTCCAGGTTCTCGTAGAAGACGAAGTGCGGGTGGTCGCGCTGGATGCCGCTGTCGGCGACGGCCCAGACGATCCCGTCGCCCGACGAGCCGAAGGACCGCAGGCAGGCGTCACCCTTGATGATGCGCACCGACCGGTCGAGGTAGGCCTCCAGCGGCCGGTCGGGCCAGACCTTGTAGATGTCGGGCGCGCGGCCCTCCTTGCTGGCGTTGGCCGCGTCGAGGCGGACCACCTCCATGAGCTGGTCCAGGGTTAGGGTCGCGAAGATGTGGTGGCGGCTGCTGTCGCGCGGCGCCATGCGGGCGCCGGGATCGCCTTCGATCACCTGCTCCACCAGCGACGCGACGCGCTCGTGGCCGGACTCCCGGTCGGCGTGCTTTTGGTCGAGGTTGATCTCGATGATCAGGGCGACGCGCGGCGGTTCGGCCAGGGCCTTGAGCCGGACGGTCTCCGGCCCCACGGCTTCGAATACCTTGGGCGAGATGATGTAGCGGGCGGAGTGTTTAGTCAGGCGCTCTCGATCCAGCCGGGTGGGCTGGGGCGGCTCATCGTCCCGGTCGGATTCCGCCATCGCTCTTCCCCGAAGTCCGCGCCTCGGGGAAGTTTAGGGTCGCAAGCCGGGCTCAAGTCAACTTTGCGGCGAGCCTCGACTGCGTCCGTCAGGCCCGGCCCGCCGTCCATCGTGCGACCTGCGCCTCCAGCACCGGGAGCGGCAAGGCGCCGGACCCCAGCACCATGTCGTGGAAGCTGCGCTGGTCGTACTTGGGCCCCAGGGCTCTCTTCGCCTGTTCCCGCAGGGCCAGGATCTTGACCATGCCCACCTTGTACGAAGTCGCCTGGCCCGGCATCACGAAGTAGCGGCGGATCTCGGAGCGGATCTTGCCCAGCGGCTGAGGCGAGTTGGCGGTGTAGAAGGCCAGGGCCTGCTCCTCGCTCCAGCCCTTGGCGTGGATGCCGGTGTCGACCACGAGCCGGATCGCCCGCCAGATCTCGCGGCCCAGGCGGCCGAAGTCGCTGTAGGGGTCCTGGTAGAAGCCCATCTCCTTGGCCAGCAGCTCGACGTACAGCGCCCATCCCTCGATGTAGGCGCCGTAGAAATACTGGCCGCGGAACTGCGGCAGGCCGGTCATCGCCTGGGCGGCCATGATCTGCATGTGATGGCCCGGCCAACCCTCGTGGTAGCAGGTGCCCTCCAGCTCATAGGTCGGCGTCGCCGCCGTGTCGGCGAGGTGCACGTAGAAGACGCCCGGCCGCGAGCCGTCGGGCGCGCCCGGCGAATAGTGCGCCGCGCCGCCCGGCTCCTCGCGGAAGCTCTCCACCCGCTTCACGATCAGGTCAGCCTTGGGCAGCTTGCCGAACTGCTCCGGCAGGCGGGCCTTCATGCCGGCGAGATAGTCCTCGGCCGCCTTCAGGTAGGTGGCCCGGCCCGCGTCGTCATTGGCCAGGTAGAAGCGCTTGTCCGTCCGCATGAAGACGAAGAACTCCTCCAGCGTGCCAGAGAAGCCGATCCTGGCCTTGAGGGCTTCCATCTCGCCGCGCAGTCGCTTCACCTCCGCCAGACCCAGGTCGTGGATCTGGTCTGCGGTCAGGTCGGTGGTCGTGATCGCCTGGAGCTGGGCGTTGTAGAACGCCGCGCCGTCCGGCAGCGCGCCGACGCCCTTCGGCTCGGCCGTCGTGTTCGCCCGATCGGCCTCCAGCCAGGCGGCCAGCCGTTCGTAGGCCGGACGCATCGTGCCGGTCATCGCCGCGGCCACGGCGGCCATCAGGCGGCCCTCGCGGGGCTGGTCGATCTTGCCCGCCTCGCGCAGCTTGCGGAGCTTGGTCTTGGCGTCGGCGAACAGGGCCGAGTCCTCTCCGCTGTCGAACGGGGCGCCGCGCATCAGACGGCGGACTTCCTCCAGCGACTGGTCGTAGGCGAAGCGTGGCGCCCGGACCCCTGCCGCCGCCGCGGCCTTGGCCCGCGCCAGTTGCACGTCGAGCGCGGGGCCGATCTGTTCCACCCGCGCCACATAGGCCTCCATGTCGGCGGGCGCGTCGACGCGGTGGGCGTTGATGATGAAGTTCGGCAGCCCCGTGTGCGGCCCGTTGCGGTCGAAGACGTAGTTATGGCCGCGCCATTTGAACGCCGTCTCAGCCCGTTGCAGTTCCAGGGCCCACATGTCGAAGGACACCCGCGCCTCTTCGCCAAGGCTCGCGGGGTCGAAGCGGGCCTTCATCGCGGCCACGCTCTTGCGTCGCCACTCCAGGGCGCGCAGGGCGGCCGCGTCGCTACGGTCGGTCAGCCGATCCTGCAGGTCCTTGCGGCCCATGCGGGTCAGCTCCTCGGGATCCATCCGCAGTTCCTGCTCGAACTCCGCGTCGAGGAAGGCGGTCAGGGCCAGGTCGGTCGAGGTG
The DNA here is from genome assembly GCF_003254525.1 of Phenylobacterium kunshanense. Classification (GTDB taxonomy): domain Bacteria; phylum Pseudomonadota; class Alphaproteobacteria; order Caulobacterales; family Caulobacteraceae; genus Phenylobacterium; species Phenylobacterium kunshanense. Next base: position 116,267 of record NZ_QFYS01000007.1, read on the forward strand.
GCTGCACGGGCCAGGGGCGCGAGCGCGGTCGCGCCAAGGAGCCCCAGTCCGAAGTCCCGCCGTGAAATCCGCATGCCTGACGCTCCGTAAGCCGATCGGTCAGGAGGCGTAGCCGGGATCGCCCGCGGCCGACAACCGCATTTCGCGGCCGCCGGTCGTGGTCTCAGGGGGCTTCGTCGAAACGCCCGAGGACGAGCTCGGCGCGGAGCAGGCTGACCTCACCCACGGTCTCGTCGCGCAGGTCGGCCAAACGGCCAACCAGCGTGCGCTTCTGGGTGCTCAGGCCTTCGAAGAGGTCCGAGATCTGACGCTTGGGATCGTCGGCAAGATGCTTGAGCCGCTCCACCAGCGCCACCAGCGCCGCATGGTCGCGATCAAGCAGGTCCGCGATCTCGGCCAGCGCCTCGGCGCGGCCCATCAGGTGGTGCAGGCGTGAGCCCAGACCAGGGTCGTTCACTCTAAACTCTCCGGAGACAGGGGGAGGTCTCTGAACGGGTATCTAGGGGCGAATGGGGCTGAAACTTGATGAAATGCGCCAATGCGGCGACGCGCCGCAGGTTTGCGACGGGGGAAGGTCGGTCATCAGGTCCGACTGGGGGGCCGCGCGTTTCGGGCGTCAGACTCTGGAGGCGCAGCGACGCACTGGAGGAATTCGGTGACGGATGGGCGGCTCTGGCTGGCGGGCGGCGTCCGGCGGGGAATCAGATCCAGAATTCGGGCAAGTCGGCGGAACATGATCAATCTCGGGTTGCCGATCGAAAATATCGCCGAATTCCGATAGCGCTTGATCAATTGCGCCACTCGTTTGGAGCGTGACAATCGGTCTCGCCGATCAAGAGTTGTTCTGGGCGCCGGCCTTGCGCCGCGCGGAGGGCGGCACGCCGTAGCGCTGCTTGTACCAATGGTTGAACGCGGCCTGACTGGCGAAGCCGAGCAGGCCCGCCACCTCGGCAAGCGGCCGGCGCGATCCCTCGACATAGCTCTCGCCGAGGATCTCCCGCGCGCGGTCCAGCACGGCGGCGAAGCTCGCGCCCTCCTCGGCGAGCCGACGTTGAAGCGTGCGGACGGTGAGGCCAAGGTCCTCGGCGACCTGCGGCAGGTCGCAGCCGCCCTCCGGCATCCGCCGGATGACGATCTCGGTCACGTGATCGGCGAGGGCGCCATGGGAGCTGCGAAGGAGCGCCTCTGCCCGCCGCTCCGCCTGTTCGGCGGCGCCGGCATCGGCTCCGGGCACGGGCGCCTCCAGCAGTCCGGCCGGAAAGAGGATGCCGTTGAACGACTGATCGAACTGCACCTCGCAGCCGAACAGCCGCTCGTACGGCCTGGCAAGACTGGGCTTCTGACGACGGAAGCACACGCACTCCGGACGCCAGGCGGGCCCCATGATCTCGCTGAGGTTCAGGTGCGTGGCGGCGACCGAGAGATCCTCCAACGTCTGCATCATAGCGGGAGGGCCCGTCTCGTGGGTGTTCAGGTGCAGCTCGACGAAATCTCCCGCGCGCTCGACCGTGATCCAGATGCCGTCGGTGTGCAGCCGCGTGTAGCGGCGCAGGGCGGTGATCACGTCACCGAGCGTCGCCTGGTCGCGGGTGACGAGGCCGAGGACTCCCCAGGTGGCGACCCGGCGCCCGCGGGCCAGCCGAAGCCCGAGATCGGGGGCGTCGCCTCGCGCGGCCGCATCCATCAGCATGCGGCCGAGGCCGGACAGGGGTATTCGCAGATTGGGATCGTGGAACGCTTCCACGGGCAGGCCGGCGCGAGTGGCGAGCGCGTCGGCGTCCAGGCCGAGCTCGGCGGCCAGCTTCGGGAAGCCGGCCAGGGCGGAGCTGCGGATGGTCCTGGCGGTCTGCACACGCCCAGACAGGCTCAGGGCCTGGGCGCGGTCAAGCTCCGTTTCCGTAAGGTCAGGCCGCCTCGCTCCAGCGGCCGTAACGCATCAGGGCCTCGGCCAGGCGGTCGCCGCGGATCGGCTTGGAGAGATGCGCGTTCATGCCCGCCTCCAGGCAGGCCTCCACGTCGGCCGCGGTGGCCGCCGCGGTCAGGGCGACGATCGGCGTCTGGGCATGTGGCGACGGCAGGCTGCGGATCGCCCGGGTGGCTTCGATGCCGTCCATCACCGGCATATGGATGTCCATGAAGACGAGGTCGAAATCCGCGTCCTCTACCGCCCGCACGGCCTCGGCGCCGTCCTTGCAGCAGACGATCTCGCAGCCATAGGCCTCAAGGTAGACCTTCGCGACCTCCTGGTTGACCAGGTGGTCGTCCACGACCAGCACTCTCGGCGGGCGCTCGTCGGCGGGGGCGGCGGTCTCGGCCTCGAACGAGGCGCGGATCGCGGGAAATTCGATCCAGAAGGACGACCCGCCGCCGGCCCGCGGCTCGTAGCCTATCCGCCCGCCCATGAGCGCCATCAGATCCCGGCTGATCGCCAGGCTGAGCCCCGCGCCGTCATGTCGGCGGGTCGTCGACGAGTCGGCCTGCTGGAAGGGCGCGAAGAGGCGTTCGGCGGCGTCGGGCGGCACGCCGACACCGGTGTCCGATACGGCGATCCGGAACAGATCCGCCTCGCCGTCGCCCGGCGTCACCGTCATGTCGATGCGCACCTGGCCCGCGTCGGTGAACTTCACGGCGTTGGCCACCAGGCGCAGCAGCACCTGGGCGAGCCGACGCGAGTCGACGAGGTGCATCGCCTGGCTGGCGTCCGGTAAATCGGCCTCGATGGCGATCGGCTTTTCGGCGACCAGCGTGCGGCCCATGGCGGCGGCTTCCATAATGACGTCGGCGACGTCGGTCGGGGCTGGATCGAGACGGAGTTGGCTGGCGTCCAGTTGCGATGCGTCCAGGATGTCGTCGACGAGACAGGCCAGCGCCTCGGCCGAGGTCCGGATCTTTTGGATGGATTCACGGGCCTGGCCCGGCAGACGGGGCAGTCGTTCCAGCGCCTCGGCGTGGCCCATCATGCCGTTCAGCGGCGTCCGCATCTCGTGGCTCATGACGGCCAGGAACCGGGTCTTGGCCGCGGCCGCCGCGTCGGCCTTGCTGCGCGCGAGGCGCGCGGCGTCCAGCGTGCGGGCGAGGCTGCGGCGCGAGCGATCCCGGTCGGCGACCAGCGCCGTCGCCGTGAGGCCCGAGACAGTCACGATCATCAGGAACATCTGCAGGACGAGGATGCGCCGGCCCATGTCCGAAGGCTGGTCCAACGCGATCGGGCCATAGCCGCTGATCGTCAGGCTCGCTGAAACGAATGCGACGATGACAATGGTCGTCGCCACGCAAGCGGGGCTGAGCACAAAGGGGGCAAGCACCACGCCCATGACAACCAGCAGGATCAGCGTGTTGACTTCCTGCTGGACGAAGATCGCGGCCGTACCCAGTCCTATGGCCGCAATCAGGGCGAACCGCGGGAGCCGCGAGCCGACGACCGTCCCGAACCTCGCAGGCCGGGCCAGGAGCAGGCAGGCGGGCAGCGCGATGCTCATGCCCAGGAAGTCGCCGATCGCCCAGGCGACCCACTGATCCAGCAGTGGTGTCCCCACGATCTGGTGCAGCGTCAGGGCGCCGACGGTTCCAGCCGCAGCCGTCGCCGGCAGGATGGCGAGGAGCACCAGCCGCGTAAGACGGCGCAGTCGCGTAACGTCCAACGCTCCGCCGCAGAACCGTCGGGCAAGACTCGCAGCCAGGAACGCCTCGGTCACGTCGATGCTCGCGATGATCACCGACGGCAGGATGTCGTTCGACCCGAGGAACCGCGAGGCCAGGAAGTCCGTGATCAGCGCTACGACCGCGACAGTCAGTCCCGCTCGCCGAGACAACAGCAGCAGCGCCGCTGCCAGCACGCCGTTGCAGAGCCAAAGGACCGCCAGGCCGCCCGTGGCCGTGGTCCAGGCGTAGCCGGCAAGCGCGAGGCTCACATAGGCGGCGGCGAATGCGCCTGCGAGGCCGGCAGGGCGCGCGGCCTGGCCGTCCCGGAACGGATCCAGCCTCCAACCTCGGCGAACCTCGCCCCCGCTCAACACCGCGCCTCCCAGGCTTCTCGCGTCCAAGGTGTCGCTCACCACCCTCTTACAATCTGGTTGCAGATGTCGCGACATTTCGTCTGGGGCCGTTTTGGCCCGGGCCGCGGCGCGGTCACGCTTGCAGAACAAAAATAGAACATTATCCTGTCGGCATGCCGGCCCTCGATCTCAAGCGCAAGCTCGCCATCCTGTCTGACGCGGCGAAGTACGACGCCTCCTGCGCCTCGTCAGGCAGTGTGAAGCGCGACTCGCGGAGCGGGAAGGGAATGGGGTCCACCGATGGCGGCATGGGCATCTGCCACGCCTATGCGCCCGACGGGCGGTGCATCAGCCTGCTGAAGATCCTGCTGACCAACTTCTGCGTCTACGACTGCGCCTACTGCGTGAACCGGGTCAGCTCGAATGTGGCGCGGGCCAGGTTCACGGCCGAGGAAGTGGTCGACCTCACGCTCGGCTTCTACCGCCGCAACTACATCGAGGGGCTGTTCCTCTCGTCCGGCATCATCCGCTCGCCCGACTACACGATGGAGCAGATCGTGCGCGTGGCGAAGCTGCTGCGCGAGGTCCACGACTTCCGCGGCTACATCCACCTGAAGGTGATCCCGGAGGCGGCGCCGGCTCTGGTGAACGAGGCCGGCCTCTACGCCGACCGCCTGTCGATCAACATCGAGCTGCCGAAGGACGAGAGCCTCGCCTCCCTGGCGCCCGAGAAGGATGTCGTCGGCATCAAAAAGGCCATGGGCGCCGTCCGCGTCTCCGAGGAGGGCGCCAAGGAGAAGGGGCGTAGGGCCCGGCCCCCCAGGTTCGCCCCCGCCGGCCAGTCCACCCAGATGATCGTCGGCGCCGACGCGGCCACCGACGGGGCGATCCTGAAGCGGTCGGAGGGGCTCTACGGCGCCTATGGCCTCAGGCGGGTTTACTACTCGGCCTTCTCGCCGATCCCGGATTCCACGGCGCGCCTGCCGGTCCAGCGGCCGCCACTGGTGCGCGAACACCGGCTCTACCAGGCCGACTGGCTGATGCGGTTCTACGGCTTCGCCCGCGCCGAGATCGTGGAGGAGGGCGAGGACCTGGACCTCGCCGTCGATCCCAAGCTGGCGTGGGCGCTGAGGAACCGCGGCGCGTTCCCTGTGGACGTGAACACGGCCGACCGGGAGCGTCTGCTCCGGGTGCCCGGTCTTGGGGTGAGGTCGGTGGACCGGATCCTGGACGTGCGGCGGTTCAAGCGCCTGGAACTGGCGGACGTGAAGCGCCTTACCCGCGGGGTGGAAAAGCTGAAGCCGTTCCTGGTCACCGCCGACTGGTCGCCCGGAGCCCTGACCGACGCCGCCGACCTCCGCGGCCGCCTGGCGCCCGAGCCGAAGCAGATGGAGCTGTTCTGATGGAGGTCGTCCGGCTCGCCCACGAAACCGACCTCGCCGGCTGGCGCGCCGCGGCCCGTTCCCTCCGCGCCCGACACGTGCCGCCGGCGCGGGTGCTGTGGACGGTGGACGGCGGGGCCAGCCTGTTTGCCGCCGCGGCCGAGGCGCATTCGCCCGAAGCCGGGAAGGCGACCTTCACCGTCCCCAAGGCCTTCGTGGACCTGGCGGACGACGTCGTGCTGCATCGCTCGGACGAACGGTTTGATCTGCTCTACCGGCTTCTGTGGCGGCTGCAGGACGAGCCGGACCTGCTCCACGTCGTGACCGATCCAGACGTGGCGCGGGCGAACGGCCTCGCGCGCGAAGTGGACAAGGCGGCGCACAAGATGAAGGCGTTCGTCCGCTTCCGGCAGGTCCACGATGAGGCCGGCGAGGCGTTCGTCGCCTGGTTCGAGCCGGCGCATCGGGTCGCCGAGCGCACGGCGTCCTTCTTCGCCGCCCGGTTCGCGAACATGCGGTGGTCGATCCTGACGCCGGATGTCTGCGTGCACTGGGACCGGGGAACCCTCAGTTTTACGCCCGGCTCCGATCCAGCGGATGCGCCGCGGGCGGATGCGCTCGAGGACTACTGGCGCACCTACTACGCTTCGATCTTCAATCCGGCCCGGCTGAAGGTCGGCGCCATGAAGAAGGAGATGCCGGTGCGCTACTGGCGGAACCTGCCCGAGGCGGCGCTCATTCCCGAGCTGATCGCTCGCGCCGAAAGCCGAACCGCCGACATGGTCCGCCAGGCCCCCTCCGAACCCAGCCGCCGCATCGTGAAGGCGGCCGTCCGCGCGAGCCGCGACGCGCCCTGGGACGGCCAGGCCCCAACAAGCCTGGAAGAGGTGGCCGCCGGCGTCGACCATTGCCGCCGCTGCGACCTCTGGCGCGACGCGACGCAGGGCGTGCCTGGCGAGGGGCCGCTGCGCGCCCGGCTGCTGTTCGTCGGCGAGCAGCCTGGCGACCAGGAGGATCTGGCGGGACGGCCCTTCGTCGGTCCGGCGGGACAGGTGCTGGACCGCGCGCTGGCCGAGGCCGACGTTCCGCGCGCCGAAACCTACGTCACCAACGCCGTGAAGCACTTCAAGCACGAGCTGCGCGGCAAGCGGCGGATCCACAAGACGCCCGACGCGGGAGAGGTTTCGGCCTGCCGCTGGTGGCTGGACGCCGAGCGGCGGCTTGTGCGGCCGCGGGTGATCGTCACCCTTGGCGCGACGGCGGCGTTGGCGGTGTTCGGACGGCCGATGCCCATCGCCCGCTCACGCGGCCACGCCCAGCAGTTGCCGGACCAGGCCCAGGGCGTCGTGACCTATCACCCATCCTACCTGCTGCGCGTGCCCGACGCGGCGGCGAAGGCGCGGGCCTATGCAGAGTTCGTCGACGACCTGAAGCTCGCCTGGTCGCTGGCCGAGGCTCGGGCGGCCTGAAGGATCAGACCGACCCCTTCTTCTCGATGACCAGGATGCGCGCCTCGCCCACGGGGGCGGCCACATGCTCGTCGCCCAGGTCGGCCACGAGGAAGTCGCCGGTCTGGAGCCGCACCAGCTTCTCCTCGCCCGCCTCGCGCCAGCGCATGTCGACGGCGCCGTCCAGCACCACGAAGACCTCTGCGCCATCGTTCACGTGCCATTTGTAGGGCTGGTCGGTCCAATGCAGCCGCACGCTGGCGCCCTCGATCTCGGCGATGTCGCGCGCCCCCCAGGGGCGGTCGGCTGTGAAGGTGCGGATGTCGGTGACGGGCGTGGCCATGAACGCGCATGTGGCCCGTCCCGCGCGCCGCGCCAAGGGGTCACCCTCGGCCGCGAGCCCATAGCGCGTAGCTCCCGCCGAGCAGCATGGCCGCAAGCCCGGCGCCGAAGAAGGCGGCCTGGTAGCTGGCGCTGTCGGCGACCAGCCCAAACGTCAGCATCAGAACGCTGGTCCCGCACTGCATGACGAAGCCCTTCAGCGAGGCGACGGTCGCCCGGGTCTCTGGATTCAGGGCGTGCTGGAACCTGGCGTCGGCATTGGTGTCGACCAGCCAGTAGAGGGCGACGAACGCCAAGGGGAGAACGATGGACCAGACCTGGAAGGTGGCCGCGGCCAGCGTCAGGCACGCCCCCGCTATCGCCAGCAGGACGCACAACCCGGTCAGCGGCAGCCGCCGCAGCCTGTGCGCCTGCCAGGCCGCCAGGGCGCCCACGGCCGACAGGCTGGCGACGAACAGGGCGATGCCTGGCTTCGTGAGGCCGACCTCCAGGCCGAAGAGCTGCCAGTAGTCAGAGCAGGCATAGGTGATGGCCTGCATCCCCGCGATGAACAGCAGGAGCGCCGGCACGTCCGGCCGGCTCGCCGCCTCCTTCGCGCCGCGCGCCAGGTGGCCCAGGAAGTCCCAGCGCCCGACCGCCAGGACCTTGGGGGCCTGGGGGATGCTCATGGCGGCGATGGCGGCTGCGAGCCCCGCGGCGACGCCGGCCCAGATCAGGGCGTCATAGCCGAGGCCCGCCGCGACGGCCGCGCCCAGCGAAGCGGCGACCACGCCTGAGAACCGCGCAGCCTGGGTGCGCCCATAGACCGTGACGTACTCGCCCTGCCGCTTGAGGGCCGCCAGTTCGTCATAGATCAGCGCCTCGAAGCAGCCTGACAGCGAGGCGCTCTTCATGCCCCACAGCATAAGGCCGATAAGGAAGCCCCAGAAGTTGGGGAAGGCGATCCAGATCATGAACCCGACCACTCGCAGGAGCTGGGCGATGGCCAGGATCCAGCGCCGCGACCAGCGGTCGGCCAGAACGCCGCATGGCGCCTCCAGCACCACGCCCACCATCGACCAGGAGGCCAGCACGATGCCGATCTGCGCCGGCGTCAGGCCGCGCTCGGCGAACATCACCGTGTAGAACGGGGCGATAAGGACGAAGGCGTCGAAGAACCTCAGCGCGCAGGCGCTGAGCAGCAACCGGTTCAGGCGTTGAACCCGGCTTCGGCGAAGTCCAGCATGCGGCTGAGCAGGGCCGCGACGTCACCCTCGCGGGTCAGGCCTTCCGACAGATGGTGCAGGCGGTCGAACTCCGCGAAGCGGTTGTTGTGGACCATGCCCAGGCAGAAGTGCAGCCGCCAGTAGACGTCTTCCTTCGGCAGGTCGGGCCGGGCCGCCATCAAGGCGTCGGCGAAGCGGGCCAGGTGCGAGACATCGTTTCGCAGGACCTCCCGCATGTCGGCGGTGCCCTCGGACCGGGCGCGGATGATGAACTGCACCGAGATCCGCCTGTCGTTATCAGGCGCGCCCCAGCGCAGCGGCGGGGCGAAATAGGCCTCGAGGATCTCGCGCACGGGAGGCTTGCCGGCATGGCGGGCGTTGGCCTCATGCAGCATCTTCGCCCGCTCGCGGTTCAGCTCGCTGGTGCGGCGGCGGAAGATCTCGAAGAGCAGCGCGTCCTTCGAGCCGAAGTGATAGTTCACCGATGCCAGGTTGACGCCCGCCTCGGCGGTGATGTCGCGCACGGAGACGTTCTGGAATCCGTGCAGGGCGAACAGCCGCTCGGCGGCGTTGAATACCGCCGCCTTGGTGGCCGCCTGGGCCTCGTCGGTCTCGGGAAGGTCCTGTTGGAGCAGGGGATCGGTCATGCGAATCCCTTAAGGGCGTAGGGAAGCTTAGGTCCAACGTCCGCGGACGCCAAACCGCCGCCTCATCAGCGGGCCAGCTCCTTCATCGCCTTCTCCAGACCCTCCAGCGTCAGCGGGAACATCCGGTCGCCGACCAGCTGTTTCATGACGCCGATCGAGGGAGTGTAGTCCCAGTGGCGCTCGGCGGTCGGGTTGAGCCAGACCATGTGCTCGTAGATCTGCGCGACGCGGTCCATCCAGATCGCGCCGGCCTCCTCGTTCCAATGCTCGACCGAGCCGCCGGGATAGGTGATCTCATAGGGGCTCATCGTCGCGTCGCCGACGAAGATCACCTTGTAGTCGTGCGGGAACTTATGCAGCACGTCCCAGGTGTTCATCTTCTCGGCGTGGCGCCGCCGGTTGTCCTTCCACACGCTCTCATAGAGGCAATTGTGGAAGTAGTAGAACTCCATGTTCTTGAATTCGGAACGCGCGGCCGAGAACAGCTCCTCGCAGATCTTGATGTGCGAATCCATGGAGCCGCCGACGTCCAGGAACAGCAGCACGCTGATCTTGTTGCGCCGCTCGGGCCGAAGGTGGATGTCCAGATAGCCCTTCTCGGCGGTCCCCTTGATGGTCCCGTCCATGTCCAGCTCGTCGTGCGAGCCCTCGCGCACCCACTTGCGCAGACGGCGCAGGGCTACCTTGATGTTGCGGGTGCCGAGTTCGACGCTGTCGTCGAGGTTCTTGTACTCGCGCTGGTCCCATACCTTGATCGCGCGTCCGTGCCGGCCCTTGTCCTGGCCGATGCGGATGCCTTCGGGGTGGTAGCCGTTGGCGCCGAAGGGCGAGGTGCCGCCGGTGCCGATCATCCGGTTGCCGCCTTCGTGGCGTTCCTTCTGCTCCTTGATGCGCTCGGCGAGCGCCTCCATCAGCTTGTCGAAGCCGCCCATGGCCTCGATCTGCGCCTTCTCTTCCTCGGTGAGGAACTTCTCGGAGATCTTCTTCAGCCACTCGGCGGGGATGTCGTGGGCGATCCCCTCGTCGACCTTGTCCAGGCCCTTGAAGACATGGCCGAAGACCCGGTCGAACTTGTCGAGGTTCTTCTCATCCTTCACCAGCGCCGAGCGCGACAGGTAGTAGAAGTCCTCGACCGAGCGGTCGATCACGCCCTTGTCCATCGCCTCCATGAGGACGAGGTATTCCTTGAGCGTCACCGGCACCTTGGCTTCGCGGAGCTCGGTGAAGAAGCGCATGAACATCGGGGACGTCTCGCGTCGAACGGCTGTTTGAACGCGAAGGATGGGGCGGCGTCGCCCCGATGTCCAGTGCGGCGGGTTGGCCAGCTAGGCCTCGGCGTTCTCCAGCGCCTTCAGCTTACGCCAGACGGTCATGCGCGAGACCCCCAGGCGGCGGGCGATCTCGACGGGGCCGACCCCGGCGCGCTGCAGGGCGAAGATCTCGTGGGTGGCGGCGGTCGGGCGACGCCGACGGACGCCCGCGGGCTCCAGGTCGGCCACGGCCTCCAGCACGGCGCGGAGCGCGCTACCGGCGGCGCCGTCGCTGGAAAGCTCCGGGGCGAGCACGTGGAGGCTGGCGCCCCGTGCGTCCAGGCGGTCCAGCGCGTCCAGCAGGCCGCGGCCGTTCAGCGCCAGCCGGTCGAGCCGCGTCACCACGAGTTGGTCGCCCGCGCCGATGAAGTCCAGGATGGACGACAGCGTCTCGCCGTCGCGGCCAGGCTCCTCGGCCCGAACCACCTGACAGCCGGCGGCCTTCAGGGTCGCCGTGTCCTCGTGCGCGGTCGCATCCCGCAATCGAACATAGCCGATCCTCAGCATCCCCACCGCCGATCTCGCGAAACCTCAGGCCCGTCGAGGGTCAGAGTCCCAAATGGCGGGCCTCACGCCAAGACGGCGTGAGGTTAAATCTCGGCAATGAAGCTGCGTGACCGACATCGATCTAGGCGAAATTGTGTCGATCTTCGCCCAATTGTGACGCCGCTAGAGAATAACTTTCCGCGGACCGACGAAGGATGAATTCGCGGTCCACCGTCTTGCCGACGGGGAAGCCGTATTCTCCGACCTTCTCGAAGCCATGGCGCTCGTAGAACCGTTGCGCCCCGTAGTTCTCGGACCAGACGCCGATCCAGACGTCGCGCGGGCCGTCCTTCTGCAGCCAGTCGATCACCTCGGCGAACAGGCGCCTGCCCAGGCCGCCGCCCTGGTGGTTCTTCAGGAAATAGATGCGCTTCAGCTCGCCGCTGGCTGGCGTCACCTCATCGTGGGGCAGGCCGCAGGGGCCGGCCAGAGCGTAGCCGATGGCCACGCCGTCGGACTCGACCAGCCAGGACGCCTTGGCCGGATCGGCGAGGTCCGCGCGGGTGCGTTCGAGGCCGTAGGCTTCGGCGAGATAGGCCGCGAGGTCGGCCGGATCGTAGAGGTGCGCGAACGTCTCTACGAACGTCCGCGCTCCCAGGGCGGACAGGGCTTCAGCATCAGCGGGGCCAGCCCGCCGGATCGCGGCATCGGCTGGAGGCGAATTCGGGTTAGGATGAGACATGACCGTCGCGCTCTACACCCATCAGGACATGTTCGACCACCGTCCTGGCGAACGTCATCCGGAGCGGCCCGAGCGGCTTCGCGCGGTGATCGACGCCCTGGAGGACGCCGACCTCGATCTCGCCCCCTTCGACGCGCCGCTGGTGGAGCAGGCCGACCTGCTGCGCGCGCACGACACCGCCTACGTCGATCGCATCGTCCGGTCGGCGCCGACCAGCGGGGTGCTGGAAGCTCGACGCGGACACCTTCATGTCCGCGGGAAGTCTCCAGGCGGCTCGGCGAGCCGCCGGTGCGGTGGTCCAGGCGGTGCGCGACGTGGCCGCGGGTGGGGCTCAGCGGGCCTTTTGCGCCGTCCGGCCGCCCGGGCATCATGCCGAACCCGGACTGCAGATGGGCTTCTGCCTGTTCTCCAATGTGGCCGTGGCGGCGCTCGCGGCCCAGGCGGCTGGGCTGCGCAAGGTGGCGGTCGTGGATTTCGACATCCACCATGGCAACGGAACCCAGGCGGCCCTTGGCGGGCGGCCAGGGCTGCTGTTCGCCTCCATCCAGTCCTGGCCCATGTGGCCCGGCACGGGCCATCCGTCGGAACTGGTCCCCGACAACGTCGTCAACGCGATCTCGCCCGACGGTGCGGAACCGGAGGTCTGGCGCCGCGCCTTCGAACGCCTGATGGACCGCGTGGACGCGTTCGCCCCGGACATCATCCTGGTGTCCGCCGGCTTCGACGCCCACCGGCGCGATCCGGTCGGTCACGGCAGCCAGCGCCTGGAGGCCGAGGACTTCGCCTGGGCGACGCGGGCGATCGCCGACGTCGCGAACCGCCATGCCAAGGGTCGGGTTGTGTCCTCCCTCGAGGGCGGGTACGACCTCGAAGCTCTAGGCCAGTCAGCTCTCGCGCATGTGAGGGCGCTCGGCGAAGGGTGAGGGACAGGGGCGCCGGTGCGTTCTCGGGATCGATGGCCGTCATGACCGCCGATGTCGCCACGCCGGCCCCTATGAGGCACGGCGCCATTGTCCTTGCCCGGCATGGAGAGCCGGCGCTTTCGCGGAAGGTGCGGCTGACCGCGGCCGAGTACCGCGAGTTCTGGGCCACCTATGAGGTCATGGGCATCCTCCCGGGCCAGACGCCGCCGGAGGCCCTGAAGGTGTTCGTCGCCGAGTGCGGGGCCCTGGTCTCGTCGACCCGGCTTCGCGCCATCGAGAGCGCCCATGCCCTGGCGGGCGAACGTCCCTTCGAGCGGCACGACCTGCTGATCGAAGCGCCGCTGCCGCCTCCCAATTTCCCAGGCTGGATCAGGCTGCATCCGTCGGCCTGGGGATTCCTCGCCCGGGTGTGGTGGTGGTTCCTGAACCATCATGAGGGGCAGGAGACCCGCAGCGAGGCCGAGGCTCGCGCCGACCGGGCGGCGGCTTTGCTGATCGGCCTGGCCGCCAGCGGGGAGAACGTGGTGGTGCTGGCGCACGGCTTCTTCAACTACATGATCGGCCGGTCGCTGAAGCGGCTGGGCTGGAAGCTCGTGAGAAGCGAGGGCTACAAGTACTGGTCCATGCGCCGCTTCGAGCGGGGATGACAGGTCCGGGTCAGGCGCCTAAACACGTTCCCATGTCAGAGCCCGCCGACATCTCCGCCATGACCTTCGAGACCGCGCTCGCCGAGCTGGAGCAGATCGTCGCGCGCCTGGAATCGGGCCAGGCGCCGCTCGAGGACTCGATCCGGATGTACGAGCGCGGCGCCGCGCTCAAGGCGCACTGCGAATCCCGGCTCGAGGCGGCCCGGCTGCGGGTCGAGAAGATCGTGATGGGCGCGAACGGGGCGCCGGGCGTAGAGCCGGCCGAGTTCGGTTGATGGATCTGGCCCAGCGTGTCGCCGAGGCCGCCGACCTCGTTACCGTGGCGCTCGACGAGCTGCTGCCGAGGGCCGACGGCCCGGAGAGCCGACTGACCGAAGCCATGCGCTATGCGGCGCTGGGGCCCGGCAAGCGGCTGCGGACCTTCTTCGCCCTTGAGACGGGCCGCATGTTCGACCTGGACGAGGGCTCGGTCCTGCGGGCGGCCTGTGCCCTTGAGTGCATCCACGCCTATAGCCTCGTGCACGACGATCTGCCCTGCATGGACGACGACGACGTCCGCCGCGGCCGACCGACGGTGCACAAGGCCTACGACGAGATGACCGCCGTGCTCGCGGGCGACGCCCTGCAGGCCGCGGCCTTCGAGATCCTGAGTCATCCCGACACCCATTCCGACGGCCATGTCCGCGCCGAGCTGGTGGCCCGCCTTGCCCTGGCCTCCGGCGCGCGAGGTATGGTCGGCGGCCAGATGATCGACATGCTAGGCGTGCGCGAGGATCTGGGCGGGGTCGCCCGGATGCAGCGCCTGAAGACCGGCGCCCTGATCGCCTGCGCCTTCGAGCTGCCCCTGGTGATCGCCCACGCCCAGGAGGGGGAGCGGCACGCCCTGATGAACTTCGCCCACGACCTGGGTCTCGCCTACCAGATCGTCGACGACCTGCTGGACGCCGAAGGGGAGTCCGAGTCGATGGGGAAGGCGGTCGGAAAGGACGTGGCCAAGGGCAAGGCCAACTTCGTCACTCTGCTGGGCGTCGACGCCGCGCGCGAGCGGCTCGGCCTGCTGAAGACTCAGACGAAATCTCACCTGGATCCATTTGGCCCCCGGGCTGATTTCCTGCGGGCGAGCGTCGATTTCGTGCTAGAGCGCCGCCACTAGCTTCCGAGGACGTCCGCGTTCCATGCCGCCTGCCACGCCCCTGCTCGATACGGTCTCCTCGCCTGCCGACACCCGCGACTTCTCGATCGCCCAGCTTCGCCAGCTGGCCGACGAACTGCGCGCGGAAACCATCGACGCGGTGTCGCAGACGGGCGGCCACCTTGGCGCGGGCCTGGGCGTCGTGGAGCTGACCGTCGCCCTGCACCATGTCTACGAGACACCACAGGACATCCTGATCTGGGACGTCGGCCACCAGGCCTATCCGCACAAAATCCTCACCGGCCGCCGGGACCGGATCCGCACCCTGCGCCAGGGCGGCGGCCTGTCGGGATTCACCAAGCGGTCAGAGAGCGAATACGACCCCTTCGGCGCCGCCCATGCGGCCACCTCGATCAGCGCGGCGCTGGGCTTCGCCGCCGCCCGTGACGCGAAGGGGCAGGACAACAAGGTCGTTGCCGTCATCGGTGACGGCTCCATGAGCGCCGGCATGGCCTACGAGGCCATGAACAACGCGCACGGCACGACGAAGCAGCTCACCGTCGTGCTGAACGACAACGACATGTCGATCGCGCCGCCGGTCGGGGGCATGAGCGCCTATTTCGCCCGCCTGGTTTCGGGCGGGGGCTATCAGTCGATCCGCAACCTCGGCAAGTCGGTGGCCAAGGCGTTCCCCCGGCCGATGCGCGAAGCCGCCCGCAAGGCGGAGGAATTCGCCCGCGGCATGGTGACCGGCGGCACCTTCTTCGAAGAACTGGGATTCTACTATGTCGGGCCGATCGACGGTCACGACATGGACGCCCTGGTCCATGTGCTGCAGAACGCCCGCAAGATCGACGACAAGCCGGTGCTGGTCCACGTCGTCACCCAGAAGGGCAAGGGCTACGCGCCCGCGGAGAACGCGGCCGACAAGTACCACGGCGTGGTCAAGTTCGACGTGGTCACGGGCCAGCAGGCCAAGGGCAAGGCGGGCGCCCCGCAGTACACCAAGGTTTTCGCCCAGGAGCTGATCAAGCACGCCGAGCGCGATCCGAAGATCATGGCGATCACCGCGGCCATGCCGTCGGGCACTGGCCTCGACCTGTTCGGCGAGAGGTTCCCCGACCGCACCTTCGACGTGGGCATCGCCGAGCAGCATGCCGTGACCTTCGCCGCCGGCCTCGCGGCCGACGGGATGAAGCCGTTCTGCGCGCTTTATTCCACCTTCCTGCAGCGCGGCTACGATCAGGTGGTCCACGACGTGGCGATCCAGGGCCTTCCGGTGCGCTTCGCCATCGATCGTGCGGGGCTGGTGGGCGCGGACGGGGCGACCCATGCCGGCTCGTTCGACATCGGCTACCTCGGCGCCCTGCCGGGCATGGTCATCATGGGCCCGTCCGACGAGGCCGAGCTGGCGCACGCCATCGCCACGGCCGCGGCGATCGACGATGCGCCCAGCGCCTTCCGCTATCCGCGTGGCGAGGGGACTGGCGTGGCCATCCCCGAGCTCGCCTCGCCGCTGGAGATCGGCAAGGGGCGCATCGTGCGAGAGGGAACGGCGGTGGCCATCGTCTCGTTCGGGACGCGCCTCGCCGAAAGCCTGAAGGCGGCCGACCTGTTGGCCGCACGCGGCCTGTCGGCCACCGTCGCCGACGCGCGCTTCGCCAAGCCGCTGGACCTCGACCTGCTGCTGCGGCTCGCCCGCGAGCACGAGGCGCTGATCACGGTGGAGGAAGGCTCGGTCGGCGGCTTCGGCGCCTTCGTCCTTCACGCCCTGGCCCAGCACGGCGCCCTGGATCGCGGGCTGAAGATCCGCACCCTGACGCTGCCCGACATTTTCCAGGACCACGACAAGCCCGAGGCCATGTACGCCCAGGCGGGGCTCGACTCCGAAGGCATCGCCCGCGGCGCGCTGAACGCCCTCGGCATCGACAATGTGTCCGCCAAGGGTCGGCGGGCCTAGAAGCTCCAGCCGCACGACACGCCCGCCGCCGCGCCTTCCTTGCCCATGGGATCGCGCGAGCCGGCCGCACGCAGCTTGCAGCCGTTCTTCGGCCGGCGTGAGAGATCGAAGTCCGGATCCTTGGCGATCCTGCCCTGACGGCTGAGATCGAGGCGTGGGCTTGGGCCGTCGCGCGCGGCGCCGGCCTCGGCCAAGGCTGCGCGGCAGCGTTCGCGTTCCTCGGCCGTCAGGCGCGACGGATCGCCAGGCGGGCAACCGAGCCTGCCGCGCAGGGCGCGGCTCACCCCGGCGGACGGCTCGGCGGGCGCGGCGGGCAGGGGCAGAGGTGTGGCGTCCGGCGGTATGTCCGCCGCGGGTCTGGGCGCGGGGCGCGAGCGACTTGACCCCGGCTCCTCGGCGCGTGGCTCCGACCGGGATGGCCGCCGAGGCGCCAGGGTGATGAGTTGCACGCTCAGCGATGGTGTCTCGACCGGCGGCGAGCTTCGGCCGAGCAGCCAGATCGCCAAGCCCAGCAGCGCGATGTGCGCCGCCAGGGAGACCACACCGGCCGTCGTCCACGCCACCCGCCCGGCGCCACGTCCCCCACGCATTCCGTGCACCCCCCGGCCCGCAAAGCTTGGACGCGAGGGGGCGCGGGGAAGCGGGCGGAATGAAGGCGTCGCGAAGGCGCCGCCCAGGCGACGGACCCCCGATCGGGTGATGGACGCGGCGCGGCTACGGTCTAGCTTCGGCGCGTCTCGATGGAGGCGGGCCGGCCTCGCGGAGTGCGCCGGCATGGGTTTCGGGGAGTTCCAGTATGAAGTGTCTTGCGTCTCTCGCTGTCGTGGCCGTCGCCATGACGGGCTCGGCTTCGGCTGCGTCCCTGGTCAATGGCGGCTTCGAGCAACCGGGTACGGCCAGCGTGACCTATCTCAATGCCGGGAGCACCTTCTTGCCGGGCTGGACGGTGGTGGACTCGCTGCCGGGCGGCGACACGGAGATCGCCTATTCCAACAACGGCGCTTTCGCGAGCTATGGCGTGGTTGGGTCCGAGGGCTCGCACTACCTGGAGCTCACCGGCGTCACCGGTCGCGGCAAGGGTGTGAAATCGGACGCCATCGACACGGTCGCAGGCACGACCTACCGCGTCGGCTTCGACGTCGGCGCCTTCTTCGTGCGCGGGCAGGGCAGCTATGGCGACGTGACGATCGACCTGCGCGTCGACGACGTCCTGGCAGGCAGTTTCACCAACGCCTTGGGCCTGACCAGCGCCGGATCGGACTGGCAGCGGTTCACCTACGACTTCGTGGCGGCCGGCCCGTCAGTGCGCCTGACCTTCCTGGCCAGCACCGCGCTGTCATCCAGCTATCTGGGCGCCGGCCTCGACAATGTGACCTTCGACGTCGTGCCGCAGCAGCCGGGCGGTCCGGTGTCTCCGGGTGGCGTGCCCGAGCCTGGCGTATGGGCTCTGATGATCCTGGGCTTCGGCCTGGCGGGGAGTGGTCTCCGCCGCCAGGTTCGCCTGGCCTGATCGGGATCAGAACGGCGAGAAGCGCTCGATCAGGCTCTGGCCGGCGGGCGTCTTCTGCACCCGGCTGATGTCGCCGCGGCCGCCGTAGTTGATGCGCGCCTCGGCGATCTGCGTGTGGCGGATGGTGTTGGCCGACGAGATGTCCTCGGGCCGCACGATGCCGGCGACGGTGAGCTGGCGCAGCTCGGCGTTGGTGCGCACTTCCTGGGTGCCCTGGATCACCATGTTGCCGTTCGGCAGGATGCTGGTGACGACCGCGGCGATGGTCAGGCTGATCTTCTCCGACCGGTTCACCTGGCCCGAGCCCGCATTGTTGGTCGACGAGTTGGTCTCGATGGCGTTGGCGGGGTCGAAGCCACCCGGCAGAATTTTCCCGAGGCTGCTCTCCAGACCCAGCAGGTGCGGCACGCCCGCCGTCATCCCGGAGGTGCGAGTGGCCGTGGTGGCGTTGGTGGTCTTGGCGCTGTCGTCGATGTCGATCTGCACGGTCAGGATGTCGCCGATGCGGCTGGCGCGCTGGTCGTTGAAGAAGGCGCGCGCGCCGGTGCGCCAGAGAGAGTTGGCGCTGGCCGCCTGCGGCAGCGGCTCGCGGGCCGAGGCCAAGGGCAGCACGCTCTGGTCGCGCGGCACCAGGGCGGCCGGATAGCCGACCGGCGCGAGCTCGGGCCCCTTCACGGCTTCGGAGACGGTCGAGCAGGCCGCCAGGGGGCTCAGCAGGGCGGCGAGGGCGACGAGGCGCAGGCGCATGGGCGTGGCTTCCTTCAACGGAGCGCGTAACGGGTGGAGCGGGTCAGCTTCAGCTGTTCCGCCGCGGGTCCGACCGCCGCCTGGCCCGGTCCGGTGACCACGGCCTGGACGGTCTTCTTCGACGTGACGTTCTGCACGTTGATGGTCTCGCCGACGCCGCCGCCCGAGAGGGCCTTGGCCTGGAGTGACAGCGAGATCCCTTCGTTGTCGTAGGTGATGGTTACGATCTCGTTGGCCTTGACGACCTCGGGCGCGGCCACGTCGCGGCCGGTCACGGGGGCGCCGGCGCGCAGGGCGCGGCGGGCGGCCATTCCGACCAGCAGGTCGGGGTCGGTCGGGGCGTCGGCGGGCGCCAGGGCGGCCTTCGCCCAGATCACGTCCTGCGGCTGGATCATCTCGCCGGCGCCGATGCTGCGGGCCCAGGTCAGGACGTCCACGTTGCCGCGGACGGCGGCCGAGGCGGCGGGGCCCGAGGCGGCGACAGCGCCGCCCGAGACCACGATCGTGCGCAGGCCCTGGGCATTGGCCCAGTCGAGGCCGGCCCGGCGCGCCGCGGCCTGCACGGCGGCGGCGCTGAGGATCACGCTGGAGCCCGAGCGGGCAGCCACGGGCGTCCCGGCCGCGGCGCCCGCGCCGTCGAACAGGTCGCCGAGGGTGACCACGCCGTCGGCGTCGACGGTCTGGGCCTTCAGGATCACCGGCGCGCCAGCAAACGCCGGGGTCGCGACGGCGAGGGCCGCGAGAATTGCGAGGGCCTTCATCAGCTTACGCCTTCACCTGATTGGCGGTGGCCAGCATGTTGTCGGCCGTCGAGATGACCTTGGAGTTCATTTCATAGGCGCGCTGGGCGACGATCAGCGCGGTGATCTCGGCCACCGCGTCGACGTTCGAGGCTTCGGTGTAGTTCTGAACCAGCGTGCCGATGCCGGTGGAGCCGGGCGTGCCGTTGGTCGGCGCGCCCGAGGCGGCCGTTTCCTTGTAGAGATTGTCGCCCAGCGCCTGCAGGCCGCCCTCGTTGACGAAGGTCGACAGCTCGATTTGTCCGACGACGCCGGGGATCGTCTGGCCCGCCTGCAGCGCCTGGACCTGGCCGGTCTTGGAGATCGTCACCTGGACCGTATCGCCCGGGATGGTGATGGCGGGCTCGAGGGGGTAGCCGTCCTGGGTCACCACCTGGCCCTGGTCGTTGACCGAGAAGTTGCCGGCTCGGGTGTAGGCCGTCTCGCCCGAGGGCGTCAGCACCTGGAAATAGCCGCGGCCGTCGATGGCGATGTCGTAGGGATTGTCGGTGCGCGTCAGCGAGCCCTGGGTCTGAACGCGGTAGACGGCGCCGGCCTTCACGCCCGCCCCGACCTGGACGCCGGTGGGCACGATGGTGCCCTGGTCCGAGGACTGCGTCCCGGCGGCTTCGAAGGTCTGGTAGAGGAGGTCCTGGAACTCGGCGCGCTGCTTCTTGAAGGCGACCGTGTTCATGTTGGCGATGTTGTTCGAGATGACCTCGACGTTCATCTGCTGGGCGGCCATGCCGGTGGCCGCGGTGCGGAGCGCTTGCATCGGTCGTTATCCTCTTACTGAAGCTTGCCCAGGCGCTCGACGGAGCGGCGCGACAGGTCGGCTTCGGAATCGATCATCTTGGCGGTGCGTTCGTAGGCCCGTGACACCTCGACCATGCGGGTGATCTCCAGGACCGGCTTGACGTTGGAGCTCTCAAGATAGCCCTGGCGCAGCTTGGCCTCGGTGGCGATCTGAGGCTGCTGGTTGGAGCCGTTGCGGAACATGTTGTCGCCGGCCTTCTCGAGCACGCCGGCGTCGGCGAAGGCGTACATGCCGATCTTGCCGATCCGCTCGTTACCCTGGCTCAGCGTGCCGTCGGCGCCGGCCGAGACCTGGCCCTTCTCGCCGTCGATCTGGATCTCGCCGCCGCCTTCGTCCAGGACGGGGTGCCCGGCCTGGGTCACCAGCCGCCCGGTGGTGTCGGTGGTGAAGCGGCCGTCGCGGGTGAAGCGCGGGCCATCGGGGGTGCGGACCTGGAAGAAGCCCTTGCCTTCCAGCGACATGTCGAGCTCGCCGTCGGTCTTGACGAGCGAGCCCTGCCCGAAGTCCCGGGCGACGCCGTCCGGAGAGACGAACTTCACCGGCCGGGGACCGCCGAACGTGTAGGCGGGCTCTGCCGGATCGGTCTTCTGGATCATCGACTCCACCTTGAAGCCGGTGGTGTCCATGTTCGCGATGTTGTTCGCGATGATGTCCATCTCCTTGCGGAGGACCATCTGGCGCGAAAGTCCGACGTAGATTGCGTTGTCCATTAACGGGGGACCCGAGAAGTGCGACGTTGTGCGCTTTCGGGGTGCAAGGTTCGGGCCAACTGAAAAGGCGTTATCTTTCAACGAATAAGAAAGTTAACGCGGCCTCGGCGGCGAAAAATGCCGGGCAGGAATCGAGCCCGTTAGGAATCGTTAAAAACCGCTTCTTAACCAAAGACCGCCATTGCTGGGCTGACTGGTAATCCAGGGAACGCGCGCGTGGCGAAGAAGGACAAGAAGCCGAAGGAGGCCGAGGGCGAAGCGCCCGAGGGCACCGAAGGCGCGGAGGGCGAGGCCCCCGCCAAGAAGAAGCTTCCGCTCAAGATGCTGATCATCGCCGGCGCCGCGGCCCTCGTGGTGCTGGGCGGCGGCGGCACGGCCGCATTCATCTTCCTCAAGCCCAAGCCCGACGAGGCCCATGCCGAGAAGGGCGGGGAGAAGAAGAAAGAGAAGAAGAAAGAGAAGAAGAAGGAAGAGAAGGGCAAGGAAGGCGAGAAGGGCGCCGCGGTGGTCCGTGAAGGTCCCGACGGCGTGGTCTTCTACACGATGCCGGACGTGGTGGTGAACATGCAGACCGCCGATGGCCGCCCGACGTTCCTGAAGCTGAAGCTGACTTTGGAACTGCCCGACGAGAGCGCGGTCGAGGAGCTCGATCCGGCCATGCCGCGGCTCCAGGATATGTTCCAGACCTTCCTGCGCGAGCTGCGCCCGGAAGACCTGGCGGGCAGTCAGGGCAGCTACCAGCTCCGCATGGAGATCCTCCGCCGCGTGAACCTGGTGATCGCGCCGTCCAAGGCGAACGCCGTGCTGATCGAGGAGATGCTGATCAACTAGCGTCCGCGCGGTTGCATCGCCTGAAAAGCCATGTCCGAAGACACCGACTTCTCCGCCGAAACCAGCCTGCCGGATCCGGACTCTCCGGACGCCTGGGCCGCCGCCGCGGCGGCCGAGGCCAATTCGGCCGAGCGGATACTGAACCAGGACGAGATCGACAGCCTGCTGGGCTTCGATCTCTCGGACGACGAGATCGCCGAACGCACCGGCATCCGGGCGATCATCAATTCCGCGCTCGTCAGCTACGAGCGCCTGCCGATGCTGGAAATCGTCTTCGACCGCCTCGTGCGGTTGATGACCACCAGCCTGCGGAATTTCA
Organism: Phenylobacterium kunshanense; assembly: GCF_003254525.1. Lineage (GTDB taxonomy): Bacteria > Pseudomonadota > Alphaproteobacteria > Caulobacterales > Caulobacteraceae > Phenylobacterium > Phenylobacterium kunshanense. Next base: position 138,199 of record NZ_QFYS01000007.1, read on the forward strand.
CGTCGGACAACGTCGAGGTCAGCCTCGACAACATCAGCTCGATCCGCTTCGGCGACTACCTCAACTCGATCCCGCTGCCGGCGATCCTGTCGGTGTTCCGGGCCGAGGAGTTGAACAACTACGGCCTGCTCACGGTCGACTCGAACCTGATCTATTCGATCGTGGATGTGCTGCTCGGCGGCCGCCGTGGCACCGCCGCCATGCGGATCGAAGGTCGCCCGTACACCACCATCGAGCGGGTGCTGGTGCAGCGGATGGTCGAGGTGGTGCTGGCCGACGCCAAGGAGGCGTTCGAGCCGCTGACCCCCGTGGCCTTCACCCTCGACCGCCTCGAGACGAACCCGCGCTTCGCGGCCATCGCACGTCCGGCCAACGCCGCCATTCTCGTGAAGCTGCGGATCGACATGGAAGACCGCGGTGGCCGGATCGAGCTGCTGCTGCCCTACGCGACCCTGGAGCCCATCCGGAAGATGCTGCTCCAGCAGTTCATGGGCGAGAAGTTCGGCCGCGACAACATCTGGGAAAGCCACCTCGCAACCGAGCTCTGGACCACGCACGTCGATGTGCGGGCGGTCCTGGATGAGCAGCAGGTGAGCCTGAAGAAGGTGCTCGAGATGAAGGTGGGCGACACCCTCATGCTCAACACTGGTCCCGACAGCCTGATCGAGCTGCGCGCCGGTCAGATCCCCCTTACGCGCGGCCGCATGGGTCGGCGCAACACCCACATCGCCGTTCGCGTGGAAGCCCCGCTTTCGCCCAGCGCCCGGCGCGCCGTCCAGAGGATGTCATGAGCCTGATCGCCATCTGCATGAACGTGCTGCTCGCCGGCCTGCTGGTCGCCGCCATGACGGTCGGTGTTCGGCTCAATCGCCGGCTCAAGGCGCTGCGCGACAGCCACGAAGGGTTCGAAGCCGCCGTCCGCGAGCTGAACGTGGCGGCGGTGCGGGCCGAACAGGGGCTGGCCGACCTTCGCTCCGCGACCGACGAAGCGGTGGATCTGCTCTCCGACCGCATCGAGAAGGGCCGGGCCCTGGCGGCGAAGCTGGAGAAGCTGGTCGCCGCTGCGCCCGAACTCCCCCGTGCGATGGCGTCCGAGCGTCCTGCGGCTCGCGGCATTCCGCCCGTCGCCCCGGCCCCGCGCGAAGCGACCACCGAGGATCGTCTCGGCGCTCTGCTGGCCATGGCGCGCAGCCGCCTGCAGGCGGAACGCGAGGAGCCCGAAGTCCGCGCGGAGCGCGAGCCGCTGGTGGGCCGTCCGCCGCTGCCGGGCCGCCGCATCGCCATCACTCCTGACGACGATCTGTTCGAGGACGCCCCGCTCGCCCTCGACCGCCTTGCCGGAGCGCGCCGTTGAAGTCCGTCCCTCGTCTCCTGCCGCTGGTCGGCGTCGCCATGGGTGGCGTCCTGGCGGTGAACGCCGTCGCGGGCGCGCGCGATCTGCCATCGCTCGTCTCCGGCGCCCGGGCCTTCGCCGAGGAAGCCGCCAAGGGCGGAGCAGCCAAGCCTGACCCCAAGGCGGCGAAGGACGCCAAGAGCGAGGCCGGAGCCCCCAAGCCCGGCGAAGCCGCCCCGGACGCGGCCTCCGCCGCGCTGCCGGCGGCCTCCATCGCGCCCAAGGCGGTATGCGCGCCCACGGCCGCCGAGCTCGCCAAGCAGGCGGGCCTGTCGCCGGCCGAACTGCAGGTCCTGCAGAGCCTCGGCGCGCGTCGGGGTCAGCTCGACGCGCGGGAGAGCGACCTCAGCACCCAGCTGGCCCTGCTGGCCGCGGCCGAGGCGAAGCTCGACGCCAAGATCAAGTCGCTGAACGGCCTGAAGGGCGAGGTCCAGGGCCTGCTCACCCAGGCTGACACCAAGGAGCAGGCCGAGATCGACCGCCTGGTGAAGGTGTTCGAGGGCATGAAGGCCAAGGATGCGGCGCCCCGCCTCGCGGCGCTGGACGACAGCGTCCGCATCCCGATCGCCGCCAAGATGAAGGAGCGGGCCCTGAGCGCCATCGTGGCCCAGATGCCGGCCGCCCAGGCGAAGGAACTGACCGAGAAGCTCGCGCGCCGGTTCTCCGACGCGAAGGCTGCGGCCGCCAAGGCGGCGGCCTCTGAACAGGCGGCGAAGACGGCGCAGGCCGACCCGCCCGCCGGCGAACCGAAGAAGCAGGCCGCCGCTGCGCCGCGGAAGCCGGCGCCGCGTAAACAGGCCCCCGCGGCCCAGCAGGCCGCCGCCAAGCCGCCGGCGGCCGCGGCGCCCATGGCCGAGCCTGCCGTCGCGCCGCCGGCCAAGACCGGGTAGCCGATGTCCTTGCGAGGGGCTCTCCGTTCCGGGGTGGCCGCGGCCTGCATCGTCAGTGTCGCCGCGCCCGCCGGGATCGCCGCACCCGCGGTCAAGGCCGCCGCCACGCGCGGCGGCCTCGATGTTCGCGTGGCGCAGGCCGAGACCTTCTCGCGCGTCGAGATTTTCGGCGGCCGCGTGGACGCCCGCCGAGAGGGCCAGACGGTCGTCCTGACCTTCGCCAAGGGCGCGAACCCGGATGTGTCGCGGCTTCGCACGGCCCCGCCGCGCTGGATCGCGTCGGCGGAGAAGCGCGACGCCGGCGGTCGGCTGGCGCTGGTCCTCCAGCTCGCCGATGGCGCCGACGCCAAGATCGGCAGCGCCGATGGCGCCACATACGTCAACGTCTTCGAGAAGCCCGCAGTCGATCCGGCGCAGGCCGCGGCCGAGACGCCGCCGGTCGCCGAGGCCGAGCCCCCGCGACCCAATCCGCTTCCGCCGGGCGGGGTGGTCCGGATGGCGGCGAAGTCGGCCGGCGGACAGGTGCAGCTCTCGTTCGACTGGGCGAACCCGGCCGGTGCGGCGGTCTTCCGCCGGGGCGACGCGGTGTGGGTGGTGTTCGACGCCCCGGCCACGCTCGACGTCACGGACACGCCGCGCAACGCCAAGCCGCTGCGTTCGCTCCAGGCCTTCAAGGGCGCTGACTATGCGGCCCTTCGGATCGAGGCCGATCCCGATACGCCCTTGTTCGTCGGATCGCAGGGGACGACCTGGACCATCTCGCTGGGCCCCGGCTCCCAGGCCCAGCCGGCGATCGTACGGATCAGCCGTGATCCTGCCGCGGGGCCCGCCACGCTGAAGGCGCCGGTGGCCGGCGCGACCCGGGTGGTCAACCTGTCCGATCCTACGGTTGGCGACACGCTGACGGTCGTGACGGCCCTGGGGCCCGCCAAGGGCGTTCCCAGCCGTCGTGATTTCGTGGACGCGGCCCTGCTGCCGTCGATCCAGGGGCTGGCCATCGAGCCGCTGGTGGACGACCTGGCCGTCCAGCGCGAGGGCGAGATCGTCCGGATCAGCCGGGCCGACGGGCTGAACCTGTCCCCGGCCTGGGCCACGCGGGAGAAGGAAGCCACACAGCTAGGCGCCCCACGGCCGGCCTCGATGCCCGCGCTGATCCTGTCCGAATGGGCGGCGACGGGCGAGGGCGGCTTCACGCGCCGCCGCGACGACCTCATGGCCGCCGCCGCCGCGGAAGGCGCGAACAAGAGCCGCGAAGCGCCGGTCGCCGCGCGCATGGCCATGGCGCGGTTCCTGGTCGGCTCGGAGCTGGCGTTCGAAGCCATCGGGCTCCTCAACAGCTTGGCCCGTGAGCATCCCGAGATGCTCGACGATCCCGAGTTCAGGGGCCTTCGCGGCGTCGCGCGCACGCTTGCCCGGCGCTACGCGGAAGCCGATGCGGATTTCTCCTCGCCGAGCCTGGCCGACGACCCGTCGACGGCGCTTTGGCGGGCCTACATCAATACGCAGCTCGCCCACCATGCTGAGGCGCGGACCCAGTTCGCCAGGGGCGTCCAGGCCTACGGTCTGTTCTCGCCGCTTTGGAAGGCGCGTTTCGCCCGCGCCGACGCGCAGTCCGCCCTGGCCCAGGGGGACCTGGCCGCGGCCGACGCCCGCATCCGCATGGCGCTGGAGGAAAAGGTCGATCCAGAAGAACAGCTTCGCGCCCGTCTGATCCAGGCGCGCGTCGTCGAACTGCAGGGGCACAAGGATCGCGCCCTCCGGATCTACAAGGCCATCGCGACGGCGCCGATCGATTCGATCGCCGCACCCGCGGTCCTGCGCGCCACGCAGATCCGGCTGGAGACGGGCCAGATCACGCCGGTCCAGGCCGCCGGCGTGTTCGACGGGTTGCGCTACCGCTGGCGGGGCGACTCCACCGAACTCGAGACCATCCGCGCGCTGGGCCAGCTCTATCTGGCGCAGGGCCGCTATCGCGAGGCGCTGGAAGCGCTGCGGTCGGCGGGCGTGCGCATGCCCGATCTGCCGGAGGCTCAGCAACTCCAGGCGGACCTCAATGCCGCGTTCCGGGGCCTCTTCCTCGATGGACTGGCCGACGGTCTGGAGCCAACCCAGGCGCTCGCGCTCTTCTTCGACTTCAAGGAACTGGCGCCGCTGGGCGCTGACGGCGACCTGATGGTGCGCAAGATCGTGCGCCGGCTCGTGGATGTGGACCTGTTGCCCCAGGCGGCCGACCTGCTGAAGTACCAGGCCGACAACCGGCTGGACGGCGTGCCCCGCGCCCAGGTGGCGACGGACCTCGCCGTCATCTACCTGATGGACCGCAAGCCCGAGCAGGCGATCGCCGCGATCAACGGCTCGCGAACCACGATCCTGCCGACCGCGCTCAACGCTGAACGTCGACTCGTGGAGGCCAGGGCGTGGACGGCGCTCGGCCGCTTCGAGAGCGCCCTCGAGATCATCGAGCGGGATACGTCCAAGGAGGCCACCGACCTCCGCAGCGAGATCACCTGGAAGCAGAAGAACTGGGCCGCCGCCGGCCCGCTGTTCGAGAAGACGCTCGGCGAGCGCTGGAAGAACCCCGCGGCGCTTTCGAGCGAGGAGGAGGGCCGCCTGCTCCGCGCCGGCGTCGCCTACAGCCTTGCGGGCGACGAGGCCGCGCTGGCCCGCCTGGAGAGCCGCTACCAGGGGCATAGCGAGAAGGCCAACAATCCCGAAGCACTGCGGATCGCCCTGTCGGGCGCGCCTGACGGTCGCCTCAGCGTGGGGGACTTCGGTCGGGTCTCGGCCGACAACGAGGCGTTCGCTGGCTGGGTCGAGAAGATGAAGGGCCGCTTCAAGACGCGCGCCGCGCCGGTCGGCGCCGCCAAGGCTCCAGCGACCGCGCCGGCCCGGCAGGCTCAGGCTGCGCGCGCGCCCGCGCGCGGCTGACCCGCAGGTCCGATCATTCGTCGACCGTACCCGGACGTTCGTCGCAGGGGCGCTGCTCGGGATGTCGCCGACGGCCTATGGGCCAGCGCTGATCCCGGCGGCGCTATGACCGCCACATCGGCGAGAACATCCAGATGATCAACCTGTCCGCCAAGGCCGCCCTGGCGCTCGTGGCCCTCTCGTTCGCCACCCCGGCATGGGCGCATCCCGAGGACGCCGGCCTCAACGCGGTCTACGCCGGGCTCGCGAAGGCCCGCGCCGCCAACGACGTGACGGGGATGGCCTCGCACTTCCATCCGCAGGGTCTTCTTGTCGACGCCCGGCCCGGCCCGGCGCTGCCCGGCGGCGAACTGGCGGCTCGGCTCGCGCCCCAGGCCGAGCGTATCGCCAAAGACGGAGTCTCCATCCAGACGGCCTACCGGATCGAGCGCCGCCAGGTGCTGGAGGGCGGCATCGCCCTCGACGCCGGCTACATGCGTCAGGCGTTCCGCCGGCCCGGCGCGGATGAGCAGGTGCGCTACGCGCGGTTCCTCGTCACGCTGAAGCGCGAGGCCGATGGGCGGTGGAAAATCCTGGGCGATGCGAGCATGCCCTCGACCGCCGAGGTCTGGGCCGCGCTGACGCCACAGGACGGCCTGGCGTTCGACAAGTAGGGCGCTATCCCCCGCCCGCGCCCCGCTGGAAGCTCTCGACAAGGCTCCCGCAGACCAGTCGCCAGCCGTCCACCAGCACGAAGAAGATCAGCTTGAAGGGCAGGCTGATCACAACGGGCGGCAGCATCATCATGCCCATGCTCATCAGTACGCTGGCGACGACCAGGTCGATCACCAGGAAGGGCACGAACAGCAGGAAGCCGATCTCGAAGGCGCGCTTAAGCTCCGAGATCATGAACGCGGGGGTCACCACCCGGATGGGGATGTCCTGGATGTTCGCGGGCCGCTGGATCCGCGACAGGCGGACGAACAGGGCCAGATCCTCCTGGTCGACCTGGGTCAGCATGAACTGCTTCACTGGCCCGCCGGCGGCGTCGAAGGCGGCCGGCAGCTCCATCTGCTGCTCGAGCAGGGGCTTGACGCCTTCGGTGTAGGACCGTTCGAACGTCGGCCCCATGACGATGGCCGTCAGGAACAGGGCCAGCGAGATCAGCACCGCATTCGGTGGGCTCTGCTGCAGGCCAAGCGCCGTACGCAGCAGGGACAGAACGACCACGATGCGGACGAACGAGGTCGTCATGATCACGATCGACGGGGCCAGCGACAGCACGGTCAGCAGGCCGACGAGCTGGACCACCCGCTCGGTCAGGCCGGCCCCGGTTCCCAGGTCGATGTTCAGCGCCTGGGCCGTCGCGACCGCAGGGACCATCGCGCACACGACCCCGGCCAGCGCGGAAATCAGCGCGGCTCTACGCCAGTCGGCCGCGGGCAGGGCGCGCAAGGCGGCGAGGAGAGCGCGCATCAGGCGGCGTCCTTGGACAGGTCGGCGATCACCCGGCCTTCGCCCAGCAGGATCATCTGCTCGCGACCGTCGCATTCCACGATGAGCAGCCGACGGGTCGGATCCAGGACCAGGCTCTCCACCACCTTGAGGCGCCGGTCCTTCTTCTGGGCCGACAGGCGAGCCATGGCGTCGGGCCCATAGCGACGCAGCGCCACCGCGGCCAAGCCGATCAGGCCGAGGGTGAGCGCCAGGGCGAAGACGGCGCGGAGGAAACTGGCGAAGTCCATGAAGAAGCGCTTCGGCGGCCTGGGGGAACAGGTCCCTAGTTCGCGCTTGAGTCCCTTAAACGCAGATTAACCCTGTTTCTTCAGGATCGGTCGTATGAACCTGGCCGAAATCCCGCTCTTCGCGATGCTCCGCGGCCGCCTTGGCCATCTTGGCGAGCGCCAGAAGCTGATCGCGCAGAACGTCGCCAACACCGACACCGCCCGCTATGTGCCCGAGGACCTGAAGCCCTACAGCTTCGACGCTCGGGTGCAGAAGCGGCTGCAGATGACCCAGGCCAGCTCGGGCGCCCAGATGATGGCCGCGACCCATATGAGCCACATGGCGTCGCGCAACCCCCGCCCGCCCGGTGGCGGCTACAAGACCGTGAAGTCGCCCGGCTCCGAGACCACGCTCAACGGCAATTCCGTGGTTCTGGAGGAGGAGATGATCAAGATGAGCGACGCCCGCATGCAGTACGATGCGGCGATCAGCTTCTACCAGAAATCCCTCGGCCTCCTGCGGATGGCGGCGCGCGCGCCGGGCCGCGGCTAGGGAAGGAGCGTTAGATGCCTCAGCAGATCAAACCCGTCGGCGGCGTCACCCAGGCCGTGGCCGCGTCCGCGCTTCGTGCGCAGCAGGCCCGGATGCGGATCATCGCCGAAAATCTGGCCAACGCGGATTCCACCTCCAAGACGCCCGGCGGCGATCCCTACCGCCGGCAGGCCCCGGTTTTCGAGCCGACCAAGGTCGAGGGCGCCAAAGGCGTTCGGATGAGCAAGGTCGAGCCCGACCAGACCGACTTCCGGCAGGAATACAGCCCGGGCCACCCGTCGGCCGACGACAAGGGCTATGTGAAGCTGCCGAACGTGAACTCCCTGGTCGAGGCGATGGACATGCGCGAGGCGCAGCGCGCCTACGAAGCCAACCTCAACGTGATCGAGACCGCGCGCGCCATGGAGATGCGCACGCTGGATCTCCTCCGCAAATAGGGCGCTGAGCGATGATCACCCCGTTCTCCGCCGCCCGGGCCTACGCGGCCATCCAGAAGGGCGTCAGCCTGAACCCCGGCCAGGAGGCCGGCCTGGACCCGTCAATCGGCGCCGGCGCCGGTCCGTCAGCCCCGGTCCAGGGTGGCTTTGGAGACCTCGTCAAGGCGGCCATCACGGACGCTGTCAGCTCGTCCAAGCACGCCGAGCGGCAGATGGCCAATCAGGTGGCGGGCAAGGCGGAGCTGGTCGATGTGGTGACCGCGGTCTCGGCCGCCGAAGCCAGCCTGGAGACGGTGATGGCCGTGCGCGATCAGGTGATCAGCGCCTATCAGGAAATCATGCGCATGCCGATCTGAGCGCGAAGGCGGCTGGTCCGCGCGCGCTCGATCCACAGTGAAAGGCCCCGCTTTGGCGGGGCCTTCTGCGTTGGGGGCTACTTCACCGCCGCGCAGGCGACCCGGGCCCCGGCGCCGCCGATCGGCTGCGACGTGTGGTCGTCAGGCGCGGCATGGATCAGCACCGCCGAGCCGTCGGCGTCCTTCAGGGCGTCCAGGGTCGTCAGGCTGCTGAACGCCTCCGTCGCGCCAGTCCCGTCCGCACCGACGTAGAGGTTCGGCAGGTCGCCGGTCTCGTTCGCCTTGGGGTTCAGGAGGCCGTGCTGCCGATCTCCGCCGCCGTGGGTGTGACCGCCGGCGGAGGTGAAGTCGGATTTCGAGCAATCCGCCTTTTCGTGGAAATGCAGGCCATGCCATCCCGGCGTGAGCCCCTTGGCTTCCACGCGCAGCAGCACGCCCTTCGGCGCGGCCGTCAGCGTCACCTTGCCGATGGCCTCGCCCGCGCCGTTCTTCAGCTCGGCCGTGACCGGTTCGGCCGCGACGGCGGGGGTGGCGACGAGGGCGGCGGCGAGGGCGAGGGGAAGGCGCATCAGGGGACTCCGGCTTCGATGGGACAAGGGTCGCATGCAGCGACAGATATAGGGGACTCTGGTCTTCTAGTCGGACTCTGGGCGAAACGAAGACTTCGCGCGCCGGCTCCACGTGCTACCCGTCGTTCATGGCCGCACCCATGATCGAACTGGCGGACGTCACCCACCGCTACGGCGCGCAGGTCGCGCTCGACGGTGTGGGCCTGACGGTGCGGTCGGGCGAGTTCGTGGCCCTCGTCGGCGGTTCCGGATCAGGCAAGACCACCCTGCTGAAGACCATCAACGGCCTTGTCCGGCCCGATGACGGCCGGATCGCGGTGGATGGCGAAGACGTAGCCGCCGTCGCGCCTCACCTCCTGCGGCGGCGGATCGGCTATGTCTTCCAGGAGGTCGGGCTCTTTCCGCACCTGACCGTAGCCGAGAACATCGGCGTCACGCCGAAGCTGCTCGGCTGGGGGCCGCCGCGGATCGCCGCGAGGGTTCGCACGCTGCTGGATCTGGTCGCGCTTCCGGGGGATGTCGCGGACCGGCCACCATCCGCGCTCTCGGGCGGCCAGCGCCAGCGCGTGGGCGTGGCGCGGGCGCTCGCGGCCGAACCGGGCGTGATGCTGATGGACGAGCCCTTCGGCGCCCTCGACCCGCTGACGCGCGACCAGCTCGGCGCGGACTATCTGGCCCTGCACCGGCAGCTGGGATTGACCACGGTGATGGTGACGCACGATATCGCCGAAGCGGTGCTGCTCGCCGACCGTTTGGTGGTCATGCGGCAGGGGCGTATCCTGGCCGACGGTCCGCCGGCGGACCTGCTGGCCGCGGCGTCCGATCCCGCCGTGCGCGCGCTGCTCGAGGCGCCGCGCCGCCAGGCGGATCGCCTCCGCGAAAGGCTGGGCGGATGAACCCGCAATTCGCCGCGGCGCTCGACCTACTGCCCGGCTACCTGGCGTGGCACGTCCTGCTGTCGGCCAGCGCCCTTGCGCTCGGCCTGGCGATCAGCCTGCCGCTCGCCATCGCGGCGGCGCGCAGGCCGCGGCTGCGATGGCCGCTGCTGGCCCTGGCCAGCCTCATACAGACCATCCCTGGCCTGGCGCTGCTCGCGCTGTTCTATCCCCTGCTGCTGGCGGTGTCGGCGGTCGCGGAGGCGGCGACGGGGCGCGGGTTCTCGGCGCTCGGCTTCCTGCCTTCGCTCCTGGCCCTCACGCTCTACGCCGTGCTGCCGATCCTGCGGAACGGTGTGGCGGGCCTCGCCGGAGTGGACCCGGCCATCGCCGAGGCGGCGGACGGGGTCGGGATGACGCCTCGCCAGAAGCTGCTGCAGGTGGAGCTGCCCCTTGCGGCGCCGGTGATCATGGCCGGCGTGCGGACGGCCGCGGTCTGGACCATCGGGGCCGCCACCCTGGCGACGCCGGTCGGCCAGACCAGCCTGGGCAACTACATCTTCGCTGGGCTCCAGACCGAGAACTGGGTCTTCGTGCTGTTTGGGTGCGCGGCCTCCGCTGTGTTGGCGATGGCCGCAGACCAGCTCCTCGGCCTCGCGGAGCGGGGGGTCCGGACGCGGCGGCGAGGCCTGATCATTGCGGGTGTCGCGGGCCTAATCGTCGGCGCGGGTCTGGCGATGGCGCCCCTCGCCGGATCCGGCGCTCCGACTGCCTATGTGGTCGGCGCGAAGAACTTCTCCGAACAGTACATCCTGGCCGAGCTGATGGCGGGGGAGCTGGAGCGAACCGGCGCCCGGGTGACGCGCAAGGAGAACCTGGGATCCAACGTGGCCTACCGCGCGCTCGCGGCCGGCGAGATCGATGTCTACGTCGACTATTCGGGCACCCTTTGGACCAACGTCCTGGGCCGGACCGACAACCCGGGCCGCGCGGCCATGGTGGACCAGCTCTCGGCCGAGCTTCGCCGACGCGACGGTGTGGTGGTGCTGGGATCCCTGGGCTTCGAGAACGCCTACGCCTTCGCCATGCGCCAGGACCGCGCCCGCGCGCTCGGCGTGGCCAGCCTGGTCGACCTGGCGAAGGTGGCGCCGCAGCTCACTCTGGGAACCGACGTCGAGTTCCTGTCGAGACCCGAGTGGAAGGCCGTGGATGCGGCATATGGCCTGTCGTTCCGGGCCACACGCTCGTTCCAGCCGACGTTCATGTACCGCGCGCTCGGCGGCGGCGAGGCCGACGTCATCAGCGCGTTCTCGTCCGACGGACGCATCGCCGCCGACCGGCTGACCGTGCTGTCGGATCCCCGGGGCGCCATCCCGCCGTATGACGCCGTGATCCTCGTCTCGCCGAGGCGGGCGGCCGACAAGCGCTTCCTGGACGCGCTCCGCCCCCTGGTCGGCGCCATTGGCGTGGAGGCGATGCGGGCGGCGAACTACAGCGTCGATCGCGACGCCGACAAGCGAACGCCCGCCGAGGCCGCGCGCTGGCTGCGGGCGCAATCTGCCCCGGAAAGTTAACGGGACTAGCCTTTCGTTAACCATGCCGGGCCAGGATCGCGGCGTCGGCGGATCGGTCCGCCTTCCTGTTTCCGCATGAGGGTTTGCATGAGCGGCGCCGAGGTTCTGGACGTCGGACGCGACGCCATCTGGCTGACCATCCAGCTCTGCGCGCCGGTGCTGTTGGTCGGTCTCGTGGTCGGCGTCGGCATCGGCCTGATCCAGGCCCTGACGCAGATCCAGGAACAGACTCTCGTCTACGCGCCGAAGATCGTGGCGATCTTCGTTTCGCTGCTGGTCTTCCTGCCGCTCATGGGCGCGCTGATGAGCGGCTTCATGCGCAACATCGCCGCTCGCATCGCCGGCATGTAGGGCGGGGCGCGGGCGGCCCATGGAAAGCTACGCCACCGCCCAGCAGGTCTTCGCCGCCGGCCTCGTCTTTGCGCGCCTCGGCGCCATCGTCATGCTGATCCCGGGGATCGGAGAGACGTTCATCCCGCCCCGGATCCGGCTCTCGTTCGCCCTGGCGATGTCGCTGATGCTGTTTCCGATCATCACCGGAAGCGCGCCGCCGCTGCCGGCCGAAGCGAGCGGCCTCGCCGGAGCCATCATCAAGGAGGTGCTGATCGGCCTCATGATCGGCGCGATCCTGCGGCTCTTCATGAGCTCCCTGGCCGCCGCGGGCGAGATCGTCTCGCTGCAGACGTCGCTTTCGTTCGCCCAGACCGCGAACCCGATGCAGGCCCAGCCGTCCACCTCGATCGGGACGTTCCTGGGCATGATCGGCATCGTGCTGATCTTTGCGACGGACCTGCATCATCTGTTCGTGGCCGCGATCGTGCGCTCCTTCGAGCTGTTCCCGTTCACGCGGGACGTGCCGGTGAACGATGCGGGACAGCTTGCGGTCCAGACGGTGGGCCGATCCTTCGCCCTGGGCCTGCAGCTGGCGGCGCCGGTCGTGGTCTTCTCGCTGATCTTCAACATCGCCACGGGCCTGGTCGGGCGGATCATGCCGCAGTTCCAGGTCTTCTTCGTGGCCACGCCCCTCGGCCTTCTCCTGGGGCTCTCGGTGTTCGCCCTCAGCCTCGGCGTCATCGGGATGGTCTGGATCGACCGCTACCGTGAGCTGGTCGGAGCCTTCGCGCCGTCATGAGCGAGGCTCCCGAACGCGAATCCAAAACAGAAGAGGCCACCCCCCAGAAGCTCCAGAAGGCCAAGGACAAGGGGGACGGTCCCAAGACCATGGACCTCAGCTCGTTCGCGACCCTGGCGGCCACCGCGGCGGTGGTCCTGATGGCGGGCGGCTGGTTCGCGCGCAGCATGGCCGTCCAGCTTACGCCGTTCGTCGCTCACCCCGAATCCATGGCGCTGGAGGGCGGGGGTGGCGTTCAGGTGTTCCGCATGGCCCTGCTGGCCGGCGGACCCGCGCTGATCGCGGTGATGGCGGCGGCGGCCATCTCGGGCTCGGCGGCCAGCCTGGTGCAGACGGGCCTGAAGTTCACCCCCGACAAACTGAAGCCGGAACTGAGCAAGATCTCACCCAAGAAGGGCTTCGAGCGGATCTACGGCCCCGACGGCCTGATGCAGTTCGCCAAGTCCCTGGTGAAGATCGCCATGACGGCGGTGTTGGCCTGGTGGGTCCTCAAGCCGTTCTGGAACCAGCTCTTTGAGCTCTCGGCCATGGAGCCGGGCGCGATGCTGCCTTTCGCCCTCGAGATCCTCAAACGCCTGGTGTTCGCCGTGGCGGCGCTGATCCTCGTGGTGGCCGGCGCCGACTGGTTGTGGCAGCGCCAGCGGTTCATGGTCCGGATGCGGATGACCAAGGAAGAGGTCAAGGAAGACTACAAGAACTCCGAGGGCGATCCGCATGTGAAGGCGCGCCAGAAGCAGATTCGCATCGAGCGCGCGCGCCGGCGGATGATGCAGGCGGTTCCCGAGGCGACGGTGGTGGTGATGAACCCGACCCACTACGCCGTGGCGCTGAAGTACGAAGAGGGCGCCGCCGCCGCGCCGGTGTGCGTCGCCAAGGGCCTCGACAGTCTGGCGCTCAAGATCCGCGCCGTCGCGGAGGAGGCCGGCGTGCCGGTGATCGAGGATCCACCGCTGGCCCGGGCCCTCTACGCCGCCGTCGATATCGACGACATGATTCCGCCCGCTCACTACGAGGCGGTGGCCAAGATCATCGGCTTCATCCTCGGCCAGGCGAACCGCCGGCGGGCTAGGCCTCTGTAAGTTGCTGAGCGTGTGACAGAATGACCTCTATCGAATCGCCGGAGGCGCCGTCGCTCGCCATGGCCGAGCCGCCGTCCAAGTCCCGCAAGACCGACCCGCTGATCGCGCTGGCGGTTGTGTTCTTCCTGTTGGCCGTGGCCTTCGCCGCCGCGCCGCTGGTGAACGCCGGCCCCGAAACGCTGGCGGGATCGCTGCTGCTGTTTGGCCTGGCCGGCGTCTGCTGCCTGGGCCTGCTGGTCCTGCGGGGACCGGCCGAGACGCCCGCCGAGACCGAGGCGGGCGCCGAGGCGTTCCTGTCGGCGCTGGACGAGCCGGCGGCGGTCGCGGCGCCCGACGGCCGACTGCTGACCACCAACCCGGCCTGGCGCGAAGCCATGGGCAAGGCGCCCCGCCTGCCCAAGAGCGGCGCCGCCGCCTCCAGCCTGTTCGGCGCCCTGGCCAGCGCCCGCCGCGGCGATCTGGGCCGCGCCACCCTCAAGGCCGGGGGGCAGGAGCGGGAGGCGCTGGTCTCGCCGATCGGCCCTCGGCGTTTCCTCGTGCGGCTGACCGGCCGCGGTTCGGGGCCGCTGGCGCTTCCGTCCTCGGCCATGGAGGTGCTGAACGCCGTCGCCGGCGCCAAGGCGCCCCCGCCCAAGGTGTTGGATGCGTTCGCGGCCGCATCGCCGTTCGGCGCCGCCCTGCTGGAGGGCGACGACCCGTTCGAAGCTCGCATCATCGAGGCCAACCCGGCGCTCGCGGCCGTGGCTCACGGCGGCCAGGCCGGCCAGGTGTTCGGCGACCTGATCGAGCCCAACAGCCGCGTGGAGGCCGCATTGCGCCTGGCCGACGGCCGGGCCGGGCACGCACCGATCGAGGTTCGGCTGGCCCACGATCCGGCGCGCATCGCCCACCTGTACCTGTCCCAGAGCAGCGGCCGCTGGGTCGCCTACCTGGTGGACGTCTCCGAGCAGAAGCAGGTCGAGCTGCAACTGTCCCAAAGCCAGAAGATGCAGGCCATCGGTCAGCTCGCCGGGGGCGTGGCGCACGATTTCAACAACCTGCTGACCGCCATCCTGATGCAGCTCGACGTACTGGCCACCCGCCACCCGGTTGGTGACCCGTCGTACGAGGGGCTCAACGAGATCAAGCAGACGTCGATGCGGGCCGCCGACCTCGTCCGCAAATTGCTGGCCTTCTCCCGCAAGCAGACCGTCCAGCGCGAGATCCTCGACGTCGGGGAAATGATCTCGGAATCCGAAGTCCTGCTGCGCCGCCTGCTGCACGAAGACATCAAGCTGGCCACCGACTACGGCCGCAACCTGCCGCACGTGCGCGCGGACCGGGGCCAGCTCGACACGGCGGTGATGAACCTCGTCGTCAACGCGCGCGACGCGATCCGGAGCCATGGCGGCGGCGTCATCCGGATCCGCACGGCCCGCGTCAGCCAGGAGGAGGCGCGTGGTCTCGGCTACCCCAGCGCGGTGGGCGACCAGGCGATGATCGAGGTGTCCGACGACGGCCCCGGCATCCCGCCCGAGGTGATGGACAAGATTTTCGACCCGTTCTTCACGACCAAGCCGGTCGGCGAGGGAACGGGCCTGGGCCTCGCCACGGTCTATGGCATCGTCAAGCAGTCGGACGGCTGGATCGCAGTCGCCTCCAAACCGGGCGAGGGCGCGGCCTTCCGGATCTTCCTGCCGGTGCATGTGCCGACGGCTGCCGAGCCCGTGCCCGTCGCGCCCGCCGCGGCCCCCAAGCGACCCGCCGCCCGCGACCTGTCCGGCGCCGGCCGCATTCTGTTCGTGGAGGACGAGGACGCCGTGCGTGGGGTCGCGGCCAAGCTGCTCCGCGCTCGGGGCTACGAGGTGATCGAGGCGGCCAGCGGCGAGGAGGCCCTGGAGATCGCCGAGGAGCACGCGGGTCAGATCGACCTGATGATCTCGGACGTGGTCATGCCCGGCATGCAGGGGCCGGACCTCCTGAAGCAGGCCCGCCAGTACCTGGGCTCGGCGCCCGTCATGTTCATTTCAGGCTACGCCGAGAGCGAGTTCTCCGACCTGCTGGAGGGGGAGCGCAACGTGTCCTTCCTGCCGAAGCCCATCGACATCAAGACCCTGGCCGAGCGCGTGAAGCAGGAGCTCCAGAAGGCGGCGTAGGCGAAGCTTGCGTCGGCCGCCCAGTCCGGCGAATGGAGGGGGGTGACCCAGAGCGCCCCGAATCCCGAGCTGACCGAGACCCACGCCGCCGCGCTGGCCGCGGCCCGAGAGGGCCGTTTCGCCGACGCCGAGGCGCACTTCCGACGCGTGCTCCAGCTCGGCGCGCCCCTGGCGGTGGCCCTGAACCTTGCCCTGGTGCTGGAGGAGCAGGGGAAGTTCGGCGAGGCCGAGCAACTCTACCGCCAGCTCCTGGCCAGCCGGCCGGGGGACCGGGAGATCCAGCGTCGCCTCGGGTTCCTGCTGCTGCGCAACGGCGACTTCGA
This sequence comes from Phenylobacterium kunshanense, assembly GCF_003254525.1. GTDB lineage: Bacteria > Pseudomonadota > Alphaproteobacteria > Caulobacterales > Caulobacteraceae > Phenylobacterium > Phenylobacterium kunshanense. The sequence continues at coordinate 154,146 of NZ_QFYS01000007.1, forward strand.
AGGCGGCTGGCCGCTCCACGAGTTCCGGGCCAGCGATCCTTCCCGCCATCCGCAGCTCAGCTTCCCCGAGTGGGATGGTCGGCCCGTTGACACCCTTCTGGTTCTGCCGGAGCAGGGCCTGGGCGATCAGATCATGCTGGCGCGCTTCATCCCGATCCTGAAGGCACGGGGAATCGACGTGACCCTGATGTGCCACCCGGCCCTGCAGCGGCTTTTCGAGCCGCTGGGCGCGCCGGTCATGGCGGTGCAGGGCCAGACCGTGATCCCCAGACGGGACGCCTGGGCGCTGGCGGGATCGCTGCCCTACCGGCTTGGGGTCACGCTGGAGACGGTCCCTTCGGCGCCCTACCTGCCGGGCTCGCCGGGCGGCTCGGGCGTCGGCTTCGTCTCCCGCGGCGCCCCGATCCACCACAACGACGGAAATCGCTCGCTGCCGCCTGATCTCGCTGACGATATCCGCGCATGGCCCGGGGTCCGCAGCCTCGAGCCCGAGCACACCGGCGCGCTCGATTTCCGTGAGACGGCTGACATCATCGCCGGGCTCGAGCTGGTGATCACCGTGGACACGGCGGTGGCCCACCTGGCCGGCGCGATGGGAAAGCCGACCTGGGTCCTCCTGCCTTTCCTCGCCGACTGGCGCTGGCTGCGGGACCGGGTGGACAGTCCCTGGTACCCCTCCATGCGTCTCTTCCGGCAGCCGGCGCCCCGCGACTGGGGCTCGGTGGTCGCCGATCTGCGGCAGGCGTTCGAAGCGCGCTGAACCTCCCGACTTGCGTCGCGTCCTCAGGCGCCCCAGCGTGCTTCCCAACCAGAAAACACGGTATGGGAGGATGCGATGGCGAAGGTCGACCCGAACGGAAGCCTGAGGGGCAAGGTCGCGCTGGTCACCGGCGCCAGCCGCGGCATCGGCGAGGCCATCGCCGCCCGGCTCGCCATGGAAGGCGCGAAGGTCGTCTGCTCTGCCCGCACCGCCGAGACGGGCGACAGCAAGCTGCCCGGCACGCTTCACGCCACCGTCGATCGCATCCGCGCCGCCGGCGGCGATGCGACCTTCATCAAGGCCGACCTCTCCAGCGCCGATGACCGCGAGCGTCTGGTCGCCGAGGCCGTCGCGACCTATGGCCCGGTCGACATCCTGATCAACAACGCCGCCGTCACCTTCTTCATCCCTGTCGAGACGTTCCCGAAGAAGCGCTTCGACCTGATGATGGAGGTCCAGGTCTGGGCCCCGTTCCACCTCAGCCAGCTCGTGCTGCCGTCGATGCGCGAGCGTCGTTCGGGCTGGATCGTCAACATCTCCTCGCCGGCCGGCATCCACCCGAAGCAGCCCTACAATCGCCGTGGCGGCGGCACGGTCTACGGCATGTGCAAGGCGGCGCTGGAGCGGTTCACCACCGGTCTCGCCTCGGAGGTCTTTGACGACAACATCGCGGTGAACGTGGTCTCGCCCGGTCTCGTCGACACCCCTGGCGTGGCCGTCCACGGCCTCATCAACGAGCAGACCAAGGACCGTGTGCAGCCGATCGAGTTCATCGCCGAGGCGGTCTATCGCCTGGCGTCGGGCGATCCGAAGACCATGACGGGACGGGTCGACTACGCGGAGCCTTTGTTGAAAGAATTGGGGATCGCGCCCTCCGAACTGGTCTGACCCCATGATCGAACAGACGCTCGACATCGCCACCCGCGACGGCAAGACGACGACCTTCATCGTCCACCCAGAGCGGGACGGTCCGCACCCGGTCATCCTGTTCTTCATGGACGCCCCGGCGATCCGCGAGGAGCTGCGCGACATGGCGCGGCGCATCGCGACAGTCGGCTACTATGTGATGCTCCCAAACCTCTACTACCGGCGCGGGGTCATGGAGCTGGCCGATCTCCCACCGCTCACAGAGGCCGACGCCCGGGCGCGGATGTTCGACCTGATGGGCTCGATCAACATCCCGCTGGTGATGAGCGACGCCGACGCCCTGCTGGACTTCGCCGGCCGGGACCCGGCCGCGAGTCCCGGCCCCGCGGCCGCCATCGGCTACTGCATGAGCGGCCAGTACGCGATCAACACCGCCGCCCGCCATCCCGAGCGGATCGCCTGCGCGGCCTCTCTCTATGGCGTCCAGCTCGTCACCGACAAGCCTGACAGCCCGCACCTGGCCGCCCAGAAGACCAAGGCCGAGCTCTACTTCGCCTGCGCCGAGCACGACACCTACGCGCCGCTGGAGACGGTGGAAGCCCTGGACGCGTCCCTGAAGTCCAACGGCGTCAACGCCGAGGTGGAGATCTACAAGGGCGCCCACCACGGCTTCGCCTTCCCCCAGCGGGCGGTCTACGACAAGCCGTCCGCCGAGCGGCACTGGGAGCGCCTGTTCGCGCTCTTCAAGCGGAACCTCAGCTAGGCTCTGTCGCCACCGGCGGGACCCAGCCCGGCTCCAGCGCCTTCAGGGGGTGCAGCGAGCTGACCATGCCCATGAACGGCGGCCAGATGTTGTAGCCCAGCAGGCTCTGCAGCCGCGGCGACATGGCCCGGGTCCGTTCGGCCGGCACGCCCAGGAAGAAGTTCTCCTGCGTCCGGCACCAGGGCTGGCAATACTGGTTGGTGAAGCCCAGGCGCGGACCGTCGCTGCGGTTGGCCCCGCCGCGATGGATGCAGGTGCCGGCCATGACGAAACAGGCGCCCGCCGGCATCTCCATTGGAACCAGCATCCGCTCCCATTCGGCCGGATCGTTCGGCCGGCCCTCAGCGCCGGGATCGCCCCAGAGGTGGCTGCCGGGGATCACCTCGGTGCAGCCGTTCTCTGGCGTGAAGTCGTCTATGGCCCCGATCACGGTCATGCTCAGCGGCGGCCGCGGTCGCGGCTGGCGGTAGAAGCCGTCGTCGGTGTGCAGGTCCTGCGCCGTCTCGCCGGGGTTGATCTGGATCGACTGGCTGGCGGTCAGCAGGTAACCGGGCTGCAGGAAGCGATCCAGGATCGCGAGCAGGCGCGGGTCTTCCGTCAGGTCTTCGAACACCCGGCCGCGGGCGACCAGGGTGTAGACCCGCTCGGTCTTGAAGCCTTCGAAGTCGTTGCGTCCATGGCGCCGGCCCACGAAAGGCGCGAGACCTTCGCGGAAGCGGGTGATCGCGTCGGCGTCCATGAAGTCGCGGATCACCGTGTAGCCGCGCTCGCGGATTTCGGCCGCATGGGCGTCGGCGTCGAAGCCGGTGACCGCCTGATCCATATGACCTCCCTGACCCAGCGGGCCTGCAAGCGCCTTTAGACTTGTCGGTGTGGCGGCGCCCGGCCACTGCTATAGCATGGGTCTCGGAGGCTCCGACCATGACCGAGACACTCAAGATCCGTCGCGTAGCGGGAGCCCTAGGGGCCGAGATCAGCGGCCTGGACCTTTCGCAGGACCTGTCCGACGCCACAATCGCCGCGATCCGCCGGGCGCTGGTGGAGCACCAGGTGATCTTCTTCCGCGACCAGGAGCTGACGCCGGCCCGGCAGGTGGCGTTCGGGCGTCGATTCGGCCCGCTCAACATCCACCCCTACGTCACCGGCATGACTGGTCAGCCCGAGGTGATGGAGATCATCAAGGAGCCGTCCGACCGTCTCAACTTCGGCGGCGGCTGGCACTCCGACATGAGTTTCCTGGAGACGCCCGCCATCGGCTCGATCCTCTACGGCGTCGAGATCCCGGAGTTTGGCGGCGACACCTTGTTCGCCAGCCAGGCTGCGGCCTTCGACGCCCTCTCGCCAGGGCTTAAGGCGACGCTGGAGGGCCTTAGCGCAGTCCATTCGGCCAGCCGCGAATACTCGGCCACGGGCGCTTCGGCGCAGAAGCGGGGCTCCATGCAGGTGGCGGAGGCCGACGGCTATGTCGGCGAGTACGTGCACCCGATGGTGCTGGTTCACCCCGAGACCGGCCGCAAGGCGCTCTACGTGAACCCCGCCTTCACCCTGCGCATCGATGGCTGGAAAGCCAGCGAATCCAAGGCCCTGCTCGACTATCTGTTCAACCACTGCCGATACGAGGGCTTCACCTGCCGGTTCAGCTGGCAGAAGGGGTCGGTCGCCTTCTGGGACAACCGCTCGGTCTGGCACTTCGCGCTCAACGACTACCCGGGCCAGCGCCGCCACATGCGTCGCGTCACGGTCGACCCTTGGCCCCAGGCCCAGGCGGTGGCGGCGGAGTAGAGGGGGCCCTGACCTCGGCCGGAGGGAGATCAGGGCCCAGCGGGGCAGTTGGATTGGGGGACTGGAACCCGCCCATCCTTCCTAGCGCAGCTTCGTCTGGCGGAAAGGCCGATCGGACGCTGGATGCTCAATGCGGGTAGCTCAGTCGCCGCGCGCCCAGGCCATCGCCCCATTCGCAGCCGCGAGCCCCGTGGCGAAGGTCGCCTGCAGCAGATAGCCGCCGGTGGGCGCCTCCCAGTCCAGCATCTCGCCCGCCAGGAACACGCCGGGCCGGGATTTCAGCATCAGTCGGTGGTCCAGGCTGTCCAGGGCGACCCCGCCGGCGGTGGAGATCGCCCGTTCCAGGCCTTGCATGCCAGTCAGGCGAACGGGGGCGGCCTTGATCGCAGCCGCCAGGGCGGCGGCTTCGGTAGGCAGGTCCCTGCCGTGGGCCTCACGCAGCAGGTTGATCTCCAGCGGCGACAGCCGGAGCGTCTTGCGCAGGTGGTTGGCCAGCGACTGCGCTCCACGCGGCCGGGCCAGCCGCGCCGCCAACGTCTCGCGCGTCTGATCCGGACGCAGGTCGATCGTAGCCGTGGCCGCGCCCTCGGCGAGGATCGCCTCGCGGATCGGGGCGGATAGGGCATAGAGCGCGCCACCCTCCAGGCCGTAGCGGGTGATCATCGCCTCGCCGCGGACGGTGCGGCCGGCGAACGTCAATGCGATCCCCTTCAGCGGCTGGCCGGCGAAGCCCTGCATCACCGGGCTCCAGGCCACATCGAAGCCCATGTTGGCCGGCCGCAGCGGGGCGATCTCGGCGCCGGCGTCGCGCAGCGGTCCGACCCAGGCGCCGTCCGACCCCAGGCGCGGCCAGCTCGCCCCGCCGAGGGCCAGGATCGTCGCCTGCGGCCGCACCTCGATCTCGCCTTCGGGCGTCGCGAAGCGGAGAACTCCGTCATCCGCCCAGCCCAGCCACTCGTGCCGGGTACGGACCGCCACGCCCAGGTCGGCCAGCCGCGCCAGCCAGGCCCGCAGCAGCGGAGAGGCCTTCAGCGCCTTGGGGAACACCCGCCCTGACGAGCCCACGAACATCGACTGGCCCAGACTTTCGGCCCACGCGATCAGCGCCGCCGGCGGGAACGACTCTAAAATTGGCCGGAGCCAGGACGTGGCGTCACCGTACCTGCCCACGAAGGTCTCGAAGTCTTCGGAGTGGGTGAGGTTCAGACCCCCGCGACCGGCCATCAACAGCTTGCGGCCGACGGACGGCATCCGCTCAAATACAGTCACCGGATGTCCGGCCGTCGCGAGCCGTTCGGCGGCGAAGAGCCCGGCGGGCCCTCCGCCGACGATGGCGATCATCGCGCCAGGTCCGTCACGTCCCCGCCATGGCGAGCAGGGCGGCGAGGCCGACCGTCATGCCCTTCAGGCTCTCGGGCTTGGAGACGTCGATCCACTCGTCGAGCGCATGCGCGCGCCCGCCGCTGCCGCCCGATCCGATGGTCACGGCCGGGACGCCGAGGCTGATCGGGATGTTGGAGTCGGTGGAGCTCGCGCCCAGCTCGGGCGTCAGGCCCGCGGCGCGCACGGCCGCCGCGGTGAGCTGCACAATATCAGCGTCCTCGCGGGTGTTGCCGGTCGGGCGATCGCCGATCAGCTTCACCTCGGCCGAAACCTTGCCGGCGCGGGTGGATCGCGCGCCGTTTTCCTGCTCGACCGCGCCCTCGACGATCTTCAGGAACTGGCCGTCCAGCTTGGCGAGTTCGTCCTTGCTCTCGGACCGCATGTCCACCTCAAGCCAGATGGCGTCCGGGATGGAGTTCACCGAGGTGCCGCCGCCGACGACGCTGGTCGCATAGGTGGTCTTGGGCTTGGCCGGCGTCTGGATGCGGTTCATCTCGACCACGGTCGCACCCATGGCGGCCATGGGGTTCACCAGGCCGAAGGCGCCGTACGAGTGCCCGCCCGGCCCCTTGAAGGTCACCCGATACCGCCGCGAGCCCACGGCCTTGTCGACGATCCGGTCGGCCGAGGTTCCGTCCATCGAGAAGAAGGCCGCGATCCGGTCCTTGTACTTGCCCTTGGTGAAGATGTGCCGGACGCCGCGCAGGTCGCCCGGGCCTTCCTCGCCGACGTTGCCGACGAACAGGATGTCCTTCTTCGTGGTGATCTTGGCCGCATCGAGCGCCCGGATGTAGCCCAGCAGCACGGCCAGCGAATGGGTGTCGTCGCCGATGCCCGGCGCCATCAGCTTCGTGCCCTCGCGGCGCACCTTTACGGGCGTGCCCGCCGGGAAGACGGTGTCGAGGTGGGCGGCCAGCACCACCACCGGCCCGCCCGGCTTGCCGCTTCCGCGGCGCAGGCCCATGACATTGCCCTCGGCGTCCATCTCGACCTCGGTCAGGCCGTGGGCCTTCAGCATCTCCATGTAGGCCTTGGCGCGCTCGGCTTCCTGGAAGGGCGGAGCCGGGATCTCGGTCAGGGTGATGGTGTCGGCGACGATGCGATCGTGCTCGCGGTCGAGCGTCGCCACGGCGGCCTTGAACCCGGCGCTCTTGCGGATCTGCGCGACCACCTTGTCGGCCTTGGCGGGGGTCGTCTGGGCGGCCGCGCCGGTGGCCAGGGTCAGCGTCAGGGCGGCGGCGAGCGCGAGCCGCGAAACACGTAACATCGTGATGGAATCCTTGCGTCCAGCCGGGGTCATTTCAACCGATCCCACCGCCCTTCGCCAGGGCAGGCGGGCAGGTTGTTCCGCATTACCGGGAATTAATGCCACGATCCAACCCCGCGTGCTTGCCCGGTCCCGCCACGGACCTCTAAGCCTTCGCGTCACGCAGATGTAACGGGGAGGCGCAGGGTGCAGAACCGTCGCCAGATCATGCTCATGGCGGCCGCGGCCGCGCTCTCCACCCAGGCTCGGGCCCAGCCGGCGACCGGCGCGGAGGCCCAGCTCGCCACTTTCCTGGACCAGGTGTTCAGGGAAGTGCTGGAGGACAATCCGGAGCTCGTCACGTCCCTCGGCCTCGACAAGGGCGAACGCGCCGACGCCAAGGCGAGGCTCCGCGACGCCTCGCTCGAGGGTCTAGCAAAGCAGAAGGCCCGCACCGCCGACCAGCTGCGCAGGCTGAAGGCCATCGACCGCAGCCGGCTGAGTGGCATGGCGGCCGTGAACTACGACACCCTGGCCTTCGAGCTCGAGACCAGCGACGCGGCGAACAAACGCTTCAACTACGGCGGCGCAGGCGCTGGCAGCCCCTATGTCCTGGCCCAGATCAGCGGCGCCTGGCAGGAGGTTCCCGACTTCCTGGACAGCCAGCATTCGATCGAGACCCGCGCCGACTGCGAAGCCTATCTCTCCCGCCTGGAGGCCTTCGCCCGGATCATGGGCGAGGAGGTCGAGCGTGTTCGCCACGACGCGGGTCTGGGCGTCATTCCGCCCGACTTCGCGATCGCCGGAGCGCTCAAGGGCATGGGCGTGCTCCGGGCTCCGGCAGACAAGTCCACCCTGGTGACCGCCCTCGCCAGGAAGGCCAAGGAGAAGGGGATCGCCGGCGACTGGCAGGCGCAGGCGACCAAGCTCTACGACGGCAAGGTCATCCCCGCCCTCGACCGGCAGATGGCCCTGCTGAAGGAGTTGCAGCCCAAGGCCGTTCATGAGGCCGGCTGCTGGCGCCTGCCCGACGGCCAGGAATACTACGCCCACGCCCTGCATTCGCAGACCACCAGCCGCATCTCCCCGGACGAGGTGCACAAGCTGGGCTGGGACGTCACGAAGGAGCTGTCGGCCCGCGCCGATGTCCTCTTCAAGGAGCTGGGCTTCACCAAGGGGACGGTGGGCGAGCGCTACATCGCCCTCTACGAGAGCAAGAAGGGCGTCTATCCCAACACCGACGCCGGCAAGGCCCAGATCCTGGCCGACCTCACCAAGGTCGTCGAGGCGATGCAGAAGCGCCTTCCGGAACAGTTCGGCACGCTGCCGAAGGCCGGCGTGGAGATCCGCCGCATTCCCGCGGCCACCGAGGGTGGCTCGTCCACACACTACGAGTCCCCCAGCCTCGATGGCAGCCGGCCGGGCGTCTACTGGCTGAACCTGCGCGACACGGCCGAGAGCCCGTGGTGGTTCCTGCCGACCACCACCTATCACGAGGCCAATCCGGGCCATCACATGCAGATCGCGCTCCAGCGCGAGGCCGACCTGCCGATGATCCGGCGCGTCATGGGCTTCGGCGCCTACGCCGAGGGCTGGGCCCTCTACGCCGAGCAGGTCGTCCAGGAGATGGGGGTCTACAAGGGCGACGCCCTGGGCGAGCTGGGCTACATCCACGACGCCCTGCTGCGGTCGGCCCGCTTGGTCACCGACAGCGGCCTGCACCACCTGCGCTGGAGCCGGGAGAAGGCCATCGCCGAGATGCGCGGCATCGAGGGCGACCCCGAGCCGCTCGCCGCCCAGGAGATCGAGCGCTACTCGGTCTGGCCGGGCCAGGCCTGCAGCTACATGGTCGGCAAGGTGACGATCCTGCGCCTGCGCGAGAAGGCCAAGGCGGCCCTGGGTCCGAAGTTCGATCCGCGCAAGTTCCACGACGCGATTCTGCTGTCGGGCTCCATGCCCCTGACCGCGCTTGAGAACGTCGTCGATCTCTACATCGAGAAGGCCAAGGCTTGATGGACCGCCGCACATTCCTCGCCACCGTCGGCGCCCTCGCGCTCGCGCCCGCCGCCCGGGCGGCGACGCCCGAGGATGCGAAGCTCCGTGGCGTCTTCGACAGGATCTTCGAGGACAATCTGGCCAGGTCGCCCGAGGCCCTGACCCGGCTCGGCCTCGACAAGGGCGAACGCGCCGCGGCCAAGTCGAAGCTGGACAGCGCCTCGATCCAGTCCCTGGATGAGGACAAGGCGCTGACGCTGAAGCACCTGGCCGACCTGAAGACGGTCGATCGCGGCCGCCTCAGCCCAGGCGAACAGCCCAACTACGACGCCGTCCTCTTCACGCTCGAGGGCGAGGCGGCAGCCGGCAAGCGCTACGCCTACGGCTACCAGGGCGCGGGCCAGCCCTATGTCCTGTCGCAGCTGACCGGCGCCTATCAGGACATCCCCGACTTCCTCGGCTCCCAGCATGGGATCGAGACCAAGGCCGACGCAGACGCCTACCTCGACCGGCTCGTGGCCTTCGGCGTGGTCATGGACGAAGAGACCGCCCGCGTCCGCCGCGACCGCAGCCTGGGTGTCGTTCCACCTGCTTTTGTGCTCGAGCGGACCCTGGCCCAGATGACCGCCCTCCGCGCCTCGGCGCCGGCGGCGTCTCCGCTCACCACCCAGCTCACCGACCGCGTCCAGGCCAAGGGAATCGAGGGCAACTACGCGGCCGCCGCCGAGCGCGCGGTAGCCGCCTACGTCTACCCGGCCCTCGACCGCCAGATCGCCTTGGTGCGCGAGTTGCAGCCCGAGGCGAAGCACGACGCCGGCGTCTGGCGCCTGCCCGACGGGGAGACCTACTACCGCGACGCCCTGCGCAACTTCACCACGACCAACCTGTCGCCGAAGGAGATCCACCAGATGGGTCTCGAGCAGGCCAAGGCGCTCGGCGCCCGGGCCGATGCGATCCTCAAGGGGCAGGGGCTGACCAGGGGCACGGTGGGCGAGCGGATCGCGGCCCTCTTCGCCGATCCGAAGCACCACTACGCCAACACCGACCAGGCCAAGGAAGAGCTGATCGCCGACCTCAACAAGCTGGTGGCCGAGATCCGGCCGCGCCTGCCCGAGATGTTCGGCGCCCTGCCCAAGGCCGACGTCGAGATCCGGCGCGTGCCCAAGTTCATCGAGGCTGGGGCCCCGGGCGGCTACTACAACCGGCCGGCGCTCGATGGCTCGCGGCCGGGCATCTACTGGATCAACCTCCGCGATTCCGCAGAAAATCCGCGCTGGACGCTCAAGACGCTCACCTACCACGAGGCCATTCCGGGCCATCACATGCAGCGCTCGCTGCAGCAGGAGGCCGACCTGCCGATGCTTCGCCGCACGGCCGGCTTCCCGGCCTTCGCCGAGGGCTGGGCGCTCTATTCCGAACAGGTCGCCCTGGAGATGGGCATGTACCGAGACGACCCGCTGGGCGAACTGGGCCAGATCCAGGCCTCCCTGTTCCGCGCCGCGCGCCTCGTGGTCGACACCGGCCTGCACGCCATGAAGTGGAGCCGCGAGAAGGCGATCCAGACCATGGTCTCCATCGACGGCAGCCCAGTCAGTTCGGCCACCACCGAGATCGAGCGCTACTGCGTCCGCCCCGGCCAGGCCTGCGCCTACATGGTCGGCAAGCTCACCTGGCTGCGCCTGCGGGCCAAGGCCCAGGCGGCGCTCGGCCCCAGTTTCGACATCCGCCAGTTCCACGACGCCGGCCTGCTCGGGGGCGCCATGCCGCTCACCGTGCTGGAAGGCGTGATCGACCGCTGGGTCGCGACCCAGAAGGCTTGAGGATCTCCATGAACGCCATCGACCGCCGCCGCTTCCTGCTCACCTCGGCCGGGGCGGCCCTTGCGAGCGCCACGCCCGTGCTGGCCCAGGCCGGGTCCGAGGACGCGAAGCTCCGTGCGCTGCTGGACCGAATGTTCGAGCAACGCGTGGACGACAGCCCGCGCTTCGCCACCTCGCTGGGCATGGACAAGGACGCTCGCGCGCACCTGAAGTCCAAGCTCGACGACAACTCGGCGGCCGGCAAGGCGAAGCGGCTGGAGCAGGCCCGCGGCTACGTCGCCGACCTCAAGGCCATCGACCGCGCGCAGCTCTCGGGCCCGTCGAAGGTCGACCTGGACGTCGTGCTCTATTCCAACGAACAGGCCGTTCTGAACGGCGACCGCTACAAGTTCGGTGACGTGGGCGGCAACTTCAGCCCCTATGTCATCAGCCAGCGCGGCGGGGCCTACGCCAACATCCCCGACTTCCTCGACAGCCAGCACCGGATCGCCACGACCGCCGACGCCGAGGCCTATCTCTCGCGCCTCTCGGCCTTCGCCGTGGCCATGGACAACGACGTCGCCCGCCAGAAGGCCGACGTCGCCGCCGGGGTGATCCCGCCCGATTTCGTCTGCGACCTGTCGCTCGGCCAGATGAAGGCCCTGCGTGAGCAGCCAGCCGACAAGGTGATCCTGACCGCCTCCATCGCCCGAAAGGCCGCGGCGGCGAACCTTCCCGGCGACTGGGCCGCCCGCGCCCGGAAGATCGTCGAGACCGAGGTCTATCCGGCCCTCGACCGCCAGATCGCCGCCATGCAGGCCGTCCGCGCCAAGGCGAAACCCGACACCGGTGTCTGGGCGCTGCCGGACGGCGACGCCTACTACGCCGACGCGGTGAAGGCCTCGACCACCACCAACTACACGCCGCAGCAAGTCCACCAGATGGGCCTCGACCAGGTGGCCGACATCACCGGGCGGCTCGATGCGATCCTGAAGGCCCAGGGCCTGACCCAGGGCACGGTGGCGCAGCGCCTGGCGAAGCTGAACGAGGATCCGAAGCAGGCATACCCGAATACGGACGAGGCGCGCGCCCGCGTGATCGCCGATCTCAACAAGGATGTGGCCGATCTCTACGCGATCCTGCCGCAGGCGTTCCGCACCCTGCCCAAGGCCAAGGTTGAGGTGCGGCGGGTGCCGGTGTTCATCCAGGACGGCGCGGCCAACGGCTACTACCAGGGCGCCGCGCTCGACGGTTCGCGCCCGGCGGCGTTCTACATCAACCTCAAGGAGACCAGCGACTGGCCGCGCTACAATCTCAAGACCCTGGCGGTGCATGAGACGGTTCCTGGACACCACCTGCAGATCGCGCTCGCCCAGGAAAGCACGCGAATTCCGATGCTTCGGCGCGCCGGCTTCGGCTTCTCGGCCTTTTCCGAGGGCTGGGCGCTCTACGCCGAGCAGCTCGCCGACGAGATCGGCGCCTACCAGGGCGATCCGCTGGGGCAGGCAGGTTACCTGCAGTCGCTGCTGTTCCGCGCCGCGCGCCTCGTGACCGACACCGGCATCCACTACAAGCGCTGGGGCCGGGCCAAGGCCACGCAGTATATGGTTGACACCATCGGCAACACGCCCGCCCGCGCCCAGCGGGAGGTCGAGCGCTACTTCTCCTCGCCCGGCCAGGCCAACAGCTACAAGGTCGGCCACACCGTCTGGGTGAAGGTGCGTGAAGACGCGAAGAAGACGCTGGGGCCGAAGTTCGACCTCAAGGCCTACCACGACGCCGTGCTGCTCTCGGGGGCCATGCCGCTGACGGTGCTGGAACGCCACGTCGCCGACTGGGCCGCGTCGCAGGCCTAGCCGCCCGGCGCCTCAGAACCACCCTGCCGCCTTCAGCGCCGCGGCCTGGCCGCGGCTGATCGGGACCATCAGTCCGCATTTCAGCCGCGCCTCGCCCCGGCCGCGCAGCCATTTCACCTCGTCGATGGCCTCGGCGGCCACCCACCAGGAGCGGTGGGTCCGGAAGCCGGGCGCTGCCGCCAGCTCGGCCAGGGCGTCGCTGAAGCGCGCGGTGACGAGTTCCTCCCCCGCGTCCGTATGGACCCGCAGGTAGTGGTCCTCGGCCTCGACGGCGATCAGCGTCGCCGCCCGGCGCCTCGCCGACAGGCGCTGACGGAAGGCGGCGAGGGGGTCGATCTCCGGCTCGGGCGCCGCGGCTGGCGCTACGGCCGTCTGCGCCCACGCGAGCTGGCGGAAGAGCATGGTGGCGAAGCAGACGACGAACACCTGGAACCAGGGTTCGGCCACGTTGCCCAAGTGCAGCCGCATCCCCCCCAGCCAGTGGTTGGTCAGCCCGACCAGCACCGTCACGAAGGGCGTCATCAGCATGCTGGCCAGGGTGACGCGCAGCCAGAAGTGGCCGATCCGCCGCCGCAGTGGATCGTCGATCGCGACCCCGATCATGCCGCCGCCGACCATGCAGATCTGCCAGTAGACCAGCCGCTCGAGCAGACTGCGTTCCGACGATCCGAACGGCCCCAAGAGGGCCATCACCACGCCGATCGCCACCCACAGGGCCACGTCGGCCGCCAGCCGGCGCATCCAGGGTTCCGTCAGTCTCGGCATTGGTGGTCCGGTCGGCAGAGTCGTTCGCGCAAGTCTGCCACGATTGGCGAACCGTCCGCATCCGTTCGCGAAGCCCTGGCGCCGTTCGCGCAAACGCCCCTGGCGTAGGGGCATGCCGCCCGGCGATCTGGCCCGGACGCCACGGAGCCTTCCCGCATGAACAATCGCCTGTCCTTCGCGCTCTGGAGCCTCGCCGCCGTTCTCAGCGTGGGCGTGGCGATCTTCTCGTATCGCTTCATTCCGCGCGTCGGGCCGATGTCGCCCGAGATCCTGGGAAACCTCTACGCCAATCCCTGGCTCACCCTGCATGCGGCCGGGGCCGGTACGGCGCTGCTGACGGGTCCCTTCCAATTCCTGCCGGCCCTACGCCGTCGGCGGAGCGTGCATCGCTGGGTTGGCCGCACCTACGCCACGAGCTGCCTCGTCGGCGGCGCGGCGGGCTTCGCCCTGGCGTTCGGCACCACGGCCGGTCCCGTTGCGGGCCTCGGCTTCGGCCTCCTGGCGCCGGCCTGGATCTACACCACGACCCAGGGCTGGCGCACCGCCCGCGCCGGCCGCTTCGACGAGCACCGCCGCTGGATGATCCGCTCGTTCGCGCTGACCTTCGCGGCTGTCACCCTGCGCCTCTACCTGCCGCTCGGGGTGATCGCCGGCCTGACGTTCGAGCAGATCTACGTCGCCACCGCCTGGATCTCGTGGATCCCCAACCTGCTTGTCGCCGAGCTCTATCTGCTGCGCGAACGGAGCCGCCTGCAGCCGGCGTAGTCTTCGCGACTGCTGACATGCCCCTGTCAGCAGTCCGGGCGTTGAATGCCCGGACAACCTCGAAGGAGCCCCCCGATGTCCGACGACCTCGTCTTCTACACCAACCCCATGTCGCGCGGCCGGATCATCCGCTGGATGCTGGAGGAAGTGGGCCGGCCCTATCGCGCGGAGGTGCTGGCCTGGGGCGCGCACAAGTCGCCGGAGTTCCTGGCGATCAATCCGATGGGCAAGGTGCCGACCATCGTCCACGGCGGCACGGTGGTGACGGAGTGCGCGGCGATCTGCGCCTACCTCGCCGATGTCTTCCCGGAGAAGGGCCTGGCGCCGCCACACGGCAGCCGGCTGCGCGGTCCGTACTACCGGTGGCTCTTCTTCGGCGCCGGTCCCATCGAGCAGGCCGTGGGCGCCAAGTCCATGGGCTGGGAGGCCCCGGCCGACCGCGAGATGATGCTGGGCTTCGGCAACATCGACACCGTGTTCGACACGTTGGAGAAGGCGCTGAAAGGACGAGACTATCTGGTCGGTGACAGCTTTACCGCCGCCGACCTCTACATCGCTTCGCACCTGGGCTGGGGCATGCAGTTCGGCACGATCGACAAGCGGCCGGTCTTCGAGACCTACGTCCAGCGGATGGACTCTCGTCCCGCTGCCGTACGGGCCGCGGAGATCGACGACGCGCTGATCCCTGCCGACCAGCGGCCGCCCGTGCCGGCCTAGCGAGCCGCAGGCTGAATGAGGTCCCAGCGGTTCCCGTAGAGGTCTTCGAACACCGCCACAGTCCCATATGGCTCGTGGCGCGGGGCCTCCAGGAACCGGACGCCGGCCGCGACCATCCTCCCCTGGTCGCGGCCGAAGTCGTCGGTCTCCAGGAACAGGAAGACCCGCCCGTCGGCCTGCCGGCCCACCGCCTCGACCTGATTGCCCGTGGCCAGCGCCAGCAGCAGGCCCGCGTCCGAGCCCGGCGGCCGAACCACGACCCAGCGCTTTGCCCCGCCCATGTCGGTGTCCTCGGAGAGATCGAAGCCGACCTTTCGGACGTAGAAGTCGATCGCCTCGTCGTAGTCGCGGACGAGGAGGGCGGTGAGGGAGAGTCGCTGGGACATTCTTGCTGGGTATCCTGCGGGATCACCCCGGCGAAGCCCGTTCTCCTCGCGTATCAGGCTTGGCTGTTTCCCCTCAGGCGTGCGCGCCCTTGTAGGTGAACGCCGATCAGCCAATAAGGCGGACTGAGGCGCGTCCGGGGGGACGCTCGCAAGTCGGCGAAGGGGCTGTTGTGTTCAAGATCCAATCGATGAAGGTCGGGCCCAAGGCCCTGGCGGGCGCGGCGGCGGCCGTGGCGGCCACGGTTCTAGGCGCGGCGATGCCCGCTTCGGCCGCGCAGAACATCTACGTCGAGTATGCGACGATGAACACGACGTTCCGCGCCAATATCTCTGGCGTCGGTCAGGTCTATTCGAACGGCGTGACATTCCGGGTGAACGACTACGGAACGGCGGCGCAGTACAATGCCAACGATTACTACATCTATGGCTTCTGCATCGACATCTTCCATAACATCTCGATCAACCAGACGCTGAACTACACCTATACGTCCACCTACGGCGATCCTGGTCAGCCGCTCTACACCAACTATGGCCCCGTCGCCCCGGCGAACCAGCTCAGCAACGCGCAGATCGATGCGCTCACCAATCTGGTGGATACGGGCTGGCTGCTGCACCAAGCTCAGCCGAACGACTATGACACCGCGATGCGGACGGCGGCGATCCAGGCGGCCATCTGGCAGGTGGCCAACCCGAACCGCACGATCTCGGTGCTGAGCAACAACCTGAACGCATCGCAGTTCGCGACGTATCAGGGCTACTTCAACGCCTATAAGACGGGGAACTACACCAGCCTGGCCGACGCCAACGACCGCGTCTACACGATCACCGACCAGGCGCGGAACCCGCAGCACCAGACCTTCGCCATCGGCTGGCCGATCGAGAACACGGCGGTGCCGGAGCCGGGCACATGGGCCCTCCTGATCGCCGGGTTCGGTGCGGCCGGCACGGCCCTGCGGCGCCAGCGTCGGGCGGTCCTGGCCGGCTGATCCACCACGCCGACGCACAGTTGGCGCGGCACGAACACAGGGGTTCCGGACGCTGGTCCGGAACCCCTTTTCGTTATTGAGCAGCCCTGGAACCCTGAGCCGCCTCCTCGGCAAGGCGCCCATGGAGTTCGCTCATGTGGTCGAAGTCGGCCTCGAAGGCGCCCAGGCCCTGGGTAAGCCCGCGCAACTCCGCGATCAGGTCCTGGCGCTCGCTCTGTGGCAGGTAGGCCTCGATGCGCTCCCAGCCTCGCCAATCCTCGCGCGGGCCCAGGCCCAGGATCTGTCCACGACGGGCCGTGAGCGCCGAGGTGACGTGGCTCGCGCTGGGAGACGGCGAATAGACCGTCAGCTTCTCGATCGGCTCCAGCAGGACCGTGCCCAGCGCCTTCAACGCCTCGTCTATGGCCAGCCGCCCCACGGTCCTGAAGGCCATTTCGGAGGAGTCGACGCTGTGTGTCATCCCATCGACCAGCGTGACCTCTAGGTCGGTGACGGGGAAGCCGAGCGGCCCCTTCTGCAGGCCGTCGCGGACGCCCATCTCCACGGCCGGCACCCATTGCCTCGGCACCGCGCCGCCTACCACCTTCGACTGGAACACGAAGCCCGACCCGCGGGGCAGGGGGCGGACCTCGATGCTCACATCTGCGAACTGGCCATGGCCGCCGGATTGCTTCTTGTGTCTCGCCCTGTGCGTGGTCCCGCGACCGATCGTTTCCCGGTAGGGGGTCTTCGGCTGGACGGTGTCGATCTCGACGCCGAACCGTCGCTTCAGTCGCTCGAGCGCGAGCCGCACGTGGCCCTCACCCTGGCCGGCCAGCAACACCTGCCGCTGCTCGGCGTCGTGGGTGAGCGACAGGCCAGGATCCTCCTCGACCAGCTTGCCAAGGGCGCCCGAGAGGCGAACGTCGTCATTGCGGTTCCGGGCCATCAGGGCGACGGCGAACAGCGGCCGGCGCGGCCTGGCGGCGGCCTTGACCGCCTGGGGCTGGCCGGTGGTGGAGAGGATCTGGCCGGCGGCGGCGGCCTCGACCTTCCCGATGGCGCATATGTCGCCCACCGACGCTTCCGAGATTTTCTTCAGCGCCGCCCCCTGCACTTGCGAGAGCCCGCCCGCGCGGCTCTTCGCGCCGTCGGGGAGGGTGAGTTCCGCGCCATCCGTGAGTTTCGCGCCGAAGACCCGCGCATAGGCGAGCTTCCCCGACTGGCCGGCATAGGCCGTTTTCAGCACATATGCGCCCCGGGTGACGCCGAGGCGGTCCGCGGCCTTTGACGCCGCCGGCGTCTCGTGGCGAAGGGCTTTCAGCAGCCGGCGGACGCCGAAACCGTTCTGGGCCGAGCCGAAGAACACCGGCACGATGGCTCCATCGTTCAGCTCCTTCACCAGGTCGGCGAAGACGGCGTCACGGCTGGGCGTCACGTCCGACAGAAGCTGTTCCATCAGCTCGTCGTCGAAATCGGCCATTTGCTCCAGCATGTGGAACCGGGCCTGCGCCTCTTCCTGCTGCAGCTCGCCGGGGATTTCGACCTGCTCCGACGGCTTGCCTGGCCGATAGACGAAGCACCGCTCCAGCGCGAGGTCGATGTAGCCGGCGACGCGGTCGCCCTTCCACGTGGGGATCTGGCGGGCCACGAGGGGAGCGGACGAGACGGGCGCCAGGGCGTCCAGCAGGTCCTGGAGGCCGCCCCGGGCCTGGTCCATCTTGTTGATGAACAGGGCGTGCGGCACGCCCAACCGCTCCAGCTCCCGAAGGGTTGGTTGCAGCAGCGCGGCCTTCGCCGGGTCCGGTTCGGCGACAACGATGGCGAGGTCCATGGCCGGCAGGGCAGGATCGATCTCGGCGCAGAACTCCAGCGATCCGGGGCAGTCGACGACCACGTAGCGATCGCCCAGGAATTCGAACCCGGCGAGGTTCAGCTCGACGGAATGGCCGCGCGCCCGGGCTTCCGGGCTGGAGTCCCCGACCTCTCCGGGGCGGACGGCCTGGCCGGTGGCCGCCTCCAGCAGGGCTTCCATTAGGGCGGTCTTGCCGGCGCTGGTGGGGCCGACGAGCGCTAGCGCCCGAACCGACCCCGCATCTCGGATTGCCATGGAGTTTCTCCCATCACCGCTGGCGCTCAAGGCGCCCGAGATCGGGAGAGACGAGCGCCGGAAGCGCGGTTATGGGCGGCCAGAGACCGGATACAGGGCCGGTCGACGCCGCCCTTCTGACAGAACCCTACGCCCGGGTGCGGGGACCGGGATGCTCAAGAAGTCGTGAGCGTCGAGCGAAGGTTCAGCCCCAGGGCGCCTGGCGGTCATGGGCCGTCCGGATCGACAGCGCGCCCTCACGGAAGCGCCGGCCGACCGCGGCGTCGAGGGTGGGGGTCGGCTTCTCGGTGGCGCGTCCGTAGAGCCAGCCCTGAGCGTAGTGGACCCCGGCCTTGCGGACCGCCTCCTCGGCCTCGGGCGTCTCCACCATCTCGGCGAGGGTGCGGACCTTCAGCTCGCCGCACATGTTCACGAGGTGCTTCACGAACGTCGCCTCCCGACCGCCGTGCTGCAGGTCGCGGATGTAGCGGCCGTCGATCTTCAGGAGGTCGAGGGTGAGTTGCTGCAGGTAGGCGAGCGACGCCGCGCCGGCGCCGAAATCGTCCAGGCACACCTCGCAGCCCGCCGCGCGCAGGGCCTGAATATGACGGTCGGCCAGCCCGAGGTCTTCGACGGCGGCGCTCTCGGTGAGCTCGAACATGAGCCGCCCCTTGATCGACGGACTCTTTCGGAGGAGATCCACGACCCGGCTGACATAGGCTTCGCTCATCACGCTGCGGCCGGATACGTTCACCGCCAGGGTCAGGGTCGGATCGCTCGCCAGCACCTTCAGCGTCTCTTCGAGCACCGCCACGTCGAGCGGCTCGATCAGGTCCAATTCCTCAGCCATGCGGATCGTCGGGAAGGGACTGCCCTGGGCGCCGAAGCGGACCAGAACCTCGTGGTGGTGCAGAGCGCCGTCGCTGAGGTTGACGACCGGCTGATAGGCGAGACTGAAGCGCCGCTGTCGGATGGCGGCTCCCAGCGCGCCGGCATTGCTCAAGGTGGATTGCAGGGCCTGCTCCAGCGCGTTCGAGAGGCTGCTGGGCAGAGGCTTCTTCAAGCCCTCGCGGAGCACCTGGTTCAAGGCGAAGCGCAGCGCCTGCGCGACCTGCTTGGGCCGCACGGATCCCGTCAGCGGCATGGCGGCGGACGTGGGCGCGATCTTCTCCAGTCCGACGTCGCTTAGGACCCGGCTGATCCGCGAGATCAGCGCCGCGGCGGGCTCATCGGCGGCCCGGACCAGGGCGTACCGATCCGGTCCGACCTCGGTGGCGGCTTCTCCCCGGTAAGCCTGCGCCCTGAGGGCGCCGGCGAGCAGCGCATCCACGCGCGCGGCGTCAGGCGATCCCGCCTTCTGTTGCGAAAGGCCCACGACGTCCACGAAGGCCAGTTCGAGCTCCTGGGTCGCGCCCGCCAGCAGCTCGGCGGCCCGGGCCTCGAAGTCTTCGCGGCTCTGCAGCCCGGCGGCCCCACGCTGCGCGGCCTTCGACAGCGCGCAGGAGATCGCGCCCTTGTTCTGGGGCAGGCGGATGGCCGTGAGATTGGCGGACCGTTCCTCGTCGCCCGCGACCTTCAGCACGACCGGCCCGGCTCGGGCGCCATCGTCGAGTCCGCGGAACATCGCCTCGACCATCGGGTGGTCGTCGACATCGAAGAGCGACTGCCAGGTTCGGCCGGCCAGAGCCCGGTCCGGCGCGCCAAGCACCGACTCGCCGGCTCCCAGCGCGAACGTGACCTTCCCATCGTCTCCGATCTCCAGCAGGAGGTCGGCGGCGGCGAAGCCAAAGCCCAGAAACCGATGCGGCGACAAAGAACGTTTCTCCCTGCGGGCCAATCTGCGCCGGCCGCCCTTAAAAACCCGTGTCACTCTAACGGCTTGGCCGGCTCGGATACCCATTTCGAGCTTGCGGCCCAGTCGGGAGCGCGAGTGGGTTGACGGCATGCCGGGCGCGTCATTCGATCGTCGCCCCGGGGGAGGTAGAATCAGCCGATGATCGCCATCATTCTCGCCGTCGCCGCCGTCTCCTCGGCCTGCGACCTGGAGGCGCCGTCGGGCCGGTCGGACTGCACGCGCGCCGCAGTCGATGCGCTGCCGATGAACGCCATTCAGGCTGTCGGCACCCACAACAGCTACAAGATGGCCATCGCGCCGAACGAGATGGCGCTGCTGCGGGCCGCCAATCCGAAGGCCGCGGACTCGCTGGACTACGCCCACCCGCCCCTTCGCGAGCAACTCGACGCCGGGGCGCGCCAGCTCGAGCTGGATCTGGTCAACGATCCGACCGGCGGCGCGTTCGCTACACCCCTCGGGCGCCGCATGGCCGGCGCGGCGGCGGTTCCCTACGACACGGCTGCGCTGGCGCGGCCCGGGCTCAAGGTGCTCCACGTTCCCGACGTCGACTATCGATCGACCTGCCAGACCTTCGTCGCATGTCTCGATGATCTCCGCGCCTGGTCGCGCGCCCACAGGGATCATCTGCCGATCCTGATCCTCCTCAATCTGAAGGAAGAGGGGGTGAAACTGCCCGGCGCCGTGACGCCGCCCGCGTTCGACGCAACCGCCATGGACGCCATCGACACCGAAATCCGTTCGGTCTTCCGAGAGGGCGAGTTGATCACACCCGACCAGGTGCAGGGCCGCTACGCGACGCTGCGCGAGGCGGTGGCGGCCGGTGGCTGGCCGAGCCTGAAGGCTGCCCGAGGGCGGATCATGTTCGCCTGCGATTGCACGCCCGAGCAGGTGGCCCGCTACCGGGGGGATCGGCGGTCGCTCGAGGGGCGGGTGGCCTTTGTGAACACCGAGGAGGGCTCGCCGGCGGCCGCATACATCACCCTGAATGAGCCGGCGGAGCAGGCCCAGCGGATCGCGGCGGCGGTGAGGGCGGGGCTGATCGTTCGAACCCGAGCGGACGCGGATACGGTCGAGGCGCGGTCGAACGACACGGGCCGGCAGGAGGCCGCCTTCGCCTCCGGCGCGCAATACGTATCAACCGATTACATGCGGCCGGACCTCCGCTTCGGGGGCTATTCCGTGAGCCTGCCTGGCGGCGGTGTGGCTCGGCGTTCCCCGTCCGGCAGGCCAATGTGGCGCGCGGGCAACTAGAGCGTAGCGTCCCCCTTGCGGGTAGCCGACGGTGCGAGGGGCGGGGCGGTCGCCGGTGAGGCCACGGCCGGCCGAGCGGCCGTGTCCGCGGATGGCGCGGCCTCGGCCACCGAGACCTCCGGGACGCCGTCCTTGCCGCCGCCGAAGAGGCCCTTGGCCAGTTTCTTGCCGAGGAAGCCGCCGGCGAACTTCCCCACGGGCCCCGCTACGGCGGCTCCAGCCGCGCCGCCGGCGACACCGCCGACCACCGTGCCGACCTTTTCGCCCAGGCCTTCCTTCTCAGGCTTTTCCACCAGCACCGGCGCGACCAACGTCGGCGCCTCGGTCGCGACAGGTTCGGCGGCGCTCTGAACCGGAGCAGGCGGCGGCTTGGCCGTCAGGGGAGCGGGGGCAGGGGCCGTGGGTTCGATCGCCGGCAGGGGCGCCAAGCCAGGCGAGTCCTGCGCCAAAGCGGCCGCAGGCGCGGCGACTGCGCTGCACAGCAGGAGGGGCAACAGGATACGCATTGGTGACGCTCCTCGAGGTCCGTCCTCGATCAAGCGTCCTCAACGCCCCGCACGCACGCGGGTTGCCCCGAAAGAAACAAGGGCCCGCCGAAGCGGGCCCTCCAGGTCTCTTAGCCGGTGACCTTCAGGTTGGTCGCCGAGGTCTTGCCGCTGCGGCGATCCTGTTCGAGGTCGAAGTTGACCGTCTGGCCTTCATTCAGGCCAGACAGGCCGGCCTGCTCGACCGCGGAGATGTGGACGAAGATGTCCTGGCCGCCGCCATCAGGCTTGATGAAGCCGAAGCCCTTGGTGGGGTTGAACCACTTCACCTGGCCGGAGCCGGAGCCCGCGACCGTACCGCGGGGGCGATCGCCGCCGCCGCCGCCGAAGCCACGGTCGCGACCGCCGCCGAAGCCGCCGCCGCCGCCATAGCCACCACCGCCGCCGCCGTAGCCGCCGCCACCGCCGCCGTAGCCACCGCCACCGCCGTAGCCGCCGCGATCACCACGCTCGAAGCCGCCGCCGCCGCTGCGACGCGGCTGAGGGACGCCTTGCTCGGTGACGACGATCTGGGTCGCCGCCAGCTTGCCGGAGCGACGATCCTGCTCCAGCTCGTATTCCACCTTGTCGCCTTCACCCAGGGCGTCGAGCCCCGCCTGGTTCAGGGCCGAGATGTGAACGAAGACGTCCGCGCCGCCGTCGTCCGGTTGGATGAATCCAAACCCCTTAGCCGTGTTGAACCACTTAACCGTGCCGCTCGCCATTTCGTCGTAACCCAACCGAGAATCGAAGTGTACGTCGCCCACAGGCCGACGCCCGGCCAATCTGCCTGACGAGCCGTGAACGAAGTTGTAGCGAGGGAATTCGAGCAAGACTAGCGCTCGTGACACGGGAACCCGTTCGGACTATGGGAGCGCCCCTTCGACGGCATGCGCGGCAGGACTCCCCGTGAACAGCATCTGCGTCTTCTGCGGCTCGTCTCCCGGCGCCGATCCGAGGTTCATGGACGAGGCGATCCGCTGCGGAACCCTCATCGCCGAGGCGGGCCTGACGCTGGTGTACGGCGGCGGCAAGGTGGGACTGATGGGCGCTGTGGCGGATGCGGCGCTGGCGGCCGGCGGCCGGGTGACGGGCGTGATGCCGCAGGATCTGGTGAACCAGGAGATCGCTCACCGCGGCTTGACCGACTTGCGTGTGGTGAACTCAATGCACGAGCGCAAGCTGGCCATGGCCGAGCTCTCCGACGCGTTCCTTTGCCTGCCGGGCGGCCCCGGAACTTTCGAGGAGATCTTCGAGCAGTGGACGTGGGCGCTGCTCGGCATCCACGCCAAGCCCTGCGGCTTCGTGAACGTCGCCGGCTACTACGATCTGATGCGTCGGACCATCCAGCACATGGCCGACAATGGGTTCATCGCCCAGCCCTACGTCGACATGCTCGTGTATGCGGACGGCACGGCGGAAGCGCTGGAGCGCTTCCGGGGCTATGTCGCGCCGCCGCCGAAGTGGTCGACCAACAAGCCCTGATCAGATGTCGAGGCGGTAGACCCGCTTGGCCGTCTGGGAGAACAGCGCCGACTTTTCCTCCGCCGAGGCGCCCGCGGCCAGCCGCTTGAAGGCGTTCCAGAGCGTGGCGTAGTCGCAGCTGCCCATGTCGACGGGGAAGTTCGATTCGAACATGCAGCGGTCTGGGCCGAAAGCCTCGATGCAGGTCTCGATATAGGGCCGCCACTCGTTGGCGAGCTGTTCGGACGACGCCCGGGGTTCGGCGAGGAATGAGGGGAAGTTGCAGAACGCCATGGCCAGCCCCCCCAGCTTCACCATCACGTTGGGAGATTTCGCGAGCTCCCTGATGTCGGCTCGCCACAGCGGGAACCGCTCGGCCCGCGTTCCCTCGTAGCTCGCACGGCCGAGTGGCGTTCCGACGTGGTCGAGAACGATGGTCGTCTCGGGGAACGCCTGCGCCAGGTCGATGACGTCCGCCAGCTGCGGCTCCAGCAGCCAGGCGTCGAAGGACAGCCCCAGCGGAGCGAGGTGCTTGAAGCCCGCCCGGAAGTCGGCGCGTCGGTAGAGGCCGGCCTCGACGCGGTGAAGGGGGCCCAGCACTTCCGTGTCGGCGTCCCAGGAGGCGCTGTTGCGGATCCCGCGGAAACGGCCGCCGCCGGCCGCGATATGGGCCTCCAGCACCGGCTTGACCGCGTCTCCCATCAGCAGGTCGGTGCGGCCGACGATGCCGGCGCACGCGCGGAATGAGCCATAGAGGCCGCTGGCGCTCATGGCCGCGACACCGTTCACGAACTCGGTCTCGCCGACAGGGCGCAGCTCGACGGGCCCGTCGGCCTTGTAGAAGGCTCCGCACTCGACGAAGACCGTGGCGACCACGTTGTGCCCGGATCCGGTGTCCGCCATCAGCTCGTCGAGCAGATAGCGTTTCGCAGGCTCGATGGCCGTCATGAATGGATGCTCTTCCCCGCCCGGGCTGACGTAGCTGCGCCGGTCCCACAGGTGATGATGCGGGTCGACGATCGGCAGCTCAGGATCGAGAATGGCTTCCGGCATGACATTTCCTCTTGTCGTTGACGACAAGCTAGCGGCCTGACGGTGCGGCGCTCAACCCAGCTATCGCGAATGGCCCCATGCGCCGGAGAGGGCGTTCTCGCCCCGGGGCGCGCCAAGTCGCGCTTGGTCGCCGATGGTCCAGCCCGTCGGGCACGCGCCCTGCCGCACGAAGCGACGGACCTGACGCGCGCCGAGGCCTGAGCCGTCAAGGGCCGTTACGGCGATGGTGGCGGTGAAGTTCCGCTCGGGATCGCCGGTCCGGTTGACCGTGACGCCGTAACGCCGGCCCGCGATCTGGCAGCGCACGGCGTACAGGCCCTGCCGCTCGACGCCGCCCCTGAGGTTGACGCATGGCTGGCCGTTCACTTCCGGCCCGACCCGGCCAAAGCCTTCGCGCACCGTGCGGTCGGCGCAGACTTGGAGCACGCCCGAGACCCGGCCATAGTGATCGTAGCTCTCGATCTTCCAGAGCGCTGGCGGATCGACCAACTGCTGATGGGCGGCGATCCGGCGCTCCCGAGGTTCCCCGTCGCATCCGGTCAGGACGAGAAGCAGGAGCAGGGCGGGCGCAAGCCCTCGCGCCCGCGTCGGCGGGTTGCCCATGACAGGCTCCTTCCTTGGGTCGTCAGGGCCGGATGGCCTCGACGGGCGGCGCAACCACGACCCCGCCCTCGGTCCGCGCCGCGGCCTGGCCTGGCCGCGGCTTCAGGAGGCCGATCCGCACCTCGAGCGGATGCTGGCCGCGGGCCGGCCAGTAACAGCCGAAGGGCAGTGGCAGGGGCGCGAGCTGGCTCTTGAGCAAGGTCCGGGCATAGAGCGCGCGGGCGTGCGGGCGCCTGATGATCACGGCAGCGTCGCAGGCCAGCTCCTGATCCAGCCGCATCACGAACGCGCCGAGGTGAGCGAGCGGGTTGAACCAGCACAGGCACTGGAAGAACGCGGCGACGGCCGCCGAGCGCGGGTCCTTGCGCGCCACGTGGGCGCGCTCGTGGGCGCGGATCAGTTCGCGCTCCTCGGCAGTGTATCGGCCGTCGTCGGAGGGCAGCACGATCCGCGGCGAGATCAGGCCGACGACCGCAGGTCCGGCCCGCCCTGCGCGGACCTCGGCCTGGAAGCGGGCCTGCGCGATCGCGAGGCGTAGCGCCATCACGAGCGCACCCGCCGCCCAGGTGGCCGCAACCGGTGTCAGGTCGGGCAGTCGCAGCGCAAGGCCCGCCGCGGCGGACCGGCTTTCGGAGTCGCCGGGGATCAGCGCAATCAGGAAAACCAGCGCGAAGGACAGCGGCGGCGCGATCCAGAGATCGGAGACGGCGGCCGCTCCGAACACGCGCCGCGTCACTCCGCGGACAGCCAGAACGACGATCACGGCTCCAGCCGCCGCGAGGTTCGCCCCAATGAAGGCGACGGTGAGCGCCGAGGCCGGCGTCAGCCCCAGGGCCGCGTGCAGCAAGTCAGCCATCGCCTGCAATCTCCCCCAGTGTGACGCGGCTTCGAAGATTTCGCCGATTTGCCCGCCGCAGTCAGATTACAATTGTAAGATTATATGTCAATCGCCAGCCGCCGTCCTAGCGGTCGGCCTGCCGGGGTGCGTCGATGAGCAGGACCGACATGGTGGGGCCCCCGGCATTGACGCGCCAATGCTCCACGAGGGCGGCGGGACGAGGCACGGGCGGCTGCGCGCGCCAGCCGGCGTAGGCGCACAGGGCCAGGGTGGTGGCGATGAGCAGCGGTCCAACCAGTCCATCGTGGACACGGGCGTCGCGCATCATGCCGATCCGCACCTCCAGCGGATGCAGGCCCCTCGATGGCCAGTAGCAGCCGAAGGGCAGGGCCTGACTGGCGAGCTGGGTCTTGAGCAGCGTGCGGGCGTAGAGGGCGCGAGCCGACGGCCGGCAGCGGAGCACCGCCGCGTCGCAGGCCAGTTCCTGGTCCAGACGCATCACATGCGCGGCGACGTGCGCCAGGGGATTGAACCAGCAGAGCGCCTGCAGCAGCGACGCCAGGGCGCCGGCCCTCGGGTCCTGGCGGCTTACGTGCGCCCGCTCATGGGCGCGGATCAGCGCCCGCTCCTCGTCATCGTAGGTCCCGTCGTCGGCGGGCATCACTATGCGTGGGGAGATCACGCCCACCACCGCCGGACCGCCACACCCGGCGTGCATCGACGCCATGAACCGGAGCTGCGCCCGTACCAGCAGCGTGACGACCACCGCGGCGCCAAGGGTCCAGGCGAGCAACGCGGGCGCGGAAACGGGGTCGACTGCGGCGGCCAGAGCGTTGCGGGCCGCGGCGCCATCTTCCGTCCGCGGCGGCAGCAGGGTCGCAAACGCGGCCAGTGGCGGCGCGCACCACAGCCAATAGGCCACCTCCGGCCCGAAAAGCCGTCGGATCGGCAGGCGCAGGAGGAGGACCGCGAGGATCGCCGCGGCCCCAACGAGGTTCGCGCGCAGGATCGCCGACAGGACCTCAGTCGTCATCGGGCTCGAACTCCGCGATGAGCTTCTTCAGGCGCTCCACCTCGTCCGCCGACAGCGCCCGGTGACGGGCGTAGTGCGCCACGAGGGGCGCGACCTGGCCGCCGAACAGTCGGTCCAGCAGGCCCTGGCTTTCTCCGGTGACGTAGTCCTCGCGGGTGACCAGGGGGCGATAGAGCGCGCGGCCGCCGGTGCGCTCGGACGCGAGGGCCTTCTTCTTGAGCAGCCGGTTGATCAGCGTCTTGACCGTGGCCTCGCCCCAGCCCTGGGCCGGCCCGACCGTCTGCACCAGCTCCTCGGCCGTCAGCGGCCCCCGGTCCCAGAGGGCTTCCATGATCTGGCTCTCGGCGCCGGAGATCTTCGACATCTTACACCCGTAGCTCTCTGCGGACGTTACGCCTGTAATCCCAGAGGTCAAGCGCAACAGCGTGGACGTTCCAGCGACACCGTGGCTAGCGTGTGGCGAGGGGGCGGAAAATGACCGAGTCGACGACGGGTGCGGCGCCTGCGGCAGCGCGCCATGGCTCCATCGGCGTCTTCGGCGCGGCCGCCATCGTGATGGGCTCCATGGTGGGCTCGGGCGTCTATCTCTTGCCCGCGACCATGGGGGCGATCGGCTCCATTTCGATCCTCGGCTGGCTGGTGGCCACCCTGGCTGCGCTGGCGATCGCCGGGGTCTTCGTCGGCCTGGGGCGCATCGTCTCCGACGCGGAAGGCCTGCCGGGCTATGTCGAGGCGGGGCTCGGCCGGTTGGCCGGGGTGCAGTCCGCGGTGCTCTACTGGACGTCGCTATGGGTCGGCACGGTTGCGATCGCGGTGGCGGCGACGGGCGCCCTGGGCTTCCTGATCCCGGGACTATCGTCTCCATCCGCCCGCCTCGCCGTCACGGTGGCGGTCATCTGGGTGGCGGTGGCGCTGAGCTGGATCGGTCCCCGAGTCGTGGCGCGGACCGAGGCGCTCACCCTCGCGCTGGGCCTGCTGCCGGTGGTGCTCGCCGCGACGGCCGGCTGGTGGTTCTTCCGGGCGGACGTATTCCTCGCGTCGTGGAATCCGACGGGTCAGGACCTTGGCGAGGCGGTCGGCGCTTCGGCGCTGAACGCGTTCTGGGCGTTCCTGGGCATGGAGTGCGCGGCGGCGACGGCGGGCGTCGTCCGTGACCCGACGCGAAACGTGCCGCGCGCGACCCTGCTGGGCGTCGGCGGCGCCGCTGTCCTCTACATCTCGGCCACGACCGTCATGATGGGGATCCTGCCGGCACGGGAGCTGGCGGCCTCGACGGCGCCGTTCGCGGATGTCGCCCGCGCGACGCTGGGCGCGGCGCTGGGCGCGGCGATCGCGCTGTGCACCTTCCTCCGCACCGCCGGCGGGGTCACCGGCTGGACGCTGGTCATGGCCGAGACGTCCCGCGGCGCCGCGGACCAGGGCCTTTTCTGGCGCGCGTTCCGCACCCGTCCGGGCGAGCGGACCTCACCCGCCAGCCTGCTCGGGGCGGGCGGCCTGATGACGGTGGTGGCGGTCGTAACCGCCAGCCCGGACCTGGGCCAGCAGTTCACGACGATCATCAACGCCGTCTCGCTCCTGTGCCTCTACACCTACATCCTTGCGGCGGGGTCGCTGCTGCGGCTGAGCCGAAGGCTGTCGATGCGGGGACGGATCGCCGCCGTCGCCGTGGCGCTCCTCGCCATCGCCTTCAGCCTGGCGCTCATCGCCCAAGGGAAGCCGGTGGAGCTGGGCCTGTCTCTGTTGCCGGTCGTCGCGGCGGGGCTGCTTCACGCGCGCCTGCGGCGGGGCTAGGTTCCGGACGGATCAGCGGAGGAACGGATGCTGCCCGTCGAACTCTACCGGGGCGAGGACGCCCTGCGCCGCGACCGTGAGGCCGTCCTTCGGCGAAGCTGGCAATTCGTGGGCCACGTGCAGATGCTGGCCGGCGCCGGCGACTACATCGCCGACGTCGTCGGTGGCGCGCCGGTGGTGGTGGTCCGCAAGACGGACGGTGAGCTCTCGGCCTTCCACAACGTCTGCCGCCACCGGGCCGGCGCGCTGGTGGCCGACGGCCAGGGCAACTGCGGTGAGGCGTTCACCTGCCGCTATCACGGCTGGCGCTATGCGCTGGATGGGCGGCTGCGCAGCGCGGTCGACTTCGGCAAGGCCGCCGGCTTCGATCCGCGGCAGTACGGGCTGTTTCCCATCCGGGTGGAGACGTGGCGCGGGCTGGTCTTCGTGAACCTGGACCTGGCCGCCGAGCCGCTGTCCGATCTGGTGGCCCCGCTCGCCGCGCGCTGGCCCGAGGACCAGTCGGCGCTGCCGCTCGTCGAGAAGCGGACCCATCAGATCGCCTGCAACTGGAAGACCTACGTCGAGAACTATCTTGAGGGCTACCACATCGAGCGGGTGCATCCCGAGTTCGACAGCGACGTGGTGGTGGCCGAGTACCGGACCGAGGTGGTCGGCGAGGTGGTCTTCGCGGCCGCGCCGCCGCGGGACGCCAGCGTCTATGGCGGGGTCTGGGGATGGCTGTGGCCGAACCTGGGAGTCAACGTCTACCGGCACGGCTACATGATGGAACGGATGACGGCCCTGGGCCCGTCGATGACGCGCCTGGACTATTTCTATTTCTACAAGCCAGAGCGGAAGGCCGAGCTGGTCGACATGCTTAAGTTCTCGGACCTCGTCACCGCCCAGGACCTGCAGGTCTGCGAGGAGGTGCAGCGCAACCTCGAAGTGGGCGTCTACCAGGGCGGGGTGCTGTCGCCGAAGCACGAGGTCGGCGTGGCCTGGTTCCAGGATCGGATCGCCGAGCGCCTCGGCCTTCCGACGCCGCCGAAGCTGACGGCGGTGGCGTAGTGGGCGATCTGGCCGAGCGCCGTCTCCAGACCGTCCGCGACCACATGCGGCTGGAGTGCGAGAACGACTGGGACGCGGTGATCGCCACCTTCGCCCACCCACGCTACGAGATGTACGGTTCGGGTGCGGTGTTCGACGGCGAGGAGGCGGTGCGCCGGTACTTCGCCGCGTCGCGCACGCCGTTTCCGGACCAGGGCAACGAGATCATCGCCATCGCCCACGACGGGGACACCGTGCTGGTGGAGTTCTGGCTGACGGGAACCCATCTCGGGCCGCTGCGCCTGCCGACTGGGACGGTGGAGCCGACCGGCCGCAGCTTCCGGGTGCGGATGGCCGCCAGCTTCGAGTTCGCGCCCGGCTCGGACAGGATCGTCTGCGAGCGGCCCTATTTCGACCAGGGCGCCGTCGCCCGCGCCCTCGGCCTCGCCTGATCAGGCGCCCAGGTTCTGCGGTCCGGCCTGCAGGGTTCCGGTGAGCAGAAGGTCCCGAGCGCTGCGGCCCACGGCGACCTCGTAGGCGCCGCCGCGCACGAGATAGGCGTGGGCCGCAGCGTCCCAGTCCGCCAGCAGGCGCGGGTCGGCCGTGATCGTCACCCGCTGGCTTTCGCCCGCCGCCAGGTTCACGCGCGCCCAGCCCAGCAGCCGCTGCTGCGTCCGGCCCGGCGCTGCCGTGAGGTAGAGCTGGGCTACCTCCGTCCCCGCGCGGTCGCCGGTGTTGGCGAGGTCGAAGCTGACGCCCAGACCGTCGGCCGCGAGGTCGGCGTAGGCGAAGGTCGTGTAGGTGAGCCCGTGGCCGAACGGGAACAGCGGCTCGGCGCCGTTGCGGGCGAACCAGCGGTAGCCGACGTCGGCCCCCTCCGCATAGTCGATGTCGAAGGGCGGGGTGTCGCCGCGCTCGTTGACGATCGGCAGGTCCGAGCCGGGCAGCATCGGGTGAGGAAGCTGGTCGGTCGAAGCCGGGAAGGTGATGGGCAGGCGGCCTGAAGGGTTCGCGTCGCCGAACAGGAGGGCCGCGATGGCCTTGCCGCCTTCCGAGCCTGGGTACCAGGCCTCCAGCACCGCGGGTACGGCGTCCAACCAGGGCATGAACACCGGGTTGCCGGTCTCCAGCACGACGATGGTGGCCGGCTGGGCGGCGGCCACGGTCGCGATCAGGTCGTCCTGGCCGTCGGGGAGGGCGAGGGTCGTGTCCAGCGCCTCGGTCGCCCATTCCACGGCGAACAGGACGGCGACGTCGGCGGTCGCGGCCACGGCGGCGGCGCGGGCGGGATCGGTCCCGTCGTCGAAGATCACCTCCGCGCCCTTTGCACGATCGCGGATGGCGGCGAGCGGCGGGTCGGGATGGTAGATGACGCCGGCCGACCAGCGCGGCGCGTTGGCGGGCGGATCGAACCGCGTCGAGCCTTTCGGGATCACCTGCGAGGAGCCGCCGCCCGACAGCACGCCGACATCCGCGTGACCGCCGATCACGGCGATCCGCTTCGGCGAGGTGAGCGGCAGCAGGCCGCCGTCGTTCTTCAGCAGCACGATCCCCGCCTCGGCGGCCTTGCGCGCGATCTGGGCGCCGAACGCGAGATCAGGCTCGCCCGGAGACACCGGGTGGTCGAAGAGTCCGCAGGCGTACATGGCCCGCAGGGTGCGGTGCGCCATCTCACGCACCCGGCCCTGGCCGATGTCGCCGGCGACCACCGCGTCCTTGAGCGGCTCGTCGAAGAACACCTCGGGGTCGAGCTCCTGGCCGGACTGCTGGTCCAGGCCCGCGCCCGCGGCGGCCAGGCTGTGGACCGCGCCCCAGTCCGACATCACCCAGCCCTTGTAGCCCCAGTCGCCGCGCAGCACGTCGGTGAGCAGCCAGGCGTGTTCGGACGCGTAGGTCCCGCCGACGCGGTTGTAGGCGCACATGACCGAGCCGGGATCGCCGATCTCGATGGCGATGCGGAAGGCCAGCAGATCGGACTCCCGGAACGCCGCCTCGTCGATATTGGCCGACAGCACCATCCGCCCCGTCTCCTGGCTGTTCAGGGCGAAGTGCTTGATGGTCGAGACGATATGCCGGCTCTGGATCCCCCGGATCGAGGCGCCGCAGAGCACGCCCGCGAGCAGCGGATCCTCGCCCAGGTATTCGAAGTTGCGGCCGCAGCGCGGCTCGCGGGTCAGGTTCACGCCGCCCGCCAGCAGCACGTTGAAGCCCTTGGCGCGCGCCTCGCCGGCGATCATGGCGCCGGCCTCCTCCGCCAGTTCCGGGCTCCAGGCGGCGGCGAGGGCGAGGCCGCCGGGAAGGGCGGTGGCTGGGTCGTCGCGCCGGCCGGCGGCCGAGACGCCGAGGCTGGCGTCGGTCTCGTGCAGCGCCGGGATGCCGGTGCGGTCCTGGCCGGGCACCCAGCCGGCGCTCTTCTGCACCCCCTGCGGACGCGGCTTCATCACCAGCGGCATGTGGCCGTGGAGCAGGGCGATCTGCTCATCCAGGCTCATCCGGTCCAGCAGCGCCGCGGCGCGGGCGTCGGGATCACCGGCCATTGATCTTCCCCCCTGTTTGTTCGTTGACGCTACTCTGCCACCCGGCCGCGACGGCTGCTATGGTCGTCGGGTCAGCCACGGAGCCTGCCATGAAGCTCTCCGACGAAGACCGCGATCGTCTCGCCCTCCACACAGCCTTCGCCGTGCACCAGATCGCCCGCTGGATGGCGACACGCGCGGACGTGCCGCCCGATATCCGTGAGCGGCTGAAGGGCCACATCAGCGCGCTGGAAGGCGTGATGGTCACCACCGGCCACGACTGGATCCAGGGCGAGATGGAAGCGACCGAGACAGCCCTGCGCGCCTGAGCGCGGCCGTCTCAAACCGCTTGCCTACCCCCACGGCGCCGCCGCACGCTCCCCGAAATTCGAAAGAGCAGTAGGGAGGCTAAGCCGTGGCCATCGACTTCGAGATTCCGGAAGAGGCGAAGAAGATCCGCGAGCGGGTCCGCCAGTGGGTGCATGACGAGTGCATCCCGGCCGAGAAGCGCCTGGTCGACAAGGAGAGCTACAAGACTGTCCTGGCCGAGCTGCGCGCCAAGGCCCGGGCCCAGGGCCTGTGGCTTCCCTTCGTGCCGAAGGAATACGGCGGCATGGGCCTGGGCCCGCTGGCCAACGCCCTGGTGCAGATGGAGTTGGGCCAGAGCCACCTCGGCGCGCTCAGCATGAACAGCCAGGGGCCGGACGACGCCACGATCCTGACGCTGCTGGCGCACGGCACCGAGTACCAGAAGGAGAAGTTCCTCAAGCCGCTGCTGAACGGTGAGAAGCGCGTCTGCTACTCGATGACCGAGAAGGCCGCCGGCGCCGACGCCACGGGCATGCGGACCGTCGCGGTCAAGGACGGCAACGAGAACTACGTCCTGAACGGCGAGAAGTGGTTCTCGTCGGCCGCCACGGCGGCCGACATCGCCGTCGTCATGGCCCGCACCGACCCGGACGCGCCGCGCCACCAGCAGTTCTCGACCTTCATCGTCGAGCTGCCGAACCCCGGCTACCGCATCGTGCGCGACATCCCGACCATGGCGGCCGAGAGCCCGCTGTCGCACATAATGGGCGGTGGCCATGCCGAGGTGGAGATCAAGGACCTGGTCGTGCCCGCCGACAACCTGCTGGGCGGCGAGGGGCGGGGCTTCGACATGGGCCAGCACCGGCTGGCCTACGGCCGCCTGCGCCACGGCATGCACAATATCGCCATGGCCCAGCGCGCGCTCGACATGGCCGCCGAGCATGTCACCAGCCGCGAGACCTTCGGCAAGGCGCTGGCCGAGCGTCAGGCCGTCCAGTTCATGCTCGCCGAGTGCGCGAGCCAGCTCTACATCTCGCGCCTGATGCTGCTGCACATCGCGTTCAAGGCCGAGAAGGGCCTGGACATGCGGCAGGAGAATTCGATCGCCAAGGTCTACCTGGCTCACATGGTCCACCACGTGGTCGACACGGCCATCCAGCTGCACGGCGCCCTGGGCTACAGCCGCGATACCCCGCTGGCGGCCTGGTACACCCACATCCGGTCGCAGCGACTGGTGGATGGGCCGGACGAGGTGCACCGCTGGACGGTCGGCCGCAACGTGCTGAAGGCGTTCAAGGCCACCGGCACCACGGCCGGCGCGGCGGGCGGCGACCTGCTCTGACCTGAGTCGCCCGCTGAGCGTCGCGTAACGCGCGCAGGTCGCAAACCTGCGCGAATACGTTGTGTGCCACCCAAACCTCTGGCACCGTTCGCCGAGCGGCGTTCGGGGACAGGGCCGTGGAAGAGCGGACACCTGGCGAGGCGCGCTATCGCGCCTTCGTCAGCTACAGCCATAGAGACCAGGCCTTCGGCCGGCGGCTTCACCGCTGGCTGGAACGCTATGCCGTGCCGCGGCGGCTCGTGGGGCGGGTCACCGCGAGAGGGACAACGCCGAAGCGGGTGGCGCCCGTATTCCGCGACCGCGAGGAGCTGTCCGCCGCCCACGACCTGACGGCCGAGATCCGCGAAGCGCTGGCGAACTCCGGAGCCCTGATCGTCGTCTGTACGCCCAACGCGGCCGCCTCGCCCTGGGTCGCGCGCGAGATAGAGCTGTTCCGCGAACTGCATCCTGACCGTCCCGTCCTGGCGGCGCTGGCGGACGGAGAGCCGGCCGAGGCGTTCCCCGCCCCGCTGACCATGACCGGCGACGCCCGTGCCGAACCCCTGGCGGCCGACTTCCGGCAGACCGGCGACGGGCCGCGCCTGGCCCTGCTGAAGCTGGTGGCCGGGGTCCTGGGCCTTGGCCTCGACGAATTGATCCAGCGCGACGCCCAGCGCCGCCTGCGCGGCGTGATGGCCGTCACGGGGGCGGCGGTGGCGGCCGGCGTAGTCCTGTCCGCATTGACGACATACGCGCTGATCGCCCGGGCGGAGGCCCAGCGCCAGCGCGCCGAGGCGGAGGCTCTGGTCGAGTTCATGCTCACCGATCTCAGAGACCGGCTGAAAGGCGTGGGGCGGCTGGATGTGCTCACAGCGGTCAACGAGCGGACGCTGGAGTACTACGCACGGCAGAATGTGGAGCGCCTCTCTGGCGAGGGGCAGGCCCGTTATGCGCGTATCCTCATGGCGATGGGCGAAGATGACCTGTCGAGGGGTGATGACGAGGCCGCGTTCGGCAAATTCAGAACTGCGGGGAGCATCACCGAGGCGCAGCTGGATGCCGCACCGAAGGATCCAGCTCGAATCTGGGCGCATGGCCAGAGTGAATATTGGCTTGGATACCATGCCTACCGCAGGGATGATCGAGTAGCAGCTAACGCATCGTGGCGACGCTACAGGCTGATGGCGATACAACTGGTCAGCGTAGCCAGCCAAAATCCTAAGTACCTTCGAGAACTTGCCTATGCAGAGGGCAACCTGTGCACGCTCGCATTGAAGAAGCCCGCTGTTGTCGCAGACGCCTTGAAACACTGCGAGGCTGCACTGGCTGTGATGAAGCGGGTGGCGGATCTGTCACCTGCCGATCGGACGGTGGCGCGAGATCTGATTAATCGTCACGCGTGGATGGCACAGGCGTTTTCAGCTTCTGGCAATCTCCAGAACGCGCTTGCTGAGCGATCCGAGCAAGAGCGCCTCCTGAAGGCTGCGCTAGACTCAGATCCAAACAATATGCGCCTCGAGTCGACTTGGTTGGTTTTGCAGCGCGAGCTCTCCAGCCTGGAGGTTCGGCTGGGAGAGCGGCAACGAGCTCACAGGCGCGTACTAGCAGCGCGACAGGAAATCGATGCTCTACTTGCCCATGATCCTGCAAACGCGGACTGGGCCGAGCAACGCGATCGCCTTGAGGTCGCGCTGCAGTACTTCGAAAATACATCGAAAGACAGGTCTGCGCGAAAGAAGTCTGCGCCGCTAAGCAATAGATATGTGTCGCAAAAATAGGAGAGCACAATGAGCGAGAATTGTGAAATCGCCGGCGAAGTTTTCTATCATCTAGAACGAAAAGCTGACTTCGTCCCAGATTATACGATTCTAGTTAGATTGTCGTTTTTCAACGAAGGAAATATATGGAATATAAATCTGTCTGACGCAGAAATTCATCATGAAAATGATATCAGAAAATTCCTCAAAAATCTTCTGAAAGACCCTCATCCGAAGCCCGTAACAATAAAGAAGCCTAGCGATGAGCGACCGCGCGCGCTGGGCATTCCGGTGGACGCACCTGCAAATGTTGTGATCGTACTTGATACCGACACGGCTTGGCGCTTTCGTAAGGGAAAGCCGGCGATCACAGCCAAGGGCGACTACGGCGATTCAAACTGGGGTTCCTGGCACGTAGATGAAGACGGCGAGCCCGTCGATATCTTTCCCGCTGGGTGCAAAATCGCGTACTTCTCTGTCGCAAATCGCCCCGCGCTTCCGAATCCACACGCCGTCCAGAGTTTCAACTTCCATCTCGAGCTGCAACAAGAAGACCGGCGCTGGGTCGAAATAATCATAGATCCAGATGTTCCTGAGGTGGGAGGTGAAGACTTTCCTTCGAAGTTGCGTATTTTGCAGAAGGCCTCGCGCCCAAATTCGGTCGTGCGTGTCATCTAATATTTTTGAAAGTGCCGCCACAGCCCATCCTTCCCCTCGTCCTCGCCCACGCGAATGCTGGTGCGCTTGCCGAAGCGCGGCGACTGCTACGTGAGGCGGGCCTGGAGACGTCTCGCAGCGATCCTGCAGTCCTGGCGATCCGGGGCCGGTTGCTGAAGGAGGAAGCCCGCGCTGCGCAGCCTGCGGCGCGGGCTCCGATCTATGCAAAGGCGGCAGAGGCCTATGCGGCGGCCGGCGCGCTTTCCGGCGCCACCCATCACCTCATCAACGCCGCCAGCCTCTGGCGGCTGGCGGGCGACGGAAGTGCGTCCGAGGCGATGGCGCGTCGGGTCCTGGTCTCCATCGATGGCGATCCGGATGAGCCGGAAACGCCGTACTGGCGCGGAGCGACGCGGGCCGAGGCTCTGCTTCTGACAGGTCGTCCGGCCGAGGCGCGGACAGCGCTGGCCGAGGCGGTGGCGGTCGCGCCCCGCGCCTACGAAGACCACGCCCCCACGCTGCGCCAGTTTCGGCTTCTGTGCGCCGCGCTTGGCGAGCCGACGGACTGGCTCGAGGCCCTTGCGCCGCCGCGCAGCCTGCACTTCGCCGGACATATGAGCGTCCGCGCAGACGATGCCGACGTGCGCGCGGCGGTTCGGGCGCTGGTGACCACAGAGCGGATCGGCTTCGCTTTCGGCGCCCTCGCGGCGGGTGCGGATATCGTCGTAGCGGAGGAACTGCTCGAGGCCGGCGTCGAGGTGGATCTTGTGCTGCCTTGCGACCCCGAACGGTTCAGGGCGTTGTCGGTCACGGGGCTGGGGGCGGACTGGGCCAGGCGCTATGACGCGGTGCTGGCGGGCGGCGTCGTCGCGAAGGTCGTGGGCGACGGCGCCCCGCCGACCCCGGCCGCGCTCCAGCTTGCGGCGGAGGCGGCCATGGGGCTCGCGATCCTCCGCGCCCAGGCCTTGCAGTCCGAAGCGTTGCAGCTCGTCGTGCTGGACCCGGCGGACGGGCAGGGAGCCAGGGAGCCTGGCGGCGCGGACTGGGCCAGCACGCGCTGGGCCGCTGGCGACCGGCGACAGCTTGTGATCCCCGCAGCCCGTGAAGGCGGACCTCCGCCTGAGGCGCCGTCGGACCCGTCTCACCTTCTCGCGGCGCTGCTGACGGTCGAGGTCGATCCGGAGTTGCTGGAGAGTGTCGCCGAGGCGCTGGTGCAGGCTCCAGCGACGCTCGCTCCGTCGGCCTGGATGGAAGGATCGCTGCGGCTGGCGTTTGCCGATCCCGTGGCCGCGGCGGACGCTGCGCGGCGGCTCCGGGCCGTCGTCGGGGACGCCGCCCGCATGGCGGCCCACTATGGGGTCGTGACCCGCGTCGAGGCCGCCCGTCTCGGCGCGCCGATCCTCGCGGGGGTGGCGCTGGACCTGCCGCGGGCGA
The DNA here is from genome assembly GCF_003254525.1 of Phenylobacterium kunshanense. Taxonomy (GTDB): domain Bacteria; phylum Pseudomonadota; class Alphaproteobacteria; order Caulobacterales; family Caulobacteraceae; genus Phenylobacterium; species Phenylobacterium kunshanense. The sequence goes on from NZ_QFYS01000007.1 coordinate 191,719, forward strand.
TCCTCGCCGGCATGCCGCCGGGGGCATGGCACGTCAGCGAGACGTTCGCGGCCGGTCTGGCCGCGGCGCGAACCGGCGATCGTCCGATCGTGGTCGGCGAGCTTGCTGGCCTGCCGATCCTCGCGCTCTAGACGACCAGGTCCTCGAGCCGGGTGCGGGCGACGATGACCATCGTCTCGCCCTCGCGGCGGACAATGCCGCGACGCTCAAGGGCGTTCACCGTCCGCGAGGCCGTCTCGCGGGTGGTCTGGACACGCTGGGCCAGGGCCGCCAGCACCGGTGCGGGGCGGATGCTGCGCCCGTCGGCGAGGTCAGCCAGGCGGAGCAGCTCCGCATGGATACGTCCGGCGGCCGTGAGGGTGGTCCGGGCGACCATGCGCTCCGTCGCGGCGCGGAGCTGTCGTGTGAGGCTGCGCGCGAGGGCCAGGCCCACACAGGCGTGCTGCTCGGCCAGGGTGATGAACTCCACGGCGAGGAATACAGCAGTCCGGCTGTCCTCGATCGCGACGACGTCGGCTGCGCTCGCCGGATCAAGCGGACCGGTCAGGGCGCCGAAGAGATCGCCGGGGTGGAACTCCTGGAGGAGGACGAGCTGTCCCTCGCGTGCATACGCGACCGCGCGCGCGCGGCCGAGCCAGAGCAAGTGGGCTTCGCTGACCTCATCTCCCTGTCGGATGATCACTGCGCGGGACGGGTGGCCGCGCATCGCGGCGCGGGCCGCGATGACGCCGGCGGTCTCGGGCGAACAGGCGAACGCCTGCGCGAGAAATCGCGTGAAATCCGTATCGCTCTGCGTGCCTTGCGCCATCCCCGCTCCCCAGGGTGGAGCCTGCCCGGCGCGGAGCGGCGCCGCAAGGCGCCGTCAGGAGTCTCAGTTGGCGGGCATCACGCGCGCGCGGACCTTGCGCAGGCCGTCGAGCACGGAATCGGCCCCGGCCGCAGTGGCCTTTTCCCCCAGCGTGGCAAGAAGCCGGATGCCGTCCACGTGCACGTCGATGGCGGGCCAGTTGGCCTCCTCGCCGCTGCGGAAGTGGTCCGTCAGGTCGCACAGGCTGAAGGCCGCTTCGGCCAGACCCTTGAGGCCAAAGGCGCCCGCCACGCCGTAGATGGCGTTGGAGAGGTCGTAGACCGGTCCGAAAGCCTCGGATTCGCCGGATGCGCGCGCTTCCGCGGCGAGAACGCCGAGCTGCTCAGCCTTCTCGATGAGCGAGGCGAGGGACACATCCTTCACGCCATCGATGCGGAGCTCGGCGGCCTTCACGGCCGCCTCGGCGTTCCGACCGCCCGGCTCACGGGCCATCTTGGCGAGGGTGTTCTCGACGACGAAGACTCTGGGCGCACTCATCAGATCACGGCTCTCGGCTTGAACAGGGCGTCGATCTCGTCCTGCTCGAGGTTGGGTGTGGACGCCGCTCCGACTTGCGCCGAAAGGTCGTCATGGCGACGCCCCTTGGATCCCACGGGCGGGCCCAGGGCCTTCACGCGCCGGTCCGGCCCACAATAGCCGGGCGACGTCACAAATTTACGTTGGTCGTTCAGCAGCCAGATGATCCGCTGCATCATGATCAGCGGCGCCACGGGCTTGCGCACCACGAAGCTGGCGCCGGCGTCTCGGCCGCGGAAGATCTGCGAGGGTCGGGTGTGACCCGTGATCAGGATGACCGGCGCGTAGCAGTTGGGCGTGATCTCACTGCGCCGCAGCCAGCTGATGAAATCGTAGCCTTCGCCGTCCGCCAGGGCGCTGTCGACCACCATCAGGTTCAGGATCCGCTCCTGCACCGAGGTCTGGGCGTCCGCCATGGTGAGGCACCTGCGGGGCGTGTGGACGCCAAAGCCCGCGAACATCTCGCCCATGATGTTGAGCCCTTCCGGGTCGCCACAGGCCAGCAGCACCTCGGCGGTGGAGAGGTTGACGCGTTCGGTCTTGCTGAACGGCAGGCTCACGGCTCAGTCCCAGAACGTCACGGGGTCGACGGGTTCGATCGGCCGCGGCGGCGGCGCGCCCGCCAGGCGACGGGCCTGCTCGGCGAGGGTGAGGGCGCTGACCGCGGCCTCGATCTCGGCATAGTCCGCGCTACGCTCCGCCTCGGCCAGGGCGCGGACAAAGGCGGTCAGGCCGGTCAGCCGCTGGCTGAGCAGGTCCGAAACCTGAGCGTCGACCAGCGTCACGCCGTCTCGCGGGGCGGCGGCGGCCAGGCGGGAGATCACGCACTGCACGCGGTCGCCCAGTTCGACGAGTTCGGCGATCTCCTCGGCCACCAGGTCGAGGGATGCGGCGAGCGGTCGGACGGGCGCCACGGCGTTCATCAGAAGAGCTCCAGGGCGCCGATGTCCTCCACCGGCTTGACGACCGGTTGACGGCGTTCGGTGGCGAAGACCTTGGATTCCGTCGGGGCCAGCAGGATCTGGCGCGCCCGGCCGCTGACCGGCCAGAACTGGATCCTGCGGGCGCGGTCGCCGCGGAGCGAGCCGCCGACGTAGACGAGGCCTTCGTCGCGGACAAAGCGCTCGGCGAAGGCCGAATTCTGCCCGCCGACGTCCGACAATCCATCGAACAGATGCGCGCCGCCGAACAGCTTCACCTCGAGGCGCTCGCGGCGCGCGCCCTTTCGCAGCAGGGCGTTCACCAGCAGTTCCATCGACTGCACGCCGTAGCGGAGGCCCGCGTCGCCGGTCTCCCCTGGCAGCAGGAAGTGGTTCATTCCCCCGACGCCGGCGATCGGGTCGCGCATGCACGCAGCCACGCACGATCCAAGGATCGTGGTCAGCACCACATCATCGTCGTCCGCGACGTGGAACTCTCCCTGGATCACGTGGATCTTGCGAGGTTCCGCGGCGTACGCGTGGTCGTGAGCGGCGGGGGTTCGGTTCACGCGAGGACGCCGAAGATCGCTTCGATCTTCTCCTTGAGGGTTCCGACCGTGAAGGGCTTCACGAGGTAGTTGTTGACCCCGAACTGGACGGCCCGCTGCACCAGCTCCTTGTCGGCTCGGCCGGTGAGCATGATGAAGGCCGTCTTCTGGATCGGCGGGTGCGAGCGGATGGCGCGCAGCAGGCCCAGGCCGTCCAGCTTCGGCATGTTGTAGTCCGAGATCACGAGGTGGATCGGCCGGGCCAGCATGTGACGCAGGCCTTCTTCGCCGTCGGGGGCCTCGTAGATCGTGCGGAAGCCGAGCTGTTGCAGGCCGCTGCGCACCAGCGACCGCATCGTCTGTTGGTCGTCGACAACCAGGCAGGTGAGGGAGGAGGGCGCCGGCATCAGCGTTCCGTTTCTTTGTTCGTGAGGTTGCGGATGGCGGGGCCGAGCTTTTCCAGCGGAAGCTGGCGCTCGACCGCGCCGAGTTCGAAAGCAGCCCTGGGCATGCCGTAGACGACGCAGGTCGCCTCGTCCTGGCCCAGGGTCCTGGCGCCGGCTTGCCGCATGGCAAGCAGGCCCTGCGCCCCGTCGCGGCCCATCCCGGTCAGGATCACGCCGACGGCGCGGTCCTTGGCGGTGCGGGCGACCGACGAGAACAAGACATCCACCGACGGACAGTGGCCGCTGACCGGCTCGCCGCGGGTCACGCGGCACCGCAGGTGCTTCGTGCCCTCGACTTCCAGGTGGAAGTCTCCGCCCGGCGCGACATAGACGCGGCCGGGGAGGAGGGGGTCGCCATCGCGCGCCTCGCTGACCTGGGCGGCGCTGACGCGGTTCAGGCGTTCGGCGAAGCTCTTGGTGAAGCTTGCCGGCATGTGCTGTGTGATGACCGTCGGCGCGCAGTTGGCCGGGAGGCGTTGTACGACATTGATCAGCGCTTCCACGCCGCCGGTGGACGAGCCGATCGCCACGATCTTGTCGGCCGGCGTGAAGCTGCCGGTGCATGCCGGCTCCTCCCGCTTGACGCGATCGCGAACGCGGGCGCGCGCGGCCTGCTTCACCTTTTCGGCGATCTGACGGAAGCCGTCCCTGTCGGAGCCCCGAGGCTTCTCGATGCAGTCGACGGCGCCCAGTTCCAGCGCCTGCAGCGTGGCCTCGGTGCCGCGCGCGGTGAGGGTGGAGACCATCACCACCGGCATCGGCCGCAGCCGCATCAGCCGCTCCAGGAATTCGAGGCCGTTCATGTTCGGCATCTCGACGTCGAGGGTGATGACGTCCGGGTTCAGAGCCTTGATGGCCTCCCGCGCCTGCAACGGATCGCAGGCTTCGCCCACGACCTCGAGCTCGGGATCGGCCGAGAGGGCCGCGCCGATGAGCTGGCGCATCACGGTGGAGTCGTCGACGACCAGGACCCGGGTCATGCGCGAGCCCCTTCGATCTTGCGGTAGGTGGTGACGCCATCCGGACGGAAGGCGGCGGCGGCCGGCCCCTGGATCCGTTCGGAGTGACCGATGTAGAGGGCGCCGTCGTTGTTCACGAGCGGAGCGAAGCGGCTCCAGAGGCGCGCCTGGGTGTCGTCTTCGAAGTAGATCGCGACGTTCCGGCAGAAGATGGCGTCGAACTTCCCCTTCATCGGCCAGTCGCCGATGAGGTTCAGTTCGTTGAAGGTCACCAGCGCGCGCACGTCATCGGCCATCCGCACCCCGCCGCGGGCCGCCGCGACCGTGTATTTCTTCCGATAGTCCGGCGGGATGCCCTCCAGCAGGTGGGGAGCGTATTCCGCGGCCCGGCCCTCGGCGACCATGTTGGGGTCGATGTCGGTGGCGAGCACCCTCACGTCCCGGTCGGCGGCATCCGGCATCAGCGACAGTATGGTCATGGCGATGGAGAACGGCTCCTGCCCGCTCGAACAGGCGGCGGACCAGATCCGCACCCGCCCGCCACGACGCGCGGCGTCGAGCAGCGGCGGGAGCACCTTGTCGCGAAGGTGGTCGAAATGATGCGGTTCGCGGAAGAACCGGGTCACGTTGGTGGTCAGCGCGGCCAGCATTTTCTGGCGCTCGTCGAGGCCGTCGGAGCCGGCGACGAGGGCGCAGTAGTCCTTGAAGCTGGTCAGGCCCAGGGCGCGCAGGCGCTTGGCCAGGCGCGAATAGACCAGCGTGGCCTTGGCTTCCGGCAGGTGGATGCCGGCGTCGCCGTGCACCATGGCCGAGATCTTGCGGAAATCGGCTTCGGTGAAGGCGAACTCGCCTTCGACCATGTTGGCGCCCGGTCGCGCGGATGTCGGCGCGTTCACACTCATCAGGCGGCTTCCAGCTCCAGGTCGGGCAGAACGCGCTCAAGGCCGATCAGGCTGATCATGCGGCCGTCCATGGCGATCAGGCCACGCACGAAGGTCTTGGCGGTGTCGGACGCGACGTCCGGGGTCGGCTGGATCACGTCGTCGGTGACGGTCAGGATGTCGGAGACCGCGTCGACCAGCAGCCCGACCACCTGGCCGCCGATGTCGGCCACGATGATGACGTTGCGGTCGCTGGCGTCGGTGCTCTCGAAGCCGAGGCGGAGGGCCAGGTCGACGATCGGAAGCACCGCGCCGCGCAGGTTGATCACGCCCTTCACGAAGGACGGGGATTGCGGCAGCGCGGTCGCCGGGGTCCAGCCGCGGATCTCGCGGATGGCCATGATGTCCACGCAGAATTCCTGGGCGCCGATGCGGAACGAGATCAGTTCCTTCATGCCGCCGGGATTATTTTGGCCGTTCTGGCTAATGACCTGGTTCATTTTCAACCCGCCTTGCGCATCTCGCCGCGGGAAACGGCGACGATGGTGTCGATATCGAGGATGAGGGCGACGCGGCCGTCGCCCAGGATCGTGGCGGCGGCCACGCCCGGCACCTGCCGGTAGTTCGCCTCCAGCGACTTGATCACCACCTGGCGCTGGCCCTGGATGGCGTCGACGAAGAGGGCCGCGCGGGCGCCGCCTTCGCCTTCGATCAGCAGGGCGACGCCGTCCGAGGCCGCCAGCGGCGTGGCGCGGTAGCCGAGCGCCATGCCGACGTCGATCAGGGGCACGAAGCCGCCGCGGATCGAGATCACCCGGGCGTGGCCGCCCAGGCTGTGGACGTCCTCGGCCTTGGGCTGCAGCGTCTCGATGATGGCGGTGATCGGGGCGACCAGGGTCTGGCCTTCCACCGAAACCACCATCCCGTCCAGAACCGCCAGGGTCAGCGGCAGGCTCATGGTGAAGGTCGAGCCCTTGCCGGGCTTGGAGGTGATGTTGATCCGCCCGCCCAGGGCCTGGATCGAGCGACGGACCACGTCCATGCCCACGCCGCGGCCCGAGATGTCAGAGACCTCGGCGGCCGTGGAGAACCCGGGCATGAAGATCAGGTTGTCGATCTCTTCGTCCGAAAGCGTGGCGTCGGCGGCGATCAGGCCCTTCTCGATGGCGATGCCCTTGACGCGTTCGCGGTTGATGCCGCCGCCGTCGTCGGACACCTCGATCACGATCCGGCCCGAGCGGTGCATGGCGGCCAGCTTGACCACGCCCTCGGCGGGCTTTCCGGCCGCGGCGCGCTTCTCGGGGCTTTCCAGCCCATGGTCGATGGCGTTGCGGATCATGTGCGTCAGCGGATCGGCCAGACGCTCGATGACGGTCTTGTCGACTTCCGTCGCCTCACCCTCGGTGACCAGGCGAACCGGCTTGCCGGTCATGGCGGCCACTTCGCGCACCAGGCGCGGCATCCGCTGGAAGACCGACTTCACGGGCTGGGCCCGGATGGCCATCACGCTGTCCTGGATCTCGCGGGTCAGCTGTTCCAGCTCGTCCAGGCCCATGGCGACGGCCGAGGCGCGGGCAAGCCCCGCCTCCATCACCCGCTGCGCCAGCACAGCCTGGTTGATCACGAGTTCGCCGACCAGGTCGATCAGCCGGTCGACGCGGTCCAGATCCACGCGGATCGTGGCGCCGGCTTCGGTCTTGCGCGCCTGGTTGGCGGCCAGAGGTTCGGGGTGGACCTCCGCAGCCGGAGACACGACCGAGAGCGGAGGCGGGGCGACGGGCGCCAGGTCCGCCACGGGCGGCGGGGCAGGGGCCTCGAGCTCGAAGGGCTCATCGGGCGCCGTCTCGATCGTCGGGATGGCGTCGGCCTGGACGCGCGCCAGCAGGGCGCCGATGTCGAGGCCGGTCTCGCCGGCGCCTTCCGAGGCGCCTTGCGCCTCGACGCTCAGCTCGCAGTCGCCGTCGACGAACTCGAAGACCTCACGGATCGCCAGTTCGTCGGTGTCGCCCGATACGGTCACCGTCCAGGTGAGATAGGCCGCCTCAGGGTCGATGTCGGTCAGGAGCGGCACCTCGCTGGTGTCCAGCTCGACATTGGAGTCGCCGAGGCGCGTCAGTTCGCGCAGCAGCAGCGCAGCCTCGTTGGCCTTGGCGTAGAGATCGGCGCGCGGCTTGAAGCGCACCACGAACGCGCGGGCCGGCGGCGTATCCGCGGGCAGGTCCACGGCCGCGCTCATGGGCTGGAATTCGAAATCGCCCCAGTCTTCCTCGCCGCCGTCGTCGTCCGCGCCGGCGGCGCCGCTCATCGCCTTGAGTTCGTCCGAAAGCGCGGCCTGCTGGGGATGTCCTCCCTCCTGGCCGGCGCGCGCCGAGCTCACCAGGTCGGCCAGCACATCGGCGGCGCGCAGCATGGTCTTCAGCACGTCGGCCGAGGCCGCGAGGCGACCCGAGCGCATCTCGTCCAGCGCCGTCTCGAAGACGTGCGCGAAGCGGATCAGGGACTCGAGCTGAAATGCGCCTGCGCCGCCCTTGATCGAGTGCACCGCCCGGAAGACGGCGTTGATGGTCTCGGGATCCTGATCCCCGCCTTCCATGGCGAGCAGACCGGATTCCAGCTCAGCGAGCTGCTCCTCGCACTCTTGGAAGAAGGTATCCCGGATGGCGGCTAAAGGATCCACTGGCGCGTTCTCTTCTGCTCGTCGTTCAGCTCAGGCGTCGTTCAGCGGGGGCTCAGGCGGCGACGCGGCGGATGGCGTCGACGAGCTTGTCGGGATTGAAGGGCTTCACGATCCAGCCGGTCGCGCCGGCCATGCGGGCGCGGTTCTTCTTCTCGGCGTCGCTCTCAGTGGTGAGCACGAGGATCGGGATGGCGCGGTGCTTGGGGTCACCGCGGACTTCCTCGATGAAGCCGAAACCGTCCATGCGCGGCATGTTGATGTCGGTGACGATCACCTGCGGCGCCTCGGCCTGCAGGACCTCGAGGCCGTGGATGCCGTCCTCGGCCTGCACGACGCGGAATCCAGCGTCGGCGAGGGCGAGGCGAAGCATCTCGCGCATTGTGCGGGAGTCATCGACGGTGAGGACAGTCATGCTCATTGGGTGAGGTCCTGGACAGTGGATTGGGCGGCGAGCTGGGAGGCGCCCATGAGGGCGATCCCGTCGGTGAACTCGGGGGAGGCTTCTGCGATCTCGAAAGGCTGGCCGTCGGTGGCCCACGTGGCCTGCGCCGACAGCAGCACCTGGAGGCACTGACCGCCCAGGCGGCGCACCTGCGAGGCGTCCACCGACAGGGGCTTGCCGCGCTTGTCCTTCAGGGCCTGGAGAAGCGGCGCGGCCGCGTTCATGTCCAGGCTCTCGGCCAGGGTGAGGGTGGTGTTGCTCATGCTCAGAACTCGTCCCAGGCGTCTTCTTCGATGGCGGGAGCCGGCTTGGGCGCGGCGCCGCCTCGGCCCATGGTCTTCATCGCCACGGCGGCGGCGGGCCGATGGGCGGCGCGGGGCTGGACCGGCGCGACCGGCGCGGCGACCGGGGCGCCGGCGCCCAGGTCGAAGCGGCCGATCAGCCGGCTCAGGGCTTCGGCCTCGGCGGCCAGCGAGTGGCTGGCGGCGGTGGCTTGCTCGACCATCGCCGCGTTCTGCTGGGTCACCTGGTCCATCTGATTGATGGCGGTGTTCACCTCGTGGAGGCCGGTGGCCTGTTCCTGCGCGGAGGCGGCGATCTCCGTCACCGCGCCGTTGATCTGGGTGACCTGGACGAGGATGCGTTCCAGCACCTTGCCGGTCTCACCGACCAGGCCGACGCCGCGTTCCACCTGCTGCGACGACGCCGAGATCAGGGCCTTGATCTCCTTGGCGGCCTCGGCCGAACGCTGGGCCAGGGCCCGGACTTCCGAGGCGACGACCGCGAAGCCCTTGCCGGCGTCCCCGGCGCGGGCCGCTTCGACGCCAGCGTTCAGGGCCAGCAGGTTGGTCTGGAAGGCGATTTCGTCGATCACGCCGATGATCTGGCTGATCTGGCTGGACGAATTCTCGATCTCGCTCATCGCCGCGACGGCGTCGCGAACGACCACGCCCGAACGCTCGGCGTCGGACTTGGCCGCGCCCACGGCCTCACGGCTCTGGGCGGCGCCTTCGGCGGTCTTCCGCACGGTGGCGGTGATCTGGTCCAGGGCCGCAGCGGTCTCTTCGAGGCTCGCCGCCTGCTGTTCGGTGCGGCGCGAGAGGTCATCCGACGCCGAGGTGATCTCGCCGGAGCCCGAGCGGACGGCCGTGGCGTTGATGGCCACCTCGCGCAGGGTGTCCTGCAGCGTGTCCATGGCGCGGTTGAAGTCGGCGCGCAGCTGTTCGTAGTGCGGCGCGAAGGCCTCGTTGAGGCGGAAGGTCATCGCGCCCGCGGCCAGGCGGTCCAGCCCCATGGCGAGGTCGTCGACGACCTTCTGTTGTTCGGCGGCCGTGGCGGCGCGCTCGGCCTCGGCCTGGCGGCGGGCCTCGTCGGCGGCGCGGCGGGCCTCGGTGGTCTCGCCCTCCAGTCGGGCCTTCTCGATCGCGGCGTCCTTGAAGGACTGCACGGCGACGGCCATGCGGCCCACTTCGTCCTTGCGACCCTGGGCCGGAACCGCCACGTCGAGCTCGCCCCCGGCCAGCTTGGTCATGGCGTCGGTCATGGCGCGAACCGGCTTGCCGATCGCCGCCGAAAGCATGGCGCCCATCAGGATCGACAGGGCGACGGCCAGCAGGCTGCCGACCGCCATGAGCGTGACGGCGAAAGCCTGGGCGGACTCCTGGTCGGCCGCGCGCTTCTTCAGCAGCGCCTGTTCCTGGTCGGTGAACGCCTTCAGCGCCGCGCGGACTTCATTGAGGCGCCCGGCGGTCCCGAGCTGCATCATCGCCTCGGCCTGGCGGGTCATATCCTGCCCGGCCGCGATCAGGGGCTCTTCCTCGCCGGTGACCTTGGCGGCGGCGCGCTCGATGGCCTCCAGCATGGCGCCGTCCTCGGGCGCTTCAGCCTTCAGCTTGGCCATCGTCGCTTCGTAGTCGGCCTTGCTCTGCTTGATCGTCTCCAGGAAGGCCGGGTCGCCGCTCGCCACCAGGCCGCGGATGGCGTTCTGGCGCGCCACCCGGGCGGCCAGGGCATCCTTCGCGAGGTCGATCTGAACGACGCTCTCGTCATTGAGCCGCACGGCGGTCTTGATGCTCAACAGGCTGCCGAACACGGCGGCGCACATGACTGCGACCACGGTGACGACCACCGCGAAGCCGACGGCCAGCTTCTTCGAGATGTTCAGGTTGTTCAGGAACGACATAAGGCTGGTTTCGCGGCTCGTCAGGAGTGGCACGGGTGTACGGCGACGCCCCCCTTGGCTCCGCCTTCGTGCCGAACTTGCCCAGTCCGGGTTTGATTATTGGTAAATCGCTGGAACCTGAGCGGTATGGCGGGCGCATTGATGAGCTCGAACCCCCGCGACATTTCGCCACCCGGCCGCCGGCAAGCCGGAAAAGAACGTCTTGCGAACATGGAACAAAGCCGGTACGACTTGAGTCCTCTCGTGGAGCCCGCTGACGGGCCGAGCGGTTGGCGGAATCGTGGGATAGAGAGGGCTTGGCATGTCGCAGTCGGCGTTGAGGCTCGTGGGCAAAGAAGATTCGGATAAGCAGCGCGCGCTTGAAGCCGCGCTAGCGCAGATCGACCGGGCGTTCGGCAAGGGCTCGGTCATGAAGCTGGGCGACAAGGGCAAGGTCGTGGAGATCGAGGCGGTCTCCACGGGCTCGCTAGGTCTCGACCTGGCCCTGGGCATCGGCGGCCTGCCCAAGGGGCGGATCGTCGAGATCTACGGGCCTGAGAGCTCGGGCAAGACCACCCTGGCCCTGCACGTGGTGGCGGAAGTGCAGAAGGCGGGAGGCACCGCGGCCTTCGTGGACGCCGAGCATGCGCTGGACCCGTCCTACGCGCACAAACTTGGGGTGAACCTGGACGATCTGCTGGTCGCCCAGCCCGACACTGGCGAGCAGGCGCTGGAGATCACCGACACCCTCGTGCGTTCCAACGCCGTGGACGTGATCGTGATCGACTCGGTCGCGGCTCTGACGCCGCGGGCCGAGATCGAGGGCGATATGGGCGATTCCTTGCCCGGCCTGCAGGCGCGCCTGATGAGCCAGGCGCTGCGCAAGCTCACCGCGTCGATCTCCAAGGCCAAGACCCTCGTGATCTTCATCAACCAGATCCGCATGAAGATCGGGGTGATGTACGGCAGTCCCGAGACGACCACGGGCGGCAACGCGCTGAAGTTCTACGCCTCGGTGCGCCTCGACATCCGTCGGACCGGCTCGGTGAAGCAGCGGGACGAGATCGTCGGGAACAACGTCCGCGTGAAAGTGGTGAAGAACAAGGTCGCGCCACCGTTCCGGGAGGTCGAATTCGACATCATGTACGGCGAGGGGATCTCCAAGCTGGGTGAGATCATCGACCTGGGCGTGAAGGCCGGGGTGATCGAGAAGTCCGGTTCTTGGTTCTCCTGGAACAGCCAGCGTATCGGCCAGGGGCGCGACAACGTCCGTGAGTTCCTGAAGCAGAACCGGGACATCGCCGAGCAGATCGAAAAGCAGGTGCGCGGCGCCAAGGAGACGGTCGAGGAACAGCTTCTGGTGGGTCCGCCCGAGGGCGCGGACGACGAGGACGGCTCCCTCTGAGGCGACGCCGGCGCCGCCGCGCGCCGGGCGGGCCTCCCCGCCAACCAGGTCCGCCCCGGCGAGCCACCCAGCGTGGCGTTGGTCGGGTCGCTTCAGAGGCTGGACGCCTGGGCGCGCGCCCCAGGCGTCCTTCTTCGTTTCAGCTTCCGCTTCGTGCGCGTGGTTTTCCTTTGGCGGGCCCCGCGAGGTTTCGTAAGAGGTCGCCGGTTCCCGACTTGCGCGGGAGCGTAAAGTCCAACCGTTTGACGATTGCAGACCGATGCCGAGCCTGAACGAGATCCGCACCCACTTCCTCGAGTACTTCCGGAAGCAGGATCACGCCGTCGTGCCGTCGGCTCCGCTGGTCCCGCAGAACGACCCGACGCTGCTGTTCGTCAACGCCGGCATGGTGCCGTTCAAGAACTACTTCACGGGCGCCGAGACCCCGCCCTGGCCGCGGGCCGCCAGCTCGCAGAAGTCGGTCCGCGCCGGCGGCAAGCACAACGACCTGGACAACGTCGGCTATACCGCGCGCCACCACACCTTCTTCGAGATGCTGGGCAATTTCTCGTTCGGTGACTACTTCAAGGAACGCGCGATCACGCATGCCTGGGAGCTGCTGACCAAGGAGTTCGGACTCCCGGCCGAGAAGCTTACGGTCACGGTCTACCACACCGACGACGAGGCCCACGCGCTCTGGAAGAAGATCGCCGGCCTGTCCGACCACAAGATCATCCGGATCCCGACCAGCGACAACTTCTGGTCCATGGGCGACACGGGGCCGTGCGGGCCGTGCTCCGAGATCTTCTATGATCATGGCGACCACATCGCCGGCGGCCCGCCCGGCAGTCCGGACGAGGACGGCGACCGCTTCGTCGAGGTGTGGAACCTCGTCTTCATGCAGTTCGAGCAGTTCGCCGACGGCACGCGAACCGCGCTGCCCAGGCCGTCGATCGACACCGGGATGGGCCTGGAGCGGATCGCCGCGGTCCTGCAGGGCGTCCACGACAACTATGACGTCGACCTGTTCAAGACGCTGATCGCCGCGTCAAAGCGCGAGCTGCACGCCGACGGCGCCGAGACGACGCCCTCGCACCGGGTGATCGCCGACCACCTGCGCTCGTCCAGCTTCCTGATCGCCGACGGGGTCATGCCGTCCAACGAGGGGCGGGGCTATGTCCTGCGCCGGATCATGCGGCGCGCCATGCGGCACGCGCACCTGCTGGGCGCGGAGGAACCCCTGATGCACCGCGTCGCGCCGACGCTGGTGAGCGAGATGGGGCAGGCCTATCCCGAACTGAAGCGCGCCGAGGATGCGATCGTCGACACCCTGCGCCAGGAGGAGGAACGCTTCCGGGTCACGCTCGGCCGCGGCCTCGCGCTCCTCGACGAGGCGACCGCAGGGCTGGGCGATGGCGATATCCTGTCCGGGGAGACCGCGTTCAAGCTCTACGACACCTACGGCTTCCCGCTCGACCTGACGCAGGACGCCGTGCGGGCCAAGGGGCTGACGGTGAACCTCGACGAGTACGACGCCGCCATGGCCCGCCAGCGCGAGATGGCGCGCGGCGCGTGGAAGGGCTCGGGCCAGGTGGCGGCGGCGGCCGAGTGGTTCTCGATCCGCGACCGCCTGGGGCCGACCGTCTTCACCGGCTACGAGGAGACCGAGGGCACGGGCGAGTTGCTCACCCTCGTCGAGGACGGGCACGAGGTGGAGGGCGCTGCCGCGGGCGCGACCGTCCAGGCGTTGTTCGACCGTACGCCGTTCTACGCCGAAAGCGGCGGCCAGGCCGGCGACCGTGGCGAAGTGGACTGGCAGGGGGGGCGCGCCCGCGTCACCGACGTCCAGAAGCAGGCCGGCGACCTTCACGTGCACCACCTCGAGATCCTCGAGGGCACATTGACCGCCGGCGCCCGCGTTCGACTGGCGGTCGACGCCGAATGCCGCGCGTCGACCCGGGCCAACCATTCGGCGACCCACCTCTTGCACGCCGCGCTCCGCAACGTGCTCGGCCGACATGTCACGCAGAAGGGCCAGATGGTCGACGGGGAGCGCATCCGCTTCGACTTCAGCCATGGCCAGCCGCTGACGCCGGATGAGATCGACAGGATCGAGGCCGAGGTGAACGCCGTGGTGCGCCAGAACCGGGCGGCCGAGACCAAGATCATGCAGGCGCAGGAGGCCATCGAGGCCGGCGCCATGGCGCTGTTCGGCGAGAAGTATGGCGACAGCGTGCGCGTCCTCACCCTGGGCCAGGCGCTGGGCGGGGAGGGGACCTATTCGGTCGAACTGTGCGGCGGCACCCATGTGGCGCGTACGGGCGACATCGCCCTCTTCAAGATCGTCTCCGAACAGGGCGTGGCGGCAGGTGTGCGCCGGATCGAGGCCCTGACCGGCGAGAGCGCGCGCCGCTGGCTGCTGGAGCAGGCCCAGGTCGCCAAGGCGCTGGCCGAGCAGTTCAAGACGCCGGTGTCCGAGGTGGGTGGCCGGGTGGAGGCGCTGCAGGTCCAGGTCCGCAAGCTGGAGAAGGAGCTCGCCGAGGCGAAGCGCCAGCTCGCCATGGGCGGGGGCGGCGGTGCGGCCGCGGGTCCTGAAGAGATCGGCGGCGTGCAGGTTATGGCGCGCATCATGGAGGGTGTCGGCGGCAAGGACCTGCGCCCCATCGCCGAGGAGTTCAAGAAGCAGCTTCCGGACGGTGTCATCGCGCTCATCGGCACCGCCGACGGCAAGGCGGCGGCGACCGTGGCGGTGACCGGCGCGGCGCAGGCGCGGTTCAACGCGGTGGAGCTGGCCAAAGCGGCGGTCCAGGCCATGGGCGGACAGGGAGCCGGCGGGCGTCCCGATTTCGCCCAGGGCGGCGCCCCAGACGCCGCCAAGGCCGAAGAAGGCCTCGCGGCGGTCAAGGCCGCCCTCGGCGGGTGAGCTGAATTCTCCCCCAGGTTGTTCGTCGTAGAACGGCATCCACGGCGACGCTACAAGCGAGTCGAGTTCAGCTCGAAATCGGGGATTGGGGTAGTCATGCGTATGAATTTCGTTGCGGCCGTGGCCGCCGTCGGCGGTCTGCTCGCCGCTACCCAGGCTCAGGCGACGGTGTTTGCCGGCACGTGGCAGCTCACCAGCTACAATTCTGCTGATCCCGGCCTCGTGCTGAACGTGCAAACGCTCAGCAGCCCGAACTTCAACATTGATCTCGGCGCGGCGAATCCAGACCAGTTCGATCTGTTCAAACTTTACACCAACGAGACGACGGTCAATCCGGACGATATCGTCGCCTCGCCGATCTCCCTGCGCTTCACCTTTACGGCCCCGACGCCCAACAACGGCCCGATCGATGTGGGCGGCACGACCCAGGGGTACGCGGAGTTTTTCGGGATCATCCAGGGCGGACAGCTGACCTGGAACAACGGCGGGTCCGCCCTGTTCGTCTGGGGCGAGGGTCTGCCCGGTCTGGTCGATCCCGGGCGGATGACGATCAGCGTGAATGGTGGCCAGTTCAATGAGGGCTTCTTCGGCGTGCACGAGGGCAAGCGGCATGGCCTGAAGGTCTCGGCCACGTTCGACTGGGACAATGATCCGACGTTTGCCGCCGTCCCCGAGCCCGCGACCTGGGCGCTGATAATCGGCGGCTTCGGCATGGCGGGAGCGACCCTGCGCCGTCGCCGGGCGCTAGCGTTGGCCTGAGCCAATACGATCAGGAACACAGCGGACGGCCGGGAGTGATCCCGGCCGTCTTCGTTTGCGTCACTCGGCGATGAAGGCGCAGAACTTGTTGCCCACCGGGTCGCGGAAGTAGGCGGCATAGAATCCGCTGGTGGCTTCAGCGGGGCGGTATCCGGGGCCGCCCTCGTCCGATCCTCCGGCGTCGATAGCGGCGGCATGGACCGCCTTCACCTGCGCCTGGTCGCGGGCCTTGAGCGCCACCATGATCCCGTTACCCGCGCGCGGCGCCTCTCCGTCGTAGGGCTTGCAGATGCCGAGGCAGGGCTCACCCCCCTTGGGCCCATAGAACGCCCAGCCGGGGAAAGGCTGGCTACGCTCCCAGTCCAGGGCGCCGAGGACGGCGTCGAAGAAGGGCAGGGCGGCGTCCACGTCGTGCGCGCCGATCGTCACATAGCCGATGGTCATCCTGGTCTCCTGAAGGCCTGACCAGAGGCTAGCGCCAAAAGCGAACAAAGCAAGAACATAGTTGACGCGGAGTTCGCGTGGGTGTCCTCTCGCATAACGCCAGTTTTTCGGAGGCCGAGATGGATACTCGCGAGCACTTTGGCGACCAGACCCCCGATGTCGTCGCCCATGAGCGGACCTATCACGCGTTCAGCCTGCTCACGCGCTGGGCGATGCTTGTGCTTGGGGACCTGATCCTGTGGCTGACGCTATGGTTCGCGTCGCCGGCCGGGTTCCTGGGCGGGACGCTGATTGCCATCGTGGCGTTCGTCGTGGGCTATCAGATCCTGATCCGCCACGAAGAGAAGCAGCCCCTCGACGTCTGGGCGCAGGGGCGCTGAAACGGAAAACGCCGCCCGCGGGGTTCGCGGACGGCGCTGTCGTTCACGTCGGGCGTGGACTCAGGTTGGGCGTGACCTCAGGCGGCCAGCGCCTTTTCCAGGTTCGCCGCCACCTTGTCGATGAAGCCCTCGGTGGTGAGCCAGCCTTGGGTGTCGCCGACCAGAAGCGCCAGGTCCTTGGTCATCGAGCCGCTTTCGACCGTCGCCACGCAGACCTTTTCGAGGGTGTCGCAGAAGTGGGTCAGCTCGGCGTTGCCGTCGAGCTTGGCGCGGTGCTTCAGGCCCTGAGTCCAGGCGAAGATCGAGGCGATGGAGTTCGTGGAGGTCGACTCGCCGCGCTGGTGCTGGCGGTAGTGGCGGGTGACGGTGCCGTGAGCGGCTTCCGCCTCCATGATCTTGCCGTCGGGCGTGATCAGCACCGAGGTCATCAAGCCCAGCGAGCCGAAGCCCTGGGCGACCTGGTCGGACTGCACGTCGCCGTCGTAGTTCTTGCAGGCCCAGATGAAGCCGCCGGACCACTTGAGGGCCGAGGCCACCATGTCGTCGATCAGGCGGTGCTCGTAGACGAGGCCGGCTTCCTTGAACTGGGCGGCGAACTCGGCCTCGTAGACCTCGGCGAAGATGTCCTTGAAGCGCCCGTCATAGGCCTTGAGGATCGTGTTCTTCGTCGACAGGTAGACCGGGTAGTTGCGGGCGAGGCCGTAGGCCAGGCTGGCCCGGGCGAACTCGCGGATCGACTCGTCGAGGTTGTACATCCCCATGGCGACGCCGCTGCTGGGGAAGTCGAACACCTCGTGCTCGATCGTCTCGCCGTTCTCGCCGACCCACTTGATGCTGAGCTTGCCCTTGCCGGGCACCTTGAAGTCGGTGGCCTTGTACTGGTCGCCGAAGGCGTGGCGGCCGACGATGATCGGCTGGGTCCAGCCCGGGATCAGCCGCGGCACGTTCTTGCAGATGATCGGCTCGCGGAAGACCACGCCGCCGAGGATGTTGCGGATCGTGCCGTTCGGCGACTTCCACATCTTCTTGAGGTTGAATTCCTTCACCCGGGCTTCGTCCGGCGTGATGGTGGCGCACTTGATGCCGACGCCGTGGCGCTTGATGGCTTCAGCCGCCTCGACGGTCACCTTGTCGTCGGTGGCGTCGCGGTGCTCCATCCCCAGGTCGTAGTAGTCGATCTCGAGGTCGAGGAAGGGGAAGATCAGCTTGTCCTTGATCAGCTTCCAGATGATGCGGGTCATCTCGTCCCCGTCGAGATCCACGACAGGGTTGGCGACTTTGATCTTGGCCATGAGGGGCGGACGCTCCGGGCGGAATTTTCGTTTGGGGCCGTATAGCCGTCAGGAGCGCCGACGCAAAGGCTAGCCGCTGCGTCAGGGGCCTCAGAATCCGCAGATGCTCTCTCGAAGGGAGCATGACACGAGGCTTTTGGCGCCCCGAACGGCCGACCCGGACGGCAAAAGGCGCCTCGACTGCGGCGCGTGGGCGTGCGCGTCGACTCGGGCGGGGTTGCCATTCGTCGGCCGGGCGCCTCTAAACGCGTCATGGCCGACGCCGCTCCCTCCGCACCCGTCATCATCCTGAATGCGCCCCAGCTGGCCGAGAACATCGGCGCGGTGGCCCGCGTCATGGCCAACTTCGGCTTGGCCGACCTCCGGCTCGTGAACCCCCGCGACGGCTGGCCCCAGGAGCGCGCCTGGGCGCTGGCGTCGGGTGCGGAGTGGCCCCTGAACGCCGCGCGCGTGTTCGACACGGTCGCCGAGGCCATCGCCGACCTGCAACTCGTCTTCGCCACGACGGCGCGGCCGCGCGAGCTGACCCTGCCGGTCCTGACCCCGCGCGCGGCGGCGTCCGAGCTGCTCCAGGCCGCGCAACGTGGCGAGCGGATCGGGTTGCTGTTCGGCGGCGAACGCGCGGGGCTGGAGACCTCGGACATCGCGCTCTGCCAGGGTATCGTGACCATCCCGATCGACCCGCGCTTCCGATCCCTGAACCTGGGGCAGGCGGTGGCGATCAACGCCTATGAGTGGCGCGCGACCCTGCTGGACGCCGCCCCGCCCAACTTCCGGCCCGGCCCGGGTCCTGCCACCGGCGAAGCGCTGCTGGGGCTCTACGAGCACCTGGAGCGGGAGCTGGAGACCGCTGGCTTCTTCCATCCGCCGGAGAAGACCCCGAACATGATCCAGAACCTGCGATCGGCGCTGGGCAAGGCGCGCTTCACCGATCAGGAGGTGCGCACCCTTCGCGGCGTGATCACGGCGCTGAGTCGCGGCCGCGGCAAGGTGCTGGAGAAGATCGCCAGGAAGAAGGGCGAGGCGGGCGGATGAGCCTGCGGGCGCTCCTGGACGGGCTGGAGATTCCGATCCTCCAGGCTCCCATGGTGGGCGCCTCTGCGGGCGAACTGGCGGTGGCGGTCAACGGCGCGGGCGGCATGGGCTCGCTCGCGGCCGGCGCCCTGGAGCCGCAAGACCTCGGTCGCGCCGTCGAGGCCCTGAGAGCCGTCACAGACGGTCCATTCGGGGTCAACCTGCTGATGGCGCAGGCCGCCGAGCCGGACAGGGGCGAACTCGAGGCGGCGCTGTCGCGACTGGCGCCCTGGTACGCGGAGCTGGGACAGCCCCTGCCGACCCTCCCCAACCAGTTCGCTCCCGACTTCGAGGCCCAGTTTGACGCGCTGACCGCCGCAGCGCCGCCGGTGGCGTCGTTCACGTTCGGAATTCTCAGCGGGGATCAGGTGGACGCCCTGCATGCCGCCGGGACGCTCGTCGTGGGCACGGCGACCACTGTGGCGGAGGCGCGGGCCTGGGCCGAGGTCGGCGCCGACGGGATCTGCGCCCAGGGCTTCGAGGCCGGCGGTCATCGGGGCCATTTCCTTGCGGACGCCGAGGCGAGCCTTGTGGGGACCATGGCCCTGGTCGGAACGATCCGCGCGGCCGTGGACCTGCCGGTGATCGCCGCCGGAGGGATCATGGACGGGCGCGGCGTGGCGGCCGCGCTGGCGCTGGGCGCATCGGCCGTGCAGATGGGCACCGCGTTCCTGCTGGCCGACGAAGCGGTGACGTCGGCCCCGTGGCGGCGCGCCCTGGCCGAGGCGGGAGACGATCCCACGCGGCTCACCCGGGCGTTCACGGGCCGCTTCGCCCGCGGAATCGAGAACAGGTTCATGCGTCTGATGCATGGGGTGCAGGACGACGTCCCGGCCTATCCTGTGCAGAACCGGCTGACCCAGCCGCTGCGCGCCGCCGCGACCCAGGCCGACGCTCCGGAGCTGATCTCACTCTGGGCCGGGCAGGCCGTCGCCCTCGCGCAGCCGGGCCACGCCGGAGACCTGATGCGCAAATGGTGGGCCGAGGCCCGCGAAGCGGCGGTCGGGCTGGCGGACCGGACGGCCCGAAGGGGGGATAGGTGAGCGATCTGAGGACTGCTGCGCGGGAAGCCTACGCCTACGCCCTGCCGCTCATCGAGGTGGCGACCACGCGCCAGCGCGGACAGGCCCTGGGCCAGCGAATGGGGGTCTTCGCCCACGTCCGGAGCCTGGCCAACCACAAGCACCGCGCGGTCACCACGCCCAACACCGACACGCTCTATTCCACCGCCCAGGTCGACCTGTCCGCCGGGCCTGTGACGATCACCCTGCCGCCGGCCGGCGACCGCTATCTCTCGGTCGCGCTGATGGACGCCTACACCAACAACTTCGCGGTCCTGGGCACGCGGACCACGGGTCCGGACGGCGGAACTTTCCGACTGGTCGGGCCGGGCGAGGCCGTCGAGGGCTGGAACGTCGTCCGGTCGCCTACCCATCACGTCTGGGTGCTGGCCCGCGTGCTTGTGGAGGGGCCTCACGATCTGGAGGCGGCGCGCGAAGTCCAGGCCGGGTTGTCCATGCAGGGGCCGCCCTGCGAGGCGCCTGGGCCCTACGCGGATCGGAACGCAGGCTGGCGCGACTACTTCGCCAGCGCAGCGGCCCTGATGGCGGCCAACCCGCCGCCGGTCACCGACCTGGCGATCCTGCGCCGCATGGCGCCGCTGGGCCTCCTGGAAGGGTTTGATGCCGATCGGTTCAGTGAGGCGGAGGCCGCGGAGATGGAGGCCGGCGTCGCGGAGGCGCGCGAGGCCGTGCGCGGGGGCGGCGGGCTGGGCGGCACGCAGTTCGTCGACGGCTGGTCCTATCCCGACGCCCGCCTCGGCGACTTCGACCAGGACTACGCGCTGCGGGCGGCCGTCGCGCTCGGCGGCTTGGCCGCCCTGCCGCCAGCCGAGGCGATGTACATGCAGGCCGAGGGGCCGGGCCCGCGCCGCCTCTTCGACGGGACGAAGGCGTGGCGCCTGCACTTCCCGGCCGACCGCCATCTGCCCGTGGACTCGTTCTGGTCGCTCAGCCTCTATGAGGCGATGCCGGACGGGCAGTTCTTCTTCTGCGACAATCCGTTGGACCGCTACGCCATCGGCGACCGGACGCCGGGACTCACCCGCAACGCCGATGGTTCGCTCGACATCTGGATCGGCCACGACAGCCCGGGGACCGAACGGGAGGGCAACTGGCTGCCGGCGCCTGCGGGGCCCTTTGCGCTGTTCATGCGCGCCTATCTGCCGAGGCCCGAGTTGCTTCGGGGCTATTACCGTATGCCTCCCGTCGAGCTTGCCTGAGGCCGGCGCGGTCGCCAGGGTCCACGGCCTCGACGGAGGGTGTGACGGGTGAACAGGCGTCAGTTACTGGCCGCTGCGGCGGCGTTCGGGGTGGTTCCGGCAGGCCAGTCGGCGGCCGCGCAGGGTGACCTGCGGCGCGCGGCCAGCGAGGCCTGGCTCTACGGCCTGCCGCTCATCGAGATGGCGACGACCCGGACCCGCGCGCTGTCGGGCAAAGGCGGCCAGCCGGCGGGACTCAACCGGTTCGGCCACACCCGGGCCCTGGCCGGTCCGCAGTCGCGGGCGGTCACCGCGCCGAACAACGACACCCTGTATTCCAGCGCCTGGCTCGACCTGACCAAGGGGCCGGTGACCCTGACCGTGCCGCCGACGGGCGAGCGCTACATCTCGGTGGCTGGGATGAGCATGTTCACGGACAACGACTTCGTCCTGGGGACACGGACCAGCGGCGGGGCGGGCGGCCGCTACACGATCGTCGGACCGGGCCAGCCGGGGTCCGGCCCCGACGTCGTGCGCCTCACCACGCCCCATGGCTGGCTGCTGGCGCGCATTCTCGTCGAAGGCGAAGCCGACCTGCCTGCGGTCCACGCCCTCCAGGACCAGTTGCAGCTCGCGGGCCCGGCAGGCCTGGCGCCGCCGCCTGCCTATGCGACGCGCCAGTCGCCGCCGTTGGCCTATTTCACGGCGGTCGCGCAGTTGCTGAAGGCCAACCCGCCGCCGGCGACGGACGGCGCCCTGTTCGCTCGGATCGCAGCGCTGGGGCTCGGTCCTGCCGGCGACTTCGATCCCGGCAGATTCGATGCCGCCGCGGTGGCCGCGATCGACGCGGGCGTCGAGGACGCGCGGCAGGCGCTGAAGAGCATGCGGCCGGGCAGTGCGGTCGATGGCTGGAGCTATCCGCGATCGACCTTGGGCTTCTATAATCAGGACTACCTGTTCCGGGCCGGCGTGGCGCTGTCCGGGCTGGCGGCGCTTCCACCGGCCGAGGCGATGTACCTCCAGCCCGCACTGGCCCAGGGCGGTCGGATGATCGATGGTCCCGGACCGTGGAAGCTTCACTTCCCTGCGGGGCGGCTGCCGGCCGTGGACGCCTTCTGGTCCCTGACCATGTACGAGGCCACCCGAGAGGGGCAGTTCTTCCTCGTGGACAATCCGATCGGCCGGTATTCGATCGGCGATCGGACACCGGGGTTGAAGGCGAACGCCGACGGGTCGCTCACCATCTGGATCGCAAGACAGGATCCGGGAGGCGACCGCTCGTCGAACTGGCTCCCGGCTCCGGCCACCGGTCCGTTCAGCCTCAGCCTGCGGGCCTACCTGCCCAAGGAGGAGATGCGGGACGGTCGCTACCGCCTGCCGCCGCTCGCGGCTGGTTGACCTGGGCCCGCGGGGGCCGTTCTGTCGCATGACAGTGTTCAGTTGGCTCCCGCATGGATTCCACCAAGGCTACCGACATGACAGGACCGGCCGGCGCGCATGACCAGGGCGCCGGCGTGGCGGCGCCGACTCCATCCAGCGTCCTGACGGCGCTCACGCAGGCGCCGATCGGCATCGCGATCTTCGACCGGGCCATGCGGTACCTGGCGGCGTCGCGGCAGTTCCTGACCGACCAGGGCCTCCCCGGCGACACGCCGCTCGCCGGACGCCTGCACTACGATGTGTTTCCCGACGTCCCGCAGCGTTGGCGAGACCTGCATGCGCGGGCGCTGGCGGAGGGCGTCGAGCTCAGCCATGACGGCGAGCCCTTCGAGCGCGAAACCGGGCGCACGGAATGGATCCGCTGGTCGGTGGCGCCGTGGCGAACGGACGACGGCGAGATCGGCGGCCTGGTCCTCTATACGGAAGTGGTGACGGCGGCCGTGACGGCGCGGCTGAATCTGCAAGCGGCCGAAGCGCGATACCGGGCGGTCTTCGACCACACACCCGTCGGCGTGGCCCGGATCTCGCCCGAAGGCCGGTTCCTGGAAGTCAACGAGCGCATGTGCGCCATCACCCGCTATTCCCGCGATCTGCTGATGGCGCGGACGTTTGTCGACATCACGCATCCCGAAGACCTCGCGGTCGACCTCGCGCTCGTGCGGAGCGTCATCGATGGAGAACGCGACACCTACACGCTGGAGAAACGGTACCTGACGCCATCCAGCGAGGTCGTCTGGGTCCACCTCACGGTCGCGCTTGTTCGAACGGCGAACGGTGATCCCGACTACTTCATCGCGACGGTCGAGGACATCACCGACCGGAAGCACGCCGAGACCGCCCAGCAGCGCTATCAGGCCCAGTTGCGGCTGCTGATCAACGAACTGAACCACCGGGTGAAAAACACGCTGGCGACCGTCCAGTCGATGGCCGCCCAGACGCTGCGCGGCGACTATGACCCGGCGACGGCGTACGAGGCGTTCGAGTCCCGGCTGCTGGGCCTGTCGGCGGCGCATGAGGTGCTGACCCGCGAACGCTGGCACGGCGCCTTGCTGCGGGAGCTGGCCGAACGCGCGCTCCGCCCGTTCTGCGGCGAGGATCCGACCCGCGTGAGCCTTGCAGGCGGCGAGGTCTGGCTGCCGCCCGGCGCGGCGCTCACCCTCGCGCTCGTCTTCCACGAGCTGGCCACCAACGCCGTGAAGTACGGCGCGCTGTCGTCCGCGACTGGCCAGGTCACCCTCTCGTGGACCCATGATGCGGACAGCGGCGCCCTCGATGTGTGCTGGAGCGAAACGGGCGGGCCGCCGGCTTCGCCCCCGCTGCGGAAGGGCTTCGGATCGCGCCTCATAGAGCGCGGCCTACGCGGGGAACTCGGGGGCAAGGTCGCCATGCGCTACCTGCCCAGCGGCCTCGTCTGCGAGATGCGGGCGAACGTCCGGAGTCCGTCACGGGCGCTGGGACTGCTGGGCGACATCTGAAGGCAAGCCGTCCTTGACTCGGTGCGGCCCGACCGTCATACACCGCGCCTTCCAGCCGCCGGGCTCGCCCGCGCGGCCGGAAGTCTATGACGGGTTGATGCAGTGCCGCCGTTGAGATCGCGATCTCCGCTTCGAGAGGTCGCCGGCCGCGTCGAACAGAGAGTGGAATATGTCCAAGCGCCATAGCGCCAAGTACAAACTCGACCGCCGGATGGGCGAAAACGTCTGGGGTCGTCCGAAGTCTCCGATCAATGCCCGCGCCTACGGCCCCGGCCAGCACGGCCAGCGTCGCAAGTCCAAGGTGTCGGACTTCGGCCTCCAGCTCCGCGCCAAGCAGAAGCTGAAGGGCTACTACGGCAACATCACCGAGAAGCAGTTCGTCCGGATCTACGAGGAAGCCGCCCGCCGCAAGGGCAACACCTCCGAGAACCTGATCGCCCTGCTGGAATCGCGCCTGGACGCGGTGGTCTATCGCGCCAAGTTCGTGCCGACTCCGTTCGCAGCCCGTCAGTTCGTCAACCACGGCCACGTGCTGGTGAACGGCAAGCGCGTGAACATCGCGTCGTACCGCGTGAAGCCGGGCGACGTGGTCCAGGTGCGCGAGCGTTCGCGCAACATGGCCCTGGTGCTGGAAGCGCTGGGCTCGTCCGAGCGTGAGACCCCCGACTACATCACGGTCGAGGCGAAGAGCATGTCCGCCACGTTCGTGCGTGCGCCGGAGCTGGCCGAGGTGCCGTATCCGGTGAAGATGGAACCGAACCTCGTGATCGAGTTCTACGCGTCGTAAGCTGACGCCGAGTACCGATGACTTCGCGAAGGCCCCGGAGCGATCCGGGGCCTTTTGCTTTGCCGGGGCCTTTCGCTCTCGGAAAGGCTGTGGCGGAGTGGCGTCATGAATCGCAGGGTCTTCATCTTGGCGGCGCTGGCGCTGGGGGGGTGCGCCGGGGCGGTGCGGGTGATCGCCCCGCCGGGTGGACCGCTGGCCGAACTCGAGCCGCTGTATGGCGCCCAGGCCGGACGCGACGCGCTGACGGTCACCGTGGCGTCCAGCGGCTGTACGGCGAAGGCGGATTTCGCGGTCTATGTGGAGAAGAAGGGGGAGGCCGTGACCCTCGCCCTTGGCCGCAGGCGCCTCGACACCTGCAGATCGTTCGCCGCCGGCCGGGCGGACCTGCGCTTTACCTGGGAAGAGCTGGGGCTTCCGCCACGGACGCCGGTGTTCCTGCTGAATCCACTGGTGGCCTGGCGCGGTCCCGGCGCCTGACCCTCGGTCCATCGTCGAACGCGACGTCGAAGCGCTCGCGGGGCAGGGCGTGGGGGTGGTCGGCGTTGAGCCACGCGATCATCCTCTCGCGGATCTCGCATCGCAGGTCGAAGGCGGCGCCGGAGTCGCGTGCGCTTGCCAGGATCCGGACCTCCATGGTCCGCTCCCGGGCGTCCGTCACCTGGACCACGGCGGTCTTGCCGTCCCAATGCGGCGAGCCGGCGAGGATGTCCTCCAGCTTCTCGCGGATGGCCGGAACCGGCGTGCTGTAGTCGAGGTACAGCATCACGGTTCCCAAGAGGTCGGCGGACTCCCGCGTCCAGTTCTGGAAAGGGTTCTCCAGGAAGTATTTGAGCGGCACGACCAGCCGACGGAGATCCCAGATCTTCACCACCACATAGGTGGATGTGATCTCCTCCACGCGACCCCATTCGCCCTCCACGATGACGGCGTCGTCGATGCGGATGGGCTGGGTCAGGGCGATCTGAACCCCCGCCAGCAGGTTGGACAGGACAGGCTGCAGCGCGAGGCCCACGATGATGCCCGCGGCGCCGCCTGCGGCCAGCAGGCTCACGCCGAGTTGCCGGACTCCGGGAATGGTCATCAGAACGAACGCGCAGGTGAGGATGATCACCAGTGTCGCCAAGGCCCGCCGTAGGATCCTCACCTGCGTCAGATGCTTGCGGGCGAGCAGGTTGTCCGAAACGTCCACCCGGAACCGCCTGAGGTAGAGCGCCGAGCCGATGTCGAGCGCGGTCATCAGCGCCATCCCCACCAGCACGATGAAGCCGATCAGCAGGGCGTGCTGGACGAGCGTGGCCTCCCGCGCCGGCAGGGGGGCCACATGCACGGCCCAGCTGATGGCGCCGATGCAGATTGCGAGCCGTGCAGGTCTGCGGGTGCGGAGGAGAAGCGGGCGCCAGAAGGAGTCCTTCCGGGTCAGTCGGCGTCGCAGGACGCTCACCACACCACCATAGGCCGCGAGCGCCGCGGCGAGGGCGAGACCGATGAGCACCAGGCTGAAGGCCCATGCAGGCGCCCAGTCGAGGCGCGCCTCCAGCGCGCGAGTGAAGCTCTGGATATCCATTCCGACCTGTCGCTGCTCGCCCCCGGGCCAAACGGAGACAGGTCAGGAAGGTTCAGCCTCGATCATGTCAGTAGGGCTGGGATCCAGTCGGGTACGCGGCGGGGCCGGCCGGTCGCCTGCTCGATCAGCACCCAGGTCGTCCGGATCTGGGCGCACATGGCGCCGTCCGGGCCGTCGATCCGGATGAAGCGGTCGAACCGGGGGCCCTGGGGAGCTTCGGCCACCCAGGTCCGGCCCTGGGCGATCTCGCCCAGCTTGAGCTCGCGCCGGTAGTCGATCTCATGGCGAAGCGCGACCCAGGCCCAGGTCGCCTGGGCGTCGGCGGGCGCGCGGCTGCGCCAGTGGGCGACGCCCATGTCCTGCGCCCAGCGCAGGTAGACCACGTTGTTCACGTGGCCGTTGTCGTCGATATCCGCGGGCGTCGGCTCGAACGTCAGCCGGAAGACCTGCCGGCCCTCCGGCGGTTCGAGCAGCCTGGTCACGCTTCCAGCAGGCCCTTTTCCGACAGCAGGGTCTTGAGCTCGCCTGACTGGAACATCTCGCGGACGATGTCGCAGCCGCCGACGAACTCGCCCTTCACGTAGAGCTGCGGGATGGTCGGCCAGTCGGAAAACGACTTGATGCCTTCGCGCAGCGCGTCGCTCTGCAGCACGTCGACGCCGACGAATTCGACGCCCAGGTGGTCGAGGATCTGCACCGTCACGGCCGAGAAGCCGCAGCGGGGCTGTTCCGGCTCGCCCTTCATGAAGAGGATCACGGGGTTCTCGGCGACGGACTTGGCGATCCAGTCGTGAACGGGATTGGCGGCGGCTTCGGACATGGGTGTCGCCCTTTCGGCGCGGAATGTTCGGGCAAGAGCTAGGGACGGCGGCCCCGAGGGTCAAGCGTCGCTGGGGAGCCGCGTCAGGCTGGCGCGGACGTCTCCAGGGCCAGGGCATGCAACTCGCCGCCCATCTTGCCCTTCAGCGCCGCGTACACGAGCTGGTGCTGGCGAACGCGGGGCAGGCCTTGGAAGGCGGCGGAGACGATCCGGGCCTTGTAGTGGTCGCCGTCGCCGGCGAGGTCGTGCACCTCGATCTCGGCGTCGGGGAACCCCTCGCGGAGGGCGGCTTCCAGGTCGGGCTGGGACATCGGCATGGCGCCGACTTAGGCGCGTGTCAGCCGGACGTCCAGAGCAGGCTGAGGCCGAAGAGGCCCATGAGGCCGGCGGCCCCGCGGTCCAGCGGCTTCTGGGCGCGCGCATAGGCCTGGGCGGCGCGGGCGGCGGAAAAGGCCAGCGCCAGTCCCGCCTGCCAGATGAGGCAGGTGATCGTGACGACCAGGACGGCCGCGAAGTGGAGCCAATCGGGAGTATCCGGCCCCACGTAGGCCGAGAACACGCTGGCGAAGAACAGCACCGACTTCGGGTTGGTCAGGCAGATCGCCAAGCCCTGGGCGAAGGCGGCCTTCGCGGCGCCCGGCGGGGGCTCGGTGAGGGCCGGCTCAGGCCTCGACCGCCAGAGCGCGACGGCGAACCAGACCAGATAGAGCCCGCCGGCGATCCGCATGGCCTTGTAGAGCCAGGGCGCGGCGGCCAGCAGAGCCGCAAGGCCCACCAGCGCCGCCACGCACCAGATCAGAACCCCCAGTGTCGCGCCGAACGCGGTGGCGACGGCGGGCCCGCGGCCCCGGCGCATGGCGATACGCATCGTGAGGAAGTTGCTGGGCCCCGGCACGACCGACGTTGCCAGCGTCAGCAGGAACAGGGAGGCCAGGGAAACGACGTGCTCGGTCATGCTGTCCGCGTGAAGTCCATGGTCCAGTTGGTCTCCCACGTCTCGCCGTCGTCATAGGAGAAGGCCTGGCTCCAGCGCGCCGTGGATCCCGTGATTCCGTCCCACCGATAGGCGACCTTCACGGGCCGGTCGCCGTCCAGATCCTCGCCATGGAACAGGCCAATCCCATCCTCGAACCGGCCATGCACGGGAGCCTGCAAAAGGCCCGAGGCGCTGCTGACCCAGTAGATCGACCACCGCCGGTTCTCGATGTCGAAGGTGCGGATCGCCACGCCCTGGGCGCGGAGCTCGGGGAAGTCGTTGTCCTCGACATTCACCAGGCCGCCCATGAGGCCCTGCGTGAAACTGGCGCCGGCGAAGACGTCCCACTCATCGCAACCCGCGCCACGCGCCTTCAGTCGCCGATGCTGCACCGACCAGCGGCCATAGAGAAAATGGAAGTCCCGCCGTCCGTCGTCATGCACTGTGTCGTAGGCCATGGCCTGTCCCTCCCGCATCGAGGGACAGGCTTAGCGACAGCCTGCTGACAGCCGTGTGGCAGCAGCGGTCAGTCGATGATCGCCGAATAGATGATGTTCTTGAGCTGGCCGCGGAAGTTGAAGGTGGCCGAGGGCATGAGCTGGGTCATGAACACGACCGAGAGGTCCTCCTTCGGATCCACCCAGAAGATCGTCGAGGCCGCGCCGCCCCAGTAGTAGTCGCCCTGGCCGTAGCCGCCCGACTCCACCTGGCCGAGGGTCGAGGCGAAGCCCAGGCCAAAGCCGACGCCGTCATAGGCCGTCTCCGAGAAGGCGCCGATGGCGAGGTCGGTCAGGGTCTTGCCGCCGGGCAGGTGGTTCATGTGCATCAGTTCGATGGTTCGCGGGCCCAGCACCCTGTGGCCGTCGAGCTCGCCGCCCCGGCGCAGCATCTCGCAGAAGCGCATGTAGTCGGCGCTGGTCCCGGTCAGACCTCCGCCGCCCGACTTGAAGCCGGGCTCGCGCGTAAAGTCCGAGGTCTCGGGATCGTCGATCAGCTTGAGCTGCTTGTCAGCGCCGCGCTGGTAGTTGGCGGCGAACCGCTCCTTCTTCTCCGGGGCCACCCAGAAGGCGGTGTCCTTCATGCCGAGGGGCTCGAAGATCGTCTCCGAGAGATACTGGGCGAGCGGCTTGCCGGAGATGATCTCGACCAGGGCGCCCACCACGTCGGTGGCGAGGGAATACATCCAGGCCTGGCCGGGCTGATAGCGCAGGGGCACCTGGCCCATCTTGTCCATGAATTCCATCATGGTGTCCGATCCGCCCACCGAGCGCACCTTCAGCGCGCGATAGACTTTGTCGATCGGATGCTGGATGCCGACGCCCGGCAGGCCGCCGCCGTAGGTGAAGCCGGCGGTGTGGCTGAGCACGTCGCGGAAGGTGACCGGCCGTTGCGGCCGCTCGGTCTCCATCGCCTCGCCTTCACCCGAGATCCAGACTCGATGGTTCCGCCACGACGGCACGAAACGGTGCACCGGGTCGTTGAGCTGGAAATGGCCCTGCTCGAACAGGGTCATCAGCGCCACCGAGGCGATCGGCTTGGTCATGGAATAGATGCGGTAGATCGTGTCGTCGCGGGTCGGCTTGCCGCGCTCGCGGTCCATCTGTCCGAACGACTTGAAGTAGGCCATGTGGCCGTGCCGGGCGACCGCCACCTGGCAGCCCGTGATCCGGCCGGAGGCGATGTAGTGGCGCTCCAGGTGGTCGGTGATGCGCTCCAGGCGCCCGGCGTCGAGGCCGGTCCACTGAGACTGGGCGTCCATTCAAATCCTCCCGAAGTATGGTTCTTGGCGCGAATGGCGGCATGATGGACGCCGAACGGGCGTGGCGCCAAGCGGAAGGAACGGTATGGACGAGCTGGAGGCCCTGGCGGCCGAGGTCGGCGAGGCGCTCAAGGCGCGCGGCGAGAAGGTGGCGGTGAACGAGAGTTCGGCCGGGGGGCTGATCTCGGCGGCGCTGCTCAGCGTGCCTGGCGCCAGCGCCTACTACCTCGGCGGCGCGGTGGTCTACACGCCGAAGGCGCGGGTGCTGCTGACCGACATCCCGAAGGAGGCGCTCACGGGCATGCGCTCGTCCAGCGAACCCTACGCCCTGCTGCTCGCGCGCAACGCCGTCGAACGCTACGGCGCGACCTGGGGCGTATCGGAAACCGGCGCCGCCGGCCCGACGGGTAACCCCTATGGCGATGCGCCAGGGCACACCTGCGTGGCCATCTCCGGACCGGTCGAAGCCGTACTGACGCTCGAAACGGGCTCGAGTGATCGCAGCGCCAACATGCGCGCATTCGCGGCCGCGGCGCTCGACCTGTTCCGGCGGGCCGTGGCGGGGGCCTAGAGCGTCGGGTCCGGCGCGATCCGGACCAGCGTCTTCCCGAAGTTCGCGCCCTTGAGCATGTCGGCGAAGGCGGCCGGGATGGCCTCGAATCCCTCGCGGATGTCCTCGCGGTAGCGGACCTCGCCGGACGCGACCCACGGCGCCACCTCAGCCAGGAAGGCGTCGTGGTGGCTCTCCACATAGTTGCCGACGAACAGGTTCTGGACGTGGACGCCGCGGGCCTCCGCGGCCGCCCGCTCGGCGGCGCCCGCATCGCCGCCCTCGTCGCCGTAGTGGGAGATCAGGCCGCAGATCGTCATCCGGGCGCCGGGGTTGAACAGCGGCAGGACGGCCTGGAAGACCGGGCCGCCGACGTTCTCGAAATAGACGTCCACGCCGGTCGGGCAGGCGGCCGTCAGGTCGTCGGCGAAGGTCGGGCTCAGATGGGAGACGCAGGCGTTGAAGCCCAGCTCTTCCACGACGTAGCGGCACTTGTCGGGATGGCCCGCGATGCCGACCACGCGGGCGCCGCGCATCCGGGCGAGTTGGCCGGCGATCTGGCCCACGCCGCCCGAGGCCGCTGAAACCACCACCGTGTCGCCGGCCCGCGGATCGCATTGCAGGATCATGCCGGCGTAGGCGGTCAGCCCCAGCATGCCCAGGACGCCGACGGCCTGCGAGATCCGCCCCTGCGCCGGATCCAGCTTGCGCGGAACCATGTACCCGGGCCGCGGCACGCCTTCGCCCATCAGGCCGTATTCAGCCCAGCCGTTGGTGCAGAAGACGAAGTCGCCGGGAGACAGGCCGTCGATCCGGCTCTCCACCACCTGGGCGACCGTGCGGGCGTGACAGGGCGCGCCCTCGGGCTCCACGCCCCGGCGCTTGTAGCCCCACTGATAGGGGTCGAGGCTGACATAGATCGTGCGGGTCAGCGCCTGCCCGGGTCCTGGGCTCGGGATCGGCGCCCCTCGGATCTCGAAGGTGTCGGCGTCGGGCCAGGGCGGAGGGGGGCGTTTGGCCAGGGTCCAATAGCGGTTCATTGGACTACTCTAGCGACGCGCGAGGCGCCGAAAAGTCTCAAAGCCCGTCACCATTTTGGGTGATAGCCCCGCGCCCCGCCATCGCCACCAATGGTATTTTCTCCGGGGGGAGGTGTCGCCGGAGCTACCGTTGATCTGCATTGCCTACCTGAGTTCGTCCAAGCTCGTGCCTGATACGCAGGCGCTCGAAGCGATCGTCTCGATCTCCCAGAAGAACAACGCGGCGAGGGGCGTCACCGGAATGCTCTGCCACTACGATGGCAGCTATCTCCAGTTCCTGGAGGGCGACCCGCATCAGCTGTTGTCATTCTACGAGGCCATCCGCGACGATCCCCGCCATGGGGGCATAGTCGAGGTCTTTCGCGAACCCAACACCGAGCGGATGTTTCCCGACTGGACGATGGCGCTGGCCAAGCCGGAAGAGATCGGCGCCGAGCACCGCGCGTTCTGCCGGAGCCTGCGCGCGCTCGAGCTCACGGTCGGCCCGCAACACCGCAAGGACCTGGAGCCTTTCCTGGCGTGTTTCCGAGCTTGGATGCGCTGATCCGGACGCGCTGCACACGCCCGGATCAGTCCGTTCAGGCGGCGGCCTGCTCGGCGTCGGCGGCCGGCAGGCGGATCAGATAATCGAAGGCCGACAAGGCCGCCTTGGAGCCTTCGCCCATGGCGATGACGATCTGCTTGTAGGGCGTGGTCGTCGCGTCGCCGCCCGCGAAGACGCCGGGGATCGAGGTGGCGCCCCGGAAGTCGGTCTCGATCTCGCCGCGCGGGCTCAGAGCGACCGAGCCCTTCAGCCATTCGGTGTTCGGCACCAGGCCGATCTGGACGAAGATCCCTTCCAGGTCGACGCGGTGGACGGCGTCGCTGTTCCGATCCTTGTAGGTGAGGCCGGTGACCTTTTCGCCGTCGCCGTGCACCTCGGTGGTGAGCGCCGACGTCACGATCGCCACGTTCGGCAGGCTGGCCAGCTTGCGCTGCAGCACCGCGTCGGCGCGGAGCTGGCTGTCGAACTCGATCAGCGTCACGTGCGCGACGATGCCCGCGAGGTCGATGGCCGCCTCGACGCCCGAGTTGCCGCCGCCGATCACCGCCACGCGCTTGCCCTTGAACAGCGGTCCGTCGCAGTGCGGGCAGTAGGCCACGCCCTTGTTGCGGTACTCGTCCTCGCCGGGGACGTTCATCTGCCGCCAGCGGGCGCCGGTGGCGAGGATGACGGTCTTCGACTTCAGGCTGGCGCCGTTCTCGAGCTGCACCTCGATCAGGCCGCCCTCGGTCCTGGCGGGGATCAGCTTGGCCGCCTTCTGCAGGTTCATCACGTCGACGTCGTAGTCCTTGACGTGCTGCTCCAGGCCGGCGGCCAGCTTCGGGCCTTCGGTGTGCGGCACCGAGATGAAGTTCTCGATGGCCATGGTGTCCAGCACCTGGCCGCCGAAGCGCTCGGCCGCAAGGCCGGTCCGGATGCCCTTGCGGGCGGCGTAGATGGCCGCGGCGGCGCCGGCTGGACCGCCGCCGATCACCAGCACGTCGAAGGCGTCCTTCGCCTTGATCTTCTCGGCCGCACGGGCCACCGCGCCGGTGTCCAGCTTGGCGAGGATCTGCTCGACGGTCATGCGGCCTTGGGCGAAGGGCTCGCCGTTCAGGAGCACGGTCGGCACCGCCATCACCTTGCGCTGCTCGACTTCGTCCTGGAACAGCGCTCCGTCGATCGACACGTGCCGGATGCGCGGGTTGATGACGCTCATCACGTTCAGCGCCTGCACCACGTCGGGACAGTTCTGGCACGAGAGCGAGAAATAGGTCTCGAACTGAAAGTCGCCCTCCAGGCCGCGGATCTGCTCGATGACCTCGGGCTCCACGCGGGGCGGGTGACCGCCGACCTGCAGCAGCGCCAGGACGAGCGAGGTGAACTCGTGGCCCAGCGGAATGCCGGCGAAGCGGACCGAAACGTCGGATCCCTTACGGACGATGGCGAACGAGGGCGTGCGGGCGTCGGCGCCCCGGGTCACTGTGACCTTCCCGTCGGACACTTCCGCGATCTGGTCGAGAAGTTCGCCGAGCTCACGCGACTTCGGGCCGTCGTCGAGCGAGGCCACCAGCTCGACCGGCTGGGTGATGTTCGCGAGATAGCCCTTCAGTTGGGCCTTGAGGCTGGCGTCCAGCATGGAGCGGCTCCGGGGAAAGCGCGGGGAGGAGGAACTGGCCGGACCTGGGGAAGGATCCGGAAGAGGCCGGCGCCGCCGCGGAGGCGGCGCCGGATCGGGCCGTGCGTCGGCTTAGATCTTGCCGACCAGGTCGAGCGACGGGGCGAGGGTCTTCTCACCCTCTTCCCACTTGGCCGGGCAGACTTCGCCCGGATGGTTGCGGACGTACTGGGCGGCCTTGACCTTGCGCAGGAGCTCGGCGGCGTTGCGGCCGATGCCCTCGGCGGTCACTTCCATGAACTGGATGACGCCGTCCGGGTCGACCAGGAAGGTGCCGCGGTCGGCCAGGCCCTGGCCCGCGCGCATCACGCCGAAGTTGTTGGTCACCACGCCGGCCGGGTCGCCGATCATCGTGTACTTGATCTTGCCGATGGCCGGGGACGTGTCGGCCCAGGCCTTGTGCGAGAAGTGGGTGTCGGTGGAGACCGAGTAGATCTCGACGCCCAGCTTCTGGAATTCAGCGTAGTTGTCGGCCAGGTCTTCCAGCTCGGTCGGGCACACGAAGGTGAAGTCCGCCGGATAGAAGAAGACCACCGACCACTTGCCCTTCAGGTCGGCGTCGCTGACCGACAGGAACTTGCCTTCCTTGTAGGCCTGGGCGGTGAACGGCAGGATGGTGGTGTTGATCAGAGACATGGTGCACTCCCGATTGAGGTCGGGGTCATGTACGGGGTCTCAGGGCAAAAGAAAAATCGATTTTGCCACTAGTTCACGATAGGTTGAGCCTATGACGCCTGCGCCTACTGGGACGCTCCACGGGCTTCCACCCGCAGGATGTCGACCAGGGCGTCGCCGCTTGCGAGATGCAGGATATCGTAGCGGTCGAGCGTCGGGTCGATGTGTCCGGGCGCCAGGGAGATGCGCTCGCCACGAACCGCCGATTGACCCTGCGGGCGCGCCAGCATGCCATGCTCGTCGCCGAAGAACCGGTAGGCGCAGTCGGCGAACTTCTCCGTCAGTGGCGCGGGTGCCGGCCCTTCGGTCGAGAAGGCCTTCAGGCCCGCGTCCAGGGTGACCCACCGGGGGTGGTTCGTGCTGATCACGGTGGACACGATCGTCACCGACTGTTCGAAGGCGCCGTCGGGATCTGACCCCAGGGCGTCGCGATACTCCCTGTCCATGAAGGCGTAGGACCCTGGTTGGACCTCGTTGAGGACGCCCTGGGCCGCATCGGCGGCGAAGGTGCCGGTGCCGCCGCCGGTGACGACATCGACCGCGCCGCCCGCGTCGCGGATCGCGGCGATCGCCGCCGTCAGCGCCTTCATGCCTTCGGCGACGGCGGCGGCCCGCCCATTGGCGCCGGGCATGTGCTGCCAGCTCCCCCCGTAGCCCTGGACGCCCAGAAGGCGCAGATTCGGCTGGGCCAGGACCGCGCGGGCCACGTCGGCCGCCTGGGCTGGATCGTGGCAGCCCGTCCGGCCCATGCCGACGTCGATGTCGATCAGGACCTGGATCGGACCTGCCGCGGCTCCGCCCAGCTCGGCGGCGGCGTCGGGATGATCGATGACGATCCGGAAGTCCGGCAGTTCGGCGGCCAGTCTCGCGGCTCGCGCCGCGTTCACGGCGCCAGCGATAGGCGAGGTCACCAGGATCTGACCGATGCCTGCGGCGGCGAGCGCTTCGGCCTCGCCCAGCTTGGCGGCGCAGACGCCGACGGCGCCGGCGTCGATCTGTCGTCGGGCAAGGGCGGCGCACTTGTGGGACTTTGCGTGCGGCCGCAGGGCGAGGCCGGCCTCGGCGGCGCGCGCGGCCATCTTCGCGACGTTCCGGTCGAAGGCGTCCAGGTCGATCACCGCGGCTGGGGTCGGGATCAGGTCCCGCGAACCCGGCCGCCCGAGCACCGACAGGGCGAACGCCACGTGCGGCCGGTCGGCGAGGGCGCCCAGCTCCAGCCTTATGGCTTCGGCCGGGCGCAAGGGGATCACGCGGGTTCGCCCATGAAGGCGGGCATCCAGCCTTCGTGCGCGGCGCGCAGTTCATCGAGTTGGATGGCCGCCAGCGGTCCGTCCTGTCCGACGAGCGAGACCTCGTCGCCGCCAGCCTCGCCGACGACCAGGTAGTCGACGCCGGCTTCGGCCGCCTTAGCGTCGATGGTGTCGAGTTCGTCGCTGGGGACGGCGATCAGGTAGCGGGCCTGGTCCTCGCCGAAGAACAGGGCGTGATCGGCCAGACCGCCCTGCACGCCCAGCGCCACGCCGACGCCCGAGGCGAGGGCCATCTCCACCGCCGCGGCCACGAGGCCGCCGTCGGAGAGGTCGTGGACCGTGCGGGTGATCCCAGAGTCGATAAGGCTGCGGACCAGGTCGCCGGTCTTGCGCTCCAGGGCGAGGTCGACCGGCGGCGGCGCGCCGTCCTCCCGACCCAGCACCTCGCGCAGGTACATGGACGCCCCGAGTTCGCCTTCCGTGGCGCCGATCAGGACCAGGGTCTCGCCCGGCTTCAGGTTCGAGAAGTCCGCCCGCTTCGCGTAGTCCGCGATCAGGCCCACGCCCCCGACCGTGGGGGTGGGCGGAATGGCGGCGCCGTTGGTCTCGTTGTAGAGGCTGACGTTGCCGCTCACGACCGGGAAATCGAGAGCCGCGCAGGCCTCCGCCATGCCTTCGATGGCGCGGACGATCTGGCCCATGATCTCGGGCCGCTCGGGATTGCCAAAGTTGAGGTTGTCGGTGATGGCGATGGGCTCGGCCCCCACGGCGGTCAGGTTGCGCCAGGCCTCGGCCACGGCCTGCTTGCCGCCTTCGTAGGGATCGTTCTGGACGTAGCGCGGCGTCACATCGGAGGTGACCGCCAGCGCCTTCCGGGTTCCATGCACGCGAACGATGCCGGCGTCGGCGCCCGTGGCGGAGTCCTCGAGCGTGTCGGCCATGACGTGGCGGTCGTACTGCTCCCAGAGCCAGCGCTTCGACGCCATGTCGGGGCAGGACATCAGCTTCAGGATCGCGGCCTTCCAGTCGGTGGGCGCCGCCACATCGGCGGCGGTCAGGCGCGGCTGGGCTTTCGGGGCGACCCAGGGGCGATCATAGAGCGGGGCGTCGTCGAACAGCGGTGCGAGCGGCACGTCGGCGACGGTCTCGCCCTTGTGCCTCAGCACCAGATGGCCGGTGTCGGTGGTGACGCCGATGATGGCGGCGTCCAGACCCCACTTCTCGAAGATGGCGTGGCCGTCGCGCTCGCGGCCGGGTTTCAGGATCGCCAGCATGCGCTCCTGACTCTCCGACAGCATCATCTCGTAGGCGGTCATGCCCTCTTCGCGCTGGGGCACGGCGTCGAGGTCGAGCTCGATGCCGACGCCGCCCTTTCCGGCCATCTCGACCGATGAGGAGGTGAGGCCGGCGGCGCCCATGTCCTGGATCGCGGCGACCGCGCCAGACGCCATCAGCTCCAGCGTCGCCTCGATCAGCAGCTTTTCGGCGAAGGGGTCGCCGACCTGCACGGTCGGGCGCTTCTCCTCGGCGTCCTCGCTGAACTCCGCCGAGGCCATGGTCGCGCCGTGGATGCCGTCGCGGCCGGTCTTGGAGCCGAAGTAGACGACGGTAAGGCCGGCGGCGGGGGCGGCCGAGTAGAAGATCTTGTCCGCGTCGGCCAGGCCCACGCACATGGCGTTGACCAGGATGTTGCCGTCGTAGCCGCGGTGGAAGTTGGTCTCGCCGGCCACGGTCGGCACGCCGACGCAGTTGCCGTAGCCGCCGATCCCGGCGACGACGCCGGAGACGAGCCGCTTGGTCTTGGGGTGGCTGGGATCGCCGAAACGCAAGGCGTTGAGCAGCGCCACCGGGCGCGCGCCCATGGTGAAGACGTCGCGCATGATGCCGCCGACGCCCGTCGCCGCACCCTGGTAGGGCTCGATGTAGGACGGGTGGTTGTGGCTCTCCATCTTGAAGATGCAGGCCTGCCCGTCGCCGATATCGATGACGCCGGCGTTCTCCCCCGGACCACAGATCACCTTCGGTCCCTTGGTGGGGAACTTGCCGAGGTGCTTTCGGCTGGATTTGTACGAGCAGTGCTCGGACCACATCACCGAGAAGACGCCCAGCTCGACGTCGTTCGGTTCGCGGTTGAGCCGCTTGACGATCAGCTCGTACTCGTCGGGCTTCAGGCCGTATTCGGCGGCCTTTTCGGCCATGGTCTTGGCAGGGGCGGCGCTCATGGCGGGCCTTCTAGCGGGACTCTACGCCGGGCGCGATAGCCTGCGCCTACTTCGCCACCATGTCGCGCTTCAGCCAGCGGCAGGTGAGGAAGAAGAAGCCACCTCCGACCGCATAGAGGCCGGCCGTGATCAGCAGCGAGCGCTGGAGGCTCTGCGGGTGGGCGATGGCGCAGACCTGCTGGTCTGCGAGCGCCAGGGCGGCGCGGGCGGCGCCCTCGCAGGACTTGCGGGTCAGCTCCGCGGCGCCCAGATCGGCCACCTGCAGGTTGAAGATCACGTCGCTCAGCGCGCCGATGAACAGCGGGCCCAGGCCGTAGCCCAGCAGGTTCACCACGAAGAGCAGCACGGCCGTCGAGACGGCGCGGACCTGGGCCGAAACGACGCCCTGGCCGATCGTGTACTGGGCGGCGAGATAGCCGTATTTGATGCCGCTGCCGAGCGCGAGGCCGACGAGGCAGAGCCACAGGTTATGGGTGGTGAACGCCACGACGTAGAACGGCACCGAGGCGGTGAGGCCGATGCCGGCCAGCCACGCGATGGCGGTGGGATGGCGGGCGCTCAGCTTCTCCGCCAGCCAGCCTGTCGCCACCGTGCCGACCGCCGCCGTCAGCGCCACCGGCACATTGACCATCAGGGCAGCCTCGCCGGCGGTGAGGCCGAAGCTGCGGTTCAGGAACAGCGACTGGAACGAGGCGATGCCGTAGCCGCAGAACGCCGCGATGGTCGCCGCCACGGTCATGGTCCAGAACGAGGGCTTTGAGGCCAGTTCCTTCATGCCGTCCGCGAACTTCGGCCGCGCCTTGCGCACCGTGCCGGGCGGGTCGGTGTAGCCGCGCGGAGGCTCCTTGACGGTCATCTTCAGGACGACGGCGACGATGATGCCGGGGACGCCCAGGACGAAGAACGCGGCGCGCCAGCCGAAGGCGTCGGTGATCGGCCCTCCGATCAGGTTCGCCAGCAGTCCGCCCAGCGTCACGCCCATGGCGTAGTAGCCCAGCGCGGTGGAGCGGCTCTTCGGCGGATAGTAGTCCGCGATCAGGGAGTTGGCCGGCGGCGTGCAGCCAGCCTCGCCGATGCCCACCCCGACCCGGCAGGCGAGCAGGATCCAGAAGGCGCCGATGGTCAGCGAGCCGATGGTGACCTCCGTCGCAAGGCCACACAGCGCGGTCATCAGGGACCACAGCGCGACGCAGACGGTCATGATCCAGACCCGGTGCCGGGTCTCGGCGAACTGGGCCAGCGGGATGCCGACGAAGGTGTAGAGCAGCGCGAAGCCGAATCCGGTGAGCAGGCCGAACGCCGTGTCGGAGATGCCCAGCTCCGGCTTCATCTGCGGCGCCACCACGGACAGCAAGCCGCGGTCGACGAAGTTCAGGATGTAGATGACCAGCAGCGCGGTCAGGACGTAGCTGCGATAGCCCTTCGTGCCGTAGCCGTGGATGTGGCCGTCCTGCTGGGCGGTCGGGCTGTCGGCGGCGGTCATGCTTGGCTGGTCCTTCCCCTTGGAGGGCGCGGACCGTACTCAGTGTTCGATTCTAACGCAACGCTCTCCAGTTCACTCTGTGTGGCGCTGCCGACCGGTTGCTCAACTGGATGCCCGAAGATGCGGTCAGGCCGCCGCCTCAGCGCGTCTGGCCGCCATCGACGGGCACGACAGCGCCGGTGACGAAACTGGCGAGCGGGCTCATCAGGAAGGCGGCGACCGAGCCGATCTCGTCCGGGCGGCCGAAGCGGCGCAGCGGCACTTCGCGGTTGATCCAGCGGGTCCAGGCGTCGGCGCGGGGGCCGGTGGACCGGGCCTCCCAGTCGCCGCCGGGGAACAGGATGTTGCCGGGGGCGATGGCGTTCACGCGCACGCCGCTGGCGCCGGCGATCCGGGCGAGCTCCTTGGTCAGGTGGTTCATCCCGGCCTTGGCCGTGCCGTAGGTCAGCGGTGTCCCCAGAGCCCCAAGGCCGGCGATCGAGCTGATCAGCAGCACCGAGCCGTCGCCTCGCGGGGTCATCCGGCGCAGGGACGCGCGAGCCAGCCGCCAGGCGCTGTCGAGGTTCTGGGTGAATCCCGCGTCCCAGGTGTCGTCGTCCACCTCGAAGCCGGGCGGGCAGGGGTGCAGGCCGACGTTCGCGACGGCGCCGAAGATCGGGCCGAAGGTGTCTTCAGTCCGGGCGACGGCGTCTTCGATGACCTTGGTGTCGCGCATGTCGCCGGCGATGGCGAGCAGGCGGTCTTCGCCATAGGCCTCCGCGAGGCGCGCTCGGGTCGCCTCCAGCGCCTCGGCGCCCCGGGCGGTGATGGCCAGCTTCGCGCCCTCGGCCAGGCAGGCCTCGACGATGCCCAGCCCGATGCCGCGGCTGCCGCCGGCGACGAAGATCACCTTGCCGTCGAGTTGGAGGTGCATGGCTATTCCCGTCCTTCCAGGATCGCGAGGGCCTGTTCCGCGAGCGGCGGGCAGCCGTTGATCGCCTCGCGCTCACTGGCCAGCACGCCGGCCAGGGTGCGGGCGTAGACGCCCTGGGAGATCGAGGCCAGGCGGAAGATCGAGAAGGCCATGAGGAACGGCCAGTCCTCGATCTCCTTGCGTCCGGTCCGTTCGCAGTATTTGGCGACGTACTCCGCCTCTGTCGGGATGCCGGCCGCCTTCAGGTCGACGCCGTCCAGGCTTCCCCAGCTTGGCGAATGCGAGCGCCAGATGAAGGCGTTGTAGGCGATGTCGGCCAGCGGATGGCCGATCGTCGAGAGCTCCCAGTCCAGCACCGCCACGATGCGCGGTTCGGTGGGGTGGTACATCACGTTCTCGAGCCGGTAGTCGCCGTGAGCGATGGAGACGGACTGGTCCGAGGGGATGCGCGCCGGCAGCTTCTCTATCAGGGCGTCCATGGCTGGGATCGGATCGGTGGCGGCGTCGCGGTACTGGCGGGTCCAGCGGGCAACCTGGCGTTCGAAGTAGTTGCCCGGGCGGCCATAGTCGCCGAGCCCGACGGCTTCGAAGTCCACCTTGTGCAGCTTGGCGAGGGTGGCGTTGAGGTCGTCGTAGATCGCGCCCCGCTCGGCCGGCGTCATCCCCGGCAGGCTGGCGTCGCGGAAGATCCGGCCCTGCAGATAGTCCATGACGTAGAAGGCGGTCCCGATGACGTCGGCGTCCTCACACAGCGCCCGCATCTTCGGCACCGGGATGTGGCCTTCCAGCGCCTTCATGGCCCGGTACTCGCGGTCCACCTGGTGGGCGCTGGAAAGGAGCTGGCCCGGCGGCTTCTTGCGCAGCACGTAGCGGGCGCCGTCCTCGCCCGTGAGCAGGAAGGTGGGGTTCGAGGCCCCGCCCTGGAACTGCTTCACGTCCAGGCGGCCGCCCACCTCGGGGACGCGCTCGCGAAGCCAGGCGTGGAGCCTGGCCTCATCGAAGCGGTGCTTCTCGACGACGTCGCGGACGGGCGGATCGGTGGAGGTCACGGTCATGTCCCAATGCTTCCACGGTGGCCCGCCCGGTCAAGATTCACCCGGCGTCAGGCTACTGTAGGGGAACCACCGGCAGCTCGATCGACGAGGCGGTCTCGCCGGTCAGGTAGATGCGCTGGGTCGCCTTCCGATAGTCCGTGGGCTTGGCGAAGAAGATGTTCGGCACGTACGTCTGCGGGTTGCGGTCGTAGAGCGGGAACCAGGTCGACTGGACCTGCACCATGATCCGGTGCCCCGGCTTGAACACGTGGTTCGTGGGCGGCAGCTCAAAGCGGTACTTCTGGACCTTGTTCGCCGGGATGGGCGAGGGCTTCTCGAAGCTCTCGCGGTAGCGGCCGCGGAAGATCTCCATGGCGACGCCAAGCTGGTAGCCGCCCATCTGCGGATCCGACGGGACCGTGTCGGGATAGACGTCGATCAGCTTCACGACCCAGTCCGAGTCGGTTCCGCTGGTGGAGGCGAAGAGGTTCACCATCGGCTCGCCCGAGATCTTCATCGGCGCCTTCAGCGGCTCGGTGACGAAGGTCAGGACGTCGGGGCGGCCGTCCACGTGGCGCTGGTCCGACACCAGCCAGAAGCGCCACTGGTCCTGGTCGTCCCAGCGGACCGGCCGGCGGACGTAGGGCACGGGCTTGGCGGGATCGGAGACGTACTCCTCGAACATCGGCCCGCCTTTTGCCATGGCCTTGTCGAATGACAGGCCCAGGCCCGGGTTGAGGTAGAGCGGCTTGAGTTCGGTGGTCTGCGGGTACTTCTGGAGTCGGTCCCAGCCCATGCGGCCGCTGTCGAAGATGAAGACGGGCGGGATGTTGGCCTTGGGGCCGTTGGTCTTCAGGTGCTGGTCCAGGAACGGCTTCATCACCATCAGCCGGAACTCGGTGGCCGTGTCGCCCGGAAGCTTGAGATTGGGGCCGAGCTGGCGCTGCTCGTAGTTGACGCCCGAGTGGCGCCAGGGGCCCAGCGCCAGGAAGTTCATGTCGTTGTTGGCGTCCTTGGCCTCGGTGGCCTGGTAGGCCTTGATCGCGCCGTAGATGTCCTCCTGGTCCCAGAGGGCGCCGACCCACAGCGTCGGCACCTTCAGCGGCTCCTTGGCGAGGATCTTGTCGAGGGCCTGGCCCTGCCACCAGGCGTCGTAGGTCGGGTGCTCGCTGATCTTGCGCCAGGCGGGGATCTGGTCGAGGCCGGCGGCCTTGGCGTAATCGCCCGCCGAGCCGGCGCGGAGGAAGTTGTCGTAGTCGTCGAAGGCCTGGCGCGGAATGTCGTCGCCGGAGCCCTTCTCGGTCATCTGGCTGGTGAACCAGTCGAAGTTGATCATCCGGAAGGCGCCGTTCTGGAACCAGTCGTCGCCCATCCAGCCGTCGACCATCGGGCTCTGCGGCACGGCCGCCTTGAGCGCCGGGTGCGGATTGATCAGGGCCATGGCCGAGGTGAAGCCCGGATAGGACGAGCCGGTGATGCCGACGCGGCCGTTGGACTCCTTCAGGTTCTTCACCAGCCAGTCGATGGTGTCGTAGGCGTCGGTGACGTGATCGACCGCGGTGTCGTTGAGCGGGCCGCGAATCGGGCGGTTCAGGACGTAGTCGCCTTCCGAGCCGTACTTGCCCCGGACGTCCTGGTAGACCCGGATATAGCCGTCGGCCAGGAAGGGCTCGTCCACCATCTGGCCGGTGGCGGCGGCGTGGGGCGAGAGCGATCGCTCGGCGGCGCGCTTGGCGTTGTAGGGCGTGCGGGTCAGCAGGATGGGCGCGTCCTTGGCGCCCTTCGGGATGATCATGACGGTGTAGAGCTTCGCCCCGTCGCGCATCGGGATCATCTCGACCCGCTTCACGTAGTCATACGACGCGGTGGGCCACTCGAACTTGGTGGCGATGTCGGGCGTCATGGTCGGCGTGGGCTGGGCCGTGGCCGGCGCGGAGGCGAGGGCGAGGGCGGCGCAGGCGACCGCGCCGCGAAGCAGCACTTTGAGCATCAGGTTCATCCCCGGAACTGGTGGCGGGAGCTTAGAACCTGTCCGCTGAACCGCGCCAGAGGAGAATATCCTGCCCCTGGAGACGTCGGCGTCAGGCGCTGGCGAGAGCGCTCTGGAAGAGGATGGCGCCGTCCGCCGAGCCCAGCTCCGCCTCGAACGCGCGGTCGGGGTGGGGCATCATTCCGAGGACATTGCCCTTGGCGTTGATGATCCCCGCGATGTCGCGGGCCGAGCCGTTGGGATTGTCGCGATAGCGGAAGACCACCTGCCCTTCGCCC
The DNA here is from genome assembly GCF_003254525.1 of Phenylobacterium kunshanense. GTDB lineage: Bacteria > Pseudomonadota > Alphaproteobacteria > Caulobacterales > Caulobacteraceae > Phenylobacterium > Phenylobacterium kunshanense. The sequence goes on from NZ_QFYS01000007.1 coordinate 235,110, forward strand.
TCGAGGCGGTCCAGCGTGGCGTCGTCGGCGAAGAAGTTTCCCTCGCCATTGCCCACGGTCATGGTCGCCAGCCGGCGGCCCTGATAGCCGGCGGTGAACCGGGTCTGGCTGTTGGTCACCTCCAGCTCGACCGGCTTGCACACGTACTTCAGCTTCTCGTTGCGGAGCAGGGCGCCGGGCAGCAGGCCCGCCTCGCACAATACCTGGAAGCCGTTGCAAATGCCCACGGTCGCCACCCCGCGCTCGGCGGCGGCCTTCACCTCGGCCATGATCGGCGAGAGCGCGGCCATCGCGCCGCAGCGCAGGTAGTCGCCGTAGGAGAAGCCGCCCGGCAGCACGATCAGGTCGATGCCCGCCGGCAAGGCGGTGTCGCCGTGCCAGACCATGTCGACGGCGGCGCCGGTGGAGCGTTCGATCGCCACCTTGCAGTCGCGGTCGCAGTTGGAGCCCGGGAAGACGATGACGGCGGCTTTCATGGGACGCTCACGTGGTCGAGGGGAGGCGGGACGTCAAGCGGGGTCATCGCCGCGTCCAGTGCTTGAGGCTGTCGAGATAGGCGTGGAGTTCGTCGTAGCCCTTGCGGTCGCCATAGGGGCAGCCGGTGGTCACGACGTCCGAGCCGCGGGCTCGCTGCATCATGATCGCCGGGTGACCAGGCGCGCCTGGTTTGGTGATCAGGTACGAGGTCTTGCCGTCGGCGCTGGAGAAGAAGCGGTACGGCTCGGCCGGATCCTCGGGCGCGGGAACCAGCGCCGGCTGGGCCACGATCGCCGCCGCCTGGGCCTCGAAGGGTCTGGCGCAGTCGACGCCCAGGTAGGTCACCGGCGTCTCGGCCTGCCTCGCGCAGGCTCCGAGCGTCAACAGGGCGGGGAGAACCGCCCAGACTCCAAGCGTCTTGCTCCCGCAGAGCGGGAGCGGGGTCTTCACGCCAGCTCCACCCGGTAGCTTTCGATCACCGTGTTCGCGAGCAGCTTCTCGCACATGGCCTTCACCTCGGCCTCGGCGGCGGCCTTGTCGCCCGACTTGAGGTCGAACTCGATGGTCTTGCCGACGCGGACGTGCTCGACGCCGTTCCAGCCCAGCCCGTGGAGGGCCTGTTCGACCGCCTTGCCCTGCACGTCCAGGACGCCGGGCTTCAGGAACACGTGAACCTTGGCTTTCATACGCTACCCCGTTGCCGAGCTTCGACCGCGATCACTGTGGCGTCCGCCAAAGCGGTGGTCTTTGGCATTAGTGGAGGCCCCCCTGAATCACGGTGGGCATCTCCTTCATGATGCCGAGCCGGCGCGCAACCTCGGTGTAGCTCTCGATCACGTTGCCGAGGTCGCGGCGGAACCGGTCCTTGTCGAGCTTCTCGTTGGTGATCGAGTCCCAGAGCCGGCAGCTGTCCGGGCTGATCTCGTCGGCCAGGATGACCCGGGCGAAATCGTTCTCGTAGATGCGGCCGAACTCGATCTTGAAGTCCACGAGCGTGATGCCGACGCCGGAAAACAGGCCGGTCAGGAAGTCGTTCACCCGCAGGGTGAGCGCCATCATGTCGTCGATCTCCTGGGTCGAGGCCCAGTTGAAGGCGGTGATGTGCTCTTCCGACACCATCGGGTCGTGGAGCTTGTCGTCCTTCAGATAGAACTCGATGATCGAGCGGGGCAGGGGCTGGCCCTCGGGAATCCCGTAGCGGGTCGACAGCGAGCCGGCCGCGACGTTCCGGCACACCACCTCGAGGGGGATGATCTCCACCTCCTTGATGAGCTGTTCGCGCAGGTTCAGCCGCTTGATGAAGTGGTTCTGAACCCCGATCGAGTTCAGCTTCGTCATGATGTATTCGCTGATGCGATTGTTGATGACGCCCTTGCCCTCGAGCACCGCCTTCTTGGTGGCGTCGAAAGCCGTGGTGTCGTCCTTGAAGTACTGGATCAGCGTTCCAGGCTCGGGACCTTCGTAGAGGATCTTGGCCTTCCCCTCGTAGATCTTCTTCCGGCGGGTCATCTCGGCGCCTTCTCCATGGGCGAGGACTTGTTCGCGTCGGGGAAACGAAAAAAGCGCGCGGTGCAGTTCGCGCGCGCGGGTTCCGACTCGACCTCTCGCCCCTATCAGGCTTCCCAAAAATAGCGAATGTGGGCCGGTTCCGCAAACTGTCCGACGGGCGCCGCTTTCCATTGCAGGCCCGGTCGGCGCGCGATATGGGAACGCCCGCTTTACGATGTTTACCGCTAGGACCCGATGACGACCTTCGACGAACGCGAACAAGGCTTCGAGCGCAAGTTCGCCCTCGACCAGGAGCAGGAATTCAAGGCCCACGCGCGTCGGAACCGGGCCCTGGGCCAATGGGCGGCCGGCCTGATGGGCCTCGAAGGCCAGCACATCGAGGAATACGCCAAGGCCGTGGTGAAGTCCGACTTCGAACTGCCGGGCGACGAGGACGTGCTGCGCAAGGTGTTCGAGGACCTCAAGGGCGCCGGCGTGGCCGTGTCCGAGGGCGAGGTCCGCATGAAGATGGCCGAGTTGCTCGCCCAGGCCCGCGAGAGCGTGAAGGCCGGGAACTAGGTTCCCCACCGCCGCACAGGATGGGCGGGCCCCGAGAGGCCCGCCCCCCTGCCTAGGGTCTGTACTCATAACCCTTGCTGAGTGGGGCGACGCTTGATTCAAGGCTACCGAAAGGAGCCTTGGTATGGCGCGTTACGATCTGAGCGAGGCGGAGTGGCGGCTGATCGAGCCGTTGTTGC
>NZ_QFYS01000043.1 GCF_003254525.1 Phenylobacterium kunshanense
CCTGGCTCTGGCCGTGGCCGCAGCCACAGCCATTCCTACCCCAGAGCAAAAGTTGGTCCCCACCCCGGTGAAGGATGTCAAGATCCAGGGTCGCATTACCAACGGCTACCCAGCCTACGAGGGCAAGGTGCCCTACATCGTGGGTCTCCTTTTCAGCGGCAATGGAAACTGGTGGTGCGGTGGCTCGATCATCGGCAACACCTGGGTCCTGACCGCCGCCCACTGCACCAACGGAGCCAGTGGAGTGACCATCAACTACGGAGCCAGTCTGCGCAACCAGCCCCAGTACACCCACTGGGTTGGAAGCGGA
>NZ_QFYS01000044.1 GCF_003254525.1 Phenylobacterium kunshanense
CCACAACGCCGCAGGCGTACAGATCCTCATGGGCGGCATTCACGATGCGAGTGATCTCCTCATCCTCGGCGGCCACGCATTCGGGACTCTCCTCGCGACGCGACTCCACCTGCTCGACGGCTGCCTCCAATTCGTTTTGCGGCTCCAGGACGATCTCTTCGTACTGACTCAACAGTACCTCGCCGGTCGCCTTGCCAATGCTGGTCATCTCATCCACCACGCTGCGCACCTGGGCGTCCAGCTGGCTGGGCATGTCCAGCGGTTGGGCCCATCCACTGGCAACGAAAAGGGTTAGGATAATGGCAACG
>NZ_QFYS01000045.1 GCF_003254525.1 Phenylobacterium kunshanense
GACCCTGTAAGGAGGTGGAGATAGAGAAGGCGCAGCGCCCAGTCACGCATCAAAATTATCAGCCAGTCGAGTTATCTGTTATCTGTCAGCCCAGAGAGCCTTCCCGAGGGTCCGCTATTAAATCATCACCAGCCAAGTCGGCGACTGGCCAATAAATTATCCGTTCGACTGCGATCCTCAAACCAGCACAGCAAAATTCTACGTCTGTTCTTTCTTATCAACCACTTGTGATTTCCGTACACCTCGGGAGGGGGCTCCACATTATGCAATCGCCGAGATTTCGCCTAGGCTTAAGTGGAATCGCT
>NZ_QFYS01000008.1 GCF_003254525.1 Phenylobacterium kunshanense
GCTGGTGCTGCGCAGCGTGGACGACGCTGCGCGTACGATCTGGGCTCGGCTGGAAGAGGAAGACTGAGACGCCGCGGGCGTGAACCCCCTCCGGCCCTTTGGGCCACCTCCCCCTGTGGGGGAGGATTTTTGATCCGCAAGCGAATCCGAGAATTGCTACCTGAGCCTAATGCGGACCTAGGTATGAGATCCGGAGCCTGGGGAACGCGCAACGTCCCGCATCATCTGTGGAGAGATCGGGGAATCCGCCCCCTACTCCTCCTCGTCCTCGTAGCCCACCAGCGCCAGAGCGCGGGCGGGGATGTCGTGGAGGTGGGCCCAGCGGGCCAGGGCTTCCTCGCGGCCGTGGGTGATCCAGAGTTCGCCGGGGCGCAGTTCGTCGACCGTCGCGGTCAGCTCGTCCCAATCGGCGTGGTCCGAGATCACCAGCGGCAGCTCGACGCCCCGCTGGCGGGCCCGGGCGCGGATCTGCATCCAGCCCGAGGCGAAGGCGGCCACGGGGTCCGGGAAGCGGCGGCTCCAGCGGTCCTGCATCGCCGAGGGCGGGGCTATGATGATCTGGCCGGCGAACTCGCGCTTGTTCGCCGTGGTGGCCGGGGCCAGCGGGCCGAGGTCGACGCCATGGCGCGCGTAGAGGGCGTTCAGCCGCTCCAGCGCGCCGTGGACATGGATGGTCCGGTCCCATCCCGCCTCGCGCAGCAGCCGGATGATCCGCTGCGCCTTGCCCAGGGCGTAGGCGCCGATGATGTGGCTGCGCTCCGGGAACTGGGTCACCGAGCGCAGCAGGCGGGCGATCTCCTCGCGGTCGTCCGGATGGCGGAACACCGGCAGGCCGAAGGTGGCCTCGCTGATGAAGACGTCGCACGGGACCGGCTCGAAGGCCGGACAGGTCGGGTCGCGCCGGCGCTTGTAGTCGCCGCTGACGACCATGGTCAGGCCCTTCCAGCGCACCACCGCCTGGGCCGAGCCCAGCACGTGGCCGGCGGGAACCAGCGTCACCTCCACGTCGTCGCGCGCCACCGCCTCGCCATAGGCCGCCGCCTGGGTGGAGGCCGCGAAGCCCGCGCCATAGCGCTCGCCCATGATGTCCAGGGTCTCGGGCGTCGCCAGCACGGCGCCGTGACCCGCGCGGGCGTGGTCGGAGTGGCCATGCGTCACCACCGCCCGCGGCACGGGCCTGACCGGGTCGACGTAGAAGTCGCCGGGGGCGCAGTAGAGGCCCTCGGGCTTCGGACAGAGCAGGTCCTGAGGCCGGATCATGTGGCATCAATGTAGGCGCCGGCCGAAGGCTCCGCCCAGAGGCGACCGTCCGGCCGGTTGACTTCCCTGCGGGTCAGGTCCCTACCCAGCGATATGGCCGACAATTACGACACCGCGCCGCTGCCCGACCGGATGACCATGATGGTGCCCCACGCCGCGTCGCTGGGCCTTAGCCTCGTGGAGCTCGGCAAGGGGCGCGGAAGCATGCAGGCGCCCTGGCGCGAAGAGCTGGTGGGCGATCCGGATACCGGGGTCATCGCCTCGGGCGTTGTGACCGCGCTGATCGATCACACCTGCGGCCTGGCCATCAACTCGGCCATGACGGAGGCGACGCCGATCGCCACCCTGGACCTGCGCATCGACTACCTGCGGCCGGCCGCGCCGCGGACGGGGATCACGGCCGAGGCCCACTGCTATCGCCTGACCCGCTCCATCGGCTTCGTCCGCGCCCAGGCCTGGGACGTCAGTCCCGACGATCCGGTCGCCACGGCCCAGGCGGCCTTCATGCTCAATCCGCGCGGCTGACCATGGAAGACCAGTTCCAGACCCTCGAGGCCTTCCTCGCCCGCATCCCCTACATCCGCTTCCTCGGCATGCGGGTCGAGCTGGCCGGCGACGAGATGACCGCCGTGCTGCCGTTCGCCCAGCACCTGATCGGCAACCCGATGCTGCCGGCGCTGCATGGCGGGGTCACCGGGGCGTTCATGGAGATGACGGCCCTGGCTCAGATCTCCCTGGCCCGGCCGGGGAGCCGCATCCCCAAGACCATCGACATCACCATCGAGTACCTGCGCTCGGCCGCCCCGCGCGACATGTACGCCCGCGCCACGGTGCGCAAGCTAGGCCGCCGGGTCGCCAACGTGCAGGTCGAGGCCTGGCAAGAGACGCGCGCCAAGCCCGTGGCCGGCATGACCGGCCACTTCCTGCTGCGCAACGACGAATAGGTCAGGAGGGCGGAAGCGCCGCCCGTTCCTTCTGGACCTGGGCGAGGGCCGCGTCGGCCTTGGCGATGGCCGCCGCATCGCCGCGGTTCCGCGCCTCGATGAGCTGGCCCGTGGCCTCCATCTCGCGCACCGGGATCAGGTGGCTGTCGTTCGCGGCCACGAACGGCTTGGTCTGAATCTGCTCCAGCACCGCCCGCTGGCGCGCCGCCTCGGGCGTGTTCCCGACCCCGTAGCTGAACATGAAGTCGGCGATCTGCTTCTTCAGCTTCGGGTCCAGGTCCTTGCGCCAGACCAGCGGGTCCTCGGGGATGCGCGGGGAGCGCCAGACGATCTCCACGTTCGCGAGCGTCCGCCGGGCGACGTCGGTGTCGAGCAGCCGCAACCGGTCCATAGAGGCCGTGTTGTTGGTCGCCGCGTCGAGCAGGCCGCCCGAGATCGCGAACAGGTTGGTCTCGTGGTTCGCCGAGCGGACGGTCTTGAAGCAGGTCGCCGGATCGATTTTCCGCGGGGCGAACAGGTAGGTCATCGGCGCCAGGGTGCCCGAGGTCGACTTCGGGTCGCCCATGCCGAAGCTAAGGGTCCGGTCGCAGGCCAGGATCCGGTCGAGGGTCACGCCCGAGCCCTTCTTGACGATGATGACCGCCTCGTAGCCGTCGATCCCCGTCGGATTCACCGACCGGGCGAAGACTTCGGCGTTCGACCGGCGCACGGTCTCCAGGCCGGACTGGTTGGTGAACCAGCCGAGATCGCTCTGCTTGAAGCGCATGGCCTCGACCAGGGCGGTGTAGTTGGAGCCGTAATAGGCCTTCACCGGCCGACCCAGGGCCTTGCTCATGTCGGCCAGGAAGGGCGCCCAGTCGTCCTCGGCGCTGGCCTGGCTCTCGGCCGAGAGGATCGAGAAGACGACCTCCTTGCGCTCGGGCTCCTTCGGCTGGCCGCAGCCGGCGAGCAGGGCCGCGACGGCCAGGGCCAGGATCATCCGACGGTTCATTCTTCCTCCACGGCCGGCAGCTTCATGGCCACCACTTCCCGGTTCGCCCGGCTGATGCCGAAGAGAACACGATCCGCGGCCGGATCGAAGGCGATCGCCTGACCTTCCACCTGGACCGCGATGGTCGCCACGTGGCGCAGCACCGATCCCGTGGCCGGAACCTCCAGCACATAGACTTCCGGCAGGTCGTGGCCGGTGACGTACAGGCGCCCGTCGGCGCCCCAGACGCCGCCCGAGGAACTGCGCGGGGCGAAGCGCGCGAGCACCGTGTCGGGGAAGGTCCAGCTCCCCGTGGCGCGCCACGCATCGTCGAACCGCACCAGGGTCGTGAAGCGATGGTCGCGGCCCGGCTCGCCGCCCCGTCCGTCGTAGTTCGCGAATCCGGCCCACCAGGGGCCGTCGCGGCGATCCACCCAGGTCAGAGAGCCGGGCTGCGGCCCCAGGGCGATGCTGCGGGTGTGGACCATGCGCTCGGGATCGAACACCTCGACCGAGCTCGCCATCGGCGTCGACGGATAGTTGGAGCTGGCGCACACCAGTTCGCGGGCGATCACGGCGCAGGAATTGAGGTGCGGGAAGCGGTCCGGGTCGCCCTTCCACGTGGCGACCTTGGCGCCCGTGGCCTTGTCGTACTTGCCGATCTCGGAATTGCCGACGGCGTAGACGTGGCGGGCGTCCACGGCCACGCCCTGGTTCGCCTCGGGCGCCGGCAGGCGGGACAGCGGTTGGGCGGCGAGCGCCGCGGCGGCCAGGATTTCAAGCACGCTTCATGCCCGCCTCGCCGTCCTCGACCACGAACTTCGCCAGGTCGCGCACCGGCGAGCCCTGGACCAGGGCGTTCTCCACCCCGCGGAAGGTGACCTCGCAGGCCTTCGGCGTGATCTCGACAACGCCATAGCCCCGGGTGTCGCCGTCGCCGAACTTCAGGTCGGGCTGGATGGCCAGCATGCCCTGGACGATCTCCTTCGAGCGGCCGAGGGAGGCGATCGAGCCGCCGACGAACTCGCTGGCCACCGGCTTGCCGCCCGGCTCGAAGGCCAGGTCGGCGGCGAAGAAGGTGTGGACGTCGCCGCCCAGCACCACCGGGTTCGACGTCTTCGCGTCCCGCCAGCCCTCGAGCACGCGCCGGCGGGTCTGGGCGTAGCCGTCCCAGCCGTCGTTGCTGACCCGGCCGTCGGGGGCGATCACCTCAGCCATCAGGGTCTGTTGGCCCAGGAGGTTCCAGCGCGCCCCGGTCTGGCGAAGCTCGCGCTGCAGCCAGGCCTCCTGCCCCGCGCCGAGCAGCGAGCGGTCGGGATCGGTCCGCGCCGGGCAGGCCGCGGGGATCATCTTGCCTCTGGAAAGCTCATCGCAGGTCCGGCGATCGCGGTATTGGCGGTCGTCCACCACCGCGAGCCGCGCGAGACGGCCCCACCGCAGGGCGCGGTAGAGCTGCATCTGCGGGCCGACGGGTTTGGCCAGCCGGCGCAGCGGCATGTTCTCGTAGTAGGCCTGGTAGGCCGCCGCGCGTCGCTTCAGGAACTCGGCCGGCGGCGTCGGGCTGCGATCCTGGTCGTTCCCGTAGTCGTTGGAGACCTCGTGGTCGTCCCACATCACCATCCATGGCGCGGCGGCGTGGGCGGCCTGGAGGTCGGCGTCGGCCTTATACCAGGCGTAGCGCTGGCGGTAGCTGGCGAGGTCCAGGCAGGCCACTTCGGGGTGTCGGCGCACCCCGGCGTCGCTGGCCGCCTTCTCATAGATGTAGTCGCCCAGGAACAGCACCAGGTCCGGCCGCTCGGCCGCCAGGGCTCGATGGGCGGCATAGAAGCCGGACTCGTATTTCTGGCAGGAGCCGTAGGCGAGCCGCAGCTTGCTGACGTCGGCGTCCGGCCGCGGCGCGGTGCGTGTGCGGCCAAGCGGGCTGGCGTGGCCGCCCGCCGTGAAGCGGTACCAGTACTCGCGGTCGGGCCTCAGGCCGCCGACCTCCACGTGGACCGAATGGCCCGCCTCGGCCACCGCCATCCTCTCGCCCCGCGCGACCGTGCGCTTGAGCCCCTCGTCCTCGGCGATCTCCCAGCGCACCTGGACCGGCGCCCGGGTCATGCCCGCGTCCATGGCCTTGGGGTCCGTGACCAACCGCGTCCAGAGCACCACGCCGTCGGACAGCGGCTCTCCCGAGGCGATCCCGGCCCGGAACGGATAGGCGGCGAGGCGGGTCTGGGCGAGCGCGCTCGTCCAGGCCGCCGGCGTCAGGGCGGCCCCCGCCAGGGCGGCGGCCTGGGCCAGCAGCAGGCGGCGGGAGGGCGCCCCTACCACCGCGCGGACAGGCCCACGTAGTAGGTGCGCTTGTACCGCTCGTAGTTGGTCAGCCAGTCCTTGCGGCCGGCCTGGTACTCGCGAAGCACCTCGTCGGTCAGGTTCTGAAGGTCCACGAACACCTCGATCCGATCCGTGAGAGCGTAGCTTACCTTGGCGTTCAGGCGGCGATAGTCGTCATCAAAGGTGTCGGCGTCGGTGTTGCCGCCGATCGACTGCGGCGCCTTGCCGGTGTGGTGATAGGAGAGCGCCGCCTCGATCCGGCCCTTCTGGTAGAAGAGCTGGGCGCCCCAGAGCAGGTCCGACTGCCCAAGGAACGGCAGGTCGCCGCGCCCCGGAACCGTCAGCTCCGAGTCCGAGAGCGTGAGGTTGGCGGACACGCCGAAACCGCTCCACAGGCCGGGCAGGAACGTGAACTGCTGCTGGTACTGCAGTTCCAGGCCGCGGATCTCGCCGTCCTCGGCGTTTCGTGGCTGGGTGTAGGCGAGGCGCGTGACCGTGCGGCCGTCCAGCACCACGCCGGTCTGCGTTTCCCGGAAGGTGAAGATGGGATCGTCGATCCGCTTCAGGAACGCGCCGGCCGAGAGGATGCCGCCGGGGGCGAAGTACCATTCCACCGACAGGTCGAAGTTCTCCGACCGGTAGGGCTTCAGGTCCACGTTGCCTTCCGACAGGTCGCCGTCGACCGTGCCGTCCGGATTGGTCACCAGCGTCAGCAGGCCGCCCGGCCGAAGCTGCGGGTATTGCGGGCGGCCGACCGTGTGGGTGTAGGCGGCGCGGACGATCACGTCCTCGCGCGGCTCCCAGCGCAGGTGCACGTTCGGCAGGAAGTCGGTGTAGTCGCCGTCGCGGGTCACCGGCGTCACGACGCCGCCGGTCAGGCGGAAGCCGCGGACGTCGGTCTTGGTGCGCTCCGCGCGCCAGCCGGCGAGCAGGGTGACCTGGCCGAAGTCGATGTTGGCCATGGCGTAGCCGGCGAGGACCTGTTCGGTCAGGCTGTAGTCGCTGAGCGTGTCGTTCGACAGGCTGGTGGAATTGTTGCGGACCATCCGCACGCCGCCGAGATTGTCAGCCGTGAACGCCCTGATGGCGTCCTCGTCGATCGCGAACTGGCCGATGTAGGTCGCCTCGCCCAGGGAGACTTCCTGGTTCGGTCCCTGCAGGCCGAAGTCGGCCAGGGTGAAGCGGTTGGCGGCGGCGCTGGCGCGCTCGAAGACGTCGGTGCGGCCGTCGAACTTCTTGTCGGTCTCGCGGATTTTCATCCCGACCTTGAAGAAGCTGTCCTCGCCGATCTCGATGCTGCGGCGCAGGTCGAAGCGGGCGGCCTTGTTGGTCTCCTCGCCGGTCTCGTCCTGGCGGGTGTACTGGCGGAAGCCGAGGTCGCGGGCGGTCAGGTTGCGCGGGACGGCCGTATAGAGCAGCGGCGTCATGTCGAAATCGACGGTGGCGGCCCCACCCCGGAAAAGCCACGCCTCGTTCGGCTCGATCAGCTCGTTGTAGCCGAAGGAGACATCGTACTCGACCTTCCAGGGTCCGCGCTCGTGCTCGGCGCCGAGCTGGAAGCTGGAGATCGATTTCTCCTTGTATTCCGTCCGCAGGTCCTGGCGCGCCTCGACGTTGCGCGAGACGCCGCCCGTGCCGCCACTGTTGAGCGTGACGTTGGCGAGGTTGGAGGCGAAATCCAGCCGGAAGCGCTGCCGGTACTCGTTCTCGGTGAAGCGCGACCAGAGGCCCCGGAAATAGAACCGGCTGCCCTCTTCAGGACGGTATTCCACCGCGCCGCTGACGCCGATGCGCTCCCGCTCCAGGGTGTAGTTCGTGTACTTCAGATTGATCGGCAGACCGCCGCGGGCGACGCCCGGCACGGTGCGCCAATCGTCCGGGAAAAGGCCGTCCGAGCGATAGTCGCGGTGCTGGTAGCTGACGCCCAGGAGGGCGCCCCAGTCGCCGATCACGCCGCCCAGGGTGATGTCGCCCTGCACCGGCGTCTTCTCGTTGAATTCCTGATAGCCGACCTGGCCCGAGACCTGGGCGATGCGATCCTTGCCGAACGCGAACGGCGACTGGGTGACGAGGTTGATCGTGCCTCCGATCCCCTGGGCGTCACGATCCGGCGTCACGGCCTTCAGCACCTCGAGTCGCCCGAGAAGCTGGCCGCTGATGACGTCCAGCGGCAGGGCGCGGCTGTCGCCGTCGGGATTGCCGACCTCGACGCCGTTGAGCGTCACGTTGTTCAGGGCCGAGGGCGTGCCGCGGACCGAGACGTAGCGGCCCTCGCCCTGGTCGTAGGCGACGCCGACGCCGGGTAGGCGCTCCAGGTTCTCGGCCACGTTCTTGTCGGCGAGCCGGCCGATATCGTCGGCGGAGATCGCGTCGACGACGCCCAGCGCCTCGCGCTTGGTCTCGATCGCCCGCTGCTGGGAGAGGCGCTGGCCGGTGATCACCAGCTCATCCACCGCCTGCGCCGCGGCCGGCCCTGCCGCCATGGCGGACGCGATCACGAGCGCGCTCGCCGAAGCCTTGAATCCCCGCATTGTCCTATCCCCCGCTTGACCCGACTGCGGGCGGCTTAGGGGGCTCGGGTGTCAGCGGCGTCACGGACCTGCGACGATCGCGTGACGGCCGGATCGACCGTTTACGCTTGAGCCGGGGCGCGCCGGGAGTTAGGCCGCCCCCCATGACGCAAGGCCCGAACCTCCAAGGACTCTCCCATCAGGCGCGTGAGGCCAAGAGCTGGCCGTTCGAACAGGCTCGCCTGCTGCTCGACCGGATCACGCGCCTGCGCCTCAACGACGCCGAGCGCGACCTGGCCGCGACGCTGTTCGCCCAGGGCAAGTTCGCCGAGGCGGTGCAGACCCTGCCGGCCCTGCAGAAGCCCGTCGTCTTCCAGTGCGGCTACGGCGCCTCGGGCCTGCCGCACCTCGGCACCTTCGGCGAGGCCACGCGGCCGACCATCGTGCGCAACGCCTTCCGGGCCCTGACGGAAGACACCATCCCGACGCAGCTCATCGTCTTCTCCGACGACATGGACGGCCTTCGGAAGATCCCGGACAACGTGCCCAACAAGGCGATGCTGGAGGAAGACCGCGACAAGCCGGTCACGTCCGTCCGCGACCCGTTCGGCGAGTACGAGAGCTTCGGGCATCACAACAACGCCCGCCTGCGCGCCTTCCTCGACAGCTTCGGCTTCGAATACACCTTCATGAGCTCGACCGAGACCTACAAGTCCGGCCGGTTCGACGAGGTGCTGCTGCGCATCCTGGCGCGGTTCGACGCCGTCCAGGCGATCATGCTGCCCACCCTGGGCGAGGAGCGCCGGGCGACCTATTCGCCGTTCCTGCCGATCAGCCCGAAGAGCGGCAAGGTGCTGCAGGCGCCGACCGTGGAGCGCAACGTCGAGAAGGGCACGATCGTCTTCCCCGACGAGGACGGGACGCTGACCGAGGTTCCGGTCACCGGCGGCCACGTGAAGCTGCAGTGGCGCCCCGACTGGGCCGCCCGCTGGACGGCGCTGGAGGTCGACTTCGAGGCCTCGGGCAAGGACCTGGTCGACAGCGTGCGGGTCTCGAACAAGATCGTGAAGGCCCTGGGCGGCGAGCCGCCGGAGGCGTTCCACTTCGAGCTCTTCATGGACGAGAACAACCAGAAGATCTCGAAGTCCAAGGGCAACGGCCTGACGATCGAGGAGTGGCTGCGCTACGGCGCGCCCGAGAGCCTGACCTACTACATGTACCAGTCGCCGAAGTCGGCGAAGCGGCTCTACTTCGATGTGATCCCCAAGGCGACCGACGAGTACCTCCAGCAGCTCGACGCCCTCGTCCGCAAGAAGGCGGAGGGGGACAACGCGGCCCAGCTCGACAATCCGGCCTGGCACGTCCATCGCGGCGCGCCGCCCGCCAAGGGCTCGCCCGTCAGCTTCTCGCTGCTGCTGAACCTGGTCTCGGCGGCGGACGCCTCGACCAAGGAGCTGCTGTGGGCCTTCATCGGCCGCTACATCCCGGGCGCGACGCCGGAGAGCGAGCCGCTGCTCGACAAGCTCGCGGGCTATGCGATCAACTACTACGAGGACTTCGTGAAGCCCTCGAAGACGTTCCGCGCGCCCACCGACCAGGAGCGGGCGGCGATGGAAGCGCTGGTGGGCAAGCTGAAGGCCCTGCCGGCCGGCGCCGATGCCGAGGCGATCCAGAACGAGGTGTTCGAGGTGGGCAAGGCGGCGGGCTTCGAGCCGCTGCGGGCCTGGTTCTCCGCCCTCTACGAGGTGCTGCTGGGCCAGAGCCAGGGGCCCCGCTTCGGCAGCTTCGTGGCGATCTTCGGCGTCGACCGCACTATCGAGCTGATCGAGAAGGCCCTGGCCGGAGAGCTGGTCGCCGCCTGAGGCGGCGACCTCAGTCCTCGTCTGAGCCGATCGGCATTCCGGGCGGCGCCTCGGGCCGGCGCTTCGGCTGGCCGAGCACGCGGACCAGTTCCTCCTTGTCCTCCAGGAGCGCCGCCAGGGTCAGCCGGTGCGCCCGGTCGGAGCCAGCGCCCGGCTGGCTCTTCAGCTTGGTGGCGAGGTCCGCCAGCCGCTGGCTGATTTCGGCCTTCGCCGCAGGTGAAACGTCGGGGCGGCGCGTGGTGGCCGCCAGCTCCAGGACCGTGCGGGTCTGCACCCGCCGCGCCACCTCGGCCAGCTTGCCGCTCGCGGGCGCGAAGGCCTGGGCGATCAGCCTGTCGGACACCTCGCCGACGCCCGGCTGGGCCGGATCGCGGCGATGCTGCTCGACCAGGCGGGCCAGCCTCGGTGGGGCAAGGATAGCGTCCAGGACCATCCCCGCTCCGACATCCGCGGCGTTGAGCGCGTCGAACACCGGCCCGCCCGCGCCGTCGAACACCTCGATCTGGTGCTGTCGGTCCGTCTCGCCCGACTGGCCGGACGAGAGATACGGGATGAGCGCCTCGGGCGTGTCCAGTTCGGCCGGCGACAGGGCCGCCAGCAGACCGGCGAGCGCGGCGCGCTGGCGGTCGGCCGGGACGACAGCCGCCTTCATGTTGGCGTCGCCGCGGACCGCATAGCTGAAGTCCACGCCGCCCAGCACCTTGGCCGCGGCCTCGAGCTGGTAGCGGTGCAGCAGGTAGATCGGCACGTACTTGCGCCTGAGCGCCTCGGCCGCCTCGCCGGGGCGCAGCGCCTGCGGGCCGAAGCGGTCCACGGCCGCCCGGCGCACGGTCATGACCCGGGCCAGTTCGGCCACCGGATCGGCGCCGTCGTCCCAGATCGCCGCGTTGGGTTGACCCGAGCCAATGGGACGGGCGTCCTGGTCGGCGATGTAGCGCTGGGTCTCCAGAGCCGTCTTCGCCTTCGCGGACGCATCGCCGTCGCCGTCGCCGTACAGCCAGTCGACGGTGAACCTGTCCCAGGCCCCGATCCCCACGCCGTAGGCGTCGGAGAGGTCGATCTGCCCGCCCGTCAGCTTCACCCGCGGCGCCGGGTAGTCCATGACCGAGGCGCGGTCCTGCGACGAAGCGGCGAAGTTGTGCGCGAAGCCCAGCGAGTGGCCGACCTCGTGCGCGGAGAGCTGGCGCAGACGGGCCAGGGCCACCTGCACCGGATCGTTCGGCCCGCCCTTGCCGCTGGCGTCGGCCCCGACGAGACCTTCGAAGATCAGCATGTCCTGGCGCACGCGAAGCGAACCCAGCAGGACGGATCCCTTGACGATCTCGCCCGTGCGCGGGTCGGTGACCGCCTGGCCATAGGACCACCCCCGCGTGGCGCGGTTGACCCAATTGATGACGTTATAGCGGACGTCGAGCGGGTCGGCGCCCTCGGGCAGGACTTCCACCCGATAGGCGTCCTTGAAGCCGGCGGCCTCGAACGCATCGGCCCACCAGCGGGCGCCTTCCACCAGGGCGGTGCGCACCGGCTCGGGCGCGGCCCGGTCGACGTAGAAGACGATCGGCTTCTTCACCGGCGAGACGGCCGCCGAAGGGTCGGTCTTCTCCAGGCGGAAGCGGCGCGCGAACCGCTGGACGATGTCCTGGTCCAGCGGCGCCGCATAGTCGAGCACGATGCCGTCGAAGGCGCCTGAACGCGGATCGAAGGCACGAGGCTGGTAGCCGGACTCGGGCAGCTTCACCAGGCTGTGGCGCACCGTCAGGGTGACCAGGCGCGGATCGGGCGCGATGTTGCGCACCTCCGGCCCCGGCGTATCCGAGACGAAGGTCTGCAGCGCCTCGAACTCGACGTTCTCAGGG
The DNA here is from genome assembly GCF_003254525.1 of Phenylobacterium kunshanense. Classification (GTDB taxonomy): domain Bacteria; phylum Pseudomonadota; class Alphaproteobacteria; order Caulobacterales; family Caulobacteraceae; genus Phenylobacterium; species Phenylobacterium kunshanense. Next base: position 11,722 of record NZ_QFYS01000008.1, read on the forward strand.
AAGACCTTCACCGCCGAGGGATCGGCCATCGAGAGGTCGGTCGACAGCTTGAAGCCCGCTTCTCCGCCCTGCTTCAGCGCATCGGCGATCCCGATCACGTCGCGGGTCAGCAGGCCTGTCAGGTCGACCAGCAATCGTCCGTCGGACGTGGTCCCCTCGATCTTGCCGCTCCAGACCACAGAGGTGGCGAAAGCCTCGCGCGCCGCGGCCTGCTCGGCGGCGGGCGCCCCGCTCGCGCGGAACCTCGGGTTTTCGAACTCGGCGACGATCCGTCCGCCGATCCGGCGGAACGCCAGCACCTGCGTGTCGCCGAGACGCGCCCGGTCCAGACCGATCGGCGCGGACCCCAGGCCGGTCTTCAGCGCCGATACATAGAGGTAGCGGCCAGCGACGCCTTGCGCGTCCGGCGCCGGCAGGGCGACCAGCACCCGGCCCTTGGTCGCATCCACGTAGACCGGGACCAGCCCGTCCTGTCGCGCGAGGCCGGCTGTCACCTCCGGCGCCGGCGGCGCCTTCGCGGCCAGGGCAGGGCCCGCAGCCAGGAGTGTCAGCGCCGTCGCGCCCGCCAGCCAAACTCGTTTCACGATGAATCCCCAGCAGCGTTCGCGCGGAGCCTATCGACGGCATGGCCCGGTAGCCAGCGATGCGGCCCCGCGCAGGGTGGCTTTTCGGAGTTGGGGAAATGTCGGTCACGCTGCGTCATGCGGCGCCCCAACGGAACGCTAGTGTCCCTTGACGTAAACGGAAACCGGACCCTAGTGTGTTATCAACGATAACCCAGGGAGGACGTCACCATGGCGAGTGACCTGCGCCGGCCGGCCCGGACCTATACGATCCGGCAGCTGTGCCTCGAGTTCAAATGCACCCCGCGCGCCCTGCGCTTCTACGAAGACAAGGGCCTGCTCACGCCCGCGCGCGACGGGATGAACCGCGTCTATTCCTACCGCGACCGCGCCCGCCTCCAGCTCATCCTGCGCGGCAAGCGCGTCGGCCTGTCCCTGTGCGAGATCGGCGAGATCCTTGACCTCTACGAGGTCGACGAGAGCGGCGCCCAGCAGGCCGCCAAGAGCCTGCGCAAGTTCCGCGAGCGGATCGTCGCCCTGGAACAGCAGAAGCAGGACATCGACGACGCCATCGCCCAGCTCCAGACCGGCATCACGGTCATGGAACAGCGCCTGGCCGAGACGCGCCCCGACCTGCTGCCGCGGGCCGCCGACTACGACCAGACCATGCGCCGGCAACTCGACGGCGTCGCCTGACTCCTGCGTCATGGTCGGGACAAGCCCGGCCATGACGGTCTAAAGGGTGTCCGATCTCATCCGATTTCGGAGCACCCATGAGCTACCAGGCCCCCGTTCGGGACTACCTCTTCCTGCTGCGCGACGTGCTGCAGCTCGACCGGTACGCCAACCTTCCCGCCTTCGCCGACGCCTCGATGGACACCGTCGAGGCGATCCTGGAGGAGGCCGGCAAGTTCACCTCGGAGGTCCTCGCACCCCTCAACGCCGTGGGCGACAAGCAGGGCTGCGTCTGGAGCCCGGACTTCAGCGTCAAGACGCCTGACGGCTTCAAGGACGCCTACGCCAAGCTGGTCGAGGGCGGCTGGCCCGCCCTCGGCTCTGACCCCGCCTATGGCGGCCAGGGCCTGCCCCACGTGGTCAACGTGGCCTTCTCCGAGATGAGCTCGGCGGCCAACATGGCCTTCTCCATGTACCCAGGCCTGACCCACGGGGCCTATTCCGCCATCCACGTCGGCGGGACGCAGGAACAGAAGGACCTCTACCTGCCCAAGCTGGCCTCATTCCAGTGGGCCGGCACCATGAACCTGACCGAGCCGCACTGCGGCACCGACCTCGGCCTCCTGCGCACCAAAGCCGTGCCGCAGGCGGACGGCACCTACCGGATCTCGGGCCAGAAGATCTGGATTTCGGGCGGCGAGCAGGACCTGACCGAGAACATCGTCCACCTCGTCCTGGCGCGGATCGAGGGCGCGCCGGCCGGCGTACGGGGCATCAGCCTGTTCATCGTGCCGAAGTTCCTGCCGGACGCGAAGGGCAATCCCGGCCAGCGCAATTCGGTGAAGTGCCTGGGCCTGGAAGAGAAGATGGGCATCCACGGCAACGCCACCTGCGTCATCAGCCACGAGAAGTCGGTCGGTTGGCTGATCGGCGAGGAGAACCAGGGCCTGCGCCTGATGTTCGTGATGATGAACGAGGCGCGGCTGGGCGTCGGCCTGCAAGGCATCGCCCAGGCCGAGGCGGCCTACCAGGCGGCGGCGGCCTTCGCCAAGGACCGGCTGCAGGGCCGCTCGCTCACCGGCCCGAAGAACGCCGACGGCCCGGCCGACCCGATCATCGTCCACCCCGACGTGCGGCGGATGCTGATGGACGCCCGCGCCCTCGTCGAGGGCGGCCGCGCCTTCATGGCCTGGACCGCCCTGCACGGCGACCTGTCCCACGCCAGCCCGGACGAGGCCGTGCGACAGAAGGGGCGCGACTACATGGCCCTGATGACCCCGGTGGTGAAGGCGTTCCTCACCGACCGCGGCTTCCAGGTGTGCTCCGACGCCATGCAGGTGCACGGCGGCTCGGGCTTTACCGAGCACTTCCCGGCCAGCCAGTATCTGCGCGACGTGCGCATCGCCCTGATCTACGAGGGCACCAACGGCGTGCAGGCCCTGGACCTCGTGGGCCGCAAGCTGGCGGCCGACGGCGGCCGGGGCGTGATGAGCTTCTTCGCCGAGCTGGACGCCTTCATCGGCGCCGAGCACGACCCGGCCCTGAAGCCCTTCACCGACGGCCTCGCCAAGGCCAAGGCCGAGCTGCAGGAGGCCACCATGTGGCTGATGCAGAACGGCCTCGCCAATCCGGACAACGCCGGCGCGGCCTCCACCGACTACCTGCAGCTCTTCGGCCTCACGGCGCTCGCCTACATGTGGGCGCTGCAGGCCGAGGCGGCGCTGAAGCACATCGCGGCGGGCGACGCCGACCCGTTCTATGCGACCAAGGTCACGATTGGTCGCTATTACGTTGAACGGATCCTGCCTGAGAGCTCCAGTCGCCTGGCGAAACTGAAGACGGGATCCGAGCTCTTGATGAAGCTCCCCGCCGAAGCCTTCTGAGGGAGACCGCCATGGCCAGCTACCGCGCGACGATCGAATGGGCGCTGGCCGAGGCGCCCGAGGACTTCCTCAAGGGCCGCTACATGCGCGGCCACACCGTGCGGTTCGCCGAGCACGTCGTGCCCGCGACGGCCTCGGCGCACGTGGTCGGGAACAAGTGGGCCGTGCCGGGCGCGGTGGACCCCGAGGAGATGTTCGTGGCGGCGCTCTCCAACTGCCACATGCTGACCTTCCTCCATAGGGCGCGGCTAGCGGGCTTCGTGGTCGTCCGCTACCGCGACGAGGCGGTGGGGGTGATGGAGAAGACGCCCGAGGGCCGCATGGCCGTGACCCGCGTCACCCTGCATCCCGAGATCACCTACGACGGCCGCCGCCCATCGCCGGACGAGGCCGAGCACCTCCACCACGAGGCGCACGAGGAGTGCTTCATCGCCAATTCGGTGAAGACCGAAGTGGTGGTCGAGGAGCGCGACCCGGCGATCTAGTTCCGCAATTGTTCTTGCGCGTGCCAGCCTGGCGCGCCATGGTGCAGCTCTGGATTGCATTGGGGGCGCACGTGGTAGGCGAACACGGCCTCGCTCCATCGTGCGGACATCCGCCCGGCGCCCGGGAATGGATGTCGATCGGCGGCAGAAGGAGGCCTCATCCGCGGTGTCATCCCGGTTTGGGCGAAGCCCAAGACCGGGACCCAACCTTGTTCCGGGCGCCTGGGGGCCGCCAAGTGGAGCTTAGGGCCGCCATCAGCTTGCGGCCGCCCGGAGCGGGCGTCGGGTTGGGTCCCGGTCTTCGCCTGCGGCGAAACCGGGATGACACGGAAAGTGCGCGCTTCACCCCCTCCGCGCCGTGGCGAAGGTGAGATTCCCAACGCTCACCCCACGGCCTTGTAGTAGATCGCCGTGCCCACCAGCCCGCCCTGGGGCTTGTAAGCGTAGTCGGGGATGACGCCGGCGCGGGTCCAGCCAAGGCTTTCGTAGAGCTCGGAGGCGCCGCCCTCGGTGGCGGTGTCGAGGTTGAGGAGGGTGCGGCCGTGCTTGGCCGCCAGCTGTTCGGCCTCGCGCATGAGCGCACGGGCGAGGCCCTGGCCGCGCGCGTCCGGGTGGACCATCAGCTTCCAGATCTCGCCCCGGAACGGCTGGTTCGGCGGGGTGTCGAGCCAGAGGGTCACGGTGCCCTGGAGCGTTCCATCCGCGAAGGCGCCCAGGACGATACGGCCCGGATCGGCCACCGCGCCCGACCAGTAGGCCGCCGCCGCGCCGGGCGGCACGGGGTCCATGAAGTGCACCGAGCCGCCGGAGGCCACCGTGGCTTCCAGGATCTGGGCGAGGCGGGGCACGTCGGCCTCAGTGAGCGGACGGATCTCAAGGGTCATTGGCGGGCCACCGCGACGAGGTAGACGGCCGGCTCGGCGCCGGGATTGACGAAGGCGGAGTCGGCCGGCGGGCCGAAGGCGTAGGAGTCGCCGGGCGCCAGCGCCGTCGTGCGCCCGCCCTCGACGATCTCCAGCGCCCCGCCGATCAGCCACACCACCTGACGGATGAAGGCGTAGGACGAGGCAGGCAGGTCCACCCGTGCGCCGGCCGGCAGCTCCACCTGCACCAGTTCCACCGGATGGTCGCCGCGCGCGAAGACCTGGCGGCGCAGGTAGCCCGTGCCGGGGTCGCGCCAGCGGGGCTGGTCGGCGGCCGCCATCTTCCGCCCGCCGCCCGCCTCGGCGCGGGTGAGCAGGGCGGCCAGGGTCAGCTCGAAGGCGCCGGAGAGTTTCGCCAGCAGCGCCGCCGTAGGGCTGGCCTCGCCGCGCTCGACTTTGCTGATCATCGCCTTGGAGACGCCCGAGCGCGCGGCCAACTCGGCCAGGCTCCAGCCCCGGGCTTCCCGCTCCAGCCTGAGGCGCTGAGCGAGGCGCAGCGTCGTGTCGTCTTCTAAGATATCCACGCGTCTACTATTGTGGACGCCCGTCTACCGGTCAAGCCGGCGCCAGCAGCCCCCGCAGCCGAGCCTCCAGGGCCTCGGCGTCCTTCAGCTCGCATTCCCAGATCGTCTCGACCCGCCAACCCAGAGCAGCGAGCTCAGCTTGCGTGCGCGCATCCCGCGCCCGGTTGCGCCCCACCTTGCCCAGCCAGTAGTCGCGGTTGGCCTTGGGCACGCGCGCGCCGCGCGCGCAATCGTGGCCGTGCCAGAAGCAGCCGTGGACGAACAGCGCCAGCCGCCGGCCGGGCATGACGATGTCGGGATTGCCCGGCAGGTCCTTCCTGTGGAGACGGTAGCGGGCGCCGAGCCGGGTCAGCGCCCGGCGCACGATGAGTTCGGGCGTGGTGTCCCGTCCCTTCACCCGGCGCATCACCGCCGAGCGCTTCTCCGGCCCGTAGACGTCGGTGGTCTTCGGGCTCTCGCCGCTCACAGCCCGTCGAACAGGGCCGTGGAGATGTACCGCTCGGCGAAGCTCGGAATGATCGCGACCACCGTCTTGCCCGCCATGTCCGGCCGGCTGGCGAGGTCGAACGCCGCCACCAGCGCCGCGCCCGACGAGATGCCGACGGGGATGCCCTCGTCCTTGGCGATGCGGCGGGCCATGGCGAAGGCGTCGTCGGCCGGGACCTGGACCACCTCGTCGATGATCGCGCGGTCGAGGATCGACGGCACGAAGCCCGCGCCGATGCCCTGGATGGGGTGCGGACCCGGCTGGCCGCCCGACAGCACCGGCGAGGCCTGCGGCTCGACCGCGACCATCTTCACCGACGGCTTGCGGGCTTTCAGCACCTGGCCGATGCCGGTGATGCTGCCGCCCGTGCCGACGCCGGCCACCACCGCGTCGACCTCGCCGTTGGTGTCGTTCCAGATCTCCTCGGCGGTCGAGACCCGGTGGATCAGCGGGTTGGCGACGTTGTCGAACTGCTGCGGCATTACCGCGCCGGGCGTGGCCTCGACGATCTCGGCGGCGCGGGCGACGGCGCCCGACATGCCCTTCTCGCGGGGGGTCAGCTCCAGCTTGGCGCCCAGGATCGCCAGCATCTTGCGGCGCTCCACCGACATGCTCTCGGGCATGACCAGAATGCACTTGTAGCCCTTGGCCGCCGCCACGAAGGCCAGGGCGATGCCGGTGTTGCCCGACGTCGGCTCGACGATCGTGCCGCCGGGCTTCAGGAGGCCCTTGGCCTCCAGGTACTCGACCATGGCGACGCCGATCCGGTCCTTCACGGACGCCAGCGGGTTGAAGAATTCCAGCTTGGCCAGCACCTCGCCCTTGGGCTTCAGCGCAGCGGTCAGGTGCGGCAGCCGCACGACCGGCGTGTCGCCGATCAGGTCGAGGACGGAGTCATAGACCTTGCCTCGCCCGGTGCGGCGGTAGCGCGCGGCGTCGTAGGCCTTGTCGGGGGTCGCGTCCATTTGCGGGCCTCGTCGTCAGGAGAATTGGCCCGAACCTAGTCCTTCCCCGGCGGATTGGAAGCCGGCTCGGGCTCTCGGCGCTGTTAGATTTACTCAGCGGCCAGGATCGCGGGACCGTCCAGCAGCGGCTCCAGCAGGCGGCTCGCCAGCCATCGGACGACCGGCACGGCCACGCCATCACCGGCCACATGCAGCGCCCCCGTCGTGGTGGCCGGCAGGCGGTAGCCGTCGGGCAGTCCCATCAGCCGGGCCGCCTCGCGGGGCGAGAGCAACCGCGTGCGCGCCTCGCCGCCTTCCACCACCACGATGGCCTGGCGCGAGGAGCCTCCACGCGGCGTGCGGAGGCAGCCGGCGAGGCCGTCGAAACGCACCTCGGCCCGCTGGCGGCGATGGCCGTCCTCGATGCGCGTGCGCCGGAAGATGGCCCCCACGGCCCGGCCGGTGGCCGCCTCGAGCCGGGCGCGGTGCAGCGGCCCCATCAGCGCGAGCAGGCGCGCGGTCTGGGCCGGCGTGTGCCAGTCCACCGCGTCATCAGGCTCGAGCAGGGCGGCAAGGTCCGTGTTGCGGGCCGGCGGCGCGGCGAGCCCCCACCAGACCCAGGCGCGGGCGACCTCATCCGGCAGGGCGGCGTGGGCGGCGCGCACCGCGCGGGTGTGGAACGGGCTGTCCCCCATCAGACCCGGCGGGACGTCGCGCGCGGCGACGACGAACACCCGCGGACGCGACTGGGGCAGGACGCAGGCGGCGTCGATCTCCAGCGCCCCGAAGCTGTAGCCGCGGGCCGCGAGCGCCCGACCGAGGGCCACGAAGTCGGCGCCGTCGCGCGAGGTGAGCAGGCCGGTGACGTTCTCGATCACGATGGCGCGCGGCGCGCGGCCCTGGTCGTCCAGGGCCTCCATGAGCCGCCAGAACCCGAAGAAGGCCGACGAGCGCCCGCCGCCCAGGCCCGCGCGGGCGCCGGCGAGGCTGAAGTCCTGGCAGGGGCTGGAGGCCCAGGCGAGGTCGGCCTGGCCGGGCAGGTCGTCGGGGGTCAGGGCCCAGACGTCACCCTCGTGGAAATGGTCGGCGGCGTCGGGGAAGTTCGCCCGATAGGTCGCCGCCTTCACCGGATCGAAGTCGTTGGCGAAACCGCAGGTCCAAGCGTCGCCCAGGCCGAGGCGGGCCATGCCGCCGCCGGCGAAGAATTCGTAGAAGACGCGGGGCGGCCGACTCATCGGAGGACGAGTCTAACCTGCCCCGCGCAGAGCGGAAGCGCCGGGGAGGCGGGCGCTTCCGGTGGTCGGCGGATCAGCCGATGTCGCCGAAGCCGACGCCGTCCAGGGTCTTGCCGACCAGGACGACGGCCGTGTCCGACCCGGCCACACCATCGGTGTCGGCGAAGACGATCACGTCGCCGCCGACCTGCACCGCCACGAAGTCGACCGTGCCGTCGGCCATCGCCGCGTTGGCGGCGGCCAGGGCCGCCTCATAGTCGGCCGCCTCGCCGGTCGCGAAGTTCTCTTCGGTCCCGGTCAGGCCCTGCCCGAAGTCCAGCGTGTCCTCGCCCGTCGTGAAATCCAGGATGCTGTCCAGGTCGCCCTGGCCGCTCTCGGAGGAATCATCGCCGTCGTCAGAGTCGTCATCATCATCGTCGTCGACGTCCGCGTCGGAGTCGTCGTCGTCATCGTCATCATCGGCGTCATCACCGTCATCGTCGGAAGCGTCGTCAGACGCACTGGCCACATCTCCGACCACGAAGGTGTCGGCGCCCGCGCCGCCCGCCATCTGGTCCGCGCCATCGCCGCCGGTGATGGTGTCGTCGCCCGCGCCGCCGTCGATGCTGTCGGCCCCGGCGCCGCCCGCCAGGGTCTCGCCCGCGTCGGTCCCGGTGATGGTCTCGGCCTGGGGCGCATCGTCATCGTCATGCTTCTTGTCCAGCCCCGGAGGCGTCTCCGGACGACGGCTATGTTCGTTGTCCTCCTGGCCCGGCGGATCGACGCGCCGACCGCCCGTCTCGGTCTTGCCGGCCAGCGGCGTGTGCTCGCCGCGCCTGGCGTGCGGCGCGTCGTCGTCGGCTCGGACGGTATTGGGTTTGGCCATGGGGTCTTCCTCCTGCTGGACAGTGCGCCGACCATTGCCCTCGACCCTTAACTGGTCCGAAACCTGTCAGGTTAATTCGCGGCGGCCTTGCAGCCCGAGGGCGACCCGTGATCCTTGGAGCATGCGCTTCCTCCTCGCCGTCCTGCCGCTCCTCGCCGCCTGTCAGCCGCAGGCGCCGGATGGAAGTCCGGCCCCGCCGCCCGCCGAAGCGAAGCCGCCGGCCGGAAACATGGACATCAGCCACCCGATCACCGCCCTGGGGACGGAGCCGTTCTGGAGCGTGAAGGTGGAAGGCACGACGCTGAGCCTCACACGCCCGGACGCGGCGCCGGTCGCGTTCAAGGCGCCGGGGGCCGCGATCCAGTCCGGTCGCGCGACCTGGGTGGCGAAAGCGGACGACGGCGCCCAACTGACGCTCACGATCTACGCCAGCGAGTGCTCGGATGGCATGAGCGATCGGGTCTACCCCTGGGCCGCGGAGGTCGCCGTGCTGAACCAGGACCTGCGCGGCTGCGCGGTCAAGACGGCCGAGATGCCGCCTGGAGGCTAGTCGCCTACCTCCAGGGTCGCGATCTGGCCGGGCGTGTTGACGCCCGAATGATCGGGCTTGGGGATCGCGACGGTGGCGGTGGCGACCGCGGCGGCCGCGACGGCCAGGATGACGCTCCAGCGCATGACTTTCCCTCCTTCTGGAGGACTCGATTGTCCGGGCGGTGACAATCCCTCGAGCGCCCGGGGGTTCCACATCCGTGGGTTCCGCGAGGGCGCCCTTGACCGTCCCCTGCGACAGGGCGGCAAGATGGAGCCAATCAACAAGAACGTACGCGTTGCGGGAGACGCCCATGGACAAGGCCTTCGACCTGGTGGTGCGCGGCGGCACGGTCGTCGACGGGACGGGCGGCCAGCCCTTCGAGGCGGATGTCGGGGTCAAGGACGGCCGGATCGCCGCCGTCGGCCGGATCCAGGGCGCGGGCGCCGAGGAGATCGACGCGCGCGGCCAGCTCGTGACGCCCGGCTTCGTGGACGTCCACACCCACTACGACGGCCAGGCCACTTGGGACGAGCGGATGCAGCCGTCGTCCTGGCACGGCGTCACCACGGTGGTCATGGGCAACTGTGGCGTCGGCTTCGCGCCTTGCCGCCCCGACGACCACGACCGCCTGATCCGCCTGATGGAGGGCGTCGAGGACATTCCCTTCCCGGTGCTGAGCGAGGGCCTGCCGTGGACCTGGGAAAGCTATCCCGACTACCTGGACGCCCTGGCCAGGCGGCGGTTCGACGTGGATGTCGCCAGCCAGTTGCCGCACGCGGCGCTGCGCGTGTTCGTCATGGGCGAGCGCGGCGCCAACCGCGAGCCGGCCACCGAGGCCGACATCAACGCCATGGCCGCCCTGGCGAAGCGGGCGATGGAGGCCGGCGCCTTCGGCTTCGCCACCTCGCGCACGCTCAATCACCGCACCTCGGATGGCCAGCCGACGCCGACGCTCACCGCCGCCGAGGACGAGCTGATGGGCATCGCCATGGGCATGGCCGCCGCGGGGCGCGGGGTGCTGCAGGTGGTGTCCGACTTCGCCGATCCCGAGGCGGAGTGGGCGATGCTGCGGCGTCTGGTGGAGAGATCGGGCCGGCCGCTGTCGTTCTCGCTGCTGCAGAGCCCGCGCGCGCCGCGCAGCTACCAGCTGCTGCTCGAGCGCCTGCATGAGGCGACGTCCGCCGGCCTCAAGATGCGCGCCCAGGTGGCGAGCCGGCCGGTCGGCGTGCTGTTCGGCTTCGAACTGACCATGAACCCGTTCAGCCAGCACCCCGCCTATCAGGAGATCGCCGGGCGGCCGCTGGCCGAGCGGGTGGCGGCGCTGCGCGATCCCGCCTTCCGCCACCGGCTGCTGAGCGAGGAGTTCGCCGCCGAGCGGGGTTTCGCCGGAACCCAGCCGCGCGCCTGGGGCAACATGTACCTGATGGGGGAGGAGCCCGACTACGAACCCACGGCCGACCAGACGGTCGAGGCGGTCGCGGAGCGTCGCGGCAAGACGCCGGCCGAGGTGGCCCTGGACCACATGCTGACCAATGGCGGCCGGGGAATGTTGTATCTGCCGTTCCTGAACTACGCCGACGGCAACCTCGACCCGGCCTATGAGATGCTGACCCATCCGGACTGCGTGCCCGGCCTGTCGGACGGCGGCGCCCACGTGGGCATGATCTGCGACGGCAGCTTCCCGACCACCAACCTGGTCCACTGGACCCGCGACCGGACGCGCGGCCCGAAGATCCCGCTGGAGCGGATGATCAAGGCCCAGTGCCGGGACACGGCCGAGACGGTGGGGCTCTACGACCGCGGCCTGCTGCAGCCCGGCTACCGCGCCGACCTCAACGTCATCGACTACGGCCGGCTGAAGCTGAAGGCGCCGCAGGTGGCCTACGACCTGCCCGCTGGCGGACGGCGGCTGATCCAGCGGGCGGAGGGCTATACCGCCACCATCGTCGCCGGCGAGGTCACCTATCGCGACGGCGAGCCGACCGACGCCCTGCCCGGCCGCCTGCTGCGTGGCGCACAGTCGGCCCCCGCGCGGATGGCGGCGGAATGAGCGCCCTGGTCCTGCGGCAGGACAGGGACGGCGCCGCGACGCTCACCCTGAACCGGCCCGACAAGCTGAACGCGCTCAACGTCGAGGTCTTCCGCGAACTGGACGCCCACGTGCGCCGGCTGGCGAGCGAGACCGAGACGGTCGGCCTCGTGATCCTGCGCGGCGCCGGCCGCTGCTTCTCGGCGGGCCACGATCTCGGCGACATCGCCGCCGGCGAGAAACTGCCCGAGCCGTTCTACCAGTCGAAGGTGATCGAGCGGCTGGCCGACCTGCCGCAGCCGGTGATCACCGCCGTCCACGGCCATTGCTACACCGGCGCCCTGGAGCTGGCCCTCGCCGGCGATATCGTCTTCGCCGCCGAGGGCGCGAAGTTCGCCGACACCCACGCCAAGTGGGCCCTGACGCCCGTCTGGGGCATGAGCCAGCGCCTGCCCCGCCGGGTGGGGACCTACAAGGCGCGCGAGATGATGTTCACCGCCCGCACCATCGGCGGTCACGAGGCCGAGCGGATCGGCCTGGCCAACATCTGCGTGGCCGACGACGCCTTCGACGCCGAGCTGGACCGGCTGGCCGCCGACATCCTGGCCAATTCCTGGTTCAGCCATCGGGCCAACAAGCGGCTCGTGCGCGAGACGGACGGCCTCCCGCTGGAGGCCGGCCTCGCCCACGAGATCTTCCGCGGCGAGGGCCGTGGCCCGGACATGGAGGCGCGCATCGCCGGCTTCCAGAACAAGACGGTGAAGCAGGGGTAGGGAACCGGGGAAAACCCCTTCCGCCGCATGGCGCCCCCCGGCGGCGCGCGGCATATAGGGCCGATGAGTCCCGCAGACGTCGAAGCCGCCCTCCGCCCGATCGACGCGGCGCGCGACATCCTGCGGCGCACCTTCGGACACAGCGAGTTCCGCGGCCTGCAGGCCAGCGTGATCGAGGAGATCCTCGCCGGGCGCAACGCCCTGGCCGTGTTGCCCACGGGCGGCGGCAAGAGCCTCTGCTACCAGATCCCGGCGCTGGTGCGGCCAGGTCTCGGCCTCGTGGTCTCCCCCCTGATCGCCCTGATGACCGACCAGGTGGCGGCGCTGGTGCAGTCGGGCGTGGCGGCCGCCCGTCTCGACTCCAACGTCGACCCGGCCGAGCGGGCCGAGACCTGGCGGCGCATCGAGGCGGGCGAACTCGACTTGCTCTACGTCTCGCCCGAGGGGCTGATGCAGCCCTGGATGCTGGACCGCCTGGCGCGCACGCCGCTGTCGATCCTCGCGATCGACGAGGCGCACTGCGTCAGCCAGTGGGGCCACGACTTCCGGCCGGAGTACCGGATGCTGGGTCGGCTGGCCGAGCTGTTCCCGGGCGTGCCGAGGCTGGCGGTCACCGCCACCGCCGACGCCCGGACCCGGGACGACATTCGCCACGAGCTGCGCCTGGAGGGCGCGGCGGAGTTCGTGGCCAGCTTCGCCCGCCCCGAGCTGATCCTCTCGGCCGAGCGCAAGCGCGGCAATGTGGAGAAGCGGGTGCTGGAGCTGGTCGCCGCCCGTCCCGAGCGCTCGGGGGTGATCTACGCGGGCTCGCGCGACAAGACCGAGAGCCTGGCCGCGGCGCTGCGCACGGCCGGGGTTCCGGCCCTCGCCTACCACGCCGGCCTCGACAAGCGCGTGCGCGCCGAGCGGCTGGAGGAATTCCTCGAGGCCGACGCGGCCGTGATGGTGGCGACCATCGCCTTCGGCATGGGCGTCGACAAGCCCGACGTCCGGTTCGTGATCCACGCCGACCCGCCGGCCTCCATCGAGGCCTACTGGCAGGAGGTCGGCCGCGCCGGCCGCGACGGCGAACCTGCCGAAGGGATCACCCTCTACGGCGCGGCCGACATGGCCTGGGCCTTCCGCCGCATCGCCGAGCGCGATGTGGACGAGGGCGTGAAGCAGACGCAGGGCCGCAAGGTGCGCCAGCTCTACGCCATGCTCGACGGGGTGAACTGCCGGGCCGCCGCCGTGCGCCGATACTTCGGCGAGGAGGGCGTCGAGGCCTGCGGCCAGTGCGACATCTGCACGGGCGAGGTGGAGACGATCGATGTGACGGTCGCGGCCCAGAAGGCGCTGTCGGCGGCGCACCGCCTGGGCGGCCGGTTCGGGCGCGGCCGCGTGGTCGACCACCTGCTGGGCAAGACCAAGGACGTCAGCGACTGGGAGGCCGGCCTCTCCACCTGGGGGATCGGCCAGGATCTCTCAGCGCCCCAGTGGCGCGACCTTACCGAACAACTCCTTTTCGAGGGCCTCTTGAAGGAAGACCCCAACGACGGCCGTCCGCTGGTGGGGCTGGGCGATGCCGAAGCGGTGCGCGCCGTGTTCCGCGGCGAGCGGGCCGTGTTGATGCGCAAGCCTCCCGAGGGCGCCGAGGCGAAGGGCGGCCGGGGTCGCAAGCCGCGCCGCGAGGCCACCGCCGTGGGCGAGGCCGACCGGCCGCTGTTCGAGGCCCTGCGCGCGTGGCGGGCCCGCGAGGCCAAGTCCCAGCATGTGCCGCCCTACGTCATCTTCCACGACCGCACCCTGGCCGAGATCGCGGCGGTCAGGCCCGGCTCACGCGCCGCCCTCGCCGCCCTGAACGGCGTCGGCGAGGCCAAGCTCGCCCACTACGGAACGGCGGTGCTGGAGGTCGTCGGCGACTTCGCGTGACGGACAGCATGAGCGCCGGCCCATTGGGCGGCGCTCATGCCACAACGCGCGGCGGTCAGCCGTCGATGTCGAGCCCCAACGCCAGGCGTCCGGCGTAGCGGAGCTGCGGCTTTTCCTGCAGCGGGTGGAACCGGGCGCCCTGCACGTCGCGGAACGCCCGCTCCAGGCCGAAGGCGCGGTGGAAGGCCGCGCCGCCCACGGCCTCCATGGCCCGCTCCACGGTGCGGATCGCGGCCTGACCCGCAAGGGTGCGCCCGATCATCGCCCGATTGGTGGACTCCGGGCCCGGCCGCGAGGCCTCGGCGTTGTCGATCATGGCCTGGACCGCTAGCTCGGCCGTGGCGAAGGCGTTCTCCATCTCGCCCGTCGTGAGGATCAGCCCCTCGTCCGGGACCCGACGCCGAAGCGCCTCCAGCGCCCTGGCCCGGGCGCCCTCCGCGACACCCAGGTAGGCCGAGTAGATGATCGGGAAGGCGAGCTGGCTGATGGCGTGGAACAGCGGGTGCCACTTGCCCTGGGGCCGGCGGCCCGAGATCGCGGCATCGGCCAGGAAGAAGTCGCGGATCTCCACATCGCCCGACCCGGTGCCGCGCATGCCCATGGCGCGCCACGTATCATGGCGGCTGACCCCCTCGGCCGTGAGCGGAACCGCGAAATGCAGCACCGTGGGACCGGCGTCGGGATCGTCGTGGACGGCGCTGGTCATCAGCAGGTCGCCGGCAGGCGAACCGCTGGAAAAGCCCTTGCGGGCGGTGATCCGGAAGCCGCCGTCGACCTTCACGGCGACGCCGGCGCCCTGCAGCCAGTCCGAGCCGCCGCTCGACACCAGCACAAGATCCTCGGCCGCCACCCGGCGCAGAAGTCCGTCCGTGGGCGCGCCCTCGTTCCGCCAGCGCCAGACCGCGACGGCGACGAGGTGGCAATGCATGGAGAAGGCCAGGCCTGTGGATCCGCATGCGCCCGCCAGGATCCGCACGATCCGGCAGAGCTCCCCGTAAGATGCACCGCCGCCCCCCAGCTCCACAGGCACGTGGGCCTTGAAGAAGCCCTCGCGCTTGAGCAGCCCGTAGCCCCCGGCCACGAAGCTGTCGTCGGCGTCGTGTTCAGCCGCATCAAGCGCCAGCTCGGCGGCTACACGCTGGGCGCGAGCAATCCAGTCGATCCCGGGCCCGGTCTTTCCCCGCGTCATGGTGGTGGTTTCGTCCTTCATCGTCGTCTCCGTACCTCGTGCGGCCGCGCCGCCTTGGCCGGAGACATCCCAGACACCCACGTTCTCGGCCAGTTCAGGAACTGAAGTGGGCCGGTACAGGAACTGAACTGGCGGTTGCGTCTCCGCCGGCTTAGGATACCGCCGATATGGGAGGAAAGGCATGGCCCAGGCCGGCTACAGCCAGTTCTGTCCCGTGGCGATGGCCGCGGAGATCATCTGCACACGATGGACGTTGCTGGTCCTGCGCGAGCTGGGCGCAGGGACCACGCGCTTCAACGACCTGCGCCGCGGCCTGCCTCGGATGTCGCCCGCCCTGCTGTCCCAGCGGCTGAAGGAGCTGGAAGGCGCGGGCGTGATCCGCCGGTCCATGCAGGTGGGCGGCCCGGGCGAGTATCACCTGACCGACGCGGGCCGGGACCTGATCCCGATCATCGAGGCGGTGGGCGCCTGGGGACAGCGCTGGGTCGACCCCGAGGTGTCGCTGCAGAAGCTCGATGCGCAGCTCCTGATGTGGGACATGCGCCGCAACCTCGATCCCGACCCGATGCCCGACCGTCGCTGCGTGATCCAGTTCCAGTACCCGGAACAGCCGGTCGGGCTGCGGGCCTGGTGGATCGTGGTCTGCCCCCGTGACGGCGTCGACCTGTGCTCCGCCGATCCCGGCCACGACGTCGACCTCTATGTCAGCGCTGACCTGCGGACGATGACCGCCATCTGGATGGGCGCCGACACCGTGCGGCGCGCCCAGGACGCCGGCCGGCTGCGCCTCGTCGGCGAGCGCGGCCTGATCGACGACATGCAGGCGTGGCTCGGCCTCAGCCCCTTCGCGCGGCCGCAGAAGCTGGCGAGCTGAGGACCGGAATCGAAAGCGCCGCCCGCCTTGCGGCGGACGGCGCATCGGACCTCAATGAGGTCGATCCTGGATCAGGCCAGGGCGGCCTTGCGGCGGCGGACCGTTGCGCCGGCCATGCCGAACCCGCCGATCATCAGCGCCCAGGTCGCCGGCTCGGGGATAGCCCCGACCGGACCGAGGCCGTCGTCGCGGAACGCATAGTTGGTGTACCGCGAACCGATGGCGTTGTCGTTCACGTAGGCCGATGCGGCGTTGGTGTCCTTGTACTCGACGCCACAGCACTCGTAGCCGAGGTTCTGGTCGTAGTACTTGCCGCCGGTCTTGTTGCTGTAGTCCTGGGCGAACACGAAGCCGTCCGACACGCCGATGACCGAGTACCAGGCGCTGTAGTTCACATCGCCGGCGTTCTGGCCGTTGGTCGAGATCACATAGTCGCCGGCGTTTCCGCCGAACAGCAGAGCGGCGGCTTCCTGGCCCGTATAGGCCAGCGGCCCCGAGCTCCAGCCCGGACCTTGGTCGACTTGCCAACTGCCCACGAAGACCAACGCCGCATTGGCCGCACCCGCGCCCATGACGGCCACAGCGGCCGTCGCCGCCGCAATCCACTTACGCATCTCAACTACCCCAGAAGACGCCGCGCACCCGAAGCGCGACCAATCATGGGGTTAAGCGGAAGTGAATCATCGACGCGATGGGTTTCTCCTGGCTGAGGAAAATTAACCGTTCCCCGCTCGCATCGGATGAGCAACCGACGCGCGCTCGGCGCTAGACGTCAACCTCCGCGTCCAGGGCGTTTTCCTGGATGAACTCGCGGCGCGGCTCGACCAGGTCGCCCATCAGGCGGGTGAACATGTCGTCGGCGTCGTCGGCGTGGTTGACCTTCACCTGCAGCAGGGTTCGGGCCTCCACATCCAGGGTGGTTTCCCAGAGCTGCTCGGCGTTCATCTCGCCCAGCCCCTTGTAGCGCTGGATGGAGAGGCCGCGGCGGCCGTTGTCCATGACGGCGTTCACCAAGTCGAGCGGACCGCGGACCTTGGCGGTGCGGTCCCTCCGCGTGAACGTCGCGACGCCCGAGAAGATGGACGCCAGCTCCTTGGACCGCTCCGACAGGCGGCGCGCGTCGGCGGCGTGGAGCAGAAGGTCGTCCAGGACCACGCGCTCGGAGACGCCGCGCTTGATCCGGCTGAAGGCGAAGCCGCCGCCGGCCGCCGCCTCGCCGCTCCAGGGGCCGTCGCCCTCCTCGGCATAGAGGTCGAGGCGCTTCGCCGCCGCGGCGGGATCGCCGCCTTCGGCCAGCAGCCCGGCCAGGGCGGCCTGCTCGATGGCGAAGGCCGGGGCCCGAGCCGACAGCCGCTCGATGTTGGCCTTGGCGCCCCGCGCGGTCTGCACCAGCGCCAGCAGGTCGGCTCCCGTGAGACGCTCGCCCGAGGGCAGGTCGAGGGTCGCGCCGTCGGTCCCCTCGTCGATGAGGTAGACCTCGAGTTCGGCGTCGTCCTTGAGATAGCGGACCGACTTGCCCTTGGCCGCCTTATAGAGCGGCGGCTGGGCGATATAGAGGTAGCCGCGCTCGATCACCTCCGGCATCTGCCGGTAGAAGAAGGTCAGCAGCAGGGTCCGGATGTGGGCGCCGTCGACGTCGGCGTCCGTCATGATGACGATCTTGTGGTAGCGCAGCTTGTTGATGTCGAAATCGTCGCGGCCGATGCCGGCGCCGAGCGCGGTGATCAGCGTGCCGACCTGTTCGGACGACAGCATCTTGTCGAACCTCGCCCGCTCCACGTTCAGGATCTTGCCGCGCAGGGGCAGGATCGCCTGGTTCTCGCGGTTGCGTGCCTGCTTGGCCGAGCCGCCGGCCGAGTCGCCCTCCACCAGGAAGATCTCGGATTTCGCCGGATCCTTCTCGGAGCAGTCTGCGAGCTTGCCGGGCAGCGAGGTGATGTCGAGCGCCGACTTGCGGCGCGTCAGCTCGCGGGCCTTGCGCGCGGCCTCTCGGGCGGCGGCGGCCTCGGCGATCTTCTGGACGATCATCTTGCCTTCGTTCGGGTGCTCCTCGAACCAGGTCGAGAGGCCCTCGCTGACGAGGTTCTCCACCGCGGGCCGCACTTCCGAACTGACCAGCTTGTCCTTCGTCTGCGACGAGAACTTCGGATCCGGCACCTTCACCGACAGCACGCAGGTCAGGCCTTCGCGCGCGTCCTCGCCCGACACCGAGACCTTCTCGCGCTTCGTGGTGCCCGAGCTCTCTGCGTAGCTCGTGATGATCCGGGTCAGCGCTGATCGGAAGGCCGCCAGGTGCGTGCCGCCGTCACGCTGCGGGATGTTGTTCGTGAAGCAGAGGACGTTCTCGTGGTAGCCGTCGTTCCACCAGAGCGAGAGGTCCAGCTCCACGTTATCCTTGCGGCCGCGGACCACGATCGGCGCCTTCATCAACGGCGTCTTGGCCTTGTCGAGGTGGCGCACGAAGGCCTCGATCCCGCCTTCGTAGCTCATCACCTCCTCGAAGGGCTCGGCCTCGCGGAAGTCCTTCAGCCAGATGGTGACGCCGGAGTTCAGGAACGCCAGCTCGCGCAGCCGGTGCTCCAGGGTCTTCCGGTCGAACTCGATGAACGAGAACGTCTCCGTCGACGGCAGGAAGGTGACTTCGGTCCCCGTCAGGAACTCGCCGTTGTCCCGCTTCGGCGACACGCCGGTCACCACCAGCGGGCTCACCGCATCGCCGCGGCGGAACTCCATCTCGTGGACCTGGCCGTTCCGATGGATCTTCAGCTTGAGGAAGTCGGAAAGGGCGTTCACTACCGACACGCCCACCCCGTGCAGGCCGCCTGAGACCTTGTACGAGTTCTGGTCGAACTTGCCGCCCGCGTGGAGCTGGGTCATGATGACCTCGGCGGCCGAGACGCCCTCGCCCTCGTGGATGTCGGTGGGGATGCCGCGGCCGTCGTCGGTGACGGTGCACGACCCGTCGGCGTTGAGGATCACCTCGACGCGGGTCGCATAGCCGGCCAGGGTTTCGTCGATGGCGTTGTCCACCACCTCGTACACCATGTGGTGCAGGCCCGAGCCGTCGTCGGTGTCGCCGATGTACATGCCCGGCCGCTTGCGCACCGCGTCCAGGCCCTTCAGGACCTTGATGGACTCCGCGCCGTACTCGGCTGCGCCGTTCCCGTTGGTTTCGGTGTTCTCTTCGCTCATCTCGCGTCCAGCTGGGGCGCTCTTCCGGACCTGTGGGCCCGCGGGGTGTCTAGCGCCTGAGGCAGGCCGCCGCGCCGCGCGCGGAGCCTACGGATATCCGCTCTCTATATAGAGTTCCGGGCTGATTCTGCACGTGTTTCGGCGCCGCAGCAGGGGGTTGCGGCGCCGCCATCTTCACAAGCCCACTCTGATGCTCAATCCTGGCGCGAAGCTGCGACCTACGCGCCCTTTGCGGCAGCCACGGGGGATTGATGTCCAGATTCGCGTACGGCCCGGGAGTCGCCCTGGCGTTGGCCCTGGCTGGGGAGGCGCACGCGCAGCCGGGTATGACGATCACGAATCCGGACTGGGTAAGACAGCCCGAGGCCAAGGACCTCGCCGGCCACTATCCGAAGATCGCCAACCGCTTCAACATCGAAGGACGAGCCACGCTGTCCTGCAAGGTCGATGTCAAAGGCAGGCTCAACAGCTGCTCGACCAGCGGCGTCAGCCCTTCCAACCTGGGGTTCGCCAGCGCGGCTATTGCAATGAGCGAACTGTTCGAGATGCGCCCGCAGACTCTGAACGGGCTGCCAGTGGACGGCGCTGAGGTTCGCATTCCCCTCAGGTTCACCTTGCCGACCGATCCTCCGCCACCCACGGCCCCACGCCCGATGTCCTCCGCGGCGCTCGTCCAAGCTTATCGGCTGGTCGATGCGCAGAAGCTGGCGGAAGGGGCCATCGAGAACACTCTCAACGAGGCACGTCGTCTGGAGACGAGTCGGGACGCTGGCACGCCGATGTCCACCCGTACCGCCGCCGGGGCCGCGCTGCGATCGGCGACCGAGAAGCATCGGGCGGCTTTCCGGGACGCGTACGCCAACGCCTACGCTGCTGTGTTTAGCGACGTAGAGCTCGAGACCATGGCCAACTTTGCGCTCACCCCGGCATCGCAGGCCATTTCGACTGGTGATGTTCTCAGGGCCGTGGCGCCCGCGATCGCCTCGCGCGGCCTCAACGTCCTGCGCAGGCAGGCCGCCGAGACCTACTGCTCGGGCCAGCCGTGCCTGACGCCGAAAGACGCGGCACGCGTCTGGAGACCCGTGAGCATGGCGTCCGGCGAATTGCTGGACGCACCGATCTGGGATCAGACGCCCAGCCGCCGCGATCTTGACAGGAGCCTGCCGCCGATTCCGGCTCTGCTCGGCCTTGCCGGCGCGGTGAGGATGACCTGCTATCTCACCGACGAAGGCGAATTGACGGATTGCAAAGCCGACGAGGAAGTCCCGGCGGGCATTGGTTTCGGGGACGCGGCGGTAAAGCAGGCGAAAGAGTACCAGCTGAACGCCGTGCAGCTATCGCAAGGCTTCGCCGGGCGAAAGGTCACGGTCCGCGTCGGGTTCCGCGCGCCGCCGCCGCTGGAAACATTCGCCCCGCCTGAACCGCAATCGGATGAAGGCCTCGCCCTAGCCCGCGAACTCGTCACCACCTTCGAAAACGAAGCGAACCTTCAGGAAGCGATCGACGCTCGTCTTTCCGAGCTCAATATCGGAACCTCAACCCCGCAGGCACGAGCAGCCCAGGCGGCCATTGCAGGTGGCGTCGAGCGGGCGAAGGGCGAAGTCTACGACCAGATGGCGAAGTCCATCGCCGGGGTGATACCTAAGGATCAGCTCAAGGAAATCCTGGCCTTCCGTCGGTCCCCGGCAGGTCAGGCGCAGACGCGGCGATCCAAGGAGCTCACCGAAGCAACGATGGCGGCCCTCACGCACGTATTTCTGCAGGTGTCGGCAGACGCCCGGGCCGAATTTTGCCGTAGCCAGGCCTGCGAGCCCGAAGCGCCTAAGGCGTCGTCTTCCGTTAGGGTTCGCTAATCGGCGAACTGCGTCGATCAGGGAAGTTCGATTACTCGGCTCGAACCGTGACGAATCCCCGCCCCGGGGCCGGATCCACCAGCGTGTCGACCAGCCGCCGCAGCGCTTCGCGCGGGGCGTCCGCCATCGAGACGGCTTGCCATCCCGCATAAGCCTCCGCCGACGCCCAGCGGCCCAGCACCAGGTACTCGCCGGGCGCATCCGTCGCTCGAACGAGATCGGCCCCGAGATAGCCCGACACGGCGCGCGGACGTGTGAGCATGCCCGCGTCGCGGAAGGCCGCCTCGAAGTCCGCCTCCCGCCCCGGCTTCACCTGGAAGCGGATGACGCTGTGGAACGCGGCGCTCACGCGACAGCGTTCTTGGCGATGGCGCCGCCCCGGACGATCAGCGCCAGCCTCTCGCCTTGACCCGCGAGCACGCCTACGTCCGCCAGCGGGTCGCCGTCCACCAGCAGGAAGTCCGCGTGGGCCCCCGGCTTCAGCACGCCCAGCTCGTCCGGTTTGCGCAGCAGCTCGGCGTTGATGCTGGTGGCCGATCGCAGGATTTCCAGGTTCGACAGCACTTCGCGCCGGAGCACGAACTCCTTCGATTGCTGCGGATGGGTCTCGCCCAGGAGGTCGGTGCCGAAGCCGATCTTCACGCCGGCTCTGCGGGCGATCTCCAGAGCGCCCACGCCGGCATGGAGCACGTCGCCAAGCTTCTTCTGGCTCTCGGGCGGGAACTTCAGCGCCTTCCCCACCTCGGCGATCTGGTCGTAGGTGACGAGGGTCGGCACGAGGAAGCAGCCGGCCTCGGCCATCGCCTTCGCCGATCCCGCATCGATCAGGTTGCCGTGCTCGATGGAGCGGACGCCGGCGCGCACGGCGCGCTCGATGGCCTCGGGAATGTAGGCGTGGGCGAAGGCGTAGGTCCGACGCGCCGCAGCCTCCTCCACCGCCGCCCGGATCTCGGCCTCGGTGTACTGCACCATGTCGATGGGGTCCGAGGGCGTGGCCACGCCGCCGCCCGCCATCACCTTGACCTGGTGCGCGCCGGCCTTGAGCTCTTCGCGGGCGGCGCGGCGCACGGCGTCGACGCCGTCGGCCACGTGGCTGAACCAGTTCGTGCGGATGTTGCAGGCGCAGAGCTGGGGATGCTCGGCGACTGGATAGCTGTCGCCATGGCCGCCGGTCTGGCTGAGCACGCGGCCCGAACGGAAGATCCGCGGCCCCTTCACCAGCCCCCGGTCGAGG
The DNA here is from genome assembly GCF_003254525.1 of Phenylobacterium kunshanense. Taxonomy (GTDB): domain Bacteria; phylum Pseudomonadota; class Alphaproteobacteria; order Caulobacterales; family Caulobacteraceae; genus Phenylobacterium; species Phenylobacterium kunshanense. The sequence continues at coordinate 33,893 of NZ_QFYS01000008.1, forward strand.
GCGTTCATGATGCCGAGGTCGAGGCCGCCGGCGTCCCGGACGGTCGTGAACCCCCGCTGCAGCATCCCCTCGAGGATGAATTTGGTCTCGATCGCGACCCACGACGCTTGTCGCCGCCCCATGGCGGCCAGGTCCATGGTGGTGATCGCGGCGTGGACGTGGGCGTCGATCAGGCCCGGCATCAGGGTCCGGCCGCCGGCGTCGATCACCTGCACCCCATCCGGCGCCGTCAGTTCGCGCCCCGACTCGGCGACCTCGACGATGCGCTCGCCCTCGACCCGCAGGGAGGCGCCGTCGCGCAGCTCACCCGCGGAGAGGTCGAGGAGGCGCGCGTTGCGGATGATGAGGTCGGCCATCGGTCACCTGCGAAAGGCGCGGGAGCGCGCCGCCGCCTGGGTAGCCGCAAGCTGGACCGTAAGTCCACCAGGAGGCGGTCGCCGGGGCGCGAGGCGACCACCTCTTTCAGGCTCTATTCTTCGACTTCGTCGCCCGGCTTCATGCCGGCGGGACACGCGCCGACCCACTTGGCCTTCAGCGTCGTCTCGCCGCCCTCCCGGGCGCCATCGGCCTGGATGAGATAGAGGCCGAGCTTCACGTCATAGGCGGTCTCCGAGCCGGTCATGACCAGGCTGGTCTCGGTCTTCATGCCGCCGGCCTGCTCGCAGACCGCGTTGACCTTCAGGCCCGTGGAGCTGGCCGACCGCTGGGTCTTGCAGGTGGGCGTTTCGCGGGTGAGCAGCTCGCGCATTTCGCCGTCGATCTCGGCGCCCACGCAGCGCTTCGACGTCTCGCTCTGCCCGTCCTCGGTCTGGACCATTTCCCAGAGGCCCTCGCGGAAACGGGGCAGGTTGTCGGCGCCCAGCTTGAGGGCGGAGTTGGTGGCCGGCGCGACGGCGGCGGTGTCCACCGGCTGGCCGGCGTCGGCGGCGGGCTTGGCGCCGCAGGCGGCGACGCTGGCCGAGGCCAGGAGGACGAGGGTGAGCATACGCATGGAACTGACCTTTTCTTTCGGAGCGCGCCTGTTGGGGAGACCGGCATCGGCGACCGCAAGCAGGATGCGATGGAAGCGCTGCGCAATGCGGCAGACGCGCGGGGCGCGCCTCTTCGGCCACTTCGGGCTCAGCCGATAGAGGCCAGTCCCGAAGTTTCGGCCCGAAATCCCTGGGCGCGGCCGGCCAGACCCTCGAACAGCATCTCGTCCGTGCCGGTCAGGAAGGCCTGCAGGCCCAGGGCCTCGATCTCGTCGAACAGGGCCGCGCGGCGGCGGGAGTCGAGGTGGGCGGCCACCTCGTCCAGCAGCAGGAGCGGCGCGGGCTGCCCCTCGGCGCGCGCCAGCCGGGCGGCCTGGGCGAGCACCAGGTTGAGGATCAGCGCCTTCTGCTCGCCGGTGGAACACTCCGCCGCCGCCCGGTCCTTCTCGGCGTGGATCACCGACAGGTCCCCCCTGTGCGGCCCGGTCAGCGCGCGCCCCGCCGCGCCGTCCCGCTCCCGCGCCGCCGCCAGCGCCTTCGCCAGCCGCGCCTCTATCTCGGCGAAGTCCACACCCTCGCCGGCCATCCGCTCCCAGTCTCCGGTCAGCGACAGCCGCGCCTGGGGGAACGGCCGCTCGCCGCGCGTCCCGATCTCGGCCGCCAGCGCCGCGAGGGTCCTGGCCCGGGCCTCGGCCATCAGCGTCCCGGCCTCCGCCAGCCGCGCCTCCAGGGCATCGAGCCAGGCCGGGTCTGCGGGGCCATCCGTGAGCAGGCGCATCCGCTCGCGCATCGACTTCTCATAGGCCGCCACGTGGGCGGCATGTTGCGGCTCGGCGGCGAACACCAGCCGGTCGAAGAAGCGCCGCCGGTCCGCCGCGCCCTCCAGGAACAGGCGGTCCTGCGCCGGGGTGAGCCAGACCTGCCGGACGTGCTCGGCCAGACGTCCGGGCGGCGCCGGCTCACCGTCCACCCGCACGATGCGCCGCGCGGCGCCCGGCTGCTCGACGCCCGTACCCAACCGCACCTCGTCGTCCCCGGCCCGCACCAGCGCGGAGACCGCCCAGGCCCTGCCCACCTTCTCCCCCGGCATCCGCCGCCCGACCTCCGCAAGGCCCGAGCCCCGCAGGCCGCGGCCCGGGATCAGGAAGCTGACCGCTTCCAGCAGGTTCGTCTTGCCCGCCCCGTTGGGCCCGGCCAGCCAAACGGGCCGCCCGTCGAGCTCGAGCGCACAGGCCTCGTACGAGCGGAAGTCGGTCAGGGACAGGCGGATGAGGGCCGTGGCGGTCACATGAGGGTCTTAGCCTGCATCGTCCGCGACGCGAACCGGCGCCGACCATGTCCGGATTCCGCCAGCGACGTGTCACAGCCGGCCCCATATCCGCGTCCTACGAACCGAACCCAGGGGGACGCCCGTGAGCCAGACCGCCAAAGCCGAACTGTTCCGCAAGCTGCACGAGGGGCCCGAAGTCCTGGTCCTGCCCAACGCCTGGGACGCCGCCAGCGCGGCGGTCATGGCGGACGCGGGGGCGAAGGCGGTGGCCACCTCCTCGGCCGCCGTGGCCTGGGCCCATGGCTATCCGGACGGCGACGTGCTGCCGGTCGATCTGGTGATCGCCACCATCGCCGCCGTGGCGAAGGCGGCGGGCCCCACGCCCGTCACCGCCGACATCGAGGGCGGCTTCACCGACGACCTCGACCAGCTCTCCGATCTGATCGGCCGCGTGATCGACGCCGGCGCCGTGGGGATCAACCTGGAGGACGGCGGACGCGATCCCGAACTCCACGCCCGCAAGATCGCCGCCGTCCGCGCCGCGGCCGCGAAGCGCGGTGTCCCGCTGTTCATCAACGCCCGCACCGACGTCTACTTGCGCGGCCTGGCCGAGGGCGAGGCGGCGTTCGCCGAGACCGTGCGACGGGCCGAGCTGTACCGGCAGGCGGGCGCCGACGGCGTGTTCGTGCCCGGCCCGGCCGACCGCGAGCTGATCCGCCGGCTCGCCGCCGAGGTCCGCCTGCCGCTGAACGTGATGGGCCGGGGCGGCGTGCCCGCGGCGGCCGAGCTCGCGGGCCTGGGCGTGCGGCGGCTGTCGTCCGCCACCAGCCCGTTCCGCGTCGCCTATGCGGCGATGGCCCGCGCGGTGGAGGCCTTCTTGCGCGACGGCGATCCGGACGCCCTGGCCGCCGCCGGGGAGGGCGCCCCGGCGCTGCAAACGCGTTTTGCCGAAAGCGGCTGAGGCGGTCGGCGGCGGGTGACCTTCCGCGCCCGCCGCCCTATCTTGCGCGGATGACCGACACGCTCGACGCCGCAGCGCCGCCGCTGCCCGATGTGGACCGCCCCAACACCCAGGACGGGCCGCCCATCCGGCTGTACCTCGTGGACGGCTCGGGCTTCATCTTCCGGGCCTTCCATGCCCTGCCGCCGCTGACCCGCAAGACCGACGGCCTGCCGGTGGGCGCGGTGAGCGGCTTCTGCAACATGATCTGGAAGCTGCTGGTCGACATGAAGTCCCAGCCCGACGCGCCGACGCATCTGGCCGTGGTGTTCGACCACTCCGAAAAGACGTTCCGCAACAAGCTGTACGACCAATACAAGGCCCACCGCCCGCCGCCGCCCGAGGACCTCGTCCCGCAGTTCCCCCTGGTGCGCGAGGCGACGCGGGCGTTCGGCGTGCCGTCGCTCGAGCTGCCAGGCTACGAGGCCGACGACATCATCGCCGCCTACGCCTGCAAGGTCCGCGACATGGGCGGCGAGGTGGTGATCGTCTCGTCCGACAAGGACCTGATGCAGCTCGTCGGCGATCGCGTCTTCATGCTCGACACCATGAAGAACGTGAAGATCGGAATTGATCAGGTCGCCGAGAAGTTCGGCGTAACGCCGGACAAGGTCGTCGATGTGCAGGCACTCTGCGGCGATTCGGTCGACAACGTCCCTGGCGCGCCGGGGATCGGCATCAAGACGGCCTCGGCCCTGATCAACGAATACGGCGACCTCGACACGCTCCTGGCCCGCGCCGGCGAGATCAAGCAGCAGAAGCGTCGCGAGACCCTGATCGAGTTCGCCGACCAGATCCGCCTGTCGCGCCAGCTCGTCCAGCTCGACTGCGACACGCCCCTGCCCGAGCCGCTGGACGCCCTGGTCGCCGACGACCCGAATCCCGAGGAGCTGCAGGCCTTCCTCGAGAAGATGGAGTTCCGCACCCTCGCCCGCCGCGTCGGCGACGGGAAGGCGGGGACCAACGGCGCCGCGACCGCCGGGGCCGATACACCCGCCGGCGAGGCCAAGGCGCCCGCCAGGCCGCAGCACAAGGCCATCGACGTCAACGGCTACGTGTGCGTGCGCGACGTCCCGACGCTCGAGGCCTGGATCGCCCGGGCGATGGACGCCGGCGTGGTCGCCTTCGACACCGAGACCGACGCCCTGTCGGCCACCAGCGCCGGCCTCTGCGGCGTGTCGCTGGCCGTGGCGCCCGGCGAGGCCTGCTACATCCCCGTCGGTCACTGCGAGGCCGAGGGCCTGCAGCTCGACGCCCCCGCCGACCTGCAGCAGATCCCGCTGGACGAAGTTATCGCCCGCCTGAAACCGATGCTGGAGGACCCGTCGGTCCTGAAGGTCGCCCAGAACGCCAAGTACGACCTGGCCGTCCTGTCGCGCTACGGCATCGACGTCGGCCCCATCGACGACACCATGCTGATCTCCTTCACGCTCGAAGGCGGCCTCCGCAAGAGCCACGGCATGGACGAACTCTCCAAGACCTGGCTGGAGCACGAGCCCATTGCCTTCAAGACCGTCGCGGGGACGGGAAAGGCGCAGAAGAGCTTCAAGCACGTGGGGCTCTCCGAGGCGACCTGCTACGCCGCCGAGGACGCCGACGTGACCCTGCGCCTGTGGGAGCACCTGAAGCCCCGCCTGGCGCACGAGCACCTTTCCACCGTCTACGAGCGGCACGAGCGGCCGATGCCGCAGGTGCTGGTGGGCATGGAGCTGGCGGGCGTGAAGGTCGACCCCGACCGCCTGCGCCAGCTGTCCAACGACTTCAGCGTCCGGATGGGCGAGCTGGAGGCTGAGGCCCACCGCCTGGCCGGCCGCCCGTTCAACCTGGGCAGCCCCAAGCAGATCGGCGACATCCTGTTCAAGGAGATGGGCCTGGCCTCCGGCAAGACGACAGCCACGGGCGCCATGTCCACCGACGCCTCGCTGCTGGAGGACCTGGCGAACCAGGGCCACGAGCTCCCGCGCGTCCTGCTCGACTGGCGCCAGCTCTCGAAGCTGAAGGGCACCTACACCGACAACCTGGTGGCCGCGATCGACCCCAGGACCAATCGCGTCCACACCTCCTATGGCCTGGCCGCGGCCACCACCGGCCGCCTCGCCTCGTCCGACCCCAACCTGCAGAACATCCCGATCCGCACCGAGGAAGGGCGGAAGATCCGCAAGTGCTTCATCGCGGAACCCGGCCACGTGCTGATCAGCGCGGACTATTCGCAGATCGAGCTGCGCCTGCTGGCCCACATCGGCGACATCCCGCAGCTCAAGAAGGCTTTCGCCGACGGCCTCGACATCCACGCCATGACCGCCTCCGAGATGTTCGGCGTTCCGGTGGAGGGCATGCCCGCCGAGACCCGCCGCCGGGCCAAGGCGATCAACTTCGGCATCGTCTACGGCATCTCCGCCTTCGGCCTCGCCAACCAGCTCGGGATCAGCCGCGACGAGGCGGGGGCCTACATCAAGACCTACTTCGAGCGCTTCCCCGGCATCCGCACCTACATGGACCGGATGCAGCAGCAGGTGCGCAGCCAGGCCTTCGTCACCACCATCTTCGGCCGCAAGGTCCACATCCCGGCGGCCCGCGGCAAGTCGCAGGCCGAGCGGGCCTTCGCCGACCGCGCGGCCATCAACGCCCCGATCCAGGGCGCCGCCGCCGACGTCATGCGACGGGCGATGATCCGGATGCCCGCCGCGCTCAAGGACGCCGGCCTGAAGGCGAAGATGCTGCTCCAGGTGCACGACGAACTGGTCTTCGAAGCCCCCGAGGCCGAGGCCGAGGCCGTCATCGCCGTCGCCCGCCGCATCATGGAGCGCGCGGCCGAGCCGGCGCTGCAGATCTCGGTGCCGCTGGTGGTGGAGGCCCGCGCCGCCGCCAACTGGGACGATGCGCACTGACGGCGGTACGTCCGAAGGCGTCTATTCGACCCGCCGGCTGATCCGGCCCGTGAGCGAGGTGGCCGCCGCGGCCGTATTGTAGATCGTCCCGTACTTCTGGACGTTCTTATGCAACAGCTCGAGCCGCTGGTCGGTCTCGTCGGTGTCGACGATCAGTTCGTAGTCCACCGAGAGGATCTTGGGCGGACTGTCCTGTCGAACGCCATGGAGCTTCACCTCCACGCCCCGCAGGTCGAAGTGGAGCACGGGCGCGACCCGTTCGATCCCCTTGATCATGCATGCCGCGATCGACGCCAGGAAGAGTTCGGCGGGATTGAACGCATCCGGGCGCCCATTGACGTCGGTGTCGAGGATGACCGCGGCCGCCTTGGTCCGCGCCTCGCTGCCGTGCTGATCGAGCCGCCTGGCGACCACGTTGTATTCGAGCATGCCGTGGCCCCTCTGGAGCTGCGCCGAGCCGTCATCAGGCTACCGCCATACAGAGCGACGCGCTCTCGAAATGGCCAAGGTCAGCGAAGCAAAGGTTCCTGGTGGAGCCGAGGGGAGTCGAACCCCTGACCTCCTCATTGCGAACGAGGCGCTCTACCAACTGAGCTACGGCCCCAGGAAGGCGCGGAATAAGTCGATTGGAGCGGGGTCTGTCAAGCCGCAAAGCGGCGTCGCCTTGCCACAGCCGCAAACGCCGGTAGAACCGGGGCAATGGCCAGCTTCCTCTACGCTATCATCTCCGGGCTCCTGCAGCTCCTGATCTTCGCGATCATCGCCAGCGCCGTGCTGTCATGGCTGGTGGCGTTCAACGTGATCAACCTGCGCAACCAGTTCATCTACAGCGTGGTGCGCTTTCTCGACGCCGTGACGACGCCGGTGCTCCGTCCGTTCCAGAAGCTGATTCCGCCGCTGGGCGGCGTGGATATCAGCCCGATCATCGTCATCCTCGTGCTGCAGGCGGCCAACGCCTACCTGCTCCCGTGGCTGTTCCGCCCGCTGTTCGCGATGCTGGGCTAGCAGCCCCTTGGCCCGCCTGACCGTCCGCGTCACGCCCCGGGGCGGCCGCGATGCGGTGGAGGGCTGGAGCGCTGACGAGGCCGGACGGCCGATCCTGAAACTGCGGGTGAGCGCCGCCGCCGCCGAGGGCGCGGCCAACGCCGCCGTGATCGTTTTGCTGGCCAAGGCGCTGAAGGTCCCCAAATCGGCCGTACGCATCGCCTCGGGCGACACGGCCCGGATCAAGCGGCTGGACATCGACGGCGTGGACGACGCTGTGATCTTCGCGGCGTTTGGCGCGCCGGCGGGCTGAGCCACAGGAACCCTCCGGCGCGTGCGAGGTTGTAGGGGCGATCGCCCCAACGGCCTGCCTCCAGGCTTCCGGGCGGTCCGGATCGGCCCGGCGCACCCCTGGCATCCCCCCGACCGAGGCCGGGCCGATCCCCCCGCAAGGCGCTTCGCAGGCGCGCACCGTGCGCTAAACTCATGCAATGAGCTCCGCTGCCGACCTGGCCCGCCTGATCGCTGAATCCCGCCGCCTCGTGGTCTTCACCGGCGCGGGCATTTCCACCGAGAGCGGCATTCCGGATTTCCGTAGCCCGGGCGGCGTGTGGAGCAAGATGAAGCCGATCTATTTCCAGGAGTTCGTCGCCAGCGAGGAGAAGCGGCGCGAGGCCTGGGACCGCGCCTTCACCGGCCGAGCCGGTTGGGTGGGACGCGAGCCAAACTCCGGCCACCACGCCGTCGCCCGACTGGTCGCCTCGGGCAAGTGCTCGTCGGTGATCACGCAGAATGTCGACAATCTGCACCAGGCCTCGGGGGTGCCGGCCGAGCGGGTCATCGAACTGCACGGCAACGCCAGCTACGCCTCCTGCCTGGAATGCGGCGATCGGCACGAGCTGGAGGAGCTCAAGGTTCTCTACGAGGCCACCGGCGACCTGCCCGCCTGCCGCCGGTGCAGCGGCATCGTGAAAACCGCCACCATCTCGTTCGGCCAGTCGATGCCGGCCGGTCCGATGGCGCGGGCCGAGGCCGAGACCCTGGCCTGCGATCTGTTCCTGGTCCTGGGCTCGTCGCTGGTGGTCTATCCGGCGGCCGGATTCCCGCTGCTGGCCAAGCGCAACGGGGCGCGCCTGGCGATCGTGAACCGCGAGGCGACAGAGCTCGATCCCTACGCCGACCTCGTCCTGCACGACGAGATCGGCCCGGTGATGAGCCGCGCGGCGCCGGCCGAATAATTCCCCGTCCCTGTCGTTTGGTCACACAGCCGCCGCTTTCGATGCGCTAAGGGCTGCGCACCTGAGTCATCGGAGTGTTGCGTGCTGAGAGTCTTCGCCGTCGCCGGCCTGTCCCTGACCCTTCTGGCCGCCTGCAGTCCGGGCGCCGACAAGGCCGCCTCGGCCGATCCCAATGCGGGCCTGGACAGCGAGATCCTGGCCTGGCGGACCGACCTGGAGGCCAGCCACCCGACCTGCGCCGCCAAGGTCGAGGGCAAGGGCTGCCAGGACTTCCAGGTCATGTGCAAGGGCCTGCAGGAGATCAGCGCCGACGAGACCGCCAAGGGCGTCGCCTCGAAGGTGGTGGCGGCCATGACCTTCGCCAGCCGCAACCCCGACGGCTCCACCGGCAAGTCGGGCTCGGCCTTCGCGGTGTTCACCAAGGCGAACGGCGCGTGGGCGCGGGCGGAATCCCCGCCGGTCAACATGCGGACCTGCGCGCCGCTGTAGGCTAACCCGCCCGCGCGCCGACCAGCTTACGGACGATGGCGGCCTGGCGCCGGGCGACCGGCACCTCGGCCCCGGTGAGCAGCACCACGGCCGCCGGCCCGCCCGGCCGCCGCGCCAGCCGCACGATCCGGTCCCGGCGCACCAGCGCGCCGCGGTGAACCCGCACGAACTCGGCCGGGTCGAGCTCGTCCTGCAGCCGTCGGATCGGCTTGCGCACCAGGAAGCTGCGCCCGCGGCTGTGGATCCGGACGTAGTCCCGCTCCGCCTCGACCCAGTCGATGAGGTTGACCGGCAGGCGCACCCGGTCGCCGCGGTCGGGCACCCAGATCTCCTCGGCGTAGTCGCCCTCGGGCGCCTCCGCGGCGCGAAGGGCGGCGACCACCTCCTCCAGCTCGGCGATGCGCGAGCGCGCGGCCCGCGACTGCAGCACGCCCCTGGCCCGCTCCAAAGCCGCGTGCAGGCGCTCGAACTCCACCGGCTTCAGCAGATAGTCCACGGCGGCCAGCTCGAAGGCGTCGGCGGCGAAGCGGCTGAAGGCGGTGACGAAGATGAAGATCGGCGCCCGCTCGGGATCGACGGCGCGGGCCAGTTCCAGGCCGGACAGGCCCGGCATCCGGATGTCCAGCAGCACCACGTCCACCCCGCCGCGCCGGATCAGCGCCAAGGCCTCCTCGCCGTTGCTGGCCTGACCCACCACCTCGGCGCCGGGCGCCTTCTCGATCGCCAGGCTGAGGCGGCGCAGGGCCGGCGGCTCGTCGTCCACCAGCGCCACGCGCAAAGGTCGGGTCATCTGCTCTGAAGCGATGGGAACCTGGTTCATGCGCGCTCCAGGGGGATTTCGACCGCGGCCAGGAAGCCGCTCGGCTGGCGCGGTCCGCAGGTGAGCTCGGCGGCCTTGCCGTAGATGAGGTCCAGGCGACGGCGGACGTTCTCCAGGCCCAGGCCCAGCTTCGGCGGGGCCAGGCCGCCGGCCGTGGAGCCGCCGTCGTCGGCCACCGTCAGCCGCAGGCGGCCGCCCTCGACTACGGCGCGGATCTCGATGGTGACGGGGGCGTTCGAGCGGGCCACGCCGTACTTCACGGCGTTCTCCACCAGCGGCTGGAGGATGAGGCTGGGCGCCAGCACATCGCGCAGCTCGGCCGGTATATCCTCGACGTAGTTGAGCCGGTCCTCGAAGCGCGCCTGCTCGATCAGCAGGTACTGGCGCTGGGCCTCGATCTCGTCGGACAGCGGCGCCTTGTCGGGCAGCTCCTTCTCCAGGGTATGGCGCAGGAAGCTGGACAGCGACAGCACCACCCGCTCGGCGCGCTCGTTCTCCTTGGCCAGGATCAGCGACGACAGGGCGTTCAGCGTGTTGAAGAGGAAATGCGGGTTGATCTGGTAGCGCAGCATCCGGTTCTGCGCGTCCATGGCCAGGGCCTGGGCCGACACGAGCCGCAGGTTCTTCTCCTTCAGCTCCGCCTCGTAGCGGATGGCGAAGTAGAGGGCGCACCAGGAAATGAAGGTCCAGAAGAACGTCGAGGCCGTCACCGCCACCGAGACCGGCGACAGGGGTTCGACGCCCCAGAGAGGATCGAACAGATAGAAGGCGGCGTAGTTCAGGACCGAATAGGTGAGGCCGCCCGCCGCGGAGAGCGCCACAGCCGCGATCAGACGCCGCCAGATAGGCTGGTCGGCCAGGGCGGACAGAATCCTGCCGATCAGCAGGCAGGCGAGGAAGCCGAACGCGGCCATGCCAAGCCGCCGCAGCGCCATCTCACCGGCATGGGGCATCGGGTCGGTCATGACCCGCGCCGAGACGATGACGTAGGTCAGCGCCCAGAGGACGAAGTTCGCCACCAGATAGTTGTTCAGGCGCGGCAGACGCATGTCCCCTCCAGACGAACGGCATTCTGCGACATTCGGCCCGACGACCAAGGCCGTTCATCGTCTTCGTTGCGCCGCTCGCCGCAAATCGACCCGATTGGTCGGACGGCCGGCCCCCTTCGCCGCAATTCGCATGAAGACCGCGACGCGTCTGCCATCCTGGCATGAACGAAGTCCATTGAATGGGAGCATCCGCCCGTGGCCGTACGTCCGCCTTCACTGAGGGCCATCGCCGCCTTCGAAGCGGCGGCCCGGCACGAGAGCTTCACCAAGGCCGCCGACGAGCTGAACCTGACGCAGAGCGCGATCAGCCACGCCATCCGCTCGCTGGAACTGCGCCTGGGCGTCGACCTCTTCGACCGCTACGGCAGGACGGTGACGCTGACCGAGGCGGGACGGGCGTTCGTCAGCCGACTGCGTCTCAGCCTGAACCTGATCTCGGAGGCGTTCGAAGCCCCGGCGCGGCCCGGCCGGACCCGTCTGGTCGTCGCCGCCACCGCTGGCGTCGCCGAGCGCATCCTGGCCATCCGCCTGCCGGCCTTCCTGGCCCGGTCGCCCGACCGCGAGATCGAGCTGCGCACCGTCACCAGCGCCGCCGAGGTCACCGCGGGCGAGGTCGACGTCGCCCTGCTCTATGGCGCGGGGGCCTGCGCCGGACTGACCCAGCGACGACTGGCGGGAGAAGCCCTCTTCCCGGTCGCCGCGCCCACGCTCGACCTGCCGCGGCGCCCCGAGGACCTCGTCCGCGCGCCGCTGATCCATCAGCCGGAGCATCCCTGGCGACTGTGGCTGGAGCAGGTGGGCCTCGCCGAGCTGCCCACGCCCGCCACCCTGACCGCCGACAGCCCGCTGGCGGCGCTGGAGCTGGCGCGGGGCGGCGCGGGCGTATGCCTCACGCGCGGCCTGCTCGCGGACGAGGACCTTCGCACCGGCCGCCTGGTCCGGCTGTTCGACGCCCAGGCGATCCTGCGCGAGGAATATACGGCGGTCTGGAACCCGGCCTCGCCACGGGCCGACATCATCCGCCCGTTCGTCGACTGGCTGGCCAGCGTGCTCGAGCCTGCGCCCGCACCGGTGCTCCACGCCGCCTGAGGCGTCGCCCCTGAGGCCTCCGGCGCCTCCATTCCATTCAGACTGAAGCGTCATCGCGGTTTCGCGATGCAGGGACCCGCACCTGCGGCGCGCTCTCTTCGGCCGCTGGCCCAGGCCGAATCATCATGGCGAGCGATCATGCGAAAAGGGCCCCCGCTTGCGCGGAGGCCCCGATCGTCTGCCTGGACGGCCGCCCTAGAAGCTGGCGGTGACGCCCACGAAGATCTTCCGGCCCAGCAGGTCGTAGGTCGGATAGGTGTTCGGCGAGCCGGTCTGGGAGATCCGGTTGTTCACCAGCGGCGGATCCTGATCGAGGATGTTGTTGATGCCGCCGCGGACCGCGAACATGTCGTTCACGTTCCACACCGCCGACAGGTCCAGATAGCTGCGCTGGGGCAGCTTGTGGTTGAAGGCGTTGCGGCCGCCGGTCCCGATGGTCGGCTCGTCGGTGTCCTGCTCGTAGGTGCTGCTGTGGATGTAGCGCCAGGCGAGCGAGGCGGTCACATCCCAGGGCGTGTTCCAGTTCACCCGCAGGGTATGACGCCAGCGCGGGCTGACCGTCTGGCACTGCGGACCGAACAGGCCGGCGCAGTCATAGGGGTCATCGCCGGGCAGCGGCGTCACGGTCTGCTTGAGCAGGTACGAGCCCGACAGGTTGACCGAGACGCTGCCCCAGTTCTCCAGGCCCCAGTCCTCGATCGGCAGGACGTAGCTCGCCTGCAGGTCGATGCCCGAGGTGACGCCGGCGCCGACGTTCACGTTCGTGCCGTTGATGTAGCCGCCCTGGGCCTGGGTGTTGCCGAACAGGATGCCGTTCTGCGCCCGGACGATCTGGCTGCAGAAGGTCTGGTCGCCGGTGTCCAGGCACCGCTGCAGGATGACGCCGAGCGGGATGGCCCCGATCACGTCCTTCAGGTCGACGTGGTAGTAGTCCACGCTGGCCGTGAAGCCGCGGATGAACGACGGCCGGCCGGTCACGCCGATGGTAAACGTCTTGGCCGTCTCCGGCGCCAGCAACGGGTTGCCGCCGTTCAGCACCGCGCACTGGCCAGACGGGCACTGCGGGATGACCCCGTACTGCGCCGCGGTGATGCCGGTGTTCTGGCAGGCCTGCAGCGAGGCCGGGTTCTGGGCGCCGGCGGCGCAGGGGTCTTCCGCCACCTGGCTGGTGTTGGTCACCGCCTGCGGAGTGTAGAGCTCCAGGATGCTCGCGGCGCGGATGGCCTTGTTGTACGAGCCGCGGAACTTGAAGTCCTCGGTCGGCGCCCACGACAGGCCCAGCTTCCAGGTCTTGGCGCTCTGGTCGGTCGAGTAGTCCGAGTAGCGGTAACCCACCTCGGCGGTGATGTCCTTGGCCCAGGGCATGTCCTGCACCAGCGGAACCCGCGCTTCGCCGAAGAATTCCTTCACGCTCAGGCTGTTGTCGATCGGGGTCGACGCGCCGCCGGCGCCCGACAGGTCGCCGCTGAGCTGGGCCGAGTCCGGCTGGTACTCGAGGTGATCGCGCCGGTAGTGGAAGCCGGCCGCCACGCCCACGCCGTCCTGCGCCCACGGCGACTTGACGCCATAGTCGCCCAGGTCGCCGGTGATCACGCCCTCGATGATCCGCTCGGCGATCGAGCCCTTCGAGGTCCCCTCGATATCGAGGTAGGCGAGCGCCGCGTCGGTGACCTGGCCATCCTGGAAGATGTTGTACGGGACGCAAGAGCCGCCAGAGATACAGACCGGTCCGTTTGGTCCCTGTACGACCTGCAGGGCGTTCTGCAGGCGGGAGATCGACAGGTAGTTCTGCGAGGCCGTGTACAGGTTGGTGTAGTAGTAAGAGCCGTAGAGGTCATACTTCCACGAGCCGGTGATCTCGCCGCGACCGCCGAAGACCGCGCGGTAGTTGGTGTGTTCATAGAGCTGGTTGCGCCCGCCGCCCTCGATGTTGCGGCGGCCGATCAGCAGGTCCTTGCTGGCGCCCGAAGCGATGTCCGCCGCCGAGCAGCCGATCACGCTGCGCTGCTGGGCGCTCATGAACGGGTTGTTGCAGTTGATCAGGAAGCCGCCGCTGGCGGAGACGCCCGCGCCCTGGAACAGGCCGGTCGGCGCGATCAGCACGTTCGAGCGGTCGTTCATGAAGCCGAAGTCGCCGTAGAACTCGAGGTGCTTGTTCACCTCGTAGCGGGCGAGGAAGCCGGCCGTGTAGCGCGTGCCCTGCTGCATCAGGTAGGCGTAGTCGTTCGAGTTGAACAGCGGCGGCGGCGTGGTGTTGGCCGTCCCGCTCCACGGCGCGAAGGTGTTGCCGACCACGGCCACCTGGGTCGGCGCGCCCGGCAGGTTGAACCCGCCGCCGGCGCCCAGCACCCATTGGTTGGAGTTGGGCGAACCGGCGCAGCTCGCCACGCCCGCCGCCGTCGCCACGATCTGGCAGGCCGAGTAGTCGCGCTTGGCCTGCGTCACCGGCTCCTGGTCGTGATAGGTGAAGTAGCCCGTGACGTTGCCGCGGCCTTCCTCGAAGTTCGCGCCCATGATGATGCTGATGTCGCGGGACTCGCCGTCCCAGACATTGTCCTTCGGCCCGGCGATGCCGCGAGCCGCCAGCAGGCTCTGGGCGAAGTCGTTGTGCTGGTCGTGCTGGAACACGCCCCATTGGGCGTCGATCTGCACGCCCTCGAAGTCGCGCTTCATGATGAAGTTCACGACGCCGGCGATGGCGTCGGAGCCGTAGGTCGCCGAGGCGCCGCCGGTCAGCACGTCCACGCGCTGGATGAGCTGCGAGGGGATCTGGTTGAGGTCGGGCGAGGGATTGGTGTTGCCCGTGTTCGGATCGCCGATGCCGAGGCGGCGGCCGTCCACCAGCACCAGGGTGCGCTGTTGGCCGAGACCGCGCAGGTCGACGGTGGCCACGCCGCCGGGACCGGACAGCGGGTTGGAGGTGGTCGACAGCGCCGTCTGGCTGTTCTGGCTCACCTGCGGGAGCTGGTTCAGGATGTCGGCGGTGACGGGACGGCCGCCCAGGACCACTTCCTGCTCGCCCACCACCTGCACGGGGCTGACGCTTTCCAGGTTCGGCGACGGAATCCGGGTTCCGGTCACGACGACCTCGGCGACCTCACCCTCCTGGGCGGCCGCGGGCGTGGCCAGGGCGACGAACGCCGCGCCACAGATCATCGAGGACGCCAACAGGCGCTCGCGCATGCTCTTGATGTTCAAATCAAATTCCTCCAGCGGCCAGCGGCGAAAGCCGGCTCCGGCCGATCCCCACAAGAAGCAGGCCCCCGGCGCGGCCGGAGGTGTCCGGCTGCGCGATCAGACGCCGCTGAAGGAAAACTATTGTCGCGTGTAGCGCCGCTTTACTGAATTCATCTTATGGGACTCATGAATTCAACTCATGAATCGGAACCGAAGGAGCGCATCACACGCTCCAAACAATCCACATAACTCCAATATTTTCCGTTGCTTAGGAGCTCTTCGCGGCAAGCGGCGCTCGGCGGGGGCGCGCCATATGCCCTGACATTCGCGACAGTCTTTCATGGAATAATGTTGCAAAAAGAAAACAGGCCCAGCGCGCCGTAACAACGACAGATCCAGAGATACACATGAGATCACTTCATACTGTGTATGACAAGAAGTCGTCACGAACGCTCGTCTATCTCGCGTATTGTCATCTCGATCGGGCCTGGGCGCCCGACGCCGCTTGCAGACGAGGACTCCAATGACCACCGTCGCCATCGAATTCGCCGCCGGCGCCACGCCGGTTCGCCCGGCGACCGCGCAAGGTTCTCCCCGCGTGCTGTGGATCGACGCGGACCCCTCCGCCATCGAGGCAGGCGTCGAGATGCTTCGCCGCCACGGCTTCGAGGTCGAGCAGGCGGCGACGGCCGACGCTGCCCGGACGGTCCTGGACGGGCCCGGCGGCGCGGACCTGGTGATCCTGGAGACGGCCCTGCCCGACGCTGACGGCCTGGCCCTGTGCCGCCGCCTGTCCGAGGCCGAGACCGCCCCGGTGATGGTGGTCGCGAGCGCCGCCGATACGCTGGACCGCGTGGCCGGCCTGGAGTTCGGCGCCGACGACGTCCTGCCCAAGACCATCCACCCCCTCGAACTGCTGGCCCGGGTGCGCGCCCTGCTCCGCCGCGCCGCGCGTCAGGCGCGCCAGGCGAGCGAGGCGGAGCTGGCCACCTGGCGCTTCGACGCCGAGCTCGGCTACGTAACCTCGCCGTCGGGCCGCACCGTTCGCCTCAGCCCCGCCGACGCCGCCCTGCTTCAGCTGCTGGCGGCCCGCCCCGGCGAGGTGCTGCCGCGCGACGCCTTGGTGGCCCAGCTTCACGGCGGCGACCGGGCCGCCGCGGGCGGTCGCTCGATCGACGCCCGGGTGGCGCGCCTGCGCCGCACCCTGTCGGCGTGCGACGGCGCCGGGGACCTGATCAAGACCCTGCGTGGGGGTGGCTATCTCTTCCAGGCCCAGGTGATGGCGCGCCCCGGCCTGGCGGCCTGAGACGCATTCGCGCCTCCGGACGCGTTTGACGCAGGTCAAGGCCCCGCCCGGGCGGAGGGACCAGCGTGCGGCGACACGAGGAGACCGCATGACCGCCACGCCCGCCTGCACGGCCACCTTCAGCCGCGTCGACGGCACGATGAGCGCCGCCTTCGAGCGCCGTTTCGATCACCCCGCCGCCGAGGTCTGGCGCGCCCTGACCGATCCGGCCCTGCTGCCGCAATGGCTTGCGCCCGGCGAGATCGAGCTCAGGCTCGGCGGCAAGGTGAAGCTGGATTTCAAGGACAGCGGCATCGCGATCGATTCGACCGTGACCTCCTTCGTCGAGGGTCGGCTGCTGGAATATGCATGGGGCGGCTCCGGCGACCCGCCCCGACCGGTCAGGTGGATCCTGGAGCCGGATGGCGACGGTTGCCGCCTGACCCTGCGGATCACCGTTCCGGCCGACGAAGATGTCGGGCGTTCGGCGGCCGGCTGGGAAGCTCACCTGGAGATGCTGGCGGCGACGCTCGAAGGCGTCTCGATCCATTTCCCGTTCGAGCTGTTCAAGGCCGCCCGCGACACCTACCGCGCCCGGCTGGCCGCCGCCGACTTCGCACCACAGGCCTGAGATCGTCTCCGCTTGCGCCTCGCCCGCGGGCTTCGCCCGAAAGGGAGGAATGGTGCCGCCTAGGTGACTCGAACACCTGACCTACGCATTACGAAATAGACTAAGATTGTCGGGAAAAACTGTGCCTTCATATCCGCTTAGGCTGAATTCGGCGCTGGTCCGACACGACAACCCAGACACTTCCCAAACTGGGCGCTGCGGGCGGCTTCGTCGTCTCCTACTTTGAGCGCTTTGGCGTGGGAATCCCGGAAAATTCGACCTGCGCCATACCTGCGGACAGATCACTCGTGGCCCGCAGCATACGCCGGCTTCTAGGCCAGTCCATGAGCAGGCTCTACCGTAGACCGCATGATTATTCACACGCGTCGCCAACACGCAGTTGGGCAGGGTTGCTTCCACTCTGGAAGTGTCGGAGCAGGCCCGCCGGAAGCGTATGATCCGAGCCACCTGCAGTATGTCTACGACTGCGGGGCCATGGGTCCATACGGCGCCAGCCTGCGGGCCGAGGTTAATCGCTTCCTGGCCGCGGGCCGCGGTGGTTCGATTGACCTCCTCTTCATCTCACATCTGCATCTCGACCACGTCAGCGGCGTCGAGCAACTCTGCTCCGGCTCAATGGCCGTGGGCACGGTGGTGCTGCCCCTGCTCAACGATATCGACCGCCTAGTCTGCTTCGCGCGAGCGGCCGCGGAGGCACCGGGTGCCATTACTGACTTCTACCGGGACCTTATCGCCGACCCCACCGGAGCTATCACGCAGCGCCTGAACCCCGACCAGATCCTTTACGTCCGACGTGGCGAAGGTCCGGCGCCGGGTGGTGGCGAACTCGACGTTCCTGAACGGCCGGATTTCCCTAGAGACCCAGGACGTACGCGAGGCGAGGAGCGGACCTCCAAATGGCGCTTGGTCGGTCGCGGCTACGCCGGATCGGAGGGTCCGCAAGCGAATGGCAACGTTGCGCAGTCGCCAAGTGCGGCAACGCCGCTGATCGGGACCATAGACGACACGAACGGCTTCGAGATCGTCACCGCGGGCGAGAGTGCAGCCTGGATTCTGGCCCCTTATGTGGATGTTGAAGTAAGCGCTGAGCGGCAGTCGTTCATCCACACGGTGGCGAACTTGTTGGGCCTCTCGCCGCATGAGTTTGAGCAAATGGCCTCAGACCCTCACTTCCTTCTGCTGCTCATCACTAATTGCCGCGAGGAATTGGCTGCGGCCTACAACGCCGTTGCGAACCTGAACGTCACTTCTCTCTGCCTGCTGTCAGCGCCCTACGAGGTTCAGGCTGGGAGTGTATGGCGGCTACATCGGCCGAATCCTACCTGGGCTTTTGGCTACGTCCGGCGCGGACAGAAGGTAGGCTGGATCGGCACGGGCGATGCTGATCTTAAGAAGCTGGCGCGACGCAAAGCATTCCTTGACCACTACGCGGCGCGACTAAAGCAGATCGCGACCCTGCTGCTGCCGCATCACGGTTCGGCGCACAACTTTCATGAAGAGCTACTCGACAGGATTCGCCCGATGGTGTGCATCGCAGCGGCCGACGCCTTCAGCACCTGGCAGCATCCCGGCGCAAGGGTGATCCAAGCCGCCAACTCGCGCGGCATTCCTCTTTGGGTGACCACTGGCAGTCCGAGGTCGAGGACCTGGGAAGCCGCCGTGTCTAGGTAATAACCCGATCGATGTAGAGATGCCCATGCGGGTCAGTGGCTACGCCGTGATCCCGCCCGTATTTGGCTCGGCCAAAATATAGCTCATCGCCGTCGACCACGATTTTGATGTGATTGTCGGTGTTGCTGGTTAGCGAGGGGTCGTGGCCATGAAGCCGTTCGGGCAGCTGGATCGAACCATCCGGAAGGCGCTCGCCCATTGCTGCGTATCGCGCAAAGGGCGCTCCCCATCGAGCCTCTTTCTCGTCGTAGAACTCGATTTCAACTTCGACGCGCTGTCCCTGTCCTAGAGAGAATTGCCGTTCGAGCGCCAGGGTGGCGTAGAGGCCATCCCTATACGGCATGCGGTGGGGCTTGAAGCCTTGGCGCACCCAGAAGGGCTCAGCCGTAGCGGGCGCGATCTCAATTTCGAGGATGCTGAAGCCCTTGTCGGAAGCGCGCCTGACCATAAAATCCGACAGGAGGACGCCGTAACTGCGCCCGCGATGATCGGGATGAATCTCTAGAATGTCCGTGCCGTACAGGAAGCCCACCGCCTTACCGCCGACCACCAAGACGTCGACTGGCCTCTCGCCGCATCCCCATGATTTGCGCACGGTGTCCCAGTTGCAGCGGAAGCCTCGTACCGCGGCGTCGCCCGCATTGTAGGCGCGCTCTTCGGCATCGAGCCAAATCTCGATCTCGTCCATGAGGTCAGGGGTGGCGGGGAGAATCTGAGTCATAGCCCATTCTACCGCAGCCAAAGCCCCACCTGCACGCCGCGTCGATGCAGCATGAGGTGGGGTCAGCTTTGCTAGGGGAGCTCCTGCTTCGCCGCGGCGGCTTCGACAGCGGCGAGTAAGGTGTCGTTCGCCAGATGCGAGTAACGCTGAGTCGATTGGTAACTCGCGTGGCCAAGCACCTTCCCGACCGCGAAGAGATCGACCCCGCTGTTGACCATAAACGAGGCTGCGGAGTGCCTCAGATCGTGGATCCGCAGACCCGGCAGTCTCGCAACCCTTGTGGCCCGTAACCATCCGTGCCTGATGGACACGAAGGGTTTCAGGGTTTCCGGGTTCGGGACCAACCAGGGGCAGCCCTTGAACCGCGGCAGGGTCTCCACGATCGCCAGAGCGGCGGTGGAGAGGGGCACGTACCGGGCCTTTCCGGTCTTGCTCGTCGGGATGAGCCAGGCGCGGCGTTCGACATCGACGTGTTCCCATCGGGCGTCGAGCAACTCGCGCACCCGAGCCCCCGTCAGCAACAGCAATCCCACGATATGCCGGAGCTGAGGGTTTTGAGACTGCGCCACCGCGAGCCGAAGCTGCGCGGCCTCCTCCGCCGACAGGAAGCGTTCACGGGCATTGTTCAGGGGCTTTCGGGGTATGCCGCGCGTCGGGTTCTTGTCGCAGCCCGGCACATCCCAACGGGAGCCCAACACAAACGATCGGCCGAAGATGACCCTGATCTTCTCGACGGTGGCCGGCGCGAACCCCTCGGCTTGCTTCTCGCTAAGCCATTGAGCCACTCCCCGGCTGCCGATGTCGGTCAGGCGCACCTTGCCCCACCTCGGGAGGATGTGCCGGCGCATGTACATCTCGGTGTCGCGGAACGAACGCTGATGCAGCTTGGCGTCCGCGAGGTGCATCTCGGCCAGCTCCCGGTAGAGAGGGATGGACTTCGCCAGCGCCTTCTTCGCGCCGGGGTCGCCGCCCATCACCACCTCCGCCCGCAACTTCTGAGCCTGCTTCTTCGCCAAGTGGAAGGGCACATCCTCGTACCGACCGATCTTATGCTGCCGCAACCGGCCGCCCTGGTCGCTGTAGCGCAGGTAGTAGGTCCGCCCGCCGGTGGACCGACATTCGAGAATGAAACCGGTGATGGTGACGTCGTAGTAGACGGTCTTCGATTGTCCGGGTTCGCACTCGGCGGTGGAGGCGAACGCATGGTCAAGTTTGGCCTTAGGCATGGGTGGTCTCTTTCGGTGATTTGAGGATCGGCGCGCGAGCGCCAGGGAGCCGCCGCGGGGCGCGGCGGGGGTTGGGTGGTTGAGAGGGGGTTCAGGCGGCCCCTGAGGCGGCCGCTAGCGCAGCGCGCCGGGGTGGCGATGGGAGGGGTCAGGGAGGCTCCGAACCAGCCCAGGCGGGCAACGGCGGGAGCGCGGCCGGACGGCGACAAGGAGGCGGCCCAGAGGCCGCGCCGAAAGAGGCAAAAGGGGCGGTTACCCCTTTCACCCCTTTTCGGGCGGCCCCCGGGGCCGTCAGCGCTCCCGGCCGCCTAAGGCCGGGCTGGCCTCACATCACCCGCCAACTGCGACGTTCCTTGCTGTCGCCTGGCTCGATCCGCAATCCGCCCGCCTTGCGGCCGCGGTTCTTGTTCAGGAACCAGCCGAGCCTGCCCGGACTGACGTGCCGACCGTCCATGACCGGGAGTTCGGTAAGGACGTCCATGAGGTTGGGGTGATCAATCGCCGTGGCGACGACCTTCCTCACGGTCATGGTCCGGGAGCCGAAGACTTCCGACCAAGCGGTCAAGAACTCTTCGAGCAGCTGCTGATCCGGATCATGGGTCACCTGATCGATCAGGCTCTGCGCCGGATCGGGCAAGCCCAGCCAAAGGAGCGGCTGCCGGCAGAACGTCGACCACCCATCGTAGGTGCCGATCGGCTTCACGTCGGCGAGGGGCGCGCCCGCCGCCAGATATGCGCCGATGATCGTCAGCGCATCCCCAACAGCAGCCTTCCTATGCCTGCGCAGGTGCTCGACGGGGTCGTCCTTGCGGTAGCGGCGAAAGGCCGGCGTCTCACTACGGGGTTCG
This sequence comes from Phenylobacterium kunshanense, assembly GCF_003254525.1. Classification (GTDB taxonomy): domain Bacteria; phylum Pseudomonadota; class Alphaproteobacteria; order Caulobacterales; family Caulobacteraceae; genus Phenylobacterium; species Phenylobacterium kunshanense. The sequence continues at coordinate 55,250 of NZ_QFYS01000008.1, forward strand.
AGGCGGATCGAGATCACCCGACGCCGCATATCCCGCTCGGGCTCGATGTTGTTGCCCGTCCCCAGCATGAGCACGTTCGTCCGCGCCGTGGCGGTGCGGGTCGAGCCGAGTATGCGCTCGGTGACCGTTGGACTCGTCAGCGCCTTGTTGATTGCGCCGAACGATCTCCAGTCCGTCTGCATGTCATCGAACAGGATGACCGCAGGCTTCTCTAGCAGCATCGCCACCACGACCTTCGTCGCCTCATCGGCCTTGGTCGGGTAGCTGGTGATGTAAGGGTCGCCCGGACCCGCAAACGCCGCGATGATGTTCGCCAAGTAGCTTTTGCCGCTACCCGACCTTGAGGCCGTAAGGCTGAAGGCTGGGGCTTGGGCAAGCGACGGGCGAATGGCAGCCGTCAGCATGGCAGCCAAAGCCCCTGATAGGTCCGCTTCGGAGGCGAAGGGGACCTCTTCGATGAGCCACTTCAGGCATTCGAGCGCGTGTTCCGCCTTCTCCCTGGTTGGCTCCTTCAGATCGTAGTCGTCGCCGTTGAAGGCCGCATAGATGCCCGTCTCGGCATGATAGCCGGGTGAGGTGATGAACCTTCGATCTGGCCCGAGGTATGGCTGACGGGCCAAACCCTGCAGCGCCTTCAGGTGGGGGCGGTTCTGCCCCCGCATCAGGTTCTGCACGACGCCTTGGGGCGGGTCGCAGCGGACCCACTCTCCACGCTGCCCCCTCTTCTCCCAGCAGATCTTCGAGGACAGCTCCGTCACCAGGGCCTGGTCGTTGATCGCCTCCGACATCACGCCACCTCCCGGCCGGTCGATCACACGGACGATCGGTCCTCCCGCGTGGAAGTAGGCTCCATCGACGGCCAGCACCCGCTCCGCTGCAGCAGCGATTCGATGAAGCTCGCCGGGCGAAACGCGGATGCGCGGCTGAGCGCCAGGCGACGCAGGCGTATAGACGTCGTCGCCCTCGTCAGTGACCGCCCCAGGCGATGTCGCATGAGGCTGAGGCTCTGTTGGAGGCAACGGTGAGGTCTGGGTTTCGCCGCGCCGCTCGCGCGCCAGATCCTTGGGCTTCGGCAGAGTGAGATTAGGTGGTGGTGGTCGCTTTGGTGGCTGGTTTGCCATGCATCTTTCCAAACGTAGGCGCTCCCCTCCACAGGCGCGGGGGGAGTCGCAGATGATTGAGGGAGGTTTGTCGGCCCTGATTCTCGGGGTCGCAGGCCACTTGGCGCTTATCAGTGCGACGCCGCCTCAAAGGCAGCGTTGCCCCCTAACGAAACCGATGCCGGTCATCAGAGAGGGAGAATTAAACGGGTTTGGTTTTGGGGCATGCTTTGCCGCGCCCGGTGCACTCTGGGCGGTTTTCGGCAATTTTATGCCTTCTGGAAGATCCTGCGGACAGCCCAAACAGCGCTCAACTGACAGCCGCAGAACCCTTCCAGTTTGTGGGGCGCTCACGTCCGTCCGTCAGTAGCGCTTGCGGCGGGGCCTTAGGCTTGGAGTTGGCCAGGATCGATGCGATCACAACCACGCCCAGGGTGATGATGAAGGCGAGGGGGTGCGCCCCAGCCAACCCGAGCAAGCCCAGGAAGACCAGGAACGCCAGAGTGTCTCGTGGTCGCGTGATGAGGGCAACGAGCAACGCCAGCACCACGCCAACCAAGAGGGCGATCAGCACCGCCCGCAGGACCGCGAGGATGGCACCCAGGATCAGCAGATTGAGAACCATCCGGTTCATTGTTTGTTCTCGGGCGGGATCGGGCGATCGGCCACGGCGAGGCAGTTGAAGCGCAGGACAGCATTCGTGCGGGGATCGTCCGCGACGAAGACCAACATCCCAAAATCATCGGTGAGGACGTAGGCGAGCTCGAACCAGGGTCCGTGGTCCTCCATCCACTCCCACCCAGGCTGCTCGGCTTGGTCCCAGGTTATCGGGAAGCCCACCGCCTTGTGGATGACCTCGGAGGTATCGCCCGGCTGGACGACGACGAACTGAACGATGTCGCTAAGCGGGCGGTCGCGCTCCGTGTCGAGCTGCCAGACCCGAAGACCGATCAGAGCGCGGAGGTGTGGATCGAGGCCAGGATCTGTAAGCGCGGCCGTGACCGCGTCACGGTCGACGAGTGACAGCATGTTGGGTTCCTTTCAGGACAAAGAAAAAGCCCCCGCGACGGTGGTCGCAGGGGCTCGGGTTGGTTGGGTTGAGGGTGCCGCGTTGGACGCCAGTGAACGCGTCGAAAGCGTTGTTTCTGTTGGCTGTGCGGCTTCCCGAAACGGCTGGGCCAGCTACTCCACAACCCGCGTTAGCACGCGGATGTTGGAGGCACGCTGCGATAACGGTACTTCAAATAAGGTACCTGGAATTGCGCGAGCGATTCCGATCCGCAGCTCAAGGAGCCGTCAGTTGGTGAAAGCGTCCGGCCTCAGCCCTGATGAGTTGCAAGAGGCTGAGCGGGTGATCCGCCGAGTCCCGCCTGGTCTCTACACTCTCGCCGATCTCTACGGCCGCGATTGGGACAGGAAGGTGAGCCCAACCAAGTTTGGGCGGGCCTTCAAAGCGGCGGTCATCGAGAAGCGGCTAACCGGGATCACCCTTCACCCGCACAAGACTGCAGCGAACGCGATCCAGTACCTCGTTCACGAGCACTGATCGTGACGCGGAGGTAGCTAGCTCTGGCTACAGCCAGCTGCCGGGCATGTTAGTAGCTGAGCCACTGCAAACGGATCTGAGACCCTCCAAGGCCCGGGCCTGTTTGTCCGCACCTTGCCGAGGGAGCAGGGGACGCCGGGAGAACGCCAACGTCCCCGCACTAACCTATCGGGAGGATCTACTGACCATCCGCTCTGCTGCATCAAGAGCGTGTCGAGCGGCTTCAAGCGCCTGCACAAAGGCCGCCGCTTCTCGACCGCTCAGGTACGGACCAGGGGGCGGAAGGAGATCCGGCGCGGCGGGATCGACATGTCGAAACTTGTACCCCGCCGCGATCTCGCCAATACGACCGCCGTTCACGCCGAACCAGGCAGCGATATCGTGCTGGCGATCTCCCCGACGCAGCATGCCTTTGACTAGGGCCGCGTCTTCGTCATCCAACGAAATGCCACTCGAAGGGGCTCGACTCATCTCTCGCCTCCTCATACCGCAGCCGCGAGCTTGAGCAGCTCGGTTTCGAAGGCGTCGACGACCAGGTCATAGGACCCCTCGTTCTTGCCGATCTTTTGGGGATCGGCGCGGAACGCATCCATGATCACACGGTACTTCTTCACGATCGGCTGGAAGTAGCCGTCCAGGAAGTCGTTGGGATCCTTCTTCCACCGCAGCCGCCCGTCCGGCGCGCGCTCGATTAGGCTCTTCAGTCCGTAGACGAGGGGCATGATCAAACCGTCCGGGTAACTGTAGTTCACAGGGTGGCTCGTGAAGTGGGTTGTGGGCTTCGTCCGCATGTCCTTCGCGGGCTTGACCACCGTGAGGCCGCCGAACCTGCCCGTCCCGTCGTTGTAGGCGTCCGGGAAGGTGCGGTAGATCCGGTCGTAGAGCAGCGGGAGTTGCGCTGCGAGTTCGAGTGCGCTGCCGACCTGAGTGTTGTGCAGCTCGTGGCGGTACTCACCGCCTTGTTGTTTTGACACCGCCGGGCTGCCCATCAGCCGGTCGAACAGCTTCACGCACTCGCCCTTGTTCCGGTAGATGTTCTGCGGAACGGGCGCCTCAATGCGACGGCCGTCCTCGTCGTCCGGTAGATCGACAAGCGACAACGGGATCCAGGCCAGGGCGATCAGATCCCGGACCTTGATGTCGCCGCCGTCGTTCGTCTTCCATTCCACGCGGTTGGCGATGAATGGCGGGAGGAACTTGCGGAACTCCTCGTAGTAGCCCTTCTGGTTGGCCTTCGTTTCCAGCTTCAGCTCGACGTTGTTGTTACGGGCCGCACAAATGTCGAGCAGCGAGCTTGAGAACTCGTCCATCACATCGGGGTCTTCGATGTTCGACGGGACCAGGATCTCGAGCGGAACGAGGAAGTCGAGCAGTCCATCGCCCTCGTCTTCGGAAGTAGCCTTCCTGAGATCCTCGACGAGGTCGCGGTTCTTTTCCCAGGCCGCCTTGAAGTCCGGCCAGCGCGCCGGCCGCAGCTTCTCGTTGCCCGTGGCCAGCCGCAGGATCTGCGTGCCGATGGCCAGCATGTTGTGGCCGCCATCGAGGATGCCCTCGATCTTCAGGTTCTCGAACTTCAGCTCGAAACGATTGCGTTCGAGCTTCTCGTAGTTGGACGAGCCGACCAGAACGCCCTTGGTCTTGAAGGGAAAGGTGTTGGGCGTCTCGACGATGCTCTCGATGATCGCGTCGGTCACCGGCCCGGCTTTTGCCGAGCGCGGGTTCGCCTCAAGGTCAGCGGCGTCGAAAAGGTTGAGCATGTTGCGGGCTTTCACAAAGCCCACGATCCGGCGAACCGGGCCTTCCACCTGTTCGGCGACTTGGCCCTGGTCGAAACGGACGAGGATACGATCGGGGTTCATTACTGGGTCTCCTTAGAGCAAGGAGAACCGTTCCAGATTGATCCCGCTGGCCGGGCGCTTCGCCCGTCATCCGACACGTTCCGGGCCTCCGGCCCGCCTCGTCTTCGGTCGCCGCTATCCAGCAGCAGGATCTCGCCAGAACCGCTCTCGGTTCTTTTCCAGCTCCCATCCGGGAGCGCGCCGAAAATGCAGTTCTAGCCAGGAGGAGTCAACGGCCAAGCTGCCGAAGCCCTAGTCGCTCATACCTTTGAACGCGTCCGGCCAGCCGCCATGGCGGGCGATGACCTCGTCGATCTCGGCCATGACCTTGCCGGTCTCCTCCAGCGCCACGATCATGCGGCGGTAGTGGAGGATATCCTCCTCGGTCAGCAAGCGGCCGGGTTTCAGCTTGTCCTTGGAGCCGCTCTCACTGCGATCCTTCAGCCACTTTTGGGCCGGCTGGTAGCCGCCGATCCAGTGTTCCCAAGCCGCCTGAGGCACAGTGGCGAACCAGTTCTGGTCGTTCAAATAGACCCGGCCTGAGGCATCTCGGCGCACTTCCTTGTTGATGCGGCCTAGGCGCGGCTCGCCACCATTGGAGACGAAGCGCACCTTGGGGCTGACAAACAGGTCAGGCAACGCGTTGGCGTCCAGCATGTGCAGGGCGACCAGTCGCGCTCCAAGCGAAATCAGGCGTCTGAATAACTCACGGCTCTTAGGCTTCGGAATACGCGGGTAGTCTAATCTCAGCTCTGCCTCGAAACGCGACATATAGGTGGCCGAACTGATCACCGCGTATACGTAGGCGATACCATCCTCGCTCGGTATCTCCCCGAACCCTAGTGACTCACCTCTGAAGTTCGCGTCCGACACGACACTCGGCACTCGCGCCGGAAATAGCTTGGCTTCTCCACGAGCTGATTTCAGCACACGCTTGTCCGCTGCTTGCCCTGCGACGAACCCAATCCCTAGTCGTGGAGCGTCGACCCCCCGTGAAGCGAGCAAGCTTATATTTTCGCGGTCGACAACTGCGCGAGCAACAAGTTCACGTGGCCGGTGTACAATATCTTCATCGTAATAGATGAAACACGGTTCAAATATCCGATAAATGTAAGGCTTGATCCGGGCCCTACTCACGCCCTTTTGCTTAAGAGCAACACTAGAGGCCTGAGGACTCCAGAAATCAGACTTAGACACACCCAATCGCGCACATAGCGACCAGGCCTCGTCCGTCGATGACGCAAACTTGGTTAGACGACTGAACAGCTCGTCAGAATCGCTCGACAGGCAAAGCTCGTCCCTGTTGGTTTGAACGCCGGTAGTGCTCTCAACAAAGAGGTCTGGCAGCGCGATCCAACTCTCGTACGCTTCATTCTCCGCAGGCGCATCTATGAGCAAGAACTGAGGAGAACTGGGTGAAATGGCCTTGTGGCCGCTAATATTAATGGCTTCCTTCGACAGGATTTCTACTTTCTCAGAATATTTTCCAACCAGCCTGGAAAAAAGGACTTGCCTGTCCGACACTGGTTTCCAAATAAGAGAAATGGCGACTCCTGTAGTGATATCGAACACGTTCTCATCTCGTCGCGCTTCTGGATCGTAGATGCCTCGATATAGATCCAAAACGCTAATCGATGCACCATCAAGCATTGCGTGGCGCATCTCTCTTTGCGTTGAACCATCCAGGTAGCTGCGGTTAGTGATGAACCCGATAACGCCGGCACCGGCGCGCTCAACCGCATTGTTCGCCATCGCAAAGAATTTTATATAGTCATCGTAGAGATTTACTTTTACCTCGCCCCGCATATCTCCTCGGAATCCCGCAAGAAGTCTGGATATCCAGGGGTTGTCGTTTGACTTCCCAAAATTTGAGTACGGTGGATTGCCGACAATCACCGTAAACTGTGCCTCAGACTTTGCGTCGTTTGCGGCCGTCGCCTCTTGCGCCAGGGCCTCGCTCATAAAGGCCAGTTGCATGTCGAGATCTTGGGCCGGCTCGAGCGCGTTAGTTAGGAACACTCGCGCACGCGCCGGGCGAGCCCGCCCACTAGGTCCCGTCTCTGTCCCGGAGAAGTCATAGCCGGTATCGGCGAGCTTCAGGCCGATCTTCATGTGCGCCACGGCGTAGGGCGCCATCATCAGCTCGTAGCCGTAGAGGCGCGGCAGCAGGCGTTCCGCAACATAGACGTTCCAAAGGCGGCGCTTCTCGGCGGCTGTTTCGGCCTTCCAAGCATCGTCCATCATGCGCCGGTGGATCAGATCAATGACCTCGACCAGAAACGTGCCAGTTCCGGTGGCCGGATCGAGGATCTTGACGAACGGATCCTCAGCCTTCGCGCCCTCAGGAACCTTCGTCCCCGGACGGGCCGCGACGAACTGACCCCAGGTGGTGGTGTCGGCCAGGCCAAGTGGAAGGCCGAACTCCGTCCGCAATAACTCGTCCACCGAGCGGACGATGAAGGAGACCACTGGCCTGGGCGTGTAGAAGACGCCGCGCTGGACCTTCATTGCCTTGTCGTAGGCGGCGAGGAAGCCTTCGTAGAAGTGGATGACCGGGTCGTCGCCCTGCTTGTCCTTGTCGAAGTCGTCGAGCACCGCCTCCATGTTCGCGGTGTTCAAGAGGTCGATGACATCTCCCAAGCCCAACTCGTCGAAGTCGAGTCCCGCTCCCGCTCGGTCGCGCCCGCCGGCGGCCAGGAATGAGTTCAAGAGCTCGGAGAGGAATGGGTTCGTGGGGATCGCTGTCTCCAGCGCCTCCACGGTAATGGACGGCAGAGGCAGCGCCCCGTTCAGGGTCCGCGCCTTCTCCGCGCGCCAGCGCTGTACCTGATCAATGCGCTTCGACAGCAGGCCGTAGGCGATGGTCTGCGCATAGGTATCAGCGAACTTCGGGACGTCGAGGTCCTTGTTGAGTGTCGCCTTGACCGCCTCGAAGAGCTGGCCGAGCGGTTGTCCCGGTCGTTCCTTGGGCAGGATCTCCTGGATCGCCTGGCGGATCTGCTTGGCGCATTCGGCCAGGGCCTCGGCCATCTCCTTTGCTGTGCGTATCCCGTCGCGCGGCCGGTCGATGAAGGCTCCAGCCCACCGCGCCTTCCACGCTTCCTCCAACTGACGTCCATCGGGCCAACGTAGCCGTTCCAACCGCTCGGCGACGGTCGCCATATGGCGCGGCGTGTCTTGCCGATCCCAGGCAAGCACTCGAAGTGTCGGGAGCGCCGCGCTGTTCGGCTCTTGATGGAAGTGCGCCAGTGCCAGCCGACGGTCGTCGGCCTTGCCGAACGCCGAGACGAACAGGAGGTCGTTCTTGTCAAATAGGGCGCGGTCGCCGGGATTCGCTGACTCTCGCTTCCTGCGACTGACGCTCGACAGGATGCGGCGCAGCAGGGTGACGGGTAGCTCCGCCTTGTCAAAATCGACGAAGAACACGCCCCAGGGGTTCTGCTGGCCCAGGATCGGACGGAGCTGAGTGATCTCAACCTGGGCCTCCAGCTTAAGGCCAAGCTCGGCGGCGGTGTAGCTGTAGGTCAGTTGGTCGAAGCCGAGATCCTCGGGGATTTCCCATTCCAGCTCGTCACGCAGGTAGGCGACCAGGCTCGGGAAGTCGTTGATGGCTTTGAGGGAGTCGACGCTGGTCATGGCGATCAGTTCAACTCCATCCAGGCTTTGAGAATGGGCCTGGCACCCACCGGCGCCTGGGCCTGCCGCATGTAGCCGCCCTCAATGTGCTTCTCGATGGCCGCGCGTGCGGCGATCAGGCGGGCGCGATCAAGCTGGATTCTGCGGACAGTGTCCGGGGCCGATCGGATATGGGCAGCGATGGCGGGCGCGCCTTCCAGCACAGGGCCGCCATCGAGCCCGTGGAAGTACCATCGGACCTGGCGGGCCTCGTCCAGGTCCCAGGTTTCGTCACCCTCGGCCGTCCTCCCCCTGCCAGGCAAGGCGTAGCAGAAGAACACCCCTTGCGTGGTCGGCGCGGCACGCCCGCTGAAAACCCGGTTGGGCAAGTCGGCCAACCGCGCTTCGAGATCCGGATGGCCACTCAGGAGCTGGCGCAGCTCCTGGCGAAGCCGCTCCTCCGCAGTTGGTTCGGAATCGATCTCGCGGTTTAGGTCCTTCAGATCCTCGTAGTCGTCCGCTTCCGTCAGGAGGCGACGGCCCTCGATGCCGAAGAGGCGCGAGATCCGCAGAGTCTTGTGGGCCACACGATTGTAGAGACCAAGCAGCAGATCCAGCGCCTTGTTGGGCAGGAAATTCCAGTAGGCGACCTTGCCGCGCAGCTCGGCCATCGCCGGGTGATCGGCGACCATCGCCTTCTCGACCGCTTCGCTCATGCGGCGATCGACGCGCCCGATCCGCTGCATCAGGCGGACAGGGTTCCAGTGCAAGTCGTAGTTGATGAGGCGGGTGGCGTCCTGAAGGTTCAGGCCTTCGGACAAGACATCGGTCGCGATCAGGATGCGGATCTCGGACTTGCCAGCCTTGGCCAGCTCCGGAGAGGAGCCGCCGTTGTAGTAGGGAGCAAAACGGCGGATCACCCCCTCGCGGTCGCGACCCTTGTGGGACCCCGAGTCGATCTCCTCGACGCCTTCTAGGCCGGCCTGGATGAGCTCGCGCTTCAAGTAGCGCGCTGTCCCCTGGTACTCGGTGAAGATCAGAACCTTATGCTGACTGAGCACCGGGTCCTCGGTCAGCATGCGGCACAGGGCCTTGAGTTTGCCGTCCTGGCTTGCGTCGAAGCCCTTAAGCACGTCGAGGAATTTGACGAGTTGCGCGAGATCCTCGCGCGTCTGGGCGATCAGCTCCGCGATCTTGTATTTGGCGCGAGGAAGCTTCTCGACCTGATCGAGGACATCGCCGGTGATCAACGGGTCGGCATCGTCCTCGTCATCATCTTCGCCCGCATGGCGTGCGAGGCCAGCTCGCACCTGCTCGACCTCTTTGGCGTGACGATCCTGCCAGACCTTGAGGTCCGCCAACTCGGCCTCGGTTTCGGCATGCGCCGTCCAGAAGGCTAAGAGCTTGACTAGAAGGCGATGACAGGAAAGCTCGAACGCGGCCGTTGAGCTCTCCAGGCGCTTCAGGAAGCCGATGCGGATTAGGCGAACCACCTGCGCCCGCCGGCCAATTGCGAGTTCGTCCTCCTCGGACTTGTCGATCAGCCATTCGGTCGGGTCGTACAGCGCGAGTCGGAAGAGTTCGTTCTTGTGCCGGAATGACTCCTCGACCAGGTCAAGCAGGCGCTGCTGCAGAGGGGTGAGATCGTAATTCGCGACCTTCGGATTTTCCCTGACAGGGAAGATCGCCGCTCCCTTCGATTCAAGCTGCTGGCTTGCCTTCACGTAAGCGCGGCTGCGCTGAACAACGAGATGGCTTACAAGGGGATCCGCCGCGAAGGCCTCGCGCGCAAGCCCGACCTCGACGTTCTGATCAACATCGTCTTCCGGCAGCGCGTCAGGGTCTGCGCGGTTGGCGTTGCGAATGGTCTTTTCGAGCGTCCTGAAGTGGCCCCGCAGGGAATGGACCCCAAGGCTAGCGAACGCATCGCCTTGTTGAGCGAACAGCTCGATCAAGTGCATCAGGTCATACACCCCGTTGTTCACGGGGGTCGCGGTGAGCAGGTAAAGTTCTTTGCCGCGCGAAATCCGCTGGAGCACCCGGTAGCGGGACTCGCGCTTTCGACCAGTGCCGAGGAGGCCCGGGTTACGGAAATTGTGGGCTTCGTCGATGACGATGGCGTCGCATTGGGATGCAATGGCGTCGAGCGTGCCGTCCATCGCTGCGCGGTTTAGGTCGGTGTGGTTGAGCACGAGGAGATTGCTCCACTGCCCGCCTTTCGCGAGGTCGGGCAGATGCTTCTTGAGGTTCGCTTCCCACACCGACTCCCGGCCTGACTTCGGAACGATCAGCGCGACCTTCTTGCCCTCGTGCACAGCGAGACGCTCCAGCACCATCAGGCCGATGAACGTCTTGCCCAGGCCGACGCCATCGCAAAGGAAGGCGCCGTTGTACTCGCCGGCGATCTTCAGAAGCTGGCCGTAGCCCTCCCGCTGATAGCCATCGAGCATCGGCCAGATCTTCGACTGGGTACGCTCCCAATCGCCGGCCGAGATCTGACGGCGCTTGAAGTATTCGTTCAGAGACTGCGCCCAGACCTCGAAAGGTGTGAACGACTGGATATGCCGTTCGATCACCCGGAGCATATCGAGGGTGACGTCCTCGGCCTCGGCCCAGTGCTCCTCGTACCACTCCTGAAGCACGGTCACCGGACTGCCGGTGATCTGGACGTTCAGCTCGATGTTCTGGGTCAGACCAGGACGCGTGAAGTTTGAGGACCCTACTAGGGCGGCGGCGCCGATCACTTCGCTACGGGCGTGAGTGATGTAGGCCTTCGCGTGGAACTTGGCCTTCCGGTAGACGCGGAACTGGATCTTGCCGGATCGGATGGCCTCAACGATCGCCGGGACGCCGTCGAGGAAGTCGTCCTTCTCTTTTTCGGCCTCGATGCTGTCGTTCAAGCGCTCCAACCGCCCCGACAGAGCGCGCTCGAATACGGCGCGGGTCCGAACCGCAACCTCGTCGCCCATCAAGACCCGGAGGCCGTCGACCTTCTGCCACTGGCCGTCCAACCCCAGCAGCGAGCCGATCTCGAAGTAGGCGGTCGCGACGTCGATCGACTTGGCGTAGTCACACCAGTCGTGGAGGTAGCGGAGCGCCTTCCACTCATCGTCGCTGTTGTCGACGATGAACAGCTCGCCGCCTGTCCTTGAATTCTCACGCTTCGGCATTTCCCCCCGCCGTACTCCCTCGCAGCGATTCTCTAGCACGCGCTGCGACACCCAATGTCATCGCGCACGGGTTGCAAGCCAAGCCCCAGGGCGGTGAACGTATGCCCGTTAAGCTCTGTCCCGGAAGGTGCAAACGATGGCCATGCCGCAAGAGGGCTACAGCTGGGTCGACGTCGAGAGCTATGTCGCAGACCAGACGAGCGGACTGCACGGTAAGATACACATTCGGCCGGTAGCCGGCGGTGCGTTCTTAACCGACTTGCGCGTCGAGTGCTCCAAGCGAATGAGCAGCGACTACCCCGTGGGCACGCGTTTCCGGATCTGGGCGAAGCTCACCGATCGCGAAGGTGGGGGCCAGTTCCTCTACACGTCGTGGCGCTGGAGGTTCGAGGTGCTCTCACGACCAGACGCGCGCGCGGAATAAACCTCTCAGTAGCCGCTTTCCCGCTCGTGACGCTTTCGCCGCGCCTTTGCGGAAGCCACACCCAGCTTACCCCCACACGGCGACCGAGTTTACGCGCCTTCGCGCGCTTCGCCGGGAATTCCCTGGTTAGAAGGGTGTCTGGAAGGGTGGTGCCGCCTAGGTGACTCGAACACCTGACCTACGCATTACGAATGCGCCGCTCTACCGGCTGAGCTAAGGCGGCTCCTGTCCGGGGACGCGGGCTTTTACCCGCGACAGCGCGATTTGCAAAGCGTCAGGGGGTCACGCCCATCTCATCGCGCCAAAATCGCACCAGGGCGTTGGTGAAATTGGTGTGAGACCAGGTCGCCGCGGTCGATCTGGCGGCGTGCCGCATGAGCGCCGCGGCCCCGCCGCCAGCCTCGGCCATGCCGGCGGCGCGGGCGAGGGCGAACGCCGCCGCTTCGCAGTCGTCCTCGTCGACCCAGAGGCCGTTCGTCGGGTTGGTGTATTCCCGCGGCCCGATCCCCGTGAATCCGGCGATCAGGCAGCCGCTGGCCATGGCTTCCAGCGTCGTGATGCTGAACGCCTCCAGGCGCGCGAGGCTGAGGAACAGCGACGCCTCGCCCATGGCGGCGGCCACCTCGTCCTCGGTGGCCGTCTCGAGCACATGCCAGTCCCAGTCGGCGGCGCGGGGGTGGATGCGGGAGAACATCAGGCGGATGATCTGCAATTCCGCCGGCCGCTTGCGCGGCGTGCAGGCGATCACCGGGCGCTTGTCGGCAGGCCTGAACACCCGCTCGTCGGCGAAGGCCGGCACCACCGAGATCATGTCATAGGGAAAGTAGCGGGCGATGAAGTCGGCGACGCCCATGCTGCAGGCCATGAAGGTGCGGTAGTGGCGCGCCACATCCGGCTCCACGGTGGCGAGGCCGTGCCCCGCCAGGGCGTACGGATTCTGGCAGAAGATGACCTTGCGGTTCGGCAGCTCGGCGCACCGTCGCATCGTTTCCGGCGAATCCTCGGGCAACACCAGGATGTCGTCCGGGCCCAAGGGCCGGCTGGCGTCCTCGATCTCGGCCTCGTGCCGGAACCAGCGCGCGACCTCGGACGTGCCCGGCCGGCGCACCGCGGCGTCGTAGCCCAGGGCGCCCAGGGTCTCGACGTGGCGGTAGGTGATCTTTGTCCCGCCGGTGCGCGACCCGGGATAGGGCGTCAGATAGACGATCCGTCCCACGCTCAGGCGCCGCCGGGTCGTCGGGTCCGCCGCGTGCGGGCTCCGCGGGTTTCCGCGGGTTCGGGCTCCGCTTCCGGCTCCTGATAGCCCTCGTCGACCGGATAGAGCTGGGGCTCGGCCAGCATCGGGCCCGCATCGGCGTAGGCCAGCGGCAGGTCCGGCAACTCGCGCATCGTCCGCTCGCGACGCTCCAGCCGCGGGTGGATCAGCTCCCCGGTCTCGGCGAAGGTGATCGCCAGCCGCGCCCAGTCGCTGGCGTGGTAGGCGAAAGGCCGCCCCTCGGGATCCAGGTCCGACCAGTCCGGCTCCGGCGGGGCGTTCAGGCCCTTCGCCAGCCACATGCGGGCCTCGTCGACCGCGCCCGCCGCATAGGCGGCGCGCGCCATCAGGCCGGCGATGCGGGCGGTGACGGGCTCGCCCTCCAGCGCGCGCGCGGCCTCGTGCGCCGCCGCGCCGTCCCCAGCGGTCAGCGCCTGCTCCACGTACAGCACCAGGCTCTCGCGGTGCGCCGGGTTCAGACCCGCGAGCTGCGACAGGCGCTGCGCCCGCTCGCGCGGGGTCTCATCTGTGCGAAGATCCCGCCAGGCGAGCCACAGGGCGGGATGCGGCGAGGCGCGCCAGGCGTTCTCGATGATGCCCGCCGCGCGGCCGACCTTGCCGTCCTCCGCGAGAAGGCGCGCAGCCATGACCACGCCAGGTGCGAAGCCGGGCTGGAGGCGCGCCGCCTCCACCGCATGGTCCAGCGCCAGGCTCCGGGCCTTGGGTTCCGGCGCATGCTCGAGCTGCGCGGCCGACGCGGCCAGCAGGGCCGCCCGCGCGCGTTCGGCCACGATGGGCGGCACGATCTTGCGGTCCAGCGCGCTCTTCACCAGCGCCAGGCCGCCCTCCCAGTCGGCGGCGTCCAGGCGAGACTCCAGGACCGCCCGCCAGGCCCATCGCGCGGTCCGCGCCTCGCCATAGGCCTCCTGGGCGTGACGCAGCGCCGTCTCGCGCGCGCCCTGGGCGAGGGCGAGCTGCATGAGCCCCTTGTGACCGGCCAGGCGCATCTCGGGGAAGCCGAGCATCGCCGTATAGGCCGCCTGAGCCTGGGCCGTGTCGCCGGCCGCCTCCGACGCCTGGGCGGCCAGCACCCGGACCAGGCCCGGCGCATCTACGGCCAGCTCGGCGGCCTTCTTCGACAGGCGGACGGCTTCGGACCCGTCCCCGGCGGCCACGGCCAGGAATCCGCGCGCGAGGACGTCGTTCGCCTGGCGCCGTCGGGACTCGGTCCGGGCCCGCTCCGCCCGGCGCGGCGCGTCGAGGATCCAGAGGATCGTCCGCCAGAGGACCGCCGCCAGCAGGCCGAAGGTGAGCGCGATCAGCACCGCCGCGGCCGCGGTGGCGTCGGCGCGCCAGCCCAGCCATACGACCGTCGCCCGGCCGGGTTCGTCGGCCAGGGCCAGGGCGCCGACGGCCACCGCCGCCAGCAGGATGAGGACGACGCCGGCGCGGATCATGCTGAAGGTCCCCCGGCCTGAAGATCGCGGATGGCGCGGGCGCGCAGGGCCGAGACTTCCCGGTCAATCTGGGCGCGGCGTTCGGCGCCGAGGCGCCACGGCGCCAGCGCTTCCTGGGCCTTGGGCGGCAAGCCCTCCAGGGCCTTTAGGGCGTCGATCACCTCGCCCTCCTCCAAGGCGCGTTCGGCGCGGGCGATCAGGGCGTCGGGGCCCGCGCCTGCCGTCTCGTCCACCCGCCGGATCGTCACGGCCTTGCTCATGGCGTAGGCCAGACGCTGCCCCACGTCGGCGCCCTCGGGAGGCTTGCGCGCCTTGCGCACGGCGAGCGCGGCATAGTCGGGGAAGCTGGCGGCGAGCGCCGTCCGGCTCGGCGCGCCGGTCTCGGCGAGCCGCGTCAGCGCCTCGAGCTCGGGCAGCTCCGGCGCGGTGGCGCGCAGAGCGGCGAGTTCCCGCGGGAACGGCCGCGAGCTGCGGGTGGCGTCGACAAGCTCGGCCAGGGCGAGGGCGGCCGCCGCGGCCTCGCTGGTGCGGGCGCCCTGGCTCTCCAGCACCGCGATCCGGGCCTTCAGGCGCGCCACCTCGTCTTCCGCGGCGGCGGCCGCCGCCGTCTGTGGCGCAGCCTGGGTGGCGGGGGGCGGCGCCGATGGGATCGGCGCTGTCGCAGCAGGGGCCTCGTCCACCGGCCTGCGAATCTCGCCCACGAACCTAGGAACGAACAGGGCCACGCCCACGCCAGCGAGCACGCACAGGATGGCGAAGGCCGTCATCGCCCATCCGCCCAGCGCCGCGCGCGGACGGTAGTGGGCCGGATCCTTCGGCAGGTCGGGCTGGGGCGCACTCGTGGACATCTAGGGCCGCCGGTCGATCAGGTTGAGCAACGCCGCTTCCAGTGGAAAGGGCGGAAAGGCCTTGGCCGCCAGCTTCGTCCGGGCGAGCGGCTGCATCACCGCCTTCGAAAGGCCAAGGGCCCGCAATTCGGGCGCAGGATGCTCCTTCAACAGCTTCGCCAGCACCTGCGCGGCGCGCGGCGAATGCAGGAGCACGGCGTCGCTGGACGCCAGGGAAGCCGTGTCGAGGCCCTCGACCGGGGCGGTTTCGTAGAGGATGAGGCGCCGTGCCTCGACGCCCTGCTTTTCGAGAGCCCCGGCCAGGTCTCCGGCCGGCTCGGCCGCCCCAGGGTGCAGCACGGCGCCGCGCAGTTCGGTGCGCCGCGCCGCGATTCCCTCGGCCAAGGCCTCCACATCCCCGTCCGCCGACAGCACCGACTTGAACCCGGCGGCCCGCGCCGCCTGCGCCGTCGCCGCGCCCACGGCGAACACCTTCAGCCCCCGCTCGCCGGTGGCGTCGGCAAAGGCGCGCACGCCATTGGCCGAGGTGAAGGCCAGCGCGGCGACGCCGGAAAGGTCGACATCGACGTCCGGCAGCACCCGGACGGCCAGAAGCGGCGCCACCACGGCGTCGTGTCCCAGGGCGCGTACGCGCTGGGCGGTGGCGTCCGCGCCCGGCTGGGCGCGGGTGATCCAGATTCTCTGCCTGCGACCCGCCATCCGGCGAAATCCTGCGCCCACGCTGTTGTTCCTAGAGACGCGACGATGGGCTTCGTCGCGGCCTTGATCAACGCCTCTCGTCGCGAGCTTGACCGCAACTAGAGGATGATGGCGTCGCCGGCCTCTTCCTGCACCGCGCGGCCCAGCGACAGGCCGAGGTCGCGGGCCGAGGCCAGCGGATCGGCCAGCTGCGACAGCTCGGATTCGCCGACGTGGCGGAACCGCTCGGTCCCGCCGGGCGACAGCGCCTCGACGATCAGCTTCAGGGACCCACCCTCCAGCCAGGCGTGCGCGCCGATCGGCGTGCGGCACGAGGCCTCCAGCGCCGCCATGGCGCCCCGTTCGGCCGCCACGGCCAGGGTGGTGGTCTCGCAGCGCAGCGCCTGCACCCACGGCAGGTCGCGGTCGGCCTCGCGGGTCTCGATGGCCAGGGCGCCTTGCCCCGGCGCGGGTGGGACCTCGCGCGGATCGATCAGGCTCTTGGGCAGGTGGCCCAGGCCCAGGCGACGCAGACCGGCATAGGCGAGCAGGATCGCGTCCGCCTCTCCGGCCGCCAGCTTGGCCAGCCGCGTGTCGACGTTGCCGCGCAGCATCTGGACGTCCAGGTCTGGCCGCCGGTGCAGCGACTGCGCCTGGCGACGCAGACTCGCGGTGCCCAGCTTTGCGCCCTGCGGCAGGTCCTCCAGCCGCTCGACGTCGCGGCTCAGGAAGGCGTCGCGCGGGTCCTCCCGCTCGGGAATGGCGGCGATGCACAGGCCATCTGGCAGCACGGCCGGCACGTCCTTCATCGAGTGGATCGCGCAGTCGATCTCGCCGGCCAGCAGGGCCTCCTCGATCTCCTTCGTGAACAGGCCCTTGCCGCCGATCTCCAGCAGCCGGCGGTCCTGCACCCGGTCGCCCGTGGTGGTGATGACGATCAGCGGCGCGACGCGCTCCACCTCGGCGGGGTTCTCGGGATCGGCGCCGAGGGCGGCGGCGATGCGGCGCTGCATATGGCCGGCCTGCGCGAGGCTCAGCTTGGAGCCGCGGGCCCCGATCCGGACGGGCTGTTGCGTGGGCACGGTCGGCAGTCTACCTCGGACGCGAAACCAATCAGGGCCTGCTACAGGAGCGGGCCTGCCCCGGCAACCGGATGACCCCAACCTCCACCGCGCCTCAGACCGTCCTGGGACTCGAGACAAGCTGCGACGAGACCGCCGCCGCCGTGGTGCGCCGCCATGCCGACGGCCGCGCCGAGGTGCTGTCATCCGTGGTCGGCAGCCAGATCGCCGCCCATGCCCCGTTCGGCGGCGTCGTGCCCGAGATCGCCGCACGCGCCCACGTCGAAAGCATCGAGGCCATCGCCGAGGCGGCGCTCAAGGAAGCTGGCCTGGGCTATGGCGACCTCACCGGCGTCGCCGCGACGGCCGGCCCCGGCCTGGTCGGCGGGGTGATGGTGGGCCTGTCGTTCGGCAAAGCCGTGGCCCTGGCGCGTGACCTGCCGCTGGTGGCGGTGAACCATCTTGAAGGCCACGCGGTGTCGGCGCGGCTCGGCGCGGACCTGCCCTATCCGTTCCTGCTGCTGCTGGTCTCCGGCGGCCACTGCCAGCTCCTGGAGGTCGCTGGCATCGGCGCCTGCCGCCGGCTGGGCTCCACCATCGACGACGCGGCCGGCGAGGCCTTCGACAAGATCGCCAAGGCCATGGGCCTGCCCTATCCCGGCGGGCCCGAGCTGGAGCGGCTGGCCGAGGGCGGCGACCCGACGGCGTTCGAGCTGCCGCGCATGCTGCTCGGCCGCAAGGACTGCGACTTCTCCTTCTCGGGCCTCAAGACCGCCGCCGCCCGCCTCGCCGAGGGCGTGACCCACGAGGCCGACCGCAGGAACCTCGCCGCCGCCGTTCAGGAGGCGATCGCCGGCCAGCTTGCCGAGAAGTCCGAGCGCGCCATGAAGGCCTACGCCCAGGCGCACGCTGACGCGGGCCTGCGCTTCGTGGTCGCCGGCGGCGTGGCCGCCAACCGAACCGTCCGCGCGCGGCTGGAGGCGGTCGCGCAGAAGAACGGCTTCAGCTTCGCCGCCCCGCCGATGGCCTACTGCACCGACAACGCGGCGATGATCGCCCTCGCCGGCGCCGAGCGGCTGGCGGCCGGCATCTCGGATCCGTTGGACGCGGTGGCCCGGCCGCGCTGGCCGCTGGACGCCGCCGCGGCGGCCGCCGCCCCCACCCACAAGGCCGGCCGCAAGGGAGCCAAGGCATGAATCGCGTCGGAGTCATCGGCGGCGGCGCCTGGGGCACGGCCCTGGCCCAGGTCTGCGCCCGTGCGGGCCGCGATGTGACCCTCTGGGCCCGCGAGCCCGAGGTGGTCGAGGCCGTCAACGCCCGCCACGAGAACGCGACCTTCCTGGCCGGCGTGCCGCTGGAGCCGTCGATCCGCGCCACCGGCGACTACGCAGACCTCGCCGGCTGCGACCTGGTCCTCGCCGTGCCGCCGGCCCAGCACATGCGCTCCACCCTGGCGACGTTCGCGCCCCACGCGCGCGACGGGCTGCCCATCGTCCTCTGCTCCAAGGGCATCGAGCAGGGCTCCCTCAAGCTGATGACCGATGTCCTGGCCGAGACGATCCCCCAGGCGCGGCCCGCCGTCCTCTCGGGCCCGAGCTTCGCCGGCGAGGTCGCCCGCGGCCTGCCCACCGCCGTCACCCTGGCCTGCCCCGACCCGGATCTCGCCGAGGCCCTCGGCGAAGCCATCGCCACCCCGACGTTCCGGCCCTACTTCGCCGGCGACCTGATCGGCGCGGAGGCGGGCGGGGCGGTGAAGAACGTCCTGGCCATCGCCACCGGCATCGTCGAGGGCCGCGAACTCGGCCGCTCGGCGCATGCGGCGCTCATCACGCGCGGCTTCTCCGAGCTCACGCGCCTGGCCGTGGCGCTGGGGGGCGAGGCCGAGACCGTGGCCGGCCTCTGCGGCCTGGGCGACCTGGTGCTCACCTGCTCCAGCCCGCAGTCGCGCAACATGAGCGTCGGCCTGGCGCTCGGCCGCGGCCAGACCCTGGAACAGGCGCTGGCCGGCAAGCTCACCGTGGCCGAGGGCGTGGCCTCCGCCCCCGCCGTCCGCGACCTGGCCCGCAAGCTCGGCGTCGAAGTCCCCATCTGCGAGGCGGTGGCCGCCATCCTCGCCGGCCAGGTCGGTGTCGACGACGCCATCCGCGGCCTGCTCTCCCGTCCGCTCCGAGAGGAACACTGAATGCCCACCTTCGTCCTCCACTGCCTCGACAAGGCGGACTCCCTCGACCTGCGGATGGCCACCCGCGAGCGGCACCTGGCCTACGTCCAGAGCCGCGCCGCCGATGTGAAAATCGCCGGCCCGATGTTCGACGATGCGGGCGGCATGGCCGGCTCGATGTTCATCCTCGACGTCGCCGACAAGGCCGCGGCCCAGGCCTTCCACGACGCCGACCCCTACACCCAGGCGGGCCTCTGGCGGCAGGTCGAGCTGAACCCGGTGAAGATCACGTTTGGCCAGCTCTGAGCCCGGCAATCCGGCCCGCCCGCCGGCCGGGACACGCCTCTGCGCCCTCGCCGAGATCCAGGACCCCGGCGGCAAGTCGTTCCGCTTCCGGCACGACACCCGGATGTTCGCCGGCTTCGTGGTCCGCCAGGGCGATGGCGTGCGCGGCTTCGTGGACTCGTGCCCGCACGCCGGCTGGCCGCTCAGCGCCCTGGACGACCGCTACCTGACCCGCGACGCCCGCCACATCCTCTGCGCGGGCCACGGCGCCCTGTTCACCCTGGACGGCCTCTGCGTCGCCGGCCCTTGCGTGAAGCAGAGCCTCGCCCCCTGGCCGGTCGAGGTGCGGGACGACGAGGTCTGGACCGCCTAGCGGGTCTCGGCCCCAAACGCCGCCACGTCCTCCAGAAGCGACCTGGCCGCGAGCTTCACCAGCTCGCCGCCCTTCTCGGGGGTCGCCAGGCCCGGGTCCGACCCCATGCGGCCGTCGGCATAGCGGGCGCGGAAGTCGTGGGCTTCCCGGATCGGGCCGGTGGGGGCGATCTGCGGCGCGTAGTTGGCGCTCTTGATGGAGTCCGGATAGGCCCACTGGGTGACCGCGATCTCGGACGGGGTGGCGTGGCTGCCGTGGCCCACCGGGAACTGCTGGTTGGCGAGGGCGGTGACGCCCGCCAGGTCCCACCAGTTCTTCAGCTTGCAGGCGAAGCCCCGGTCGCGCCCGGCGTAGCTGGCCTCGGCGTAGAGTTCGGAGAACGCCGCCTCGATGGTCGCCACATTCCCGCCGTGGCCGTTCAGGAAGTAGAGTTTCGTGAAGCCCGCGTGCGCCAGGCTGCGGCACCAGTCGCCGATCGCCAGCATGAAGGTCGAGGGCCTGAGCGCGATCGTCCCCGGGAAATCCAGGTGGTGCTGCGCCATGCCGATGTTGAATGTCGGCCCCACCAGGATGTCGCCATCCTTCTGCGCCTCGTGGGCGATGATCTCCGGGCACAGCCAGTCGGTGCCGAGCAGGCCGGTCGGCCCATGCTGCTCGTTGGAGCCGATCGGAATCACCACCGTCTTGGAACGGGCCAGGAAGCTCTCGATCTCGGCCCAGGTGGAGAGGTGCAGCAGCATATGGGGGTCCCTTGACGGTGCGCGCGCAGGTTGGGTCCCGCGCGTCGGAATCGCTTGTACAGTAAGCCTGAAACGCGCCGTTGCGCGACGGGTCAGAAGCGGGCCTCGGCCACCTGTATGGTCATGTCGCGGGCCTGCATCCCCACCAGCCGCCAGCCATCCTTGCCCTTGCCGAAGGTCAGGAGACAGTCGGAACCGCCCTGGCGCAGGCAGACCTTGCGCTCGCCCAGCGGCTTCAGCATCCGCCGCACCTCGTCGGGCGCCGGCGCCTCGGTGCGGCGGCGGCCCTGGGCGTCCACCAGGCGGATGGCCTCGGGGCTGATCATCCGGTCGAGGGCGAACTCCGACGGCCCGCCCTCCACGTCCAGCGCCTTGGTCTTCGCCATGGCCGTCACCTGCCGGCGGACATCGTCGCGCAGGGCGGCACGGTCGATCTCGGCCTCGAACGCCGCCTGGTCGTCGTTCATCGCGGCGGTGAGCAACCGGGTGGCCGCCTCGGCCGCGCCCTTCGGCGCGCCGCCGCCACAAGCCGAAAGAACGAGGGCCAGGGCGGCGAGGAGGGGCAATTTCCGACGCATCGGCGGAAAATCCCCGCCTGCCTGAGTCGCCGCAAGAGGCTGACGGTGCGGCGAGTTGCGCCGCGCCCCCCGGGCGGATACTGCGAAATGGAAGTCCGGTCCTGCGGGAGGTTTGAGCGTGTCCGACGGCGAGGTGTTTCCGGTTCCCCAGGAATGGGCCGCGAAGGCCCACATGAACGCCGAAGCCTACGAGGCGGCGGTGCGGCAGGTGGAGTCCGACCCCGAGGGCTACTGGACCCGGATCGGCCAGCGTCTGGACTGGATCAAGCCCTTCACCCAGGTGAAGGACGTCTCGTTCGACAAGGCCGACTTCCACATCAACTGGTACGCCGACGGCGTCCTGAACGTCGCCGCCAACTGCCTCGACCGGCACCTGGAGACCCGCGGCGACCAGGTGGCGCTGATCTGGGAAAGCGACGACGGGCACAGCTACGACGCCCTCACCTACCGCCAGCTCCACGCCGACGTCTGCCGCTGGGCCAATGTGCTCAAGGCCAAGGGCGTCCAGAAGGGCGACCGCGTCACCATCTACCTGCCGATGATCCCGGCGGCGGCGGCCTCCATGCTGGCCTGCGCCCGCATCGGCGCGATCCACTCGGTCGTGTTCGGCGGCTTCTCGCCCGACAGCCTCGCCGGCCGCATCCAGGACTGTGACTCCAAGGTCGTGATCACCGCCGACGAGGGCCTGCGCGGCGGCCGCGTCGTGCCGCTGAAGCTCAACGTCGACGAGGCCCTGAAGACCTGCCCGGGCGTGACCAACGTCATCGTCGTCAAGCGCACCGGCGGCGACGTGCCGATGACCGCCGGCCGCGACGAATACTTCTCCGACCTCAAGAAGACCGTCTCCGCCGAGTGCCCCGCCGAGCCGATGGGCGCCGAGGACCCGCTGTTCATCCTGTACACCTCGGGCTCCACGGGTAAGCCCAAGGGCGTGCTCCACACCACCGGCGGCTACCTGGCCTGGGCCTCGTGGACGCACGAGGTGGTGTTCGACTACCGCCCCGGCGAGGTGTTCTGGTGCACCGCCGACGTGGGCTGGGTCACCGGCCACAGCTACGTCGTCTACGGGCCGCTCGCCAACGGGGCGACCAGCCTGATGTTCGAGGGCGTGCCCAACTATCCGACCACCTCCCGCTTCTGGGAGGTCTGCGACAAGCACAAGGTGGAGATCTTCTACACCGCCCCGACGGCGCTGCGGGCCCTGATGCGCGAGGGCGACGAGCCGGTGAAGCGCGCCAGCCGCAAGTCGATCCGCCTGCTGGGCACGGTGGGCGAGCCGATCAACCCCGAGGCCTGGCTCTGGTACCACCGCGTGGTGGGCGAGGAGCGGTGCCCCATCGTCGACACCTGGTGGCAGACCGAGACCGGCGCCTGCCTGATGACCCCGCTGCCGGGCGCCCACGCCCTGAAGCCGGGCTCGTGCGCCAAGCCGTTGCCGGGGGTGAAGCCCCAGCTCGTCGACGCCGAGGGCCTGGTCCTCGACGGCGCCATCAACGGCAACCTCTGCATCACCGACAGCTGGCCGGGCCAGATGCGGACGGTCTACGGCGACCACCAGCGCTTCATCGACACCTACTTCTCCACCTATCCCGGCAAGTACTTCACCGGCGACGGCGCCCGCCGCGACGCCGACGGCTACTACTGGATCACCGGTCGGGTGGACGACGTGATCAACGTCTCGGGCCACCGCCTGGGCACCGCCGAGATCGAGAGCGCCCTCGTCGGCCACCATGCCGTGGCCGAGGCCGCGGTGGTCGGCTACCCGCACGACATCAAGGGCCAAGGGATCTACTGCTACGTCACGCTGAAGGTCGGGGTGGAGGCCACCGAGGCCCTGCTGGCCGACCTGCGCGGCCACGTCCGCCACGAGATCGGCCCCTTCGCCGCCCCTGACGTGATCCAGTTCGCTCCCGGCCTGCCCAAGACCCGCTCGGGCAAGATCATGCGCCGCATCCTGCGCAAGATCGCCGAGGACGACCTCGGCAACCTCGGGGACACCTCCACCCTGGCCGAGCCGGCCGTGGTCGACGACCTGGTGAAGAACCGCGCCGGCCGCGGCGACGACGAGGTCCACATCCAGGGCCACCGCCTGTCGTGCGCTGACCTGGAAGGCGTGCTGCGCGGCCACCACGCCGTGGCCGAGGCCGCGGTCGTCGGCGCCCTGGTGGAGGGCAAGGCCGAGTCTCTCTGGGCCTTCGTCACGCCCGATCCCGACATCATGGCGTCCGACGTCCTGGCCGCCGACCTCAAGGGCTACATGCGCCGCGAGATCGGCGAGCACGGCGTGCCGGCCGTGGTGATCTTCGGCCCGCTGCCCAAGACCCACTCGGGTGAGGTGGTCCGGCCGGTGCTGCACCGTATCGCCCAGACGGGCGAGCCGGGTGACGTCTCGGGCCTGGCCGATCCCGCCGTGGGTCCGGCCCTGGCCAAGCTGCGCGCCGACGCGCTCGCCGGCTGACGTGACCCCTGAGCTCCCGCCGCCGCTGCGCGCGGCGCTCGAGCGGGAGCTCGCCGGGGCCTCGCGCCGCGACCTCGCCCAGCGCAGCGCGGCGACCACCGCCGCCTACCGTTCGGGCCGGACCTCGGCCGCCGCCATCAAGGGCGCGGACGACGCCCTGGCCTATGCCCTGACCCGCCTGCCGGCGACCTACGCCGCCTGCGCCACCGTCTTCGCCGAGGCGCGTCGGATGGCGCCCGACTTCGCGCCCGCCTCGCTGCTGGACGCCGGCTGCGGCCCCGGGACGGGAAGCTGGGCGGCGCGCGAGGCCTTCCCTTCCCTCGACCGGATCACGTGGCTCGACGCCAGCGCGCCGTTCCTCGACCTCGCCTGCCGGCTGGCGGGCGACGACCTGTCGGCCGAGCCCCAGCGCCGCGACCTCACCGCCGGCGGGTTCCCCAAGGCGGATGTGGTGCTCGCCAGCTACGCCCTGGCCGAGATCGCCCCGCCAGCCCAGCCCGGCGTGGTCGCCAGCCTGTGGGAGGCCGCAGAGGGCCTGCTGATCCTGGTGGAGCCCGGCACACCGGCCGGCTTCGAGCGCCTGCGCGCCGCCCGGACAGGGCTGATCGCCGACGGCGCCCGCATCCTCGCCCCCTGCCCGCACGACGGCGCCTGCCCGATCGCCGCGCCCGACTGGTGCCACTTCAGCGTCCGCCTGCCGCGCTCGCGCGACCACCGCCTCGCCAAGGGCGCCGAAGTCCCGTTCGAGGACGAGAAGTTCACCTATCTGGTCGCCGCGAGGCCGCACATCGCCGCCGAGGTCCGCACGCCCCGCGTCCTCGCCCGCCCCCGCGCCGGCAAGCCCGGGATCGACCTGAAGCTCTGCACCGAAGCGGGCCTGGAAGAGCGCTTCGTCGCCAGGCGAGACAAGACCGCCCACGCCAAGGCCCGCCGCCTCGACTGGGGCGACGCGCTCTAACCGACCCCGCGGATCGGGAACGGCACGACCGCCGCCGCGTCCTCTTCCCGGCGCAGACGGCTGCGTTCCTCGACGCGTTTGAAGAAGTCCTGCAGGTACGGCACCAGGAAGTCGATGAACGCCCGCACCCGTGGCGTGTCCTTCAGCTCACGGCGCGTAACGATCCAGGAGCTGGCCCGGCCCTCGGGAATGTCCTCCGAGCAGCGCACGAGCTCGCGGTCGGGATCGGCGACGGTGCAGGGCAGGGCGCCGATGCCCAGACCCGCTTTCACCGCATAGACGAGGCTGCCCATGCTGTTGCTGCGGGTGATCGGCGGCTTGCCGCCCGAGTAGCGCATCATCCAGGTGGCGGCCGCGATCTCGCCGCCCTCCGGGGCCACGTCGATGAGGTCGTGATCCTTCAGCTCGTCCAGCGAGCCTGGCGTCCCGCGGCGAATGGCGTACTCGCGGCTGCAATAGAGCGCCATCGGGTGCTCGGTGATCTTGCGCGCGACCAGGTCCGAGGCCGCCAACTCCACGGCCGTCCGGATCGCCAGATCCGCCTCGCCGCTCGCCAGGTCCAGCGACCGGTCCGTGATGACGAGATCCACCTGCACGTCGGGATGCAGCTTCCGGAACTCGGCCAGCGCCGGGATGATCATGGTGTTGGCCACCAGCTCGTTGGTGGTGAGCCGGAGCGCCCCGGCCACGCCGCGCATCTGGCTGGCCGCATGGTTCTCGAACCGGATCGCCGCCCGCTCGACGTTCTCTGCTTCGGAGATCAGCGCCTCGCCGGCCTCGGTAAGGCGGCTGCCGGTCTGGCCCCGCTCGAACAGCTTGAAGCCCAGCTCGTGCTCCAGGCTTTCGATCCGCCGGGCGACGGTGGTCTGGTTGACGCCCAGCGCCTTTGACGCCGCCAGGGTCGAACCGCCCCGCGCGACGGCCAGGAAGGCCTTCAGGTCGTTCCAGTCGAACATGCCGGCATTCTGCGGTTGTGCAGAGCTGGACTGCAAGAGCGCAGATCACCCAACGTCATGCTTTAACCGTATCTATCGCGCCGCTGCGGAGCTCCCCCGGGCTTCGGACGGCCAAGAATGGTGTGTGCATGAAACTCTACTGTGACCCGATCTCCACGACCTCCCGGCCCATCCTGATGTTCCTCGCCGAACAGGATCTGCCGGTCGAGATCGTGAAGGTCGACCTGCTCGCCGGCGCCCAGCAGACGCCCGAGTACCTGGCGATCAACCCCAATGGCATCGTGCCCTTCCTCGTCGACGGCGACTTCCGCATCGGCGAGAGCGCGGCGATCCTGAAGTACCTGGCGATCCGCGCCCAGGCGACCGCCTATCCCGAAGGCCTGCAGGCCCAGGTGAAGGTGGACGAGGCGATCTCCTGGTTCTCGACTCAGTTCCACGAGGCCTTCTGCGTGATGACCTGCTACCCGGCGATCGGCGTGCCCAAGGGCGCCTCGCCCGAGCTGCTGGCGGCGCTTTCGGCCTACGGCCATGACCATTCGCCCCGCTGGCTCAAGGTGCTGGACCAGCACATGCTGGCCGGCCAGCCCTACGTCTGCGGCGACCAGATCACCCTCGCCGACTACCTGGGCCTCTCCTACGTCCTGCTCGGCGACTTCGTGGCCTACGACTTCGACGGCTACCCGAACATCCAGGCCTGGATCGCCCGCATGAAGGCGCGACCGTCCTTCCTCTCCGCCTACGCCGCCTTCGAGACTTTC
Source organism: Phenylobacterium kunshanense (assembly GCF_003254525.1). GTDB lineage: Bacteria > Pseudomonadota > Alphaproteobacteria > Caulobacterales > Caulobacteraceae > Phenylobacterium > Phenylobacterium kunshanense. The sequence goes on from NZ_QFYS01000008.1 coordinate 81,509, forward strand.
GCGGGCTTCATCCGCGGCCAGGCCCAGGCGGCCTGAAGACAGTCCTCCCTCCCACTCCCCGACCGGAGGGAGACCAGGCCGGCGTATCGCCCCACGTGCCGCCGGCCCATCGTCCGCGCCCTTCCCGCGATCTCCCCGACGCGGAAAGGGGGCGGGCACATGACAGCGACTTAAGCTTCCCACGTCCGGGTTGAGTGGTAAGGATCGCCCCTTCCTGCCCTTGCACCGGGATAGTCCATGCTCCGAACCGCCCGCGCCGCCGGCCTCGCGTTCCTCCTGGCCACCACGGCGCTCGCGCCGGCCGCCCTCGCCACCCGGGCCGCCGCGGCCGAGGTTCCGCCGATCCAGTTCAAGCAGCGGACCCTGCCCAACGGGCTGAAGGTGTTCACCTCGCGGGATCCCTCCACGCCGAACGTCGCGGTGCAGGTCTGGTACGACGTCGGCTCCAAGGACGACCCAGAGGGCCGCTCGGGCTTCGCCCACCTCTTCGAGCACCTGATGTTCAAGGCGACGCGGAACATGCCGTCCGAGACGCTGGACCGCATGACCGAGGACGTGGGCGGCTTCAACAACGCCTCCACCGCCGACGACTACACCGACTATTACGAGGTGGTTCCGGCCAATCACCTCGAGCGCCTGATCTGGGCCGAGGCCGAGCGCATGGGCTCGCTGGTCGTCGACGAAGCGGTCTTCAAGTCGGAGCGCGACGTGGTGAAGGAGGAGCTGCGCCAGCGGGTCCTGGCCTCGCCCTACGGCCGTCTCTTCGCCCTCTACCTGCCCCAGGCCAGCTACACGACCCACCCGTACAAGCGGCCAGGGATCGGCTCGATCGAGGAGCTGGACGCGGCGACGATCGACGACGTCCGCGCCTTCCACCAGATCTTCTACCGGCCCGACAACGCGGCGCTGATCGTGGTCGGCAACTTCGACCAGGCCCAGCTCGACGCCTGGATCGACCGCTACTTCGCCCCGCTGAAGAACCCCCAGCGGCCGGTCCCTCGCGTGACCGTCAAGGAGCCGCCGCGCGCCAAGGCCGGTGTCTTCGAGGGCTACGGCCCCAACGTTCCGCTGCCGGCCGTCGTGCTGTCGTGGCAGGGGCCTGCCGCCCGCGATCCCGACGCCCCGGCGCTGAAGGTGCTGGACGCGATCCTGTCTGCCGGCAAGTCGTCGCGGCTCTACAACAGCCTCGTCTATGACAAGCAGATCGCGGTGGAGGCCTATTCCAGCGCCGACCTGCCCGAGGATCCGGGCATGTTCATGGTGGGCGCCATCATGTCCAACGGTCGCGGAATCGCCGAGGGCGAGGCCGCCCTCCTGGCCGAGGTGAAGCGCCTGCGCGACGCCCCGCCGACGGACGCCGAACTGTCCGAGGCTAAGAACGAGCTGCTGGCCGCCGCCCTGAAGGAGCGCGAGACCATCGAGGGCCGGGCCAGCGCCATCGGCTACGCCCTCAGCGTCGATGGCGACCCCAATGCGGTGAACACCGAGCTGGCCAAGCTGCAGGCCGTCACCGCCGCCGACGTCCAGCGTGTGGCCCGGAAGTATCTGGCCGAGGATCGGCGTATGTCGATCCGCTACCGCCCGGAGAGCGAACGGCCGAAGGGCGAGACCCCGCCGGCGCCGCCGACCCCGCCGAAGCAGGTGGCGACCTATGACGGCCCCGTTTTCACCCTGGCCCCCGAGGCCGAGCGCGTGAAGCCGCCGGCGGTGGCCGAGCCGGTGCAACCGGTGCTGCCGACGCCGTCCGAGAGGACCCTGGCCAATGGCCTGCGCGTCATCGTCGCCCGCTCGTCCGACCTGCCGCTGGTCACCGCCGACCTGACTGTGAAGTCGGGCGCCTGGGCCGATCCGCAAGGGCTCGCCGGCGCCTCGGCGATGATGGCGGGCATGCTCACCGAGGGCACGAAGACCCGCTCGGCGCAGCAGATCGCCAGTCAGGTCGAGAGCCTCGGCGCCTCGCTGAGTTCCGGCGGCGGCCTGGAATCCTCGTCGGTCACCTTGACCGCCATGCCCGACAAGCTGCCCGCCGCCCTGGCGATCATGGCCGACGTGACGAAGAACCCCGCCTTCGCCGCGGAGGAGCTGGATCGCCAGCGCGAGCAGGCGCTGGACGGCCTGCGCATCGCCTATCAGCAGCCCGGCAGCCTCGCCGGGCTCGCTGCGGCGCCCGTGGTCTATGCCGGGACGCCGTTCGGCCACGTGGTCCAGGGCACGCCCGGCAGCCTGCCGAAGCTGAAACCGGCCGACCTGGCCGCCCTGCACGCCGCCGCATTCCGGCCCGACAACGCCATCCTGGTGCTGACCGGCGACATCACCGCCGAACAGGGCTTCGCCCTGGCCGAGAAGGCCTTCGGCGATTGGAAGAAGCCGGCGGCGGCGCTCGCTCCCGCGCCGACCATCACGCCGGCGGCCGCGCCCCGCGCCCTGGCCATCGACATCCCGGGCACCGGCCAGGCGGCGGTCAACGTCCTGAAGCCGGCGATCGCCCGGAACGACCCCGAGTACTATCCCGCGGTCGTCGCCGCCAACATCCTGGGCGGCGGCTATTCGGCGCGCCTCAACCAGGAGATCCGCATCAAGCGCGGCCTGTCGTACGGCGCCTCGGCCAGTCTCTCGGCCGCCCGCACCACCGGCTCCTTCCGCGCCGCAGCCCAGACCAAGAACGAGTCCGCCGGCCAGGTGCTGGACCTCATCAGAGCCGAGCTGGAGCGCCTCGCCGCCCAGCCCGCCGGCGCCGACGAACTGAAGGCGCGCAAGTCCAACATCGTCGGCGGCTACGGCCGCGCCCTGGCCACGTCGGAGGGGCTGGCCGACACGCTCGGCAACTACGCCCTCTACGGCATCGCCCTGGACGAGCTCAGCCGCTTCACGGCCAAGGTCGAGGCGGTGGACGTGGGGCAGGTGCAGGCGGCGGCGAAGCGGCTGTTCGATCCGGCGCGGGCCAGCGTCATGGTGGTTGGCGACGCCAAGACGTTCGCCGCCGACCTGAAGGCGAAACTGCCGAACCTCGAAGTCATCCCCGCCGACCAGCTCGACCTGGACAGCCCGACGCTCCGGAAGTGAGGTTCAGCCCGACGCCCGCATCGTCCAGCGGCTGAGATCCCGCTCGCGGGCCATCAGCGACAGGCCCGCGGCGATCGACTCCAGTTCGGCGCCCGTCTCGATGCGCGAGGCGTCGAAGCGGCGGTGGAAGATCCGCCGCACCGCCGGCACCAGGGACGAGCCGCCGGTGAGGAACACCCGGTCGATGCCCTCGGGCGTCAGGCCGGCGTTGGCCAGCGCCGCGTCGACGGCCGTCTCGATCTGTGCGAGCTCGGGCGCGATCCAGCCTTCGAAGTCCGCGCGGGCCACGTCGCGCGCGATGGAGATCGCCCCGGCCTCGAACCGGAACTGCGCGGCGTCCTGCGCCGACAGCGCTTCCTTCAGCCGCGAGACCGCGCGGTAGAGGGCGTAGCCGTAGTTCTCGTCGAGCATCTCGATCAGCCGGGTGATCTTCTCGGGCTCGGCCGCCTCGCGCTCCAGGGCGCGGATCTCGCGCATCTCGCGGCTGGCGCGCAGCAGGGCGAGTTGGTCCCAGCGGGCGAAGGCCGCATAGTACTTGTAGGGAATTGGCAGCGTCTTGCCGAACGAGCGGTAGTCCCCGCCCTTGCCCAGCTCGGGCGAGACCAGGTTGTCGATGATCCGATAGTCGAAGGCGTCGCCCGCCACGCCCACGCCCGCCCGGCCGAGCGGGATCGCCCGCACCTCTCCCGCCTCACGTTCGAAGCGGATGATCGAGAAGTCCGAGGTGCCCCCGCCGAAGTCGCCGACCAGCACCGTCGCGTCGTGGTCCAGCTCGCGGGCGAAGAAGAACGCCGCGCCCACCGGCTCGTAGGCGTAGAGCACCTCCTTCACGCCCATGCGGTGGAAGGCGGTCTCGTAGCGCGAGAGGGCGAGGGCCTCGTTCGGCGATGCGCCGACGAAGCGCACCGGCCGGCCCACGATTACCCGCTCCGGCAGTTCGCCGAGGCTCTCGCCGGCATACTCCCGCACCTTCAAGAGGAAGGTCGAGAGCAGATCCTCGAACCGGTAGCGGCGGCCGAGGATCTGGGTTTCGGTGAAACTCTCCTGGGCGGCGAAACTCTTGAAGCTCTGGATGAACCGGGTCTCGGCCGGGTCTTCCACATAGGCTTCGATCGCCCACGGGCCGGCCGCGATGTGCCGCTCCTGCGGCCGCTCGGGCGGGGCGTAGAACGACAGGCACGAGCGGAAGGCGAACAGCTCGCCGTCCGTCGCCGGGAACTTGACCAGCCGCGCCGGCCCGTCCGCTTCGGCCAGCGACAGGACGGTGTTGGTGGTGCCGAAGTCGATGCCGAGACTGTAGCCGGCCATGGGCCGCACTCCTTTTGCCGGGGAGAGGCGACGGATCGCCCGCTCCCCGTGCGGCGGCGCGACCTAGGCTTGCTGGCTCAGCGCGCCCCGCATCAGTCCTCGACCTCCACGAGCGCCCGCTCGTAGGCGCAGACGGTGGCGTGGTTGAGGATCTTCGAGACCGAGGCGCCCAGCGGGCAGATCTGCACCGGCTTCGACAGGCCCAGCAGGATCGGGCCCAGCACCTCGGCCCCGCCCAGGGACTTCACGAGCTGGGTCGAGATCGCCGCCGAGTGGATCGCCGGCATGATCAGCACATTGGCCGGACCGGTGAGGCGCATGAACGGATAGGCGCCGCGGCTCTCCGGCTCCAGCGCCAGGCCGGGCGGCATCTCCCCCTCGTATTCGAAGTGGATGCCGTCCATCTCGTCCAGCATCGCCACCGCGTCGCGGATGCGGTCGGACCGCTCGCCCATCGGATTGCCGAAGGTGGAGTAGCTCATGAACGCCACGCGGGGCTCGAAGCCCAGGGTCTTCACCGCGCGGGCCGCCTCGATGGCGATCTCCACCAGTTCCTCGGCCTCGGGCATCTCGGTGACGTTTGTGTCGGCCACGAAGATGGTGTGGCCCTTGGCCATCACCACGCTCATCCCGATCACCCGGCCGTCGGGCGCGGGGTCGATGACGTTCAGCACCTCTTCCAGCACCTGGTCGAAGTTGCGCGTCACGCCGGTGACAAGCCCGTCGGCATGCCCCAGCGCCACAAGCGTCGCGCCGAAGGCGTTGCGGTCCTGGTTGATGAGGCGCTGGACGTCGCGGCGCAGGTAGCCTTCGCGCTGCAGGCGTCCATAGAGGAAGTCCACCGACGCCTCGTTCCATTGCGAGAGGCGGGCGTTGAGGATCTCCAGGCCCGCCTCGGCCGGGTCGATCCCCGCGGCGCGCATGTTCTCGTGCACCAGATCCTCGCGGCCGACGAGGATCGCCTTGCCCAGCCCCTGCGTCTGGAAGGCGTAAGCGGCGCGGATGACGCTGGGCTCCTCGCCCTCGGCGAACACGATCTTCTTCTCCGGCGCCGACAGCACCGCGCCCTGCAGCTTCTGCAGGAAGGCCGCGGTGGGATCCAGCCGCTGGGCCAGGGAGGCGCGATAGGCCTCCATGTCCTCGATCGGCTTGCGCGCGACGCCCGTGTCCATCGCCGTCTGGGCGATGAAGGGCGGGATGTAGGACAAGAGCCGCGGGTCGAACGGGGTCGGGATGATGTAGTTCGGGCCGAACTTCATCGGCGCGCCGTGGTAGGCGGCGATCACCTCGTCCGGCACGTCCTCGCGGGCGAGCTGCGCCAGGGCGCGGGCGCAGGCGATCTTCATCTCCATGTTCACGCGCCGCGCCCGCACGTCGAGCGCGCCCCGGAACAGGTAGGGGAAGGCCAGCACGTTGTTGACCTGGTTCGGATAGTCGCTGCGCCCGGTGGCGACGATGGCGTCGGGGCGGACCGCGTGCACCTCTTCCGGCGTGATCTCCGGGTCGGGGTTCGCCATGGCGAAGATGATCGGCTGCGGCGCCATCATCTTCACGTGCTCCTGGGTCAGGGCGCCCTTGGCCGACACGCCGATGAACACGTCCGCGCCCTCGATGGCTTCGGCCAGCGTGCGCTTGTCGGTGTCGACGGCGTGGGCCGACTTCCACTGGTTCATGTCCTCGCCGCGGCCGCGGTAGAGCACGCCCTTGCGGTCGACGGCGATGACGTTCTCATGCCGCACGCCCATGGCCTTGATCAGGCCCAGGGTGGCGATGCCGGCCGCGCCCGGGCCGTTCAGCACCACCTTCACCTCGTCGATCTTCCGGCCGGTGATCTCGCAGGCGTTGATCAGGCCCGCCGCGGTGATGATCGCGGTGCCGTGCTGGTCGTCGTGGAACACGGGGATGTCGAGCAGTTCCTGCAGCTCGGTCTCGATCCGGAAGCAGTCGGGGCTGCGGATGTCTTCCAGATTGATGCCGCCGAAGGTGACGCCGATGTTCTTGACCACCGTGATGATCTCGTCGGGGTCGGTGGCCGTCATCTCGATGTCGATGGCGTCGACGTCGGCGAAGCGCTTGAACAGGACCCCCTTGCCCTCCATCACCGGCTTGGAGGCCAGCGGGCCCAGGTTGCCCAGGCCCAGGATGGCCGTGCCGTTGGAGATCACCGCCACCAGGTTGCCCTTGGACGTGTAGTCGTAGACCGTATCCGGGTCCTTCGCGATGGCCAGGACCGGCACCGCCACGCCCGGCGAGTAGGCGAGGCTGAGGTCGCGCTGGGTGCCCATGGGCTTGGTCGCCGTCACGCCGATCTTCCCGGGCGTGGGATAGCGATGGAAGCTCAGCGCCTCCTCATCGGTGAAGGTGCGTTTCTCGACCTGATCCATGGTGCTCCTGCCCCGCCCCTGGGGCCAATTCCGGAAAGGGGGCCAACCTATAGAGGCGAGGCCGCAGGGACAACGGGCGGAACAAGTCGGGCGCCCCGATGGTTGACGCTCGGGCAGGGCATGGGGGATCCCGAAAAGGAATACGTGCCTATGAGCAAGAAACTCGCCTTCGCCGCCGCTGCGGCCCTGGCCCTCTCGGCCGCTCCGGCCCTGGCGCAGAAGCCGGCCGACGCGCCCGGCGCCAAGCCAGCGACTCCGGCGACCCGGGCCACGCCGGCGGAACCCGGTACGACCGCCGCGACGCCCTCGACGGGCGCCACCCCGGCCACGCCTCCGTCTTCGTCCGCTGACGACGACGCGGCCGCCCCGGGCGCCACGACGGGAACCGCTGCGGACACCAGCGTCAGCATGGGCATGTCGGTGAAGGACAAGAGCGGCGCGACTATCGGTCAGGTGACCGAGGTCAAGACCGGCGCCGACGGCAAGAAGACCGCCACCATCAAGATGGGCGCCGACACCTTCGCGGTGGACACGTCCGCCCTGGCGGTGGCCGACGGCTCGGCGAGCGTGAACGCCACCCAGGACGAGATCCGCAAGATGCTGAAGAAGTAGCGGACCGCGAGGTCAGATGCGGGAAGGGCGGTTCCGGTCGGGACCGCCCTTTTCTCTGGCCGCTATTCCAGGGGCATCCGCCCGACGATCTTCAGCCCATAGCCCGCGGAGGCCGGCAGCACCGTCTGGGAGCTGGTCAGCAGCATCATGTCACGCACGCCGAGATCCAGCAGGATCTGGGCGCCGATGCCGTAGTCGCGCAGGACGTTGTGCGAGTGGTCGGCCTGCGGCTGGCCGTACCGCTCCGACAGCCAGTGCGGATTGGAGTCGCGGATGAACACCGCCACCCCGGCCCCGTCGTAGGCCGAGAGCGCCTTCAGCGCCTTGGGCACATAGTCCTGCCGCGCTTCCACCGCGCCCAGCAGGTCGGTGGCCAGGTCCACCCGATGCATCCGCACCAGGGTCGGCTTGTCGGGGTCGATCCGTCCCTTGGTCAGCACCACGTGCTCGGTCTGGTCCAGCACGTTGCGGTAGATCACCATCCGGAACTTGCCGCCGAAGGCGCTCTCGAACGGCGTCTCCAGCACCCGCTCCACCTGCCGCTCGGTTCGGCGGCGGTAGGCGATCAGGTCGGCGATGGTGCCGATCTTGAGGCCGTGAAGCTGGGCGAAGGCGACCAGGTCCGGAAGCCGGGCCATCGAGCCGTCGTCCTTCATGATCTCGCAGATCACGCCGGCCGGGTTCAGGCCCGCCATGCGGCTGATGTCGACCGCCGCCTCGGTATGGCCGGCGCGCACCAGCACGCCGCCGTCCTTGGCCACCAGCGGGAAGACGTGGCCCGGCGAGACGACGTCGTCCACGCCCTTGGTCGGGTCCACCGCCACCGCGATGGTGTGCGCCCGGTCGTGGGCCGAGATGCCCGTCGTAACCCCCTCGCGCGCCTCGATCGAGACGGTGAAGGCGGTGCCGTGGCCCGACTGGTTGTCCGTGGCCATGGGCGGCAAGCGAAGCTGGCGGGCCCGCTCGGCCGTGATCGACAGGCAGATCAGACCGCGCGCGTGCTTGGCCATGAAGTTGATCTGTTCCGGCGTCGCGAACTGCGCCGGGATGATCACGTCGCCCTCGTTCTCGCGGTCCTCGGCGTCCACCAGGATGTAGGGCCGCCCGTTGCGGGCGTCCTCGATGATGTCCTCGATCGGGCTGATCGCACCCGACACGTTGTCGGGCTCGGAACCGGACGGCGGAACGAGGTAGGGGCGCTTCATTGCGGTATCGCCTTGTCTTGGGCCGCCCTCATCTTGGCGAACTCCACCACCTGCTCGGCGACGGTGGAAAGCTGCCAGGCGTCCTTCTGGTCCCTGCAGGCGCCGGCCTCGTCGAAGAGGCCTGCGCCGGCGTTGAGGGCGGCGCCGAACGGCGTCGGCCAGCCCCTGAGCGCATGTATGATGGCCCTGAGCGCCATCAAGGTCGTGCCGGCGGCCTGCCAGCCGTCGGCGGTGATGATGGTGCCCACCGGCTTGTGCGAGAGATAGGGCGACGCATCGCCGCGCGTCAGCTCCAGCGTATCCAGCGCGTTCTTGATCACCCCGGAAATCGAGCCGTGGTAGCCGGGGCTGGCGACGATCACCCCGTCCGCCGCCCGGACGGCGTCCGCCAGCTCCCGCTGGGCGTCGGTGGTGTCCGCCGGCCGCGGATCGAAGATCGGCAAGCCCCCCAGGAACGCCCCGCCCAGCAGCCGCGTCTCGCAGCCCAGCTCCTCGGCCCGCCTCAGCGCGCACATCAACGCCCGCTCGGAAGACGAACCTTCCCGGATGGTCCCGCCGATCCCGACGATAAGGGGCCGCTTGCTCATGAGGAGACCTCTAGGCCCCCCGCCGCCGGAACGCCAGTTCCCGCAAAGGCAAGGGGGGCGACGGAGGTCCCGCCGCTTTCGTTCCACCTTCAGCCAGGACCCACCGCCGGGTTTGCGGAAAGCGGGCGCCTCCGCCCCCTACCCTTCCGCGAAGACCTTCTTCAGCTCGGTCTTCAGGATCTTCCCGTTCGCGTTGCGCGGCAGGGTCTCGGGCCAGAAGGCGACCTTCACCGGCACCTTGAACGCCGCCAGCCGCTCGCGGACGAACTGGCGCAGCTCGGCCTCGTCGGCCGTGCCGCCGGGCTTCAGGTGCACCACCGCGCCCGGCTCCTCGCCCAGGGTCTTGTGCGGGATGCCGACGATGGCGGCGTCCATCACGTCCGGGTGGTCGTAGAGGACGTTCTCCACCTCCACGCAGTAGATGTTCTCGCCGCCGCGGATCAGCATGTCCTTGGCCCGGTCGATGATGAAGAGGAAGCCCTCCTCGTCGATGCGCGCCAGGTCGCCGGTCCTGAGCCATCCGTCCTGGAAGGTCTCGGCCGTGGCCTCGGGCTTGTTCCAGTAGAGCTTCACCACCTGCGGGCCCTTCACCCACAGCTCTCCGACCGCGTTCGTCGCCAGCACCGTCTTGCCGTCCGCGGGGTCGCGGATCTGCATCTCGCCCACCGGCGCCGCCGGGCCGGCGCTTTCGGGCCGGTTCTCGTAGTCCTTGCCCATGTGGCTGGTGAAGGTGGCGGTGGTCTCGGTCATGCCCCAGCCGTTGCCCGGCTGGCTGCCCGGGAAGGTCTCGGAGATCCGCCGCACCAGCTCGGGCGCCGACGGCGCGCCGCCGTAGGTCACCGCCATCAGCGACGACAGGTCGTACTTGCTCCGGGCGGGGTGCTCGATGAGCTGCCAGGCGATGGTCGGCACGCCCCCCGTGGAGCTCACCTTCTCGTCCTGGATGAGCTTCATGGCCGGCTCGGCGTCCCAGCGGCGCATCAGCACCAGCTTGCCGCCCGAGTTCAGCGTTGGGCCGATGGTCGCCGACAGGCCCGTGGCGTGGAACATCGGCACCACCAGCAGGGTGCAGCGCTGGGGCAGCTTGGTCGCGTCAAGCTCGGGCAGCGGCTCGCCCGCGCGCAGGAAGTTCCGCGCCGCCGAAATGCCGCCTGCCCCGATGTTCGAGGTCATGTTGCGGTGGGTGCCCAGCGCGCCCTTGGGCCGGCCGGTCGTGCCCGAGGTGTAGAGGATGGTGGCGTCGTCCTCCGGCTCCAGCGGCACGTCGGGCAGCGCCAGCTCGGGCAGGCCGCTCCACGAATTCACCGTCCCGATCACGTCCTCCACGCGGTGGACCGTGGCCGGCAGCTCGGGCCCCGCGTGGCGGGTGACGTAGACCTTCTGGAGGTCGGGCAGCTTGCCCAGGAACTCGGCGATGCGGCCCAGGCGCTCGTCGTCGACGATGGCCACCTTGGTCCCGGAATCGGCCAGGCCGTACTCCAGCTCCGCGCCGGTCCACCAGGCGTTCAGCGGGGTGACGATCGCGCCCACCAGCTGCCCGGCCCAGAACGCCACCGGCCATTCCGGCAGGTTGCGCATGATCACGGCGACCCGGTCGCCCTTCTTCACCCCGTCGGCGATGAGCTGGTGGGCCAGCGTCAGGGTCGCGCGGCCGAAGCTGTCGAAGGTGGCGCGGTCGCCCTCGTAGACCAGGAACTCCCGGTCCTTGAACCGCATCCCGTTCAGAAATACGTCGCGCAGGGTGGGCGGGGCGTTCTTCCAGGTGCGCGTGGTCACGCCCCGGATCACCTTTTCCTCGATTTCGAACGGAGCGCCCGGGGCGGTGAGCTTGGCGTGCGCTTCGGCCACGGACATTACGGGCCAGTTTTTTGAAGAGTCGGTCATCTCAGGCGCTTCCCTAGTCGCCGGACGCCACGTCAGCCTACAGGGCGCTCACGACGTCGGTCTTGCTGAAGTCGTCCCCTACGTACAGCAGCGGACAGCCGTGTCTCTGCGCGGCTTCATAGGCGAAACAATCGCCATAGTTCAGGCCCGCCGGATGGAGGCCCTTGCCCCATCGCCGATAGGCGGCGGCGGCGGCGGTCGCGCTGTCGCGGGCCAGGGCGACGACCTGGGGATTCAATCCGGTGAGCAGCGCCTCGACCTCCTCCTCGAGACCGCGACGAGCCGCCACGATGAGGACTTCGGTGAGCGTCCCCGCAGACATGATCAGCTCCCGCTCAGCATGGATCGCATCCATGCAGCGCTCCCAGCCCGGCTCGCCCATGGCGATGGCGAGCAGCGCCGAACTGTCCAGGCAGATCAATCCGGCAGGCCCGTCTCGGTGTCATAGAGGAAGTCTGCCGCGCGCGCCGCGTCGGGGCCGGCCCGCACCTTGGCGCGCCCCTGTTCGGCGATCCGCCGCATGAGCTCACGGCGCGCCTCGGGGTCGAAGGACGCCGCGGTCGGCTTCAGCGTCACCACGTCCTTCCCCCGGCGCGTGAGCGTGATCTCCTCGCCACGCTCGGCGCGCTTCACCAGTTCGGTGAGCTGGGCTTTCGCATCCGAGACGGAGACACGCATCAGGGACTCCAGGCCAGAATATGGTCCATTTACATAGTCCAAGATGGGGCCACGGGCAATCTACGCCTTCTCCGCCTGCCGGCGCGCCGCGTAGTGCTCGCGGATTTCGCCCAGCTCCTTGGCGAAGCGCTTCTGCGCCTCCTCGCGGAGCTTCGGGATGTGGTAGCTGGGGAACAGGTCGTTGTCGGGCTGGTAGTCCTTCAGGATCTGCTTGGCGAGCGTGACCTTGTGGACCTCGGTCGGGCCGTCGGCGATGCCCATGACCAGGCTGGAATTGACCATGTGCATGAAGGGCATCTCGTTCGAGACGCCCAGCGCCCCGTGCAGGTGCGCCGCCTTGGTCGCCACGTCGTGGTAGACCTTGGGCATCGCCACCTTGATGGCCGCGATGTCCTTGCGGACCTTCTGGTAGTCCTTGTGCTTGTCGATCAGCCAGGCGGTCCGCAGCACCAGCAGACGGAAGCTCTCCACCGCGATCCAGGAGTCGGCGATCTGCTCCTGCACCATCTGCAGGTCGGCGAGCCGCCCCTCGCGGGTCGTGCGGCTGACCGCGCGCCTGCACATCAGGTCCAGGGCGTGGCGGCAGGCGCCGACGGTGCGCATGGCGTGGTGCACCCGCCCGCCGCCCAGCCGCACCTGGGCGATGACGAAGGCCGCGCCCCGGTCGCCCAGCAGGGCGTCGTACGGCAGGCGGACGTTGTTATAGCGGACGTAGGCCTCGTTGCCGCCGCCGATCTCGCCGCCCGCGCCGACCGCCACGTTGCGGACGATCTCGACCCCGGGCGTGTCGGTGGGGACCAGGAAGATGGAAGTGCGCCGGTAGGGGTCCTTCGCGTCCGGGTCGGTGATCGCGTAGAGCACCAGGACCTTGGCGTACTTGGCGTTGGTCGAGAACCACTTCTCGCCGTTGATGACCCACTCGTTCCCGTCCAGCACCGCCCGGGTCTGGAAGGTCAGCGGGTCGGACCCGCCGGTCGGCTCGCTCATCGAGAAGGCCGAGCGGATGTCGCCGTTCAGCAGCGGCCAGAGATACTGCTCCTTCTGCTTCTCGGTCCCGTAGTGGGCGATGATCTCGGCGTTGCCGCTGTCGGGCGCCTGGCAGCCGAAGATCGTGGGCGCGAGGCCGTTGCGGCCCAGCTTCTCGTTCATCAGGCCCAGCTTGAGCTGGCCGAAGCCCTGGCCGCCCAGCTCCGGGCCCAGGTGGCAGGCCCACAGGCCCTGGTCCTTCACCTGCTGCTGGAGCGGCTTGATGAACTTCTGCCGACCCTCGGAGGAATAGACCGCCAGCCCGAGGTGCGACAGCGGCTCCACCTCCTCGCGCATGAAGTCCTCGATCCAATCCAGCTTCTTCTGGAACTCAGGATCGGTCTCGAAGTCCCAGGCCATGGCGGATCTCCCCGGCGGCGCAATTTTCGTATTTTGGGTATGTTACGCCGCCTGAACCCGAGCGCAAGGCCTTCGCGAGGGGTATTCAGAACGCCCCGCCGCGCCCCTGCCCCGCCGCGAACCGCGCCGCGCCGTCGCGGGATGACCCGGACCGCAGCGTCTCCATGCCGACCTTGATCTCGAAAGCCTGCGCCTCGTCCCAGTCCAGCGACCACTGCGCGATGGCCGACAGCCGGTCGTTGCGCATGCAGAGCTGCGGGAAGGCGGCGATCTGTCGGGCGAGGTCCAGCGCCGCGTCCAGCGCCGTGCCGCTGGGCGCCACGCGGTTGGCGAGGCCGATCTCCAGCGCCTCCTGCGCACCGACGGGCCGGCCGGTGAGGATCAGGTCCATGGCCCGCGAGTGCCCGATCAGCCGTGGCAGGCGGACGGTGCCGAGGTCGATCAGCGGCACGCCGAACCGCCGGCAGAAGACCCCGAAGGTGGCGTCATCAGCCGCGACGCGGAGGTCGGCCCAGCAGGCCACCTCCAGCCCGCCCGCCACCGCCGGCCCCTCGACCGCGGCGATCACCGGCTTGCCCAGCGCCAGGCGCGTGCAGCCCATGGGGCCGAAGTCGCCGGTCGCCTTCACCGGATTGCCGCCTCCCTCGCTGATCGCCTTCAGGTCCGCGCCAGCGCAGAAGTAGCCGCCGCGTCCGGTCAGCACCGCCACGTCCAGCCCTTCGTCGGCGTCGAAGGCCTTGAAGGCGTCGTAGAGCGCCTGGGCCGTGGCCGCGTCGACGGCGTTGCGCCGCTCGGGCCGCTCGATCGTGACGATCGCGATCCGGCCGTCGCGTTCGAAGCTCACTGTGGACATGGCCTCATCCTCCCGATGGGCATGCTCGCCCTTGCGACAGCGCGGAAGGCAAGGACAAATGCCCCGCCGCATCATCCGAGGACCGACCATGAGCAAGGCCGAACGACTGGGCTTTTCCCCCGAGCGCCTGAAGCGCATCGACGCCTTCCTGGAGGAGAAGTACGTCGGCCCCGGCCGCCTGCCCTGCGCCCAGTTCGTGCTCGCCCGCGGCGGCGAGGTGGTCCACCAGACGCTGCTCGGCCAGCAGGATCCGGAGCGCGGCGTCCCCCTCGCCGAGGACACCGTCTTCCGCATCTACTCCATGACCAAGCCCGTCACCTCCGTGGCGCTGATGCAGCTGGTCGAGGAGGGCAAGATCGCCCTGGACGACCCAGTCCATCGCTACATTCCGGCGTGGAAGGACCTGGGCGTCTTCTCCGCCGGGGTGAACCCTGTATTCGCCACCACGCCCCCCGAACGGCCGATGCAGGTGGTCGACCTCCTGCGGCACACGTCGGGCCTGACCTACGGCTTCCAGAACCGAACGAACGTCGACGCCGCCTATCGCAAGCTCAAGCTCGAGGCGATGCACGGGGAGCACGACCTCGAGAGCATGATCGACATGCTTTCGCGCGTGCCGCTGGAGTTCTCGCCAGGCGAGGCCTGGAACTACTCGGTCGCCACCGACGTGGTCGGGTATCTGGTTCAGACGGTGGCGGGGAAGCCGCTGGACGTCGCCCTCCGGGAGCGGATCTTCGAGCCGCTGGGCATGGTGGACACGGGGTTCTTCGTCCGCGACGACCAGCGAAACCGCTTCGCCGCCTGCTATGACGCGGTCCTGGGCGGCAAGATGAAGCTGCAGGACGACCCGCAGAAGAGCCCCTATCTCGCGCCGCCCAAGCTGCTGTCGGGCGGCGGCGGCCTGGTCGGCACGGCGGCCGACTACATGCGCTTCGCCAACATGCTGCTGAACCGCGGCGAGTTGGACGGCGCGCGGATCCTCGCGCCCAAGACCGTCGACCTGATGGCGTCCAACCACCTTCCTGGCGGCGCGGACCTCACCGAGATGTCCCGCTCACTGTTCTCGGAGAGCACCAACGCCGGCGTCGGCTTCGGCCTGGGCTTCGCCGTCGTCTTCGACCCGCCGCAGACCCTGATCCCCTGCAGCCTGGGCGAATTCTACTGGGGCGGCGCGGCGTCCACCGCTTTCTGGGTCGATCCGCTGGAGGACATCACCGCGGTGTTCATGACCCAGCTCCTGCCGTCGTCCACCTACCCGATCCGGCGCGAGCTCAGGACCCTGGTCTATTCGGCGCTGATGGAGACGAACGGCTGAGCTCGGCGTCTTCGCCGGCTTCCTCCGCCGCCTCGGCCAGGGCTTCGGCTTCCTCGATCATGGGCTGGCCGAAGCCGGTGTCGGGCTCGTCGGTGACGGCCGGCGTGGTCGGCAGGATGCGCCCCTTCCGCCAGCCGCCCCAGAGGTAGTAGGCGCCGGACAGCAGCATGGTCATGCCGCTGCCGATCGGGAAGCTGATCCAGATGGCGTCGGCGCCCAGGTGGGGCTGCAGCAGGTTGGCGAGCGGAATCCGCACGCCCCACAGCGCCACGATCATCGCCAGCAGCGGCGGCCAGACCGCCCCGGTCGCCCGCACGACGCCCGAGAAGATGAAGGCGATGCCGAAGGGGATGAAGCCCCACAGCACGATCGAATTGATGTGGATGGCGATCGGCAGCGACGGGCTGTCGCCCGGCAGGAAGGCCCGCAGCACCCAGGGGTCGGCCAGATAGATCGCCACCACCGGCAGGGTGGTGAACAGCAGGGCGTAGAGCGCGCCCGAGCGCGCCACCTTCTCCACCCGGTCCATGTGGCCGGCGCCGACGTTCTGCGCGGACATGGACGACACCGCCGCGCCCAGGGCCATGGCGGGCATCTGCACATAGGTCCAGAGCTGGGCCGCGGCGCCGTAGGCGGCCGAGGTGTGGACGCCGTAGCCGTTCACGAGGCCCATCATCGTCACTGCCGCCAGCGAGGTGACGATCATCTGGAAGCCCATGGGCATGCCGCGGAAGACCAGCCCGCGGATGATCGTGAAGTCCGGCTTCAGCAGATGGAACTCGCCGGGCCTGAGCACCAGGATCGAGTCCTTCCGGTAGAGGTGGACGATCATCGCCGCGAGGGTGACCGTCTGCGACAGCAGGGTCGCCGTCGCCGAGCCCGCGATCCCAAGCTTCGGGAACGGTCCGTAGCCGGTGATCAGCAGGGGGTTCAGCACCACGTCCAGCCCGACCGCCAGCAGCGAGAACAGGAACGGCGTCCGGCTGTCGCCGGTCCCGCGTTGGGCCATCATCACGTAGCTGAAGAAGTACATGAACGGCATGGCAGAGAAGATCACGCGCAGGTAGGCGATCGCGTCCGCCCGCGCCTCGGCCGGCGTGCCCATGGCGTCCAGCACGTGCGGCGTCAGCAGGACGCCCGCCACGCCGACGCTCAGCGAGACGACGATGAAGAAGGCGGTGGAGGTTCCCACCACTCGCCTGGCCTGGGCCTCGTTCCGCGCGCCCAGGGCGTGGCCGATCATGATGTTCGAGGCCATCGACAGGCCGAACACCGCCCCCAGCATCAGGAACATGATCTGGTTGGCGTTGGACGTGGCGGTCAGCGCCGACTCGCCCAGTACGTGGCTGACCCAGATGGCGTTGGCCGAGCCATTCAGCGACTGCAGGATGTTGGTCCCCAGCACCGGCAGGGCGAACAGGATCAGTGTCCTGCCGATCGGCCCCTTGGTCAGATCCGGCATCCGGCGTCCGGGCGGCCCGCCCCTCGCCACGCTGCTCGCCGCTGTCACTGCCGATCCCCCTGCGCCGTACCGTTCTTACGAGCGCGCGGGTGCAGGCTTCAAGCACGCCGCGTCTTGAGGCCGCTCCGATTGCCGCTAAACACGGGGCATGACCGTCAAGATCCTGCAGTTCGGAACCACCGGCCAGCTCGGCGTCGAGCTCCTGCGGCAGGCGCCCGCCCACGACGTCGCGATCACGGCGCTCGGCCGCGGCGACTGCGACCTCGCCGATCCCGCCGCCGCGGCCCGGAAGGTGGAGGAGCTGCGGCCCGACGTCGTGGTCATCGCCGCCGCCTACACCGCGGTCGATCTGGCCGAGAGCGAACAGGACGCCGCCCACGCCGTGAACGCAGCGACGCCCGGCGCCATCGCAGCGGCGGCGGCCAAGGTCGGGGCAGCGTTGATCAACGTCTCCACCGACTATGTCTTCGACGGCGAGGGCGGCGCGCCCTACGCCGAGGACGCGGCGACGAACCCGCTCAACACCTACGGCCGCACCAAGCTGGAAGGCGAGAAGGCCGTCGCGGCGGCCAATCCCCGGTCGCTGAGCATCCGGACGTCGTGGGTGGTCTCGCCGCACGGCAAGAACTTCGTGAAGACCATGCTGCGGGTCGCCGCGGCCGGAAACCCGCTGAAGGTGGTGGACGACCAGTCAGGACGCCCCACCTCCGCGGCCGACCTGGCCGGGTTCATCCTGGGGCTCGCCGAGACGCTGGCGGCGGCCCCGGCCGGAGATCGGCGTTTCGGCATCGTCCACTTCGCCAATGACGGCGAGGTGACCTGGCGCGACTTCGCCGTCGAGATCTTCCGGCAGGCTCTTGGCGACGCCGCACCCGAGGTCGGCGCGCAGAAGACCGCGGACTATGTGACGCCGGCCAAGCGCCCTCTGCGGGCGACCATGGACCTCACACGGCTGAATCGCGACTTCGGCGTCTCCCCGCGGGCCTGGCAGACCGCGCTCAAGGACATCATCGCCGAGCTGAAGGCTGCCGACTGACGCCTCAGGTGTCGTGGTCCGGGTGCTGGTTGGAGTGGATTCCTTCCAGATAGCCCGGCGGGGCCACCAGCACTTCCAACCCTGAAAAGTCGCGCACCCAGGCCGGTCCAGCCTGCGGCTGCAGTTGCACCGTCGGCGTGATCTCAACCGCGCGGTCGAAGGTGAAGATCGCGATATCCAGCGTCTTCTCGCTCTCGAAGGTCAGCGGCGTGCCGCACTTGGGGCAGAACCCGCGGCGGATCTTGTTCGAGCTCTGGAAGTGGGACGGCGGCTCGCGGGTCCAGATCGTCTCTTCGCGCTTTACCGTGACGAAGGCGCCGAACGGTCCGCCCATGGCCTTCTGGCACATGCGGCAGTGGCAGATGCTGGGCCGCCCCAACTCGCCGTCCACGCGGAACCGCACAGCGCCGCACTGACACCCGCCCGTCCAGCTCATGCCGCCACCGTCTCCAACACCTCGGCCAGCAGGCGCCGGCCGTCGTGGCCGCTCACCCGCACGGTGGCCAGCTCGCCCACCGGCGCCTCGCCCGTAAAGGCGATCTCGGTGAAATCGTCGGCGCGCGCCACGCCCGGCCGCTCCACCAGGGCGCTGAGGGTGCGGCCCGTCTGGCGGGCCAGATGCCGCGCGAGCCCCGCTTCGCCTGCCGCGCGCAGTTGCGCGGCGCGGGCCTTGACCACATCGCGCTTCACCGGCGGCATCCGCGCCGCGGGCGTGCCGGGACGCGGGCTGAACGGGAAGACGTGCAGGAACGCCAGGTCCGCCTCTTCCACGAGCCGCAGGGTGTTCTCGAACATCTCGTCGGTCTCGGTCGGGAAGCCGGCGATCAGGTCGGCGCCAAAGGCCACGTCCGGCCGCGCCGCCCTGACCTCGCGCACCAGCTTCAGCGCGTCGGCGCGGCTGTGGCGGCGCTTCATCCGCTTCAGGATCATGTCGTCGCCGGCCTGCAGGCTGAGGTGCAGATACGGCATCAGCCGCGGCTCCTCGGCGAGGCATCGCATCAGGTCGGGGTCGATCTCGGCCGCATCGATGGACGATAGGCGCAGGCGCGGCAGTTCGGGGACCAGCTTGAGGATCCGCGCCACGAGCTGGCCAAGGGTCGGCTGTCCCGGGAGATCGGCGCCCCAGCTCGTCACGTCGACGCCCGTCAGCACCACCTCGCGATAGCCTTCGGCGGCCAGCCGGCGCACCTGCTCCACAACCTCACCCGCCGCCGCCGACCGCGAATTCCCGCGCCCGTACGGGATGATACAGAAGGTGCAGCGGTGGTCGCAGCCGTTCTGAACCTCCACATAGGCCCGCGCGCGGTCCTTCAGGCCGTCGATCAGGTGACCGGCGGTCTCGCGCACGCTCATGATGTCGTTCACGCGGACGCGGGCGGGCCCGCCCCCCGCCACCGAAGCGACCGACTTGTAGGCGCCCGCCTCGCTCTTCTCCGCGTTGCCGAGCACGAGATCCACCTCGGCCATGCCGGCGAAGGCGGCGGGGTCGATCTGAGCCGCGCAGCCGGTGACGATCAGCTTCGCGCCCGGCCGCTCGCGGCGCGCCTTGCGGATCGCCTGCCGCGCCTGGCGGACAGCCTCGTTGGTGACCGCGCAGGTGTTGAACACGATGGCGTCCGACAGGCCGTCCTCCGACGCACGCCGCCGGATGACCTCGCTCTCATAGGCGTTCAGCCGGCAACCGAAGGTGACGATGCGGACATCGCCGTCGTCGGTGTCGGTGGGCGTCAGGGTCTCAGGGCTCTCGGCCGACACGGGACTTGTCCTTGGACCAGACGATCTTGCGCACCACCGCGCAGACGTCGCGGTCGGCCACCGCGCCGAAGGTGCGGGAGTCGGCGGCGTTGTCGCGGTTATCGCCCATCATATACCACGCCCCCGCCGGAACGGTGACGGGCGCCACGTTGTCCAGATCGGCGTCGGTTCCGAGGTCGTAGATCGTGTGCCGGGCCCCATTCGGCAACACCTCCTCCAGCTCGGTCGCCCGGACGGCCAGATCGGGGGTGGTCTCAGACCCCATCGCCCAGCGGCGCACAGGCTTTCCGTCGACGACCAGGAGACTCTCGCGCATGGCCACGCTCTGGCCCGGCCCGGCGACGATCCGGTGGACCAGCGGCTCGGCGGTTCCCGGCCGGCGGAAGACCACCACGTCCCCCGGTTTCGCGCCGGCGCCGCCGCAGTTCGCTCGGGCGCCGTCGACGATGATGATGTCGCCTTGCCGAAGCGTGGGCTCCATCGAGCCCGAGCTCATCACATAGGTGGGATGCGGTCCGTAGGCGCTGTAGAGCAGGTTCGCCACGAACAGCACCGCCCAGGGCAGGATATAGAGCAACGCCAGGCGGCTGGGCCGACCGCCCCGCGCCGGCGCGGACTTGGCGATCGCCGCGGCGTGGAGGCCCAGGAAGGCGCCCAGCGCGAGCGCGCCGTACAGCACTCCATCCTGCCCGAAGACATAGACGCCCGGCGGGTTGGCCAGCGTCCAGTAGTTGGCCGCCACCGTCCCGGCCAGGAGCAGCACGACGGTCGCAACCGCGGTCTTCCAGGCTCCAGCGTAGGCGTAGCCGATCGGCGGGAAGATCGCGTTCAGGATCAGGGCGATCCACCAGCGGCGAGGCCGCGGGGCGTTCACGTCGCTCAAGGCAGCTCGCCCGCGAAGTCCACCGCCGCCGGCCCGGTCATGATCACATGGCCGTCCTGGCGCCATTCGATGAAGAGCTCGCCGCCATCCAGCTCCAGCGTCGCATGGCGACCGGTGAGGTCGCGCCGCGCCGCCGCCACCAGCGCCGCACAGGCGCCGGTGCCGCAGGCCTTGGTGAGACCGGCTCCCCGCTCCCAGACCTTCAGGCGGATGCGGTCCCGACCCTTTACCTGGGCGAAGCCGACGTTGACGTGCTCGGGGAACAGCTTGTGCGTCTCGACCACTGGACCTGCCTCGGTCACGGGCGCCTGCTCGGCGTCGGGGACGAAGAACACGACATGCGGATTGCCCATGGAGACGCAGCCGGGCGGCGCCATCAGGTCGGCATGGTGATAGAGCGCCACGTCCAGCGCCCGGGTGTCGTGCTCCTCGGCCAGCGGGATCTCGTTCCAGGCCAGGCCGGGCTCGCCCATGTCGACGCTTACCAGCCGTTCGCCCGCGCGGGTGGCGACGAGGCGGCCAGCCTTGGTTTCCAGCACCACCTCGTCCTTGCCGGTCGACTGCATCAGCAGCCAGCCGACGCAGCGCGTGCCGTTGCCGCAGGCGCCGACTTCCTCGCCGTCGGCGTTCCAGAAGCGCACGCGCGCATCGACGCCGTCGTCGCCCTTGTCCAGGGCGATGAGCTGGTCGCAGCCGACCCCGCTCTCGCGGTTGGCGATCGCGCGCACCTCCTCCGCCGTGGGATCGAAGGGGCCGGATCGGGTCTCGACCACGACGAAGTCGTTGCTGAGGCCATTCATCTTGAGAAACGGGCGAGCCATGGGCCGGCTCATATAGTGGAAACGGGGCTCGGCCGCACCCCGCGCAAAAGGCGAGCCTCCGCCGACGCGGAGGCTCGAGGCTACGGACCCAATCCTGGGGGAGGCGGTCCGGGTCTCTAGGACTGGAGTCAGGCGCGCTCGATGGCGGCCGCCGTGTCGTCGATCATGCCGACGATGCGATCGAGCTGCTCCGGCGTCATCGGCCGGGCCATGCGGTTCTTCACCGCCAGCCCCAGGTTCATCATGGCGCGGGCGACGCGCGGACGGCCGGGGCCGGCGTGGCGGGACGCCTCGTCCATCCGTTCCAGCAGGGCTTCGACCGTCGGCCGGGCCCGATCCAGCTCGGCGCGACCGGCGTCGGTGATCTCGAAGTTCTTGCGGCCGGCCTCGCTGTCGGCCTGACGGATCATCCCCTCGTCCTCGAGCATCGCCAGCGTCGGATAGAGGACGCCCGGCGATGGCCGATACGCGCCGCCCGTGCGTTCCTCCAGGGCCTTGATGAGCTCGTAACCGTGCATGGACTGCTGCTCCAGCAGCGCCAGGAGGACGATCCGCAGGTCGCCGTGGCCGAAGAACCGGCCATGCCGGCCGCCCCGGCGTTCATGTCCGTCGTGGCGCCCCATGCGCCCGCCCCAGCCATGCCGGCTCCGGTGAAAACGTCCCTCGTGGAAGTGTCTGTACATTCAAATTCGACCTATTTTCGATATGTCTAATTATCAGATATATCGAACCCGCGCGGGCCGCAAGTGAATTTTCGATACAGTCTAAACGATCAGGAACGACAGCCTCAGACGTCCTTCAGGACGTCGGCCAGCAGGCGGCCCTCGGCCCTGCGGTTGGAGCCCGCACGCCAGGCCACGACGATCTCCCGCGTGGGATGGTCGGCCTCAATGGGGCGGACGGCCACGTTCGCCGCCTTGGCGAGGCCGGCGCTGACCGCCATTTCGGGCAGGAAGGTCACGCCCAGGCCCGACCCCACCATCTGCACCAGTGTCGGCAGGCTGGTGGCCGCGAAGGGCTCCTCGCCTTGGGCCGCACGTGGCGGATTGAGGCGGCACGCCGACAGGGCATGCTCGCGCAGGCAGTGGCCGTCCTCCAGCAGGATCATGTTCTCAGCTTCCAGATCCTCCGGCGAGGTGGACGCCTGACGCGCCAGAGGGTGATCGGCCGGCACCGCCGCCAGCAGTTCGTCATCCGCGACGTGGGCCCATTCCAGCCCCGCGACGTCGAACGGCAACGCGATCAGCGCCGCGTCCAGGCGGCCGGCCTTCAGTTCGGCGATCAACCGGTGGGTCTGATCCTCGCGCAGGAACAGGCGCAGCTTTGGGAACCGCTGCTTCAGCAGCGGCAGGGCGCCGGGCAGGAGGAACGGGGCGATCGTCGGAATCACGCCAAGCCGGAAACGTCCGGTCAGCGGCTGGCCGGCGTTCTTAGCCGCCTCGACCAACTCCTCCGCCTCGTTGAGGATCACCGTCGCGCGGCGCAGGGCCTCTTCGCCGACGGGTGTCAGGATCACGCCTGTGCGGGCGCGGTCGACCACCGGCGCGCCCAGCGTGCGCTCCAGCTCCTGGATGCCGGCCGAAAGCGTGGGTTGGGTCACGTGCGCCGCCTCGGCCGCCTTGCCGAAGGCGCCGTTCTCGGCGAGCAGCTTCAGGTATTGGAGTTGGCGGATGGTTGGCAGCATGCAGGCGCTCCGGGAGTCGGCCGGAACATAGGCTTGCTCTATCCCATTTTCAAAAACTATCGATTGGATACGATATTCGAGCGCGCCTATCTTTCCGGGGTGGCCGATCCCAATCCCGGCCACTGCCGAGGCGCCGCGGTCGCACACACCCGCGACACCCCGGCCAACGCCCGGCGGCGCTCACCGCTTCTCCCCCAAACGAGCGCCGCCGGGCTCTTCGGCCTCGCTATTCATCGGGACGCAGCTCCAGGATCGCACCATCGCGGGCGGTTCGCGCGACCCAGGGCTGGACCCGCCGCTCAAAGGTCACGCGATAGACCCGCCTGGTCTCGTCGCCTTCAGGACGCTCGGCGAGCAGCTCCACCCCCTTGATGGGCCCCACAGCCGCAAGGAGCGCGTTCCCGAAGTCCTGCAGGAACCCGATCGCGCCCGCACCCTTGGCCCCAAACCGCGCAGAATCCACCCGCCCCGACGCGGCGTCCTGCAGGGTGGCGCGAAACACGGCCGTGAGCTCCGGTCGGGTATCACGGATGCCCGGCGTCCTCTCGGTGGAGGGAAGACTGAGGTCGGCGATCGATTTCGACAGGAGGGGATAGAACCGCCGCTGGTTGACGAGACTGATGACCGTCAGGCTTCGCTCGGGCAGGTGGACGATATCCGCCAGCGCCGGCCCGCCGGTGTGCCCCACCACTGGCTCGCCCCGATAGGTTCCCACTGTCCACCCGATGCCAAAGGGAGCAGTGGCGCCGTCGTTGAGACGCGCGGGCGTCATGAGCTCCCGCAGGCTGCCGGCGGAAAGGTATCCTCCGCTGTCGAGGGCGGTGAACAGGGTTGCGATGTCTCGAACCGAGGCGAAGAGGCCCCCGGCCGAGTAGGTGAAGACGGGGTACAGGTACGACTCGTCCCTCTGGACGCCGTCCCGCCAGGCATAGACGGAGGCGCGGCCTGGGATCACCTCAGCGGTACGCACCCGGCCGTCCTCCCGGACAAAGGCGAAGCCCGTGCGGGTCAGCTTCAGCGGCTCGATGACTTCCCGCTTCAGCAGCTCGGCATAGGTGAGGCCGGACACCCTCTCCATGACCGCCGTCAGCACGACGAAGTCGGTCAGGCCGTAGCGACTTTCGGCGCCGGGCGTATAGGCGAGCGGCCGGCCCTTCGCCGCCTCGAGCACCTGCTGCGGCGTGGCGCTGCTGGGCATGCCCAGCCCCTCGGGGAGGCCGGACGTATGGCTGGCGAGATGCCTCACCGTGATCGGTCGCCAGCCGTCGGGAACCGCGCCCAGATAGCGATCTATCGGCGCGTCCAGTTGGATCAGCCCCTTGTCGACGAGCCGCATCAGCACGATCCCGCCAAACACCTTGGAGACTGAAGCGATCTGGAATGGGGTGTCGGCGGTCACCGGCCCCGGCCATTCCAGATTGGCCACGCCATAGGACGAGGTCCGCACGGTGCGACCGTCCTTGATCACCGCCACCGCCGCTCCCGGAATGTGGCTGGCCGCCATGTAGCGGCGGACCACGTCGTCCACTTCGTCGGCGCGCGCGACAGCGGCAGGAATACACACGGCGAAGAGGACGGCGAGGGCAAGACGAAGCATCGCCAATTGCTGGCGGACGGGCGAGCCTGTCGCCAGTTAATCCGACGCAATGCGACGAACGCGTGCAGATCGGCGATAAACCCGGCGGCTCACGGCCCCGGGGGCGCTTCCAGCACCGCCGCCAGGCGCGCCACGCCCGCGTCCATCGCCTTCGCCGGGAACCCCGTGAACCCCAGCATCAGGCCCGGCCGGGCCGCCGCGTCATGGAAGAGCGGGCTGATCGCACGGGCGACCAGCCCTCGAGCCCGCGCCTTCGCCTCGACCTCCACGTCCGAGCGGCCATCACGAAGGTAGGCGATCAGGTGCATGCCCTGGTCCGGCACGTCAGGCTCCAGGATGTGCCCGAGCCGCCGATCCAGGGCCTCGGCCAGGGCGTCTCGCTGGGCCTTGTAGGCGAGGCGGCGGCGGCGAATGTGGGCCGCGAACTGGCCGCTCTCCATGAAGTCGAGCGTGATCGCCTGGGTGATCGTCGGCGGCTGCCGGTCGGCGAGGCGGCGGAGTTCGGCGAACGGTTCGGCCAGAACCCTGGGGGCCACGAGGTATCCGAGCCGTAGCCCCGGAAAGAGCGCCTTGTTGAGCGTGCCGACGTAGATCACCCGCTCGCCGCCATCCAGGCCCTGCAGCGAGGCGAGCGGCGCGCCGGCATAGCGGAACTCCGAGGCGTAGTCGTCCTCCAGGATCCAGGCCTCCGCCTGGCGCGCCCAGGCGATCAGCTCCAGCCGCCGCCCCATCGAAAGGGCCACGCCCAGCGGATACTGGTGAGAGGGCGTCACGAACGCCGCCCTGGCGTCCGGCGCCCGCGCGACGCCCGCCTGGACGACGAGGCCCGCACGATCCACCGGGACGGCGACGGCGTCGGCCCCGGCCGCGGTCAGGGCGCTCCAGGTCGAAGCGTAGCCGGGATCCTCCAGCCAGACCCGGTCGCCCGGCTTCAGAAGCAGGCGCACGGCGAGGTCGACGGCATGCTGGGCGCCCGTGGTGATCACCACCTGATCGGGTTCGCAGTTCACGCCCCGCGCCGCCCGCAGGTAGTCGGCGACAGCGGCGCGCAGGCGCGGTTCGCCGGCGGGGTCGGAATAGCCGAAGTGCTCGGGCGAAAGGTTGCGCAGCGCCCGCCGCGTGGAGGCGGCCCAGGCGTCCAGCGCCCGAGCATCCATCAGGGTCCGCCCGTTGGAGAACGTCTGGGCCTGCTCCGACAGCGGCGGGACGACGCGTTGCACCCGCTCGCCAGCGGAAGATGGACGCAGCGGCGGCTCGACGGCCGGCCTGACGTCCAGGACGCCGGAGAGGTCCCGCGAGACATAGGTGCCCGAACCCTGGCGCCCCTCTGCATAGCCCTCGGCGAGGAGCTGGTCGTAGGCCGCCACCACCGAGGCCCGAGCCACGCCCAGCCGCCGGGCGAAATCGCGGCTCGACGGCAGCCGGCCGCCGGGCTTCAGGGCGCCGGCATGGATGGCGGCGCGCACCTGGTCATAGACCTGGCGGATGACCGGGCGCCCCGGCTCGGGCGCGGTCCAGGGATAGATGTCCGCCCAGCTCAAGTGGTCTGCCCCATCACCCATCATTGGACCTGTAGAGCAGACCACATAGCGCGTAGCTCCGCGGCTGGAAAGGAGACACCCATGCCCTCGCCCCGCCCGCAGCCCCCCTCGACCCTGGCCGACGCCCGCCGCGTCGCCCTCGTGTCAGTGCTGGCCTACATGGTTGCTATCGCGCTGGTGGTCGCGAGCCTGCCGATGTTCCTCGACACCGCCGAGCCGCTGCAGACGGTCGCAAGGGTCCCCGCCGTCTTTGCGCCGGAGCCGCCGCGGTGAGCCCGGCCGACGGAATGGCGGCGTTTACGCCCACCGCACGGTCCCAGGTGCGTCGGCGGCCCCAGCGCGCGGCCTATGACGAGGCGGCCGTCTATGGCGTGCTCGACGCCGGGGTCATGGCGCACGTCGGCTATGTGATCGACGGCCAGCCCTATGTCACGCCTACCGCCTACTGGCGCGAGGGCCGGCGCCTCTACTGGCACGGCGCGGCCGCCAGCCGGATGCTGGAAACGGTCGCCCAGGGCCTCCCGGTCTGCGTGACCGTAAGCTTCCTGGACGGCTTCGTCGTCGGCCGGTCCGGTATCACCCATTCCGTGAACTATCGCTCGGTCATGGCGTTTGGCCGCGCCCGGCTGGTCGAGGACATCGCCGAGGTCCGCGCCGCCATGGACGCCTTCGTCGACCGCCTCTACGCGGGGCGGCCGGTCAAGCTGCGCCCGACAACCGACGACGAGCTGCGCCGCCTGAAGCTCGTCGAAATGGAGATCGAGGAGGCGTCGGCGAAGATCAAGGACACCGGCGTCGGCGACCTTCCGGCCGACGAAGGCTGGGGCGCGTGGTTTGGGGTGTTCCCGGTCGAGACTCGCATCGGCGCCCCTCTGCCCGACCCTCGGAATCTGACGCCCAGGACCGACGACCTGTCGCCCTACGCAGAAGGCGCCCGGCTGGACGACGCCCTGGCGACGGCGGCGGCCCGGACCTATGGCGCGCCGGTCTCCACGTAGCGCTTGAGCCGCGTCCAGCCGCCGTTCAGCACCTGATCGACCACCGGCGCGGCCTTGAGCGCGAAGTCGCGCGCGCCCCCGACATTGTAGGTGATCGTCAGCTCGGTCCCGCCGTCCTTCGGCTTCATCTGGAAGAACAGCGCCGCGCTGACGCCCTCGTCCTGCAGGGGCCCCAGCGCCGCATCGGCCCGGATCATGCCCTGTTCGGGCCAGGCCAGCACCACCGCGCCGTGCCGCACGCTGCCGCCGCCCGGAATGGTCTCGCACCAGCACGCCCCCGCCTGCAGCGGCATAGAGAGGTTCTCGGACTTGCCGGAATAGGTGTGCTCGGGATCCCACCAGCGGCCGATCTCGCCGATCGCCTGGTAGACCTTTGCCGGCGGCGCCTTGATCTGTTGCACCGACTTGATCCGGAAGCCCTGTGGGCCCGTCTCCACCACCTCAGCGCGGGCCCCGCCCGCCAGCAGCAGGACGGCGAGCGCCGTCGGGATCACCGCCTTCATGCCGTCCCCCTTCGTCAGGCCGGTTCGAAGTTTAGCGGACCTCCCCAGAAAGTCTCCACCAGGCTGTTCTGGGCCCCGGGCTCGCCGGTCGTGAGAAAGCGGCGGCCGCCGCCCGTCCCCGGATCGAACTCGGGGTGCCGCGCGAGGTATCGCTCCAGGGCGTCTGCGGTGGCGTCCGGCTGCCGGATCAGCGGCGTGCCCGGTGGCAACGCCGCCTGGAACAGATCGGCCACGATCTCATAGTGCGTGCAGCCCAGGATCGCCCGGTCGGGATGGCGGCCGATCCGCGTCGCCAGCGCCTTCACGTGGCCCTGGATGACCGTGGCGATCTCCGCGCGCGGCGCGTTCTGCTCGATCATCCGCGCGAGCTCGGGACACGGCTCCGAGAAGACGGCCACGTCCTGTCGGCGCTTGTCGATCTCGATCTCGTAGACCCGGCTCTTCGCGGTAGCGGGCGTGGAGAAGACGCCAAGGATGTCCAGCTTCTCCACCTTGTCGCCGCGCCGTTCGGCCTCATGCTCCCAGGGCAGGCCCGTGGCGGCCTCGATGGTCGGCACGACGATGCCGAGCACGTTCAGCGACCGCCCCACTTCCCGCCGATAGCCGGGCAGCCAGGTCTGCTGCAATCGCCTCAGGGCCACGCTCGCCGCCGTGTTGCAGGCGAGGACGACCACGTCGCAGCCCTCGTCGAACAGGCGCACGCAGCCGGCCTTCGTCAGCTCGACGATCTCCTCGCCGCTGCGTCCGCCGTACGGGGCGTTGGCCTGGTCGGCCAGATAGACGAAGTCGGCCTTGGGGAACCGATCCACGAGCCGGTGGTGCACGGTCAGGCCGCCCACGCCGGAATCGAACACGCCGATGCTCATGTGCTGGTGTTAGCGGCCGCCGCGGAACGTGTCGACGTCACGGGCGCGCCTGCACGGAAACGGCGCCGTGGGGCGGTCAGCGCCAGTCGCGGCCCGCAGACACGGTGCTGGCCTTGCGGACCAGGCCGCTCACGGGCCCGGCGGCGACTTCACAGGCGCCCAGAAGCGCATCGGCGTCGCGGCCGACGATGCGGCAGGTGACGTCCTGGCCGAAGCTTGCCGCCATCAGAGTCTCGCGCGCGGGCGGTGCGGTCGACGCCTTCGCCAGGTCGTCGGCCAAGCGCACGGGGACCCACATCGAAGGGTCGGCGCCGAGCGCCACGCACAGGGTCTCGCCATCCAGCACATGCAGCACCGGACCCCGGATCATCGTCGCTTCCGCCGGCGCCTCGCCTCTGCAGACGGCGGCCTGCGCACCGCCCGCCAGGGCCGAGGTCGCCAGGAGCGCGCCGATGAGGAGTGGAAGTCGCATAGAGGTTCAACGCCGTTCGTGTGGCGTTGTTCAGAGCAAGTTCCGCGCCACGCCGGATATACGGCGCGGAGGGGCTTCAGGAGGCGAACAGGTCCGCCTGCGCCGCCGCCTTGGCGCCCTCGATCGCCAGCAGCTTCAGCTTCGTGTTGACCCCGCCCCGGGCCGAGAAACCGCCCGCCTTGCCGCCAGCCGCCGTCACCCGATGGCAGGGGACGACGATCGGCCAGGGGTTCTTGCCCAGGGCCTGGCCCACTTCGCGTGCGAGCATCTTGTCGCCGAGGCGCAGGGCGATCTCGCCGTAGGTCACGGTCTCGCCGGGCGGAATGCCGCGGGCGATCTCATAGACCCGGACGTGGAAATCTGGCGTCCGGGACAGGTCGAGCGGCGCGTCCGACAGGTCGGCCTTCTCGCCCCGCATCAGCGCCTGGATTCCAGCGAGGGTGGCGCGCAGCCCCGCCGGCGCGGTCGCTTCAACCGCCTCGGGAAAGCGGCGCAGGAAACCCCGCCGCGCGGTCTCGACGTCGGGCTCGGGGAGGTGGACGGCCACGAGGCCGGCGTCGCCCCAGGCAAGGCCGGCCGTTCCGATGGCTGTGTCGAAGAGCGCGTACTGGATCATTTCCGCAAGATAGCGCGGGTCGCCGAAAGTCGCTGGCGGCTTTCGGACATCCATGCCGCCTCCTTTAGACGATCCAGCCCTCCGACGGCGCGCCCGCCTGGGCGCCCGAGACTTCAAGCTGATACGTGCCCTCAGACTCCGCCCCCGACCGCACGACGACGTAGTAGGCGCCGCCCGCGACGATGCCCGACAGTTGCAGGCTGGCGTCCCGCCCGACGCCGCCGTCCTCGTCCGAGGCGACCAGCCGGCCATTGGCGTCATAGACCTCGAGGCGCGGATCGCTCAGCGTGCCGCCGCCTGAATCCTGCCCGCGCACGTCGATCCGGAGGGAGCCGCCGGGCCCCGCAGTCACCTGGAACCAGTCGCGATCGGCGCTCGGCCGCCCCGAGGTCGTGAAGTTCTTCAGCGTGCCGGTCGCCAGGCCACCGGTCACGCCATGTCCGACCTGTTCCCGGCCGAACAGTTCGTCGCCTCGAAGGCCCTGGTCCGCGCCCGTCGTGAGCCAGTGGTTGATGGCCGTGTCGAACGTGACGCCGGCGTTCACGAGGTCCGGGTACGAGAGCACATAGGCCACCTTGTCGAAGCCGGCCGGCTCGCGGAACTCATAGGCCCCCGACCGGATCCAGTGCTGGAAGAGCGCGTTGGCGTCCGTTCCAAACAGCCGCGCCAGGTCGTCGTTCGACGCGCCATAGAGCAGGGGATCGAAGCCGTTCACCGCTCGGCCCTCACCCGCGCCGGCGACGGCGTAGTGGCGGGTCAGGGCGGCCTCGTCGGCCCCGAAGGCGCGCAGGAGGTCCGCATGGGCCGCGCCATACTGCAAGGCGTCGAAGCTGGTCGCTGAGCGGCCGGCCGCGAACCCGGTCGTGATCCAGTGTCGGGCCAGCGCCTGGGCGTCGACGCCGAACTGGGCCAGCAGGTCCGGATTCGAGGCCGCATAGCGCAGCGGATCGAAGGTATCGAGGGCTCGCCCCTCCGGCCGGCCGGTGTTCATCCAATGCTGGCGAGCCCGATCCACGTCCGTGCCGATGGAGGCGATCAGGTCGGTGTTCGAGGCGATGTAGCGCAGGCCGTTGAACGCCTGGTTCGTGAACTCGGCCCAGGAGAGGGACTGCCCGCCGATGACGACCCGCTCGAAGCCGTGGACCTCGCTGGTCCCATAAGGTCCGATCAGACGCGCGTCCTGGCCGTTGAGGCCGGCGACGAAATAGTCGCGCACCGAACCCACGAGGATCAGCGTGTCGGTCCCCGCTCCGCCGTCGAGGTAGTCCGACCCGGAATAGGGATCGATGGTGTCGTCCCCCGCGCCGCCTACCAGCAGGTTCGACAGGTAGTTGCCGGTCAAGGTGTCGTTGAACGCCGAGCCGTACAGCGCCTCGACGTCGATCAGGGTGTCGTTCCCGGCTCCGCCGGTTGCGCGCAGGGCGCTGATGTCGGCGTTCACCGCGGCCGGCGCGTCGGCATAGGTGACGAAGTCCACGTTCAGGCCCCCGACGATGCGGTCATCGCCCGCGCCGCCCGACAGGCTGTCGCCGCCCATGCCGCCATCCAGCGTGTCGGCGCCGCCCCCGCCGAACAGGACATCGTCGTTGGCGAGACCCGTAAGCCGGTCGCCCAGGGCCCCGCCGGTCAGCCGGTCGATCCCGGGCCCGCCCTGGAAGTTCAGCTCGAAGGCGGTCAGCGCGACCTTCACCCCGGTCCCGCTCGCATCGCCCCCGATGCCGCTCTCATCCCGCCACATGGCGGCGAGCACGCCGTCCGGACTGACGGTGAGGCGCAGGTCGTCCTGGACGCCCGCGGTCGTCGTCCCGAGGCGGAATGCGGCGCCGTCTAGCTGGCCGGCGCTGGTCAGCACCTGGGCCATCACATCGCCGCCGGCGCTCCAACCGACGACCAGGCGGCCGTCCGGAAGTTCGACCATCTGCACGTCGCGAAGGGACGTCCCCTCGGCGAGGCGGATGGGCGGGGTGCGGACGTTGCCCGGCCCAGCCAGGCTCGCCCGGTCGTAGGCGGAAAACCACACGGCGTCGCGTGCCGCCCAGGCGACCCCGATCCGGCCGTCGGCGAGCTCGGCAAGCCCAAGGCCGCCGATGCCATACACCACGAGCTGCCCGTCTGCGGGCGTGGTGTCGAACCGGATCGACGCCAGGCGATCGCCTGATGGAGAAAAGTGCGCTCCCCCCTGGAACGGCGGCGTGTAAGGCCCGTCGCTGATGCCGGTGTTCACGAACCGCCAGGACTCGATCAGCGAGCCGTCGCTCAGCTCCAGGACCGTCAGCTCAGGGTCATATGCTCCGCCGCCGCGTCCGCTCGCGATCGAACCGCCACGCTGCCACTCCACGGCTCCATTGGCGTCGACCACGACGAGACGGACCGACAAGGAGCCGCGGCCGCTCGTATCGCCACTCGACGTGTCCCAGGACACGGCGTAGCCGCCGTCCGCCAGCGGAATGATGTCGATGTGCCGGGGAGACAATCCGAAGGTGGGCGTGCCGCGGACATCGAGGGAGTAGAGGGTCTGGCTCGCACCCTCCGGCTGGCCCATGGCGTCGTAGCGCTGGGCGACGACCTCGTACTGCTGCGCTCCGTCCTTGACGATCCGCACCGCAACGAAGCCGGCGCCGACCGCCGCGACCGACACGTCACTGGCGGCCCCCAGGATGAGTTCCCCGCCCTCTGGCGAGCCATCCGCTCCGAATACCCGCAGTTTCGCGATGTCGCCGGCGCCGTCGTCGATCCATGCCGCCACGCTGCGGCCGCCGGCAAGGACGGCGACATCGCCCGGCCGCTGCCCGCCCTCGGTCGCGACGTTGACGAGACGTTCGGCGACGCGGACTTCGGGCACGGCACTCAACCTCAGGGCAATTCAGCGCAACCTGCGCGAATAGCCTCTAGAGCGGTGGTTGAACGCCCCCGACAACCGAATTGCGATGAAGGGCGAGTGGTCGTCGACGACGGTCTGACGCCACTCATATTGTCGGTCAGGCCGGCACGAACACCGGCACGGGCGGGCCGCCCTCGGTCGGCTGCAGCTTAACCTTCACCCGCTGGCCGATCTTCAGGTCGTCGGGCGCCACGTCGACGATGTTGGTCATCACGTTCGGGCCCTCGTCGAGGGTGACGTAGGCCAGGGCGTAGGGGCCGGTCGGGGATTTGCGCAGGATCGAGAAGCTGTAGACCACGCCCTCGCCCTTGCTCTCCTCCCAGACGGTCTTGTCCGAGTGGCAGAACGGGCACATTGCGCGCGGATACCAATGGGCCTCGCCGCAGGCCGTGCAGCGCTTGATCAGGAATTTGCCCTCGGCCGCCGCGTCGAAGAACGGCTTGGACTCAAGGGTGACGGCGGGGGCCGGGACCGGCCGGGTCATCAGTTCGGACATTCTCAGGCCTCCCGTTCGAAGATCGCCGTCGCCGCCCCGTGCCGCACGCCGAGCGAACCACCCGTGCCGTGGGCGATGGCGAGGTCGCAGTTGGGCACCTGCACCTTCGGATGCGCCTCGCCGCGAAGCTGGCGCACCGCCTCGATCACCTTGGTGATGCCGCCCCGGTTGGTGGGGTGGTTGTTGCAGAGGCCGCCGCCGTCCGTGTTGAAGGGCAGCTTGCCGATGCCGGAGATCAGGTTGCCGTCGGCGACGAACTTGCCGCCCTCGCCCTTCTTGCAGAAGCCCAGGTCTTCGAGCTGCATCAGAACGGTGATGGTGAAGCTGTCGTAGATCGAGGCGTACTTGATGTCGGCCGGCGTGACGCCCGCCTCCTCGAACGCGCGCGGACCCGACCAGACCGCGCCGGAATAGGTCAGGTCCAGCTTGCCGCCCTGCTGCACCTTCGGCGCCTCGCCGACCCCCATCAGCTTGACCTTCGGCCGGTTCAGGCTCCTCGCCACCTCGGGCGAGGTGACGACCAGGGCGCCGCCGCCGTCGGTGACCACACAGCAGTCCAGAAGGTGCAGCGGGTCGGAGATCATCCGCGAGTTCACCACCTCCTCGACGGTGACCACGTTCTTGAGGAAGGCGTGCTCGTTCCACTGGGCGTGGTGGCTGGCCGCCACCTTGATCCAGGCGAGTTGCTCCGAGGTGGTGCCGTACTCGTACATGTGACGCATGGCGCACATGCCGTAGGTGTTGTGCGTCGAGCCGCCGTAGATGTTCTCGAAGCCGGCGCCGGGGTCGCCGTCGGTAAGGCCCGTCGGGCCCGGACGGGCGCTCGGACCCGGGCGGTTGCCGCCGTTGCGCGGCCGGCCGGCCAGGGTGATCAGCGCCACCTGGCACTTGCCCGCCGCGATCGCCTGGGCCGCGTGGCCCACGTGCAGGATGTAGGAGGAGCCGCCGGTCTCGGTAGAGTCCATGTGGCGGACGTTCTTCAGCCCCATGTAGTCGATCATCGACATGCCGCCGAAGCCCGGCGCATCGCCGGCGCAGAAGTAGGCGTCCACGTCGTCGAACGAGAGTCCCGCGTCCTCCAGGGCGCCCTTGGCGGACTCCGCATGAAGCTGGGCCGTCGTCTTGTCGGGCGCATCCCGCGTCGGATGCTCATACGCGCCCATCACATAGGCCTTGCCCTTGACGCTCATGCGACCTCCCCGAACAACCGGTATGGGCTTAGCCGCTGGCGCGCCCCGCGGCAATTGCACGTAGGGTCACCCGAGAGTTGCGCCGTCGAGCCGGCGGCGGATGAAGTCCGCGGCCAGTCCGATCGACTGCCGCGCCTTCGGGGTCTGCATCCGCTCCCACACATGGGTTTCCTCGGACCACAGCCGGACGGTCAGGTCACAGCCGCGCTCGCGCATGGCCTCGGCCAGCCGCACCGCGTCGTCATAGAGGATGTCGCCACGGCTGGCGTGGATGAGGGTGGGAGGGAACCCATCGAAGGCTCCGAAGATGGGTGAGGCGACCGGATCGGTCGCGGACCGGCCGCCCAGGTAGAAGCGCGCCATGAGCGCCAAGCTCTCCATGGTGTAGGGCGTGGTCCCCAGGAGGGACGCGGCCGTCACCGACCAGCTCTGCAGGGAAAGGTCGACCCAGGGCGACAGCAGCACGAGGCCCGAGGGCGGCGGCAGGCCCCGGGCGATCGCCGCCTGGAGCGCCGCCAGAAGGATCGCAGCCCCCGCCGACTCCGCCAGCGCCACCACCGGTTCGTCAGGGGCCGTCTGCGCCTGCCAGGCCCAGGCCGCGATGATGTCCTCCACCGCCGCCGGACAGGGGTGTTCAGGGGCCAGGCGGTAGCTGGGCGCGAACACGCGCGCCTCTGCGGCGGCTGCGAAGCGCGCCACCAGGTGGGTGATGCGTGGCGATCGGTCGGCCGCGAACGAGCCGCCATGGACGTAGAAGACGACGCCGCGAGGCTCCGCAGCCCGCGGCGCAAACCATTCCGCAGGGGCCGGCGGGGGCGGCAGATCGCGGCCAGGGCCCGGGAGGCGTATGGCCTCCGCATCCAGGCGCGCCAGCACCGGCGCATCAAAGCGAGCGTGGATCCGCCGCTGGCGCTCGGCGTGCTGCCTCAGCGCCTCGGGGCCCCGGGCCTCGGCCGCAAGGGTCGCGCGCATGGTCGAGGTCACGATCCGCTGCATCGTCCGGTTGGCCGTCCGACGCGCCAGGGTCTTCAGGGGGTTGGTTTCGGGCCGGTCCATCTGCCGCACATCGAGCCGACCGACCGCCGCCACTCCAGTGGGACGCATTACGCTCATGACCGCGGCCGACTCTCTCCTAGACTGGAGACATGAGTGACGACCCGCACATCCACCGGCGCCTGCTCGAACAGGCCCAGGCCTACGCTCGCCTCTATCCGAGCATAGCCGCCCGGCTGAAGGCTGCGCTCGCGGCGGGAGACCCCAATCTCAAGAACCTCGTCGACGCCCTGACCGAGGCCATGGCCCGCGCCGACGCCGGACGCGAACGCCAGCTCCGCGACGGATGGAGCCTGAGCCGGCAGGAGGCCCGGGTCGCCCTGCACCTCATCGACGGCGGCACCGTGGCGACCTGCGCGGCAGAATTCTCTGTCGCGGAAAGCACTATAAGAACGCATCTGAAGGCCATTTTTGCCAAGACCGGACGCAACCGCCAAGCTCAACTGGGATCGTTGCTGAAAAATAACAGCGAAATGTCGAGTTTCGACTGATCGCCCGGATTAACTAAGCTTCGAAAATACACGCCCCTCCTCCCCCAAATTGGGGATGCGAGAGGGCATCAGCTCTCCCACCCTCACGCACCTAAACTTGTGGGGGTATGAACTCATGGCGCTTCTCGTCGCCGGCGCCGCCGGCATCAGCGTGGACACGCTCAGCATCACCGACCTGCTCGAGGGTACGGTCGTCACCGCCACCTCGAGCCGCCTGGTCCTGAACGACCTGCCCTGGGTCGAGGAATTCACGGGTCAGTTCATCTATGGCGCCTCGGGCGATATCGAGGGCGGCACGCTCAATGCGTGGCGCGAGACGCTGGATGGGAACCTGGTTTTCGAGGTCTCCGACTTCTCGACCCCGGTCGCCACCTTCCTGCAGTGGGTGAACACCAACGACAACGAAGCGGCCCGCAGCACGATCCTCGGCGGCTCGGACAGCATCGTCGGTTCGGCCAGCGCCGACACCCTGCGCGGCTACGCGGGCAACGACGTCATCCACGGGGGCAACGGGACCAACTACCTGCGCGGGGATGAAGGCAACGATTCCATCCTCGGTGGCGCGGGCTTCGACGACATCAACGGCAACATGGGCGCCGACACGGCCTCTGGCGGACTCGGTGAAGACTGGGTCGTCGGTGGCAAGGACAACGACGTCCTGTCGGGGGGCGACGCCTATGACCTCGTCTACGGCAACCTCGGCGCAGACACGTGCGATGGCGACGAGGGCGACGATATCGTGCGGGGCGGCCAGGACAACGACATCGTTCGCGGCGGCGGCGGCGACGACTACGTCTCGGGCGACAAGGGCGACGATACGGTCTGGGGCGGCGCAGGAGCCGACGAGTTCCACAGCTTCGGCGACGCCGGCCTCGATCGCGTCATGGACTTCAGCTTGGCCGAGGGCGACCGCGTGCGCCTCGATCCCGGCACGACCTACACCGTGGCCCAGTCGGGCGCGGACACGATCATCAGCATGGGCGGGGGCGGCCAGGTGGTGCTCGTCGGCGTTTCCATGAGCAGCCTCACGGGGAACTGGATCTTCACCGGCTGACACCTCCTCCCGCGGCCTTGGCTATCGCGGCGTCAGCTTCCCACTTGAAGCGGAACGGTAGTCCAAGGACCTAGGGGGATGAGGCATGATGGACGGCAACCAGGCCGCGGCGTTCCAGGAGCGTCAGCGGGGCACCTTGCCCGGCGAACTCGATATCGAATGGGAAGAGGTGGCCAACGGCCGCGCCCGCGGACGGTTCGTGGCGGCCCGCAAGCACATGGCCGCCAACGGTTTCCTCCACGCCGCCTCGGTGGTGGCGCTGGTCGACAGCGCCTGCGGCTATGGCTGCGTCGCCTCTCTGCCTGAGGGCGCCAGCGGCTTCACGACCATCGAGATCAAGGCCAACTACCTGGGCACCGCCAAGGAGGGCGAGACGGTCGCGTGCGAGGCCCGCCTGCTGCACGGCGGCCGCATGACCCAGGTCTGGGACGCCGAGGCGGTGAACGAAACGACGGGCAAGACCATGGCCGTCTTCCGGTGCACACAGATGGTGCTCTACCCGCGCTGAGCTGAGCTGCGCGCCGCGGCGCGAGATCGCAGTTGCGTGATCGCGGCCGGATGAGTAGTAGTCGCCGCTCGCTCAGCCGGCGGTCCTTCGCGACCCGCCGTGCAGCCCGTCGGAGAGGTGGCTGAGTGGTTGAAAGCACCGCACTCGAAATGCGGCATACTCGCAAGGGTATCGAGGGTTCGAATCCCTCCCTCTCCGCCATCGAAACTTTATTCCATTAAATCAATAACTTATAACCTATTGGCGGAGAGGGGAACGGTCGGTCACCCGGCGAGCCAAATCGGCGGCGCTCTGGGACACTTGTCTATTTCCGGATCGATAGAGAGCTCCCATCCCGGCGGCCTTCCCTCGTCGAGGGCCTGATCGTGCTCTGCGAGTAAGAGCAGAAATCTAGCGAGCGACGATCCCGCCGCCCAACGCGGCTGCTCGAACAGGTCCTCGGAATCGAAAAAGTAGACCGCGGGCGTGTGACGTCCGGAAGCTAAATCCAGGCCATAGAAATTCCCACACCCGTCGGAAAAGATCGGCACGGCATGTACATGCAGCAGGTCTCCAATCGACCCGTCGCGGCGCCATTCCGGACGCTCGTTCCATTTCGGCAGTATCGCTGCGAAGTCGCCGATGCTCGCGACGCGCTCGCGGTATAGAGCTTCCAGGTGGGGCGGCATCTTGCCGCCGAGCACCTCGCGGACCTGCTGAATGATCCCTTCCGCATCGTCCTTGCGTGACCGTCGAAGCGCGCCTCGCGCTTCAAGCGTCCGGCAAGCTTCTGAAACAGTGATGTCCATGGCCGGTGCTACCGTTTGGGGATTGGCGGCGGTCGCGGAACGCCGGCCCTCAGGATGTACGGCTCGATTAGCTTGTCCATCCTCATGGTGTGAGCCATCACCTCAGCCTGCGTCGGCGCTCGACCTAGGCTCCTCACCCACGCCTCAGTCGCCTGCGTCACGGCGATATGCGCTTCTTCCTCCAGCGCCTGGAGATTCGCCAGCCGATTAGGATCGGCGTTCGGAAACTGCTTTCGAAACCGCAGCGCTACGCGATGGTGTACCTGCCCAGCCCAATCGCTGGCTCGGCCGCCGTAGGCACGAGCGTAGCGTTCCCGGGCCGCCCGGCGTATCGCCCTCTCTTCGGCATCCGCGCGAGGCTTGGGAGAGGGTCGCGCCGACGGGCTAGGCCGAGCGGGCGCGGGCTTGGGGGCTAAGCCGGGTTCTCGCCCCAAGAGGTTCAGGGGTGCTCTGCCGAGTTGAGAGGTGGCAGCACGGGCAGCGAGGAGCCCAGCGCCTTCGGCCAGCAGTGGGACGGCCATCGGAGCGAGCGCAGGGATCGCCATCCACCAGTTGCGACCGGACTCTTCCCGCACGACGTCCTTGAAGGCCGCTTGCTCGCGCCGGAGCTTCGTCATCTCGTCTTCTTGGGTGGGTACCCGCGCAGCCGTCGCAGCCGACGTCGCAGACTGCGCGTTCGAGGTCGGCCGATACGCCACTGGTCGGACCTGGGCCTGCGCAGACGTCCAACTCGTCGGCGTCCGACCCGGCGCAACGCTGAAAGTCGAGCTGCCGGTAGCAGGATAGCTGTGTTCCCGACCACGGCCCCGTTGCATCGTGCGCGCTCCGAGGGTCACGACGTCGGCAGGCCTTGGTGCGTAGGGGAGTTCGTCTGTGATGCCGCCGGCAGCCCATGCGGCCCGGCCAGCGAGCTCCGCATCCGGTCCTCGCCCCGCGACCTCGCGGCGCCTCCGTTCCATCCATTCCGCAATGCCTTCGGCGCGCACGTCATCGCGAGCCGGCTGGAACCCAGCCATGCCTGATCTCTCCTCAAGTTGTTCAAGACCCGTCCGTGGCCCGGCCGTCGCCGCGCACACGTGCCCACCTCAAGCTTCACTTTGCCTCAAGCGGAACTGTATGTCAAGAACAAAACATGAACATGTGCCCCGCGCGAAGTCGCTGAACTGCTACAAGGCTTGCTACAGGAGTAGATCGAACAGACTACCAGTCTGTTGATTTCGCGAACAAAATTTCGCCTTGGCGTTAGCCCCTCCCTCTCCGCCACGTGCCTAGCTCCACAGGCCCCATCCCGCCTGACCAATCCCCAGCCTAGAGCCCGAACACCCGCCGCGCATTGCCGCTGAGGTACGCATCCCTCTGCTCGGGCGTCAGGCCCAGGTCGTCGAGCCGGGCGAGGCACTGGGCGGGCGAGAGCATCGGCCAGTTGGTGCCAAACATGACCCGGTCCCGCCCAAGCCCCTTCATCCACTCCACGAAGGCGGGGGGCAGGCGGTGCGCGGCGTAAGCCGAGGTGTCCACGTGGAAGTTCGGGAACTTCACGGTCATGGTCACCAGCTCGTCGAGGAAGGGGAAGCCCACGTGGCCGCCCACGACCACGAGCTCGGGAAAGTCGAGCATGACCTCCTCCAGATAGGGGATCATCCGCCCCGTCTCTGACCGGCGCAGAGGGCCGGTATGGCCGATCTGGGTGCAGAAGGGCACGCCGGCGTCGATGCAGGCGGCGTAGATCGGATAGTAGCGCCGGTCGTTGGGCGGCAGGCCCCAGAGCCAAGGCACGACCCGCACGCCGACGAAGGTCTTCCGGTCGGCCAGGCGGCGGATCTCGCGCACGGTCTGCATGGGCGCCTCCAGATCGACCGTCATGAGGCCGCGGAACCGGTCGGGAGCCCGGGCGACGCAGTCCGCCACCTCGTCGTTCGAGATCAGGCTGCCCTCTGGCCCGTGCCATCCGGACAGCAGAGTGATGTCGACGCCGGCGCGGTCCATGGCCGCGAGGGTGGATTCCACCGTCTGCAGGTCGAGCTCGGTCCGGCCCGTCCAGCGCAGCAGGGTCTCCATCCACGGCCGCCGGGCCATCCGCTCGGTGGTGATCTGAGCCCAGACGTCGATCGCGCCCATGCCGCCCTCCATTTACTTCACTAGTGAAGTTATGGCTGACTGCGCGTCGGCGGGCAAGCGCGGTATGGAGCGGGGATGACCCCGTCAGACCTCCGCATCTATCACCGCCTGCAGATGGCGGCCCATCGCCTGCAGAAGGCGGCCGATCGCCGCGTCATGGCCGCCGCCGGCGTGACGACCGCCCAGGCCGCCGTCCTGGCGATCGTGAAGGGGCAGGAGGGCGCGACCCAGCGTTCGATCGCGCGCCAGCTCGGGCTCAACGAATCCGCCATGACCGCCATGGTCGGCCGACTGAGCACGCTCGGTCTGCTGGTGCGCACGCGCGATCCCGTCGACGGGCGGACATGGAACCTCGAGCTGACGGCCCAGGGCGAGGCCGCGCTGGCGGCGCTGGGGCCGGCCTTTGGCCAGATCAACTCCCGGATTTCCGACGCGCTCGACCCCGCCGCGCTCCTGGCGCTGTCAGACGCGCTTGCCC
This sequence comes from Phenylobacterium kunshanense, assembly GCF_003254525.1. Lineage (GTDB taxonomy): Bacteria > Pseudomonadota > Alphaproteobacteria > Caulobacterales > Caulobacteraceae > Phenylobacterium > Phenylobacterium kunshanense. The sequence continues at coordinate 122,075 of NZ_QFYS01000008.1, forward strand.
GCCTGACGGAAGCCTTCGACGACGCGTAGGGGGCCGCGCGCCGGGGGCCCGGCTAGAAGTCGCAGCCCGCCGTCGATCCGCGTGGCGCAGCGCGACCGTCGAGGCTGACGCTGGCGCTGTAGTAGCTGTTCGCGTTCCCCGTCGGCGCGGTCCTCTGGTCGACGGTCAGGACGAAGGGCGCCTTGTTGGGCGCCAGGCCCGCGAAGGTGCGGGCGCCCTCGCCCGTGCCCAGTTTCTCGCAGGCGACTTCCGTGACGGTCGCGCCCCGCGCGCGCAGGGCGCCGGGGACGTCATAGGGGATCTCCGCGCCGACCTTCATCCAGGAAACGCCAAGGCTCGTGGGCGAGGCGCCGCGGCCCTCGACGCTGACCGTCAGACCGCCGATCTGGCCGCTGGCCAGCTCGCGCGCGGACGCCGGGCGGGCCGCCCAGCGGATGCCGGTCGCCCGGCTCCGGATGTCCGCCAGAGTGGGGCGCTGCCCCGGCGCCGGCAGGGCGGCCAGCAGCGCCTCGGCGGCCGGCCCAGTGTCCACGATCCGCTTCCAGTCGTCCCGGCATTGCTGATCGGCCCATCGCGTGGCCGACGCCTCGCGGGCGATGTAGTCGCGCCGGCACTTGGCCAGGAAAGCCGGCATCGCCGCATCCGGATCGGTCGCTGGTCCCGCCGAGGCGGCGGCCGGCGCGGCTGAGGGCGTCTCGGCAGCCGCGCCGGCGCCCACCGAGATCGCGGCGCCGAAGGTGCTTCCATTCCACGCGAGCTGGGCTGCGCACTGGGCGCTGGGCGCGACCGCCGCGCCGCAGGCGAGGCCCCGCTTGGCGATCTGCACCCGGGTCGGCCGACCGGCGACGAGACGATAGGCGATCAGGGTGTCTGACCAGGCCCGGAGCACCTGGCCGCGCGCATTGGCGACATAGATATCGACTTTCGCCTCCCCACCGGGGCGGAAGAGGCCCGGGCGCCCGGTGCAGGCGTAGTCACCCTCGGAGACGAGATAATCGAGCCGCCCGTCACCCGTGAAATCCTGGGCGATGACGAAGCGGCCCTGGCCGGGTCGCCCGCCCGCGGCGCGGCAGCGCGCGTCGAGGTCGTTCATGTGCGAAAGGACCAGCGGGGGGACGGGCGGCGGCTGGGGCTGGGCCCAGGCCAGACCGCCCGGAACCTGAAGTCCCGCCAACGCCGCGAGGACGAGCCGCCTGACCGGATACGTGCGCCGCATGGAATCCTCCCTGGCCTCAGCCTAGGTGGACCCCGTCCAAGGGCGCAAATCACCCCTTCGCCAACTCGCTGGATTCAGGAAAGCCTGCGGGTGGTGCGGCCGAGCGCCACGAGGATCGCCGCCGCCGCCAGGGCCACCGGCGCGACCGAGAAGAAGACCTCACCCGGCGAGGCGCCCGCGCTGCGCAGTTCTCCCGCGATCAACGGCCCGAAGATGGATCCCAGACGGCCAACGCCCACGGCCGCGCCGGCGCCGGCCGCTCGGAAATCCGGCGGATAGAGCATCGGCGCCACGGCATAGAGCGAGAACTGGGCGCCCATCACCAGGAAGCCCGCGGCGGCGGACAGGGCCAGGATGGCGACCGGCGCGTCGGCGGCGGCCAGTCCCGCCATGGCGGCGGCCAGCGCCAGATAGGCGAGCGCCAGGGGACCACGCCAGCCCATCCTGTCGCTGATGGCGCCCATGGTGAGCGAGCCCACCACCCCGGCGGCGTTGAAGGCCATGGCCGCCGCGAAGCCCTCGGAGGGGGGATGGCCCTTGTCCACCACGAGGGTCGGCAGCCAGTTGAGCGCCAGGTACAGCACCACGAGCGTCAGCATGAACGCCGCCCAGACGAGGACTGTGGAGGCGGCGCGACCTTCGCCGAACAGGGCGCGGACGGTATTTCTGTCGGCCTCCGGATGGGGCTCCGGACGGGTCTCGGGCAGGAGCAGCAGGATCACGGGGAGCAGCAGCAGCGGCACGACGCCGCCGGCGACAAAGATCGTCCGCCACTCCAGGCCCTCGCCCGCCAGGCGCGCGATCAGCGCCGCCGAGGCGCCCCCCACCGGCATGCCGCAGAACATGGCGGTGACCGTTGCAGTCCGCCGCTCGGGCCGGCTGATCTCCATGGCCACCGCGATCAGGTTGGGCATGGCGCCGCCGAACCCGAGGCCGGTAGCGAACCTGGCCCAGAGGAGGATTTCGTAGGATGGCGCCGCGGCGGTCGCGAGGGAGAACAGCCCGAACAGCGCCACCGAGCCCAGCAGCACCGGCTTGCGCCCCACCCGGTCGGCCAGCCACCCGCCCCCAAAGGCGCCGATGACGAGACCAACCATGGCGATGCTGGCCGCCCAGCCGATCTGCGACGGGCCGAGGCCCAATTCAGGCGCCATCCCCGGCGCGGCGACGCCGAATGCCTGGATGTCGTAGCCTTCGACCGCCGCGATCAGGAAGCAGACGAAGACGACGAGCCCCGCGCCGCCTTTGATCCTGGCCAATCCTCACGCCCCCAAGATTTCCCCGGCGCGCACCATGCCGCCAGCCGGCGCCTCGCGACAAGCGCCCGGGAAACCCGTCGGCCCGCCGCGAGTTAAGCAGCCCGTCCACGACAGCCACCAACGAGGAAGACATGCGCAACCGACTCATCGCCGCCCTGGTGTTCGGCTGTTCGAGCCTCGCGCTCGTGGCCGCGCCCGCTCCTGCCGAGGCCAAGCGCGTGCTGGTCTGCAAGACCGTGAACGTGAAGAAGAAGGCCAATACCGGCACGGTCATCGGCGCCGTGGCCGGCGGCGTCCTCGGCAACCAGATCGCCGGGAACGGCGCCCGCACCGAGGGTACGCTGCTGGGCGCTGGCGTCGGCGCGGTCGCCGGCCACGAGATCGCCAAGAGCAACGCGAAGAAGAAGCGGCGCTGCCACTACGAGTACCGCTGAGGCCTCCCCGCCTCAGTGGATGCGGAACTCCGCGCCGATCGCCTTCAGATCCGCGGGCTTGATCAGGCGGTTGTGGCCCACCGTGACCTTGAAGAGCGGTCCGTCGAGGGTCCGCGCCCAGAAGTCGAGGAACTTCCGCAGGGTCGGGAACTCGGGAAAGAGGTCGTAGTCCTGCCAGATATAGCTCTGCAGCAGGGCCGGATGATCAGGCATGCGATAGAGGATTTCGGCCGTGGTCAGGCCGTAGCCCTGGAGCTGTTTGCGGAATTCGGGCGACACTTTCATCAACGACCTCGCGAACGTAGAACCGCCGCGCGGTCGCAACCGAGCGGCCGCGCTGGACTCCAGTTCGGCCGAGTCGGAATGAAAGTTCTATGAATTCCTTATGTTAGCACTCGCCAGTCGGCGCTGCTGCCACGAGGAGGCCTAGCCGAACAGGTCCGGCCGCCGCACTCGCAACGCCAGGATCAGCGCCAGGGACTTCAGGTCTTCGATCCGCCGCTGCTCGACCCAGGTCCAGAGAAGGGCGAGCGGAACCTCCTCGACGGTGATGAGCTCGCGCTCCGTGTCGACCCCGCCGCCGGCCCCGATGCGATCCTCCGCGGAGTAGGTCGCCAGGAAGAGGTCCACGCGCTCGCTGGACACGCCCGGGCAGGAGAAGGGCGAGCCGATCGGATCCAGGCGCGACAATGGGACGCCGCATTCCTCCATCGCTTCCCGGATCGCCGTCTCCTCGGCGTCTTCGTTGTCGACCATGCCCGCCGGCGCCTCGAGCAGCTCGGGCGGACCGCCCGCCCAGATCACGGGAGCGCGGGGCAGGTTGACCATCAGCGCCGTCCGGCGTTCGGGATCGTAGGGCAGCACGCAGGCCGCCCGGCCGTGATGCTCGATCTCGCGGGTGAAGGTCTGGCCATCCCCCGCACTCAGCGTGGCGACCATCAGGGTCGTGTAGCCCTGGTAGACCGTCTCGACCTTGCGGAGCTCCGCCGGCATGGCCGCCTCAGCCTTCGGCCTTGCGCCGCAGGGCCCAGCGCAGGAGCCCGGCCAGCGCGACGAGCGCCCAGGCTCCCTCCATCACGGTGGCGGAAAGGTTGAAGTCCCCGGCCAGGAGCGACCACAGGATCAGGCACGCGCCGATCAGGTTGCAGCACAGCGAAAGCGGTCGCTCGGGATCGACCTTCCCGAGCGCTGCACCGGCGTAGGCGACGAGGATGAGCGCGACGCCGACCAAACCGGCGACGTCGACCGGGCTCATCAGAACGTGCGTTCCTGGTACTGCAGGGTGCCCAGGTCGTACTTGGCGTTGACCTGGGTGTCGTCCGGCTTGCGGACCGTGGAGAAGTTCAGGCCCACCGACTGGTTGGACGTGAGGTACTCCCACGAACGGCGGACGCGCTTCAGGCCGTCAGGATCCTGCGGCTGGGTGTAGTTGGCGGTCGGATCCAGCGGCGGCTGATGCACGAACGCCCAGATGTTGAGCGCCTTGGCGATCTCCTCGGCGGCCGTGGCCGGGTAGCGCAGCTCGACGTTGCAGACCGTCTTGTTCGAACCCGCCGGGAAGACAATGACCTGGTACGCCTTGTTCTCGGTTCCGAGCGGCTTGTTCCAGCTCTGCTCACGCTTGTTCAGCTTGAAACCGTTCGGCTTGGCGATGTCATCCAGCTTCTGGCCACGAACCATCGGCATGCAGATCTTCTCGACCACCTGGATCGTCTCGAATCCGTAGCCGCTGGTGGGGAGCGGGGGCGGCGCGGGCGCGGCCTCGGGGGCCGGCGCAGCGGGCGCGGCCGCAGGCGGCGCGGCCTCGGTGGCGGCCGGCGGCGCCGGCTGGGCGGCGGGAGCGGGGTCCTGCGCTTGGGCGGCGGTGGCGACGCCCGCGGCGAGGATCAGGCTGGAGAGGACGAGACGCATGAAATTTTCCCCTGACTTCGGCCGCGCATCAAACTTAAACACGGCGCCCTAGGCAAGGCCTCAGGGCGGCCGTTTTACGGCGGTGAATTCACGTGCTCGTTAGGCGGCTTCGACCGCGTGTTCCGCCAGGATCGTCAGCCCTTCCGGGGTCACATCGGCAAAACCGCCACGGACCTCGTAGGTCGTCACTTGACCGTTGTTGTAGACGCGCACCGGACCCTCTTTGAGGGTGGTCATGAACGGCGCGTGGTTCGCCAGGACCCCGAAGTCACCTTCGGAGCCCGGGGCGTCCACCTGGTCCACCAGGCCCGCGAAGAGTTCGCGTTCTGGCGAGACCAGGGAGAAGTGGAGCTTGTCGGCCATGGCGCCTTAGGCTTCCGCGGCCAGTTGCTCGGCCTTGGCGACCGCTTCCTCGATCGCGCCGACCATGTAGAACGCCTGCTCGGGCAGGTGGTCGTACTCGCCGTCGACGATCGCCTTGAACGAGCGGATGGTGTCCTTCAGCTCGACGAAGGCGCCGGGCGTGTTGGTGAACTGCTCGGCCACGTGGAAGGGCTGCGACAGGAAGCGCTGGATCTTCCGGGCGCGGGCCACGATCAGCTTGTCCTCTTCGGACAGCTCATCCATGCCCAGGATCGCGATGATGTCCTTCAGCTGCTTGTACTGCTGCAGGACTTCCTGGGTGCGGCGGGCGACGGTGTAGTGCTCCTCGCCGATCACCAGCGGGTCCATGATCCGGCTGGTGGAGTCCAGCGGGTCCACGGCCGGGAAGATGGCCTGGGCGGCGATGTCGCGGCTCAGCACGGTCGTCGCGTCCAGGTGGGCGAACGAGGTGGCCGGCGCCGGGTCGGTCAGGTCGTCGGCGGGCACGTAGATCGCCTGCACCGAGGTGATCGAACCCTTCGAGGTCGAGGTGATCCGCTCCTGCAGGTTGCCCATCTCGGTGGCGAGCGTCGGCTGATAGCCCACGGCCGACGGGATGCGGCCCAGAAGCGCCGACACCTCGGCGCCCGCCTGGGTGAAGCGGAAGATGTTGTCGACGAACAGGAGCACGTCCTTGCCTTCCACGTCGCGGAAGTACTCGGCCTGAGTCAGGCCGGTCAGGGCGACGCGGGCGCGGGCGCCCGGGGGCTCGTTCATCTGGCCGTACACGAGGGCGCACTTGGAGCCTTCGGTCGAGCCGTTGTTCGCCTTCGGGTCCACGTTCACGTTGGACTCGATCATCTCGTGGTAGAGGTCGTTCCCCTCGCGGGTCCGCTCACCCACGCCGGCCAGCACGGAGTAACCGCCGTAGGCCTTGGCGATGTTGTTGATGAGCTCCTGCATGGTCACGGTCTTGCCCACGCCGGCGCCGCCGAACAGGCCGATCTTGCCGCCCTTGGTGTAGGGGCACATCAGGTCGATGACCTTGATGCCGGTGACCAGCACTTCGGCCGAGGTCGATTGCTCGGCGAAGGAGGGCGCCTCGCGGTGGATTTCCGAGAAGGTCGTGGTCTTGATCGGACCGGCCTCGTCGATCGGCTCGCCGACCACGTTCATGATGCGGCCGAGCGTGCCCGGGCCAACCGGCACGGTGATCGCCGCGCCCGTATCGGTCACCGGCTGGCCGCGGGTCAGGCCCTCGGTGGTGTCCATGGCAATCGTGCGGACGGTGTTCTCGCCCAGGTGCTGGGCGACTTCCAGCACCAGACGGAAGGGCTCGCCCGTCCGCTGGTCGGTGTTGCTCGTCTCCAGCGAGTTCATGATGGCCGGGAGGTGGCCGTCGAACTCAACGTCGACGACGGCGCCGATGACCTGGACGATCTTGCCGGTGGCGACGCCCTTGGCGGCGACCGCTTTGGTGGCGGCGGCCTTGGGAGCGGCGGGCTTCTTGGCGGGAGCCTTGCGGGCGGGCTTGGCGGCGGCTTCGGACATGTCGTTCTCTTCCTAGAGCGCTTCGGCGCCGGAGATGATCTCGATCAGCTCCTTGGTGATCTGCGCCTGGCGTTGACGGTTATATTTCAGGGTGAGGCCGGCGATCATGTCGCCGGCGTTGCGGGTAGCGTTGTCCATCGCGGTCATCTGCGCGGCGAAGAAGCCGGCCTGGTTCTCGAGCATCGCCGAGAAGACCTGGGTCGTGATGTTGCGCGGCAGCAGCTCTTCGAGGATGGCGGCCTCGTCGGGCTCGTACTCGTAGGCTGCGCCCTTGAGGTCGAGCGGAGCGCCGCCGTCGGCCACCTGGGCCGGGATGAGCTGCAGCACGGTCGGCTGCTGGCTGACCACCGACTTGAAGCGGCTGAAGATCAGGCTGACCACATCGACCTCGCCCGCCTCGAACAGCTCGCGGATCTTGGTCGACACCTCTTCGGCGACGCTGAGCGACGGGTTCCCGCCCGCCTCGTAGACGCCGACATAGCGGTCGCCGAAATGCCGGCGGAGCTGGTCGCGCGCCTTTCGCCCGACGACCAGGACGCGCACGTCCTTGCCCTCGGCGACCAGGGCGTTGAGCCGCTCGCGCGCCGCACGGACGATCGAGCTGTTGAAACCCCCGGCCAGGCCGCGGTCGCTGGTGGCGACCACGACGAGGTGGCGACGGTCCGATCCCGTGCCCACCAGCAGCTTCGGCGCGCCGTCACCAGACACGCCGGCCGCCAGGTTAGAGATGACCGAGGCCATCCGCTGGGCGTACGGGCGCGCGTTCTGGGCGGCGTCCTGCGCCTTCCGCAGCTTGGCCGCAGCGACCATCTGCATCGCCTTCGTGATCTTCTGCGTGGCTTTCACGCTTCCGATCCGATTGCGCATCTCCTTGAGGCTGGCCATGCCCTAGCGGTCTCCGCTCAGCGCTCGAGGTCTCAGGCGAAGGTGTCGTTGAAGGCGGCCAGGGCCGACTTCAGACGATCTTCCACCGGTCCCAGGTCCTTGCCGACCCGGATCTGGTCCAGCAGGTCCTGATGCTTGGCATGCAGGAACGAGAGCAGCTCGCGCTCCCAGCGGCCCACATGGGCGGTCGCCACCTTGTCGAGGTAGCCGCGGGTGCCGGCATAGACGACGGCGACCTGCTCCTCGACGGCGAGCGGCGCGTATTGCGGCTGCTTCAGGAGCTCGGTCAGGCGCTCGCCGCGGGCCAGCATGCGCTGGGTGGCCGCGTCGAGGTCCGAGCCGAACTTCGCGAAGGCGGCCATTTCCCGGTACTGGGCCAGCTCGCCCTTGATCGGGCCCGAGGCGGCCTTCATCGCCTTGATCTGGGCCGATGAGCCCACGCGGCTCACCGAGATACCCACGTTCACGGCGGGGCGGATACCCTGGAAGAACAGGTCGGTCTCGAGGAAGATCTGGCCGTCGGTGATCGAGATCACGTTGGTCGGGATGTAGGCCGACACGTCGTTGGCCTGGGTTTCGATGACCGGCAGCGCGGTCAGGGAGCCCGAGCCGTTGTCGGCGTTCAGCTTCGCCGCGCGCTCCAGCAGGCGGGAGTGCAGATAGAACACGTCGCCCGGATAGGCTTCGCGGCCCGGCGGGCGGCGCAGCAGCAGCGACATCTGGCGATAGGCGACGGCCTGCTTGGACAGGTCGTCATAGATGATCACGGCGTGCATGCCGTTGTCGCGGAACCACTCGCCCATGGCGCAGCCGGCGAAGGGCGCCAGGAACTGCAGCGGGGCCGGGTCGGAGGCGGTCGCCGACACGATGATCGTGTACTCGAGAGCGCCGCGCTCCTCGAGCGTCTTCACGATCTGGGCGACGGTCGAACGCTTCTGACCGATCGCGACGTAGATGCAGTAGAGCTTCTGGCTCTCGTCGCCGCCGGCGTTGACCGACTTCTGGTTCAGGATGGTGTCGATCGCCACGGCGGTCTTGCCGGTCTGGCGGTCGCCGATGATCAGTTCGCGCTGGCCGCGGCCGATCGGGATCAGGGTGTCGATGGCCTTCAGGCCGGTCTGCACAGGCTCGTGCACCGACTTCCGCGGAATGATGCCCGGAGCCTTCACGTCCACGCGGCGGCGCTCGGCCACGTTCTGGATCGGGCCCTTGCCGTCGATCGGCTCACCCAGCGGGTTCACCACGCGGCCCAGCAGGCCCTTGCCCACCGGCACGTCCACGATCTCGCCGAGGCGGCGGACTTCATCACCTTCGCGGATCGAACGGTCTTCGCCGAAGATCACGACGCCGACGTTGTCGCGCTCGAGGTTCAGGGCCATGCCCTTCACGCCAGCGGAGGGGAACTCCACCATTTCGCCGGCCTGGACGTTGTCGAGGCCGTAGACCCGGGCGATGCCGTCACCGACGCTCAGCACCGAACCGACGTCGGAAACGTCGGCCTCAGCGCCGAAGTTGGCGATCTGCGACTTGAGGATGGCCGAAATCTCGGCGGCGCGGATATCCATGGGCCTTACGCTCTCTTCAGGGCGAATTTCAGGGAGTCGAGCTTCGACTTCAGCGAAGCGTCGAACAGACGGGAACCGACCTTCACCTTGATCCCGCCCAGGAGGGCCGGATCGACGCGGGTCGAAATCTCAGGATCCTTGCCGAGCGCCTGGCGCAGGGCCTGGGCGACGCCCTTGGCCTGGGCCGCGCTCAGCGGAACGGCGGTGGTGACCTCGGCCGAGACCGCGCCACGGGCGGCGGCCGAAAGCTGGGCGTAGCCGGCGATCACCTCGGACAGCGACGAGGCGCGGCCGTTGGCGGCCAGAAGGCCCAGGAACTTCACGGTCGTCGGGTTGAACTTCGCCTTCGCCGCGATGGCGGCCAGGCCCTTGCCCTTGTCCTCGGCGCTGAACGCCGGCGAGGCCAGCAGGGCCCGCAGGTCGGCGGACTCCGCGATCGCCGACTTCAGCGACAGGAGGTCCTTTTCGACCGCGGCAACCTGCTTCTGGTCGCTCGCCAGGTCAAACAGAGCTTGGGCGTATCGGGAGCCCACATTCGACAGATTGGTATCGTCCGCCACTATTGTCCGCCCGGGTCGTATGTCACGCGCCGCAAACGGACCGGTCCGCTGCGGCTAAAGGCTTGAAAGCGCTTGAAGAAAGCACATCGGTCCTGGAGCTTTCGAAAGACCCCGGCCCAAAGCCGCGCGCCTACTAGCATGCGATGTTGTGCGTCGCAACCGAGCCTGCCCGGGGTTCCCCAGCGGCAAATGGTCGATTTTCCAGTCGGTTTGCGATTGCGACGGTCGAGCGGGGTTGCGCCGAGGGCAGCGACCGACGAGGCCCGACCAAAAAAGTGGCCGCGGGTTGCCCCGCGGCCCAGGCGACAGAAGCTCGACAAGAGAGCTGCTGGGAGACGTGTGAGCCTTACTGCTTGGCCAGTTGAGTGCCGCCCGCCTTCGCGAGGGCCTTGGCGTTGCAGTCGGCGAGCTTGTCCTCGGCCAGCGACTTGCGGCCTTCGAAGGAGGCCACCGGGCCCACCTTGTCGGCGATGGTCTTGCAGGTCGAGGTGGCGAAGGTCTGCGAGGTCGGAGCCGCGGCCACGCAGGTGTCGCCTTCGCAGTTGAACATGGCGCCGCCGGCGATGAACTTGGTCTTCTCGGCGACGGGCGCCGCCAGCTTGGCGGTGATCGCGTCGGCGGCGAGGGCCTGGCCGGCGGTCAGGGTGGCGAGGGCGGCGCAGGCCGCAAGGATTTGGAGCTTCATTGAGCCCTCCAGCGTTTCGGGGAGTTGTCGGCGCACAAGGATTTGAGTACCGGCCCGGTTCGCCGCGTTTGGCCGCCCCGGGTATCCCCTCCCTTGGCGCACGTCGAACTGAGCATTGCTAAGATAACGGTGTTAAGATCGACCCGCAATATCGAAAAGCGCAATTCCACTATGCAGAAATGCAGATGCACGCAGCGGTCGCGCCGAACGCGTTCATCTCTCGTCAATCATGTTTGGCGTTCCGTTCGCATGGGCTAAGGCAGGGCCGGGCGGGGCGGCTCATCGATCGGTTAGGACGACGCTGACATGGCCAATGCGCAGCCGCCGGGCCAAAAGGGCTCGCCGCGACCCAAGCGCTCCCTGCTCCAGAACCTGATCTACTGGACGCTGGTGCTGGGCGTCTGGGGCCTGATCTTCCTCGTCGCCTTCTTTGCGGTGTTCGCGGTCGACCTGCCCGACACCTCGAAGCTCTATGACGTGAAGCGCCAGCCGTCGGTCTCCTATCTCGACCGGTCGGGGGCCCTGCTCGCCGTCCGCGGCAGCCAGTACGCGCCGCCCATCGACCTGGACAAGCTGCCGCCGCATGTGCCGCGGGCGTTCATCGCCATCGAGGACCGCTGGTACTACTGGCACTTCGGCTTCAACCCCTGGGGCATCATCCGCAGCGGCATCTATAATCTGCAGCATCGTGACCAGGGCGGCCCGCTCCGCGGCGGTTCGACCATCACCCAGCAGCTCGCCCGCAACCTCTTCCTGACGCCCAGCCAGAACTACCGCCGCAAGGCGCAGGAGCTGATCCTCGCCGTCTGGCTGGAGGCCCGGTTCTCCAAGAAGCAGATCCTGGAGCTCTATCTGAACCGGGTCTATTTCGGCGCGGGGGCCTACGGCATCGAGGCCGCCTCGCAGCGCTATTTCGGCAAGCCGGCGACCCAGCTCACCCTTGGGGAGAGCGCGCTGCTCGCGGGGCTCATGAAGGGCCCCTCGCGGTATTCGCCCGTCGCCTCCACCGATCGCGCGGCCCGACGGGCCACAGTGGTGCTGGATGAGATGCTGGAGGCCGGGTTCATCACTTCCGCCGAGCGCGCGCAGGCGATCCGCACCAAGGTGCGGGTGAACCCCGTCCTTGCGAACCAGCGCGCCCAGTATTTCGTCGACTGGGCGGACGACCAGGTGCGGGCCCTCGTGGGCGAGCCGACCGAGGACCTGGTGGTGGAAACCACCCTCGACCTGCCGCTGCAGGCCAGCGCCGAACAGGCGGTGAAAGCCGGCGTCGCCGCCGCAAAGGGCCAGGGCGTGGAGCAGGGCGCGCTCGTGTCCATCGACGGCGAGGGCCGGATTCGCGCCTACGTCGGCGGGACCGACTATCTGGAGACGCAGTTCGACCGGGCGACCATGGCCAAGCGCCAGGCGGGCTCGGCGTTCAAGCCGTTCGTCTATCTCGCCGCCGTTGAGGCAGGACGCACCCCGGCCACGCCCGTCGTCGACGAGCCCCTCAAGATCGGCGAGTGGGAGCCGCGCAACTACACGGGCCAGTTCCTCGGACCGATCACGCTCTCCACGGCCCTGGCCCAGTCGGTGAACACCGTGGCCGCCCGCCTGGCCAACGAGGTCGGCACCTCCAACGTGGCCGCCACCGCCCGCCGCCTAGGCATCAGCTCGCCGATCCAGCTCGATCCGTCGATGGCCCTGGGCGCGGTGGAGGTGAGCCCGCTGGAAATGGCCCAGGCCTATGCTCCCTTCGCCAACGGCGGCTACCTGGCGCGAGGCTATGGAATCGAACGCATCCGCACCGCCACCGGCCGGGTGCTCTACGACCGCAGCCTCGACCCGCCGCCGCGGGCTCCGGTGATCGGACAGCCGGCGCTCGGCTACATGGTCACCATGATGCGTGGCGTGGTGACCAACGGCACCGGAACGCGCGCCAACGTCCCCGGCTACGACCTCGCCGGCAAGACCGGCACCACCAGCGATTATCGCGACGCCTGGTTCGTCGGCTACACCGGCGGCTTCGTGACCGCCGTCTGGGTGGGGAAGGACGACAACAAGTCCATGAAGCGCGTCACCGGCGGCAATGCGCCCGCCGGCATCTGGCGCGACTATATGACGGCCGCCCTGCCCCGGTTGAAGGTCGCGCCGATTCCCGGCGGCGACGTGGAGATTCCCGAGGCCCAGGGACCGATCGACCAGATCCTGGACGGCGTCACCGACTTCTTCCGAGGCGAGGACGACGAGCCGCCGCCGTCCGAGTTCGACCAGGCGCCGCGGGCCCGCGATCGCCGGCCGGAAGAGCCCGTCTACTGACGGCCGAAGGCGTGCAGCCGCGCGCCCTCGGCCCGAAGCCAGTCGCGGTGGCGACGCTCGTCGCCGACCAGGGCGCGGACGTGGGCCCAGAAGCGCGGGCCATGGTTCAGCTCAAGCAGGTGGGCGCACTCGTGGGCGGCCACGTAGTCGGCCACCTCGAACGGTGCGAGGGCCAGGCGCCAGGAATAGCGGATCGACCCGGCGGTCCCGCGCGGGCCCGGCCGGCATGACCCCCAGCGGGACTTGGCGTCCGCCAGGCTGACCTTCGGCATCGGCGCGCCGAGGCGGGCGGCATAGTGCGCGGTTCGGACGGTGAGCACCTCGAGCGCCCGCCGTTTCAGCACCAGGACGACCGCCCGCGTGAACCCTTCACCCTCGCCCATGGCGACGATGCGTGGCGTGGATCCGTCGGCGGGCTCAACCCAGCGCGCCCGGCCCGTGCCGGAGTCCAGGCGGACCGGTTCGCCGAAGACCTCGATGAGCATGCCCGCGGCGAGCGCATGGGCCTGGGGCAATTCGGCCAGCCGCTGGGCGATCCAGTCCGCGCGCTCGCGGGCGAAGGCGGCCGCCTCGGGCAGACGGCGGGGCGACGGGGCGGTGGCGACGATCTCGCGCCGCGTCCGATCGAGGCGCAGCGAGACACGCCGAGCCCGGCGATTGACCTTCAGCCGCACCGGCGCGCCGGCCACCTCCAGCCGGTCGCCGTCGGCGAGCGAGGGGCGGCCGAAGAGACTCATGCGGAGAATCTACGCCGCCCCGCTGGGCGGCGCGAGCGCGATCAGCCCTTGGCGCCCCGCTGCGGCATCGCGACGACCTCGCCACCCCGCGTGGCCAGCTTGGGCCGCGGCAGGCCATGCTCCGTCCGCCGGATGAAGTCGCGCACGCGAGGATAGATCTCCTCCCGGAACCGCTTGCCGTTGAAGACGCCGTAGTGGCCGACGTGCGGCTGGATGTAGTCCTCCTTCAGCTCGACCGGCAGGCCGAGACACAGGCGGTGGGCGGCCTGGGTCTGGCCGATCCCCGAGATGTCGTCGTTCTCGCCCTCGACCGTCAGCAGGCCGACGTCGGTGATCCGCTCCGGCTTCACCTTGCGGCCGCGATGGACCAGCTCGCCCTTCGGCAGCAGGTAGCGCTGGAAGACCACATCCACCGTCTGCAGATAGAACTCCTCGGTCAGGTCCAGCACCGAGAGGTACTCGTCGTAGAACTCGAGGTGTTTGTCAGCCGAGTCCCCGTCGCCCTCCATGAGGTGGGCCAGGTACTTGCGATGGGCCTCCTGGTGCTTCTCCAGGTTCATGGACATGAAGCTGGCGAGCTGGACAAAGCCCGGATAGACGCGCCGGCCCGCGCCCAGATAGGGCGGCGGCACGTTGTAGATCATGTTCGACTCGAACCAGGCGAACGGCCGCTCCTCGGCCAGCTTGTTCGTCACCGTCGGCGACAGGCGCGCATCGATCGGCGAGCCCATGTAGGTCATGGAGGCCGGCCGGCTCTCCTCGCGGTCCTCGGCCATCAGCGACACCGCGGCCAGCACCGGCGGTCCCGGCTGGCACACGGCGACCACGTGCGGCCGCGGCCCCAGCACCCGCAGCATCTCGCGGATGTGGTCGATGTAGTCGTGGAAGTCGAAGCGCCCGTCCACCATCGGCACGTCGCGGGCGTTGGTCCATTCGGTGATGAACACCTCATGGTCCTGCAGGAAGGCTTCCACCGTGCCGCGCAGCAGGGTGGCGTAGTGGCCGCTCAACGGGGCGGCGATCAGCACCGCGGGCTCCAGCTCGGTCTTGCCGGCGCGGCGCAGGTCGGCCGTGTCGCGCGCGAAGTGGGTCAGCTTGCACCAGGGGCTGGACCAGACCTCCTGCGTGCGCACCCGCACGGGCTGTCCGTTGATCGGCACGCTGTCGATGCGCCAGTCGGGCTTGCCGTACCGGCGGGTCAGGTTCGCGAACAGGTCCGAGGTGGCGTAGAGGCGACGCCCGAGATCGGTCTCCGCCGCCGGATTGAGCGGCGAACTCCAGAAGCTGCGCGCCGCCAGGGCGGCGAAGCGGAGCGGGGAGGCCGTGTAGTAACCGGCTTCATAGAGGCTGTAGAGCATGAGGACCTGCCTTTGTGCGCTGCAGCATAACATGCGGGACCTTAATAGGCTCCACAAGCTCCCGCTTGCACACGATGTCGCAGGGCGGCTCAGCAGCTCGTGGCGTTGGCGCCCTGGGCCATGGCGGCCTTGATCTTCGCCGCCGTCTGCTCCGGGGTCAGCTCGTAGGGCAGGATGCAGGCGAATTTGCCCTTGGGGTTCATCAGGTAGCTGTAGGCGGCGTGGTTGACCGTGTAGTCGTCGCCCTGGACCTGCTTCTGGTAGAAGACCCGGTAGGCCTTGGCCGCGACGTCCACCTGGGCCGGGGTCCCCGTGAGGCCGACGAGGCGCTTCGGGAAGGCCGGATTGTTCACATAGGCGGCCATCTGCTGGGGCGTGTCCCGCTCGGGATCCACCGAGATCAGCACCATCTGGACCTTGTCCGCATCCTTACCGAGCATCGGCTCAACCTGCCCGAGCTCGAACAGCGTGGTGGGACAGATGTCGGGGCAGTGGGTGAAGCCGAAGAACACCACGCTCCACTTGCCGCGAAGCAAATCCTGGTCGACCGTACGCCCCTGGGTGTCCACCAATTGGAACGGACCCCCCAATGTGACGGTTTGCGCAGGCGGTCCAAGCACGCCTTTGCGGACCGCGAGACCGGTGAGGATGGCCAGCGCAAGCGCCAAGATCGCGATGAGGACCAGGATGCGCCTGGACATGGGTGCTTCCCTTGCTGGCGGCCATGCGCCCTGCGGAGGCAGGGCGTGACGAACGTCTCCGCCCAGACCGCCGGCCTCGATACGGCCCCGCCCGGCGCGACGCAAGACGTCTGGGACACGGCCGCGATCCGCCGAGGGCACCTGCGGGTCCGCACGCTCGTCAATGTCCGCTGGATGGTCATCGGCGGTGAGGTGGCGCTGCTGATCGCCATGGCGTTCGGGCTCCGTTACGTCGCGCCGTACGAACTCTGCGCCGCCGTCGTCGCGGCGGGCGCCGCGGTCAATCTCATCACCGCCCGGATTTCGCCCCAGCAGCGGGTGATGGGCGACCGGGAGGCCGTGGTTCAGCTCTGCATCGACCTGGTGCAGATGTCGCTGCTCCTGGCGCTCATCGGCGGCACCGCCAATCCGTTCATCCTGGTGCTCCTCGCGCCCGTCACCCTCGCGGCGGCCACCCTGCCGCTGCGGCCGCTGGTGGTCGTCGGCGCCGTGGCCTCGGCGCTGTCTATGGCCCTTGCTGTGGTCTCGCTCCCGTACCCGGACATCCTGCTGCCGGTGGAATTCCGGCTGACGGCCGGCGTGGCGAATGTCGCCGGGATCGCCCTCGTCGCCAGCTTCATCCGCCAGTCGGTGGTCGAGGCGGCGCGGATGGCCCTTGCCCTCGACGTCACCCAGACCGTCCTGGCGCGCGAGCAGCGGCTGTCAGCCCTGGGCGGGCTCGCGGCGGCCGCGGCGCATGAGCTGGGCACGCCGCTGGCCACCATCTCGATCGTCGCCAAGGAGATGGCCCGCGAGGCCCAGACGCCGAACGTCAAGGAGGACGCCGAACTGCTGATCGCCCAGGCCGAGCGGTGCCGCGAGATCCTGCGTCGCCTCTCGGCCACGCCCGAGAAGGCGACCGACGAGGTGCACGAGCGCCTGTCGCTGCGCCAGCTCGTCCAGGAGGTGATCGAGCCGCACGCCAACGCCAGCAAGGAGGTGCGCGTCGAGGCGATCGTGACGGGCGCCAAGGACGTGAAGACCCCCGACATCCATCGGCGCCCCGAGATCGTCCACGCCTTCACGACCTTCGTGGAGAACGCCGTCGACTTCGCCCGCTCGGAAATCCTCGTGTCGGCCCGCTTCGACGCCGACACCATCACGGTGGAGGTCCGGGATGACGGTCCGGGCTTCGCGCCGGAGGTCCTGGCCAAGCTGGGCGAGCCCTACGTCACGACGCGACCGGGCGCCGAAGGGTCGCGGACCGGCCACATCGGCATGGGACTCGGCTTCTTCATCGCCAAGACGCTGCTGGAGCGGACCGGGGCCGTTGTGACATTTCACAATGCCAAGCCCAGGGGCGCCGTCGTATCGGCGCGCTGGAAGCGGTCTGAACTGGAAGTTGTGTGACCGCTATGCAGCCGTGCTTGCAGTCAGGCGTTGATATGCGACATTCTGCCGCAGCCAGTAGCGAGGGGACCCTCTGCCGAGGGTAGACGGACAATGACCGATCTCTCCGCCGAAGTCTCGGCTCTCCCCGACCGGAGCCTCCTCGTCCTCGATGACGACGCCCCGCTCCGCACCCGCCTGGGCCGCGCCCTCGAGCAGCGGGGCTTCGAGCCTACGCTGGTCGGCAGCGTCCAGGAAGCCATCGCCGCCGTGAAGGTGAAGGCGCCTGCTTACGCGGTGCTCGACATGCGGCTGGAGGATGGGTCGGGCCTGAAGGTCGTGGAGGCGGTCCGCGACGCGCGGCCCGACGCCAAGATCATCATGCTCACCGGCTACGGCAACATCGCCACCGCCGTTCAGGCGGTGAAGGCGGGCGCCGTGGACTATCTGTCGAAGCCGGCGGACGCCGACGACGTGGTGCGCGCGCTGCTGGCCCGGGGCGACGCGCCCGCGCCGCCGGACAATCCCATGAGCGCCGATCGCGTCCGCTGGGAGCACATCCAGCGCGTCTACGAGCTGTGCAACCACAACGTCTCGGAAACCGCCCGGCGTCTCAACATGCACCGGCGAACCCTGCAGCGGATCCTGGCCAAGCGCGCCCCGCGCTGACCCTATAGTTCCGTCGCCGCGCCCCCGGCCGCGCGCAGGGCCGCCAGCCGGGCGAATGCGAGGGTCAGCGCCTTGCGGCGCGCGCCCGCCAGCGGCTCGACCGGCGCCTCGCGCAGGATGGCGCCGCCGAAGCCGTCGGCGACGATCAGACCCGGCTCGTCCGGCAGGATCTCGCGCGGGAACTCCGGCGCCACGGCGAAGGCGAAGGCGTCGCAGTAGGGGCGATACTCGGGCCACTTCAGGTCGACCCGGAAGTCCTCGATCCCCGATTTCACCTCGACGATGAAGATGTCCCCCTTGGGACCCAGGGCCATCAGGTCGGCGCGCCGACCGTTGGGCAGGGTCACCTCGGCGAGCGGTGCGTACCCGAGGGCGGTCAGGAGACGCGCTGCGCCGCGCGTGACGGTGGCGGTGGTCTCCGGGCGCGAGACGGTGACGATGGTGACGTCCATGTCCGCCACCTTGTTCCGCCTTCGTTCCGAGCGCAAGGCCCCGGGTCAGCTCCGCGGGGGCAGCGGGAACTCGAGCCGTCCGACATCGAACCCGAGCTGGCGGATGCGCGCCAGGGCCTGGGTCTTCACCGCCGCCGGCAAGGTCGGCTTCTGCGACATGAGCCAGAGATACTTGCCGTTGGCGGTGGCCAGCACCAGCCAGCCCTGCTCCGCGCGATGCTCCACGACCACATAGTCCTGGCTCACCACCCCGCCGAAGAACGTCATCTTGAACTTGGCGTTGGTGCGCGGGTCGGCCACCGTGGCCTTGGCCTTCCAGACCTTCAGCGGTCCGTCGGGCGTATCCTTGCGGCACGACTGCACGACGGCGAAACCGGCGGCGGAGGGGGTCCACTCGGACGCGCCGGCCTGGCACCCCTTCTGGAGCACGTTGGGGACGCGGGCGACCTCATACCAGCGGCCCATCATCCTGGAGAGCTCGATGCGACCCACCGGCTCGACGGCCGCGGACGCCGTCGCGGGCGCGAACAGCAGGCAGGCGGCGATCGCCGCGAGGACGGAGCGCTGGATCATGTTGCAGTGCAATAGACGAGCCGGGAGCAGAACGGAACGCGGGAATGCGCGCGGTATAGGGACGCAGGAGGGCCTGACTATCGCATGAACACCGTGGTCAGAAGTGTTACGGCGCAGCTCCGCCAGGGTCCTAACGAAGAACGCCCGCCGGGTCTCCCCGGCGGGCGTCGGTCTCGTCGCTGGCGGGGGTGCTACTCCGCCGCGATCAGGACCTGTTTGGCCCCGCCCTTGAAGTTGATCTCCTGGAGGTACTTGATCCCCTCCTCGGCGATGTCGTCGCCGACCATGCGGTCGCCTTCAGACTTCAGCTCGTCCATGTCGACGTACATGGCGTAGAAGCCGCGGGTGCGGTCGGTGATGATGCCGGCGTTCAGCAGCGTCTTCACGAGCACGCGGAAGATGTTCGCCTGCTCCTTCATGCCCTCGCGGCGGGTCTCGTCGGTGACGATCTCGGCCAGTTCGGCGATCACGCGGTCGGGATCGAGGCCGAATTCCTCATAGAGGCTGCGCTGCTGGGTCGGCCCCACCAGGTTGAACAGCAGCGTCTGGAAGCACTGGGCGGCCCAGAGCTCGATGATCTCGTGCTCGGACTCGGTCAGGTGCGGGATCGTGCGGTCGGCCCAGATCTTCCCGAACTTGTGGTGGAAGGCCTCGTCCGTCATGACCAGCTGCATCAGCTTGCGGGCCAGCGGGTCGTTGGAGACCTTGAAGAAGGTGGCGAAGGCGCCCATCGCCAGGCCCTCCACCAGCATCTGCATGCCGACGATCTTCTTGTAGACCTCCGGGCTGCCAATGATGTCGACCAGCAGCGCCTTCAGCGTCGGCCCGCATTCCACGGGCCGGCCCCAGCGGGCCTTGATGTACTTGGCGAAGGCCGTGACGTGGCGGGCTTCTTCGCGGGTCTGGTTGGCGGCGTATTCCTGCGCGCCCTGATCCTTCAGCACATGGCAAAGGCTGGCCGACAGGTTCAGCGCGCCCTGCTCGCCATGCAGGATCGAGGAGAAGCTGCGCAGCGCGAAGCCGTTCACGAAGCGGATCCGGTCCTTCGGGTCCTTCAGCGCGTCCGAGACGTACTTGGTCTGCAGGGAGACGACCATGTCCTCCGGCAGGATCATCTCGTTCTCCATGTCGAAGGGCTCGGAGAAGTCGATGTACTTGGTGTCCAGCGGATCCCAGAAGTGGTCGTGGGTGGCGCTGATGATCTTGTCGAACGCCGTGGACCGGGCATTGTAGCGGTCCAGCTCCAGCATCGCCTCGAAGTCATCGGGCGCGACGGCGTCGTAGATGATGTCCTTGGTGATGTTGCCGTCGGCGGCCATGGGCGTGCTCCTGCCTGTCTTTGGCGAGACAATGGGGGCCAATTTGACATTCGTCAAGGAAAGTGACGCCGGCGTCACTTTTGCGGCGCCGCAGCATTTCCCTCGCGCTATTCGGCGGCCGCCTCGATCGCGTCGATCTGCGGGTCGGAAAGGCCGAAATGGTGGCCGATCTCGTGGACGAGGACGTGGGTCACCAGCTCTTCAAGCGTCACGTCTCCCCGCTCGGCCCATTCGTCCAGGATCGGCCGCCGGTAGAGGAAGACGCGGCTCGGTTCCGACGCCGCCAGGACAGACCTGTCGGCCAGGCTGACGCCCGAGTAGAGGCCCGTAAGACCGAACGGATCCTCGATCCCCAGTTCGTCCAGCACCTCGTCGGGCGGGAAGTCGTCGACGCGGAACACCACCTCGCCCGCCAGCTTGCGGAAGCCCTCGGGCAGGCTCGCGAAGGCGTGTTCGGCCATCTCGGCCAGGTCATCCAGGGAGGGCGCTGCGCCCCAGCGGTCGTCACTCATCCGGCATCACGATGTGCGGCGCCTCCGGCGGGCGGATTTCGAACAGGCCGATGTCCAGCGGCTGCTGCGGCTTGGTGGGGCGCAAGGGCGTGCGGGCGATGGCCCGCAGCGCGTCCGGGTCCAGATCCTGGCCGGTACGTCGCGCCTGGCGCGCCTGCGGCGGATCGATCGGGCGCTCGGCCGTCCCCAGCCGCCAGTACGAGACCGACAGGCGCCAGACGGTGCGCGGCGGCTTCGGCGGCTCGGGCCAGCGGCGGCCGTCGGCATAGGCGGGCTCGGCCAGCTTGGGCCGCGGAGCGCCGTCGGCGACCTGCTCGACGAGACGGCAGTAACGGTCCTCGGGATCGGGCGCCGCGCCGGTCCGCTCGTCCTCGACCCGTCCCCGATAGGCGTCCAGCGCCGCCTCGCGCGTGGCGAAGGCGGGCCCAAGCGTGTCGGTGGCGAACACAACGGCCTCGCCGGCCCGACGCCGCGCCTCGCTCTCGCGCGCGGCGCGCCCCAGGGGGCGGCTGAGCGCCAGCTCGGCGTTGGTCGCAACGGGATAGAGAATGGCCGTCATCATCGTCATTCTCGCCAAAGGACGCTGCGGAAACAACGCGCGATGGCGACCCGGGGCGTCTTTCGACCGCAGACGGCGGGCGTGCGGCCGGGCCCTCCAGGGCCTAAGCTGGCCGCCATCGATTCGCCGGGGCGGGATGGACGCGCACGAACTGATGCTGGCGGCGGCGGCCGGGGCGGTGAGCCTCGCCATCTCGGCCGTCCTCTGGGCCTTCGCGCAGCGCAAGGCCGCGGACCGGCGCGTGGCCGACCTGCAGGCGCGCATCCGACAGCTCGAGACGGGCGCCGAGACCGCCCAGGCCTCGGCCGAGGCGTTCGACTCCGCCCTGCTCGCCGTCGAGGACGGTCAGGCGCTGCTGGCGTCCGGCGAGGAGAGCCTCGGTATCTGCTGCCAGGCGCTGGGGCTGTCCGAGACCGACCCGCAGTATCTCCTCAACGCCCTGATGCGGGCCGACCCCGATCACGCCCGCCGGCTGCGCGGCCTGTTCGAACGGGGCGAGGCCTGCGCCTTCGAGGTGAAGGGCCCGGCCGGGGTGGTCACGGTGGAAGGCCGCGCGGCGGGCGCCCTCGCCTGGCTGCGCGTCTCGGCCGTGCTCGGCGAGGACCAGGGCCTGCCGACGGCGCCCAGGTTCGCGGCGTTCCTGAACACCCGCGCCTATCCTGCCTGGATCGCGGCGGCCGACGGCTCGCCCGTCTGGGTCAACGCCGCCTGGCTCAAGGCGGTGGACGCGGGCAGCCTCGATGAGGCCGCGCAGCGCGGCGTCGCCTTCGACCGCGGCGCGGACGCCATCGCGAGCGAGGCGGCCAACATGGGTCAGCGCCGGGAGGCCCTGCGGTGGCTGTCCTTCGGCGGCCGCCGGCGCGCCTTCCTGATCGCGGCCCAGCCGCTCGAGGGCGGCGGCGTCGGCGTCTGGACCGACGATCTCACCGAGCTGGAAGAGGCGCGAGAGGACACCAAGCGCAACGTCGAGGCGCACGACGAAACGCTGAACCGCCTGGATGACGCCGTGGTGATCTTCGACGGCGCCAAGCGGCTGAAGTACAACAACACCGCCTTCGCCGAGCTGTGGGGCCTGGAGCCGGCGTGGCTGACCGAGCGGCCCACCCACGGCGAGATCCTCGACCGCCTGCGCCAGCGCCGCCGCCTGCCCGAGACGGCCGACTACGCCAAGTGGAAGGCCGCCGAGCTCGGCCGCTACGAGCGGCTGGAAAGCGAGCCGGACGACCTGTGGAGCCTGCCCGACGGCCGGACCCTGCGCGTGGTCCGCCAGCCGCATCCCCTGGGCGGGCTGCTCCTGCTGTTCGCGGACATCACCGGCGAGCTGAAGCTGAAGGCCCAGTACAACGCTCTGATCCAGGTGCAGCAGGCGACCCTCGACAAGCTGTCGGACGCCGTGGCGGTGTTCGGCTCGGATGGCCGCCTGCGCCTTCACAACGAGAGCTTCGAACGCTTCTGGAACCTGACCCCGCTGCAGATCGAGGCGGCCGGCGACTTCGAGGGCATGGTCGAGCTCTGCGTGCCGAAGCTGCACGACCTGGCGTTCTGGAAGGAGCTCAAGGGCCGGGTCGCCGATCCCGATCCCGCGGCGCGGATGCCCATCACCGGCGAGGCCCAGACCTCCGACGACCGCGTCATCGAATACCGCACGCGCCCCCTCCCGGACGGCGCCACCCTGATCGCCTTCACCGACGTCACCGATGCGCGTCGGCTGGAGAGCGCCCTGGCCGACCGGGAACAGGCGCTCACCGAGGCCGAGCGGCTGAAGCGCGACTTCGTGGGCAACGTCAGCTACGAGCTGCGCACCCCGCTCACCACCATCATCGGTTACTCCGAGCTTCTGGAGCACTCCGGCGACGCCCTGCCGGAGCGGGCCCGGGGCTACGCGGCCTCTGTGAAGACCGCGGCCACCCAGCTCGCGCGCTCCATCGACGACGTGCTGGACATGGCGCAGATCGACGCCGACGAGATGGCCCTGGACCTGGGCCCCGTGAACGTCGCCGAGCTGATGCTCGAGACCGCCAGCCGCTGGAAGCCCCAGGCGGAGGCGGCCAAGGTCTCCATCATGCTGACGCCGCCGGACGGCGTCGGCGAGATCCGCGGCGACCGGCGACGCCTGGCCCAGATCCTCGACCACCTGATGGAGAACGCCATCGGCCAGACGCCGGCTGGCGGCACGGTCACCCTGGCCGCGCGCAAGGCGCTCGGCGAGGTCCAGCTCCAGGTCTCCGACACCGGTCGCGGCATCCCGTTCCACGTCCAGGCCCACATCTTCGACCGCTTCATCGGGCGCGAGCGCGGCGGCCCGGGCCTCGGCCTCGCCCTGGTGAAGGCCCTGACCGAGCTGCATGGCGGCTGGGTCGCGCTCGAGAGCGAGCCCGGCGCCGGCGCCGCCTTCACCTGTCACCTGCCTGAAGAAGCCCAGGCGGTGAGCCAGCCCGAGCTCGGATTCGCCCGCTGATGCCGAACATCCTGATCACCTGGGCGGCGCGCCTGGCCCTGCTAGGCGTCTTCGCCGTGGCCTTCGCCGGCGCGATCGACCCGCATCACAACGCCGCCGCCAGCGCGCCGCCGCCCGACGTGGTCGAGCACATCGGCTATGGCTATCTGCTCACTCTGCTCACCATCATCTCGCTGCCGCGGGTGAACCCATGGCTGATCGGCGGCGGCTTCCTCGCGGTGGGCGCGGGGTTCGAGGTGATGCAGATCCTGGGCCTCGTCTCGGGGACCTTCCAGTGGAAGGACCTGATCGCCAACACGGCCGGCGTCGTGGCCGCCCTGGCGCCCCTGGCCGTGGGCCGCTGGCGACGCTGAGCGGTCACCGCCGCGAGGCGCGCTCCCCCCGCGCGAACAGAAGGTCGGACCAGCGCCACTGCCCCCCGCCGACCACGATCCTCGCGGCGCCTGGCGTGTCGGCCAGGCTCAGGACCACAGGGCCACTCATCCGCTGATGCCGGCAGGCTTCCGGCGCCCAGGCCACCTCCCAGGTGATCGCCTCGCGCACGGCCGCGAGACCGGCGCCCTCCTGACCTCGGTGGCGCACCCAGTCGCCATTCCACACCCGCAGCGCCTTCCCACGGTCGACCTCGGCCACCGCCGTCCGCACCTGGCGATCGCGGCGCAGCGCCCGCTGGACGAGCGCCGGCATGTCGCACCCGCCGCCGGATCCGCCCGACCCAGCGGTCGCTGCCCCGGCGATCTCGGCGTCGCTGACTTCGCCAGCGCCGTCGTACTCGCCGACCCCAGCCTCCCGGGCGGCGGGTACGGGTGGCACGCTGGCCGGCGGCGCCGGCGTGGGGCGCGCCACGATCCGCCGTGGCGGCGGCTTGGGCTCTGGCTTGGGGATCGGAGCGGCGGCGGCCGGCTCCGGTGTGGGGTCCGCCTCGACGGGCGGTGGCGGCTCCGGCGGTGGTGGCGTGACCAGCTGCACCACCATCGGCGCCGGATCGATCGCGACGGGCGGGTCGGGCGCAGCCCGGACGGCGACGAACAAGGCCGCCGCGTGGGCCGCGACGCTCAGCGTCACGGCCGCGGCGCGGCGGCTCCGTTCAGACAGGCCTCGCGTCGAAGCCACGGTCAGGACCTGGAGGCGACGCGGCCGGCCGTCCTCAGCTCAGGACGATCAGCACCACGCGCCGGTTCTGTTGCCGGCCCTCGCGGTTGTCGTTCGGCGCCGCCGGTGAATCCGGCCCGTAGGAGATCGCGCTGATGCGGTTCAGCGCCACCCCCTTCTGGTTCAGGTAGCGGCGGACGGCCTCGGCCCGCTCCTCGCCCAGGCGGTAGTTGTAGTCCTTCGGCCCGGTGGCGTCGGTGTGACCCTGCACCTCGACATAGACGTTCCGGTTCTCGGACCTCAGCCGCTCGACGAAGGCGTCGAGACGGGCCTGGGCCTCAGGCGACAGTTCGGCCTTGTCGATGCCGAATTTCATGCTGTCGTCCGAGAGGACTTCCGAGAACACGAACTTGCCCTCGGCCAGCTTGCCCGCCGCGGTGGCGCGGTCGAGCGCATCCTTGGCCGTGCCCTCGACGGCGACCACCCGCGTTTCGACGGTGTCGACCCGGGCGCCCACGAGGGCGGTCTTTTCCTTGACGTATCCCTTGGTGGCGCACCCCCCCAGGCTCACCACACCGATCACGGCCGCGGCCGCGAGCATCGTCTTCGATCCAAGCTGGATCATTCCCAAGTACCTCCAACCCGTTGGTCCCACCCAGCGCTTACGCAAACACACGTAAGCTTGATCGGGTTCGAGGATGGCGGTTTCGGGGCGCAGCTTGGCTGTGCGCGACCGTCGTCGCGGGCGCGCAGCGGCGCCCGCCGTCGCGGGGATCGCCTAGTGCTGGCTTTCCGGCATGGTGACGCGCAGGCCGTCCAGATCGTCGCTCACCTTGATCTGGCAGGACAGGCGGCTGTTCTCGGTGACGCCCTCGGCGAAGTCGAGCATCGACTCTTCCATGGCCGACTTGGTCCCGGTCTTGGGCAGCCAGGCGTCGTCCACATAGACGTGGCAGGTGGCGCAGGCGCAGGCGCCGCCGCAATCGGCGTCGATGCCCGGAATGTTGTTCTTCACGGCGCCTTCCATGACCGAGAGGCCCGACTTGACGTCCACCACATGCTCGGTGCCGTCGTGTTCAACGTAGGTGACTTTGGCCATAGGCGCCCCTCACTGATCGCCGTTCAGGCGGCGACGTCTTTCATGGAAACGGTGGGATCGGCAAGCTTCGCCTTGTTCACGGGCTTGCGGTTCAGGATGAGGGTCTTCCCCATCATGAATTCGGGTGGCGAATTGATCGCCTCGACGGACTGGACCTGGTCGCCCTTCAGGTGGAAGACGGCGAACTTGGCCGCGGACGGGTCGCCCCGGACGATGATCTCGTCCACGTCGAAGGCGTAGCCGGCGATCTGCAGCTTCAGGTCATACTGGTCGGACCATTGCCAGGGGCACTCGCCCGGCGGGCGCGGCCGGCCGGTGATGGCGCTGGCGGCCTGCTTGGCCTGTTCCAGGGCGTTGGGCACGCTCTCCATCCGGAACATGCGGTCGTAGATCGGCATGGGCCGGTGGGCCACGTCGCCGATGGCGAAGATGCTGGGGTCGGTGACGCTGCGGGCGTCGAGGTCCACCACCACGCCCCGGGCGCATTCCAGGCCGGCGTCCTTGGCGATCTCGTCGTTCGGGGCGGCGCCGACCCCGACCACCACGGCGTCGCAGGCGATGGTGCGGCCGTCCGCCAGCTTCACGCCAGCGACGTGGCCGTCCTTGCCCTCGAAGGCCGTCACAGAGCAGCCCAGTTCGAAAGCGACGCCGTTCTTCTGGTGGTATCCGGTGAAGAAGTCCGACAGCGCCTTGCAGGCGACACGGGCCAGGATGCGCTCCTCGCGCTCCAGAACCACGACGTCGGCGCCCAGGGCGCGACCCGAGGCGGCCACTTCGAGCCCGATATAGCCGCCGCCGACCACGGCCAGCTTCTTGCCCGGGCCCACCGCAGCCTTCAGCGCCTCGGCATGGGCCGCCGTGCGTAGGAAGAGGATGCCATCAAGATCCTTGCCCTCGATGGGCAGGGCGATGGCCCGCGCACCGGTGGCGAGGATCAGGAAGTCGTAGGAGAGCGTGGCGCCGTCGGACAGGGCTACCGTCTTGTCGCCGCGGTTCAGGCTGACCGCGGAAACGCCCGGCCGGAAGTCGATGTCGTTCTCGGCGTAGAATTCCAGCGGCTTCAGCGCCAGGGAGTCGGCGTCCGCCTCGCCCTTCAGCCAGGCCTTGGACAGCGGCGGGCGCTGGTAGGGCGGGATCGGCTCGTCGCCGACCATGGCGATGGGGCCGGTGTGGCCATACTGGCGCAGAAGCGCCGCCGCCGTGCCCCCGGCGTGGCCCGCCCCCACGATCACGATCTTCGCCGCGCCGTCGCTCATGCCGGTCCGATGCCCAAAAATGACGCCCCCGTCAACTTCCCACTACAACAACATGCGACACATGCCTCGCGCAATACGGGTTGCGAAACAGTGTTTGGATAGGCCCCATCCCCTTGCCGCGACGTGCCCAGGCGCGCCGTGACAAAGATCATTGGCGGGAGGCAGCCATGGACGATGGATCGTTGGAATTCAAGGAAGCGACGGCGGCGGAGGTGTGGAACGCACCCCTGGAGTCCCTGGACCCGGCCCAGCCCGCGCTGTTCCAGGCCGACGCCATGTGGCCGATCTTCGAGCGCCTCCGGAAGGAGGACCCGGTCCACTACACGGCCGAGCATGAGTTCGGGCCGTACTGGTCGATCACCAAGTACAACGACATCATGGCGGTGGACACGAACCACCAGGTGTTCTCGTCCGACTTCATGAAGGGCGGCATCACGATCGCCGGCGGCCAGGCCAACATGGACCCGCTGCCGATGTTCATCGCCATGGACCCGCCCAAGCACGACGTCCAGCGCAAGGCGGTGAGTCCGGCCGTGGCGCCCCCGGCCCTGGCGGCCATGGCGCCTCAGATCCGCGAACGCGCCGCCGGCATCCTCGACAACCTGCCGATCGGCGAGGAGTTCGACTGGGTCGACCTGGTGTCGAAGGAACTGACGGCCATGACCCTGGCCACCCTGTTCGACGCCCCGCAGGCCGACCGGCGCAAGATCACCTACTGGTCCGACGTGGTCACCTGCGCGCCGGCGCCGGGCGCCCTGGTCGAGACCCTCGAACAGAAGATGCAGATCTTCTCCGAGTACCACGCCTATTTCACCGGGCTGTGGAACGAGAAGGTCAACGCCGCTCCGCACCATGACCTGATCTCGATGCTCGCCCACCATCCGGCCACCCGGAACATGGAGCCGCGCGAGTACTTCGGGAACATCGTGCTGCTCACCGTGGGCGGCAACGACACCACCCGCAACACCATCTCAGGCTCGATCCTGGCGCTGAACCAGAACCCCGACCAGTATCAGAAGCTGCGCGAGAACCCCGACCTGATCCCGTCGATGGTCTCCGAGACCATCCGCTGGCAGACGCCGCTGGCGCACATGCGCCGGACCGCAGTCGAGGACATCGAGTTCCAGGGCAAGAAGATCAAGGCCGGCGACAAGGTGGTCATGTGGTACGTCTCGGGCAACCGGGACGATGAGGTGATCGAGAACCCGAACGCCTACATCATCGACCGCGAACGCCCGCGCCAGCACATCTCCTTCGGCTTCGGCATCCACCGCTGCGTCGGCAACCGCCTGGCCGAACTCCAGCTCACCATCATCTGGGAAGAGATCCTGAAGCGCTTCCCCACGGTCGAGGTGGTCGGCCAGCCGCGCCGCTCGTTCTCGACCTTCGTGAAGGGCTACGAGACGCTGCCGGTGGTCATCCCGCGCCGCAACTAGGAGCGGACCCGAAGTTCCTGGCGCTCCGGACGTCAAAACCGCAGGCGCTTTTGACGGTCACGCTCTAAGGTCGGCGTCCTGATGTCTGAGGGACGCCGATACCACGTGGGCGACTTGCCCGGCCGGCTGCTGCGCGAGGCGCGGACCATGCTGGACGAGGGCGGGCTGAAAGCGCTCAACCTGCGCGCACTGGCCGCGCGGGCCGGCATCACCGCCGGCTCGATGTACCACCATTACGAGAGCAAGACCGCGCTGCTGGGGGAGTTGGCGGCCGGCGGCTTCAAGGAGCTCCGGCGCGAGCTGGACCGCGCTGGCCGGGAAGCGCCCGACGGCCGCCGCGTCCGCGCCTGGGCCATCGCCTACGTCGCCTTCGCCCACCGCGAGCCGGCGCTGTTCGAGCTGATGTTCGACGCCGAGATCGCGCAGGCCCCCGTGGTGACGGAGGCGAAGGGGGCAGCCCTCGACACCCTCCGCCAGCTCATCTCAGGCTTCGTCGGCCCTCGCGCGCCGGACCCGGCGGCCATCGAGAACATCACCACCGCCATCTGGGCGGCGACGCACGGGACGGCGTCGCTGGCGTCAAACGCGCCCGACCCGACCCATCTGGTCGACGAGGTGATCACAGGCCTGGAAGCGCTTTTCCGCGGCGCGCCGAGGGGCTGAGCGCCCAAAGAAAAAGGGGCCGCCGCGGCAGCCCCTTCGTCCTTCGCCAAGCGCCGGAGGCTCACACCACCCGGTCGGCCAGCATCTTCTTGACCTCGGCGATCGCCTTGGCCGGATTCAGGCCCTTCGGGCAGACCTGGGCGCAGTTCATGATCGTGTGGCAGCGGTAGAGCTTGAAGGGGTCTTCCAGGTCGTCCAGGCGCTCGCCGGTGGCCTCGTCGCGGGAGTCGATGATCCAGCGATAGGCGTGCAGCAGGGCGGCCGGGCCCAGGTACTTCTCCTGGTTCCACCAGTAGCTCGGGCACGAGGTCGAGCAACAGGCGCACAGGATGCACTCGTAGAGGCCGTCCAGCTTCTCCCGGTCCTCGGGGCTCTGGCGCCATTCCTTCTGCGGCTCGGGCGTCTCGGTGTGCAGCCAGGGCTCCACCGAGGCGTACTGGGCGTAGAAGAGGGTCAGGTCGGGGACCAGGTCCTTCACCACCGGCATGTGCGGCAGCGGGCTGATCGCCACCTTGTCGCCCGGGCACTCGTCGTGGCCGTGGATGCAGGCCAGGGTGTTGCGGCCGGCGATGTTCATGGCGCACGAGCCACAGATCCCTTCGCGGCACGAGCGCCGGAATGTCAGGGTCGGGTCCATGGTGTTCTTGATGTGGATCAGCACGTCCAGGACCATCGGCCCGCACTGGCTGGTGTCCACGTCATAGGTGTCCCAGCGCGGGTTCTGGCCGCTGTCGGGATCGTACCGGTAGACCTTGAAGGTCTTGACCTTGCCCGCGCCGGCCGGGGCCGGGAAGTGCTTGCCCCCGGTGATGCGGGAGTTCCGGGGAAGACGGAATTCGACCATCGCTTTCGTCCCTTTCCGCCTAGTAGACCCGCGCCTTGGGCGGGAACGGCGCGATCTCGTTGGTCATGGTGAAGTCGTGCACCGGGCGGAAGTCGATCTTCACCTTGCCGGTGGCGTCGTCGAACCAGGCGAGCGTGTGCTTCATCCAGGTCTTGTCGTCGCGGTCGGGGAAGTCCTCGTGCGCGTGGGCGCCGCGGCTTTCCTTGCGGTTCTCGGCGCCCGTCACCGTGACCAGCGCCTGGCCGATCAGGTTGTCGAGCTCCAGCGTCTCCATCAGGTCGCTGTTCCAGACCAGGCTGCGGTCGCTGACCTTCAGGTCGGGGCGCTTGGCGTTGACGGCGTTCATCCGCGCCACGCCCGACTTGAGCGCGTCCGAGGTCCGGTAGACCGCCGCGTCCTCCTGCATCGCCATCTGCATCTCGAGGCGCAGGGCGGCCGTGGTCGTTCCGCCGTCGGCGTTGCGGAAGCGGTCGAAGCGGGCGAGGTGACCGTCGGTCATCGCGGGCTTCAGCTCGGGCTGGGTGGCGCCGGCCTTGATGGTGTCCGCAGCCCGCAGCGCGGCGGAGCGTCCGAACACCACGAGGTCGATCAGGCTGTTGGAGCCCAGGCGGTTGGCCCCGTGCACGCTGACGCACGCGGCCTCGCCCACGGCCATCAGGCCCGGGACGACCTGGTCGGGGTTCTTCCCGGCCTTGGTCACGACCTCGGAATAGAAGTTCGTGGGAATGCCGCCCATGTTGTAGTGCACGGTCGGCAGCACCGGGATCGGCTCCTTGGTCACGTCGACGCCGGCGAAGATCTTGGCGCTCTCCGAGATGCCCGGCAGGCGCTCGGCGAGGATCTTCGGATCCAGGTGGTCGAGGTGCAGGAAGATGTGATCCTTCTTCGGACCCACGCCGCGGCCTTCACGGATCTCCATGGTCATCGCGCGGCTGACCATGTCGCGCGGCGCCAGGTCCTTCACGGTGGGCGCATAGCGCTCCATGAAGCGCTCGCCTTCCGAGTTGGTCAGGTAACCGCCCTCGCCGCGGGCGCCCTCGGTGATCAGGCAGCCCGAGCCGTAGATGCCGGTCGGGTGGAACTGCACGAACTCCATGTCCTGCAGCGGCAGGCCGGCGCGCAGGGCCATCCCGCCGCCGTCACCGGTGCAGGTGTGGGCGCTGGTGGCCGAGAAGTAAGCCCGGCCGTAGCCGCCGGTGGCCAGGATCACGAGCTGGGCCTGGAACCGGTGCAGGGTGCCGTCGTCCAGCTTCCACGCCGTGACGCCCCGGCACACGCCCTCGTCCATGATCAGATCGAGGGCGAAGTACTCGATGAAGAACTCGGTGTCGTGCGCGAGGCTCTGCCCGTACATGGTGTGCAGCATGGCGTGGCCGGTGCGGTCGGCCGCCGCGCAGGTGCGCTGGATCGGCGCCTCGCCGTAGTTCTTGGTCATGCCGCCGAAGGCGCGCTGGTAGATCTTGCCCTCGGCCGTGCGGCTGAACGGCACGCCCCAGTGCTCCAGCTCATAGACCGCCGCGGGGGCGTTCCGGCACAGGTATTCGATGGCGTCCTGGTCGCCCAGCCAGTCCGACCCCTTGACGGTGTCGTACATGTGCCAGCGCCAGTCGTCCTCGCCCATGTTGCCGAGGCTGGCCGAGATGCCGCCTTGCGCCGCCACGGTGTGGCTGCGGGTCGGGAACACCTTGGTGACGCACGCCGTCTTCAGGCCGGCCTGGGCGCAGCCCAGCGCCGCCCGGAGGCCCGAGCCCCCGGCGCCGACGACGACGACGTCGAACTTGTGATCGATGAATTCGTAAGCCGCCATGGGTCTATCAAGCGCCCCCGAGCGCGACCTTGAGGATGGAGAAGACCGTCAGCGCGCCGGCGAGGCCGCTGACGAAGAGGCTGAGGGCCACGGCGCCCAGCTTGCCGAGGCGCTGGTGGACGTAGTCCTCGATCACGACCCGCATGCCGTGGTGCATGTGGGCGAAGGCGATCACCACGGTGAGCACCATCAGCGAGACGTTCACCGGGCTGCGGATCCACTGGACCGCGCCGTAGTAGTCGAGCTGCGCCAGCCGCAGGACGGCGAACACCATCCAGAGGGTCAGCGGCACGAGGGCGGCGGCCATGAGGCCGTTCGACAGCCACTCGGCGGCGCCGTGGTGGGCGGCGCCCAGGCCGCGGGCGCGGGACATCGGCGTGCGGAAATCGGGCTTGCCCATCAGAGCGCTCCCACCATGCCGGCGATGACCCAGACCGCGAGGGTCGCGGCGATCGCGAAGGCGAAGCTGGCCACCGAGAGCACGTTCGCCTGCTGGACCTTCATGCCGTAGCCCAGGTCCCAGACCATGTGCCGGACGCCGGCGGCCAGGTGATAGAAGAACGACAGGCTCATGCCGAACAGCACGAACTTGCCCAGCGGCGAGCCCAGGCAGGCCTTGAAGGCGCCATAGGCTTCGGGACCGCTGGCCAGGCTGAGCGCCCAGGCCGCCAGGATCAGGGCGCCCAGGTACAGCCCGACGCCGGTGACGCGGGTGGCGATCGAAGCCGCCATGGTCACATGCCAGCGCCACACGGACAGGTGCGGCGACATGGGACGGTCTGCAGGACCGCGTGGAACGATGGTCATGGCGTAGCCGCCGCCTCCCCAAAAGCCTTCGGCCCCACGGGTTTTAGGCTCCACGCGGGGGGTGTCAACGAAGCCTGCGTATCACACGTCACGTAGGGTCGCGGAACTTCGCCAATGATGAAGTATCCGCAGACGCCCTATACGGACAATGCGCAAACGCGCTAGCCTTCCTTCGCGAAAGGCGAAGGATGCGGTTCGACCTCACTGACCTCCGGCTGTTCTGCGACGTGGTGGAAGCGGGCTCGATCACCGCCGGCGCGGAGCGCAGCGCGTTGGCGCTGGCCGCCGCCTCCACCCGCATCCGCCACATGGAGGCCGCCCTCGGCGCCGAGCTCCTGACCCGCTCGCGCCAGGGAGTCACGCCCACCCCTGCCGGCCGGATGCTGTTGAAGCACGCCCGCGGCCTGCTCGCCCAGGCGGCGCGGATGCGCGAGGACCTCTCGGCCTTCGCCGGCGGTCGCTCGGGCGAGGTCCGGCTGCTGGCCAACACCAACGCCCTCACCGAGTTCGTGCCCGAGGTCCTGTCGTCGTTCCTCGCCGCCCACCCGCAGGTGAGCGTCGATCTGGAAGAGCGCCTGTCCGACGAGATCGTGGGGCTGATCGCAGAGGGCGTCGGTGATGTGGGCATCGTCGCCGGCACCGTCGACACAGGCGCGCTGCAGGCCTTCCCCTTCCGGTCGGACCGCTTCGTGGTCGTAACCGCCCGAGACCATCCCCTCGCGATGCGGGACTCCGTGCCGTTCGCCGAGGTGCTAGCCTTCGACCTCGTCGGCCTGGAACGCTCGAGCTCGCTGCAGCGCTTCCTGACCGACAAGGCCGCGCGCGCTGGCCGCCCCCTGCGCGCCCGCGTCCAGCTCCGCAGCTTCGACGCCGTCTGCCGGCTGGTGGAGTCCGGCGTCGGCGTCGGCGTCGTGCCCCAGAGCATCGCCCGCCGGGCCGCCCGCACCATGAACCTCGCCGTGATCGACCTCGCCGACGACTGGGCGGTCCGCGAGCTGATGATCGTGGTCCGCGACCTCGACGACCTGCGACCGTCGGCGCGGGAGCTGGTGAAGGCGCTGAGGAGCTAGCGGTCCTGAAGCCAGTCGGCCGAGCGCATCTCCTGGAGGCGCGAGGCGGTGCGCTCGAACTCGAAGGCGCCGTCCCCCTCCGGATAGATCTTCGTGGGCTCGGTCTCCGCCAGGACGACGAGCTGGGTCTTGGCCTCGTATAGCGCGTCGATGAGGGTCACCAGCCGGCGCGCTTCCTGGCGGCGGCTGGGGTCGAGGCGCGGCAGGCCTTCCAGGAACACAGTGTGGAACCGCTCGGCGACGGCGATGTAGTCGTTGGGGCCCAGCGCCACAGAGCACAGGCTGGCGAAGCTGGCCCGCAGCAGGTTGCCCGCCGCATGCGGGAAGTGGACCTTGCGGCCCAGAACCTCCAGCGTCTCGCCGTCCTCCTCCTCGGGGCCCAGGACCTCTTTCCACAGGGCCTCGAACGCGCGCTCGTTGTCCGGATCGATCGGCGAGAACCAGGTCCCCGCCGCGCGCAGGCGGTCCAGCCGGTAGTCGTGCGGCCCGGCGATCGTCACCACGTCCACGCGGCTCTTCAGCAGATCGATGAACGGCAGGAAGAGCTGGCGGTTGATACCGTTCTTGTACAGCTCGTCCGGCATGCGGTTGGAGGTGGCGACCAGCGTCACGCCGCGCGCGAACAGGGCCTCGAACAGCCGGCCCAGGATCATGGCGTCGGCGATGTCGGTGACCTGGAACTCGTCGAAGCACAGCAGCCGGGCCTCGGCGGCGACCACGTCGGCCACCGGCGGGATCGGATCATCGCCCTTGTGCTGGCCGAACCGGGCCTTGCGGGCCCCCGCGTCGCCCTTGCGCCAGGCGTCGATCAGTCGGTGGATCTCGCCCATGAAAACGTGGAAGTGCGTGCGCCGCTTCTTCTCGACCGGGGCGGTCTCGAAGAAGAGATCCATCAGCATGGTCTTGCCGCGACCGACCGGGCCGATCAGGTAGACGCCCCGCTGGCTCTCGGGCCGCTTGCCGAACAGCCGGCCGAGCCCGCCCTTCGGTTCGGCGGCGGCCAGGTCGGCCTCAAGCCGGGCCAGCGGCGCCAGGGCCGCGAGCTGGGCTGGGTCGGAGCGGATCGCGCCGGAAACGACCCGGGCGTCGTAGGCGTCTTGCAGGGCGGAAGCCATCGGCTCCCCGCCTAGCGGGCGAGACCCGGGAGCGCAAGGAACGGCCCGTCGCCCCGCGCGTTCTGCCCTTCAGGCAGACAGGGAGCGCCCCATGGCCAACAACGACCGCACCGAAGCCGGCGACCTGGGGACCGGCACGCCGGCCAACGTCGACGTCCACAAGCTGGGCCAGGACGACCGACCCCAGTCCGACTGGGGCGAGGCGGCCGAGGGCGCCGTCTTCTCGTCCAACCATTCCCGGCGCGCCGAGCGGACGGAGATCGAGCGCGGCCAGGGCTCCAAGACCCGCATGGCCAACAAGGCCCAGGTCAGCCGCCGCACCTGACGGCGGCGGGGTGGGCGCGGCACGCGGAGGCGGCTAGCTTCGCGGCATGACCCGCGTCGCCCTCCTGGGCCTTCCCACCGACCAGCATTCCTCGTTCCTTCGCGGTTCGGCTCGGGCCCCCGGGGCGATCCGTGAAGCGCTGCATTCGAGCCACAGCCACCTCATCGCCAGCAACGGCGTCGACGTGGCCGCCGTGCTGCATGATGTCGGCGATGTCCAATTGCGGGAAGACGCTGGCGATTTCGACAGGATGGTCGACGCCGTCCGCGCTACCTTCGCCCACGGCCCGACGATCGTGCTGGGCGGCGACCACGCGATCACCTACCCCGTCCTGGCCGGGATGGCCGCCGCCGGTGTCGCCCCGCCGCGGATCGTCCACATCGACGCCCACCCAGACCTCTATGACGACTTCGAGGGCGACCCGCTGTCGCACGCCTCGCCGTTCGCGCGGATCCTGGAGCGGGGCCTGGCGAGCGGCCTGACCCAGCTCGGCATCCGGACCGTCAACGCCCACCTGCGCGATCAGATCGCCCGGTTCGGCGTCCGCGCCTTCGCGCCGGACGAGCACGGTCAAGGCCTCGCCGCCTTGCCTGCGGGCCCGACCTACATCTCCATCGACCTCGACGGCCTCGACCCTGCCTTCGCGCCAGGCGTGTCGCACCACGAACCCGGCGGCCTCACCACTCGCGAGGTGCTCGACGTGATCTGGAAGACGCCCGGGCCGGTGATCGGCGGCGACATCGTCGAGCTGAACCCCGACCGGGACATCCACGGCATGACCGCGACCCTGGCGGCCAAGCTAGTCAAGGAGCTCGCCGCCCGGATCAGCGCGGACGCTACTTCATCGTCGGGATGACGAACGCCGAGTCCTCGACCGCGCCTTCCGGCCAGCGGGCGGTGATGGTCTTCACCTTGGTGTAGAACTTCACGCCTTCCATGCCGTGCTGGTTGGTGTCGCCGAAGGCGCTCCGCTTCCAGCCGCCGAAGGTGTGATAGGCCACCGGCACCGGGATCGGCACATTGATGCCCACCATGCCGACATTCACCCGGGCGGCGAACTCGCGCGCGGCGCGGCCGTTGCGGGTGAAGATGGCGACCCCGTTCCCGTACTGGTGGGACGAGGGCAGGTCGAGCGCCTCCTCGAAGGTCTCGGCGCGGACGATCTGCAGGACGGGCCCGAAGATCTCCTCATTGTAGGTCTTCATCCCCTTCTTCACGCCGTCGAACAGCGATGGGCCGATGAAGAAGCCCTTCTCGTAGCCCTGGAGCGCGAAGCCGCGGCCATCGACCACCAACTCGGCGCCTTCCTTCACGCCGAGGTCGATGTAGCTCTCGATCTTCTCCTTGTGGGCCTGGCTCACGACCGGGCCGTACTGGGCTGCCGGATCGGTCGAGAGGCCGACCTTCAGGCCGTCCAGCTCGGCCAGCACGCGCTCGCGCAGCTCATCGGCGGTCTTCTTGCCCACCGGCACGACCACCGGCAGGGCCATGCAGCGCTCGCCGGCAGAGCCGTAGGCGGCGCCGATGAGGTCCTTGGTCGCCTGTTCCAGGTCGGCGTCCGGCAGGATGATCCCGTGGTTCTTGGCGCCGCCCATGGCCTGGACGCGCTTACCGTTCGCCGTTCCCCGGCTGTAGACGTAGTGGGCGATGTCGGACGAGCCGACGAAGCTCACCGCCTTGATGTCGGCATGGTCGAGGATCGCGTCGACGGCGCTCTTGTCGCCGTGCACGACGTTCAGCACGCCGGCCGGCGCGCCGGCCTCCATCATCAGCTCGGCCAGGCGGACCGGAACGCTGGGGTCCTTCTCCGACGGCTTCAGGATGAATGTGTTCCCCACCGCGATGGAGATGCCGAACATCCACATCGGGATCATGGCCGGGAAGTTGAATGGAGTGATGCCGGCGCACACGCCCAGCGGCTGGCGCATGGAATAGACGTCGATGCCCGGGCCGGCGCCCTCGGTGTATTCGCCCTTCAGCACATGCGGGATGCCGCAGGCGAACTCGATGACCTCCAGGCCCCGCTGGATGTCGCCCTTGGAGTCGGCGATCACCTTGCCGTGCTCAGACGACAGGAGTTCGGCGAGTTCGTCCATGCGGGCTTCCACCAGCCGCTTGAACTCGAACATCACCCGCGCCCGCCGCTGCGGGTTCACCTGCGACCACGTCGCCTGAGCCCTCAGCGCCGACTGGACGGCCCTGTCCAGCTCCGCGTCCGTGGCGAGCTGGACGCGGGCCTGCACCTCGCCGGTGTTGGGATTGAAGACGTCGCCGAAGCGGCCGGAGGCGCCGGTGAAACTGGCGCCGTCGATGAAATGGGTGATTTCGCGCATGGCCGGCTTTTAGGCCCGCCGCGTCCGCCCGCCTAGTGGGGCCTCCGCGGACGCCTTACGTTGCGGCGCCGTCCTCGCGGTCGAACGCGATGGTGACCCGAAGGCCCGACGGCCGGAACTCGCGTTCGAGCCCGCCATTCGGCAGGCGTTCGGCCGCATCGGCGATCAGGCGGGAGCCGAAGCCTTCGCGAGTTGGCGCCGCCACCGGGGGACCACCGCTCTCGGACCAGACCAGCGCGACCCGTCCGCCTTCGACGCGCCAGCTCAGGTCGGCCTCGCCTTCAGGAGCGGACAGCGCCCCGTGCTTGACGGCATTGGTGGCCAGTTCGTGCAGCGCCATGGCGAGAAGCGTCACGCGTCCCGAGGAGATTGCGACCTCCGGGCCAGGCCTCACGTCCAGCCGATGGCCTTCAAACGGCGACAGGGCCGCCCTGGCGATGTCGGCAAGCGCCACGTCGCTGTCGGCGTCGACCGTGAGCAGATCCTGCGCCGCCGCCAGCGAGGCCAGCCGGTTCCGCAGGGCGTCGGCGAACTCGGGGACGCTGCGGGCGAACTTGGCCTCCCGCGAGACCAGGCCGGCGACCACGGCGATGGAGTTCTTTACCCGGTGGCGGAACTCACCGGTGACCAGTTCCAGGCGTTCGGTCAGCCGCTTCTGGGCCGTGATGTCCCGGAAGCCCACCGCCACCCGATCGCGATCGACCCTCACGGCGGCGTCCCGGTACCAATAGGTCACGCCTCGGAACTCGTGGGCGTACTCAACCTCGCTCGCCTTGCCGGTCGCGAGCGTGCGCAGGTAGCGAGGAACCATCTGCGGGTGGTCATGGCTCCCTGGGAAGACGTCCAGCATGCGCCGTCCCGCCAGGGGTCCGGCGCGGACGATCGCTTCGGCGGCCGGGTTCGCGTACTCCCAGATGAAGTCCACGACCTTGCCCTTCTCGTCCCGCACGGCCAGCAGGATGGCGAAGCATTCCGGGCTGAGCTGTTGCGACGCCCGCAGCGCGCGTTCGCTCTCCCGGAGGGCCGCCTCGGTCTCCTCCAGCGCCGTGATCTCCTGGATGCCGATCAACAGTCCGCCGACCTTCCCGCTGGAATCCCGCAGGGGCGCGACGTTCTCGATGAAGGTCCGGCGCAGCCCCGGCGCCCTCGGCGTGATCGCCGTGACCTGCAGACCCTGCTGCGGCTTGCCCGTCTCCAGCACCGCCCGGAACCGCGGCTCCACCTCGGACGCAAGTTCGGGCAGCAGCTCGCGCAGGGTCCGGCCCAGGTGCTCGGACGCCGGAATGCCATTGATCTCCGCCAGGAACTCGTTGCAGCGGATATAGCGGAGGTCGGCGTCCAGCACCGCGAGACCCACGGGCGCCACCTGGAACAGCATGCCGAAGTCCACCTCAAGCCCGGGCTGTTCGCCCAGACCTGCTGGCGGCATTGCGCGCGCACCCGTCATGACGCCTCCACGCCGGAAACGTTAGGAAGCTCACATAACAGAGTCCATCGACCTTGGGTCGCCATCGCCGACAAATGCGGCCATCGGCTGTGTTGAGGCCCCCCATCCGGTCAGATTGCGGAAAACTGCGACATCCCGACCCGGCGCAGCACCCCAATGTGGGTAGGCAGGAGCGTGACGAACGTCACGCGCTCCAAAGGCCCCACCGCGCAATCCTCTCCTCCGTTCGGCGCGCTGACGCAGGGGTGTCCAGATCGCGCCGCGCGACGGAGGTCCAAATGCAGCTCGATTCAGTCCGGGCCCTGAAGGCCCAGCTCACCAGTCAGATCGTCGAACCCACCGTGACTGCGGCGCTCACGGAAGGACGCTTTGGCGTCCGGTCCCACTCCGCCCGAAAGGCCCTCGGGCCAGTGCGCGCCATGGCCCTCGGCATCGCTCGCCGCGGCAAGGACTACCAGCTCGCCGTGCGCCTCCAGCGCCGGTCCCTTGAGGAGGACGAGCGTATGATCCGGGCGATCTCGGAAGAGGCGCGGGGAGAGGTGGATGTACGCTACGTTGGACGCCTCTTCGCCCTGGATCGCGCGCCTCGCCGCGGCCGGGCTGGCGTCCCGGTGGCGGCGGCCGCGCCATGGCATCGACAGGAGCAGCGTCCCCTGCTGATCGGCTCGTCGATCGCTCACTACCGGGTCACGGCCGGCACGCTCGGCGCCTTTGTGCGGCGGCGTGCTGACGGACAGCTCGCGATCCTCAGCAACAACCACGTACTGGCCAACGAGAACGCGGCCAGGATCGGCGATCCCATCCTCCAACCAGGCCCCTACGACGGCGGAACCTCAGCCGATCAGGCGGGCGCGCTGCTCGATTTCGTGCGCCTCCGCCGGGGCGTCGCCAATTTTGTGGACGCGGCGATCTCCAGCATGGACGGGAGCATTGGATGGAATGCTTCCCAGCTCACGGGCCTGGGCACGCTTGGCGGACTGCGCCAGGATCCGCTCGACGCGGGCGACCGGGTCGCGAAGGTCGGGCGAACCACCGGCGTCACCTGGGGAACCGTCACCGCAGTCGAGCTGGACGGCGTGGTCGTCGGCTATGACTCCGGCAACCTATCCTTCGACAACCAGATCGAGATCGAGGGCGCCGGCCCCCGCGCGTTCAGCGCTGGCGGCGACAGCGGTTCGGTCATCGTCGATGCGGATATGAGAGCCTGCGCGCTGCTTTTCGCTGGCGGCGATGTCGGCGGCAGCAACGGCAAGGGTCTGACCTACGCCAATCCGATCGGCCGGGTGATGGACGACCTTGCCGTGTCGCTGGCGGTCTAGCGCGCCCTGGCCTAGGCTCTCGGCATGGCTTCGATCGAAGACGCCCGCCGCGTCAAGGCCCGGGTGAAGACGACTTTCGGAAGCGAAGTGCCGATCGTCGGCGTCGGCCTCACCAAGGTCGGCGCCGAGCCCGCGGTGAAGGTGAACCTGGGCGCTCCCTTCGAGGGTCTGCCCGAACGGCTCGAAGGCGTGTCCATCGTCTATGAGGTTGTCGGCCCCATCAGCAAGCGGTCGTCCTGACGGGCCGGGCCCGCCAGCCCCGTGACTCGCCCCCGAAGTTCCGCTATCAGCCGGACCGTCATGACGCGGCGTTCGCACCATCACGGCCATCACCATCCGACCCTCGCGGGATCGGGCGGGATGCGCGTGGTCTGACGCGAGCCCACCGAGCCCCGCACAAGCGGACGGGGCTCGAACCTTCAGCTTCGTCCGTCGCCTCAAGCTTTCGAGAGACGACCGATGAGCCTTCCTTCCTCCAATTCCTTGAGTGACGCCGCGCCAGCCGGTAAGCGCCCCGCCATGAGCGAGCGCCCAGAAGCCCGAAGCCCCCGTGGATTCATCGACCGCCGCGGCCGCGACGTCGTCGCCGAGCGATCCATCCTGGCCGCCGTGTCCAAGGTCTATGAGGCCTGGGGCTTTGAGCCTCTGGAGACGGGAGCGTTCGAATACGCCGACGCCCTGGGCAAGTTCCTGCCCGACGCCGACCGGCCGAACGAGGGCGTCTTCGCCCTGCAGGACGACGACGATCAGTGGATGGCGCTGCGCTACGACCTGACTGCGCCGCTGGCCCGGTTCGCCGCCCAGAACTGGGAGACCCTGCCCAAGCCCTTCCGCCGCTACGCCTTCGGGCCGGTCTGGCGGAACGAGAAGCCGGGCCCCGGCCGCTTCCGCGAGTTCGTCCAGTGCGACGCCGACACCGTGGGCTCCGCGCGCCCCGAGGCCGACGCCGAGATCATCGCCATGTCGGTCGAGGGCCTGGAGGCCGCCGGTCTTCCCGCCGGCTCGGCGGTCATCAAGATCAACAACCGCAAGCTCCTGAACGGCCTGATGAGCGCCATCGGCGTCACCAGCGAGGCCCAGAAACTCACCATCCTGCGGGCGGTCGACAAGCTGGACCGCCTGGGTCCCGACGGCGTGCGCCTGCTGCTGGGCGAGGGCCGCAAGGACGAGAGCGGCGACTTCACCAAGGGCGCTGGCCTGAACCCCGCCGCCGCCGAGCGGGTCCTGGCGTTCACCGCCGCGGGCGTGGGCGGACGGTCCGAAACGCTGGCGAAGCTGGCGGACGTGGTCGGCGGCTCCGCGGAGGGCGACGAAGGGCTCAACGAACTCGCCGCCATCGACGTGGCGCTGCGCGGCCTGGGCGTCGGGACGGACCGGGCGGCCTTCGATCCCTCGGTGGTCCGGGGCCTGGAATACTACACCGGCGCCGTCTTCGAGGCCGAGCTGCTGCTCTCGACGCTGGACGAGAAGGGCCAGCCCATGCGCTTCGGCTCGATCGGCGGGGGCGGCCGGTACGACGACCTCGTGGCCCGCTTCACCGGCGAGCGCACGCCGGCCACCGGCTTCTCCTTCGGCGTCTCGCGCCTGGCCGCCGCCCTGCGCGCGGCGGGCAGGGGCCGGGCCACGACGGCCCGCGGCCCCGTGGTGGTCATCGCCTTCTCCCAGGAGCGGATGGCCGACTACTTCGCCATCGCCCGCGAGATCCGCGAGGCCGGCATCCCGGCGGAGGTCTATCTCGGCTCGTCCGGCATGAAGGCGCAGATGAAGTACGCCGACCGGCGTCTCTCGCCCGCCGCCGTCATCGTCGGCGACGATGAGCTGGCGGCAGGAACCGTCACCGTGAAGGACCTCGATCTCGGCCGCGAGCTGGCCTCCAAGGTCACCGACAACGCCCAGTGGCGCGGCGAACGGCCCGGCCAACAGACGATCCCGCGCGGCGAGCTCGCCTCTGCCCTCCGCCGCATCCTGGACGCCGGCTGATGCGCGTCGAGCCCACCGTCCCCGCCGAGGTGCTCGCCGCCGTCCGGGCGCCCCTCGAGAGCGCCGGCGCCGAGCGCGCCGACGCGCCGCTGCTGCAACCGCTGAACCTGCTGCTGGACCTCGCCGGCGAGGCCATGCGCGCCCGCTTGTTCGTGGTCCAGGCCGAGGGCGGCGCCGAGAGCTGCCTGCGCCCGGACTTCACCGTGGCCATAGCCCGCCAGCACATCGAAGGCGGCCGCGCGGCCGGGCTCTACTGGTACGAGGGCGCGGCGTTCCGCTCGGCAGCCGGTTCGGACCGGCCCGAGGAGTTCGTCCAGATCGGCCTGGAGATGTTCTCGCCCGGCGGCGGAGCCGTGGAGCAGGCCGACGCCGAGATCGCGGGCCTGGCATGGCGGTCGGCCGTCGCCGGCGGGCGGGACGACCTGTCCCTGGCCCTGGGCGACGTGGCGCTGTTCGGCGCCTTCGTGGACTCCCTGGGCCTCGCCGAAGGCCTCGCGGCGCGCCTGCGCCGGGTGGCCGGTCGCCCGCGCCTCCTGTGGGCCGAACTGGCCCGGACGAGCTCGCCCACCGACGCCACGGGCGGCACGCTGGCCGGCCTGCTCTCCGGACTGGACCAGGCCCAGGCCGCGGCCCTGCTGGAGGAGGTCTGGGCCCTGGCCGGCGTCGAGCCGGTGGGCGGACGCGGCCCGGCCGAGATCGCGGCCCGGCTGGTGCGCAAGGCTGAGGCGACGAATGCGCCGGCGCTCACCGAGGCGCAGGCGGAGGCGATCCGCGGCTTCATGGCCATCGACGACACGCCGGCCTACGCCTTCGCCCGCATGCGCGAGCTTGCGGGCCCGAACGATGCGGCGCTGAAGGCCGCCCTGGCTGGCTGGGAGACGCGTCTCCTCGAACTGTCCCGGGCCGCGCCCGCCGACCGAACGCGCTTCACGCCGGCCCTTGGGCACGCCTTCGACTACTACGATGGGATTACCTTCGAGGTCCGCTCGGCGGCGCTGGGGACAGAGCGCCCCGTGGCCGTCGGCGGACGCTACGACGGGCTGCTGGCGAGGCTCGGCGGACCGGCCGACGCGCGGGCGGTCGGCTGCATGGTGCGTCCGTGGCGCGCCTGGACGGGAGGCGAAGCATGAGCGGACTCGTCATCGCCATCCCCTCCAAGGGACGGCTGAAGGAACAGGTGGAGGGCTGGCTCGCGGACAGCGGGCTCAAGCTCGAGATCAGCGGTGGGGCGCGGGGCTACATGGCGGCGCTGAAGGGCCTGCCCGGCGCCCAGGTGCGCCTGCTGTCCGCCTCGGACATCGCCGACGCGCTCGACGCGGGCGAGGTCCACCTGGGCGTGACCGGCGAGGATCTGCTGCGCGAGCGGGGCGAGGACATGGAGTCGCGCGTCCTGCTCCTGCGGGCGCTCGGCTTCGGCCGCGCCGATCTCGTCACCGCGGTGCCGAAGAGCTGGCTCGACGTGGAGTCCATGGCCGACCTGGAAGAGGTGGCGCACGACTACCTCGCCCGCACCGGGCGGCGGATGCGCGTGGCGACCAAGTACCTGACCCAGACCCGGTCGTTCTTCGCGCGCCACGGCCTTGCGGACTACCGCATCACCGAATCCGGCGGCGCCACCGAAGGCGCCCCGGCCGCCGGAACGGCCGAGATCGTCGTCGACATCACCACCACCGGCGCGACCCTGGTGGCCAACGGGCTGAAGGTGCTGGCCGACGGCGTGATGCTGAAGAGCCAGGCGCAGCTTGCCGCCAGCCTTCGCGCGGACTGGGACGCCGAAGCCCTTGCCTCGGCCGAACGGCTGCTGCGCATCGTCGAGGCGCGGGCCGCGGCCCTGCGCAGCGCCACCCTGGCCTGGCCGGCGCGTGGCGACGCGGACGAGGACGCCGTGGTCTCCCGCCTGACCGCGGCGGGGGCGACCCGCCGGCCTAACGGGCTGCTGGTCGATTCGGCCCAGATCGCCGACGCGTCGCTGGCGCTCACCGCCGCCGGCCTGGGCCCCGTTACGGTTTCCCGGCCGGACTTCGTCTTTGACGTGAGCTGCACACCCTTCAACACGCTGAAGTCGAGAGCATTTGACGCTTCTGTCAAAACTTAACGAGAAATTTCCTTTGCTCTCGAAAATCTGAACGTCACATGCCTGAAACACTCTGAACGCCCGTTGACTCGGGCAGGAAATTGCCGTTCTGTCATCTGGCGAGAGACATGAAGGCGCTAGTCCTGAAGTCTCCGGCGTTTCGGGGAGGAAACGCCCGCTCAATCAGAGCGACTGCTCAAGACGGCCCGCAGCGAATATCCCCCGCTGCGGGCCGAATCTTTTTCCGGACAGCCCTTCTTTTGACGAATGAGTCAAAAATGGCGCCTCGCCAATCGGCTGTTCACCGCTCACTTGCAACCGCCAGCTCCACCGCCGATATCGCCATGACGAGTCGGGGAGCGGCGCGATGATGACGGTTCGGTTGCCGCAACTGGGCGGGTGCGTGTGCGGCCGGGTCCGCTACCGGCTG
This sequence comes from Phenylobacterium kunshanense, assembly GCF_003254525.1. GTDB lineage: Bacteria > Pseudomonadota > Alphaproteobacteria > Caulobacterales > Caulobacteraceae > Phenylobacterium > Phenylobacterium kunshanense. The sequence goes on from NZ_QFYS01000008.1 coordinate 166,608, forward strand.
ACCGCCGCGCCCTTGCTCGCCTACGCCTGCCACTGCCACGACTGCCAGAAGCGCTCCGGCTCGGCTTTCGGCCTCACCGTCGTGGTGCGGTCCGCCGACGTCCTGTTCAAGGGCGAGATGGATCTCGTCCGGCTGCCGACGCCGTCGGGGCGCAACGTCGAGCAGAACCTCTGCCCGACCTGCCGCTGCCGGATCTACGCCCAGGCAGCCGAAGCGCGCGACTTCCTGAGCCTCCGGGCCGGCAGCCTCGATCAGACCGATTGGGTCATCCCGGTCGTCCAGACCTGGACCCAGAGCGCCCTGCCCTGGGCGCTCATTCCAGGTGTCCGCCACCTGCCCCAGGAAGAGTTCGACTTCGTCGCCCTGGGTCGCGAGTGGCAGGCCTGGGCGCCGAAGTTCGTGACCGACTGAGCCTCAGCTCGCGCCGGTCGAGCCGAAGCCGCCTGCGCCGCGAACGGTCTCTTCCAGGCTTTCCACCTCAGTCCAGCGCGCCTGGACCACCGGCGCCACCACGAGTTGGGCGATGCGGTCGCCTCGGCGGACGGTGAAGTCCTCCTCGCCCAGGTTCGCCAGGATCACCTTCACCTCGCCGCGATAGTCCGCGTCGACGGTGCCGGGGGTGTTCAGGCAGGTAATCCCCGACTTGAGCGCCAGGCCCGACCGCGGCCGCACCTGGGCCTCGAACCCCTCCGGCAGGGCGAAGGCGAAGCCGGTCGGGATCGCGTGGCGCGCGCCCGGCCGCAGCACGAACGGTTCGTCCTCGGGCACCGCGGCCCGCAGGTCCATCCCCGCCGCCTGCGCCGTCTCGTAGGCCGGCAGGGGCAGGTCCGCGGCGTGAGGCAGGCGCTGGATCGGGACGACGGGGGCGGTCACTTCGAAAGCTCCTCGGCCATGCGCTCGGCCAGCCGGCGGGCGACCTCGCCCTTTGGCAGGCGATCCCATCGCTCGATTCCGCCGCCCGTGACGATGGCGATGGCGTTGTCGTCCCCGCCCATCGTGCCCGCGATGCTGACATCGTTGGCGACGATCCAGTCGCAGCCCTTCCTGGCCAGCTTGGCCTGGGCGTGCTGCTCGACGTCGTTGGTCTCGGCCGCGAAGCCCACAACCAGCCTTGGCCGCCGGTCGGACTTCGACAGGGTGGCCAGGATGTCGGGGTTCTCCACCAGGCGGATCGGTGGCGGGCCCTCCGGTCCCTTCTTGATCTTGCGGTCGCCCTCCGCCTCGGGCCGCCAGTCGGCCACGGCCGCTACGCAGACGGCGACATCGGCCGGCAGCGCCGCCTCGCAGGCCGCCAGCATCTGCCGCGCGGTTTCAACCTCGACCCGCTTCACCCCCGACGGCGCCGGGAGGGCCGTGGGGCCGCTCACCAGCGTGACCTCCGCGCCCAGGGCCGCGAGCGCCGCCGCGATGGCATAGCCCTGCTTGCCTGACGAGCGGTTGGTGATCAGCCGGACCGGATCGATCGGCTCGGCGGTCGGTCCCGCCGTGACGATCGCGCGCCGTCCTGCAAGGGGCCGCGCGCCGCCGAGGGCCTCCAGGACCGCGTCCAGGATCGCCGCCGGCTCCGCCATCCGCCCCGGTCCGTATTCCCCGCAGGCCATGGCGCCCTCGTCAGGCCCAACGAACCGGATCCCGTCGGCCTTGAGCTGGGCCAGGTTTCGCTGGGTCGCGGGATGCTCCCACATCCGCACGTTCATCGCCGGCGCCATCAGCACCGGCTTGTCGGTCGCCAGCAGGGCCGTGGAGGCCAGGTCCCCCGCCAGCCCGTTCGCCGCCTTGGCCATCAGGTCGGCCGTCGCCGGCGCCACCACGACCAGGTCCGCCGACCGGGACAGCTCGATGTGGCCCATCTCGGCCTCGTCGGTCAGGCTGAAGAGCTCGGAATAGACCTTGTCCTCGGCCAGCGCCGACAGGCTGAGCGGCGTCACGAACTGAGCTCCGGCCGCGGTCAGGATCGGCCGCACGCCGACGCCTGCCTTGCGCAGGAGCCGCGTCAGCTCCAGCGCCTTGTAGGCCGCGATACCGCCGCCGACGATGAAGAGAACCCGCTTATCGGCCACGCCAATGCCCCGACCTGAAGAGGGCTCCGATTTAGGTCATCCGCGGGGACTCGACAAACCCGGCCGGATATGTTCCGTCTTTGTTCCAACTCAACCATAGGACGGAGTTTGAGGATGGCTGGAACCAGGATTGTGCTGCTGCTGGCTGCGGCGGCCCTGGCCGTCACCGCGTGCGACAATGGCCCCTCCGCGGTGGCGCCGACGCAGGCGGCCGGAACCCAGATGGCCGAGACCGCGCCCACGGGCGAGACGACGGACGCCACGGCGCGCGAACGCTCGCAGACCGACCGCCGGGATGATCCGGTGAAGCTGGTCGACGGCAAGCCGATGTGGTCCGCCAGCCGCCGCTTCTCGGCCGAGGAGAACGCCCAGCGTGCTTTCGCCCGCAATGGCGAGGCGTTCGGGGCCGACACGGTCGACGTGTTCGTGAGGAAGGCTCACGCCTTCGTCGACAATCCGCCCAAGGGCACGCTCACCCTCACCCGCGCCAACGGCGATCGGCTGCTCTACGACCCCAAGGGCAATGTCTTCGCCGTGGCCAGCAAGGCGGGCGCGCCCCGGACCATGTTCAAGCCTGACGAGGGCATGGCCTACTGGGAGGAACAGAAGGCCCGCGAGGCCCGCCGCCAGGCCAACCGCCGCTCCCGCGACGACGACGAGGCCTAATTCCGCGCGGGCTGGTCAGGCCTCCCGGGATTCGAGGTAGGCCACCCCGCGGACATAGGCGTCGGCGTCGAACTTCTTGAAGGTGTTGGGGCCCATCGAGCGGACCGTGCCGAACACCGGCTGCGGGCCCCATGGCCGGTCGTGCAGGCCGAAGATCCAGCCGACGTTGGTGAACGAGTTCGGGTCGCGCCCGTCGAGGAACCAGCGGTTGTTGAGCGCCAGCAGGGTCTCGAACGCCTCCTCGGGGCTCGCCGACCAGTGCAGCACCTTCTTGCCCCAGTACATGCGCAGGTGGTTGTGCATGTAGCCCGTGGCCCGCATCTCGCGCATGGCCGCGTTCCAGTAGGGATCGTGCGTCGCCGCCGCCTCGAACTGCTCGCGCGTGTAGAGGTGCGGGCGCGGGTCGCCCGCATGGTCGGCCAGGGTCTTCCGCGCCCACTCGGGCAGCACGCCGTAGCTGTCGTACGCCGGGGCGTGGAAGCAGTGGTTCATCGCCAGTTCGCGCCGGACGATCAGCTCCTCCAGGTAGCTCGCGCGGCTGTCGCCCTCGCCCCGCTGGCGCACCGCCAGGGCGATCTCCACCGGCGAGATCTGGCCGAAATGCAGGTAGGGGCTCATCAGCGAGGCGGCCCGCGCCTCGGGCTTGCCCCGCTCGGCGCCGTAGCGGCGCAGGCCGTCGCCGAGGAAGGCGGCGAGCTGGGCCCGCGCCGCGCCCTCTCCGGCGGGAAAGCGCTTCACCACGCCGACCGCATGATCGATCTTCAACCCGGCCAACACGCGCGGGACGTCGTCCAGGTCGATGTCTCCCGCGATCAGCAACCCATCTGCGCGACACCGCACGGCCCGGGGCTCCAGCGGCTCCATGAACTCGTCCATGACCCGCTGGATGCGGGGGCGGATCGTTCGCGCCGCGTATTCGTGCTTGTCCGAGGCCCGCTCGATGGGCACGACCACGTCGCCTTCCACCTGGACGAGGCGCCGGTCCAGCCCCTCCGCCAGCTTCGCCCGCCAGGTCCGCTGGATCTTCAGGTAGCCGCGGTCGCAGACCACCAGCGCCGCGTCCGTCGCCAGCGCCCGCGCCAGCTCGTGCGGCGGCTGCTTGCGGATCACGAACCCGATCCCGCGCTCGGCCAGCCGGTCCCGCACCTCGGCCAGGCCCTGCAGCATGAAGCCGTAGTGCCGCGCGTTCGCCTCCGGGAAGGCCGTCAGCCCGAAACAGACCAGCACCGGCAGATCGAGCGCGTTGGCCTCCTCGACCGCGTACTCCAGCGCCGGATTGAACGCCGCCCGCTGCGACTGCTGCATCCAGTAGAGCACGTATTTCGCCGGGGTCTTCGGCGGCGCGTCGACGAGGATCTTGAGGCGGGCGGACTGGATCACGGACGGTCCCCGGAGAGGCTCGGCCCGAGATAGTCACAAGCATCGCCATTCGCGAGCAGGAAGCGCTTGCCCGAATTCGGGCACGGGCGTTGTCTAGCGGGCATGGCAGAGGCAAATCCCCCCGCGATGTCGGATGCGGGCGACCTGGACGATCTCGTGGCCTATGTGGCCCGGTCCAACGCCCTCGATCCGTCGCAGGCCAGTCGGATCGTCGATGACGTGCTCAGCTATCTCGCGGAACAGCCGGAGGATTTCGTCCGCCGCCGCCACGCCGCGCTGCTCAGGCTGGGCCGGCGCAACGACGAGATCTACGCCCGCATCGCGGACGAGCTCACCCGCCGGCGCTTTCCCGCGCCGCCCTACAGCCTGCGGCAGATCCGGCGGATCATCTACGGCTGAGGACCAAGGCTGATGTGCGGAATCGTGGGTTACGTGGGCGACCGGCAGGCCCTGCCGCTGCTGCTGGAGGGCCTGCGCCGGCTCGAGTACCGGGGCTATGACAGCGCCGGTGTGGCGGTGATCGTCGACGGTGCTCTCGCGGTCGCCAAGCGCAAGGGCAAGGTGCGCGAGCTGGAGGGCGTGCTGCCGGCGTCCGGCCTGTCTGGCGTGGTCGGCATCGCCCACACCCGCTGGGCCACCCACGGCGAGCCCAGCGACGCCAACGCCCACCCCCACACCGACGCCACCGGTCGGATCGGCGTGGTCCACAACGGCATCATCGAGAACGCCGCCGAGCTGCGCCGCCGCCTCGCCGCCGACGGCGTCGTCTTCCGTTCCGAGACCGACACCGAGGTCTTGGCCCACCTGATCGCCCGCCGCCCCGAGAACAGCCTCGTCGAGGCCGTCCGCGCCGCGCTCGGCCAGGTGAAGGGCGCCTATGGGATCGCGGTGATCGACGCCGCCCGGCCCGAGGCCATCATCGCCGCCCGCAACGGCGGACCTGTCGTGGTCGGCGTCGGCGACGGCGAGATGTTCGTGGCCTCCGACGCCTCGGCCCTCATGGGCCACGCCCGCCACGTCGCGCACCTGGACGACGGCGAGATCGCCGAGGTCCGCGCCGACGGCTTCTCGGTCCTGACCCTGGAGGGCGCCGAGACCACCAAGGCCACCCAGGCCCTGGAAGGCGAGGTTTCCGGCTTCGACAAGGGCGACCACAGCCACTTCATGCAGAAGGAGATCGCCGAGCAGCCCGAGGCCGTGCGGCGCACCCTCCTGGGCCGCCTCGACCACCGCTTCAACACCGCACACCTCGGCGGCATCGAGCTGGCGGCGCGCGAGATGCTCGACATCCGGCGGGTGAAGATCCTGGGCTGCGGCTCGGCCTACTACGCCGGGACTCTTGGGGCGCACCTGATCGAGACCCTGGCCCGCATCCCCGCCCACGCCGAGCCCGCCTCGGAGTTCCGCTACCGCAATCCGGTCATCGAGCAGGACACGCTCTACATCGCCGTCAGCCAGTCGGGGGAGACCTTCGACACCCTGGCCGCCATCCAAGAGGTGAAGCGCAAGGGCGGCCGGGTGCTGGGAGTCATCAACGCCGTCGGCTCCACCATCGCCCGCGAGTGCGGCCGGGGGGTCTACCTGCACGCCGGGCCGGAGGTGGCGGTGGTCTCCACCAAGACCTGGACCTCCACCGCCGTCGCCTTCGCCCTGCTGGCGCTGCAGCTCGGCCGCGTGCGCGACCTGTCGGCCGCCCAGGGGGCGCGGCTGCTGGCGGCCCTCTCCGCCCTGCCCGACCAGATCGCTTCGATCGTGACCCGTGAGGCCGAGGTCGGGGCCCTGTCGGCCATCCTGGCCAAGGCCGACCACGCCTATTTCATCGGCCGCAGCGCCGGCTACGCCGTGGCGATGGAGGGCGCCCTGAAGCTGAAGGAGGTTTCGTACCTCCATGCCGAGGCCTATCCCGCTTCCGAGCTGAAGCACGGCCCGCTGGCGCTGATCTCGCCCGAGACCCCGACCCTGGCCATCGTGCCCGACGACGACCTGCTGGCGAAGAACCTCTCCACCATCGCCGAGGTGCGCACCCGCCACGGCCCGGTCCTGGCCGTCACTCACGAAGGCGTGCGGCTGGACGGCGTGGAGGCCGCGTTCGCGGTCCCGAAGAGCGAGCCGGAGCTGGATCCAATCCTGCTCAACATCCCCCTCCAGCTGCTGGCCTACCAGGTGGCCCGGGGCCTGGGCCGCGACATCGACCAGCCGCGGAACCTCGCGAAGTCGGTGACGGTGGAATAGCGCGACGCGTGCGCTAGAAAGGGGCGCGTAAGGAGTCCGCCCATGAATGCGCTCACCCCCGGTGGCAAGATCGACACCGCCAGGACGCTGAAGCCCGTCCGCGTCGCCGTCCTGACCATCTCCGACACCCGCGACGAGGAGAGCGACACCTCCGGCAATCTCCTGGCCAGCCGCGTCACGGACGCCGGCCACCAGCTGTTCGCGCGCGGCATCGTCAAGGACGACGTCGAGGAAATCCGGGCCCAGGTCCTGAAGTGGGTGGCCGACGGGGCAGAGGCCATCGTCACCACCGGCGGCACGGGCATCACCGGCCGCGACGTGACGCCCGAGGCGATCCGCCCGCTGTTCGACAAGGAGATCGACGGCTTCAGCGTGGTCTTCCACCTGGTCAGCTACCAGTCGGTGGGCCTCTCGACGCTCCAGTCGCGGGCCCTGGCGGGGATCGTGAAGGGCTGCTTCGTCTTCTGCCTTCCGGGCTCCAACGGCGCGGTGAAGGACGGCTGGGACAAGGTGATCTCGGCCCAGCTCGACAGCCGCCACGGCCCCTGCAACATGGTGGAGCTCATGCCCCGGCTGATGGAGTCGTGAGCCGCCTCACCCACATCGACGAGACCGGCCGCGCCCGCATGGTCGACGTCTCCGACAAGGCGGTGACCACCCGCGAGGCGGTGGCCGAGGGCTTCCTGCGCATGACCCCCGAGACCCTGGCCCTGGCCCTGTCCGGCGAGGGCAAGAAAGGTGACGTGCGCGCCGTGGCCGAGATCGCCGGCGTGATGGCCGCCAAGCGGACCTCCGACCTGATCCCGATGTGCCACCCGCTGCCGATCACCAAGGCGGAGGTGCGGGTCGAGCCGGCCGACGGCGGCCTCGCCGTCACCGCGCGGGTGAAGACCACCGGCCAGACCGGCGTCGAGATGGAGGCTCTCACCGCCGCCTCCGTCGCCTGCCTGACCCTCTACGACATGCTGAAGGCCGCCGAGAAGGGCATGGTCATCGAGACCGTCCGCCTCGTCTCCAAGACCGGCGGCAAGAGCGGGGACTGGACGGCGCCGTGAAACTCCTCCCCGTCGCAGAGGCCCGCGCGCGGATGCTGGCCGAGGTCGTGCCGTTGCCCTCCGAGCGCGTGGCCATCGCCGACAGCATCGGCCGCGTGCTGGCCCAGCCGGTCGTCGCCCGGCGTGACCAGCCGCCCTTCGCGGCCTCGGCCATGGACGGCTACGCGATCCGCCTCGCCGACGCGCCGGGCCGGCTGACCGTCGTCGGCGAGAGCGCCGCCGGGCATGGGTTCGAAGGCGTGGTCGCCCCGGGCCAGGCCGTCCGGATCTTCACCGGCGCCGCCGTGCCCGCGGGCGCCGACGCCGTGGTGATCCAGGAGGACGTCACCCGCGAGGGCGAGTTCGTGACCGTTCCGGCCGCGAAGCTCGGGCAGAACGTACGACCCGCGGGCGGCGACTTCACCGCCGGCCAGACCCTGCTCGACGCCGGCCTGCGTATCGATCCCTGGCGACTGTCGCTGGCCGCCGCGGCCGGCGCCGCCGACCTGCCCGTCGCCCGGCGCCCCCGCGTGGCGCTCTTCTCCACCGGCGAGGAGATCGTCGAGGCCCCGGCCGAGCCGGGCCCCTTCCAGATCTACGACTCCGGCTCCCGCACCCTCGCGGCCCTCGCCGGCGGCTGGGGCGCCGAGGTCAGCCGCGCCCGGCCAGTGCGGGACGACCTGGAGGCCACCGTCCAGGCCCTGCGCGCCGCCGAGGGCGACCTGGTCGTCACCATCGGCGGCGCGTCGGTGGGCGACCACGATCTTGTCCGTACGGCCGGCCAGGCGCTCGGCCTGCAACTGCGTGTGTCCAGCGTGGCCATCCGGCCCGGCAAGCCGACGTTCTTCGGCGTCCTGGCGGACGGCCGGCGGATGCTGGGCCTGCCGGGAAATCCCGCCTCGGCCCTCGTCTGCGCCGAACTCTTCCTTCGGCCGATCCTCGCGGCCTTCCAGGGCGCCGACCCGGCGCTTCCGATGCTGAGCGCGCGGGCCGAAGCGCCGCTCGCCGCCAATGGCCCCCGGGAGCACTGGATGCGCGCACAGGTCAGCTTCGGCGACGGCCTTACCGCCCGGGCCTACAAGGATCAGGACTCGTCGCTGGTCAGCGTCTTCGCCATGGCCAACGCGCTGCTGCGCCGCGCGCCCAACGCACCCGCCGTCGAGGCCGGCGGCTCTGTCGAGGTGCTGCTGCTGCCGCGGGCGTAGCGCAGGGCGGTGATCTCGCCGATCACCGACACCGCCACCTCGAAGGGCGCCTTGCCGCCGATGTCGAGGCCAATAGGCGCCCGCAGCCGCGCCAGCGCCGACGTCGCCATCCCGCCCGCCTCCAGTTCCGCGAGGCGGCCGGCCAGCCTGCGCCGCGCGCCCAGCAACCCGACGTAGCCGGCCTGCGACGGCAGGGCCACGGCCAGCGCCGCGCGGTCGGTGTCCAGGTCGTGGGTCGCCACCGCCACCGCGGTCCAGGGGTCGAGGCGGATCGCCGCCAGGGCCGCGCCGGGTTCGTCGCGCCGATAGGCCAGGCCGGGGACGGGGGGCGGCGTCTCGGGTCCCTTGGGTCGGACGAGGGTCGTCTCGAAGCCCGACCTGACGCCCAGTTCCGCGATCGCGAGGGCTGTCGGATCACCGCCCACGACGACCAGCCGATGCGGCGGCTCGTAGCGCTTCACCACCGTCGCCTCCGCCCAGGGGGAGACGTCCGGCCCGCAGGCGCGCGCCCGCCCGTCGCTCACCCATGTCACCGGCCGCCGCTCGGTTTCCGCCGCCAGCAGTTCGCCGAGGGCCGGGTCGTCCGCCGGAACCCGCTCCAGCACGATCTCGATCCGCGCGCCGCAGAGCAGCCGGATGTCCGGCCACGGACTGCCCTCGCCATAGACCAGGCGCCGCGGTTCTCCATCGCTTAGGCAGGCCCAGGCATGGCCGGCCACGTCGCCCTCCACGCAGCCGCCGGAAAAATAGCCGGCGACCACATCGGGCGCGAAGACCATCTGCGTGCCCTCGGGCCGGGGCCCCCCGCCCTCGACCGAGACGAGGGTGGCCAGGACCAGATGTCCGTCCGTCGCCCGGGCCTGGCGCAGGGCGGGACGCACGTCCTCCACGAGGCCGAACACGGGCCATTCGGGCAGCGGCGCGGGGCGGGCGGCGTCAATCAAGGTCGGATACGGCTCATTAGCTTTCATGCGACAAAATGGCGACTCACGCGGATTCCACCAAGCAAAGGCCGAATGACGTCTCCCCTCAGCAAGCTCGGCCTCGGCACTGCGCAGTTTGGTCTCGACCAGCCGCCAGGTCCACGCGGTCGTCCGCGTGAGGCCGAAGCGCGCGACATCCTGTCCATCGCCGGCCGCTCCGGCATGGGCGTGCTGGACGTCTCCCGGCACGGGGCCTCGGCCGACACCCTGCTGCGCGGCGCGCTGCCCCAGCCGAATCCGTTCCGCATCACCCTCACCTGTATTCGGCCCGACCGCGGGCCCGATGCGGTGGAGACCGAGCTCCGGGCCCAGATGCTGCGTCTGGGCGTCGAGCGGGTGCACGCCATCGTCGCGCCCTCGGCCACCGACCTGTTCACGCCGCATGGCCCGGCCATGTGGGATCGCCTCAAGTCGCTGAAGGACCAGGGCCTCTGCCGCCAGATCGGCGTCCCGGTCTATGCGTCGGACGATCCGGTCGGCGTCGCGCGGCGCTTCAAGCCCGACGTCGTCCAGGCGCCGGCCTCGCTGCTCGACCAGCGGCTGCTGATCGACGGCTCCCTCGCCACCCTGGCCGAGATGGGCGTCGAAGTGCATCTGCGCTCGATCTTCCTGAACGGCGTCCTGTTCCTGCCGCCCGACCGCGCGCCCAGCCATCTCAAGGCCGCCGCGGGCCGCATCTCCCGCGCGCGCCGCCTTATCGCGGAGGGGCGGTCCGACCCGCTGCAGGCCGCGCTCGGCTTCGCGCTCACCCGCCCGGAGGCTTCGGCCGTCCTCGTGGGCGTGACCTCGGCCGCCGAGATGAGCGCCGTTGTCGCCGCCGCCATGAGCCCGCCGCCGGACCTCGACTGGGACGAGATGGCCCTGGACGATCCCGAAGCCCTCAACTGGGCCGCGGCCTAGGGCGTGGACTCATAAGCCTGTAGCCAGAGGCGTGCTGATCCGAGGAGGACGGTGGCGAGGAAGTTCCTGGCTAGTTTGTCGAAGCGGGTGGCGATGCGTCGGAAGTGCTTGAGGCTGCAGA
>NZ_QFYS01000046.1 GCF_003254525.1 Phenylobacterium kunshanense
CGACGAATCAGTGGATGATTCGGTGGACACGGAGGAAGAATCAGTTGAGGAATCCGTTGAGGATTCAGTGGAGACGGAGGACGAATCAGTAGACGATTCGGTGGAAGCGGAGGAAGAATCAGTCGAGGAATCAGTAGAAGATTCGGTGGAAACGGAGGACGAATCAGTAGACGATTCGGTGGAAGCAGATGACGAATCAGTCGAGGAATCGGTAGAAGATTCGGTTGAAACGGAGGACGAATTTTTT
>NZ_QFYS01000009.1 GCF_003254525.1 Phenylobacterium kunshanense
CTCGTCACCGTCGCCGTCATGCGAAAGCTCATCGAAGCCGCCAACCTCATCCTCAGCCGCGGCCAACCCTGGCTCGCTCACCCGGCCACCTGAAACATGGTTGCTCCCGCCGCTTCGCGGGGGAGGTGAAGGACGAACAGGGACATTGCGAGCTGAAAAGGACCGCTAAGGGTCGAACACCGTCATGGGTTCTTCGCCAGGAGCCGGACACTCGCACCAGGTCCGCTCTGAGCTCGGGCGGCAATCCCGGGGTGTTACCCTTGGCTCACGTTTCGCCTCCTCGGCCCCGGGCGAGCGTCGAGAGGGGAGAGGGTGGCGAGCGGGCGTCGCAACCTTGGCTGCTTGCACAGGGCGCCAGCCATGGTCAGCCTACAGGCGCTTGTGCGATGGCGGGGGATGCGATGACGATTGCGGCGAGAAGCCTGCTGGATCAGATGGCCCGGCATCATGTCTGGGCAACGGAGCGCCTCCTGTCTTCGCTCGAGGCTCTGCCGGAAGACGACTACAGGCGTCCCTGCGGGCTCTTCTTCGGTTCCATCCACGGCACCCTGAACCACCTGCTCCTGACCGACCGTGAGATCTGGTTTCCCAGGTTTGCCAGCGGCCGCTCGCCAAGCCTGCCCCTGGATGCTGAGCTCGAGCGTGATCGGCGCCGTCTGGCCTCCGGGCTGATCGAGGCGGCCGCGCAGTGGTCCGACTATCTTGAAGGTGTCAGCGAAGGCGACCTGGCTGGCGACCTCCACTACGTCATGACGACCGGGCAGCCGCGGACACTCCCCACGGCGGCGACGCTGCTCCACGTCTTCAATCATGCCACCCATCACCGGGGCCAGATCACCGCTGCCATCTCGCTGCTGGGCTATGAATTCCTGCCGCTCGACCTGGCCTATCTGCTCATCTCAGAACGAGCTGCGCAGCTGACGCCCTGAGAGGCGAGCGCCAGCGGGCAACCTGAGGTGTTTTGTGAGCGCGTGCAGGCCCATCTGATCGGTTGCCCGGTCGCGCAAGTCTGGTGAGCGGGGAGGAAAGAGGGGGACAAATGGCGACGGAATTCGGAGCGTTGATCCTGGACGTCGGCGGGGTGCTCATCGAGACGCCGACGCGGGACGCGCGCAGCGCCTGGGAGCGGGCTCACGGGTTGGGGCAGGGTCAGCTCGACCGGATTCTCGTCGAGGCGATCGGGCCCGGCTGGGAAGGCGGTCGGACCGAAGCCGAGATCGAGGCCAGACTGTGCGCGGCGTGCGGGATCGCGCCGTCCGGGCTGCCCGACCTGCTCGAGGCGCTGGCCGCCGACGAGCGGGTCTGCCCGCGCTGGCGGCTCGCGCTGGACCGGATGGCGGGGAAGCTGCCCCTGGCGCTGCTCACCAATTCAGGCCCGAAGACGCGAGAGACCCTTGTGGCGCGACATGGGCTGGAGCGCTGGTTCTCGGTGATCGTGATCTCGGCCGAGGAAGGGATGTCGAAGCCCGATCCGCTGATCTATCGGCGAACGTGCGAGCGACTCGGATGTGCGCCGGGGGACTGCCTGTTCGTCGACGATCGGCCTTCAAATGTCGCGGGAGCGGAGGCCGCGGGGCTCGGGGCGCTCCATTTCGCCTCCTCCGCCGAGACGATTCCGGTCGTTCTCCAGCGCCTTGGCCTGGCGCATCTACCGTAGAGTTACGCCGACAGGTAAGCCATCGTCATCGTCGCCGCCGGAGCGCCGGCCGCGGCGCTCGCCGGCTTCGTGTTCGTCGGCGCTGCGGTGGCAGCGGGCGCAGTCCTGGATGTCGCCGCGGACGCCTTCCTCGCGGTGTTCGGCCTCGATGCGGGCGGGCTGGTGCTCGTGGCAACCGTAGCAGGTGTAGGCGCGGTAGGCGCCGCCCGTGTGGCAGGTCGAGCAGGTCGTGTCGTGGGGCGAGGCGAGGCTGAAGTAGCGGTCGTGATCGAAGCTGGCGGGCTTCCAGGCGGTGGTGGCGTGGCACTGGGCGCAGGACCCGGTGACGCCGCGGTGCAGATCGTCCTTGGGCGGGGTGTGGCAGGTGGCGCAGCGGGCCCGCAGCTCGGGCTTCAGGAGCTGGTGGTCGAAGGCCAGGGTCAGGTTGCGCGTCAGGCGGGGACGCGGGTGATCGGTGTGGCAGGCCATGCAGTTCTGCTGGAGCAGCGCTTCGTGGAAGGGCGGGATGCGCGACCAGGCGATCGGCGCGCCCTTGGTGGTGCGGCGGCCGATGTCGGCGACGGCGTGGCATTTGACGCAACGCTCAGGCGCGGCGCCGCGAAAGGCGTCGTGGCAGGCGAAACAATCCTGCTGCAGGCTCGCGTGGGCGGGCTGCAGGTCGCCCGGACTGACCATCTGGTGGGGAAAGATGACGGCGAGCGCGAGGATGGCGGCCAGCGCTGCGCCCAGCACGATCCAGACCCAGCGCGGCGTCATTTCCAGCCCCAGAAGATGAACACGGCGACGATGTGGGCCAGCGCCAGGACGGCGAAGGCGAGCGAGATCGGCAGGTGGATCTTCCGCCACTGCCGAACGAGGTCGACGGTGAGGCTGTCCCGATGGAGGCGCGCCTTGATGTCCGCGTCGGAGAGCCCCTCGTCCTTCAGCTCGGCGCGGGCGGCCTTGAGCCACGCCTGGGCCCGGCGGAGCAGGAACTTGCCGGTCAGTCCGCTACTGATGTTGACCAGCATGGCGGCGAGGGCGAGCCAGGCCAAGACGGCGTTGAAGTGCACGCCGGCATGGACCAGCACGAGCAGGGAGCCCGCCCAGGCCAGCCATTCGTGCAGGCGCAGCAGGAAGACGGGGTTTCCGCTGTGGATCACCCCGCGCTTGCGCAGGGAGTGGCCGAACGAGACCAGGATCAGGATGACGCCCGGAATGCCGAGGTAGCGGCCGATCCAGACGGCGTCGAGCAGATGCAGGCCCGCGTCGACGAGGAGCGTCGTGGCGATCAGCGCCATCAGCGACAGGAAGAACGGGAGAACCTCGCGCAGGAAGACGCTGGATCTCATCTCCTCACGCGCTCGGCGGTCATTCCCTTGTGCTCCGCAGCTCACGACATGCGCCCCAGGCAGGCGCCGCTTCGACATGCCGCCAGACTCGGACCAGCGCCTTGACCCAGATCACTGTGGACACCCGCGGCGCCGAAGCCGAGGGAGCCCCCTCATGCGTGGTGCGCTTCGTACTCCGTGCGGGTGGGGAGTTCGTCGAAGGGGGGCTCGTGGCAGGCGGCGTCGTATTCGGAGCGGGGCACGTCCAGCTCTGAGCCGTCGGGGAAGCGCACGCGGGCGCTGTCTTCCGTGCCCCAGCCGTCCGTTTCCCTGTAGAGCCCGATCGCCATGGCGGACCCTATAGCATGAAGGCGAACATGGCGGCGACGGCGAGGGCCATGACGCCGGTGGCGGTCCAGCCGAACAGGCGCTGGCCGGTGGTGGCGACGTAGCGGCCCATCTCCTGGCGGCGGCTGGCGACGATCATCATGGCGGCCATGATCGGCACCGAGATCACGCCGTTGAGCACGGCGCTCCAGAACAGGATGCGGATCGGATCCAGGGGCGAAAAGACGACGCCGATGGCCAGCAGCATGGCGGCGACGATCACGGCATAGAAGGCCCCGGCGTCCCTGGGCGAATACTCCAGGCCGGTCTTCCAGCCGCGGGCCTCGCCGATGGCGTAGGCGGCCGAACCGGCGAGGACGGGCACCGCCAGGAAGCCTGTGCCGATGATGCCGAGGGCGAAGAGGGCGAAGGCCAGTGGGCCGGCGATAGGTCGAAGCGCCTCGGCGGCCTGGGCGGAGGTCTGAATGTCGGTGACGCCGGCCTCGTGCAGCGTCACGGCCGTGGTCAGGATGATGAAGAACGCCACCAGGTTGGAGAAGGCCATGCCGGTGAAGGTGTCCCAGCGGATGCGGGCCAGTTCCTGTTCGGCGCGCGGGGCGGACTCATGCAGCAGGTCGGCGCCGTGGTTGGCCTCCAGTTCCTCCACCTCCTCCGAGCTCTGCCAGAAGAAGAGATAGGGGCTGATGGTGGTGCCGAAGACCGCGACGATGACGGTGAGGGCCGGGCCGGTGAGCTCGATCTGCGGCGACAGGGTGCGGGCGACGACCCTCGGCCAGTCGATATGGACCGTGAAGACCACCCCGACGTAGGCGAACAGCGCCAGGGTCAGCCATTTCAGCAGCCGGACGTAGCGGTGGTAGGGCACGAAGAGCTGCAGGCCGAGCGAGCCCAGGGCGAAGACGACGGTGAAGGCGGCGGCGCTCCAGCCGGTCATCAACTGGGCGGCCGCGCCCATGGCGGCGATGTCGGCGCCGATGTTGATGGTGTTGGCCACGAAGAGGAGCGCGACCAGCACCGCGACGACCGGGGCGGGAAAGACCCGCCGCAGGTTGGCTCCGAGACCCGCGCCGGTGACGCGGCCGATGCGGGCGCTGATGAGCTGGATCGCCACCATCAGCGGATAGGTGAAGGCGACGGTCCAGAGCATGTTCAGCCCGAACTGGGCGCCGGCCTGGGAGTAGGTCGCGATGCCGCTCGGATCATCGTCGGCCGCGCCGGTGATCAGCCCGGGGCCAAGGCGCCGGAGCAGGGGCTGGCGTTCCCCGGAGGCTGGATCGACGCGGTTCACGCGGCCCTCAAGGCCACAACCACCGGCGCCCGCGCAAGGGCGTTGCGGCGCCAGGTCGCCCCTGTGGCGTGCGTCAGTAGCCGCCCTGGGCCCGCGGCGGTCCGTCGCCGCACGCCAGGGCGCGGACCTGGACGGCCAGTTCCAGCGGATCGAATGGCTTGGGGAACATCAGCGCCTCGACCTCGGCCGCGTAGATGTTGCTGGGCAGGCCAGTGACGTAGACCACGCGAACGTCGGGGTTGGCGGCGCGCGCGGCGGCGGCGACGTCGAACCCGGTGACTCCGTCGCCGAGATTGATGTCGGTCACCAGCACCTGGAAGCTGCGCGGCTCGGCCGCCAGACAGCCCAGGGCGTCGCGGCCCGAGTGGAGGGTGCGCACGTCGAGGCCTTCGTCCTCGAGGGTCTCGCGGACCAGTTCGGCCACCAGCGGTTCGTCTTCGACCAGCAGGACCCTGCCCATGGCGTTGCGCCTCCTAGCAAAGGCCCCTGGCCGGTTGGGGAGAGCGGCCAGGGGCTGAACGTCGCGGCGGACGACGGCAGGCCCGAAGGGGCGGCCGGCGCGGCGCCAAGTCAGCATGAACGGAGACGGGCGCGGGAAGGTTCCAGCGCCCTCGGAACGCAGGAGAGAGGCGATGACAGAGACGTCGAGGCGCGCACGGCCCGCGCGACCCAGGAAGGAGGCCGCCAAGCCGGAGGCCTCCAAGCAGGCGGTCCAGAAGCACCCGAGGAAGCGGCGCGTGGGGTTCACGCCCGAACTGGGGGAGACGATCTGCGCGCGGATCGCGGCGGGCGAAACATGGTCGAGGATCTGCGGCACGCGCGGCATGCCCTCGTATGCGGCCCTGTACCAGTGGCGGGACCAGCATCCGGACTTCGGGGCCGCCCTCGCGCGCGCCAAGGACATGGCGGCCGACGCGCGCGCCGACGAAGCTCTCGATGTGGCGAAAGGCGCGACGGCCGGGACGGTCCAGGCGGACAAGCTCAGGGTGTCGACACTGATGTGGCATGCGGCCAGGGCGGCGCCGCATCGCTATGGGTCGAAGGTGGAGGCGGTGGTCGGGAAGACGGGTGTCTCCGCCATCTCGGTGCGCATTCGGGCCTTCACGCCGGTGATGCGCGAGGACGGGTCGGTCTTCGCCCGCGAGATCCTGCCGGACGGGAGCTTCCTGGACCATGAAGGCTGAACTGGCGCTGCCGATCGAGTGGAAGCCCCGCGGCTATCAGGCTGGGCTCTGGGAAGCCCTGCTGAACGGTTGCCGCCGGGCTGACGTGGTGGCGCACCGGCGCTGGGGCAAGGACGAGGTGGCGCTGCACTGGACGGCGGCGTCGGCGCTGGCCTGCCCGGGTATCTACTGGCACCTGCTGCCCGAGGCGGCGCAGGGACGGAAGGCCATCTGGGACGCGGTGAACCCGCACACCGGCCGACGTCGGGTGGACGAGGCGTTTCCGCCGCCGATGGTCGCCCGGGCCGTCGAGGGAGACATGAAGCTGGAGCTGACCAACGGCTCCATCTGGCAGGTGGTGGGATCGGACAACTACAACAGCCTGATGGGCGCCTCCCCGCGGGGCGTGGTGCTGTCGGAATGGTCGCTGGCCAAGCCGCAGGCCTGGGACTACCTGCGGCCAATCCTGGTGGAGAACCGCGGCTGGGCGCTGTTCCTCTGGACGCCCCGGGGCCGCAACCATGCCACGCGGGCGTTCGAGGCCCGGTCGGGTCGGGATGGCTGGTTCTGCCTGAAGTCGCCGGCGACGCAGACCACGGTCTTCGAGCCGCATGACCTTGCGCGCGAGAAGGCCGAGCTGGTGGCCGAACTGGGCGTGGAGGAGGGCGAGGCGCGGTTCGCCAGCGAGTACCTGGTCGACTTCGACGCCGCCGCGCCCGGCGCCTACTACGCGAGCCTGCTGGGGGAGGCGGGACGCGCGGGGCGGATCGGCGGCGTGCCGGTGGATCCCGCTCTGCCCGTCGATACGGCCTGGGATCTCGGCATCGACGACTACACCGCCATCTGGTTCTTCCAGCAGGCTGGCCGGGAGGTGCGGGTGGTCGACTACTTCGAGACCAGCGGCGAGGGCCTGCCGGCGATCGTGCGCCGCGCCATCGCGGAGCGGCCCTATCTGTGGGGAACGCATCACCTGCCGCACGATGTGATGGTGCGCGAGCTGGCGACGGGCCGGTCGCGGTACGAGACGCTGACATCGCTGGGACTGTCGCGCATCCAGGTCGGCGCCGCGGCCGATCCCGAGGAGCGGGTGAACGCCGCGCGCCTGATGATCCCGATCTGCTGGTTCGACGCCGAGCGGTGCGCCACGGGCCTGGAGCGGCTGCGGGCGTACCGGAAGCGGTGGAGCCGGGCGACGCTGAGTTTCGGCGGGCCGCTTCACGACCGCGCGAGCCACGGCGCCGACGCGTTCGGCGAGTTCGCGCTGAACCGGCGGGCTGCGGCGCCTGCAAGGCCGCCAGCTTCGGCGCGTTCGGCTGGCGGGACGCTGTCGTGGATGGCCTGAGCGCGCGCAGTTAATCGTCTTGGCTTAAGAGGCGTTAACCGCCTTGAATCGAAAAGGAATTGTCGGGGGACGCGGGCGGCTTTTGGAGACGTCATGCCGGACCTCTTGCGGCAGCTGATCGACCTGGTGGAGGCCCGCCCGATGACGAGCGTGGGGGTCGCGATCGCGGTGATCCTCTATCTGCAGCTCATGATGTCGGACCCGCACATCCGCTGAAGCGGTGCAACCCGCCGCCGCCCTCCGCATTTCCGTCGCCGAGGCAGACGGAGGACACTCGAATGGATGGCGTAGGAATTATCGGCGCGATCATCATCGGCATCGTGGCCGGCTGGATCGCGGAGAAGGTCATGCGGCGCAACCATGGCCTGCTGACCAATCTGATCGTGGGCGTGGTGGGCGCTTTCCTCGGCAGTTTCGTGGCGACCATGCTGGGCTTCAGCGCCGGCGCGGGCGTGATCCCGAGCCTGGTGGTGGCCACGGCGGGCGCGATCCTGCTGCTGTTCCTGCTGGGCCTGTTCCAGCGCGGCCGGGCCTGACGGCGCGTAGCTGATCGGCCGGTTGACAGGGTTTGTTACGTGTGTAGTTTTGATTTGCTACACACGTAACAACACTGGGAGGCCGTCCGATGGGACGCGAGTTCATGACGATCCTGGCGCCCGCGGCGGGCCTCGTGCTGGCCGCGGGCGCGGCGCGTGCCGAGGAGGTCGCCTACCGCCTGGTCCCGGCCAGCGAGCGCCTGACGTTCGGCGACGTCTTTGCGGACGCATCGCTGGAGATGAAGACGGTGTTCGCCATCCTGATCCTTTCGGCGGTTGGAGCCGTGGCGATCTGGGCGATGAGCCTCGGAAAGGTGGGGCGCGGCGACGCGGCGGGGCTCGCCACGGCGCTTGGTCGGCTGAAGATCGTCCGCGCCGGGGGAACGCCGCTGGGCGCGCTGGCCGCGGCCTATGTGCTGCTGTGGGGTTTCATCGGCATCGCCAATGTACGCCCGGCTCCGGCGATCACGGTCATGGCGCCCGGGTGGGCCGAAGCCGCGCTGGCGGTGATGCTGGGCCTGCTGGCGACGACCGTCGGCGTGCTATGCGAGCGGCATCTGGAGGCGCGGATCCGGCGCGCGGCCGCGTAGGCGGATGACGGAGCCGAGGATTTCCGAGGCGGAGAGCCGCGTCATGGCGGTGATCTGGGATGGGGCCGAGGCCGGACGCGGCGGGGCGGGGGTGGAAGACATTCTCGCGGCCGCCGGCGCCGCCAACGGCTGGAGCGAGACGACGGTCCGGACCCTGATCCACCGGCTGATCCGCAAGGACGCGGTGGCGTCCGAGCGGCGAGGCGGTCTGGCGCTGTACACGCCGAAGGTGAGCCGCGAGGCCTGGGTGACAGCGGAGAGCCAGGGGTTTCTGGATCGCCTGTTCGGCGGCCAGATCGCGCCCCTGGTGGCGCATTTCGCGCGGCAGCGGGGGATGGACCCTACGGATCTGGCCCGCCTGCGGAAGCTGGTCGCCGAGTTGGATGCGGAGGCGGCCGAAGACGACTGAGGTCGAAATGGTTCGCGTTTTGTTCTTGACGGGCGCGCGCGAATTTGATAGGTTTTCACTACGGTTGATCACTGCGCCTGAGGCGCCCCGCTGAGGCGGGGGACCAGTCCTCGGCGCCGCTCGAGTGATCGCCGAAAGATTCGACATGCGGCGACCGCTCGCGGTCGCGTTCACCCGCCGGGCCCCCCGCGCGGGCCTTTTGTCATGGGGCTTTGCCATTGTCAGACGACGAGATCCTGGCCGAGGCGCGCGAGGCGTTCGCGCTGGCGGCCGACGCCGAAGCGGAGAACCGGCGCGAGGCGCTGGACGACCTGCGCTTCGCGCGTCTAGGCGAGCAGTGGCCCGAGCGCGTCCGCCGCGAGCGCGAGCTGGAAGGGCGGCCTTGCCTGACCATCAACAGGTTGCCGGCGTTCATCCGCCAGGTCGTGAACGATGCGCGCCAGAACAAGCCGGCGATCGCGGTCCACCCGGTCGACAGCGGCGCCGATCCAGAGACAGCGGAGGTGTTCAACGGGCTGATCCGGCACATCGAGCAGAGCTCGGATGCGGATGTCGCCTACGACACGGCGCTGGACTTCGCGGTGACGTCCGGGATCGGCTATTTCCGGATCAACACGCGCTACGCGACGGATGACGGCTTCGACCAGGACATCGTCGTCGAGCGGGTGTCGAACCCCTTCTCGATCTACGGCGATCCGGAGTCGGTCGGGGCGGACTCGGCCGACTGGAACACCGCGTTCGTGGTGGACAGCCTGCCGCGCGCCGCGTTCGAGGCGCGATGGAAGGGCGCCGAAGCAACCGACTGGAACGGCGAGCGTGCGGACGGACCACAGTCTGACGGCCCGCGGGTGACCATCGCCGAATACTGGCGGCGTGAGCGGGCCAGCCGGACGATCCTGGCGCTGTCGGACGGCCAGATCATCGAGGAGGGCGCATACAAGGCGCAGAAGGCCATGTTCGACGCGTTGGGCGTGAAAGTGGTCGGCCGCCCTAGAACGGTGGCGGGGCACAAGGTGACCCAGCGGATCCTGAGCGGCGCCGAGGTGCTGGAGACCGTGGACTGGGCGGGGCGGTTCATCCCGATCGTGCCCGTCTACGGCGAGGAACTGATGGTGGATGGCCGGCGCCGGCTGCGCAGCCTGGTGCGCGACGCCAAGGACCCGCAGCGGATGTTCAACTACTGGCGCTCGATCTCGACCGAGCTGGTGGCCCTCGCGCCGCGGACGCCGTTCATCGGCCGCAAGGGAGCTTTCGACACAGACTCGGCGAAGTGGGCCACGGCCAACACCCAGAGCCACGCCTACATCGAATACGACGGGCCGGAGCCGCCGATGCGGCAGGGCTATGCCGGCGTGCCGGCCGGGGCGCTGCAGGAGGCGATGAACGCCTCGGACGACATGAAGTCGATCATGGGCCTCTACGATGCGAGCCTGGGGGCGCGGTCGAACGAGACCTCGGGCCGGGCGATCATGGCGCGCCAGCGGGAAGGCGATGTCTCGACCTTCCACTACATCGACAACCTCAGTCGCGCGATCCGCCACGCCGGGCGCGTCCTTTTGGACCTGATCCCGAAGGTCTACGGGACGGCGCGGGTGGTGCGCGTGCTGGGGCCGGACGGGGCGGCGCAGTCGGTCGGGGTGGCGCCTGGACGCCAGGGCGGCGAGGCGCTGAAGGCGATCGGCCCGATCTACGACCTCTCGGCGGGGAAGTACGACCTGACCGTGCGCTCGGGACCGAGCTTCACGAGCCGCCGGGAAGAGGCGGCCAACCAGATGATCGAGCTGATCCGGGCGTATCCGGCCGCGGCGCCGCTCATCGGCGACCTGCTGGCGCGGAACCTGGACTGGCCGGGCGCCGACGAGATCGCCCAGCGACTCGGCGCGCTGTTGCCGCCGCAGGCGCGAGGCGAGCGCGCCGAGGGGCAGGCGGCCCAGGCGCAGCTCGCGCAGCTGGGCCAGGCGCTCGCCGCCGCGCGCGCCGAGGTCGCGGCGCTGAAGCAGGACCGATCGCACGCCGCGCGTCGGCTGGAGATCGAGGCCTTCGAGGCCGAGACCAACCGCCTGAAGGCGATGCGCGGGGCGGCCGCAACCTGAACTTGACGTTCGGGTTCTGTTCTGATGGAGTTGTGGATGAGCGAAGCGCCTTTCCGCAAGAGGCCAGAGTTGTTTCCAAGCACGCCACCGCGAGCGAAGGCGTCGAGGTTGGCGTTGCCCACCAGCATGCCGTCCTGCCTTCCCGGAATTCTGCCAGCCGAGATGATCGAGGCTGGACCGCGTGCTGTCCTAGACCGTAGCCGGGCACGGTCGGGCCGGATGATCGTCTTCCAATCGACGCCTGGATGGCTGCGCGAGGCAGGCGTGTGGAACGTCGCAAGTGAGTGAGCCGCCGGTGACCGTGTTCACGTTCTGGAGCTATCTTGCGGGCGCCGTCTGGTCGTTGGGCCTCCAGCCCGGCAGCTACGTCACCTGGGTGCGGATGCTGTTCATGTTCGGCCTGCCGACGCTGCCGCTCTGCGCGCCGCTATTCTTCTTTGGTCGGCGGCATGGCGTCTGGAAGGGGGTGCGGCTTGTCGGCTCCGTCGTGCTCGTCGTGCTGGCGCTGGCATGGGTGGCGTTGCTGGGCACAAGCACAGGATCGCAGGATTTGCGGACGGCGCTGCGCATGCTGTCGGCTCTCGTCATGGGCTTCGTGACCGGGATTTGGGCGCCACTATCGATCGTGGCGGTGCTGCTTGGCGCATGGCGACGAGAAATCGAACGACGCCGCGCCACCAGCGGCTGAGGCGTTCGCCCAAGGCGGGGCACGGCCCCGGATCCACCTCTCGACCTTAGAGTCATTCAATATCTGTTCGCTGCCGGAGGATTTCAGCCTCCTGCTCGCGGCGCCGGCGGCGTCGCGTCATCCGCGCTGCGACCTCTCGCGGCGCCAGACCCAAGGGACATCCATGACCGATCACGACCCCTTCGCGGCGGGCGGCGACGACGCGCGCCTGGACGAGGCCCAGTTCGTCGAGACCGACGGGCTGCAGCCCGAGCCGGAAACCTTCGAGCTGGAGGTGGACGGCGAGATCCACGCGCTGCCGGCATCGCTCAAGGGCGCGTTCCTGCGGCAGGCGGACTATACCCGCAAGACGCAGGAGCTGGCCGAGGGCCGGCGGGCGCTGGAGGCCGAGCGGCAGGCGCTGTCCGACCATCGGCGCGGCCTGGATGGCGAGGCCAGCGACCGGGCGACGCTGGCGGCGCTGGATCGCCATCTGGACGAGTTCGAGGGGCTGGACTGGGAGCTTCTGGCGCACGAGGAACCGCGCCGGGCGCAGGCGCTGTGGGAGACCTTCCAGGAAACCGAGGCCCTGCGCGAGAGGTTCGCCTATGCGCTCGCCCACCACGACCAGCAACGCGCGCTGGAGGCCGCGCGGGAATCTGCTGCGGCCATGGCGGCGACGGGCGCGAAGCTGCGCGAGGAGATCGAGGGCTGGTCGCCAGAGGTGGCGGCCAAGCTTGTGGAATACGGCCAGGCGTTCGGTGTGACCCTGGACGAGTTGGCCCAGATGGCCGACCCCCGTCTGTGGAAGGTTCTGCACAGAGCCTGGCGCGCCGATCAGGCTGGCCAGGGGGATGCGGAAGCCGCGGCGCGCGAGCTGCGGCCCGCGGTCACTGTGGGCGGGGGCGGTTCCGGAGCGGGCGGCGTGCGCGACGAGCTTGGCACTCGTGAGTGGATGCGCCGCCGCGGCGAGCAACTGGCGCGGGGGCGGTGATGACGGAGCGCAATCCGATCGACGGCCTCCGGGCGGCGGCGCAGCGGAGGCTGGTCGACAACACGCGGACGCTCGCGCGGTTCTTCGATCGGCGGCCGGATTCGCCGCTGACGCTGGAGCAGCGCGCGGGGCGGGTGTGGGACCTAGGCGCCAAGACGGCGTTCGCGGAGCGGGTCATGGACGAGGAGATCAACCGCTCTTTCGCGGAGTCTGCGGCCGCCGGCATGGGGCGTCCGCACAACAACGACTTCGACGCCCTACGGCACGCCCGTGCCTCGAAGCGCATCGCCGAGGTGGCGGGACCGGCCTTCGCCACGGCCGCCGGCGTAGGGCATGAGGTGGACAACTTCGTCGGCAGTCTGCGGAAGCACAAGCGCGCCACCGGGGACTATGGAGGTCCGTACTCCCACCGGGAGAAATCGCCGACGCCGGGGCAGACGCTCGACGAGATCCGCATGGACCTTCGAAACAATCTCGAGGGCGTGAGCGCGGCGGTCCGCGGGGGCGAGATCGACCCGGGCCGGCTCCAGACCCGGGTGAGGGAAACGCCGACCGGGCCGCTCTACCGATTCCCGCCCGCCGGGCTGGAAGGTCTTCCACGCCGCTGATGGTTCCTGTTGTGTTCTCGGGCGGACTTGCTAAGCTCAACCATGAAACGAGTGGAGTGGTGATGCCGTCAGAGCGAGAGTTGAGCGCCGCCAGGGGCGGGATCGCTCGTGGTTTGCGTGGAAGTGTCAGGCTGTTCCTGGGCCTGCTGGCCGGCATGGCTACGCTCCCGGCGCTGACGCTGATCGGACTGTTCGGCCTCGACCTTGTCGGCCGTGTCTCCCTGGTCACGCGGGAAGACAATCCCCATCTGCCCATGGGACCGCAGGGCCAGGCGATCACCGCCGCCGGCGGATCGACGGTCATCTGGCGGGGGGCCTCGACCGTCACCGGCCAGACCTGTCGCGGGGCCTGCGACGACCTGCTGTTCCAGAACGATACGCCGGTCCGGGTGGAGATCCATGGCCGCGACGGCGGCTGTGTGGTCTGCGAGGCGCCCGCCTTGAAGGCGCGGCTATCGCCCTGGTGGAATGGGCCCGCCGCCGTGGAGGTGCAGATCGCGGACTTGAAGGGGGCTCGGCCGTGAACCTGAAGTCCATTCTTCGCCCGACTGCGTTTCGGCTGGGCTATGCGATCGGGCTCAGCTTCGTCCTGCTCGTCATGGCCATCTTCCAGTGGGCTTCGAACAACCAGCCGGACTACGAGATCGAGATCATCGGCGCGGGCGCGGACCTGGACGCCCACCGCGTTCGCGAACTGGTGCTGAAGACGGACAACGGGGTCCTGTTCTCACAGGCTTGCCGCGGCGGATGCGACGACCTCTGGCAGCGGGCCAGCCTGCCAGAGGGCGCCTACGAACTGCGGGTCCTCGACCAAGACGGCGCGTGCGTGGCCTGCAGCACCGCGGGATATGTCACCAGCGGCTTTCCATCCGGCTGGAACCTGCGGGGACGCGAGCACCTGGACGGGGCCGTCCATTTTCTGAAGGGCGCGCCGAACATCAGGCTCCAGGACTGGCGTCCTGTCATGCCGAAGGGCGACTGACGCCGTCGGCGGCCCGCCCTCGCTCCTGAGCTGGAGCCTCTACAGACCTGACGTCATTGGCGATCTTCCTTCGCCAGCGATGAGCTGAGCCGACGTCTCGGGCCGAGCTTCCGCGGCGAGACAACCCGCGCTCGAGCCTCCCAGATCGTGGCCGATCCTCCCGCCCCGCGGGGACAGGGTCGCGCCCTTCCGACATCCGCCGCCGCCGGCCCGGCCGGCTCGCGACCGAGCACCCGCGCCCAGGCGCGGCTCGGACGCCTGTGCGCGGTTTTCCCAAACTCCAAAGGACAGACATGCCGAATACGATCCTCACGGCCACCGCGGTGACGCGGGAGGCCCTTCGCGTGCTGCACCAGAAGCTGAACTTCGTGGGCACGATCACGCGGGACTACGACGACCGCTTCGCCCAGCAGGGCGCCAAGGTCGGCGACACGCTGAAGATCCGACTGCCGAACCAGTACACGGTCCGGACCGGCGCCACGCTGTCGGCTCAGGACACCACCGAGAGCTCGGTGGACCTGAAGGTGCAGACCCAGAAGGGCGTGGACCTGAACTTCACCTCGATGGACCTGACCCTGGGCCTCGACGACTTCTCCGAGCGCATCCTGGAACCCGCCATGAGCGTGCTGGCCGCCAACATCGAGGCGGACGCCATGGGCATGTACCGCGACGTCTGGAACCAGGCGGACAATGCGGGCCAGCCGGCGAGC
Source organism: Phenylobacterium kunshanense (assembly GCF_003254525.1). GTDB lineage: Bacteria > Pseudomonadota > Alphaproteobacteria > Caulobacterales > Caulobacteraceae > Phenylobacterium > Phenylobacterium kunshanense. Next base: position 14,698 of record NZ_QFYS01000009.1, read on the forward strand.
TTCGCGAAGGTGCTCGAGAGCCGGAAGGTGCTGGTGGACAACCTGGCGCCGCTGAACGGCCGCACCTGCAACCTCAACACCCAGGACAACGTCGACCTGGTGGACGCTCTCAAGGGCCTGTTCAACGACAAGTCGACCATCGCGAAGCAGAACCGCGAAGGCTTCATGGGGCGCACGGCCGGCTTCGACTTCATGGAGAACACCCTCTGGCCGCGCCACGCCCGAGCCGCCGGGACGGGATATCAGGTGAACGGCGCCGGCCAGACCGGATCGGCGCTGGCGGTGAACACGGGCACGGGGGCGCTGAAGCAGGGTGACGTCTTCACGTTGCCGAACGTCTTCCGCGTGCATCCCGAGACCAAGCAGACGACCAATGTGCTGCAGCAGTTCGTGGTGACGGCCGACTATGCGGGCGGCGCCGGCGCCCTGCAGATCGCGCCGGCGATCGTGACCAGCGGGCCGAACCAGACCGTCTCGGCCTCGCCGGCCACGGCCACGTTGCTCGGGTTCGCGGGCACGGCGGGGCAGAGCTACGGCATTTCCATGGCCTACCAGAAGGGCGCCTTCGCGTTCGCCACGGCCGACATGGTGATGCCGCGCGGGGTCGACTTCGCCAGCCGCGAGGTGTTCGACGGGATCTCGATGCGGATCGTGCGTCAGTACGACATCAACAACGACAAGTTCCCGTGCCGGCTGGACGTGCTGTACGGCTTCAAGACCATCCGGCCGCAGCTCGCCTGCCGCCTGGCGAACCGATAGCCGGCGGGCGCCCGCCGCAGCGCGGCGGACCGCCATTCACCACCCTTGCGGGGCCGCCTTCGGGCGGCCCCTTTCATTTGCGGAGATCCCGATGGCGATCACCACCTACGCCGAGCTGCGTGCGGCGGCGGCGAACTGGCTGGTGCGGGCGGACCTGACCGACCGCATCCCGGAGTTCGTCGCCCTCGCCGAGGCGCGTCTCAACCGCGTGCTGCGGAGCCGTCTCGCCGAAACCGAAGTTGAGCTGACCACCACGGCCGGCTCGCGCCTGGTCCCGCTGCCGGCGGGCTTCACCGAGCCCCTGAGACTGTGGATCGAACGGTCCGACGGCCGCTGCGAGCTGCCCTTCATGGAGGCCGCGCTGATCGGCCGGTCCTCTGTGCGCGGTGAGCCGGGCGCCTGGGCGGTGGACAGCGGCTCGGTCCGTTTCGACCGGCTCTGCGACCAGGCCTATGTCGTCATCCTGCGGATGCTGAAGGCCTACGCCCTGTCGACCGCCGCGCCGACCAACGCGCTGCTGGCCGAGGCGCCGGACGTCTACCTGTTCGCGACGCTGAGCGAGGCTGGCCCGTTCCTCCGGGACGCCGAACTGGCCGGCGCCTATGAGACGAAACTGGCGCGGGCGATCGAGGAGCTGAACGCCAAGGACGCCCGCAGCCGGGCGTCGCGCCGTCTGACCACCGAGCTGCCGGCCCTGGTCGGCGTGGGAGCGGGCTGATGCTGCTGCCCATCGGGCCGGTGACGCCCGAACCCCTGCGCGGCGTGTTGAGATCGTTTCACGACGCGCTCCTGGCGCTGATCGCGCCAGCGGCGCCGACGCCGCTGTTCGCGTCCACCCTGGCCGGCCTGCCGGCGGCGGCCGCGCATCCGCACACCCTCGCGCTCGTCACCGACCTCAACATCCTCGCCCATTCGGACGGGATCCACTGGATCCGCCAAGACACGGGAGCCGTGATCGCCTGATGCCTTCCTCCTGGTCTCCCTCGCTCCGGTTCGAACTGCAATTCACCGGCGAGAACATCAATCTGTGGGGCGAGAAGCTGAACGCCGTCCTGCAGCACGCCGACTATGCCGTGGCCGGCTGGCTGACAAAGCCGCTGTCGGGCCCGGCCGCGCTCAGCACCGCCAACGCCGGCGACGACGAGGCGCGGGCCGCGATGGTGAAGTTCACCGGCGGGGCCGGGCCCTTCACCGTCACCATCCCGCCGGTCAGCAAGAGCTATCTCGTCTGGAACGCCTGCGACGGGCCGGTCACGCTGACGACCGGGGCGGGCGCCACGGTGACGGTGGATCCCGGCGATATCCTCTGGATCGTGACCGACGGCGGCGCGGTGAAGACGCCCGGCTATGGCGGCGCCTCGATCAAGGACTGGGTGTCGAGCGTGGCCTGGTCCTACAACGCCGGCGCCCTGCCGGCTCAGGCCGGGAACGCCGGCAAGTTCGTGAGAACCGACGGGTCCAGCGCGAGCTGGCAATCGCTCTCGACATCAGACCTCAGCGACTACGCGGGCGCCGTAAAGGGCCTCGCGCTCGCCTTCGCCATCGCCCTTTAGGAGACGACCATGCCCGTGACGCCGAACAGCATCGTGACGCCCCAGACGCCGAGGGCCAACGTGGTCAATGTGGCCGCGGCCAACGCCACCTATTCGACCAGCCCCACCAACACCCAGCTCCTCGTGACGGCCGGGCCGAATGGGGCTCGCTTGACGAAGCTCCAGGCCATCCCGTGCGAAACCATCACCTCGGCCAATCAGCTGCAGGTGTTCCGGTCGGCGGATGGCGGAACCACGCGGCACCTGGCAGACAGCGCCCTGATGGGCGTCTACACCATGGCCCAGACCACGGAGGCCCCGACCACGGACTTCGGCTACTCCGACGACTCGCCCGTGATCCTGCAGCCGAACGAGCGCCTGTACGTCGCGGAGGGGCAGGCCAAGAGCGTCAACTTCATCGCCGAATGGGCGGACTACTGATGGCGGTGGGGCAGAAGATCAGGGGCCTTGTGGGGCAGGGGCTGAACGGGCGGCGGGCCCGAGCGCCGATGCTGGCGTACAGCTTTCCGGCGGGATCGCACACTTGGACCTGTCCACGAACCGGCGTGTGGCGGTTCGTGCTTTGGGGCGCAGGGGCTGGGGCGGATCAAGCTGCACCCTTCGGCGGAGCATCAGGAGCGTTCCACCTCGCAGAAAGATACATCCTCAAAGGGGCACAGGTGTCGCTCTCAGTGGGCGCCGGCGTGCAGCCTGGTGCATCGGCCGGCACGGATGGTGGCAACACAATTGCTGCATTCCCGGGTGGCGAAGTCTTGAACGTCGGCGGCGGCCGCGGCGCGGGCGGAATCAATGCAGGCGGAACGGCCATCGCAACCCGGCATTCGGATATCGTGCTTTCTGGGACTGCTGGCGTCACTGCCACCACTGCAGGCGCTGGAGGGGATGGTACCAATCCGGGACTTGGCGGCACCGCTTCAGGTTCGCAGCGACCTGGCTCAGGAGCTCCCGGACATGGGCCATACCGAGGCGGCAATGGGGCAAGTGGGCTTAGTGCTCGGGGCGGGTTTACGCCGGGTGGCGGCGGCACAACCACCTCCACCGGGGGTTCAGCCGGCGGCGATGGTCTAGTGCTTGTTCATCTTGTGCGGGCAACTACGTAGTCGACAGCGGAAGCCCAGTCTCCCTCCTGGGGTTGTCTAACCAATTCAGCGCTGTCGTACCAAGGCGAACGGCTTGAATGTGTGAACCAGCGCCAGCAGGCAACGTAGGGGAGAAGGATGAGCGTCCTTATACCCATTCCGCCTGCCAAATGTGCGGAAGCAGTGTCGACACTAATTACGAGATCTAAGCCAGCCATCAATGAAGCTGTATCGAGAAAATCTCTGGCACCGGTGTGCTCTGGGGCGAGATCAATTGCTCCCGGGATAGCTCGAATACGATCTGCCTGAAGCGGTGGCAGAGACTTCTGTGGACCGTCAGCGTGTATCGGGGATGCGCTTGTTACGACGCCAATGCGTGCTCCCCGGATATCGGCCGACGGGGGCGCAATGAATGGGTGCCCTTCAATTGCCGAGAGAGTTACACCAAAGACCTGGGGGAGCGCGCTCGACGGACAATAGAAATCGGCGTCCGAGATAGCAAAGGGTTGATCGTTCGGAAGCGGGGATATGCCCATGTGGGCGATGAGGCTGGCAAGTGGAGGGGGACAAATCCACGATACGCGGGCGCCCCGTCGAACAAGAGCGACGGCGTATCGCATGTACATGATCTGGTCGCCGAAGCCGTCCTCACCCCAGATTAGAAAATGCCTGCCTTCAACAGGCTGCCCGGCCCAGGCAGGAATTGGAAGGCGAATTGCAGCTCGCCGCCCTGCCTCGGCGCTCCTCCAACGGTTGAGTAGAGGGTAGCCGGATTGAAGGTCACCAGCCTTTAGCAGGGCGCAACCAAGGGCATAGCCGTAGGCGGCATTCTCCGGTGCCGCAGTTGCCGCCGCGCGAAGTGAAGGGATTGCCGCCCTCGGGTCATTCCGAAGCCATGCGGCGCGACCCTGCTGAAATAGGACTTCAGCGTTAAGTTGAGCTTCTAGCATTCCGGTATACTAACAGGCGAGGTTGTAGCTGCTAACTGGCAGTTCGCGGCGATTTCGGCCGACCGCCATCAAGTTTGAGTTTCGATGGCCGAGAAGGGCGGTTGGTCGTCGCCTAGGCAGGCCACCCCCATCTTAAGCAGCAACCCCGCAGCCCGGGTGGTTGGGGCAAGGCTGGCGCCGAGGGTGGTGGCGGCTTCGGCCAGGGTGATGTCGCCGGCCTTGATCAGGGCGAACAGGGCCTCGATCGAGTGGTGCTCAACGAAGAGCGAGCCGAACAGGGGGTGGGTCAGAGCCGCCCGCAGGTCGGCGATCGTCGCTGAAGGCGCGAGTCTGAGCCGCGTCTGGCCGTCGAGCGTGGCGGTCGGGTAGTGGCCGAAGGTGTGGAACGGGTCCATGCGGGATGGAGCGACATTGGGTGCGGCCTCTATCCAGCGTCGCGTGTCCGGATCGCAGAGGGCCGCGGCGCGGCGGGCGTTCAGGTCCGCCCAAAGGGCCTGGTACTGACGATAGATGACGGGCCAGTCGTAGACCTCGCGGGCCCGCTGGCGTCCGGCCTCGCCCATCGTGTGGCGCAGGTCAGGACTCTGCACGAGGGCCGTGACCGCATCTGCCGTCTCGGCGATGTCCACCGCGATCGCCGAAGCCGTGGCCCAGCAGTACTGGTCATAGCTGAGCGCGCGGGACTCCGCGCCGCGGGCGAGGGCGACGCCCATGCCGTCCGCCGGCGCAAGGGTGCGGACCCGGAAGCCGTCCACCTTGTGGCGCACCGTGTCGCGGTAGCCGTCCCAGTCGCTGACGACCACGGGCAGACCGGCCGCCATCGCCTCGACGGGGGTGAGGCCGAACGTCTCCTGGATGTTGTCGGAGAGCGAGATGAAGAGGTCGGACGCCGCCCAAGCGTGGATCCGGAGGGTCGGATCGCGACCTTCAACGAAGATGACGCGGACATCGGGCGCGAACTGCTCGGCGCCCGAGCGAAAGGCCGCGGCGATGGAGTCGTTCGGCGCCCACCCGGAGAGGACGAGCGCGATCCGCTGGCCTGTCCGTTCGGCGGCAAGCTGCAGCGCCCGATACATCGGGAACGGGTGAGCCTTGGCGTGGAACACGAGGCGGCCGACGAACAGGGCCGCGACTTCGTCGGGCTCCAGGCCCAACGCCTGGCGGGCGTCCTCCCTCGCGCCAGGGTCGAACGCGTAGTCTTCGCAGTGGACCCCGAGCGGAATGACGGGCAGCTGCGGCGCCTCCGCGCGGTTCTCCACGCCGAAGCGCCAGCGGAAGTAGTCGCGCTCGGCTTCGTGGATCCGCCGCACGGTTTCAACGACGGACGACGAGGTGCAGACGAGCGCATCCCAGGGCATCACCGCCTCGCGCAGCAGCCCGCCGATCTCGTCCATGGTTCCCAGCGAGGCTGTGGTGTGTGTGACGCCGCAGATCGAGAAGGCGGCCACGCCGGTTCGCTGGCGCAGCCGCGCATGGGTCGGAAGGGTCGCGTCGGCGATGTAGAGGACCCCGACGTCGGCGATCCGGCTCAGGCGGTCCGGAGAGATCCATTCGAAGTCGGCCGCGGGGTCGATGGAGCCGACGATCGCGCGAAATCCGTTGGCCAGCGCCCGGCCGGGCGAAAAGCCGTAGATCGGCTGATCACCCCGCGCCTGGACGGCCGCTCGGAGGAAGCCGTGGCCCGCCGACTGTCGTCCCATCAGCCCCGGCTTGGCCATGTCGTAGCCGTCCGGCTCACCGCGGATCACGGCTTGAACAAGCGACGGGTCTGACATCTGCGCCTTTTCGGAGGACCGAAGGGGAGGCGGATCAATGGGGCCTGCTGGCGCCGGAGACAAGCGCCGGCTGTGGCCGCGGCGCGCGAGCATCGAAGCAGCGAGATCACGATGAAGATTGCCCTGGAGCTCCCGCCGGGACTGAACGGCGACGACACCACCCTGGCCGGCGCAGGTCGCTGGTCAGACGGATCGAACGTGCGCTTCCGGCTGGGTCGAGCCGAGACGATCGGTGGTTGGGAGCGCCTGACGAGCGAGCCGCTGACTGGCGTCTGTCGAGGGGTGTTCCCGTGGACCGACAACGCGGGGGTGCTGAACATCGGCTTCGGCACGCACGCCAAGCTGCAGCTCTGGCGTGGCGGCGAGCTGTTCGACCTGACCCCGACGAGCGGGTTCGCCGCCGGAGCCATCGACGGCGCCGGTTCGGCGGGCTTCGGGACGGGCGCCTATGGCGTCGGCGGATACGGCCTGCCGTCGGAGTCGGATTATTTCCCCCTGACCTGGTCCTTCGGCGCCTGGGGACAGCATCTGCTGGCGAGCCCGCGCAACCAGACCATCTTCGCCTGGACAAACGACACGGGGCAGAAGGCGCAACCGCTGGCGAACGCGCCTGCTCAGGTCACCCATATGCTGGTGGCTCCACTGAACGGCGGCTACCAGGTGTTCGCTCTGGGCTGCAACGAGGAGGTCTCCGGGACCTTCAACCCGCTGTGCGTCCGGCACTCATCGATCCGGAACAACACGCAGTGGAGCACCGCCGCCAGCGGCTCGACCGCCCGAGAGTACGTTCTGACCGGCGGCGGACGGATCGTGGCCGGCCGGATGTGCGGTCCGTCGATGCTGGTCTGGACTGGTGACGCCCTTTTTCTGGGAACCTATGTGGGCGCGCTCAACCAGCCGTGGCGGTTCGATCGGGTGGGGCGCAATTGCGGTCTGATCGGTCCAAACGCGGCGGTGGTGGTCGGACAGACAGCGTTCTGGGTCAGCCCTGACCGTCAGTTCTACAGCTATGCGCCGGGCGGCCAGCCCGAGCCGATCGCCTGCCCGATCCGTCGCGACTTCGCCGAGGAACTGGCCGCTAGCCAGGGCGACAAGGTGGTCGCCTCGTCAAACGCCGAGTTCTCCGAGGTTCGGTTCGACTACCCGGACCGGCGAGAGGGCTACGAGAACAGCCGCTACCTGGCGCTGGCGATCAGCGGTCCGGATGCGGGCGCCTGGCATCGCGGCGTCATGGCCCGCACCGCCTTCGTGGACGCTGGCCCCACCGCCTATCCCATCGGGGTGAGTTACGACGGCGCGGTGTTCCTGCATGAGAAGGGACGCTCGGCGGACGGCGCCGCGTTCTCCTGGTTCATCGAAACGGCCGACTATGCGCTCGAGGCCGACACGACGATGCTGGTCCGCGGGGTCTGGCCGGACTTCAAGGACCAGGCGGGCCCCGTCACGCTGACGCTCACGTCCAGGCTGTTTCCGCAGGGCGGGACGCAAGTCGCGGCCACGCCTCTCGCACCGGGCGAGACCAAGACGGATGTGCTGGCCACCGGCCGCTACTTCCAGGTGAGGTTCGCTGGCGAGAGCGCGCCGACGGGGTGCCGCATAGGCGCCCCCGCATTCGACGTCGTTCCGGCGGGTCGACTTTGACCGGCGGAACCTGGCGGCGGTGTGCGCCCTGGCTCGACGCGGCGCTGGCGCACGCCGGGCGGACACATGCGCTTTCCGACGTCTGGGAACTGGTGGCCGCGGGGCAGGCGCAGTTCTGGCCGGGCGAGCGCGCCGCGATGGTCACGCTTGTCGAGGATGATCCGGGCGAGCGCCGCCTGCTGATCTGGTTGGCGGGAGGCGATCTGCAGGAGCTGGTCGATCGCTTGCGCCCCGCTGCCGAGCGCTGGGCGAGGGGCCAGGGCTGTCGCCGAGTGTTGGTGATCGGCCGCCCCGGTTGGGAGCGGGCGCTGGCGTCCGAGGGCTACGCGCCGCTGGCGCGCATTATCGCAAAGGAGCTGTAGATGAGCCTGAAGATCGGTGGCTCTGCGGAGAAGAGCAAGACAACGACCAGTCGCAACAGCACGACGCGCGGGAGGACCACGCCGATCGTGCCGGATTGGGCGCTGGGACCGGTGCAGCGCGGCGCGGAGCGCGTCGGTGGTCTCTTCGACCTGGATCCTCAGACGCTGGTGGCGCCGAGCCATGCCCTGGAGAACCAGGCGGCGGCGAGCGCCGCGACGCTGGGTCGCTCGAACTGGGGTGACGCCGAACCCGGGCTTCCTCAGGGGCCGGGCGACACCTCCTGGCTGTCAGGGTTCATGAATGCGGACACGCCATTCGCCTCCGGCGGCAAGGCCTACAACTACATGGACCGGTACGTGAACCCGTACCTCAGCGAGGTGGTCGACGCCTCGGCGGCCGACTTCGACGCCAATGCCGGACAGGTGCGGGCCCAGCAGGCGCTTGATCTGGCGGGCGCCGGAGCCTTTGGCGGCTCGGGCGCGGCGCTGACGCAGAGCATGACCGAAGGAGAGCTGGCCCGCGGCCGGGCCTCGACGCTTTCCGGCCTGCGCTCCAAGGCGTGGGAGACGGCGCTGGGCGCGGCGGCCGGCGACGCTGACAGGGCCACACAGGCCCGTATCGCCAATGCCCAGACGGCCCTGCAGGACCGGGCGCAGAAGGCGGGCTTCGGCTTCAGAAGCCAGGAGCAGCAACTGGCGGCCCAGGCCGCGCAGCGCGCGAACATCGCCACCCAGGCCGAGCTGGGCGCCACGCTCCGCGGCGTCGATCAGCAGCAGCGGGCCGCGCCGATCACCACGGCGCAGCAGATCGTGGCGATGCTCAGCGGCCTGCCGATCGGGCTGTTCGTCGGGCAGGAGAAGGACGAATCCAGCAGCGAGACGGGGACGAGCAAGACGAAGGGCGTCAGCGCGACGTTCAGCGCCGACATCCCTCTTGCCAAGGGATAGGGCGACATGAGCACGCCATCGGAGAGGCTCGCCGCCCTTGAGCAGCGGCTGAACGACCACGAGGCCCGCTGCGAAGAGCGGCTGGTGGAGATCAAGGCCACGGCCGCCTCGACGCTGCAGGCGGTCGAAGGCCTGAAGAACCGGAGCTGGGGCGTAGCGGCCGCGTTGCTGGCCTGGGCTCTGGCGCAATTGTGGAGCGCCAACGCCGCGCGGTTCGAGCGGCTGGAGGCTGGCCCGCCCGCCCCCCTCCACGCCACGGCCGGCGTCCGCGCCGGCTGACGTCCAACACGGAGACAAGGGATGACGACCAAGCTTACGGCGCACTTCGCGCTGGAAGAGCTCACGCACACCCAGCACCGGGAGCTCGACAACACCCCGCCTCCGGAGGTGGTGGCCAATCTGCAAACCACGGCCGCCAGGATGGAAGAGGTGCGCCGCCTGCTCGGCGGGCGGGTGATAACCGTTACAAGCGGCTATCGCTCTCCGGCCCTGAACCGGGTTGTGGGCGGGGCGCGAACCTCGGCGCACCTCGACGGGCATGCGGTGGACTTCAACTGCTACGGCTTCGGATCGCCCAAGGCGGTGTGCCGCAAGATCGCGACGTCCGACGTCGATTTCGATCAGCTCATCGAGGAGGGTTCGTGGGTCCACATATCGTTCGCGCCGAAGCTTCGCCGGCAGGTTCTCACGAAGCGGCAGGGCGGTGGCTACGCGCTCGGACTGGAGGTCGCACGATGAGGGGCCTGCTGTGCGGACTGGCGATGCTGGGTCTTTCCGGCTGCGGCACGCTATCGACGATCGCCGGCGCGTCGGGCGGATCGGACAACGCCGAGATGCTGCGGGCCCTGGGGGCGCACCTGGACGGATGTGACCGGCACTACCAGGGCGGTCTGGGCGTCGGGGCGAGCTTCACCTTCACCATCGACTGCAAGGCGCAGGCCTCGATCCCGCCGGAGACCTAGTCGGCGGCGCTCGCCCGGACGCTTGCTGAGAGATGAGAAAGGTAGGCGGCCACGTCCGGGGGCCATCGCGAGAGGACGGCGTCGAAGGCGCCCCAATCGGGCCGGAACAGCGCCCGCGAAGCTTCTTCGAAGCCGGGCAGGTCTCCTGCCAGGGCGGCCATCGCCCGATAGGCGGCGTCACGGGCCTGGCGCAGTCGATCGCCCGGCGCGCTGGTCCGCCGGGCCGCGTCCACCAGACGTCGGAGGGCTGCCGATGCGCCGCCGGGCTGGCCGGCCAGCCAGTCCCAGTGCTGAGGCAGAAGAGTCACTTCACGCGCCGTAACGCCAAGCCTGGGGCGGCCGCGTCCCGATCGGGCAGGTCCAGGTTCCACCTGGGGCAGGGTGCGCCGGCGAAAGTCCGCTATGGCGGCGTCCGGACCATGCCGCAGGTCGAGCTCCACTGCGGCGCCGGTGGCGTCATCGAGAATGAGCGGCGGCGGGCCGGCGGAGAGGTCGGCCAAAGCGACCGCCACGTCTTCGATGGAGCCCGACCCCACGCAACGCGTGTCCACGAAGGCGGTGTAGCTGGAATGGGGAATCAAGGTGGCGCCGCCGTTCGAACAACGTCGGCAGACTATATTCCGACACTATCGGCGAGAAGCCGGTGCAGCCCCAGGCTGGCGCGGGACATCCGGTTCTGATCGGGAGTGGCGTCCCCCCGGGCCATAAGGACCGGGGGGACATGGTGCCGCCGGGCAGGATTGAACTGCCGACCTCAGCCTTACCAAGGATGCGCTCTACCACTGAGCTACGGCGGCGAAGGCGGGCGCTATAGCGGGAGCCGGGCGCGGCGTGAAGCCCCAAATCGACATGGATGTGCTTGACGAGCGGGACGCCTCGCCGCACCTGCAGGCCATGCCCGGCCATGATCCCAAGGACAAGAAGGCCAGCGACTCGCGCGAGGCGAAGCTGGCGCAGGCGCTGCGGGCGAACCTGCGGCGACGCAAGGCCGCCGATGCGCCTGCCGCTGCACAGAAGGCTGACAAGCCCTCGGCCGATTGACCGCTTGGCGCGTCCGCCGACGCCGCGCTAGATACGGCGCCGAGGCGTCGCGACGGAACGCGGCCCACGCGTGCTTCGTAAGGATGACTATTGGATCGCATCGCCATCACCGGCGGCGCGCGGCTTGAGGGCGAGATCCCGATCAGCGGCGCCAAGAACTCGGCCATCAAGCTGATGGCGGCCAGCCTGCTCACCGAAGAGCCCCTGCGTCTGACCAACATGCCCCGGCTGGCGGACACCCGCTTCCTGGGCAAGCTTCTTCGCCGGCTGGGGACGGACGTGGAAGAGCAGGATGGGCCCGAGGGGGGTGAGACGCTGCTCACCACCCGAGAGATCGTCAGTGGCTTCGCGCCCTACGACCTGGTCCGGCAGATGCGGGCCTCCTTCAATGTCCTGGGACCGCTGCTGGCCCGGACCGGGCAGGCGAAGGTTTCTCTGCCAGGCGGGTGCACCATCGGCGCGCGGCCGGTTGATCTGCATCTGAAAGCGCTCGAGGCGCTAGGCGCCAAGATCGACCTGCATGAGGGCTACGTCTACGCCCAGGCGCCGCGCGGCTTGAAGGGCGGCGAGGTCGAGTTTCCCTTCGTCTCGGTGGGCGCCACCGAGCACACCCTGCTGGCCGCCGTCCTGGCGGACGGCGAGACGGTGATGCGCAATTCCGCCTGCGAGCCGGAGATCACCGACCTCGCCGATTGCCTGAACAAGATGGGTGCAAAGGTCAGCGGCGCTGGGACGCCGACCATCACCGTCCAGGGAGTCAGCCGCCTCTCGGGGACCACCCACGCGGTGCTGCCCGACCGGATCGAGACCGGCACCTATGCGCTCGCCGTCGCCATGGCCGGTGGCGAGGTTCGGCTTACCCGGACCCGCAGCGACTTCATCCAGGCGCTGGTCGACAAGATGATCGAGGCGGGCGTCGACGTCAGCCCGAACGCGGACGGACTGACCGTGAAGCGCAACGGCGGCCGGCTGAAGGCGGTCGAGATCCACACCGACCCTTACCCGGGCTTCGCGACGGACCTGCAGGCGCAGTTCATGGCGCTGATGACCCTGGCGGACGGGGAGAGCGTGATCCGCGAGACCATCTTCGAGAACCGGTTCATGCACGCGCCCGAGCTTGGGCGACTGGGCGCGGACATCTCGGTTCATGGGGGCGAGGCGCGCGTGCGGGGGGTGGCCGCCCTGGAGGGCGCGCAGGTTATGGCCACGGACCTCAGGGCTTCGGTCAGTCTGGTGATCGCCGGGCTTGCAGCGCGGGGCGAAACCATCGTGAACCGCGTGTACCACCTTGATCGCGGCTTCGAGCGGCTCGAAGAGAAACTTGGCGCCTGCGGCGGACAGGTCCGTCGGCTTAAGGGCGAGAGCGTCGAACCCGAGGTGGACTAGCGATGTCCGAAGCGCGACCGCTGCAATTGCTCGCCGAGGACGAGGGGGATCTCGCCGTGCTCTCGGCCGCCCTGCAGGATGCGGTGGCCAAGGTGGGCGACATCGCGTTCGAGCCCCGCAGCCGTCGTCTGACGATCGTCTTCAATCGCTACAGATGGGAAGCGGGCGTGCGGCAGCGGGTGCGTTCGGCGCTGCAGTTGGGCGGGGTCATGCAGGTGCAGACCCGGAAGATCCGGCGCGACCGTCCTGACGGAGTGGTGGAACTGCTGGCCATCGGGTTCCAGCCTGAAGAGGCGCCCGGCGGGACGCTGACCCTGAGCTTCGCCGGAGGTGGTGATCTCCGGGCCAGGGTCGAATGCGTGGACGCCGTGCTGGCCGACGTCTCGGCGCCGTGGCCGACGCCGCGCACACCGTCGCACGAGGCCTGAGCGCCATAGCGTTGCCGGGCCAGCGCGGCTAATAGACCGCGCCATGCGCCGCTTCCGCTTTGATGATCCAGGTTTCCGGGCCGCCTTCACCTCCTTTGTGGCCGAGCGCCGCGATACGCCCGAGGAGGTGGACGCCCTTGTCCGGGACGTGCTGGCGGCTGTCCGGTCCGAAGGCCTCGACGCGCTGCTGAGATATGCTCGTGAGTTCGATCGGATCGAGCTGACTGAGGCGACGATGCGGGTCAGTTCCGAGGAAATCGCCGACGGGGCCGCGGCGTGCCCTGCGGACGTGCGTGACGCCATCAGCTTCGCGGCGGCCAGGATTCGCAGCTACCACGAGCGGCAGCGCCCCGCAGACCAGCGCTTCACAGACGCCTCTGGGGTCGAACTCGGCTGGCGATGGACCCCGCTGGAAGCGGTGGGGATCTATGTGCCAGGCGGGCGCGCAGCCTATCCCTCGACGGTGCTTATGAACGCGGTGCCGGCGTCGGCCGCGGGCGTAGAACGGATCGCCATGGTGACGCCACCTGGCCGGTTGCAGCCCGCCGTGCTGGCGGCGGCGCAGGTGGCGGGCGTGACCGAGATCTGGCGAGTGGGCGGTGCGCAGGCGGTGGCCGCGCTGGCCTATGGAGCAGGGCCGATCAGGCCGGTGGACAAGATCGTCGGCCCGGGCAATGCGTTCGTCACCGCCGCCAAGCGGCGCGTATACGGAACCGTCGGAATCGACGCGCTCGCCGGCCCTTCCGAGATCGTCGTGGTGGCCGATGGCCAGAACGACCCCGAGTGGATCGCGGCCGACCTTCTGTCGCAGGCCGAGCATGATCCCGCGGCGCAGTCGATCCTGATCACCGACGACGCGGACTTCGCCCGTCGCGTGGAGCAGGCTGTCGACAGGCAGCTCGCTGCGCTGAGCACCGGCGAGGATGCTCGCGCATCCTGGCGGGACCACGGCGCGGTGGTGATCGCCCCCCTCGACGAAGCGCCCGGGCTGGTGGACGAAATCGCGCCGGAGCACGTGGAGTTCGCGCTGGATGAGCCCGAACGGCTCGCGGACCGCGTCCGTCACGCAGGGGCGATCTTCCTGGGACGCCATGCGCCGGAAGCCGTGGGCGACTATGTCGCGGGCTCCAATCACGTGCTGCCTACCAGCCGCGCCGCGCGTTTCTCGTCCGGGCTGTCGCTCTACGACTTCATCAAGCGCACCTCGATCGTGAAGTGCGACGCTGAGTCGTTTGCCGCGCTGGCGCCTGCGACTATCGCCCTTGCCGAGGCGGAAGGACTGCCCGCGCACGCGAGGTCCGCGGCAATTCGACTGGGGCAGGGGCGCCCGCCTCAAAGCTGAACGATTCCTGTCGCGGTGGCTCCCCGCGCGTTCAGGCTGGCTCGCCTAACTCTCCATCGACTGGAAGCAGATGACGGAGATTCGGCCATGCGGAATGCGATGGGCAAGATGATCACCAGTGGCGTGATGACGGTGGCCCTGGCAGGCGGTTTGACGCTCGGCGGCGCCACGATGGCGAACGCCGGAGTCACGAGCTGTTCGGCGCCCGGCGGAAAACAAGAGGTTGGCGCGGTCATCGGTGGGCTGGTCGGCGGCCTGATCGGAAACAAGGTCGGCGGTCGGCGCGCCACCGGCGAGACGATCGCTGGGGCCGCGGTCGGCGCAGCGGCAGGCTCGGCGATCGGCTGCGAAGTTCAGAAGAGTTCGGCGCGAAGCCCCGGAACCTACACGCGCAGCGGCTATCGCCTGCAGTCGAATATCTTGCCCGCCAGCTATCGGAGGATTGGCGAGGCCTTCGTGGCCGAGGCCGGGGTCAACCTGCGAGCCGCGCCGACGACGAACTCGGCCCGCGTCGGTCGGCTAGCCGCCGGCGAGCGGTTCCAGGCCCTGGCGGAGGTGCGCGGAACCGACTGGATCCTCGTGGGCCAGGGCGGTGTTGGCTTGGGCTATGTCCGTGGAGATTTCGTGCGACCGGTCGGACAGCGGTATGCGGCGTACTGATCGGCCCTGACCCGCGCGACGCAGACGCCCGGCGCCCAGCGGCGTCGGGCGTCCTTTGCATATCTGCGCATTCCGCGCGCGGCGGGATGACGACTGGCCCCGGAATGCAATAAAGCTCGGCTCCTAAGCCATGGCCGACGACGCGATAAAGAATCACAGGCTGCAATCCGTCGAGCTCGACGAAGAGTCGCTCGCGGCGGTTTCGCGCGACCAAGAGCAGGAACGGCAGATCGCGATCTTCGATCTGCTGGAGGAGAACCATTTCCACCCGGATGGCGCGGAAGGCGGACCTTACGATCTGCGGATGGGTCTGCTGGAGAACCGCCTGGTCCTGGACGTGCGCGGACCGGGCTACGAGCGGCGGCACATCCTCTCGCTTTCGCCGTTCCGGACGCTGATCAAGGACTATTTCCTTATCTGCGACAGCTACTACCAGGCCATCCGGCACTCTACGCCCCAGCAGATCGAAGCCTTGGACATGGGTCGCCGCGGCTTGCACAACGAGGCGTCCGAGCTGCTGCAGACGCGGCTCACGGGTAAGATCGAGACGGACCTGGACACCGCCCGCAGGCTCTTCACCCTGATCTGCGCGCTGCACTGGCGAGGCTGACTCCGGATGTCTGACGACCCCGGGGAGCGGCTGCCGGACGCGGTCCTCTTCTGCTGTAACTTCAATCAGGTGCGTTCGCCGATGGCGGAAGGCCTGCTGAAGGAGCTCGCCGGAACCCGCATTTTCGTCGACAGCTGTGGCCTGAAACGCGGCGCCTTCAATCCCGACGAGGACGACATGGAGGTGGACCCGCTCGCCGCCGAAGTCATGAAGCAGGTCGGGATCGATATCAGCCAGCACCGCTGCAAGACCTTCTCCGAGCTGGAGGACGACTCCTTCGATCTTGTGGTGTCGCTGACGCCCGAGGCTCAGCACAGGGCGGTGGAACTTGCGCGGGGCAGGGCGGCCGACATCGAGTACTGGCCCACGCTCGATCCCACGCTGGCCGAAGGCTCGCGGGAGAGCCGGCTGGAAGCCTATCGTCAGGTGCGTGACAGCTTGGCGGCCCGAATCCGCAAGCGCTTCCGGCTATGAGCGGCGCCCATCGACGATCACAATCGCGATGCGCTATATTGACAACGTAGAATGCGGCTCGCAGCCAGACGGCGCGAGCCGTCGTCTTATTGAAACCGCCTAGGAGCGCAGGGAGCCTGCATGGCGAAGGAAGAGTTGCTGGAGTTTCCAGGCACGGTGAGCGAGGTGCTGCCGAACGCCACGTTCCGCGTGAGACTCGAGAACGACCACGAGATCATCGCCCACACCGCCGGAAAGATGCGAAAGAACCGCATCCGTGTATCGGCCGGCGACAAGGTCCTCGTGGAAATGACTCCCTACGACCTTACCAAGGGCCGTATCACCTTCCGCGTCCGCTAAGCGTATCCAAGGCCTGACCTGGTGATTGAACAGCGCCTCGTTCTGGCCTCAGGGAGTCCCCGCAGGCTGGACCTCCTCCGTCAGATCGGACTGTCGCCCAACGCCGTCGATGCGGCCGAACTGGACGAGACTCCTCAGCATGATGAGACGCCGCGGCAATTGGCGCTACGCTTGGCTCGAGCCAAGGCTGCGCTCGTCGCCGGCCGCAGCCCGGAGGCCTATGTCCTGGGGGCCGACACCGTTGTCGCGGTCGGGCGGCGGGTGTTGCCCAAGTGCGAGAACGAGGGCGAGGTTCGCGCATGCCTCAAGCTGCTGTCCGGACGCTCGCATCGCGTGCTGACTGGCGTCGCTGTCTGCGGGCCGGGCGGCCGGGCGGCGGCGAGGCTCGTCGAAAGCCGCGTTCGCTTCAAGCGGCTGGGGCCGCCGGAAATCAAATCGTACGCGGCGAGCGGCGAGGGGATCGGCAAGGCGGGCGGGTACGCCATCCAGGGCCGTGCGGGTGCGTTTGTCGTGACGTTGCAGGGTTCCTATTCGGGAGTCGTCGGTCTGCCGCTGTACGAAACCGCCGCGCTTCTTGAGGGGCTTGGATTCCGGACGGCATGAACGAGCGGCTCATCTTCCTCGATCGAGGGGTCGGCGAAGTTCGGGGCGTCGTCACCCTCGATGGTCGTCCCGAGCGCCTCATCCTCCAGCGCGATGATGACGACCCGCGGTTGGCGCTCGGCGCGGGCCTGATCGCCCGGGTCGCGACGATCGAGGCTGCGATCGGCGCGGCGTTCCTGGATCTCGGGGGCGGTCTGGAAGCCATCCTTCCCTTCAAGCCCGATGCTCGCCCCGTCCGTGGGGCCGCTGTGGAGGTGGAGATCCGCAGTGAGCCCAGGCGCGGCAAACTCGGGATCGCCCGCCTGGTCGGCCAGGCCGAGGGGCCGCCCCGCCTCCTGCGAGAGCCTCCCCAGATGGCGGACATACTCCGGGAGATCGCACCGGACGCGCAACTGACAGAAGGGCGTGAAGCCCGCCAGATGGCCGACGAGGCCGAGCTTGAGGTGCTCGAGACGATCCATTCGCTGCCCGGTGGCGGCAACATCTCGATCGAACCCACCCGGGCGCTGACGGCTATCGATGTCGATCTGGGAGAGCGCAAGGGGCAGGACTCCAAGCGGGTGACCCGGCAGGCGAATCTGGCCGCGCTGGCGGAAGCGGCGCGGCTCCTGCGGCTGAAGGGTCTCGGCGGATTGGTCGTGGTGGATCTCGTGGGGCGAGGGCATGAGGGCGCGGCGCTTGTGGCGGCGGCCCGGATCGCCTTCGGTCCCGACAATCCCGGCGTGGCGATCGGTCCCGTGGGGCGCTTCGGCACCATGGAGATCTCGATTCCCCGACGCACGAGCCCAGTCCTCGAGCGCCTTCAGCGGGCGGAGGGCGGGCTCACCGACCGAGCGCTGGCCCAGCGCGTGATCCGACGACTCGAAAGTGAGGCGGCGGCTCAGCCGGGGTCGCGCCTCACCGCCCGCTGCGCGCCGGCGGTCGCCGGCGCCGCGGAGCCCCTGGCCCGGAAACTCGCCGAGCGGATAGGCGCCCGCTTTTTGATCAAGGCCGATCCGACCGTCCCACGCGAAGTGATTGACGTGGCGGCGGCATGACCGGTTCTGGATGTCCGATCTGCCGGAAACCACCCGATCCGTCGTATCGGCCCTTCTGCTCGAAGCGTTGCGCTGACGTCGATCTTCAGCGGTGGTTGTCGGGTGCGTACGCCCTTCCTGCGGAGGATGAGGGCGGTCAGAACCGAGACGATTCCGGCGACGAATGAAGAGGCTCGATTCCTCTCTTCACCTCGCTGGACTTCGGCGATCCGCTCTTCTATAGACGCGGCTCCCGCGCGGCGGGACCCAAGCCTGGGTAGCTCAGTTGGTAGAGCAGCGGATTGAAAATCCGCGTGTCGGTGGTTCGAATCCGCCCCCAGGCACCATTCTTCCCATACCAATGTGACGCACCGGGGCTGGCGGATTTGCTGCGTCGCAGCATCCTGCGCGACGAACGGTGGTGAATCCGCAGGCTCAATACGCTTCTTGCTTGTGCAGCGCACAATCCGTGCTCGTGCGTCAATAATTTGACGATGGAGGGGAAGCTTCTGCCCCTTGACGCTTCGACAAGGGGTTGCCAAAGGGTCCGGGCCGCTTGTCTTACAGAGCGGTAAGACTTTGGGGTCCCCTCGTGGGAGTTCAAGGCCGTCCGCACTTCGAAACGCCAATCCCTGCGAAGAGTTGGGAGTCGCGTTCCGGGTCGGGCGCCGCGACAGCGCCTCTGGAGTCACGAGCTGCGTTTGCAGTTTGGGGCCCCGGGCTTGTTTCAACTA
Source organism: Phenylobacterium kunshanense (assembly GCF_003254525.1). Classification (GTDB taxonomy): domain Bacteria; phylum Pseudomonadota; class Alphaproteobacteria; order Caulobacterales; family Caulobacteraceae; genus Phenylobacterium; species Phenylobacterium kunshanense. The sequence continues at coordinate 33,360 of NZ_QFYS01000009.1, forward strand.
GGGTGGAGACGCTCTCGCGCGACGACCCTCCGGCCAATCGTGCTAGACCAACCAGGAACTGGCGACAGATGCTCGACAACAAACTGAAGATGACCTTTTCCGCTCTCCTCGGCGCTGTGGCGCTGAGCGTGAGCGCGCCGGCGTTCGCTCAGGACGCCGCCGCCCCGGCCGCTGACGCCGCCGCTGCGGCCCCCGCCGCCGATGCGGCCGCCGCCGCGCCTGCCGCCGCCCCCGCTGACGCTGCGGCCCCGGCTGGCGAAGCCGCCGATCCGCCGACCATGAAGCACGCTGGCAAGCTCAACGTCGGCACCATGTTCATGGACGCCGACCCCGTCGTGAAGGTGATCATGATCGGCCTCGCTCTCGCCTCGGTGCTGAGCTGGACGATCCTCGTCACCAAGATCCTCGAGTTCCGTGCGCTGACCCGCGTGTCGGACAACTTCGTGGAAGCCTTCCGCGGCGCCAAGTCGATCACCGACATGAGCCGCATCGCGCTCTCCGAAGAATATGATGGCAACCCGCTGGCCGACATGGCCGCCGCGGCCGCTCAGGAAATCGAACTCAGCCGTCAGGCTGGCCTCGCGATTACCGGCGAGCACCGCGACACCACGATCGATCGCGCGCAACACGCGGTGAGCGCCGTCCAGGCGGCCCTGACCCGTCGCCTTTCGGGTGGCATGCAGTACCTGGCCTCGGTCGGCTCCAACGGCCCGTTCATCGGTCTGTTCGGCACCGTCTACGGGATCATGAACTCGTTCATCGGTATCGCGAACACCAACACGACCAACCTGGCCGTCGTCGCGCCCGGCATCGCCGAAGCGCTGCTCGCGACCGGTCTGGGCCTGTTCGCCGCCATCCCCTCGGTTATCTTCTACAACTACTTCCAGACCCGCATTTCCGCCTTCGGCGCGCGGTCGGAAGGGTTCGTGGCCGAGCTGATGAACGCGATCTCCCGGCAGCTCGACAAGGGGGCGTAATCTAGATGGCCGCCAAACTCTCGAGCGGAGGGGGCGGGCGCTACGAGGAGAGTCAGAACGCCGACATCAACGTGACGCCTTTCGTCGACGTGATGCTCGTTCTTCTGATCATCTTCATGGTTGCGGCGCCGATGGCGGCCGTGACGGTCAAGGTGGCTCTGCCGCCGGCCGTCGCACCGCCCGGCACCAACCCCCCGAAGCCGGTCTACATCTCGATCCAGCCGGGCGGGAACCTGTTCATCCAGGATTTCCGGACCGACCTGGCCATGCTGGGCGACGACCTCCGCAAACAGCTGGGCGAGTCGCGGAACCCCGAGAAGGAGCGCATCTTCATCCGTGCGGATAAGGACGTGCTCTACGGCGACTTCATGGGCGTTATGAACATGTTGCAGGACAACGGGTTCTATAGCGTGGCCCTGGTCGGCGAAGACGACAGCTAGGTGGTGACCCATGTCTGATACTCACCACGAAGCTCTCGCTCGGCATAACCCGTTCGACGATCCGAAGCCGAAAGCCCGGCCTGGCGTGATCGTCGCCCTGATCGGGGCGGTGATCGTGCACGGTCTGCTGGGGCTGTACCTGTGGAAGACGCGGTTCGAGCCGAAGTACAAGGAGTACTCGGACGAGGTGACGGACGTGGCGCTGATCAAGCCCGTTCCGCCGCCGCCTCCGCCGCCTCCGCCGCCTCCGCCGCCGAACACGCCGCCGCCGCCGCCGCCGAAGCTGCAGCCGCGACCGCCGGTCGCCGTGGCCGATGTCCCCACGATCCCGCCGCTGCCGGTTCCGCCGGTCGAGCGTCGGATCGAGGAGCCCCGGCCTCCCGCGGCGCCGCCGCCGGAGCCGCCGCGGCCGTCGGTCATCACCAACCCGGACTGGCAGCGTCGCCCGTCCGCCGATGACCTGGCCCGGTACTATCCGGACCGCGCTCAGCGGATGGAAGTTGAAGGTCGTGCGACCCTCAGCTGCTCGGTGAACGCGCGGGGCACTCTGGAGAGCTGCTCGATCATCTCGGAAGACCCGGCCGACATGGGCTTCGGTGACGCCGCGATGAAGATGAGCCGGCTGTTCAAGATGCGTCCGCAGACGCGGGACGGCCAGCCGGTCGACGGGGGAACGGTGCGTATTCCGCTCCGGTTCACCCTGCCGAAGGGCTGATCTTCAAGGCCGAACGAATGGGCCCCGGTCGCTGACGCGACCGGGGCCTTTTCTTTTTCTGCTATCCGACAGCGGCGGGTTGGTTCGCCGACGGGCGTGGCAGGGGCTTCAATCCAAGGGGAAGCCGCAGCATCGGCACGGCGCGCGCGATGGCGTAGGTGGCCCAGCAGCTTCCGATGGTGAGCGCGAGGATCGTGACCGCTTCGACGGTAAGCGACAGCTCAAGCCGCTTCAGCAGATGTCCGGCCACCACGATCGTCGTCTGATGGATGATGTAGAATGGAAAGACGGCTTCGGTGAGCGTGCTGAGGATCGGCGATCCCGAGCGGATGTAGCGGCGGGCGTAGCCGAACAGGGCGCAAATCGTCGTCCAAGCGTAGCCTTCGCGGAGGAACGCAAAGCCGATGGCGCCGGGGCCGCCGCCGGTCTCGACGTCCTTGAGCGCCAGTCCCGTAGCGAGGAGAACAACCGCCGTGAGCGCCAGCCCAGTGCGGAGGCGCTGAAAGAGACCCCAGGCGGCGTCCATGCGGGCCAGCAGCAATCCCAGCAGGAAAGCTGAACCATACTGCAGGTGGCCGTACGCATCCGCCCATACGACGTGGGTCTCGCCCCACGTGCGCCCAGCCGTGGCGAGGTACAGGCCGAAGAGCGCCGGCGGGACCAGCAGGAGGCCTGGCCCTTTCAGGATCCGTGCGGCGAGCCAATCCAGGCGTTCCCAAAGGGGGCGCGTGGCGATCGCCAGCATCGTGTAGAGCCAAAGGTAGGCCACGAACCATAGGTGGTTGTAGGTCGGGAGGATGATCCCAAAGCTCTGATCGAAGCCCAGGTAGCGAGGCCAGAAGTCGAGGAACGAGCCGGCGTAGCCGTTCTTCTCGACCACTTCGGCCCAGCTTTGCGGCGCGACGACGACCAGGATGCCGAAGGCGAGGGGGATCAGCAGCCGCTGCGTTCGCTGAGCCGCCAGGACAGGCGCCGGCATGCGAACCGCCATGAACCGCGTTGCGGCGCCGGAGATCACGAACAATAGGGTCAGGCGCCACGGATTGATCGCCCCCATCCAGGGTTCGAGCTGGGGGACCAGGTGGTCGCTCTTCACGTGCCACCCCCAGGGCACGTAGAACATTCCGAGGTGGTAGAGGATCAGCAGCAGGAATGCGGCGACGCGCAATGCATCCAGGTCGTGCCTGCGCGGCGTGGCGAGAGTCATGGGGCGGCTCCGGTGAGTGAACATCTCGGCCATGCCGCAGCGGCCCCGCCTGCCGCCACGGGCGAGGGATGCGCGGCGGAGGGATTGTGACGGACCGCGGAACCCCAGGGACGAGCGGTGGGCCTCTGGTGACGAGCGGGAGGCGGGACGATCTGCTGTTCGTGGCGATCGCCGCGGTCACGGGCCTGGCCGTGACGGTCTTCAACACCCTGAATGTCGTGGACGATCGGGCGCGGGTTGGCCGTCCCATTCCTGTCTGGGAGCCGGCGGTGTGGGAGGGGACGAGCGTGATCGTCCTGCTCTGCCTGCTGCCGGTGGTCATGTGGGCGACGAGGCGGGCCTGGCCGTCCAGGGCGGCTGTCGTCCAGTTGGCCGCGATCCATCTGGCGACCTTCCTGGCCATCTTCCTGGTTCACGTGACGGTCATGGGCCTGCTTCGGAGCGCGATCTATGGGCTCGCCGGCGCGACCTACGAGCCGCTTCAGCCGCTTCGGGATTGGCCCTACGAACTGCGCCAGGACCTGCCGATCTACGTGGCGGTCGTTCTATTCTACGTGGCGTGGACGAAGCTGCGGCGATCAGGGGGGACGACCGCTGCGCCCGACCGGAACAGGCTTGAGGTCCGCGACGGCGCGCGTCGCATCTATGTCCCAGTGGACGAGATCGACTGGATCGAGGCGGCCGGCAACTACGTCGAGCTGCACCGGGCTGCAGGGTCGCTGCTGCACCGGTCCTCGCTGGCCGAGATGGAGCGCCAGCTGGCGGGCCGGGATTTCGTCCGAATCCATCGCTCGCGCCTCGTGCGGCGGTCCGCTGTCCGCCAGGTGGAAACCAAGCCATCTGGCGATTTCGTCGTCCGCCTCAGCAGGGGCGGAGAACTCGCGGGATCACGTCGCTACCGGCGCCCGCTGCTGGAGCCTTGATCGGGCGGCGTCACACGACTAGAAAGCGCGCTCGCGATGCGCCGCCCTAGCTCAGTTGGTTAGAGCGCCAGATTGTGGCTCTGGAGGTCTCCCGTTCGATCCGGGAGGGCGGTACCATCGCTCCGACGTTGAAACGTCGGGATTTTCCGGTGATCCGGCGATACGCTGAGATGGGCCGATTAGACACTTCTAGACGTCCCTTTAGACAGATCGCGTTCAGCGCCTGTTCCGGCACCCCGTTCTCGCAGCGCCGATATCAGCGCAGCGCCATCGTCGGACATCCGCAAACGGCTCGCCTGGCGTCGGTAGGTCGAGAATGAGTTGGGGCTGCTGTCATGCTTTGCCTGTCCAATAGGTCCTGGTCGCAGTCAGCTGCTGTTGCTGCGATGGGGAGTTGGTGACGAAAGGCGAGGGTGCGCAGCGCTCAGCGCCGCCGTTCAGGTAGGCAGTCGCCCTTCCTAACTCGCTGAAAACACGCCGTACTCCCCAGATTGTGGCTCTGGGTGTTCCCGCGTTGATATTGAAAGGCGAGGAGGACCCCAGGCCGATATCGGCGGCCTTTCGCCTGGGTCCGGGTGAACAACCTCTCGGCAACGACAGCTAGAGAACGACCACCGCATTGAGCTTGTCTGCCGTCGCCCGGACCTCGCCATTGGCTCGCTCCACCAGTCCGGCTCTCTCGAGCACTGTCACGTCTTCATGGACGCGGCGGTATTGCCTTTGAAGCGATTGGGCGAGTGCGTTGATGGACTTCTCGGGGTGGGAATGCAGATGCCGCAGCAGCCGGTAGCGTTCGCCGGTCATGACCGAGGCGAGGCCTTCCCAGCTCTCGAAAGAGAGGATGCGTTCCTTCTGAAAGTCTCCGCCCTCGGCCCGCTTCCACGCCTCGCGGAACGCGACAAGATCGTCGCGGAGGGTCCCTCCAACCTGAACCTTCACTTCCTTCGTCATGATGTCCTGCCTCTGACCTTCGCCACGTCCGCTTCGAAATCCGCGATCAATTGGTCTACGGACCTGAACATGTATGGCTCTTCCCGGTCGCCGTAGTGGCGGTGGTCGCCCTTCCCACGCTCGTTGTCGTACCCAACAAGGCGAGCGCCGCGTTCGCCGTAGAAGAGCGAATACTTGAGGGTGTGGCCTGAGCCGAGAACCGGGCTCTCAAGGAGCCAGATCTTCAGCTCAACGATCGCACCATCGTCGTAGACGCGCTTCGAGTGAAAGAGCAGTTCTGCGGACGGCATGGGTGTAGCTATGCATGCTCGACTATGACGTCAAGAGACATGTGTCAAATTATGTCATAATCCTCGGCGAGGAATAGGCCGCGCGTAGTGGTGAATGAGCTATGGCCAGGTTGATCCTGCGCGCCTGAAAGGCGAGTCCCTTAGACGATGGTACCTGAGGACGCCCGATGAAATCGAGGCCGAGCGAACGGCGGCTGCAGAGCAGGCATACAATTCCGTCTTTTCGGAACCCAATAGCAGGGCTGCATCCGACTTCGGCAATACCACCAGAGGCGCAATTGCACCTGCTTCCGACAGGTTCGGGGCAGTTGGAAAATCGGCGGCCTTCGGCTCTGCTCGGCAATATCATGCCGGAGGCGATGAACTCTCGCTCAAGGTGGAGGGCAGAGCCGGCCCATACGTTCAAGCGGCGGCGGCGAGATCGCCGGGCTTCTGGGACTACTGGTCGCCGCAAGGCTGCGCGAATTGCCATGGGTAAGGCCCGGCACGCTCCCGCCAGTTGGTGGCCAATCGCCGTTTCCGCCCAACTACAGCCCCCGCTCTGGGGGAGATGGCCAGGGTCGTTCTCAGCAGCCTGAGCGGCGGGACAAGAAGGAGTGTGATTTGCAGCTTGAATCTGACAGCCAGATCTGCGGGCGATTGCCGCGACCCAGCGACGTCACAATTTGTCGTGGAACAGCGTCTGAGCGATACGCCCATTGCCTAAGGCCCGACGGCACGATCGGCTTCCCTCATCTTGAAACGAGAGGCGGCCGTCGCCGCTGAGCTGATCCCGTCGGCGCGGTGGCTGTCGCCGAACTAGGCCTCACCTGTCGGGTCCGCCGGAGCCTCTGCCGAGAACCCGAAATGGATGACTGATTGGGGCTCAGCGTCGTCGTCAATCCACATATGGATCTGGCGCCAGATCGAGCCAAGGCAGAAGATCACCCTTTGCAGAGTGTCCTCAGGCAGGAACAGGTTTGCAGAGAAATCGAGATCTTTGTGTTCCTCGTGTTCCGTGTACAGGCTGCCGACGTCCCGCTCGTCGCGATCTCGGAAAATGACATCGCGTGGCAACGGCAAGAGTCCAATGTGTATGACTTTGGATCGATGCTCTTGCGGCTCCAGGACGAGCCCTTCGATCGCGATGGTTTCCACGCACATCAGATCGTCGTCGAGGCCGCGTTCCGCACTAGCGGGACGCGGCCTCACCCCAACGTGGAGGGGCCAGTCCCAACTCCGGATCTCGACGACAAACAGGGTTGAACTCATCGGTCGTGCGTACGTGTTTTGTTCCAACTGTACAAGCCGCGATCGTCGGGATCGAAACGCCGCAACCGTGTCCGCGCGCCTCCCTGTCAGACGTAGGGCGCGATAGACCGATGACGTAGCCAACTCATGGAAAAGGCAACGCGTTCTCCAGATTGTGGCTCTGGAGGTCTCCCGTTCGATCCGGGAGGGCGGTACCATCGCAAGACTTAGAAAGGGCCGGGGAACTTCCTGGTCCTTTTTCGTTTTCAGCGACCTTTCTCACACTTCAAGTGTCCGGCACGCCGCCGGCGCCAGGCATCGCGCGCCGCCTTGGCGTGTGAGAGCGGGCGATTCCTGCGCACTCCCCTCAGCGTCGGCGGCGTCGGCCCGGCCGCACGACGTCCCGACGCCGGCCCGCGTTTCGTCCAACGACTGTGCACTCCGGCGTCTGGGCGTCGAACTCGTAGGCATCGGGACGGACTCTGGTCGAGGCGCCGCCGCCGCGGGTTGGCGCGACACCGGTGCGACGCCCAGCGTGACCGGCGACAGACCACAAATATAACAAGGGGATCATCATGAACTATGGGGAAGGTCGCGCGCGTGCGGCCCGGTTACTGAAGCTTGCATTGGTGTCGGGGACGGCCCTGGCGATCGCAGGACCGGCCTGGGCGCAGTCGGCGCCCTCGGATGTCGAGGAGTTGGTCGTGACCGGCGCGCGCCTCTCGGAGGCGACGGTCGCCATCGGGACGGACGAGCCGACGGCCACGGTCTCGATCACCAGCGACGCGCTGCTCTCGGCGCCTGCCGGGATCACCGGTCTGAAGATGCTGGAGAGCCTGCCGGGCTTCAACGTCCAGGCCAACGACGCGCTGGGCATGTACGAGTTCGGTAACTCGGTCTCAGTGCGGGCCTTCAACTTCCAGCAGATCGGCTTCCTGCTGGACGACATCCCGATGGGGCGTTCGGATCAGTTCGGCGGCAGCCCGATCTATCGCTATGTCGACAACGAGAACCTGGCCCGCGTCACCGCCTCGTCCGGCGCGGGCGACGTCTCGCTTGCCAGCTATGCCTCGCTGGGCCCCATCGTCAGCTACATCGGGCGCGGACCGGCCGAGACGTTCGGCGGCCGGATCAGCTTCAGCCGCGGCAGCGACGAACTGCTCCGCGCGTTCGGGCGGATCGACACCGGCGAGCACAACGGCTTTTCGGCCTTCGTCAGCGCCTCGACGGTCTCGGGCGAGCTGTGGCGAGGGCCGGGGACCATCGACCGCGACCACTATGAGGGTCAGGTCCGCTACCGCTGGGGCGCGGGCTCGCTGACATTCCAGACGGTGCACAACAAGTACTTCGACTATGACAGCCCCTCGCTCAACAAGGCGCAGTACCTCGGGACCGCGGGAGATCTCTTCGGCCGCAGCGGACGCGATTTCGCCTATCTCGGCTACATTCCGACCCCCGGCGCGCTCGGCTCGACCGCCAGCGCCACCTCGCTGCCGATCACAGCGGCGGGCGTGCCGTACTCCAACGCGGCCTACAACCAGTACTACAAGTTCGCCATCAACAGCCGGGAAGACCACCTCTACGGCCTGACGCTGAAGACGGCGCTGACCGACGCGATCGACCTGTCGGTCACCGGCTACTTCGAAGACAAGGAGGGCTATGGCGTCTCGCCCGAGGCGTATTCCACCTCGCTGGCGAGCCACAACGCTCAGCGCCTCATCGTGGCTGGACTGACGGCGCCGCGTGGCATCCAGTACGGCCTGTCCACCATCGATGGCACGCGGAAGGGCGTGAACAGCAATCTCGTCTGGCGTTGGGGCGTCCACACGATCCAGGCCGGCGCCTGGTACGAGGATGACGACTATCACCGCACCCAGCAGCGCTACAACGTGGAGAACGGCCACCCGGATGGCGCGCCGCTGCTCAACGAGCCGGTCCACCTGCAGCGGAACTTCGAATCCACCCGCAAGACGACGCAGGTGTTCCTGAAGGACACCGTGAGCCTCCTGGACGATCGGCTGAAGCTCGATCTGGGCTTCAAGGGGCTTGATATCGACTATGCGATCGAGGGCTACCGAAACCCGGCGGACTTCATCAATCGCCGCCAGCCGCGGATCACGGCGAACTGGAAGGACTACTTCCTGCCGCAAGTCGGCGCGGTCTGGAGCTTCGGGCGGGAGCAGGTCTTCGCGTCGTACTCGGAAAACCTGGCGCTGCCCCGCGGGGCTGACGATATCTTCGCCCTGGCGAGCCCCGCTGCCCCCGGGCCGGACGCCGAGCGGGCGAAGAACTACGAGATCGGGCTGCGGACGAACCGGCCCACCTTCAACGCCTCGCTGGTCGCCTACTTCACCCGGTTCGCGAACCGGCTGCAGTCGTTCGCCTCGCCAGTGCCCGGCAGCACGACGACCGAGACCTTCTTCCAGAACGTGGGTGCGGTGGAGGCGCATGGCGCCGAATTCAGCGGCCAGTGGAAGCCTGAGGCGTTCGGCGGCAAGGTCTATTTCAACAGCAACCTGTCGTACAACGTCTCCGAGTTCCAGGATGACTTCGCGACGTTCCGGATCGCCGGAAACCGGGTGCCGGACTTCCCCAAGTGGGTCTTCCAGGGTGGGGTGACGTTCGAGCCCACGGCGGGGGCGATCTTCAATCTTTCGGCGCGTACGATCTCCAAGCGCTACACCAATTTCCTGAACACCGAGACCACCGGCGGCTACACGATCCTGGCGGCCTACGTGGACCTCGGGGATGGCGTGGACTGGGGCCATCTCAAGAACGTGAAGGCCCGGATCAACGTCGATAACCTGCTCGACAAGGACTATCTCGGCACGATCAGCACCACGATCAACACGCCGGCGACGTTCCGACCGGGCCCGCGGCGGACCGTGCAGTTCACGCTGTCGACCGAGTTCTAGGCCATCGCCCGCGGCGTTCCGCTCGGAGCGCCGCGGGGTGTATGCTGGTGGCCGGCCGGCCAAGGCCCGCGACCAACGGTCTCGCCAAATATCTGTGAGCTTAACGACTCCGGTCACTCTTCTATGGTCTCAGGATGTTGAGGCCAGGGTGACAGGGGCGGAAGCTGAGCGAGGCTGAGGCGGTAGGACCGGAGGACGCGACGTTCGAGGCGGCGTTCCGGCACGCATCCATCGGGATGGCGGTGGTGGCCTTGGACGGGGCGTTCCTGCGGGTGAATCCGGCATTCTGTCGGATAACCGGCTATGCCGAGGCCGATCTGCTCGCGCGGGATGCGCCCGGCATCACCCACCCCGACGATCGCGCTGAGTCCGCGGCCCTCATGGGCCGTCTCGGGTCCGGTCAATGCGAGAGCTACGAGGTCGAGAAGCGCTATCTACGCCTCGACGGAAGCGTCGCGTGGGTTCACCTGTCGGTCTCCGCGATCCGCAACCGCGACGGCTCGATCCGGCACTTCCTGGGCCAGGCGCAGGACATCGGCGCGCGGCGGGTAGCGGAGGCGGCGTTGCGGGCGAGCGAGGCGCGCTATCGCACGATCGCCGAGACGACGTCGGACATCATCGTGCTCACCAACCTCAGGGGCGAGGCCGAGTATGTCAGCCCCTCGGTCCGGCTCGCGGGTTGGCGACCGGAGGACCTGATCGGCAAGCGGTTCGTCGACCGGCTGCACCCGGATGACATCGGGGTCGTCAAGGCCGGGGTCGGCCGGCTTCTGAAGACCGGGAGCGTGGATCGACTGCGTTGGCGCGCGCGTCATGGGGTGACGGGCGAGTGGCGCTGGTTCGAGTCGAACGCCAGCCTCATCCATGATGGCGACGGGGAAGTCACCACCATCCTCGACGTAGTTCGGGACGTCCACACGCAGGTCATCGCCGCCGCCGAGATCGCAGCCGCGCGGGCGGCGGCCGAGCAGGCCGCGCAGGCCAAGGCCCAGTTCCTGGCGAACATCACCCACGAAATCCGCACGCCGCTCACCGCGGTGCTGGGCTTCACGGATCTGCTTCGTCGCCGGACTGATCTCCCGGCGGACGCCGCCGATCAGATCGAGCGCATCGAGTGGGCGGGGCGCGGCCTTCTGGCCCTCGTGAACGACGTCCTCGACTTCTCCAAGCTGGAAGCGGGGCGCTTCGAGATCCGCCCGACGCCGACCGAGCTCGCGGTCCTGGCGGAGGAAGTGGCGGCCATCTTCGAGGAGACGGCGCGATCCAAGGGACTCCAGCTTGACCTGACGCTTGATCCGGATCTGGCCGACGCCGTCAGTCTCGATCCCGACCGGGTTCGTCAGATGCTGCTCAATCTCGTCGGCAACGCCCTGAAATTCACCCAGGAGGGGCGGGTCGGCCTGGCGTTTCGGACCGACGATCTCCCGGACTGGATCCGCGTCGAGGTGAGCGATACCGGGCCGGGCATTCCATTGGAGGCGCAGGGAGAGCTGTTCCAGCGCTTCAGTCAGGTCGATGGGACGCGCGCCCGGGGGTACGGCGGCGCCGGCCTTGGCCTGGCGATCACCCGCGGGATCGCCGAGGCGATGGGCGGGGAAGTATCGGTGCGCAGTGCGCCGGGCGAGGGCGCGACATTCACCCTTCGGCTTCCGGCGCCGCCCGCCGTGGTCGAGGCCGGCCGGTCCGCGCCGGAGGCGCCGGGCATTGCCGGCATGCGGGTTCTGGTGGTCGACGACAACGCCGCGAACCGCGTTCTGGCCGCACAACTCCTGGACATGCTGGGCGTCGTCGTCACGACCGTCGATGGGGGCGAAGCGGCGCTTCAGGTCATGGCCGCAGAGCCGTTCGACGCCGTTCTCATGGATCTTCGCATGCCCGGGCTCGACGGTGTTGAGACGCTGGAGCGCCTGCGGGCCGCTGAGGGACCGAACCGCGCGGTTCCCGTCCTCGCCTTCACGGCCGATCCGGAGGCGGAGGTGGCCTCCTGTCAGGGCTTCTTCGGGGTGGTGGGCAAGCCGGTCGATCCCGCGGCGCTGGCCCTGGCCCTGGCTGCCTGCGGCGAGGGCGCCGCCAGCATCGGCTGACGCCCTTGCCTGTCGATATCCCTCGAGGGCGGTGGGCGGCCGCCGCCCTGAGTGACGACCCTAGAACGTTGCGGTGAGGCTTGCGGCCACCCGGCTGCCATAGGTTTCGCCGAACCGATGCCGGTCGGTGTCATGGTAGCGGAGGTCGAGCCCCAGGGTCTCGGTCAGCCTGTAGCCGACGCCGATGTTCCAGGTGGTGTAGTCCCCCGGACCATCGAAGGTCTGGCGGCCAAGCGCAGCGCTGAAGCTGATGTTGTCCCGTGGCGAATAGGCCCCGTTGATTTCCACATAGGTGGAATGATCCACGCCGCCGTAGCTGTCAGGCGCATGGTAGACGCCGGCGCCGAGCGTCGCCGGTCCAAGTGGCAGGCTGGCGGTCGCCTGCAGTTCCACATAGTCGTAGTCGGCCCCGGTCGGCGCATCGACATAGCCGAAGAAATAGACGCCGAAGTCCAGGGACACCGCGCCGATCGTGGGCGTGTAGCCAGCGTAGAGATCGTATTCGAGGTCGGTGCCGTCGCCATAGTCCACGTTGGAGGCCCAGGCGCCGACGTAGAACTGGCCGGCGGTGGCGTCGACTCCGCCAAACACCTGCGGGTCCTCGTCGGTCTGGCTGACGCCCCGGAAGACGTAGTCGGTGGCGACGCCCACATTGAACGAGACCTCGGGCCCCTCCTGGGCCACGGCGGGGCCGGCTGCGAGGATCGCCGCGACGGCGAAGGCGGAGCGGAGCTGGCGACGGTCCATGGACGGTTCCTTCACGGTCGGAAACGTCCTTGTGGAGCCGAATTGCTTAACCGGACCTTGGCGCCTAGCCCAGCAGGCGCTCGCCGAAGGCGCCGCGCATGCAGTGGTTCGAGCTCATCGCAGCGGCATAACCCCCGGCGTTGACGAGCGCGATCGGGTCACCCTCCTGCATGGGGGGCATCAGGTGGTCCCTCGCCCAGACATCGAGCGCCTCGTTGATGTTTCCGGCCACGGTGACAGGGCGCCAGGTCGTGCGGTCGAGGCTGCGCGGCGCGCAGGCGGCGGGCTCGCACGGCAGGTCGTAGTAGGCAGGCTCCGGCGCCAGGTTGAACCCGCCATCGACGCTCACGAAGGCGACGTCCCGCTTCATCTCGACGTCCGTCACCTGCAGCAGGAGCACGCCTGCATCCTTCACGATGTAGTCGCCGGGTTCGACCGCCACGGTGACGCCTCGGCCCTTGAAGCGCCGCGCCAAGATGGCGGCCCAGCTGTCGAGCGGCAGGGGGGCGTCGCCCGCCCGATGAGGTACGCCCAGACCACCGCCCACATTGACGACCGAGACTTCCGGCGCCGTGTCGAGGAACGACAGGGCCTCCCCGACCGCTGCGTCCCATGCGGGGAGCTGAGCCTCGAGATAGCCGCAGCCGACATGGAAATGCAGCCGCCGGACTTGGAGCCCGAAGGCGCGCGCCGTCGCCAGCGCCTCGGCCCATTGCTCGCGGTAGATTCCGAACTTGGTGACTTCCGCCCCAGAGTAGGTGAGGCGCGCATTGTCGCCGTAGCCGACGCCGCACCCGGGGTTCACCCGGATCCCGATCTCGCGGCCCGGCGCGCGCTCGCCGATACGGCGGATCATGCCGATGGTGTCGCAATTGATCACGAGGTCCGGGTGCGCCAGCAACCGGTCGAGGTCGCGCCTGGCGACGCCCGTTCCGGTGAAGCTGACGTCGCTCGCGCGAAATCCGCAGGCGAGGGCCAGGTCGAGCTCGTCGGGTGAGCAGATGTCGATGCCGCAGAGCCCCCGAACCGCCAACCTCCGGAGGAGGGGGGCGAACCGGTTGGCCTTCATGGCGTAGTAGAGGCGCGTCGGGGCGCCGATGGTCGCCAGGGCGTCACGCAGCCGCACGAGGTTCGCCTCGATCCTGGCCGCGCAATAGACGAACAGCGGCCCGTCGGCTTCGGCGGCGAGCTTGGCGAGGTCTTCGCCAGCCAGATGCAGCCGGCCGTTCACATAGCCGAGGTCGGTCCTCGACCACCACGGCGCCAGCGTCATCGGCGCCCGAGGTTCAGCGAGGCAAGGTGGGCTTGCCCCTCGGGGGCCGGCAGTTCCCGGCGGCCCGTGACCCAACGCCGGCAGTCCGGCGCACCGCACTCGCAGGCGAACTGGCGGTAGAGCCGGTCCTCGGTCTCGGCATAGTCGATCGTCAGCCGCTCGCCCGGAGCGATGTCCCGCAGCGCGGAGAGCTCGAACCGAACCATGTCCAGCCGGCAGTTGGGCTCGCAACTATGCGACAGATAGCCGATGAACCGGGTCTCGGAGATGTGCAGATCCTCGGTGACCTGCAGACTGTGCTGCCGCAGTTCCGGGCTGATCACGCCGGTGAAACGATGGAAGGTTTCGCCTGCATGGCGCGGCGCGAGGGTGCGCACGCCCAGGCCGTGGGCCGAGCCGGTGTCGCAGACCTCCAGGGCATCATCAGGGTCGCGGATGGGTTGTGCGGTAACGGACATCGTCCCCTAGGGTGCGTCAAAGGTCTTTGAGAATCGCAAACGGTTGCGACCGTCGCGTCGCTCGTAGCGCACCTCGTCCATGAGTCGGCGGACGAGATGAACGCCGAGCCCGCCTACGTCGCGGGCTTCCAGCGCAAGGGTGGTGTCCGGCGCCTCGACCGCCAGGGGATCAAAGGCTTCGCCGTCGTCCACGACCTCGACCGTCACGAGGCCCGCGACCGCGCGGGCGGTGATGCCCACGCTCTGCGCCCCGCCATGGTCGAGGACGTTGCTCAAGATGTCGTCGGCGGCGACCATGACCGGGCCCGTCACCGATGGCGCAAGGCCAAGTCCGTTCAACCACGCCTCCAGGGCGTCGAGCGCGGCCGGGAGTCCGGCGCGGCCGGCGGCGAGCGTATGGGAGAATTCCGTTTCCATATCGCCCGACCGTCCCGGGGGTCTTGCGGGGACTCACCTTTGCAGTCTAGTCGCCGGTGGCGGCGATCTCAAACGGCGCCGCTGCCGGACCGCGAGGGTTGTCCATGCAGATCCGCGAAGACATCCGCGATGGCGCCTGCGTGATCAGCGCGGAAGGGCGGCTGGACTCCGGGTCGGCCGGTGAACTGGAAGCCGTGCTTCCGGCCCGCGTCCAGGCGCAGGGGAAGGTCGTGCTGGATCTCGCCGCCGTGCCCTATGTGAGCTCCGCCGGCCTCCGCGTCCTGCTCCTCGGCGCCAAGGCGGCGCGCAGCACCGGTCACCGGCTCGTCCTTTGCGGTATCGCGCCGGCCGTACGCGAGGTGTTCGACATCAGCGGGTTCACCAGCCTGTTCACGCTCGAGGACGACCTGGACTCAGCGCTGGCCGCCCTCGGCTGACGCGCGGACCACGCCGATCAGGCCATCCACCGGGAACAGGGCCTCGATCTCCTCGATCACGGCTTCCGGCTCAAGCGTCGCCGCCCGATGCACGTACTCCAGGGCCTGACCAGCTTTTCCCCCATCGAGGACAGCCGCGGCTCGTGGTTCAGGGGGCGGCGCCTCGGCTGGCCAGATCAGCCAGTCGAACCTCGCGATTGCGAAGGCGGCGCAGGCCTCCTTCAGCCGGGCCTCGGGGGCGCCATCGAGCATGTGATCCGTCAGGAAGCGGCTGGCGGCCAGCGCCAGCGCGACGGCCTCGCCGGGCGTATCGGCTGCACATTCCCCGATCACCAATGCGCCGTGGTTCCGGGTTGAGCAGGTGGCGTGGAAGCTGCCGGCCGGCGCCTCGCCCAGCGCCCGAACCGCGATTGTTGCGCCGCCCATGGTGGCGACGACCGGGGGGAATGCGCCGTTGCGATAGATCTTCGCCGCGCGATCTTCGGTACGCAGCCGATCGCGTCGGGCCAGGTCGTGGCCACCGCGCGCAAGGCGCGCTGCGACGCTGGTCTGCATCAGCCTCACGGCCAGGGCGAGATCGCGCGTTTCGCGGAGCCTGAAACCCTCAACCTTGTCCAAGGGGGCGCCGGTCTCAAGCGCCTTGATCGCGGTCGACGTCCGAGACAGTTCACGGGCGATCCGACGCGCGGTCAGGCTGGCGAGCAGCATCCCCAGCGCGCCGGCGGCGAGGAGCAGGGCCGTCAGCACCCGCCGCAGCATGGACGCCCTGGCCATCAAGGGCCCGGCGTCGACCTGTGCGACGACGAAGGCGTCCTTCCCCGCGGGCGCCAGGGCCGACGTTACGGCCCGGCCAGCGGAACCGTGGGACCTGGACATGGCGATCGGCTTGTCTGGTCGCCGCACGGGGCCGAGGTCCTGCATCGGGTATGCCCCCGCGATCCTGGCCGATCGGCCGTCGGATCGGACGAGGTAGACGCCCCTCAGGCCGGGCGCCTGTGCGATGGCGCGACGCAGCGCCTCGGCGCGATGGGGTTCCTTCAGGCGCAGGATGAGATCGTCGGGGTCGTCGGCGAACGCCGCCAGCGCGACGGCGGCCGCCAGGGCCTGCTTCTCAAGACCGCGCTCGGCCTCCGCCTGCTCCCAGACATAGAGCAAGGCGCCATTGATCCCCGCCAGCAGCAGGAAGAGGGGAACGATGAGCAGTAGGAATCCGCGCTGGAGCCTCATGGAAGACCGCCGTCCAGCAGGTTCCGCAATCCGACGACGAACTCGGGACACTCCCGGGCGATCGTGAAGACGTGGGGTTTGGCCAGGACCAGGGCCCTGAATCCCTCAGGTCCGGACACATAGTCGGCCGTGGCGGCAAGACCGAAGAGCAGTCCGGGGGCGTCGAAAACCGGCGGCGCCGGCCGCCCTGCCACGAAGACGCTCCCGTCAGCCTCGACGAACAGCGCATCCGCGACCGTCCCCGCCGCCAGGATCACCTCGCCGGCGGAAAACGCGCGCAGGCGGGCGTGCTCGGCGACGAGCTGGAGTTCAGGTTCGTCCAACGCTCGGAAAGGCGCTGCGGCGCGCAAGGCCCTCAGCTTCTCGGCGACAGCCGCGCCGTTCATGGCTCAGCCTCCATCCGCAGCCGCCCGCGAGACGGCGCCGCCAGGACGCGCCAGCGTCTCGCCAGGGCGGGATCGGCGGCGAGGCGGGCCGCGAGCGAAGCCATCGCGCGAGCCTCCAGCCGCGAGGCGAGTTCGTCATCGGCTGGCTCCCAGATGACCCGCGTCCCGCCATCCACGGTCACGACGACTGGCGTGGCCGGTGGAAGCGCTGACTCCAGAGCGGCACGGTTCCTCGCATGGTCCGTCGTCTGCATGTCGCTCCAACTGGTGCGCATGGCCGCGATCAGACGTGTTGCCACGTCCGAAAGCTCCCGGCGCACCCGCGCGACCTCGCGGGGGCCGCCCCTCTGATCCGGGGGGGCGCGATCGCCGGCCGCGATGCGGAGGGCGTCGGCCTTGAGGCCTTCAATGGGCCGCGCCACCCAGCGCACGATCACCAGGGTCACGATCCCACAGGCGGCGAGGGAGGCGGCGCCGATCAGGGCGCTGGCGAACAGGGCGTTCTGGGTCGCGACCTCGATCACCGAGATGTTGACGTCGGCCCCTGCCGTGGCGACGACCTTTCCGCTGCGGTTGCGGATGGGCGCCGCGGCGGTCTTCAGGAGGCCCCACTGCTCCTGGAACTCGATCGGCGAGATGTAGATGGCGTCGTCCCGCGCCACCCGTGCGAGCCCGGCCCGCGTCTCCGCCGTGAGTTCGTCTTCCGCGCCGAGGGCCGAGTGTTCTTCGCCCTCGGTGGCGTCCAGGACATAGATCACGTCCTTCGTCCCGCCCAACACCTGTGTGTAGAGATAGGTCAGTCCAAGTTCGTTGCGTATGCGACGCAAGGGTTCGACGTTGCGGCGGTAGGCGGGCAGGGCTTCGACGAGATCGGCGGGCGCGCGCACTGTCGCCGCCTCGGTGAGCCACTCGTGGTCCGCCGGATCGATCAGCGCGCCGGCGAGCGCGCTCGTGGTGACAAGCTGGCGGGAGAACCCGTCCAGGATGGTCTCATAGAGCCGCGTATAGACCAGCGCGGCGAGCGCGATGGCGAGAACCACGATGGCGGGCGTGAACGTCCGCCAGATCAGGGCTTCGATGGGGGTTCCGTCAGGCCGCATAGGATCGGGCGTCCCGCGCCTTCAGCATCGCCAGCGCCAGGTCCGGATACCTCGCCGCAAGGTCCTCAACATCCGCCGCGTCCAGCCACCAGGTTCGTCCTTGAAGCCGCAGCTCGATCGCGCCTGCGCCTGTGGCGTCGGGCGCCGCGCGTTCAGCAAGCGCCTGCTGGGCGTCGAGCGAGGCGGGGGCGAAGTCGGACCGCTGTCGGATCGCGCAGACGAGGTCGACCAGGGTCGGGCGCTCGTCGAGGCCCATCAGGACGGCGAAGCTCTCGCGGATCGCGGAGGGCGTCTCAAGCGAGACGGCTCCGCGGAGTCGCTGGGGCATTTCGCGAGGCGCGACCCGGTCGCGCAAGGCCTGGGCGGCGCAGAGGGCTTCGAAGCCACGGCGCGACCTGGCGGCGTCTTCCAGCCGGGTCACCAGATCGCCGGGCTCGTGGATCTGGTGGGAGGCTGTCCGGCGATTGAGCAACGGGTCCAGGCGGCTCCAGGTGGCATGGTCCACGCCGCTGGCTATCGCCTCGATGGCATTGCCGCGCACCTTCGGATTCGCGGAATGGAGCGAGACCACCAGGAGGTCGAAATCCGGGAGGCGACCGCCGAGGGCAAGGAGCTCCAGGACGAAGTCCACTGCCTGGCCGACGCGCTCCCGGTAGGCGTGCGCAAGCAGGGCCAGGGCTGGCGATGGCTCGGCATCCGACTCGAAGTGCTCGGCGAGGTAGAGGGATCGTCCAGCCTCATCCAGCTCGTCATTCGCGATGGGGTGGAGCTGCGCTTCGAACTGTGCGGGCGAAAGGTCGCTTAGCGCGCGTGCGGCGACCGAGCGGGCGCGATACGACGCCTGCGGTGAGGCGAGAACCTGGATGAGCCTGGGGACCGCGGCCTCCCCGAATTCGACCATCAGGGCCTCAAGCCGGCGAAGGTCCCGCGGGCCAAGCTGCGGCGCCGCGCCCAGCACCTGGGGGATGGTCTCCACGTCGCCGATGCGCGCGAGCGCCTCCAGGGCTGCGGCACGCCCCTCGCGATCCAGGTTCGGCAGGATCGACACGAGCGGAGTGACCACCCCGATATCGCCAGGCCCCGCCGCGGTGCGCAGCGCCCCCACGGCCGCCTTCAGGGCGCTGGGGTCAAGCCCGGCCAGACCCTCGGCGATCCGGTCGGCCGATGCATGCGACGCGTCAGAGGCCGGCCCCCTCTGCGGCCCTGGCGCCCTGGCTGCCAGTTCGCCGAAATTGAGCCAACCCCGCCGCATATTGGCCGCCATGGCCTGTGGATAGAGGTGGCGCAGGCCCAGCACGATGGCGATCAGCACGGCGCCCAGCAGGACGCCAATCCCCGAGAGCTCGCGCATGTCCACCTGGGTCGCCATGGTCAGAAGGAACCCGCCGGCGAGCAAGCTGGCGAGCGGCTCGGCCATGCCCTCGACGACGGTCCGAAGGGGGCGTCTCACATCGGACGGCGTCGCGTTGAACAGCAGGTTCTGATTGTTGTACTCGATGGACGTCAGCACGCCGTGATAGGCGAAGAACGCCGCCAGGGCCGCGAGTGTCCCGCCCGCCAGGAAGAAGACGGCGAACACGATGAAGTAGGTCGCCGGCAGGATAAGGGCCACGTTCCGCACGCCGATCCGCGTCACGAGGCGATTGAAGACGAACAGGCAGACCACCAGGTTGAAGACGTTGGCGGCCGCGTAGAGGCGCCCGAACAGGGCCGCGAGTTCAGCTTCGCTCCGTCCCTTCTCAAGGATCACGGCGTACTGATATTCTGCCAGGTTGGTGAGCAGCAGCGTGACGAACATGGTCAGCGCGAGGGCCGCGGCATAGGGCGAGGTTCGAAACGTACGGGCGACCTGGGCGAGCTGTGCGCCGACGCTCGCCGGCTCTTCATCGAGGTCCACCTCGCCGTCCGACAGGCGCCGCCAGCGTAGGCGAAGCCGCCGGGCCACCGGCGCTGTGAGAAGCGCCAGGCCCGACCAGACCAGCAGGAAACCGTGCATCGGAAGGCGCCCGGCGAACAGGCTCACGATCAGCGCTCCCAAGGCCGTTCCCAAGGCGCAGAACGCCGCGAACAGGGGGAACAGGCGCTTGGCGTCCTGGATGTCGAAGTAGGCGTCGGTGAACGTCCAGAACAGCGTGTAGATGCCGATGTACCACA
The DNA here is from genome assembly GCF_003254525.1 of Phenylobacterium kunshanense. GTDB lineage: Bacteria > Pseudomonadota > Alphaproteobacteria > Caulobacterales > Caulobacteraceae > Phenylobacterium > Phenylobacterium kunshanense. Next base: position 53,291 of record NZ_QFYS01000009.1, read on the forward strand.
TCGCCAGGTACAGCTTGAACGCGTAGTACGGCGCGCCGCCCCAGGCCGGGGGACTCAGTTCGATGAAGGCCCAGAGCAGGGCGCCGCCGGCGATGAGCGCCGCGAGCGTCACGTCGACGATCTGGTCCGGCGACAGGCGGACGGTGAGAACCGAAAACACCGCCGTGTAGACCAGCATCACGCCTGGCGTGAGCAGGAAGATGAGCGGAAGCCTGTCCGGACCCACGTGGCTCAGGAAGGCGGCGTCGCCCGCGGCGAATCCGACGCCCATGCCGGTCTGCAGCAGCAGGCCGAACAGGCCGAACTGCAGCAGCTTTGGCCATTCGCCGGTTTCGATCCGGAACAGGCGGTTCAACAGCCGCAGCACCCTTGCCCCTCGCGTTAACGTGCGCCGAAGTTCCGATGGATTAGCTTCGGATTCGCGAACGCATTCCTCATGGGCCCTGACAAGCGATGAACCATGCCGCCGGAGAGACCCAGCGTCGCCGCTGGCGGTTCGGGCTGAAGGCCCAGCTGCTCCTGCTGCTGCTCGTGCTGAACCTCGTTGCGGCCGTAGCCTACTCGATGGTGCTCTACACGGTCGACCGTTCCGAGATCATGAGCGGGATCGATGGTCGCCTGCGTACCGCGGTGCTGGCGGCGAACGAGATTGTTCCTGACGCCTATCACGCGCGGATCCAGGGCGCGGACTCCATTCCTCAGGAGGAATTCGACGCCTTGCAGGCCCGCCTCTCGCGGTTCGCCGCGCGCGCTGATCTGGCCTACGTCTACACCTACATGCAGTTCGGCGAGGAGATCCGAACGGTCTCGACGAGCGCGACGCCGCGTGAGCTGAGCACGGGCGCCCAGACCCGCTTCTACGCCCTCTACGACACCGCGCCGCCCAAGCTGCGTCGCAGCTTCCGGGACGGGCGCATACGATTCGACGAGTACAGCGACGCGTTCGGGGATTTCCGCTCCATCTATCTGCCGGTGCGCGGCGCCGACGGCCGGACCTATGTGGTCGGCGCCGACGTCGAGCTGGGGATGGTGCAGGCCCGCCTGGTCCAGGCGCTTCGGATGTCGGTCGGCGTCGGTATCGCGATGTTCGCGCTCTCGATGGCCCTCGGCTGGCTGCTCGTGGACCGGATCGTCAGCCCGCTGATGCGGCTGACCGACTTCACCCGCAACATGGGGCAGCGGAACTTCCAGCCCGACGAGCGGGAGATGGCGGCCATGGAGGCCATCGGCGCCCGTCGCCGGGACGAGGTGGGCAGCCTCGCCGAGGCGATGACCGCCATGATCGCACGGCTCCAGCGTTACCTCGTGGAGATGGAGGCCGCGACGGCGGCGCGCGAACGCGTCGAAGGCGAGCTGTCGGCGGCGCGCGACATCCAGGTCGGGATGCTGCCGCGCACCTTTCCGCCGTTCCCGCAGCGGCGCGACATCGACGTCTACGCCCTCCTGGAGTCCGCCAAGCAGGTCGGGGGCGATCTTTATGACTATGTCCTCGTGGATCGCGACCGTCTGTTTTTCGTCGTGGGCGACGTCTCCGGCAAGGGAGTGCCGGCGGCCCTGTTCATGGCCATGACGACGACGCTGTTCAAAGCGACGGCGCTCTCAGGGCAGGCGCCCGACGAGGTCATGGCGCGGGTCAACGCCGAACTGGCTCGAGACAACGCGGCTGAGATGTTCGTGACCGCCTTCTGCGGCGTCCTCGACCTGCGGACGGGTGCGGTGGCGTATAGCGACGGAGGCCACGAGGCCCCCTTCGTGCGCCGCGCCGACGGCAGGGTCGAGCGCCTGCCGAAGCTGAAGGGCATGGCCCTCGGGGTCATTGACGAGGCGACGTTCGAGACCGGGAACTTCCGATTGGAGGCGGGTGACGCGCTTGTCCTCTTCACCGACGGCGTCTCCGAGGCGACCAATGCCGAGGATGCGCTGTTCACGACCGCCCGGATCGAGGCGGCTCTGGCCAGCGCCCGCCGGGAGCCGGGCGCCCGCGACCTGGCGGAAGGACTGGCCGAGGACGTGCGCGTCTTCGTCGGCGCAACGCCCCAGTCCGACGACATCGCCATTCTCGTCGTACGCTACGAGGGCGGCGAGCCTGCCGGATCAGCCTGACGGCTCACGGCGAACGGCCTCGATGGTCTGGCGGAGGTCGTGCGTCGACGCCGGCGAGGAAGAGGCCGCCGCCGCCATCTGCGGATTCTGCTCCACGTCGGTCTGGCTGAAGACGAAGGCTTCGCCCGCGCCGAGCATCCAGATGATGGGGTAGGGACGGCCGAACATCACGCCCTTGAGCGTCTCGGACCCGACGATCCGAAAATCGGCCCGGGCCCGGTTTTCCGCTCCAAGGATCATCTCCAGCACGTCCGCCGACACCACGAGCGCGCCAGGAGGGGCATGCTTGCTGATCCGGAAGCCCAGGTCGATGTCGGGGCCGATGAAGTCGAGGTGAGTTCCCCGTGCGGCGCTCGAGAGTTCGGGGATTTCGATTTCGATGTTCCGGCCGTCGAAGTCCGCCAGCCAGGCCGTGGCCTTGAGCCGGAGCGGCAAGTCGCGGAAGTGGCGCTCCTCGTAGAGGTTCAGCGTGCGAAGCAGCGCGAGCAGTGTGGAGGTGACCTCTTCGGGGCTCTGGGGCGTGGAAACGAACACCACCTCGTCGCCCATGACCTTCCAGACATCGATGGCGGGCGTCGCGTCCTCATCGAGGAACTCGAAGCCGATCTGGCCGGCCACCATCAGGGGAAATCGCGTGAAGAAGGCCTGGAAGATCTCCAGCCATCCATCGGCCCCCTGCGCGCCGAGCCGCGACTTGAATTCCGTCGATCCCGCCATGTCCACGGAGAGGAAGAGGCGAAGCATGCGAATCTCCGGCGGCGGCGCTCCCGTCGGTCCCTATCGCGCCAGCGTCTGCCGAAGCAAAGGCGAACCGGCGGATGACTGGTCAGCCGTGCGAGGACGGCCGGCCCTTCTCCTGTGCAACGTCAGAGCGAACTTGCCAAGCTGAGCCGCAGGAGGTGTATTTCCTGCCGCGGGGCGGGGTGTGTCCATCCCCCAGAGTATCGGGGGATACATGCCGACGGTTACGACTTATGACGCCATCCTGAGCGGCGTTTCCTGGAACGGTATTGGGCTCACGGGCCGACCGACGTTCGTGACCTACTCCTTCGATGCTGTCGCCTCGGCAAGCTACGCCGGCGCCTTTAGCGCGGCCTTCCTGGAGAGCTTTCAGCCTTTCACGGACGCGGAACAGGCGATCGCCCGCCAGGCCCTGCAGGCCTGGGCCGACGCCAGTGGCCTGACGTTCTTCGAAGTTCCGGCGGGACAGGGCGATATCCGCTTCGGGACCTATGACTTCCGGCTGGGCCCGGAGGACATCGAGGATGCGGTCGCCTTCGCGTTCGAGCCGCTGGTGCTCAACTATTCTGACGGGGCGGTGGAGTACGAGATCGGCGGCGACGTGTTCGTGGACGTCGGCCAGGCGAATTTCGACACGCTGGTGCACGAAATCGGTCACGCCATCGGTCTGAAGCACCCGTTCGAGGGGACCGTCACCCTCGATCCGTCGGTGGATAACCTGGCCAACACGGTGATGACCTACAACCCCACCGGGGGGCCGGCGACAGCCCTGGGCGTGCTGGATCTGGCCGCGGCGCAGTTCCTCTACGGCTTGCCGTCCACGGATGGCGCCCAGGCTCTGAGCTGGTCCTGGGATGCGGCCCGCTTCGTGCTCACCCAATCCGGCGGCGTGGGCGCGGACACTCTGGCGGGTGTCGCGACCCGGGACGTCATCACGGCCGGCGCCGGCGACGACTACGTCATGGGGCGGGCGGGCGAGGATCGGCTGGATGGCGACGACGGCGCCGACACCCTGTCGGGTGGCGACGGTTCGGACACCCTGAACGGAGGGGCCGGCGCGGATGAGCTGAATGGCGACTTTGGCGACGATGCGCTGAACGGTGGCGAGGACGGCGACGATCTCTGGGGGCTTCAGGGCGCCGACACCATCAACGGTGACGGCGGCGATGACACGCTGCACGGCGGGTCCGGCGTCAATCGCCTGTCGGGCGGCGTCGGCAACGATGTCCTGGTCGTGGTGGACGGGCGGAGCGTCGTCGATGGCGGCGAAGGCTACGACGAGATCAGGCTGTCGCCCCTGTCCAGCGCCAGCGTCTCGCTGAGCTATGCCGACTTGACGTCGGGTGGTGGCAGCTACACCGGCATCGAAGCCGTTACGATGTTCGGCGATGTCAACATGGACACCCTCCAAGGCGGGGCGTTGCCCGACGTCCTCGTCGGCGGCGCGGGCGCCGACTCGCTCTCGGGCGGCGCCGCGGACGACGAGCTGTTTGGCGATACGGGGGCCGACACCCTCTCCGGCGGAGACGGGTCCGACTATCTGGAGGGGTGGAGCGGCGACGACCTGATCATTCCGGGCTCCGGCGCAGACACCATCTGGGGCGCCACCGGCGTGGATACGGTCGACTTCTCGGGCGAGTCCGAGGGGGTGGACGTCACCATCAATGCGCCGCGTTCGGTGGGCGGCGCGACGGAGATCATGGAGGATATCGAGAACCTCATTGGCTCCCGGTTCGACGACAACATCGTCGGCGACATCGGCGCCAACAGGCTCTTCGGCGGCGGTGGAGCCGACACGATCCGGGGCGAGGCGGGCGCCAACTACCTGCGGGGGGATGACGGCGCCGACAGCTTGATGGGCGGGGCGGACTTCGACGATATCAACGGCAACGTGGGGAACGATACGGCTGCCGGCGGCCTCGGCAACGACTGGGTGGTCGGCGGCAAGGACCACGATCTCCTGACCGGTGACGACGGGAACGACCTCGTCTACGGCAACCTGGGCGACGATACGTGTGAAGGCGGCGCCGGCGCGGACACCATCCGTGGTGGTCAGCAGAATGACGTCCTGCGCGGCGGGGATGGCGCCGACTATCTGTCGGGGGACAGGGACAACGACACGGTCGCGGGCGGGGCCGGCGCGGACATCTTCCACACGTTCGGCGACGCGGGCGTCGACCGCGTCACCGACTTCAGCCTGACCGAGGGGGACCGCGTCATGCTCGATCCCGGAACGACCTACACGGTCGCCCAGGTCGGTTCGGACACGGTGATCAGCATGGGCGGCGGCGGGCAGATGATCCTGGTCGGTGTCGCCATGGACACGCTCACCACCGGCTGGATATTCGGCGCATAAGGGCCGTCAGCCCGCCCCTTGCGCAGCGGTTCCGGTCCCCTTCACGAACCGCTGCGGCTTCCACTGGACCAGCGAGCGCCAGGCCCATTCGAAGGGGCCGTAGTGGAAGTGCTCCAGCCACGGCCGGCTCCACAGCAGGATGAAGGCCCAGACGCCGGCGACGACGTAGATCAGCTCGAAGCGGGAGAGCTGTCCGTACAGGCCGAAGCCGTATCCGCAGAACACCAGGCTCGTGATGATCGAGGTCATCAGGTAGTTGCTGAACGCCATGCGGCCCGCCGCGGCGAAGCGGTCGATCAGCCACCCGGCCGCGCCGGCGCGGACGACCAGCAGCACGACGCTGGCATGCGCCAGGCCGATCAGGGTCCGCGTCGTCTGCTGCCAGACCTCCTGCTCATGCAGCACCAGCGGGTCGAAGCCGCTGCGGACGATGTTGGACGCCAGCCAGGCGGTGACCGGCACGCAGACCAGATACCCGACGGCGATCATGGCCGCGTAGGCGCGGCTGGACCAGCCGAGGGTGAAGAAGCCCATCCGGAACAGGGCCATGCCCACGAACATCTGCCCGATCGCCTCCGGCAGCATGTCGGTCGGCAGCAGCACGAAATAGAAGAGCTGCAGCATATTGAGGCGTGCCGCCGTCGCCGCGGCGAAGTCGCCGCCGAAGCCGGCGATGTCGGCCTGGGCGGCCTCGGGCGAGGCCTGGATGGCGACGGAGACCTCCTGCCAGGCCTTGACCGCGGCGGCCGTGGCGCCCGGCGCGTTGGCGGCGGCGTGCAGTGCTTCCAGCTGCTGGGCCTGCCAGACATTCTTCGCGAGCAGCGCGACGAGCACCACGACCCCGATCACGAGCTGGGTGCGGGGGGCCAACTTGCGGAACGGGAAGATCAGCAGGCCGGCCAGGGCGTAGAGCACCAGGACGTCGCCGAACCAGGCGAAGACCGCGTGCGCGAACCCGAAGAGCAGCAGCCAGAACATCCGCCGGTAGTGCGTCGCCGCCGGGCCCAGTGCGCCGCCGGTCGCGCGCTCGGCGATCAGCACCGTGCTGGCGCCGAACAGCATGGTGAAGAGGGCGCGCATCTTGCCGTCGGTCAGCACGTTGTTGACCGCCCAGGTCCAGAAGTCGGCGCCGGTCGCGCCGCCCGCGTGGGTCGGGTCGATGTAGGCGAACGAGGGCAGGCCCATGCCCACGATGTTCATGAGCAGGATCCCCAGGACCGCGAAGCCCCGGACGGCGTCGATCGAAAGATGCCGTTCGGCGCTGGCCGTGGTCATGGTCGTCTCCCCCCTTATCGTTGTCCGGAGGATGGACGTCGCGCCGCCGCTGTCAACGCATGCGAACAGTGCTAGCTGAAGGCTTGGCCGCAGGGGAGGGCCGATGGCGCGGGCAGACGGACAATCGGGCGGCGCGATCCGGGGGCGACGCAGGAAGGGCGAGGGGCCTGATCTGCGCCAGGCCATCCTGGATTCGGCCGAGGCGCTGTTTTCCAAGCACGGCTTCTATGGTGTCACGGTCCGCCAGGTGGCCGCGGAGGCGGGCGTCGATACGGCGCTGATCCACTACTACTTCGGCGCCAAGCGGGAGCTGTTCGACAGCGTCTTCGCGCGCCGGGCCGAGATCCTGAACGACGAGCGGATCGCGGCGATGCGGGCCTACGCCGACGCGCACCCGGGCGCCATGACGGCCGAAGGGATCATCGAGGCCTTCATCGGCCCGCTCGTGGAGCGCTCTCTGACCAACGATGAGGGTTGGAAGAACTATTTCCGGCTCGTGGCGCTGGTGAACAACACCCCCGCCTGGGGCGGCGAGACCATGCACCGGTTTTTCGATCCGGTGGTGCGCCAGCTGATCGACATGTTCAAACTGGCGCTGCCGGGCGCGGAACTTCGTGATCTCTACTGGGGATATCAGTTCCTCACCGGGGCCATGATGCTGACTCTGTCCGAGACCGGCCGCATCGACCAGCTGTCCGATGGGCTGTGCCGTTCAACTGATCTGGAGGCGGTGAAGGCGCGGCTCTACGCGTGGTGCGCGGCCGGCCTGGAAGTGATCGTCGAGCGCCGGGTCCCCGCCTGAGCGGCACTGTGTCGCAAATTCATCAGTTGATTAAAAATGCCGCGCCGGTTCGCCCGGGCCTCTGGCGCATCGGGCCGGATCGCGCCAACACTCCCGCCTAATTCACCCATGGGTGAAAAAACTTCGACGCCGCTCCGTCCATGGGGGACGTCCCGGCGCCGTCGGGAGGAAACATATGAAGAGCTTTCTGAAAGCCGCCCTCCTCGCGGGGGCGGCCTGGTCGGTCGTTCCCACCCTGGCCTTCGCCCAGTCCGCTGCGGATGATGTCGCGGTCGAGGAAGTCACCGTCACCGCCCGCCGGCGGGAGGAGAGCCTGAAGGACGTGCCGGTCGCCGTGACCGCTGTTTCGGGCGAGCGGCTTGAAGTGACCGGCGCCGTGGATATCACGACGCTGCAGCAGTCGACCCCGAACCTGACCGTCCAGGTCGCGCGCGGCTCGAACTCGACGCTGATCTCGTTCATCCGCGGCGTTGGCCAGCAGGACCCGCTGTGGGGCTTCGAGCCCGGCGTCGGCCTCTACATCGACGACGTCTACATCGCCCGGCCGCAGGCCGCGGTGCTCGACATCTTCGACGTCCAGCGCCTGGAAGTGCTGCGCGGCCCGCAGGGCACGCTTTACGGCCGCAACACCATCGGCGGCGCGATCAAGTACGTGACCGCCAAGATCGAGGGCGAGCCCGAGCTGAAGCTCAAGGCCAACGTCGGTTCCTACGACCAGCGTGATTTCGTCGCCTCGGGCAAGGCGATGGTGAACGACTACCTGGGCGTCGGCCTGACCTGGGCCACGTTCAACCGCGACGGCTTCGGCAAGAACCTGACCACCGGCGCCGAGCACTACGACAAGGACGTGGTCGCCGCCCGCGGCACCATCGAACTGACCCCGACCGACAACCTGTTCTTCCGCCTGTCAGGCGACATCGTCACCGACCGGTCGAACCCGCGTCACGGCCACCGCGAAGTGCCTGGCCTGAACGTCCTGGGCCAGCCGATTCCGACCGCCACGGTGCTGGACGACGTCTACGACACCCGCGCCGGCGCGGGCGACAAGAACCACGTGGAAGCCCGTGGCGTGTCGTTCCTCGGCGAATGGAAGGCCAGCGACACCCTGACCTTCAAGTCGATCACTGCCTACCGCGCCGGCGAGACCGAGGGCGTCATCGACTTCGACAACGAGCCGGCCGCGCTGCTGGACATCCCGGCCCGATACAACGACCACCAGTTCACGCAGGAATTCCAGGCGCTCTACACGAGCGACCGGCTGCAGGGCGTGTTCGGCCTCTACTACCTGAACGCCACGGCCGCCGGCGCCTTCGACACCGTCGTCGGCCAGGCGAACCTCAGCATCGCCACCGCCGGCCATGTGGACACCAAGAGCTATTCGGCCTTCGCCGACGTCAGCTATGACGTGACCGACCAGCTCTCGATCTCTGTCGGCGGCCGCTACACCAAGGACAAGAAGACCGGTCAGGTCTATCGCCAGAACTTCACCGGGCTCAAGAGCCCGCTGTTCGGCAACCCGACCGCCATCCCCGGCCTGGTCCGGTCGAACTTCACCAGCTCGGACACCTACGAGCGGTTCACGCCGCGGGTGAGCATCAGCTACGACATCACCCCGGACGTGACGACCTACGCGTCGTTCAGCCAGGGCTTCAAGTCGGGCGGCTTCGACATGCGCGCCGATGCGATCCTGACGCCGACCTCGATCAACGGCTACGACCCCGAGAAGGTCGACAGCTACGAAGCCGGTCTGAAGGGTAATTTCCTCGACGGCCGCCTGTCGCTGAACTCGGCGGTGTTCTACTCGAAGTACAAGGACCAGCAGGTCACCCTGCAGACGCCGGTCGGCGCCTCGATCGCCTCCCAGGTCGCCAATGTCGGCAAGTCGCACATCTACGGCGCCGAACTGGAAGGCGTGGCCCGCTTCACGCAGGACATCTTCGCGAACTTCTCGCTGGGCTACACCAAGGCGGAGTTCGACGAGTACCGCGCCCTGGACCTCACGCGCACCCCGCCTGTGGTGCGCGACTTCGCCGACGAGCGGGTGTTCCAGAACACGCCGAAGTGGAACGGCTCGGTCAGCCTGACCTGGCGCCACGACCTGGGCGACCACGGCTCGATCGCCTTCATCCCGTCGGCGTCGTACCGCTCGTCGTTCAACATGTTCGAAGTTCCCTCCATCCTCGACCAGGACAGCTACTGGCTGCTCGACGCGAGCCTCGTGTGGACCTCGGCGAACGACCGCTACCGCGTCGGCCTGCACGGCAAGAACCTGGGCGACGAGGAGTACCGCGTCGGCGGCTACAACTTCCCGCAGACGGCCGGGGTGCTCTTCGGCAACTCGGTGACGGGCTACTACGGCCCGCCGCGGACCGTCACGGTCTCGCTCGAAGCCAAGTTCTAAAGCGACCCCAGCGCCCGGCTTCACCAGAGGCCGGGCGCTTCTCTTTGCCTGGAGGATGACAGTGGAAGCCAGCCCGCGCCGCGGCGCCTATCCGATCGTCGTGCTGGTCGTCCTGATCATCGCCTACACCTTCAACTTCCTCGATCGGCAGATCCTGGGGATCCTGGCCGGGCCCATCAAGGCGGACCTTGGCCTGACCGACAGCCAGCTTGGGCTTATGGGCGGGCTCGCGTTCGCCTTGTTCTACACGGGCCTCGGCGTGCCCATCGCCGCCCTGGCGGATCGGACGAGCCGAACCTGGATCATGACCATAGCGCTGGCGCTGTGGAGCGGCTTTACCGCGCTCTGCGGCCTGACCGGCAATTTCTGGCAGCTCTTCCTATGCCGGATGGGCGTCGGCGTGGGGGAGGCGGGCGGCGTGGCGCCGGCCTACTCGCTGATCAGCGACTACTTCCCGAAGGAGCAGCGGGCGAGGGCGCTGGCGGCCTATTCCTTCGGTATCCCCATCGGCACGGCGCTGGGCATCCTGTTCGGAGGCCTGATCGCCCATGCGGTGAGCTGGCGGGCGGCCTTCATCGTCGTCGGGCTCGCCGGCGTCGCCCTGGCCCCGCTCTTCCGGCTGATCGTGCGCGAGCCTCCACGGGAAGTCGCGCCGGCCTCCGCGCCGACCGGCGGCGTCGGGCTGCTGATCCGCAAGCCCAGCTTCTGGCTGATCTCGCTGGGCGCGGCGGCGTCCTCGGTTTGCGGCTACGGCGTGGCGTTCTGGCTGCCCAGCTTCTTCGAGCGCAGCCTGGGCATGAACCTCGTGGACCGCTCGCTCTTCCTGGGGTCGATGAGCCTTGTTGGCGGCGTTCTCGGCGTGTGGTTGGGCGGAGTGCTGGGCGATCGTCTCGGACGCGCGCGGCCCGCGGCCTACCTGCTGGTGCCGGCGGTCGCGTTCCTGGTGGCCCTGCCGTGCTTCGTGCTGGCGGTTCAGGCCAAGACGCTCTGGATCGCTTTCATCCTCTTCCTGATCCCGACAGGTCTGAACCTGGTCTGGCTGGGACCGGTGATCACCGCCGTCCAGCATCTGGTGACCCCGGCGCAGAGATCGACGGCCTCGGCCTGCTTCCTGTTCGTGAACAACCTGATCGGCCTGGGACTTGGCACCTGGTATTTCGGCGCGGTGTCCGACGCCCTGACGCCGCGGTTCGGGGTGGAGTCCCTTCGCTATGCGATCTATTCGGGCCTGGCGTTCTATGTGGTCAGCGCCGTGCTCTTCGTGCTCGCCGCCCGCGGATTGAAGCGCGACTGGGTGGAGTAGAACCACCTCTCGTTGCAGTGCAGCATTTTCGGCGCAGGGTCGGAGTCCGCGACCGGTGCGGCAGAGTGACGCCGACAGCGATATATTTCACCGCAATGCGAAATTGGAGCTTGCGTGCAGTGCAGCAAAGGCGCAGAAGGGTCCTGCCCTTTTGGGCGTTTCCTCCCTATGAACTGGCCGCGCCTCCGGGCGCGGCCTTTTTTTCTTGCCGCCGGTCGCGAAGGCCTGGAGTCTGGGCGCCATGACGAGCGTCCGCGCCCCTGAGTGTCGGCGCTGGCCCGCATGGCTGGCCGCGGCGGCGGCCCTATGGGCGCCCGACCTCCGCGCCGCTCCGAGTCCGCCGCCGCCACAATCCGGCATCTATGAGAGCCTTGTGCTCGCGATCGCCGCGGACGGAACCCTGACCGGCCATTTTCGGGAGCAACTCGGCTCCCGGCCCGTGCGGGAATGCGCCTTCTTCCTGTCGGGGCGCGACGGTCAGGTGGTTGCGTGGTCGGCGGGCGAGGCCGGCGTGATCCGTGGGCGGCTCACGCCGGACGGCGCCGGCGTGACGCTCACCTTGGCCCAGGTTCGCGACCTGCCGGGGTGCGCGTCGGTGCTGAGTCCCGATGCTGGCGACGGCCTCAGGCTGGAACGGACGCAGGGCGGCGACTGGCGCGGCCTGGCGGTGGTGGCGGCGCCCCGGGCTCGGCTCTACCCCTCGGCGACCGCCTCCCGTTCGACGGCCTATGTGGTGGCGGGGGACGTGCTTGCGGTCTCCTCGGGTCGCGAGGGACGTCTGCAGGTCACCTACGTGAACGAGGAAGGCTTGGCCTTGCGCATGTGGATCGACGCGGCGCTGATCGAGGCGGTCCGGCCTCGGGCCCAGCCGTGAGGCCGGGGCGGCGCGGGTAGGCGCTGACGCTCCCGGAGGCCGCCAGAACACAATTTTCGGCCAAGCTGGAACTCCCCCAAAGACGCGGCGTTTCCCCGCGAGGGCGGGGGTATGTCTGGCTTTAGGGGCCGGACCTTCCCCGCGTTGTCAGTTGTCGGGGAAGTCATGCCTGCAGCCACCGCCGTCGCCGCCAAGCGCGCCAAGGCCCCTCGCGCGCCACGTCCTGAGCCTGAGATCGATACGGCGGAACTGCTGGCGGCGTTGCGGGCCTTTCGGCGAGGTGACTTCTCGGTGCGGCTGCCCCGAGCGAGCGGGCTGGCCGGGGAGATCGCCGAGGCCTTCAACGACGTGGTCGAGCAGAACGATCGCATGACGCGAGAGTTCGAGCGGCTGGGCGAAGTGGTCGGCCGGCAGGGAAAGATCAGCCATCGCGCCAAGCTTCCGGCGGCGCAGGGCTCATGGGCCGCCTCGGTGGATGCGGTGAACACTCTGATCACCGACATGATCCATCCCACGGCGGAGGTCGCCCGCGTGATCGGCGCCGTGGCCAAGGGCGACCTTTCCCAGACCATGGACATGGAGAACGAGGAGCGGCCGCTGCGCGGTGAGTTCCTGCGGATCGGCAAGGTCGTGAACACCATGGTGGGCCAGCTCGGCTCCTTCGCGGCCGAGGTGACCCGCGTGGCGCGTGAGGTGGGCACCGAGGGCAAGCTGGGCGGCCAGGCCCAGGTGAAGGGCGTGACGGGCGCCTGGAAAGACCTGACCGACAACGTGAACTTCATGGCTGCGAACCTCACCGGCCAGGTGCGGAACATCGCCGAGGTGACCACCGCCGTGGCCAACGGCGACCTGAGCCGCAAGATCACCGTGGACGTGAAGGGCGAGATCCTGGAGCTGAAGAACACCATCAACACCATGGTGGACCAGCTCAACTCGTTCGCCTCGGAAGTGACGCGCGTGGCGCGGGAGGTGGGCACTGAGGGCAAGCTGGGCGGCCAGGCCCAGGTGAAGGGCGTGACCGGCGCCTGGAAGGACCTGACCGACAACGTGAACCTGATGGCGGCCAACCTGACCGGCCAGGTGCGGAACATCGCCGACGTCACCACCGCCGTGGCGCGCGGCGACCTCTCCAAGAAGATCACCGTGGAGGTCCGCGGCGAGATCCTGGAGCTGAAGAACACCATCAACACCATGGTGGACCAGCTCAACGCCTTCTCGTCGGAAGTGACCCGCGTGGCGCGCGAGGTGGGCACCGAGGGCAAGCTGGGCGGTCAGGCGCGGGTGGAGGGCGTGACCGGCGCCTGGAAGGACCTGACCGACAACGTGAACTTCATGGCCGCGAACCTCACCGGCCAGGTGCGGAATATCGCCGAGGTGACCACCGCCATCGCGAACGGGGACCTTTCCAAGAAGATCACCGTGGACGTGAAGGGCGAGATCCTGGAGCTGAAGAACACCATCAACACCCTGGTGGATCAGCTGAACGCCTTCGCCAGCGAGGTGACGCGCGTGGCGCGTGAGGTGGGCACCGAGGGCAAGCTGGGCGGTCAGGCCCAGGTGAAGGGCGTCGGCGGCGCCTGGAAGGACCTGACCGACAACGTGAACCTGATGGCGGCGAACCTGACCGGCCAGGTCCGCAACATCGCCGACGTCACCACCGCCGTGGCGAACGGCGACCTCTCCAAGAAGATCACCGTGGACGTGCGGGGCGAGATCCTGGAGCTGAAGAACACCATCAACACCATGGTGGACCAGCTCAACTCCTTCTCGTCGGAAGTGACCCGCGTGGCGCGCGAGGTGGGCACCGAGGGCAAGCTGGGCGGCCAGGCCCAGGTGAAGGGCGTCGCGGGCGCCTGGAAGGACCTGACCGACAATGTGAACCTGATGGCGAACAACCTCACCGGCCAGGTGCGGAACATCGCCGAGGTGACTACCGCAGTGGCCAACGGCGACCTCAGCCGCAAGATCACCGTGGACGTGAAGGGCGAGATCCTGGAGCTGAAGAACACCATCAACACCATGGTGGACCAGCTGAACGCCTTCTCCTCGGAAGTGACGCGCGTGGCGCGGGAGGTGGGCACCGAGGGCAAGCTGGGCGGTCAGGCCCAGGTGAAGGGCGTGACCGGCGCCTGGAAGGATCTGACCGACAACGTGAACTTCATGGCGAACAACCTCACCGGCCAGGTGCGGAACATCGCCGAGGTGACCACCGCCGTGGCGAACGGCGACCTCTCCAAGAAGATCACCGTGGACGTGCGCGGCGAGATCCTGGAGCTGAAGAACACCATCAACACCATGGTGGATCAGCTCAACTCGTTCGCCTCGGAAGTGACGCGCGTGGCCCGGGAAGTGGGCACCGAGGGCAAGCTGGGCGGCCAGGCCCAGGTGAAGGGCGTGGCCGGGACCTGGAAGGAGCTCACCGACAACGTGAACCTGATGGCCGGCAACCTCACCGGCCAGGTGCGGAATATCGCCGAGGTGACCACCGCCGTGGCGCGCGGCGACCTCTCCAAGAAGATCACCGTGGACGTGCGGGGCGAGATCCTGGAGCTGAAGAACACCATCAACATCATGGTGGACCAGCTGAACGCCTTCGCCAGCGAGGTGACGCGCGTGGCGCGGGAGGTGGGCACCGAGGGCAAGCTGGGCGGCCAGGCCCAGGCGCCGGGCGTCGCCGGCACCTGGAAAGACCTGACCGACAACGTGAACATGATGGCCGGCAACCTGACCGGCCAGGTCCGGAGCATCGCCGACGTGGTGACCGCGGTGGCGAACGGCGATCTGAAGCGCAAGCTGACCCTCGACGCCAAGGGCGAGATCGCGGCGCTGGCGGACACCATCAACGGCATGATCGAGACCCTGGCGACCTTCGCCGACCAGGTGACCAACGTGGCGCGCGAGGTGGGGATCGAGGGAAAGCTGGGCGGTCAGGCCCGCGTGCCCGGCGCCGCCGGCCTGTGGCGCGCGCTGACCGACAACGTGAACGAACTGGCCGCGAACCTGACCACCCAGGTGCGCGCCATCGCCGAGGTGTCGACGGCCGTGACGAAGGGCGACCTGACGCGCTCGATCACCGTCGAAGCCTCTGGCGAGGTGGAGGAACTGAAGAACAATATCAACGAAATGATCCGGAATCTTCGGGATCAGACACTGAAGAACACCGAACAGGACTGGCTGAAGACCAACCTGGCGCGCTTCACCCGCATGCTGCAGGGCGAACGGGACCTGTCGACGGTGTCCAACCTGGTGCTGTCCGAGCTGGCGCCGCTGATCAACGCCCAGCACGCGGTGTTCTATGTCAGCGACCGGGACGAGGAGGGGGCGACGGTGCTCAACCTCGCGGCCTCGTACGCCTTCAACAACCGCAAGCACCTGGCCAATTCGTTCAAGCTCCGCGAGGGGCTGATCGGTCAGTGCGCCTACGAGAAGTCGCGGATCCTGCTGACCAACGTGCCGCAGGACTATGTGCAGATCTCCTCCGGCCTGGGGGAAGCCTCGCCGGCGAACATCATCGTGCTGCCGGCGCTCTTCGAGGGCGAGGTGAAGGCGGTCATCGAGCTCGCCACCTTCGGCGAGTTCAACGAGACGCAGCAGGCGTTCCTCGACCAGCTGATGGAGTCCATCGGCATCGTCCTGAACACCATCGCCGCCAACATGCGCACCGAGGGACTGCTGAAGCAGTCGCAGCTTCTGACCTCCGAGCTCCAGGCCCAGCAGGAGGAGCTCAAGAAGACGAACGACCGCCTGGAACTGCAGGCCGCCTCGCTCCGCCAGTCCGAGGAACTGCTGCGCACCAAGCAGGAAGAGCTGCAGCAGACCAACGCCGAGCTCCAGGACAAGGCGCACCTGCTGTCGGTCCAGAACCAGCAGGTGGAAGCCAAGAACCGCGAGGTGGAGCAGGCCAAGCTGGCGCTGGAGGACAAGGCCGAGCAGCTCGCGCTCACCTCGAAGTACAAGTCCGAGTTCCTGGCCAACATGAGCCACGAGCTGCGCACGCCGCTGAACAGCCTCCTGATCCTGTCGAAGCTGCTGGCGGACAACGCCCAGGGCAATCTGTCGGACAAGCAGGTGGAGTTCGCCCAGAACATCCACGCCGCCGGCGCCGACCTGCTGGGGCTGATCAACGACATCCTCGACCTGTCCAAGATCGAGTCCGGCACCGTCACGCTGGACATCAGCGAGATGTCCTTCGCCAGCCTGCGGGATCAGACCGACCGGACCTTCAGCCAAGTGGCGGCCGACCGGAAGCTGGACTTCGTCGTCGACCTCGACCCCTCGCTGCCCCGGTCGATGTACACCGACGACAAGCGGCTGCAGCAGATCATCAAGAACCTGCTCTCCAACGCCTTCAAGTTCACGGAAAGCGGTTATGTGAAGCTGAAGGTGTCGCGCGCCCACTCGGGCTGGAGCCCGACGAACGACCACCTGAACACGGCGGGACAGGTGCTGGCGTTCTCTGTGGAAGACTCGGGCATCGGCATTCCCGAGGACAAGCAGCGGATCATCTTCGAGGCGTTCCAGCAGGCCGACGGCACCACCAGCCGCAAGTATGGCGGCACCGGGCTAGGCCTTTCCATCAGCCGCGAGATCACGCGCCTCCTGGGCGGCGAGCTGCGGGTCGTCTCCACGCCCGGCAAGGGTTCGACCTTCACACTCTATCTGCCACTGAACTTCAGCCCGTCCCAGACGACCACGACGCGGCCCGGCGTGACGGCGGCCCTGACGCGGCCGATGATGATGCCGTCATCCTTCTCGGACGAGCCGACGGAAGCGGTCGCCGACGACCGCGACCTGATCACCTCCGAGGACGCCGTGGTCCTCATCGTGGAAGACGATCCCAGGTTCGCCTCGATCCTGCTCAACCTGGTCCATGACGCCGGCTTCAAGGGGGTCGTCACCGGCGAAGGGGGCGCGGCCCCGTCGCTGGCGCGGCGGTTCGGGCCCGACGCCATCATGCTCGACATCGGCCTGCCCGACATGGATGGCCTGGCCCTGCTGGACCTCCTGAAGCGGACGCCGGAGACGCGTCACATTCCCGTCCACCTGATTTCGGCCGATGACCAGAGGGGACTGGGCCTGTCGATGGGCGCGGTCGGTTTCACGCACAAGCCGGTCGAGCGCGAAGTGGTCGTTTCCACCCTCCAGGGCGTCAGGACCTTCGTCGGCAAGGCCGATCACCGCGTCGTTCTCGTCGGCGGAGACGGTGAGGCGGCCGACACCCTTCGACAGTGCTTCGCCGACGTCCAGCTCACCGATGAGTTCGCGACCGTACTCGCCCGGCCGGCCAGCGAGCAGCCTGACGCGGTGGTGGTCGAGGCGTCTTCGACGTCGACCGCGCAGCTCATCGAGCAGCTCAAGCAGGCGGAGGGGTGCTGCACGCCCGTGGTCGTCTATGCGCCCCAGGATCTGGGGGAAGATGACGACAGGCGCCTTCGCCTGGCCGTCTTCGGAGGCCTCGTGCGCATGGCGCGCACGCCCGAGCAACTTGTCGATCAGGTGGCCCTGCTGCTGCATGCGCCGGTGGAGACTCTGCCTGCCTCGGCCAAGGCCAAGCTCAGCCAGATCAAACACGACGACGCTGTCCTCACCGGACGCTGCGTGCTGGTGATCGACGACGACATCCGCAACATCTTCTCGCTCGCCTCCGCGCTGGAGGAGTACGGCATCGACATCCGCTACGCCGAAAGCGGCCGGGCGGGGCTCGAGATCCTGGAAGACCAGCCGGATGTGGACGTGGTGCTGGTCGACATCATGATGCCCGACATGGACGGCTACGAGACCATCCGCGAGATCCGATCGCGGCCGCCCTCCGCCGACCTGCCGATCGTGGCCGTGACCGCCAAGGCCATGAAGGGCGACCGGCAGAAATGCATCCAGGCGGGCGCGTCGGACTATGTCTCGAAGCCCGTGGATATCGATCATCTCGTCTCGGTGCTGCGGGTGTCGATCCAACGCGCCGACGCCTTGCGCCTGGCGAGCGAGGGCGTGGTTTCCCTGATGCCGCAAGCGAGCTGACGTGACCGACCCTCAAGCCGCCAGGACCCCTCCGCGGCCCTGGCGGGTGGAGCCGCCGGCTCCGCCCGACCGGGATGCGCCCCTCAAGGCCAGGATACTGATCGTCGACGACGATGAGAGGAACGCCTTCGCCGCCGTGGAGGCGCTGGCCGATCTTGGCCACGAGCTCGTCGTCGCCCGATCGGGCGAAGAGGCGCTCAAGCGCGTGCTGGCCGAGGAGTTCGCTCTGATCCTTCTCGACCTGCACATGCCGGGCATGGACGGGTACGAGACCGCGGCCCTGGTGCGCTCACGAAAACGGACGGCTCTGACGCCGATCGTCTTCCTCACCGCAATCTTCCGCGACGAGGCCCACATCTTCCAGGCCTATTCGGCAGGGGCCGTGGACGTGGTGTTCAAGCCCATCGATCCCTTCATTCTCAAGGCCAAGGTGCAGGTATTCGTGGACCTGTACCTCAAGACCAAGGAGGTGGAGCGCCAGTCGGCCTATCAGCAGTGGCTCCTGGACGAACACGCCCGGGTGAAGGCCGAGAAGGCCCGCACCGAAAAGGTGCTGCGCAAGACCGAGGCCCGGCAGGAAGCCATCTTGCGGACACTGCCGATCGTCTTCCACTCGCGCAGCATCGATCCGCCCTTTGCGCCGCTCTTCGTCTCGGAGTCCGTGGAAGCGATCACCGGATTCCCCGCCGAGCGCTTCCTGGCCGAGCCGGAGTTCGGCGCGAGCCGCATCCATCCGGATGACGCCCGCACGGTGATCCAGCGGGTTTCGGCCGCCGCTCAGACGGGCCACTACGCCGTGGAGTTCCGCTGGCTGTGCGCGGACGGGGCGTATCGGGTGCTGCAGGACCAGGGGGTGCTGGCCCCCAGTGAAGACGGCGAGGCGCGCGAGATCTTCGGCGTGATCCTGGACGCCACCGACCGCAGGAGCCTCGAAGAACAGCTTGCCCAGGCGCGCAAGATGGAGGCGGTCGGCCAGCTCACCGGCGGGGTGGCCCACGACTTCAACAACCTGCTCACCGTGGTGCTTGGCAACATCGACATGCTGGCGACCCGCAAGGAGGAGGAAGAGCGACGGATGCGGCGCATCGAGGCCGTCCGGCAGGCGGCCGAGCGCGGGCGCGATCTTACCGGCCAACTCCTCGCGTTTTCGCGACGCCAGCACCTGTCTCCGGTCACCCTCGACGTCAACGCCCTGATTCAGGAGTTCGCGCCGCTTCTGCGCCAGGCCGTGGGAGAGGCGGTCACGCTGGAGGTCGAACTGTCGTCCGAGGCCCTGAAGGCTCACGTGGACCCAACCCAGTTGGAGACAGCCCTGCTCAACCTCGCCGTCAATGCGCGCGACGCCATGCCCGATGGCGGCCGGCTGTGGATCCGGACCTGGAGGGAGGCGGCCGGCAGCGACCTGGGCCGGGTGTGCATCGAAGTCGCGGACACGGGCGTCGGCATGCCGGAGGAGGTTCGGAGCCGGGTGTTCGAACCCTTCTTCACGACGAAGGAGGTCGGGAAGGGGTCCGGGCTGGGCCTGTCGCAGGTCTACGGGTTCGTGCGTCAGTCCGAGGGCGAGGTGCGGTTGGACAGCGAAGTCGGCGCCGGAACGAGATTCCAGCTCCTGTTGCCCCCCAGCGCTCGCCGCGCCGAAGCGCCCCGTCGGCTCGCGCCGCCGCGGAAGACCGTCGGCGGAACCGAACGGATCCTGCTGGTCGAGGATGATCCGACGGTTCTGTCGCTGACCTACGACGTGCTGACGGGGCTGGGCTACAGCGTCCAGACGGCGACCAATGCGGCCGAGGCGCTGGAGCGGCTGGATGCCGATCCGCAGATCGACCTGCTCTTCACGGACGTGGTCATGCCCGGCGGGGTCAGCGGCCTCAACCTGGCGCGGGCGGCGCGCGAACTCAGGCCGGAGCTCCACGTGCTGCTGACATCCGGCTTTGTCGGCGAGGGTCGGCTGGTCGAGGACTGCGAGTTCCCGCTCGTCGACAAACCCTACGAGGCGCCGGTGCTTGCGGCCGCCCTTCGGAACCTGCTCGACCAGCCCGGGGCCGGACCGCGTCGGCGCGCCGGCGCGCGGGCCGGCTAAGCCTTCTCTGCCTTGCCGAGCCGTTTCAGGGCGGCCGCCAGGCGTCGGGCATGGGCCCGGTTCATCTCCTCATCCCGCCGGCCGGCCGAAAGCTCCGCCGCGAGCCGGACGAGGTCGGCTCCGCCACTCGGAGCGAACGCCCCGGCGAGCAGCTTGGCTTCGGCCATCAGGTCTGCGCGCTGCTCTGCGTCGCAGGCGTTGAGCCAAGCCTCGTCGAAGTCGATGATCTTGCAGGCCGGCTGGCCTTCCTGTCTTCGTGCATGCGCCATGGGATGCGACTAACCCCTTGGCTGGTAGGGAGTTCCGCGCCGCCTGCGACAGATGATCGCTGTTCTCCGGAACGCTCGCCTGGGTTGCTTGCATTCGCCTGATCGATCGTCGAGTTTTCGACAAAAGAGGGCCACATGGATTCGGACTACGGTAAAAAGTTGGCCCAAAACCTCGTGGAATTCCTGTTGTCCTACGAGGAAGAGTTGATCCAACTCGAGCGTGATCTGCCGGCCTATGCCCCATTGAGAAGGGCGGTCGGCATCTCCATCGCGGAAGCTTGTTATTTCATTTCTGACCACCCTTCGCCGCAAGAAGACCTCGTCCCCCCACCAAATGACGAGGCGAACCGGGCGCAATAGTCCGGCGGCGATCATCAAGGAGACTCTGACGACTGATGGCCAACAAACCTGAAGCAGTGGCCGATCCCGTAGACGTGGCGGTCGGCGCCCGTATTCGGTTGTTGCGAAAGGTGCGCGGGCTGTCGCAGCAGGCCCTGGCCGAAGCGGCGGGCGTCACCTTCCAACAGATCCAGAAATACGAGCGCGGCGCCAACCGCGTGAGCGCATCGATGCTGACCCGGATCGCCAGGACGCTGGACGTCCCGGTGGCCGAGATGTTCGGCGAGGCCTCGGTCAACAGCGGGGCGGTCGACGAAGTGGCCGCGCTGCTCGCCGAGCCCGGAGCGCTGGAACTGCTCAAGGCCTACGCCGGCCTGCCGCGGGGTGTCTCGCGGTCCGCGCTGGTGGAGTTCGTGCGCAGTCTGCGTCAGCCCGGCTGACCCCATGCGTCCGCTTCTGACGGCGACCGCCCTGGCGGCGGCCATGTTCGCGTTCGCGTCGCCCGGCCAGGCGGCGCCCCGCGATCCAGCCGAAGCCAAGATGGTCGCGGTCATCGAGGCCGAGCGCGACCGCAATGTGAAACTCCTTGAGGCGCTGGTCCGGGTGAACTCCGGAACCATGAACCTCGCCGGAGTGGAACGGGTCGGCCAAATGCTGCGGCCGGAATTCGAGCAGCTCGGTTTCGAGGTGCGCTGGGTTCCGATGGCCAAGGTCGGCCGAGCGGGTCACCTGATCGCGACGCACAAGGGCGACGGGCGCGGCAAGCGCCTGCTGCTCATCGGCCATCTCGACACCGTGTTCGAGCCTGACAGCCCGTTCCAGGACTGGATGGTCCGCGGCGACGTGGCCGAAGGTCCGGGGGTGGGCGACATGAAGGGCGGCGATGTCGTCATCGTGGCCGCGCTCCGCGCCATGCATGCCGCCGGGACGCTGAAGAACGCCGACATCACCGTCGTGCTGACCGGCGATGAGGAGAAGCCGGGCGCGCCGCTCGCGGACGCCCGTGCTGACCTCATAGCTGCTGGCAGGAACAGCGACGTCGCGCTTGATTTCGAAGGGCTTTCCCGCGACGCGGCGGGCCGTGACATCGGCTCGATCGCGCGCCGCTCGTCGACGTCCTGGACCATCACCGCCAAGGCGCGTTCGGGCCATTCCTCCGGGGTCTGCAAGCCGGCGGTCGGCTGCGGGGCGATCTACGAGCTCGCACGGATCATCGACGCGTTCCGGGAAGAGCTTCCCGAACCGAACCTGACCTACAATGTGGGTCTGGTCGTCGGAGGCTCGCAGGCGAAGCTCAACGACGGCGACACCGGCGGCGAGGCGGCCGGCAAGCCCAACATCATCTCCGCCGAAGCCATCGCGCGCGGCGATATCCGCACGCTTTCCCCCGAGCAGGAAGAGCGGGTGCGCGGCAAGATGCGGGCGATCATCGCGCGCCACCTCGACAAGGCGACCGCCGAGATCGAATTCTCGGACGACGGCTATCCGCCCATGGCGCCGACCGACGGCAACAAGGCGCTGCTGGCCAAGCTCAATGAGGTGAATGCGACCCTTGGGCTTCCTGAGATGCCGCAAGGCGATCCAGCCAACCGCGGGGCCGGCGACATCTCGTTCGTCTCGTTCATCGACGGCCTCGTGGGCCTGGGGATGGCAGGCGAGGGCAGTCACGCGCCGGGCGAGACCGCCGACCTCAAGAGCCTCGACGTCCAGGCCAAGCGCGCCGCCCTTCTGATGACGCGCCTGTCCAGGGAGCCGCGGCCGGCGCGCTAGGTCTCAGGCCGCCACGCCGAGCGCCTTCAGGGCGTGGTCCTTGATCGCCTTGTAGTCGACCTTGCCGTTCGGGGCGCGGCCGATGGTGTCGACGACCACCAGTTCGCGGGGCGCCTTGTAGCCGGCGAGCTGTTCGTGGACGTGGGCAGACAGCTCGGCCAGCGTCGGTTGCTTCCCGGCCTCGGGCTCGACCACGGCGCAGATGCGCTCCCCGAAACGGGGGTCGGGCACGCCGACCACCACCGCGTCGCGCACGCTCGGATGCCGCTTGAGAGCCTCCTCGACCTCTTCTGGGAAGACCTTCTCGCCGCCGGTGTTGATGCAGACCGAACCGCGGCCCAGGAGCTTCAGGGAGCCGTCGGTGTTCACCTCGGCCCAGTCGCCCGGCACGCTCCAGCGCACGCCCTCCATGATCCGGAAGGTCTTGGCCGTCTTCTCCTCGTCCTTGTAGTAGCCCATGGGCAGGAACCCGCTGACGGCCACAAGGCCCCGCTCGCCAGAGCCAGGAGCGACGCGCCGGCCGTCCTCGGTGAAGACGCCGGTGTTCGGCCCCAGCATGAAGGCGGCCGTCTGGGCTTCCATCCCGGCGGCGGAGGCGGACGCGCCCAGGCCGACGGCTTCGGAAGAGCCGAAGCTGTCGGCGATGAGGGCCTGCGGCATGTGCTTCAGCAGCCCGCGCTTGTTCTCCTGGCTCCACATCGAGCCCGACGAGCTCATCGAGCGCACGCTGGACAGGTTCCAGCGGCCCGGATTGGCCTCCAGCGCCTCGAGCATCGGGGTCGAGAAGGCGAGGCCCACGAGGACGATGTTGGAGGCGCCCAAGCGCTCGACCTCGTTCCACAGCTCGATGGCGTCGAACTTGCGCGAGGGCAGGGAACAGATCGTCCCGCCGCCGTTGAAGGCGATGAAGGCCGAGAACTGGCCGGTGCCGTGCATCAGCGGCGCGGCCACGATCATGATCGGGCGCAGGTGCTCGGGACCGTGGATCCGGGCGACCAGTTCCTCGACGGACTCGGCCGGCGGGATGCCCATGGCCGCATTGCCCCCGGCGCCGATCACCTGGAACAGGTCGTCCTGCCGCCACATCACGCCCTTCGGCATGCCGGTGGTGCCGCCGGTGTAGAGCAGCAGCAGGTCGTCGCCCGATCGACCCCACGCCGCCTTCACGGGGCGCTGCGCCGGCGTCTTGGCCACCACGGTCTCGTAGTCGTCCGCCCAGGCGGGCGCAGGGTGGCCGGGTTCGGCGACGGCGATCCAGGCCTTCACCTTTGGCAGGCGCGCGCGGACCTTCTCGAGCAGTTCCGTGAAGCCGGCATGGAAGACCACGGCCTCGGCGTCGGCGTTGTCGAAGAGGTAGACGATCTCCTCCGGGCCGTAGCGATAGTTGGTGTTGACCGGGGCGAGGCCGGCCTTGAAGGCGGCGAAGTAGGTCTCGAGGTACTCGGGCCCGTTGAAGAGATACCCGGCCACCTTGGCCTGATGTCCCAGCCCTTTCGTCAGCAGGTGCGCCGCCAGCGCGTCGGCCCGCGCATCGAACGCGCCCCAGGTGACGACGCGCTGCCCCTGCACCAGCGCCGGGGTCTCCGGCTGCGAAGCGGCGATCGCCTCCCACACGTCCGCGAACGTCCAGGCCATCCAGGTACCTCCCACTGTCTTATGTTCTTGTGGGGAATTTGGCCGCCTGCCGTGGGGTTATGTCAAACGGGGAGAGCGGTCGTAGACTTGATCTGCTCCATGGCGAAGGCCGAGGAGACGTCCGACAGCGGCACCGCCGCGATCAGCCGCTTGTAGAAGGCGTCGTAGGCGGCGATGTCCTTTACCAGCACCTTGAGCAGGTAGTCGGTGTCGCCCGACAGCCGGTAGAACTCCACCACCTCGGGCATCGCCGCGGCCGCCTTCGCGAAGGCGTCGAGCCATTCCTGGTCGTGGCGGCTGGTGCGGACCGAGACGAACACCACGAGGCCCAGGTCCAGTTTCACGCGGTCCAGCAGGGCGACACGGCGCGTGATGACGCCAGCGTCGGTCAACCGCTTGATCCGCTTCCAGCAGGGCGTCTGCGACAGCCCGACGCGCTGGGCCAGGTCGGCGATCGCGATCGTGGCGTCGCGCTGAAGTTCGCGAAGGATGCGGCGATCAATCCCGTCGAGAGCAATGTCCATGTGAATTCCCACTGGCGGAGAATCCCATTCTGCAGACCTTTTCGCCCGCGCGCCTAGCCTTCCACCTTTCGGCGCACCTGAAGGCCGCCGGGATCCACGGCCATTCCGTGCACCTGCATGTTGTGGCTGTGCGCGAGCTGGTGCAGGGCAAAGGCGGTGTTCATGGCGCCCGCGCGGCCCTGGGCGTCCTCGGCGGCGTTGACGGCCTCCTTGGCGAGCTTGAGGGCGAACAGGGGCTTGGTGGCGATCCGCTGGGCCAGGGCCAGGGTGAAGGCTGCGAGTTCGGCCGCCGGGACGACGTGGTTGACCATGCCCAGGGCCTTGGCTTCGGCCGCGGTGAGCCAGTCGGCGGTGAACAGCAGTTCCTTGGCCTTGCGGGGCCCCAGTTCCCAGGGGTGCGCGAAGTATTCGACGCCACCCACGCCCATTCCGACGGTGTTGTCGCAGAAGGCTGCGTCCTCGGCCGCGACGATCAGGTCGCAGGGCCATGCGAGCATCAGTCCGCCGGCGATGCACTTGCCCTGGACCTCGGCGATGGTCGGCTTGGGAATGTTTCGCCAGCGCTCGGAAAGCCCGAGGTAGATTTCCTTCTCCCGCGCCATTCTGCCTTCGGCGCCCGAGCAGCCGAACCCGCACCAGGTTCCCACCGGGTCGAACGGCGCCATCTGGTCGGCGATCGAGCCCCCCTCGCGCAGGTCGTGGCCGGACGAGAAGTGGGGTCCGTTCGCCGCCAGGATGATCACCTTGATCGCATCGTCCCGCGCGGCGCGGTCGAACGCGTCGTTCAGGGCGTAGAGCAGGGTGGTGTCCTGCGCGTTGCGGCTCTCGGGCCGGTTCAGGACCAGGCGCGCGACGTGGGGCGCGGGGCTCTCGAAAAGTATGGCGTCGGTCATTGGCGGCCTCCCTGTCGCATATCAGCCCGCGACCTCGTCGCTGTCACGCCGGACGGCGACCTGGAGCCCTGCGAAGGGGAGGTGGGTAGGAAATATGATGATTATCATATTATGATGCGTGCATGCGCTACTCCGACACCCGCAAGGAAGAAACCAGGAAGGCGATCCTGCGCGCCGCGGCCAGTGCTGTGCGGGCCAAGGGCCCCGATGGCGTTGGGGTGGCGGAGATCATGGCCGAGGCCGGGCTCACGCACGGCGGGTTCTACGCTCACTTCCGTAGCAAGGAAGCGCTTGTGGCGGCCGCGGTGGAGGAAGCCTTCGCGCAAAGCGCGCGCCGGTTCGCGCGGATGACCCAAGGGATGTCGGCGCCGGAGTCGCTCGCCGCATTCGTCGACGCCTACGTTTCGCCCGAGCATCGCGCCCACCCGTCGCGGGGTTGTCCGCTGGCGACGCTGTCCAGCGATCTGCCGCGGCAGGGCGAGGCGGTGCGCGCGGCGTACGAACGCGGGGTGAAGGGATTGATTGCGCGGCTCGCGGGCTGGCTCCCGGGAGAAGCCGGGGATCTGCACGGCTTGGCCGCCTCCGTGGCCGCGGAGATGGCGGGCGCGGTCGCTCTGTCCCGCGCAATCGCGGATGACGACGAGGCGATACGCCTGCTCGCCGACGCCCGTGCTCGCATCAAGTCACGCATAGGGATTTTCCAATGAACGTCGTCACGCCCACTGAGGAACTAACGGGCCTGGAGCAGCTTCGCCGCGCCTTCGACAAGGATCGTCCAGGCTACCGCCGAGGCATCGGTCGGACGCTGAAGTTCGAGATGATCGAGCTCGAGGAGGGGCGGGTCGTCTTCGGTGGAGAGCCTGATCAGGACGTCTACAATCCGATCGGCACGGTCCATGGCGGCTATGCAGCCACACTGCTGGACTCGGCGGTCGGCTGCGCTGTCCACTCGGCTCTTCCGGCCGGCAAAGGCTACACGACGCTGGAACTGAAGGTCGCCTACCACCGCGCGATGACCGAGGCGACCGGGCCGGTTCAGGCCGAAGGCAAGGTGGTCCAGCTTGGCCGCCGGGCCGCCTTCGCGGAGGGGCGGCTCACCGACGCGCAGGGCCGCCTCTACGCCACCGCCACCTCCACGCTGCTGGTGTTCGATCGCTAGCCGCCAGGATCGCGTTAACCTTGCGTTCGCATCTCCGGTGGCGCCCGGCTGACTCCGCGCTAGGATGCGTCAAGCGACTCGGCCCGGCGACCCCCGCCGGGACGTCGCGCAAACTCTTTAGCTGGGGGAGCCCATGGCCACTGGTAAGAACACGAACGCCCTTCAGAAGCCGCTGACGCCCTCCGCCGAACTGGCTGCTGTCGTGGGCTCGGCTCAGCTCTCGCGCGGCGAAACCGTGTCGAAGATCTGGGAATACATCAAGAAGAACAACCTCCAGAATCCCGCCAACAAGCGCGAGATCCTGGCCGACGCCAAGCTGAAGCCGATCTTCGGCGGCAAGGACAAGGTCAGCATGTTCGAAATGAACAAGCACCTGGCGGCCCACCTGAAGTAGGACCGGCGGACGCGCCCTCGAGGTGCGTTGCTTGTGGACACGAGAGACCTCGCGGGCCGCTCGCCCTGCGAGGTCTCTTCACATTTGGGCTCCGGCCCGACATAAGGCGCGCCTTCCGCTGCGTCGCGCGGCCGGTCCTCTTTGCTGCTACGGATTCCTCCCGTGACCCGAGCCATCATCCTCGCCGCCGGCCAGGGCAAGCGGCTCCTGCCGCTGACCGAGGCGCGGCCCAAGTGCCTGATTGAGCTCTCTGGACGCAGTCTGCTGGCCTGGCAGCTCCTCCGGCTCCAGTCCGCCGGCGTGGATGAGGCGGTGATCGTCACGGGTTTCCGCGCGGACGCGGTGGAGGCCGAGGTGGCGCAACTCGGGCTGAAGATGCCCGTGCGCCTGCAGTTCAACCCCTTCTACACGGTCTCTGACAACACGGCGTCCTGCTGGATCGTCCGCGAGGCGTTCGAGGGGCACGTGCTGCTGCTCAACGGGGACACCCTGTTCGGCCCGGGCGTGGCTGAGCGCCTGCTGGACGCCCCGCCGGCCGAGATCACCGTCACCATCGACCGCAAGCCGGCCTATGACGCCGACGACATGAAGGTGCTGACGGACGGCGGACGGCTAAGGGCCATCGGCAAGACCATCGAAGCCTATGACGCCGAGTCCATCGGCTTCCTGCGGTTCTCACCTGAGGGCGCGGCGAAGTTCGTGGCGGGGGTGGAGCAGGTCCTCCAGAAGCCTGAGGGACTCAAGCGCTGGTACCTGTCGGTGATCGACGAGTTGGCCCGGTCGGGCGTCGACGTGCGCGTCTGCTCGATCGAGGGCCTTGAGTGGGGCGAGATGGATTTCCCCCAGGACGTCGAAAACCTGACCCGGCTGTCTGGCGGCTGGTCGAAGGGCTGACCGCCCCTTAGGCGCCGCTGCGACAACTTTAGGCGCCTGCCGACGGCGGCGCGCTTGATCGCGGTTATGGTTACATTGGTTACCACTCATCAAGCTTTACCGATTGTCCTCGAAACGAGGCGGCGGGAGGTTGGGGTGTCCGATTCCGGAGAGGGCTTGGTCCCTGAGCGCATTCTGGAGCTGTCGGAGCGTCTTTCGAAGGCGGCGGCGGACAGCATCGGCGAGATCTCGGACGTCAACCGTGAAGCCAAGATGCTGGCGATCAACGCCCTCATCACCGCCGCGCGGGCGGGGGAAGCCGGCAAGGGCTTCGCGGTGGTGGCCGAGGAATTCAAGCGGATCTCCAGCAATATCGACGAAGTGACGCTCTCCCTGCAGAGCCGCGTCCAGGCCGACCTGCAGGAATTGTCAGCCGTCGGCGCGGCGATCCTCGACCACCTGCGGGGCCAGCGCCTGGCCGACCTGGCGCTCAACGCCATCGAGATCATCGACCGGAACCTCTACGAGCGCACCTGCGACGTCAGGTGGTGGGCGACCGACTCGGCGGTGGTCGACTGCGTGGCGCTGGGATCCGAGCCGGCTGCGAAGCACGCCAGCGGCCGGCTCAAGGTCATCCTGGACGCCTACACGGTCTACCTGGACCTCTGGGTCTGTGACGCCAACGGTCGGGTGATGGCGACGGGCCGCCCTGAGCGCTACCCGCGGGTCGTGGGCAGTTCGGTGGCCGGCGCGGACTGGTTCAACCAGGCGCGCCGAACGGCGTCCGGGCAGGAGTTCGTGGCCTGCGACGTGGGCTGCCAGCCGCTCCTGGGAGACGCGGCCGTCGCGACCTATGCGGCGGCGATCCGTAAGGACGGCGCGGTCGATGGGCCGGTGATCGGCGTGCTGGGCATCCATTTCGACTGGCAGCCCCA
This sequence comes from Phenylobacterium kunshanense, assembly GCF_003254525.1. Classification (GTDB taxonomy): domain Bacteria; phylum Pseudomonadota; class Alphaproteobacteria; order Caulobacterales; family Caulobacteraceae; genus Phenylobacterium; species Phenylobacterium kunshanense. The sequence continues at coordinate 82,032 of NZ_QFYS01000009.1, forward strand.
GGCCAACGCCGTGGTGGATGGGGTTCGGTTGACCGACGAGGAGAGAGGTCGTTCCCGGGTCCTGCTGCTGGACGCCAGCGGCCGGGTCCTGGCGTCTTCCGATCGCCAGGGCGTCCTCTCCGAGACTTTCAGGCTGCCGGCGCAGTCGCAGGGCATGGGCAGCTATGCCGACGGCGGCGTCACCGTGGGCTATGCCCTGACCCCGGGCTATGAAACCTACCAGGGCCTGGGCTGGTACGGCTGCATCGTCCAGGGCGAACGGAAGTCGGTGGCGCGGACGGCGAGCCGGGCGGCCTGACGCTCAAGCTTCCCCGACGATCCGCCGGACGAGGTCGAGGTCGGCGGGCTTGTCCACGTCGACGGAAGCCAGGCCGTAGGGCGTCTCGACGATGGCGGCGTTCACGCCTGCCAGACGGCCCAGACGGATCGCGGCGTCTCGGAGCGACAGCCGGCGGGTCGCGTAGCGCAGCAGCATCCCCGGGCCCAGGATCTGCGCCATCTTCCAAGGGCGCTTGCGCTCGGCCTCCACGCGACGCCAGAGGTCGATGACCGCGAGGGCGCGGTCGTTGGCCAGATAGAACAGGTTGCAGCCCGACCAGTCGCCGTCTGAGAGGCGCAGCCAGGTGCGCTGGGTGGTCGGCGCGGCGGCCTCCACGGCGGCGCGGGAGGCCACGAGGGCGGCGACGTCCAGGCCGGCGGGCGTGTCGTCCAGGAATCGCCGCACCCAGGCCGCATCGAGCAGGGCGTGGTCGGCGGTGGTGACGAGCAGAGGTGTCCCGACACTCCGCGCGCCCGCCAGGACGCTGAGGCTGGGGCCGGCGGCTTCATCCAGCGGCTCGACGCCGAGCCGGGCGGCTTCGGCGCGCACGTCCGGATGGCCGCCGATCACCGCGATCCGGCTGGCGCCGGCCTCGCGCAAGGCTTCGACCACCCGCGCCAGCAACGTCCGCCCCTCAAGTCGGATCAGGGCCTTGTGCGGGACGCCGGCATAGTCGGCCACAGGGTCGGCTCCGCCGCGCGACCCGGCCAGCACCAGGGCGGAGAAACCTGTCACCCCAGCGCCTTCTCGTAGAGACGATAGGTCTTGTAGACCTTGGCGCCGCCCGCGTCGCAGATGCGGCGCATGGGCAGGTTGTCCTCCAGCACCCACGACAGCTCATAGCGCTCGTAGCCCAGCTTCCGCGCCGCCTGGGCGGTGGCGTCGATGAGCAGGAAGGGCAGGAGCTGGCCCCGCAGGCCGCTGGCGAACTTCCGTTTCACGCCCATCAGAGGCACGCGCCCGGTCTTCACGCCCCGCACCTTCAGCCGCCACAGCAGCTTGGCCCAGCCGAAGGGAAACAGCTTGCCGTTCAGATCGGCGATGGCCTCGTTGAGGTTGGGCAGCAGGACCATGAAGCCGGCCGGTTCCCCGTCGATGTCGGCGAACCAGGTGAGACGCGGGTCGATCAGGAGCTTCAGGTTGCCCGCCAGCGCCTGGGTTTCCGCTTCGGTGGTTGGGGTGAAGCCCCAGTTGCCGGCCCAGGCGTCGTTGAGGATCGAGGTGAGGGTGCGGACCTCCTCGCCGAACCGCTTCATGTCGACGGTCCGCAGGGTGACCCCCTCGGGCAGGCCCTTTCGGATGCGGCGCAGGATCGGCGCGGGCAGGTCGTCGGCCACGCTGCAGACGTAGGCGTGGATGTCCTTGGCCCTGGCGTAGCCTTGGCCCTCGATCCGCGAGCCGACATGGCGGGCGTCGTGGCCCATCATGAACATCGGCGGGCTGTCGTGGCCCTCGACCAGGAGGCCGACCTCCTCGTTGGTGGAGAGGTTCACGGGGCCGATGGCGAACTTGCAGCCGCGGGCCTTCAGCCACTCTTCGGCCGCGGCGAACAGGGCGGCGAAGACCTCCGGATCGTCCTCGGCGGCGATCATGCCGAAGTGACCGGCGCCCTCCTTGGTCTGGGGATTGAGGTGGTCGATCTGGGCGCTGATGCGGCCGACGTCCCGGCCGTCGCGCACCGCGAGCCAGAACTGGACATCTGCATGTTCGAAGAACGGATTGCCCTTGGCGGTCAGGGCCTCCTGCCGCTCGAAGATCAGGGGGGGGATGTAGTTGGGCTCGGCGGCGCCCAGGCGCATGGCGACCTTGATGAAGCGGTCGAGCTCGGCCTTGCCGCCGACCGGCACGATCTGGACGGCCCCCAATGCGGTCATCCCTCGCGATAGAGCAGCATGGTCGCCCCGAACGCGGCGAACATCACCGGAGCCGCCCAGGCGGCCAGGATGGCGGGCGCGGCGCCGTTTTCGCCAAGGGCCGTGAAGGCGCCGTCGAAGACCAGGAACAGCAGCCCGGCGGCCAGGCACTGGACCACGATCGTCGCCCCGCCGCCGCGGAAGTTTGCCAGGGCCGACGGGGCCGCCAGCAGGAGCATGACGATACACGCCATCGGCGCGGCCCAGGTCCGCTGCAGCTGGGTGTCGTAGAAGGTGCGCGGGCGCGTGGAGAGGCCGCCAGCCAGGGCGCGGCTGGCCTCGGCGGGCGTCACCGAGGTCTGGCCCATCGAGAGCGTGCGGATGTCGCCCGGCGTCAGGTTGCGGGTCCAGTCCATCGACCGGGCGGCCCCCTGCGCGACACTGGCGGTTCCGAGGGTCTCGAAGCGCGGTTCGACGAGGCGCCAGACCTTGTCGTCATAGACTGCCGCCTGTGCCGTTGTGCGCTGGACGAGCCGACCTTCCGCGTCGCGCCGATAGATGGTCACCTTCTCGAGGCTGCGGCCGTCTGGGTCGCGGGGCACCGCCACCACCAGTTCGTCGCCGACCCGGAAGGTGACGGGATCGACGACCTTGGCCGGGTCCTCCGGGGTGCTTTGCTGCCACCATTCGCTTAGCCGGGCGTCCGTTCGCGGCGCGATCGCCATGCCGATGGCGAGCTGCAGGATCGCCAGGGCAAGCGCGGCGGGCATGGCGTTGAAGGTGATGCGGTAGGCGGAAATCCCGGTCGAACGCATGGCGGTGACGGCGCTGTCCCCGGCGAGCTTGCCGAAGGCGAACAGGGCCCCGGCGAGAACCGCGAGGGGGGCGGCCTGCTCGATGAGCCGCGGCAGGCGCAGGAGGGCGTAGTAGGCGACGCCCTGGGCGCCAAGCTGGCGGTCCAGGATCTCGGTCGTCACATCCAGCAGGTCCAGGATCTGCAACACCCCGACCAGCACTGCGAGGGCGGTCAGGATGCGGCCGCCCATGAGCTTCAGGAGGTAGGTCGACAGCGTCATGTCGCCGCCTCGGCCGCCTTGCGGGTCCGGAACCGCGCGGCGAGCGCCCCGAGGTGCTCGGTCATCCGCCCGATGGGCGTCTCCCCCGGTCGGTCACGGCTGGTGAAGAAGACGAGGAACGCGATGCCGGCGAAGACGGCGAACGGCAGGCCGACGGCCAGCTCCGCCGGCGCGCGCCCGGTCTCGGCCATGCCCTGGCCGAGCTGCGTCAGGTGGTGGAACGCCAGCAGCAGCAGCCCGCCCACCAGCGCGCCGGGCGCGCGGCCACTGCGCTTGGCGGCGAGGCCGAGCGGCACGGCCAGAAGCGGCAGCAGCGGCAGCGACAGGGAGCGGGCGAGGCGGCCATACAGCTCAGCCTTGAGCGTCTCGCGCGGGATCAAGGTGTGTTCGCTTCGGGTCTGGCGGGCCAGCTCCAGAAGGGTCAGCTCACGCTCGTCGCCGCCCCGGGCGCGCAGCAGACGCGCGGCCCCTGTTATGGGGAGCTGCATCGTGAAGTCCTTGAAGCTCAACATCTGGGGCTCGCCCCGGTCGTTGAACCGAAGTTGCTGGCCGTCCTTGAGCATGAGCTGCACGTTTCGGCCGTCGCTTGTCCGGCGGACTTCGGCCATGCCGGCCGTAGTGATCTCCTCGCGGCCGCTCTCCGTGATGCGCCGGATGAAGATGCGCGACAGCCGCTGGCCGGCGGCGTCGGCCTCGTCGGTCGTGACCGTGAGGGTCTTGGATGGGGACAGGATCGTCTCGGCGGGGACCAGACCGTTCCAGCCGGCGTTCTGGGCCGTGTGCAGCACCGCTCGGTAGGCGTAGCGGCTGTAGGGCTGCAGGAACCCGAAGACGATCAGGCTCACCATACTGAGCGCGGCGGCGAGCACGAGGTACGGCGCGGCGAGCCGCGTCAGGCTGACGCCTGAAGCCAGCAGGGCGTCGACCTCGGACGCCTGGTTCATCCGGTTTACGACCACGATGAGCGCCAGGAAGAAGGCGGCGGGCAGGGTGAGGCCCACGTAGTGGGGCACCAGGTTCACCGCGAGCTGGGCGACGAACCCGAAACGGTCGCTGGACGCGGCCAACATATCGAGCAGCCGCAGCGTGCGCTCCAGCAGCAACGCGATGAGGGTCACCCCAGTCGCGCCCACCATCGGCCAGAAGGCGAGGCGGAGCAGGTAGCGGTCGATGAGGCTCAACAAGGTTCCCCGGGGCCGAACGGTCAGGACCGCCAGCGGGCTGCGAATTCAGCGGCGAGCGCCTTGGCCTCCTCCTCGCCCAGCGCGACGTGGGACGCAAGGGCGGGCGGCCCCGGCCAGCCTGCATCCCTGAAGGTGTGGCCGCCGTGCGTCCGCTCGCCGTCATAGCGCGGCAGGACGTGAAAGTGGACGTCGGGGTCCACCATCATGAGCATCAGATAGTTGATCCGCTCATAGGCGACCGCCTCGCGCAGCAACGTCTCGATGCCGTCGACGGCCGATTTGAGATCGGCGAAGGCGGCGGGCGAGAGGTCGGAGAACGCCTGCGCCTCCTCCTTGCAGACCAGCACGAGGGCGCCGAACGTGGGCTGCTGGGGGCGCACCAGGACCAGCCAGTGCGAGGTCTCGGCGACCTTCGTGTGGGGATATCCGAACTTGCGGGCCGTAGCGTTTGGCACGGGTTGTCCTGCGGAATGAGGCGCCTGGCGACGGATCATAGGGAGCGCCGCGAGACGGTGAAAGGGCGAAGGCCCGCGTCAGGCCAGGGTGAACCGGCCAAGCGTCTCGAGAGTCAGTTGCTTCGTGACTCCGCGGGCCGTGACCTGCGTCAGGAACGCGGCCCCGTCCCGCAGGATGGCGATCTCGTTCCAGCGAGCAGGCTCGCCATGTCCGCCTGCGGGGGTCGAGGCCGCCGGAACCGCCAGCACGGGGATGGGGCCAGCCGGGCCGCGAACGCTGGTGAGCAGCGCCTGATGCGCGTGACCGTGGAGGACGAGCTCGGCGCCCGTCTCCGCAAGCACCGCGCGCAGCGCCTCGGCGTCGACCAGTTCCTTGCGGCCGGCCACCACCCTGGGCGCTACGGGATGATGGACGAGCACGACGCGATAGAGGCCTCGGCCGCCGGCGTCCTTCAGGAGGGCGCGCGCGGCCTCGATCTGAGGCGCGCCCAGCTTGCCCTGGGCCAGGTGAAGCGCAGTGGGAACGGCGGATGACAGGTTCACCAGCGCGACCGGGCCCCGCACGCGAAGGTGCGGGAACCCGGCGGCGGGATCATCGCCCAGCCAGGGCCGCCAGGGCGCGAAGGCTTCTGGCGCGCCTCGGGCGGTGAGGGCGTCGTGATTTCCGGGGCTGATGGTCACGTCGGCCGGGTCGCCCAGGCCGGCCAGCCAGCCGCGCGCGGCCTCGAACTCCTCGGGCGTGGAAAAGTTGATCACGTCGCCGGTGATGGCCACATGATCCGGAGCGCGGGCGCGGATATCGGCCGCGATGGCGTCGAGGACCGCCTGGACGTGCCGGCGCCGCTTGCGTCGCCAGGCGATCCGGCTGAGCAGGCGCTTCGAGGCCACATCGCGCCAGCGGAAGGGCAGGGGCGGCGGCGGGAGCTGCAGGTCCGACAAATGGGCGAGGCGGAACGCGGTCACGAGCTTTCCTAAGGGGACGGCGCTCGGTATCAGGTTCCACCGATTTGCGTGAGAGGCGCTGCGCGATTCCAATGACTGAGATGGCCGCCCCGGCGGGCATGATCCTGGGCGCGGGCGAAGTCCGCATCTGGGGGATGACGGCGCGCGAGCGCCTGCGCCGCACCTTCGTCCGCGCCGGCCTCTCGGTGGCCGATGCGCCGCCGGCCGCCGGCGGCGTCGTCCTGGCCCTCGGGAGCTGGGTCTATGACGAGAGCCTCATCAAGACGCTGGCCGCGCGGCCGGGCTCCGTCCTGACCACCGACGACGGCGTGGCGGTCGCCGCGCACGTATCGGCCGGGCAGGTCGCCGAGGCGTCGGCGGCGCTGGAGCGCGGCGAGGCGCCGGCCGGACTGACGCCTCTGTCGCTGGCCGAGCTTTCGTACAACGAGGCGCTGCGAAAGCGCGAGGCGCCGGTCCTGGTCCGTCTGACGCCCGAGAACGTGCGGGCCGTGGAGGCGCGGACCTTCGCCGGCTCGTACAAGGGCGTCACCGACGTCGTCACCAAGTACTGGTGGCCCATCCCGGCCCGGATCGTCACCCGCTGGTGCGCCATCGCGGGCCTGAAGCCGAACCACGTGACCTTCATCGGCTTCCTGATGGTGCTGGCCGCCTTCGGGCTGTTCTGGAAGGGCGAGTTCGGCTGGGGCCTCGTCTGCGCCTGGATCATGACCTTTCTCGACACGGTGGACGGCAAGCTGGCCCGCGTGACTCTCACGTCCTCGGCGATCGGCAACGTGTTCGACCACGGCATCGATCTGGTCCATCCGCCGTTCTGGTGGTGGGCCTGGTACGTCGGCTGCTTCGGCGCGGTGGCGATCACGCCCGACCTCGCCGGCTATGGACTGGCGGTTATCCTGGTCGGCTACGTCGTGCAGCGGATCTTCGAGGGGATCTTCATGCGTCGCTATGGCTTCCACGTGCATTCCTGGCGGCCGTTCGACAGCTTCTTCCGCCTGATCACGGCGCGGCGGAACCCGAACCTCCTGATCCTGACGCCCGCCTGGCTGGCCGGCGTCCTGGTCCCGGCCTGGGGCGTGGGGGCGACGCAGGCCGGCTTCCACCTCGTGGCGCTGTGGACCGCGCTCAGCCTGGTCGTGCATGCGGTGCAGCTGGTCCAGGCCCTGTCCACGCCGCGTGAGCGGGTGGTCTCCTGGCTGTCGCGTTGACCCGCGCCGGCGTCATCTGGAACCAGAAGAGCCACCGCAACCAGGGTGGCGATGTGGATCCCCTGCCCGGCGTCGTGGTGGAGGTGGCGCCTGAGCGGCCGGCCGAGCTGATGAGCACGCTGCGGCGGTTCGCCGAAACGGGCGTGGACCTGGTGGTGATCGACGGCGGCGACGGGACGATCCGGGAGGTGCTGACGCGTCTGCCTGAGGCTTATGGCGCGACCCTGCCGCGGCTGGCGGTCGTTCCGAACGGGAAGACGAACGCTCTGGCCCTGGATATCGAGACGCCCCTGGGAACGAGCCTCGACCAGTTGCTGGACGCGGCGGCGGCCGGAAGGCCCACCAAGCGGCGGCAGTGCCTGGAGGTGGTTCGGCGGGGCGAGGCGCAGCCGGAGCACCGCGGCTTTCTGTTTGGCATGGGGGCGTTCGTCCGGGCGACGGAGCTGGCGCAGCGCCATCACGGCCTGGGCGTGTTCGACAATGCGGCCATCGTGCTGACCATGGCCGGGGCCATGGGGCGCACCCTGGTGGGCGGGGTTACCGATCCGTGGCGGAAGGGAGAGCCTGCGAAGGCGTCCTTCGCCGGACCGGACCAGCGCGACTGGTTCCTGATCATGGCCTCGACGCTGAAGCGCTTCCCGCTGGGCCTGAAGCCGTTCGGGATCCCGCGCGAGGGGCTGAAGACACTGTCGGTGGAGGCGCCTCCGCGGCGGCTGATGCGAGCCGTTCCGACGATCCTGAAAGGCCAGGATGCGGCGTGGCTCGAGGCCTGCGGCTATCGCCGGCACGATCTGGAGGCCTTCAGCATCGATTTTTCGGGCCGGTACGTCCTGGACGGCGAAATCTATCCGGGCGGCGAACTGACCATCCGGCAGGGGCCAGAGCTGGAGTTCGTGGTCCCGTGAGCGGGGCGCTGCAGGCGCGGATCGAGGCCGAGCTCGCGAGCCCGGCGCCGGAAGCCGTGCGGGCGCTCGCCGAGGCGCTGGCCCAGCCTGGCGACGCAGCGGTGCTCTACTACGGATCGACCCTGCGGACGGGCGACCTCTCCGGGATCCTCGACTTTTACCGGCTGACAAAGGGGCCCCACCGGCGGGGCCCGCGGGGCTGGGTCGAGCGGCTACTGTGGCCCGAGGTGAGCTACCACGAGGTCGGCGACCTCAAGGCCAAGGTGGCGACCCTGCCGCTGGCGACCTTCCGGCGGGCGGCCGAGGGGCGGACCCTGGACACCACGATCTGGGCCCGCTTCGTGCAGCCCTGCCAGCGGGTGTGGAGCGCCGAAGCCGCCTCGGCGGAGGCCGCGGCCCAGGCGGTGACCGCCGCCGTCGTGACCGCCTCGCGCTTCGCTGCTGCGCTGGGGCCGGCGAAAGGACCGGCGCTGGCGTTCTGGGGGGCGCTGTTCCGCAAGACCTATGCGGCGGAGTTCCGGGTCGAGACCACCGACCGCGCCGACACCGTCGTGGGGCACGGGGAGGGGCGGTATGCCGAGATCCTGCCGCTGGCATGGGCGGTGGGCGGCGTGGCGTTCACGGTGGACGGGCAGGATCTGGCGCCCCGCAAGGCCGGGCTGCCGGGATGGACGCTGCCGAGCCTGGCGGGCAAGCCATTGAATGTGCTGAGGATCCTGAAAGCCGCCTTCACATTCGACGGCGCGGCGCGCTATGCCGCCTACAAGATTGCGCGGCACACGGGCGTGGAGATCGAGGTGACGCCGTTCCGCGAGCGCCACCCGTTCCTGGCCGCGCCCGGGGCGTGGCTGGAGCTGCGTCGCCGCCAGCGGGAGCTGGCGGCCGCGGGGAAGTGATCAGGCCGAGGCGCGGCGGGGGCGCTGGAGAAGGCCGTACTCGAGGCCGAGGCGCTCGAAGATATCCAGCACCGCGTCGATCTGCTCGGGCGTGTGGGCCGCGCTGACGCTCGAGCGCAGCAGCGACTTGTTCTCGGGCGTCGCCGGCGGAATCGCCAGGTTCAGGTAGACGCCATTGGCCAGCAGGGCGTTCCACATCATCACGGCGGTGGCCTGGTCGGGCATCACCACGGCGGTGATCGGGCTGGCGTGCGGTCCGACCGCGTAGCCCATGTCGCGCAGGCCGTCGTAGAGCCGGTCGGCGTTGGCCGCCAGGCGCACACGGAGGTCCTTATCGGTCTCAAGGCGTTCGAGGGCGGTCAGGGTCGAGGCGATCACGGCCGGCGGCAGCGAGGCGGTGAACATGTACGGCCGGCTGACGATCCGCAGCAGGTCGAAGTTGTCTTCGTCGGAGACGAGGAAGCCGCCCACGGCGCCCAGGCTCTTGGAGAAGGTGCCGACGATGAAGTCGACGTCGGCCTCGACGCCGGCGGCCTCGGCCAGGCCGCGGCCCTTTTCGCCCAGGACGCCCATGGAGTGGGCCTCGTCCACCAGCAGGTAGGCGCCGGCTTCCTTCTTGACCGCGACCATCTCCTTGAGCGGCGCGACGTCGCCGATCATCGAGTAGATGCCCTCGACCACGATCAGGCTGCCCTTGGCGGCGTCGCCCATCCGGCGCAGGCGCTTGGCGAGGTCCTCGGGGTCGTTGTGGCGGAAACGGATGACCTCGGCGCCCGAGAGCTTGGCCGCGTCATAGATCGAGGCGTGGCTGTCGGCGTCCAGGATCAGGTGGTCGCCGCGGCCCACGAGGCCGGAGATGCCGCCCAGGTTCGCCTGGTAGCCGGTCGTGAAGACCATCGCGTGCTTGCGGCCATAGAACTTGGCCAGCGACGTCTCCAGCGCTGTGTGCCCGGCGAAGGTGCCGTTGGCGAAGCGCGAGCCCGTGGTGCCGGTGCCCCACTGGCGAACGGCGGCCGCCGAGGCCTCGATGCAGGCCGGGTCGAAGGTCAGACCCAGGTAGTTGTTGGTGCCCAGCAGAATGACCTTCTGGCCATTCAGCATGCCTTCGGTGGGCGAGAGGACCGCGTCGAATCGAACGGAGGAGGGATCGGCGCCCGCCGCGCGGATACCATCCAGCGGGGCCCGATAGCCCAGGTGCTTGTCGAGCAGCCCCATTCTTTAAGCCTTCACCCGCAGCTTGTTGATCAGTTCGGAGAGGTCGCCAACCGTCTCAACCGTGGCGAGACGATCCAGCGGAATCGAGAGGTCGAAACGATCCTCAAGCTCCATGACGATGTTCATCAGCGCAAGCGAGTCCACGGCAAGGTCCCGGGCAATGTCCGTCTCCGCGGTGACCTGGACGCTGCGGCCCAACACCGTTTCGGCCGCTCGCGCGACTTCGCGGACGGTCAGATCCGTCGCCAGTTCAACCATGAATGAGCCCCCCAGTGGCTCTTTCCCTGCTAACGCCAGCCGCGTAACTAAGCATGTTGGACCCGGATTTCTACCGCGCTCTCAAGGCCCGGTCACAAATCCGCGACTAATGTTTCATCCATGCCGCATTGCGGTACCACGCGACGGTCGACGAAAACCCGCTGGAGAGATCGAACTTAACCGGCGCGGCGGTCTCCATACGCTCTTCAGGCGAAATTGCCCAATCCGGATGCAGCAGTTCGCGCGCCTTGGCCGAGGTGAGCATGGGTGTCGACCCTAACAGCGCGGTGAAATCATTTGTGATTCCGAGGGTGTGGATCAGGGCCTTCGGAACCGGTGCGAACCGCGGCGAACGGCCGCAGGCCCGGGCCGCCTCGGTCATCAGCTCACGCCAGCCATAGCCCTCAGGGCGCGAATCGCTCAGCGCGACCGTTCGCCGAGGCGGGGGCGCCGCAGCAAGGGCGGCAGTCTGGCGGGCGGCGTCCTCCACATGGATCATGCAGATGCGCGCGTCCGGATCCAGGATCGGCAGGACCGGAACCCGGGCGGCGGCCTGGAACACCGGCAGCAGCTCGCGGTCGCCGGGACCGTAGATGGCGCAGGGGCGGACGATGGTGAGGCGGTCGCCCAGAGCGTTGGACATCGCCCGCTCGCCGGCGTGCTTGCTGGCGCTGTAGTGAGACAGGGCCGGCTCGCGCGCGGTCAGGCTGGAGACCAGCAAGACGTGGGCCGCATCGCGGGCCGCCTCGGCCACCCGGACCGAACCTGCCACGTTCACGGCGTCGAAGTCCGCGCGACTGCGCGCCTTCACGAGGCCGGCGGCGTGAACCACGACGTCGGCGCCGGCGCAAAGGCGGGCGAGGGCGGCCGGATCTTCCAGCCCGCCGACCACCACCTGCGGCGCGACATCCTGCCAGAGCGCGTCGATCGGATCCCGCCGGGCGAGCACCCGCACCGCCCACCCGTCGTCGGCCAGGGCGCGCACGAGATGGCGGCCCAGGAAGCCGGTGGCGCCGGTGACGGCGACGAGGCCGCGGGTCAGGCCGGCTCCTCCTGGCGGAAGGCGCCGGCCAGGAAAAGGGCGCGGGCCTTGGAGCGGGAGAGCTTGCCCGACGAGGTCTGGGGCAGGGCGTGGGCGCCGACCAGCTCGACCTGAGCCTCCACGCCATGGCGGGCGCGGAGCACCGCCGCGACGTCCTCGGTCAGGGCGCGGCGCACCTCGGGGTCGCTGGACCGGGCCTGGACGAGGACCACGAGCTGCTCGCCCGCGTCCTGGTCGACGGAGAAGGCGGCCACGTCGCCGCTCCGAAGGCGCTCGATCTCGGATTCGGCGGTCCACTCCAGGTCCTGCGGCCAGACATTGCGGCCGTTCAGCAGGATCAGGTCCTTGGCGCGCCCGGTCGGCACGATCTCGCCGTCGGTGAGGTAGCCTAGGTCGCCGGTGTCGAGCCATCCGTCATCCGACAGAACCCGCGCCGAGGTCTCGGCGTCCCCGAAGTACCCCCGCATCAGGCTGGGGCCCCGCACGAAGATCCGGCCGACCTGCCGTTCCGGCACGACGTTCCCGGACTCGTCCCGCACTTCCAGCTCGTGATCGGGCAGCACCGGGCCGCAGCGCACGAAGGCGCGGCTGCGGGCGCCGGAACCGGCGACTACCTGGCCGTCCCGCTCCATCCGGTCGACATCGACCGTGTCGAACCGCAGGCCCTGGCTCAGCGGCGCCATGCTGAGCGCCAGCGTGGCCTCGGCCATGCCGTAGCTGGGGACGAAAGCCTTGGCGTCGAACCCGGCCGCCGCATAGCGTTCCGCGAACGCGAGCAGCGGACCCGGACGGACCATGTCGCCGCCGCAGCCGGCCGAACGCCATGCGGACAGGTCGAGGCCTTCCCGCGTGCCGTCGCCCCGCCGGGCGCACAGGTCGTAGCCGAACGACGGACTGTACGAGATCGTCGCCTTGTTCTTCGACATCAGGTCGAGCCACAGCAGCGGCCGGCGCACGAACGCCCCGGTGGGCATCAGGTCGACCGTCATCTGGGCGGCCAGCGGGCTCATCAGGAAGCCCACCAGGCCCATGTCGTGATAGAGCGGCAGCCATGAGAAGGCGCGGTCCTCCGGAACCACCTTCAAGCCGTGCCTGGTGATGGCGTAGGTGTTGGCCATCAGGGCGCGGTGGGTGCAGAGCACGCCGGTCGGGTTGCGGGTGCTGCCCGAGGAGAACTGGACGTAGCAGGGATCGTCCGCCGTCGGCGCCGGCAGGTCCGCCACCTCGGCCTCGGGCAGGTCGGACACCTGCATGGCGAAGCGGGCGCCGGCCTGTTTCGCGGCGTCTTCCAGCCAGGGCAGGATCGCTTCGGGACCGAACACCGCCGCGGCCTGGGCCGAGGTCAGCATGCGGCCGATCTGCTCCACATAGGCGTCGCGGCCGCCCAGCGGCGTCGGCAGCGGCAGCGGCGCCGGCGTCAGGCGGGCGTACTGGCAGGCGAAGAAGGCGGTGACGAAGTTCGCGTCCGTCTCGGCCACAAGACCCACGCGATCATGCGGCTTCAGGCCCAGCGCCAGCAGGCGGGCGGCCATGGCGATCGCGCGCCGGCGCAACTCGGCATAGGGGATCGCCTCGAGGAGCTCGCCGCGCAGGCCATAGAGGTTCACGCCGGTCGGGCCGCCGGCGGCGAAGTCGAGCGCCTCGGTCAGGGTGGCGAAGCCGCCGAGCCGGAACGGACGCTCCGGAGCGGTCGGGGTCGGGGTCGCAGTCAAACGTCGCCTTTCGAAGTCTCCGCGGACTCGGGCGCAGGCGTCGCCGCCTTTCGTCGAGTCCCGTTCTCTCTGAGGATGAACCACAGCATGCCCAGGGCAAGGGCGCCGGCGGACGCAGCCAAGCCGGCGCCCGCGCCTATAATCCCGAACTGCGCTACGAGGAAGGGCAGGGCGGCCAGGAAGACGATGCTGACGGCCAGGCGCACCCGCACGGCCGCCCCCGGCTTGCCCAGCGAGACCAGCATAGGTTCCAGCGGGAGAGCGAACACGCCGATCACGGCCGCGCCCACCTGCCAGGTCATCACGGCGGCGGCCGGCGCGAAGGATTGGCCCATGACCAGGGTCAGCAGCGTGGGGCCGAACAGCGCGCTCACCGCCAGCAGCACGACGCCCACGCCGCCGGCCAGGAGCCCGACATTGCGGGCGAGACGCCACATGGCGTGGTGGTGATCCTCGGCGCGCAGGCGCGCCAACTCGGGGTAGAGCGCGGGCGTCAGCAGCTTGGCCGGCTTGGCCAGGGCGTCGGCCACCTGCCGGCCCACGCGCCAGAACGCCGCCTGCGACGGGCCCACCAGGGCGCCCACGATCAAGGTTGCGACGTGGGTGAAGGCGACGTCGAGGGTCGCCGCCAGATTGGTGTTCCAGGCGAAGCGCCACACCCCCGGCAGGCCCGCGGCCAGCGGCCCGCGCCACGTGAATCCCGTGAGCAGGCCCCGCTTGCGCATTTCCGCGTAGGCCGAGCCGGCGAGGTAGAGCCAGCTACCCAGCGTCCCAGCGGCCCAGGCCAGCAGGAAGCCTTCCATCGAGGCGCCGAACCCCAGCGCCACCAGACTGCCCATCACCCGGATCAGCGAGATCAGCCCCGCCTGCCAGGCCAGCACGTCGAAGCGGTCGAACAGCCGCAGCAGGCCCATGGGCGTCGCCGACACCATGAACGCGATCGACAGCATGAAGAGCGCCGCGACGGGCGCCTGCGCCGGGGTCCAGCCAAGCTCGCCGGCGAAGACGATGGCGCCGATCACGCCGGCCAGCACACCGATCAGCGTGCTGCCCAGGTCGAGGACCAGGCTGAAGCGCAGCACCTGCTGGAACTCGGCGGGTCGGTTCTCCGCCACCGGGCGCGCGCCGTAGTGGATCACCGTCTGCCAGGACTGGAACTTCACGACCTCGCCGAGGAACTGGGCGAACGCCTGGATGAGGATCAGAACCCCCATGGCCGAGGCGCCCAGGGCCCGGGCGGCGATGGCCATGTAGATCAGGCCAAGGACGGCGTTGACCGTCCGCCCACCCAGCAACAGGCCGGCGTTGGCGACCACCCGCCGCAGGATCGGCCGCACGCCGGCGATCTGTTCGGCCTCCGAGGCGGTCATCGGCGGGTTGGTCTCCTGGCCATCGCCGTTCCGTACGGCGTCGCGGCCTGGAGTACCCCTTCGGACCGCGCCGCGCCAAGTGCGGCAAGATCGGCGTGGCGCGGCCGTGCGCGTCCGGTCAGGACGCTTCGGCGATCACGAGGGTCTCGCGCAGCTCCCGCTTTAGGAACTTGCCGTTGGCGTTGCGCGGGATCGGCTTGTCGAGCAGCCAGATGTAGCGGGGCGCCTTGTGGCGGGCGATCAGGGCGATGCAGTGCTCGCGGATCGCCTCGGCGGTGAGCGTCTCGCCCTGCTGGAGCAGGATGGCGGCGGCCACTTCCTCGCCCAGGCGGTCGTCGGGCACCCCGAAGACGCAGCATTCGGCGACGGCCGGGTGCTGGTGGATCGTGGATTCGACCTCTGCGCAGTAGATGTTCTCGCCGCCGCGCAGGACCATGTCCTTCTTGCGGTCCACCAGGTAGATGAAGCCCTCCTCGTCGAGCCAGGCCACGTCGCCGGTGTGCAGCCAGCCGTCGGTGAGCGATTCGGCGGTGGCCTCGGGGCGGTTGATGTAGCCCTTGATCACCGAGGAGCCGCGCACCCACAGCTCGCCCGGCTGGCCAGGGCCCAGTTCCTCGCCGTTGTCGCCCACGACCTTGGTCTCGAAGGTGGGCATGGCGCGGCCGCAGCTGGCTGGCTTGTCGACGAAGAAGTCGCCGGCGATCGAGGTGATGATCCCCGAGGTCTCGGTCATGCCGTAGCCGGTGTTGGGCCGGGCCGTGGCGACCGCCTTGTCGATCTTGGCGACCAGGTCGGGCTGGAGCTGGGCGCCGCCGCCACCGACGCTGAGCAGGCTGGAGGTGTCGTACTTGTCGAAGTCGGGGTGGCTGATCAGCTCGCGGGCCATCACCGGCACGCCGCTGGCGGTGGTGCAGCGCTCGCGCTCGATCAGCTTCAGCGCCTCGCCGGCGTCCCAGCGGTACATCAGCACCATCTTGCCGCCCGCCGCGGTGGTGGCGTAGGCGCCGCAGTTGTTGGCCGTGACGTGGAAGAGGGGCGTGGTCACCAGGGTCACCGGGATCGGCGGCGTCGCCGGGGGCTCAACGCCGGTGGCCCGCTGGGTGGCGAGGCCGCTGACCTGGCCCGCGAACATCATGTTCATCAGGTTGCTGACGCAGCTGCGGTGCGTGAGCTGCGCGCCCTTCGGGAAGCCGGTGGTGCCCGAGGTGTAGAAGATGCAGAGGTCGTCCTCGGGATCGATGGCCACGTCGGGGAGGGCGCCGCCGTGGGCGATCACCTCGGACCAGGCCACCGCGCCGGCGGGAGGCTCGGCGCGGACGGCGACCAGCAGGGCCTCGCCCAGCATGCCGGGCTGTTCCTCCAGGCGCGCGATCCGCTCGGCGTCGGCGAACAGGATCTTCGGCGCGGAATCGGCGAGGCCGTAGGCCATCTCGGGCGCGGTCCACCAGGCGTTCATGCCGACCGCGGCGACGCCAGTGCAGGCGCAGGCCCAGTAGATCAGCATCCATTCCGGATAGTTGCGCATGGCGATCGCCACGCGGTCGCCGGGCTTCACGCCCCGGCTGAACATCCAGTTGGCGATCGAGGCGACCTGGCGGTGGGCCTCGGCGTAGGTGATGCGCTCGTCCTCGTAGACCAGGTAGTCGCGCTCGGCGAAGGCGGCGGTGGAGAGCCACAGCGCCCGCACGTTCGGCGGCGCGTTCTTGAAGGCGCGGATCGGCGCGCCGCGGACGTTGATGGTCTCGATCTCGAAGGGCGCGCCCGGCTGGGTGAGCTCGGCCCAGGCCTGGTTCAGTTCGGCGTAGTGCATGGTTCTTCCCCGTTCGCGCCGGCGTCTCGATCGGCCGGCTGCGGGAAACCTCCTAGCGCCAGGAGGGGGCGTTCCGCGAGGCCTTTCGTCGTTCTGCGGGCGTGACAATGCGTCGGCGCCGGCGGGAACGGCGCCGCCTGCCTCCGGAGCGGCTGCCGCTCCGTACTTCCAGGCGCCACTTCCGCCGAGGCCGAGGCGGGGGCATTCTGGGATGTGTCGGCAGCGTGCAGGGGGATGGGATGCGCAGGATGATGGCCGGACTGGCGGCGGCGACCGCCCTGTCCCTGGCGGCGCAGCCGGCCCAGGCCGAGATCCGGGCGCTGATCGTCGCCGTGTCCAAATACACCGATCCGATCCCGTCCCTCGACGGCCCGCCCAACGACGCGGGCGCGCTGAAGGCGGTTCTGGAGCAGCAGGGCTCCAGGGACATCGTGACGCTGAACGACGCCGCCGCGACCCGCGGGAGCATCCGTGCGGCCCTGGAGGCCCTGGGCCAGCGCGCCAAGCCGGGCGACTGGGTGATCTTCTACTATGCCGGCCACGGCGCGCAGGCGAAGTCCAGGGACCCCGCTGAAGAGGACGGCCTGGACGAGTTCATGGCCTTGTCCGGCTTTCGCGTGACCCGGCCCGACACCGAGCAATACATCCTCGACGACGATCTGCGCGGCTGGCTGACGAACTTCTTCCCGACCAGCGTGAACGTCCTGCAGATCGCCGACGCCTGCCATTCGGGCACGATGAACCGCTCGCTGGCCGGCCCTTCGGTGTTCCGCAAGCGGACCCTGGACAATCCCCTGGCCATCTCGCTGCCGCCACGGCCCGCCGATCCGGCGGCGAGGGCGCCCGCGGGCCTGGACCCGCCAAACCTCGTCTATGTCGGTGCGGCCCAGGACGACCAGTTCGCGCTGGAAGGGCCGCTGCCGCGCAGCGATTCGCCGCCTCGGGGCCTGCTGACCTATGCCCTGGAGGGGGCGCTGAAGGACCGTCGGCCCAATGGGCGGCTGGCCGCCGACCAGGATGACGACGGGCGCCTGTCGCTGGCCGAGCTGGCCTCGACGCTTGAGACGCGGACCCGCGAGCTGTCGGCCACGCAACAGTGGTCGAGCGCCGCCGTGCCTGCGCGGAACGAGCGCAGCGTGATCTTCCAGCCGCTGAAGCCGCCACCGGCGGACGAGCGGCCGGTGGAGGTGAAGGCCGCCGACGACCAGGCCGCCGAGCTGCTGGGCGAGCGGGGGCCCTGGGCCTCGATCCCGCGGGGGACGCCGGACCTCACCTGGTCGGCAAAGGAAGGCTGGGTCACCGACAGCCGCGGCGACCGGGTGGCCGAAAACCTCACCAGCCCCGAGCAGCTCGCCGGGGTGATCAACAAGCGAAAGGCCCTGGCCCAGCTCGCGGCCACGGCCAACGAACGGCGCGTGCGCGTCGAGATCGGGCCGAAGCCCAAGGGCCAGCTCTACAAGAGCGGCGAGGGCGTGGACCTGGCCGTGGTCCATCGGGGCGCGGCCTCGTACCTGACCGCCTTCAACCTGGCCGGCGACGGCACGGTGCAGCTGCTGTTCCCGCTGGAAGGCGACGGGGACGGGAAGATGGTCGAGGGCCAGACCCGCGTGGTCATGGCCCGCACCAAGGCGGCGCCGCCGTTCGGGGTCGACAATGTGGTGGCGGTGGCGACGCCGGTGGAGCCGACGGTTCTGCGAGCGGCGCTGAAGCGCATGGACGGCAAGCGGGAGGCCATGGCCGCGGCCGGCGTGGTGCAGGACGAACTGGCCCAGGCCAAGGGACAGGCCGCGCTGGGGCTGGGCGAGCTCTACACGGCGCGCTGAGGGGCGGGATCTTGTCCGTGCAAAGATTTTCGAGGGACCGGGAAACGCGCCTTGCCAACGGCGCGATATTGCGTATGTTCCGCGCCCTCGCCGCCGGGCCTCTTTGAGGGTCGGAGCCGGGACGGGTGTATAGCTCAGTTGGTAGAGCAGCTGACTCTTAATCAGCGGGTCCAAGGTTCGAATCCTTGTACACCCACCATTCTTCCGAAAATTAGTCATTGAACGCGGCGGAAGCGCCGCTGGGCCCTGGCCACTGGCCATGGGCGTTCGGACCTGCTTAATCGCCGTTACAGTGTAACGGAGAGATTCATGCGCCTTGTCGTCGCCGCCTCGATCCTGGCCCTGAGCGCGGCCGCTGCGGAAGCCCGCCCCATCACCTTCGCCACGACCGCGCCCGCCGACGGCACGCTGGTGCTGCCCCTGGCCTCGGCCGCCGACCTCGCCACGCGGGGCGCGAGCCTGGACGCCGCCACGCGTGAGGCGGTGGCGCGGGCGCTGGCCGCCGCGAAATTCGACTTCAAGGCGAAGAGCAGCCTCAGCCTCCGCGGCCTGGGCGCCTATGACGAGATCCTGGTCCTGGGGGCGACGCCGGCGGGCGGAACGCTGAGCGCTGTCGAGGTGCAGAACCTCGGCGGCGCGGCGGCCAAGGCGACGGCCAAGTCGGCGAAGCCGGTGGCTTTCGTAGCGGCGGGGCTGCCCGATCCGGCCCAGGCGGCGGCGGGCGCGGCGCTCGGCGGCTATCGCTTCGCCGGCTACAAGGCGCCCAAGCCCGACGAGGCCAGGCCCACGACGCCGTTCGTGGTGGTGGCGCCGGAGGCGGCGGCGGCCCAGCAGGCCTATGCGCGGCGCGGCCAGGCCCTGGCCGAGGCCGTGGCCTTCGCCCGCGACCTGACCATCGAGCCGGCCAATGTGATCTATCCCGAGACGTTCGTGGAGCGCACGCGGACGGCGTTCCAGGGCGTGGCCGGCGTGACCATCGAGGCGCTGGACGTGCCGGCGATGCAGAAGCTGGGCATGAACGCGATCCTCAGCGTCGGCCAGGGCTCGACGCGGCCGCCGCGGATGCTGGTGGTGGAGTACCGCGGACCTGGCGCGAAGGGGCAGCCCGTCGTCATGGCCGGCAAGGGCATCACCTTCGACAGCGGCGGCACGTCGCTGAAGCCCGGCTCGGGCATGTGGAAGATGAAGGACGACATGGCCGGCGCGGCCTCGGTCGTCGGCGCCGTGCTGTCGCTGGCGAAGTCGCAGGCGCCGGTCCACGTGGTGGCGATCGCCGCGCTGGCCGAGAACATGCCTGACGGCGGGGCGGCGCGGCCGGGCGACGTGATGAAGGCCTACAACGGCAAGAGCATCGAGCGGCTGAACACCGACGCGGAGGGGCGCATCGTGCTGGCAGACGCGGTGGCCTATGGCGAGCGGCGCTTCAAGCCGGCGGCGATCGTCGACCTGGCGACCCTGACCGGCGCGGTGGGGACGGCCCTGGGCGACGACTATGCGGGGCTCTTCAGCCGGCACGACGGCCTGGTGGCGCAGATCGAGGCGGCGGCCAAGGTCACCGGCGAGCCAGTCTGGCGCCTGCCGCTGCATCCCAGCTACGCCAAGGACCTGGAATCGCCGATCGCCGACATCCGTGACATCGCCGAGGGCGGCGGGCCGGGCGCGGGCCTCGGCGCCCACTTCATCGGCTTCTTCGTGGAGCCCGAGACTCCCTGGGCGCACCTGGACATCGCCGCGGTGACCTGGTCCAGCGAGGACCAGCCGACGACGCCGAAGGGCGGGACCGGGTATGGCGTGCGCCTGCTGGACGAACTGGCGCGCAGCTTCGACGCCGCTGCGGCGGCGCGGAAGTAGCGGGGCCGGGATGGAATTCGACTATCTGGAAGGCTTCGCCGCCGGCGACATGCAGGTGGTGACCGAGGTGCTGGCCCTGTTCCAGGGCCAGGCCGAGGGCTGGCGCGTGAAGCTGGAGGCGCCCGGCGAGGGCTGGCGCGATCTTGCCCACACCATCAAGGGGGCGGCGCGTGGCATCGGCGCGACCGCCCTCGGCGACGTGGCGGACCGGGCCGAGCGCGGCGACGCCTCGATGGCGCCCGAGCTGAAGACCGCCCTGGACGCCACCGTGGCCGACATCGAGGGCTATCTCACCCGGATCGGCGGCGGCTGAGCAGTCAGGGCACCAGGACGCGGTCCGAGTAGGTCTCGACCAGCAGGCTGAACGGCCGACCGTCGGGCGTCTGCAGCAGGGCGCGGTGCTGGAGCACCTCGGGGGGAATCGTCACCGCCTGGTCGAACGCAGCGGCCGGCTGGGCCTCCCAACCCGGGGGCAGGGGGGCGAACAGCAGGTTCGCCGAGAGCGTCCGGCGCTGGAAGGCCAGCGGCTTCACCGCGACGCCGAAGGGCGTGTCGGTGGTGTCGAGCTGCCGGTTCATCTCGGGCGTCAGGCGGGTGGGCAGGTACCAGTTGTCGGCCCGCGACAGCACCGCCTCGCCGCAGGTCAGCTCGACCCGACGGTGGATCACCGGCTCGTTGGAGGCGGCTGCAAGGCGCTTGCGGACATCGGCCAGAACCTCGGGCGCGTCTTCAAGGATGGAACGGCGCGCGCGGATCCGGGGGGCGGCCGGGTCGCGACGGTCGCAGAGGTCCTGCAACACCCCGGTGGCGCTGTCGCGGCCCAGGAGTTCGGCGTTCAGGGTCTGGAGCTGGGCCTGCAGGCGCAGGCGCTGGACGTAGTGCGACGCTGGCGCGGCGGCTCCATCCGGAGCGAGCGCGGTCGCGGCGAGAACTGCCGCCAAGAGACCTCCTACCAACCTCAACTGCGGGCGCCTCGCTACCCTAGATCCCGGCCCCGTTGTCGATGGCCCGCAGCGCCTCTTCGTGCGCCAGCGCCTCCGCCTCGATCCAGCCGATGAAGGCCTTCACCTGCGGCAGCCGTCCCTTGGCCTTGGGATGGACGAGGTAATAGGCGAAGTCGACGGCCTGCGCCATCTGGAGTGGCGCCACGAGCCGGCCGGCGTCGAGGTCGGCCTGGGCCAGGGTGCGCTTGGCGAGCGCCACCCCGCGCCCGTTGGCGGCGGCTTCGATCACCAGGCTGGACTGGTTGAAGCGTGGGCCGCGGTGACCATCGATGCCGCGCAGGCCGCGGGCGGCGAGCCACATGGGCCAGTCCGGGCAGGAATCGTCGATCTCGGGCGAGCCGTCGTGCAGCAGGACATGGCCGGCCAGGTCCTCGGGCTTCTCGAGCGGGATCTCCTTCAGGAGATCGGGGCTGAGCACCGGCACCACGCTCTCGCTGACCAGGCGCTTGACCTCGAGGCCCGGATATCGGCCGCCGCCGTAGCGGATGGCGAGGTCCACCTCGCCGGCGGTGAGGTCCACGAGCTCCATGCCGGCCGAAAGCCAGACGTCGACCTGCGGGTGCGCCCTCTCGAACGCGCCGAGGCGCGGCACCAACCACTTGGCGGCGAACGAGGGCGGGGCGGTGATGGTCAGGCGACGGCCGTCGACGGCGGCGGTGAGCAGGCTGGCGGCCTCGGCCAGGCGGTCGAACGCCTCGCGAAGGGCGGGCAGGGCGGTCTGGGCCGCGTCGGTGAGCAGCAGGCCCTTGGGCGTGCGCTTGAAGAGCGCGGCGCCGACATAGTCCTCCAGGTTCTGGATCTGCTGGCTGACGGCGCCGGGCGTCACCGACAGCTCGTCGGCCGCGCGGCTGAAGTTGAGGTGCCGGGCGGCGGCCTCGAACGCCCGAAGGGCGTTGAGCGGCGGCAGCCGGCGGCGTTGGTTGTTCCGCTGCTCCATCGAGAATTCCTGAACGCCCCGGCAGAAGTCCTTGGGTTGCGAATTTGGGGGCGCCCGCCCTTATTGCAAGCGTCCGCCGGTGTATCGGCCCTTTTCATCGGCGGGCGCGAGGCGGGGCGGGCGCAAGTCCGTCCCGCCGTGTTTCTAAGGGTCGCCGCGTCATTAGAGAAGCTAAAGATGGCCCACGGCCGCGACACGAAGAAGCGCACCGACCGCCTGGTGGTGCTGGACGGGACAGCCCGCCGCCGCGGCCCGGGTCGCGTGTGGCTGGTCGGCGCGGGCCCTGGCGAGCCGGACCTGCTGACGATCAAGGCGCTGAAGGCGCTGCAGGGCGCCGAGGTGGTGGTCCACGACGGGCTGGTGAGCGACGAGATCCTGGGCCTGGCGCCGGCGTCGGCGCGGCGGATCTCGGTGGCCAAGCGCAAGTCTCGGCACAGCTATAGCCAGGATGAGATCAACCGGATGCTCGTGGCGTTCGCGCTGGAGGGACTGGAGGTCGTGCGCCTGAAGGGCGGCGATCCGTTCATCTTCGGCCGAGGTGGCGAGGAGCTCGAGGCCTGCCGCGAGGCGGGCGTCGAGTGCCTGATCGTGCCCGGCGTGACCGCGGCCCTGGCGGCCGGCGCTTCGGCCGGCGCGCCGCTGACGCACCGCGGCTCGGCCCAGGCGGTGACCTTCGTGACCGGCCATGCGGCGAAGGGCGGGGAGCCCGATCTGGACTGGGACAGCCTGGCGAAGGCCAACCAGACGGTTGTGATCTACATGGGCCTGTCCATGGCGCCGGTGATCGCGGGACGGCTGCTGGCGGCCGGGCGCGACGGCTCCACCCCGGCCCTGATCGTCGAGAACGCCAGCCGCGCGGACGAGCGCCGCATCGTCACCACCCTGTCCGGCCTCGCCGCAGCGGCCGAGGCGGTGTCGGGTCCGGCGCTGCTGATCGTCGGCGAGGCGATGGCGATGGCGACCTCATCCGCTCATCCCCGCGCAGGCGGGGATCTCTTGGAGGCCCAGCCGGGTGTCGAATTCAGCATGGATTCCCGCCTTCGCGGGAACGAGCGGGGTGTGAAATGAAGGCCCTGACCGCCAATCGCCTGACCGACGGCGAAGTCGTGTTCTGGAAAGACGGCCGCTGGGTCGAACGCTTCGCCGACGCCCAGCTCTGGGCCGTCGACGATCCCGCGGCCGTCGAGGCCGAGGCTCTGGGCAAGGGCCAGGGAACGACCGTCGTCGACGTCTACCTGATCGATCTCGTGGAATCCGAAGGGCTGTGGGCGCCGCTCAGCTATCGCGAGCGGATCCGCGCCCTGGGCCCCACGAACCACCCGCATCACGGCAAGCAGGCCGAGGGCGGGGCGGTGGTCGAGGCGCTGCAGCATGCCAGCGGCGCGGCGCGGTCGACCGGCCGCGTGAACCTGATCAAGCGGAAGTAGGGCCGCCATGTACCAGTACGACACCATCGACAAGGAGATGCTGGCCGACCGCTCCGCGGAGTTCCGCGGGCAGGTGGCGCGGCGTCTGTCGGGCGAGCTGACCGAGGACCAGTTCAAGCGGCTGCGGCTGATGAACGGCCTCTACCTGCAGCTCCACGCCTACATGCTGCGGGTGGCCATTCCCTACGGCTCGCTGAACCCGACCCAGCTGCGCAAGCTGGCCTGGATCGGCCGCACCTACGACAAGGGCTACGGCCACTTCACCACGCGCACGAACCTGCAGTTCCACTGGATCAAGCTGAAGGACGCGCCCGACATCCTGGACCACCTGGCCAGCGTGGACATGCACGCCATCCAGACGTCGGGGAACTGCATCCGCAACACCACGACCGACCCCTATGCCGGGGCGACGGCCGAGGAGGTGGACGATCCGCGGGTGTGGGCCGAGGCGATCCGCCAGTGGTCGACCTTCCACCCCGAATTCTCGTTCCTGCCGCGCAAGTTCAAGATCGCCATCACCGCGGCGCCGAAGGACCGTACGGCGGCCCGGGTGCACGACATCGGCCTGGTGCTGAAGCGGGCGCGGGACGGGGCGCTGGGCTTCGAGGTGATCGTCGGCGGCGGCATGGGCCGCACCCCGCACATCGGCCCTACCATCCGCGAGTTCCTGCCGGTGAACCGGCTGCTCTCGTACCTGGAAGCGATCCTGCGCGTGTACAATCGCCACGGTCGCCGGGACAACATCTACAAGGCCCGGATCAAGATCCTGGTCGCGGCCCTCGGCAAGGAGGAGTTCGCCAAGCAGGTCGAGGCCGAGTGGGCCAAGATCGGCGACAGCGTCGACCTGCCCGACACCGAGCTGGCGCGCATTCGCGGCGCGTTCGCCCCGCTGGGCTTCGAGACCCTCCCGGACCGCTCCGAGGCCTTCGAGACGGCGAAGGCGTCGAACCCCGCCTTCGCTCGCTTCGTGCGCAACAACGTCAAGCCGCACAAGAAGTCGGGCTACGGGATCGTCGAGATCAGCCTGAAGGCCATCGGCGAGACGCCCGGCGATGCGACCTCGGACCAGATGGACGTCGTGGCGGACCTCGCCGAGCGCTACGGCCAGAACGACATCCGGGTGACGCACGAACAGAACCTGGTGCTGCCGCATGTGAAGCTGGACGACCTGCCGGAGGTCTGGGCCGGACTCGCCGCGGCGGGGCTGGCGACGCCGAACATCAACCTCGTCAGCGACATCATCGCCTGCCCGGGGCTGGACTACTGCGCGCTGGCCAACGCCCGGGCGATCCCGATCGCCCAGCACATCGCCGAGAAGTTCCGCGACCAGGACCGTGCCGAGCAGGTGGGCGAGCTGAAGATCAAGATCAGCGGCTGCATCAACGCCTGCGGCCACCACCACGTTGGCCACATCGGCATCCTGGGCGTCGATAAGAAGGGGGAGGAGTTCTACCAGCTCACCCTCGGCGGCTCGGGCGCGGAGGACGCTGCGGTCGGCTCCATGCTCGGCCCGGCGCTGCCCTACGACAAGGTCGCGGACGCCGTGGACACCCTGGTCGACGTCTATCTTCGCGAGCGCCAGGACGGCGAGCGCTTCCCCGACACCTTCCGCCGGACCGGCGTCGCACCCTTCAAGGAGGCCGTCTATGCCGACGCTCATTGAGCTGCATGAGGGGATCGCCAAGACCGTCCCCGACGCCTTCACCCATGTCGCCGACGACGAGGACATGGCCACGGGCGACGTGATCCTGTCGCTGGCCCGGTTCCAGTCCGACGGCGACCGGCTGCTGTCCGAGGGCCGCCGGATCGGCGTGAGGCTGAAGAGCGACGAGGAGGTCGAGGCCCTGGCCTACGACCTGCCGCGGCTGACGCTGGTGGCGCTGGAGTTCCCCAAGCACCTCGACGGCCGCTCGTACACCAATGCCCGGCTGCTGCGGGAGCGGTTCAAGTTCGCCGGTCAGATCCGCGCGGTCGGCGACGTCCTGCGGGAGCAGGCGCCGTGGATGGTCCGGGTCGGGTTCGACGCCTACGAGCCGGCCGACGACGCCAGCGCCAACGAATGGCAGGCGGCGCTGAACCGCTACCGTCACGTCTATCAGCGGGCGGCGGACGGCCGCGTCCCGGCCTTCGCGGAGCGGGAGGGATGAGCGTGGCGTACGATTCCGTCGACCAGACGGCCGCGGCGGCGATCCGTCTCGACGCCGAGCTGCGCCGCGCCCACCCGCGCACGATCCTCGAGGCCGCCGTCGAGAGCTTCGGCGACAAGCTGGCGCTGGTCTCCTCGTTCGGGGCCGAGAGCTCCGTGCTGCTGGACATCGCCGCCCGGGTGAAGCCCGACATCGCCGTGCTGTTCCTCGACACCGGCATGCTGTTCGGCCAGACGCTGGACTACAGAAGGAACCTGGCCGAGCGCCTGGGACTGACCAACGTCCGGGACCTGCGTCCCGCCTACCAGGACCTGGCCACCGCGGATCCCCAGGCGAAGCTCTGGCAGACCGACACCGACGCGTGCTGCCATGTGCGCAAGGTGCTGCCCCTGGATCGGGCGCTCGGCGAGTTCGACGCCTGGATCACCGGCCGCAAGCGCTTCCATGGCGGCGACCGACTGAACCTGCCGGTCGTCGAGCACGCGGACGGCAAGGTGAAGTTCAATCCGCTGGCGAACTGGGGCAAGTCCGACCTCGACGCCTATGCGGCCGAGCACGACCTGCCGGCCCATCCGCTGGTCGCCCAGGGCTTCCCGTCCATCGGCTGCTGGCCCTGCACCCAGCCGGCCGAGGAGGGCGAGGACGTCCGCGCCGGCCGCTGGAAGGGTCTGGACAAGACCGAATGCGGGATCCATGTGGCGCGTGCGCCGGGGACGCCCAACAACGTCGGCGGCGACATCTGAGGTTTCAGGAATGAACGACGTGTCCGTGGCCCAACCGGCCGCCGGTTCGGCCCTCAAGGCGTCCGGGGCTTTCTTCGTCGAGACGGTGACGTGGGTCCATCACTGGACCGACACCCTGTTCTCGTTCCGGACCACCCGTGATCCGGGCTTCCGCTTCCAGAGCGGACAGTTCGTGATGGTCGGCCTGATGAAGGAAGACGGCAAGCCGCTGGTGCGCGCCTATTCCATCGCCTCGCCGTCGTGGCACGAGGAGCTGGAGTTCTATTCCATCAAGGTGCCGGACGGCCCGCTGACCTCGCGCCTGCAGCACCTGAAGGTGGGCGACCAGGTCCTGATCGGCCGCAAGCCCACCGGCACCCTGGTGCTGGACGGCCTGAAGCCCGGCAGGCGGCTCTACATGCTGGGCACCGGCACGGGCCTCGCCCCCTGGCTGTCGCTGGCCCGGGACCCAGAGGTGTATGACCGCTTCGAGCAGGTGATCGTTACGCACACGGTGCGGGAGGTGGCTGACCTGAACTACGCCGACCTGTTCGAGACGGACCTGCCGAACGACGAGATCCTCGGCGAGCTGGTGGCCGGCAAGCTGCGCTACTACCCGACGGTCACGCGCGAGGAGTTCCGCACAAAGGGCCGGATCACCGACCTGATCGAGAGCGGCCAGCTGTTCCGCGACCTGGGCAATCCGCCGTTCGACCCGGCCGAGGATCGGGTCATGCTCTGCGGCGGCCCCTCGGTGCTGGCTGACCTGAAGCAGCAGCTCCTGGACCGCGGCTATGTGGAAGGCTCGATCGCGGCGCCGGGCGATTTCGTGCTGGAGCGGGCGTTCGTCGAGACCTGAGGCCGTCTGGCCGAGCCAAGCCGGCCCCGCCTTCGCGGGTAAGGGTCTACAAAACCTTAAGGCGAGTGCGAGGCGCGATGTCTCAGCACTTTCCCTTAGGTGTTCTGCCGAAATTTAACCATAACGCGAGTTGTGCGACTCTGGGCATGGTTGGAGACGCACCATGTCGGTTGTCACGTTCGAGCCCGTCGAGGGCCGGCCCTCGCTGCTGAGTCAGCTGGCGGGCCTGTTCGGCGCGCGCCCCCGGACCCATCGACGGGTGACACCTGACAGCGAGGCCCCCGCGCTCTCATGGCCCGGCATGGCGGGTCTGTCGCCGGATGAGGTAGAGGCCTGGCGGCCGATCTGCGATGTCGCGGCCCGGTTGGCGGAGGCCCCGCCGCCGGCGACGCCTGCCGCTCCGGCCCACATTCTGGACCGCGTGCTCGCCGAACTCGAGGGCGTCGCCGCTCACCATGAGACCCGGGACGTGACGGTGCTGTTCGCCGACGTGCGCGGCTTCACCAGCTTCGCCCAGGCGCTACGCGACAATCCCCGCCGCCTCGCCGACCTCATCGGGGGGATCCTGGACCCCCTGAGCGACGTGGTGTTGGCGCACGGCGGCGTCATCGACAAGTACATGGGCGACTGTGTGATGGCCTTCTGGGGCGCCCCCGACGACGACCCTGACCATGCGCGCCACGCGGTCCAGGCGGCGCGGGCGATGCTGGGCGCAATGGACGCGGTGAACGCCTGGGTGGCCGAGGCCTTCGCCGACCTGGGACTGCCGAGGATCGAGATCGGGATCGGCGTCAACTCCGGCGAGTGCGTGGTCGGCAATGTGGGGAGCCGCCGCCGCTTCGACTATTCCGTGCTGGGCGACCCGGTGAACGTGGCCTCGCGCCTTGAAGGGCTCTGCAAGGATTTCGGGACGCCCCTGATGGTGGGGGAGGAGACGGCGCGCCGGCTGACCGGCGACGCCGTTCTCCAGGACATCGGCCAGGTGGCGCTGCGGGGCCGGGCCGGCCGCCAGCGCGTCTACGGGTTGGCCTCGGCGGCCGACTGAAGCACGAAGTCGGCGCGCCAGGCGACGTCACCGCGCGGAACGATGACCGGCGTGTAGCCGAGGATCGGCAGCCGCTGGCGGATCAGCTCGAAGGTCCGCTCGGCCTCGGGCCAGTCCTGACGCCGTTCGGCGTCGGTCTCGTAGATCTCGCGCCAGGGCGGGAAGAGAAACACCTTCGGATTGTAGCGGCGGGTGCGGACCGCCTCGTCCAGCTCCGGCCAGGGCGGGACGCCGTTGGCGCCGTGGCTGTCGATGATCCCACGGTCGAATAACACGCGGCGGGTCTCCCCGGCCATTCGGTCGAAGATCGCGATGTCCCGGCGCGCACAGGCGGCGACGAAGGCGGGATTGTCCAGCCAGGGCGTCTCCTGTCCGCCGCTGGCCATCGCCTCGCGGACCACGGCGCGTGCGGTCTCCTCGACCACCTGTTCGCCGAGGCTCGCGAGACGGCGCAGAACTGTTGTCTTGCCCACGCCGGGACCGCCGGTGAGGACGAAGAAGTTCGGCTTGTGCATCGGATGTCCCTCGCCCTGACGGTGAGGGGCGGGCCTCAGGCCGGCGGGCAGCCCTTGAACTGGCCGACCTTCACCGCCGTGAGCGTGGCCAGGTTCAGCTTCTGCATCGGCTTCATCGAGGCCGCGCCGTGGCCGGTGTAGAGGTCGATGCGTTGACCCTTGATCGCGCCGCCGACGTCGGAAGCGTACCAGTAGCCGTCATGCGTGCCGCCGTCCGGCATCTTCAGGCCCACGGTCTCCTTGATGAACAGGACCGTGCGGCGGGGAATGAGGGTCTTGTCCACGGCGATCGTGCGCATCGGCACCACCTTGCAGCCGAGGCTGTCGAGCGATCCGACGCCCTTGGCGCCGCGGTGGTAGAGGGTCGCCTTCACATTGAAGACGCCGGTGCCGGGCAGGGCCCCGCTGATCACTGAGGTGACGAGGTCACCAAGCGGATCGTTTGTCGCGGCTTGGGCGTTGGGGGCGATACCGATGGCGGAAAATACTGCCAGGGCGGCGAGGCGGCGTCGCATTGACGGCGTCCTCCTTCGTCGTTGAACTGGTGCCCGGACTCCTAGCGGCTCAGGTCCGGCGGGGCAACCCCGGATGCCCTTCTTCCGGTTGCCTGTCAGTTTTCCTGACAATCTGGGATAGGCGTATTGGCTTGCGCTCCCGAGGGAAACCGTCGATCTGCGGCGTGCGCCACAATGGGGGATCGCGTGAAAATCTATGGTGACGGCAAGTCGGGCAACTGCCTGAAAGTGAAGTGGACGGCCGATTTTCTGGGGCTGTCGTACGACTGGATCGAGATCGACATCATGCAGGGCGAGTCGCGCACGCCCGCCTATCTGGCGCTCAATCCGGCCGGCCAGGTTCCCACCCTCGTCCTCGATGACGGCCGACCGCTGGCCCAGTCGAACGCCATCATCATTCACCTGGCCGAGGGCTCGGCGCTGATCCCGGAAGACCCCTACGACCGGGCGCGGATGCTGGAGTGGATGTTCTGGGAGCAGTACAGCCACGAGCCTTACGTCGCCGTGGCGCGGTTCCACGTGAAGTACCTGGGCAAGCCTGTGGCGGATCTGGAGCCGCGGCTGGTGGAACGCGGGGCTGCGGCGCTGCAGCGTCTGGAGCTCGGGCTGGCGGATAGTCCGTTCCTGGTCGGCGGCCGAGCGAGCCTCGCGGACGTGGCGCTCGTGGCCTACACGCGGGTCTGCCACGAGGGCGGCTTCAGCCTGGACGCGTACCCGGCGGTGAAGGCCTGGGTGGCGCGCGTGGAAGCGGCGCTGGGCATCCGCTGAGGCGGCTTGCCTTTAGGGCAGGGGGCGGCCAAACGGGGAGGCATGAAACGCCTTGCCGCGCTGGCGCTCGCCGGCCTCGTCGTCACCACGCCCTCGACCGTGCTTGCCTGGGGCAACACGGGCCACCGGATCATCGGGGAAGCCGCCGTCCGCGCCTTGCCGTCCGACTTGCCGGCCTTCGTGCGCACGCGACAGGCGGCGCGCGACGTCGGTGAGCTGTCGCGTGAACCGGATCGCTCCAAGGGTTCGGGCAAGCTGCACGGCCATGATCGCGACGCCGCGCACTTCGTGGACCTGGACGAGGAGGGTAAGGTGCTGGGCGGGCCGCCGATGCTGCCGCTGGCGGCGACGCGCGCCGACTACGAGACGGCCATGCGGGCCCACAAGCTGGACCAGTGGCAGGGTGGCTACCTTCCGTACGCCATCCTCGACCGTTACCAGCAACTCACCACCGATTTCGCCTACTGGCGCGTGCTGAAGGCCGCCGAGGCGAACCGGAAGTGGTCGAAGAACCGGGCATGGTTCCGCGAGGACCGGATTCGGCGCGAGGCGTTGATCCTCAAGACCATGGGCGAACTGTCCCACTTCATCGCCGACGGCAGCCAGCCTCTGCACGTGACGGTGCACTACAACGGCTGGGGCGACTATTCGAACCCGAACGGCTACTCGACGGCCAAGCTGCACGGACCGTTCGAGAGCGAACTTGTGCAGGCCAACGTCAAGCCGGCGGCGGTTTGGGCGAAGATGACCTCGCCGCGCTCCTGCGCCTGTCCGATCGAGCAGCGCGTCACGGACTATCTGGTCGCCACCGGCAAGCTGGCCATTCCGTTCTATGAGCTCGAGAAGGCGGGGGGCCTCGCGCCCGGCGATCCCCGAGGGCCGGCCTTCGCCACCGACCGGATCGCGGTCGGCGCCTCGGAGCTGCGCGATGTGATCGCCGAGGCCTGGCGGGCCAGCGAGAACAGCAAGGTCGGCTGGAGGCCGGTGGCCGTGAAGGACGTGCTGGCGGGCAAGGTCGACCCTTATCCCGCGCTCTACGGCATCGACTGATGGCGGTCCCGCAGTTCGGCCAGCCGCCCGAGGGCCTGGCGCCGCCGGACCGTCCCGCCGCCTTTTGCGTGATCGAAAGGGACGGCCTCATCGCGCTGGTCGAGGTCGAGTGGGGGGGGCGTGGCCTGTTGCTGCATCTACCCGGCGGCGGGCTGGACGAGGGCGAGACCGAGGCCGACGCGGCGATCCGGGAATGCGGCGAGGAGGCTGGCCTGGATGTCGTCCTGGACGAGACGCCTTTCGTGCGCGCCGACCACTATTTCCTGCACCACGATCGGGTGATCCGGAACACGCGCGGGGCCTTCTTCGCGGGGCGCGTGGCGGCCGAGGATCCAGCGCTGAAGACCGAGGCGGACCACAACCTCGTCTGGATGGACCCGCAGGAGGCGGTCGTACGGCTGGAGCGCGAGTCCCACGCCTGGGCAGTGGCGGCGTGGCTGAGATTGCGCGCGCGAGCCTGAGGCTCTACAGGCGCGCCATGACAGCGAAGATCATCGAAGGCCTGCCCGTCGCCGAACGCCTGCGCGCCGAGGTGACGGCCGAGGTCGCGCGCCTGCGGGCCGAACATGGACTGCAGCCGGGGCTGGCGGTGGTGCTGGTCGGCGAGGACCCTGCCAGCCAGGCCTATGTGAAGTCCAAGGGCGAGCAGTCGCTGGCGGCCGGAATGCATTCC
The DNA here is from genome assembly GCF_003254525.1 of Phenylobacterium kunshanense. Lineage (GTDB taxonomy): Bacteria > Pseudomonadota > Alphaproteobacteria > Caulobacterales > Caulobacteraceae > Phenylobacterium > Phenylobacterium kunshanense. The sequence goes on from NZ_QFYS01000009.1 coordinate 113,631, forward strand.
GTGACCCACCGACTGCCGGCCGACACGAAGCAGGACGAGCTGCTCCGGCTGATCGCCGACCTGAACGCCGACCCGCTGATCCACGGCATCCTGGTGCAACTGCCGCTGCCGAAGCACCTGGACGAGAAGCCGGTGATCGACGCTATCGATCCCGACAAGGACGTCGACGGGCTGCATGTGGTCAATGCCGGGCGCCTGGTGGCCGGACTGCCGGCGCTGACGGCCTGCACGCCGGTGGGCTGCATGGTGCTGCTGCGCGACACCCTGGGCGACCTGACCGGCAAGCATGCGGTGGTGGTCGGCCGCTCGCGCCTGGTGGGCAAGCCGATCGGCCAGCTCCTCCTGGCGGCGAACTGCACCGTGACCATGGCGCATTCCAAGACGGTGGACCTGCCGGCCGTGTGCCGCAGCGCCGACATCCTGGTGGCGGCGGTGGGCCAGCCGCGGATGATCCGTGGCGACTGGATCAAGCCGGGCGCCTGCGTCATCGACGTGGGCATCAACCGTGTGCCGTTCGACAACCCGGAACAGGCGGCTCTGGGAAAGACCAAGCTGGTCGGCGACGTGAACTACAAGGAAGCGGTCCAGGTGGCGGGCTCGATCACCCCGGTGCCGAAGGGCGTGGGCCCCATGACCGTGGCTTGTCTGTTGCAGAACACGGTCACCGCCGCCAAGCGGATCGCCGGGATCGACAGCTAGGGCCGGATCAGCCGGTGGCGGCGTAGATCATGATGCCCGTGGCCACCGACAGGTTCAGGCTGTCGGCGCGGCCACGCATGGGGATCTTCACATTGACGTCGCAGAGGGCGGCAAGGTCGGGCGTCAGGCCCTGCTGCTCGTTGCCCATCAGGATCAGGGCCGGCTTGCGATAGGCGGCCTTGCGATGGTCGACCTCGGCCGTCAGCAGGGTGCCGACCACCGAGCCGGTCCAGCCGGCCCGCCAGGCGGCGAACTCGGCCTCTGTGGCGCGGGCGAGGGGCACGGCGAAGATCGAGCCCATGGTCGCGCGCACCGCCTCGACCGAATAGGGATCGCAGCACTCCCCCACCAGGACCAGGGCGCCGCAGCCGGCGGAGTCGGCGGTGCGGATGATGGTCCCGAGGTTGCCAGGGTCGCGGACGCGGTGGAGGGCGACCACGCATTCGGCGGCGCCGGGCTTCACGTCCTTCAGATCGATGAACGCCTGCGGGAAGACTCCGACGACGGCCTGCGGGTTCTCGCGGCGGGAGACCTTGGCAAGGATGTCGTGAGTGACCTCGATCACCTGGCCGCCCGCGGCGAGGGTGGCCTGCACCGCCTTCTTCATCATCGGATGGGCGGCGGCGTCGGGGCCGTGCATCAGGATCTTCGGCGCGTGGCCGGTGTCGATGCCCTCGATGACGTTCTTGAGGCCCTCGGCGACGAAGAGACCGGTTTCGTCCCGCTCCTTGCGCATGTGCAGGGCGCGGACGGCCTTCACCGTCGGGTTGGAGAGGGAGGTGATGCGCGCGTTCATGCCGACCAGCGGGCGTAGAAGCTCATGCCGATGGCGCGGTCGCCGCGGTCTTCCATCAGCGCCAGCTCGCCCCACTCGATGCGCCCGGCGCGGGCGGCCAGCTTTTCGGCCAGCAGGCCTGCGAGGGCGGCGCCAGATATCCGCTCGGCGTAGGCGTTGAGCACCAGGAACCGGGCGTTATCCGACAGCAGCTCGGCGCAGAGGCCGGCCAGCTCGGGCAGGTCCTCGAAGAGGCGCCAGACCTGGCCGTCGGGGCCGCGGCCGTACTTCGGCGGGTCTAGGATGATCCCCTCATACTTCGAGCCGCGGCGAACTTCGCGCTGGACGTACTTGCGCGCATCCTCGGTGATCCAGCGGACGGGGCGGTCGGCGAGGCCGGACAGCTCGGAGTTCTCGCGCGCCCAGGCCACCGCCTTCTTGGAGGCGTCCACATGGGTCACGGCGGCGCCCGCGGCGGCCATCACCAGGCTGGCGACCCCGGTGTAGCCGAAGAGGTTCAGCACCCGCGGCTGGGCGGCGGCGCGCACCTGCTGGTCGAGCCAGGCCCAGTTGGCGGCCTGCTCGGGGAAAAAGGCGAGGTGGCGGAAGGCGGTGAAGCGCCCGTGGAATTTTACCCCGCCCCAGCCGAGCGGCCAGGTTTCCCTGGGTTTTCCACGGAAGCGCCAGCGGCCGGCGTCCTCCTCGTCGGTGGGGTCGAACACCGCGTCGGCGGCGTCCCAGGCGCTCTGCGGCAGGCGCGGGGTCCAGAGGCACTGAGGCTCGGGCCGGACCACCTTGTACGGGCCATAGCGCTCCAGCTTGCGACCGCCGCCGGAGTCCAGCAGGGCGTAGTCACTCCACCCGGAGGTGCGCATGACCTGCGATTCCTCGGCGACGTGCGGCCCGTTCATGCCGGCCCCTTACGCGGAGAGTGGCGCGCCCGTCCACCCCGCAGACGCCAGCCTGCAGACAAGGACTTGTCACAGTTACGGAATTGCGGTCCGCTAGACGCTGCTTTGGGATTGGGGAGAGTCCATGAGCGCAGTAGCGCCCGCGACGCGGAAGACCGCGCGCAAGGCGAAGGGTGACGGCCACCTCCGTCGGGCCGAGATTCTCGACGCGGCGGAGCGTATCTTCGTCGCCGAGGGCTATGACGGCGCGACCATCCGCAAGATCGCGGACGAGGTCGGCGTGTCGTCCACCGCCCTTTACATGCACTTCGCCGACAAGGCCGGCATCCTGCACGAGATCGTGGGGGGCGCCCTCAGTCAGCTTCTGGCCAGCAACACCGAGATCGCGGGCAAGCCGCTGGACGCGGTGGTGCGCACTCGCATGATGCTGGACGCCTACATGCGCTGGGGGCTCGAACACCCCAACGCCTATCAGCTTGTCTATTGCTCCCGGGGTCCGGTATCGAGCGACCCCACCCCGGAGCGCACCTCGGACCTGAGCAGCCAATGCTACGAAGCCTTCTCAGGGGTGGTGCGCGAGGTGGCGGCCAGCGGCCGGCTGCGGACCGGCAGCGCCGACTCGGCGGCCCAGGCGCTGTGGATGGCGTGCCACGGCGTGGTGGCGCTGATCATCAGCCGTCCGACCTTCGAGTGGACCGATCACGAGGAACTGATGCGGATCACCCTCGACGGCATGCTGCACGGGCTGGTCATCGACTAGCGGCGATCGCCGTAGCTGCCTCCATCTCGCCGACGGCGGCGCAGGCCGCCCCGCGTGTGCTGTCCCTGGACCAGTGCGCGGACCAGTATGTCCTGGCGTTGAGCCCACGCGCGTCGATCGTGGGACTTTCGACGCGGGCCGATGACGCAGATTCCCGGATGAGGGCGCTGGCGCGCGGTCTACCGAAGCGGCGCGTGGACCTGGAAACCGCGCTGGCCACGCGGCCGGATGTGGTCGTCCGCTACTGGGGCGGCGATCCGCGACTGGTCGGAGCGCTGGAGCAGCGGGGCGTGCGTGTGGTCACGATCGCCGAGGCTAACGAATTCAGTCAGGTGCGGGCCAACATCCGTCGCGTCGCTGCGGCGTTGGGCCAGACGCCTGCGGGAGAGCTTCTGGTGGCGGGGGTGGACCGACGGCTTGCCGGGGCGGCCGGCGCCTGGCGTGGGACGCGCGCCCTGTACCTGACGCCAGGCGGCGTGACCGCCGGCCCGGGGACCCTGGTGGATGCGGTCATGCGCGCCGCCGGGCTCTCCAACGCGGAGGCGCGGCCGGGCTACCAGACGGTCTCCCTCGAGCAGCTGGCGCTGGACCCGCCGCAGGCGGCGGTGCTGGGCTTCTTCGACACATTCCAGCTCGCGGGAGACAGTTGGGGCATGGGGCGCCATCGTGTCCTCCAGCGCGTCGCGCAGGAACGCGCCGTGGCGAGCCTGCCGGGCTCGATGCTCGGCTGTCCCGACTGGGGGGCCGCCGAGGCGGTCGAAGCCCTCGCCGCGGCTGCTCCGTCCCGGCGCATCGTGCGATGAGGCCCTGGATCCTGAACGCCGCCCTGGGGGCGACCGCGATCGGGCTGGCGGCAGCGGGTCTCATGCTCGGCGAGACCGCGCTCTCCGTGGCCCAGTTCGCGGAGGCGTTCGCCGACCCCGCGTCGGGCCCGCACGAGATCCTGTTCGACATCCGCCTGCCGCGCACGGTTGCGGCCCTGGTGGTGGGTGCGGCCCTGGGCCTGGCGGGGGCGGTGATGCAGGGCCTGTTGCGAAATCCGCTCGCCGACCCGGGCGTGCTGGGGGTCTCCGGCGGCGCCGGGCTGGGCGCGGCGCTGGCGATCTCCCTGGGCCTCGCGGCGCGTCCCGGGGCCGTCGAAGCAGCGGCCCTGGGGGCGGCGCTCCTGGTCGGCGCGGCGCTGACCTGGCTGGCGGCACGGTTCCGGGAGCCGGAGACGCTCATCCTGTTCGGTGTGGCGCTGTCGGCCTTCCTGGGAGCCTTGACCTCGCTCGTGTTCAACTTCGCGCCGTCGCCGGTGACCCTCGCCGAGGTGTTCGCCTGGCTGCTGGGCTCGGTGGCCAACCGCGACTGGGACGATATCGGCCGGCAACTCCCCGCCATGGCCGTCGGCGCGGCCCTCTGCCTCTACGCAGCCCGCGGTCTGGTGATGCTGACCCTGGGGGACGAGGCGGCGGCGCTGTCGGGCCTGCCCATGCGCCGGATGCGGGCGGCTGCGGTGGCAGGGGCGTCCCTGCTGACCGGCGCGGCGGTGGCCTTGGCCGGCATCGTCGGCTTCGTGGGCCTGGCGGCGCCGCATCTCGTCCGCGCCGGCGCAGGCGGCGATCCCGGGCGCGTGCTTTTGCCGTCAGCCCTCGCCGGCGCCGTGCTGCTGGGCGCGGCGGACATCGGTGCGCGGATCCTGCCGACGGACATCGAGTTGAAGCTGGGAGTGATGACGGCCCTGGCCGGTGCGCCGCTGTTCGCGCTGATCGCCTGGCGCGCGGCGCGGAGCTGGCGGGGATGAGCGTGCTCGCGGTCCACGACGCCAGTGTCCGCCGCGCCGGGCGGCAGGTGCTGGAGGGCGCCAGCCTCTCGGCACAGGCCGGCGAGGTCGTGGGGATCGTCGGGCCGAACGGCGCGGGCAAGACCACCCTGCTGCGGGCGGTGCTCGGCCTGGTGCGGTTGGAGCGCGGGCGGGCGGAGTTGGCGGGCCGTGACGTCGCGCGACTGTCCGATCCAGAGCGTGCGCGGCTGGCCGCCTACCTTCCGCAGGAGCGGCATGTGGGCTGGAACATGAGCGCAGCGCGCGTGGCCGGGCTGGGCGCCCTGGACGTTCCGGCGGCGACCGCGCGGCAGCGGGCCGTTGCGGCGCTCGCGCGGGTGGGGCTTGCCGGGCTGGAGGAGCGGGGGGTGCTCGAGATGTCGGGCGGCGAGCGGGCGCGCGTGCTGCTCGCGCGGCTGCTGGCGACGGCTGCGCCGCTGATCGTCGCCGACGAACCCGTCGCCGGTCTGGACCCTGACGCTCAGCTTCTCGCGCTGGATCTGTTCCGCGAGGAGGCGGTGCGCGGAGCGGCGGTGCTGGTCACCCTGCACGACCTCAGCCTGGCCGCGCGATACTGCGATCGCCTGGTGGTGCTGGCGGGCGGACGCGTCGTGGCGGATGACGCGCCGGCCGATGCGCTACGGCCTGAGGTCCTGCGAGAGGCCTTCGGCCTTGCGGGGCGGTTGGAAAGCTCGGCCGAAGGGCCGATGCTGGTGGCTCGACGGGGGAGGGACCGATGACATTCGCCAGATGGGTGTTCACGATCGGCGGGATCTGGGGCGTGATCATCATCGCCCCGCTGTTCTTCATGGAAAGCAGCCTTGCCGCCATGACGGGGCCCTTCAGCCATCCCGACACCTACTATGGCTTCGCAGCCTCCACCCTGGCGTGGCAGTTCGGCTACCTGCTGATCGGCCGCGACCCCGTCCGCTACCGGCCGTTCATGCTCATCGGGGCGTTCGGCAAGGCGGTGTTCTTTGGCGCCTGCTGGACGCTGGCGATCCTGGGCCGGGTCCAGCCCATCGTGGCCTGGGCCGTGACCCCCGACATCATCCTGGCGATCCTGTTCGTCGTCGCCTGGTGGCGGACGCGCACGGCCGGATAGCAGGTCAGGCCGGGCGCGCCTGCTCGGTGGTCCAGGCGACGATCTGGGCCAGAGTATCCGCGACGGCCTTGTCGTAGGCGGGGACGATCGCCCCGACCCGGTTGGAGCCGGCGGTCACGCGCGCCTCGAAGATCTTCTCCGCCACCTGGCCGCGATCGGTTCCACGGGTCATGGCGGCGCGAACCCGGACCACGACGGTGGGCGCGGCCTTCGGCCCGCGGTCGTAGACGGCCTCGAAATTCCGCACGTCGAGCCGCAGGACGTAGTCCGCCGCCGCCGCTTCGCCGCGAGAGATCAGGCGGACGGGGCCGGGGTCGGCGTCGAACGCGGCCAGCACAGCCTGGTCCCAGAGGACGGCGGCCGGGGCGACCCAGCGGGTCTCGGCGATATAGGCGACCTTGCCGCCCGTGATCGTGAGCAGCCGGTCGCCGGCGGCCTCCCGTTGGAACGTCGCATTCGTGCGGAACACGCCGACGGTCCCCTGGGTCGCCTCGGCCGCCTCGGCCGTCGGGGGGTGGCCGAACCGGTACAGGTGCGCCGGCTTGGTCTTGGGCAGCAGCGAGATGCAGCCCGAGAGCGCGAGGGCAGCCGCGGCGACGGCCACAGCGGCGAGGGAGGATTTCGGTCGGATCATTGGGGAACCTTCACCTCTTCGGCCTTCGGCTTGCCGAGGGCGCCGGTGGGGCTGGACTGGACCTCGTTGACGAGCCGCTCCAGCGACTCGGCGGCGGTCTGGAGTTGGATGACCGCCGCGGTGATCTGCGGCAGGCCGTTGGTGGCGAACTCGGTGGTCGGCGCCTGGAGGCGGGCGATCATCGAGCGGGCGTCGGCTGCGGTGGCCCGGGCCTCCTCGGCGGCGTCGGCGATGTTCTTGATCGCGCGTTTGCCGTCGCCGTCGATCACGCCGCGGGTGCTGGCGGACAGCTTGGCGATCTCGTCGGCGGCGGTGTCGATGCGCTGCAGCGCGCTCTGGGCGTCGGCGATCAGCGCCTTGCGGTCGCGCAGCTCGGCGGTGAAGGCCTGGGTGTCGGAGAGGGCGGCCGAGAACGTCTTGATGTTCTGATCCGAGAGCACGCGGTTCATCCGGTCGAGCGCTTCGATGGTGCGCGTCAGCACCGTGCCGCCGCCCTCCAGCAGGTCGGAGATCGTGCTGCGGCGGCTCTGCAGCACCGGGATGCAGGCTGCGCCCAGGCGACGGGGCTGCTTGTCGCACTGGGCCTCCGCATAGTCCTTCAGCAGGGCGCGGGTGCTCGAGCCGGAGGCGATCTGGATGTAGTTGAGGCCGGTGATGCCCTGGGGCTCGAGCGTCGCGTAGCTGTCGGTGCGGATCGGGACATCCTCGGCCACGCGGACACGGGCGATGACGTTCTTCGGGTCGGTCTGGTCGAGGGCGATCTTGGTGACCTCGCCCACCTTGATGCCGTTGAAGTGGACCTCGCCGCCCTCGTTGAGTCCACGGACGGGCCCCTGGAAGACGACGTCGTACAGGTCGTACTCGGCATTCAGCCGCACGCGGGCGAGCCAGATGACGAACACCGTCAGGGCGGCCGCCAGGATCAGCGTCGAGAGCCCCACAAGGGCGTAGTTGGCGTTCCGCTCCATCAGCCGTCCTTCCCGACGAGGGCGGCGCGCGCGGCGCGGCCCCGGGGCCCGAGGAAATATTCACGGATCCACGGGTGATCCGAGTGCTCAAGCTCGGCCACCGGCGCGGTGGCCACCACCTTCTTGTCGGCCAGGACGGCCACGCGGTCGGTGATCTCGTAGAGGGAGTCGAGGTCGTGGGTGATCATGAACACCGTAAGGTCCAGGCTGGCGGCAAGGTCAGCGATCAGTTCGTCGAAGGCGGCGGCGCCGATGGGATCGAGGCCGGACGTGGGCTCGTCCAGGAACAGCAGCTCAGGGTCGAGGGAAAGGGCCCGGGCAAGGCCCGCCCGCTTCTTCATGCCGCCGGAGAGTTCCGCGGGCTTGAGCGAGCCCGCCTCGGGGCGCAGGCCGACCATGGCGATCTTCAGGTCCGCCAGCTCGTAGGCCTCGCGGCGCGACAGTTTGGTATGCTCGAACATCGGCGCGGCCACGTTCTCGCGGACGGTCAGGTTCGAGAAGAGCGCGCCGCCCTGGAACAGGACGCCCCAGGACCGCTCGAGCTCGCTCCAGCGACGGCGGGACGCCTGCTGCAGCGACTGGCCGAAGACCGAGATCGTGCCGGCGTCCGGCTCCCGCAGGCCGATGATGGCGTTGAGCAGCACCGACTTGCCCGTGCCCGAACCGCCCACGACACCAAGGATTTCTCCCCGGCGGACCGTGAGATCCAGACCCTCGTGCACCACGTGGTCGCCGAACTGCGTGCGCAGGCCGCGCACCTCGATGGCAGGCCCCGACGGGTCATCCTGGCCGGCGAGACCGGCCTCGACGGCGGCGGCGTCGGTCATATGTCGAGCTCCATGTAGATGAGCGCGAAGACCGCATCGAGCATGATGATGGCGAAGATCGCGTGGACCACAGCCGCGGTCACCCGCTTGCCGAGAGACTGGACGTCGCCGCCCGTAAGCAGGCCCTGCCGGCAGCCGATGCTGGCGACCACGCCGGCCATGACGGGCGCCTTGGACATGGCCACGTAGAAGTGCGTGTCGCCCACATTGTCGACGATCCGCTGCAGGAAGAAGGTCGGGCCGAGGCCCAGGGTCGTCCAGGTGATCATCAGGCCGCCCAGCAGGCCCGCGAGGGTGGCGACGAAGGTCAGCAGCGGAATGGTGATCAGAAGCGCCAGGAACCGCGGCAGGACCAGCCCTTCGAATGGGTCCACGCCCATCACCTTCATGGCGTCGACTTCCTGCTGCATCTTCATCGAGCCGAGCTCGGCGGCGAAGGCCGAGGCGGAGCGTCCCGCCAGCAGGACGGCGGTGATGACGATGTTGAACTCGCGCAGCACGGCCACGCCGATCAACTCGACGACGAACACCTCGGCCCCGAACTGGCGAAGCATGTTCACGCCCAGCAGCGCCACGACGGCGCCGATAAAGAAGGTGGTGAGGGCGACGATCGGGATCGCGTCGAGGCCGGCGCGTTCCATCTGGGTGAAGATCGGCGCCCAGCGAATTCGGTGGGGAGCCACGAAGAGGTTCGCGAGCGCGCGGAACGAGACGACGATCAGGTGGCCGAGGAAGGCCATGGTGTCGAGGAACTCGACGCCGAGCTCCATGACGCCCTTGCCGATCCGGACGGTGAGCTGATGGAAGCCGCGCGGCTCAGGTCGGATCACCGGCTTCACGCGCACGGCGCTGTCGACCAGCTCGAGCAGCCGCCGCGACTCGGGCCTGGCCTGGATCCGGTCGATCGCGAAACCCGGCCCGACCGCCTGGACGACGGCATAGGCGCCGGCCGTGTCCATGCGGCCCACGCCGGTCAGGTCGAGCACCACGTCGGTCCTCCCGGAGAGGGCCCGGGCCAGGTCACGGCCCACGCCGCCCAGGCCTCGGGCGGTCCAGTCGCCCGTCAGCGCCGCGGTGGGGCGATCCGTCGCGGGCTCAAAGCTGAAGGCGGCGGGCTTCTCCATGCAGGCCTTGTCCCGTGTGTGCGGCGCGGCTGTCCAGCCCCGGCGCACGGGATCATCACTCCCTTGGCGCATAAGCGCCGCCGAGAACTGGCGGCGAGGGGCGAACGTACATATGGCGAAGGCTGTTCCGCCACATAAACCGATCCTTGCAGCTCCCCACAGCCGAGCTCAGCCAAGTTTTGGTCCAAGTCAGCCCGGATGCATCGGGGTGGGGGAGTTGAATCGTGCCTACGACTGGAGCTTGAGACGTGACCCGCCAGATCGACTTCGCCGGAGCTTCCGGCGCGCGCTACCGATACACGCCGATCGACGAGACCCGCTTCCTGCCTCCGGCCGGCGCGAACTACGTCATCGCCGAGATCGCCGAGGACGGGGAGCTTCACGTGGTCTACGCGGGCGAGACCGACAATCTCGCCAGCCAGAGCTGGCGGACGGACCTGGAGCGGGCGCGGGAGACCTACGGCTCGGCGACGGTCCTCACGCGGCTGAACGTGACCCGCGCCGTCCGCGAGGCTGAGCGGCGCGACCTGATCGACGCCTACCACCCGCCATTGAACGGCCAGGCCTGAGCCCGCATGCTCGGCGGGTGAACGTCCCCGCCCCTGATCGTGATCTTCGGCGCTGCCGTCGGACCGGACGGACGAGCGTCGGCGGCATTGCTTCGCCGGGTCGGGTATGGGCTGGCCGCGGCGGCGGAACAGCCCGATGCGCCGATCCTGTGTTCCGGCGGCGTCTGTCGGCCCGGGCCTTCCGAGGCGTCGATCATGGCCGACCTGCTGCAGGCGCAAGGCGTGGCGGCCGAGCGCCTGATCCTGGACGAACTCAGCCGCACGACCATCGAGAACGCCAGGGCCGCGGCGGTCGAGGCGGCAAGGGGCGGCCACCCTCACGTCATCGCGTGCAGCGACGCCTATCACCTGCCACGCATCAGGATCCTGCTGCGGCTGGCGGGCGTCGAGAGCCGCCCGGGACCTCTGGGGCGCGGCCGCGCCGGTCCGCCTGCCGCGCACCGGTTGGGGATGAGCCTGCGTGAAGGGCTGGCGATCCCCCACAATCTTGCCCTGATCGTGGCCGGCCGGGAGCGGATCAGGCCATAGTCCGGTCCAACTCGACCGCGAGGCTTGGCGCCATGGCTTCCGACCCGGACGACAACCCCTTCGCCCGCAACAGCGCCTGGCCGAAGATGCCTCAGGCGCCGTTCAAGTTGGGGCCGCTGCCGAAGGCCGGCGCAGCGCCAAGCGAGCGTGCGCCCACAGGGCGCCCGGCAGCGATCACGCCGGCGTTCGTGCGCCCGGCCTTTTCCGCCCCCCAGCCCGACCCGCCGCCGGCGCCGACGGTCGAGCCCTCGCCACAGCAGCCGGCGCCGCAGGTCGTCGAACTTCCGGAACTGATCGTGCAGGCGCCGGCGCCCCCACGGCGCCCGCCTCCGGTGCTGCGGCGATCCTCCCGTCTGCCGGTCCTGGCTGCCATAGGTGTCGGAGTCGGAGGTGTCGCGGCCCTGGCGCTGGTCTTCGGTCGTGGGCGCGAGGTGGCCCAGGCAAATCCCGAGTTGGCGGCTCCCCCGCCGCCGGCGGTCAGCGCAACGGTCGCCGTCCGTCCATCGCAGGCTCCTGCCGCTGAGGCGTCGCGGCCCGTCCCCGCTCCGCTGCGCGCCGCGCCCGGCCGGCCGACCCGCACGCCCCAGCCGGCGCCATCCTCACCGGCGCCCCCGGAGGTCGCTGCGGGAGAGGTAGATGCGGCCCCGCCGGTTCTCGACCTGCCGCCTTCGACCGAGTCCTTGCCGGCCTACACCCCACCGGCCGCCCCCGACCCCGAAGCCCCCATGACCAACCGGCGCCGCGACTAGGCGGCCGCCGCCCGGCAGAGACGCCGCATCGCGCCAAGGAACAGCTGGGGAGCCTGAGCCGGAATGTTGTGGCCGGCGCCGGGGACGATCTCGAGCCGCACCCGGGAATGGGCCGCCAGGCGAGCGCGGCATTCCTCGTCGACGAAGCTGGGCAGGAAGGGGACCGGCCGCTGAGGCATGAGCGGAACCTCGCCGACGAGCACCAGGGCCGGGACGGACAGGGCGTCGAGGAGGGGCGTGTAGTCCACGGGCCTCACGCTGTCGGGTCCGATGCCGAAGACGGGTTCGATGAGCGTCTCCCAGCCCGGCGGGCCCTGGGCGCGGAACTCGAGCATGGGCCAGAGGTGCTCCGACCGGAGCGGGGGTTCGACCAGAAGCAGCGCCTTCAGACTCCTGGCGCGCAAGGCCAGGGCCACCAGGGCTCCGGCGGAAAGGCCGGTCACGGCCACGGGCCGGTCACCCGCGCGAGCGTCGAGGGCCTCCGCATATGCCGCCGCAAAGACCCCGACGGAGACCGGCGCGATGGCGGGGCAGTGGTTGCCGGGCAGGTGAGCGCGCCAGACATCGACATCGGGAAGGAAGCGCTGGGTGTGGTCGAGGAGATCCTCCGCGGCGAACGCTCCAGTCAGCAGCAGCATGACCGGCCGGCCGGTGTCGCGGCCGTGGAACCAGATCGGCCCGAAGGCGGTGGCGACCTCGATGCGCTCTTCCACGCGGCTCCTCCTTCGCGGGGAATCGCCGGATTCCGCCCCCCGCGCACGGATAATCAGGAGGCGCGGCGCGCGGCAGCGGTCTGAACCGGCGCCATCACGCCCTGCGCCCGGGCCGCCACATCGCCGATGAGCACGACGACCGGACCCTCCGGGCGCTCGTCGGCCAGCATCTGGGGCAGGGCGCCCAGCACGGCCGTAAAGGCGCGGGCGTGCGGGTGGCCGGCGTTCTCGATGGCGATGGCCGGCGTCTCGGGCGACCTGCCCTGGGAGATCAGTTCGGCGGCCACGGCGGCGAGCTGGTCGCGCCCCATGTAGAGCGCCAGGGTGGTTTCCCGGTCTGCCCCGGCGGTCCAGCCGGCGGCGGCCCGGCCTTCCGTGAGGGTCGCGGTGGCGACAAGCAGTCGCCGGGCCTCACCGCGATGGGTGAGGGGGAAGCCGAACTGGGCCGAGGCGGCGCTGGCGGCGGTGACGCCGGGCACGACCTCGGTCTCGACGCCGTGGGCGGCCAGGAACTCGATCTCCTCGCCGACACGACCGAAAACCGAGGGATCGCCGCCCTTCAACCGCACGACCTGAAGCCCGCGCCGCGCCAGGCGCAGCATCAGGCGATTGATCGTGGACTGGGCCATGCTCGCCTTGCCGGCCCGTTTGCCGGTGCGGATCTTCAGGCAGGCGGCGGGCGCCAGGGCCAGCACCTCGTCCGAGACCAGGGCGTCGTAGAGCAGCGCCTGGGCGCCCTCGATGGTGCGGAGGGCGCGGACGGTGAGCAGGTCGGCGGGGCCGGGGCCGGCGCCCACCAGGCGGACGCTTCCAACAGGGTCATGCGGCATCCTGGATCTCCGGCTTCGGGGCGGCGGCGAGCATGCGAGCGATCTCGGGCCGGCAGGAGCCGCAGCTCGTGCCCGCCCCGGTGGCCTCGCCCACGGCGTCGACCGAACAGCAGCCCCCCGAGATGGCGGCCGCGATCTTGCCGGCCCGCACGCCGCGGCAGGCGCAGACCACAGGCGAGAGGTCGGCGGTGCGGCCTGCCGGTCTTCCCATCAGCAGCGCGCCACGGTCAGCGGGCGACAGGGCGTCGAGGGCGAACAGGTCGGCCAGCCAGTCGCGGGGCGGCAGGCGCCCGGAAGTGGAGAAGAACAGCACCCGCTCGATCCGGCCATTTTCCAGAACCGCCTCCCGGCGCGCGCCGGTGGCGGCGTCCTCGAACAGCAGGACGTCCTCGGCCGTGGATCGTCCGAGAGCCTTGCGGAGCGCGGCCCGCTCGGCCTCGTCGCCCCGGCCGGCGAACTCGTGGAGCTGGCAGGCCGCCTGGGGAATCCGCCGCCAGACGAGGTCGAGCCCCGCCGGCGCCCGCACGGGCTCGCGCGACAGGAAGAACCCTGTCCAAGTCTCGCGATAGGGACGGACGCGGGCAGGGGTGTGCTTGAACTCGGGCTGGCCCGAGCGGGAGTCGACCCGGGCCGCGACCAGCGGGTTGGCGCGCCCATTCGGCGCGTAGGCCTCGGTCCAGTGCAGCGGCAGGAAGATCGCGCCCGGCCGTTGGCGGTCGGTGACACGGGCGATGGCCACCGCCTCGCCCCGTCGGGTCTGCACGCGGGTCAGGCGGCCGTCGGCGATCCCCAGCGGCTCGGCGTCGGCGGGATGCAGCTCGACGTAGGGCTCGGGCGCGTGGCGGCAGAGCTCGGGCGCAAGGCCGGTGCGGGTGAGGGTGTGCCAATGGTCGCGGACGCGCCCGGTGTTCAGCGCCAGGGGATAGGCCGCGTCGAGCGCCTCGGCCGGGCCGCGGGCCGCGACGGGAACCATGCGGGCGCGCCCGTCGGGCGTCTGGAAGCGGCCGTCCGTGAACAGGCGCGGCGTGCCCCCCTCTGCGGTGACCGGCCACTGCACGGGCTCCAGGGCTTCGTAGGCGTCGGGGGTGATCCCGGCGAGCGGGCCGAGGTTGAGCATCCGGCCGTCATTCTCATAGGCGGTCAGGCGGGCCCACTCGCGGAAGACCTGGGCCGGCGAGGTCCAGTCGAAGCCCTCGAAGCCCATGGCCGTGGCGACGTCGGCGACGATGCGCCAGTCGGCGCGGGCCTCGCCCGGCGCCGGGAACAGGGGCCGCTGGCGGCTGATCCGGCGTTCGGAATTGGTGACCGTGCCCGACTTTTCGCCCCAGGCCAGGGCGGGCAGCTTCACATGGGCGAAGGCGGTGGTGTCGGTCTCGGCCATGCAGTCGGAGACGACCACGAACGGACAGCGCTCCAGCGCCTCGCGCACCCGGCCCGCGTCGGGCAGGCTGACGGCGGGGTTGGTGGCCATGACCCACAGCGCCTTGATCCGGCCCTCGCGCACGGCCTCGAAGAGGTCGACGGCCTTGAGGCCGGGGGCGGCGGCCAGGGTCGGGGCGCCCCAGAAGCGCTGGACGCGGGCGCGGGCCACGTCATCGAAGTCCATGTGGCCGGCGAGGGTGGTGGCCATGCCGCCCGTCTCGCGTCCGCCCATGGCGTTGGGCTGGCCTGTGATCGAGAAGGGGCAGGCGCCGGGCTTGCCGATGCGGCCGGTGGCGAGGTGGACGTTGATGATCGCCGAGCCCTTGGCGACCCCCTGCGTCGACTGGTTGGCGCCCATGGAGAACAGGCTGACCGTCCGCGGCGTCTCGGCGAACAGGCGGTAGAAGGTCTCCAGGTCGGCGGCCGGCACGCCACAGTCGGCGGCGACCGCGTGGACCGACTGGTCGGAGCCGGCGAGCTCGGCCTCGACGTCGGCGAATCCGGAGACGTGGGCTGCGATGTAGCCCCGATCGACCGCGCCGCGCCGGATGATGTCCGCGAGCAGGCCATTCCACAGGCGCACGTCCGTCTGCGGGGCGATGGGCAGGTGCAGGTCGCAGCCCTCGGCGGTGTCGGTCCGGCGTGGGTCGATGACCACGTGCCGCTGGCCGCGGGCGCGGGCCGTTTCCATGCGGCGGAACAGGACCGGGTGGGTCCAGGCGGCGTTGTGACCGGAGAAGATCACGAGGTCGGCCAGGTCCAGGTCCTCGTAGCAGCCTGGGACGAGGTCGGCGCCGAAGGCCAGCTTGTGGGCCACCACCGCCGAGGCCATGCATAGCCGCGAATTGGTGTCGATGTTCCCCGAGCCGATGAAGCCCTTCATCAGCTTGTTGGCGGCGTAGTAGTCCTCGGTGAGGAGCTGGCCCGAGACGTAGAAGGCGACCGAGTCCGGCCCGTAACGGGCGACGGCCTCCGAGAACCGGCGGGCCACCAGGCGCGTGGCCTCCGTCCAGCTCGCGCGGCGCCCGGCGATGGCGGGGTGCAGCAGCCGGCCCTCCAGGCCCACCGTCGAGCCCAGCGCCGAGCCCTTCGAGCAGAGGCGGCCGAGGTTGGCGGGATGCGCCGGATCGCCCGCCACCGTGAGCGCGCGGCCCTCGGCGACGCCGGCGACCCCGCAGCCGACGCCGCAGTAGGGGCAGGCGGTGCGGGTCGTCACACCGACCCCAGCAGAATCCGGCCGTCCTCGACCCGCAGTGGCACGGTGGGCGCGCAGCCCTTGCCGCGGTCGGCGCCGAGGAACTCGCCGCTGGCCAGGTCGATGGCCATGGCGTGGAGCGGGCAGGTGACGGCGTGGCCGTGGACGATGCCCTGACTGAGCGGGCCGCCCTTGTGCGGACAGGCGTCGCGCAGGGCGAAGATGCGGCCGTCGCCGGTGCGGAACACGGCGACGTCGCCCCGGGGCGACGGGACCCTCCGGGCCCCGCGCAGGGGGATGTCGGTGACCGCGCCCACGTCGGTCCAGAGCGTGGGATCCTTCACGTGCGCGTTCATGCGGGCTCCATCTCCAGGCGGCGGCTGAGGGGGTTGAACTCATGGGCGTCGCGGCCCGCGACCCGCTGCGCCCAGGGGTCGATCCGGTAGAAGCGCTGCGAGAACTGGAAGCGGTCGTAGAGCTCGCGGCGCGCCTCGGGGTCCTCGATCCGCGTGCGGGCGGCCTCCAGCCCGGTGCGGTCCAGCCACTTCCAGACCCGCTCCAGGTACCAGGCCTCTTCCCGATAGAGCTGGGCGAAGGCGCAGATGACCCAGACCACTTCGTCCTCGGTGGCGACCTTGGTCAGAATCTCGGTCTTCCTGACCTCCAGGCCGGCCGCGCCGCCCACGTGGATCTCGAAACCGCTGTCGACGCAGATGACCCCGATGTCCTTGCAGGTGGCCTCGGCGCAGTTGCGCGGGCAGCCCGAGACGCCGAGCTTGACCTTAGCCGGGGTCCAGGAGCCCCACATCACCTTCTCCAGGCGCACCCCGAGCCCCGTGGAATCCTGGGTCCCGAAGCGGCACCAGTCCGAACCCACGCAGGTCTTCACCGTGCGCAGGGCCTTGCCGTAGGCGTGGCCCGAGACCATGCCGGCAGCGTTGAGGTCGGCCCAGACTGCCGGCAGATCGTCCTTTCTGACGCCCAGCAGGTCGATCCGCGCCCCACCCGTGACCTTGACGGTGGGGATGGCGAACTTGTCGGCGACGTCGGCGATCGCGCGCAACTCGGCGGGGCTGGTGATCCCGCCCCACATGCGCGGGACCACCGAATAGGTGCCGTCCTTCTGGATGTTGGCGTGGACCCGCTCGTTGATGAAGCGCGACTGCTTGTCGTCCCGGTATTCGGCCGGCCAGGCGCAGAGCAGGTAGTAGTTCAGCACCGGGCGGCAGGTGGGACAGCCGTCGGGCGTGGACCATTCCAGCGCCTGCATGACCGCCGGCATGGATTTCAGGTCTTCGCCGACGATCCGCTCGCGGACCTCCTGGTGGCCCTTCGGCGTGCAGCCGCAGACGGGCTTGGGGCCGGACTGGACCTGGAAGGCGTCGCCCAGGCTGTGCTTCAGCAGCTTCTCGACGAGCGGCGTACAGGTCCCACACGAAGCCGAGGCCTTGGTGTGGGCGCGCACGCCTTCCAGTGTGGAGAGGCCCTGGTCTGCGATCGCGCGGACGATCTCGCCCTTGCAGACGCCGTTGCAGCCGCAGACCTCGGCCGTATCGGCCATGGCGGCAACGGCGGCGCTAGGGTCCAGGCCGGCGAGCCCCTCCGTGGCCGCCTGGCCGAACACCAGCGTCTCGCGGATGTCGCTGACGTCCGCGCCCGAGCGCATGAGGTCGAAGTACCAGCCGCCGTCGGCCGCATCGCCGAACAGGACGGCGCCGGCGACCTTGCCGTCCTCCAGCACGATGCGCTTGTAGACGCCGCGGCCCGCGTCGCGGAACACGATGTCCTCGCAGCCCTCACCGCCGGCGAAGCGGCCGGCCGAGAAGACGTCAACTCCCGAGACCTTCAGGCGCGTTGAAAGCACCGAGCCCTCGTAGGCGGCCTGGCCGTCGGTCAGGGTCTCGCCCAGCGTGCGGCACATATCCCAGATGGGCGCCACCAGGCCGTAGCACTGGCCGCGGTGCTCGACGCACTCGCCGACTGCGAAGACGTTGGGATCCGAGGTGCGCAGGCTGTCGTCGACAATGACGCCGCGGCCCACCTCCAGCCCCGCCACGCGGGCGAGGGCGGCGTTGGGCCGGATGCCCACCGACATCACCAGGAGGTCGCAGGGCAGCACCCGGCCATCCTTGAGCTTCAGGCCGGTGACCTTGCCCTCCTCGCCGAGGATCGCCTCGGACTGGGCCTCGAGCACGGTATCCACGCCACGTTCAAGCATGGCCTGGGTCAGCAGGAAGCCCGCGGAGGCGTCGAGCTGACGCTCCATCAGGACTTCCATCAGGTGGACGACTGTGGCGGCCATGCCCCGGCGCGCCAGGCCATAGGCGGCCTCGATGCCCAGCAGTCCACCGCCGATGACCACCGCCCTGGCGTCGGGTTTAGCCGAGGCGGTGGCCATGGCCTCCACGTCATCGAGATCGCGGAAGGTGACGACGCCTGCCAGGTCCGATCCGGGAAGCGGCAGGCGAATGGGGTCTGAGCCGGTGGCCAGGACCAGGCGGTCGTAGGGCCACGTCCGGCCGTCGGCCACACGTATCAACTGCTGCTTGAGGTCTATCGCGTCTACGGCGAGTCCGGCGTGCAGGATGATACCGTTGTCGCGGTACCAGGCCTCGTCGTTGATGACGATGTCGGCGAAGGTCTTCTCTCCGGCCAGCACCGGGGAGAGCATGATCCGATCGTAGTTCACCCGCGGCTCGGCGCCGAAGATGGTGATCTCGTAGCGGCTTGGGTCGCGCTTCAGCACTTCCTGCACCGCTCGGCAGCCGGCCATGCCGTTGCCGATGACGACGAGCTTTTCCTTACGCATCGCCACCTCCTAGAGCCGCAGGCCGCTGGTCTGACCGGCGAGTTCCGGCCAGGTCCGCCGCCAGCGGGCCTTGACGCCCGTGAGGCCGGCGAGGGCGAGGAGCGCGAGGCCGGCGAAGGCCAGGAGCCCGATCTGGTACGAACCGGTCGCCTGTTTGGCCCACCCCAGGCTCGAGGCCAGGTAGAAGCCGCCGATCCCGCCGGTCATGCCGACCAGGCCGGTCAGCACGCCGATCTCCTTGGCGAACCGTTGCGGGGCGAGCTGGAACACCGCCCCGTTGCCGGCGCCGAGCGACATCATCGCGAACATGATCAGCGCCAGGGCGAGCCAGGGGCTGGGCTGCTGGAAGCTGGCGAGGGCCAGGCCGAGGGCCGCCAGGACATAGACCACCGACAGGGTCCGGACGCCGCCGAAGCGGTCGGCGAGCGCGCCGCCCACAGGCCGCAGGAAGGATCCCGCGAAGACGCAGGCGGCGGTGAAGAAGCCGGCGGTCACGGCGGGAAGGCCGTACTCGGCGTTGAAGTAGATGGTGAGCGAGGACGACAGGCCCACGAAGCCGCCGAAGGTGACGCTGTAGAGGCCCATCAGCCACCAGGCGTCGCGGGTCTTCAGGACGGCCATGTATTCCGGCAGGGTCTTGGGCGCCGGGCGGCCGGGTGCGTCCTTGGCGAAGATGACATAGATCACGAAGGCGACGGCCAGCGGCAGGGCGGCAAGGCCGATCACGTTCTGCCAGCCGAAGGCCTGGGCAAGGCCCGGAGCGAACAGGGCGGCGAGGGCCGTGCCCGAGTTGCCAGCGCCGGCGATGCCGAGCGCCAGGCCCTGGTGCTCGGGCGGATACCAGCGGGAGGCCAGCGGGAGGGCCACGGCGAACGAGGCCCCGGCGACGCCCAGCACCACGCCCAGCGCCAGGACCTGGTGATAGCTGTGCACACCTAGGAACCAGGCGACGAGCAGGCCCCCCAGCACGATGAGCTGGCCGATGATCCCGGTTTTCTTGGGACCGATGTGGTCGACGAGCAGGCCCGCGCCCAGGCGCAGGAGGGCCCCCGATAGCACTGGAACGGCGACCATGAAGCCCTTCTGAGCCGGGGTCAGGCCAAAATCCTTGGCGATGGCGACGCCGAGCGGCCCGAGGATCACCCAGACCATGAACGAGAGGTCGAAGTAGAGGAAGGCGGAGGCGAGCGTCGGCGTATGCCCGGCCTTGAAGAAGCTCTTGCTGACCATTGGAATGGGCCCTGCACGCGAGGTTGTGGGGAACTGGCGGCGTCGCCGATGGGTCGGAGATGGCTCGTCCTCGAGCCGGTCCGGGGGCCGCGAACGCCGTTGTCCTGGGCCTGATCTCAGATGTGCCTACGGTTGCGGCGGCCGTCACCCGATCGCGAAGCCCGGCCGGCGGCGGCAATGCTGCAGCGCAAAAATTGGGCGCCCCGCGGCGGCGAGGCGCCCGGAAAAGAGGCTATGCCGCGGCGCGAATGGCGCCGTGTCGGGCGTAGAGAAATTCGATGACCGCGTGGCGCGCGGCGACATAGGCGGGCTGGCCATCCACCTCGATCCGGCGGCGAGGACGGGGCAGATCCACGGTGACGATGTCGCCGATGGTGGCCGCGGGCCCGTTGGTCATCATCACGATCCGATCCGAGAGCAGCACCGCCTCGTCGACATCGTGCGTGATCATGATCACCGTGTTGCCGAGCTTGGCGTGGATCTCCATGACGCTGTCCTGGAGATTGGCGCGGGTCAGGGCGTCGAGGGCGCCGAACGGCTCGTCGAGCAATAGCACCTTGGGCTCCATGGCCAGCGCCCGGGCGATGCCGACCCGCTGCTTCATGCCACCCGAGATCTCGTGGGGCTTCTTGTCCTTGGCGTGGGTCATCTGGACGAGCGCCAGGTTCTCCAGCGTCCAGGCGTGACGTTCGGCGCGGGTCTTCCTGCCTCGGAACACCTTGTCCACGGCCAGGCGCACGTTCTCGTAGACCGTCAGCCAGGGAAGCAGGGAGTGGTTCTGGAACACCACTGCCCGGTCGGGTCCCGGCCCGTCGACCGCCTGGCCGTCAAGGATCACGGCCCCCATGCTGACCGGGATCAGGCCGGCCACCACGTTCAGCAGGGTGGACTTGCCGCAGCCCGAGTGCCCGATGATCGAGATGAACTCGCGACGGTCGACGGTCAGGTCCACGCCGCGCAGGACTTCCGAGGATTTGCCGGCGCTCCCGAAGGCGACGCCGAGGTTCTCGATGGAGAGATAGGCTCTGCTCATGTTCCGGTCCTCAGCTCGCGGCCGCGCCGCGGGAGACGATGCGGCCGAGGAGCGCGACGAGCCGGTCGAGGGCGAAGCCCACCAGCCCGACCCAGACCAGGGCCACCACGATGTCGGAGATGCGGGACGCGTTGTACTGGTCCCAGATGAAGAAGCCGACGCCCACGCCGCCCAGCAGCATCTCTGAGGCGACGATGGCCAGCCAGCTCATGCCGATGCCGATGCGCAGGCCCGTGAAGATGTAGGGCGTTGCGGCCGGCAGCAGGATGGTCACGAAGTATTCCGGCGGCGACAGGCGCAGGACCCGCCCCACGTTCACGTAGTCCTGCGGGATGTTGCGGACGCCGACGGCGGTGTTGATCACGATCGGCCAGATGGCGGTGATGAAGATCACGAAGAGCGCCGAGGGGTTGGCCTCGTGCAGCGCGGCCAGCGAGATCGGCAGCCACGCCAGCGGCGGCACGGTCCGGAGCACCTGGAAGATCGGGTCGAGCCCGCGGTGAGCGAGGCGACTGGATCCAACCAGGACACCCAGCGCCACGCCCACCACAGCCGCGAGGCCGAAACCGATGGCCACGCGCTGAAGACTGATGAGGGCATGCCAGAACAGGCCCTTGTCGACGCCGCCGCGGTCGAAGAACGGATCGACGATGAGCTCCCGGCTGTCGCGCCAGATCGCGGCCGGCGAAGGCAGGCCCGCCGCGCTGTCGGCGGTGAGGCCCTGCCAGACGGCCAGCACGACGGCGAGGGTCGCCAGGGGCGGCAGGACGACGCCGGCGAAGTCCCGCGCCCCGGCCACGAGGCGGCCGGGCGGGAGGGCGGACGTCCGGGGCAGGGCGACGACATCGGCGGGGAGCGGCTCCCGCCGGTGCGCCGGCTCGGAGGTCATGGAGGTGTCCAGGGCGGGCAGGCTCATGTGCGGCCTCCTCAGGCGAGCTTCTTGATGGGCTGGCTGGCGAGGTAGGCGCCCGGGTTGGCCGGATCGAACACCTTGCCGTCGAAGAACCGTTCCGCCCCCCGGCTGTCGGAGGCCGGCGCGGCGACGCCCAAGGCCTTGGCGGCGGCGCGCCAGATGTCCGCGCGGTTCACCTTGTTCACCAGGGCCATCTTGTTGGTGGCCTGGGGCAGGACCCCCCAGCGCACGTTCTCGGTGACGAACCAGAGGTCGTGCGACTTGAAGGGGAACGAGGCGTTGTCGGCCCAGAACTTCATGATGTGGGGCGAGCCCTTCACCGCCCGGCCGTCGCCGTAGTCGATGGTCCCCTGCAGGCGGGGCAGGATGTCGCCGATCGGCACGTTGATGTACTGGCGGCCCGAGACGGTGGAGCACATGGCCGGCCGGTTGGCCTGCTTATCGCACCACATCTGGGCCTCCATCACGGCCATGGTCAGGGCCTGGGCGGCGCGCGGATGGCGGGCCACCCAGTCGGCGCGGACGCCCAGGCACTTCTCGGGATGGTTCATCCAGAGTTCGGACGTGAGGCAGGCGGTGTAGCCGACCTTCTGGTTCACGAGCTGGCCGTTCCAGGGCTCGCCGACACAGAAGGCATCCTGTGTGCCCGCCTTCATATTGGCCACCATCTGGGGCGGCGGGATCACGATGGTGGAGACGTCGACATCAGGGTTGATGCCGCCCGCGGCCAACCAATAGCGCAGCCAGAGATCGTGCGTGCCGCCCCGGAACGTCATCGCCACCTTGGCGACATTGCCTGCGGCCTTGAGCTGGGCGAACCGCGCCTTGGCTCCGGCGCTGTTCAGGCCGACCTTCACGGCCTTCAGATCGTTGCCCACGCTGATCGCCTGGCCGTTCACATTCAGCCGCGCCAGGATGCTCATCGGCACCGGCTTGCTGACGTTGACGCCCGCCGTGAACTGGTACGGCATCGGAGACAGAATGTGCGCGCCGTCGATGCCCCCGCCGGCCGAACCCAGGGCCAGGTTGTCGCGTGTGCCGCCCCAGGACGCCTGCTTCAGCACCTCCACGTCGGGCATGCCGTACTTGGCGAACAGGCCGCGTTCCTTGGCGATGATCAGGGGCGAGGCGTCCGTGAGCGCGATGAAGCCGAGTCGGGCCTTGGCGGTCTCGGGCCCCGGCCCGGCGGCGAAGGCGCCGGAGGGCAGGGCGGCCTTGGCCGCGGCGATGGTCGCGGCGGCGGCGGTGAGCGCCTGGCGGCGATTGAGCGTGCTGGTCATGGCGGAGCCTTCCGTCAGAGCTTGTATTCGAGGGTGAACCAGACCTTCGTCCGGGAGGGGGGCGGGGCCGCGCGGCCGGCGCGGACCGGGCTGTCGTCGCGTTCGAAGTCGGCGTACTTGAGCGCCGCCGAGAGGCGCGGATTGATGGTCCCGACCACCTGGGCATCCCACTCGTGGCCGAGGTGCGCGCCGGTCCGTTCGGCCGAGAAGTCGTGGTAGCGGACCAGGACGTCGAGGTTGAACAGGTAGGGCCACTTCCAGCGCGGCTTGACGTTCAGCGTCACGTTCAGGTCCTCGATCCCGTCGACGAAGCCCTTGTTGCCGCCCAGCGGCTGGACGAAGGCGTCGGACCAGCCCTGGAAGGCGTGGGTGGTGGCGAGGGGCGTGGTGAAGCCGCGCGCGCCGTTACCCTCCAGCGCCTCGTAGCCGAGCCGGGCGGTCCAGATGTCGAACGTGGCGGCGAGGTCGGCGGACCAGTAGTCGAGGCTGTAGTCCGGCGTGTTTCCGCGATAGTCGCGCTGGTTGCCGTAGGTGGCGCTGTAGGCGAGCTGATAGAGCCCGAGCCAGGCCTTGCCCGACGCCTTGATCCCCTTGGTCGCCGAGCTGTTGGCGGCCGCGTTCCCGAAGTCGAGCACATAGGCGAAGCCCTGCAGGCGGAGCTGCTCCGCCGGCGACCAGGTGATGTTCAGCAGGTGGCTGTCCGAGTCCCAGTCGCGCAGCTCGGCGAGGATCCGATTGACGTGGGTGACATAGGCATAGGTGGCCTTGAACCGGCCCCACGCGCCGTCGAGCCGCAGGGCGTCGAAGGTCTGCTCGTCCTGGCGCCAGCCGACGTTGCCGACGAAGCGCTGGTCGTCGATCAGGATGCGCTGGCGTCCGATGGTCGCCTGGACGGCGGCGTTGGGCGTCCAGGTGAGCTGCAGGCGGTTGAGCTCGGTCCCGTCGGGATCGTTGATGATCGGGTAGCGGGCCTTGGCGGCGCCGTTGATCGGCGCGCCGGCCGCGCCGGGGACCTGCACCTGGAAGTGCTCGGGGCCGACCTGGCGGACGTCCTCGAACTCGATCAGGCCTTTCAGGCCGTGCCAGTCGCCGGTCTCCCAGCCGAGCCGGGTTCGCACCGTGGCGGCCTCGCCGTTCTCGGTGAGTATCGCCGTGCGCTTCTGGTCGACGGTCTCATAGCGGCCGCGAACCTCGAACAGCAGCTTACCGGCAAGGATGGCGTCGCCGGGCGAGCCGAAGCCGGACGGCCTGGCTGGCTCCGGAAGCGGCGCTTCAGTAGGGGGCGGCGTTTCCTGGACGGCGGCGCCTTCTGCCGGCGCGTCGCTCAGTCCATCGGTATCAGGCGGCGCGGTCGCTTGCGCCTCCGTCGCCGGCGGCGGTTCCTGGGCCGCAGCGGCCCTGCCGATGGCCAGCGCGAGCAGTGCTCCGCCAGCCATCAGGCCCCTCTTCAGTCGTGTCATTGGCTATCCCCCGAAGGCCAAAAAAAAGCGCCCGCCCAGGGAGTGGGAGCTCCCCAAGCGGACGCCGGTGTCCGTTGCAATTCGGCCGGGCGTCAGCCCTGCCGTCGGCCTGTCAGCGGCCGGCGCGGAACGTCGTTGCCCCGCGCTGTCGTCATCAGATCGACATGGGCTTCGCGGCGCCGCAACACGGCTTCGGCGAGCAGGGGTCGGATTCCTGCGTTCTTTCGGGGCGGCGCCCAGCGCCTGGGCGCCTGCTTATGCTGCAACGCACAGGAAACGGGCGCTCAGTCCCTGGCGAGGCGGCTCAGGGGCGCGGCGGCGGCCTCCTGCGCCGAGTCCTCCAGCCGGTAGCGGCCGGTCGCTCCGAAGCCCTCCAGGAGCGCCACTGGCTGCGCGACGGGTAGCCCGAGGGCCTCCATCGCCTGGGCATGCAGGTCGGGGCGGTAGATCCGCCGGGCTACGGCCGGGATGTCGAGGTCGGCGGGCAGGTGTCCCCACCGCATCATCTGGGTGAGCAGCCACCCGGCGTGCGCCGGCGCGGGACAGGTGGCGCCGTCGGCGTAGAAGATCATGTCCGAGAGCGAGCGCTCGATCACCGCGGCGTCCGCGGCCACATAGCCCGGCTGGGCCAGGATCACGGCCAGCTCGGCTCGGTTCGTCGGCGTATCGACCCAGGCGGCGGCCCGGGCCAGCGCGCGCAGAAGCGCCTGGAGCGCTTCGGGATTCGCTTCGGCCCAGGCTTCGGTAACGGCGAAGACCTTGTCCGGCGTCCGCGGCCAGATCTGGGAGCCCCGCACGGCGATCATCCCGGCGCCCGCCGCCACGGCGGCCGTGTCCCAGGGTTCGGTGACGCAGAATCCCTCGACCACCCCGTCGACCAGCAGACCGGTCATCCGCGAGGGTGGGGCGACCACGAGGCGGATGTCGCGGTCCGGGTCGATGCCGGCGGCGGCCAGCCAGTCGCGCAGCAGATAGTTGTGCGTGGAATAGGGAAAGACCACGGCCAGGGTGATCGGCGAGGCGCCTTCTTCCCGCCGGCGGGCGACCAGCCGCGCGAGGCCGTCGGCGCGGCCGTCCTGGCCGACGGCGCCCGCCAGTCGGGATGAGAGCGTCACCGCGGGACCGTTGAGCGCCAGGGCGAAGGGGGCGATCAGCGGGGTCGGATCACTGCCCGCCACACCCAGCGAGATCGCCAGCGCCGTCGGCGACAGCATGTGCGTCCCCTGCAGGGCGCCCACCGCCATCTTGTCGCGCATGGTGGCCCAGGAGACTTCGCGCGAGAGTTCGACGTCGAGGCCCTCGTCCGCGAAGAAGCCCCTGGCCTCCGCGACGATCAACGAGGCGGCGTCGTTCAGCGCGATGAAGCCGAGGCGGATGCGTTCGCCCATCATGCGTCTCCCTTCAGGACGCCGGCGAACGCCAGCAGATCGGCCGCCACCGCCCCGAGCGGGCGGCCGGTGTCCATCGACAGCTTGCGCAGCAGCCGATAGGCGGCTTCTTCCTCCAGCCCGCGCTCCTTCATGAGCAGCGCCTTGGCCCGCTCCACGGTCTTGCGCGAGGCCAGGTCGGCCTTGGCCTTCTCCAGGTCCTGGCGAAGCTGGTTCATCAGGGCGAAGCGGCTCATGGCCACCTCCAGCACCGAGCGGACCCGCGCGGCCGACAGGCCGTCGACCACATAGGCCGAGACGCCCGCCCGCACGGCCTCCTCCGCCAGGCCGGCCTCGGACCGGTCGACGAACATGACGACCGGCCGCGGATTGGTGGCCGTGGCCTCGCGCAGGCTCTCGATGGTGTCACGGTCGGGGCTGTCCGAGGCGACCACGACGACGTCCGGCTCGAACGCCGCCGCCTCGCGATGGTCGAAGACGGCGCAATGGCGCACGTCCAGCGGCTCCACGCCGGCAAGGCCTTCCGCCACCAGGGCGGCGCGGGCCGGATCCGGATCGACCACAAGGACGCGCATGCGGCTGACTAGGCTCGCCGCAGCCCTCCGGGGGATGGAGTGCGGCGCCGGTCGGGGGCATTGAGGCCGAAAACGCCGTCATTTTGCGCAGCCGGCGCCTGCCAGATGAGCGAATTGCCTGTCGGCGGGGCGTCTCAGCCCGCAGCGGCCGGCTCGTCCGGCCACTCGGCGGTCTTCAGGACGCGCTCCAGGGCCAGCAGCATGCGAAGCCGGGAGTCGTCGTCGGGCGCCGCCTCCAGCCGGTCGCCCAGGCGAGCCAGGATGTCGGCGCGGGCGTTGTGCCAGTCCAGCGTGGCGGCGCGGTGCGGCGCCAGGCGCGGCTGTCCCTCGACGACCGGCTGGGCGGCTTCGCGGCTGAGGTCGAAGCACTGGTCGAGCACCGGGGTGGAGATCTTCGCCGGATAGAACCCCGCCTTCTCAAGACGTTCGGACAGATCCTTGAGCGCGTCGGGCTCGCCGTGGGCGAGGAAGATCTGGCCACGGATCGGCTGGCGATCCTGCGCCCACTGGACCAGCCCCCTGGCGTCGGCATGGGCGGAATAGACGTCCATGGTGCGGATGCGCGCCTTCACCCGATAGTCTTCGCCCTGGATGCGGACCAGCTTCTTGCCCTCGACGAGCAGCCGGCCCAGCGTGCCCACGGCCTGGTAGCCAGTGATCAGCACCGTCACCTCGCGCCGCCACAGCAGGCGCTTCAGGTGGCCCCGGATGCGGCCGGCGTCGCACATGCCGCTGCCGGCCAGGATGATGTGCCAGTCGCGCAGTTTCTCCAGGCGGTCGCTGTCGCCGGGCTTCATCAGGTAGTGCAGGTGCGGCGCGTGGCGCAGCGTCGTGAACGGATTGGTCTCGGTGTCGCGGTTCCAGCCGCGATCGAGGAAGACGTCGGTGGCCTCGATGGCGAGGGGCGAGTCGAGGAAGATCTCGGCCTGCGGCGCGTCGCCGGACTCCATGACGGCCAGCAGGTCCAGCAGCAGTTCCTGGGCGCGTCCGACGGCGAACGTGGGCATCAGCAGCGGCCCGCCCGCGGCGTGGGCCTGGCGCAGTTCCTCGGCCAGCTGGCGGCGGCGCTCGGCGGTGTCGACCCGCTGGCGCTCGCGGTCGCCGTAGGTGGACTCCAGGACGAGGTGGTCGATGCCGGACGGGCCGATGGGATCGGGCAGGTAGTCCTGGCCTCCGGCCCCGAGGTCGCCGGAGAACAGGATCCTCACCGGATCGTCGCCTTCGCCCACGATCACCTCGACGGAGGTGGCGCCTAGCATGTGGCCGGCGTTCCAGAAGCGCGCCCGCACGCCCGGCGCGACGTCGACGATCTCCTCCAGCTTGACCTTTTCGAACAGGTCCATGGTCCGGCGGGCGTCGCGCTCGGTGTAGATCGGCTCCACCAGCGGGCGGCCCCGGTGCTGGTTGCGGCGGTTGAGGAAGTGGACCTCGCTCTCCTGGATGCCGCCGGCGTCGGCCAGCATCACCGCGCAGAGGTCTCGCGTCGGGGCCGTGGCGTAGATGGGTCCCTGGTAGCCGGCCTTCATCAGCTTCGGCAGCATGCCGGAATGGTCGATGTGGGCGTGGGTCAGGAGGACCGCGTCGATGGCGCCGACGTCGAACGGGAACGGCTCGTAGTTGAGGGCCTTGAGGGTCTTGGGCCCCTGGAACATCCCGCAGTCGATGAGGATGTTGAACCCGTCACCGGAGAGCCGCGCGCAGAAGCCGGTGACGCACTCGGCCGCGCCGTGGAAGGTGAGGTTCAGGCCCATGTCGACTCCCGCACTTGCCGCCAAGCTTGCCGGCGACCGGACGTAGCACGTCCAACGCTGGTGGGTAGCGCCTCCGCCGACGCGGGGAATTGATCTCGCGCCAGATGGGCCTCGACTCTCGCCGCGTAAGCCAGGGAATCCAGGAGAAAAGTCCCGTCAGACGGGCGCGTGATTGGGAGGCCTTCGTGAACCTCGACTTTTCCGACGACCAGAAGCAGCTCCAGGCTCAGGTCCGCCGCTTCCTCGGCGAGCGCTGCACCCCCGCCACGGTGAGGGCGATCCTGGAAGGCCCGGAGCCCTTCGATCGGGCCTTGTATGCGGGCCTTGCCGAAATGGGCGTGCTGGGCGCGGCGATCCCCGAGGCGTACGGCGGCGTCGGCCTCTCGCACCTGGAGCTGTGCCTGTTCGCCGAGGAGCTGGGCCGGGTGATCGCGCCCGTGCCGGTGGCCTCGTCCATCTATCTCGCCGCGGAATTCCTGCTGCAGGCGGGTTCGGAAGCGCAGAAGAAGGCCTGGCTGCCGAAGCTCGCCAGCGGCGAGGCCGTGGGGACCTTCGGCCTGGTGGAAGGCCAGGGGCGGATGACGCCGGCCAAGGTTCAGGTGACCGCGCGCGACGGCCGCCTGACCGGGACCAAGACCCTGGTCGCCGATGGGATCGCCGCCGACCTGGCCGTTGTCGCCGCGCGCACCGGCGCCGGCTCCGGACCCGAGGCGGTCTCGCTTTTCCTGGTCGACCTCAACGGACCTGGCGTCTCCCGCAAGCCGCTGGAGACCATCGACCCGACCCGCAGCTATGCGGCGATCTCCTTCGACGGCGCGCCGGCCGAGGCGTTGGGCGGAACCGGCGACGGCTGGCACATCGCCTCACAGGTCCTGGACCGCGCCGCGATCCTGATGGCCTTCGAACAGGTGGGCGGCGCCGACCACGCGCTGGAGATGGCCCGCGACTACGCCCTGGAGCGGATGGCGTTCGGGCGGCCGATCGGCTCGTTCCAGGCCATCAAGCACATGCTGGCCGACATGTACGTGGCCGCGACGCTCGCCCGGTCCAACTGCTTCTACGGCGCCTGGGCGCTGGCGACTGGCGCGGCTGAGCTGCCGGTGGCGGCGGCGACGGCGCGGGTCTCGGCGACGACCGCCTTCCAGCAGTGCGCCAAGAACAACATCCAGGTGCACGGGGGCATGGGCTTCACCTGGGCCTTCGACTGTCACCTCTACTACCGCCGCTCAAACGCCCTGGCCCTGGCGCTGGGGTCGCTCTCCACCTGGGAGAGCCAGCTCATCGAGCGCATGCGCGCCGGCAACGTGGAAGCAGCGGCTTAAGGATCGGGAGCGGAACATCATGGATTTCGACGACACACCCCAGGAAGCCGCCTTCCGCGCCGAGGCCCGCGCGTGGATCGCCGCCAACGCTCCCAAGCATCTCGAGGACGAGCTGAAGCGCGCCAGCTTCGGCTCCAGCGCGGTGGAGAGCGAGGATCCGCTGGCCGCCGCCAAGGCCTGGCAGAAGAAGAAGGCCGAGGCCGGCTGGGCCTGCCTGCACTGGCCGAAGGAATACGGCGGCGCCGCCCGCTCGCCGATCGAGCGGGTGATCTGGGGCCAGGAAGAGGGAGCCTATGGCGCGCTCTCGGGGCCCTTCATCATCGGCCACGGCATGTGCGGCCCGACCGTCATGGCCTGGGCCAGTGAGGAGCATAAGCGCCGCCTGCTGCCGCCGCTGGCCTCGGGCGAGGAGATCTGGTGCCAGCTCTTCTCCGAGCCCGCCGGCGGCTCGGATCTGGCCGGACTTCGGACGCGCGCCGTGCGGGCCGATGACGGCTCGGGCGACTGGATCGTCTCGGGCCAGAAAATATGGACGAGCGGGGCCCAGCACTCGGATTGGGGCCTGTTGATCACCCGCACCGACCCGGACGTGCCCAAGCACAAGGGCCTGACGATGTTCTTCCTGCGGATGGACTCGCCCGGCGTGGAGGTGCGGCCGATCAAGCAGGCCAACGGCGCCTCGGGCTTCAACGAGGTCTATTTCACCGACGTGCGGATCCCCGACGACCAGCGCCTCGGCGCGGTGGGGCAGGGCTGGGAGGTCTCGCTGACCACCCTGATGAACGAGCGGTTGTCGATCGGCTCGGGCATGTCGACCGGGTTCCCCGAGCTGTTCCGCTTCTGCATGGAGGCCGAGATCGACGGGGCTCCGGCGGTGGACGACGCGGCCGTGCGCTCGCGCCTGGCCCAGTTCGCGGTGCGCCAGAGCGGCCTGAAGTACACCGGCATGCGGGCGATCACGGCGCTGTCCAAGGGCGAGACGCCCGGGCCGGAGAACTCGATCGGCAAGCTGGTGGCCGGCGCCACGATGCAGGACCTGGCCGCCTTCGCCCTCGATCTTCAGGGCGAGTCCGGCGTGGTCTGGGATCCGGAGGAGAGCCCGCAGAACGGCCGCTTCCAGGCCATGCTGATGCGCTCGCCCGCCACCCGGATCGAGGGCGGCTCGGACGAGATCCTGCGCAACATCATCGCCGAGCGCGTGCTGGGCCTGCCGGGCGACATCCGCGTCGACAAGACCGTGCCGTTCAAGGACATCCCGACCAGCGGCCGGGCGGCGACGAAGTAGCGCCGCCGCCCGGGCGGGGCGTCAGCCGACGCCCATGCCCTGGGCGCCCGTGCGATCGCGGGCGTCGCCGAGCTGGGAGCCGCCGTCGCAGTCGAGGATCGTGCCGGTGACGTAGCGGGCCGAGTCGCTGACCAGGAAGACGGCGCTCTCGGCCACTTCGCCGACCTCGCCGAAGCGGCGCAGGGCGATCCGCTCGGTGATGGCGCGGTCGGATTCCGGTGTGGGCGAGAGGCGGGCCATGCCCTCCGTACCGGCGATCGGACCGGGCGAGATGCCGTTCACCCGCACGCCCGACGGACCCCACTCCATCGCCAGCACGCGGATCAGCTGGTTGATGCCCGCCTTGGCGGCACAGACGTGGGCCTGCAGCATGGCCGGGTTAACCGCCTGGCCCGCCGTGATCGCGATCAGCGAGGCGCCGGGCAGGTTCAGGAGGTCGTAGCAGGCGCGGAAGACGTTGAACGTCCCGTTGAGGTCGATGTCCACCACGGTCTTGAAGCCGTTGGCCGACATGCCGAGGGCTGGCGCGACGAAGTTGCCGGCCGCGCCCGAGATGACGATGTCGAGCTTGCCGAACTGTGCCACGGCCGCCTCCAGGGCCGCGCGGGTGGCGGCGAAGTCGCGGACGTCGCAGGACAGGCCGATCGCGCCGTGGCCGATCTCGGCCGCCGCGTTGGCGGCCTTCTCGGGATTGCGACCGGCGACCGCGACCTTGGCGCCCAGCTCGGCGTAGCGCTTGGCGATGCCGAGGTTGATGCCGCTGGTGCCTCCGGCGATGAAGGCCGTCTTGCCTGCGAGCAGGTTGTCTTTGAAAGCGCTCAAATCCGTACCCCTTCTCTGATGCCAGACAGTTGGGGAGGGCGCCGGTGCGGGAGTCAAACCCTGGCGGGCGGACCTTCGGGCTTGCCGTGCCGCCGCGTCACGGGCGCAGGCTGGCCGCAACAACCCGAACGGGGAGGAACCGCATGGCCAAGACGCCCGAAGGCTACAAGACCCGCCTGGATCCCGTGGACGAGTATCCGCACGAGCCGGGGGACGCGAAGAACTACAACGAAAGCATGTACTTCAACGTCTTCGATCCGGCGAAGAAGACGGGCGGATGGTTCCGCATCGGCAACCGGCCGAACGAGAACTACGCCGAGATCAGCGTCTGCATCTACCTGCCCGACGGGCGCGTGGCGTTCACGTTCGGGCGGCCGGCCATCGAGGGCAATCGCGAGATGTCGGCCGGCGGCCTGAAGGTCGAGGTGGTGGAACCGTTCAAGCGGCTGAAGGTGACCTTCGCGGGCAAGGCCCTGCTGCTGGAGCGGCCCTTCGAGATGGCCGACCCCAAGCGCGCGTACCGCGAGAATCCCAGCGTGCCGTGCACCGTGGAGCTGGACTACGAGGGCGTCTCGCCGATGTACGGCGGAGAGACGGTGAAGGCCGATGGCTCGTCGCTGGAGATCGACCCGGAGAAGTCGTTCGCCAAGGCGCACTACGAGCAGCACTGCGCGGCCCGCGGCGTCATCACCGTCGGGGACGAGCGTTTCGAACTCGAGGGCTTCGGCCTGCGTGACAAGTCCTGGGGGCCGCGCCACTGGCAGGCGATCGACTGGTACCGCTGGTGCCCCATGAACTTCGGCCGCGACTTCGGGATGATGCTGTCGGTGATCGGCGACGGGAAGGGCGGCGCCCGGCAGGGCGGCATGGTCTTCCGCGACGGGATCTACGACCTCATCGAGGAGTGCGTGATCGAGAGCGACTGGGACGAGAACGACTACCAGACCGCCCTGCGCGCCCGGGTGAAGACCGAAGCCGGAAAGGAATATCAGATCACCGGCAAGGTCCTGTCGCTCATCCCGCTCCGCAACCGCCGGACCGCGCCGGACGGAACCGAGCTTCACACCCGGATCACCGAGGGCATGACCGAGTACCGTTGCGGCGACCTCGTGGGCTACGGGCTCAGCGAGTACCTGGACCAGATCGTGGACGGCGCGCCGAACGGGCGGAAGCTGGGATATTGAGGCGGGGCGGGGCGGCTCGCCCCGCTCATTCAAACGACTGTTCGATATTCCCGGCGATCGGGCTATTCAGGGCCGAGCGGCGCGCGCCGCTGGCCAGGAGACGCCCATGAGCTTCGACACACCCCTCAGCCTCGCTGGCCCCTTGCGGCGGCCGCACCAGATGCTGGCCGATCAGGAATACGGCGGCCACTCGTCCATCCACGACGACGCCATGGCCGAGAAGCTGGGCTTCCGCGCCGGGCCGATCGAAGGGCCGACGCACTTCTCGCAGTTCCAGCCGCTGCTGGCGAAGATCTGGGGCCAGGCCTGGTTCGAACGCGGCTGCATCTCCTCCCACTTCCTGAACATGGTGGTGGAGGGCGAGGAGGTCCGAGCCTTCGCCGAGATTCCGCCCGAGGGCGCCACGTCCACCCGCGTCTGGGCCGAGAAGGCCGACGGCACGCCGGTGCTGGATGCCAGCGCGCACCTTGGTCGTGACTCCGGGCCGACCCTGCTGGAAGCGCGGATGGCGGCGCTGAGGCCGCCAGGCAAGCTCCTGATCCTGAAAGACCTGAAGGTCGGCATGACGGGAGCCAAGGAAGAGCGGGTGCGGATGGATCCGGACCAGAACATGGGCGCGCTCTATCCCTTCAGCCTGAACCAGAAGCTGGCCGTGATCACCGAGACCTCGCCCTGGTACTCGGACGCGAAGGCCTCGCCCTGGGGCCGGGCGATCATCCCCTTCGAGATGCTCAGCGTGCTGTTCGAGTATTCCAGCCGCGAGGCCGCGTTCCCGGTGAAGGGGCCGGCGGTCGGCCTGTTCGCCGACCAGGAGATCCGCGTGATCGACGGGCCGCTGTTCGTCGGCGAGGAATATGTCCTGCGGCGCGAGATCGCGGCCCTGGCCGAGAGCAAGCGCACCGAATCCTACTGGGTGCGGACGCGAGTGTTCGACTCCACCGGCCAGAAACAGGTGGCCGAAATGCTCCTGAACCACGCCACGATGAAGAACTCCTACGCCGGCTACGCCGACGCGGCACAGGCCTGACCCGAAAGGAACCCGAGCAGATGAACGTGAAGGACAAGGTCGTCGTGGTGACCGGCGGCGCCGATGGGATCGGGGCCGCGCTGTGCCGTCGTTTCGCCAGGGAGGGCGCCAAGGCGGTGATCGTCGTGGACCGCAACGGCGAGGGCGCCAAGGCCGTGGCGGCCGGGATCGGCGGCGAGGCGGTGACGCTGGACGTGAGCGACGGCGAGGCCATGGCCGCGATGGTGGCCGACATCGAGGCCCGTCACGGCGGCATCGATCTCTTCTGCTCGAACGCCGGCATCGGCGACGGCGACCCGGAGAAGGACAACGCCGCTTCGTCGCCCGACGCCGTCTGGCAGCGGGCCTGGAACGTCAACGTGATGGCCCACGTCCACGCCGCCCGCGCGGCGATCCCCGGGATGCGCGCGCGGGGCGGGGGCTACATCCTCAACACCGTCTCGGCCGCGGGACTGCTGTCGCAGATCGGCGGGGCGGTCTATTCGACCACCAAGCACGCGGCGGTCGGCTTCGCCGAGTCACTGGCGATCACCCACGGGGACCAGGGCATCAAGGTCTCGATCCTGTGTCCCCAGGGCGTCGATACCGCCATGCTCCGCCAGGGCGACGCCGCCTCGCAGCCGCAGAACCTGGACGGCGTCCTGACGCCCGACGAGGTGGCCGAGAGCGTGGTCCAGGGCCTGGCGGAAGAGAAGTTCCTGATCCTGCCGCACCCGGTGGTGCTGACCTACATGCAGCGCAAAACGGGCGACTACGACCGCTGGCTGGGCGGCATGCGCCGCCTGCGGGCGAAGATGATGGGCGGCTGAAGATCGGGGTCAGGGCCGCCCGGCTTCGATCACCACGGTGTAGGCGTTGCGGTTGCGGGCCCAGGCTTCCTCATTGGAGGCGGGGTCCAGCGGCCGCTCCTTGCCGTAGGAGATGGTCGTGATGCGGGTGGCGGCGACGCCCCCCTCGATCAGTGCCTGCCGCGCGGCCGAAGCGCGGCGCGCGCCCAGGGCGAGGTTGTATTCCCGCGTCCCACGCTCGTCGGCATGGCCTTCGACCCGAGCCTGAACGCCAGGATTGGCGGCAAGCCAGGCTGCCTGGCGACGCAGCGTTTCGCGATCCTCCGCATCCAGCGCCGAGCTGTCGAAATCGAAGTAGACGCGATCGCCGGCGGTAGCGGCGAGGGCCTCCTGGGCGCTCTGGCTGACCGCGCCTGCGGCGGGCGGGGGCGGAAGCTCGGTGGACGGCCCGGGTTCGCTGGAGGGCGGTGCGGCAGTGAGCGCGGGCTTGGGCTTGCTCGCGCAACCCGCGAGCAGCGCGGAGGCGGCGGCGGCCAGGATCAAGGTGCGGGTGGCTCTCATCATCGGCAGGTTCCCGGCGGTTGGATATCGATGCCCGCCGGGCGTGGGCCGTTGCCGCGTCCAAAGCGAGGGAGACGGCAGAGCTCCGGTCGGCGCCTTGCGGACTTTCCGGTCGGAGATCGCCCGAGGCTCAGCCAAGCGCCAGCATAACGAAATTATAAGGTGGGTCCGCCCAGCCGACATAAGGGCTGCATAATTGACCGAACGGACCCGGTGATGATCGTGACGCCGATGTGGTGGCTGTCGTCCGACCTGCACGAGGCGAGCCCGTCTCGCATGATCCTGCGTCAGGTGCTTCGATATGCGGCGGTTGCGCCCATAGTGCTTGGCGCTACGGGCGTGGCGGAGGTGTTCTATCGGATCACGGGCAGCGACCGGCTATCGGGCATCTTCCTGGCGGGCGTCCTCCTTGCCGCCTTCCTGCTCGGTTCGGGGCCTGCCTACCTGGCCGCCGGCGCGGCCTTCGTGGTCTATTTTTTCTGGGTCGATCCTCGCTTTCAGTTCACGTTCGGCTCGCCCGAGGACTTCAACGTCCTGATGGTCTTTCTGGCGGTCTCCGTGTTGACCGGGCTGCTGACCGGCCGTGTTCGGGACGACGCTATCCGGGCCCAGGCGCGCCAGAGGGTCAGCGCGACCCTCTTCGCCGCGAGCCGGGAATTCTCGGCCAGTTCGGAGGAAGGGTTCATCCGCGAGCGCCTTGCCCATCATCTGGCGCTGGGGGCGCGCGGTGAAGCCGTCGTCGCCGACGAGGGAGAGCTTTGCGGCGCCCAGGTGGACGATCCCGCCCTGCGCCGGGCGCTGCTCGATCTTGCTTCCCACGCCGATGCGACGGCCAGGACCACGAGCCTTGATGGCTGGCGCCTGAGGCCGCTCCGCGCCGGCGGATTGAGCTTTGGGGCGGTCGCGTGGCGGCCGACGGCCGGGGAGCTGGGCGAGGACGAGCTGGTGCTTCTGGAGATCCTCGCCGACACCGGAGCCGCGGCGCTGGAGCGCGCCCGCTTGGCGGCGGCCAAGTCGGAGGCCGAGGCGCGGGCGCGGGCGGAGGACCTGCGGAACGCGTTGCTGTCATCCATCTCGCACGATCTGCGTACGCCCCTGGCGGCGATCCTGGCGTCTGCGACCAGCCTGCAGGAGTTCGGGGGAGCGTTCGACGGAGAGACCCGCGCGGACCTGCTGGCCACCATCCGCGAGGAGGCCGAACGCCTCGACGACGTGGTCGCCAATCTGCTCAACATGAGCCGACTCGAGGCCGGTGCCCTGAACTTGCGGCCCGCGCCGTTCAATGTGCCCGAGGTCGTCCGCCGGACCCTGGATCGGCGGGTCCTCGCCACTGGCCGGGTCGTGTCGACCGTTGTCGATCCGCGGACACCGGAGGCGATGGGCGACCCGGTCCTGTTCGAGCAGGCCCTGGGCAATGTGATCGACAATGCTCTCCGCTACTCGCCGCGGGGATCACCTGTGGATGTCGCAATCAAGCCGGAGGGCGTGAACGTCGTGGTCGAAGTCAGGGACCGGGGCTCGGGGGTCGCGCCCGCAGACGCTGAGCGAATTTTCGAGAAGTTCTACCGCGCGTCCACCGCCACGCCTGTTCCCGGGACAGGCCTGGGCCTCGCCATAACTCGCGGGCTCCTCGAAGCCATGGGCGGCGCGGTCAGGGTCTACAATCGAGCGGATGGGCCGGGTCTTGCCGCGCGGCTTCGGCTCAAGCAGGCACAGCCGTGAGCGACCCGCGTCTCCTGCTCGTCGATGACGAGCCCCAGATCGTCCGGGCGCTGAACCCCGCCCTCCAGGCGGCAGGCTATGACGTGGCCGTCGCGACAACCGCCCAGTCTGCGCTGACCCAGCTTGCGGCTGAACCTTCCGACATCATCGTGCTGGACCTGGGCCTGCCGGATCTCGACGGCAAACAGGTCATTGCGCGAGTGCGCGAATGGTCGGACGCGCCGATCATCGTCCTGTCTGCGCGCGATCAGGAAGATGAGAAGATCGCGGCCCTCGACGCTGGCGCCGATGATTACGTGAACAAGCCGGTCGGCGTGGGGGAGTTGCTGGCCCGACTGCGGGCGGCGCTGCGTGGCCGAGAACGGCGGTTCTCGGCTCAGGCGCGCTTCCGAAGCGGGGACCTCACGATCGACTTCGCGCTTCGGCGAGTCTGCATCGAGGACCAGGAAGTCCACCTGACGCCAAGAGAGTACGACCTGCTCCGGGCCCTGGCCCGTCACGCGGGGCGGGTCGTCACCCATCGCCAACTGATTGCCGCGGTGTGGGGCGCCGGAGCCCAGGTGGACGCCCAGTTCGTGCGTGTGTTGATCGGGCAACTGCGCCAGAAGCTGGAGGCCGAGCCGTCGTCGCCTCGCCTCGTTCGGACCGAACCCGGGCTGGGCTATCGGCTCAAGGCGGACGACGACGGAAACTGAGCCCGCGGATCAGGCCGCGTCGTCCGCTGCCTTCGCATCGAACTCAAAGGTGTCGCGGTTCGCCGCCCGTACCTCGGCGCCGGCCCTGTCATAGAGGAACGGCAGGAAGGCGAAGCGGGTCCCTCGTGTCACGCGGGTCGCCTCGTGGAGCAGCGAGCAGGAGAACACGACGGCGCCCCCGGTGGGCGGGCGGTAGGTGCGGCTGCCGAACTCCGGAAACCGCAGGTCGCCCCCTTCGAAGGCCTCCGCATTCAGGTTGATGGAAACGGCGAACTTCCGATGCGCGGTGCCGGGCGTGGTGTTGTCGCGATGGGGCTTGAACCAGCCGCCATCCTCAGCGTCGTATCGGGCGACGATGTAGCGTTCGATGTAGGTCGCCCGAAACTGAAACGCCTTCTCGATTTCGGGAAGGAGGCGGTGGGAGATCCGGGCTCGGCAGGCCGCGACCAGGTCCGGGTCCGAAATCGTGGAGTCCCGGCGGCTCTTGAAGTCGCTGAGCACGCCCACGGTCTTGCCGTCACGCTCGATCATGGTGCCGGACGGCTGGCCGCCCGTCTGCTCGTAGTGATCCATGAGCCGACGGCACAGGCCAGGCTCGAACACCCGGGGCACGATCAGGATGGGCGCGTGCAGCGGGACGCCGGCGTGGGCGTCCGGGTCACCCAGCCGTGCAACCTGGCTCAGGAGCTGGGCGCCCTTGTCGAGCGGCCCCCATCCCAGGATGCGAAGCGATGGATCGACGACGACCCACTGAGGCTTCAGAGCCCCGCTTTCGTCGACGGCGCCATAGAGCCGCCGGAGTTCGCCGTTCAGGTCGGCGAACCAGCGGAACGGCGGATCGTTTCGCGCCGCCGCATAGGATTCGGCATCCGGCAGGATGCCGAAGAACAGGACCCGACGCCGATCGTCGAAGAGGTCGGCGTGCGCTCGCACGGTGGCGATGGCCGCATCACGGGCCGGCCCGGGTTCCGGCAGGAAGGCGAGCAGGATGTAGTTCCCGCCCAGGCTGCTGAACGCGAAGTTCGGATTGACCGGGGAGGGCGCGTTGAAGATCGGCGCTGGGACGCCAAGGGCGAGGCTCATCGGGGAAACCTGGAAGCGTGCCGAACCCCAGGGAGCGGACCTTCGAGACTGCGGCTCCTCAACGTGTCGCCCTCCGTGTTTCGCTGCGGCCGGAACGTGGCCGAGTTGGCGGAAGAGGCAATTCTGGGATCGTTATAAGGGCCCATGGGGCGACGGGGGGGCTACGCCTCAGGCCGGACGCCGGTGGCCGAAGATACCCGGAGCTCTCAAACTGTCAGAACACCACTAGAGCTTGCGCCCGTCCCGCCGATTTGGCCGGGTCAGTTTCGGGGCAGTTGCGTTGTCCAATCTCACAGTGAACGATGTCAGCGCCGATCAGGTGATGTGCACGGCGGATGGACGCTGAGATGCGTGAGCGACTGACGGGTTCCTACAAGGGTAAGCCGAGGTTCAATCCGGTCGAACGGTACGTTCACGGCACTCCGACCTGGTCCAAGGTGGGGACGGGCGCTGCTGTCGGTCATCCGGCCGGAGCGGCCAAGGCTCAGTCGGACAAGCGCCGGTGAGCCCGACATTTCCCGCCCTGGCGTTTGCCGCGACGTCGGTCGCTACGCCGAGGCGGGGCGTGAGAAGGTGGACTATTTTCTCGGTGCTGAGCATTTTCCACCTGCACGTCATGGGACCTGCAGCATGGATCGCGGGTAGGCATGGTGTTGGTCGGGCCCGACCTGCGGTGCTGGAAGGTCGTCAGTGTCGTCGACCAAGGCGTTTTCCGACCATTCTGGGAGCGACTGTTCCGCTGGCTCGTCCAGCAAAGCGTTCACCGGATCGATCAGCAGGCCGAGGCGATCGATCCGATGACGTTGGACCAGGTGAAGGATCGGGTGGCCGCGTCGATCCAGGCCAATCCTGACGACTGGCGCGATGACGAGGCGATCGCCGGCGAAGCCGGTCCGCCGCGGGAGGAGCAAGAACTTCTGGACGAGCTGGTGGCTTCGGTCCGCGCCGCCGCGTCGCTGCCGCAGATCATCAATGCGATTTCTTCGGAGCAACTTGAGGGCTGAAGCGGCTTCGGCGCTCCGAATCCGGAGCGCGCACCCATTTCCGCCCCCCTGAAGGCGCTCGCCGAGCGAGCCGCACGACTTCTGAGGCGTGGCGGCTCGCGCACCAGGCAAGCCGTGCGCGCAGGTACCCTTCAACCACCGGCTCAATATGAAGGCGGAGATTTTTCGCCAGCTCGTGATGAGACCAGTTGGCTGGAACGGCTGGGCTCGGAGAGCCGAGCGCATGGCCAAGCGGCCGCCTAACCGACGGATTTCTTGAAGATATTCTTGGGAAGGGAATTCGCACCGGTTCAGCGGCGGAAGAAAATGGTGGATGCGACAGGGATTGAACCTGTGACCCCCTCGGTGTGAACGAAATTCATGTCATTTTCGACGGGTTTCGCGGAGTTTCAAATTGTTCATAAGCATCTGAAATAACACATTAATCACGTTCTTCGGTTGACCGACGGGTTCCGGCTAGTACCGTCGTCGCTGCCCCCCTAATGCCCCCCTTGGCTCTAGGGGGGGCAGAATGAGAGGGTAGCTTGAGTACGTCCCGGGGCATCACCGCAGACCGCCAGATCGCTGCGCTCAAGCCAACGGCTTCGCGCTATGAGCGTGCCGTCGCGGGCGCGCGCGGTCTCTGTCTCATCGTCTATCCCACCGGTACGAAGACCTTCGTGCTACGCTACGTCGCGGTTGGTGGCGAACGGCGTCGACTGCCGCTCGGCAACTATCCCGGTCTGTCCTTGGCGGAGGCCCGCGAACGTGCGGCCGCCCACCAAGTTGCCGTTGTCGAAGGCGCGGACCCGGCGGAGGCGAGGGCCATCGCCAAGGAAGTGGCGCGCACGGGCGAGACGTTGGAGGAGCTTGCCGAAGCCTACTGGAGCGCGGCCGCCAAGGGTCTGCACGGAGGGCGCCGGCGCCCCAAACGGGATCGCACGCTGCAGAACGAGCGGAGCCTTTGGAAAGCCCATATCCAGGGTGCCCTAGGTAACCGCCGCTTCGCCGATCTTCGCCGAGCTGACATCAAGATTTTTATGCGGGAGCTTGCGCTGGAGGGGAGGCTTCGGCCCGCGAGCATCGCGAGCGTCGGCGGCGTCCTGTCCAACATTCTGGGCTTCGCCGTGCACGAGGACCGGATCGAGGCGAACCCGGCTCTGGGCCTGACGAGGCCGCTGGCGTTGGAGTCGCGCTCCCGTCTCTTCGACGACGTGGCCCTGGCTGCCTTATGGGCCACTCTGGAAGAAGCAGCGGTCATTCGGAAGGAGGGCGAGCAGCGGGGCGATCCGCACGCCCGGATGGGCCCACAGATGGCGCTGGCGCTTCAGTTCCTGATCCTGACATTGAGCCGGCGGACCGAGGTCGCGGGCGCGCGGTGGTCCGA
This sequence comes from Phenylobacterium kunshanense, assembly GCF_003254525.1. Lineage (GTDB taxonomy): Bacteria > Pseudomonadota > Alphaproteobacteria > Caulobacterales > Caulobacteraceae > Phenylobacterium > Phenylobacterium kunshanense. Next base: position 154,542 of record NZ_QFYS01000009.1, read on the forward strand.
GGTCGATTTGGCCGCCGGGACGTGGACCATCCCGGCAGAGCGGACGAAGTCCAAACGGATCCATGTCGTTCCGCTCTCGCCGGTTGCCGCCAAGATCCTGCAGAAGGCGAGGGCGCTGGCCGGTCGGAGCCACTTCGTGTTCCCGTCGCCCAAAGATCCTACTGAGCATCTGGACCCGCACGCCCTCACCAGAGCCGTCACCCGGTTGTGCAAGCGGCTGGAATTGCCGCCCGGCTCGCCGCACGACTTCCGACGCTCGGGCGCCACCACGCTGACAGGGGAGCGCTACGGGATCCGGCGCTTCATTGTAGGCAAAGTCCTCAGCCATGATCCCAAGGAGGGCGCAGCCGTGACCGCGGTGTACGATCGCAATGAGTACTTGCCGGAGAAACGGGCTGCCTTGGCGGCATGGGCGTCACACGTCCTTGAACTTCAACCGACGCGGGAAACCAAGCGAGGGCAGCGTGAGTCGAGGTTGCCCCAACCGCTTTGACTACCCGCAAGGACCGGGTCTGACTCGTCTGAGACGTTCGGAAGGTCTGCTTCCAGCAATGCGAAGCAACGATGTGGAAAGGACGTCGGCGCGGAGCCCATCGCGAAGGCTTGCCCGGCCACCCCATCACCTTTTCGTGTCATAGTTGCGCCGAAATCAACCATAAGTCTAGTCTGCCTTCAGTTCGCGTCGGGGGCGTATCGTATGTGGCGTAGAGTTGGGATTCGCTTGTGCGCAGTGGCGAAGCGCGGCCCGGCGCTCGGCCTGGCCGCGGCGCTCGCCGCGAGCGGGCCGGCCTGCGCGGGGAGCGCGGCCCCTGGCGAGGACGCGGTTCCTGCCTGGTACAACCCCCTGCCCCAGATAAAGACCCCGCCCACCAAGGCGTCCCGGGAGGCGATGGCCGCCAAGGTCCTCACGGGGCCGGCCCTTGAAGCTGCACTTCATGGCGCTTCGTTGCGGCGAAGCGGGCCCAACACCGTATCGCCGCAACTCACCGAGAACTTCTCGACCAACGGCACGTGGATGCTCACGGGCATGAGGGTTCCGGCTGACGGCATCTATCGTTTCGAGGGCGATCGGTTCTGCGTGGAATTTCCGCAGAACAAGCTGACATGCCGGCAGCTGCTCCTCAGTTCTGAGGGCAATTACTTTACCCGGTCGCCGAACGACACGCGGCACGCTGAGCCGGTATTGATCACTCGTAGCAAATAGTTCTAAGTCTTCGCGGGCTCGGCGACGACGTCTTCCGCTGGTCGGTCGGTGACGGCGGCGACACCCTGACCGAAGGGCAGGACGGTGGCGACGACCGGCTGGAGCTCATGGATGTCTCGCCCGGCAGCGTGACCGTTGAGCAGGACGGGGACGACATCCTGCTCACCATCGGGTCCGCGACCCTGCGCCTCGTGAACCAGGCGCTGTGGGACGACGGCTACGGCGTCGAGACGTTCGTGCTCGACGGGCAGACCTGGTCGGCAGAGGACCTGATGGACCAACTCGCGGGCGCGTAGGTGTTAGGTCCCAACCTGCATCACGCGCCGACGGCGAGCGGCCGCTGGGCCGGTCTCAACACCGCGGGACGAACCGGTTGCCCACCCGGCATTCTGGTCCCCTGGAGTGTCTGCCTTCTGGCGGTAGGCCAACTTCCGCAATTGGCGCAAAGCCGAAGCCGCCGGCCGCGCGGCCGGTTGCAAGCTGACGCCCAGCGCGTCCCTGTAGGCCCGCAAGCGGTCGCGGACTCGTCCGGGCGCAGTCCGGAGTCCTCGGGCGTGACGCGCGGCTTGGTCGCGGACTCTTCGAGCTCGATGAGCCTCCGCGTCGTCGCGTCTGGGGCTTACGCTCGGGACCCGCTACCATTCGGAGACTCGTGCCCGATGTTGGGCGCGGGGAAGGGGAGCGGGATCGCGCATGTTGAACTCCACGCGTCTACGCCCAGTCGGGGCTCTGCTGATCGTCATGTCCTCGCTCTTGGCGACATCGGCGCTCGCGCAGGACGGGGATGAACCGCTCGTTGGCATGCTGAAAGCTGCGGACATCATCGCTTTGCTTTCTCTGACCGTTGCGGTGGTGGGCGTTGTTCTCGTCTTGCGGCAACTGAGACAGCAAGAGGGCATTATGCGGCTGAGCGCGATGCAGGCGCGCTATGAGCGCATCTTCGAGATGAACAAGTACGTGGCCGCCAACCCCGACTGCCTTAAGCTATACGTGAATGGACGCCGGTACGCGCTCCTTCAGAAAATGAGCAAGGAGAAGCTCGCTCGCCTCGCGGAGCTTGATCTCATGTTCGATCACGTCGAGTTCCAGTACCTCTCCTCGCTGGAGACCAATCCTGTACACGCGGACTCGCTTCTTAAGGCCCAGTTAACCAATCCCGAACTAGTCGCTCATTGGGGCTCGCCACTACGCGGGCACCTCGACCGCAGGTTTGAAGCCGCCGTCACCAGGCTGATGCCCGCTCCAGCCGCGAACCCCGCGACGGGATCGGGCCAAGCGGCGGCACCAGGAGCGCACACGTGAAGATATTGCTGCTGGCTCCAGCTCGCTGGGTCGCCCGGCCGCTCCTCGAGCAGTTCCGGGCCGTTGCTGAGCCGTTCGGGTTCGAAGTCGAAATCGCACCGCAGAACGAGTTGCGTGACCATCAGCTCGCCGGACCCGACGAAACGCGGGTCACAGTGTTGAACGAAAGCCTCAACCGCGACGACGTCGACGCCATTTGGTGCGCCCGCGGCGGCTATGGCGCCGGGCGGCTGCTGCCAGCGCTCGGGAAGCGGGGACCGGCGCGGCCTCTGATTCTTGCCGGATATAGCGACATCACCGCTCTCCACTTTGCGCTGTTGGGCACTTCCGTCACCAGCCTCCACGCGGCCATGCCGATCGACCTAAAGTCGCCGGAAAAGGTCGACAATCTCAAGGCGGCGTTTGCGCTCTGTCGCGATCTCCTATCCGGCGCGAAAGTCGCGCCTCGGGCCTTCGAACTGTCGACTGTGCGCGCGGGCGATGCTGAGGGTTGGACCGTGGCCGCGAACCTCTCGGTTTTCACCCACCTGCTTGGCACGCCCTACGTTCCCAAGCTCGCCGGCGCAGTCCTCTGCCTCGAAGACGTCGGCGAGTATCTCTACTCGCTCGATCGAATGTTCCTGCATCTCAAGCTCGCTGGCGTCTTTGATGAGATCGCAGGTCTCGTCCTCGGCTCATTCTCCGATACACAGGACAATGACCCGCCCTGGGGCCACACCATCGAGGAGATTGCGGCTCACTACTATGCGGGACCGATCGGAGCCTCGCTTCCGATCGGGCACGCGCGCCACAATCAACCCATCGTTCTGGGTTCAGCTGGCAAGCTCTCCTGCAAAGCCGAGGGCGCAACGCTGACCCTGCACGACAAACTTTCTGCCTAAAGGATCGCCGAGTGTCGCTAGGAACGGATACGCCCATCACTGCTCGGACGCGCCGGTTGGCGGTGAGCCGAGCGATGGTTCATTCGTCGCCATCCGCCGACGCTGAGGCCGTCTCAGAGCTGCTCTACAACGAGGCTGTTCGTGTGGAGGAGACTCACAACGGCTGGGCGCGCGTCGTTGCGCTTGCCGACGGGTATGCAGGCTGGGTCACGGCAGAGAGCTTGGTGGATGACCTTGCGAGAGGGTCAGCAGGGACGCCCCTGCGCTGCCACGCGCTGGCCTCGTTTGGGTACGAGCAAGCAGACCTAAAGGGACCGTCGACTTGGGTCAGCTTTGGGACGGCGATAGAAGTGGTCGGAGAGGCGCGCGTGCGGGCGCCAGGTACTGGCGAAGATGTTCAGTTGCTGCGGGACGCCCACGGCCTGTGGTTCCCCGCCGTGCACTTCGGGCCTCTGCGTGATCTGCCAGACTTCGTACCCCTTGCGAGACAGTTTGTAGGCACCCCCTACCTCTGGGGCGGTCGCACCAGCCATGGATTGGATTGCTCCGCGCTCGTGCAACTCGCCTTGAACCAATGCGGCAGGGATTGCCCACGCGATACTTCAGAGCAAGTCGAGGCGGTCGGGCGTGCCGTGCCCGATGCTCAACTCGGCGATCTCCTTCCGGGAGATCTCGTATTCTGGCCAGGGCATGTTGCGATCCACGTGGCCGATGGACACGCAGTCCACGCCGACGGCGGCGGAATGGTCGTGCAAATCGAACCCATCGAGATGATCGCCCGCAATCGCAAACATGCAGTCGCGGACATGCGGGTGCGCAGGCCCATCTAGATCTTTGCATCAGTTGCATCGTCACGCAGCCTGCGCAGCAGTATCTCGGCGTAGTTCGGGGGCGCCGGCAGCCGCACCTCGATCCCCTCGATGCCGTTGGGAGGATCGGTTTGGATGGCGCGGGCGTCTTCGCACGCCAGCTTGAGCCCTAGCCCATTCGCCGCCGCCTCAAGGGCTTTGCGCTCTAGTCCAACCGTTGAGACGGTTTGCATCAGGTCCAGCTCAGGTTGGGCGAACAACGCTAGAATGTGGGCCGCGGCTTGGTCGACGGGCGTGACCTCCACCGCGTCCGGTAGGGCGACCCTCACATGCCCGCCGTCAAAGGTAACGTGCTGCCGCAGGACGCTCTTATGGTCGGCCCAGCCCCCCGACCGAACCGATGAGGGGCCAAGTTGCCCGAGTCGCACGATGGCCAGCCGTCCCGGCCAGCGCAAGGCGGCACGACGGACGACCTGTTCGGCCTCCAGCTTTGATCGCGCGTAAACTGCCGTCGGGTGCACGCCGGCGTTGGCGCCGGCAGCCGACACTGAGGAGACGTGCACCAAAGGCCGTCCTCTCGATGCTGCGAGGACGCTTCGTGAGATCAGCGCGGCTTGGCGGACCGATCTGAAGTCCGACCAACTTGAGCTACCAGCGGTGTTGATCACCCCATCCGCCTGGAACTCCGAGAGAGCCTGCTCCAGGCCACTCACGGCGCCGTCCTCGCTGAGGTCGCCAACGGCGATGCTCTCAAGACCGGCTACCCTCGATCCGCGGCGGGTGAGCGCCAGGCACTGGATTGCGACGTCGGCGTCCGCAAGCGCGGTGATCTCCTCACCCAGAAAGCCACTCGCACCGATGACTACGAGCCTAGTGGGACGCATCGCGTGACTTTCGTCGGAGAGCGCCGACGATGACTTCGCTAAGCGGCATGTCCGAAAGGAGATCCTCGAAAGAAACCTCGATGCCAAGCTCTTCCGCGGCGAGCACGAGCTTGTAGGCGTCGAGAGAGTCGCCACCTGCATCGCGGTAGGAGCGGATGTGTTCGGCCTGAGGGAAGAGCGTCTCTAGCCAGGACGACAGGTCGTTCGCGTCGGCGGTCTTGATGGTCTGGCCCTGGAGCGGAAACCTAAATTCTACAAGTTGTTCGCTGGTCTGCTTCCCAGATGCTCCGATCGAAGGCACGACGAGCCGAACCGCGCCGGTAACGCCGTGGGGCGGCGCATTCGCACCGAGGGCGGAGAGGAGCTCGCCGACGCCGGGGGCGTGAGACTTGTCGGAGATGTGCAGGTCGAAAAGCACCTCTGACTCCTGCCCAACCGACTGAATGCGATAGGTCCAATCCGATACGCAGAGGGCGGCCGCGACGCCGGAAATCCAGGGCCGAAGGTCGTGCCTGACGCCGCGAGCTTTGAAGTCCGCCAAGTCCGCCATGTCCCGGCCAGCCCGTCGGATGAAGTACAGGTCCCCCTCCGCATCCTGCCGGCAGATATCTCCGGTTCGGTAGGTGACACGGCCCCCCGTTTTGGTGAACCGCGCCGCCGTTTGCTCTGGCGCACCCAGGTAGCCTTCGCCGACGCAGACCCCCGCAAGAACAAGCTCCCCCTCAACTGTCACTCCGCCGCCGCCCACCAGCGGGTTCGCGAGAAACGCTTGTGTGTTCGGAATGGGACGCCCGATCGGCACGGCGTCACCCGAATGCGCCGTAAGGTCGGCGAAGACAGAGCCAATCGCACATTCCGACGGGCCGTAGAGGTTCAGAATCCGCGCGGCGGGGAAGCGCGTCCGCACCGCCTCGAGCAGTGACGACGTCGTCGATTCACCTCCAAGAACGACCAACTCGACTTGCGCGCAGCCTCCTGCGGAGAGCTCGGCATCGTCGAGCAACATCCGCATGACAGAGGGCGTGACATCGATCCAGTTCAGCCGGCCTTGTGAGAGATGTGTCCTGAGGTCGGGCAGGCTCCGCGTGTACGGCGTCGCTCCACACTGAGCCCTCCCTCGCAGCAGGATCGGCATGGTGAACTGCCAAAAGAAGCTGTCGAACGCGAGCGGCGTGCACAGGCCGATGACCGGTGGCCTCCCGGAGCCGAGCTCGTCCACCATCCAGGTGAGACGATTCTGAAGGCCGGCCCATGTGTTCAGCGCGATCCGCGGCGCGCCCGTCGTCCCCGACGTGCGAACACCGTAGGCCAATCGGCCGGCGACCTGGCCACCGAGGGGGGCCGACTCGTTACCGAATACGACGATCGGCCGAGAGGGAAGTTCGGGCAAATCGAGGTCCGGTCGAAAGCCGGCGTCGACCACCAACAAGGCCTGCGCTTCGAATTCTGCCCCTGGCCAAGGATCGCCGGGGAGATTGTCCAGCACGATCGGACAGCGCCCCTGCAACCAACACCCAAGCACTGCCGAAATCACAATGGAGGGTCTGCTGGAGGCGATGAAGACGTATTCTAGCTGCGGCGAGGTGCGCAGTTCAGTCGCAATCCAACCCGCACAGTCTCCAATCTGCGCACGCGTGAAGTCTCGATCATCTTCGGACAGCACGATGTGGCTCGGCGGCAGAGCGAGGAAGGCGTCGGTAACGCGCTTTGACGACGCTGTCATTGACCTTTGACCACCCGTTGAGCACACGACGGTGCCGAACTCAGCTTTCCGCAGCAAGCCCAAGAATCATGTTCCTCGCAAACTGGCCCTGGCTGGGGTGCGCCAGCGGCGCGGCGCGTGGACGCTGCGGCACTTAAAGCTGCGCCTCGCGAGGACCGAGAGGAGGGCCGGTCGAATGTCCGCTTCCGGCAGCGAGCCCAACTTCCGCTCCTGGCGCTAGTCAGACGCCAAGCCACTGCAAGCCGCTGGGGAGGTCGTCGGCGGAGTAGTCCACCTGCAGAACTCGCGGGTGCCTGGCTCCCGAAGCTCGTTCAGAAGCGTGCAGGATCGGGGTGGCGTAAATCCAGACATCGCCGGCCTCGGCCAGACAGGCTGCGATCCCACAATCCCTGACGACCCTCGCAACATCAGCTTCCGCAATCCTACCGAGACGATGGGAGCCCGGCGCGATGAGCAGCGGCGCATTCGTCTCAGGCGTTGGGTCGAGATGGACGCGCAGTGTGAGCATCCGAGCCAGCACGTGGAACGGCGGAGCGACGTGCAAGGCGCCGTGCTTGCGCGTCCAAGGGCCGAAGCCTTCGACGTCCTTGCGCTCGCGCACGGCCACCACGCGGTCTTGATGCCAGGCCAACGACCAGTTCGAAGAAGGCGTCTTGTCGAAAAGAATGGCGCGTACCGGGCGGGCGCCCATGCCGAGCGCCTGTGCCGCCGCGAATCCAATCGGGCCGTCGGCCTGAAGCAACGGCGCTAGCCCCTCGACGCCATAGAGCCTAACGCCAGCAACATCTCGTGGCTGGTCTGCGATTACCCGTTCCAGTGCGGCAAGCGCGTCGCCGTCGAGCGCAAGCGGCGCCAGTTCAGCGCCGTCTCGCCCAAGTTCCAGTTTGGCGTCGCGCGAAGGCATGCCGCTGGTTAGCTCGCCGTCGGCCCGCCCTCAATGGAAGTCCGCTTTTGGACGTGATCCCAAAGTCAGGTCATGGCGCACCTGGGTCGCCCGCCCGCACATCCCAGGTTTGGAGCTTTGATGTCGCAGAATGCGACATCAAAGTCTCGGGACTGAAGCGTATACTTTGGCTGGGCTGAAGGGTGCTCCCACGGAGGTGGTGATGCCTCAACCAGACCTGTTCCGAATGCCTCGCAAGCCTTGGAATGCCGGACGCCTGATAGGCCCCAAGGCGCCGCTAAAGCCCAAGCACATCTGGGCGATCCGTCAGCAATTGAAGACGCTGGGACGCGTCCGGGATCTGGCGATGTTCAACTGCGCCCTCGATGCGAAGCTCCGCGCCTGTGATCTGGTCAAACTTCGGGTCAGCGACGTCGCTCCTGGTGGTGTTCTCCGGCAGCGCTCGACCGTCATTCAGCAAAAGACCGGACGACCTGTTCCCTTCGAGATCACTGAGCCTACCCGCGAGGCGCTTGTCGCGTGGTTGGCGCGGCGCGGGCGGCGGGGTGACGATTGGTTGTTCCCGAGTCGGAGCCGGCACGGCGGCCATATCGGCACGCGGCAGTATGCGAGGCTCGTCGATCGCTGGGTGGCCTTGATCGATCTGGAGCCCGCCGCCTACGGCACACATAGCCTGCGTCGGACGAAGGTGGCGCTCGTCTACAAGAAGACTGGCAACCTGCGCGCCTGTCAGTTGCTGCTAGGTCATCGGAAGTTGGAGAGCACCGTGCGATACCTCGGCATCGAGGTCGACGACGCCCTTGAACTGTCCGAGCAGCTTGAGATCTGACGCAGACACTCGGGTGTCCCGCGCTCCTCGCGATGTCTGACACGGGGCGATGACGGTCACAGGCGGGAAGGCGCGCCAACGTCGACTTCTCTGCCGAGTCCAATGTCCGGCGATGGCGCGACGGCTCCACCGCGCTGGGTAACCCGCAAACTGCCCCTCGCTAGCGGGCGAATGGTGATGGCTCGACATGGTCTTGCATGCAGCGAGCATGGTCGGCGAGGGTCTCGATGACGCGGCAGTCGGCGGCCGCGCCCCGACAACGCGCCTCGACCATGCGCCATAGCTCGCCCCGCAGCGCCTGGAGCTGGGCGATCTTGCTCTCGACGGCGGCCAGCTGTTCCTGCGCCAGCCGGTTGGCCTCGTCGCAGTCGCGGTCGGGTTGGTCCGAGAGCGCCAACAGGGTGCGGATGCCGTCGATCGTGAAGCCGAGCTGGCGCGCGTGCTTGATGAAGGCCAGGCGCCGGACGTCGCGGTCGCCGTAGACGCGCCGGTCGCTGTCGGTCCGGTCCGGCTCCGGCAGCAGGCCGATCTGCTCGTAGAATCGGATCGTCGGGACCTTCACGTCCGTGGATTTCGACAGCTTGCCGATGCTGAGCGCGGTCATGCGGCCTCCTGATGACCGGCCAAAAATAAGCGCTTGATCCTCTAGTCGCTAGAGCATGCAAGGTCGCAGTCATGTCGAGCTGTTCCTCTTCAGAAACGCCCGCCGCGACCGGCTGCTGTGGCCACGATGTGGCCTTCGACGGCGCCTCGCCGGCCTACCGCCGCATCCTCGCGGCCGTGATCGGCATCAACCTCGTCGGCTTTGCCGGCGTGGGCGTCGGAGCCTGGATGGCAGGCTCGGCCTCGCTGGCCGCCAACACCTTGGACTTCGCCGCCGACGCCGCGACGTACGGCCTCAGCCTCTGGGCGATCGGGCGCAGTGTTCAGGCCCGGTCCGGCGCGGCGCTGATCAAGAGCGCGAGCCTTGCGGTCATGGCGCTCAGCATCCTGGGCTTCGCGATCTGGCGGGCGGCCGCCGGCGTGGCGCCGGAGGGAATGGCGATCTCGGGCCTGGGCCTGTTCGGTGCGGCGGCTAATCTGCTGGCGGCGCTCCTGCTGCTCCGCTACCGCGAGGGCGACGCCAATGTGCGCTCGGTCTGGCTCTGCACGCGCAACGACTTGGTACAGTGCCTGGCTGTCGCCGCGACCGGCGTCGCCGTGACCTTGACGGGCTCGCGCTGGCCCGACCTCGTCGTGGGTGTGCTGCTGGCTGCGGTCTTCCTTCGCTCGGCTTGGCAGATCACCTCACAGGCGCTCGCCGAGCGGCGGGCCGAGCTCGAGCGTGATCTTGTAACGCATTCTCCTGCCCGCTGATCGCAGCTATAGGCGAGGGTCATGACGTCGATCTCCACAGGCTGGCAAAGGTTGGGAGCCGCGCTGTTCGCGCTGGTGCTCACCGTGCTGACCTTTGGTCCGGGGATCGACGCCATGCTCTGCCGGGACGATGCCGGCATGAGCGCCGCGGCCGCCGAGCACGTCCACGCCGAGGCGGTCGATACGGCGCAACCCCATGTCGACGCCGCGCCTGCGGATAGTGATTTCTCCGATCACGGCCCGGACGGCATGGCCTGCATCCACGGCCACTGCCATCACGGCGCGAGCTATGTGCCGGCCCAGGTCCGGTCCCCGGGCGACATCGCTGCCGTCGCGACGCGGCACGAGCTCCGCCGTTCCCGCGTGGCCGTTCTCGACCGAAAGTTCGCCCTGAAGCGGCCCCCTCGCGCCTGACGACACCCCGCGTGCCCCGCACGCGTCCTGTCGTCATTCGAGAGAAGGTCCATGTACCCCCAAAACTTCCGACGACCGCTCACGGCGGTCACCCTAGGGCTGTGCGCCCTGGGCGTCGGCGTGCGCACGGCCCATGCCGATCCTGCGCCCGCCTTCGCTGAACTCCTGGCGCAGTCGCAAGCGACCGCGCCCCGGCTCGCCGAAGCGCGGGCCGACATCGCCCGGACACAAGGGCTCGCGCGCCAGGCGGCGGTCTTCCCCAACCCCACCGTGGGGCTCCAGATGGAGAATTTCTCGGGCTCGGGACCGTACCGCGGCACGACCCTGTCTGAGACCACCGCCACGGTGCAGCAGCCGCTGGAGCTGGGCGGCAAGCGCCAGGCCCGGATGGCAGCGGGCCGCGCCGAGGTCACCGCCGCGCAGGCGAGAGCCCGCAGCGCCCAGGTGGACTACGCCTTCGACCTCGCCGTCGGCTACGCCACTGCCGAGGCCGCCGACCGCCGGATGCTCCTGGCGCAGGAAACGCTGACCCTCGCCCAGGAGGATGCGCGTATCGCCTCGGCCCTGGTCGACGCCGGCCGTGAGGCGGAACTGCGCCGTCTGCAGGCGCAGGCCGCCGTGCAGGCGGCGCGGGCCGGGCTTGATGAGGCCAAGGCCGCGCGGGCGACGGCGTTCGGCAATCTGACGGCGCTCACCGGCTCGCCGGCGCCGCTGACGTCCGTGGCGGCCAGCCTGCTCGACAGCAGGGCGCCGCTCGCGCCAGGCCTGACCCCGGCCTCCGCGACGGCGGCAGCCTTCGTGGCGGCCCAGGCCGAGCGCGAGGCGGCGGCCCGACGGCTGCAGATCGAGCGCCGGCGCGCCGTGCCGGACGTCACGGTGTCGTTCGGCTTCCGCCGGTTCGAGGAAGCCGACGCCACCGCGATGATCGCGGGGATTTCCGTCCCGCTGCCGCTGTTCGACCGTAACCGCGGCAACATCGACGCGGCGCGGGCGGAGATTTCAGCCGCGGACGCCCGGCTGAACGCCGCGCGGCTCGAGGCCGAGGCTGCGGTCCGCGTGAGCGAGACGCGTATCGCCGCGGCCGAGACCCGGGTCGTAGCGGCCCGCGAAGGTGAACGCACGGCCGAGGAGGCCTATCGCCTCGCCCGGGTCGGCTACGAGGCGGGCAAGCTCCCGCTGGTCGAACTCGTCAACGCCCGTCGCGCGCTTGCGGACGCACGGGCCCAAACCATCGCCGCCGCCGTCGAGCGGATCGGCGCGCAGGCCGCCCAGGCGCGGCTCGGTGGCTTCGCCACCCCCGGAGAGCAGTAATGAACACGGACAAGGCGCGCCTCTATGGCGCGGTGGCGGCTGCGGTCGTCCTGGCTGGGGCGGGCGGATACGGCCTCTCCACGGTTCTCAACAAGCCTGCGCCCGCGGCGGCGGAGGACGGGCACGCCGACGAAAATGATGGCCAGGCCGCCGCGAAGGGCGGCGAAAGCGCCAAGGCCGAAGAGGGCGTGGTTCCGCTGACGCCAGCGCAGGCCCAGGCGTCCGGCATCCAGGTGGCGGCGGTCACGCGGGGCGGCGGGGCGGAAGTGCGTCTGTCCGGCCGCGTGGCGCCGGTGATCGACGCCAAGGCCAGCGTCAGTGCGGTCGTGGGTGGCCGCGTGGAGCGCGTGCTGGTGGCGCCGGGCCAATCGATCAACGCGGGACAGGCCCTCGCGGTGCTGGTCAGTGGCGATGCGGCGAGCCTGCGCGCCGAGGCCGACGCCGCCCAAGCCGCCTATGTGCTGGCCGAACAGGCGCACGGTCGCGACGAGGATCTCGCCAAGCTGGGCGTGGTGGCTAAGCGAGAAGCCGAAGTGTCCCACGCCCAGGCGCTGAGCGCCCAGGCGAGCGCTCGCGCCGCCCGGGCCCGGGCGTCCGCAGCCGGAGGCCCCAACGCCGCGGGCCGGCTCAACGTGACCAGCCCGATCGCCGGGGTGGTGACCAGCGTGCAGGTCGGTCCGGGCGGCTTCGTCGCCCAGGGCGGTGTCGTCGCCGAGGTCACCAATCCGGCCCGTGTGGAGTTGGTCTTCAATGCGCCACCGCAGCTCGCCGCCCAGGCGCAGCCGGGCGCGCGCATGCAGGTCTCGGGACCGGGCGGCGAATTCTCGGCGGTCGTCACCGGCGTCGCCGCCGACGCCGGCGCCCAGAACAGCGGCGCAACCGTGATCCGAGCTAAGCCGGAAGGCGCGGCCTTGCCGCCCGCCGGCTCCCCCGTCACCGGCGCGTTGGTCACCGGCCAGGAGCAGGGCGGCCTCTCGGTGCCCAGCGAGGCGGTGCAGACCGTCGAGGGCAAGTCCGTGGTGTTCGTCCAGACCCAGCGCGGCTTCCGCGCCGTCCAGGTGCTCGCCGGCCGCCAGGCCGGGGGGCGCACCGAAATCCTCCGCGGCCTGACCGGCGAGGAGCGCGTCGCCTCCACCAACGCCTTCCTGCTCAAGGCCGAGATGGCCAAGGGCGAAGCCGAGCACGGTCACTAGGGGGCGTCCATGTTCAAAGCCATCATCGAGGCCTCCGTCCGTTTCCGATGGTTCGTGGTGCTCGCCACGGCCCTCGTGGCCGCTATCGGCCTCTTCGAACTCACCCGGCTGCCGATCGACGCGGTGCCGGACATCACCAACCGCCAGGTGCAGATCAACACCGTCGCCCCGGCGCTCGCGCCCGAGCAGATGGAGCGCCAGGTCACCTATCCCCTGGAAACCGCCATGGCCGGCATTCCGGGGCTGCAGAGCACCCGCTCGCTGAGCCGCAACGGCTTTAGCCAGATCACCGTCATCTTCAGCGACCAGACCGACATCTACTTTGCCCGCCAGCAGGTGGCCGAGCGGATGGCGCAGGCGCGGGAGCGGCTGCCCGAGGGCGTCGAACCGGGCCTGGCCCCGATCACTACGGGCCTCGGCGAGGTGCTGATGTGGACGGTGGACTATGTTCCGTTCAGCCCCAGGACGACGGCCAGGCCGGGCCAGCCGGGCTGGCAGGCGGACGGGTCGTATCTGACGCCGGAGGGCGACCGGCTGACGACGGACCGGGCCCGCGCCACCTACCTGCGCACCGTCCAGGACTGGATCATCGCGCCGCGTATGCGCACGACGACCGGTCTCGCCGGCGTCGACGTCAACGGCGGCTATGTGAAGGAGTACGCGGTTCGTCCGGACGCGGCGCGGCTGGCGAGCTACGGCCTCAGTCTCGGCGACCTGATCCAGGCGCTGGACCGGGCGAACACGCAGGCCGGCGCCGGCTTCATCCAGCGGGCCGGTGAGGCGCTGACCGTGCGCAGCGATGCGCTCGCTCAGACGGTCCAGGACCTGGCCCAAGCGCCGGTGGTCAACCGCAACGGCCTGGTGGTCCGAGTGGCGGACGTCGCCACGGTGGAGATCGGCGAGGCGCCGCGCCTCGGCGGCGCCAGCCGCGACGGCCATGAGGCGGTGATCGGCACGGCGCTGATGCTGGCGGGCGGCAACAGCCGCACCGTGGCGCAGGCGGCGGCGGAACGGCTCGAGGAGGTGGCGGCCAGCCTGCCGCCCGGCGTGATCGCCAAGCCGGTTCTGAACCGCAGCGAGCTCGTCAATTCCACCATCAAGACGGTGGCGAAGAACCTCGTCGAGGGCGCACTGCTGGTGATCGTGATCCTGTTCCTGCTGCTCGGAAACATCCGGGCCGCCAGCATCACCGCCCTGATGATCCCGATCAGCTTCCTGTTCGCGGTCATCGGCATGAACCGGTTCGGGATCAGCGGAAACCTGATGAGCCTGGGCGCCCTCGATTTCGGCCTGCTGGTCGACGGCGCCGTGGTCGTGGTCGAGAACACCCTGCTCATGCTGGGTCACCGGCGCGCGGAGCTCGGCCGCATGCTGACGCGCAGGGAGCGCCTCGGCGTCGCCGGGGCCGCAGCGCGGCAGATGGTCAAGCCGGCCGCATTCGGCCAGCTGATCATCCTGCTCGTCTTCACCCCGCTGCTGATGCTGGAGGGCGTCGAGGGCAAGACCTTCATCCCCATGGGCGCGACCGTGATGCTGGCGCTGGTGGGGGCGTTCATCTTCTCCTTCACCTTTGTGCCGGCCATGACCGCGCTCTGGGTCCGCGACCCGAAGACGGTCCACGTCGACGACGCGGGCCAGGCGATCGAGCACGAGACGCGGATCCTGACGTTCGCGCGCAAGCGGATCGAGCCGGCCATCCGCGCCGCGGTCGCCCGGCCCAAGATCGTGCTGATCTCGGCGCTGGCCACGCTCGCGGTGGGCGTCGTGTCCTTCTCGGTACTGGGCCGGGAGTTCATCCCCACCCTGGACGAGGGGGACATCGCCATGCAGGCGCTGCGCGTGCCCTCGGCCTCGCTCGAACAGTCGCTGGCCATGCAGATGAAGCTGGAGCGGGCGATCAAGGCCCAGCCGGAAGTCGAGACCATGTTCTCGCGCACCGGCACCGCCGAGGCGGCGGTCGACCCGATGCCGCCCAACATCTCCGACGCGGTCATCGTCCTCAAGAAACGCAAGGACTGGCCCGATCCGAAGCTGCCGAAGGAAGAGCTGATCGCGCGGATCGAGAAGGCGGCGGCCCAGCAGCTCGGCAACAGCTTCGAGTTCAGCCAGCCGATCGAGCTGCGGTTCAACGAGCTGATCTCGGGCGTGCGGACCGACCTCGCGGTCATGGTCTATGGCGACGACTTCGCCCAGCTGCAGGCGACGGCCGACCAGGTCGCCGCGGCTCTGCGCGCCACGCCGGGCTCGGCCGACGTGCGGGTGGAACAGGCCTCCGGCCTGCCGACCCTGACCGTCAGCGTCGACCGCTTCGCCGCGGCCAGTTACGGCCTGTCGGCGGCGGACGTCACCGAGGCGGTCTCGGCCGCCATCGGGGGCGCCGAAGCCGGCCAGATCTTCGAGGGCGACCGCCGTTTCGACGTGGTCGTCCGCCTGCCGGACAGCGCCCGCAACGATCCCGCTGCCCTGGACGCGCTTCCGGTGACCACGGCGGCGGGCGTGACGGTGCCGCTGTCGTCGGTCGCGAAGATCCAGATCGCCGAGGGTCAGAACCAGATCAGCCGCAACGACGGCAGCCGCCGCATGGTGGTGCAGGCCAACGTCCGGGGCCGCGATCTCGGCGGCTTCGTCACAGACGCCCAGACGAGGGTGAAGGCCGAGGTGAAGCTCCCGGCGGGCTATTCGCTGACGTGGGGCGGGCAGTTCGAGAACCTGAAGCGGGCCGAACAACGGCTGGGCCTCGTGATCCCCGTGGTCTTCGTGATGATCGGCGTCCTGCTGTTCATGGCGTTGGGCTCGTTCGCCGAGGCGGGGCTGGTGTTCGCCTGCGTGCCATTGGCCCTGGTCGGCGGCGCGCTGGCGTTGCTCCTGCGTGGGATGCCGTTCTCGGTCTCGGCGGCGGTCGGCTTCATCGCCGTCTCCGGCGTCGCGACCCTCAACGGCCTCGTGCTGATGCAGGCGATCCGCGAACGGCTGACCGAAGGGCTTGAACCCGTGACGGCGGCCATCGAGGGGGCGACAAGCCGCCTGAGAGCGGTGCTGACCACGGCGCTGGTCGCGATCGTCGGCTTCATTCCCATGGCGATCGCCAGCGGAGCGGGAGCCGAGGTGCAGAAGCCGCTGGCCACCGTGGTGATCGGCGGATTGCTGACGGCGACGGCGCTCACTCTGCTGGTGCTGCCCACCTTCGCGGCCAAGGCGGTGCGTCATCGCAAGGATGAAGGGGTGGACGATGACGAGGAGGCCGCGCCATGAGCGGCCTCGGCGAGGCGGACCAGCGCCAGCGGCGGATCCTGCTTGTGGTGCTGGTCCTCAACGCCGGGCTCTTCCTGGGGCTCGGGGCGGCGGGGGTGGCGGCCGACTCCAGCGCCCTCATCGCAAACGCCCTCGACAACGGCTCGGACGCGATCGTCTACCTGCTGAGCTTCCTGGCGGTGGGACGCGCCCTGGCCTGGAAGCGGCGGGCCGCGCGCGTCTCTGGCGTGATGTTGCTGGTGTTCGCGGCGGGCGTCCTTGCCGACGTCGTGCGGCGCGGGCTTGTCGGGGCCGAGCCGGTCGGCGTGACGATGATGGCGATGGCGGCCGTGGCGGCCGTGGTCAATCTCGCCTGCCTCGACCTGATCCGGCGCAGCCGAAGCGACGACGTCAACATGCGCGCCGCCGAGACCTTCAGCTTCAACGACTTCGCCTCCAACGGCGGGATCCTCGTCGCCGGCGGCCTGGTCCTCTGGCTGAAGCAGCCCTGGCCCGACCTCGTGGTGGGCGCGCTCGTCGCGCTGATCGCGGTGAAGGGCGGGGTCGACATCCTCAAGGACGCCAACAACCAGAAGGACAGCGCCCCATGAGCGGCGGCAAACCCCATGTCCATGCAAAAGGCGAGCAGGCTGAGGGCGATCACGCCCACGGCGGACTGTTCGGCGAGCGGACCGAGCTGATCTTCGCGCTCGGCTGTGGCGCGGCCCTGCTCGCCGGCTGGCTGCTCGAACGCTCCGGCGTGACCGGTTGGGAGCCGTTGGCCCTGTTCCTGGTCGCCTATGGTCTCGGCAGCTGGTTCACCCTGCGCGAGGCGTTCGACAACCTGAGACAGCGCAAGTTCGCGATCGACACCCTGATGCTGGTGGCGGCCGCGGGCGCCGCGGCGCTCGGCGAATGGGCCGAGGGCGCGTTGCTCCTGTTCCTCTTCAGCCTAGGTCACGCGCTCGAGCACTACGCCATGGGCCGCGCGCGGCGGGCCATCGAGGCGCTCGCCGAACTGGCGCCGGATCGGGCCACGGTGCGGCGCGGCGAGGCGACCGCCGACGTTCCGGTGGCGGACCTCGTGGTTGGCGACATCGTCCTCGTCCGCCCCAATGAACGCCTGCCGGCGGACGGCGTGGTGGTGGCGGGCGAAAGCGCGGTCAACCAGGCGCCGGTCACCGGCGAGAGCGTGCCAGTCGACAAACGGCCGAGCCCGGAGCCGGAGGCGGACTTCGCCCGCGCGCCGCCCGAGTACAAAGTATTCGCCGGCACAATCAATGGACCCGGCGCGCTCGACGTGCGCGTCGCACGGCTGGCCTCGGAGAGCGCGCTTTCCCGCGTCGTACGCCTGGTGTCCGAAGCCGAGGCGCAGAAATCGCCCACCCAGCGGTTCACTGACCGTTTCGAGCGCCTGTTCGTGCCGGCGGTCCTGCTGCTGGTCGCGGGCCTGATCGTCGGCGGCCTCGCGTTGGGAGAACCGTTCGCGCAGAGCTTCTACCGGGCGATGGCGGTTCTGGTGGCGGCGAGCCCGTGTGCGCTGGCGATCTCGGTGCCGAGCGCCGTGCTGAGCGGTGTCGCGCGGGCCGGGCGCGGGGGCGTGCTGGTGAAGGGCGGCGGCCCCCTCGAGAACCTGGGCGGCCTCACCGCCATCGCCTTCGACAAGACCGGTACGTTGACGGAGGGCAAGCCGAAGCTCACCGATGTGGAGCCGGCGTGGGGCGTGCAGCCCCAGGACCTGCTGCGCATCGCCGTGGCCGTCGAGGCGCGGAGCGACCACCCGCTGGCCGCCGCGGTCGTTCGGGACGGCGGCGCGGCGCTGGAGGGCCCCCCGCCGGAGGCGTCCGCCGTGCGCGGGCTGGTCGGCAAGGGCGTGGAGGCGCTCGTTGAGGGGCGGCGGGTCGTCATCGGCAAGCCGGCGATGTTCACGGAGGAGGGACCGGAGCCGCCCGAGTCGCTCTGGGCAGAGGTGCGACGACTGGAGGCCTCGGGCCGCACCGTGATGGTGGTGAAGGCCGGCGACCAGTTTCTCGGCGCCTTGGGCCTGATGGATACGCCCAGAGACGGCGCCGCCGAGGTGCTCGCCGCCCTGCACAGGATCGGCATCCGCCGGACTATCATGCTGTCGGGCGACAATCAGGGCGTTGCCGACGCCATTGCGCGTGAGCTGGGTCTGGACGAGGCCCGCGGCGGCCTGATGCCGGAGGACAAGGTCGAGCTGGTCCGGGCCCTGGCCGCCTCTGAGGGCCGCGTGGCCATGGTGGGGGACGGCGTGAATGATGCGCCGGCCATGGCCAACGCCACCGTCGGCATCGCCATGGGCGCGGCGGGGTCCGACGTGGCGCTGGAGACCGCCGACGTCGCCCTGATGGCCGACGACCTGCGCCGTCTGCCGTTCGCGGTGGGGCTCAGCCGGCGTACGAGTTCCGTCATCCGCCAGAACCTCTGGATCAGCCTGGGCATTGTCGCCTTCCTGATCCCGGCGACGCTGTTCGGGCTGAAGATCGGCGTGGCGGTGATGGTCCACGAAGGCTCGACGCTGTTCGTGGTGGGAAATGCGTTGCGCCTACTGGCCTATCGTGAGCCCAAGCCATGAGCGCGGTCACGTTTGAGGTCGTCTCGGAGAGCTTGGTGGAGGCCTTGCCGGACGTGGTCTGGGCGATGCTCACGCGCTTCGATCGGTATGGCGATTGGACGCGGAGCTTGCAGATCGCAGGGGACGTCAGGCGGGGGCCCGAGCTCGCCTACATCGTTCCCACGGTGCGAGCCGATGGCTCGGTCAGGCACTTCACGCTCGACGGTAGGATCGAGGTCGTCACGCCTGAGCGGGCTCTCGTGTGGTCCGTCCGGCTCTCGATCTTTCTGACCCTGAGATTTCGGTTCGACCTCACGCCCACCGGTGAAGGCTGCTGTCTGCGGCACAGCGTGGAAGGCAGCGGTCTACTTGCGAGCATGGTGAGAGGCCCCCTCACACTTCAGTTCGGACCGGTTGTCCGTCAGTTCGTGGCCGACGCCGCCAAGGCCGCGCCGAGCATACGGTGTCGCCATGCGCCGTAACACAGGTCGAGCAAGCCGGAGGCGGGAGCCTATTGGGCTCGTATTGCGGCTTGCGGCGGTCTTCGCGGGCCTAAGCCTCGCCGTATGGGCCTGCATCGCCTGGCAGGAGCATGCTGATCACGATGCCATGGGACCTGGTAGGATCGTCATCTCTCCCCATAAGTGACGGCTTGAGCTGGCGCACGGTAAGCGCCGTCCCCGGAGCGCCAAACAGGGACTGAAGGCGGTCGAGGGCGGGCTTGGCCGGGCAGGGCGGCTGAAGGTCCGCTTCACGCACCGATGCCAACGGCTCCTCCTGGCGCGTCTGAGCCTCTCGCCTTGAAGCGGCCATGCTGGCGCCCAGTGTCTTCGGGTGCAATGAAGACCGGCCTTTTCAAACGCCTCATCTGGGCAGTTCTATCTGCAAGTCTCGGCGGTGAGGCGATCGCTGCGCCCAGCTTTGTCGACACCTACCGCGTGAGAGTGGTGGCTGGCCACTATAGCGGCACCTATGAAAGCTTGGTGCTGCGCGAGGTCCGGTCGAAGGCTGGCGCCTTCTGGATGGCAGAGCGTCGAACACGCACAACCGTCGGCATCACGGGACCAACTCACCGCATCGACAGGGTCTGGATCGATGGAAGGCGATGCCCGGCGCTGGCCGAAGTCGTGCGCAGCGTTCGCGACATTCCAACCCAATCCACCTCATCGCAGATTCCACCATTCCATGGCGCGCGTGTGAACCTGGCCTCCCGAAGAGCGGATGGGACCTATGCGGCGCGATCCGACTACGAGGGTCCTGTCACCAATTGGTGGCGGGCCGCAAGCAAGACACTGGAGACCTGTTGGGGAACCTCTATCGCCACTGTCGATGACAGCCTCCTGCCGCTTACGCTGGAGCAGGATTCCGATGAGGCGCCGTATCGCGCCCTAGAACTTGCCAAGTGAATCGAAGGTCGGCTTCTGGCGCCGGTCCCAGCGTCCGTTGCTGGCGCAGCGCTGACCTCGGGCTTGGCGGGCGGCTGGAGGGGCGGCCTGGCAGCCGTGTCCGGCGACTATCGCTGCAGAGCCGTCAGGCCGCCAGGACGACCTTCGCGGTCGCTGCCACCAGCGCGGCCGCCAGGGCCTGCGGTCGAAGCGGCTTGGCGAGGTGATCGTCGAAGCCAAGGGCCAGGAACCGCTCCCGATCTCCTGACATCGCGTCCGCGGTCAGGGCGATGACCGGCATGTCGCTCGCGCCCGCCTCGCCACGGCGGATCGCGGCCAAGGCGGTGGGGCCGTCCATCACGGGCATGTTCACGTCCATCAGCACCAGATCGAAGGGCTCGGCGCGGAGCGCCTCCAGGGCCTCGGCGCCGTCGCAGGCCAGGGCCACCGAGATCCCGAGGGCTTCTAGCAGGGCCTCGACCACGGCGCGGTTGTTGGCGTTGTCATCGACCGCCAGGGCCCGCAGGGCCGGGAGTTCGGTCATCTCCTCCTCGTCCGCCCGGGGCTCGGGGGCCGGGGCCGCTTCGAGGGCCACCCAGCCGTAGAAGGTCGCGCCTTCGCCGGGGCGGCTGGTCACGGCCAAGTCACCGCCCATCAGCCGGCAGAGCCGCCGCGAAATGGAGAGGCCGAGGCCCGTGCCGCCGAAGCGTCGCGCCGTTCCCGCCTCCGCCTGAACGAAGTCGGTGAACAGGCGGGATTGTACCTCGGGTGTGATCCCCGCGCCGGTATCGGTCACGGCAAATCGGAGGCGGTCGTCCAGATACTCAACCTGCAACGTGACGCCGCCTCGGGTGGTGAACTTGACGGCGTTCGACAGCAGGTTGGTGAGCACCTGGCGTAGCCGCGTCGGATCGCCCGCCGCCCAGGCCGGAACCTGGTCGGGGACCGCCACGCTGAGCCGCAAGCCCTTCTCGGACGCGGGACCGCGCCAAAGATCGGCGACGCTGTCGAGCAGTTCGCGCAGGGCAAATGGGATCGTTTCCACCTCCAGCCGGCCGGCCTCGATTTTCGACAGATCGAGGAGGTCATTCAGGATCAGCAGCAGGCTGCGTCCCGAGCTGCTGATCACGCTGAGGTGGCGCCGCTGGCGGGCGTCGAGCTGCGAGGCTTCCAGGGCGTGGGCCATGCCCAGCACCCCGTTCAATGGCGTGCGCAGCTCGTGACTCATCATCGCGAGGAAGTCGGACTTGGCGCGGTTGGCGCTCTCGGCCACGTCACGGCTGTGAGCCAGCTCGTTGGCGGCGCGGGCGCTAGCCCGTAGGGCCAGGACCGCCCCGGCGGCCGCCGAGACGAGCAGCACGATGACGCCGCCAGTCAGCGCCCAGAGAGCATTGGTCATGCGCACCTGGGCCGCGTCGGCCGACGCCAGGCGGGCTTCTAGCTGGCGCGCCTCGTGAGCCTGCCAGTCCGAGACCTGGCCCCGGATTCGGTCCATGACGGCCTTGCCGCGCCCGGTCTTCACTAGCAGCGTAGCCTCGTCACCACGGTTTGCTTGACGCGTTGCGACCATGTCGGCGGAGATTTGCAGCTTCTGGCGGATCAGGGCCTCCAGACCGGCGAGGCGACCTTCCTCGCCATCCCGCCTGGCGATCAGCTGCAACGACGCCAACTCTGAGGGCAGCGCGGCGCGGCCGAGATGATAGGGCGCCAGGAAATCGTCGCGGCCGGTGATCACATAGCCGCGGGCGCCGGTCTCAACGTCCTGCATGGATGAGAACACAACCTGCAGATCACTCCGCAGTTGGTACGAGAGCCGCACGTCGGCGCGCGTTTGCTCGTCCATGGCGCGTTGGCGCAATGTAATGCCGGTCAAGACCGCCACGCCAAGCACGAGGACGAAACAGGCCGCAATACAGGCGAGGCGGTGGAGTCTGCGACCGGTGACGTGACCCCCTGAAACTCAGCCAGGAATAGCTAGAGTCCGCCCGACCAAAGGACGGACGAATGAAGCGATCAAGGTTCACGGAAGAGCAGATCATCGGGATCCTGCGGGAGCAGGAGGCCGGCG